>NZ_CP094803.1:0-2649228 GCF_025560845.1 Staphylococcus arlettae
ATGTCAGAACAAGAAATCTGGGAAAAAGTACTTACGCTAGCTCAAGAAGAAATTAGTGAAGTAAGTTATAAAACTTTTCTAAAAGATACCAAACTTTATTCATTACGAAACAATGAAGCCATAGTAATTACCGATAATCCGTTTGTTGCCGATTGGTTGAAAACGCATTATGCTCAAATTATCGAATCCTTATTATATAAAGCTATTGGCCATGAAATTACACCTGTATTTTACTCAGAGGATCAACTTGAAAATCTCCAAACGCAGAGTGAACCAGAACCAACAAAGGCACTTGATGAATCAAGTACGAATATAGCTGAAGTGAATGGAGAACAATTCAATACGCATAATACATTTGATACTTTCGTAATTGGGCCGGGCAATAGATTCCCTCATGCAGCAAGCCTTGCCGTAGCTGAAGCACCAGCCCAAGCTTATAATCCACTATTTATTTATGGTGGTGTAGGATTAGGAAAAACGCATCTTATGCATGCTATTGGTCATTACGTTTTAGCCAATAAACCCGACGCCAAAGTCATTTATACTTCTAGTGAAAAATTCACGAATGAATTTATTAAATCAATTCGTGATAATAAAGGGGAACAATTCCGAGAGAAATACCGCAGCATCGATATTTTATTGATTGATGATATACAATTCATTCAAAATAAAGAACAAACACAAGAAGAGTTTTTCCATACGTTCAATGAATTACATCAAGCTAATAAGCAAATTGTTATTTCAAGTGATCGTCCACCGAAGGAAATCGCTAAGTTAGAAGACCGTTTACGTTCACGCTTCGAATGGGGCTTAATCGTTGATATTACGCCTCCTGACTATGAAACACGAATGGCAATTTTGCAAAAGAAAATTGAAGAAGAGAATTTAGATATTCCAATCGAAGCTTTAACTTATATTGCGAATCAAATTCAATCAAACATTCGTGAATTAGAAGGCGCACTTACGCGTGTGCTTGCATTTTCAAAACTACAAGGGCAGCCTATTACTACTGAACTGACGGCTGCAGCTTTAAAAGATATTATACAAGCACCAAAATCGAAAAAAATTACAATCCAAGATATTCAAAAAGTTGTAGGCGAATATTATAGTGTGCGTATCGAGGACTTTAGTGCGAAGAAACGTACTAAATCTATCGCATATCCACGTCAAATCGCTATGTATTTATCCAGAGAATTAACGGATTTTTCATTACCAAAAATCGGTGAAGAATTCGGTGGCCGTGATCATACAACTGTCATTCACGCTCATGAAAAAATTAGTACTGATATAAAAAATGATCCAACATTTAAACAAGAAGTAGAAAACTTAGAAAAAGAAATTCGTAATCCTTAAAAAAACTGTGTTATAACAGATTGAAAGTAGTAAATTTGAGGAATAGTACAATGTGGAAAAAATAGTTAATTGTGGATAATGTGTAAAAGTAATACACACAGTGCACAAGTTATCCACACCATTAAAAACTTGGCAACAGTAGCATTTTCCGTGTTATCCACTAATTCACAGGCCCTACTACTATTACTACGGATTTAAAACATATATAATTTATATATAAACGACTGGAAGGAGTTTAAATTACAGATGGAATTCACAATTAGAAGAGATTATTTTATAAATCAATTAAATGACACTTTAAAAGCCATCTCACCAAGAACAACATTACCTATACTTACAGGTATAAAAATTGATGCTAAAGACAACGAAGTGATACTAACAGGTTCTGACTCAGAAATATCTATCGAAATCACTATTCCAAAACAAGTAGATGGTGAAGATATAGTTACAATAACTGAAACAGGTTCAGTTGTACTCCCTGGTCGTTTCTTTGTTGATATAATTAAAAAACTTCCAGGTAAAGAAGTTAAATTATCTACAAATGATCAATTCCAAACACTTATTACATCAGGTCATTCTGAATTTAATTTGAGTGGTTTAGATTCAGATCAATATCCATTATTACCAGAAGTGTCCCGTGATGATGCAATTCAATTATCGGTAAAAGTATTGAAAAACATTATTGCGCAAACAAATTTTGCAGTGTCCACCTCAGAAACACGCCCGGTACTTACTGGTGTAAACTGGCTTATACAAGAAAATGAATTAATATGCACAGCAACTGACTCACACCGCTTGGCTGTAAGAAAAGTTGGTTTAGAAGATGATTGTGAAAACAAAAATGTCATCATTCCTGGTAAAGCATTATCAGAATTAAATAAGATCATGAGTGACAGCGATGAAGATATTGATATTTTCTTTGCGTCTAACCAAGTGTTATTTAAAGTCGGCAATGTCAACTTTATTTCACGTCTATTAGAAGGGCATTATCCAGACACATCACGTTTGTTCCCTGAAAACTACGAAATAAAATTAGGCATTAACAACGGTGATTTTTATCATGCTATTGATCGTGCGTCATTATTAGCACGTGAAGGTGGTAATAACGTTATTAAACTAAGTACGGGTAATGAATTAGTAGAATTATCATCAACATCACCAGAAATTGGTACGGTGAAAGAAGAAGTAGAAGCAAGTGATGTTGAAGGTGGCAACTTGAAAATATCATTCAACTCAAAATATATGATGGACGCATTAAAAGCCATTGATAATGATGAAGTAGAAGTCGAATTCTTTGGAACAATGAAACCATTTATTTTAAAACCAAAAGACGATGATTCTGTAACGCAATTAATTTTGCCAATCAGAACATACTAAGAATCTATAGCACTGATTTGCACTTCGAAGTTGCGCTTTGAAGTGCTTTTTTTGCGTCTCAAAGCTGCCTAACTTGTGGATAACATTGTGCTCTTAGTTAATGGCTAACACACTAAAGTTACAACTGTGATAGCCATATGCATTTTAAAGCTACTCATAAGCTTTATATAAGGAATTAGGAATAAAGTTGGGTTTTCCTCTAGAATTAGATACAATAAGCAAATAGAGTATTTAAAATGCAATACAGGCTATAATTAATATTGTAGTCACCTTTGAAATAGCATGATACATAACTATTGGGATAATCATGTTACTAACAAAGTACATAATTCTACAAAACAAGCTGCTTATTTTTAGTTGTTATAAACCGTATTAAGTAGCAGTCACAGCGTTTGTATTGTGGTGAAAATCGCAATTAAATAAGCTATGAAAAAAATTCACTATAAGTAAACGTTTTCACCCTTGTTTTACATGAAATTTTTCGTGAAAAAAGGTATAATAAATAGATGACCTATATAGAAATGGAGTGATTGGTTTGGTTGAAGAAGTAGTTGTAGATGGCGACATCACATTAGGACAATTTCTAAAGACGGAAGGTATTATCGAATCTGGCGGGCAAGCGAAATGGTTCTTAAATGAGTTTGAAGTATTGTTAAACAATACGCGTGAAACACGCCGTGGTAAAAAGTTAAGCCATCGTGACACAATTGAGATACCAGAAATACCTGAAGTGGGTTCATTTGTGATTTTGCATCAAGGTGAAGAATGAAACTCAAGACACTCCAATTAGAAAACTATCGTAACTATGAGGCAATTGCCTTAGATTGTCATCCTGACGTCAATATCCTAATTGGGGAAAATGCACAAGGGAAGACTAATCTTCTCGAATCTATTTATACATTAGCATTAGCGAAAAGCCATCGCACATCAAACGACAGAGAATTGATTCGTTTTGACCGTGAGTATGCTAAAATAGAGGGAGAATTAAGTTACAGATATGGTGAAATGCCACTTACAATGTATGTCACTAAAAAGGGTAAGCAAGTCAAAATCAATCACTTAGAACAAAGTCGGCTAACGCAATACGTTGGTCATTTAAATGTGGTGTTATTTGCACCTGAAGATTTAAATATAGTGAAAGGCTCACCTCAAATCAGACGACGCTTTATTGACATGGAACTTGGACAAATATCGGCAGTGTATTTAAATGATTTAGCACAGTATCAACGTATCTTAAAACAAAAGAATAATTATTTAAAGCAATTGCAATATGGTCAAAAGACAGATGCCACAATGTTAGAAGTGTTAAACCAACAATTCGCTGAATATGCGCTTAAAGTTACGATACGGCGTCAACATTTTATCAAAGAATTGGAAACTTTAGCACAACCCATTCATGCAGGTATCACTGAAGACCGTGAAGCTTTATCGTTGCGCTATGTTCCCAGTATTAAGCTCTCAGATATTGAGCAGGATGAAGCGGTCCTACTTGAGGAAGTCTTAACAACGTTAAATGACAATATGGAACGTGAGAAAGATCGAGGTGTTTGTTTATTCGGTCCACATAGAGATGATTTAGGTTTCGATGTTAATGACATGGATGCACAAACTTATGGCTCACAGGGCCAACAACGAACGACGGCATTATCGATTAAGCTTGCCGAAATAGAATTAATGAATATCGAAGTAGGGGAGTATCCCATTTTACTTCTGGATGATGTCTTGAGTGAATTAGATGATTCACGACAGACGCATTTATTAAGTACGATTCAACATAAAGTACAGACGTTTGTGACAACAACGTCCGTAGACGGTATCGATCATGAAATAATGACGAATGCCAAGCTCTATCGTATTAATCAAGGCAAAATTATTAAGTAACAGAAAGTGAAGGTGGACGCATTGTCAGACGTGAACAACACGGAAAATTATGGTGCTGAACAGATTCAGGTTTTAGAAGGTCTAGAAGCGGTTCGAAAAAGACCAGGTATGTATATCGGCTCAACTTCAGAAAAAGGTTTACACCACCTTGTGTGGGAAATTGTTGATAACAGTATCGACGAAGCACTCGCAGGTTATGCAGATGAGATCCAAGTAGTAATTGAAAAAGATAATTGGATAAAAGTAACAGATAATGGTCGTGGAATTCCTGTTGATATTCAAGAAAAAATGGGACGTCCTGCCGTTGAAGTTATTTTAACTGTACTACATGCCGGCGGTAAATTCGGCGGTGGCGGTTATAAAGTATCAGGTGGTCTACATGGTGTAGGTTCGTCTGTAGTTAATGCTTTATCCGAAGATTTAGAAGTCTATGTATACTTAGATAATAAAATACACCACCAAGCATACAAACGCGGAATACCTCAGTTTGATTTGAAAGTCATTGGCGAAACAGACGGTGACACAACAGGTACAGCAATTCGCTTTAAAGCAGACTCTACAATCTTTACTGAAACAACAACATACAATTACGAGACTTTAGAGCAACGTATCAGAGAGTTGGCATTCTTAAATAAAGGTATCTCCATCACATTAAGAGATGAGCGTGAAACATTAGAAGATGGCTCTTTCAGAGAAGACAATTACTTCTATGAAGGCGGTATTAAATCTTATGTCGAAATGCTAAATGAAAATAAAGAACCGTTACATGAAGAACCGATTTATGTGCATGAATCTAAAGACGAAATCGAAGTTGAAATTGCATTGCAATACAATAGTGGCTTTGCAACTAACTTATTAACATATGCGAATAATATTCACACATATGAAGGCGGCACGCATGAAGATGGTTTCAAACGTGCGTTGTCACGTGTGTTAAACAGTTACGGAATAAAGAGTAAAATTATTAAAGAAGACAAAGACCGACTATCAGGTGAAGATACACGTGAAGGTTTGACTGCCGTCGTATCTATCAAGCATGGAGATCCTCAGTTCGAAGGACAAACGAAAACAAAATTAGGCAACTCCGAAGTACGTCAAGTAGTGGATAAGTTGTTCGCCGAATTATTTGAACGTTTCTTATATGAGAATCCAAATGTGGCTCGTGTCATTGTCGAAAAAGGAATTATGGCATCACGCGCGCGTATTGCTGCGAAAAAAGCACGTGAAGTGACACGCCGTAAATCGGCATTAGAAGTATCAAGTTTACCAGGTAAACTGGCAGATTGTTCAAGTAAGGATCCTGAAAAGAGTGAAATCTTCATCGTAGAGGGTGACTCTGCCGGAGGGTCTACAAAATCTGGCCGTGATTCTGAAACACAAGCAATTTTACCGCTACGTGGTAAGATTTTAAATGTGGAAAAAGCACGTTTAGACAGAATTTTAAATAACAATGAAATCCGTTCTATGGTCACAGCATTTGGTACCGGAATTGGTGGCGAATTTGATTTAAGCAAAGCACGCTATCACAAGATTATTATTATGACCGATGCCGATGTAGACGGTGCGCATATTAGAACCTTGTTATTGACGTTCTTCTATCGCTTTATGAGACCGTTAATTGAAGCGGGTTATGTGTATATTGCACAACCACCATTATTCAAACTGACACAAGGCAAGCAAAAATATTATGTCTTTAATGAGCGAGAGTTAGACAAACTTAAAGCAGAGTTAGAACCGACACCAAAATGGTCTATTGCACGTTATAAAGGACTTGGTGAAATGAATGCGGATCAATTGTGGGAAACTACGATGAATCCAGAAAATCGTTCAATGTTACAAGTAACATTAGAAGACGCGATTAGTGCAGACCAAACATTCGAAATGTTAATGGGAGACGTTGTGGAAAACCGTAGACAGTTTATTGAAGACAACGCAGTGTATGCGACCTTAGATTTCTAATTACAATGAACTGAATTTTGAAGGAGGATATCTTGATGGCTGAAGTACCTGAATCAAGAATTAATGAACGAAATATAACAAATGAGATGCGAGAATCATTTCTAGATTATGCGATGAGTGTAATTGTTTCACGTGCCTTACCAGATGTTAGAGATGGTTTAAAACCTGTACATCGACGTATCTTATATGGCTTAAATGAGCAAGGTATGACACCGGATAAGTCATATAAAAAATCTGCACGTATTGTTGGGGATGTTATGGGTAAATATCACCCACACGGTGACTCATCTATTTACGAAGCAATGGTAAGAATGGCACAGGATTTCAGCTATCGATATCCATTAGTCGACGGTCAGGGTAACTTTGGTTCTATGGACGGCGATGGAGCTGCAGCGATGCGTTATACAGAGGCGCGTATGTCTAAAATTACGTTAGAGTTATTACGAGATATCAATAAAGATACGATTGATTTTATAGATAACTATGATGGTAATGAAAGAGAACCGGCAGTCTTACCTGCAAGATTCCCTAACTTACTAGTGAACGGTGCGTCTGGTATTGCAGTAGGTATGGCTACTAATATTCCACCACACAATCTTACAGAAGTGATTAACGGTGTATTAAAAGTAAGTCATAACCCAGATGCTACAATTGCGGAATTAATGGAAGACATTCAAGGACCAGATTTCCCAACAGGAGCATTAATTATGGGAAAAAGTGGCATACGTCGTGCTTATGAAACAGGTCGTGGTTCCATTCAAATGCGTGCACGTGCTGAAATAGAAGAACGAGGTGGTGGCCGTCAACGTATCGTGGTCACAGAAGTACCTTACCAAGTGAATAAAGCACGTATGATTGAAAAAATTGCGGAATTAGCACGTGATAAAAAAATTGACGGCATTACTGATTTACGTGATGAAACAAGTTTACGTACAGGTGTTAGAGTTGTTATTGATATCCGCAAAGATGCAAACGCAAGTGTTATTTTAAATAACTTATATAAACAAACACCGCTACAAACATCATTTGGTGTGAATATGATTGCCTTAGTTAATGGTCGTCCAAGACTGATTAATTTAAAAGAAGCATTAGTTGAATATTTAGAACATCAAAAAGTGGTCGTACGTCGTCGTACGGAATATAACTTGAAGAAAGCACAAGATCGTGCGCATATTCTTGAAGGTTTACGTATAGCACTAGATCATATTGATGAGATTATTACAACTATCCGTGAATCTGAAACAGATAAAGTCGCGATGGCAAGCTTGCAAGAACGCTTTGAATTAAGTGAACGTCAAGCACAAGCGATTTTGGATATGCGTTTAAGACGTTTAACTGGTTTAGAACGTGACAAAATTGAAGATGAGTACAATGAGCTTGTTGCTTATATTAAAGAATTACAAGAAATCTTAGCAGATGAAGAAAAGCTCTTACAAATAGTGCGTGATGAATTAATTGATATTCGTGAGCGCTTTGGTGATGATCGTTTAACGGAAATTCAGTTAGGTGGCTTCGATAATATTGAAGACGAAGATTTAATTCCAGAAGAACAAATTGTCATTACGTTAAGTCACAATAACTACATTAAACGTTTGCCAGTATCTACATATCGCGCGCAACACCGTGGTGGTCGTGGTGTCCAAGGTATGAATACACTTGAAGAAGACTTTGTAAGTCAATTGGTAACATTAAGTACACATGATAACGTTCTATTCTTTACGAATAAAGGCCGTGTCTACAAGCTTAAAGGTTATGAGGTGCCGGAACTATCACGTCAGTCTAAAGGTATTCCAGTTGTCAATGCGATTGAACTAGACAATGACGAAAACATTAGTACGATGATTGCAGTGAAAGACTTAGAAAGTGAAGATGATTTCTTAGTCTTTGCAACGAAAAAAGGTATCGTCAAACGTTCAGCATTAAGTAACTTCTCACACATTAATAAAAACGGTAAAATTGCCATTGGCTTTAAAAATGACGATGAACTGATTGCAGTCCGTTTAACAGATGGTGAGCAAGATATCTTAATCGGTACAGCACATGCATCATTAATCCGATTCCATGAAACATCTCTACGCCCATTAGGACGTACAGCATCAGGTGTGAAAGGTATCACTTTACGTGAAGGCGACCAAGTTGTTGGCTTAGATGTTGCTGATGATGCCAGTGATGATGAGGTGCTCGTTGTGACTGAAAATGGTTACGGTAAACGTACACCAGTGAATGAATACCGTTTATCTAACCGTGGTGGTAAAGGTATTAAGACAGCCACTATTACAGAGAAAAATGGTAACATTGTGTGTATCACGACAGTGACAGGTGAAGAAGACTTAATGGTTGTAACAAATTCTGGTGTGATTATCCGTATTGATGTACAGGATATTTCACAAAATGGTCGTGCGGCACAAGGTGTACGATTAATTAAATTATCAGACGAACAATTCGTTTCTACAGTAGCAAAAGTCGACGAGGAAGACGAAGCGTCTGAAGCAGTAGAAACAGAAGAAGCAACATCAGCTACAGAGACAGGTGATAATTCGGAACAAGTCATTGCTGATGATGCACCAGGTAACGCTATTCACACTGAAACAGATAGTGATGACAATGCAGAAGCGCCATCAGATGATGAGCCAAAAGCATTACGTCAAGACTTTATGGATCGTGTAAATGAAGATATAGATAACGCAGATAATGATGATTCAGAATCCTAAACATTAACTTAATTTATTAATATTATAGAGCGAACAGACTACATGAGTTACTTTCTAGTAACGTGTAGTCTGTTTTTTTGTTATATTTTGGTGTTTTTCAGCAATATATTATAAGACGGTTTGCCCTCTTCAGACATAGCTAATATTACAGTTTATAAAGATTGTGTAAATGTCCGTACACAGAATTTATTTCATGTTAAAATAGAAGCGAATTTCGATATCGAAAAACGATATTAAGAAAGGAGTGTTCCAATGGAATCCAAATTAGAACGCCGTATGTTTCTTGGATTTATTTATATTCATATTTTACATCATGCGCATGAACACCCAATATATGGTAGCTGGATGATAGAAGAATTAAGAACGCATGGTTATTCAATGAGTGCTGGGACGTTGTATCCAATGTTACATAATATGGAAGCAGAAGGTTTATTGCACAGTGAGAAAATAGTTGTCGAAGGTAAACAGCGAAAGCAATATACTATTACAGATTATGGACGTACTATGTTAAGAAAAAGTCAGCAAAAATTGCAAGAATTAACTCGAGAAGTGTGGTAAGGAGGAAAGCATATGAAATTTTTAGAGATATTGTTAGTATCACTACGATTGGGCTTAACATCATTCGGTGGCCCAACTGCACATTTAGGTTATTTTTATGATGAATACGTTAAGCGGAGGCAATGGTTGACAGAAAGCCAGTACACTAATTTAGTGGCACTATGTCAATTCCTACCCGGACCGGCAAGTAGTCAAGTTGGCTTTGGTATCGGGGTGGCTAAAGGAGGTCTATTAGGAGGCGTCATTTCATTTCTTGGCTTCACTTTACCCTCTGTCATTGTCTTGATGCTGTGTGCGCTATTTTTATTGTCATACAGTGATAATTTAACATGGACGCATGGTTTGAAATTAGTAGCTGTTGCCGTTGTGTTAAATGCTATTTTAGGTATGGCTACAAAGCTAGTACCAGACGTCAAAACGAAGTTACTCGCCTTGTTTACATTAATTATAAGTGTCTTAATAAGTCATTCACTGTCGCAATTAGCTGCATTGATTATTGTTGCTATAGCAGGTCTAGTATTATTTAGAACTCACCATAATGCTCAAAAAATGGTGAAAATCTTTAATATACCGAAGAAAGTTGGCGCTAGCGCACTGATTATGTTTTTTATATTATTAATTTGTTTGCCTATTGCGAACTATGCGTCGACTTCTCAATGGATAGCGATGATTGATGCTTTTTACCGTTCAGGAGCATTAGTATTTGGTGGAGGTCATGTCGTCTTACCATTATTAGAGCAATCCTTTGTGGCGACTGAAATGATTAGTACGACTGATTTCTTAACAGGCTACGCGTTAGCACAAGCAGTGCCTGGACCATTGTTTACTTTTGCATCTTATATAGGAACAGTGATGTCTGGTGTTACAGGAGGTATTGTTGCAACGATAGCAATCTTTCTACCTGCATTTTTATTATTAGTAGGTGTCTTACCTTTTTGGGAACATGTTCAGTCTAATCGTTATGCACAAGCTATGTTAAAAGCGGTTAGTGCAGGCGTTGTAGGTATTTTAATTGCAGCACTGTATGATCCCATCATAACTTCTACAATTAAGTCTCAACTAGATTTTGTAATTGCTGCAATTCTATTTGTATTATTAGCATATTGCAAAGTGCCGTCATGGTGTATTGTACTTTTAGGAATAATTGCTGGTGTTATTTTATATTAACAACGAGAAACCCCCTGCTTAGCATCTATGTAAGAAGTTAAGCAAGGGGGTAATTTTATTGTTCTAATGTTTTCATAGCGTAAGGTATTTCACTAATTAATTTAGATGGTGGTACTACATACATTGATTCTGATAATGATTCACCTATATAGCTATGTGTATAAGTCGCACTCGTTACTGCATGTTTCATATTATCGAATTGACCTACAAAACTCGTTATCATACCAGCTAAAGTATCACCCATACCACCCGTTGCCATTGCTGGCGTGCCGATAGGTAGTTTATACTCATTATCTTTAAAATAGATTTCTGTGCCATGCATTTTTAAGACAATCGTACCATTAAGACGGTCTGCCGCTTCACGGTTACGTTCATAAGTTTGTTCATCAATAGGGATACCACTTAAGCGTTCCCACTCTTTTTGATGTGGTGTAAAGACGACATTACACGTTGGTAAGTCTGGTTTCAATTTACTGAAAATCGTAATAGCATCACCATCCACGATTAATTTTTGATGTGGCTGAATATTTTGCAGTAAAAAAGTAATCGCATTATTACCTTTAAAATCACAACCTAGACCAGGTCCGATGAGTATGCAATCCGTTGCTTCAATCATCTTTGTTAACATTTTTGTATCGTTAATATCAATTACCATTGCTTCAGGACAACGGGAATGTAATGCTGCGTGATTATTTGGATGTGTTGCAACGGTAATAAGACCACTGCCACTATAGACACAAGCGCGTGCAGCTAAAATAATTGCTCCACCTAAATTGGCATTGCCACCAATTAGCAGAATTTTTCCATAATCACCTTTATGTGTATCATCTTCTCGTTTAGGTATGTTGACAGATGCTAATGTTTCCAATGTGAAACCTCCTTTTCTCACTTTATATTTACGCTACATAAATCGCACAATATGACGTGTTTATAACTTTGTTTGTTCGTAAGAATTTTTTAAATACAATAGAAAATGATATACCTGCATAGCAGTTAAGTCAACAGGTAAAATTAGACATTTTTTAGTAAAATTCATGTCATGTCAAAATTTTGCACTTTATCCTATTAAAATACTAATTTAATACCATATTACGAGTATTGCAAAAGCTATTGTTCTCCCGAAAATGTAAGCGTATACTCTGTGTGAGCATGGATGTATTTTGAGAGGAGATGGGAACATGACATTAGCATTAACCGGTGAACGATTAACGATTGTCGATATTAAACATTTCTTAAATAATAAGGACAATGTAGTAATTACAGAAGATGCATTAGCACGTGTAAAACAGAGTCGTGCTATTGTAGAAGGTATTATTAATAACAAAGAAACAATATACGGTATTACGACTGGCTTTGGCTTATTTAGTGATGTACGTATAGATGAAGGTGAATACGAGCAATTACAAACGAATTTAATTCGTTCGCATGCCTGTGGCGTGGGTCAACCATTTTCAGAAGAAGTCTCATTAGTAATGATGATACTACGTTTAAATACTTTATTAAAAGGACACTCTGGTGCGACCGTCGCATTAGTAGAACAACTAGTATTTTATATTAATCAACGTATTATCCCAATAATCCCACAACAAGGATCATTAGGAGCATCAGGTGACTTAGCACCGTTGTCACATTTAGCACTGGCTTTAATTGGTGAAGGATCTGTGTATTATCAAGGGAAAGAAGTAGATAGTAGATATGTTTTACAACAATTAGATCGCCAGCCATTACAATTACAAGCTAAAGAAGGCCTTGCATTGATTAATGGTACCCAAGCAATGACGGCACAAGGTGTGATTAATTATATTGAAGCGGCAAGTTTAGGTTATCAGGCAGAGTGGATTGCAGCGCTCACACATCAAGCATTAAATGGCATTACAGATGCATATAATGCGCATGTACATAAAGTACGTAATTTTGATGAACAAACAGCAGTAGCTGAACGTATGTTAGATTGGTTGGAAGGTTCAGAGTTGACGACACGACAAGGAGAAATTCGTGTACAAGATGCGTATACTTTGCGCTGTATTCCACAAATACATGGTGCAAGCTTCCAAGTATTCCAATATGTGAAAGAGCAGTTAGAACGTGAAATGAATGCAGCTAATGACAATCCATTAATTTTTGATGAAGATGATGAAACTTTAGTCATTTCTGGTGGTAATTTCCACGGACAGCCCGTAGCTTTTGCGTTAGACTTCTTAAAGTTGGGTGTTAGTGAGCTTGGAAATGTAGCCGAACGTCGACTAGAACGCTTAGTAAATCCGCAACTAAATAATGGCTTACCTGCCTTTTTAAGTCCACAACCGGGTTTACAAAGTGGCGCTATGATTATGCAATATGCTGCGGCAAGCTTAGTGTCAGAAAATAAAACATTGGCACACCCAGCAAGTGTTGATTCAATTCCATCATCAGCTAACCAAGAAGACCATGTCTCTATGGGAACTATTGCTTCGCGTCATGGTTATCAAATGATTGAAAACTCTCGCCGAGTGATTGCAATTGAATGTATTATTGCATTACAAGCAGTAGAACATAAAGATGTGGATAAATTATCGCCGAAAACGAAAGCTAAATACGATGAACTCCGTCAAATTATACCGTCTATTACGGAAGATCGTCAGTTCCACAAAGATATAGAAGCGGTCGCACAATATTTACGTGATGTCTCATACCAACAATAAAATACGCGCGACAATCGTTTCGCGCTTGAAAAGATTTAAGTAATTTGCTATATTAAATTTAACTTCATATAGTATTGTTTGTAGGCTAAGTAATATTGATGACGAGATTTCAGAGAGCTTGTGGTTGCTGTGAACAAGTAATCCGTCTTAGTACGAATCTACCTACGAGAGTGAACAATCGGTTTAACCGTTATTTTAGTGAGAGTGCAGTCTAATTAGACTGTTAAATAGGGTGGCAACGCGTAGACCACGTCCCTTGTTCAGGGATGTGGTCTTTTTTGCGTCCATTCAAATATAAATGGGAAGGATAGATGAGTGATGTTAGATATTAAATTATTCCGTACAGAGCCTGACTTAGTAAAAGCTAAAGTTGCTAAACGAGGCATGGATGCACAAGTTGTAGACGATGTATTAGCATTAGATGAACAACGCCGCCAACTGATTGGGGAAGCTGAACAAATGAAAGCTGAGCGTAATAAAGTAAGTGGAGAGATTGCACAGAAAAAACGTAATAAAGAAAATGCTGATGATGTCATTGCTGAAATGCGTGACTTGGGAGATAAAATTAAAGCAAGTGATGAGCAATTAACTAAAGTAGATAAATCATTAACTGATACTTTATCTCGTATTCCTAATCTTATTCATGACGATGTGCCAGAAGGTGCATCAGATGAAGACAATGTGGAATTAAAACGTTGGGGCACACCAAGAACGTTTGACTTCGAAGCAAAAGCACATTGGGACTTAGTAGAAGAATTAAAAATGGTCGATTTCGAACGTGCTGCTAAAGTGTCTGGTGCCCGCTTTGTCTTTTTAACAGGTGAAGGTGCACAATTAGAACGTGCGTTAATGAATTACATGGTAACAAAACATACAACTCAACATGGCTATACAGAAATGATGGTGCCTCAACTGGTGAATGCTGATTCTATGTATGGTACAGGTCAGTTACCGAAGTTCGAAGAAGATTTATTCAAAGTAGAACAAGAAGGTTTATATACCATCCCAACAGCTGAGGTTCCATTAACGAACTATTACCGCAATGAAGTCATTGCACCAGATGTGTTACCTGCAAAATTCACTGCGCAATCAGCATGTTATCGTAGTGAAGCAGGTTCAGCTGGACGTGATACACGTGGTTTAATTCGTCTCCATCAGTTCGATAAAGTTGAAATGGTGAGATTTGAAAAACCAGAAGATTCTTGGAATGCTTTAGAAGAAATGACAAATCACGCAGAAGCCATTTTAGAAGAATTAGAATTACCATATCGTCGTGTCATTTTATGTACAGGTGATATTGGCTTTGGTTCAAGTAAAACTTATGATATCGAAGTATGGTTACCAAGCTATGATGACTATAAAGAAATTAGTTCATGTTCAAATATCACAGATTTCCAAGCACGACGTTCTAATATTCGTTTTAAACGTGATAAAACAGCAAAACCAGAATTAGCACATACACTAAATGGTAGTGGATTAGCAGTAGGACGTACGTTTGCTGCCATCGTTGAAAATTATCAAAATGCCGATGGTTCAGTGACTATTCCAGAAGTACTTGTACCATTTATGGGCGGCAAAACAGTTATCGGTCCCGTAACGCAATAATAATAATAACAATATAGAATTAAAGCGCGCCATTAAGCATAATGGTGCGCTTTTTAGCGGCCACCGAAGAGGGTAGGGGAGTCTACAAGAATGGATAAAATAACAAAAGATTATCCGAAAAAGATAGAAACAATAAAATATAAAATGCATTCAAGATATAAAAAATATAAACATAAACATATATAATAATACTGTAATAAATGGAAATTTAATATTAAAAGTTATAATTAATAACTATTTTTGAAAATTTTAACAGGGTAGGGGGAGTAAAAAAACATAAAATCAATACTGCATAGCACAGATAAAAGAGGGGAAACAAAGCGGTTTTTAGTATACCGGTAGTCTGACCTCGCACAAACCTAAGTCTAGCCTTGTTGATGTTCCTTTATTTCTATATTAGACTGTTACTATTATTTTACGCTTTAGGAGGGATGAAATGACTGAACGTGTGACATTTAAGCAAGGTGTGAAAGAATGTATTCCTACATTATTAGGCTACGCGGGTGTAGGCTTATCATTTGGCATTGTGGCTGTAGCATCTGGTTTTAGTTTGCTCGAAATAATCTTGTTATGTTTATTAATATATGCAGGTGCAGCACAATTTATTATTTGTAGTTTAGTTATAGCTGGTACACCAATTTCTGCGATCGTACTTACTACATTTATCGTCAATTCTAGAATGTTTTTATTAAGTATGACATTGGCGCCAAGTTATAAAAATTATGGCTTGTGGAATCGTATAGGTTTATCAACGTTAGTTACAGATGAAACATTTGGTGTAGCTATCACACCACATTTAAAAGGCGAGAAAATCAATGATCGTTGGTTGCATGGACTGAACATTACAGCGTATTTATTTTGGACGCTTGCGAGTGTTGTAGGTGCAGTCTTTGGTAAATACATACAAAATCCCGATGTTTTTGGACTCGACTTTGCGATTGTCGGCATGTTTATTTTCTTAGCAGTGTCACAATTTGAGACGGTTCAACGTTCTTATATTTCAATTTACTTAATATTGATTGTTAGTGTTCTTGTCATGATGTTGCTATTCAGTCTAATCATGCCGACTTATGTAGCAATTATTTTATCTTCAGTAATTGCAGCGTGTTTAGGGGTGGTGATGACACGATGACTACTTCAGTACATATGTTAATTATTATTGTGATATGTGGTTTAGTAACATGGTTAACACGTATTATCCCATTTATTGTAATTTCGAAGATTCAACTATCAGAGCAAGTCGTTAAGTGGTTGTCATTTATTCCGATTACTTTATTCACCGCATTAATTATCGATGGTGTGATTGAACAACAGAGTGGGAGCTTTGGTTATAGTCTAAACATCCCATTTTTAGTAACGATAATTCCCACTGTACTCGTAGCATTAGTAACACGTAGTTTAACTATAACCATCTTGGCAGGTATTTTTGTCATGGCGATGATTCGTTTATTATTTTGATGTTTAGCATTGAAGTAGTAAACGTTATTCGTTAGAATGAAAGTAATTAGAAAATTTAGATTTTTGAGATGCTTATACGCAATATTCGTCTAAAGACATAGCGATATACTAAATAAAATTAAATCTTATTCTGAGAAGCTAAGGGACTTGGCCCGATGACGCTTCAGCAACCGACTTGTTAAGCACGGTGCTAAAACCAACGAGTGCTATTCGAATGATAAGTAATTAAGAACTTCTTACTTATATCGGGTAAGAGGTTTTTTAATTTTTGGTAGGAGGAAAACAATGACAAATTATACAGTTGATACATTAGAATTAGGCCCCTTTACAACAGAATCGGGAGAAACGATTAATAATTTAAAATTAAGATATGAACACGTAGGGTATAAAGGTCAACCACTCGTAGTAGTTTGTCATGCATTGACAGGCAATCATCTTACTTATGGGACAGAAGACGATCCGGGCTGGTGGCGTGAAATTATCGATGGTGGTTATATGCCAGTCAATGATTATCAGTTTTTAACATTCAATGTTATTGGGAGTCCATTTGGTTCTAGTTCAGCATTAATAGATGAAGATTTTCCTAAATCAGTAACTTTAAGAGACATTGTGCGTGCAATTGAAGTGGGCATTGCAGCATTGGGATATAACCGGATAGATATTTTAATCGGTGGTTCACTTGGTGGTATGCAGACTATGGAGTTATTGTACAATCGAAAGTTTGAAGTCAACAAAGCAGTTATTTTAGCAGCTACTGACAAAACGTCGTCATATAGTAGAGCTTTTAATGAAATATCACGCCAAGCGATACATCTTGGTGGTACGGATGGTCTCAGCATTGCACGACAGTTAGGATTTTTAACGTATCGCTCGTCTAAAAGTTATGATAAACGCTTTACACCAGATCAAGTCGTTGCATATCAACGACATCAAGGAAACAAATTCAAAAAAAACTTTGATTTAGACTGTTACTTAACACTGCTGGATGTCTTAGATAGTCATGATATTGACCGTGGTCGAGATGATGTTACCGAGGTGCTAAGTTCATTAGAAACAAAAGTATTAACAATGGGCTTTACTGATGATTTACTGTATCCAGATGATTTAGTACGTGCAGTAGGGGAGCGTTTCAAATATCATCGTCATTTCTTTGTGCCTGATAATGTAGGACATGATGGCTTCTTATTAAATTTCAATGATTGGGCGCCAAACTTGTATCATTTCTTAAAAGTATCGCAATTTAAACGTAAATAACACTGATGCCTTAATTTTAGTGTGTAAGCTGCTAAAATTAAGGCATTTTGATGTGTACAGTGAGTTTGAGTAAACTATGTGTATAAAAGTGTCTTTGTGATAGATGAAAATCTACAAAAAGTAGTGACGTGTCGCGTTTCTAGTAGAATTTAAGAAATACAGTTATAATATATTTCCTATAATTGTATAAAACTTTTAAAGAGGTTAGAATAGTAATACAGTCAAAAAAGTATAGGAGTGGCGAATTTGTTTTCAAAAATAAAACCTAAAGCAACTATATTGAGTATTTTAGCATTAATTATAGTAGCTTTAGTCTTGCATATATTACCGCCGCTTGGTCTTGTTTTATGTCTTTTTGCGACGATACCAGGCATCGTGTTATGGCAGAAATCCAAAGAATCTTTTGGTCTAGCGGCTGTGATAACAGTAATCCTAACGACATTGTTAGGAAATGTTTTTGTATTAAGCGTAATGGTCTTAATACTTGTGTTAAGTTTTATCATCGGTCAGCTATTAACCGAACGTACGTCTAAAGAACGTATCTTATATATTACGACAACGTTTGTCAGTATCATAACGTTAGTCGCATTTATGTTATTACAAGCATTTAATAAAATTCCTAGTGCAGCATCATTAACGAAACCACTAAAAGATCAAATGCATACTGTAATTACAAGTAGTGGTGTCGAAGGCGATTATAAACAAATGTTAGAAGAAAGCTTTCGTCAAATGGCAGTTCAACTACCAAGTTACGTTATTGTAACGGCATTTGTATTGATCTTGATTAACTTGCTGATTACATTTCCAATTTTACGTAAATTTAAAGTAGCGACACCAATTTTCAAACCACTATTCGCATGGCAAATGAGAAAGTCATTACTATTCATGTATGTAATTGTACTTATTTGTGTTATGTTTGCCGTCCAACCGGGTACATTTCAAAGTATCGTATTAAATTTTGAAATTGTGTTATCATTATGTATGTATATTCAGGGGCTAAGTGTGATTCATTTCTTCGGCAAAGCCAAGTCAATGCCGCCTATATTAACAGTGTTATTAATGGTTATAGGGACAATATTAACACCATTAACACATATTGTAGTTTTAATCGGTTTTATAGATTTAGCATTTAATTTAAAAGGTATCATTAAAAAATGATTTGAGGTGGAAAAATGAACCGTCAATCCACTAAGAAAGCGTTAGTTTTACCATTTATTATTATGGCGCTCACGGCAATTGCACTTGTAGTAGTATGGTTTATTTTCAGCCAACTCATTGCAGGTATTGCTGGGGCAATATTAATTGTGATTATTATTCTCACAGCATTAATGGTGAGGCAAGCGTTGCACAAGATGGACAATTATGTAGACGAACTAAGTGGACACATATCAGCTGGTAGCAATACTGCTATTAAACACTTACCTATTGGTATGATTGTAATAGATGAAAATGAAAACATAGAGTGGATGAACCAGTTTATGTTAGAGCGTTCAGCTAGAAACGTAATTTCTGATCCGATTAATGAAGTATATCCTAATATTTTAAAGCAACTAGAAAAAACCAAAGAAATTGAAATCCAAGATAATGAATATTACTATCGTGTGAGATATTCAGAAGAAGAACACGTATTGTATTTCTTCGACATTACTGAAGAAGTACATACGAATGAGCTATATAATGAATCAAAACCGATTATCGCGACTTTATTCTTAGATAACTATGATGAGATTACGCAAAATATGAACGATACGCAACGATCTGAAATTAACTCTATGGTGATGCGTGTTATTAGTCGTTGGGCATCAGAATATGATATTTATTTCAAACGCTATAGTACAGATCAATTCGTAGCATATTTAAACCAACGTATTTTAAATGACATTGAAGAAACGAACTTCGATATTCTTAGTCAATTACGTGAAAAGAGTGTCGGTTACCGTGCACAATTAACTTTAAGTATCGGTGTCGGTGAAGGTTCGGAAAACTTAATCGATTTAGGTGAATTATCACAGTCTGGCCTTGATTTAGCTTTAGGCCGTGGTGGTGACCAAGTCGCTATTAAAAATATGAACGGTAACGTTCGATTTTATGGTGGTAAGACTGACCCGATGGAAAAACGTACGCGTGTTAGAGCGCGTGTTATTTCACATGCGTTAAAAGACATCTTAATGGAAGGCGATAAAGTAATTATTATGGGTCACACACGACCTGATTTAGATGCTATTGGCGCTGCCATAGGGGTTTCACGTTTTGCGATGATGAATAACTTAGATGCTTACATCGTGTTAAATGATTCAGATATTGATCCAACACTAAGACGTGTTATGGATGCTATTGATGAAAAACCAGAATTAAAAAATCGTTTTATCAATTCGGATGACGCATGGGATATGATGACTTCAAAAACAACAGTAGTCGTTGTTGATACGCATAAACCAGAAATGGTCATTGATGAAAATATTTTAAACAAAGCAAACCGTAAAGTAGTCATTGACCATCATCGACGTGGAGAAAGCTTTATTTCAAGTCCACTATTAGTATATATGGAACCATATGCTAGTTCGACAGCAGAGTTAGTCACAGAGCTGCTAGAGTATCAACCGACGGAACAACGGTTAACACGTTTAGAATCGACGGTCATGTTTGCAGGTATTATCGTCGATACACGTAACTTCACATTACGTACGGGTTCACGTACGTTTGATGCTGCAAGTTATTTACGCGCACACGGTGCAGACACTATCTTAACGCAACATTTCTTAAAAGATGATATTGATACGTACATTAATCGAACAGAGTTAATTCGTACGGTCGAATTACAAGATAACGGTGTAGCTATAGCACACGGTCCAGACGATAAAACTTATCATCCGGTGACAGTTGCACAAGCAGCCGACGAGCTGTTAAGTTTAGATGGTGTAGAGGCATCTTATGTCGTAGCACGTAGAGAAGAAAACTTAATTGGCATGTCTGCCCGCTCTCTAGGTGCAGTCAATGTGCAATTAACAATGGAAGCATTAGGCGGCGGTGGCCATTTAACTAATGCGGCGACACAACTGAAAGATGTTTCCGTAGAAGAAGCCATTGCACAATTACAACAAGCAATAACAGAACAAATGAGTAGGAGTGAAGACGCATGAAAGTAATATTCACACAAGACGTTAAAGGTAAAGGTAAAAAAGGCGAAGTTAAAGATGTACCAGTAGGTTATGCAAATAATTACCTTATCAAAAATAAATTAGCTGTCGAAGCAACAGCTGGAAATTTAAAACAATTAGAACAACAAAATAAAGCTGCTGAAGCGGAAAGACAACAAGAAATTGACGATGCTAAACAACTAAAAGCGCAATTAGCAGACATCGAAGTTGAAGTTTCTGCAAAAACGGGTGAAGGCGGTAAAATGTTTGGTTCAGTAAGTAGTAAACAAATCGCTGAAGCTTTAAAAGCGCAACACGACATTAAATTAGATAAACGTAAAATGGATTTACCAAATGGTATCCATGCTTTAGGTTATACAAATGTACCAGTGAAATTAGACAAAGAAGTAGAAGGTACGATTCGTGTGCACACGGTTGAACAATAATTTTGGATTGAGATATGAGGTGTAATTGGAAAAATGGATGGAATGTATGAACAAAATCAAATGCCACATAGTAACGAGGCTGAACAATCTGTCTTAGGTGCCATTATCATCGATCCAGAATTGATTAATACTACTCAGGAAGTGTTGCTTCCTGAGTCCTTTTATAGAGGGGCGCATCAACATATCTTCAGAGCAATGATGAACTTAAATGAAGATAATAAAGATATCGATGTAGTCACTATTATGGATCAGCTGTCGCAAGAAGGCCGATTGAGTGAAGCAGGTGGTCCGCAGTATTTAGCAGAATTAACAAACAACGTTCCGACCACACGTAACGTTCAATACTATACTGAAATTGTCTTTAAGCACGCCACAAAGCGTAAATTAATCCAAGCAGCTGATAGTATTGCGAACGATGGTTATAACGATGAATTAGAACTTGATACGATTCTAAATGATGCTGAACGACGCATTTTAGAGTTATCATCATCACGTGAAAGTGATGGCTTCAAAGATATTCGAGATGTCTTAGGAGACGTGTACGAGAATGCAGAGTTACTAGACCAAAATAGCGGTCAAACACCTGGTATACCAACAGGCTATCGTGATTTAGACCAAATGACTGCAGGTTTTAACCGTAATGATTTAATTATTTTAGCGGCACGTCCATCGGTAGGTAAGACTGCCTTTGCTTTAAATATCGCACAAAAAGTCGCGACGCATGAAGACATTTATTCGGTAGGCATTTTCTCACTCGAGATGGGTGCTGACCAATTGGCTACTCGTATGATTTGTAGTTCGGGAAATGTTGATTCAAACCGTTTACGTACGGGTACGATGACTGAAGAAGACTGGAATCGTTTTACGATTGCTGTCGGTAAGTTATCACGTACGAAAATCTTTATAGATGATACGCCAGGTATTCGTATTACTGATATAAGATCTAAATGCCGTCGACTGAAACAAGAGCATGGTTTAGATATGATAGTAATAGACTATTTACAATTAATTCAAGGTAGCGGTTCACGCTTTTCAGATAACCGTCAACAAGAAGTCTCTGAAATTTCACGTACCTTGAAAGCCATTGCCAGGGAATTAGAGTGCCCAGTTATCGCATTAAGTCAGTTATCACGTGGCGTGGAACAACGACAAGATAAGCGTCCAATGATGAGTGATATTCGTGAATCAGGGTCTATCGAGCAAGATGCGGATATCGTCGCTTTCTTATATCGTGATGATTATTATAATCGTGGCGAAGATGATGAAGACGATGATAACACAAACTTTGAGCCACAAACAAACGACGACAATGGGGAAATAGAAATTATTATTGCCAAACAGCGTAACGGTCCGACAGGTACTGTTAAATTGCACTTTATGAAGCAATATAATAAATTTACTGACATTGATTATGCGCATGCCGAAATGGGATAAGAAAAAAATATAAAATTATTTTTACCGTACATTAAACTGATACATGTATTTAATGTACGTTTTTTATTTATTATTTTCACAATATTTTTAATGGAAGTATGTGTTGTATTTTTGATTATAACAGCGATAAAACATTGATATGACAATGATTAACTCTAAATTATCAGAAAATAAAAATACAGGGATAGCATTGTGTTTTCGTCAAATCAATGTTCGATTTTTGTTTGCAATATAGCTCATCTCTTGGTAGAATACGTAATGGTTAATTGAGAAAAACTTGGAGGTGCTCATATGTCATCAATCGTAGTAGTTGGGATACAATGGGGAGACGAAGGTAAAGGTAAAATTACAGATTTCTTAGCAGAAGAAGCAGACGTTATTGCACGTTTTTCAGGTGGTAATAACGCAGGTCATACAATTAAATTCGATGGAGAGACTTATAAATTACACTTAGTACCATCTGGTATTTTTTATAAAGACAAACTCGCTGTTATTGGTAACGGTGTAGTTGTAGATCCAATCGCATTATTGAAAGAATTAGATGGACTAAATGAAAGAGGTATCTCTACAGATAATTTACGTATTTCAAACCGTGCGCAAGTTATTTTACCTTATCATTTAAAACAAGATGAATATGAAGAAGAGCGCCGTGGAGACAATAAAATAGGCACAACGAAAAAAGGTATCGGTCCTGCATATGTGGATAAAGCTCAACGTATTGGTATTCGTGTTGCCGATTTATTAGACAAAGCAACGTTTGAAACAAGATTAAAAGAAAACCTTGAACATAAAGCAGCGTATTTCAAAGGCATGTTCGATAAAGAATGTCCTACATTTGAAGAAATTTTCGATGCTTATTATGAAGCTGGACAACGCTTAGCACCATTCGTTACAGATACAGCTAAAGTATTGGATGATGCATTTGTTGCAGAAGAAAAAGTATTATTCGAAGGTGCACAAGGTGTAATGTTAGACATTGACCATGGTACATATCCATTTGTTACATCAAGTAATCCAGTTGCTGGAAACGTAACTGTAGGTGGCGGTGTAGGTCCAACATTCGTTTCTAAAGTTATTGGTGTATGTAAAGCTTATACATCACGTGTAGGTGACGGCCCATTCCCAACGGAACTCTTTGATGAAGATGGTCATCATATCCGTGAAGTTGGTCGTGAATACGGTACAACAACAGGACGTCCACGTCGTGTCGGTTGGTTTGACTCTGTAGTATTACGTCATTCTCGTCGTGCAAGTGGTATTACTGATCTGTCTATTAACTCAATCGACGTCTTAACAGGTTTAGACACAGTGAAAATTTGTACAGCATATGAGCTAGATGGTAAAGAAATTACTGAGTACCCAGCAAACTTAAGTGACTTACAAAGATGCCAACCTATCTTTGAAGAATTACCAGGTTGGACAGAAGATGTCACAAAATGTCGTACATTAGATGAATTACCAGATAACGCACGTAGATACTTAGAGCGTATTTCTGAATTATGTAATGTTAACATTTCAATCTTCTCAGTAGGTCCAGATCGTAATCAAACAAACTTAATTGCACCTTTATGGTAATAATATAGTTAGTCCTTATCGACAACAGTTTTCTGTCTGTCGATAAGGACTTTTTTGTGCTATAAATGAGGGTGATTGTGCGGGTTGTCTATCCGAGAGGCTTACAGCTAACATATTACAGTGGGCTTTATATAGTAACGGTAAAAAAGAAGCTAGGATGCGCACTTAGTGTTAGCACAATAATGTTGCTATGTGTAGCAGGTAATAACTATTAAGTGATGGCGTGCAGACGTTAGTCGTTGCTTGTTCGCAAGCATAGTAGTGAATAGAACGTTCATGCAGATTATAAGATAATGCGTTCTCTATGTTGCGTATCGCTCGACAGAGAAAATCATTATATTGAAGGTTATTTGTTAAGCGAGTTAACGGTTTTTTTAGCTACTAACAACGGTTAATCAAACGAATTCACACTTTATACAATTAATAAGGAAAATTATACTAAAAAAATTTAAAAAATAGCTTGTCTTCATTACGAAGAGTTGCTATAATTATTTTTGTGCTTAAGAGAGGCTCCTTGGTCAAGCGGTTAAGACACCGCCCTTTCACGGCGGTAACACGGGTTCGAGTCCCGTAGGAGTCACCATTTTTTAGGTCTCGTAGTGTAGCGGTTAACACGCCTGCCTGTCACGCAGGAGATCGCGGGTTCGATTCCCGTCGAGACCGTATTGCCCATCCAATAGGATGGGCATTTTTTTGTGCGTTTAACTAGAAAATAGCTTATGATGAGGAGTAAGAGGAGGCAAAGTTATGAGTGGTAACCAACAACTACATGAGTTAGATTTTATTGATTTACTCAGCGAACGTCATGCGCAATTGAGACAGCTAACTGAAACAGCAGCTAATGTGGATCAGGAAAGCAAAATATCATCTTCAGAGTGGTATATCATCTCTATTATTGGTGCCGAAACATATACCTTGTCTGAATTAACAGCACTCGTGAAATTGACGCGCCAAGCGATACACAAAACGGTTAAACAACTAGAACAAAAAGAGCTTGTAGTACTAAAAGCAGTCACAGGTAATAAAAAAGAAAAATGTGTAAACCTTACAACATTAGGTCGTGATTTATGGCAACGCAATCAGGCTTATCAACAAGAATTAGAACAACATATTAAAACAAAGATAGGCGTAGCTCAATTTGAGCAATTAAAAGCATTACTTCAAACAGATTGGGATTTACCTACTATAGCTAAAAAATGACTGAGTTAAACTTTTAATTGAGTCTTAGATATATTAATCGTCGGTGTATTGTCTTATGCTGACTGACCATTATTAGAGCGAGTACAGGAAAGCGACAATATTAAATGCTTTCACACGCGCTCTTATTTTTTATATTATTGTCAACCTAGTTGACAATTTTATATATATTTTGGTAAAGTAACAAAGTTAGTATTATGGAGGTGTGCTAGACGGCATGATGTCTCAGGCTATGAGTCGGAGTGTTTTAGTTCGACTACATAGTTTAGACGAAGTAATACGGAAATAACATAAAGAAAAAGGGAGATTATGTCACAATGGCAACACAAGTAGAAGTACAAAGACCAAAGCTATTTGCATTTGTCTTAATGATTGGTGGATTTATGGGCTTATTTAGTGAAACAGCTCTAAATATGGCTTTAACAGATATTATGGCAGACTTTCAAATCGAAGCAGCATTGGCACAATGGTTAACGACAGGTTATTTACTAACGATGGCTTGTATGGTACCCATTTCAGCATATTTAACGAAATGGTTTAGTACTAGAACACTCGTTTTTGCAGGCTTAATATTATCGTTAGTAGGAGTTATTAGTGGTGCTTTAGCACCTAATTTTGGAGTGCTATTAGCCGGACGTGTGATTCAAGCATTAGGTACGGGGCTATTATTACCTATTATGATTACAGTATTAATGTTAATTTTTCCGCTAGAAAAGCGAGGCGCTGTAATGGGAATAATGGGACTCGTAATTACAGCTGGCCCCGCCGTAGGTCCAACTT
Source organism: Staphylococcus arlettae (assembly GCF_025560845.1). Classification (NCBI taxonomy): domain Bacteria; kingdom Bacillati; phylum Bacillota; class Bacilli; order Caryophanales; family Staphylococcaceae; genus Staphylococcus; species Staphylococcus arlettae. The sequence continues at coordinate 26,574 of NZ_CP094803.1, forward strand.
TAGCAGGTATTATTATTTCAGCTTCAAGCTGGCATTTTATCTTTTGGATTAGTGCACTGTTATACATCGTAGTGCTATGTATTGCACTGACTACAGTAGAAAATGTGGCAGAGTTAACTCGACCACGTATTGATATTATCTCAATCTTACTATCGACACTTAGCTTTGCGTGCTTAATATTTGCCTTAAGTTCAATGGGCACAGCATCATTAACACAATGGATTGTCTGGGTGCCATTAGTTGTTGGTATTATTAGTTTGATCGTATTCACACTACGTCAGTTTAGCTTAAATGAGCCAATGCTCAATTTACGCGTGTTTAAATACCCAATGTTTACGTTGGGAGCGTTACTAGTATTTTTAGTTATCTTATGTATTTTGTCTACAGGTATTTTATTACCATTATATTTAAAAGGAGCATTATTATTTAGTTCAGTTATAGCAGGACTTATATTGCTACCGGGTAATGCTGTGAATTTATTATTGTCACCTGTAGTTGGTTCATTATTTGATCGTTATGGTGCACGCTATTTCTGTATCTTTGGATTTGCGACTATGTTTATCGCTACATTAATCTTTACGTTAACGATTTCGACAACGACACCAGTGTGGATCATTATTTGTGCCTTTATGCTACTCTTTGTCGGTATTTCAATGGTAATGATGCCAGCACAAACAAATGCCTTAAATCAGCTACCACAAGCATTGTATGCAGATGGTTCAGCAACGATTACTACATTAATTCAAGTCGGGGGCTCAGCAGGAACAGCTATCGCGATTGCTATTTATACGAATCATATGCAACAAGTTACTGCAGCAAAAGCACAACTAGCCCCAGAAGCAATTGTCTCTAGTGGTATTCAGTTTACCTTTATCTTCATTTGTGCAATAACTGTCATAGGTTTTATTTGTGCACTCTTTATAAAGAAACAGAAACAAGTGTAAGACTTAAGTAATTGCTGTGAAGAACATGAGAAGAACGAACGTAATATTGAAATGGGATTTATTGCTAATATGTTTTATAAGACTGGAACAGAAAATTGTTTCAGTCTTCTTTTTATAGTTCTCGTCACAAGCTCTTTTGTTCGCCTGCAACTTAAGTTAAGATAAAAGTACGTATGTGGGAAAATAGAAAAATTCAGAATTGTAGCGGAACATGGTATAATTATACAATGCACTCAAATTATTTTTTATTTGGATAAATAGAATTCGCTTGCTATAAATGGTAAATTATATAATAGAGTACTGTGTAATTATTGAATAAAATACACAATTTAGAAATGAGGTTTATAATATGGCTAGAAAAGTTGTTGTAGTCGATGATGAAAAACCAATTGCTGATATTTTAGAATTTAACTTAAAAAAAGAAGGATATGAAGTATTCTGCGCGTACGATGGTAACGATGCAGTGGACTTAATATATGACGAAGAGCCAGATATTGTCTTGCTAGATATTATGTTACCTGGGCGTGACGGTATGGAAGTATGTCGTGAAGTACGTAAGAAATATGAAATGCCAATCATTATGTTAACAGCTAAAGATTCAGAAATTGATAAAGTCTTAGGTTTAGAATTAGGTGCAGATGATTACGTGACGAAGCCGTTTAGTACACGTGAGTTAATTGCACGTGTGAAAGCGAACTTACGTCGTCATTATTCACAACCAGCACAAGAAGTTAACGAAGAGACTAATGAAATTGTGATTAAAGATATTACAATTTATCCAGATGCTTATTCGATTAAAAAACGTGGTGATGATATCGAATTGACTCACCGTGAATTTGAATTGTTCCATTATTTATCTAAACATATGGGGCAAGTTATGACACGTGAACATTTATTACAAACAGTTTGGGGCTATGACTATTTTGGTGATGTACGTACGGTAGACGTAACAATTCGTCGTTTACGTGAAAAAATCGAGGATGATCCTTCACATCCAGAATATATCGTGACTCGTCGAGGCGTTGGATATTTTCTCCAACAACATGATTAGAGGCCACGTAGATGAAATGGCTTAAACATTTTCAATCTCTACACACGAAGCTTGTTATTGTCTATGTATTACTAATTGTCATCGGGATGCAAATTATCGGTTTGTATTTTACCAATAGTCTTGAGAAAGAACTGACTCAAAGTTTTAAAAATAATATTACGCAGTATGCGAAACAAATCGAAATAAATATCGAAAAAGTATACGATAGTGACGGTTCTGTAAACGCACAAAAAGAAGTGCAAGACTTGTTGAATGAGTATGCGAACCGTCAAGAAATCGAAGAAATTCGTTTTATTGATCGCGATCAAATTATTATGGCTACGTCTAAGCAGTCTACGCGTAGTCTAATTAACCAACGAGCGAATGATAATTCCATCCAAAAAGCTTTGTCGATTGGTGAAGCGAACAGTCATACTATGTTAAAAGATTATGGTAATGGTAAACAACGTATGTGGGTTTACAATTTGCCAGTCAAAACGTCTGACGGGACAGTAATTGGCGATATCTACATAGAGGCTGATATTAATGATGTATATAATCAGTTAAGCAGCATTAATCAAATCTTTATTGTTGGTACGGGCATTTCGTTGTTAATTACAGTAATACTCGGGTTCTTTATTGCACGTACTATCACGAAACCAATTACAGATATGCGTAACCAAACGATTGAAATGTCGAAAGGTAATTATACGCAACGTGTGAAAATTTATGGTAACGACGAAATTGGAGAGCTCGCATTAGCATTTAATAACTTGTCGAAACGTGTACAAGAAGCACAAGCTAATACGGAAAGTGAGAAGCGGCGCTTAGATTCCGTCATCACGCATATGAGTGATGGTATTATCGCCACAGATCGTCGTGGTCGTATTCGTATTGTCAATGATATGGCATTGAAGATGATGGGGACTACAAAAGAAGATATTATCGGCTATTTCATGTTAAACATTTTGAAATTGGAAGATGAATTTTCACTAGATGAAATTCAAGAAAATAATGAAAGTTTCTTATTAGATATTAATGAAGTAGAAGATATTATTGCCCGCGTGAATTTCAGTACTATTGTCCAAGAAACAGGCTTTGTTACAGGGTATATTGCCGTAATGCATGATGTTACAGAACAACAACAAGTTGAACGTGAACGTCGCGAATTCGTGGCCAACGTGTCACACGAATTACGGACACCATTAACGTCTATGAATAGTTATATTGAAGCCTTAGAAGAAGGTGCGTGGAAAGATGGACAATTGGCACCGCAATTCCTTTCTGTTACACGCGAAGAAACAGAACGTATGATACGTTTAGTTAATGATTTATTACAGTTATCGAAAATGGATAATGAATCAGAACAAATTACAAAAGAAATTGTAGATTTTAATTCCTTTATTAATAAAATTATTAATAGACATGAGATGTCAGCGAAAGAAACACAATTTGTACGTGAAATTCCAAACAACACTATCTTTACAGAACTTGATCCAGACAAAATGACACAAGTGTTTGATAATGTCATTACCAACGCTATAAAATATTCTCGTGGTAATAAACGCGTCGAGTTTCACGTGAAACAAAACGCATTATATAATCGTATGACGATTCGTATTAAAGACAATGGTATTGGTATTCCAATCAATAATGTGGATAAAATATTTGATCGTTTCTATCGAGTAGATAAAGCACGAACGCGTAAGATGGGTGGTACAGGTTTAGGACTCGCAATTTCCAAAGAGATTGTTGAAGCTCATAATGGACGCATTTGGGCGAACAGTGTCGAAGGACAAGGTACGTCAATCTTTATTACACTTCCTTGTGAAGTCATTGAAGATGGTGATTGGGATGCAGAATAAAGAACTAATTAAAACGATTATCCTTGTTATCTTAGTGCTTATGAGTGGCGTCCTCACTTATATGACTTGGAATTTCTCGCCAGACTTAGCTAATGTCGATAATCAGACAGATAAAGACAAGCAAACACATGCTATCGGTAAACCACTTAATCAAGGTATGGAGCAAGTTGTGACGCCGTATCAAATCATCCATTCAAAAGGTGAAGATACGGAAGGCGTCACAGCGACTAAAGATAACGTTAAAACAATGTTGGACCCATTAATGGATCAACGTGTCACACGAGCTGAACGTATGCACAGTCAACATAATTTGATTATTCCAGATTTAAGTGATGATTTTGTGGTACTTGATTTTACGTATGATATGCCTTTAGCAACATATTTAGGACAATCACTAAATATCAGTGCGAAAATACCGAATAACTTTAAATTTAATCGCTTATTAATTGACCAAAGTCACAATGGCAAAGTGCAATTATATGCGGTGAGTAAAGATAGACATGATGTCGTTCGCATGACGACAACAGCAAAAACAAGTAAATTGAAACAAGCTTTAAGTAGCTTAAACAAAAAAATGCAACCTTACACTGAAATTATTACGAGTAAGGACACTATCGATAAAGCGACACATATTTATGCACCAGATGATCCTAAAGGATTAAAATCATATCGCACGATTTATAATCGTATTAGTGTTGATGCGATGAATGCAATTCTCTTTAATGATTCGCTAGTTGTGCGTAGTGCGAAAAGTGGAACTACGACTTACAATAATAATACTGGCGTTGCAAATTACAATGATGAAACCGAACGTTATCGTTATACTAATTTGTCAGAGGATGAAGATCGCTCGAACAATATGAAAGATACGATTCCAAGTACATTTGACTATATTAATAGCCACGGTGGTTTCACAGATGATTTCCGTCTATTTAGTACAAATAACGATAGTGGCGAATTAACGTATCAACTATTTTTAAATGGACGACCAACCTTTAATGAAAACGACTTAAATCAAATTAAAGTGTCATGGAGTGAGAAAGGCATATTTAGTTATGCTCGTTCCTTATTAAAAACAAATGTTACGATTGATAGTGGTGACAGTGAAACTGATTTACCGGGTGCTGAAGAAGTGAGATCGTCTTTAGCAAATAACAGAACTATTGATTTTGAGAAAGTTACAGACTTAGCAATTGGTTATACGATGAATGATAAACCGGATAATAAAGATATTGAAATTCAACGTAATAGTGAATTTACGCCACAATGGTATGTTGAATATGACGGCAAATGGCATCCGTATAAAGATGGGAGGCTAGAATAATGAACTGGAAACGTGCAAAAACATTATTTATCATCGTCTTTATTCTAGTCAATATCTCCCTGATTGTGATTTATATCGACAAAGTAAATAAATCACATATCAATGAAAGCAAGGACGAAAATAAAGTAGATTTCAAACAAGAAGAAATCACTATTCCGCAACATCTTCAATCCGTCGATGGCGTAAAAATGCAGTTACTGACTGCACGCTCGAAAGATTTTTCGTCTTATGCGAAGGACAAAGATGATGTATCTGCGGAGTCATCTGGACGTGTAGCTAAAGGAGATATGAAAGACGCCATCAGTATTAAAAATGATGCCTTTACCGATTTAAAAAAATTCATTGTCGATGATGTGTATAAAGGTACACAATATCAAATGAGAGATGTCAGCGATGATAAAGTAACCTTCGAACAAACATATCAATCATTTCCGATTATGAATAATAATAAAGCACAATTGACGTTCAATATTAATGACGATGAAGAGGCCACAGATTATAGACAAACGGCTATGCAGACAATAGAACCGTCTAAAGGTGAAAATAACAGCAAAAAACAAGTCATCAGTGCACGATCAGCAATTGAAGCACTGTATTACAATCGTTATTTAAAACAAGATGACGAAGTGACGAAATTACGCCTTGGTTATTACACCGTAGTTAAAGAACCTAATGTGCAAGTATTAGAAGGTAATTGGGAAATCAAAGTTAAACATGCCGGCGAGGACAAAGTAAAAACATACTACGTTGAAGCCGTCTCAAAAAGTCCTAAAATAATCGAGGAAAGTTAAATAATGAGCGCTTACCCAGACGGTAGGCGCTCATTTTGTATATAAAATACACAACTGCAAATTGAAAATATAAAATTTGTAAGTAAGGAAGTGGATATCTTGATAGTATTATAGAGGAGTAAGTGCCATCAAGCGCTAAATAATTATTAATAAGAAACTAGTTGTGTTATTTTAAAGCATTACACATCATGAGTGAAAGAGGGACCTAACAATCGTATATGTAACGCGGGAGTGTGTTGAATATTATTTAAAGCACTTAACATAGCCATTGTGATAATGAAAGCGAATATGACTATGATTTATATAAAACTATCAAAGATATTATTGCAACTGTAATTACATAGAGCAACTTTAAGTTGCTCCTAAAGTGATTGTAGCACTATTTTAAAATATAGTTAGTGGTTTAGCGCACAAGGTAAAATATCAACAGTGAATAACAAAAAATAGTAATATAGTTTGGGCGCTGTTAACAAGAAAATGCTAGAGGCACAGTAACGGTTGTCTGCGTGCACTATTTCCCGGGCTATAATGTTAATAGGATATAGTGGATATGCAACAACTTTGGATTGAGTGAATTATTTTAGAAACTTTGTTTTCCCACAAGTCCTACGACCATGATTTTGACAGAATTTCAAAATCAGAGTAATTGATGACGCATAACACTACTTGTTATAGTATAATGTAATAGTGAAATTCAAGAACGGGACGATGAATCAACTCACAGCACGTAGAACGTACATATGAATGTCATACGAGTTACTGTAAACGGTCAGTGAAGTATAGCAGTAACAACGATATGACTGATGAGCAACGTGATAAATTTAAATTTTTGAAGCAACTGTGAAGACGATAGACATGTTTAGAGATGTCTAATGTAGATGCAGCAGTGTGTTCTTAGTAGAAAGGGTGAAACCGCTTGATACGAATGAGTGTCTTAGCGAGTGGTAGTACAGGAAATGCGACGTATGTCGAAAGCGATAAAGGTAGTATCCTAGTAGACGTAGGTCTTACAGGTAAAAAGATGGAAGAACTATTTAGTCAGATTGATAAAAATATAGCTGATTTAAATGGTATTTTAGTCACACATGAACATATTGATCACATTAAAGGATTAGGCGTTTTAGCACGCAAGTACAAGTTGCCTATTTATGCCAATGAAAAAACGTGGTCAGCGATTGAGAAAAAAGACAACAAAATTCCGATGGATCAGAAATTTATTTTTAATCCATATGAAACGAAATCTTTAGCAGGTTTTGATATTGAGTCATTTAACGTATCTCACGATGCAATTGATCCACAGTTTTATATTTTCCATAACAACTATAAGAAATTTACGATGTTGACCGATACAGGTTATGTATCAGACCGCATGAAAGGTATGATTCAAGGTAGCGATGCCTTTATGTTTGAAAGTAATCATGATGTGGATATGTTACGTATGTGTCGCTATCCATGGAAAACAAAACAACGTATTCTCGGAGATACAGGGCATGTCTCAAATGAAGATGCCGGATTAGCTATGTCAGATGTGATTACAGGCAGTACAAAACGTATTTACTTATCACATTTATCTCAAGATAATAATATGAAAGATTTAGCACGTATGAGTGTGTCACAAGTATTGAATGAGCGTGATATTGATACTGAGCGAGAAGTATTATTATGTGATACAGATAAAGCCCAAGCCACACCAATTTATACATTATAATAAGTCATAAGTAACTAGAACACCTTTACGATATCGTAAAGGTGTTTTTTGCGTTAAAGCATATGCTGTAAATTTAATATTGGACGAATAGTAAGAGTAAAATATTACTTTAGTATGAGCAAGTTGTGTTGGTCTTAATCAAAGAATAAGCAGAAATAATCCACAGTGGATAACTATAAAGCTGATGTAAAGGGATATAAAGAAAGTGTAAATAACTGTGAATAACTATGTAAGACAGAAGGGTAGTTATCCACTGTTTTGTCCATAGTTATCCAGAGATGTGCACAATTCACATGTGGATACCCACATTATACACAGAGTTATCCACAAATTAACAAGTTATACAGTCATTTTTGTTTATAAATCGTAAATTTTGTACAAAAATCGTATACATTCTTGTTATAATAAGAGGGTATCATGTGCACAAGTGTATAACTTGTGGATAAGTATAATAACTTATAAACACATCGGAGGAAATTATGAAAATTACAATACTCGCAGTTGGTAAATTAAAAGAAAAATATTGGAAACAAGCATTAGCAGAATACGAAAAACGATTAGGTGGCTACACTAAAATTGAACTGATCGAAGTAGCAGATGAAAAAGCACCGGAAAACCTGAGCGACAAAGAAGTAGAACAAGTCAAAGCGAAAGAAGGACAACGTCTACTTGCTAAAGTTAAACCACAATCCACAGTCATCACCCTTGAAATCAAAGGCAAAATGTTAACATCCGAGGGCCTAGCACAAGAACTCCAAGGTAGAATGACCCAAGGCCAAAGCGACTTTACCTTTATCATAGGCGGTTCACACGGTCTCCACCAAGACGTCTTAAGTAGAAGCAACTACGCCTTGTCATTCAGTTCCATGACCTTCCCACACCAAATGATGCGCGTCATGCTCATCGAACAAATCTACAGAGCATTTAAGATTATGAAAGGCGAAGCGTATCACAAATAAAACTAAAAAATAAGTTGTATGTAACTCACTTTGAAATTGATTGAATATATAGTATCTTTAATAAAATGCAGCTATTGTGGCGTAGAATTTGCGAATCAAAAAACGATAGAATTATAAAATTACATCATTACTATAAACCTAGATTTTCCAAAAATATACAACGTATTATACTAGGAACCGAAAAAAATAATGTTGGCATTAATAATTGAAACTATATCATCGTGAATCACTAAATTTGTATTATTATAAAGTATAAAGTCAATATTAATAATGATTAGGTTTTGACCCTTAAAGTTTGAAAATGATTTGAAGGATGAAAAACTAATGTCGCAGATTGGTAATTTATTAAATTTTAAAAGAGGAGGCTAGTATTTATGTCATCAGATGATATTGTAAAAACACTATACTCAAAAGAAGATATACGTACAGAACTAGGATTCACTTCATATAAATTTAATAAAAATATGAATATGATTATAAAATTATTTAAAATTGATATGGGAAAATTTCATGACTATAAAGGTCAAGATAGGAACAATCAATATACATTTAACGGCGTTGCAAAAGAGTTAATAAAAGTACTATTAAAAAGTGTTGATTATTACCCAGTAGATATCACATCCAAAGGGTTTAAACAAAATGGAAAAATTAAAAAAGAAAAGATTGATAATATTGATACTTCTAGTTACATGAAGTATATTCATCAATTAATGAAATCAATTAATGAAATTCAATACAAGAGACTAGTTTCACACATACATATGAAAGATGTGTATCAAAATACTAAAGCATGGCTAAGTGTAGGTGAATCCATTAATAAAAAAGAACAAGAGCTATACCAATATATGTCAACGTTACCATTACATAAAAGAATTGAACTACAAAATGAGGTATTAAAATCTATAGATGAAACGATTTTTCAATTTATGGCAAAAGAACAAAGAATGAACCAAATTGAGGAAAAAAATGAATTTGAAACTTATACAAAAGCGATAAAAGAAGATAGGAATCCAAAAAATGATTATGAATTGAATCATCTTTTATATAAGAAGAGTCAATTGCCTGTAGCTAGCTTAATTAAAGATGAATGGGACTATGATGAAACAGAACATATTAAACTTGATTGGTTGATTGCAGATATGTTGAAACGTTCACAAAGAGCTGATGGTAAATTTAAGGAAAATCTAGATAAGAAAAACAAATTTAGAAAAAATATCCATAAAGAATCCATTAAGAATATATCCAAGCTTATTGATCATGAATTGATAAAGACCAACTGTAAATGGGATATATTATCTTTTTATAAAAGGTATCAGTTTTGGAGTAATGTCAAACTGAATCGAGATATCCCAAAATATAATGTTTTATATTACAAAAATAATACTTTAACTATTGAAAATCAAAGCAACATTATTAAGAAAATCAAAACGATCGAGGCGAATTTAGAAGATGCTAATAAACAGCCGAACTATTTAAACTACTTTTTACAAGCCAAATTTGATTTAGAGAACCTAGAAAGTGAATTGATGAAATACAGCATAAACCCAACCTATATAAATAAGATTAATGATGATTTTATAAGGTATGCTATCGAAGATGTACATAATGCAATTATTAAAATTGACAGATATATAAGCACTGATGCAGTGCAGTTGAATTATTCAAATGCCCAAATGGTCGTAAGAAATGAAATAATGGAGCAAGGCAGTTATTTCGTAACACAAACTTTGAATGTATTGTCAAAGGTAGAAGGATCTGATTTTCACTTTGGTAATTTTATAGTAGACCCTCTAGTGGAAAATTTTAGAAGAGCGATTAGACAACCCAAATTTTTATCGAAAACAAAATAGATTCAGTTATATGTGAATTAAGAGAAATGGAAGCAATAAAATTATTTTTTAACCCAACAACCGTTGTTATAACAGTGGTTGTTGGGTTTTTTATTTTTGCTTTTTTTTCAGATACTCAGATATTTTTTTAACTAGATTTGCTAAATTAAACATTGTCGAGGCCAAGACAAATAAAAATTTCAGTTGATGTGAGCGCGCCACTTTCAACCATAAAGGAGAAGATTCAAATGGAGACAAGACATAAAATAATGTTGCAGGCTCTAAGCAATAAAGCACAACAATGGTTAATGGACAAATCATCTAACCAAACTGATGTTCAACAATTGCAGCAACAATTCAGCCAGCAGTTAGATCAAAAATATAATGCACTTTTAGCTGACGAACAAGCTAAGTTAGACCAATATGTGGAAGTACATCAAGGATTGGAAGCATTAAAGGAAGAAATTGAATCAGAATCCATTAAATTTAATATCGAAAAATTACCAGATATCAAAGCAACAATGCTTGAAAGAGCCAAGAATGATGAACATTCTGATAAAATCGAAAAGCTATTTGATAGGTTAGAACAGGCATTAAATGGTACGAATCGATTATATACGCAATTATCGTTGATTGGTACACGAACACATCGAATCACAACTAAAAATTTTAATATTCAAGGTTTACCTAAAGTCGTTCAACATACGATTTTACCTTCACAATTTAAAAAGGTATATACAATCGATTTCAAGTCATTTGAACCATCGGTCGTAGCACATATTACACAAGATCCAAAATTGATAAATTACTTGAATCAAAAAGAAGGCTTGTATGACGCATTACTAAGCAAATTAGATTTACCAGATGAGTTAAGAGTATTTGTTAAACTTGCATTTATTGGTTCGTTTCTATTTGGCGGCAACTTCAAAAAACCTAAATTCAAGCTGAATCAATATGTAAGTGAAGTGCAATGGTTGGATGCAGTCAGCCAATTCACAAAAGTGTGGAATCTGAAGAAACAAGTCGAAGAGAATAAATCCATGACTATGCCTTATGGTATTGAGCATGATATGAGCGCATTTCAAGGTAGCAGTATCATGGCAATCTACGTACAAACTGTAGCGAGTTATGTTTTCAAGCACATTTTGTTGGAAGTGTACAAAGCACAGTGCGAACAAAAAACGTTCAAGATTATAGTACCGATACACGATGCGATTATGATTGAATGTGAAGATGAAGAAATTGCACAAAATGTGGGTCAGTTAATGAAAGATACGGCTAACCAGTTGTTCAATGGTGAATTTGCACATGTGACAGTGGAAGAAATAGGAGGCGTAGACCATGAATAATGATAGAGGACAAAGCCTACACATTCCAAGTATTACACCACTTAAAGAAAATAATATATATGTAGCTACGTTACATTCTGTGAGCCAAACAGATTTCTCAGGTGAAGTAAAACACCAATTCACGTATGAAATTGAAGTGAACAATCAGATTGTATACGCGAATCGTAATATTTCAACACATGCGACAGCTAAGCAGGTGTCAATTAATGATTGGCTAAAGAATCATAGCAACTATAGCGTGGGTCACAAAATATATGAACCTTACATTGACCGAAAGCATTTAATCTTTATTGGTCAATATAACGGTAATTATTATGTACACGATGTAGCACCATTAAATGAAACTGGAGGCATATTATAATGAACAGTATATTCGAAATGTTAACTAAAATAATAAGTGTGGCTAAGGAGGCAATCGACCGTAAAGGTCTGATTGCTATCCTAACTATTCCTGTTAATAATGACGATGAAATAGAAGAAACGGCTCAAGGTGAAACCGTGTATAACGAACTTATCGATCAGTTACGACTTAATATCCCAAAAGATACGGATTATCGACATAACATCTATAGTTATTTTGGTATTAAGAAGAATCCTAATGACACCGTACTCATGGAAATGATGATAAAGGTTTTTCATATCAAACGCTTTAATTCAGAACTGTTTATTTTCAAAGCTAACGAGTGGCAAAAGATAAATGGAGATGAATTACAAGACTTGATATCTAAAATGATACAAGTATTGCTTGTAGATTATAAGCCTTCACTAAGCACTCTAAAAAATGTCGTAGATGGATTGCAAAAATCAACAGATGTAGAAGAACTTGTTGAGAATGAGCACTATATTGGTTGTGGTGAAAATATGTTCGATCTTAATACGTTTCAAGTCGTTAAAAATTCAATCGATATCTTTCCAAAAACACGATTGAATTTATCATTAAGTACAAATGATGTAATTACTGATAAGATACCGCCATATTTTAATCAATATATGCTACAACTTGCGAATTATGACGATGATTTACAATACTTTCTTTTCCAACATACAGCAGTGTTACTTACAGCTGATACTAAATACCGTAGGGGTCTCATATTATACGGTGGAGCTAAGAATGGTAAATCTGTATATATTGAACTAGTTAAATCATTTTTCTATAGTAAAGATATTGTGTCTAAGGCACTTAATGAGCTTGAAGGTCGCTTTGACAAAGAAAGTTTAATTGACAAAAGTCTAATGGCAAGTCATGAAATTGGACAATCTAGGATTCAAGAAAAGATTGTAAATGACTTCAAAAAGTTATTATCTGTAGAATCAATGCATGTTGATCGTAAAGGAAAAACTCAAGTGGAGGTCACTTTGGATTTGAAACTTGTTTTTGGTACAAATGCGGTACTTAATTTTCCTGCTGAACATGCGAAAGCTTTGGAGCGTCGAATTAATGTTATTCCATGTGAATATTATGTTGAAAAAGCGGATACTTCATTAATTGATAAGCTCCAGAGTGAGAAGAAAGAAATCTTTCTTTACTTGATGTATGTGTATCAACAGATTGTAAAAGCAGATATCGAGTACCTTGAAAATAGTCGTGTCACTGAAATTACTCACGATTGGTTAAATTTTGGATATGAATTTGTTTCTAGCAGGTCCGCAAGTATTGCAAATCAGAAAGCGTGTATTAATTTACTCAGAAAACTTATAGAAATCAAACCAGGATCACGAATCAAAGTATCCGAGTTAAATAAAGTTATTAATGAAGAAATAAAGGTGAGTTCTCAGGTTATTAAACAGTTAATTCAAGCAAACTTTGATACTCAAACCAAACTATACAATGGCTACGATTATTGGATTGATTTAGGTTGGAAAGAAGCCGATAAAAAAGAGATTCATGATATTTCTGAAAAAGATAATATTATTTCATTAGATAAAAATGAAAATATAACAGACGATGAGGCATTAGATGAAGAGAATTTAGACTTTGAATGGGAGGACTTTGACGATGAATAATGAACAAATTGAAGCATTTGTAGAAGTGCTTGTGCCTATCATAGAAGAACGTATCAATAAAGGTAAGTAATCTAATTACGTACTACAGGCAGTTGCCTGTAGTACTCATATGATTAAGTGGTAAAAGTGATAAAAAATGAAACGAAATTATAAATATATATTATCCATATGATGTTACAAGACCGATGGTCTGTAGCAATAATCTAATAAAAGGAGCGGTATGATATGAAGGGTAAAATTGCACTTTATTCACGCGTTAGTACGTCAGAGCAGTCGGAGCATGGGTACTCAATCCATGAACAAGAACAAGTACTTATCAAAGAGGTTGTGAAAAACTATCCAGGTTATGACTATGAAACTTATATCGATTCTGGTATATCAGGTAAAAATATTGAAGGTCGACCAGCAATGAAACGTCTATTACAAGATGTTAAGGATAATAAAATCGAAATGGTGTTAAGTTGGAAATTGAATCGTATCTCACGCTCAATGAGAGACGTGTTTAATATTATTCATGAATTCAAAGAGCATGGCGTAGGTTATAAATCGATTTCTGAGAATATTGATACATCCAATGCATCTGGTGAAGTTTTAGTTACAATGTTTGGGTTAATAGGATCTATAGAACGCCAGACTTTGATTTCGAATGTGAAATTTTCTATGAATTCTAAAGCACGCAGTGGAGAGGCTATCACAGGCAGGTTGCTGGGATATAAGTTATCACTTAACCCACTTACACAAAAAAATGATTTGGTTATCGATGAAAATGAAGCTAATATTGTACGGGAAATCTTTGATTTATATTTGAATCACAATAAAGGACTTAAAGCAATCACGACAATTCTAAATCAAAAAGGATATCGCACTATTAATCAAAAACCATTTTCAGTGTTCGGCGTGAAATATATTTTGAATAATCCAGTCTATAAAGGTTTTGTTAGATTTAATAACCATCAAAACTGGGCAGTTCAGCGAAGAGGTGGTAAAAGTGATGAAAATGATGTGATATTGGTCAAAGGGAAACATGAAGCCATTATAAGTGAAGACGTATTTGATCAAGTTCATGAGAAATTGGCTTCTAAAAGTTTTAAACCAGGCAGACCAATAGGTGGAGATTTTTACCTTCGTGGCCTTATCAAATGCCCAGAATGCGGTAATAATATGGTATGTCGACGTACCTACTACAAAACAAAGAAATCAAAAGAACGGACAATCAAACGTTATTACATTTGTTCATTGTTCAATCGTTCCGGCAGTTCGGCATGTCATAGTAACGCTATTAATGCAGAAGTTGTAGAAAGAGTTATTAACGTTCATCTTAATCGTATTCTTTCTCAACCTAACGTAATTAAAGATATTGCCACTAATGTTATAGCTGAACTTAAGGGAAAGCATAATACTAAAAGTAACATTATGATTGATATTGATAGTTTAGAAAAACAAAAGTCTAAAATCAAAACGCAACAAGAACGCCTTTTGGAATTGTTCTTAGATGACCAAATGGATAGCGAAATGTTAAAAGCAAAACAAAGTCAGATGAATGAACAACTAGAGATGCTAGATAAGCAAATTAAAGAAGCGCAACAAGCTACTGAATCACAAGCTGAAGTACCAAATTTTGATAAACTTAAAAGCCGTTTAACCATGATGATTAGCCGATTTAGTGTCTACTTAAGAGAAGCTACACCAGAAGCAAAAAATCAACTTATGAAGATGTTGATTGACTCTATTGAAATTACTACAGATAAAAAAGTGAAGCTCGTACGGTATAAAATTGACGAAAGTCTTATCCCTCAATCTTTGAAAAAAGATTGGGGGTCTTTTTTTATGCCCAAAATTCACTTTATTATTTATGGTACACAGAAATATTCTATCGACAAAATCACCACTTTTGCCACTTAATCATGAGTGATGAAAGTGATAGAAATGAACTGAATATCAAATATATATTATCAAAATGATGTAACAAATGTATGCATCAATCAAATAGACTAGGAGGTCATAATTATGACACTGGAACAACAACTCAAGCACTATATAACCAACTTATTCAAACTACCAAAGGATGAAAAGTGGGAATGTGAATCTATCGAGGAAATCGCTGATGATATTCTACCTGACCAATACGTAAGACTTGGGCCACTTAGTAAAAAAATGCTTCAGACTAATACCTACTACTCTGACACACTTCACAAAAGCAATATATATCCGTTCATTCTCTATTATCAGAAACAACTCATAGCTATCGGCTATATCGACGAAAACAATGACATGGATTTCTTATATCTACACAACACAGTTATACCACTGTTAGATCAACGATACTTACTAACCGGAGGACAATAATATGTATAAATACATTAAAATCACACAATTAGTCGTCACTATTCTAAGCGAAATCATTATATGGATGAAAGAATCAGAACGAAAGGAGGTCTCTTATGAATAGATATATCACTCGTGGTATTGCCCAAAACTTACCTACCACATTACAACATCAATTATGGCAACTTGTAGCGCAACGTGAAAACGAACAGTCCAAGAAACTAGAAGCAATAGATTACTTTCATGTTTTCCAGTTCAACATGTACAATAATCAATTATTTGTCAAACACCAACAAGAACGCCCTGAGTATGTCAAAACACATAAAGCTAATTATTCAAAAGCTATCAATATAAATAAGGTCTATATTATCCGAGAAGATGATGTAGACCTTTCTTATTACGTCATGTTACTACCTGAAGAATATTAATAGGAGGCATCAATCATGCAGAATATACAATGTATATTAGAAACTGAAGCAATATTTAGTGATGATAATAAACATCGTTATTTACTCAAAAAAACGTGGGACAAAGATAAAAAGATAATTTCAGTTATAACTTGTTATCCAAATTTAGAAGGAACCCAAAAATTAGATTTAACGACTCAATTAATTCTAAATAAAGTATCTGAAATGAAAGACTTCGGATCAATTAATTTTGTGAACCTATATTCAAACATGATAACAACCACAAATATAAAGCATATAGAAAATAGTCATGATAAGCACACTGACATTCAAATCATGAAAGCTGTTAAAGAAGCAGATGAAGTTATATTAGCTTGGGGTGCATACGCTAAAAAATCAGTTGTTGAGTCTAGAGTCAATGAAATATTGGAAATGTTAAAACCACATAAAAAGAAAGTGAAACGACTCATTAATCCAGCCACCAATGAAATCATGCATCCCCTTAATCCGAAAGCAAGACAGAAATGGACTTTGAAAGCGTAACCTATATATGGAGGATGGAGGTAAATTATGAAAGAAATCAATATCGTTTCACTACAAATGATAAAAACAAATACATTAAGTTATCTAAAAGCTCGTATTTCAAACCCTGAGGATGCGGCAGAAATCATGCGTTCATTCATTGGAAACAGTGACCGAGAGCATCTCATTCTTATATGTATGAACAGTAAAAATGAACCTACACATATTCAAACACTATCGATTGGATCTATTAACCAAACAGTGATTCACCCTAGAGAAATATTCAAAACAGCACTGCTCAGTAACGCCAACAGTATTATTTTAGGCCATAATCATCCAAGTGGAGATCTGACACCCTCTCCTGAAGATATCAATGTAACCGAACGGTTAATGCTCATCAGTGAAATGATGGGCATTTTACTTTATGACCATATTATTTTCTCAGATAGTCATACCTATTCCATTAGACAACATGATTTCAAGGTAGAGGTATAGCCGTATTTTGTCACTACCGTTACTTTGTCACTTTCCAACATTTATAAAATCCCTTTATATCAATGTTTTTATCTGAAAAATATTTTTCACAACTTTTAATAAATATACGGAGTATTGACTTATTGTGACAAACCTATTTTGTAATATATAACTTAAAGGAGGTGACATATTGGATCGTGCATTTCGAATATTAACAATATACAATCGGTTACTACAAAATAAATCCGTCAACAAGCAATCACTTACATTAGAACTTGAGACAAGTCCTCGAACGATACAAAGAGATATCGATGATATCAGAAACTTCTTATATGAAAGTAAATCATGGATAAGTGCACCTAAAGAAATTACGTACGATTATAAATCAGAAAGTTATAAGTTCGAACAAAATAAAAGTGAAAATATGTATTTTATGTATGATATTTTGACTGCTTTATACCTGACTACACCAAAATTAAGCCATTACTTTTATCAATATCTTAAATTATTAATCATTAAACACCACTCAGATCATCGAACTACATTATTAAAATATCTTGACCGCTTTGAAATTGATAAAAATCAAACAGGTATTTTGACGTCATCATTAGCTGTTCAAGCAATGAACGAAAATAAATATCTTCAATACAACCAAAAACTATTATTACCTTTATCGATGTACTATCAAATGTATACTTTTTACTTAGTATATCGAATGGATGATGAAATTTATATCGATGATATTAATCAAATGAATCTGAGTTTGTCTGAAAAATCTATGGACCTACAAGAAAAATCAAAGGTACTAACCTATATTACTTTTGAAATTGCTAAAGATGTTTGGTTAAAAATGCATCGATATTATCAAATTCATGTAATAGAAAAATTTGATGCACATTATCTTATCGTCACTTTTAAGATGACAAGACTCGAAGCGATTCAACTCTGTTTTATGTATCGATCCAATATACGTATTATTTCACCCCCTGATTTGAGAGAACAAGTGATGGATGAATTACTTTTATTGCAGTCAACATATTTAAAACAACAGGTTCAAGAATAAACATAATTTACAATATTTTATAAATTATTAAATACGAAAGGAATGGGAATCATGGGCAACATAATAAAAACGATAGGTAAAGGTATTGGGAAAGGTGTCGGTGCAGCAGCATATTATTCAGTTGCGACTGTTGGCGCTGCCATAGGTGCGATTTGGGAAACAACAGGCGATAGAGGTTTGATGAGAGACGCTTTAAGTGATAGCTCTAACCAAGACTTAATGGAAATATATGAGATACAGAAGAAAGATGATGGGGATTATGATACTTATATTGCGGCTAAATCCTTATTACAAGAGAGAGGATTCACTTATAATCACGAAACGAACAAATGGGAAAAATAACAGGGAGTGAAATAAATGGAATTTGCATATTATGAAGCGAAATCTTTAAATGATTTTGAAAATGAACTAAAAACACTTGCTTTAAATAAAAAATATACATTTAGTAAAGAAACCGAAGTCCTTAAAGAAGAAGAAATTCTTGAAAAATCGAATAGCCATGAGCGCGAACTATTAAAAGTATTTAAAGATAATGCACAAATAATAACATATCATTTTAAGAGTCATAAAAGTAATTATTTAATTATTATTGGAGAGACAAAGACACCTAATGTTATTGGAATAACAGTTATATTTAACAAAAAACCTTTTAAACAATTGGGGAAAATTGCATTAGGATCAGTAATTGCTTTGACTTCTGGTGGAAGTATACTAGCCATCGGAGCCGTATTTGGAATACTTACCTCAGTTGCAAGACGTACACTTGTAATCAAAGGGCCATTAGGAAAAGAAATTTCACAAATTATAGAAAGTAAATTGGGTCAGCCGATAGAAATTAAAGAACAATAAGAAAGTAATATTTTTCAAAGACATATTGACCTAAAAAGTATGTCTTTTTTAATTATTCTAATAATAATTATATAAAAGCGTAGAAAAATAGATTAATATAATAATATAAAGCGATTTTAGAAAGAATGGGGATATTAAGTTGAAAAAATTTTTAGCAAGTTTAGGAGTTATTTTATTAGTTGCAATATTGGGAGTTGCAGTTGTATTTGCATATGGAAGTTACAAAGATTTAGAACTTAAAAAAGAACAAACTAAAGTAACTGAAAACAAACAAAAAGATAGTAAAAACAAAACTTCCAAAAAAGAACAACAAAATCAAACTACAAACCAAACAGAAATTCAAGAACCAACAAACACAAATAATAATTCTAATGAAGAACTCAATACTAATGAAGTGCGAACAACAGAAGATGGTGAAGAAATTAAAAAAACTAAGAATGGCATAGACTATACTGGTGAATTTGATTCTCCTGAAGAAGAGGAAGAGTTTGAAAAAGGTGTTATGGCCCAATCTGGTGGTGGAGCTACAAATGGAGAAAATACAGAAGAAAGCTCACCTAAATATACAGCTGAAGATGCTAAAAACATGTCTGATGATGATTTTTTAGATGCATATAAAGAAGGCATGTCAAGCGAAGATGCTGATGCAGTAGATGAATTATCTAAAAATCCAGCATATAAAGAATATTTAAGAGGTCAGGTTGAAGCACGCGCCAATGGTCAAGGAGGCAATTATTAAACTTAAAGATGAATATATTATGAGAAAATTACTAAGTATAATCACGGTAATTGCTATTTTAGGTATTTTAGGTATTTTAGGTATTTTAGGTATTTTAGCAACGGTGGCAGCCTTCGAATACAACAAGTATCAAGAAGTAGAATTAGAAAAAAGAATTGCAGAAATAGGATGATAATAATAATGAATTAGATACAAAAGAAAACAACGAAATAGATGATGCAAATCGTGAAAATGAAGCTAGTAATGATGATATTAACACACAAGAACAAAAGGTACAGGAAGAATGTATTAAGCACTATAGCTTTAGCATTTAGTTTCGTTAAAAAGAAAATATATTTTCTGCGGCATCTAATTAATTATGCTGTTGTATTCACTTAACCTATAATAATAATAATTTAATTAGCAAGTTAATTTAAAAAATGTGTAATATAGTAGATAGAAATACACTTTGTTGTCGACAATTATACATGTTAATAGTGAAATATAAGTGGAAAATTAATACTTCAGGAAGGAACTATCGACTTAAATTATAATACGATAGTTATTACTTAATAGAAAGTAGGAAAGCAAATGATAGAAATAATTATTCAACTTATTCTCTGAACTGGATTTACAGGGTTATCAGTTACAAACATTATTAGTAGTAAAAATGCAAAGGTTAAATTTAAAAATCTAAATATACTAATATAGTTTATGCATTTAACAGGTGTCATACAAATAATAGGTAGTTTTAGTTTGTTAATCGGCATAGTTTACACAAACTTTGCAATCTTTGGCGGGTTTTTGGATGGCGATGTTTATGGCAGGAGGATTTACAGTTAGAATGAAATCGATAGAAAGTCTTAATGATTTTAGATTACCACTTTTAATAGGTGTCTTATCGCTATTCGTATTAATTTTATCTAGGCAGTTAATGAACTATTTAAATATCCTTGAACCACCTCTAATTTATATTTATTTCTTAATTAAGGAATAGGGGGTACTTGTGTTAATTAGTCAAATTGCGTTGGATCTAATTTAAATCTTGAATCATATACTATGAAATATTATATTAAATTGTTAAAATCTATGTTAAGGCATTTACTGCACATAAATAGAAAATCAATTAATCATATTATTGTACTAAATAAAAGGAGGGCATCCATGTTTTTAGCATGGAATGAAATTAAACGTAATAAATTGAAGTTTAGTTTAATCGTTGGCGTTCTGATAATGATAAGTTATTTACTGTTCTTATTATCTGGTTTAGCCAGTGGATTAATGAATATGAACAGAGAGGGTATTGATAAATGGGGCGCTGATGCAATTGTGTTAAATAAAGATGCAAATCAAACGGTTGAACAATCAGTTTTTAACTTAGATAAAGTAGAAAACACATATAAGCAACAAGCAAGTTTAAAGCAGACGGGTGTTATTGTTTCTAACGGAGATACCGAAGAGAATGCATTGCTATTTGGTGTTAAAGATAATTCTTTTTTAGTACCCAATATGATTGAAGGAAAGAAATTTAATTCTGATAATGAAGTTATTGCTGATGAAACGCTTAAAGAAAATGGTTTCAAAGTTGGTGATAAACTGTCATTATCACAGTCTGATGAAGAATTGAAAATAGTAGGATTTAGTGAGAGTGCAAAATATAATGCTTCGCCTGTGATTTTCTCAAGTAATAGTACAATAGAAAAAATTAATCCATCCTTAAAAGAAGGCATGACGAACGCTGTAGTTGTTAAAGATAAAGAATGGAATAAAAAGAATTTAGATAGCAATTTAGAAGCTATTGAAATTGAAAATTTTGTTGAGAATTTACCTGGCTATAAAGCACAAAACTTAACCCTCAATTTTATGATTTCATTTCTATTTGTTATTTCAGCAACAGTTATAGGTATATTTTTATACGTGATTACACTGCAAAAGACAAATTTATTTGGTGTATTAAAAGCTCAAGGCTTTACAAATGGTTATTTAGCAAAGGTAGTAATATCACAAACGTTTATTATTGCTTTGATAGGAACAATTGTTGGATTAATACTGACATTAATAACAGGATTATTTTTACCAAGTGCAGTGCCTATTAAATTTAGTATAGCAACTCTAACGATATACGGTATTGTACTGATTGTTGTTTCACTATTAGGTAGTCTGTTCTCTATATTAACGATAAGAAAAGTGGATCCACTTAAAGCGATAGGGTAAATAAGGAGTGTAATTAAATGTTAGAATTTACAAATGTTACTAAATATTTCCAAGACGGAAATCAAAAAATAGAAGCCGTAAAACCTACCTCACTAAAATTTAATCAAAAAGAACTCATTGCTATTATTGGTCCTTCTGGTTCTGGAAAAAGGACGTTTTTAACTATGGCGGGGGCGCTCCAAACGCCCAGTTCGGGTGATATTATAATTAATGAGAGCGAAGTGTCCGGTATGTCTCAGAAAGTACTAGCACACACAAGAATGCAAGAAATTGGATTCATACTGCAAGCCACTAATCTCGTGTCTTTTTTAACTGTAAAACAACAATTTAAATTACTAAAGAAACAAAAGAAAAATGTGCTAAGTGAAGATGAGTATAATCAACTTATGTCACAGCTTAATCTGGAAACAATTGAAAATAAGCTTCCAAGTGAGATATCTGGAGGACAAAAGCAGCGTGTGGCAATTGCCAAAGCTTTATATACGCAACCTTCAATCATTTTAGCAGATGAACCGACGGCCTCTTTAGACACCCAGAATGCTATGGAAGTTATGAAGATTTTAAAGGAACAGACTTTAAGAAAAAACAAAACCTGTATAGTAGTTACACATGATGAAAGACTTACGTCATATTGTGATAAGGTTTATCATATGGAAGACGGAGTATTAGAGCAAGCTCAAGTCTAATGTTTTAACGCTAATAATTAATTCAAGGTACTACTAATTAATAAATATTAGATTCGAAATTAATATAAATATAGCCTACTTAACTTATAAAATTAAGTAGGCATTTTTATTAGTAAATAATGGGGTTTATAAAGAAATAATTATGATTTGTTATCAAAATTTCTTCCTTCTAAACCAGCTAACTCTTCTTTTGATGCAGATGGTGCTTTCATTTCAAAAATTTGATTGACAACTGTATAGTCATAATAACCTAAGCGCGCAATAGGTCTAATAGATTGTATATCAAGTTTCCCATTATCTAGAATAACTTCGTCATCAATATGAACTTGTGCTACACGGCCTATTACCATATCTACAGTTGATACTGGATCGCCAGTAGGGATACGCACTGTTTGGACATATTCACACTCAAAATGTACAGGAGATGCTTTGACTCTGTGACCAGGCGCTTCAATGCATTTCTCTTTTTCTACACCTGCAAATTCAAATTCATCTTCTTCTGGTGGCAATGCCTTAGCAGATAAGTTTACTGCTTCTCTTAAATCATAAGTTGCCATGTTCCAAACAAACCATCCTGTTTCTTCTGCATTTTTAACTGTATCTTTACGCTCGTGTTCTCCTAAAACAGATTGATTAGCTGCAAACATTACCATAGGCGGATCCCATGTTAAATTTTGGTATTGGCTATAAGGTGCTAAATTATCTTTACCATCCTTTGATATTGTTGAAATCCATCCAATTGGTCTAGGAACAGTACTGCTTTTAAAAGGATCGTGTAGTAAACCATGGCTACGTGTACCTTGTTTTGGTGAATAATTCATAACATGATCACTCCTCAAAAATTTTGAAACTACTGCAAGAATAATTGTAATTAATGTAAACGTCTAATACTAAATTTGAATTGATTTATTAGTTCAAACTATAGAACAATGAAAAGTGCATCAATAAGTTGTTTGTTCATCGCTTGGCAAGAATAATGAAGCAAGGAATGCTAAGAATGCAATAGAAGATAGGATTACAAACATACTTATAAAATTCTGTAGAGATGTAAGGTGAATTGATAATATGGGCGCTATTGCTGTACCTAAAAACAGAATAAATGTGTTAACAGACAAGAAGAAACCTCTATTTCCGTAAACTATCATATTTACTTTTGCGATCACTAAGGGAACTGCAAAGGAAATTCCAGCGACAAAGCAAATACTTAAAAATGTTATTAGCAGAATATTATGTGTAAAAGGCATTAATATTAATGTCACGCCACAAACGCCTAAAGCAATATTTAACACAAATTTGACACCAAACCTACTACTAATACGTCCCGACACTAATGAACTTAACATACCAAAAACACCAAATAGTTTGACTAGAAATGATGTGTGATTATCTCCGTTAATAAAATCTGACAGTATGAATTCATTCATTACTGCATACATAGAGATGAATATTGTAAGCAGTGTTAGAGAGATAAAGTAGCAAATGAATACTTTGCGATTTTTAGCAAAGTCTTTGAAATTGCTAAAGTATTTAAGGATTTGAACATCTGAATTTTTTACAGGGCTTTCTGGGACATTTCTAAAGATGATAATAGCTAAGCAGATGTATAGTGAAGAAAGTATAAAGAAAATAATGTGCCAATCGAATTGGCTGATTAATATTTCTGAAAAATTTTGACCTAAAATACCAGATAGCATAAAACTTGTACTAATAAAACTTACTGCTGTTAACCTCTTTTTAAGTGGATAAGTTTCGGTAGTGTAAGTAATAGCTATGGGAGAAAATGCAGCTGCAAATATCCCTTGGAGGCCTCGTAAAATCAATAACGTATTAAAAGAAGTTACAAATCCAATCAAAAAGCAAACTATAATTAGACCAATCAGTGAAAGTAAAATGACACGTATTCTTCCAAATTTTTCTGAAATAGTACCATAAAATAAACAGCTAATGGAATAAGTGACTGAAAAAACCACACCATTCATTGCTGCAACTGACTGAGATATACCAAAATCATTTGCTAAATGCTCTGTTATAGGTATTGCGGTATATAGATTAAACATAATTAAGATACCAGAAATAAACAAAACAAATGTTATTATATTATAATTTTTTGACGCTTCCATACGTATTACTCCTTGAAAATGAATTGTTTCCATTATTACATTTATTTAGGTTTTGGAAAACCTTTTTTGAAAAAATGTTCATTTCTGTTTTGAATTTTTTATGTAGTGGAAATAGGTAAGTGAGTGTAGAAATTGATGACAATCGAATGGGAGCTTTTTCAGGAGGTAAATTAATGAAAATAAACTTAAATTGGGAAAATACTTTTCAAGAATATCAAGATATATTGAATTCTGGTTTAAATCCAGAATGGTTATATAGCGCTAAAGCAAATATGATACTAATTCCAGCTTATACAGGAAAAGGGAAAGAGTTTTTTTTACTAGTGACATCATTAAAGCAAGTAAGACTATCCCCTTTTTTTAGACAATTTTGATGATTCGTAGAGTTATTTCATAATTCTTGCTAATAAAGATTGAAAAGCTTTAAGAAGGGTACAATATTAAGTAAGAGACTTGGAGCTCTTGTCAATTAAGATGATGAGCAAGTGAGCTCGTTAAGTTAAAGATGAGCTGAGGTAAAGTTTACCTGCCCATCTTTTTCTATTTGGAGGCTAAATATATGAAAAAAATATTATTAACAGGCGCTTCGGGATATATCGGTAGTCACTTAATGAATAAATTAAAAGATAACTATGAAATTATAGCTATTTCTAGAAATATAGAAAATAAATCAAATGAACACAATGTTACTTGGAAGGTAGCTGACTTGTTTGATTTAAATGAAATCACTGAGGTAATGGAGGATATTGATATCGCTATATATCTTGTCCATTCTATGATGCCTTCAGCTAAGTTGACGCAGGCGAGCTTTGAAGATATGGATGCATTATTAGCTGATAATTTTGCTAAAGCCGCAAGTTATAACAAAGTTCAGCATATTGTATTTATGAGTGGTTTGATACCTAATACAAATGAATTATCACCACATTTAAGAAGCCGTTTAGAGTGCGAACAGATTTTAGGATCATATGGTGTACCAGTAAGTACTTTAAGAGCTGGTTTGATTATAGGCTCTAAAGGAAGTTCTTACCCTATATTAAAAAAATTAGTAGAAAGATTACCTGGCCTGTTACTACCAAAATGGGCTTATAATACAACATTGCCAGTTGCAATAGACGACGTGATTGATGGTTTATATAAAATTGTAGAGCGTAATCCAAATGAGAACGAATCGATAGATATTGGTGGACCTAGTCATATGACTTATAAAGATCTATTCAAGCAAACTGCAGAGGTACTAGATAAACGATTACCTACGATAGATTTGCCTATTATTCCCATTTGGCTAAGTAAATATTGGGTGAAACTTATTTCAGGTGTCCCAAAAGAAATGGTCTATCCGTTAATGGATAGCTTAATTCATGATATGATTAGAAATGATGAAAATATTGTGAAAGACATTTCTATAGGCAAGATTGATTATAAGGAAAGTGTGCGTAATGCCTTGGAAGAAGAAACTAAGACACAAAAGAAAGGGAAGTCATCACGTAAGGACGATATTAAAGATGTTAGAGCAATATCAAGGGTAGTCTTACCTAAAGATGTAAATATGATTCAATTGGCAGAATCATATGCAAATTTTTTAAATAGAATTACATTAAATGTCGTTAATAGTGATTTTAACGAAGATAACTTTACGATTAGTGTGCCGTGTTTAAATAAGGACTTACTATTATTAAGTAAAGATTTTAAAGCTTCTAATAATGAGAGAATTTTATATCGAATTGTTGGTGGAGATTTCGCTTTAGATTCAGATGGTGGTAATGCGAGATTAGAGTTTAGAAGATTACCTAATAGTGACGCATGTATCATAGCGTTACAAGAATATGAACCGACGTTACCTTGGTGGGTATATAAGTATACCCAAGCAAAAGTTCATAAAAGTGTAATGAATCTTTTTAAATTCAAGATTAATAGCCAAAAAACTAATAAAGGAGAATACTTTAATATAAAGAAGTTTATTTTGCCAATTGTTATTACAGGTGCAATTGTTTTGAAAGTATATGGATTGAAAAAGTATTTAGCTAGAAAAAATAACATGTCCAATGCCGAATTGTAACGGCTAAAATAAAGGCTAGTTACTTTTACAAAAAAAGAGGGGATTAACTATGAAAGCAAACGAGATAATTAAAACAATTATAAAAGTTATAACACCAATTACAGGCGGTAAATTTATAGGGAAATTTGCAGTGAAAAATGCGAGAAAAGATTATAAAAATAATGTTAAACCACCTTTTTCACCACCCGGCTACGTCTTTCCAATTGTGTGGCCAATACTTTATACAACGATGGGCGTAGCTTATGCATTAGTGACTAATAAATCTACTAGTAAGGCTTTCAAAGGTGCTTATTACACGCAATTAAGCCTGAATTATCTATGGTCGATATTATACTTTAAATATAAATTACGCTTTAGTGCGTTGATAGAGAGTGTTGTATTACTGGGCGCAGTAGTTACAACAACTGTAAAATTTTTCAATGTAAAAAAAGTTGCTGGCATTTTACTAGTTCCATATATGCTTTGGAGCGCTTTTGCTACTTATTTAACAGCTGGTAATTGGTATTTAAATAAAGATAACCCAAGCTATACAGAGAAATCTGAGAATTAAATTGATGAAAAAGATTATATATATTGCGCTATATTGGTTTATAGTTCAAATGATTATTGCTCAACTTGGTACTCGTATTAGTTATAAGTTCTTAGAAAAAGATAATAAGTATTTTCGAAGTTGGAATTTTGAACAAGAGGGTCAATTATGGCAACAATTAGTTAAAGTGCAATATTGGAAAGATCATTTGCCAGACGGTCAAAATCTTAACCCTAATATCAGTAGTAAAGCGACTTTCGATTTATCTAAAAATATGAATGATATACAGCGATTTATATTAGAAACTAGACGTGCAGAGGTGGTTCATCTGCTATCCATATTTCCTGTTATTGCGTTTTTTAAAGCGTCAAAAAGTGTTAAAATAATTAATTTTATATATGTCATTATAACTAATGTGCCTTGTATGATTGTTCAGCGCTATAATCGCCCTAAGTTAATACGTATTTATAATAAATTACAAAAAAGAAAAGGTGATTAAATGGGAAATAAGAAAGTGGTTGTCATAGGAGGAGGCTTGGGAGGGATTGCTAGCGCAATTTGTATGGCTCAAGCAGGCTATCAAGTGGATTTATATGAACAAAATAAGCATATCGGTGGAAAGGTAAATAGGTTAGACATAGATGACTATGGATTTGATCTCGGTCCATCAATTTTAACCATGCCTAAAGTATTTCAACGCTTATTTCAACGATGTGATGAAAGGCTAGAAGATTATGTTAGCATTCGTAAGTTAAGTTTACAGATTAGAAACGTTTATCCAGATGGCCAAATTTTAGATTTATATGAATCCATGGAAGATATGTTAACAAATAATGAATCGTTAACAAATAAAGATATAGAGCAACTTTCTTCGTTTTTTAGTTACGCACAAAAGATACATCAAGTTGCTGAAAAAAGCTACTTTGATAAGGGATTAGATACGATGTTTGCAATTATTCGTTATCATGGTCCGTTTTCAGCTTTAAAGCAATTCGATTATTTTCATACAATGCAACAAGCCATTAATAAAAGGGTAGATAACCCATATTTAAGAGAAATGCTAGGTTATTTCATAAAATATGTCGGCTCCTCATCTTATGATGCTCCGGCTGTATTGAGTTTATTACCTCAAATGCAACATGAGGAAGGTTTGTGGTACGTAGATGGTGGCATTCATAAGTTAGCGGAAGCGATGGAACAATTAGCGAGAAAATTAGGTGTGGGCATACATTTTAACACCCCTGTAAAACGTATCAATTATAATAGTCAAAATAAGGTGACAGGGATAACAATAGAAAGTAATAAGGAAATATATGCAGATTACATTATATCTAATATGGAAGTAATCCCTGTTTATAAGTATTTATTGAATTTTGATGCAAACCAAATAAACAAATTGGAACGTAAATTTGAGCCAGCTAGTTCAGGTTATGTCATGCATCTTGGTGTGGACAAAAGTTATCCAGAGCTTCAACATCATAACTTTTTCTTTTCAAGTAATTCTAAAGTTAATTATGATCAAGTTTTTCACCAGTATGTTTTGCCTGAAGATCCGACTATTTATGTAGTGAATACAAATAAAACAGATAAGACACAGGCGCCAGAGGGACACGAGAATATAAAAATATTGCCACACATACCGTACATTCAGAGTAAGTCATTTAGTGAAGCAGAATATCTGCAATTCCAAGAACGTATATTGGATAAATTAGAGTCCATGGGCTTGAAAGATTTGAGAAAGCACATTGTATATGAAGACGTATGGATACCACATGATATAGAAAATACATACAATTCTAATAAAGGAGCTATATATGGCGTAGTATCCAATAAGAAGAAAAATAAAGGTTTTAAATTTCCTAAAAAAAGTCAGTACTTCAAAAATTTGTACTTTGTAGGTGGTTCTGTAAATCCTGGCGCTGGTATGCCTATGGTTACTTTGAGTGGTATGCAAGTAGCAGAAGCTATTATTAATGGAGAAAGTAGTTGAGGCTGAATGATACTTTATATAATAGCAATAGTATTGACGATACTATCACTAATAAGTGGAATGTGTATGTATGCGCGTCGAGCGATTATAAATAACTCCGGAAAAGGAAGAAGTCAGACAGCCGTCAGTGTTATTGTACCTGCTAGAAATGAAGCGGAGAACTTACCTAAATTACTTAACAGTATAAGTAAAGAGCAAGAAATAGAAGTAATTGTTATGGATGATGGTTCAACTGATGAGACACAAGTTGTCGCTAGATATTATGGTGCGAGCGTATATACTGTTGAAAATGATACTACATGGCAAGGTAAGTCACATGCTTGTTGGCAAGGTAGCAAATATGCAACGCATGATTTATTAATGTTTGTTGATGCTGATGTTCAGTTTGCTTGTGATGATAGTATTCAAAATATAGCCAATCAATATGATTTACAAGGTGGTAAAGGTTTGTTGTCAATACAACCTTATCACAAGATAAAAAAGCTATATGAAAATATATCGGCGATTTTTAATTTAATGACAATCGTAGGTATGAATCAATTTTCAATCACGAAATCAGCAAATAATGAGCAAGGCGCGTTTGGACCAGTCCTTGTGACAAATAAGCAAGATTATAAATTGACACAAGGACATTTGAAAGCTAAAAATCAAATCATTGAAGGCTTTGCAATAAGTAAAGCATATAATCAGCAAGGTTTGCCAGTTAGTTTGCATGAAGGCCAAGGCGTAGTGAATTTTAGAATGTATTCTCAAGGATATAAAGCGCTCTTAGAGGGTTGGAGTAAACACTTTGCACTTGGCTCTCAAGTAACTAAAAAGTCTACGCTTACGTTTGTATTTTTATGGCTATTTGGTTCACTTACAACAGTTTTAGCGATAATTTTTTCAATTAATTTAGGCTCGTTATATATATTATTAGCTATTACTCTATATTTTATATATGCGATACAATTTCATATATTTATTCGAAGAACAGGAAATTTTAATATCGTTGCGAGTTTATGTCATCCACTGCTCTTCATATGCTTTGTCGTGATATTTTTTAAATCATGGTTAGATATCAATGTATTCAAACGTATATATTGGAAAGGCCGTAGAATAGATTTATAGCTTAGTTTTTTATACAAATGTCAAGAAGTTCTAGGCTTACTGAGGAGGTCAATAAATGAATCAATTAGAGAGATATTATAACCATTGTCACAATATAATGAAAGAACATTCAAAAACGTTCTCATATGCCTTTGATTTTTTGGATTTAAAAAGGAAAAAAGCAATTTGGGCTATTTATGCAGTTTGCAGAATTATAGATGACAGTATTGATAAATACAAAGACCTTGAGCAATTAAACGGCATAGCTAGAGATTTAGATGTGATTTATAGCGATTGTGATTATATTCAAGCGTATCAAAGTGATGCAGCTA
The DNA here is from genome assembly GCF_025560845.1 of Staphylococcus arlettae. Taxonomy (NCBI): domain Bacteria; kingdom Bacillati; phylum Bacillota; class Bacilli; order Caryophanales; family Staphylococcaceae; genus Staphylococcus; species Staphylococcus arlettae. Next base: position 57,754 of record NZ_CP094803.1, read on the forward strand.
TTATGAATGCTTTAAGTAATACATTGAATACATATTCAATACCTAAAAAACCTTTTGAATCTTTAATTCAATATGTGAAGGAAGATTTAGTTTTAAAAGAAATGAAAACTGATTCAGATTTATATGAGTATTGCTATGGTGTGGCAGGTACTGTCGGTGAATTGTTAACTCCTATATTAACTTCATCAAATGAAAATAATTTCGAGCAAGCTGAAGAAGCTGCGATTGCTTTAGGCAAGGCAATGCAAATAACTAATATTTTAAGAGATGTCGGCGAAGATTTTCAAAATGGAAGAATTTATCTAAGTGTAGAAAAATTAGCTCAATATCGAGTTAATCTACATTCTATATATTATGAAGGAGTTACGCCAAATTATATAGAACTGTGGGAAAGTTACGCTACAGAGGCAGTTAGGTTATATGATATTGCATTAAACGGTATTAATTATTTTGACGAAGAGGTTCGTTACATTATCGAATTAGCTGCGATAGCTTATCATGAAATACTTGTGGAAGTAAGGAAGGCAAACTATACGTTGCATAAGAAAGTATATGTAAGCAAATTGAAAAAAATGAAAATTTATCGTGAACTTAGTGCGAAATATAATAGGAGTGAAACATTATGAAGATTGCAGTTATAGGCGGCGGTGTTTCAGGTTTAGCTGCAGCTTCAAGATTAGCAGCAAACGGTCACCAAGTAGATTTATATGAAAAGAACCAACAAATAGGTGGCAGGATGAATCAGATCAAGCAAGATGGATTTACATTTGATATGGGACCAACCATCGTAATGATGCCTGAGATTTATCGAGACGTTTTTAATTACGCTCAAAAAAATATGAATGATTACTTGGAAATTAAACAATTATCACATATATATGATGTTTATTTTAGTGAAACAGATCAAATTCGCGTTCCTACAGATCTTGCTCAATTAAGAGATATGCTTGAAAGTATTGAACCTAACTCTACACATGGTTTTATGTCCTTTTTAACAGATATATACGAAAGATACGAAATAGCACGAAAATATTTTCTAGAACGTACGTTTAGGAAACCTACAGATTTTTATAATCCTTTTACTATATATCAAGGTATGAAACTCAAAACATTTGATAAAGCAGATAATTTAATTGAAAAATATGTTGATAATGAAAAAATCCAAAAGATTTTAGCGTTTCAAACATTATATATAGGTATCGACCCTAAACGAAGCCCGTCATTGTATTCAATTATACCCATGATAGAGTTAATGTTTGGTGTTCACTTTATAAAAGGTGGTATGTATAGCTTTGTCAGAGCGCTTCAAACGCTAAATGAAGAATTAGGTACTCGAATTTATACCAACGCAAACGTTGAAGAAATTATCATTGATGGTAGGTATAAGTGTGCGGAGGGACTAAAAGTAAACGGACATATAGAAAAGTATGACAAGATAATTTGTACTGCTGATTTCCCATATGCTACTTCATCTTTAATTAAAAATGAACATCATCCTAAGAAGTATACGACACAGAAAATTGATAATATGGACTATTCTTGCTCAGCCTTTTTAATGTACATAGGGGTTGATAAAGATTTATCTGAAGATATCTTGTTACATAATGTTATATTTTCAAAGGATTTTGATAATAATATCAATGAAATATTTTCCGGGGCAATATCCCAAGATCCATCAATATATGTATACGCTCCTAGTGTGGAAGATCAGTCGTTAGCGCCAGAAGGTCAAACAGGTATTTATGTGCTGATGCCCGTTTCAGAATTGAAAACAGGTGATACGGATTGGTCTGATGAGTCAACAATCACACAAGTGAAAGATATTATTTACAATAAGCTTTCTACGATTAAAGCGTTAAAAGATTTGAAAAAGCAAGTTGTGACAGAAATTATTTATACGCCTAAGGATTTTGAAGGAGATTATAATGCTAAATTTGGAGCAGCCTTTGGTTTAATGCCTACTTTAGCGCAAAGTAACTATTACAGACCGCCTAATGTGAGCAGAGATTACAAAAATTTGTATTTTGCTGGAGCTAGTGTTCATCCAGGGGCAGGAGTGCCAATTGTACTGACGAGTGCTAAAATTACAGTTGATGCTATGTTAGAAGATATTAATAATGGTATATAAAAAACGCTTAAAATTACTTTTTGATAAAGTGATTTTAAGCGCCTTTTTAACTAATCGAACGTAATGGTTTGTGGTGTGTCTAATTTTTTATCGTTCATAATTTTTATGGATTTTGGTATTACTTTAATTACACACAAGTTTGGATCATCCTTAGAGTCAAAAAAGGACTTATCTTGTTTGTTCCAAATCCAATCAATGGTCTCTTGATCTTTCAGTATTTCAACATTAGCATCAATTTCTAGAAAACTACGATTATTCGTTTCATCGTAACCTATAAGTACATGAGCTTTGGTATTATCTTTAAATTCAGAAATTTTTTTAGACTCAATGCTTGTCTTAGTATAAAGTGTGTGTCCATCATTATAAAATACCATGTATCTACTATTAGGTGTATTGTTATGTGCAGTAGATAGGACACCTATTTTTGATGTATTTAATATATTTTCAATTTCATTTTGTAATTGTTCGTTATTCATAATTTAATCACCTCTGATAATAATATACCCTGAAGTTGCCTATAATATGTAAGGTATTAAAATTTATTTTATTTTTTAGTGAATTATACAAAAGTTAAAACGGGTATATGATTTAAAACACAATCTTAAGTTAAAGGACAATTATAAAGTGAATTTGTATGAAACAAGCTGGGAGGCAATAAAATGCATTTAGGAGTCATACTTAACAGAGTTTTTAGAACGAAAGATAATCCACTTTTTCAATATATAGTGAAGCATCAAAATGAGATAAATAAATTGTATTTTATCTTACCTTTAGAAGATTTAACTGACGCATCAGAAGTAAAACGTGACTATTACTATAAAGTTGTAAAAGGATTTGTAAATGCTTTAGATAAGCATGATATACAACCTTATATTGTCACATACGAAAAGCTAGGTGAATTAGCAGAAACATTGGCGTTATCTCACGTATTAGTAGCAAAAGATATTATGAGTTATCACAAAGAAATATATGACTATCCTCATGTAAAAAAGGCTTTTAAAAATCACCAAGTTACAGTAATTGGACAGCGCGTGAATCATTATTTTGAGCCAACAAAGACTTTTAATAAACAGCAACAGCCTTATAAAGTATTTACTAGTTTTTATAAAGCAAATCGTCAGGACTTAGTACACACCCCTAAAAAAAGTTATCAAGTTAAGCAGTTGTCTCAAATTGCGGAAAAGGGTTCAAATCAAAGTGACTTAAAATTTGAAAATAATAAAGATATAGAAAAGTTAGCGCGTAAAGCTTGGGATGATTTTTTAAATGGTGACATAGCTCATTATGATAAATTGACTGACGATGTGTCGCAGGATTTTGTAAGTGGATTAGGTAAATATTTAGCATATGGACTACTCGATATTCGTGAAATTATAAATGATTTACTTGAAGGTTACGATAGTGATGAAACAAATTATGAAGCTTTTATAAGAGAGGTTCTATTCCGTGAATTTTATTATGTGTTAATGACACAGTATCCAGAAACGGCAACTAAATCTTTTTCTGAAAAATATCGAAACATGCAATGGTCGTATAATAAAACACATTTTGAAGTATGGAGAAAAGGCCAAACTGGCTTTCCAATCGTTGATGCTGCAATGAAGAAGCTGAATCGTACAGGATATATGCATAATCGCTTACGAATGGTCGTATCACAATTTTTAACGAAAAATTTATTTATTGATTGGATTTGGGGGGAGGAGTACTTTAGACAGTATTTGATAGATTATGATAATGCATCTAATGTACATGGATGGCAGTGGTCAGCATCAACTGGAACAGATGCAGTGCCTTATTTCAGAATGTTTAATCCTATACGTCAAAGTGAGCGTTTTGATGGGCAAGGGTATTTTATTAAAACACAGCTAGAAATATTTAATGATGTGAGCAGTAAATACATTCATGATCCAACTAAATATAAAGACAAGTTACAAGAAATTTATCATATTGAAATTGGAAAAGATTATCCACAGACTATCGTGAATCATAAAAATAGTAGAGATTATGTTATGGATAAATTTAAGCAATTTTGACATATCATCCAATAAAAAGGAGTGATTCATTTGTTGAAAAATGAAATACATCGTATTTATTTAGACAAAAATAATAATGAGGTAACTATTAATAGATTTAATGTGACATATCACTATACTATATTAGAACAAATTAATGATTTGCCACAATATGGTTATGCAGTTTTAAACCATTTATATGCTAATCCTGGTTTAGAGGCAGACTTCGAGCGTGTGTTCTTAAATAGAGATAAACATCTAGAGAATACTGAAGGGTTTGAAAATCTATTATTTCTAAAGCCACATAGTACACATGAACATCATGTTATCATTACGTTTTGGCAAGACGAAGCAGCTTACAAACATTGGCAAGCGTCTCAGGAATATAAAGCATCCCATAAAAATAGAGGAACCAAGCAAGGTGCTGATAAATCTATTGTAAACAGAAACCTATCATTTAATATTAGTTTAGAATTAAAATAATACAAATTTTGAATCAAATGAATATCCTTATAAACATATAGGTGAGTTATTTAAATACTAACTTGCCTATTTTTTTAAGCAATATAAAAGGTTTAGTAAAATCACTGATAGGGAGGAGCATATCATATGTAACTTAAAATACTCAATACAATTCTATTGACTGTAACTAAAGTTGTAACTATAATGGTTACATGAGGTGGTTAATAATGAAAATAAGCAGTCGTTTTACTGTAGCTGTTCATATATTAGCTTTATTAAAGATAGAAAAAGAATATACTTTAACATCGAGTCAAATCGCAGATAGTGTTAATACGAATCCTGTAGTTATTCGAAGATTGATGGGGAAACTTAAAGATGCTGGTTTTATTGAAGTGTCACGTGGTAACTCAGGCGTTAGGTTATTGAAATCACTAGATGAGATTACATTGTTTGATGTTTATAAAGCTGTGGAAGTTGTTGAACAAGGACATCTATTCCAAATACATGAAGATACTAATATCAATTGTACGGTTGGTGCAAATATTCAAATTGTGTTGGAAGTTATTTTAGAAAATGCTCAGGATGCCATGGAAGCTGTATTAAAAAGTGTAACACTAGACAATATTGTTAATAAAATCCTAATGAATAACGGATAATTTTATCCGTATAACCAACATGTAACTGTAACCATTACAATTACAATCAAAAGTGTTCAATAAATTTTATGAAAAATGCAGTAACCACCTTAGTTCAAGACAATATTACTGAAGGTTTGCAATGTGGTCTTGATGCCACTTCTTGTTAGAGTGTGAGCTAAACAGTGAGAATCATTATTTAAATCAAATTTGGATTTGTTTTAAATATTTTATAATTACAAAATTAGGAGGAATTTATTATGAAAATTGGAATTATTGGAGCAACTGGTAAAGTAGGTAGTCTTGTATTAGAAGAAGCGATTGGCAGAGGTCATGATGTAACGGCAATTGTTAGAAATGCTGCAAAAGTATCAAATAATAATGTAAACGTCATAGAAAAAGAAATATATGATATTACTTCAGAAGACTTAAAAGATTTAGATGTAGTAGTAAATGCTTTTGGTGCACCACTTGGTGAAGAAGAAGCACATGTAATAGCAGGTCGTGCATTAATTGAAGCATTACAAGGCACAAATACAAGAGCAATTATCGTAGGTGGCGCTGGTAGCTTATATGTAGATGAAGCACAAACAACTAAATTGATTGAGACACCAGAATTTCCTGAAATATTTGTACCAACAGCAACAGGCCAAGGCAGAAATTTACAAGATTTAGAAGCGGCACAAGATATAACTTGGACATTCGTGAGCCCATCTGCTGACTTTAATGCAGAAGGTGCCAGAACAGGTAGTTATCAAGCAGGTAAAGATAATCTATTAGTTAACTCAAAGGGTAATAGTTATATTAGTTATGCTGACTTTGCAATTGCAATTATAGACGAAGTTGAAAATGCACAACATAAAAACGAACGTTTTACAGTAGTTGGAGAAGAACAATAACAATAAGTAAAAACATTAACTTTAATGTTCAGAGAAAGAAAATCATGATCTTCGTATAACAATATTAAAGTAGTAGAATATCCCATTACCTGAGCTGATACTTATAATGAGTATCAGCTCATTTTTAAATTAACAGCGTCATATTAAGGGATTAAAAACCATGATATACAAAATAAATCATAGTAATTCGGAATTATTATAAAGTTAGCATTTAATAAATGGATTAAGTCTGCTATCATAGATGAAATTTAATTATATTGTGTTAGGGGTGATGTTATGATTAAAAAATTAGAAAATATGGATTCTGAGTTAATAGAAAAGATTTCATATATATGGTTGAACTCCAATTTAGATGCGCATGACTTTATAAAACGTGACTATTGGGTTGATAACTTTACTAAAGTAAAAACAATGTTCCCAGATTCAACAATTTATGTGTACTATGCTGATAACCAAATTGTCGGATTTGCTGGCTTATATGAACAATACATTGCAGGTATTTTTATTATAGAAAATTACCGCAATAAAGGTATAGGAAGGTTAATTCTGGAAAGATTAAAAAAAGATTATAATGCACTTAACCTACATGTATATGAGAAAAATCAAGGAGCTATGCGTTTTTATACCAAACACCATTTTGAAATAAGATCTAAGGAATTTGAAGCAGAAACTCAAGAATATGAGTATTTTATGGAATGGCATAGTCATTGAATATAAAAATAACGGAACATTAGATGCAATTTATAAAGATTTAACTTCAGTGATTACAGAATCTACAAAACGTAAAACATTCGTACCAGTGAGCGGGCTTGTACTAAATGTATTGCATAATTCAATAGACGATGAAAAATAATATTGTATTGCAAAATAAAGACTATATTATATGGTCTTTATTTTTTAATGATTTATGTGAAAAAATAACAAATATGGTAGAAGGACTATACAATGATACGGTTTGTTAATTTTTATCGAAATTAATTCAACTAAGTAATAAAAGTACTTTTGTCTAAAATATGAGCGAATCTCTTGAAAAATTTAAAATGTAACCTAATTGAAAACGCTTCTTAAATAGAAAATGTGAGCTAAAATAGATAAACGACAAAAAGAGCAAGCTTTTGCAAATCTTGTTCGGGCCTATCGTAAACAATATGTTACTAAAGGACCTGAAAAAATCGAAGTAGATTTTAAAGGAAACTGGGCAATAGCGTTTATGACTGGCGCGTTGAGTAAAGTAGAAAACTTTTACTTACGCGATGAACGTAATGAAGAAATGGTACGTCATGCACGGACACAAGAAGTGAAAAATCTATATGACGAAATTAATACCGACGAAATGGAAAAATTGGTCGGAGCCAATTATGTAAAGTTATTTACAGATGTTGATTTTACTGATGATGAAGTAGTGTCAATATTTGTTTTCGATAAATCAATAGAATAAGCGTGCTGGTGTAAGTTACCTGGTGCTGTTTGCTAACTACGCTTGAATAATCATTTATTCAAGGGGGTAGTATATGCGAATAGTGCCAGGTATTTTTTGTTGCATTGACAGTAAGGTAATTTAAAAACAATTATAGGAGTGTATAAGGTGATGAAAATTGTAGCATTATTTCCAGAGTATGTAGAAGGCGAAGAAAATCAAACATTAAATACTAAAAAAGCAATTGGTTTAAAACCATTTTTAGAAGAGAAAGGCCATGAACTTGTTATATTAACTGATAATGAGGCAGATTTAGATAAACATTTAGCAGATATGGAGATTGTGATTAGTGCACCATTCTATCCAGCTTATATGACGAAAGAACGTCTTGAAAAGGCACCAAACTTAAAATTAGCAATTACAGCTGGTGTAGGTTCTGACCATGTAGATTTAGCAGCAGCTAGTGAAAATAATGTTGGCGTTGTAGAAGTAACAGGTAGTAATACAGTTAGTGTTGCAGAACATGCAGTTATGGATTTATTAATTTTATTACGTAACTATGAAGAAGGTCACCGACAATCTGTTGAAGGTGAATGGAATCTATCTAAAGTGGGAAATCATGCACACGAATTACAAAACAAAACAATTGGTATCTTTGGTTTTGGTAGAATTGGTCAATTAGTTGCTGAGCGCTTAGCACCATTTAACGTTAAGATTCAACATTATGATCCAATAAATCAAAAAGACAATGAAAATTCAAAATTTGTTAATTTCGACGAACTTGTGTCTACAAGTGATGCCATTACTATTCATGCACCACTTACACCAGATACAGATAATTTATTTGATTATGACGTATTAAGCCGTATGAAAGTTGGCAGTTATTTAGTTAATACTGCACGAGGTAAAATAGTAAACACAAATGATTTAGTAGAACTTTTAAATGCCAAACATATCCAAGGATATGCCGGAGATGTATGGTATCCACAACTAGCACCAGCGGATCATCCATGGAGAACAATGCCTAGAAATGCGATGACAGTACATTATTCAGGTATGACTTTAGAAGCACAACAACGTATTGAAGAAGGTACAAAAGATATTTTAAACCGTTTCTTTAATAATGAACCATTCCAAGATAAAGATGTGATTGTTGACGGAGGTCAAATCACAAGCGCAAGTTATAAATCAAAATAATTCATTTGCAACGCAAACCGTAACTTCCCATTATTTTGTTAATAAATAGCGAATTAGAGAAATATTGTTTATCTATGGGCAATGTTTCTCTAATTTTATATAATTTTCTATAAAAATTCCGCTTTCCCAATTTTAACAATTCATAAATGAACACCAAACATGATACAATTCATTCAAATACATATTTGAACGAGGTGCACTATGATTCAGACTATTGGAACTGCAGCAGTACTTTACATTGCTACTGCGGTAGATTTATTAGTGATATTATTAATATTTTTTGCGAGAGCAAAGACTAAAAAAGAATATAAAGATATTTATGTAGGTCAGTATTTAGGATCTGTTATCTTAATTTTAATCAGCTTATTTTTAGCATTTGTCCTAAATTATGTTCCAGAGCAATGGATACTCGGTTTATTAGGTTTAATTCCAATTTACTTAGGTATAAAAGTTGCTATTTATGATGATTGTGAAGGAGAAAAAAGAGCTAAAAAAGAATTAAGCAAAAAAGGTCTATCAAAATTAGTAGGCACTGTTGCCATAGTCACGATAGCCAGTTGTGGTGCCGATAATATTGGTTTATTTGTTCCTTATTTTGTAACATTAGATATTGTAGAATTACTTACTACTTTAAGTGTATTCTTAGTTTTAATCTTCTGTTTAGTATTCACAGCACAAAAATTATCTAGCATTCCTGGAGTGGGTGAAATCGTTGAGAAATTGAGTCGTTGGATTATGGCTATTATTTATATAGTATTAGGATTATTTATTATTATTGAAAATGAGACGATTCAAACCATATTAGGATTTATATTCTAAATTAAGGTGTGATTAATTATGAGTAGCAATAAAATTTGTGACGTCATTTGTGTTCACGAAGCAAAAGTGGATAATGCTATGAGTTTTTTACAAGAAGCAAAACCCCAGCATCTTATTGATACATTATTAAAGATTAGTGATGAGAATAAGTTAAAAATCATTTTAGCTTTAATTAAAGAACAGGAATTATGTGTTTGTGATTTATCTATAACGTTAGGCTTAAGTATTGCTACAACATCTCATCATTTGAGAACTTTGTATAAAAGAGGTGTGCTTAATTTTTATAAAGAGGGAAAGATGGCATATTATTATATAAAGGATATAGAAATGAAATCATTGTTAATGAAATGTCTGAACTAATATAGGAAGCATCTGAGAATACTATTTATGTGTCTGATTCTTTGAATCCTGTTATTCTTTTCCAATTTCGGCTCCAATATGTTGGGATTTTAGTCACTCATTGTCTGTGGGCCATCAAAATTACAATCCGATAAGCATATAAGTGAAGCGGTTTACTAAACTTTTAACAATAAAATTGCCTTTCGATATCATAAGCTGATTTTATAAATTAAAGAAGTTTTCATCTATACTGCAATGTTAATTTAAAAGGACTAATCTATTTTTACATAGATTAGTCCATTGTTTTGAGTTTATTTAAGTATAGGTAAATCTCAGTTATAACAACTGATAGTGTTGTATAATGTTGGTTATCTTCCTACTGTCCAACCGCCATCTACATTTAATTCTGCACCTTGAACATATGATGCTTCATCAGATGCTAAGAAGAGCGCTGCTGCAGCGAGTTCTTCAGGTTCACCTTGACGTTGAGATGGAATGTTTTTAATTCGTGGATCTTCAATATTATCTGTCATTGGTGTGTTGATAAATCCAGGTGACAACAAATTAGCACGAATGCCTTTGTCACCAAAATCAAATGCTAATTGTTTTGTAAAACCAGCAATCGCATGTTTACTTGTTACATAAGTGTTACCACCTACACCTGCCATTTTTGAACCTTGAGAGCCCACATTAATAATGCTACCTGCACCGTTTTTTAAGAAAATGGGTAACACTGCATTCGCAAATAGGTAAGGACCTTTAACATTGACAGCCATTAATTTATCAAACATATTTTCATCAGTTTCTAATGCATTTTTATAACCATCGTGAATACCAGCACCATTAAATAAAATATCAATGGTATCAAATGCTTCTAGTGCTGAGTTCACCGCATGATCCACGGAACTTTTTTCTGCGACATTTACCTCTAGTGCAATGCCTTCATAACCATCTTGTTTAATAGAATCGATAATTTGATTACCTTTATTAATATCAAGGTCTGCAATAACAACTTTTGCACCTTCTGCAGCAAAGCGTCTTGTAACTGCTTCACCAATACCCGAAGCACCACCTGTGATAAGTGCTACTTTATTTTTTAATTTATCCATCATATCACTCCTAAATATTAATTTGAAAACTACATATAACATTATAATTGTATGCTCAGCTTATATGTAAGAAATAACCTTTATAGGTATTAAATAAACAAATACACGAATGATTATGTGGAAGTGCAATTAAAGTTAATTCTGAAAGTGAATAAAATGCACACAAGTAATGATATGGAATATATTAATTCTAGTGTAAAATGAATATGAGTGGGTTGAATAAGGGGGATTTATGATGCAAGAAGAAGATTATAAAATTTTAGCGATGCTCAATCAGGAACAAAGTTTTACTAAGGCTGCGAAACGTTTGTTTATGTCTCAACCGTTATTATCATATAGATTGAAGAAAATTGAGAAAGATTTTGGGATTAAAATTATAGAAAAAGTAGGGAATCAATTTAAATTCACGCCAGAGGGTGAATATCTCGTTCAATTTTCAAACAAAGTGCTATTTGAAATTCAAAACTTAAAGTCGCATATTAACGAACTGCGAGAAGGACTCAAAGGGAACATGAAATTAGGAGCGAATACTAATTTTGCTATATATACGATGCCAGAATTAATGAAACAGTACTATGAAGCATATTCAGATATTTATATTGCTATGACGAGTGGTTGGAGTGTAGAAATTTTAGAGCAGTTGGAAAACAATGATTTGGATGTTGGTATTTTAACAGGAGACTACGATTGGTACGGCAAAAAAATGTTGTTGAAACAAGATCCGTTAACTATAATTAGTAATAAACCAATCAATTTGAAGCAATTGCCAAAAGAATACCGCATTGTTTATAAATCACATCAAAATTTTAATACCTATATTGAATTAGAAAATTCTATTACGAAATTAAGCAACGACTGGTGGAATGAACGTTACGATACGTACCCAAGAAATATCTGCCAAACTGATAAAATTGAAATCTGTAAAAAATTTGTTGAAAAAGGGATGGGCTATGCCATTGTTCCTAAGTCTTGCATTGTAGAAGATGACCAATTTTATATGAAAGATTTAAAATTTAAAAATGGTGAGGATATTATGAGGAACACATGGTTATTCTATAGAGAAGAAACGCTGAATACGGATATCAAGCATTTTATCGCATTTTGTAAAACTTATTTTGACGTAGAATAAGTCCAAGCATTAAGTAACCTTGAGCTACTTAATGCTTTTTTCTGTTGTAAGTTAAGTACTTTTATAAGCATATAAATAAATTTTATAACTGCTGACATATTATCGCAAAATAATGTAACTAAACCTTGATGTTATCCTGTTTTGTTAGTGAATTATAAAAGTTATAAATATCAGACTATTCAGAAATCTGTTTGCCGAATGATAATCATGGTGCTAAACTTCAATTAATTTGAAGGAACCTTCAAATCAAAGGGGGATTGCCATGAAAGCTAAAAGACAAATAGATTTGTATATTTTAGGCATGGTTTTAGCAATATTAACGTTTTGGCTGTTTGCACAATCAATGATTAATATCATACCGACAATGCAAAAAGATCTCAAAGTGTCATCAGGTATCTTAAATATTTCCACAAGTTTAACCTCGCTGTTTTGTGGCTTATTTATTGTCGTTGGTGGCGGTATTGCTGATAGGCTTGGGAGAAAGAAAATGACGTATGTTGGCTTAGTGATAAGTATCGTTGGTTCATTGCTTGTCATTGTAGCAACAGAACCGGTGTTACTCATTGTTGCCAGAGTACTACAAGGATTATCAGCAGCGCTTGTTATGCCTGCCACATTAGCCTTGATAAAAACTACCTTTCAAGAAAGTGAACGTCAACGGGCTTTGAGTTATTGGTCCTTTGGTTCTTGGGGTGGTGGTGGTATAACGACATTTGTTGGTGGTTTAATCGCAACTTACTTTGACTGGCGAATGATATTTGTACTGTCGATTGTGATTGCAGTTATTGCAATGTTTTTACTGAAAAATATTGAAGAAACAAAAGTAGCTAAAGTGAATAAAGAGAAATTTGATATCATCGGTTTTTCAATTTTCGTAGTAACACTATTAGTGATTAATATTATTGTTACCCAAGGGCAAGACTTAGGATGGTTAAGCTTCCCTATTGTTGCTTTGTTTATAGCGTCTATCGTATTAACGTTTGCATTTATCTTTTTTGAAAGAACGAGAAAACATCAGTTTATAGATTTTGAATTATTTCAGTCCAAACCATTTACCGGTGCGGTACTGACGAACTTTTTACAAAATGGTATCGCAGGTACAATCGTTGTAGCGAATACTTATATTCAAGTTGGGAGAGGCTTTACAGCATTTGAAACAGGGTTATTAACATTAGGTAATATTGTAGCCTTGTTATTAATGATTCGTGTAGGTGAGCGCTTATTACAAAAGATTGGACCATATAAACCAATGTTTATTTCAATTATTATTGCCAGCGTTGGTATGAGTTTTGGGGCTTTTACATTTTTACCTAATTTACCCTACATCATTGTAGTGTTTATCGGATTTTTAATTGCAGGTATTGGTATTGGTTTATACGCAACACCGTCACTAGATACACTATTAGTTAATGTGAGTGACGATAAAGTAGGTATCGGCTCAGGTATTTATAAAATGGCGAGTTCGTTAGGTTATTCCTTTGGTATTGCGATTTCTACTGCGGTATATAGTTCATTTGTGGAATTGTTTCACAATGAACATTTAGCAGGTGCCTTAGGTATGTTAACCCCATTAGCTTTTGGCATCATTTCAATCGCTATCTTAATTGCAACCATGTATGAAAAGTCTTTGAAGCCTAATTGTATCTAAACTTTTAAATAAATGGAGGTATTTTATTATGATGAATCCAGAAGAAAAACAAACATTAAATTTACCATTTACCGGAATTTGTACGTTTGGTAAATACCCCGTATGTGATGATATTGACAAATTAAAGGAACTTAATGCAGATGTAGCAGTGATTGGTGTACCGAATGATATGGGAACACAATGGAAATCAGGTGCACGTATGGGACCTAGAGGTGTCAGAGAAGGTTCTACATTATATAGCTTTGGCTTGGATGGTGCTTATGATATTGAAAATGACATCACTTATTTAGGACCTAAGTGGAAAGTATTTGATGTAGGTGACGTGGATATCGTCCATGGGGACCTTATGCAAAGTCATGATAATACCGAAGCAACATTGCGACGCATTGTTGATAAAGGTGTGATGCCAGTCATTATCGGTGGCGATCATTCAATTACAGCAGCTACTGGTAAAGGTCTTGAAGAGTTAGGACCATTCCATGTATTACAAATTGATGCCCATTTAGATTGGGCGGATCATCGTTCAGGACAACGATATGGTCATGGCAGTTGTATTAGACGGTTATCTGAAATGGATCACGTGAAAAATATATATCAATACGGTATCCGTGGCATAAGTAGTAGTTTAAAAGAAGATGTTGACGCTGCACGCGACTACGGTGCAACCATTTTGTCACCCAAACAAATGCGTGATCAAGGGGCAGAAGGGTTAGCTGCACGTATCCCAGAAGGTGAAAAACTCTATATCACGATTGATATCGATGGCATAGATCCTTCGATTGCTCCAGGGACAGGAACACCATCTCCAGGTGGCTTACTGTATGATGAAGTAAATGAATTATTAAAAGCCGTAGCCAAACACAATGAAGTCATTGGCTTTGACTTAGTAGAAGTGGCACCTGTATATGATCCAACTGGCATGACAGGTCAGACTGCCGCACGTCTTATGTTAGACTTATTAAGCTATGTACTAAAAGAAAGAGAACGCAAAGAAGGAAGATAATGGATACAAAATGATAAAAATAAAAGTACGGTTATAGACATAAGTTTATAACCGTATTTTTTACTTCTCATATACATTTGAAAGTAGAGAGAATATTAAGTATGCTTTAGAAAAGATATATCAATATGTATACGTGAAAGTTAAAGGAATTTGATTTTTTGAAATATCACTTTTGTCTAGGTTTCAAATAGAAAGGGGATAATAATGGAAAGTGTAAAAACGTATTGGGAACAATTTCAAAAGAAGCATAAGTTATCGCAAAGTCAGCCTGAAGCATGGATGTTTGGAGATGGCTCAGAAGCAATGGGCAATGACTTAGGAGCATTGGTTGTTCAAGGTGTGAAAAGAGCAACTTGTTCAGCAAAATGTTTACATGATATAGATGGAGAAGATTTACCAGCAGTAGGACAGTATGGGATTGTTTTAAATGGTAAAAGTGAACCATTATGTATTATACAATTCACAAAAGTTAGTATCACACCGATGAATGAAGTTACGGAAGCATTTGCCGCTTTAGAAGGTGAAGGTGATTTAAGCTACGAGTACTGGTATAATAAGCATGAAAGATTCTTCCGTAAAGAACTAAGTTCATATAATATAGATTTTTCATTTGATATAGATTTAGTATGCCAAGAATTTAGAGTTGTAGATGTGAAGTAAACAACTAAAAAGTATAAAAGCATTCACTTGAATTTTTCATACTTAAAGCAAGGCAATTATGAGCCTTGCTTTTTTAATGTGTCAAAAGAAAATGACGTGAAAGAACAAATAAGAAGTAATGTTAAGGTTTTTATGAAAATATTATTTGTATCGGACAACAAAAATATCAAAGTATTTACAGATGAAGCGAAACTAAAGAAGTTGATATTAAAGAAATAGTTGAACAAAACGACCTCTCATTAAGTAGATATGGTAAATATGAACTCTGCAATGAACAGGATTCGTTAGTAATGACATATAGAGATGGCTTTAGGTAGTAACATATCACTGAGTGCCTTGGTTTCAATATAATATTAACATTTTAATGATGAAACAAAGACATGTTTGTATTATAGTGTCTCTTAAGTTAATCTTTATAATTGCTATTTATTGGAGATGAAATTAATTGAATTTTAAACCACTATTATATGCTTTTTTTATTATTATATGGATGATAATATTACAAAAAATAGTTTATGGACCCTTTATTATTACTATAGTTTACTTCTTGTTAACTATTTCCATTTTACTTTTTATAAATATTAAAAATAAGAACTTACAAAACTTTTTCTTAAATGTGTATCAAGATAGAAAATATGCTAATCTACTTAAATATTGGGTAATACTAGATGATAAAAAAGAACAGCATAAAAAATTAGTTAGAAATTATCATGAGAAATTAAACACGGTAATGTATGTTTTTAGTTTGATTTTTCTATTTATTATTACTTTTCTTTTAAATGTAACAACTATAATTCAGCCATTGATTAATATACTTTTGATAATCATTTTAATTGCCCTCTTATTTTGTTTACTACAGACTGTACTTTATAAATTTCCGAGTGCTATCACTTTAATAGTCCCTTTCATTTCTTTTTTCATTGTATTATTTTTACATGAGACTAAAGCAATAGAAAATTTAATTTTGTTGAAAGTATTATTTATTCTATTTTCTGTTTTATCTTACACCTTCATATGCTTTAGTGCGCAGCCTTATGTTATTAGAAACCTACATAAAAATCAGTTGTTTATTAATGGTATACCCAATATTGTTTTATTAATTATTACACTATTAATGAATAGTATAAAAAACCTTCACTTAATTTTAAAGAAGATCCTAATTTTTCTAAACTTCCTGATGATATTCAAATTATCTTTTCAAATCAGGAATTTGTAAATACTATAAGAGATATTTTTTATCAATATCAAATGACAGAGATTACCTCTGAGATAACAACTTATATTCTTATGATTACTATAACGATTTTTACATTTAGTGCTTTGTTAAATATAAAGATGAGATATGACAATAATAAAGCAAAAAAAAGAACTCTCCAATGTTAGAATAAAAAGTATTGAACATCCCAATTTTTGTTATAGTGACTTTCAAAAAATTAGTTATTATGGTGGCTCATACTATGAAGACCAACTTTTTGCTATACCAGGAGTGTATAAATTTATTTATAATATTGAAGTTAATAAAGATAAAATCTAAGTATTCTTACAGTTGTTTTTAAAAAGATTTTCCAGCCACTTAAATAACTGTATTTATGAAATGCAATGTAGGATTTGTATAAAGGTGAAGATAGTGCTTATAAATATAATTGATCATTTTGATATTGAGGAGATTGTGAAATTTAGTAAAATTCATTCTTTTTATGTTTTAGGCTATTAAAATATTGTGATAATCATATAAAAAAATAAAAATCCACACCACCTAAATAGCTTTATATATTATAATTGGTTTTAACAGAGATAAAGGTGGGATGTTATGGCATATCAAAGTGAATTTGCGTTAGAGACTGAAATGATGGAACAGCTAAAATCAAATGGCTATGAAACTGTAACAATTAGAAATGAACAACAGTTATTAGATAATTTTCGTACAATATTAAATGAACGCCATGCAAATAAATTAAATGGGGAACCTTTAACAGATAAAGAATTTCAGCGCTTGTTAACAATGATTGATGGTAAAGGAATATTTGAGAGTGCACGTATATTACGTGATAAAATGCCTTTGAAACGAGATGATGAATCAGAAGTGTATTTATCATTTTTAGATACGAGACATTGGTGTAAAAATAAATTTCAAATTACCAACCAAGTATCCGTAGAGGACTCATATAAAGCAAGATATGATGTCACGATTTTAATTAATGGCTTACCCTTAGTTCAAATTGAACTCAAACGTCGTGGTATCGATATCAATGAAGCATTTAATCAAGTGATGCGTTATCGTAAACAAAATTATACAGGCTTATTCCGTTACATACAGATGTTCATTATTAGTAATGGTATTGAAACGCGCTATATTTCTAACAACGATGGTGAAATATATAAAAGCCATATGTTTTATTGGAGCGACAAAGATAACAATCGTATCAATACGTTAAATGAATTTACGGAAACCTTTTTAAGACCGTGTCATTTAGCTAAAATGATTTCACGTTATATGATTATCAATGAAACAGACCATATTCTTATGGCGATGCGTCCATATCAAGTTCATGCTGTTGAAGCGTTGATTCATCAAGCAACGGAAACGAGTAATAATGGCTATATTTGGCATACAACCGGCAGTGGTAAAACATTGACGTCATTTAAAGCAAGTCAAGTATTGTCAGAACAAGATGATATCAAAAAAGTCATCTTTCTTGTCGACCGTAAGGATTTAGACAGCCAGACAGAAGAGGAGTTTAATAAATTCTCTAAAGGTTCAGTAGATAAGACGAAAAATACGACGCAACTTGTTAAGCAATTAAATGATAAGAGTTTACCGCTAATCGTTACAACGATTCAAAAAATGTCTAAAGCGATTCAAAATAATGCAGAAGCATTAGATCAATATAAGACAGATAAAGTAGTATTCATCATCGATGAATGTCACCGGAGTCAATTTGGAGATATGCATCGCATTGTGCGACAACATTTTAATAATGCACAATACTTTGGATTCACAGGAACGCCTCGTTTTGAAGAGAATCAAAGCCAGGATGGCAGAAGTACTGCAGACATCTTTGGGAGATGCTTACATACGTATCTTATTAAAGATGCGATTCATGATGGTAACGTATTAGGCTTTTCAGTAGATTATATCAATACTATTAAAGCTCAAAACATAGAGACAAATACAGAAGAACTCGTTGAGGGGATTAATACCGATGAAGTCTGGTTATCTGATAAACGTGTTGAACTCATTGCACGACATATTACGGAAAATCATGATAAATATACAAGAAATAGACAATATTCTGCTATTTTAACGGTACAGAGTATTCCAGCATTAATTAAATATTATGATGCGTTTAAAAAAATTAGTAAGGACTACGAACATCCTTTAAAAGTAGCTGGTGTGTTTTCATATGCCGCAAATGAAGATGGTAAAGAAGGTAGCGTTGACGAAAAACATTCTAGAGATAAATTAAAGGATGTTATTGAAGATTATAATGCTAATTTTGGCACTAACTTCTCGACTGATACCTTCCAAGAGTATTTTAATCATATTTCTACAAATGTGAAAAAAGGTGTTAAAGACAATAAAATTGACGTACTTATTGTGGTTAACATGTTCTTAACTGGCTTTGATAGTAAGGTATTAAACACGTTATATGTAGATAAAAATCTAAAATATCATGACTTAATTCAAGCCTATTCACGTACGAATCGCGTGGAAAAAGAAACCAAACCGTTTGGTAAAATCGTGAACTACCGTGACTTGAAACAAAATACAGATAACGCTTTAAAACTGTTCTCGCAAACTGAAGATACAGATCGTGTGTTAATGAGAGATTATGATGAATATAAAGCAGAGTTTGTGGACGCTTTAGCCGAATTAAAAGCTGTGGCACTTAAACCTCAAGATATGGATAGTGTTCAAGATGAAAATGAGAAAAAAGCATTTGTCGAAGCTTTCCGTTTAGTCTCAAAACTTGTGCTGAGATTGAAAGCATTCGATGAGTTTGATTTCACATCAGCAAGTATTGGTATGGATGAGCAAGAATTTGAAGATTATAAGAGTAAATACTTTGCGATATATGACGAAGTAAAACCTAAACGTGGTGAAGTTGAAAAAGTCTCTATCTTGAATGATATTGATTTCGAAATAGAGATCCTACGTAATGATATGATTAATGTGTCATATATTATGGACCTTGTGCGTCAAATAGATTTAAAAGACAAAGTTGAACAACAACGGAATCGTGAACAAATCAGACGTATACTTGATAATGCAGATGATCCAACACTCCGCTTAAAACGTGATTTAATTCGTGAGTTTATCGATGAAGTTATACCTAAATTGACGGAAGAAGATAATATAGATGAAGCCTACATGTTGTTTGAAAAGGCAAAACGTGAAGCGGAATTTAACCACTTTGCCCACCAACAAGCTGTTGATGAGAAAATATTGAAGGCAATTACAGGTGAGTTTGAATATAGTGGTATTGTGAATCAAGATCACCTTAAGGAACTTGTCGGCGATAAAAAATTACGAGAAAAACGTCAAACGAAAAAAGCAGTGACGTCATTTATCGAAGAAGTAACAGAAAAATATAGTAGCTAGCAAATATAGGAAACCTTTGTAATAATAAATATTGCAGAGGTTTTGATATGCGTCGTAAACACATACTACAATGATATAAAAAAGTATACAGCGATTTAATAAATGGAGGAAATGACATGTCAATTACAGAAAAACAACGCCAACAACAGGCTGAATTGCATAAACGATTATGGTCTATCGCTAATGATTTAAGAGGGAATATGGATGCCAGCGAGTTCCGTAATTATATTTTAGGGCTTATCTTCTATCGCTTTTTATCAGAAAAAGCAGAAACAGAAGTTGCAGAAGCATTATCAGGTGAAGATTTAACATATGAAGAAGCTTGGCAAGATGCCGAGTACCAAGAAGATATAAAGGCTGAATTGATTGAAAATGTGGGCTACTATATCGAACCACAAGATTTATTCAGTAGCATGGTTAGAGAAATTGAAAACCAACGCTTTGATATTGAACATTTAGCACAAGCGATTCGAAAAGTAGAAACATCAACTCTTGGCCAAGACAGTGAAGATGATTTCATCGGTCTGTTTAGCGATATGGATTTAAGTTCTACACGTCTTGGTAATACGGTTAAAGAGCGTACAGCACTCATCAGTAAAGTAATGGTTAATCTAGGTGATTTACCATTTGTACATAGTGATATGGAAATAGATATGTTAGGTGATGCCTACGAGTTCTTAATTGGGCGTTTTGCGGCCAATGCCGGTAAAAAAGCAGGGGAATTCTATACACCACAACAAGTGTCAAAAATCTTAGCTCAAATTGTAACATTAGGTAAAGACAAGTTAAGAAATGTCTATGACCCTACATGTGGTTCAGGCTCGTTACTTTTACGTGTCGGTAAAGAAACAACTGTCTATCGTTATAATGGTCAAGAGCGTAACAATACAACATACAACTTAGCTCGAATGAACATGTTGTTACATGATGTACGTTACGAAAATTTTGACATTCAAAATGATGACACACTCGAAAATCCAGCATTTTTAGATGAGAAGTTTGACGCTGTGGTAGCCAACCCTCCGTATAGTGCGAAGTGGTCTGCGGACAGTAAATTTAATGATGATGAACGCTTTAGTAATTATGGGAAATTAGCGCCTAAATCAAAAGCAGACTTCGCCTTTATCCAACATATGGTGCACTATCTAGACGATGAAGGAACAATGGCGGTAGTCTTACCGCATGGCGTCTTATTCCGTGGTGCAGCTGAAGGTACAATACGTAAATACCTTATTGAAGAGAAAAACTATTTAGACGCAGTGATTGGATTACCTGCGAATATCTTCTATGGTACTTCAATTCCAACATGTGTCTTAGTATTTAAGAAGTGTCGTGAAGAAGACAAAGACGTCTTATTTATCGATGCTTCGAATGACTTTGAAAAAGGTAAAAATCAAAACCACTTAACAGATGAACAAGTCGAAAAAATCATCGATACGTATAAAAACAGAGCAACTGTTGATAAATACAGTTATACAGCAAGTCTTAAAGAAATTAAAGACAATGACTATAACTTAAATATTCCAAGATACGTTGATACATTTGAAGAAGAAGAACCTATTGATCTAGACCAAGTTCAAAAAGACTTAAATCAAATCGATGATGAAATCACAGATGTAGAACAAGAAATTAACGAGTATTTAAAAGAATTAGGAGTGTTGAAACATGACTAATGATGTGAAGAATGTACCTGAGTGGAGGTTTGCTGGGTTTGTAGATGAATGGGAAAAAAAGTTGTTAAATGAAATAGCTAATGTTCAAATGGGCCAAAGTCCAAACAGTAAAAACTATACAGATGATTCTCAAGAAATGATTCTAGTTCAAGGTAATGCAGATTTAAAAAATGGAAAAGTTTTCCCACGTGTTTTCACTAAAGAGATAACTAAATTAGCAAATATAGGTGACATATTATTATCAGTAAGAGCTCCAGTGGGAGAAATTGGTATTTCACAAATGCCGGTTTGTATTGGCAGAGGGGTATGTTCTATAACTTCAAATTTATTTATATATTATTTTTTAGATTATTTTAATAATGAAAATAAATGGAAAAAGTTTTCCCAAGGGAGCACTTTTGAATCTATATCTGGTAATGAAGTAAGAAGTTTAATAATATATTCACCTTCTAAGACAGAACAACAAAAAATTGGTGATTTTTTCAGCAAACTTGATCGCCAAATTGAATTAGAAGAACAAAAATTAGAGAAGTTAGAAGAACAGAAAAAGGGATATATGCAACAAATTTTCTCACAAAAGATTTGTTTTAAAGATGATAATGGGAACGATTATCCAGAATGGGAAAGCAAAAAGTTTTTAGACATATTTAAATTAGCACCTTCGAAAAATAATCAAATAAAATCTTCTGAAGTAGTTGAAAATGGAATTATACCTGTAGTTGATCAAGGAAAAGATATTTTTTTAGGATATTCCAACGAAAAGGATAAAGCCATAGAAGATTTTAATAATGTGATTGTGTATGGAGATCATACAACCATAATTAAGTACATAAAGGAACCGTTTATAATTGGAGGAGATGGAGTTAAATTATTAGAAAGTAATGATGGTAGCTTAATTCACTATCTTTATATATTATTACAATATTTCAATGTAAAACCAGAAGGATATAAACGCCATTACAGTATTTTAAAAAATAAAATGATGAATATTTCTAATACTAAAGAAGAACAAGAAAAGATTGGTAATTTCTTTACTAAATTCGATGAACTGATTGAAAAACAGTCGAGTAAAATAGGAGTATTAAAACAACGTAAAAAAGGCTTTTTACAGAAGATGTTTGTGTAGTTCTGATAATGGCCTATTATGTAAACCTAATAACATAAATTGAAATTAATTTTGAACTCGGGACATGGATTTGTCTCGGGTTCTTCTATGGTGTGAAAAGGTAGGGATAACCCATGTAGCTTATATAGAGCGGTGCTCTTTATGCTTTTAATTCAATTCAGTTAAGTATTACTTAGAATAGAATAAGGATTAGTAAGAATTTCAATGTCATGATAGTAATAAATTGATGAACAACGCACTTTATAGAAAATGTGGCGTTTTTGCTTATTATAGTGTTGGAGGATGTTAGATGAATAATGATGAAAAATTATTGATTGAATTTATAAAGGATGTAGATAGATTAAATGAAATAGAAGCAAATATAGATAATTTTAGTGTTTTTGAGATATTGGGAACCGTTAATACAGAAATTAGACATAGTAACATGCTTGCTTGGTTATTCAATCCAAATGAAGTCCATGGGTTGAAGGATCTATTTATTAAAAAGTTTATTGAGGTTTATTTGAATAAAGTAACAGTACAAAAAGCTGATAGCTTTATTCTAAAAATATTATTAAAAGATTTTGATGATGTTACAGTGCGTAGAGAATGGAATCATATTGATATTTTGCTTATCTCCGAAGCTAATAAGGTTGTCATAGCTATTGAAAATAAGATTTGGAGTAAAGAAAGTAAAGGGCAATTGAAACGATATCAAAATGTAATAGAATCAGAGTTTTTAAATTATGAAAAGATTTATTGCTTTTTAACACCAGAGGCAGAGGATTCAAGTAATACCGAGGTTTGGACAAGTATGTCTTATATAGATGTTATTACTTGTCTAGAGACAATAGTAGCTCTAAAAAAAGATACAATAAATCCTAAAGTAAGTAGTTTTATTAATCAATATATAGATATATTAAGGAGATATATAATGAAAGACGAAAATTTAGAAAAATTATGTACAGAAATTTATTTTAAACATAAACGAGCATTAGATTTAATATTCGAATATAAACCAGATATACATAGTGATATTTCTAACAAAATACAAAGTATTATTAAAGAAGACGATAATTTGATTTTAGATGATAGTAGTAAAAGTTTAATTCGTTTCACTTCACAAAAGTTAGATGAGAAAATGGGAAGAAATAACTATGATTCAAAATGGACTTCATCTAATAGATATTTACTATTTGAAATTAGAAACAACTATGACCGGAAAAGTCTACATTTATTGATTGGCCCAAGTGATGAAACAACCCGCAAAAACTTACATGCTAAAGCATTAGAACATCCAGATGTATTTAAGAAAGTTAAAAAGATAATGACACCTGTTTATAATAGTATCTTTACCAAAGAACTTTATTCTAATAATAAACATCTTGAATATGAGGATATAATTAGAGCAGTGGAGAAAAAATTCCATGAATTCTTAACACATGATTTACCCAAAATAGAATCCGTTTTATTGGCAGAAGAACAAAGCTCAATACCAAATACATAATAACTTAGATAAATTGTAAGTATAATAATGGTGTAGCAACACTAAATATCTATGAATTTTAAGAAGGCCTGGGATAATATTGATTCATCCCAGTATCATTTCATATTGGCAGTAGCTGACTCTGACTGTATTGAAAATGCGCTTCATATCAAGCTCTTTGCAATGCTAGTCAGCCTAGCCGGAGTGGGTCGACGCAATCTTTGTTATTAAATTAGATGTCACACTCCCTTTTAATTTTAGTTGTAACCATCTAATTGGTCTATAGCAAACATATTACTAACCATTTTCAATATTCAATTTTAGAAATTTTTGATACCAAATCGAAAGTAGATGTTATTTTGGATCGTGAAAATTATTGGAAAAAGGTTTTAGATAGTAAAATTCACGGGATGAACCATAACTAGTAGTAAAATTGATAATCTTAGATATGCAACAGAATGGCTAAATTTCTTGTACTATTTTGCAAGCTAGTGTTATTGTTTTCTTCTTGATCTTTTGTACATTGTTATCTAGGTATTTAAGTTACTTTCACCATACCACCGCAGCTAACCAGTTGAATCATTGAATTAGCAACTATATTATAAAGTGTAACCTTGAATATGATTACGAAATTGTAATAAGTAACCCTGGAGGTGTAGTGATTTGAGCTAAATGCTATGTTTAAGGTCCATTTGACATAGTCAGATACTTTGTTATCCTTATATATGTTCAAAGAGGAGTGATCTTCTATTAACTATTGGGGGTTTTTATGAAACATTTTAAAGCTATGGACTGGGGAACGTTTATTTTAGCAGTTATTGTGTTATTGTCTGTTGTCATTCCTTTAATATTCTTTCCAACAGTCAGTGAACAAATTATTCTCACCTTAAATGATATGGTGACTGGGCAAATTGGTGCTTTATATTTAGGTATGGGGCTTGCTGTACTTATATTTGTATTGTACATTTCTTTTGGAAAGTATGGGCATGTCACATTAGGTAAAGCATCAGAAGAGCCAGAATTTAGCACTTTGAGTTGGGCTGCTATGCTTTTTTGTGCTGGTATTGGTTCAAGTATTCTATATTGGGGAGTTATTGAATGGGCGTATTATATTGAGTCGCCTCCCTTTTACTTGAAGCCTAGAAGTGAAGAAGCAATTAATTTTGCTGCGACATATGGTATTTTTCATTGGGGACCTATTGCTTGGGCAATCTACGTACTACCAGCATTGCCAATTGCATATTCATTATATGTAAAAAAGGTACCGATTATTAAAATCAGTCACGCATGTCGTCCGATATTAGGCAAATATTCCGATAACTGGATTGGAAAAATAATTGATGTATTATTCATATTTGGCTTACTTGGTGGTGCCGGTACTACCTTAGGACTTGGGACACCAATGATTGCCGCAGGTATCGGTTCGATTTTTAATATCGATGGAGATAGTTTAGCAATTCGAATTGGCGTTTTAGTAGTTGCAACTTTAATCTTTGCTATTAGCTCATATTCAGGATTAAAAT
Organism: Staphylococcus arlettae; assembly: GCF_025560845.1. NCBI lineage: Bacteria > Bacillati > Bacillota > Bacilli > Caryophanales > Staphylococcaceae > Staphylococcus > Staphylococcus arlettae. Next base: position 83,601 of record NZ_CP094803.1, read on the forward strand.
ATGGTATCAAAATACTAAGTGATATCAATATATGGTTGACCTTTGGCTTGTTGATTTTTGTTTTCATATTCGGTCCAACTGTATTTATTATGGAAACATCTTTCTCTAGTTTAGGGCTAATGTTCAGTGATTTCTTTAGAATGGCGACATGGCTAGAACCTTTTGGTGGTGTTGGCAAAGACATACCAGAAGAGTCGTTTCCGCAATCTTGGACTGTGTTTTATTGGGCATGGTGGTTAGTTTATGCCCCATTTGTTGGGTTGTTTATTGCTAGAATTTCTAAAGGTAGAAACTTGAAAGAGGTTGTGTTAGGTACAATTCTCTATGGTACATTAGGTAGTGTTTTATTCTTCGGCATACTAGGTAATTATGGTTTGTGGTTAGAACTTTCTGGCACTTTCTCAGTTACTGAAGTACTGCAGAATGAAGGTGGACCAGTAGCTATCATGTCTGTACTGAATCAACTACCGTTAAGTAAGTTAGTTACTGCTATTTTTGTAATCGTTGCGATTCTCTATCTTGCGACAACATTTGATTCAGGATCTTATATTTTAGCAGGTGCAACGCAAACATCTATAGAGGACGAACCATATCGTTGGAATCGTTTATTCTGGGCTTTTGCACTATCATTATTGCCGTTTTCGTTACTTTTAATCAGTGGAGATGATGCATTAAATCTCTTGCAAACAGCGTCTATTGTTGCAGGAGTACCTTTAATTCTTATCTTTATTATGTTGATGATATCGTTTATGAAAATCTTAAGTAATGATCGGATAAAACTTGAAGAACGTTCTAGAAAATATAAGGAAAAAGAACGCCGTACTTTATCGATCACTTATGCTAAAGAGAAAAATAAATGGTGGGAAAAGTAAAAAAGTTCACCGAGAACTATTAAGTTTAACGTGTCATTAATATCAAAATTGATTACAATATATATTTAAAAAGATGGTTTTGACAGAGTATATTCTACGTTGAAAAGTAGGATATACTCTTTTTTATGGAAAAAAGAGATAAAAACATCATGCTTAAATTAAAGAGGACTCACACATGTGAACATAGGTTTATCTTGTGGTATGTATTTGTACCAATTCACACGATATAGCCTTATAACTATTACCTGATACGTAGTAGCGTTATAATGTAATAAATAACAGGGAGTAGGATGCATAAACATAAAATCTTGTTGATGATTTATTAAAACCATCAAATAGGGAGTGATGAGATAATGACGTTCCGTAAATTGACTAAAGCAGATAAACAAGCATTTTTAAAATATTGGGATGACTGGAAGCATACTGATAAAATTGTTCCATTCTCTACTAGGTTTAATCGTTATTTGAATTTTGAAGAGATGTTGAGTGATTGGAAATATCAAGAATCTAACGAGGATTGGATGAAAAATTCAACGTATTTCTATATAGAAGACAATGTGATTATTGGTGCTGCAAATATACGACATGAGTTAACGGAAGCATTTTTGAAAAGAGGCGGACATATTGGTTATGGTGTTGCACCTTCATTTCGAAGGAAAGGTTATGCGACAAAAATTTTATTAGAGTCCTTAAAAGTTTGTCAGAAACTGGGTATCCAAAAAGTTCTGGTAACCTGTGATGAAGATAATATTGCTTCAGCAAAAGTAATTCAAAATGCTGGAGGTCTAGAAGGAACGCCATATATAGAGGATAATGGTAAGTGTATTCGTAGGTTTTGGATCGATATAAAATCATGATTAAGTTAAAGGTGTGACTCTTAAGACATTGCTAAACATATAACAATACCACTAAAATAAGCCGTCGGGTTGTGTGACTTCATTAGAACTGATTTTAAAATCAATGACTAATGGTGAATTGAGATTGCTAAAACAAAATATATAAATAATAAGAGACTGGAACATTATTGATATGTTCCAGTCTCATTTCGTATGGTCATCATAAAAGTGGTCTACAATGGGGGCGAAGCGTGTTTTTAAGTTATTGATCATACCCGTAGAACTACTCACAATATCTATGACATCCGTACTATTACTGAGTAAATGGTAGTCATTATAAATGCACATATATGGATTTTTTAACGCATATTTTAAGTACAACAGATAATTAATTATTTCAGCTTTTTTAACATTTTTAATGGTGACAATCTTATATATGTCTTTACTATCATATTCGTTTTCTGCTTCAAATAATCGCTCTTCCCAACTATTAATTGAAATATATTTGCCTATGCGAGTGGGTTCTTTGAAAATATATGGAACTAATGTACCGAAGTAATAAGAAATTTTAATATTGTCCGTGTCATTAAAAAGCATATCTATGATGTGAGTAAGATTCGAACGATTAATATTGTCTATATCGAATCTTACTCTATAGTCGTTATTTACTTGAAAAAACGGAGCAGGTTCTTCTGTTTTAAAGTTTATAGTTAACTGTGCTAATTGGATATCCAATATACATCACCTATTCATTTCAAATTTGCATTGTATGTCCTACATTCACTCTACATATAGTTAATATTATATAGAGTTTTTGATGAAGGTTAATATTTTATAGAATAGTTTTAAAAAGTAAATTAATAGTCACAAAAAATGAAGTGTGCTTCCACACTTCATTGAGAAAACAATTGGTCAAATCACTGCCACTTGTTATTATAATTTTGTTTCTAATTGATGGATCATCTGGGTGAGCATGGTATTACGAGGTGTCGGTATATTGACTTCTTGCCCATACGCAGCTATTTGACCATTAAGGTAATCTACTTCAGTTAAACGTCCGTTTGCATAATCTTGGTGCATGGAAGGGTAATGCAGGCCTTGCGCTTCTTTGGGATAAGCTGCTTCGACTTTTTGTAAAAGTTCATCGCTATTCAATTCGATACCTTTGACTTGTGCGACTGCGACAATTTCATCAATGATAGGCTTGACCATATCAGCTGAATGCGGGTAGCTACCAAATTCGTGAATGGTTTTGTTTAAAATGGTACATAATGGATTTAGCACACTATTTAAGGTCGCCTTAGACCAAATCGCTTCGAACACATTGTCGCTAATTTGTGCATTTAGTCCTGCTTTGTTAAGTATTTGAAGTATGGTATTCGTATGACTATCCATTTCGCCATCAGCTCTTTGTAAATGGATAGTGCCTTCTCCTTCTAGTAACAACTGTCCTGGAGCACGTAGTCCTGCAGTCCACATCGTTACGGCAAGATATATTTGTGATAACGGGACGATTTGTGATAATCGTTCTTCATGACCTAATCCATTCATCATACTCATAATCGCTGTATCTTCGTGGATGCAGCCGGCTGCTAGTAAATGTTTTAACATTGCTTCAGACTGCATCGCTTTCGTCAATATAATGATCAGATCGAATTCAGTTGTTACATCTTGCGCTAATATAGCAGGAATGTCGACAGTATAGTTCTCCGTCTCTGTTTTAATGTCCATACCATGTGTATTAATACGTTTGACGTGTGCTTCCCAATAATCTATAAGTGTAACATCATACCCTGCTTCCTTTATGGAAACACCAATTCGTCCACCCATTGCGCCTGCTCCGGCTATACCTATTTTATACATCGAAACACTCCCTTAGTCATGTTGATTTAAAAAACAATTGTTTAATATATCTCCACTATAGCATTTTATATTTTTTTATAAATAATATTGCGTCTGTTATTTTGGTGTTAATAATTTTTGGCAGTATTGCAGGATTCAAATGTGCTTATATTTTGTTTGAAAAGTAAGTTTGAAACAAAATTAGAAGTTACAAGTGATTAATATCATACTTCCTTGTAATTTGCACAATTTAAAAACCATTTATCAATTCATGTTAGTGGGGGATTTATATCATGTTTAGTAAAGGCAACAAAGCGTCGATAGGGATTGCCCCTGCTTATCTAAGCTTTATTATTGGAGACTGACATTCATCCACTGATAGATATTTTAATGTCAGTCGTTATGTTTGCGGTCATATTTAATAGTTGTATCGGCATGTTATATCCATTTTTTAATGGATTTACGACGCCGGGTTCTAAATCTTACATTTTATTGCTGATTGCTCCCTTTGGTTTAATAAAAGGGGCAAGCTTTTATATTAACATTTACTTGAAAGATAACAGGCATATAAAAATACGGTGGGGTGAGTCATCGGGTTGTGTGACGCCACTATGCCGTCACCTTCAAAACGACTGCCAAATGAAATTTTGAAGTGAGTTTAACGTAGTCACATAGTATTAGGTGCTTTTCTTGAAATTATTAGATGGGTGGTACGTAAATTCTAACTTCTTCATTTAACTAAAGTATATACTCTAAAATCACAAAATATTTATGAAACAATTTATTTTAATAGGGTATATGTTAATCTGTATATAACTATAAATAAAAATAAGGGTGATTATTTATGGATGGAAACGTCCGCTCTGCGATAGAATTTTTAAGGGGAGCAATACAAATTATTATTCCTGTTTATCAGAGGAACTATGATTGGAAGAGAGAAAATTGTGAATTGCTGTTTGAGGATTTAATTGATTTAGAAACAAGCAATAAACAAACACATTTTTTTGGTAGTATAGTTGTAAAACCAGGTAATTATGCGCAAGATATAATTGTCATAGATGGGCAACAAAGATTGACAACGTTATCTCTTTTAATGTTAGCTATAAAAAATTGGTTGGACAAAAATGAAGAAGAAGCTAAAAAAGTACGTTTAACACCGGAATATGTTTTAAATACTTTTTTACAAGATCAATACTTAAATACTACAGATAAATTAATTTTACAACCTAATCCAAGAGATTATAAGTCATATAAATTATTATTTGGGAATGAAAAATTTTATGACAAATCTTCAAATATTACTTTAAACTATGAGTATTTTTATTCATGTATTGATAATATGAATATCTCAATTGATCAATTAATGAGTTCAATACAAAAGCTTCAATTTATGGTAGTTAATTTAAATTCACCTGATGATGACCCACAATTAATTTTTGAAAGTCTCAATTCAACCGGGGTCGCTCTAACAGATGCAGATAAAATACGCAACTTCTTACTTATGAATGAGAATTTGTCTGAACAAAATAAGTATTTTCAAAACTATTGGCAACCATTAGAAGAAAATACTCATTTCGAAGTAAGTAAATTTTTTAGGTATTTTTTAACAATCAAAAATGCACAATTTCCAAAGATATCAAATGTGTATGATGAATTTAAGACCACTTATAATAATCTTGATTTTGATAAACAAAATTTATTTGAAGACATTAATGACTTCTCTAATACTTATAAAATGATTCTTGAGTGTAATACAGGGACAAAGAAAATAGATGTAATTTTAAATAGATTTTTAGAATTAAATGTCACTGTAATTAGACCATTTATAATGGCTATAATTAATGATTTTGTTTCTAATAAAATTGTCGAAGAAGAAGCTATCAAAATAGTAGAACTAGTTGAAAAATATATAGCAAGAAGGATAATTACCAAAACACCTTCGAATGCGTTAAATAAAGTTATAGCAACTTTGTATAGAGATTTTAGGCAGTTTCAAGATAAACATAACAATCAATATAAAGATTCAGAAGTTATCATATTTTTACTACTTAAAAAACAAGGGTCTGGAAGAGTACCAACGGATGAAGAACTAATTAGAAACTTTAAACATAATGATTGGTATAATATTAATTCATCATATCGTTCATATATATTTGAAAGGTTAGAAAACCATAACCACATTGAATCATTATCAATTTACGAGGGACTAAAAAATAAAGATTATAGTATTGAACATATTATGCCACAAAAATTAAGCTCTGATTGGAAAAATGAATTAGGAAATAATTACCAAAGAATTCATGAAAATTATGTCAACTCATTAGGAAACTTGACTATAACTGGATATAATTCAAAATATAGCAATAGAAGTTTCCAAGATAAACAAAATATGGAAAAAGGTTTTAAAGAAAGTCATTTTGTTAATTTAAACAAATTACCAGCTAGAAGTGACAAATGGGGTGAAGCTGAAATAATTGAGAGAACAAATCAGCTAATTACTTCTGCATTAGAAATTTGGGATTTTCCTGAATCGACAATACATGAAATGATAGAAGAAAAAGAAATGTATATCTATGATGGTAATGGGACTTTTTCTAATTATAAAATACATGGATTTACATTTATTAATGATGAATATATTCCTGTAAAAACATGGAAGGGTTTATTTGTAGAGCTATTTAAATTATTGGCTAAAATTGATTTGAATCCATTGATTGAATGTACAAAAATAGACACAAAAATTGGCTTTGAATCAGCTATATTTAGCGAAAAAACAGATGATACTGAGGAAATAGTCCCAGGTGTATATTTATTTGTACAATTATCCAATGAAAGAAAAATGAACTATATTAACAAGTTTTTCGAAAAATATAATATATCATATGACCAATTATCATTAGATGTTGAATATAAAAATTAAACAGTTATTAATTGTAAACATAAAGTAACAAAAGCATTTTATAACTCATTGTAAATTAAAGTGAAAGCAAGTAGATTTATTGAAAAGATAAAAATAGGCCCGCTCTTATAGCAAATAATAAGAGCAGGCTTTTTATAATTTAACTTAATTGTCATTCACATAATTTTTAAGGTTTTCCAGCTTATTATCCCAGTACACATCGAAATACTGCAACCAGTCGCTCACTTTTTTCAGTTCTTGCGCGTGGGTTTTGTATCTGGTTTCTCTGCCGGATGTTTTTTTAGTTACAAGGTTGGATTCAAAGAGTATGGTTAAATGTTTGTTGACCGCTGTTCTTGAAATTGAAAACTCATCAGTGATTGATGTAATTGATCTTTCATCATTAGCAAGCAACATTAAAATTTTACGACGATGTTGGTCAGCGATGGCATGAAATACATCGTGTTTTGGTTGTACCGATTGCATTATGACGTCACGTAATTTACTAAATGTGTATTTACGATTTCATCCCAACCATCGTCCATAAAGCCTTGGACAACAGAATGAGGTTGACCAAACTCTGTTTCTTTATTGTCGTCCCAACCTGAATGAATAAGGGTGAATTCAGTAGTATGATCATCGATTGCTTTGAGTTTAAAAGTAAGATTCCAATCTTTCCCCCAATCAAAACTGACAATCGTTTTGGGTTTAATCTTAGTTACTTTACAAGGAGAATCTCCAAATTCCCCTGCATGTAAGGTGAATGCTTTACCTTCTACAGGTTCAAAATCATTCAGCATCCACCAAGCTGTGATGCCTTCAGCTGTTGCGACAGCATCCCAAACTTTATCTTGATTGGCATTTAAGGTGACAACTTTTTTAATTTCCGTTAACTCAGAATTATTAGACATGCAAAGACCTCCAGAAAAAATATGACACCAAAAGGTGTTATATTAATCGTAACACGTTTTGGTGTCATATCAAAATTTTAATGGGCTGGATGTAATATTAAAGTATTGCCATTATAAATGAAGTAATTTTGTATAATAAAAAAATCCCAATACGCAAACGTATTAGGATTTTACTTCGTCGTCCATGCGAGCTTCAAAGTCATCAAGTAATGCACGGGCTTCATCGGTTGTATTGGTCTGCATCAATTGATGACGCAGTTCGCTAGCCCCTCTGATGCCACGAATGTAGATCTTAAAGAATCTGCGTAGGGGTTTGAATAGTCGAGATTCCTCTTTGGAATATTTGTCGAACAATGAAAGATGTAATCTCAACAAACCTAACAATTCTTCACTCGTATGTTCACGAGGCTCTTTTTCAAAAGCATAAGGGTTATGGAAAATGCCTCTGCCAATCATTACACCATCAATGCCATACTTTTCAGCAAGCTCAAGGCCTGTTTTTCTATCTGGGATATCACCGTTAATAGTTAACAGTGTATCTGGTGCGATGTCGTCACGCATTTGTTTGATTGCTGCAATTAATTCCCAGTGTGCATCAACCTTACTCATCTCTTTACGTGTACGTAGATGGATAGATAAATTGGCAATGTCTTGTTCAAAGACATGTTTTAACCAATCTTTCCACTCGTCTATGTCATAATAACCGAGTCGTGTTTTAACACTTACCGGTAGTCCACCTGCTTTGGATGCTTGAATAATTTCTGCTGCGGTTTCAGGTCGTAGAATTAAACCAGACCCTTTACCTTTACTCGCAACATTAGCTACAGGACAACCCATATTCAAATCAATGCCCTTAAAGCCCATCTCTGCCATACCGATACTCATTTCGCGGAAATGCTCTGGCTTGTCACCCCATATATGAGCGACCATCGGCTGTTCATCTTCACTGAATGTTAAGCGTCCACGAACACTGTGTATACCTTCTGGATGGCAAAAGCTCTCAGTATTTGTAAATTCTGTAAAAAATACATCAGGTCTCGCTGCTTCACTAACTACATGACGAAAGACGATATCTGTAACGTCTTCCATAGGCGCCAAAATAAAAAATGGACGTGGTAATTCACGCCAAAAATTTTCAGTCATAATATATTTAAACCTTCTTATCTATAATTATCTCGAATTTTTATCCATGATGATATTACCATAAATTGTCAACTTACACAAAAGTATTTTGATAGTCATAGCCTTAATGCAGGGTGGTCTGTCAGTTATCTAAAATAAGATGACAACTGCAATATTGTAGAGGGCAAGGGCGAAGAATCAGTTTGAATCATAAAATTTTGTTAATTTTAATAACTAATAACATCATATATATTTGTAAAAAAATAAAAAAATTATATTAAAGCGCACCAAATAATCAGAAAAATATTGTATGATGTATTTGGAGAGGGGGGGATTGGAGGCTAGCAATAATGGAAAATAATAATATTGAACCTATCAATATAGATGACTTTAAATTAGATTTTGAAGAAAAAGAAATAAATAATGATCAAAAAGAATTGGTCGGAGATATGGATACTAGAACAATAACTACTACAAGAAGGTTTATCACTAAAATAACATGTAGAGGATCATGCACGTGTAATTGTACATCTATTTGTTTTGCTTAAATAAAATACTATATCAAAAAAAACTTAAGCCCCCCTCTCTTTTATAAAATTAAGCAATTAAGGATGATGTTGATGATATATTTAAGCAATTATGCAATGTTAAGAAAACCGGGGCTCAGTTTTTCTGAATATTTTATATTATCAAGCGATAGTTTTGAGAAATTATCATTAAAACAGCAAATACAAACTTTGATGAAGATACCAATGTTTGAAAAGGCAATTTGTATTGCATCGTTAGATTTATATAATTCATGTTTGCAGTTAGAATCAAAAAATGAAAAAGATATTAAAAATATACATTCAAGTTTAATTAAATATTATATTAGAATGTGTACTAGAAACACCCCATTTGGTATTTTTTCAGGGTGCTCTATAATTAATGTTTTTAATAATAGTGGTAATTCAGACCCCCAAAATAATTTGATACCTGTTTGTTCTCTTAGTGAAGAGTGGATAGAAAAATTCATTCGAGAAATTATAGAAAAAACGAATATAATCAAAAAGTTATCGTTAAAGACTAATGAAAATATAGTTATAAAAAACGGAAGAATGTATGTGGATTTTATTCCTGGTAAAATGAAAGAAACATCTATAAGTACTATCCAAAATGAGTTAAATAATTTTGTCTTAAATTATTTAACTAAGAAACGTTCATTTTATGAGCTATATAATGTGTTGAGAAATAACAATATAAAAATAAACGAAACAATATTAATGGATTATCTTAAAAGTTTGATTAGAAGAGGATTTATTTTAACAGATTTACAGTTGGCTAATTTTAAATGTATGGATATCGAAAATCTTTATATGTTGATAAGAGAACAAAAGTTACCTTATAAATACAATAGTGTTTTGAGAAAATTAGAAAATATAATAAAAAAGAAAAGTATAGATTTAGTTGATTATAAAAATTGCATAGAAGAAACAAATAAGATTATACCCAATGTAATCCCATTTAAAATAAATTCAATTTTCAAGAGTAATATTAATTTTGAAAATGACATAAAAAGTGATATAAAAGAGATTGCAAAAGTTTACTATTATATAAATCAATATTGGAAAGAAACTAGTGATTACAATGAAAATTTTATGGAAAAATATGGAATAAACGTAGCAGTTAATATTAAAGATTTAGCATATCAAAATAGACATTTAGGCTTGAAAAAATCATTGACAGTGAAAAGAGAAAATCAATTACTATCAGGGTTAGTTTTTGGTTTAGGAAATGTTAACAAAGAAATCTTCGATTTAAGTGATGTACTTGATTTAAATAAAATAGAGTACACAGTACCAGCAAGCTTTGATCTCTATTTTAGAATTTTCGAAGATGAAAAAGGGGATAAAATGTATTTCCCTTCTGGAAATATAATTACAATTGAATCACATAGGACTTTTGGGAGATTTATTAGATATTTCGAAAGTATTAAAGAAAAAATATATAGTGAAAAGAGACAGATGCTAAATAAAATATTAGAAGGGATATCAGTATGTGGTGTTTCTTTTAAACCATTAGACTTTAAAGGATTAAATGTTATGGATACACCTATACTATTTGAAAGAAATCTCTTTTTTGATTCTTACGAAAAAGATTATCAGTTAGCTAATATTTCAGTTTATTGCGATGAAAATGGAGTAATAAGAAATTTTGATAATAAAAATAAGAGGAAACTTCACTTGGCTACTAATAACATGTTGAATCATGAAGCAAGTTCTTCAAAAATATGCAGTTTTCTTTTAAATAACTCTGAAAATAATTATGTTAAAGCCTACCCAATCAATAGTGAAGAGTTAGAAAGATTTATTTATTATCCGAGAATTTCATATGGCAATATAGTTTTAAGATTAAAAAAATGGAAATTTAAATTAAACAGTTCAACATATAGTAAAATTATTGAATCTTATAATAGTGGAAATTTAGATAGATATATCAGTTTAGTACAGTTAGATAATTTTATTTTGTTAGACCTTGAAGCAAAATATACAGCGGATTTAATCAAAAAAGAACAAAATTCAATGAAAGAATATTTAGAATTTGAAGAAGCAAACCATCTTGTTTGTAATAAGTCCAAATATAAAGAATACGAAATTGTAATTCCAGTTAATATTCAAGGAAAACGTAATCAAGCAACCAATAATAACGTTTTAATGTATGAAAATATTAAAGATAGATTTCTATCAATTAATAATGATTTGATTTATTTAAAAATTTACTATAGTTATGATTTTTGTGATGAAGTTTTGAAGAAAATACAAACCTATTTATTGAAGCAAAATATTTCAGATTACTTTTTTATTAGATATTATAAACCGGATAAACACATTAGATTGCGTATTTTTTCATTTTCTCAAAAAATACAAAATGATTTAAAAATAATAAATCATCTAAATGAATTGGATATTGTTGAAAATATAGAAATAGCTGAATATGAGCGTGAATTGGAACGATACGGCGGTATCAATAATATAGAAAATGCAGAAAATATTTTTAAAAAAGATTCGGAAATAAGTTTCAAGCTTATAAATAATAAAAATAAAATCCAATGTGCATTTATATTAGGTTTGAATTATTTGCTTATTTTTTATGAAGATTTTAATAGAGAACAAGTTCATAATATGCTAAAAGTTAATGTGGATAGAGAGGACTACAGTTTTTATAGAAAATGGATTAAATGTAATAAAGACTTTTTATTAAACAAACCAATTGTAGAAAATATTTTTTACAACAGTATGATTGTAGAGAATATTAAAATTTATAAAAACCAATTAAATGAATCTTTATTAACTTCAAAGTATCTAAATATTGTATTTAGTTTTATTCATATGTCCTATAACCGTTTAGGTATTGATAATGAAAAAGAGAGTTATATTAACAAATGTATATACTTATATATGAAAGAGGAATACTATAGATGGAAAAAATCTTGAATATAGACTCTCCCCTAAAAAATTTCAAAGACGTTTACAGAAACAATTTGAAAAATAACCCAGAAATTATAACAAACATGTATTATAGTCCAGACTTTTATTCATTAGCAAATGGTATGATTTCTTGGATTATAATTATGAATAACAGGCAATTGAATGGCTTTAAAAATTATGAGTTACAAATTCATAATTTAATAAAAAATAGAGTTACCAGAAATAACGTGGAACAGATATTTGATCCAGGTTTATTTAATGGATTAGCAGGGATTTTATACGTATTATCGAATGCTGCAAAAGATGAAAGATATTTGAATTTAATACACGGGATACTCCCATATTTGAAAAACAGAACATATAGTAAAATTCAAGAATGCTATGAAAACCGGATTAATAGGTGCGTAAAAGATTCTGATTATGATCTAATAAGTGGGTTGAGTGGTATATTAAAATGCTATTTAAATAAGTCAGTTTATAAACATATTGTGAATAATAACATAATCCATGACATTGCTAATTGTTTAAAAAATTATTTTGATTTCAAGAATTTTAATAATATCGAGGAATTAATGTTCTATATTCCTAATGAAAATAATCCGTATATTAATTCTAAAAAAGGATTAATAAATTTATCACACAGTCATGGGATTATGGGAATATTAAGTTCTTTAAATTATTATTATAAAATCTTTGAAGATGAAGATACGAAAAAATGTATTGAAAAGATATGCAATTTTGTATACAAGTTCTATAGTGATAGGAAAAAAACTTACGTCAAAAAAATATATAAAAACGAAAAAATACAATTTGGCGATAGAAATTATACTTGGTGTTATGGTGATTTAGTAATGATGCAAACTTTTTACAACGCAGCGCTAATTATTCAAAATGAATCTTATAAAAAAATATGCTTAGAGTTTTTTGAAGCGATAAACATTAAATATAGGAAATTATTATCGCCCACATTATGCCATGGGAACTCTGGAGTGTTACTACAATTATTGCATTTCAGAAAAATTCATAGACCTAGAAATGTAAATTTAGCATTTTTTAATGTAATCAAAGATTACAAAGAAAGCTATATTTATAAGTTCAGAGATTGTGAAAAGTATGATGGAAGGAGATATTATTTAGATAAAAACAATTTATTAACTGGATCTTTAGGTATCTATTATGCTATAGATTTATATTTTGGATTAGAAGATCATGTTGGATTGTTAAATCTAATTATGTGATTAAGGTGAAAATAAGAAATTTAATACAGCTTGCATCGATATCGAGAAAAACATTTGCTGTTAGTATGATAGTATCAATAATTTCAACTATTTTAGGATTGTCAATGCCAATATATTTAAAGAATATTATCGATAAGTTTCAAAGTTCAAAAATAGAATTTATGGATATCATAACAGCCATAATTATTTTTTTAAGCAGTGTAATAATGGGCTCTATATCATTGTATTTATTTAAATACATTGGTAGCAAATCTATGTTTGAAATTAGAAGTAGCATCTGGTCGAATATATTAAAGTTAAATCTAGAAACTATATATTCTTATGACAGTGGGGAAATAATAAGTCGTTTAAAGAATGACATTGAAGAAATTAATTTATTTCTAACCAATACAATACCAAATGCGATTAATTACCTACTAACATTTATAGGAGCATTAATAATTTTATTTATTTTAGATTATAAAATAATGATGATTACTGTCTTATTTATACCTGTAACTTGTTTGGTTATTTTCCCGATAGGCAACATTACCTACAACCTATCATTAAAGTTGCAAGATCAATTATCTATTTTTACATCTAAATTAAATAATGTATTATCAAATATTAAATTAGTGAAAGCTTATACTTCAGAATGCTATGAGTATAGAAGAATCAAAGGAATATTAAAAAAATTATTTGTTTTAGAACTAAAAGACGCCAAATTAAAAGCTGTAGTTGCACCTATTTTGTCATTAATAACTATAGGAACAATACTGTTTATTATTGGTTATGCTAGTTTCAGAATTAGTAATGGTAGTTTATCAACGGGGACATTTATAGCTATTCTTTACTATGTTTTACAAGTGATCCCTGCGATTATTTCTTTTACTACTGTATATAGTGATATTCAGAAAGTAAGAGGAGCAAATGAAAAAATTAGAGATTTAATTAGTAATAATAATCTAGAGATTAAGAGTTTAGAAAATATTAATACAACAGAAGTGTTATTCGGAGACTTGGAAATTAACAATTTGTCTTTTAGTTATGGAGAAACAACGTTACTAAAAGATATTAATTTTACAATTAAAGCGGGAGAAACTGTTGCTATAGTAGGACCTTCTGGAGCAGGAAAATCCACCTTATTTGATTTAATATTAGGTATTCACAAAAATTATTCAGGTGATATCTTTTATGGGGGTAAAAACATTGAAGATATTGATGTGACCGATTTACGAAATTCTATTAGTTATGTTCCTCAAGAAAATAATGTAATGACTGGTACCATTTTAGAAAATATAGTTTATGGAGAAAAAAGTATAGTTTGTTTCGATAAAATTTTAGATGTTTGTTGTAAATCTGATTTAACTGCTATGCTCCAAAATTCGTCTCAAAAATTCTTGACTATAACTGGTGAAAATGGAGTGTTTTTATCAGGAGGACAAAAACAGAAAATTGCTTTAGCTAGAGCATTAATGAAAAATAGTAATATATATTTACTTGATGAGTTTTCTTCTAATTTAGACAGCCGAAGTGAAAATGCTCTGATTGAAAATATCTATGAATTTATGAAAGAAAAAACTTGTATAATTATTGCCCATAGAATGTCTACAATTCAAAATGCTGATTGTATTTTGTTTATGGATGAGGGCACAATAACAGGTGTTGGTAATCATAAAGAGTTATATGAATCTCATAGGCTTTATAAATTATTTATTGATAGTCAAAATTGTTTTGATTAATGAAGGAGTGAACATAATGGAAATATTATTAGAAATATATATGTATATAAAGAATGAAATAAAAAAATTTATTATGGTAAGTAAAGCGCGAAAAAAATTTAAAGAGTTAAGTAATATTGATAGAAATATTAAAAAATTGTATGAAGAGAATCAAAACTATTTTGAAGCTGATGAGAAAGTGGTGGCAAAAGTAATGGAAGTCGATAAATATAGTGATACTTCTATGAAAGAATTATCTGAATTTTTGGAATATTGCTCCGAACAAAATAAATGACAAAAATTGCTATTTTAGATACAGGAATTGACATTTACCATAAACGACTAAGAAAATATATTAATTTTGATTCTTCTAAAAGCTTCATTGATCAAGATATAAAAGATTATCTTGGGCATGGAACTGCTATAGCAGGTATTATAATTTACGATGGTTTATTTGACGATGAAAAGAAAGATTTACAAATAATTGTTTGTAAAATCACAAACGAGATGAATTTTAATATAAATGTTTTTTTAAAAGCATTTAAATACGCTATTGAGTTAAAAGTAAATATAATTAATTTAAGCTTGTCTATCTACAATTCTCTTACTACAAAAAAACAAAAAGAAAAAATCAAAACCCTCATTAAGATTGCATATATAAAAAATATTATTGTAGTAGCATCAAGTGGTAATAGAGCGCAAGAGGATAATATTTTTAATCAGCAAACTGGTTATATTTATGTAGTTACTTCTAAAGACTTTAGTGGAAATATTGCTTCTTATTCTATGAATATAAGTAATGCTTATTCTGTATTTGGTGGAGATATAAATAGTATTGTTGATGATTCAAAAATTGAAGATTATTTAGTAGTTTCAACTTTCCCCGAGTATTTAGAAAGTGATTACTTTAATTTATTTGGAGTACCTAAAGGATATTCTTTTTTCTGGGGGACTAGTATTGCGACTGCCAGATTTACGTACAAAATAGTAAAAGTGTATGAAAAATATAATGAATTCAACAAAAAAATAGAGAAAGAATTGGATAAGTATAAATTAAATATTTAACCTTTTATTTGTCTTAATTACGTACTGTAATTTTCATTTTAATGTCAATAAGCACTTTAAAATACATTAACTATTGCGATTACTTTTTAACTATGAGTACTTTCTAGTTTCATTAAGTGTTGTAGTTTCAAATAATGGTTAATGACACTATTTCAAAATATAAAATAAATACTGTTTATGTTTTTAGAAAATTATTATTGCTAAAAGAGGTTGGGATAACATTGATTGGTCCCAAGCTCTTTTCATATTTTCAGTAGCTGACTGAACTGAATATGTGCTTCAACTCAAACTTGTTTCAATGCTAAGCAGCTTTACTGGGGGAGGACGACGCAATCTTTTTTATTAAATTAGATTGCTGTCCCACTTCTTTTATATTTAAAATCAACGATTTTGACTGTACATGATTGCCTGGGGTATAGTTCGAGCCTGTAGTCTCTCACGCATATTATTCCTCCGGGCGTCAGCACATTACAAAATCGATACAATTAATCTTTTGTTATGCTAAAAATAAGTCCCTTTTGTAACATTTAATAAACACTATTAAAAATAAAGAAAACGACAATTTCTCCAATATTTCAAGAGAAATTGTCGTTTTCTGTTTAGTCAGAGCTGTTTATGAATCAGATTCGTTTGTGTTATAAAGTATAAACATCAATTCTTACTTTGTCATAGGTTAATTAGAGTCATTAGCTATATCGATAAGTGTGGCATTTGTATTGAACCTTCTTAAATTTATAAAATACCTATTAATTTCATCCAAACGGAACCTAAACCTATCCAAATAATGAAATATACAATTCCCAGGATAAAGTTCATAGTCCACCAACGTTTTTGAGAAATATAGCCAGCTGAATATAGGATTGGTGCTGGGCCACTACTGTAATGTGTCGTTGAAGCTAACAAGTTACCAAAGAAACCTAGCATTAATGCACTGTATAACGGTGGCGCGCCTGCAGCAACTGCCACACCTAATAGCGCGGCATACATTGCGCTGACGTGTGCGGTTGCGCTCGCAAATAAATAGTGAGAATAAAAATAGAATAGCAACAAAATAACAAGAACAATGGGCCAATTGAAGTGACCCAAACTTGTGGCGATGAGTTTGCTTAACCATGGAATAAAGCCTAATTTATTTAACCGATCTGCCATGAGTACGAGCACTGAGAACCAAATTAATGTATTCCAGGCACCTGTTTCATTTAAAATATCTTTCCACTCTAGTACGCCTGTTAACAATAATAACGATAGGGCAATAAATGCTGTTAACGTGGCATCTATGTTAATCATGCTTCCTGTTATCCAAAGCAGTAATGAAATGATGAAGATTGTAATCATATATTTTTCTGCGGTTGATATTTTTCCCATTGTTGCTAATTCTTTATTAGCCCAGTTTTTAGCATTTGGTGTTTCTTTAGTGCTTGGGGGATATATTTTATAAATAACGTAAGGTATAACGATTAGAGATATTAAGCCAGGCACTAAGGCGGCTAAAAACCAGTTCATCCACGTTATATTTACGTTAGCAGTACTTCCGGCAAGGTGTTGTGCTAATGGATTACCTGCCATTGCAGTTAAAAACATGGCGGCAGTAATTAAATTACCTTGGAATTCGGTAAAGATAAGAAACGCACCCATTTTCCGTTCTGTTCCTTGCTTTGGATCCGAATCAAAGGATTCAGAAAGTGATTTGATAATCGGGAACATAATACCACCCGCACGTGCTGTATTACTTGGAGTGGCAGGGGCTAATATAAGGTCAACGCCGACAAGTGAATAGGCCAATCCTAAAGTTTTTTTACCAAATAATTTTACAAATTGCAGTGCAATACGACGGCCTAAACCAGTTTTGACGAAACCTCTCGAGATAAAAAAGGCAATGACAATCAGCCAGATACTGTTATTACCAAATCCTGCTACTGCAGTTTTGATGTCAGTTACGCCTGTTAGTATCATGGCTGTAAACCCAAGTATAGATACTGCGCCGATTGGCATAGGTTGTGTAATACAAGCAATAATCGTTGTTACAAATATCGCGAACATATACCAAGCTTGTAGGCTTAATGCGTCCGGTTTGATAGGGGTAAATGCACAGATGAGTATACCGATAATTAGGGGTAAAATAAATTTACGGTATTTTATTGAATTTTTCATGATGAAACGTTCCTTCCTTCTACACAATATTACTACTTACAACTATTAATCTACGCTTATCAACACTGTATGTAAACACGAAATAAATAAAGATTTATTGCAATTTACTATGCCTAAAAATCTTTTGTTTGAAGTATTGATTTATCGATTTTTGTAAAATGTATTGAATGATAATTGTTCCAAACGTCTTCATTAGTTTAGATGAACATGAATAATATTTTGCGTAATGATTAAGTAAGGTGATAAATCTGACTGATAAAGTGGGCTCTGAAATAGAGACAAGGAGTAGGTGCAATTATAGAAGAGCAAAATAATTTTGACTAAGCTATCGTAGATTTTGTTGATAGTATTAGTGGAGTAGAAGATAATGCAATTTCTTTTCTTGGAGAGCAAGTTTCAAATGTAGGAAATAGTGCTGTAACTTTGCTTGATTCAGCACTTTCAGCTTTTGGCTATAAATAAATATAATAGTTATTAACATAAAAAGGACGCCTTATTTGTAAGGCGTCCTTTTTGAGACAAAATAGATTTTAAATATAGCAAGGGCTAATCCTTTAACAAGGGTTAGTTCATTTTTGGTCTTATTTACATGTTAAACAAATTTATTATTTTAAAAATATTTAGAAATTTTAGAATTTTCTTGTAATAAGAAAATATTATAGTATTATATAAATTATGTATTTTTAAAGGAGTGCATAATATTGAATCATAAATCATTACTGTGGTTATTTTTTGTAATTATATGTTTAGTAAATGGAACGACGTGGGGAGCACAAAGAATAGGATTGGAAAATAGTCTGCCTTTTTGGTCATCATCTATGCGTTTTATAATTTCAGGATCACTTATATGTATAATTTTACTAATATTTAAAAAATGGAAGTTGCCGCCTAAAGGTTATATGCTTGCCTTATTTTATGGCATTTTTTATTTTAGTGTCCCCTTTGGTACTGTTTACTGGGGAACGCAATATGTATCTAGTGGTTTAGTTTCTGTGTTAATGTCTATGCTTGCTGTAATGCTGTTAATATTCAATAAAATTTTTGGTGGAATACCTGCTACAAAGATGCAAATATCTGGGGTTTTGTTCAGCTTGATTGGAATTATCATAATATTTTGGCAAACATTTCAAATTGATTATTCTCTATTAAGTATTGTATCTATGTTGCTTATTTTAACAAGTGGTCTAGGTAGTGCTTTAGTCACGATTAAAGTAAGAGACCATTTATCATATATGCCTATATTTAACTTTAATGCTGTAGCAATGATTATAGGTGGTATCGGATTAGGGTTTGCTAGCTTACTACTAGAGAATGGGAATCGAACTTTTCATGGGCCGAGTTTATATGCATTACTCTATTTATCAACTGTTGGATCAGTCATTGGTCTAGCATTATATATGACACTGTTAAAGCATTGGCATGTATCTAGAGCAAGTGCACATTTATTTATTTCCCCGGCAATAGCGCTCTATTTAGGTTCCTTGTTTTTAGGTGAAACATTAAATATTTACACGTATGTAGGAACGGCTTTAATACTATGCGGTGTTATGCTCATAAACATAAGCCCTAAGGTTATAACTACAATTTTCCAATATTTTAGCACTAATATTCACAAAAATAGATCTAATACTTAACGAAGGAGTAATTAAATATGGGACAGCACATTGTATTAATTTATCAAAATATTGATATCCCCTTTATATTTGAAGAGGCAGAAAAATTAGGCATTCGATTAACATTGGTGAATAGACCAAAGCAGCAACCCGTTGACTTACCAGCAGTTAAAAGACAACTATCAATAGATATTTTTAATGAACAAGTGGCAATAAATGAATTAAAACACCTGGATTCACATGATCCTATTGATGGCGTCATGACCTTGTTTGATGGTGCGGTAACCTTTACATCTCTCTTGGCAGCAGAATTAAATCTACCTAAATCTGGAGAGCATTCACATATACATTTGCGTGATAAAAGTGCTATGAGAAAGCAGTTTAATAAGTATGATATAAATAACCCAAAATACGCAGAAATTGATGATATTAGTGATATAGATGTGATTAAAGCTATGAATTATCCGATAGTTATTAAACCCAAAACTGGATTTTCAAGTCTAGGCGTTATCAAAGCAAATAATGAGCAAGAGGCGAAAAATGGTATAGAAACAGTACAAGCAATTAATGAACAAACGTTGAATTATATGTCGCATAATGAAGGGAATTCTTTTAGTGGCATTATTGTTGAAGAATATATTAATGGTCCAGAATATGTGGCAGAATCTTTTGTTAACAACGGGAAAACGACTGTTCTCTCTATTGGTTATAAAGGTAATCCACAAGGTCCATATTTTGAAGAAGGGGTTTATATTGCGCCAGCCCAAATATCGTACTCATTAAAAGAGGCAATAGAAGCACAAGTAATACATGCGAATAAAGCTTTAGGAATTATAAATGGTCCTACACATACAGAATTAAGAGTTGATAATGCTAATCAGCCTTATATATTGGAAGTTGGCGCACGTATAGGAGGGTCCGGTGTTTCACATTTCATTGTTAAAGCTAGTACCGGTTTTAATCTAGCTAAATGGTCTTTATTTGCTGCGCTAGGTCAAGAAGTTGAAATACTAAACAGCAATGAAGTGGCAAAATGTATAGCAGGGAACTATATAGTGCCAACAAAGGGCCATGGAGAAATAACGAGTTTAAAAGGTTTTAATAATGTATTGAAGCAAGAAGAAACTAATAGAATTCTCCAATTTTTGCAAGTAGGAAATATTGTCGAACCATACCCTAATTTCTCTGGATATCCGGGATTTGTTTTGACGACTCATAATAATTACGATGACTGCGTTAATTATTACAAATGGTTAGATGATGAAATTTTAATAAATTATAAATAAACGGAGGATAATGATGAAAGCTATTGAAGATATCAAATTCATTCATACTTTGGGACCAATCAACACAAACTGTGAGCAAGCTGCATATAAATGGTTAGAAGAAAATAAAATAGAAGGGGAAGTATTTTTACATAATACACTTGAAGATGCACTATTAGAAGTTAAAAAGAATGATTTTGCAGCATTGTTAGGTTGCGTGGTTTATCCAGATTTGCATAAAATTGTATTTTCCAATTTAAATGATTTATCACTAGTAGATTGCTTCATAATGCCCACTTATAATATGATTTTAGCGACAAATAATGACACGAAAGATTTAGGAAATAGTATCATAGCTACACATCCAGCTCCATCAGGATTGGCATATGATTTTACTGTCTCGAAAAATATTAAGTTAGTTAACTCAAATTCTCAAGCTGCTTTACAGTGTTCAAAGGGGTTAAGTGATGCATGTATTACGACTTTACCAGCAGCTCAAAAGTATAGTTTGAAAGTAATTAAAGATTTTGGTGAAGTTCCAATGGGATTTACAATACATTATTAGATGGTAAAGAGGGAGTATAAAAATGAAAAAATACATTGAATCTATAGAAAATATTACAATTTATTTTGAACAAGAGATAATACCATATACAACTATCATTAAAGCACATCAATCAAAAGATGGCAGTATAATTGGCGACAAATTTTTTATAGAAAAAACACTTTATCAATTAAATGAAAAGTTAAGTTATATCTATAAAGCAACAAATAATGAGTTAATGGCTAAAGCTTTTGAACAAGATATTCAAAACTGGATAAAATCAGGTTTAGAATTTAAACCAGATTTTATAAATACCCTGGAAAACTTAAAAGCACCTAACAATAAAGAATTAGTAATGTTTGTTGGTCCAGTTAAATGTCCAAATGGTCCTAAACCTACAGGGTATTTTTTTGAAGCAATATTTGCTCAACGATATGAACCACAATTATTAAATGAAATTGAAAAATTATTACCACATCCAGGATCAGGTTGCCAATCAACTAAGTTGATAACCGGATCTAATGGAGTAATAGAGGGAAATTGTATAGTTTTTTTCCCAGAAAATATTTCTACTAAAGAGAAGATTAATAATCAATCTTTTGCAGTGTTCTTTTTTAATAAGTTTCAAAAAATATGGATGAATGAAACAATACAAAGAGCAAACGTTTTAATAGACCAAAGTCATTGGGTTTCCACCACATTAACCGCTGAAGAATGTTATACGGTTCGATCAATTTGGGGGTATTTACATGATTACTTTCATCACAAAGGACCTCGACCTTTGAATGAGAATTTACAGTCTAAAATGAATTTTCATTCAGGTATTTTAGAAGAAATTAAAGTAGACTGCGAATCAATTTTAACTTTAGATAAATATTCATTACCTTATAAAAATGAATTACTAGAATTTGTAATTCTTGAAAGATTGATAAGATATCCAGGACAGCCAGATGCATTAACTAATTTTGATGCTGGGACAGGATACTTTTTGTTCGAGTGGTTGATTGAGAATGGGAATAGTTTGAAAATAAATAAGTCAGAAAATTTAGAAATCAATTTCGAACTGATGCTTGAAGATATTACTAAATTAGTAGAAGAAATCAAAACTATAGAAAAAATTGATGATGATGAAGTGTATAAAAAATCTTCGAAAGCTTTAGTTATGAAATACTTACCTAGTGGAAAAGAAGGTAATCGTTTTAGCACACCAACAAGATATAGAATGTTATCTGAAAGAGTGGTATTACCTGCTGGAAATCTCGACTTTAAAAGCATGAGTTTTTAAAATAGATATTACCATATTCTTAGGTGTTATCTAAAATATTATCAGCAATTGCTATCAATTTTCTTTAAATTTAATTGCAAAATACTAAAAAAGCCTCCTTTTAAATGGTGGCTTTTTTAGTATGCCTTCTGTTGACTAGGGCATCACGATCAATAAATGATACAGCATACTTAAAAGCCTCATTATATAAGCATAAGCAAAAAATGATAATTAAAAATAGTTATTTATTTGACACGTTTCGATATATCGAAAAAGAAGGGTGATCATTATGTTTAATAGACATTTTCATAATAGAAGACATGTATTAATGCAACAAGATAATAGAGGTGGTGGCCGTGGGTTTGATGGGTTTGACAAAATGTTTGCCTCTGCGCAAGGAAGAAACCGTTTCTTTAAAAAAGGCAATTTACAATTAAGCATATTGAGTTTGTTAGAAGAAGAACCGAAACATGGCTATCAAGTTATTAAAGATTTAGAAGCACGATTTAAAGGTTTCTATTCACCAAGTCCAGGTAGTGTGTATCCTATTTTACAGATGTTAGAAGATCGAGAATTCGTGTCAGTTTCAAAAGAAGGAACTAAAAAGGTCTATACCGTTACGGCAAAAGGGTCGGAATTTTTAAAAGAGCATAGCCAACACAATGAATTTACAAAACGTATGGAAGCATTTAAAAATATGGATATGGAGAAAATGAATGATTTAAGAAATCAAATCCAAGATTTATTCAAAGAATTTATGGTAACAGGACAAAGTGCCCTAAAAGATGAAAATAAATATGATCAATTTCAACAATTAATAAAGGATACTAAAGCACAACTCTTAAATATAAGAGAAGAAAAATAAAATATGTCAAAGAAGGTATAGTGATGAAAAAGCAAAATCTACAACATATCGCAATTATTGGTGGAGGACCAGGAGGATTAATGCTTGGTTTACTTTTGCAACACCAAGGGTTACCCTTTACCATTTATGAACGTGGCCACAAAAATATCCACAAGGATAGAGGCGGGTCATTAGATATTCATGACGATAGTGGACAACTCGCTTTGAAACAAGCGGGTATATTTGAAGTATTTCGTAAATATGCACGCTTCGATGGCGAAGATACCCGTATCGTGCGTAAAGACGGTAAAATACTATACGATGAAGATGCAGAGGATGAGGGTAGTAGACCTGAAATTGATCGTGGGAAGTTATGCGATATTATAGTTGAACAAATCAATCCACAACACATAAAATATGGTTATAAATATGAAAATATGAAACAACTTGATAATAGCCACGCCGAACTCACATTTGAAAATGGTGTAAAAGTAATTACAGATTTAGTAATTGGAGCAGATGGAGCATTTTCTAAAATTCGACCACATTTAACCGATGTTATGCCTGAGTATACTGGTATTTCTATGATTGAAATGAATTCTGATGAAAATGAACATCCAGATCTTCTCAAATTTAATAAAAATGGGAAAGTAATGGCCTTAGGTGGACATCAAGCGATATTAGGTCAACGCAATGGAGATGGACGTATTATGGCATACATTAGTTTTAAAATGATGTATGACACTCTTGATGAATACCGTAATCTTTCTTTAGACGAATTAAAAGAAAGATTGATGCACGAATTTAATGATTGGGGAGCAGATCTGAAAAAATATATTGCGTATAGTTATGATGATGTTAAATTCCGCCGTATTTACAAACTTCCTATAGGATTGACTTGGGAAACCCAAAAGAATATGACACTTATTGGAGATGCTGCGCATCTTATGAGTCCATTTGCAGGTGAAGGTGTTAATATGGCTTTACATGATGCTTATCTTTTAGCCAAGGCCTTCCATATGTATGATGATCTTACTGAAATTTTGAACAGCTATGAGCAACAAATGTTTGAAATTGCGAAAGTTCATGCACAAGAATCTCAAGATAATTTGGCAATATTTTTCTCGGACAATGGTGCTGAAACAATGGCCCAACTTTTTGAGGAAATAGCGTAACTTCTGGCTCAAGATATATAGTTATGGCTATACCGTTAATGATTATAAATTTATTGAAATAATTTCTTAATGTATCATGACTAAGACAAAGGTTGATTAAGAAACGATTTAAAGGCTCCTTGTAATGAGGAGCCTTTTTGACTTTTTATTTTGTTCACTACTATTTTAATTGGGTTATTTTCCACCTCTTAATTATATAAATAAAAGTATGTATGTATGATTTACAATAAACAATCTTATTGTAAATCAATGAAATAGTTCGCCGCACTTATTCAAAATAAAATAAAAACTTATAATAATGACTAAGCAACTTTAGATAAGTAATGCATGGGCATTAGATGAACTTATGAGCATATAAGATGTTTTCATATACCCTAACAGGGTATATTATAGGTGTAATAATAAAAATAGAAATGTAGGGGGTTTTACTTTGACTAATCATGAAGCGCACGAACATCATGAGCACCATGATCATCACGAAAACCATGACCACCATGATCACCACAATCATCATGAAGCTCATAAACATCACGACCATCAAGGTCATCATGAACACCATGATCACGGAAGTGGTCACGCACATCACCATCATGGTAATTTTAAAGTTAAATTTTTTGTGTCATTAATTTTTGCCATACCTATTATCATTTTATCGCCGATGATGGGCGTTCAACTGCCATTTCAATTTACATTTGCAGGGTCTGAATGGATTGTTTTAATACTGGCTACAATATTATTCTTCTATGGTGGTAAGCCATTCTTAGCTGGTGGGAAAGACGAAATAGCAGCTAAACAACCAGGGATGATGACATTAGTGGCTTTAGGGATTTCAGTTGCTTATATTTATAGCTTGTACGCCTTTTATATGAATAATATAAGTAGTTCGACAGGTCATACAATGGACTTTTTCTGGGAGTTAGCTACATTAATTTTAATTATGTTGTTAGGTCATTGGATTGAAATGAATGCGGTAGGTAATGCTGGAGATGCATTGAAAAAGATGGCTGAGTTGTTACCTAATAGTGCTATCAAAGTAACGAATAATGACCAACGTGAAGAAGTTAAAATCTCAGACCTCGTTATTGATGATATTGTTGAAGTAAAAGCTGGAGAAAGTATTCCATCAGATGGCGTTATCATTCAAGGACAAACATCAGTGGATGAATCATTAGTTACTGGTGAATCTAAAAAAATACAAAAATCTGAAAATGACGCTGTTATTGGTGGTGCGATTAATGGTTCGGGCACGATACAAGTTAAGGTTACAGCTGTAGGTGAAGACGGTTACCTTTCTCAAGTTATGGAACTAGTGAATCAAGCACAAAATGATAAATCTAAAGCTGAATTATTATCAGATAAGGTAGCAGGTTATTTATTTTACTTTGCTGTAAGTATTGGTGTGATTGCATTTATTGTGTGGATGTTGGTGCAAAATAATATTGATTTTGCGTTAGAACGCCTAGTAACTGTATTGGTCATTGCTTGTCCGCATGCATTAGGATTGGCTATACCATTAGTTACTGCACGTTCTACGTCAATAGGTGCGCATAATGGTTTGATTATTAAAAACAGAGAAGCTGTCGAAATTGCACAACATATCGACTATGTAATGATGGATAAAACTGGCACACTTACTGAAGGGAATTTTTCAGTAAATCATTACGAAAGCTTTAAAGATAACTGGAGTGATGACACGGTATTAAGCTTGTTTGCATCATTAGAAAGTCAATCTAATCATCCTTTAGCGACAGGTATCGTTGATTTTGCAACGCAGAAAGATATTTCATACGCTAATCCTCAAGATGTGAATAACATTTCAGGTGTAGGTTTAGAAGGCATAGTTGATCAGAAAAAGTATAAAATCACTAATGTTTCGTATCTTGATAAACATGATTTTGCTTATGATCGTGATTTGTTTACATCATTAGCACAACAAGGTAATTCAATTAGTTATTTAATTGATGAACAGCAAGTTATAGGTATTATTGCGCAAGGTGATAAAATTAAAGCAAGTTCAAAACAGATGGTAACAGATTTAGTATCAAGAAACATTACACCAGTTATGCTGACCGGTGATAATAAAGAGGTAGCGCAAGCAGTTGCACAACAAATAGGGATTAAAGATGTACATGCGCAACTTATGCCAGAAGATAAAGAAAGTATCATAAAAGATTACCAACAAAATGATAAAAAAGTAATGATGGTCGGTGACGGTATCAATGATGCACCGAGTCTCATCAGAGCTGATATTGGTATAGCCATAGGTGCAGGTACGGATGTCGCCGTTGATTCAGGTGATATCATTCTTGTTAAAAGTAACCCGTCAGACATTATTCATTTCTTGTCACTGTCCAAAAATACAATGCGCAAAATGGTGCAAAACTTATGGTGGGGTGCAGGATACAATATTATTGCAGTACCATTAGCTGCCGGTATTTTAGCATTTCTTGGCCTTATTCTTTCACCAGCAGTTGGTGCAGTATTAATGTCCTTAAGTACCATTATTGTTGCAATTAATGCCTTTACATTGAAATTAAAATAACAAACAGGAGTTTTTAACATGATAAAAAAAGTAATCTTTCTTATATTAGCATCAGCATTAGTATTATCCGCTTGTTCAAATAAAGAGGAGCAAAGTGAAGAAGCTAAAAATCATGAGGGCCATATGAAGCATAATGATGAAAGTAAGGCTCCAGAAGATATGACAGAAACGGCTCAAGGTAAGTTTGAAAAAGGGGATAAAGTGACTATTACTGCAGGTCATATGCCCGGCATGAAAGGTGCAGAAGCTACAGTTAAAGGTGCCTACAAAACACATGCGTATGTTGTAAGTTATGAACCCACAAATGGAGATAAAAAAGTAAATAATCATAAATGGGTTGTCAATGAAGAAATTAAAGAAGCACCGGAACATGGCTTTAGCGCAGGTGATACAGTCAAATTAGAAGCGGACCATATGCCTGGCATGAAAGGTGCCACAGCAGACATAGATGATGTCGAGGAGACTACTGTGTATATGGTCGATTACAAATCTAAAGACAACGGCAAAACTGTCAAAAATCATAAATGGATGACGGGCGATGAACTAAAAGCTCGCTAAGAATGCTTTTGAAAGTTAGGTATATAGTGAGTATAATATTGGTCAAAAGGCACATACATCAGCTGTATGTGTCTTTTGTCAATGTGTTATAGTACAGGGAAAGCTTGAATAGTTTGATACATAGTAAAATTTGATAAAGTTTATTCGTATAAAACATCATTTGAAAAAATGTAGGAGTGAGTTAAATGGGCGTTGTAGATCATATAGTTAACAAAATAGTAACAGAAATAAGTGGATTACCAGGTGTGGTAGGAGTTGTGCTAGGTGGCTCTAGAGCCAAAGGTAATCATAGACCAGATTCCGATATAGATATAGGTATCTATTATGATGAAACACAAGGGTTTAATACAGACTATATCGAAACAGCAGCAGGTAAACTTAACGACGAGCAAAAAGAACAGTTAATTACAGCATTAGGAGATTGGGGAGAATGGATTAACGGTGGTGGCTGGTTAATTGTGGATGGTTATCATGTAGATTTAATTTTTCGTGATATTAATAAAGTAAATGATGTGATAAACGATTGTTTAGCAGGTAAAGTAACGATTCATTATCAGACTGGTCATCCACATGGCTTTTTAAACGTTATGTATATGGGTGAGTTAAATATTTGTGAAATATTAGCAGATCCTCAAAATACATTACATGAGCTTAAAACAAAAACATATCCATATCCTCCCGAAGTCAAACAGTCCATAACTCAATTTTTTGCGTTTGAAGCTTCTTTCTCCTTAATGTTTATCGAGGACAACGTTGATAAAGATGATATTTCGTATTTAATAGGCCATTTATTCCGATGCTTGTCTTGTTTGAATCAAGTAATCTTTGCAAAAAATGAGGTTTATTGTATTAATGAAAAGAAAGCTGTAGCACTCATTAATACATTCCCAGTGAAGCCTAAAAATTATAAACAAAGAATAGATAATATTGTATCTTCTTTTTCAGTAGATGAATATAAAACCAAGGCAGCTATTGAAGAATTAAGAAATATAATTGAGGAAAGCAATCACTTATAATCAAAAGTTATTCAAAAACTTTATTTTACAACGATAAAAAGACTTCTTATTTGATAAGAAGTCTTTTTTATACTTATTATGACTTACTTTCTTTTTTGGGTGGCCACACAAAATATGATATACAAATAATTAAATCAATAACAATGACGATTGTCCAAATATGAATGACACTGTCTAAAGCTGCTGTGCGACTTGCATCATTAATTAAATAAACAATTAAATGTAAAACACCTGTTCCTAAGAGGTAAGAAAGTAGATGCTTTAACCAATTTTTGGCATAGTTTTTAGCGTAGTCTAGTCCTGTAGGTTTATAAGGTTTGGCACCTTGTTTCATCACATAATATCTAAACCTATCGTCTGCCCAAGTTATCATGCTTTTCCCAAAAACAAGAGATACTGCAATATAAACTGCAGCTATAGCGTGTGGCGTTTCTGCTGTTGCACCATTCATGAGGTCTATAGCTGTTGTTATAAGTAGTATTAAATCGATCACAGGTGTGAGTGCTAGAAAGAATAGACCTAACTTTTTGAGCTTGAAGATATATCTTGTGACTAGTCCGAGTAATATGACTACCCAAAAGGCAACTTCACAAAAAATGATAAGCCAGACAATAAAGTTCATGTTTTTCCTCCCTTATATGTGAGTGTCGCTATTTCTTCATCTATTATTGATTGAATATCTTCGTTTGAGGTGTCGTTTGGATTAAGTAATTTATGCAGAGCTAAACCATCAATTAAAGCATGTAATTTCATTGCAGTAAGATGAATATTTAAATTAGTTTGTAGTAGCTGTTCATTATTTAATAAAGTCAAAATGCTATGACATAGTTGATCTAGTCCATCGTCTAGCGTACTTTGACCATATTCATGAATGTCATAACGAAAAGCCATCCAAACTTCCATATCAGCGAGTCTTTCTTGATCTAAGGGTAAGACGGTTAGCAAACTTGCTTTAACTTTATCAATGGTATTAAGGTTTTTGGACGTAAATATAGCTTCAATTCTCCTTCTTATTTTCACTTCTACGGTAGACATAACGGCGTTTAGTAACTCAGAATGATTTGGAAAATAATATCTAATCTGACCAGGGGTCATTTGCGCTATGTGCGCAATTTGTCTTACGGTAGAGCCTTTTACACCATTTTCTACAATTGAATCGAAAGCGTATTGAATGATTTCGGTTTTCTTGTGTTCGTGATTAATTATTTTTGGCATACTCCTAGTTTAACATATTTTAATACAAGTGTATTAATTAAAAGTCTGAAATGAGTAAAGTTCTGATTTGCCACTTTCTTTTGTTATAAGTGCATTTATAAATTATATAAAATAAAAAATCCTTCAAGTAGAATTGAAGGATTTTACAGCGTGTATTAGGATGAAAATTTTATGATTTCCTTTATGTTTCAGCACAAAAATTTATTTACACATGCGCTCTATGGAATCGTATATTGGTTAATGTACTAATGATAAATAACAGCAAGAACAGTATGAAACCATATATTTCAAATATATTCAACTGGCCATGGGATAATAGTTTATTAATCATTAAAAACATCATATCTAATGAAAAGAGTAATAATAAATGTATATAAATTGTGGTGAAACCAGTTTTGTTAGTTGTATTTTTGTCAGTTGCTTTATAGTGATACACATAAATAATAAATAACAGTGAAATAAAGGCAAAACATAATGTATATAAACTGTTTAAATGGGCTAATTCAATATTTTGGATTAATAGCACGAGACCTTCACCAAATAATAAAATGATGAGTAAGCTTAAGCGTTCAGTCAAGTGATTAAAAAATATAGGATTGTGATATGAAACCATATAAAAGAGTAGTGGAAAGACTGCTACAATTAGAATGCCTATGAAAAATAACCAAAAATTAATCGGTGCAGGCAACATTATTGATATTACAGAAAGGATAATTGTTAATAATAATCCACTTGTGTAAACTTTGACCAATTTGAAATCTACTTCTGTTTCGGTAAATTTATAATTAATAAAGTATTGTATGAATACACTTAGATACACTAAGGCAGTCGTTAAAACAAATGGTGAAAATGTTTGTTGAAAATCACTATTTATCGCTTTAGACAAGATAATGATTAAATACATATCTATAAATACAAACACGTATTGATACCATTTTTGATTGAAGAACCTGTTAACTAAAAGTGTTCGATAGATCCATATAGAGAAAAAGACAAGAAAAAGCATGAAACTTTTCCCTAATTCTTCTAATGACATTATATTATGTGAAATACCTTCAACAGTTTGATTGATAGTAGCTAAAACATAAACAAATATTAAATCAAAAAATAATTCTGTCATGCTGACTTCTTTTTTCTTCATTTTTTCACTCCTAAATCTTTTGCTGTTATTCGCTTTCCAATAATTCGAATTTTTTATCTAACACTTGAAGTGCTTCATCTATAAGTTTTTTTTGTTCTAATAAATTTTTTTGATGTTTTAAAAAAATGTCTCTACGCTTCATTTTGGTAGAGCTTCCTTGATGATACAATTCGGCAATTTCTTTTAATTTTGATATAGGCATATGTGTCTGACGCATGCATTTTATAAATTCAATCCAATATAAGTCTTCTTCGGAAAAGTCTCTATAGCCATTTTTATTTCTCGCCACGAATGGAAAAAGTCCTGCTTTATCATAGTAGCGAATGGTATGTTCGCTGATGCCTAAATTATCTGCTACTTGTTTTACTCGCATAATTTTCCTCCTAAAAAAGGCTAGGACATCATTGATTCGTCCCAGCCGCGTGTCATATTGTCAGTAGATGACAGTACTAAAATTGCGCCCCAAATTAAGCTTTTTTAATTCCAGTCATTTTATCAGTGTGAGATGACGAAATCTTTTTAATTTCTGTCCCAACCCCTTTGTGTTTATTTAATAAGTTGGGAAAGTAAATCGTCATAGTTATTATGAATGATAGCTTCAAAGCCAAATGTTGATTCCATATCGTCTTTTAATGTTTCTACAGTGATATAACCTATGCGTTCAGGGTCATCTATTTGTAAGCCAATGCGTTGAATATCATTGTGGAATAAATTATTTTGATGAGATAGTTCTATGATTTCATTAGCTAAAGATTTCACGTAATCATTGTTCGATAAAGATACGTTTTTGTCGTCTAGCACACTTTCTTCTGAAATAATTTTGATCTCTGTTTCATTTCCTTTATATAGTGCTAAAAAGTAATTCATATCAAAATGGCCTCCTTAGTGTTTAAAATTATCTAACGTGTCGTATAACCACCATTTGCAAATAAGGTTTGTCCGTTGATCCACCAACCATCTAAAGTTAAAAAAGTAATAATCGGTGCAATGTCTTCGATATTAGTCAGTTGATTATGGAGTGCTTGGGATTTATGGAATGCCACAGCATCTTCACCTTCTTGAGGATAGAAGAAAGGTGTGTCCATTGGACCAGGCGCTACTGCATTAACAGAAATCCCTCTATCCATAAATTCTGCTGATGCTGCACGAGTATAATGCTCGACAGGTGCTTTCCCTCCAGCATAAGTTGAATAGAAACCTGTATAAGCAGCTAGCAATGCGGTAGCTATGGTGATGATTTTACCATTATCATTCATCGACTTCTCAGCGTATTTTATAAAGAAATACGCTGATTTTGCGTTGATGTCTGACATGCTATCAAATTCGGCTTCAGTCGTTTCAGCAATCGGTTTTTTCAGTACTTTTCCTACGGTATTAATTGCGATGTCAATTTTTCCAAAGGTGTTTTCAGCATGTTGAAATAATGCCTGGACATTATCAACTTTAGTTAAATCACCAGAGAATAGTGTGCCTTGACCCCCTAAATCTTCGACTTGTGACAGTGTAGCTTTTGCATCGGCTAACGAATGTTCATCGTGATGATGGATTACTATTTTAGCGCCTGCTTTAGCATACGTAGTACTTAATAAGCCACCAAGGTTTTTAGCACCACCAGCAATAACTACAACTTTGTCTGTTAAGCTATTAAATTTGCCCATATTATATAACCTCCTTTGAATATATTACAAGCATAAACCTTAGAGCGCGATATCAAGCAAGCGCTTATTGAATATTTCTAATTATGCTTAAGGGAGGTAGTAATATCGTGTCAGTAAATAAAACAAAGGCACATACAAAATGTATGTGCCTTAGCCTGTAATTTTATGTTAGTGCACTTCTCGCAGAAGTGAGCCAAATCACTGCCAATATTATAAATTAAGTTACATCATAAATGGACTGTTTTGTTAGTTCCCATTTTTTGTCTGCTACATGCTCAACAAATCTGCTATCATGTGACGTGAATAAAATGATACCTGGGTATTTATTCATAAACAATTCTAATGCTTCTAATGTTTTAATGTCTAAAAAGTTAGTGGGTTCGTCTAAAATTAATACATTCGCTTGTGTTGAAAACAACACTGCTAACGATAATTTAGTGCGTTCGCCACCACTCAAAACTTTACAAGAACGCGTAAGTGCTTCATTTAACCCTAAATTATTTAAAATAGCTCTACTAAAAGATTCGGATGAATCCGTTTCATCCATTAAATATTGTAATAATGAAATGTCACGCATTTCTTCATAAGCAAGTTGACGATAATAGGCCATTTGTATTTTGGGAGAACACTCAATACCCTCTATTTGCTGATAAATAGCTTCAAGTAAAGTTGTCTTACCGGCACCATTTGCACCGACTAACGCTATATTTTTGCCATAAGGTATTTGAAAGCGTACATGCGACAACAATGTTTGATTGCCTTGTCTTAATGTTAGATTTTGTGCAATGATTGGATAATTATTATGAATATCATAAATGTTATTGTGTGGAAAATGGAAGCCGTGTTCATTTTGTGGTTTTTCGACTTCTTCTAAATGTTCTATTCTTTTTTCAATGTGTTTCGCTTGTTTTTGAGCAGCTTTCTCCACTGATCCTTTTTGTTTTGAAGCACTTAAACGATCGGGTTCTATACTTTTGTTTTTTTGTTTTGAAGATGCTTGGGACATCTGTTGCGCCTGTTTTCGTTTAGTTTTACTTGCTTGGGATAGCCTTTGCTTCTCACTTACATATTGGTCATATTGACGCTGTTGTTCTAAATGTTCTTGTTCGCGCTGTTGTTGATATTGTGAATAATTCCCTTTGAACACTCTGATTGTACCGTCTGCTTGTATATCCCATATGGTGTCAGCGATTTGATCAATGAGGTCTCTGTCATGGCTTACTAAAATTAACGTACCATAATAATATTTTAAAATATTATAAAGATAATCTTTACCGTACTTATCTAAATGATTAGTCGGTTCATCTAAAAGTAATATTGGACTATAATTTGATAAAACGTTAGCTAATTTATATTTTGCTTTTTCTCCACCGCTCATACTGTCAGTGGTATGCATAGGGATGCCAAGTTCACTCATTAAACTTCCGTCTAAGGTATCAAAATCATGGTCCACGTCCATGTTAAGTTGTTCAAAATATTGAACTACACCATCAGTTTCAACAGTTCCTGATTCTGGTGTTATTTTTTGCGCAATCATATTTAGTAATGTGGTTTTGCCTGTACCATTACCTCCAATAAGTGCTATTTTTTCAAATTGATAAGCATAAAGCTGCTTAATGTTAAGTGAGCGCCAATCTGTCAATTTATGATTGATTTGGTGAAATTTAATTGTATATTGTTCCATGTCGATACACTCCTTGTAATGTTAAAGGACGTGTACGCAAAAAAATGAGACAGGCTACTCCCGTCTCATTCACATCACACTTTCGATCGCATAAAATTATTGCGCTGTTATCATGTTTGAAAGTGTTATTATTCCTAGTGAAGAATAAAAAATGACATACGTCACCTATGAGTGTGTATTGCGGACAGCCTTTTTTGAATTAATTTAGTTTTGTATTCAAAAAAGTTTGTCTTAGTCTCATAGAAGCTGTCATTTTAATTCTCCTCTCCTGTAATGTAATGACATCACTATAACATCTCACAGTGTGTTTTTCAATATCTCTCTAAAACAACAATCGTTAACAACCATCACTACAATTTGTTGTATATACTTTATCAATAAATTGATATCAAGGCACAACGCATTTCATTCAAAACATTGAAATAAAATGTTTTTGAAAATTTATATATACTTGCAATTATGGCAAATAAGAGTACGATTAAGGTGGATAATTACACTTCGGCAATTGCGATACTATAAATTAGGAGTGATTTGCTATGAAAAAGGTAATTGTCTCGATAATTCCGTTATGGAAAACTTTTTTTGATTATTGAAGCAAGAAATGTATTATGGAGAAAGTTTTGATCATTTTCATCAACTAGAGCAATCCATTCAAAACTATATGGAATTTTTATAATAATGAAAGAATTAAATCAAAATTAAAAGGCTTGTCTCCTAAAAATTTTAGGAAACAAACCTTCAAAATATTATACTAAACCAAAGTCCAACTTTTGGGGTTCAGTACATCATAGAGTGTCGACAAAGTCTTAGACTTTGCCGGCATTTTTTAGGCGCATGCTTTCCGCGGACACTGCCTTAGCCTTTAGTCTGCGGCAAATGCTTTCCCCGCAGGAGTTGGCATAAACCACTGCCAATATTACATCAAAAAGATTATAATATATAAATTAAACAGTGATGGTATTAATTTTACAAAAGCGTCTGATTTTTGTACTAAAACACATAATTTTGAACGTGCTCACCCCCGAGGGAATAGTATGCGTAAGAGACTACAGGCTCGAGCCATGCTCGAGGCAAGCACGCACGGTGAACATCACGAATTTGTTAGCTAATAAGATAATGGGGCCAATTGATACGTCCCACTATCTTGTCATATTATCAGTAAATGATTGAACTCAAAATACACTTCAAAGCATGTCATTTATGCTAGGTTGCGCCAGCAATCTGTTAATAAAATTTGATTTCTGACTTACTCTCTTCTTTAGTCAAATACCGTTATCTATCTAAATGTCTATATAGCGTTGCTCTACTTATATTAGTTTTTTCTTTTATCTCATCTAGCGTATATTTTTTACTCATATACATTTCTATAGCATTTCTTAAATTTTTATCATCCCGTTTAGGCCTACCAAGGTTTTTTCCTTCCCTTGTATAATTTTCTAATCCCATACGTGTTCTGAATTTCACAATGTCGCTTTGGAAATCAGTAATATCTTGTAATGTTTTTATAAAGCTTTCATTTTCAGCGGTCATAATATTTCTATTTAAATTAATTACATATAGCGAAATCCCTTTGGTTAAAAGTTTATTTAATATCTCCATCAAATGTTTTGTAGAATCTGCAATGATACACAAATCCGTAATATACAAAATATCATTAGCAGTTAATTTTAAATTTAGTAAAACGTCTAGTTCTGTTCTGTTTTTATTATTAGCATGTATTTCCTCAATAATATTAGTTGTATAGATTTCTATTTTCTTTACTTGTTCGTTCATACTATCGTTTATTGTAACAGGCCTAATATAGCCATATTTCATTTTAATACACCACCCTATATAGAAAAATTGTAACATATAGTTTCATTAAGGGGTATACATATGAAACTTTTCTGTTATACTTTGAAATACAAGTAAAGGAGAGGAAATTATGGTTGAAAAACTAAAATCTGAATGGCTTAACCAGCCAGGAAAGAATATACTGGCTGGTATTGTTGTAGCATTAGCATTAATCCCTGAAGCTATTGCATTTTCAATTATTGCTGGTGTAGATCCCATGGTAGGGTTGTATGCAGCATTTATCATTGCTACCGTGACCGCGATAGTTGGCGGTAGGCCTGCAATGATATCTGGCGCAACTGGGGCCGTAGCACTTTTAGTTACGCCTTTAGTTAACGAACATGGCGTTGAATATCTTTTTGCTGCGACTATTTTGATGGGCTTTATTCAATTATTATTAGGTATACTTAAAGTTGGCCGTTTAATGAAATTTATTCCACGATCTGTCATGATTGGCTTTGTTAATGCCTTAGGTATTATGATTTTTATGTCTCAAATAGAACATATTTTTGGTATATCTATATCAACATATATATATGTAATTATCACATTATTAATTGTATATATTATTCCTAGGTTCTTTAAAGCGATTCCTGCTCCGTTAATAGCGATAATCGTTTTAACCGCTCTGTATATGTATACAGGCTCTGACGTACGGACTGTAGGAGACTTAGGCAGTATTAAGCAAACTTTACCTCACTTCTTAATGCCTAATGTTCCATATAATTTAGAAACACTGCAAATTATTTTCCCATATTCATTGTCAATGGCTATCGTAGGCTTAGTAGAAAGTTTACTTACAGCTAAAATTGTGGATGATGCGACAGATACGTATAGTAGCAAAAACAAAGAATCTCGTGGTCAAGGGATTGCCAATGTTATTACTGGTTGCTTTGGTGGTATGGGAGGTTGCGCCATGATTGGACAATCAGTTATTAATGTTAAGTCAGGCGCAAATAGTAGACTGTCTACATTTACAGCGGGTATTGTACTTATATTTATGATTATTGTACTCGGTGGCGTAGTCGTACAAATACCAATGCCTATTCTTGCAGGAATTATGGTCATGGTTTCTATAGGGACTGTAGATTGGAATTCATTTAAATATATTAAGAAAGCCCCCAAAACTGACGCTTTTGTTATGATTTTAACCGTGATTATTGTATTAATGACACATAATTTAGCTATTGGTGTCTTAGTAGGTGTTGTTTTCAGTGCCTTATTCTTTGCAACTAAGATTTCTCAAGTGACAGTGGTTCATGAGGATTTAGATGAAAAACACCTTTTTTCTGTTAAGGGACAGATATTCTTTGTGTCAATAGACTCTATGATGGGTCAAATCAATCTTAATATTGAAGATAGTATCATAGAATTGAATTTTGAGCATGCTCACTTATGGGATGATACGGCAGTAGATGCCATTGATACAATTGTTAGAAAATTTGAAGAAAAAAACAACATTGTTTATGTCGAAAAATTAAACACAGGCAGTCGAAAAATCGTTTCAGAATTAAGTAAATTAAATGAAAACCATTTAAATTAAGGAGTGTTTTTATGTATAAATCAATTTTACTTGCCGCAGATGGTTCAGAAAACAGTGAGCGTGCAGCTCGAGAGGCACTAAACTTTATAGATGAAAATACATTTGTCACAATCCTTACTATTGTAAATGTGGAAGAATCAAAAACGGATGTTTTACATGGACAACAGGGCGTTAGCTTAACTCAAGAAAGAGAGCAAAAACTTTCGTCCATTATACAATTGTTTGATGAACATATTGTAAATTATGATATTAAGATTGTTCATGGTACGCCATCTGAAAAGGTGACAGAAGTTGCGAATAGCGGAGAATATCAAGCCGTTATTTTAGGTACACGTGGGTTAAACAGTTTGCAGGAAATGGTTCTTGGTAGTGTTAGTCATAAAGTAGCTAAACATGCTCAAATACCTGTGATTATTGTTAAATAATGTAAGTTCTTCTAGTTATCCTTGAACGAAGTGGGACGATAGAATTTTGTTAGTAAATCAGATTTTTGTTTCACATCATGTTTTATACGAAATCTCTTTTCATATTGGCAGTAGCTGACTGTATTGAAAATGCGCTTCAAACCAAGCTTTTTTCAACGCTAGTCATCCTTGCCGGGATGGGACGACGAAATCATTTTTTCAAAATCAGATTTCTGTCCCACTCCATGTTTTAGTCGAAACCTTTTTCATATTGGCAGTAGCTGACTGCATTGAAAATGCGCTTCAAACCGAGCTTGTTTCAATGCTAGTCATCCTTGCCGGGGTGGGACGACGAAATCATTTTTTCAAAATCAGATTTCTGTCCCACTTCATGTTTTAGTCGAAACCCTTTTTCATATTGGCAGTAGCTGACTGCATTGAAAATGCGCTTCAAACCAAGCTTTTTTCAACGCTAGTCATCCTTGCCGGGGTGGGACAACGAAATCATTTTTTCAAAATCAGATTTCTGTCCCACTTCATGTTTTAGTCGAAATCCTTTTTCATATTGGCAGTAGCTGACTGCATTGAAAATGCGCTTCAAACCAAGCTTTTTTCAACGCTAGTCATCCTTGCCGGGGTGGGACAACGAAATCATTTTTTCAAAATCAGATTTCTGTCCCACTCCCATTTTTTATATAGGAAAGAGACTGGGACATTGATGCGTCCCAGTCTCTTGTCATATTGTCAGTAAGTGACAGGAAAATGTCTTTTAATTAAGCTTTTCAATGCGAGTCATTATTGCCGATCTAGGGCGATGAAAACTTTTTACTAACATGAGTGTTTTATCCCCAAACCTCGCTTAGTTATATAATAAGTTGAATAATTGCAACAATAATTAAAATACTAATAATCCATTTTTGTATGAAGCTGGGGACCTTTTTACTTAATTTTAAACCTAAAGGAGCAAAGATGATACTGCCTATGATTAAAAATAATGCGTCTTCAAGAGGAATGTATCCTTGTACAAGTTTAATAACAAAGGCACCAATGGAAGAGATAAAAGCAATTATTATGCTATTAGTAACAACTGTATTCATTGATAGTTTGAATAAAACTAACAATATGGGAATAATAATAAAAGCACCGCCTGCGCCCACAATACCAGAAATGATACCAACGAAAAGACCAACCATAACTAATAATGGCTTGTTAAAGGAAGATTGATCTAAACTCGGTTTTACATTAATAAACATTAAAATTAATGCGAGTAAAGCAATGATAATATATATCGTATTTACAAATGTAGCATTAAATACATTCGCTAACAGTGCACCTAACATGCTCCCTATAATCATGCCACTACCCATGTAAAGCACTAATGGTGGGGAGAATTCTGGTTTTTTTCGCGCTTTTAGTGACCCACTTAAAGTACTGAAAAAGACTTGACTGGAAGTAAGTCCTGATGCGATGTATGCACTGTATGCAGGAACGCCAAATAGTGGTGGTAATAATAAAATGGCCGGATAAATAATGATAGCACCACCTATACCTACTAGACCCGAAATAAAGCCTCCGAATACCCCAATAAGTAACATAATAATAACAGTTAAAATATCCATTATTTACTTTTTACCAATAAGTTAACGGCTTCATTAATCAATTCTTCAGAACTTTCACCATTATCCTCAGCTGTTTTCACACATTCTATTAAATTTTCACTAATGATAATCCCCATCAAACGTTGGATTGAGCTTTTTGATGCACTGATTTGAGTAATGACATCTTTACAATCTTTTTCTTCTTCCATCATTTTAATAACGCCATTGAGTTGTCCTTGTATTCTATTAATACGATTAATCATTTTTTTATCATAATTCATAGTTATTTCCTCCACTTTTAATTGAATAAAATCATAATAAGCGATAAAAGCAAAAATGTCAAATACCCCCTATGGTATTTGACATAATATAAATGATTAGTTAATATACCCCTATAGGTATTTATTAGGAGGTTACTATGAAACAATATAACGAAAAGCATATCAATAATTTCAGTAAACAAGAATTAGAAAAATTAGGCGCACAAGGTCAACTGATTGACGTTAGAACACAAGAAGAATATGAGCTTGCACACATAAATGGTGCGAAATTACATCCTGTAGATAAGATTGAATCGTTCAATAAA
Source organism: Staphylococcus arlettae (assembly GCF_025560845.1). Lineage (NCBI taxonomy): Bacteria > Bacillati > Bacillota > Bacilli > Caryophanales > Staphylococcaceae > Staphylococcus > Staphylococcus arlettae. Next base: position 124,187 of record NZ_CP094803.1, read on the forward strand.
GATAAAAACACAACCTATTTTGTACACTGTAAAAGTGGTACCAGAAGTGCTAAAGCGAGCGAATATTTAGCTGAACAAGGCTACGACATTGTTAATTTAGACGGTGGCTATAAAGCGTATGAAGCAAAAAACGACGATGATAATACATTAGAAGAAAATACTAATGTAGCAATTAAAGCAGAGCGTAAACAATTTAACTATAGTGGTCTTCAATGTCCAGGTCCAATTGTAAACATCAGTAAAGAAGTGAAAAATATTGAAGTAGGCGAGCAAATAGAGGTTACAGTTACAGATCCTGGGTTCTTTAGTGACATTAAAAGCTGGGTCAAACAAACAGGACATACGTTAGTTAAACTGGATGAAAGTAATCATGGAATTAATGCCATTATTCAAAAAGAAAAACCAAAAGACTTGGAAGTGAACCATACTGCCAAAGGTACTACAATTGTGCTATTTAGTGGTGAGTTAGATAAAGCAGTGGCAGCAATGATTATTGCGAATGGCGCTAAGGCTGCAGGCAGAGACGTAACTATTTTCTTTACGTTTTGGGGACTCAACGCGTTGAAAAAGAACCAATCCGTTCATGTTAAAAAGCAAGGTATCGCAAAAATGTTTGACTTGATGTTGCCAAAAACACCTGTACACATGCCGCTATCTAAAATGAATATGTTTGGTTTAGGTAATATCATGATGCGCTACGTAATGAAAAAGAAAAATGTTGATTCATTACCATCACTCATTGACCAAGCAATCGACCAAGATATCAAATTAATCGCTTGTACGATGAGTATGGATGTTATGGGCATTCAGAAAGAAGAGCTCAGAGACGAAGTAGGATACGGTGGCGTAGGGACTTATATTGGTGATACTGAAAAAGCAAGTCACAATTTATTTATCTAATTAAATCTATTTAAACAAGGAGTTCATTTCATGTTTTTTAAACAATTTTATGATAATCATTTATCTCAAGCATCTTATTTAGTTGGCTGTCAACGTACAGGAGAGGCAATAATAATTGACCCTGTTCGTGATTTAACAAAATATATCGAAGTTGCAGATAGCGAAGGTTTTAAAATTACACAAGCTGCAGAAACACATATCCACGCTGATTTTGCTTCTGGAATTCGAGATGTGGCAAAACGTTTAAACGCCAATATATATGTGTCTGGCGCAGGCGATGAGCAATTAAGTTATAAAAATATGCCTAAACAAACACATTTTGTTAAAAATCAAGATATTATTCGAGTAGGTAATATTAAATTAGAAGTATTGCATACACCTGGTCATACCCCTGAGAGTATTAGTTTCTTACTCACTGATGAAGGGGGCGGCTCAAGTGTTCCAATGGGCTTGTTTAGTGGCGATTTTGTTTTTGTAGGTGATATTGGGAGACCGGATTTACTAGAAAAGTCAGTTCAAATGGAAGGCTCTACAGAAGTTAGTGCGCAACAAATGTATCAATCTATAGAAAGTATTAAAGATTTACCAGATTATCTTCAAATTTGGCCAGGACACGGTGCTGGCAGTCCTTGTGGTAAGGCATTAGGTGCGGTACCAATGTCTACGCTAGGTTATGAAAAAATAAATAACTGGGCATTTAATGAAACTGATGAAAGCAAGTTCATTGAAACATTAACATCAAATCAACCAGCGCCACCCCATCACTTTGCACAGATGAAACAGATTAATCAATTTGGTATGAACTTGTATCAAACATACAATGTTTATCCTAGTTTAGATAATGAAAGAATAGCCTTTGATCTTCGTAGTAAAGAAGCCTTTCATGGTGGTCATACTGAAGGAACAATCAATATTCCTTACGATAAAAACTTTATTAACCAAATCGGTTGGTATTTAGACTATGAAAAAAGTATAGATTTGATTGGTGATAAATCTACCGTTGAACAAGCAGCGCATACCTTACAATTAATTGGTTTTGATAATGTAGTAGGTTACCGTTTGCCAAAACCAGAAGTTAAAACACAATCCATTCACAGTATGGATATAACCGGTAAAGAAGAACATGTACTGGATGTACGTAATGATGAAGAGTGGCATAATGGGCATTTAGATCAAGCAGTCAATATTCCACATGGTAAATTATTAAATGAAAGTATTCCATTTAATAAAGAGGATAAAATATACGTACATTGTCAGTCAGGCGTTAGAAGTTCAATCGCCGTGGGTATCTTAGAAAACAAAGGATTTGAAAATGTCGTGAATATTAGCGAAGGCTATCAAGATTTTCCAGCATCATTAAAATAAGATAAAGATATAGCGAAATTGATGTGCTATTAACAAATAATATTGTAGTGGAGACGTATATATTCGTGCTATGTACACGAGACTATAAAGCAAAAACGAGACTAGGACGTCTCAATGAAGTTCTAGTCTCGTTTCATATTGTCAGTAGCTGACTGTATTGAACATGCGCTTCAAGTCAAACTTTTTTCAATGCTCGTCAGCCTTGTCGGGGAGGGACGACGAAATCTATGTAATAATATGAGCTTTCTGCCCCCCCCTTTTTATTATAGGTCTTGATCATGTTTTTTATAATAAGATGCTAAATGTAAGTCATGTGCTAAAGCAATTAAAGGTCTAACTGTCATTTGAATACTGCCTATGACAAAAAGTATCGTACCAGCTATTACCGTTTCAGAACTGAAGAATAATAAACTTCCGATTAAAAATATTAAGCCAAGTATAACATCATTTAATTGATATAAAGCTTTATAAATTAGCGTAACACGGTTAGTTTGAGAGGATGTATTAAAATTTAAATCAATGTTTTTTTGTTTTTTTAAATTGTTTAATTTTCCCATTGAATTACCTCCTACTGGTATTGGGATAAAGAATCCAGTCTTTATTTATGTACCACAGGCAACTCGCTTACAAACCTTTTGCGCAATTCATCTATGTGATTGAACTATTAACTGAAAGGTTACAGTCAACTTATATTTTTGTTGTTTTGGAGAAGGTGTAAATAATAGATATTAAGAAAAAAGAACAATACGACAGTATGATATTTTGGGCAAAATACGAAATGCGCCAATATACGCAATCAAATATCGGCTTAGCAGATTTAAATCGACATAAGGATAACATCACTTTATTAAATGGTATCGATTCTAAAGGTTCTTTTCCACAAGATGTTAATTTTTATATCGCTGAACAAACTGGTCTAAACATAACTGAAAGTCCAGGTGGGCATTTAGGATATGTTCAAAAACCCGTAGATTTTGCCGAAGTATTAAGTGAAATGTGGAGTTAAACAAGCAATGTTTTTAAGTGTTTGATAGGACATTATCTTCAGCAACATAATACACGAGCTAAGAGGAGACTTTCATAGTCTCCTCTTTTTTAGTTTAACGGCAAGTTAATATACATTTTTAATGGTTGATAATAGGGAGTAATTTAATAATGATAGTTGTTTCATGAGAAACAACTATCATTATTGTTCACTTGTATTATAGTTAAAATTTTGAAAAGTGACTAAAATTCTGTAATAGTAAAACCCTATAGTTACAAACGTTTAAAGTATTTAAATTATTAGGACTAAAAGTGAACTGTGATGTTTTGGTCGTGACAATAATCATTAATATCATTGGGAGGGATTTTATCAGTGAAAATCTTACTAATACTATTTAAAGGACAGTAGGTTAATAAAGTGGATTTTCCCATTTTACTGTAATCAGCTAAGACATAAGTTTCTTTTGATTTACCTGTAATATATTGTTTGATTAAATTTTCTTCCATTTCAGAATTGGATAGTCCATTTTGGACATTGATACCCGTTGCTGCCATAAAGGCCTTACTAATGTTGAATTTTTCTAACAGCATATTAGTGCTAATACCTATAAAGGATCGCGTGATAGGTTTGTATTTCTCACCAATAATATATAATGTGACGTACTCAAACTGTGATGCTTTATTCATTATGTCTAAGCTGTTAGTTATTATCGTAAACGGTAAGTTTTTATCGACATAATCTAATATATGTATTGTTGTAGTACCTGTATCAATATAGATAATGTCATAAGCTTCAATTTCTTTAGCTGCAAGTTTACCGATACGTTTTTTAGATTTATAGTTTTTAACATTTCGTTGGTAATAATCCACAGTTCTATGATTTTCTTCAATAAATTCGATACCGCCGTATACCTTTTTTACGACATTCATATCCACAAGTTGATTAATGTCACGTCGAATCGTGTTGGTTGAAACATTAAAAGTCTCACGCAACTCATCTATTGACGCTGTTTTATTATTTTTTATGAAAGTTTCAATTTCATAAATACGTTTAGATTTCATATATGATTCCCCCATTTATTACAATATACCCAATTTAAGTTGTATAAACAACCTAAAACTAAAACAGTTACTCAAAAGTTGACATTATTCTAACGTTATTATAAGATATTTTCAACAAGTAACCAATAGTTAACCCAAAAGTACTTATTGTCTGACTATTTTTGTAAGCGGTTACTCATAAAATGATTGGAGGATTTTATAATGGCAGAAATCTTAAAGAACTATATTAATGGTGAGTGGAAAACATGTGAGAGTACAGAAACTTTGGATGTATTAAACCCTGCAACTAAAGAAGTTGTTGCAAAAGTACCCGTATCTACACGTAAAGAGTTAGATGAAGCGGCACAAATAGCACATGAGGCTTTTCAAGAATGGAAAGAAGTTGCTGTTCCGAAACGTGCGCGTTTGCTATTTAAGTTACAACAATTACTCATAGATAATAAAGATGAACTCGCAGCAATCATTACTAAAGAAAATGGTAAAAATACAACTGAAGCATTAGGTGAAGTACAACGTGGTATTGAAAATGTTGAATTTGCAGCAGGTACACCATCATTAATGATGGGTGATTCGTTATCAAGTATTGCAACGAATATTGAAGGTACAAGCTATAAATATCCTGTAGGGGTTGTTGGTGGAATTACGCCATTTAATTTCCCAATGATGGTGCCATGTTGGATGTTCCCGATGGCGATTTCGTTAGGTAATACCTTTGTAATTAAACCATCAGAAAAAACACCGTTATTAGTTAACAAACTAGCTGAATTAGTTGAAGCTGCAGGCTTCCCTAAAGGTGTATTCAATGTTGTTCATGGCGCACATGATGTGGTTAATGGCATTTGTGAAAATGAACATATTAAGGCCGTGTCATTCGTTGGTTCTAAACCAGTTGGCGCGTATGTGTATAAAAAAGCAACAGAGAACTTAAAACGTGCGCAATGTTTAACAGGTGCTAAAAATCATACGATTGTCTTAAACGATGCCGATATTGATACAGCTGTTAAAGATGTTATCGGTGCAGCATTTGGTTCAGCAGGTGAACGTTGTATGGCTGCAGCTGTCATTGCAGTACAATCTAATGTTTATGATGAATTTAAAGAAAAATTAGTGCAGGCATCTAAAGATATTGTCATTGGTAATGGCATTGAGGACAATGTATTTTTAGGTCCAGTTATCAGAGAAGAAAATAAAGCGAAGACATTACAATATGTAGATGAGGGTGTAAAAGAAGGTGCTAAATTAGTGCTGGATGGTAGAGATGGTAACAATGAAGATGGATATTTCGTTAAACCAACCATTTTCGAAGATGTTACAACGGATATGAAGTTATGGCAGGATGAAATATTTGCGCCTGTATTATCGCTTGTTAAAGTAGATAGTTTAAAAGAAGGCATTGCTTTAGCTAATCAATCTGAATTTGCCAATGGTGCTTGCTTATTTACTGATAGTGCTTCATCAATCAGATACTTTAGAGAAAATATTGATGCAGGCATGTTAGGCATTAACTTAGGTGTCCCTGCACCAATGGCGATTTTCCCATTCTCAGGTTGGAAATCTTCGTTCTACGGTTCATTACATGCTAATGGTAAGGATAGTATTGAATTTTATACTCACAGAAAAGTTGTTACAGCACGTCACGGAGAACCACAATTTTAAGGAGTGAAGATAGAAATGGCTCATTTATTAAATAAACCTGTACATCATCCATTAAGTGATGATGTACAAGTCATTCACGATTTGCAACCAAATGATATTAATCTAGATTATATCGGCTTGAAAGTACTAGATATTAAAAGCGGTGGCAATTATGAGGAAGCAACAGAAGATTTTGAATTATGCATTGTAGCCTTAACAGGTAAAGTTACAGTGTCAGATGGTACTAATACATTTGAACATATCGGCACGAGAGATTCTGTATTTGAAAAAATTCCAACAGATAGTGTCTACATTTCAAAACAGCATAATATAACAATAGAGGCTGTTACAGATGCAAGAGTCATTTTATGCTATGCACCTGCGGATGAAGTTCGAGAGACACAATTGATACCTGCAAGTGAAAATTCAATTGAAGATAGAGGGAAATATTCCAACAAACGTCATGTACACAACATTTTACCAGATACACATAAAGCGAGTGAGAAATTATTAGTTGTAGAAGTGTATACAGATCAAGGTAATTGGTCTAGCTATCCGCCACATAAACATGACCAGGATAATTTACCTAATGAGTCATTATTAGAAGAAACCTATTATCATGAAATGAATCCACGTACTGGTTTTGTATTTCAAAGAGTGTATACAGATGATTTATCACTTGATGAAACAATGGCAGTTGAAAATAGTGATGTAGTGATAGTTCCTAAAGGCTATCATCCAGTAGCTGTCCCAGATGGTTATGATGGCTATTATTTAAATATTATGGCAGGGCCTAAAAAGGTTTGGAAATTTTATAATCAACCAGACCATGAATGGATTATTGATCGTAAATAAAAGGGGTGCTCGTAAATGGCTAATAAGAAACATATCGTAGCAATAGGTCGTGCTGCAGTCGATTTAAATGCAAAAGAAATTAATAGACCCATGGAAGAAACATCAACATTTAGTAAATATGTGGGTGGTTCTCCAGCAAATATCATGATTGGTGCTGCAAAGCTAGGATTAGACGTTGGCATGATTGCCAATGTCTCTGATGACCAACATGGTCGATTTGTCACAAATTACTTTAATGAAGTCGGTGTTGATACATCACAAATTCATGTCGATGAAGAAGGACATAAAATTGGTTTAACTTTTACTGAAATTAAAAGTCCTACAGAATCTAGCATTTTAATGTATAGAGAAGCAGTTGCAGACTTATTTTTAGCTCCAGAACATGTAGATGAGTTATACATCAAAAATTCGGAATATTTGCTCATTTCTGGAACGGCTTTAGCACAATCACCTTCGAGAGAATCTGTGTTAAAAGCACTAGCACTTGCTAAAAAACATGATGTTAAAGTGATTTTTGAATTAGATTATCGTCCATATAATTGGAGAAATACAGAAGAAACGTCAATCTACTATGAATTAATTGCTGAACAAGCAGATGTTGTGATTGGTACGCGAGATGAATTCGACATGGTTGAACGTTATCAAGCATTGTCAGACCAAGAGATTAGCAACTTGCTATTCACTAAAAACCCTAATTTAGTAGTCATCAAACATGGTGTACAAGGATCATATGCATTTGATAAAGCCGGAAATATATATGAAGGTAAAGCCTTTAAAGCAAATGTTGTCAAAACGTTTGGTGCAGGAGACTCATATGCCGCAGCCTTTATTTATGCATACGTTAAGGGCAAAAGTGTAGAGGAAGCACTGCAATATGGTGCCGCATCAGCAGCAATCGTAGTTAGTAGTCACAGTTCATCAGAAGCTATGCCTACTGTAGAAAAAATCGAAGACTTAATTAAAGAACAATCTTAAGGTGGTGCAAACATGGTCAATACGGTGAGATTAACGACAGGAGAAGCAATCGTTAAGTTTTTAACACAACAATATATTTATGTTGATGGCGAAGAAACACGCTTTGTAGAAGGTGTAATGAATATCTTCGGACACGGTAATGTGCTTGGTATGGGTGAAGGTTTATCAAAATATCAACAAGAATTGAAAATTATACAAGGTAAAAATGAACAAGGTATGGCACATACGGCGATTGGCTTTAGTAAACAAAGGCTAAGAAAGAAAATTTTTGCAGTGACGAGTTCTGTTGGTCCTGGTTCTGCCAATGTTGTAACAGCTGCAGGTACTGCGGCTGCCAATCATATCCCTGTACTATTTCTTCCTGGAGATACGTTTGCGACACGTCAACCAGACCCAGTATTACAACAAATAGAAAATCCTCAAAGTATTGGTATAACAACAAATGATGCGCTTAAACCATTATCTAGATATTTTGATCGCATTACACGACCAGAACAAATTATGTCAGCACTTATTAGAGCATTTGAAGTAATGACCAACCCACAGACGGCAGGACCAGTTACATTGGCTTTAAGTCAAGATGTGCAAGGTGAAGCGTTTGATTTTCCAGAAACCTTCTTTGAAAAGCGTGTCCATTATGTAGATAGATTAGAGCCGTCTGAACGAGCGATTGATCTTGCTAGTAACACATTGAAAACTGCTAAAAAGCCATTAGTCATCGTTGGCGGTGGTGCTAAGTATTCAGAAGCACAAAAAGAAATCAAACAACTGATTGAAACGCACAACATTCCTATGGCTGAAACACAAGCTGGTAAATCAACAATTGAGGCTTCTCATCCATTAAATTTAGGTGGATTAGGTGTGACAGGTAATTTAGCGGCTAATGTCTATGCTAAAGAGGCTGATGTCATTGTTGGTATAGGCACGAGATACTCTGATTTTACTACGAGTTCCAAGACTGCTATTAATTTCGACACTGCAAAATTGATAAATATTAACATCAATAGGGTGGATGCATACAAGTTAGATGCAACACAAGTCGTCGGTGATGCGAAAGTGTCGGTGTCTAAACTCAAGGACGCATTAAACGACCATCAATTCGATGTCACAGACACAGTTTCTGATATTAAACAGCAATGGTCAAATGAACGTGCAAGATTGGCGACTGTCAATATTAACAGTGGGGATTTTACACCTGAAATTGCGGATCAGTTTGACCAAGCCAAAATGAATCAATATGTGGAAGCATTACAAACTGAATTGCCACAAACAAATGCATTAATTGAAGTAAATAACACGATTGCACCAGACGCAATCATTGTTGCCGCAGCAGGTTCCTTGCCAGGAGATTTAGAAAGATTGTGGGAAACAGATACGTTCAACACGTATAACATGGAATATGGGTATTCGACGATGGGCTATGAAATTGCTGCCGCAGTAGGTGCAAAGATTGCAGAACCTAATAAAGAAGTCTATGCGCTTGTCGGAGATGGTAGCTTCCTTATGTTGCATACCGAACTCATAACAGCACTGCAGTATAACTATAAAATCAATATTATTTTATTTGATAATAGTGGCTTTGGCTGTATTAACAACTTACAAATGGGCAACGGAAGTGAAAGCTTCTGCACAGAGTTCACAGATTATAACGGTCAACCACTAAATATAGACTATCAAAAAGTGGCTGAAGGTTATGGTGCCAAATCTTATAAGGTGAATGATACGAAGTCGTTAGCAACAGCGATTGAGCAGGCTAAGCAAGAGACTAAATCTACGTTGATTGACATTAAAACGTTGCCTAAAACTATGACAGATGGCTATGAGTCCTTTTGGAATGTCGGAGTTTCTGAGCATAGTGACAAGCCTTCAATAAAAGAAGCATTTTCACAAAAAGCACAAACAATGAAAACAGCGAAACATTATTAAGATAGGTGGTACAACTATGACAAAGATAAAAATAGGACAAGTCGGTCTTGGTAGGTTAGGGCAAGTGCATGCTTCCAATATAGTAAATCATGTTAAAAATGCGGAATTATATGCCGTCGCAAGTGTAGTGGATGCGGAACTCGCATATGCAAAAGATCAATTAGGTGTTCAACATTGTTATAAATCATACAATGAAATGATTGAAAATGATGAATTAGATGCTGTCGTTATAGTATCACCGAGTGGTTTTCATGCCGTGCAAATCACGCAAGCACTTGAAAAAGGTTTGCATGTGTTCTCTGAAAAACCCATTGGTTTAGAGTTAGAACATATTAAACAAGTCGTAACTGAGATTGATAAGCATCCAGATAAAGTCTTTCAATTAGGCTTTATGCGCCGTTTCGATGAATCGTATTTATATGCCAAAGAAGCTGTAGACAATGGTGACCTAGGTAAAATTACAGCAATGCGCTGTTATGGTATTGACCCAAGTGCAGGTCTTGATAGCTTTATTCAATTTGCCAAAAACAGTGTCAGTGGTGGGATCTTTTTAGATATGTCGATCCATGATATCGATTTAGTAAGATGGTTCACTGGATCGGAATTTAAAAGCGTTTATTCCCTAGGAAATAACATCGCCGCACCTGAATTATCTGATTGTGAAGAGCTGGAAACAGGAGCATGTTTATCAGAACTTGAAGATGGAACCATTGCTTACTTTTTAGCTGGTTGTAATGCGCAGCACGGTTATCATGTCGAAACGGAAATTATTGGTACTGAAGGTATGATTCGAATTGGTAATGCACCGGAAAAAAACTTGGTAACACTTTATGACAAAAATGGTGTTGTCAGACCGACTTCAGAACATTTTCCTGAACGATTTAGATTTGCTTTCGTGAATGAATTAAATACATTTGTTAATTCAATTAACAATAAAGAACAATCAACGATTACTGGTGTGGATGGATTGAAAAGTACAGAAGTTGCCATTGCTATGCAGGAATCATTTGAAACTAAGCAGATTATTACGTTATGAGGTGAACAGAATGACTAGAGACATTCGTTATGCATGTGCTCCAATCGCATGGACAAATGATGATATGCCTGAATTAGGCAACGAAAATTCCTTTGAACAATGTATTAGCGAAATGGCATTAGCAGGATATGAAGGTACTGAAATAGGCAATAAATATCCGAAAGATGCCGAAGTATTAAAGGATTATTTAGAGGCACGGGGATTATCAGTAGCAAGTGCGTGGCTTAGCTTATATTTAACATCTGCTCCTTATGAAGTAACGAGACAGGCATTTATTGAGCATAGAGATTTCTTACATGCACTTGGTGCTAAAGTAATCGTAGTGTCAGAGCAAGGTAACAGTATTCAAGGAAAGTTAGATAAAGCCTTATTTAAAGATAAGCCGATTTTTACTGAAGCAGAATGGATACGCTTGATAGACGGTTTGGAAAAATTAGGACAATTAGCTCATGAGAAAGATATGGAAATTGTGTATCACCACCATATGGGGACAGGTATACAAACAACAGCAGAAATTGATGAGTTAATGAAGAGAACAAGCAAAGATAATGTTTCCCTACTATTTGACACTGGTCACCTTTTGGTATCTGGAGAAGATCCTCTAGCAATATTTAACAAGCATGAAGATCGAATTAAGCATATTCATTTTAAAGATGTGAGACAAGAAGTAAAAGCAGCAATAGAAAAAGAACAACAATGTTTTTTAGAAGGTGTAAGAAAAGGTATGTTCACTGTACCAGGAGACGGCATTATTGATTTTGAACCCATTTTAAATAAAATATACAACTCAAATTATAGTGGTTGGATTGTAGTTGAAGCCGAACAAGATCCATCAATAGCTAATCCATTTAAATACGCCAAAAAAGCAAAAGAATACATGTCTAATATTTGTAATAACGTAGTTATATAACAGGTTAGAGTGATCTATACCTCAAGGGAGGGAAATTGCCGTGAGTTTATTTGCAGGGATTTCATTTATAGTAGTAATACTGTTAGTAGGGTTGTATGCATCTTTAAGAAGTAGAAAAATTAACACTAAAAACTCTGATGGATACTTCATGGGTGGTAGAAGTTTAACCGGTTTTACAATTGCTTCTACTATCATTATGACAAATCTATCTACAGAACAAATAGTCGGTCAAAACGGTCAAAGTTTTATGGCCGGTATGGAAGTTATGGCATGGGAAGTAACAGCAGCAGTAGCCATAGTAATATTGGCGCTGGTATTTTTACCAAGGTATTTTAGATACGGTGTAGATACGATATCAGATTTTATTGAACTGCGATTTGATACGTTTACTAAGCGATTGGTATCATTATTATTCATATTTACATATGTTGTGTCATTTTTACCAGTTGTTTTATATTCAGGTGCACTTGTATTTAATAAAATATTCAATATTAGTGAAATGTTAAATATAAGTGATATGACGGCTGTGGTACTTATATCAACATTTATCGGGATTTTCGGAATAATTTATTTGTTTATCGGTGGTCTGTCATTAAGTGCACACAGTGATTCTATATATGGTATTGGACTCATTATAGGAGGACTCGCCATACCTGTCTTAGGTTTGATTCTCTTTGGTAATGGTAGTCTGTTACATGGATTTGATAAAGTTGTGCAAAACACACCAGAGAAATTAAATTCACTAGGTGCAATAGACTCTGATATCGTACCTTGGCCAACGTTATTCTTTGGTATGTTTTTCAATAATTTATTCTTTTGGTGTACGAACCAAATGATAGTTCAAAAAGCATTAGCAGGTAAAAATCTAAAAGAAGCGCAAAAAGGTGCTATGTTTGTCGGTATATTTAAAATTTTTGGTGCATTATTCTTAGTATTCCCCGGAGTTCTTGCGTTCAACATGTTAGGCGATAAAGTTACAAATCCTGATAATGCATATCCTATGTTAGTAAATGAAGTATTACCAGGTTGGGCTTATGGGTTGTTTGGTGCAGTGATTTTTGGTGCAATTCTAAGTTCATTTGTAGGATCTTTAAATAGTACAGCAACTTTATTCTCTCTAGATTTTTATAAATCAGTTATTAATAAGGAAGCTACAAATAAGCAAGTGTCTAGAATGGGTAGAATCGTAACGATAATTGTCGGCGTTGTTGTAGTAATCATAGCGCCAATGATTTCAATCTTCCCACAAGGATTATACGCTGTTGTTCAAGAATTTAACGGTATTTACAATATGCCATTATTAGTATTGATACTAGTAGGATTTTTCGTTAAGCGGACATCACAGCAAGGTGCTAAAGTGATGTTTATTTTACACATTATTATGTATGCGCTTTCAAAAGTATTGTTAACAGACATACACTACTTATATGTATTAAGTGTATTATTCTTTATTGATTTATTCATCGTTCTGTTATTTAACAAATGGAAACCATCGGATGAATTTGATTTCAATGTAAATTACGCAAAAGTAGATATTACACCGTGGAAATATAGATATGTAGTTGGTGCGATTATCGTAATAGTAGTAATTGGTACTTATATCTTATTTTCACCACTAGGTATAGCTTAAAAGGAGGAAAATTATGACACTTACATTTGGAGTAATTGGTGCTGGTAGAATTGGACAGTTGCATATCAGCTATTTGCAGACACACAACGATGTAAAGATTAAATGGATTTCAGATTTAAACTGCGACAAGATGTCAGAATGGATTGCACAAGCAGGTATTGAAAATAAAACTAAAGATCATAGAGACATTATTAATGATCCAGAAGTTGATGCGATAATTATTTGTTCTCCGACAGATACACACGTTGATATTATTAAAGAGGCTTCAGCACAAGGTAAACATATATTTTGCGAAAAACCTATCAGTCTATCTTTGGAAGAAGCAGAAGAAGCGGTAGCAGCGGTAGCGCAATCTAATATTAAGCTTCAAATGGGCTTTAACAGAAGGTTTGATAAGAACTTTAAACAACTACATTCTATATTGAGTGATGGTGAATTAGGTCAAATTCAAACATTAAGAATTACGTCTAGAGATCCAGAGCCCCCTCCAATTGAATATATTAAGCGTTCTGGTGGGTTGTTTATGGATATGACGATTCATGACTTTGATATGGCACGATACTTAATGCAATCAGAAATAGTAGAAGTGTATGCTTCTGGTGACGCCTTGGTTAATCCTGAAATTGCAGAATATGACGATATTGATACGGCACTAATTACACTGAAATTCGAAAATGGTTCAATTGCTATGATTGAAAATTGTCGTAGAAGCGTTTATGGCTATGATCAACGTATCGAAATTTTAGGTGATAATGGCGCGATTGATGTAGGAAACGAGCAATCTTCAACGTTAAATTATCATCGTGTAGATGGTATTAGAAGAGATAGTCCACCTTATTTCTTCCTAGAAAGATATAGCGATGCATATAAAGTAGAGATGAATGATTTTATAGATGCTATTCTCAATGATACAGACGTTTTATGTTCAATTGAAGATGGCTATAAAGCACAACAAATCGCTTTAAAATGTCAAGAGTCACTAAAAACGAATCAACCCCAAAAATTATAAACAGGTAGAAAGGTGGGACGCTCATAAATGAAGTCATTTATACAACAAGCCAAGGATGAACAATATGCGATACCTCAAATTAATGTCAATGGATTAATTTGGATTGAAGGTATTTTGCAAGCTGCTGAAGATACACGTTCACCTATTATTGTAGGAACTACCGATAAAGTTATTGAATTTCTAGGTGGATATCAATTTATATGTTCAGTCATTAAAGACAAAGTGAAGGCTATGAACATAACTGTCCCTGTTATTATTCATTTAGATCATGGTTTAACCGTAGACAACTGTAAAAAGGCAGTAGATGCAGGCTATGATTCCGTCATGTTTGATGGTTCGAAGTTACCGATTGAAGAAAATATAAAACAAACTAAAGAAGTTGTCGATTATGCACATCAACATAATGTTCTAGTTGAAGGTGAGATAGGGGCAATTGGTGGTAATGAAGATGGTGTTATTGGCAATGTTAAATATGCAGATTTTAATGACTGTTTGAGATTGGCAAAAGAAACACAGCTAGATACGTTGGCGCCAGCACTAGGTTCTGTACATGGAAAGTATCAAGGTGAACCCAATTTGGGCTTTGCAGAAATGAAAGAAATACAAAATGCGTTAGATCTACCCTTAGTATTACACGGTGCGTCAGGCATCTCAGATGAAGATTTATTAAAAGCCATACATTTAGGTCATGCCAAAATTAATTTTAATACTGAAATTAATATTGCATGGAGTAATCAATTAAGACAAACACTAAATGATGATACATCGTTGTTTAACCCACAACAAATTTTAAATCCCAGCAAAGAAGTTATAAAAGCAACAGTTAAATCTATTATCCATAAATGCACTTCACAAAATCGTGTATAAAAACTGTAAATGAAGGGACGTGCCCTATGCCATTAATGAAAATTGATTTAATAAAAGGTCGCACACAAACAGAAATTCAACAAATACTAGATATTTCTTATGATGTCATGCTAACAACATTTAATGCCCCAGTAGGAGACAGATATCAAATCGTAAATCAACATGAACCATACGAAATGCAAATTTTGGATACAGGCTTAGGCGTAACACGTACAAATAATATTGTTGTTTTTACTATTATTACTAGACCTAGAACACAACAACAAAAATTAGCATTCTACGAAACATTAGTAACTGAACTGCATAGTCAATTAGGCATACGTAAAGAAGATATTATGTTTAGCCTAGTAGAAAATACAGATGATGATTGGAGCTTCTTTAATGGTGAAGCCCAATTCTTAAATGGAGCGCTGTAATTCTCTACAGACAAATAATTTCATAAAGAGTCCAAGTACTAGGATACTTATTTCCAGATTTATACAGGAGATAAGTATTCTAGTTTTTTTATGTGAGGGGCAATGTTAATGTGTATACCCTGAGTTCTATGCAATAAGATAAAAGTTTTCCATGACATTAAGTATTATATTTAGAAGTAGAAAAAAGTGTTAAATTATATGTTAAAATCCTAAGTAATAAAAGACTTTTTAAATGAAATTAAATATTATTATAATCATTTAGAAGTTCGATTAATTAAATGGTGACAATTGATGGTTTTATAGATAAAGGGGCGTATAGTGTGGAACAATGGCTAACGAAACAAGAAGTAAAAAAAGCTTTAAAAATTGATGATGGGGCATTTAAAAAATGGAACGAACATGGAAAAATTATAACCGTCAAATCACGTAAGTATTACTATGATGAACAAGAAATTAATCAGTGGCTAGAACAGAACAGAAAAGCAATAAGCAAAATGCAAGTTGGAAATATATACAATAATAAAACGATTCAAGAAACTTTTAAATGTTCTGGTCAAGGAGGTATGAGACGCGGACATTTAACAAATTCACTCGTATTATTTTCAGATCAATTAAAAAAAGAACCTATTTATGAAGATAAAAGTTATATAGATAAATATGGAAACCAAATAATGCATTATACAGGTGAGGGACAAAAGAGAAATCAAGATCAAGAACTTAAAAAACAAAATAGAACATTATATGATTCAAATGAGCTCAGTACAAAAGTGTATTTATTTGAAACATTTAAAGCAGGTGAGCATACTTTTCGAGGTGAAGTAAAATTATGTGCTAGCCCTTATACAGAGCAACAAAACGGCAGAATGGTTTATATTTTTCCACTCTCTTTCAACGACAATGAATATGTTATATCAGAAAAACTGTATAAAGAAAAAGAGGAACGCCAAGAAAAACAGGCCTATAAGCTAGGAAGTGAAGAATTATATCAACGTGCGAAAAAAGCTAAAAAGGTCGGCCAGAGGAAAGCATATACGACTGTATATGAACGAAATAACTATGTTGCTGCCCATGTGAAAGAACGTGCAGAAGGTTATTGTGATTTGTGTGGAGAGCCTGCGCCCTTTAAAGATAAAAATGGCAAACCTTATTTGGAATGTCATCATGTAACTTGGTTAGCAAACCAAGGCGAGGATAGTATTGATAATGCCGTTGCTTTAGACCCTACATGTCATAGAAAAATGCATGTTCTAGACTTAGAAAATGATGTGAAAATATTACAGACAAAAATAAAGCAGTACCAAGCTAAAATGTTGAAGGATTACCCCATGCTAATATGAATTTAAATTTAATTGTTATTAAAATATAAAAATTTTTAAATTAATTTGTAATGAATAATTATTATTTGTATACTGTTACTAACAAGTTGTAAGGAGACAAGCGATGAACAGTTTACCAATGCAAATTATGCAAAGTTACACAGCATTTTGGACACGTTTTTTAGATGTTAAAGGGAGAGCATCACGTTCTGATTTTTGGCATCCTTTTTGGATTAACTTTTTAATAACTTCATTGTTAGGGATATTTTCAGTTGGCACACTCAGTAGTGTTTTTGCACTCTTCTTAATTATTCCAACTTTCACAGTAAAAGTGAGACGGTTACATGACACCAATCGTACTATGCTGTTAGCTATAATTTCACATATCAGTGGTTTAATTACAGCTGTTGGAACTATAGCTTTTGGGTTAATCATTATCACAATTGCAACTCAAACTGAAACAATGGGTGTGCTTAAAGCTATAATGTTGGCTGGTGTGTTTGGTACGTTGTTTGCAGGTGTGGTTACACTTTATACATGGATAGTATTGATTATGCGTGGGAATAAAAAGCCAAATAGATATGGAGCAGGTGGAAGTTGCCAAGTCGTGGCAGCGCAAGACGTAGTAATGACGGAAGTAGAGCATTCCAGTCATAGCTAATATACATTGTTGCGACTATCAAAAATGGTTACAAATTATCAAATAAATAAAAGGTATCTTTCCTCACTTTAATTATACTATAAATATGTAGAAAGTTGCAGTCTACTATTTGTCTCAGTTACATACTATACTGGATGCCATCTAGTATTAAGGAGTGGTGCTATGGATGAGCAACTTAAAGCGTTTGAAAACACGCTGTATTTTCACGGAACTAAAGCGAGGTTAGCTGTCGGCGACTTATTGCAACCTGGATTTAAGTCGAATTTTAAAGATATTACCTTAAAGCATATTTATTTTACTGGCACATTGGAAGCAGCAAAGTGGGGAGCAGAATTAGCTACGACTATAGGTGAAGAAGACCAAGAACGGATATATATTGTAACGCCTTTGGGAGATTTTGAAGATGATCCTAATGTGACTGATCAAAAATTCCCAGGCAACCCAACTCGTTCATATCGTTCAACAGCACCACTTAAAATTGTAGCTGAATTAGCTGATTGGGAAAGACACTCTGATGAAGAAATCAATAAGATGCTAGCAGGTTTAGAAGCATTACGTGCAGCAGGTAAAGATGTGATTATAGACTGAACAAAGGGAGTGGGACAGAAATCTAATTTGATAAAAAGATTTCGTCGTCCCACCCCGGCAAGGATGACTAGCATTGAAAAAAGCTTGATTTGAAGCGCATTTTCAATACAGTCAGCTACTGCCAAAATGAAAAGAGGCTGAGACGAATCCATTTTGTCCCAGTCTTTTGCTATAGCAAGATAATATTAATACGATGAACATATACAACCTAATAAAACTGACTGATCATATTCACAGTTGGAATATCTGCGGGTGCCCATGCTAATTGTTGAAGTTCGGTGGTATTGTGCCACTTCATCGCTTTGTGTTCAGTTAAAGTAGGGGCTTGTGTTTGTAAAGTACAATGATATGAATGGAGATGTACAACACCAAAATCATAGTCATAAGTAGTGGTGGTAATCTTATCTTCGACCACAATGTCACATAATAGCTCTTCCTTAATTTCACGTTTCAAAGCAGTACTTTTAGATTCTCCAGGTTCGACTTTGCCACCTGGGAATTCCCATAATAAGGGTAAAGACATCGAGTCACTGCGTTGGGCACAAAGTACTTGTTGGTCAGCGATAATGACAGCCGCTACCACTTCAATATGTTTTTTCACAGTTTCACACCTCATTTATGTAGTTAAATAATTATAACTGTATTATTGCCCAGAAAATAATTGTGTGTCATTTGGTTTATTTTCTAAATAGGCAATTTTTCCATTTTCATTGATACGGGCAATATCGAGTCCTTCCTGCGTATAGACACCTGACTCAAAACGCTTACCACAAATCGCCCACTGGGTTTGAAATGAGCCGTCCTCTTGTTTGACCCAGCCGTTGTGCATGTGATTTAAATCTTCATTGGTTTGATAGACACTGCAGACGAAATTTTGCCAAGCTGCTTTCCCTTGAAATGATTTACCGTTTAATACAAAAACAATGTCGTCACTAAACAAGTCAGTTAGTTGTTGAAAACTTTCTTCATTGTAACGTGCTTCGTCAAAAAGCTTGAAATAATTATCTAATATTTGCATTGTTTTACCTTCTTTTATAGTGTTTTTGAATTGATATAGTATTAGTTTATTATAAATATAAATCATCGACACAATGATATGCTTCGTTATTGAGTTTGATATATATAGTTGCTTAGATATTGTTTCACGCGGTGATAATCATTATAGTAGAACAAAACCAAGATAAACACATGAACTGTGTCTGTCTTGGTTTTTTAGCGGGATTAATCATTGTCTTCAATCAATTGCATTGCTACGAATTTGGCTACTGTATTACCGCTCGAAGCGGCATCAATAAGTTGCGATGGCATGATGTCTTTAGATTCGCCTACTATAAAAACACCGGGAACAGAAGTTTCACCGAAATTGTTAGTTGTGAGACGGCCATTGTCTTCACGTTGTAATTGTAGTGGGTGTAAAAAGTCGAAATAGGAATTAACTTCAATACTAATCAAGCCACCGTCACGATTGATTGACGTACCATCAGCGAACGAAACAGCTGTAAGGTGACCTTCAGTATGTTGGAATTCTGTTATAGCACTAGTAATGAGTCGGATACCTTTACGATCTAAATAAGCTTTATCTTCATCATCTATGGAAGCATTATCAGCTACGTGTATTACAACATCTTGAGACCAATTGAGCACGAGCTTACTCATATGTTTAACTTGAGCAGCTGGCACAGAAACAATTAGTGAACGGTTACGTAATTCATAGCCATCACACCAAGGGCAGTAAAATAGAGATGTGCCATAACACGCTTGTGTACCTGGGGTATCAGGTAATATTTCTTTTAAGCCCATGGCTAACATAATTTTACGTGCATAATATGTTGTTGATTCAGTTTGAATTATAAAATAATCAGTTACTTGTTCGACATGTGTCACAGTGTCTAATACACGTTGTACATGTTCATATTTATCAACATCTTGCTCGGCATTGCTGCGTAATGCTTCCGGTGAGATACCGTCTTGAGTAAGATATGCGTGAGATGCTTGCGTCACTTTATTTCTAGGATTATTATTGTCTATCACTAATGTTGTTTTTAAGGCGCGACCTAAAGTGAGCGCGCTGGCTAAACCTGCAGGGCCACCACCTATAATAATAACATCAAACATTGTATAACCACCTTTTTATATATTAGAGAGTCTTAATATCTATAATAGAGGTAAAAAAGATTTAACCTATATTAAATCTTTTAAAGTTTTTTCTTGTAATGCTCTAGTCATTTCATCTTCTGCAGAGACAATGATTTTTTGAATCTTACATTCAGGACCATGATTAAAACTGTCTTCAAAGGCGCTTTGATGGCCATCTATGGCAGTGATAATCGTATAAATCGAAATATCTTCCCACTGCTGAACTAACGAATAACCACCTCTAGCACCAGATGATGATTTAATGACATTAGCTTTTGTTAGTTGTGTCAGTATTTTAGATAAATATGTTACCGATACATTTAATTTCTCTGCTAATGTTTGTACATTGACTGCTTGTGATGATTGGGTAGTAATTAAATAGGCTAGTGCGTGTAAAGCATAGTCTGAACCTTTCGTAATTTTCATGTGTATACCTCACTATTATAGATATTTAATGTCTATAATAAATGTTTCAGAATCATTTTGCAAGAGAAAAATTTTGATAAGTAATACATGTTAAATGAGTCTATGTGTTAGTAGAGTTACATGTAGTGGAAAAGTTAAGGTGACATAAGTACGTTATTCAGTTAGAAGTTTTAGTTATAGAAGGCTACTAACAAGTCATCTATATGGTCTAGTGGATTTAGTGATTTTTATTGTTAATTACGTTCACACTTTTGAAAGGTATCAATGAACAACTCTCGGTAACGAAATCATTATCGAAAGTTGTTAGTGTTAAATACTATCGTTTTTGACTAGGGTATGTTCTGATTTAACAATATATTTAAAACCAATACATATCATTATATATTGCTGTAATAATAATAATCCCTAACCGAATATAAAACTGCTTTTTCTCTTTACTCCATTTGCGCTTTTCTTTTAACGTTTCAGTACTCGAATGTCTAAATATATGTGTATCTTTTCTATACTTTATTATATCTTCGTTGTTAATAAAACCATAAAATACACTTGCTGATACATCATTAAACTTACCTTCTTCTTTCAATAAGTATTCTATACAATTATTCAAAGTTGCCAATTGATCGTCTATTGTCTGATGTTCAAGGCCACCCCTACCATTAGCAATTTCATTAATAGTGATATTTAAATCTTTCTTAACTTCAAAAAAATTATCATTAGTCTTTTTAACTATCTCCAGTTCATTAATTAATTCCCTGCGATCAGCCCACGGTATACTGTCGTCAGTATTGTATTTTTTATTTGCTCTTATTTTGGCCTTTATTTCATCATAAGCAAATCTATTTAATGGGGTTTGTTTATTTACTACATTAGGAAATTGTTTAATGTAATAACCATTACTCAATAGCCATTTTAAAATTACTTTGTACTCTTTTTCATCTGCAATAGTAAAATCTGAATATCTAAAACGGTTAGCTTTTTCAAATTTTGGTTCAAGCGTCTTTTTAAAACTTTCTATTAAATCATCAATGTCATTGTATTGGTATTGCTCTATGTTTATCAATTTATTTTCCCCTTACCATAAGCTTTTTTATTATTAATTATACACTATCTTTGATGATATAATGACTTATGTCATCAACAAACCTAACTGTTGAAATTGGACAAGTTAGGAGGTGCTAACAACATGACTGTATTAACAATTATTTACTCAACACTTATTGCGCCAATAGTTATTGGCATAGTTCTTACGACTTATAAACATTGGTTGAATAAGCGTAAGCGTTGATGGCTTTAAATAACCAAGCACTAAAAAACGCCATCTACTACGGCAATAGTAGATGGCGTTTGGTGCTTCAACATGTCTGTTGAAATAATTATTTCTCAACTTACTTACAGTATATCCTCTTTATTATTGTTTGTAAAATTTTTTATATCTTCATGGCTTTGTATTGTATAACCTTCATCTGCTTTATAATACTTCAGTACATATTTAGATTTTATGCTATCTTTATTCTGATTTTCCTTTTTCAAAGTGACATTAACGTTTCCATCTTGATAATTAACACTTTCAAATTTTGGTCGTCTGTATTGTTTTTTCTTCTTACTTTTAACCGTTGAACGTATGTATTTCGATAGATCACTATTACTTTCAATATATTTGACTATGAATTTATAATCACTCTTTTTATAGGATTTATTCAAATCTTTAGTATAGTCTTTCATAAACGATTTAGCACCTAGTTCAATATCGTTGATACTCTTTAAATAGTCATTAATAGTACCTTCATTAAATTTCAAACTTATCTTTTGAGTTTTCCCCTAATCGCTATTTAAAGTAACCGTATTAGTTTTAAAATTTTTATCACTTATTTTACCTTTAGCATAAACTTTTAAAGGTTTATTTACTGAATATGCACCATATACTTTATTATCTTTATATTCAATAGCCTTATTATTGATATAAAGTTTTATATAGTCATCTACTTTTTCACTGCTTATTAAATTCACTTTAAAATTCGTGTCCTTAAAAACTAGCATGTGCAATGATTTTTTAATCATTATTTTGGTTATTTGTATCAAAGCGAATATTGCCTTTAATCAATGAATTATCATCATCAAAATTTTTTCGGCTTCTAAATTATATTTATCTACAAAAAACTTTCTGATATTTGGTATATTATTATTTAGGGGCTGTAATTCTGTTTTTGTTTATCTTCAACATTATTAAATTCATATTTAGCATTTGAATATGAGTTAATTTTCTATATATAATGAAATATAGGTTTAAAACGCCAATTTACCAATAAATATAAACTTGTTGTCATTCATAGTTACTTCTATAAGCTTTCGTTTCTGTTTGTCCGTTATACAGCCAAAATCAACCGTATTACTATCATTATTTTTGATATAACTTTTTATGTTATTTCTTTCTTTTTTTTTTGATACCTTTGTACTATTATTAGATAAAATATTATCTACTTTTTCATATTACTTACTTTTTATAACTTGCTCTAATTCATCAAGTTGCGCTTGTGCGTTATTACTTGTTATAAAGTAATATATTAATCCTGCCAACATAAGCATTACAACAATTATAGGTACGATTATTAGCATATTTTTATGATACTTATATTTATCAGCTCTTTTATATTGATTATTATTTTCCATATAACTACCTTCTATTATTATTTATAAAATAGATAGTATTTTAAATAACTTTGCACGTCTTCTATATCTATATTCTGCTCTATACTCTTTACTTGTTCTAATTGAAATTCCATTACATGTATTAAATCTTCGAAAAATTCACGTTCTCTTTGCTTCAAATTGTTATTATCTATATATTTATTATTTTCTTCTACATATGCAAAGCCATTATTATTATCTAAAAATTCATGTTTTATATAAGTATCAATATTTGACTTTAATAAATTCATAGAATGAAATTCAGAATGTATAGTAAATTTATTTGTGTAAATTGGTTTTAATATTTTATCGCCTTTTTTACTATATCCTAGACCGTCATTTGTAATACTTATAAAGCTTGATAGCTTCTTGACACTTTTTATTAAATTATTATAGCGTGTTTTTACCTCATTATATTTATTTTGATAAGTTTGAATATATTTAAAACGATCACTTATATTCTTGCACTGTATCATAAATTCTTCGTCTTTCGTTCTATTCTTACCATTTACATTGTCTATGTAACTTCTAACAGCACTTTTATTTTTAGTTACATCTCTACCACTATCTACATACATTTTTTTGTCTGCTTTAATCTGTTCTAATAACGATTTCAATTCTTCATTATATTGGCTATAGTTAGACAAAAGTAACTCTATTAAACTTTCTTTTTCTTCTTCATATTTCATACTATACATAAAAATCCCCCTCATTATATAAACTCACTAAAGTATTTTGTTAAATAGCTTTTTCTATAATATTTTCTTGAAATATGCTTCAATTTAGGGTTTTGAACTTCCCTGAAAATATTTGTAAAATCTGCAAATTGACTATATAAAGCACCATCTAATTTAGTAATGAACAAATTTTCATCAAGTAATTCTTCTAACGACACATAATAAGCTTTAATTTCTTCATCAAATTCATTAATTAATTTACTAGCTCTATGATTACCGTCGACTACTAATAATGCTTGTGAAGGTTCTTGCTTAGGGTAAAATGAACCTCTGGTAGTAACATAATCTGGTACTACTATAATAGGATCTTTTGATAATTTAACATCTTTGTTTCCTTCATAACTGAAATTAACTAAATCATTATTTTCAGAACCAAAAATTTTATAACTCAATTTAATAGGTTCAGTGCCACGCTTTTTTACATAATCATTTATAGCGCCAACATTAAAAGCAATATCACAAATAAACGAAGCCCAATGATTACCACGAGGAACACTGTAAACCTCATTTTCATCTATTTTGTCTAATTCACTTAACAATGTATTTTCATCATATAATTCATTTAAATTTGATATAACCTTAACCCAATCATTATTTAGTTTTGATACATATTCATATTTACTTATGTCTAGTTTCTCTAAAATACTGCTATAATCCATTACTTTTGAATTAAAGGTATACAAAGAATAATCGTTGCAATTTAATTTCATATAATCCCTTCCTTCTTCACAAAACAGAATATATGTCCTGTAATATTAAGGAGGTGTTGAAATGTTACCTGAAAACTATGCTAATGAAACAGATTATAGAAAAATACCACGTAAGTATTTAAACCCTAATACCCGACAAGGACGAGGAATGAAAAAATGGCTACCTATGGCCACAATCCCTGAACAATATGAACAGCTTGAATAATTCATAAAAGATCAAAGTAAAGTGCCTAAGCCTTCTCAAAGTGAAGATCAAATACTTGATATTAACAATACTATAATAGAAAAAATGTTTAATAAACCTAGCGCAAAAAATATTATCACAACGGCAATAAAAAATTTTTCAGGAACTATTCATAAAATAAATTCTAAAGATAATACTTTATACATCTACAATGATAAAAATAATATGATAGTCATTCCGCTACCTCATATATATAGTATTGATTAAATAACACCGTTAAAACGGGGTTATTTCAGACTGTCGACAAAGTCTCCGACTTTGTTGGCAGTTTTTTTATGCACGCTTTCCGCGGGCACTGCCTTAGCCTGTAGTCTTCGGCTAGTGATATTCCCGCAGGAGTCGGCATAAATTACTGCCAATATTACACAAAAACATTATAATATATGTAAATTAAACAGTGGTGGTGTTTATTATGTTGAATAAATCAATTGATAAAAGAGATCAATATGAAATGATTTCTATCTCTGAATTAGTCCCTAATAATCATTTATTACGTAAAGTCGATGCGATATTAGATTTAAATTTTGTGTATGAACTTGTCGAAGACAAATATTGCCTTGATAATGGTAGACCATCTATAGATCCTGTTATTTTAGTAAAAATATTACTCATACAAAGGTTGTTTGGCATTAAATCAATGAGACAAACAATTAAAGAAATAGAAACAAATGTAGCTTACCGTTGGTATTTAGGATATAGCTTTTTAGATAAAGTACCTCATTACGGAACTTTTAGTAAGAACTATACACGTCGTTTTCATGATACAGATTTATTTGAACAAATATTTGAGAAAATACTAGAAATAGCTATCAAAAATAACTTAATAGATCACTCATCTTTATTCATTGATTCTACACATATTAAAGCAAATGCAAATAAGAATAAATACATCAAAAAAATTGTAAAAAAAGATACACTTCACTTCCAAGAAGAATTGGATAATGAAATAAATGAACAAAGGCGAGCACAAGGAAAAAAGCCAATAAAAAATAAAAGCAAGGAGGAATATAAAACCAAAAAAGTAAGTACGACTGATCCAGAAGCTGGGTACTACGTTAAAGGTGAACGAGAAAAGCAATTTGCTTATAGTTTACACGCATGTGTAGATAAAAATGGTTATATTATTGATAAGCACGTGACACCTGGTAATATTCACGACAGTACACAACTCAAACCAATGATTGAAAGATTGGAAACCAAGCAGATGTTGCCTATCACATTAGCAATTGATTCAGGTTATAAAACACCTTTTAATGCACACTTTTTGCTTGAAAAAGCAATTGTACCAGCAATGCCATATACGAGACCTAAAGGAAAACCTGGTTTTTTCAGAACAAAAGATTTCATCTACGATGAACATTATGATACTTATATTTGTCCTAATGATGAAACTTTACTATATAAAAGAACAATGCCAACAGGACACAGATTATATGTATCAGATGCTTCAATATGTCGAGACTGTCCACTACTAAATAAATGTACTGAAAGTAAAGATGCCATAAAACAAATTAGAAGACATGTTTGGCAAGATGATTTAGATATAGTTGAAGATTTAAGGTTTGTGGATACAATTAAAAAACAATATAAAATGCGAAGTCAAACAATAGAGAGAAAATTTGGCGATGCAAAAGAACAGCATGGTATGAGATGGACGAGATATAGAGGACATGACAAAGTTTCCATGGATACCACGCTAATTTGTGCTGCCATGAATCTTAAAAAAATCGCAATGTGGCTAATAAAAGGCCCAGTAATGGTCTGAAAGACCACTGCAATTTTGAAAAAAACTATAAAAAAAGAAAATAAATAAACCCTTCGCATTAACTTGCGAAGGGTTTGTCCACGTTCTGAAATAACACCGTTAAAACGGGGTTATTTTTTTATGGCAATTTAATTTCTATACTTTCTGCACCTTCTAAATCTTTTGAGGGTGCTATTGTTATAGAATTTTTGCCATTATATCTTAAAGATTGCATAAGTTCTTGTGGGCTTTTTATGCCTAATTTAATCGTCGCATTTCTTACATGATTTAAAAATTCGTCGATAATATTTTCAGGAAAAATCTGCTTATCTAATTCAAATATTCTATAAATAACCGACCGCTCTATCTCATAATCTTCATTACCAAAAATATAGCGTGTTAAAATATCGCCATCTAATGTTTTCATCACTGTTAATTTACTAATTGTATTTATTCTATGTTCTTCATCATACAGCCCAGTATGTTGAAAACCATCAATATTACTTATGTCTATTATTGTTTTTAAATAACGCTTATATTCCGCTATTTTTTCAAATAATTTACTTATTATCATATTTATATTTTCAACTGATACAAAAGTTTTTTGAGGCTTAATTACTTCTGTTCCTTTTTCAACTTTAATAATTTCTAGCGGTAATATAATTTCAAAATCTTCTTTTTGGATATCATTTTCCTTAACGATTGCATAATGAATTTTAAGATGAATATTATCTGAAGTGTCTATGTCTTTAAGTTTATCAATAATAATAACATCAATTATTTTAATAAACGTTTCATCATAGCCCATTACATCTAATAACTTCAAAGTGTTAATAATATCTTCTAAATTAATAATTTCGTCTTTCTTATTTTCATCAGATAAACTTTTATAATAGTCATTAATTGTAAACATATCCTTGCTCCTTTATATTTTTTATTTTCATCAATTATACCAATTTTATTATCGTAACGCTTTCCATTGTAATTAATTGGGCTATTATCTATAACATTTATACCTCTTTTAAATATGTTGTTTGTACCTATTTTTAAATTAACTCCTTCATCTTTATTTTCTAGCTTAAATTTATTAAATTCTTGATAGTCTATTAAGCCGTGTTTATCTGCAATTCCTAATTGTTTTAAGTCTTTTAATGTTACATAACGTGTTTTTAAATACCATCAATTTTGAATTGTTCTTTAGCCATCAGTCGTAATGGTCCATTAAAGACCATTTTAAATAGGTTATCTACTAATTCATTGGGTGGCATGCGCATATCGTCTTGCACCCAGTATTTAATAAAGGATAGTAAAGCGCCAACCACATAACTGTGAAAGTAATCGACAGGAATACCGTCGATATTGCCATTCGGTGCGAGGTTAGTGGACATATTGTGATACATCAGTTGACTTATTTTCTCTTCTAGCTGACTTCGGCGTTCGAGTCGGAACAGGGTTTGGTAAAATTCAGCATTATCATTAATGTGGTAAATAACTTTCTTGAGTTTCTTTTCTGTAAAGACGCGCGCAAATTCCGTAACGTCCATACCTACATAAAAGTCGTCGGTAGTAAGTAATGTTGAAGAGAGTTGAGCAAAGTATTCATTTTCCATATCACTCAGTAATAAATATTTATCTTCATAATGTAAATAAAATGTACCACGATTCACATCAGCGGCAGTGGTAATATCACGTACTGTAATTTTATCTAAGTCTTTGTGACGTAATAGGTCGATAAAGGCTGATTTAATGGCAGTACGTGTTTTTCTGACGCGTCTATCTTCGGCCATAGTTAACACCTCTTTGTAGTTAATAGACAATTCCGAACTACATGTTCAATAAAGGACGAATAGCTGTATATTGCATATTGTATAATTTATACCACCTATTATAATAGACTGAGTAATGGATATGCAACACTGTGTTCATGAATAAGGAGGTATAAAGAATGAATATTTTTAAAAATAAACTATTATGGTTAGCACCAATAGTTGCGATTATTTTATTTTTGATATTTTCAATCGCCTTTTATCCTGCGTTTAATCCTAAACCTCAAGATATACCAATTGCTATCGTTAATCATGACAAAGGCACTGACATACAAGGGAAAAATATCAATATAGGAAAGCAATTAGAAGATAAGTTACTGAATAGTGATAAAGACATTGTAAAATGGATTCAAGTTGATGATGAAGATGATTTGAAACAAGGTATGAAAGACCAAAAATACTTTGGAGCAGCAATAATTGAAAAAGATTTTTCGCAACATGCAATGAGTAAAACACAGCAAGTTGCGATGACTGCGAAAAAGCAAGAAATGGAAGATAAAGTAAAATCTGGTGAGGTGCCATTAGCTCAAGCTAAGCAAATGCAACAAAAAATGGCACAAGCTGGAAGTAACAACACGGAAAAACCTGAACAAGCAAGTTTTAAAACAATCGTTAACCAAGGTGCAGGTACACAAGCCTCACAAATTGTGTCTCAAGTATTGAATGGTATGGGGGACAATGTTAATCAAAACATTACGAAACAAAGTTTGACAACTCTAGAAAAACAAAATGTAGATGTGCCAGCTAAAGACATTCAAAAACTAACACAACCGGTAAAAGTAGATACACAACAAGCGAATAAAGTTGGAGATCATCAGGCTGGAGGTAATGGACCATTCTTGATGTTTATGCCAGTATGGATGGGTTCAATTGTTATTTCAGTGCTCTTATTTTTTGCTTTTAGAACAAGTAATAACATTGCCATTCACCATCGTCTCATTGCGGCGCTAGGTCAAATAGCTATGACTATTGTTACTGCCTTAATAGGCGCATTTGCTTATGTTTATTTTATGAAAGAAGCACTAGGATTTGATTTCAATGATGCCAATATGACAGCATTGTTTATCGCATTTGCGATTATGGGATTTGTCGGCTTGATTTTAGGAACGATGACATGGTTAGGTATGAAATCTGTACCAATCTTCTTTATATTAATGTTTTTCAGCATGCAATTAGTAACATTGCCACAACAAATGTTACCAGAGTTCTACCAAAAATATATCGTTGGTTGGAACCCATTTGCACACTATGCGAATTCACTCAAAGAGATACTTTACTTGGATGGTAGTATCCAATTAGACTCAACAATGTGGATGCTTATTGGATTTATGATTTTTGGTGCAGTATCAGCACTTATAGCTGCAGCATTGAGAAAACATAGTACAAAACGTACAGAAGTACCATCATAAAATTAAGAGAAGTGGGGTAGAAATCTACTTGGATGCTGAGCATTGAAAAAAGATTGATTCGAAGCGTATTTTTAGTTCGATAACCAACCCACAATATGTAAAGAGGCTAGGACGCATTTAAGTCGTCCTAGCCCTCTTTTTGATGATTAAAATTCTTGACCATTAAATATTTTAAGTGACATTAAATAGGATCCTAAGAGTAACAATAGTCCCACTGCGCCATATATCGTCGTAACAATAATGCTTTGTATGTTGGCTGCTGCAGTAAAAGAATTTGCAGTTGCCATAGCAGGTGTTAAAAATCCAAAGAATACTATAAAGAATAACACAATAACAAAGATTGAAGTGGTTATTAAGATGACATTGGAATTTTCAGGACCAAATTTAAATGTTAGTGGAAACACTAAAGCATAAGTACCTGCAGCACCAATACCTACTAGTGCAGAGATTAATACCATACTGAAAACTTGTGTAGCAATACCGACTGCAATAATGCCTATAATTAAGCCAAGTAATAATGCAATACCATATAATCCAAAGTAACTATTGATGTAAGTCGTTCTACCTGTAGGTAATGTAGAAATATAATGCATCCATTTGGATTCTTTTTCATTCTTGAAATTATCTGTGATAGGTGAAATGAGAAACATCATAGGTAGAAAACATGTCATCATTGGGTTTATCATGGCGAATAAAATACTCGCAAATATAGAGACAATAAAATATGTGATCATTGATTTTTTTGATGCATAGAATGTGCTTAACATTAAGCCTTTCATTAGATATCACCTCGCATAACTAATTTCGTTGCATCATCTATAGACTGAAGTGATTGAGCATTTAATACACGAGAGCGATCATTAATGAGTGTAGTACGTGTATTGTTTCGAACTCTAGACGCAACTACAATGTCATCTGGAATATTTACTGTTTCCTCAGTTTGTTCTATAATACCGTAACTGTTTAACAAGCGGTGTTTGTCTTCTGTTAAAACGATTTCGCCGTCTTTCATAAATATCAACTTTGTAGCGATTTGTTCAATATCTTCTGAAATATGAGATGACATCATAACACCATGACCTTGAGCGATATAATCTTCTAAAAGTTCAAGCACTTCTTCACGTCCGGAAATGTCCATACCCGCTGTAGCTTCATCAAGGATTAATAATTTAGTATCATGGGCCAAGGCGATAGCAAGTGCCGCTTTCATCCGCATACCTCGTGAAAATGAGCTGAGTTGCTGTTTTAGTGGTAAATCGAAATACCGTATAGTATCAAAAAATTTCTGTTGATCCCATGTTGTAAAAATATTGGAAAAAACTTTATCCATTTCGGTAATCGTTAATTTATTAGGTACGCGCAAGTCATCGAATACCACGCCTAAATATTCTTTATAATGATTATTATTTTGAGATATGTCCTGGTCAAAAAATTTGATACTGCCACTATCTTTAAAGCGATTACCAACTAAAGTATTGATTAAAGTGGACTTGCCCGAACCATTTTTTCCAATTAAACCCACAACTTCTTGTGGATCTATAGAAAATGAAATATTCGAAAGTTGAAATTCAGACTTTTTATAGCTTTTATTTAAATCGTTAACTGTTAATAATTGTTCCATACATAACCTCTCTTTATATATTAAAATTAGCTTTCATTGTATAAATTAGTAATAAAACTTGCGAACTTTGAATAAATAACCGAACCCGTTATAAATGAACAACACGATGAGTATGACTAAACCTAAGATTTGATTAATGCCAGAAATGAGTGAAAATAACCCTAATAGCATCCCACCAATTATGATTATTGCCATATTAATATTATAAATTTTGTACATTGAAACTAGCGTAATATGGCGTTCTCCGTCATCCATAAGATTTAATACCTTTTCAGTATATTTTGCTTCACCTTGTTTAGGGTAACGTGCATCATATTTTCGGACAAAGAAGCCTATCATTATAGATGGAATGATAGTAATGATGTAAGGAAGCAAGACGAAAATTATTAATTGATTAGTACCATTGCCTAACACGATGAAAAATAAAGTCAATAAACTGACTAATACTTGAGTGTAATAAATAAAACTTGTTCTTAAGAAATTTAAATTGGCTTTTTGTTCTAAGTCATCTGCACTATGATCTGCTATTTCTTTATTCATTTGCTTTTTGTATTGTAATGCTTTTCGTTGCACTCGATATAATACAAATGTAAGCACAATGTTGATGACAGATGCTAATGTAATAATCGTAATTTCAATACTACTATTTGAAAATTGAATGATAGAAAATAAATTACGGTCTTCAAACATTCCAAAAAATGCTCCAATGACACCACCAACTATTGCACCAAGTAAAATAAGTAATAGGTATCGACCTACTTTCATACTTCTTCCTCCTCAATGATAAATATTTTTTCAACAGGTTCATTAAATATACGTGCAATTTTAATTGCTGTAAGTATAGATGGCATAAAATCATTGCGTTCTATTAAAGAAACAGTTTGTCGAGAGATACCTGCTTTTTTAGCGAGTTGGGTCTGATTATAGCCATCACGTGCACGCAGTTCTTTTAGTCGATTGCGCAATATATATCAACTCCTTCTTCATAATATATAATAAAGTAGTCAATTTGACAAGTATAGTAGTCAAAAAGACTAATATGGTATACAAATCGATGTTAGACTCAACGACTAACTTAATTCAGAGTTGCACTAAATATTTTTCTTGATTACCATTTTTGTGTTTCATATGAAACATTTGGAGTAGATATTCCAGCATAATTAATAATATTTACATAAGTTGCGCAAAATTAATATTGAAAAAATTAAATAGTTTGATATATTAAAGATAAAATAACAGCATGTGCAAGTCATAAATAAATTGTATCGTTTAATTGATGAGTCGGTTAATCTTAGTGAAAACAAAATAAGGGGTGGTTGAAATGGACACAAGGAAACCGAAGTATAGTATTCGTAAATTAAGCATAGGGGCAGCTTCTGCATTGGTTGGTGTATTGTTATTTGTAAGTCATGATTCGGCACATGCAGCAGAACAACAAAACAGCGCTACAACTGAGACTACAGAGGTGAAGGATAAGGGTACAACTGCCCAAGACTCTGAAAAACCTGATGCTTCAGTAAAACAACAGGGTACTGAGGCTGTTGCACAAAATTCTGAAGAAAAGTCAGTGACATCAACTGAAGATCATAAACAGAGTACAACCCAGAAAAGTGACACAGGGCAGTTCGAGCGACCTAAAACTAGTGAAGATGCACAGGTAACAATTACGCAAGCAGAGGTTGATAATAATTCACCCAAGTCAACAAACAAAAAGAACAACAGTGAACAATACATAGAGTCAGCAACTGTAGACAAATCAAATGCAGCAACTACCACTGACACAACACAACATAATCAATTTGAACAAACTGCTAGTAAGAAGCAAAGTAGCGACAAACAGGTGCAGAGTAAGGCGTCTGTATCTACAGCTGAACATTCAGTGACTACTGATGATACAACGTCATCAACAACATCGCCATCACCAGTAAAAGCAGCTCAACAAAGGGAACCTGTGGCGCATCATCAGTCTTCTGAGATACTGTCTGACCACCAACTTACAGACAAACAGACAAAAGCAACACAACATAATTGGACGAAAGTGCAACCTAAACCAGACCGACAACAAAGGTCTACACTGCCTGAACAACAACGTAATAACACAATCAAACCAACGAAAGCAACAATAAATGAAGTGACAGACCAGTCTTATACCGATGCTACTACTCAACAACAGAAGTATACAGATCATCAGTCAGTAGCTACTACAAATAATACAACTACATCATTAGCAGAAATAGGTGCGCCATTATTAGTGCATGGTTCTTCACGTAACTCGACACCAGAAGAACAAAAAAGTTTAGCTGCTTTAGAAGGTAATACCCAAGCGACACGTACAAACAATACAATTCAAGAAGCCACGCCAATAACAGATGACCAGCCTACAAAAGTTGCGAAACAAGGACAATTTAAAAATGAAGACCCTATTATACTGGTACATGGTTTTAATGGCTTTACTGGAGACAACAAACCAACAACTGAAGGTAATTACTGGGGCGGAGATAAACTTAGTATTAGTCAAGATTTACGAGATAGCGGCTATGAAACCTATGAAGCAAGTGTTGGTGCTTTAAGTAGTAATTATGATCGTGCGGTAGAATTGTATTACTATATTAAAGGTGGAACAGTAGATTATGGTGCAGCGCATGCGAATAAATATGGGCATGAGCGTTATGGTAGAACGTATGAAGGGGTCTACAAAGACTGGCAACCGGGTCAACAAGTACATTTAGTAGGGCACAGTATGGGTGGACAAACGATTCGTTTATTAGACACAATGTTACGTGAAGGTAATCAAGAAGAAATTGCGTATCATCAGCAACATGGCGGAGAAATTTCGCCATTATATCAAGGTGGTAATGATGATATGATAACTTCCGTGACAACGATAGTGACACCTCATAATGGTACACATGCTGCAGATCAACTTGGTAACGAACAATTGATTCGCCAAGTCGCCTATGATTATAGTAAATTTCAAAATAATAAATTAACACAAGTAGATTATGGTTTTTCTCAATGGGGCTTAAAACAACGTCCGAATGAAACATATATCGATTATGTCAAACGTGTTAAAGCGGAAAGTAACATTTGGTTAACAGATGATAATGGCTTTTATGATTTGACACGTAAAGGTGCCGCAGCATTAAATGAACAAACTTCCCTTGATCCAAACGTAGTGTATAAAACATACACAGGGGAATCCACTCGTGCTAGCATTACAGGACGACAAGTATCAGATATTAATATGAAACTTTCTTTTAGACTTACAGGTAATGTGATTGGCAAAGCAGCTGAAACTGAATGGCGAGAAAACGATGGTCTTGTTTCTGTTGTCTCAGCGCAACATCCATTTAACCAAGATTTCGTGACAGCTACGGATGACGTCCAAAAAGGTGTATGGCAAGTTACACCAGTCAAACACGGTTGGGATCATGAAGACTTTATCGGTTCAGATGTAACGCAATCTGTCGTAACAACAGAAGAATTACAGCAATTTTGGCATGGTATTGCTGCAGATTTAGTACGTAATGAAGATATTACTGCACAAGCTTAATATTTAAAGAAAGGATGAAGCGAGATGACAGGCACGATTCCACAATTGATAGAGTCATTTTTACGTATTGTTACCGTTATTTTTGCATAAGATAGTAGTAATTCAAATAGCAACAATAAGGTTATAACAGTAAAGAGAGTGGTTAGATATCCTAGTTATTCTAAGTGATATTTTAACTACTCTTCTTTGTGTGACAAGTATTAAAGATACTATAATGAGTATAAGAAATGTCTTACAAGGAGGTTGTACCATGAAACAAGCTCACACGCTTTTTCAGATTTTGAAATCATTAGACGGTCAAAAGTACGGCGCGTATAAACGTTTAACAGATACATATGCTTATGATAATTTTCGTTTAACAATAGATCACATTCAAGCAGATCCTTATGCGTCACCATCTAAAGTACGTATTATCCAAGATAAAGCAACTACAGGCATACCTGAACATCTTGTCGATAGTAAATTAAAACGTATCGCAGTGTCAGATTTTTTAACACGCAATATTTATAGTGAAATTCATAATCTGACTAAGCAACAAGGACATAAGCATTCGAATATTATGATAGATAGCTGTGGTCCTGAAATATTGGAGCGTAGCGCTGTTACGATTACGGATAACAGTATTGAAGTATGCTTAGAAATAGGCTTGCCTGCTAAAGGACGAAAGATTTTAGGTAAAACAGCAACACATATTTTTACAACATTAGTGCCTGAAATTGTAGCGCGAGCGCTGTCTTATAAAAATATAGATCAAGTAGCATTAGCTGACCAAGTGACATTAATGGAAGACCAACATTATATACGTGAATTTTTAGTACAACAAGGCTATATCGCTTTTGTGGCTAATGGTTCAATATTACCTCGTCAAAGTGGGGTGTCACAGCAACCATTAACACACGCTGTATCATTTACTAGCCCAGCAACATATGAACAGGCTTTAACTTTACCTAGTGGCAAACAAGTAAGAGGTATGGTTATACCTGAGGGAATTACTCTTATTGTAGGGGGAGGTTATCATGGTAAATCGACATTACTAGAGGCATTACAACGGGGTGTGTATCCTCATATTGTAGGCGATGGCCGTGAATACGTTATAACCCGTGATGACGCGATGAAAATCCGTGCTGAGGACGGACGAAGTATTGCCCAAGTAAATATTCAGCCCTTTATCGATAATTTACCAGGAAATAAAGATACTACTCAATTTACTACGCCAAATGCGAGTGGTAGTACGTCACAAGCAGCAAATGTTATGGAAGCACTTGAGGCACGTAGTTCGGTGTTACTTATTGATGAAGATACTTCTGCCACAAATTTTATGATTCGCGATGACCGTATGCAACAGCTTATTGCACCGGAAAAAGAACCTATTACTCCTTTTGCACATAAAGTGAAGCCCCTTTATGATGACTACCAAGTGTCGACTATTTTAATTGTTGGTGGATCGGGTGATTATTTTGATGTAGCAGATCATGTCTTAATGATGGACGAATACGTGTTACAAGATGTGACTACCAAAGCGCATGACATAGCCAAGAATACAGGTGTACAAAAGCCGTATCATCATTCAGAACACTTTGACACTATAACTCAACGTACGCCATTAACTGCGAGTTTTAACAGTAAAGGTAAGGATGGGCGTTTTAAAGTGAAAGGTCGTACAACAATTTTATACAATAAGGAACAGATCGATTTAGCAGCTGTTGAACAGTTAGTGGATACGAGCCAAACAAATTGTTTAGCATTAATGTTAGCTTATTATCAACGGCATTTGTTGAATGATACAACAACACTTTCTCAAGCTGTTAGGCAATTATATCAACACATTGATACGCATGGTTTAGCTGCTATATCACCATATCAAGGTCATCCAGGAAACTTAGCGTTACCACGACCACAAGAGTTTTATGCTGCGCTTAATCGTTACCGAGGTTTACAAATTGCCCAACACAAATAACATCAAGTAGGCTTCCGTTTGTCTGAACGAACTATGACGGCAGTCTGATTTTGGGCATAATATCAGCATTTTCCATATAGATAAGTAGTTTCTTGATAAGAAAAATGCACCTGAACATCATTTTATGTTCTAGGTGCTTTTTCACTATCAACAACTATTAGTAGTTTGGGTATTTAAATATGCATTAGACGTTCTTCCTGACAAATGCGCTGCCATAATAAATAAGCATATGGTAGCAGTAAAAGGGTAGCGAAACCAGCTTGTGTTAGCAGTAATAGACCCAATAGCTCAGGTACGATATTTAAAAAATAGTTTGGATGTTTGGTAATTTTAAATAATCCACTTTTGATAATCGGGTGTTGTGGCAAAATGTATAATTTTAACGTCCATATTGCTCCCAGCGTCTTTATTACCATAAATAATATAATATAAGCGAAAATCATAAGTATTAGACCGATAACACTTAGACTATTCATTGTAGTTTGTTGCAACCATGCTTCGATAGTAGCACTAACATAAATGGCGATATGTGTAAGTGCGAGCCATGTTGAATTACGTTTGCCGTATTCAGTAGCGCCTTGAAGTTGCAACTGCTTAGCATGACGAATTGAAATGACTAAGCTGTATAAGCGTAAAATAAAAAAACCGAAAACAATAAGTATAATCATTGAGGTCCTCCAATTAGTTCATTAATCTTAACTAAGTTATAATTTTTTCAACATTGGAGCAATAGCATGAACATACCAAGTAAAAAATGTACTTTAATAACAAAAAAAGATGACAATTGTCGTCCATTAAGACAGTGAAAGACGAAAATAAGTGACAAAACTGTAATGACTGTGAAAATACAGGGGTAAATAAAAAGGCTGGAACATGAATAAATGTACCAGCCTAGAACTCACATATAGTTTATATTTTTTTAACTGTTAATAATAAATAGATGAAGAATGGTGCGCCGAATGCGGCAATAAAGACACCCGCAGGCACTTCTTGAGGTAAGAAAATCGTACGCCCAACTAAATCGGCAAGCAAAATGGAAGCAGCGCCACAAATCGCTGACATGACTAAGCGTTTTAAATAACTGCCTTTAATAAGCGTTTTAGCTATGTGCGGTGAAATTAAACCGACAAAGCCGATATTACCGACAAAACTAATCGCTGACGCTGCCAGAATAGTTGTAATTAACATTTGAATTAATTTCGTTTGATTCACATTTAAACCTAAGCCAGTTGCAACATCATCATGCATGATAGATACCTTCATACGAGGAATTACGATAGCGAACAGTGGCACCATGCAAAGTATGATAATCGCTAAAATTAAACTACTATCAAAGGTTGCCCCAGATAAACTACCGACGATCCAAGTATAGGCTTTAGAGGCAGACAATTGTTTCGTCATGATGAGTACACCGTTAACTAACGCTGTAAATAAAGTCTGTAGAGCGATACCTATAATGACAATCGTTGTTGCTTGCATATTTCCTTTATGTTGAAAGCTAATAAGCAGCGACATAGCTATGGCACCACCAGCTAAAGAAAAGAGTGGTAACCACTGGATACTTAAACTACTGATAAAGGCAATAAAAGTTACTGCACCAAAGGTCGCGCCACCAGTTACTCCGATAATATCTGGAGAGGCAATAGGATTTTTTAAGACATTTTGTAAAATTAAGCCACTAGCACCTAATGCTGCACCGGCAACGATAGCAAGAGTGATACGTGGTAGCCGCAAAACTTCAAGCGTAAATTGGTCGGGACTGTTTGCAGGATCAAATATATAAGAGACGATCTTCATGGGTGAAATAAACGTCGAACCCAACATTAAACTAATGACTGCCAGTACACATAATAGCACCACCGCGAAGATTAAACGCTGAGAATCTTGTTTTGTAAGTGACTCATTCATATGCTTTGAATTCCCTTCCTCATAATATAAATCAATGTCACGGCACCAATAATTGCAGTAATTACACCGATGGGTAGTTCAAGTGGTTGGATAATGATACGTGCAATGATGTCGGATAATAACATGAGTATCGCGCCACTTATAGCATTAAATGGTATTAAATATTTATAATTAGGCGGTAATAATTTTTTACTGATGTTAGGAATGATTAACCCTACAAACATAATAGAACCTGCAATGGCTACTGATACACCCGCTAAAACACTAATTAATACTATCATTATAAATTTCGTTACTTTAATATTTTGACCTAAAGCAGTCGCAATATCATCACTAGTCATTAAAATATTGATACGGGATGATAGGGCCAATGCGACTACTAAAGCGATAATAATCAGTGGAATGATCCATGGGACTTCCCAAATATTGCGAAATGAAACAGAACCACTTAACCAAAATAAAAAGCTTTGTAAATTATTTTCATTCATAATCATTATACCTTGTGTAAAAGCACTGAAGAGGGCAGAGATTGCTGCGCCTGCTAAGATAACGCGTTTAGGTGAGAATTGTGCTTGTTTGAACATTCCCAACATAATAACAACCACAGTGACTAAAATAGCGCCTATAAATGCTAGTATAATGAGTGCTTCAAATGATTGAATACTGAATAATGTTAAGCCTGCGATGACGAAAAAGACAGCACCAGCATTAACACCAAAAAGGCCTGGAGAAGCGATGGGATTACGTGTTAAAACTTGCATGAGTAATCCGGAAACTGCTAATGCTGCACCAGTTAATAATGCGATAATAGTTCTGGATGCACGTGATTCGATAATGAGAATATGTATATCGTTTGAGCTATCAAAGTGGAAGAACGCCTGTACCAACTGAGATAGTGGTACAAGCGTATTCCCAACTATTAAACTTAAGATGGTTACAACGATTAGACATAAACCAGTGAGCATTAACTTATACTGAGGTTTAAGTAACATGATGTAACTCCTTATGCATTAAGATTGTTTTTCGATATCTAATTTTTGATATAGATCATCAATTAATTTGAGTGATGACTGGTAACCGCCAGCCATATTCCATGTGATTTCATCAACGTTATCGGAAACATCGTCAGATTTTACAGCTGACAAGTTTTTCCATTGATTACTATTCGTCCATTCTTGCTTAGTTTTGTCAGTCAATTTAGCATCTTTTGCTGTTGTATCGGATTTAAACATAAAGATATGATCAGCATCCATTAACGGAATACTTTCTTTAGAAGTTAACTGGATAATGTCTTTTCCTTTGTCTACTTGTTTCTGTTGTTCTTCTGGGCGTTTGAAACCTAAATCATGCAAAATGTCCCCAGCGTAGCCACTCGCATAAATACGTGCATGATCCGGTCTGAAATTGACAACAGAAGCGGATAACGGCCACTCTTTTCCATATGTTGCTTGTGCATCTTTTTTAAATTGAGCTACTTTATCATCGTATTTTTTCAATAATTCATCAGCTTTGTCTTCTTTCCCTAATGCTTTCCCCATCATTTTAGTCGTATCTTTAAATTTATAAACAGTATCATGCGTAATTGTTGGAGCGATTTTTGATAATTGCTCATATTGTTTTTCATTACGTACTTTTGACGCCACGATTAAATCAGGTTTCAATTTAGAAATTTCTTCTAAGTTAGGAGAAGGCTCCTGACCGACTATTTTTGTATCTTTTAAGTCCTCTTTTAAGTAATCGTATTTGGGTTGTTGTGTCCAAGACTCAACGGCACCAACAGGTTTAACACCTAACGCGACAGAGACATCCGTTGCTCCTTGATACAATGTCACGACACGTTTTGGTTTTCCTTTAATTTCAGTCGTCCCCATAGCATGTTTCACTTCGACTGTCTTACTATCTTCTTTATTATTTGAAGATTTATCTGAACTGTTATTCCCACAAGCTGCTAATAGCACAACTAATGCTAAAGCAACTACTAATAATTTTGTTAAATGTTTCATCGTTTTGAATGAGACCTCCCATTTGCTATTGATAATCATTCTCATATATAAATATCTTATAACTTTATGAATAAGTCAATAAAAATTTTAGATTTTTTAAATGATTAAATTGTGAGTTGACATATATTGTCGGAAAAAATATAATACAGCCATTGATAATGATAATCGTTATCAATTGATTGTGTTACTCATTTTAAATTATTGTAGGAGGAATTCAATTGAACGAAGCACGTAAGAACAGCAATGATTCTTTACTTTCATGTATAGGTAATACACCGATGATTCAGCTCAAACACTTATTTCCGAAGCATAATGTTTACGCGAAGTTAGAATATATGAATCCAGGCGGTAGTATGAAAGACAGGCCGGCCAAATACATTATTGAAGATGGCTTGCGAAGTGGAGCAATTACATCAGATACGCATTTAATTGAGAGTACCTCTGGAAATTTAGGTATTGCTTTGGCAATGATAGCCAAAATAAAAGGATTAACACTAACATGTGTCGTTGACCCTAAAATTTCTGAAACGAATTTAAAAATTATTAAAAGTTATGGTGCAAACATCGATATGGTTACTGAACCGGATGAAAATGGCGGTTATTTAATGACGCGTATTAATCGGGTACAGACGTTGCTCGATGAAACAGCAAACGCATATTGGATTAACCAATATGCTAATGATTTGAATTGGCAGGCGCATTATCATGGTGCAGGTACTGAAATCGTTGACCAAATAACAGAAGCGATTGATTATTTTATTGCTCCTGTAAGTACAACAGGAAGCATTATGGGGATGAGTCGTAAGATCAAAGAACATCATCCCCAAGCACAAATTATCGCCGTTGATGCAAAAGGTTCAGTCATTTTTGGTGATACACCTACAAATAGAGAATTACCTGGTATTGGTGCGAGTAGAGTGCCAGAAATATTAAATAAGCAAGAAATCGACCAAGTTGTTCATGTCGATGATTATCAATCT
The DNA here is from genome assembly GCF_025560845.1 of Staphylococcus arlettae. Taxonomy (NCBI): domain Bacteria; kingdom Bacillati; phylum Bacillota; class Bacilli; order Caryophanales; family Staphylococcaceae; genus Staphylococcus; species Staphylococcus arlettae. Next base: position 166,261 of record NZ_CP094803.1, read on the forward strand.
ACGCTTGGGTGTAAGCGCTTAGTTGACGAAGAAGGCATTTTCGCTGGTGGTTCAACTGGTTCAATTATTGCGGCTATCGCCGAAATTATCGATAGTATCGACCACAATAAAACAATCGTTACAATTTTACCGGATCGTGGTGACCGTTATTTAGATTTAGTATATTCGGACGACTGGTTTAATCATATAAAAGAGAGCAAAGGAGCATTATTACGATGAATAGAGAATTATTGTATTTAAACAGAACAGATGTAGCACAAGCAGGGGGTGACCATTCAGATGTCTATGTCGCAGCATTATCTGAAGCCTTAACTGCACATGCAAAACAAGATTTTGTCCAACCACTAAAACCGTATCTACGTGCACAAGGCAAAGAGGGTCACATTGCAGATCGTATCATAGCTATGCCTAGTCACATTGGTGGACAAGATCCAGTATCAGGCATTAAGTGGATTGGCAGTAAACATGATAACCCAGCAAAAAGACAATTAGAACGTGCAAGTGGCGTTATTATTTTAAATGATCCAGAAACGAATTATCCTATTGCCGTAATGGAAGCAAGTTTAATTAGTAGTATGAGAACTGCGGCAGTGTCTGTCATTGCAGCACAACACTTGGCAAAAGAAGGATTTACAGATTTAACAATTATTGGTTGTGGTTTAATTGGTGATCGCCAACTACAAAGTATGTTGGAACAATTTGACCATATACAGCAAGTTTATGTATATGATCAATTTCCGGAAGCGAGCGATAAGTTTGTGAGTAAATGGGCAGCTGCATATCCTGATGTGAATTTTGTCCAGGCCAGTACAGCGCGTGAAGCAGTAGAACATGCGGAAGTATTAATTACTTGTACTGTGACAGACCAGCCTTATATTGAATATGAATGGCTTCAAAAAGGCGTGTTTATCAGTAATATTTCGATTATGGATATTCAAAAAGAAGTCTTTGTTCAAGCTGATAAAGTCATTGTCGATGATTGGTCGCAAGCAAATAGAGAGAAAAAGACGTTGAATCAACTCGTACTAGAAGGTCGTTTTAGTGAAGATGCATTGCATGCTGAGTTAGGACAATTGTTGACTGGAGACAAACCTGGACGTGAACATGATGATGAAATTATCTTACTTAATCCTATGGGGATGGCAATTGAAGATATTAGCAGTGCCTACCATATGTACAAACGCGCGCAACAACAACAGATTGGTACAACATTAAACCTGTATTAAGGAGTGTCATGCAATGATGCAAGTTACAGCGCAACAACAGCAACAGAAAGCACAACTACACATACTGCGAGATTTGGTAGATAGTATGTTGTGTGAAGATATTTTTGAATTATGGTCCAAAAGTCGACTAGAACAGACACCAACTGCAACTATTTTACATTATCAGCAGGCAGCTCAAACGTTATCGATACCTGTATATTTAAGTGGCTTGAATACATATCGCTTGGCAAGTGACACTGTGGTATTGCATTCAAAGACAGCGCAGCATATAGCTGATGCTGTGACTTTATGGCAGGCACTAGTATCAATGAATGCAGCACGCTGCGACAACTTGAATGTGCAACGTTTTGCAGAAGGATTGATGACTGCCGAACAACAATTAGCAGACCAATTGACGCACTTAACATTAGCTGATAATACGTTCATCCAAGCAGAACAGTTAGCCAGTTTAAAGGATCGACCATTTCATCCTTTAGCAAAGGAAAAACGTGGATTGTCAGAAACAGACTATAAGCGTTATCAAGCCGAATATTGTCAATCGTTTGCACTACAAACTGTAGCTATTCATCGCGATTACCTTATTGCAGGTGATGTCGCGGAAGAAGCGGCATTGATGGAGACATTAGGATTAACCGATATTCAAGTGAAACAACTGTTAAGAGAACATGAGGTGACGGCAGCTGACTATATGGTGTTTCCAGTACATCCATGGCAATGGGAACATATTATTCGACCTATGTTCCAAGGGGAATTAGCTACAGGTGTTATCGTGCCACTCAATTATAAGTTTGGAAATTACGTCTCATCATCGTCGATACGTTCACTCATTGATGTGCAAGACCCGTTCCATCATCTTAAAGTACCTTTTGCCATGCAGTCATTAGGTGCCCTCAGACTGACGCCTACGCGATATCTATTAAATGGCGAAAAAGCAGAAGGGCTTTTAAGACAAGTGATAGCACAAGATAAGAACTTAGCCAATACGGTAACTTTATGCAATGAACGGCAATGGTGGTCATTTATGCAGGCTGATGGCAATATTTTTGCAGATAAAATAGGGCATTTAACCGCACAGCTCAGAAGTTATCCTGAGAGTGTAATGGCAGATCATACACAGTTAGTGTCTATGGCAGCACTTGCCGCACATGACACAAAATTATATGCATTAATCATAGATAAACCAGTCAAAGAGATTACACAAGATGATGTCCTAGCATTATTTGATGATATTGTGGCACATTTTATCCAAACGGTTATGACATTTATGCAGTATGGTGTGTTGCCAGAGGTACATGGACAAAATGTCTTACTATCATTTCAGGAGGGGCACGTTCAACAGTGTGTGTTACGTGATCATGATACTGTGCGTATTTATCCACCATTGATGCAAGCCAATGACATCAATATACCAGAGTACACAATTAGTCAAAACTCACCGAATACGTTGATTAATGATGATTTAGCAACATTTTTTACGTACTTCCAAACGTTGGGTGTTTCAGTAAATTTATATGCAATTGTCGATGCTCTGCATCATACTTTTAACATTAAAGAAGCTCAATTGATGACACGCATTAAACACGCTATGAAACAGCAAGTCGAAACGCTTAATTTTGCCCCTGATACCAAACAACAAATAACTACATTATTGTTTACAGCAGACACTTGGCCTTTTAAACGGATACTTTTACCGTTATTACAACAGCAAGGCTCTGGTGGTGGAAGCATGCCTTCTAGTATTGGGACTATAGCGAACCCTATGAAACGTTATGACTAATGTAGCAGTTTGGTATCGTAATTTTCGACTTTTATGGTTGAGTCAATTTATTTCTATTGCCGGTTTAACGATTTTAGTGCCATTGTTACCCATTTACATTGCCTCACTTGAATCGTTATCAGTTACTGAAATTCAATTATGGAGTGGATTAGCAATTGCCGCCCCAGCAATTACCACTATGATCTCGTCACCCCTATGGGGGAAATTAGGAGATAAAATTAGCCGTAAATGGATGGTGTTACGTGCGCTACTAGGCTTAGCGATTTGCTTGTTTTTGATGTCACTTTGTACAACGCCATTACAATTTGTTGTAGTGCGTTTATTGCAAGGATTATTTGGCGGTGTCGTTGACGCATCAAATGCCTTTGCGACGAGTGAAGCACCTGATGATATGCGTGGTAAAGTGCTAGGAAGATTACAAAGCGCGATTAGTGCAGGTTCCTTAGTAGGACCATTAATTGGTGGGATAGTCGCAGCGATGATTGGCTTTCAATCACTCTTACTTATTATCGCGATAATCACGTTTATTGTATGCATGGTCGGTGTGAAATTTTTAGTTGAAACGTCACATCAGCAACGTACTAAGCAGCAAACACCTGTATCATGTGGCGTTATTCAATCTTTTCACTGCTTACTTGGTACACAAGCGACATGCCGTTTTATTATCGTAGGTATTTTAGCCAACTTAGCCATGTATGGCATGATGACAGCGTTAGCGCCTTTAACGGCAGGTGTAAATACAACTCTATTAGATGACAAATCAGCTGTCGGTATAGTGCAGTCAGTATTTTGGACAGCATCAATTCTCAGTGCGCCGTTATGGGGACGCTTAAATGATAAAAATTATGTCAAACAAGTTTATTTACTAACGGCATTAATTTGCGGTTTCAGTGTAGTGCTACAAGGTTTGGCTACTAATATATGGATGCTTATGATTTTTAGAATTGTTCAAGGATTGACGTACAGTGCCTTAATTCAAAGCGTGATGTATGTAGTTGTTAAAGCATGTCATCGTGATTTAAAAGGTACGTTCGTTGGTTCAACCAATAGCATGTTGGTGGTAGGACAAGTGATTGGTAGTATGTTTGGTGCTGTGGTGACAAGTAGTTATAACCCGAGCATAACTTTTATAGTAATGGGAGTTATTTTTATCGGCAGTAGTCTAATCTTACTCTTTTCACGAGTCAATGAAATGTCAGAATATCAAATATCAATGAAGTTATGGGAGTTGAATGACAGACGTGCAAAATAAAAATATAGCAGCGCATGCTGCGGTAGAACGAATGTTAAATGTCTATTTTAGAGAACATCAGTTATATCATAGACAGCCAGAAGACAATATGTGGCACATTACCATTGATGACTCCCAACAATTAACTGGCCAATTTCACTATTGGTCAGCCATGGGGCATCATGCGTATGAACCAGAGATACAACTACAACAAACAGCTGTGACGACGTCATTAGCACCATTAGAAGTTATTACTAAACTATGTGACAAATTAGGACAAGGTGATGCGGTGTTAAGTGAGCGCATGTCTGAAATTAGTAACGATATTAAAAACAGTATAGCACGCACAGCGCATTATTTAGCATATCGAGAGCAACAACAGTCGCTCAACCCGTATATACTATCTGAACAATCATTATATTTAGGGCACCCATTTCATCCAACGCCAAAGAGTTCAGTAGGATTTAGTGAAGCGGATTTACAACGTTATGCGCCTGAATGCCAAGCTAAGTTCCAGCTTTATTATGTTGAAGTCGCAAATGAACTCATCGTCGAGCGTTATGTGACAGGCACAGCAGTTAGTGTCAATGACACACTCTTAGCGTTGGCTAAATTATCAACGTCTGAACTGACTGAAGGCTATACGTTATTACCGCTACACCCATTTCAACTTATTGTCCTACAAGATAATGCAGATTTTCAACAATGGGTTACACAAGGGTTAATTAAACTTATAGGAGAGCGCGGTCATGTATTATATCCGACGTCATCTGTGAGGACCGTTTTTGCTAAAGAGTTAAATATTTATTTGAAATTACCGATCCAAGTAAAAATTACTAACTTTGTCAGAACGAATGATTACGAACAAGTTGAACGCACAATTGATGCAGCACAAGTGATTGCAGCTATTAAAACAGAGTATGAATCCGCACAATTTAAATTAATGTTTGAACAAGGCTATCGTGCCCTTAGACCGCGCAAGACAACAGAGGATTTTGACCTGTTAGCGAACAGTGCCATGATCGTGCGTGAAGGTATAGAAAATTATCAACCACAGAAAAACATTCATGTATTAGCAAGTCTATTTGAGACTATGCCACATAGCTGTGAATCTTTATTAAGTAAGCAAATAACGTTGAGTAAGTTAACGGTAGAAACATGGTTGACAGACTATTTGAACTTAACACTAAAACCGATGTTACAACTGTTTGTAAATACAGGTGTTAGTTTAGAAGGTCATGTACAAAATTCCTTGATTGAACTAAAAGACGGTCGTCCTATTGCCTATTATGTGCGTGACTTAGAAGGTGTATGTCTATCACGTAAGAAAGCAGAAGCAGCACAGCTCGTCCCACAAGTAGTCGCAAACAACAGTCCAGTAGTCTACAGTGATGAGGCTGCTTGGCAACGTTTCAAATATTACATTATTGTCAATCATTTAGGGCATCTTGTAGCGACTGTTGGAAAACATAATGGTGAAGAACTAACGTTATGGTCTTACGTACGCGACATTTTACAATCATGGTCACAAGAAGAGGCAACATCAGCAGCATGGTCTGCTTATGTTATGGATTTATATAATAGTCCAGTGTTCGCGGCAAAAGCTAACTTAATTAGTAAAATTCATGATTGTGGCGAAAACCCTATTTATACAGATATACCAAACCCAATCGCAATGACTAAGGAGGTACAATATGATACCTAACACTGAACAGCTAGTGAAACAACGTATTATGAATCAATTGGTGACATCATTAATATACGAAAATATAGTGCATTATAAAGTGAGTCAAAATGACCAAAAAGCAACGATAATTATTGACGCTGGAGATATTACGTACCATGCTACTGTGAAGGAAGCATTTAGTTTTCAACGTTTAACCTTACAATCATCAGTGTTACGTTGTAATGCTAAAGGTAAATATGAAGCAACTGTGAATTACGCACAATTATTACGCGAAGTGGAATACACCTTCCCCAAAAACACTGAAAAAATTGAAGCGTTTATTCAAGAGTTGTTACAGACAGAATTGAAGGACCGTCAAGCGCTTCAATATAAGGAGGCATCTGAGGGAGATGTAACTTTAACGTTTGATGCTCTAGAATCATATGCGAGTGAAGGACATCCATATCATCCAAGTTATAAGTCGCGTCTCGGCTTTACTTTAGAAGACAACTTGCGCTATGGTCCAGACTTTAAACCCGAATTCAATGTTAAATGGCTAGCTATTCCACATCAACATATTGAACGCACAATAGCTACAGGAATAGAACCTGAACAGTTATTAGCACAACAATTGGATGCAGCAACGTTTAGACAATTTCAACAAACAATCATAGCACAGGGGAATGAAACTACCGACTATGGATGGCTACCTGTACATCCATGGCAATTTGAACACATTATCGCCACTGACTTAGCAGAGGAATGGCTAAATGGAGACATTATTTATTTAGGTGAATCCGTAGAACAATATAGACCACAACAATCGATACGTACTTTAGCACCCGTAGACACAACAAAATACTATATTAAAGTACCATTAAGCATTACTAATACGTCAACGAAACGAATTTTAGCGCCACATACGATTGGAAATGCAGCTCAAATTACGGACTGGTTAAAACAAATTCAAGCAGTAGATAGCTATTTACAAGATGACTTACAAACTATCTTTTTAGGTGAAATTATGGGTATGTCTTATCAATCACCTACAGCTAATACTGCTAAACAACAAGCAACGTACGGTGCGTTAGCTGTGATTTGGCGTGAGAATTTACACCACTATTTAAGTGCACAAGAAGACGCGATTCCTTTTAATGCACTTTATAGTAAGGAGAAAAACGGGCGACCACTCATTGATGAATGGATGCAACGCTATGGTGTAGCAACATGGACACAACAATTTATCAAAGTAGCAGTACAACCTATTATTCATATGTTGTACTATCACGGCATTGCGTTAGAATCACATGCGCAAAATATGATGTTGATTCATGAAGATGGTTGGCCGACACGTGTTGCTATTAAGGATTTTCATGATGGTATACGTTTTAAGCGAGATTTACTGAGTGATATGGCGAGTGACCCACAATTACAAGATACGCCAGAAGAACATAAAAAGATTAATAGCAATTCGTTTATTGAAACCGAGAATGTAGCTTTAGTACGCGACTTCGTATTAGATGCATTTTTCTTTATTAACATTTCGGAAATCATTATGTTTATTGAGAAATACTACGCTTTAGATGAACACAGTCAATGGGCATATGTTTATGCAGTGTTGGAAACATATCAGCGTCAGCATCCCAATTTGCCAAACTATGCGCATTTTGATTTATGTGAAACAACCATTCAAGTAGAAAAACTAACGACACGTCGTTTGTTAGAAGATACGGAACTTAGAATTCACCATGTCTCAAACCCGTTAGGAGTGATTGCATATGATGACATTATCACTCAAAAATAAATTAGCACAAGGCGCTCAATTATACGGCATGTTTAACTCTATACCCAATCCACTGGTAACTGAGATTATTGCCGCGAGTGGCTATGACTTTGTCATCATTGATAGTGAACACACTGCCATTAATGATGAAACATTAGAACACATGATTCGTGCAGCTGAAGCGGCACAGATAACCCCAATTGTAAGAGTGTCGCAAGCTATCGAACGCGATATTATCAAAGTATTAGATATGGGGGCACGTGGTATTGTTGTGCCACACGTGACTGATAAAGCAAAGGTAGAACAAGTCGTACAATTAAGTCGCTATTACCCACAGGGATTGCGCAGTTTGAATGGTGGACGCATGGCGAAATTTGGCGAGATTCCATTAACTGAGTATATGAATGATGCAAATAATGACATTTTAGTGATTGCGATGATTGAAGATAAAGAAGGTATTGCAGCATTAGAAGATATCGTTCAAGTTGAAGGATTAGATATGATTATCGAAGGTGCTGCAGATCTTTCACAATCTTTCGGTATTCCGTGGGAAACGACGAGTGATACCGTACAATCTGCACTACGTTATATGCATGATGTGACACAAGCAGCTGATAAATATTTCTGTGCCTTACCTAGAGATACAGCACAACAAAAGATGTGGTTACAACGAGGTGTAAACGCCTTTGTCTTGGGTGATGAGCGTGGTAAACTGTATCGTCATTTAAAGTCAGAATTATCTGTACATAAAGGAGCGCATACAACATGACACGATTACATGACACAATAGCACATTTGAAAACAAACGGCACAACAATGTGCCATTTCATCTATGATTTACCAGCGTTACACAAACATGTACAAGCAATAACAGCATCATTACCAGCAAATTGTGACATGTATTATGCGATGAAAGCGAATAGCGAAACATCTATTTTAGCAGCATTAAGTGAAGATGTAACTGGCTTTGAAGTAGCCTCTCAAGGTGAGATTGCTAAAGGTTTGGCCCATAAGTCAGCACAACACATTATCTTTGGTGGTCCTGGAAAAACTGATGATGAGTTAATTTATGCTATAGATCAAGTTATTCAGCGTATTCACGTAGAAAGTATTTATGAATTACAGCGTTTGAATGCACTATTAACAACACGACAACAACAGATGAAAGTGTTATTACGTGTGAATTTAGCAGGGCCATTCCCTAATGCAACCTTACACATGGCAGGTAGACCAACACAGTTTGGTATTTCAGAAGATCAGATAGATGCAGCGATAGCTTTAGCATTGGAGCTACCGCATATTCAGTTGGAAGGCTTTCATTTCCACTCTATATCAAATAATTTAGACGCACAGTTACACGTCGAAATAATGCGCTTGTATTTCCAAAAAGCTAAATCATGGGCACAACAGCATGATTTTCGCTTACAGCACCTTGATTTAGGTGGTGGGATTGGTGTCAATTATGCAGATTTGACACAGCAATTTGACTGGCAAACATTTATCGATGGCTTTCATCAAGTCATCGATGACGAAGTAATGCATGATGTGTCATTAAACTTTGAATGTGGTCGTTATCTAGTGGCGCATATTGGTTACTATGTGACGGAAGTGTTGGATATTAAACGCGTGCACCAAGCATATTATGCGATTCTTAAAGGAGGGACACAACAATTTAGACTGCCAGTATCATGGCAACACAATCATCCTTTTGAAATATATCCTGTAAGCCATAATCCTTATGCTTTTGAGCGTATTAGCGTGGCTCAAAAACCAGTCACTTTTGTCGGACAGTTGTGTACACCAAAAGATGTCTTAGCTAAAGACATAACAGTACCTTCTTTAACTACAGGTGATGTCATTATTTTTAATTATGCTGGTGCTTATGGTTGGTCGATTTCACATCATGACTTTTTAAGCCACCCTCATCCAACATTTATTTATTTAACTGAATAACAAGGAGGAGTTTTATGCAGGAAGTGTATCAACAGTTGCAGCTTGTGCCCGTCGAACGCATCGATTTACATGAAGACTTTGAACCTAGTAGATTAACTAAAACGCAAGCACAAATTGCAGCAGATCAATTTATTAGACATCCGATTCTAGTAGTGCAACTGCAATCAGGAAGGTATATGGTTATAGATGGGGTGCATCGCTTTACGAGTTTAAAAGCTTTAGGTTGTAATGTTATTCCTGTTCAAGTCATTGATGAGAGTAAGTATGGGATCACGACGTGGCATCATTGTGTGTCGGCTGGTAAATGGTGGCAGAACTTACAACAAGATCCGACTTTGCCTTGGACTACTGAAGCACGACAAGAAACACCATTCATTACAGTATGCCAACGTCACCATGAACAATATTTATACGCCGATGACTTAAGGCAGTCTAAATTAGCTGCCTGGTCTAAAGTCGTTGCCAGCTATAGTAAGAGCTACACAGTCGAACGTATCGCACAGGGAGAAATAAATGAGTTGTCTGATGAAGAAGTGTTGTTAAAATATCAACCACTCAATATTACAGAAATTGAAGCCGTTGTGGCACGAGGTGAGACAGTACCAGCAGGTGTGACACGTTTCAATATTTCTGGACGTTGTTTAAACTTACAAGTGCCGTTGCATATCTTAACAGAAGCAACAGTACATGTGAGAATGATGAAATGGCATAATTTTTTAGCTGATAAAATCAATAGCATTCGTTGTTATGCAGAGAAAGTATATTTAGTAGAACAGTAAAATCGCAAGACAGGGCAAGTATGCTCTGTCTTTTTTGAGTGCAAATTAATGTTTAAAAGATAATTAAAATTTATAAAAAATAGATTTGACATAATTGTAATTTTCAACTACCTTATATAGTAAGATAGTTGAAAGGGAGAATTTAATGTCAGTTTCCAATCAAATGATGAAGGGGTTATTAGATGGTGCAATATTAGGGTTGATTGCCAAGGGTGAAACGTATGGTTATGAAATTTTAGAGAAATTAAAAGCGCATCAATTTCCAGAAATTAGCGATGGTAGTATTTATCCAGTATTACTACGCTTAAATAAAAAAGGTTACATTACAGCAACTGTACGTCAATCAGATAATGGCGGTCCTAAACGGAAATATTATGCTATTACTGCAAGTGGTGAACATGAATTGCAAGTGTTTAAAGACAAGTGGAGCTACCTTAATGTAGGTATGAACAATTTATTTGAGGAGGGGAACAATGCTCAGTAAACAATCAGAACAATTTTTAACGAAGTTAAGAGTAGAGTTATTATTTAGAGGCAAGAAAGAGCAGGAGGTTAATGAAATTGATGATGAACTACGTGATCATTTAACTATAGCTGAAGAAAATGGTGAAGACGTTTCGGATATTACTAATACACCTATTGCTGAATATGCAGATCATTTTGCCCAACAACTCAATATTACTCAAGGTATTTATAAATACATTATGTACTTGTTTGTGTTTTTGTTTGTATTGATCATCGTGCCACGTATGTTTGATGACTCGTTTACGATATCTGTTAGCTTATTGCTTTATATAGGCTTCATTATTATTATCGGTGGCGTATTACAACTTTATGTATGGAAGAAAACGATTATTAGGTATGGCGATCAAAAAATAACATACATACTACTCATAAGTTTAGGTATTGCCATCTTTGGTTTAATTATTTTGGGCGAATTTTTAAGACGGAAATATCCAATTTACAATATAGTAACGTTGAATCAAACGCAAAGTGTCATTATAGGTTTATGCATTTTGATAGCTGTCAGTATCGGTTGTATTATCATTAAACAAAAATTATTCGCGGTAATTTTGTTTGTTATATGTTTGCCTAATTTGATAGGACTAGTTTTTAGTTTAAGTGGCTCGTCTAAAGATACAGTGATTTTGATTTCAACAGGTGTGCTTATCATAATCAACTTAAGTCTCACAGCTTATTTTATTTATAATATGTGGAAAGAGCGTAAATCAGACAAGGAAAATAGTTACAATCAATAATTCGCATACAAGAGGACGGAATATAAATCCTGATACTTAAAATAAGGGGAGGCTGCGATAATATTGAGTTGTTCCAATCTCATTTCATATTGGCAGTTTTTTGCAAGCTTTCCGTGGGCACTGACTCAGCCTGTAGTCTTCGGCTAGTGCTTTTCCCACAGGAGTCGGCATAAATCACTGCCAACAGGATATAGATTTTACGTATCAGATCATTTGATAGGTCGACATTATCTCCTACTAAGTAAATGTAGCGAAAATGCACTACTATTTTGACAAAACTATATAAATAGAACATAAACAAACCCTTCGCGAATTAATGCGAAGGATTTGTTTACATTAGGAGGCTAGGAGTCCTAGTCTTTTTTCATATTGACAGTAGCTGACTGCATTGAAAATGCGCTTCAAACCAAGCTTTTTTCAACGCTAGTCATCCTTGCCGGGGGGACGACGAAATCATTTTTTCAAAATCAGATTTCTGTCCCACTCCCTTTTAAAATAGTAATAGTGCTAATGGTATAGTAATTAATAACGTAAGAACGACACGTATGAACCAAATAACTATGAGTTTCCACACTGGTATTTTAATTTCTGTTGCTAGTATACATGGTACTAAAGCAGAGAAGAAGATAATCGCAGATACACTGACAACTCCAACGACAAACTTCGTGCTTAATGCTGCTTTAGCTACAAGTAATGATGGCAAGAACATTTCGATAATTGAAATGGCTGAGGCTTTAGCTAATAAAGCCTGATCAGGTATAGGGAATAGATAAATGACTGGGTAAAAAATATAGCTAAGCCAATCAATAAGTGGTGTGAAGTTCGCTAATAATAAACCTAAAAATCCAATCGATAAGATGGAAGGTAGTATAGCGATGGTCATTTCAACACCGTCTCTAACATTATCCCACACATTTTTTAATAGTGATGGTGTGGCAGCATTTTGTTTCATAGCTTCATTATAAGCTGTTTGTAAACGACTACCTTTAATAGCTACCTCCTGCTCTCCTTCTTGTCCGTTATAATATTCTGTAGATTCATTGACGATAGGAGGTAACCAAGCAGTAATAGCGGTCACGATAAATGTGATGACTAACGTTCCCCAAAAATATAAATTCCAATGTGGCATTAAGCCGAGCGTATTCGCTACGATAATCATAAAAGTCGCTGATACTGTAGAGAACCCTGTAGCGATAATCGTTGCTTCACGCTTGTTGTACATCCCTTTTTTATAAACTCGATTGGTAATTAATAGCCCTAAAGAATAACTACCAACAAATGAAGCTACGGCATCAACTGCAGATTTCCCCGGTGTCTTAAATACAGGACGCATTACTGGCTCCATAAAGACACCTACAAATTCAAGCAAACCGTAACCGACAAGTAAAGACAGTGCGATGGCACCGACAGGAATAAGTACACTTAATGGCATCATCAGTTGATCAAATAAAAATGGACCATAATCTTTATTAAATAATAGTGCTGGGCCAAAATTAAAAACATACATCACACCAATAACCGCACCGATGACTTTAAACAGTGTGATTATAAAATCAGTGGCTGACTTTTTATACGTTTGTCTCATAATAGGCAAGATGGCTCCTGCTAAAATCATTAATAACGCTATATATGGCATAACGTCACCTAATACTGCTCTAATCGCTAAATGGACATGATCAACAAAAATTGAATTTGTTCCATTAATAGTGATAGGTACGAAGAAACAAAATATGCCGATTAAACTAAAAATATAAAAACGCCATGCCCCTTTATTGCCAACTGCAATCGCTTCTTCTTTTATCATAGTGACACCCCTTTGTTTGATATGAATAACGTAGTTGAAAGATACACCATAAATTATACAAAATCATATCATCCCCTATATGACTTATTGTAGAGAAGTGAACATCAACTTACGTAAGATATCTTATATCTATTGTAAAAGGGTAAAATGTTATCAACCAATATTAATAAACTAACTATTAATAGTTTCAAACTATAAAACAGCTGTTGATCTATATTAATAGTACATTTGCTTTGTTAAATTAAAGAGAAAAAATTAACATATATTACAAAATAGGGTATAACAAAACGAAGTATTGTTCATACTAATTAATGTAATGACTATTAAAGTGAAGGGGCTGTTAGATGTGAGGCATTTAGTAGTATTTTTACATGCATCATTAGACGGTTTTGTTGAAGGACCGAATGGTGCTATGGATATAGGTTGGATTGCTTATAATGAAGAGTTAGAACAATTTGCTGATAAAGTTTTAAGCTCGGCAGATACCGTAGTATGGGGACGCAAAACATATGAAATGATGCATGATTATTGGCCATCGGTAAAAACAGAGACCACAGCATCAGAACACGAACGAAATCATGCTCAATGGATTGAACAAGTAGAAAAAGTAGTCTTTTCAACGACTTTAGAATCCGTAGATTGGAACAATACTCGTCTCGTTAATGATGGGGTGGAAGCAGCTATTGCAGATTTGAAGCAACAACCCGGTGGTGACATTGTGGTGATTGGTAGTCCACGATTTGCGCATCATTTGATGCAATTAAACGTGGTTGATACTTTTAAAATAACAGTATCACCAGTATTAGTTGGACAAGGATTACGCTTGTTTGAACATATTGCTGATCAAACAAACTTAACACTGAGACATAGCCAAACATTTGAGTCAGGGGCGCTTGGTTTATGGTATCAGAAACTGACTTAGCATTTTATGTTTTAAAAGTATTGTTACTTCCAGATAATTGTACTATTTTGTTATACTTGCAATAAGAATGTAAGCGTTTTCTGTTTGGAGTTAGATTATTATTAACATGAAGGAGCATGCAAATGAAGAATAAAGTGATTATGATAACTGGCGGTAGTAGTGGTATGGGTAAGGCAATGGCGAAACGCTTTGCAGCTGAAGGTGCAAAAGTAGTGATTACTGGACGACATATGGATAAATTGGAAGCAACCAAAAAAGAAATCGAATGTTATGCGGGACAAGTGTTATGTGTAGATATGGATGTACGTGATCCTGAGCGGGTACAATACACTGTAGATTATGCAATTGAAACTTTTGGCAAAATTGACGGTTTAGTCAATAATGCAGCAGGTAACTTTATTTGTCCGGCGGAGGATTTATCGATTAATGGTTGGAATGCGGTCATTGATATTGTGTTAAATGGTACATGGTATTGTACACAGGCAGTCGGAAAAACATGGATAGAACGTGGAGAATCTGGAAGAATCTTAAATATGGCCGCAACATACGCATGGACGGCAGGGCCAGGCGTTATTCATTCTGCAAGTGCCAAAGCAGGTGTACTATCAATGACTAAAACACTCGCAGTAGAGTGGGGGTCTAAATATGGGATTTGTGTTAATGCCATTGCACCTGGACCGATTGAACATACAGGTGGCTCCAAGAAATTGACGATATCAGAAGAGGCACGCCAGCAAACGATAGACAGTGTACCAGTCGGTCGTATGGGACAACCTGAAGAAATTGCTGGTTTAGCACACTTCTTGTTCTCTGATGAAGCAGCATACATTAATGGCGAATGCATCACAATGGATGGTGGTGCCTGGTTAAATCGCAGTCCGTTTTAACTGATTAAGAAAAGAAGAATACTATGATAAGAGGCTGGGACAGCATTACGTTGTCCTAGCCTTTTAATATTGCCAGTAGATGACTGCACTGAAAATGCACTTCGCATTAAATTTTTTAATTTTAATCATCTTGTCGGGGTGGGCCAATGAAATCTTTTTATTTTCTACCTCATTCATATTCATAATTGTCCTATGTAATGGACAAAGTTTAGTGAAGCGGTTACATTTTGGTGTAATATACTGAAATTGTTAGGAGGGATGCAATGTGGAAAAGGAGGACAAAATAAGTTTAATCATTAATCACTTATTAAATAATACGGGCTACATCAAAGCAGAAGAGATGGCAGAACTATTAACAACATCAACGAAAAGTATTTATCGGTTAATCAAAGAAATAAATAGTCGAGCCAGCGTCAATCAGATATGTGCAGAGAGAGGCAAAGGATTTTACATTAATCCACAATTTAGTGGACAGGATGCATTATTAGCCAAAAATAATGATGAACATAGACCGTCGATTTCTCCTATTGAAAGAAGAAATGAAATAACTAAAGATTTATTAATAAATTCACCACAGCCAATAACGGTAAATAACATTATTCATCAACATTATATTAGTGAAAGTATTTTGACGTCTGACGAAAAATACATCATTCAAGCTATTAAGTGCTTTGACTTACAGCTTATAAGAGAAAATAGAAATTTGTCTATTGTAGGCGATGAAAATAATATTAGAACAGCATTAATGCAATATATGGAATCATTAAATATAGCAATGGACAGTTCAAATAGCATTCCTAAAAATTTAAAAGAAAAGGATCTGAATTTTGTCCATAAGCAATTCAATATTATTGAAAAGGTCATGAACGTAAAAATTACGTATCCATATAATGTAAATATTGTTTCCCATCTATATATTTTAATTCTGCGTTTTAGAAAACATGGTGCCGAATTAAAGCAAGAAAAAAGTGATAAACAACTTACTAATATCAGCTTTGACCACAGCTATTATCGTGTGTGTGACATGATAATTAAAAACTTTGAACAATATTTATCATCAGACATTAACGACAAGGAAAAAGAGCATCTATACAAGTATTTAATTTCGTACAGAGTTGAGCACGTAGATGATATTTATAAAGAACAAAATTTTCCAACAGAAGTTCAAATGTTGACGAAACAGTTGCTCAAACGCATGAGTAAGTCAATGCATCAAAATTTTGATAATCCAAAATTTTATATTGATTTAATGAAACATATACAACCCATGAGCAATCGTTTAAATAATGGCATTGTGATAAAAAATACTTTGTTGAACCAAATAAAATATGAATATTATGATATTTTTATGAATCTTACAGAAGTAATGCAACAAATGCTTCCAGCTATTTCAGAAGATGAAATTGGCTTTTTAACTTTATATTTTGCCAAAGAAATAGAACGAAATCCTAAAAAGGTAAAGACACTAATTACGAGTACAACTGGTATTGGTACATCTGAACTTCTAAGAGTAAAAGTAGAAAAGAATTTACCTGAAATTGAAGTTGTGGATGTTATATCGACGGATTTTGTAGATGAAACAAGATTGAAAGAAATAGATTTAATTATTTCTACAGTTAATATAGAAAAATTTGAACGCACACCAGTAATTATTGTTAGTGCAATGTTTAATAAGAGTGATCAGCAAAAGTTGAAACAGCTGATTGAAAAAATGGGTGTTTAATATGAAAAAAATAATTAACGACTATGCAACGAATAAATTGACTCTTGCTGAAGTCACAGAAGAACTTGTAGAACTATTGAAAAGTAATGGTGTGTTAAAAGAAAACAACACGTTTATCAAGGATGTTCACAGTCGCAGTGAGCAAGGAGATTTAGAAATATATCCAGCAGTATACTTGCCGCACTTAAAACAAAGTTACATTAATACATCTCAGATTATAGTCATAACTCGATCTACTGACATAGCCATTCAGCATAAACAACACTTTGAACTCATCATATTTGTTGTAGTCGCAATGGATGTTTCAGAAGAAGCACAGACATATATTAGAAACTTTATCAAATCTTTAGCAGATGAAGCGTATATACAAAAATTAATTACTAAAGGAGCTATGTAATATGAATATCGTTAGCGTTTGTGCATGTACAGTTGGTATCGCACATACTTATATCGCAGCAGAAAAACTAGAAAAGGCAGCACGCAAAAATGGACACAATATTAAAGTAGAAACTCAAGGAACAATTGGTGTTGAGAATGAGTTGACTGTTGAGGACATTAAGCAGTCAGATGTCGTCTTATTGGCAGTCGATGTGAAAGTTGCTAATAAAGAGCGTTTTGAAGGCAAAAAAACAATAGAAGTCCCTACAGATATAGCCATCAAATCACCTAATAAATTAATGGAAAAAATTGCAGAAATATCTGCCACTAAAAATTAAAAAGGGGTGGAGACATGAAACTGATAAATATTTTAGATGAGAACATTATATATCCTAGATCAAATTTTGACACTAAGGAAGCAGTATTGAATGGTTTGGTGGAGCTATTAAATAAAGAAAACTATATAGATAGTTCAGCTGATTTTCTTGAATCAGTGTATGAAAGAGAGCATGAAGGCGTGACTGGCATTGGCAATTTATTAGCTATTCCTCATGGTAAAAGTGAACACGTTATAAAACCAGGCATTGCGATTACTACATTAAATAATAAAGTAAATTGGGAGTCTCTCGATGAAGAGGGCGCACAAATAGTATTTTTGATCGCAGTTGGGGTTGAAAATTCGAAAGCACATTTGTCATTATTGGCACAAATTGCACGGAAATTAAGCGATGATGAGATAAATGCCCAACTCTTAAAGGCTCAAAATACACAACAAATTATTCAAATACTAACGTCTTAAAGGGGATGAATAGTGATGATATCTATAATGAATAAATTAAATTTAAAAACACACTTATTAACGGCGATATCCTATTTAATACCTGTAGTGTGTGGCGCAGGTTTTTTAATAGCTATTGGTATGGCATTAGGTGGAGATAGTTCTGCAGATTTAACAAAAGCAGGATATAGTTTTTGGGATGTCTTAGCAGTTATTGGTGGTTTAGGATTAGGTTTATTGCCTGTAATTATTGCTACTGGAATAGCGTATTCAATTGCTGATAAGCCAGGTATTGCACCAGGTGTGATTATAGGATTGACAGCTAATGGGGTGGGCGCAGGATTTATAGGAGGATTAATCGGTGGATTTATCGCTGGTTATTTAGTGTTAGGCGTTATCAAGTATGTGAAATTACCAAACTGGGCAAAGGGCTTAATGCCTATGTTAGTTATACCATTTATTGCTTCTTTAATTGGAGGTTTAATTATGGTTTACGTCGTTGGTGCTCCGATAGGTTTGTTTACACAATGGTTAACAGAATACCTACAGTCGCTTAGTGGTACTTCTAAACTATTATATGGGATATTGATTGGCGTGTTAGCCAGTATTGATTATGGAGGACCAATTAATAAAACGGTATTTGCTTTTGTGTTAACACTACAAGCACAAGGAATCCATGAACCTATTACGGCATTGATTGTTGTAAACACTGCAACGCCACTCGGTTTTGCCTTGGCGCATTGGGTCAGTAAATTATTTAAAAAACAAATTTATCAACAAGTAGAGGTAGAAACATTAAAGACTGCCTTTCCAATGGGACTTATTGAAATTGTAGAAGGTGTCTTACCGATTGTCTTAAATGACATTGTACGATGTGTTATAGCTACAGGTGTTGGTGGTGCAGTCGGTGGTGCTATTTCTATGGTACTCGGTGGCAATGCACAAGTCCCATTTGGAGGTTTCCTGGTCTTACCTACAATGTCACAACCACTTGTCTTTGTCCTAGCGGTGTTAGCAAATATGGTTGTTACAGCCTTTATGTTAGCAATATTGAAGAAACAAGTTGATAAGTCTGAAGAAATGACAGATGAAATGGAAGAAGAAGATATCGATTTAAGTGATTTAAAAATATCATAGGAGGAATCAAGAATGACCAAAACAAGATTTTCACCGTCACTCATGACCATGGATTTAGATAAATTTAAGGAGCAAATTTCATTTTTGGATAATCATGTAGATTCGTATCATATTGATATTATGGATGGTCATTATGTGCCAAATATTACATTATCACCTTGGTTTGTAGAACAAGTGAAGAAAATTTCAAACGCGCCAATTTCAACACATTTAATGGTTACCAATCCTGCACAGTGGGTTGACCAACTGATAGATATTAAAAGTGAATGGATTTGTGTTCACGCTGAAGTCATGAATGGAGTAGCTTATCGTTTAATTAATAAAGTTCAAGATGCGGGTTTGAAGTTTGGAGTAGTGTTAAATCCAGAAACAAAACTAGAAGCAATATTTCCATACATTGAATTAGTAGATAAAGTAACAATCATGACAGTCGATCCGGGGTTCGCAGGAGAAAAGTTTATTGATAGTACGTTAGATAAAATCGTGACGTTACGTGAATTAAGGGCAAGCAATGACTATAACTATGTGATTGAAATGGATGGTTCTTCTAATAAACATACATTTAACAAAATACAAAAGGCTAACCCTGACATATATATACTAGGTAGAAGCGGATTGTTCGGTTTAGATTCGGATATCGAACAAGCGTGGAACATGATGTTGGATGATTTTAATAATACAACACAACAAATATAAGAAATATTAAATACCACATCAGAGCACCTATAATAGTGTCATATAGCAGCACACTATGTTTAATATAGTAAAAACTGAGAATATTAATAACATAACAACTTTATTTAAAAAGAAAGCATAGGTGAAGCTATATGGATGTTAGATTTCCAATTGGTGAATTAGCAGTACCGGAAGATGTGACATTAGACGATGTACAACAATGGTTAGATAATATTAAGGAATATACTTATCAATTACGTACTGTAGTTGATGGCTTAGATGATGAAGCATTGGCGAAAACCTATCGTGATGGTAGTTGGAATGTGCGTCAACTTGTCCATCATATTGCTGATTCACAATTAAATATGTACCAACGTTTAAAGTTGGCGTTAACCGATGATAATCCTCAGGTGACACCATTTATTCAAGATGAATGGGCAGTACAACCAGATACCAACTTAGCGGTTGAACCGTCTATCCGTATGTTAGAAGGCATTAATGAACGTATCGTCGCACTTGGTCAAACTTTAACAGAAGCACAATTAACACGTGTCTTTACGTTACAAGGTAGTGGGGAAATCGATGTCGCTACAAAAGTGGCAAAATTGGCTTGGCACGAAGCACATCATTTAGAGCATATTAAAATTGCATTATCACAATAAGGATAAAACCATTCAAAGTTATTTTAATTTTGAATGATTTTATTGTTCTTGATAACAATGGGAAATGTATTTAACAGAACCTAATAAGACAAAAAATGTACAGTTAAATGAGACACTATATAATGGTAGTTACAGTTTTAGATGGGGTACAATAATAGAAAAGAAAGTGATGGGAGCTAAACAATATGACTAAATATTCTTTTAAAGAAAACTTTTTTAGTACTTCAACGACAGCAATCGATATTTATGATGAGCACAATCAAGCTGTTTTTGCATTGAAATTATATTATGCGTCTACGGCACAAGAAACTTTTGCTTGGTTAGGTAAAAAGAAACATAATTTTGAAATCACCGATGGTCAAGATATATTTCGTGTGCGTCAAGAACGTTCAGTCAGTGGTAAAATTAAAACGCCATTTAAGACGGTATGGGAAGTAGAAAAAAATAATGAAGCCATTGGTACGTTTCGTACAAAGATAGGGTTTAAACCTAAAATGATTTTTGAAGGTGTACAAGGTGATGCCTTAACATTCCAGTCCGGATTTATATCACGAAGTGTCAATGTTACGAATGACCAAAATCAAACGTTAATGACAACCAAATCAGAAAGATTCAAAATTGCGTCACGTCATGATATCGATATTCAAAGTGGTGTTTATAATCCAGCAATGTTACTACTATTATTTCAAGTATTTTATGAATTTCAGGAATATCAACGTAGCAAGTCAGATTGAATAGTCTAAAGTGGATATTGAATAGATGAGGAAAATAAATATTGAATAATAATTCTTTTGTTGTTTTATTTAAAAACAAAAAGAATTTTAAAAAGGTAAAAACCTGCACATTTTGTGATTAAGTTACACGAATATTACAAACATACATATATCACATTCCCTTGATTTACTATTTTAATCGTGTTTTTAGCACTTTTTTGCTTTTTTATTCAGAATTTTCTTGTAATTAAGTTGTAAAAAAACACCTGTTTTTTTCATGTCTCTGTAACCTACTAAGGATTTATGCATGTTACAGTATTACCTGTATTGCAAATCAATCATTACGACGAATTATCTTTTTAGGAGGAGTATTAATTTTATGAAAAAAACAGTAATTGCTTCAACTTTAGCGTTAGGATTAGGCGTAACAGGATTAGCGTCAGGACAAGCAGACGCAGCAGAACAAGATATTAATAAAGAACAATTAGCACAATTAGCACAATCTGGGTCAGCACAATTAGATGCAGCTCCAATTGCAGAAGGTGCTTATAATTATAACTTTACAGTTGATGGTGTGAACTATAGCTTCAAATCAGATGGTCAAAACTTCTCATGGAGTTATGGTGAAGGATCAGGTGAAAAATCATCAGACGCAAGTTCACAATCAAGTTCTGAACAATCTGCTCCAGCAGAAGCATCAGTAGCAGCAGAACAACCACAACAAGAATCAGCGCCACAACAAACAGAAGCAACGACTACAACGTCAACTTCTACAACAACAACTACAACATCTACTGAAGCTTCAAGCGGTTCATCAGTAAACGTTAATTCTCATTTACAACAAATCGCTCAACGTGAATCTGGCGGTGACATTACTGCAATTAACCCAAGCTCAGGTGCAGCAGGTAAATATCAATTCTTACAAAGCACTTGGGATTCAGTAGCACCAGCAGAATATGTGGGACAATCACCAGCTTCAGCTCCAGAATCAGTTCAAGATGCAGCAGCAGTTAAATTATATAACACAGCTGGCGCTTCACAATGGGTAACTGCTTAAGTTTAAGTACTTCAGCTCCAACAAAAGACACGATAAATTGAATGACGATCCTGCTTCTATTAGTGAGAAGCAGGATTTTTTGTGTAAAAATAGGGACTGCAACACTATTATGACTCGGTCTATATCGGACTTCATATTATAGGTTTTATTGATTCTTCTAGTAATATAAGTTAGCATAGAAAGTGCAAGCGTTTTCATTTTTGGCGTATTTAGTACTGTTTTGCATGATTGCAGGCAATTGCTAGCATACATAATGTTGTAAACATGCATTAAATAATTCAATTTTTTGTGGTTACGTGATAAATAAAGGGGATTTATAATGAAGAAAATAATGTTAATCGGAAGTGCATTTATTGGTATTATCGTTGGTGCAGGATTTGCTTCAGGACAAGAAATTTTACAATATTTTACGAGTTTTGGAACGTTAGGGGTTTTAGCTGCTGTTGTTTCTACTATTTTATTTGCATATGTAGGGATGATGTTAGTGTGGTTAGGCAGTAAATTAAAAGCAGAAAGTCATACTGTCGTCATTCGCAAAATTACTGGAGACAGTGTGGCTGGTAAAGCAATAGCTTTAATTGTAGATATTGTGTTAATCATTGCTTTATTTGGCTTTGGTGTTGTTATGCTTGCTGGTGGTGGATCAAGTTTTGAACAGCAGTTTGGCATCCCGGCATTTTTCGGTACAGCATTAATGGCAATCTTAGTCTTTTTATTTGGTATGATGAAAATTGATGGAGTTGTCAAAGTTATCGGTAACATTACACCGCTATTGATTATTTGTATTTTAATCATTGCCGGTTATTGTATCATAACTATGTCAGGTTCATTTAGTGAGTTGAACCAACTCGCTCAAAGTCATAAACCTGCTGTGCCTAATTGGTTTTTAGCAGGGGTCAACTATGTGTCACTTAATGTCGGTTTAGGTGCTTCTATGTCCATCGTAATGGGTGGTAGTGAGAAAAACCCAAAAATAGCTGCTTGGGGTGGCTTAATTGGTGGTCTAATCTTAGGAATCATGATTATGCTTAGTCATTTTGCTATTTTAACGAATATTGATACTGTTGGGCATTTAGCTTTACCAATGTTAGGTCTTGTTAATGATATTTCTCCAATTTTTGGAATCTTTATGTCGATCGTCATTTACCTCATGATTTTTAATACATGCCTGGGTATGTTTTATTCATTAGCAACACGATTTACTAAAAACGATACGAAGCAATTCAAAGCTTTTTATACGATTATGATATTAATTGGGTTTGTTGTAAGTTTTGCAGGATTTAAAGATCTCATGACATTTTTCTATCCTGTTATTGGTTATTTAGGATTAGTGTTAATAGGTGTTTTAATTTATGCACCATTTAAAATGAAGAAATTAGAAAATAAAGCACCTGAACATTATCCAAATAATGTAGGACAAACCAATTCTTAAGTATAGAATAAATTGATTTTGGTTTTTATATAAAAAGGACTAATCCATTTAATACGGATTAGTCCTTTATTTTGAGTACGGAGATTTCTGACCCATTTGTTATATAGTAATGTTATTTATTAGTCACATTAGTTATACGTTTATGCAATAAGTTGAAGAAACAAATAAGTGCTATGGCTAATGTGATATGTCCTAATCCAGAAATACCTGCAATAGCTGGTCCTGCACTGAATCCTTTAATTGTTGCGATACCATTAACATATTGCATAGCAACAGTGATTAATAATCCTAAATGATAGAGATAAAAGAAGTAATTAAATAAAGTTTTATGCTTCGTTATGTTGAGTTGAAGTTCAATAATCATAAATATTAAAAACATGATAGTTCCTAAAACGAGTAAATGTGTATGTGTTACATTTAATTGCGAATAACCACTAAATTCTTCTGCTTTTGTCATTTCTCGATAAAATATGCCACTAAGTAAGCCTAAAATTGTATAAAATGCTGAGCTATACATTAACTTTTTCAT
Organism: Staphylococcus arlettae; assembly: GCF_025560845.1. Classification (NCBI taxonomy): domain Bacteria; kingdom Bacillati; phylum Bacillota; class Bacilli; order Caryophanales; family Staphylococcaceae; genus Staphylococcus; species Staphylococcus arlettae. Next base: position 190,632 of record NZ_CP094803.1, read on the forward strand.
TGTACTATCCTCCTATGTGTTAATTGAATAGTTTTACTATAATGTCTATTTATGAACTGAAGATGAACAATAAGTACGGATAGCACAATAAAAACAGACAAAACTATCCTAATTATTTAGTTATTACTTTTCTAAAAATAATTTATATAATAATGCTAAAAATAAAGTTATATAAAGGTGTTAACATGCATTATTTTCGCACTAATTACATGAATATTACAAAGTTGAATTGCAAATAATTAAACTATAAAGGACAGTGCCAGTTTATAAATGAGCTTAATGAAGGGGATTTGGTCATTTTGAATGTCATTGGGATGTAAAAAAAAGCTTGTTTTTTTTATCTCACTGTAACCTACTAGGGTTTTATAAGTGTTAAAGTGGCTCTTGTAGTTGAAATTGATAGCAAAAAACGATTTTAATTTATATTAAACTTAAAACATTCACCTTTTAGGAGGATATTAATAATGAAAAAAACAATTATCGCATCAACATTAGCAGTTGGACTAGGAGTTACAGGAGTAGCGTCAGGACAAGCAGACGCATCAGAACAAAATATAGATAAAGCACAATTAGCAAATACAGCACAAAATAACCCTCAACAATTAAATGATGCACCAGTTCATGAAGGTTCTTATAACTATGATTTTAATCATGATAAAGTAGATTATAACTTTGATTCAGATGGTACTTATTGGTCATGGAGTTACAATGGCTATGGTCAAGGAGCAGCTGACACTAGTGCTCAATCAACTCAAGGTACTGAGCAATCAGCACCAGCTGAACAAGCAACTAATAATACAGAACAAACAGCTTCAACAGAACAAAGTGAGCAAGCTGAAGAGCCACAACAAACAGCTGCACCACAAACTGAGCAAACTGAACAACCACAACAAGAGTCTACTTCAGCATCTTCTGAAGACACTAGCTCAAGTGAAGCTTCAAGTGGTTCATCAGTAGAAGTGAACGATCACTTAAAACTAATCGCACAACGTGAATCAGGTGGCGACATTCATGCTACTAACCCTTCATCAGGTGCTTCAGGTAAATATCAATTCTTACAAAGTACATGGGATTCAGTAGCACCAGCTGAATATCAAGGTCAACCAGCAGCATCTGCACCAGAATCAGTACAAGATGCAGCGGCAATGGAACTTTATGAAACTGAAGGTGCTTCACAATGGGTAACTGCTTAATTTAAGCATTTCATTTTAAACCCACACTAATATCCCTACCTCTTTTGAGATAGGAATAAGACTGTCGACAAAGTCTCTGACTTTGTTGGCAGTTTTTTTATGAACGCTTTCCCAGGCACAGCCTCAGCCTGTAGTCTCCTGCTAGTACTCTTCCCACAGAAGCCGACCCCAATTCCTGCCGATATGGTGTTGAAAATATTGCTTATACAAAAATGATTTAGTATCAAATTAATGAGACAAGAGGCTGGGACAATATTGATTCGTCCTAGTCTCTTGTCATATTGGCAATAGCTGACTGTATTGAAAATGCGCTTTAAATCAAGCTTTTTTCAATACTAGTCATCCTTGCCGGGGTGGGACGACGAAATCTTTTTATCAAATTAGATTTCTGTCCCACTCCCTTAATGTTATTTGGTTTTACGCAATAAGTATATTTTATTGTGTGTCATTTTTCCTAAGTGTTGTAATTTTATTCTAAAGTGTATGGAAATGAAATAATTAAGGTTAGAAATTTTATTTTCTATAAAATTTAATGTATATATTATAATGGAGCTGTTGAAGAGTTTAGAATTAAAAAACGAACTGTAGATTTTGAACTTTCATTAAATTACGCTGTAGAATTAATGAGTGAAATAAGAAGGGGGATAGTTTATGAACATCTTAGTTGCAGCTTTTGAACCATTTGATGGTCAAGTGCTAAATCCAGCTTTAGAAGCACTGAGACAATTACCACATGAAATAGGGAAGCATAAGTTAACTAAATTAGAATTACCTACAGTATTTTATGAAGCGAATGATGTACTGATTCAATGTGTACAACAAAAAGATATTGATGCGATATTAACAATCGGGCAAGCGGGAGGCCGTAGCGCATTAACACCAGAACGCGTAGCAATAAATATAGACGATGCACGTATTCCTGATAATAAAGGGCAGCAACCTATTGATACACCTATTCAACAAGACGGTGCACCGGCTTATTTTTCAAATATGCCAGTAAAAAGAATGACTGCAGCAATTCAACAAAGTGGCGTGGAGGCAAAGTTATCAAATACAGCAGGAACTTTTGTTTGTAATCATATTTTTTATCAATCAGGTTATCTACAAGCAACACAATATCCCCAATTGTTATTTGGCTTTATTCATGTGCCCTACATATCTGAACAATGCAATGTACAAACAGCTACACCGTCATTGTCGTTAGCTACTATAGTGACAGGTTTAACAGCAGCTATCACAGCAATTTCATATGATGACGATGCGTCACTAGTATTAGGTCAGACTGAATAGTAAGATTTTATGCTACAGTCGTAGGAATACTATGTAAAAAGTGTGACGTGTTCTTACTTTCATTTGAGAAAACGCTATCATACAATGGATAAATAAACTTATAACAGAAAGGAAGTTAGTTATGACAAATAATAATTTACCAACATTAACGTATACAGGTGCTTCAAAGAGTGCGGTACCTATTATTAGTGAAAGTGATTTACAAACAGTGACAGCAGAACCGTGGTTGAAAATATCGGATGAGGGATTACAGTTAGAAGGCTTGTGTTTTGATAGACAAAAAAATCTTTTTTTATGCGAAGTTTTTGGGGGCAACATTTTTAAAGTAGATATGGCAACACAAACGATTACTAATCCTTTTCAGTCTACTAAAGATAATCCGGCAGCGGTTAAGATACATAAAGATGGACGGTTGTTTATTTGTTATTTAGGGGACTTTAAAAATACGGGCGGTATATTTGCGTCTGATGAACAAGGGGAGAACTTTGAAACGATTATTTCTGATATTACATCAGAATATTGTGTAGATGATTTAGTCTTTGACAGTAAAGGCGGATTTTATTTTACTGACTTTAGAGGGTATTCCACTAATCCACAAGGTGGCGTGTATTATGTCTCGCCCGATTTCAAGACAGTAACACCAGTGATTCAAAATATAGCGGTAGCCAATGGTGTAGCACTTAGTACAGATGAACGTATTTTGTGGGTGACAGAAACGACAACCAATCGTTTGCATCGTATTGAATTATTAGAAGATGGCATAACGATCGCGCCGTTTGGAGCTACTATCCCATATTATTTTACAGGTCATGAAGGTCCGGATTCTTGTTGTATCGATAGTGATGATAATTTATATGTAGCGATGTATGGTCAAGGTAGAGTGTTAGTATTTAATAAAAAAGGTTATCCTATAGGTCAAATTTTAATTCCAGGTCGTGACGAGGGTCATATGTTACGTTCAACACATCCTGCATTTATTCCAGAGACCAATCAGTTATTAATATGTGCCAACGACATTGAACAAAATGGTGGATCATGGATATATACAGTGAATGGCTTTGCATCAGGACATCACAGTTACCAATTTCAATAATATAAAAAAAGATGCTAGGACATAATTGCTTCGTCCTAGCATCTTTTTTAGTTCAGTTACCCTTGATTGGGTGGGAGAATGAAAATTATTGATTAAAAATAGGTTTCTGTTCTACCTCTATATAAGTGATTGTTAGTAATTAATCGATTTGTATTTGACTATCTGAGTTATCTTGTTCTGATTTTGGCAGTGTAACGTTTAACATGCCATTATCATAAGAAGCTTTAATTGCTGTTTGGTCTACACCATTAAAAGTAAATTGACGACGGACATTGCTGTAACCGCGTTCTTTACGAATTACGCGACCTTCTTCGTCTTCTTGGTTGTTTTCGATAGATTGTTTACCTTCGATAGTTAAAATATTATTATCAAATGTTAGACTAATATTTTCTTTATCCATGCCAGGAAGTTCTGCTTCTACTACATAAGCGTTGTCTAATTCTTTAATATCAGTTGTAATACTAGAAGCACTAAAAGGGGACTGGTTAAAAACTTGACGTCCTAAATCTTTAATGAAATCACCTTGATTAATATCGAAAAATGAATTGTTGAATGGTCTCATATCAAAAGCCATCATACATCTCTCCTTAATCATAATAAATTAGGTCGAAGTACCAGTATTGAAGATATGCAATGACTTCAGCACTGATCTCTTCTTTAACCTTACAACTATATTATAAGACAATGGTCAAAGTTAGTCAACATTAAAGTTTGACTATTTTTGATTAATTGCCAATTGCTTGAACAAATGCAATTATAGTAAGTCGCTAGGTGGCAATATGGCATATTGTGCAATAAAAAAAGAGCAAAGAAGTCATCACCTATGTAAAGTGATTGATCTTCTTGCTCTGTTATAAAAATTAATGTGCAAATTGTTTAAAGTTTTCTAAACGTTGCGCTTTTTCTTCTTCACTAATATTATGTTTGGCAACATAACGGTTTCTTTCGTGTGTTGCACATTCGTGTGAACAAGCGCCTAAATAACGCGCTTCATTTTCTTCAGAAACTAAAATTTGCTTATTACATTCAGGATTACTGCAATTGATGTAACGTTCGCATGGTGTACCATCAAACCATTCTTTACCGACTACTGTTTTTTCAACTTGGTTAATTTCTACGCTGATACGTTCGTCGAAAACGTACATTTTGCCATCCCATAATTCGCCTTGTGTTTCTGGGTCTTTGCCGTATGTTGCGATGCCATCTTTTAATTGTGCAACATCTTCAAAGCCTTCTTTTAATAACCAACCAGAGAATTTTTCACAACGAATACCGCCTGTACAATACGTAACAATTTTTTTATCCATAAATTGTTCTTTATTTTCTTTAATCCAGTCTGGTAAGTCTCTGAAACGAGTGATGTTAGGACGAACGGCACCACGGAAATGACCTAGATCATATTCATAGTCATTTCGTGCATCGATTACGATTGTATCGTCTGATTCTAGTGCCTCTTTAAACTCAATGGGTGATAAATATTTTCCTGTTAGTTCATTTGGATTTACATCTTCTTCTAAATCAAGCGCGACTATTTCATTACGTGGACGTACGTGCATTTTTTTGAATGCGTGACCTTCTGCTGCGTCTATTTTGAACGTAATGTCTTTGAAACGAGGATCAGCTTGCATTGCTTCCATATATTTGTTTGTCGCTTCTGTTGTACCTGAAACGGTACCGTTAATACCTTCAGTTGATACTAAAATACGCCCTTTTAGTTCTAAGTCTTTACAAAAATCTAAATGCTCTGATGCGAATGTTTCGGGGTCATTAATGGTAGTGTATTTGTAATACAATAATACTTGATAATCCATAAATCGATTCTCCTCTATATAGTCTTTTAGTACATCATATTGAAATATAAGACTGAAATAGTCAGTGCAAGCACTAGCTAATCTTTCAGTGATAAGTTAAGTTTATATGTCGTTTTTCATTAGTTCTACGACAAAACAATCCATACTATATTCTAACAAAAAAGGGAAATTATTCAATATGTTAGTTTGAGAAAGATAAGAAGTTATAGATAAGAAGTTAAGTAATAAAATTTACATATGTTAATATGATACGATGTTATAAAAATACTTTGTCACGAGTGATAAAGCTCACTATTATGTGAACATGAAACGGATAACTAAGATAAATTGAGGTGTTCACGAAAAGTATGTCCTGTATAAGTAGTACGATATAAACCTCTACGTTGTAATTCAGGAACGACTAACGTTACAAAATCGTCCAAACTATTAGGTAATGTAGGTGGCATTAAATTAAAGCCATCTGCAACACCAGCTTCAAACCAACGCTCCATTTCATCGACAATCATGGATGGTGTACCAATTAAAGTCAAATGACCACCACCGGCATTTAAGTAACCTAAGAGTTCTCTGACAGTAGGTTGTTCATCTTGAATAATTTGCAATATTGTCTCGTAACGACCGACTGGTCCGGTAAAATCTTCTACTGGTGGAAGGGGAGGTACTGGTGCATCAAGCTCCCACTCAGAGCAGTCTTGCCGAATAAAACCACTCAGTTGATTGAGTGCAGTTTCAATAGGGAGTAAGTCATCTAAAGCTTGTTTCTTTGCAAGTGCAGCTTCATATGTTTCACCTACATAAGTGACTAAACCTGGAAACACTTTGATTGTTCTTGTCGGTTGTGAACTATGAGCTATTTTTTCATGTAAACGTTGAATATATTTTTGTGCTTGCTCCATATTCCAAGCTACAGCATAAACTGCATCTGCAAAATCGGCAGCCAATGTCACACCTGGTTCGGAGGCACCGGCTTGCATTGCTACAAGATCGCCTTGTATACTGCTGGGTGTAGTTGATGGCCCAGTCACATTAAAATAATCCCCACGATAATTAAAGGATTGTATGTGTTCTGGTTCAATAAGTGCATGTTGTTCACGTTGATGAATAAAATTAGAAGTGTTCCAAGAATTTAATAATTTGTCCATCACTTCTGCAAATTCTCGTGCTTTGGCATAACGTGCATCATGGGCAGGTAATTGTGGCAAGCTATGGTTTTGTGCTTCATTATCAGTCATCGAAGTCACAAGATTCCAACCTACACGACCACCAGATAAATGATCTAAACTTAGTAATTGTCGTGCTGCAGTGAAAGGATTAGCAAAAGTACTAGAAATTGTAGAAACAAGACCGATATGTTGTGTTACTTGTGCGATAGCCGCCAAATTGATCAACGGATCAAACCAAAATGCTGGCATATCACTTGCAGATTGCGCTGGGAAAGATTGATTATCAGCAAAAAAGACTGCATCAAACAAGCCTCGTTCAGCTATTTGTGCTAATGATTGATAATAACTACTATCTCCAATACGCTCAACACTAGAATTTGGCTGTAACCAAGCAGCTTGATGATGTCCACAAGCATACAGTAAGACTCCAATATTAAGTTGTTTTGTTTGTGTCATGTACTTACACCTCAGTTGTTATAGAATAGATTAATTCATTGTTAGACCGCCGTCGACAGTATAGTTTTGACCTGTGATGCCAGTTGCATGTTCACTTGCCAAAAAGGCCACCATATGTGCGACGTCTTGAGGAGATGTGACACTTTTGAGTGGGGTAGTTTGTTTAATTAAATCAAACACTTCATCAGAAGTGGCAGCACTGGCATCCGTTGTTTTCAATAAACCGCCGGACACTACGTTGGCACGTATACCATATTGGCCTAATTCGGCAGCAATATTACGTGTGAAACCAATTAATCCTGCTTTAGCTGTCGTGTATTCATGGTAAGGTACGACTGGATTTTGAAAAAGATTCGTTCCAATATTAATAATTGCCCCATGGTGACGTTTTATAAATTGAGGGGCTACACTTTGTGTAGTATTGAAAGCGGCTTTTAAAGTACCATCTATTTGTTGTTGGTAATCTGACCAAGATAATTCAGTAAAAGCTTTTTGTGCGTTGGGATCAAATTTAAAGCCAACTAATGCGTTATTGACCACTACATCAATTTGACCGAAATGTTCTGTTGCAGTAGCAACTAAGCGATCGACTTCATCACGTTGTGTGACATCAGCTTGGATGGCGATTGCTTGTGATTCCCCAATGCTTTTTACTAAGTCCAATGCTGCATCTTTACTTTTATGATAATTGATGGCGACTTGAAAACCTTGTGCTGCTAAAGTTTGTGCAATAGTTGCACCTAAACCTCTACTACTACCTGTAATAAGTACTGTTGTTGTCATACGTGCTCACTCCTTTTTAAATAAAAAAATACACAACCCTCCATAGGAAAGTTGTGTAAATAAAATCAAATATATAATAGGGTAGTCTAACCCCTTGATATCATACATGTGTTGATTCACACTTTCCTACGCTAGTATCAACTAGATCAGGTTCAAAGGGTTTGAGCTACAGCTCATCTCAGTCTGAAAACACCCCTAGTGCGTGTATTTAATTATCTTCAATGTAACGATTTACCATTGCAAAGTCAAGTTTGGTTTGATAATAGATAAGCAAGAATAAGCGCAAAGCGATGGTTATAACACCATCGCTTTTGTATATAAAATGTAAATTTGTATTATTTTTGATTACTATAGATTAAAGCACCGATAAGACCAACAGTACAAACAGCAAAAATAATATTCATAATCGCTAATACTTCAATAATGACGACGTCTTTGCCTAAGCGTTCAAAAGCATTTAATTCTATTTCTTTTTCAGAACTTACACTAGCTTCAATACGTGACTCTTTATCTACTAAATCTTTATGCATACGATTATTTACTTTTGGCATCTTATCTCCTCCTCAATACTGTAATTATATTGTTCCCTATATAACTAGAAGTCAATCATAAGTTAGTTAAGTACACCGCAGTATCTTTCAAATAGTAATATCTGTATTTATGTAATAAAAAATAATATATATTAAAAAAATAATGAATTATATTTTAATTTTTTGACAATTATTGTATGATATTTATAATAATTTAATAAATAAAAAGAGGTGTATTCAAATGACGGAGTTTATTGCAGCATTAGCAGGTGGATGTATTGCATTATTAGGTGTTTGGTTACAATTCAAACGTGAAGATAAGGAAAAGATGCAAGATTATGAAAATGACTTGGTCAGCATGATAGATTTAATAGTTTATAAAGTAGCTCGCATTAGAAATATTAAATTAAATCAAAATACGGCGTTCTTAAATAAACAACGAACAACTGAGATTTTTGAAGAGATTCAGGATGCATTTCATTCATTGGATAGACAAATACAAGATTTTATTTTAACTACAAGTCACCATAGCAACAGTTCAAATGAAACGATACAAGATTTTCTGAGAAGATATGAACCTTTTGAAGGTCATTTTAATACATTTAAAATTGCTTATAATATTTATGTGGATTGCTATGGAGATGAAAAGCATGATACGGCTAACATTGTGAGGTCTAAAATTACATTAGATAAAGAAGTATATGAATTTATCAATAAGTTGAAAAATTTTGCAAACAAACGATATAATCATAAAATTTTTGAACCTAATCTAAAAGAAGTTGAAGTTGTTAAAACAAATAGTAGAACGACATATAAAAATGAATCGAAATCATAATTCAATTTGAACAAATCTATATCAATTTACATATTAAACTATGGAAAAACATCCCTTTAATTTTCCTAAACTAAAGGGATGTTTAATTGAGTATTTTAATATAATATATTGAGTTGCAAAGGTTTAAGGACAAATCCCTATATTATATTTCTTCACCATCTTCATCGTATTTGGTTACTGTTCCGTCACTATCAATAATATACGAACCTGCTAAATTACCGTCTTTATCTTCAAATGAGAAGCCCCAACGTCCATCCTCCATTTTTTCTGGTTCTTTGAATGTGTAAGTATCAGTATCAAGTGTTTCTCCTTCATACTCTTCAACTTTATCAATAACATTATCACGTGTAACTTCTTCGTCAGCCGTACTGTCACTGGCATCAAATTCGTAGTCTTCAGGATTACCTTCGGAGATAATATATTTTACGTTATCAACTTTACTTTGAGACGGATTTTTTAATGTTACTGTTTGGGCATTATTTAAAATTTTAGAAGTCTCTTTCACAGTAAAATCATCTTCATCCCAACTACTATCTTGAAAATGACTAGGGACATCATAAATTGTAATAGTACCATCATCATTATCTTTATAATAAACACTGCCAGCAGCAGTAGGAGAAGCTGCTATTAGTTGTGTTCCCTCAGGTAAAGTTTTAGAAGCAGAGGTATTATATGGATTAATAGGTTGACCAGAAACATCGACGTGCTCTAGCTCTGTGTCTGAAACATCATTTGTACTACCGCCATTTTTTTCAATGCCAGTAATCCAAACTTTGGCATAATGTTCTTTTGATTGAGTATTTTCATTTTGATTATTTGCTTGATTTGAATCATCATTTGTAGAATCTTGGTCGTTATTAGAAGACTCATTATTCTTTTGAGATTGTGTTTTGTTATTATCTTTATCATTATCTTTTTCTGAGTCGGTGCCAATATTGATAGTACATGCTGATAAAAATAAGGATGCTGATAAAATAGTTGCTACAATGATTTTATTGTTCATAAGTAATATATCTCCCTTTCTAGTCATGTTATTAGTAATTATACACTAAATTGCACAATATAATAATGTTAAATTAAGATATATATTTTCTTTTAATTTTAGATGCTATGTTTTTAAGTGTCATTACATTGCTAATGTAATGAAGAATGTTTGATTTGTTGAAATGCAGTTAATTATAAAACTGAAGACTAACACAATAGGCAAACAGGATTTATTAAATTGATATATAAACGTTCTAGAGAAGGGTGGAATTTTTAGAAGAATGAAAGTTATAGTCTGTCTAATAAGAGTGTAAAATAGTAAATAAAATAATTAGTATAAAATTAAAAGTGAAGTCTATGTAAATTACTAAATAACACTATTAATGCAAAGTGCAATATAGTAATATAAAAATAAATATTACAAAGAAACTCTATTGAAAGTTTAATAATTTAGAAAGGGGTTTATATAATGATAAAACGTACTGGAGAACGTGTTCTAGCGTGGATTGGCGTAGGCATCCAGCTACTTGGTGTCTTAATATGGGGAGGTTTGCTACTATTCATGGGTTCATCTGGGTTTAAAGAAGAACTACGTGCAGATAATCCAACGCTTTCACCAAGTCAAGCAAGCGAATCAGCTAATGTTTTCTTTATAATCATGGGTGTAGGTCTTGCAATTGGTTTGATTGTGTTAATTGGAACTATTATTGGTGCTATTAAAATTGGTAAAAGTAACAAATTAGCAGGAATTTTATTATTAGTTTTTGGTATTATTTCGTTAATTTTTAATTGGATTAGTGCAATTCTGTGGATTATTGCAGGTATTATGCTATTAGTTAGAAAGCCTGCACCGAACTTATCTAGTGATATATCAAGAGCTGAGCACACTGCTAATAATCATAATGATATTCCAACTGAGAATAATGATAGTGAACATCAATCAATGAAAAGCTTAGATGAGGTAGAGCGACGTAAAAGCGACGATCCATATAAATATTAAACATAAAAACAACGGTTAGCTTCTTAAAGAGGTTAACCGTTGTTTGTTATTAATCAAAAGTTATAGATTCAGATACATATAAAGCAATACGAATGTTAAGTGAGTTCATTGGATCTTCAATTTCTGAGCCGATAATGTTACTACATTTGTTGATACGATATTTTACCGTATTACGATGAATGTATATTTTTTCAGCCGTTTTAGTAATGTCACACTGATTGTCCATATATACTTTCAATGTCTGTTTAAGTTCAGAATCCTTTTTAGTTTTTGGTTGATACAATTTTCCTAAAATATGTTTAGTGAATGGTAAAAGTTTTTCCTGTGGAATCATTTGTAATAATTCATTGATATTTTTAGATTGATAAAATGTAATAAACGATTTTTGACCTTCCTGCACCGAACTTTCATAAGCTTCATTAGCTTCAAAGAACGAAGAAGCTAGTTGCGTGAATTCAATTACTTCATTACCAATACCAAAGGATAGGGTGCCATCAAAGTAAGTGTTATATTTTTGTTGAATGTGTTGCAAATCATCCATATAATGATCATTTTTATTTTGTAATAATATCGCAAAGCGATTACTACTGAGTAATTTATAAACACTAATGGCAGGATCTAGCAATGCAAATTCATTTTTTAGCCAGTAATAAGTAAGTTGATGACGTTCATTCAAATAATGACTGTTTTGTAGCGTATCTTGGGCATCCAGATCACCGATGATAATTTGATAATAATCTGAGCGGTAAATATAATATTGCTTTAATAACTCTGAATGTTTTTTGATTGATAGTGTTTGATCACCTTGATTGTTAACCAATGATTCGAAAAAGCGATTAATATCATTTTGTGCAGCTTCATCAATTTTAATATTTTTATAAATTGCAAATCCTAGGACGCTAACGACTTGTTCGATCGTCAGTAAACTGAAAGGATATGATAATTTATTCACTTCTGACACCATTAGATAGTATGGAAAATAAGTATAGCTCAGCACTTTGAAAATAACATGATTTTCACTTTCAAAAGTTTGTTTGTCTTTTTCATAACGTTCTGCTTCTTGATGATGGTTTTGGAAATACGCAATGTGCTCATCGGCTAATGCTTTATTTTGTTGATAATGATGACTTTGTGCTTCTGGTTTTTTAAATGGATCAAATAAAATGATCGGTACACCTAATAATTTACTCATGCGTTCAATCATTGTAGAAACACTAAAACCTTTCATAATGAGTTGATTGAGCTCTTGTTGAATATTTAAAGCGTAATTTAATTTACCCGTTTCAGAGTCGGACACGTAAGCAGATATATGATGTGTGATATCTCCTAAATTCCAATTTTCAGGTATTTCTATCAAAGGGAACTCTAAACTATTCGCATAATCGATTACATCTTGGTCAATTTGATGTAAAAAGCGTGATACTTTGATACCTAGTCCAGCCGTACGTATATCGTGTAAGTCTTTGATTAATTGTTTTAAACCTTCTTGGCTTTCTTGAAACAGTACGCCTGTTGTAAGAATAAAGGTATGTGCTGATGTAAAATTTTTAATATCATCGTTCTCTGTAATATCCAACGTTGTTACTTCTGAAGATAAGTCGCCTTTATGATTAATTAACTTAAGCCCTTCAAACTGTGGGACTGTTAAAATTTCTTCTAATGTAGTCATTACTAGCCCTCCCTGTTAACTTGTGTAATTTTAACAATAAATTAGCGCAAACGCATGTAATTGTCAGTATAAGAATTCCACTTAAATCTAAAGTTGTATGTTATAACAGCGATTTAACGTAGAAATATTTTACGAATATAATTTGTGACTTTGTCTAATAAAACCTCTCTATTAGTTATATACTTTAATGTTGCAATATTCCACTATTAATTTTAATCATGAAATAATTTATATACCATATTTGTGAGAACTGATAAAAAATTATGCTATATAAAATGAATTTTACACCTGTTTTGTTCGAAATACATAATTTTCTTTCAAAGAAATGTCAAAGCGGACAAAGAAAAGCGCTTACAATCGTAATAAACTAATAGATAAAGATTATATAGTCAATAGCTTGCTAAAGCAAAGGAGATATAGCTAATGGAAAGACAGGGGAACCAAGAGCGCTACGATAAAGCGTTTTTCGAACGTCGTGGCTACAACAAGGATATTATGCCGAAAATGGCTGATCAAAGAAATAACTCTGCTTTTAACTTCTTCACGTTATGGATGGGAGCAGTACATAATATACCTAACTATACCGCTGTTGGAGGGTTCTTATTAATTGGACTATCACCACTTCAGGTGATGTTTGCTTTAATATTCAGTTCATTTATTATTGCATTATTACTCGTGGTTAATGGCTATGCTGGTTCAAAATATGGCATACCATTTGCGATGCAATTACGTGAAACATACGGCGAGTACGGTGCAAAATTACCAGGTATTTTACGTGGTGTTATTGCTGGTATCGGCTGGTTTGGTTTACAAACTTTTGCTGGGTCACAAGCACTACTTATTTTGTTAAATAAAATGATTCCGGGATTTAGTGATATTGGTAACGGTGCACAAATTCTCGGTATTTCAATTCCAGGATTAATTGCTTTCTTGATTTTTTGGGCGATTAGTTTTGTAATCGGTTTCGGCGGTGGAGATATTTTAAATAAATTCACTGCAGTATTAAACCCATTAATATATATCGTCTTTGGCGGTATGGCAATATGGGGCTTTATGGTAGCTGGCGGTTGGAACAATATTATGGATTATGATATTGCGACTAAAGAAACAGGCATTATTTATCCAGCTATTTTATCGTTCTTCCTAATTTTTAACTCATTATTGGGTGTTTGGGCAGGACCAGGTTCAAGTGTTGCTGATTTCACACAAAATGCGAAATCGACTAAAGCACAAGTCGTTGGGCAAATTTCAGGTATTGTAGTCGCACATATTTTATTTGCCGTAGCGAGTGTGTTTATTATTATAGGTGGCTCGATTTATTTAGGACACCAAGAATGGAATATCCTAGTTATTATTAATGAATGGGATAACTTCTGGGCAATTTTAATTTCAACGGGTGTACTATTAATGACAACTATTTCTACCAATGCGACAAGTAATATTATTCCAGCTGCTTATCAATTGAGTGCACTAATGCCAAAATTGGTGAATTACAAGCGCGGAGTAATAATTGCTTCTGTGGCAAGTGTGTTGATAATGCCATGGAAGTTAATGGAAGAAGAAGATAGTATCTTCCTATTCTTGAATGCAATCGGAGCGATACTAGGACCAGTTGCTGGTGTGATGATTGTCCATTTCTTTATCGTCAAACGTTGCCAGATCGATATCGATGCGTTGTATTTTGACCTTTATGATAAAAACATAAAAATAAAGCGTTTTAATATTTCAGCATATATTGCAACGATTGTCGGTGTAGCAATTTCACTGCTTGGTTTCTTACCTGGCTTTACAGTGATTTCAGATTTCTCATGGTTTATTGGATTTATCATCGCTAGCATTGTGTATATTGTATTGCATTTTGCATTAAAGAATTTTCCTAAAAATAAAAAAGGAGTGAAGTATCATGAAGTATGATTTATTAATTAAAAACGGTGTAGTCATTTTAGAAGATGGTGCTCAAAACGTTGAAGTTGGTGTGAAAGACGGAAAAATAGCAGCCATCGGACAAGATTTAGGCGAAGCTACTCAAATTATAGATGCTGAAAATCAAATTGTTTCTCCAGGTATGGTTGACGCGCATGTGCATATTACTGAACCAGGTGGAGGTTATCGTGATGGCTGGGAAGGCTATGATACTGGTACACGTGCAGCTGCAAAAGGAGGCGTAACTTCATTTGTAGAAATGCCTTTAAACCAAGTTCCAGCTACAACAGATAAAGCGTCAATTGATGAAAAATTTGATGCAGGTAAA
Organism: Staphylococcus arlettae; assembly: GCF_025560845.1. Classification (NCBI taxonomy): domain Bacteria; kingdom Bacillati; phylum Bacillota; class Bacilli; order Caryophanales; family Staphylococcaceae; genus Staphylococcus; species Staphylococcus arlettae. Next base: position 205,690 of record NZ_CP094803.1, read on the forward strand.
GATGAATTATCTGTGGACGTTGCAAGTTATGGCGGTTTAGTACCATATAACTTAAACGGTGGTATCCAAGAATTAGATGAAGCGGGTGTTGTTGCATATAAAGCCTTCTTAGCTACTTGTGGAGACCGTTCAATCGAAGGTGATTTTGAAAACGTTGATGATTATTCATTATACGAAGGTATGAAACAAATTGCGAAAACAGGCAAAATTTTATCTATTCACTCTGAAAATGCTACAATTACAGATCGTTTAGGTGAAATTGCTAAAGCAAGTGGTGAAACTTCATTGAGTGCTTATGTAGATAGCCGTCCAGTATTTACTGAAGTAGAACCTATCCGTAAAATTATTTTATTTGCTAAAGAAACTGGTTGTCGTGTACATATCGTACATGTTGCTTGTGAAGAAGGCGTAGATGAAATTGTCAAAGCACAACAAGAAGGTGTCGATATTACATGTGAAACATGTACACACTACTTATACTTCTACAAAGAAGAATTAGATGCCATTGGTCCAGTTGTTAAATGTTCTCCACCAATTCGTGAACAATCACGCTTAGAAGGTATGTGGGAACGCGTATTTAACGGTGACATCGGTTTTGTAACATCAGACCACTCTCCATGTACGCCTGATTTAAAAGATACTACAAATGCTTTCGAAGCATGGGGCGGTATTGCAGGATTACAAAATAACGTAGATGTGTTATTTGATGAAGGTGTGCAAAAACGTAATATGTCATTAGCGAAATTTGCTGATATTATTGCTACTGCACCAGCGAAACGCTTCGGCTTAACTGATAAAGGAAGTATTGCTTTAGGTAAAGATGCTGACTTCGTATTTATTAAACAAAATGACGCTTATACATTACAAGCTGAAGATTTAGCTTATCGTAATAAAATGAGTCCTTATATTGGCCGTGAAATTGGTGCGCAAGTAACAAGAACAATTCTAAGAGGCCAAGAAATTTACAGCAAAGAAAATGGCATTTCAGACAACAAAATTGGTCGCTTTATTTAAAAAATAATATAACTTAAAGCAAAACAGCTTTCTATGATGTAAGTCATAGAAAGCTGTTTTTTGTTTATATATAAATTTAAATCAACTGTGTGTCTGCTTGTGCTAATTCAATTGTAGTTGCGATTAAAACATCAATACCTTTAGCAATTTGTTCTGTAGTGACAGATTCATCTGGTGAGTGACTAATACCTGCCTTACATGGAATGAAGAGCATGCTAGTAGGGCAAATATCAACAAAATTCATCGCATCATGCCCAGCACCGCTATACATATAACGATAACTATATCGCAATGTTTCACAATGTTTTTCGGAAATAGCACCAATAGTGCTGTTAAAGGTACCTGGTTGATCCTGACCTAAATCATTAAGGTCATAAGTGATATTACGATTATCACAGATGGCAGTAATTTGTTGTTGGATTTTAGTTACTACTTTTTCACGTATAGCTACTTCTTTCCCTCGTATATCAATAAGCAATGATACTTCACCAGGTATAGCATTCATAGAATTAGGATAGACATTAGCATAACCGACAGTTGTGACGATGCCTTGATTGTGATACATGTTGCCAATGGCTTCGATTTGTAAAATGATTTCTGCCGCAGCTGTTAAGGCGTCTGAACGCATCGGCATAGGAGTGGAACCAGAATGGCTTGTGACACCATGAAGCGTAAGTTTGAAACGATGTGGTGCTGCTACATGAGTGACAATGCCGATGTCTTTTTCTTTGTTTTCTAAAATGGGTCCTTGTTCAATATGCAATTCTAAAAATGCTTTAATGTTATTACGTTCAAATAAAGCAGCTTTACCGTGCATATCTTGAGCAAGTGGTTGAACGATATCATATAAAATATTACCGTCATTGTCTTGGATATCTTTCATATCATCCCTTGTCATTTTACCGGTTAAATATTTACTACCTAAAGTAGCTTCATTAAAACGAGTAGATTCTTCACAAGCAAATGCAATAATAACAATAGGATGATCTGTTTCGATTTGATGCTGGTTGAGATGCTCTACCATTTCTAGTGCAGCGATAACTCCAAGTAGTCCGTCATACTGACCACCGTCTGTCACGGTGTCAATGTGAGAGCCAACAATGACTGGTTGTAATTCAGGGTAACGCCCTTCGCGTCGTGCAATAACATTACCAAAGAAATCAAAATAGACATCAAGTCCAGCTTTTTGACATAGCATCGAAAACTTTAAAGCAGCAAGACGTTCTTGATGTGTAAATGCTAAACGATTAATCCCTCCATTTACGGGATTACGGCCGAAATCATTAAATCCTTTAAAGTTTGCCATGACATTTTGTATATCCATGACACATCACCTCTTTGTTTAATTAGTTAAAGTAGCTAAAAAATCCAAACATTCTTGATAAATTGCAATATTGTAATCATTCACAGTGCGATCGAAATCATGCTCATCTAATGCTAATCGTTTAACTTGTGTTACTGGGATATGCTGCGCGAGATAATCACTTTCACTTATTGGTACATCAGGATCACCAGAACAATGCACAATAAATGTTGGTGGCAATTGTTGCAATTGCTTTGGTGCTAAATTATAGGCACTATCTGTAGAGGTTTGAATTCCTAAATAGTTAAGCCATTGAGCTGCACCACGTGCATGTAGATAAATAGGGTAACGTGCTTGCATAGGTCCAGTTACTAAAGGTGAATCTTGTATTAGTTGCTGCAACATATCAGCTGACACTTGAGTTGATAGTGTTTGATAGGTTGGATGTGGTCTTAAGAAACTAGGTACATGGACTCGACTGTAACCATAAAAGTCCATTATACCAGCGACTTGACGTTGACTTGCAACTTGTAATGCAAGGTAGGAACCAGCAGAGCGCCCAAAAAGTATTAGAGGTAATTCAGGATACAGTTGTGCTACAAAGTCTAGACCAGCAAGCGCATCAGCAATAATCGTATCGATATTACTTTCTGGTGCTAAGCGATAAGACAACATAACGAGATGATAGTCAGTTGTAATTAGGTCTTGATAAGCTTGGGGTAAATCATTGGGTTGTCCAAAGATTAATCCGCCACCGTGGTAATAGACGACGACACCTTTAGCTTGTGAGCCTGTTGCTTCTATGATAGTGATAGGTAATTCAAAGTTATCTTTTGTAGTGATATATTGATGATACACAACAAGTCCTCCTAAATAGATTTTGTTAAATTTATTATCTCAAATTAAATTTTCTAAGTATTTGTGTAATTCGAATAAAACTAGGATCTATTATTGTTAATTATGTGAATGATAACTAAAATGTAAACGCTTATAATAGAATATGCAATAGAAAGGGAGTTGAATTTGATGGATATCAAATCCTATTTTGAAGCTTTAGATAAAAAATTTACTGCATTTGGTGGTTTAGAAGGCGGCGGAATTACACGTCTCCTATATTCAACTGAATGGTCAAATGCTGTACAAGCATTAAAAGAAACATTAGAGCAAGACGGATTCGAAGCAGAATTCGATAGTATTGGGAACTTAAAAGGGAAATTGGTTGGAAGTAAGTACCCTGAAGAAACAATCATGTCAGGTTCTCATATTGATACTGTAGTAGAAGGTGGACATCTTGATGGGCAATATGGCGTTCTTGCTGCATTGACAGCAATGCAAGCGTTGAAAGCAGAGTATGGTCAACCGTTACGTTCATTAGAGCTTTTAGCACTTGCAGAAGAAGAGGGTAGCAGATTCCCATACGCTTTTTGGGGAAGTAAAAACTTTTTCAACTTAGCTAATAATGCTGACGTCGAAACAATTAAAGATGGTAATGACGTCGGTTTTGTAGATGCAATGCGTCAATGTGGTTTTGATTTCCGTTCAACAGACAACACCTACGACCATATTAAAGCATTCGTTGAGGTGCACATTGAACAAGGTAAAGTGCTTGAAACAGAAGAAAAATCTATCGGTGTAGTTAATGGCATCGTAGGTCAAAAGCGTTATACGGTGAACTTAAAAGGTGAAGCTAATCATGCTGGAACTACACCTATGGGGTTACGTAACGATGCTGTCGTAGCATTTAGTAAAATTGCTAGCCAACTCACAGACAGAGTAAGAGAAATTGGCGATCCATTAGTACTAACATTTGGACGTGTAGACCCAGTACCGAATACTGTTAACGTTGTCCCTGGTGAAGTTACATTCTCGATTGATTGTCGTCATATCGACCAAGATGCATTAAATGCATTTGCAGAAGAAATAGAAAAATGTATTAGCGATGTTGCACAACAAGAAGGCGTCAACTTTGACATCGACTTATGGATGGACGAAGCACCAACACTTATGGATGATAAGTTAGTGCAAACAATTGGTGACGCTGCAACACACGTTGTAGGTGAAACAGACTATAAAACAATGCCTTCAGGTGCAGGTCACGATTCACAAATCTTTGCCAAATATGTGCCGACAGCTATGATGTTTGTGCCATCAATTAATGGTATTAGTCATAATGTTGAAGAAGAGACACGTATTGAAGATTTAATCAAAGGTGTAGAAGTGTTAAAACACGTTTTATATAAACTGGCTTACGAAGAATAATTAGTTAGCGCATGAGTTTGAGCTACTAATACACAAATTTTTAATGCAACAATAATAAATAATAAGATAAAGGAGCATTATATTTATGGGTTACTTAAATCATAATCAAGGATATAGAGAAGGATTATTAGAAACACGTTCAGTTATTAAAAAGGACAACTATGCTGTTATTACGCCAGATGGCTTAGTTAATAATGTTGTTCCAGGTTTTGAAGACTGTGATGTAACAATTTTAGGTACGCCTAGATTAGGTGCACGTTTCGTAGATTACATCGTTACATTAAAAAACCAAGGTGGTAATACTCAAGGATTTGGTGGCGATGGTGTTCAAACATTTATTTATGTTGAATATGGAAATATTAACGCGTATGCAGATGATACAAAATACGAATTATCTGCAGGTGGCTATTTATATGTGCCAGCACATCAAGTAATGACATTTGAAAACAATAACCAAAATGAAGATAGCCGTGTATTCTTATACAAAAAACGTTACCAACCTCTTGAAGGTTATACACCAGAAGTTGTTTCAGGTAACGTGAATGAAATGACACAAGAACCATATGAAGGTATGGCAGAGGTACGTATTTTAGACTTATTACCAAAAGAGTTGGCATATGATATGAACATTCATATTTTAACATTTGAGCCAGGAGCTTCACATGGCTATATTGAAACTCACGTACAAGAACATGGTGCTTACGTATTGAGCGGTCGTGGCATGTACAATTTAGATAACGAATGGCAACCAGTAGATAAAGGCGACTATATCTTTATGGGAGCTTATGCACCACAAGCAACTTATGCTGTAGGTCTTGATGAACCATTTGCGTATATCTACTCAAAAGATGCTAATAGAGATATCGAAATTTAAGGAAGGTTGTTAAGCATGAGTGAAGAAGCATTAGTATATGTCGAACGTAATGAACTACGCGAGTTATTTAAAACCAAATTAGTCAATGCGGGTCTACCTAATTATTTAGCTGATAAGACTGCTGACTTAATGATTTTTGCTGATGAGCGTGGTATTCATTCACACGGTTCGGTCCGCACGCAATATTATGCTGAACGTATTGCTAAAAAAGGGCTGAACCTTGATCCACAATTTAACTTCGAGCAAACAGGTCCTTCAACAGGTACGTACTTTGGTGATAATACTGTCGGTCATTATGTAGCATATGAAGCGATGGAAAAAGCAATTACCCTTGCAGAAGACAGTGGTATTGGCATGGTAGGTGTGAAAGAAATTGGCCACAGTGGTGCCATTGGTTACTTTGCAGAACAAGCAGCAAAACGTGGTATGGTCGCGTTAACTGTATGTCAATCAGACCCAATGGTCGTACCATTTGGTGGTACAGAACCGTATTTTGGTACTAACCCAATTGCATTTGCCGCACCTCGTGAAAATGGTGAACCTATCTTATTTGATATGGCAACAACAGTGCAAGCGTGGGGCAAAATCTTAGACGCACGTTCTAAAAATAAATCAATCCCAGACACTTGGGCTGTAGACAAAAATGGAGAGCCTACAACGGATCCATTTGAAGTTGGTGCATTATTGCCAGTGGCAGGACCTAAAGGCTATGGATTAATGATGATGATTGATATTCTATCCGGCAGCCTTCTAGGTTTACCATTTGGTAAGCACGTTACTTCTATGTATGAAGATTTATCTGAGTATAGAAGATTAGGACAATTCCATATCGTTATCAACCCGGCATTCTTTGGTGATAAAGACCAATTTTTAAAACAAGTTTCAGAAATGGTAGAAGAATTACATGCGATTAAACCGGCTAAAGGTTTTGACCAAGTATACTACCCAGGTGAAATACAAGAAGAAGTGAAAGCACAGTATAAAGAGAGTGGCATTCCAGTTGCTCAAAGTATATATGACTATTTACAGTCAGATGATATTTATTAATAGTGCAGAGTAAAGACTCGAAACTACATGTAAATTGCATCTAGTACCATGCATAACACTTCTGATGATTTAGCATTTGGCAACATTTATTGAGTACAACTAAGGAGGAATGGATATGCGTGTAACAAAACAACAATTATTTGATTTAATGAAAAACAAACTAGTCAAAGCTGGTTTAAATGAAGATGCTGCTGCAGATGTGTCAGATGTTTTAACTTTTGCTGATCATCGCGGTATTCATTCACACGGTGCTGTGAGAGTTGAATATTACTCTGAACGTATCGCCAAAGGTGGTATTACAGCACATCCGAATTACCACTTTGAACAAACAGGTCCATCTACTGCCGTTTTTGAAGGCGATAATGGCCCGGGTCATCAAGCGGCAAAACAAGCAATGGAAAAAGCAATTGCAATGGCTATAGAAAATGGTGTTGCTGTTGTTGGTGTTAAAAACATCTCACATAGTGGAGCTTTAGGCTATTTTGTAGAAATGGCAGCCGCAGAAAATATGGTTGGTTTAAGTATGTGTCAATCAGATCCAATGGTCGTACCATTTGGAGGTACTGAACCATACTTTGGTACTAACCCAATTGCATTTAGTGCACCGACAAATGACGATCGTATCGTTACTTTTGATATGGCAACAACAGTGCAAGCATGGGGCAAAGTGTTAGACGCTCGTGCGAAACATTTAGCGATTCCTGATACATGGGCTGTTAATGCAAACGGTGAGCCTACAACAGATTCAAGAGATGTCCATGCATTAGTACCAGTTGCTGGTCCTAAAGGTTACGGTTTAATGATGATGGTAGACATTTTATCAGGTAGTTTGTTAGGTGTACCACACGGTGTTCACGTTTCTTCTATGTATAAAGATTTAACTAAAGGTCGTGATTTAGGTCAGTTACACATAGTAATCAATCCTGCATATTTCACTGATTTGACTCAATTCAAAAAACAAATGACTACAATGCTAGATGAACTTAAAGCACAACCAGCGGCAGAAGGTTACGGAGAAATTTTCTACCCAGGAGAACGCGGACGTTTACGTAGTGAAAAGTATGATAAAGAAGGCATCGAAATTGTAGAGGATATTTATGATTATCTGATTTCTGAGGATGTACACTACGATCGTTATCATGGAAAAAATAGATTTGCAGAATAATATTGGAGGAACAATATGTTACACACAATAATTAAAGAAAATACGTACCAAGATTCAATTGTTTTAATGTTGTTATCTAACAAATTATCTTCAATTGAAGGTATCAATCAAGTATCTATTATGATGGGAACACCAGCAAATAAAGATATTTTCAAATCATCTGGTTTAGGTACAGATGAAATGGCTGCAGCTAAACCAAACGACATCATTATCGTTGTTGATACTGAAGATGCGGCTAAAGTTGATGAGGTCAATGAACAAGTAGATGCTGAATTAAAAGGTAAAGCAGAAAGTGCAGATAGTGGTCAAAAGCAAGACGAAGTATCTAACTGGAAACGTGCTTTAGAAGTTGCGAAAAACCCTAACTTGGCATTGATATCTATACCTGGTCAATACGCAGCAATGGAAGCGGAAAATGCTTTAAACAATAATTTAAATGTATTTATGTTTAGTGACAATGTAGCTAAAGACGATGAAGTTCGTTTAAAACAATTAGCGAATGACAAAGGTTTAGTAGTTATGGGTCCAGACTGTGGTACAGGTATTATTCACGGTATACCTTTAGCATTCACAAACATTGTGAATGAAGGCAATATTGGTGTTGTAGGAGCTTCAGGTACAGGTATTCAAGAAGTAACAACAATTATCGACCGTATGGATAAAGGTGTTACAAACGCTCTAGGTACTGGAGGTAGAGACTTATCTACTGAGGTTGGTGCTATTACGATGCTAGATAGTATTAAAGCATTAAATCATGACCCTAAAGTTAAAGTTATTACAGTTATTTCTAAGCCACCAGCTAAAGAAGTGGAAGAAAAAGTGTTAAATGTTTTAAGAAATATTGATAAACCAGTAGTGACATTATTCCTAGGTGCTAAACCAACATATACTGAAGAAAATATTTATCACGCATATACATTAGATGAAGCAGCACAAGTATCTGTACAATTAGCTAACGATGAAACACCAAGCTTTAAACCATCAGTATTAGATAATATTTCTTTAACTTTATCTGCACAACAAGATGGCATTAAAGGCTACTATTCAGGTGGAACATTAGCATCTGAAGCAGCAATGTTAGTTAAAGATACGTTAGGAGACGCTTCTGAAGGTGAAACACCAGAAGGTTATTCTTATAAAGGTGGTAATCATGAAATTATCGACTTAGGTGATGACATGTACACTCAAGGTAAACCACACCCTATGATTGATCCTTCTAAGCGTATCGAAATGTTAGAAACTTCATCTGACGATCCTGCAACTGCAGTAATTATGTTGGATAATGTAATAGGTTATGGCAGTCATGATGATATGGCAAGTCAATTAGCACCTACAATCAAGAGTGTGCTTGCAAAAGTTCAAGAAGCAGGAAGATCACTTGCGATTTTAGCTACAGTAGTTGGTACAGAGCATGATAAACAAGGCTACCAAGACCAAATTGATATCTTAAAAGAAGCAGGCGCTGTTGTTTGTGCAACAAACGATGAAATGGTGCGTACTGCATTACACTTAATCGGTAAAGATGTGGCACAACCACAACGTGAACTACGTTCATTTGAAGCACAGTCAGTAGACTTAACTGTGGATGAAAAAGTAATGAACTTAATTAATACGAAACCAAGTGTTATCAATATTGGATTACAAAGTTTCACAGAAGCGATTCAAGCGAGTGACGCAGAAGTAGTGCAATTTAACTGGCGTCCAATTGCCGGTGGAGACGAAAAATTAATGAAAGTACTACAGTTTTTAAATAACTATGAAGGGGAGACAGTTTAACATGGGATACAAAACTATAGATGAAGCGAATCAGGCTGTTATCGACAAAATGATTGCTGCAGCGCCATTTTTAGTAGATGTGGTACCAGCAAAATCAAAAATTCCTGAACTTACTGACCATGTACTATTACATGCTGGTCCGCCAATTCAATATGAGAACATGACAGACCCAATGCAAGGCTCATGTGTAGGTGCAATCCTATTTGAAGGCTGGGCAAGCAATGAACAAGAAGCTCGTAAATTATTGGAAAATGGCGATATTACTTTTATCCCATGTCACCATGTAAATGCAGTAGGGCCAATGGGTGGTATTACATCTGCTAATATGCCTGTTCTAGTAGTAGAGAATAGAGAAAGTGGCAACGAAGCATATTGCCAAATGAATGAAGGTATTGGTGCTGTGCTACGTTTCGGTGCTTATAACGAAACAGTAGTTAATCGTTTGCATTGGATGAAAGATGTCTTAGGTCCAGTGTTGAGTAAAGCATTAGCACAAATGGAAAGTGGTTTAAACGTTAACGTATTAATTGCCAAAGCAATTGCTATGGGAGACGAATTCCATCAACGTAATATTGCTGCATCATTAGCGTTCCTTAAAGAATTAGCACCTATCATTTCAGAATTAGAAGACGTTGAACCAACAAAACGTACCGAAGTTATTCAATTCTTAGCTGATACTGATCAATTCTTCTTAAATGTTGCAATGGCAACTGGTAAAGCAATGATGGATGCAGCAAGACAAATCCAACACGGTACTGTAGTAACAGCTATGTGTCGTAATGGGGAAAACTTTGGTGTACGTATTGCAGGTATGGGTGATGAGTGGTTTACTGCACCTGTTAATACACCAGAAGGATTATACTTTACAGGTTACTCTGCAGATGATGCTAATACGGATATCGGAGATTCAGCAATTACTGAAACAATCGGTGTCGGTGGTATGGCTATGATTGCAGCACCTGCAGTAACACGCTTTGTAGGTACTGGTGGATTTGATGATGCATTAAGTATTAGTAACGAAATGACTGAAATTTGTATCGGTGAAAATCCTAACTTCTCAATCCCAACATGGAACTTTAAAGGTGCATGTTTAGGTATTGATGCACGCAAAGTTGTTGAAACTGGAATAACTCCTGTAATCAATACAGGTATTGCACATAAAATTGCTGGTTACGGTCAAATTGGAGCAGGTACAGTACATCCTCCAATTGAGTGTTTCGAAAAAGCAATCACAGCCTATGCACAAAAGTTAGGACTTAGTGTGTGATTTTACGCGCACAATCAATTGGACGAGTAGCTTATGATTATTTAGTACAACGTAATACATGGACAGTGCATAGTATTTTCAATAAGGGTTTTAATATAATTACTAAAAACAATCAATTAATATTTATCGGCACAACAGAAAATGGAACATTTCCGTTTGGCATTGTCGTGGATAGCCAAACGCGAGATGAACTCCTCGCCCAAATTGTTGTAGGACAAGAGATTAAGGTAGGCTATAGTACGCTAGAATTCAATTCAGCCTACCAACTCTTTTGGCGTCTCGAAACGATATTAAGTGAACAGCCACCCCACAATCAATATTTAGAAGACCTCACAGAAAATATAACTACTTTCTATTTTTCGGAGTATGAAGATTCGGATTTTGATTTTGCAACGATGCGTCGATTCATTAACGCCTTAACAACAACAGATAAAATGACTGTTGAACAAATGTTACGCTATGTTATTGGAAGAGGCCAAGGGCTAACTCCTACTGGTGATGATATTTTAACAGGTATTTTATTCATCCATTCCATCCAACCGTATATAGAAACGCTTCATTTAGAAACGTTAAGGCAATTATTGGATGAATCACTAACGACACGCGTTTCAGAAACATTTCTACACTGTGCACTCAATGGATTATTTAGTTCGAAAGTCAAAATTTTACAAGATGAGCCATCTATCGTCCGTTTGAACCAACTGCTTGAAGTTGGTTCATCTTCTGGTAAAGACACTTTGTATGGCATTTATATATCATTAACTTTAAGGAGTGAAACGTATGGATAAGCGAGTCGTACTTGCTTTAGGTGGTAACGCAATTTTACAACCAAAACAAGAAGCTTCATACGAAAATCAATATAATAATGTGTTCTCTGCTACACGTAAAATGGCAGAAATGAAAAAAATTGGTCACAATGTAGTGATCACTCATGGTAATGGACCACAAGTAGGTAATATTATTGCCCAAAATGAAGCAGCTAAAGATATTGTAAATCCATTGCCGATCAATGCATGTAACGCAGAATCACAAGGATTTATTGGTTACATGATGGAAGAAGCTCTAAAAAATCATTTAAATGATTTAGATATGGATAGCGATGTAGTAACATTGTTAACAATGGTAGAAGTAGATAAAAATGATTCTGCTTTTGATAATCCAACGAAACCGATTGGTGTATTTTTCGATGAAATTGAAGCGAAACGTTTGGAAAATGAGAAAGGCTTTGTCATGGTAGAAGATGCTGGTAGAGGTTATCGTCGTGTAGTACCTTCACCAGAACCACTTGTTATTCATGGCGTAAGACAAATTAAAAACCTTATTGACCAAGCAATTGTTATTTCATCTGGCGGTGGAGGAATTCCAGTCTATCGCGATGACAATGGTACCATCCAAGGTGTAGAAGCTGTAATTGATAAAGACCGTTCTGGCTTGAAATTAGCTGAACAAGTCGAAGCTGATACATTTATGATGTTAACGGATGTTTCGAATGTATACATTAATTTCGGAAAAGAAAATGAACAAAAATTAGAAACTATTTCAGTTACTGAAGCGAAACAATACGTAAGTGAAGATCAATTCCCAGCAGGTAGTATGCTACCAAAAATTGAAGCAGCGATTCAATTTGCTGAAATGGGTAAAGAGGCAATCATTTGCTCACTAGACGAAGCTATTGAAGCTTTAGAAGGTAAAGCAGGTACACGTATTGTCTTAGAAAAAGCAACAGTTTAAGTTATTTATATAGGCAGCTTACGAATCGATCAACATTTTTGTTTGTTCGGTTCGTTGCCTTTTATTAGCAGTGTTAAAAAATAATGTAATATTTTATAGAAAGGTGGTATAAGATGAGTGAACCCTATAAAGTACATAGAATAAAAGAAAATTGGGGTGTGATTTTAGCAATTATCTTTATTGCGTCCACATTGCGTGCACCTTTGACTTCTGTTGGTCCAGTTGTTGGAGAAATAAAACATGTGTTGGACATCAATAACAGTGTTGCTGGCGTCTTAACCACCATCCCGTTGCTTATTTTTGCTATTGTATCACCACTGGTTTCGAAAGTAACTGCACGTTTAACGATGTCTCGCACAATATTGTTCTCTACGATTTTATTAATCATTGCCTTAATATTACGTGTTGCAGGCGATATTAATATCTTTATTATTGGCACAATATTATTAGGGATTGCTATTGCTTTTGGTAATGTAGTATTACCGAGCTATGTGAAGTGGTATTTTCCATTACAAATTGGAGTAGCTACAGGTATTTATAGTGGCACGATGAATTTCACTGCCGGATTAGGTGGTGGTTTAAGTGTTCCATTATCAGACATGTCTCCTTTAGGCTTTAGATTATCTTTATCATTTTGGATAATCTTAGCGATTATTGCGATTATTTTATGGATACCTAAAGCAAAAAATGGTGCTAAGTTGGAACGCACAACTGTAGACCATACTACTACAAGCAAACCGCATAAAGTCAATATTGCACGTTCTAAGTTGGCGTGGATGGTTGCTTTAACGATGGGTTTTCAATCTATGGTTTTTTATACGGTAGTGGCGTGGGTACCATCTATTTTAATTGATAGAGGTCTTGATCCATCTACAGCAGGTTACTTGTTTATGCTCAATCAATTTTCACAAGTGCCTATGACGTTTACGTTCCCAATCATTGCCTCTAAGTTAAAGGATCAACGTATTTTAGTTGTCATTATTACGTTGTTATTCTTAATAGGCTTTAGCTTATTCTTTACGCAGTCGCTCGTATTATTAGTTATAGGTATAATTATTGCAGGTCTTGCAATGGGTGCTTGTTTCAGTTTATGTATGACGTTCTTCTCTATTAGAGCACGTACAGGTGATGGCAGTATTGCCTTATCAGGATTTGGACAGTCTGTCGGTTATTTAATTGCGGCAATTGGTCCTTTCTTTATAGGTTATTTACATGACGTTACTGGTGGTTGGAATTCAGGCATTATCGCCTTATTAATAATGGCATTGTGTTTCTTTATCTTTGGTTACCCTGCCTCAAAAAATAGAGTAGTTGAAGATAATTAATGAGTTGAAATGAAAAAAACTCAACCATACATTTAGTTATGGTTGAGCTCAGACTGTCGACAAAGTCTCTGACTTTGTGGGCAGTTTTTTTATGCACGCTTTCCGAGGGCACTGACTCAACCTGTAGTCTTCGGCTAGTGCTATTCCCGCAGGAGTTGGCATAAATTACTGCTAATCTATAGAAAGGTGAACTAATATTTAAGGTCGCTTACTAACAAAAAATTATATATAGAAAATAAACAACCCCTTCGCAAATTAATGCGAAGGGGTGTCTACGTTCTGAGGGCAACGATATTAGTTATAGTTGAGCTTTTATTGATGTAGTGTGTGTTTAAATAATTAATGATTGTCGTAGTAGTTTATTAAAGTATCCATCGCTTTAGTTGGGTCAATTCCTGTAACCCCTTGTTGACTCAAATACAGTGAAAATACAGAAAGGAATGTTAAAATATTTTGTTTGTTTACGGCATACCCCATTAAGCCAATACGCCAAATTTTACCAGTTAAGTCGCCAAATGAGCCGGCAATTTCGATGCCATAATTACGCAATAAACCATCTCTAAAAGCAGCATCATCAATGCCTTCAGGAATATTGACACAAATGACCATTTTCATTTCGTTGTCACTATCACCAAATATTTCTAAGCCTAATGCTTCTAAAGCAGCTTTTAAGCCACGGTGGTGGTATTCATGACGTTGTGCACGTGCTTCAACACCTTCTTTTAATGCTAATTTTAACCCAACATTCAAACCATAAATGGCTGTGGTAGCTTCTGTGTGATGATTTAAACGTTTAGGGCTCCAATAGTCTTGTAATTGTGTTAAATCTAAGTAGTTGCTACGTATAAAATGATCTTGTTCGGTAGTTTCACCAGAGCGAATACCTAATTCAACACGTTTACGCTTATTAATTTCTTCACTAAAACGTTCATTAAAAGTGATAGGTGTGATGCCTGAAGGTATAGATAAACATTTTTGAGCACCACCAACTACAGCATCAAGCTGCCATTTATCAACAGGAATGACTGCACCTTGATAGGTAGCTACAGCATCAACGACAGAGAAGATTCCACGTTCTTTACACGCTTGACCAATTTTGTCGATTGGCTGTAAGCGACCTGTAGATGTTTCGCCGTGAACGATTGCCAACACACTCGGTTGATACTTATCAAGCGCTGCAATAATCTCTTCTTGAGCGAATACTTCACCCATTGGCTTGTGAATATTATGTACAATACCGCCAGCACGGGTAACTAACTCTGTAAACAAATAGCCAAAACGGCCGATGATTGGAACAAGTACTTCATCGCCTGGTTTCACGATGCTTGAAATAACAGCTTCTAAGCCTGAACGACTCGTGCCATCAATTGGAAATGACCATTGATTTGTTGTTAAAAATGACTGACGGATGAGCTCCATCGTTTCATTCATAATTTCTACGAATTCATAATCAAATTGTCCTAATATAGAATTAGACATTGCTTGAGACACTCTTGGGTCAACGCTTACAGGTCCAGGAGTCATAATTAATCTCTTGTTGATTTTTAAATCATCCATGTTTAAAACCTCATTTTCTTTAAATTGTGTCATCATATATTATAACGAATAGTTTTGGAGTTTTATTCGTTTAATGTGATGAAATTTTTATGCTAATTTGTGCGAATATTACAAAAATTCGTCATTATCAACAATTATTACTCTAGCATCTATAATTTTGATTTTCATGTATTTCAGTTTACAATAAGTTGAAATAGTTGAGTACAGTTTACAACAAACATTTAACGTTTGGAGATATACCATAGTAACTTAAGAGGAGGACGGCAATTTGGAAGTTGTTTATTTAGCGGGTGGTTGTTTATGGGGTGTACAAGCTTTTGTACAAACATTACCAGGAGTCGTTGAGACGGAAGCGGGCCGCGCAAATGGCACTACACAAACGTTAGACAGCCCGTATGATGGCTACGTCGAATGTGTAAAAACAACGTTTGATCCGACAAAAACATCAGTCGAAACTTTACTTTCACAATTATTTGAAATTATCGATCCTTATAGTGTAAACCAACAAGGTGATGATATAGGTGAAAAATATCGTACAGGTATCTATAGTGAAGATAGTACCCATTTACAAAGTGCTACTGAGTGGCTCACTAATAGAGCAGATTATGCGGAGATTGCAGTGGAAGTACAATTACTCAGTAATTATGTAAAAAGTGCTGAAATACATCAACATCATTTGGCCAAATATCCTAATGATTATTGTCATATACCTCAGACATTAATGTTGAAATATAAATAAACACAACGGTGGTCATAATAAGCACACTGTTGTGTTTAGTCATCAGTATTATACTCTTTAGGGAGTGTTTTAATAAATGCAAATAAGACTACCGTTTGGCACAGTAACATAAATGCTAAACCGACACGAATCGGTGTAATGTCTATGACAAAAATAGAAAATCCAACAACAATATAGACACTTATGAGCATTTTCAATTTTTGTTTCATCGTATAACCTTTATTCTCTTTGAAGCTCTGTATATAATTTTTATAAACTTTTGTAGCTACGAGCCAATTATGGAATTTATCTGAACTTTTGGCAAAGCATAGTACAGCCAATAAAATAAACGGAGTGGTAGGTAATAAGGGTAATATAGAACCTAAAAAGCCTAAAATTGTGCACAAAATACCAAGGACTAATAATAGTGGTTTTAACAACTTCATAATATTTTACCCCTAATTTTAATGATAGTGATTCTCACTTATTTAAGTTTATTGAAGAGTTAGCAACATGTCAATGTTTCCACGTTTCTGTCAAAAATTCGTTGAAATATTAGAGGTCACTTCCTACGAAAGTTATACATATTATGATTTAATTACGTTTCATTAAAAACACACTTTTGATTGATGATTTGGGCTATAATCGTAGATACAGTCTAAGATAAATAAAGAGGGATTATAAATGAAAGCATATTTAAATAGATGGTTTATTGAAGCATTGAGCTATATGACACTCGGGTTGTTCGGCTCACTCATCATTGGCTTACTATTAAATACAATTGGTAAGCAGACAGTATGGCCACAAGTAGATTTGAGCTTTTTAGCACAAATTGGTGATGTAGCAATGAGTATGACGGGGGGCGCTATTGGTGCAGCCATCGCATATGGATTGAAATCTAAGCCACTAGTAATATTTTCTTGTGTCATCGTAGGTACATTAGGATATGATACATTTGGCGGTGGCCCAGTAGGAGCGTATATTGCTACGTTGGTAGTAGTAGAAATAAGTCGTTTTTATGCTAGTAAAACAAAAATTGACATTATCATTACTCCATTATTAACACTCATTATAGGAGGAGCGGTAGCTAAATTTTTAGGATCAGCTTTAAATGAATTTATGACATCATTAGGCAAAGTTATAAATATTGCTACAGGTCAGCAACCTTTAGTGATGGGAATTATTGTAGCTGTAATATTTGGTTTGACGTTAACTGCTCCAATTTCTAGTGCGGCTTTAGCATTAATGCTTGATTTGAGCGGATTGGCAGCGGGCGCAGCGACGATTGGTTGTTCTGCACAAATGGTAGGTTTTGCTGTTAATGGATTTAAAGATAATCGCTGGAGTGGACTTATCTCTGTTGGCATAGGTACGAGTATGCTACAAGTACCAAATATTATTAAAAATCCAATGATTTTATTACCACCAACATTAGCGAGTGCTATCGTGGCTCCACTCATGACCTTATGGTTTCCAATGACAAATAATGCAGCAGGTGCAGGTATGGGGACAAGTGGTTTAATAGGACAAATTATGACGATACATACGATGGGTTCTTCACTAAATACATGGGTATTAATTCTAGCATTTCACATTGTTTTACCAATCATCGTGAGCTATACAATTTATTCTATTTGTGTGCGCCGAAATTGGATAAAAGACGGAGACCACCGATTACAAACTGTAGAGTAAAGCATAGAAAAATGCGTTATACAAGCAAATAACTTACATAAAGATAAAATTTCATGTAAGCTAAATATAAATAAATATAGTTCGTCTTATTGAGAGTGAGTGAAGGGAATTGGCCCTATGATACTCCGGCAACAGCATTATTTGATGCGATGTGCCAAATCCAACAGGTAGTAACCTGAATGATAAGAAGATGTGTGGAAAGCTCTTCTTATTAATAGAAGAGCTATTTTTATTAATTTATAATTAGGTGGTAATAACATGTCTACATTGAACGAGCTATTTCAGCAATTAAATTACTGGAAGTCTTATAAACCGGTGAATACAGCAAGCAGTATTTTACGAGTTAATAAAATTAGACAATGCGAAAATAAAATTAGTGCACATATTTATGCTAAATTCAATATGAATGATGAAAGCTAATAAAGAAAAGAGGCTGGGACAAGATTGATTCGTCCTAGTCTCTTGTCATATTGGCAGTAGCTGACTGCATTGAAAATGCGCTTCAAACCAAGCTTTTTTCAACGCTAGTCATCCTTGCCGGGGTGGGACGACGAAATCAATTTTTTCAAAATCAGATTTCTGTCCCACTCCCTTTTATTGTGTGTCACGAAAGTATTTGAAAATAATCTGTGTGCATTTGATGAAGTGCCGGCAATTTAATATAATTAAAGTAATGTTAGAAACAATATAGAAAGGAGAACAGTAATGAAGTGTGATCAACAATTAAATAATAAAATTACTGTGACCCATTTACGTATATCGGAAAGCTCAATTCAATCTTTGGTGAACAATAAATGACCATTATACTTGTGATGTTGTTTATAGGTGCGTTTGGTGGATTTATTTCTGGTTTAGTGGGCATAGGTGGCGCTATTATTATTTATCCTATTTTGTTATTTATTCCACCATTATTAGGCTTACCTGAATACAGTGCTTATGTAGCATCAGGTTTAACAGCTGTCCAAGTGTTTTTTAGCACACTTAGTGGCAGTATTAAAGCAGCGACACGACCCGATTTCACACCTTCTTTAGTGTTACAGATGGGTGTGGGTATGATTATTGGAAGTACCGTTGGAGCGATTTGTGCCAATTTATTAAACGAAAATTTTGTGAATATCGTTTACATTATTATAGCTTTGCTAGCGTTATGTTTAATGTTTATAGAACCTAAACATAATCGATATCATAAGTCTTATAACCAATTACTATTAATGTTTTTAGGTGGAGTAATCGGACTTATTTCAGGTATTGTTGGTGCAGGTGGCGCATTTATTATTATTCCAGTATTACTTGTTATTTTTAAACTGCCAATGAAACAAGTTGTTGCTAATAGTATAGTTATTGCCTTTATTTCTTCAATCGGAGCCTTTGGGGTTAAATTATTTCAAGGATTTATCCCTTTTGAGGAAGCACTTGGTTTAATTATCGGAAGTATCATTTTCGCTCAAGTTGGTATGAAAGTCGGCCAAAAAACACCAAGTAAGATCCAAAGTTTAATAATTATTGTATTTATAGTTATTGCGATTATCCAAATTTTAATGAATTTATAGGTCAAAAGTTCTTTGAAGCGTATCTCTAACAGTCAAGTACAGTTGAGAAACGGCTAAAGCACACCACAAATACGGTTATTGACTTGCCGTTATACTCTTGACGAAGGCTAACGGCTGTCTACAATCTGAAAAGCGTATGTACAAACATTTACTGTTGTACATACGCTTTTATAATAACTGTTCCCACAATCTTCCGGAAGGTCGTGAGTTTACTGTGATAATTTCATCTTTGGTAGGGTGTTTAACACTAAGTTCGGATGCCCATAACGCAATTTGTTGACCGTGTTTATTGACGTGTTGACCATACTTTTGGTCACCGTATAAAGGTAACCCTTGGTTCGCAAATTGTACTCTTATTTGGTGGGATCGACCCGTATGTAATTTTACTTTTACTAGGCTTTTATTGTTGACTGTGCGTAACAATTGATAATCGAGTATTGCCTGTTTCGCCTGTTTATTTTTCGGTGTACTTACATAGACGATGTTTTTAGTACGATCTTTCCATAAGTAATCCGTTAATTTGCCAGTTTGTTGTAATGGTTGACCGTGTATAATCGCTAAATAAGTTCTGTAAATTTTTTGTTTTCTTAGTTCATTTGCTAATCTTGAAGCGGTTTTTGAGGTCTTAGCGAATACCATAGCGCCACCTACTGGGCGGTCTAAACGATGGACTAATCCAAGATATACGGCGCCTGGTTTATTATATTTATTTTTAATGTACTTTTTTAATATAGTTAATAAGTCTTCATCTCTCGAATTATCAGCTTGTACAGGCACATTGATTGGTTTTTCTACCATTAATAAATGATTGTCCTCATAAAGCACATCAATATCCATGTTATACCTCCTTGTGACATACGCTCTATATAAAAATACTGTTTTATTTTATTTTTTTTATAAAAACAAAGTAGGTTTTATTTAAAATTGCATTAATATATGATAATAGCAAACAAGTTATTAAACTTCAATATCCATTTATATAAATAAACAATATAAGTTTGAAAATATAAACATAATCCATTATTTTTATATAATTAATGAAATAAGGGTAAAAAACTTTATAATTGTATGATTAATTATTTCTTGCTAGGGTATCTTGTCTTAAAAAGGAGGTAATTCTCATGAGTAAAATAATAGATTCTTTAATGGGTGCTTTAGAT
This sequence comes from Staphylococcus arlettae, assembly GCF_025560845.1. Classification (NCBI taxonomy): domain Bacteria; kingdom Bacillati; phylum Bacillota; class Bacilli; order Caryophanales; family Staphylococcaceae; genus Staphylococcus; species Staphylococcus arlettae. The sequence goes on from NZ_CP094803.1 coordinate 226,128, forward strand.
AGCATCATAGCATTTTTACCAAACCTGATAGGTGCCATTATCTTATTACTTATTGCATGGATTATTGCAGTAATTGTGAAGAAAGTAATTGTTAAAGCTTTAGGTGCCTTAGGTTTTGAAGCTTGGTTACAAAAGAAAGGACTGGTAGATGCCGATAGTGGTAAATCTGAGTCCGAAGGGATTATTCAAACATTTGGTAAATTAGCATATTTCTTAGTATTTTTACTCTTTTTACCATCTGTATTTGATCAATTAAATATGAAGTCTGTATCAAACCCAATCAAGGGTATGATGACTAGTATTTTTGAATTTGCACCTAAAATTATCGTTGCCGTAATTATTTTAGTATTAGGTATTTTTATTGCCAAAGTGTTGGGCACTTTAGTGAAAAATATACTTAGCGGATTCAATGTTAGTCGCTTTAACAAATATGTTAATTTTGGCGATAATAAAGAAAGTATTGATATTCCAGTAGCAGTAGGTTGGGTTATTACAACACTAATCGGCATATTCTTTACGGTTCAAGCATTGAACACGGTTAATTTATCAGTGCTAAACCAAATTGGTGAAGCTATTATAGGTTACTTACCTTTAGTTATTTCCGGGGCAATTATTTTAGCATTAGGATTTATTGGCGGTAATTTATTAGCTAAACTTATTAACAAGTCTACAGGCAATGCGATGTTAGCTGAAATTGTTAAATATTTAGTGATTATCGTATCTGTCTTTATGACATTAGACCAGTTAAACTTTGCGCAAAGTATAGTAAATGTAGCATTCTTATTAATCTTGGGTGCAGTTTCGGTAGCATTTGCGATTGCATTTGGTATCGGTGGTAAATCATTTGCTGAGAAACAATTAAATAAATTCTCAGAGAAAATCGAAGGTAAAAATGACCAACAAGATTCAGACAAATAAATAAAGATCATGAGCTACTTTACTAATTGATGGTAGCTTGAAACTGTCGACAAGGTTACTGACTTTGTTGGCAGTTTTTTTGTGCACGCTTTCCGTGGGCACTGTCTCAGCCTGTAGTCTTCGGCACGTGCTATTTCCACAGGAGTCGGCCCAAAGTACTGCCAATATTGCACTAATAAGATTATCATTTAATAAATGTTGCCAACTGACCATAGACTATAATATATGGCTGATACTCCAAAATGCATCATAGCACTATTATTGAGTAACTGAACATTCTCTTTTGATATTGTTAACAGTGATACGTTCTATAATTGGTAGCAGTCATTTCGAAGTGTTGTTTAAAGTTTTTGGAAAATAGCAAGGGATCTTGATAACCTATATTTTCTGCAATTTGCTTAATTGATAGGTTAGTTTGTTTTAATAATTCACTTGCGTGATACATTCGAATATACGTTAAATATGATTTGGGTGAAACATCCAAGTTCTTTTTAAATAATTTATATAAGTAACTGCGAGTTAAATTGGCGTGCTGCGCTACATCAGTAATTTGAATGTTTTTATAGTAGTTGTTATTTATATATTGAATCGCTTTTTGCATATCTTTATTAATAATGTTTACTGAAGTCGTATAGTTTTTAGGGAACTGTTCTTGTAATTGATATACGAGTTTGTATAAATATTGTAATAATAAAATATCATTAGAATTGTTACTTTCTATACTACTCGAGAGTTCGCAAGATTTGCGTATAATAGATTCAATTGCGTGTGTATTTGAGTTTGTAATAACTTTTTGATCAAATAATAGACTACGGTTTAAATAATCTAATATTTGTTTACCACTCATGCCAACCCAATAGTATGTCCACGGGTCTTTATATGAAGGGTAGTATGCTACATCTTCTCCTTTTAACAGTAAAAATAAATCACCTTTTTGCAATTCATATGTTTTACCACCGCATGAAAAATAACCGCTACCTTCTGTAATAATATGCACTACAGCATCTTGATGTACTTGGTATTGATATTTAGTATTTGGCACACCTTCTTCAATGCCACACTCACTAACGTTAGCGTCAATATGTATCTTTTTAAATTTTTTCCATAGAAGTTGCATTTGTTACCTCCAGCATTTAGTTAATACTTCGAACTGTTTTTTAAAATACATTTTTAATTAACTTTGGAAACATTTATACATATAATAGCATCATTTGTCTATTTTCTGCCTTTATTAAGATTGATATTGTATTAATACATCAATTGAAAGCGCTTAATTTAGGAAGGGGACTGCCACATATGGAAAGACAATTAACAGGTTTTCAAAAATTTTCATTTGGTTTTGGTGCTGTTGGCAAAGATGCAATATTTAATATAGTAAGTATTTATTTTATGTTCTACAGCACAGATATATTAGGGTTATCACCAGCTTTTATAGGGGTGTTGTTATTTGTTGCTCGTATTTGGGATGCACTGAATGACCCGGTTATGGGATTGATCGTAGATAATACGAAAAATGAATTTGGTAAATTTAAAACGTGGTTAGCAATAGGTACATTCATTAACGCGATTATTACTATTTTACTATTCACTAACTTTGATTTACCTACAGTCGCTATGCATATTTACATATCTATAATCTATATTGCCTGGGGTATGAGTTATACAATGATGGATATTCCGTATTGGTCATGGTTACCTAATTTAACAAATAACCCTAGAGAACGGGAAGTAATTTCGGTCATTCCTAGATTTTTTGCTAGTCTAGCGGCATTTGTAGTCGGAACTTTTGGCTTAATGTTTATTCATAAATTAGGAGACGGTTTAGGCAATGGTAGCGATTCTGTTGGAATATTTGTATTTGCTATTTTATGTAGTCTCACTTTTATTATAACTATAGCGGTAACAATCTTTTTTGTCCCAGAAGATAAAGAAATGGAAAAACAAAATAGTATTAAAGTAGGCTTTAAAGATTTGAAACGTATTATATTCTCCAACAAAGAGTTGTTAGCTGTTATGGGAGTGTTATTAACGTTTAATCTATGTATACAGACACTTAATGGTACGATTATTTATTACTTTAAATATGTCGTAAATGCGGAACATTTATTTGCCATATTTAATTCCATGATTTTGGCGGAAATGGGAGGATTATTATTATTACCGTATGCAATTAGTTTATTGAATAGAAGTAAGGTGTTTAGTATTGCTATTACACTCATTGTCAGCGGCTTACTAATTATTTTACTCTTTGGTTATATTGATCCGAAACAAGCAATATGGATTATTATAGGTGGCGGCATGTTGCGAATAGGTTCAGGTTTTATTATTGGTATCTCAACGGTAGCGTTAGCTGATGTTATTGACTATGGGGAAGTAAAATTTGGACAACGAAATGAAAGTGTTATTAGTTCCACAAATACATTTTTAACTAAAACAGCGCAAGCAGTAGCTTCTTTAATTGTTGGTGTAGGGTTATCAATTTTAGGGTTTACGCCTAATGTTGCTCAATCAGACGTTACGGTGAATGGTATCCGTATTATGATTATTATTGCGCCTGTGGTGTTTATTGTGATCAGTGCCTTTCTTTATCATAAAGCATTCAAATTGAAAGGCGATTTTTTATACGATATTCAGCAAACATTACAGTTAAAACGACAAAAATCATTACAACAAAAGTTGAATGAAAATGAAGGTGAGGGTACAAAATGATTATAGAAAATTATCATGAAAATATGGCAGTTCAAAATGTTAATGTAATGCCGAGAAGAGCTTATTATATACCATTTGAGCATGGAGAAAATATGAGTGAGCACACAGAGAGATTAGAGAGAAAAAGTGTCACTAACTTAAATGGGGATTGGAATTTTGAATTTTTTGAGTCGCTACAAACATTTGAAGCAAAGCGTAAATATTTACAGCAGGACACTAATGTAATACTTGTACCATCAGTGTGGAATTTGCATGGATATGATACATTGCAATACTTAAATACTGAATATCCTATACCTTTCAACCCACCTCATGTACCTAAAACGAATCCATGTGGTTTCTATTCTAAGCATTTTACTATAGCAAATTATAATGCTCACAAAAAGTATCATTTAAATTTTGAAGGTGTAGATAGTGCATTTTATTTATGGATTAATGATAAATTTATAGGCTATAGTCAAATTTCCCACTCTATTTCTGAATTTGATATTTCAGATGTTTTAGTGGCAAATGATAATAAAATACAAGTTCTTGTGCTTAAATGGTCAGATGGAACTTATTTTGAAAATCAAGATATGTTTAGACATTCAGGTATTTTTAGAGATGTGTATATTTTAGAAAGAGCAACACAGCATGTCGTTGATTTTAAAATAGAAACGTTAGTAGATGACTCGCTGGCAAATGCACATATTAATATTGGACAGTTAAAATATGAAGGATTAACGCATGCTACAGTTGAGTTATATGATCCTAATGGACAGTTATTAAGTGAAACAGAAGTTTATGAGTCAGTTCATTTTAATGTAGCACACCCATTGTTGTGGTCAGCAGAACAACCTGATTTGTATGAGCTGAGAATTAAAACTGCTGAGGAGATTATTGTACAAAAAGTTGGCGTTCGTGAAGTTGAAATTAAAAACAATCAACTCTATGTTAATCATCAATCTATAAAATTACGTGGTGTTAACTATCATGATAGTCATCCTAAAACTGGATATGTCATGGATGAACAACAATTTATACAAGATTTCCAATTAATGAAAGCAGCAAATTTTAATGCTATTAGAACAGCGCATTATCCTAAATCTCCTTTATTTTATAAATTGGCTGATTATTATGGCTTTTATGTTATGAGTGAAGCGGATTTAGAAACTCACGGGGTTGTGAGATTGTATGGTGACGAAAATAATGATGATTATAATTTAATAGCAAATGATGGATTATATGAAACCCCAATCATTGAGCGGGTAGTTGCTTCTGTAATGCCATTACAAAATTATAGTTGTATCATTGCATGGTCATTAGGGAATGAATCTGGATTCGGCATTAATATTGAAAAAGCTGCGAGTGAAGTTAAAGCATTAGATAGTACACGTCCAATCCATTATGAAGGTGCATTATATAAAGAGGACAATAGGGACAATGATTTATCTAATATCGATATGATTAGTCGAATGTATGCATCACCAAGTGAAATTGAAAAGAAATATTTAACTAATGACCAGTTAGATAAACCTTTTGTGTTATGTGAATATGCACATGCTATGGGTAATTCACCCGGAGATTTAAAAGAATATCATGATTTAATAGATAAATATGATAGTTTTAGCGGTGGTTTTGTATGGGAGTGGAATGACCACGGTATACACGTCGGTATGAAGGATGGTCAAGCAATTTTTAGATATGGTGGTGACTTTGGAGAAACTTTACATGATGGCAATTTTTGTGTAGATGGTATCGTATTTCCAAATAGAGAAGTGCATGAAAGTTACTATGAGTTTCAACATGTACATCGCCCTATAAAATTAATTTCTAATGACGGCTATCAACTTAAATTAAGAAATCAATTAGATTTTCTTAATGTGGCTAATTATATAGACGTAGCATGTGTTATTACGTATAGAGATAACACGCAAACAGTTATTCAACTTGATATTAAAGATTTCGCGCCGCATACAGAGTATTCAGTTGATGTGTCAGAATTGACTACTGTAAATAATATTAGTGACGTACGTCTGGAATATTATTTAAGTAATGACTCATTATTATTAAATGCGCAAACTAAATTAGGACACGACCAAGTTATATATCAAAGACAAGATGTACAAAATGTTACAGACGATAATTCAAACCAGCCTTATATTATTTTGGACGATGCATATGAATTAGTCGTTAAACAAAAAGATAATGTTTATAGCTTTAATAAAAATACAGGCATGTTATCACAAGTAGTAAAAGCACACAGAAGTATATTAGTTGGTGAAAGTGAGTTATGTTTATGGCGAGCTCCGATAGATAATGATGTCCAAGTGAGAAAATTATGGGAAAATGCTGGTTATCATGATGTTTCGACTGCTGTTAATTACTACAATGCGCATTACCTCAATAATAACGATGTAGAGTTACTGTTTGATATAGCAGTAGTGAGTAATGCGAAAGCACGTATTATGACAGGTGAAGTAAGTTGGACGATTCGTAGTAACGGCAGTATAAATGTGAAATTTGAAGTGACAAAAAACCAGAGAATGCCATTTTTACCACGCTTTGGATTGGTATTTAAATTACAAGATACCTTCGAAGACTTAAAATATTATGGCAATGGTCCTTATGGGTCTTATCAAGACAAAGGTGTAGCAACGTATTTATCTTATTTTGATACTACGATTACTAATAACTTTGAACCACACATTGTGCCACAAGAAAACAGTAGTCATAACAATACTACTTATATCCAAGTGTCAGATAATAGGAATTGCTTTGTTTTTACAAGTATAGAACCACTAAGTTTTAATGCTTCACATTATGCTGTAGCACAATTGACACATGCTACTCATAATGATCAATTAGAGCAAGAAGCAATTACGTACGTGCACATAGATAAATACCACAGTGGTATTGGCTCTAATAGCTGTGGACCAGAATTAGCAGAACGTTATCGTATAACTGAAAATAACATACATTTTGAATTTAACCTTCAACTAAATGAATGTTGATGTAATAAAGATTACTGGTGTGACAACATCAGTAATCTTTTTACATATCTATCGTTATTTTTTACTTCATGTCTTGTTACTAAATACCTTTAGTACATGATTCTATATAATTATGACGATAGAGAAAGCGTAAAGAGGTGTAACATTTGTTTATTAGAATATTAATACCTTGTTTTAATGAAGCACAAGTATTGCATCATATGTATGAGCAGTTAAGTGACATTTTGTCAGTTGATAGTCAATTACAACAGTATCAGTATGATATTTTGTTTGTAGATGATGGGAGTACAGATGATACATTAACGATTATTAGACAGTTTGCACACGTAAATAGAAAAGTTAAATATATTTCATTTTCACGTAACTTTGGTAAGGAAGCGGCTATGTATGCAGGACTTAAAGAGAGTAACGTTGTAGATGCGTTGGTGATCATTGATAGTGATTTACAGCATCCACCTGAGCTTATACCTCAAATGATAAATGCATATACACAAGGGTATCATCAAGTTGTTGCTTGTCGTGACAGAACTGGGGAACAGCAATGGAGAAAAAGACTGACTAAGTTATATTATGGAACAATTAATAGACTTATAGATGTTTCTTTAATGGATGGTGTGGGTGATTTTAGACTACTAAGTCAAAAAGCTGTTCACGCAGTGCTATCATTAAGCGAATATAATCGTTTTTCTAAAGGTATTTTTGCATGGATTGGTTTTGCACCTAAAGTTATACATTATCAAAACAAAATTAGAGTTAACGGTGTATCTAAATGGTCATTTAAGCAATTGTTCAATTATGCTATAGATGGATTATTATCATTTAATAATAAACCATTACGTTCGTTGATTTATATAGGAGCATTGATTTTAATATTCAGTTTTATATATATTATTGTAAGTTTAGTGAATGCTGTCTTGTATGGTATACAGACGCCCGGTTATTTTACGACAATTTTTGCGATTACTTTTTTAGGAAGTATTCAACTGGTTTCTATTGGCATAATTGGAGAGTATATTGGTAGAATTTATTATGAGGTCAAGCATAGGCCTCTATATATCGTGAATACAACCAATTTATTAAAAGCCGAGGTAGCGAAAAATGAAAGTGTTAAGGAATAATAGTACTGTTATAACATTAACGCTGATTACCATATTTTATATTCTTATGGCGTTCTTTTTACCTTTAACTCATGATGATTGGGAATGGTATAGCAAATATGGTATGCAAATGTTAGAAGAAAGATTTGCTAATTTAAATGGTCGGTATCTAGGCAACATCACTGAAATTATAGCGGTGCGTTATAACATCGTACGCTGGAGTACATATGTCATCATATGCTTAAGTCTCTTGATGGTCATGGTACGCTTTGTTGGACATCAAGTTTCCTCGATTTATTATGTAGTAGCTTTTATTTTAATGTTAATTATTCCAAGTGCGATTTATAAACAAACGTATGGTTGGTTTGCAGGATTTTATAATTATGTCCCATCAACGGTATGTGCCTTATTTATTATTTGGTATGTAACAACATTATTATTCTCGTCGCAACGAATCTCGCCAATACATCATGTGTTATTTTATGCATGTTGTGTGGTTGGACAATTATTCATGGAAAATATTACAGTTTTTCATATGCTTTTTTTAGCTTTAGCAGTTGTTACTTATATTATTTTATATCACAAGCTCAATGTGAAATTGTTAGTTGGTTTAGCATTGTCAAGCATAGGTACGCTGATCATGTTTTCCAATGCCAATTATCGCAAAATATTTTTTGAAGGTAGCGACTACCAAAATATTCCCCAAGAAATAAGTTTTGTCGAAACAATATATAAAACAGTGACATCTGTATTTACCCAATGGATGTTCTTTAATCAAATTGTGATAATACTTATTATAATTGTCTTAGCGTATTTATTATTAAATAAAAGTGCAGTTTTTCAATCGTTAAAGACTGTTAAGCAGTGGTCACTTTATATAGGGTTAGCCATATTGCCACTTTACTATTTTTGTATTTATCGTCAATTTGAATTATTTAATTACCAAACGATACACATTGTCAATATTGTTAATTTATTGATTTGTCTTATATTTGTTGTTTCATTAGGACTCACAATACACTATTCTATTAGCTCACAAGAAACGAAATTTACTATTTATGTTTTAATGCTGACGCTGGCTTTAGTATCTTTACCATTAGTAATTGTGTCACCTTTAGGTCCGAGGAACTTTTTTACAATTTATGGAATTTATGTCGTTATACTATTATTACTAGTGAAGCAATTGCATATTAAAATGCATATTATTCGGTCGTTAGTTATGGCAGTGGCCGTTATTTTAAGTGTCGTATTTATAAGTGTTTTTGGATATATTCATTATTATAATAGTGAACGTGTTGCTCAGTTGAAACATGACATTAAAGCACACCCTAAAAAGCATTCCTATGTTATGGAAAGGCTGCCTTTCGAAAACTATATGCAACATTCAACACCGAAAAGTCGTAAATATCAAAAGTATTTTAATTTATATTGGGACATACCAGAAAATACTCATGTGAAACATGTTCCATTTGGTTATAAAAAACAGCAAGTGCAAGCACGAGAAAGAGATGTTGAACAATAGCAACAATCAATAATGTATAATAGTTATTGAATGGCATTTGCATAAAGAAGTAAGTATTTTTTGTTAGAATTGATAATAGTACATTCTAGTTTGATTGTTACTAAATTTAGACAATTAAGCAGTTACCATAAGGAAATGTAGTATTTTTATTGTTATTTCAGCAGAGAACATGTAAATTTAACTTAAGGATCCATATCTATTAACAATGAACTGTTACGTTAATAGAGTCGTATCATTTCAAAGTGTTGATTGAGGTGAAGAATTATGATGTATATTGGTATTTTAATGCCTCTGTTAGTTATCGGTTTTATCGTAATGTCTGTATTAGAAGAGAAAAAGCATAGAAAACAAGATGCTGAAAAACAAGAACAACAAGAAAAAGCAGAGCTGCAAGACGACGATAAAGATGAGCATTAAATAATATGTATGTTAGAGGCATACTACCATATAACAGAAACACGACCCAGTTGGGGCGCTGAACCCTTAGAATGAGAACTTAATAAAAACACTATGTTCTAGGCTGCTAATTCCCTATATTTTCTAGGGGATAAGTAGCCTAGTTTTTGTTGAATTCGATTATTATTATAGTTTTTAATGTAATTTTCGACAATATCTATTACAATTTGGTTAGAGCTATTGAGCTCATTGTTTATGTAGAAAGTTTCACACTTTAGCGAGGAATGGAAACTTTCTATCGGGGCGTTATCAGCTGGTGTTCCCTTTCGGGACATACTTCTGATAATGCCTTTTTCTTCGCATAATTGATAGTAAGCATAGGATGTATAAACACTGCCTTGGTCACTATGTAGTATGCAATTCTCAGGTATATCTATTTGATTCAATGTATCATTTACTAAGCTTTGACCCTGTTTGTTATCTATTTTATACGCCACAATTTCTCCGTTATAAACATCCATAATTGAAGATAAATACAACATAGAGTTACCGAAAGGTAAATAAGTAATATCAGTTGTTAATACTTCCATTGGTTGGTTAGCTTTAAACTGTCTTTGTAATAAATTATCTGTTTTATAATAAGGTTCACCAATTTTTTTAGATTTTTTAGGTCTAACTCGGCAGTTCAGATTATACTCTCGCATGATTCTCTGAACTCTTTTATGATTAATTGACGCTGAATACAATTGATTAATCAATGCTGTAATTTTGCGATAACCGTAGGTGAATTTATTTTCTTCACATAATTCAATAACCTTTTGAGTCACTTTATCTTTTTCCTTGTCCTTATGTTTCCATCTATAGTATGTCGATTGAGGTATTTCTAAAACATCGAGTATCATTTTGATTGAATACTTATGCTTGAATTGATCAACTAATTCTACAATTACTTTGGATACCACTTCCTTTCTAACTCCTTGTACTTTTTTAAAATATCTATTTCAATATCTTTTTTCTTATTATCTAACTTTAATTGTTCTACTTCTGATAATTCTTTCACGCCTTTGCCGTAAGTATATTGCTTGCCTCTTTGTTGATAAAATCTATAAGTTTCACCATTTCGATACCATCGCCACCAAGTTTTTACCTGTGTGCTATTTTTGATATTTAATGCTTCCATAATTTCTTTTACAGTATATCCAGCTTCTTTCATTTCAATCGTTTTATATTTTGTTTCTATTGAATAAGACATTATTTTCATAGAAAAAACACCTCCGTATGATTCATTTTAAATGAATTCAACGAAAGTGTTTTTATTTTATTCCCACTAATTGGGGTCAGTTCATGGTGAGGGTCGTGTTTTTTTATTGCATTTTTAAAGGTAAATAGGAAAAATGAATAAGCTATGGCATAGTTTTTATGAAATAAGAAGTGTATGATAAAGGATAACGGATTTTATTTACAATGACCATCATATGAAAAAGGGGATACATATATGATTGAAATGTATTATATTTTACAAAACATCTTGCTACCAATATTTATTATGGTATTGCTTGGTTTTGTTTTACAAAAAAAATTCACCTTAGATTTAAACACGTTGGCTAAATTAAATATTTATGTATTTGTGCCAGGTTTTATTTTTGTAAAATTTTATCAGACTGATTTTGCATTGAAACTGTTATTGTACATCGTCATCTTTTTTATTATATACATATTTATTCTCTATATTATTGCAGAAGTGTTAACAAGACTTGGCAAAATGGAGAGAGGTAAAGCTACGACGCTTAAAAATAGCACTTTCTTTTTTAATTGCGGTAATTACGGCGTGCCTGTTAATGACTTAGTTTTTAAAGGGGATGCACTAGCAATGTCTGTACAAGTCATTATGTTATCGTTACAAAATATTTTTACGTTCTCTTATGGAATCTTTTCAATTCAATCATTACAAATAGGTAAATTGAAAGCAATGCTAGGTTATTTTAAAATGCCTGTGCTTTATGCGTTAGTGTTAGCATTAATTTTTAATTATAATGATATTCCTATTCCTAAATTTGTGTGGACGCCTGCTAACTATGTAGCAGATGCAATGATTGCGATTGCCTTAATTTTATTAGGCGGACAAATTGCCAAAATAAACTTCAGTTTAAAATGGTCTTCAGCTTATATTTTTATACTAATTCGTCTCGTTGCTGGTCCATTGATTGCTTTGGTTATTATTAAATTAATGGGTATAGACGGTATTGTAGGTCAAGCACTCTTCATCACGTCTGCGATGCCAACTTCTGTAAATAGTTCAGTTATCGCTCAAGAATATGATAACTATCCAGAAATGGCAGCACAATTAGTATTTTTATCAACACTCTTTAGTGCGCTAACAGTAGCAATAACTATTTATTTTTCACATATGTTATTTTAAATAACAGTAAAACACCACTCCGTATACAAGTAAATGTGTAGGAGTGGTGTTTTTGTTGTCTCTATTAAAATTTGTGTTAAATAAAGATATCTAAAATTAGCACTACAATAAGTCCAGTAATGGATGTTAAAAGAAGTGTTAGCCCCCAAGTTTTAAAGGTATCTTTAATAGAAATATTGAAATACTCTTTGAATAACCAAAATGAAGCGTCATTCACATGCGTAATTGTATTACTTCCCGCAGCTGTGGCTAAGACCATTAAAACTGGATTGACATTGAAAGTAGGAATTAAAGGACCGACAATTCCTGCGGCTGTAATCGCTGATACTACGCCTTGACCAGTTGCAATACGGATCAATGCAGTAATGAGCCACGCCATAATAAGAGGTGAAATATTAGTGTCAGTCATCAGATTGGCAATATATTCACCAACATGGGCTTTTAATATGATTTCTTTAAAAGCACCACCAGCACCTACAATGAAAATAATGGTAGCAACGCCTTTTAAACCGCTTTCAAATGACGACATCATAGTTTCCATATTTTTTCCTTTACGTAGACCAAAGACGATAACTGCGATCATAATTGAAATTATTAAACTAATTTCAGCACTTCCGAAAAAGGTGATTATTTCATGTATGGCAGTATCCTCTGTAACAAACATACTTAAAATCGTAGAAATAGAAATTAAAATTGCTGGAATTAAAGGTACAATTAAACTTAAACGAAAGCTAGGCATCTCTGCTTCCGTAAAAACTTTATTTTTTTGCAATAATGGTGGTACTGGATAATCTAATTTTTTTAACAATTTTGGGAAGAGTATTCCTGCGACTAAAACTCCGGGAATAAAGACAAGAATACCTAATAAATAAACCATCCCCATATCGGCGTTATAAGCATCAACTAACGCTGTTGGTCCCCCCTGTGGTGGAAAGAGACTATGGGACAATGTTGTAGCTGCAACCATAGTGATTCCTAATTTCATGAAAGGTGTTTTGGCTTCTACAGCAATACTAATTACTAAAGGTGCTAAAATCATAAATGCAACTTCATAAAAGACTGAAATACCAAATACAGCACCAATAATGATTAATGCCCACTGTACATTTTTTACCCCAAATTTAGAGATTAAAGTTGAAGCAATACGTTGTGCTGCGCCAGAATCAACCATAATTTTACCTAAGACAGCACCAAACCCAATGATTAATGCTAAACTTCCTAATGTTGATCCTAATCCATCTTTAACAGTATCTAATATAGTCATTGGTTTCATTCCGTTAATTAGACCAACGATAATAGCAGAAAATATAAGAGCTAATATACTATTTATTTTAAGTTTAATATTGATAAAGAGTAGGAATGCTACACCAATAATCAAAGATATTAGCGGCAAATGTTCACTCAATAATGACATGTAAACGTCCTCCTAATTTAATAACAAGTCATGTAAGCGTATTCACATTACTCTATTATAAAAGATTTTCGAGAAAATAACAACGTTGTTATTTTTATAAAAAGTAACACACCACTAATTATGAAAAGCGGTGTGTTATGTTTATTATATTAGTTGTTAATTATTAGCATATGATTCAAAAGGCCACTGTTTATCAGTTAACACTTTAGTATAGAACGGATCGCTGCCGATGACTTTGATATTATCTGCAAGCGCTTCAACTTCATCTAAATGATGTGTTGTTAAAATAATTAAGCATTGTTCCTTTAAAGTAACTAATAAACGGTGGATATCATAACGAGATTTTAAATCGATACCGACAGTGGGTTCATCGAGTAATAATATTTGTGGTTGACCGAGTAGACCAATTAATAGATTGACTTTACGTTTTGTTCCTCCAGACAGTTTGGCGACAGTTTGCTGACGATCTTGTAAGTTAAGTGTTTCTGCGTAATTAGTAATTTGTTGATCTGATAATGGTGTACGACACAATGCTTTGAAACATGCGATATTTTCATCGACCGTCATATGTTCAAACAAAGCAATATCTTGAGGAATATAACCAATAAGTTGACGAATTGCTTTTGTTGTTAAAGTTTTATCAAAGTATTTAATTGTTCCACTATTTGGTTGCTCCAAAGATGAAATTAAATTTAACAACGTTGATTTACCGGCACCATTTTCACCAAGTAGTACGGTAACTTGTCGATCTGCGAATGTCATATTGAGCTTATTAAATATTGTTTTGCGTTGATAATGCTTATGAATATTAATAAGTTCTATCATATTGTCACTCCTAAAATTGTAAATAGATATAAATTAAAGTAATAGCTAGTGCATAGATAAGTGCCATGAAAAGTCTATGACTTAAAGTGTTAATAGTGAATAATAACCATGAGATACCTAATTCATAAATAATAATAACGAACAATGTAGCTAAATAAAAAGTTATGCTAAGTTGTTGGTGCATTAATAGCGCGCTCAACCATAGTATAATAAGCAACACTATAGTGTGTGCCGCAATATATAGCCCATACAACTTTAATTTACTAAAAGGTGCTAAATACAAACGTTGCAAAGGCGCGTTTTGTTTTAAGTTGTGATGTAGTAGTATTTGGACACTACTAATACACAACAGTAAGCCGAAAATTATGCTCATAGATAGCGAGCGGTTTGATGAGGTATGTAACGAACGAAAATCTACGTTAGAGGTAGGTGTTTTATCCGTTAATTTAGATTTAACTTGATTGATACTGACGTTAGTATCGGCCTCTTGTACATGTGTATGCACAAGATAAGGTATTTGTTGGTTATACAGCGATTGGCTTACTATTTCCAAAGAAATATTGCCAATAAAATCATCTCTTCCATAAAGTAAGATAGCTTCATGTAAATCATTTTGTTCTAGTTGTGAGCTGTAATTTTTAGGTATTTGCAGACTAATTACAGCTTCTTTTTTAGTTACAGCTTCCTCGATGTAATCATCATCTAAAGGTAAAGTTGATACTTCTAAAATAGGTTCTTGTTTAAGTTGCTTAATTAACGTTTTAGAGTTAGCAGATTGATCTAAATCTTGTATAGCAATAGGAATGTGAAATGTTTGATTAATCGTTTTTTGTAGTACCCATATCAAACCTAAACTACTTAATAAAATGCCAAATAAAAGAAGGTACTGCTTCCATTGTTTATAAATGACTAAGTATAAAAATGGCTTCATGTGCGATACCTCCAAACTAATAGCCCGATAAGCCAACAGGACAGGACGATCAAACTGCTATAAAATAGAGGGCTGATGTCTAAAATATAGTTGTTAAGTACGAGTTCTAACAATTGATTCGTAACTAGACTGAACGGTTGATGAGCGAATAGTCCTCCCAATAAATGACTGAAGTAAATAGTAGGGAGTGTGATTCCTGATAATACAAGTATAACTAGTGTAAAAAGAATTTTAGCAAATAACTGTTTTAAGCCTTGTAACTGTAATTCAATAATTGTTAGCACTAGAGTTATCATGATGACATAGTATAAAATGTGAAGTGCTAAAGTTGGCCAGTTGTACATTTCAAAGGCATTAGGTAAGGTTAACAACATCCAAAGTAAGCCTAAAATCGCCCATACTAAAGTATAGATAAAAGTAAACAAACTGCGGATAAGTATAAGCTTTTCTACAGCAAAATGAAATAGGGTCAAACGGTCTTTTAAAGCTTTTTCTTGATTCATTTTTAAAATTGAAAACAGTGATAAACAGACAATAAAGATAGATGCTAAATAACCAGTTACTACATAATAACTGCCAGTATGATAAATAGTCATTGGATGATAGTCAAAGGTGCCTGTACGATTAAGTCCTGTAAATAATAAGTCGGTCAATAACTTTAGATTGTCATTTTTTGTTGCATCAGGTGCAAGTGAATTGTAAGTGAGGCCACCGCCCATAGCACCCATAAGTCTGTCGTAGACTGAATCAGTTAATTGGTTAAGTGTAATACTTTGTGTTGACTGTTTATCATATGTATAAACTGTAATAGGTAAACTGCCATTACGATAAAATTTTTTCGTCATACCATCTTTGAATACATAATATCCATCGAGTTGGTGTTGTTGCAATTTTTTATGCGCTTGCCGTTGTGTGTAAGGGGTGATACGTATATCTTTTCCTAAGTTATTACCATTACCTAAAGATTTTAAAATTAATCGTGTTTCTTTAGTGTCGTCTTCATCGACAACTCCAATGTCGAAGGTAGTATTATCTTGCTGTGACTGTTGAATAATAAGTAATGTTCCAAAAGCAGCGATAATTATGACAAATATATAAAGCAATAAATACCATTTTTTTAATAAAAAGGAGTGATAAATGCGAAACAATTGAAATGTTTTCATTTTATCACTCCTTTATAGTTAATTAGTTATTATTTTAAATCTTTTGCGACATCTTTAACAATATCTTCTGTATTATCAGATATTTCACGTTGTAATTTTCTGAAGTCGCTGTCACTTAGTGTATTTAAATCTTTAGCATTACCTTTGTCGAAGTTAATATCTTCCTTCAGTTTTACGTCACCTTCTAAAGTAACTGTTACTGGTTCACCTTCGACATCCATAGTGACATCAAGTTTTTGTTTTTGTTGATTATTTTTAGTATCTGTATTTAATACATTATTATAATCTATTGTTGTTTCATCGTATTCAGAGCCGAAGGTAATGTTACCTTTGTCTGTACGTTTGTCTCCATCTTGTTTTTCTTTGTTAGAAATTTTAATGTTAGATTTTTTATATGACTCGTCAGCAGTTAAAGTGTATTTATCATTGTACGTGTCATCTTTTTTAGTAGATTTACCTTTGATGCCTAAAGTTGTATTGTCGGCTTTGATTTTATAATCGACAGCTAAGTTATCATCATCGATATTACTTGTACCTTCAAGTGTTACTTCTTCACCATTTTCTGCTTTTAGAGTTAAATCTCTTTTTAGAATATGTTTATCTTCTTCCCAAATTACAGATTTAACGCTAGGGAAATCTGAAGCATCTGTATCTTTAACTTCTTCTAATGCATCGTCAATTGAATCGCTATAAGAATCTGCTTGCATTTTATCTTCTGCAATTTCTTTAATGTCGTCATCATCTTTTGCTTCTTCTAATACAGTTTGAATAAGAGCTTTTGTTTCTTTTTTGCTTAAAGTCATAGTAACTTTTTGTACGTCTGTGTCTTCACCATCAACTGAAATAGTGTCATCTTCTTTGTCGAAATTATCGTCATCTAATTCATCGATGATTAGATCACTGTAACGTTCACTAATGTCTTCTAATTTATCTTCAGAAATCTGTGTGCTTGATAAAATAGTATTTAAATTCAATGAATCATTTGTGATAGCATTATCTTGTGAACTTGTTGAAGAATAACTGCTGCTTCCAGTTAACTTGTTATACACATCTACTAGCTCATCGTTTTTGGCTTTGTAAACATCATCTAAAATAGGTGCTTCATAATATTGGTTATTTTTGTCTGCAGCCCACTGGAAGTCTCCGATACTATTATCTGCGATTGTTGGAGATAATGCTAGCACTGACTTGTCTTTATCAGGGTCATGTCCTACCTTTAATCCGATTTTAGAACCGTCTACCACCGATTTAGGAATATCTGCGTCTTTTAATAGCTTTGCAGGTACATCAGCACTCGCATCCATATTAATTAAATATGATTCGTCTTTCATCTTGTCTTGGAACTCAAATCCATCCTTGAATCGTGTTTTGGCATATTCTTGATATTGTTTTGCAGTTTCTTGTTCACTTTTTAAATAAGTGTTTTTAGGTGAATTTGAAACAAAATAATATGTTGCTGCCCCAATAATTCCCACAACTAACAAGAGTCCAATGATAGCTGCAATGATAATTTTCACTGTTTTTGACATAAGATTGCCCCCCTCAAATTTCAATTCTTTGTAAACATAATAACATAAAAAATATAATAATTAATCATGAATTTGATAATTTTTTTAAAAAGTGTAAACGCCCATTATTTTTGTGTAAATTTTATAAAATTAAATTAGAAAGTATAATTACTTTTTTAAATATAGTTAATTATAATGATATATATTTTATCGGGAGTTAACTCAAAGGAATTTATAATGTTAATTTATATAATAGATATTTTAATGTTGATAAGGGTCTATTAATAAAAGAAAGTCTAAAAGTGGGCTTTTCTAGCTAATGCTTCAATGTGATGATGAGTAAAATGTGATTTATACATATTAATATATGAAAAAAACCTAGCACAGTAGATTGTGCTAGGGTCATTATAATTATTATGCTTTTGAATTTACATATGATGTTGGATCAACTGAATAGTTATTACCTACGCCACCGTCCATACGTTGGAAGTGTAAATGAGGTGCTGTTGAATTACCAGTATTACCTGATAAACCAATTTGGTCACCTTCTGAAACTGTGTCACCTTCTGATACATTTAGTTCATTCATGTGCATATACCATTGGTAATTATCACTATTTTCTTCTTGGATAGTAACTTGGTTACCGCCACCATAATTACTCCAACCACTTTGCGTATCTGTTCCATCAGTTAATGAATATACTGGTGTATTTTCATCCATTGCATAGTCAACGCCATAGTGAGCGCCGCCACCATAATATTGACCATAAGGTTGTAGTTGACGGTTTTGAGTTAACCAATTAGATGAACTTGTTTCATTATTACTGTCTGTAGTTGATTGCGTAGTGTTTGCTTCTTCACTTGACTGTGCTGACTCGTTTACAGGTGCAGCAGTTTGAGTAGTCTCATAATTTGAGCTTGTAGCATTTGTATTATTTTGTTGTTCAGTTGCTTGTGCTGATTCATTTACAGGTGCAGCAGTTTGAGCAGTCTCATTATTAGAGTTTGCAGCATTTGTATTGTCTTCGTTGTCAGTTGCTTGTGCTGATTCATTTACAGATGCTGCAGTTTGAGCAGTCTCATTATTAGAGCTTGCAACATTTGTATTATTTTGTTGTTCAGTTACTTGTGTTGATTCATTAGCTGATGCTGCAGTTTGAGCAGTCTCGTTATTAGAGCTTGCAGCATTTGTACTGTCTTCGTTGTCAGTTGCTTGTGCTGATTCATTAGCTGATTGATTTGAAGTAGCGCCTTGTTGAACGTTATGCTGTCCATTATTATCATTGCGTGTATAGTTATTGTCATAGTTATTTTTATCTTGTTGAGCACTGTCATCAGTACCGTCTAAGTGATAACCTGATTTTTGAACTTCTTCATGGCTTTTATTTGGACTGTTCACATTCCCATCTTGTTGAACAGGTGTAGTTGTAGCGTTTGTATTATCATTAGTAGCGCCTTGTCCTTCTCCTGCAACAGGGAAGTAGAAGTAATGATAATTACCTTTATCATCAATAAGGTAGAAATAATATTGCTCATCATCGAACATAGATTGCTCCCAATTGCCATCTGATGTATGATGATAATTTCCACTTGCATCTTTATCCATATAACCTTCGGCAAAGATACCAGAAAATTGACTTTGCTCTTGACTTGAAATAGTTGTTTCTGAAGCTTCAGCTTCACTTTGTTGCGCGATACCGACTGCACCTAAAGATAGCGTAGCAATCGTTGCTGTCATTAATTTTTTCATAATAAAAATAAATCCTCCCAAAATTTTTCCTAGAATAACAATAGCAGATAACTTTCTAAAAGAGAATATAGTAATGTTTGTTTTAATACAAAAGTAATTATTATGAGATGCATGTAAATATTTAGAAAATTAAAAAAGTCTTATATTTATAGGCGAATATTAAGATTGTACTATAGTGTAAAAATACATTATTTCATTGTATGTAATTTTTTTGCAACATAACGTTATGTTTTTTGGCAAAATCTATATTATGTTTCGTTATTTGTAATAAAGTGTAGGTAATGATAACTACTATTAATAATAAGTATGTGTTTTGGAGTGACAGCAATATATGATTGTTATATAGGAACATTGACAGCAAGTAAGTTAAATTGAAATTTTCTTTCAGTATCAAATTTTAAGTAAAGAGGCGTTATTGCACATTAAATCATGTGATAATAACGCCTTTATTTTCTAATTTTATGTTCTTTTTACTGTAGTAAATAAATACTTTGGACCAAGCTATGTGTAGCGTAAATGATTGATAATGTATTTAATATAAGTCAAAATGACATAAACGACTACTAATGTGGCGAAAATAAGTTCAGTAATCATTACGATATTCAATAGAACATTCCACAACGGTGGTAAATTTACCAGTTGACATAGTGAGACTACCGAAGCAGCAGTTGTCACCCAGGGAAAAGTAAGAGCTGCATAGGCAGGTTGGAACCCAATTGTTTTAATTCTTGGAATGAAAAAGAGCGACATGATAAATAAAGCTTGTGATAATACAAAAAAACTTCCTATATATAGCATTGAATAATCTGTCCGCGTTAACAGATAACCATTTAAGCAAAGTGCTGCAGGTGCAGAAATAATTACGGCCATTGGAAACTGTTGATTGTTATACCTTTGCCAAGCTTTACGGCATAATACAAACAGTAGTAATATGATGAAAAATATCGATCCTAAATAAACCACGCCTGCGCCTAGTTGTGTACTAAAACCTTCAGACGTTTCAGCAATAACCCCGATACCTACAAATGCCACAAACCAACTAGTATTCGGTTTGGAATCAGTCGATGGAAATAACCATATATGATAAATGATGAATCCAAGTAATATACTAAAATGGATGAGTACCATGAGCCACCACATTATAGTAATAAACCATCCAATGACATGTAAGTAATGATGTAATATATATAATAATGATAATAGTGCCATTGGCAAGGCAGGAAAGGTGGCACAAGTATTAGCATTTTTTAATTCATTGGCAACTGTATGGGGAAAAAGTAGCAATTTTTGTAAAAATATAACTATGATAATAAGAGATATATATAATAATAAAAAAGGTAGATAGGTCAAGTTGATGGTGAACAAAAGATTACTTAATGCTGCTAAACCCAATGCTAAACCACATATGGGAGTCGGTAATTGTTTCAGTAATTTAGCATACATAGTGATGCACTCCTTACACAGTCTTTTATCAACAATGTTATTAGTATACTATGTTTTAAAGTAGTTGTGTGAAGCTAAATTGTTACTAGGAAAGTTGTATAGTTCTGATTTTCAATGTGGGCTAGGCGCTTAGTTGCTATAAAAATTTCAATTAAATAGCTACTGGAATCAGTATAAAAATAGCCAAATGCAAGCGCGCTATCATTATGAGGCATCGAATATTGTAATATAAAAAAGCATCTCGCCTCAAAGTGTGGACTTTGAGGCGAGATACGCTGTTGTAAATCATTAATCTGTTATCGCACCTTTAGATGCGGAAGATACTAATTTTGCATATTTGTATAACGTACCATGTGTTGCTTTCAATTTTGGTGCTTGCCATTTTGCTTTACGCTCAGCTAACTCGCTATCAGAAACATCGAAGCTAATTTCACGTTTTTCGGCATCAATGGTAATAATGTCATTTTCTTCTAATAGTGCCATAGGTCCACCAACTTGAGCTTCTGGTGCAGCGTGGCCAATAACTAAACCATGAGAGCCTCCAGAAAAACGGCCGTCTGTTAACAAGCCTACAGATTCACCTAACCCTTTACCAACTAAAATTGAAGAAGCGGATAGCATTTCAGGCATACCTGGTCCACCTTTAGGTCCGGCGTACCGAATAACGACTATATCGCCAGGTTTAATTTGATCATTTAAAATCGCATGTGTTGCGTCATTTTCAGTGTCAAAGACTTTAGCTGGACCTTGAATGTACGTAACACTTAATCCTGAAATTTTGGCTACCGCACCTTCAGGGGCTAAGTTTCCTTTTAGGATTACTAGTGGACCTGTTGGGTGTTTCGGCTGTTCAAAATTAATGATTTCTTTGTTATCAGATAAATCGGGTGCATCAGCTAGATTTTCTGCTACTGTTTTACCAGTAACTGTTAAGCACTCTCCATGAATTAATCCATGTTTGTGAAGTAGCTTCATTACTGCTGGAATACCTCCGACATCGTTAAGGTGTGACATGACGTACTTACCACTCGGACGTAAATCAGCTATATGAGGTACACGTTTACGTACTTCTTCAAAATCATCTAATGTTAAATCAATTTCCATAGTATGTGCGATGGCAAGTAAATGTAAAATTGCATTTGTTGAGCCACCTAAAGCCATAGCAACAGTAATTGCATTTTCGAAAGCTTCTTTAGTCATAATGTCTTTTGGATAAATGCCTTGTTCTAATAAATGATAAACAGCCTTGCCTGCTGCACGGCTATCTTTAGCTTTATCGGAAGATACTGATGGGTGTGATGCACTGCCAGGTAAACTCATACCCATAGCTTCAATTGCTGACGACATAGTATTTGCGGTAAACATACCACCACAAGCACCAGCGCCTGGACAAGCATTACACTCTACTTTGTGTAACGCTGCTTTATCAATTTCTCCATTGTTATATTGTCCTACACCTTCAAAGGCAGACACAGCATCTAAGTCTTTTCCGTCTAATTTCCCTGGTAATACAGTACCTCCGTAAACAAATACGGCTGGTAAATTTAAACGTGCAATACCAATCATACAACCCGGCATATTTTTATCACAGCCGCCAATTGCAACTACGCCGTCTAAATTTTCTGCACTGACTACAGATTCAATAGAGTCGGCGATCAATTCACGACTAGGTAATGAGAATCGCATACCGTCAGTACCCATAGAAATGCCATCAGATACAGTAATGGTATTAAAAATCAGTGGATTTGCACCAGCTTCGCTCACGCCACGTTTGGCAGCACGTGCGAGGCCATCAATATGTACGTTACATGGTGTAACTTCACTCCAAGTACTGGCAACTCCAATCATTGGATTGTTAAAGTCATCATCTTCAAAACCTAACGCACGTAAATAAGAACGGTTCGGTGTACGACTGACACCTTCACTGATTACTTTACTTTTAATTCTTAAATCTTGCTGATTGTTACTCTCCCTGTTCATAAAAATACCCCCTAAAATTACTAACACTTTAGTGAATTTACTATTGTGTGAAAATTCTAACTATTTTGAGTGTAACAAAATAGTTATCAAGTTAAAGTCAGTCATAGTAGCCAAACCTTTTGTCTTCACTTTTAACAGGCAGACTAAAACTATTATTTTTTTAGTGTAACTCAAAATGACGTGGAACCCCAACATAACGAATTAAACTTAAACTAATCTTGTACATTTTTATTGTGCAGTCAATAGCTAAATTACGATATGGGAATGCACATGTGAGCGCAACAGTAGCGATATATGACTGAATCGTTGACTGCAAGATGGCGTTTTACTTAAAATTAACGAAATAAAATACTGTAAAACACAGTAGTATCGATAGTTACAACGCTATTTGCTATTAAATCTAAAATTGTTACTATTATATTAAATGTATATTAAAAATGTTTTGTTTTTGTAAAAAAATTCATTTGTTTTTGTTATACTAAATGTTATTGTTTTCAGATAAACTCCAAGTGCTAAAGAAATATTCTTAACACTTAATGTAAATATATATAAAAGTAAAGAGGTAATATTAATGAATAAAATATCTGTTATAGTCACTTACTATAACTCGGAGGACTACATTGCTAAATGTTTAAGTAGTTTGAAAAAGCAAAGAATGCAAGATTTTGAATTGATTTTAGTGAACGATGGCTCAACGGATCAGTCAAAAGAGCTAGTGGCATCTATGTTAGATGGATGGGATATTAATTGTCATGAGATTGATTTAGATACAAACAAAGGTCATGCGCACGCACGAAATATAGCATTAAAAGAAGTAACTTCACCGTATTTCATTTTTGTCGATTCCGATGATTATTTAGCATCATATGCTTTAACTTATTATTTGAAAGTGTTAAATAAATGTGATGCCTTAATTGCGCCAATCCATTCGTTTACATTGGATATTCCACAATACGTTGATCAAAACTTAGTAGAAGTAAAATATTTAAAAACTAAAACACATTCCAATCAATTTTTACGTAAAAATTCAGCATGTAATATAGTGTTTAAAACGGCTATCATGAAAGGGCATAACGTACGTTTTAACGAAGACTTAGATGTTTATATTGATTGGTCATTTTTACTTGAGTATATGAAATATTCAAATTGGTTTGTACGAGTGTCACGATTCCCATTTTATATCAAAGGTGAAATCTATGATCCATTCTTAAAACCAGCGTTGTCTAAACAAGAGTTTGGTGTTGTTTTTAACGACTATATTTATAGTTTTAACGATGCTATAAAACGCGCACCATATAAAGACAATAAAGAATTTATTACGAATAAAATGAAGAGCTTAGTGATGCAATCATTTGAACCATCTTCAAGAAAGACAAAAGAACGTTATGCAAATTATAGCTCTTTACTTCCTGGTGTAATACGCAAATTATTACCTAATATCATTAAAAACGAAAAACCATTATTTATTTTAGAATCATTATTACTAGCATTAAATCAAAAGAATAAAGCTTACAAAATTAACCTAATTAGAAAAAATGCACGTTTGGCTAAAAATGTTATCTTAAAGCGCAAAAACAAAAATCGTTCGTTGTATCAGTTAACGGATAGTCCAGAAAACGTTCGTCCAAATGTCATTGTGTTTGAATCTTTCGGTGGCAAAGGCTACAGCGATAGCCCTAAATATATTTATGAATATATGATGAATCATTTCCCAGAATTTGAATACATTTGGGTATTAAACCGACCGAAGAATGTATTTATACCTGGTCCAGCGAAGAAAGTGAAAAAAGGTTCACAAGCGTATTACGAAGCATATAGTAAAGCTAAATATTGGGTTGCCAATGCACGCTTGCCATTATATTTAAATAAAAAGCCCAATCAAGTGTATATACAAACTTGGCATGGTACACCATTAAAACGTTTAGCTAATGACATGAAAGTTATTCGTATGCCAGGAACGACAACTGAGAATTATAAACGTAACTTCAGAGAAGAAACTAGTAGATGGGACTATTTAGTATCACCAAATAGGTATTCTTCTGAAATTTTTGAAAGTGCCTTTTGGATGGATAGTGATAGAATTTTAGAAATTGGTTACCCTCGTAACGATGTCTTAGTGAACAGAGCGGATGACGAACAGTATATTAATGACATCAAAGAAAATTTAAATTTACCACATGATAAAAAAGTCATAATGTATGCTCCAACATGGAGAGATGATGAGTTTGTGAAAAAAGGTAAATATCTATTTGATTTAAAAATAGATTTAGAAAACTTACAACGTCAACTAGGGGATGAGTACGTAGTGTTATTAAGAATGCACTATCTTATTTCCAATGCTCTAGACTTACGTGGTTTTGAAGAGTTTGCGATTGATGTATCAAACTACAGTGATATTTCAGAATTATACTTAGTTACTGATTGTTTAATTACAGATTATTCATCAGTTATGTTTGACTATGGTGTACTGAAAAAACCACAAATTTTCTTTGCTTATGATTTAGATAAATATGGACAAGATTTACGTGGTTTCTATTTAGACTATCACAAAGATTTACCAGGTCCGATTTATCAAGATCCTTATGAATTAGCAAATGATTTGAAGAACTTAGATCAAATAGCAGAAGATTACAAACCACAAATTGATGCGTTTTATGATAAATTCTGTTCGTTAGAACAAGGAAAAGGTTCTAAAATTATTTCAGATGTCATTAAATATTAATTAAATAAACGAACTACATTAGACATAGTTATGGTCTAACAATAGCTGGAGGCAAACAAACGATGAAAAGAGTAATAACTTACGGCACATATGATTTATTACATTATGGCCATATTGAATTATTGAGAAGAGCTAGAGAGCACGGTGATTATTTAATCGTTGCGTTATCTACAGATGAGTTTAATAAAATTAAAAACAAAAAATCATATTATAACTATGAGCAACGTAAGATGATGTTAGAATCAATTCGTTATGTAGATTTAGTAATTCCTGAAGATGGTTGGGGACAAAAAACTAAAGATGTAGATAAATATGATGTTGATTTATTTATTATGGGTCACGACTGGGAAGGTGAATTTGACGAGTTGAAATCACAATGTGAAGTGATTTATGTGAATCGTACAGAAGGTATTTCAACGACTCAAATTAAAACTGAATTATACGGTAACTAAGCTACCGTTAGTTATAAAAAAGAAGCGAGAAATCGCTTCTTTCGGACTGTCGACAAAGTTTCTGACTTTGTCGACAGTTTTTTTATGCACGCTTTCCGCGGGCACTGCCACAGCCTGTAGTCTTCAGCGAGTGCGCTTCTCGCAGGAACCGTTGCCAAAATTATATTTTGTTGCAATATGATACGTCCCAAAGCTAGTGTACATACTGTTTTTTGAAATTAAGTATTGCTTCTACAGCTACTTGATATCCAGGTTTCGTAGTAGATTGTAATTGCTTGATTTTGGCAATATTCGCTTTGTAATAGTCTAAGTTAGTTAACATTTCTGTTACCGTTGTTTTTAGTTCAGTAGTTGTTACAGTGGCGGAATCAAGTTTTTTGCCGATCCCTAATTGTTCAATTTGATGTGAGACGACTGGTTGGTCAGCGCTTTGTGGAAAAGCCAGTAAAGGTACATCCATCATCATAGCTTCGTTCGTACTATTCATCCCAGCATGTGTGATAAATAAGTCTGTATGTTGTAATAACTCAATTTGTGGAACGTATGATTCGACAATAAAGTTGCTAGGTATATCATCAAAATTAGCAAGATTATTTGTAGTGCCAATTGATACTACGACTGTAACATTTAAATCTTTTAAAGCTGCAAAGCATCTATTAAAGAAGCTGATGTTTTCGTTAAACACTGTACCTAGAGAAATATAAATAACAGGGCGTGAAGTATTAATCTTATTCATAAACTCAGTAGGTTGTGGTGTGCGTACTGACGGTCCAGCAAACACAAACTCTTGAGCATTAAACTGCTCAACATCGTGTTGAAATCCTTGCATAATATAAGAAATATTTAAATCACCAGGATTATTCATAATTTCATGACGTGACGGTATTTGAACTTGATATGTTGTTTCAATATCGGTTTTTAAACTTTGGAATATTTGGTTAGAACGTGCAACTTCCGAATCATCAAGTTGATTTTCAATTGAAGTGATAAAATTGTCGAACAATGGCTTCGTTTTAGCAAAAGTGGTAACGGATGAAATAGCAGGAATATTTAATTTTTGAGCAATTAAATAGCCACACCCAAACATAGAATCATAGATTACATAATCAAAATGTTCATGTTTAATATCATTTAAAATGCGTGGTAACATGACATGGGCAGTATTCAACACGCCATTGATGACGTCTAACACATTATTATTACCATATGCTGTAAAGGATTCGACCACTGAATCGATAGGTAACGAACGTATCTCGACTCCAGTATTAGCTAGTTTAGATTCGTATATATCGCTTAAATAATAAACGACTTCTTCTCCTTGGTCTACCAACGACTTACATACTTCAATCGTTGGATTGATGTGACCTTCTGACCCTGGATTGATAAATAAAATTTTTCCCACAAAAAAACCTCCTAAGTTAAACTAATATTTAGTTTAACAAAAATAATTCAAATAAAAAAATATGTATATTTTATTTACTTTTTTAACAGTGCGAATAACAAAAAAGACTACCATCAACCGTAAGTGATTTGATGGTAGTCTTTATATTTAAATAATCTTTATTTGAAGTGTTTTGTGACTAGATTATTTTGAGAATTGAACAGGTATTAATTGCGAATATATTCGAATATACCGGCAGCACCCATACCTACACCGATACACATAGTGACCATGCCGTAACGTGTGTGTGGTTGTTTTTTCATTTCTGATAATAAACGTCCAGTTAGCATTGCTCCTGTAGCACCTAAAGGATGTCCTAAGGCAATTGCGCCACCGTTGACATTGGTTTTATCTATGTTTAAACCAGTTTCGCGAATGGATGCGAGCGTTTGAGATGCAAATGCTTCGTTTAATTCGGTAATGTCAATATCATCAATTGTTAAGCCATTGGCTGACAGTACTTCAGGTATAGCATAAGCCGGTCCAATACCCATTAATTTTGGATCTACACCAACAGCTTTAAAGCCGACAAAACGAGCAATTGGCGTAACACCTAATTCTTTAACTTTGTCACCTGACATAACTACTACAAAGCCTGAGCCGTCAGTTAATGGTGCAGATGTACCTGCCGTCACAGTGCCGTCAGCCTTAAAGACAGTGCGTAACTGTGCCAGTGCTTCGGCATTTGTATCAGGTCTTATCATCTCGTCTGTTTTGAATTGTTTTTTAGTGACTACAGGACCATTGTGGTCATATGACACATCGTTCACTTCGATAGGGATAATTTCATCTTCAAATTTCCCAGCTTGTTGAGCTTCATAAGCACGTTGATGACTTTGGACAGCATAGGCATCTTGATCTGCTCTCGATACTTGATACGTATCAGCTACCATTTCAGCTGTTAATCCCATAGGATACGATACGCCACGATCTTCATCTTGTAGTAATGGGCTGTTGGTAGGTTCATTACCACCCATTGGAACAGCACTCATTAGTTCTATTCCACCCGCTACTAAGATATCACCTTGGCCAGCTTTAATTTGATTGGCTGCTAACGCAATCGTTTGTAGTCCAGATGAACAGTAACGATTGACAGTTTGTCCAGGAACACTGTCAGGCATATCTGCGAGTAAGGCAATAGAACGTGCGATGTTTTGTCCTTGTAAACCTTCAGGGAAAGAGTTACCGACAATGACATCTTCTACCATGTCTGGAGTGAAATTGCCATCAACTCTATCTAATACTCCCTTTAATACTTGAGCAGCTACTTCATCAGGTCTTTCATGAAATAATGCGCCACCTTTAGCTTTACTTGCGGCAGAACGTCCATAAGCAACAATATATGCATCTTGCATTTAACTTCATCCTCTCTCTACTCAATTTCAATGATTAGTTACGTAACGGTTTTCCTGTTTTTAGCATGTGTGATATACGATCATACGTTTTTTCATTATTTAGTAGTTCTAAGAATCCTTGTTTTTCTAGTTTTTGTAAATAGCGTTGATTGACATATGTGTTACGTGGTAAATCGCCACCAGCCAAAATATCGGCTACTTTTAAGGCAATTTCGTAGTCGTAGTCACTGATAAAATGACCGAGACGTTGTGCGTCTAATTGACCTTGTGCTAATGCTTTAAAGTCTTTACCTAAAGCGATGAAGTTTGGTTTTGGTGTTGGTATATAGTTCGTTTGTGCTTCATAAGCTGCGCGTTTCAATGCTACTTCAACACGTTGGTCAGTGTTCAAGATGATCGTATCAGTTGGTTTTAAATAACCATAACGTACAGCTTCATGAGCATTAGTAGCTACTTTGGCTAAACCAACATTCATCAATACTTTTGATACACTTTCTTGTTTGTCGTTAGCTTTATGGTCAGTGCTCAAGATACGTGTTGCTAATTCAGCTAAACCACCACCACTTGGTAACAGTCCTACACCTGTTTCTACTAAACCGATATACGTTTCACTTGATGCAACGACAAATGGGGAGTGCATTACTAACTCACAACCACCACCCAGTACTTTACCTTGTGTAGTAGTGACTACTGGTTTTAATGAATGTTTTAAGCGACTGAAACTATAATGTAATTTATCCACAGCGTCACCAACTAAAGTATCAACTAAGCCATCTTCGTGTGCTTTTTTCATCATGTAGAGGTTAGCACCAACACTAAAGTTATGACCATCTGCATAAATGACCATGCTACTATAGTCATTATTTTCTAAGACATCAATAGCTTCTACTAAATCATCGGCAAAGCCGTCTGAAATGATATTATTTTTACTTTGTAATTTAAGTAGTAATTGGTCTGTGTTAACGACTGCTAATTTGGAATCTTCTTTATCCCATAATTCTTGTTCGATTTGGTCAGTAATAGCTGTGACACGCTCAATAGATTCTTGAGGTTGATAAAACGATCCATTTAATGATTCGATCCAGTCGGGCAATGTGCCTAATTCATCACGCATTCTTGATTTGACACGGTCAAAGCCCATTAAGTCCCATAATTGAAATGGTCCTTTTTTCCAATTGAAGCCCCAAACAAGCGCACGATCAATGTCTTTAAAATCAGGAGCAGCTTTCGGGACATTGATAGCAGCGTAATAAAAATTATTACGTAGCGTTTCCCATAAAAATGTTCCGGCCTCATCTGTTGCATTGAAGATAACATCTAGATTATGAGATAAATCTTTATTGAATTGTGCCAAGATAGGTAAGTTCGGTGTTGATTGGGCAACGTAATCGTTAACTGATGCATCAAAGACTAACCGTTGTTTACCTTCTTTTTTATAGAAGCCTTGTTTTGTTTTGCGACCTAATGCGCCAGCTTCATATAGTTGTTGTGATAATTTTACTTCTTTAAAATATGGTTGTTCTGCAGGGTCTTGACGTAAACCTTGCATTACAGCTACAGCAATATCTAAACCTACTAAGTCAGTTAAACCATATGTCCCAGTTTTTGGTCGTCCGATAGCTTGACCAGTTAGAGCATCAACGTCAGTAATGGATAATCCTTGTTGTTCAGCACGATACATAACGTCATTCATCGTTTGTGTACCGACACGGTTGGCAACAAATCCTGGTACATCGTTAGCAATTACAACGCCTTTACCTAATACATCCTCAGCAAAACGTTGGACTTGTGTAATAATTTCAGAACTCGTTTCTTGATTCGGAATGATTTCAGCTAACTTCATAATCCGTGGTGGATTAAAGAAGTGTAGTCCTAAAAATCGAGAACGCGCTTGCTGATCAAACGCTTTGGCAATACCCTCTATAGGGATACCTGATGTATTAGTAGCAAAAATAGCACTGTCCTTCGCTATTTGTTGTACTTGGTTCCATACTTGGTGTTTGATGTCGATATCTTCTTTGACTGCCTCAATATAAATATCACTATCATCACCTTGGACTAAATCATCTTGAAAGTTACCAATTGATAAATTAGAAGCATATTGCAAATCAAATAACATAGGTTTCTTCTTATCTGTAATGATGTTATAAGCCTTTTGAGCAATTTTATTTGGTTCTTGTTCATCTATCACAATATCTAATAATTTTACTTTTAATCCCGCATTTACAAGTAAGGCAGCAAGTTGGCTACCCATTGTTCCTGCACCTAATACAGTGGCTTTTCTTATAGTCATAACATTACCTCCATGTAATTAAATCATTTTTATAGAAAGGCTGAATCTCCTGTTAGTGCTCTACCAATAACTAATGCGTTGACTTCATGTGTACCTTCATAAGTGTAAATTGCTTCAGCATCTGAGAAGAAGCGGGCAATATCATAATCAGCTAAGATACCATTACCGCCTGTAATCCCACGACCCATTGCTACCGAATCTCTTAGACGTAAAGCGTTCATCATTTTAGCAGTAGAAGTGGCTACTTCATCGTATTCGCCATTTGCTTGCATACGTGCAAGCTGTGCACACATTGACATAGCATGTGCCAAATTACCTTCCATCATAGCGAGTTTTTCTTGGATTAATTGGAATTGACTTAACTTTTTACCGAACTGTTTACGTTGAGTTACATAGTTCAGTGTGGCACGTAATGCACCTGCAATCGCTCCTGTAGCCATATATGCAACGCCAGCACGTGTAGAATATAGAACTTTTGCAATATCTTTAAAGCTATTAATATTTTGTAATCTTTCACTTTCTTCTACAACTACGTTATTTAGTTTGATATTGGCGTTGGGTACAATTTTTAAAGCAATTTTATTTTGAATAATATCAATTTCGACACCTTCTTGATCAGGTCGAATGATAAAACCTTTTGGTTTACCTGTTTCAGGGTCTACAGCATAGACTGGAATAACATCAGCTAAGTGTGCACCACCAATCCATCTTTTTTCGCCGTTTAATATCCATTTATCACCATCACGAACAGCTGTTGTTTCAAGTCCACCTGCAACGTCTGACCCATGATTTGGTTCAGTTAAAGCAAAACAAGTTCGGAGTTCGTGTGATTGTAATTTAGGAATATAATAGGCGACTTGTTCTTTGCTACCACCAAATAAGAATGAATTATGCCCTAATCCTTGATGAACACCAAGTAATGTGACTAAAGACACGTCAAATCGAGCTATAGTATAAGACATGAAAAACTGGAATAGTTGACTCGGTGTTTTAGCGCCTTCTCGTCCTTCGAATAGTAAAGGATTGTTAAAATAATTTAGTTTGCCTAAATCATCAAAGAAGTCTTCGGGTATTGTAGCGTTAACCCAATGGTCGTTAATAGAGTCACGGTATTTGCTTTCTAATAAATCATCTAATTGTTTTAACAACGTTACTTCACCATCAGTTAAATCTTTGGCAATACTTAACACATCTTCAGGATATAATGCTTTTAAAGTTTCATTTTTTGTTGACATAAAATCAACCTCCATCGTTTTTGGTAACGCTTACATTTATTGTTAAAAAAATAATAAGCAGTTTAATTTTGAAACTAGTTTACGCAAGTTCATCTTCTTGTTGTGCTCTGTCATTCATTAATTTTTGTAGTGATAGTTTGTCTGGTTTAGATGTTGCATTTAAAGGCATATGAGTAATTTTAAGATACATTCTAGGGATTTTATAACCAGCTAAGTGTTCGCGTGCATAGCTATCTAATTCTTGTTCATAATTCGCTGTGTCTTCTTTTAAAATTATTGCAGCGGCAACAGACTCTCCAAATTTCGGGCTGTCATAACCGACGACAACACATTGTTCAATGATAGGGTGCTCAGATAGTACGCGTTCGACCTCTGAAGGTAACACATTTTCGCCACCTGTAATAATCATTTCTTTTTTACGATCGACAATATAAATATCACCGTCTTCATCTAAACGAGCTAAATCTCCCGTTAAGAAGAAATCTTTATGAAATGACTTAGCAGTTTCTTCAGGTTTATTCCAATAACCAGGTGTTACATTTTTACTACGAATAGCCAATTCACCAATTTCTCCAGGTGTTACATCTTGATATGTGTCATCTAACACACGAACTTCTGTAAACATCACTGGTTTACCGATACTCATTGGCTTATTGATAGCGTTATCTGGTGTGTTGACAGTAGTTAGTGGCGCTTCAGTTAATCCATATCCATTGATTAAAAAGAGATTCATACTGGCGAATTTCTTTTGAACAGCGGGTAGTGGGGCAGAGCCACCTTGAATTAAATAGCGTGCGTTTTCAAAGTTTGCTGGATTGAAATTGTCAGCTATTAACATGCCATAGTACATAGTTGGAATCAACATCACATAATTAGGTTTGAATTTTGCCATAAGGTCGTTCAATCCTTCGCCATTAAAGTAACGTTGTAACACTATTGTGGAACCATTCATTAACATAGGAATTGTTAAATCATTAAAACCAAATACATGGAACATTGGTAGTGAAACAATAGCGACATCATCAGGCACCGTGTTGTAAGTTAAATTTAAATTAATACCATTGTTGACAAAAGATTCATATGTGAACATGACCCCTTTAGGAGTACCTGTAGTACCACTTGTATACAACAAGGATGCTATGTCATCATGTTCTACTGACACTGCAGTGAATGGGTGATGTACTTCTGGATTTACAATCTCATCATAGGCGGGTGTATCAATATCTAAATAGATTAAGTCCTCTGGTATTTGAGTTAAACTAGATAGGTGTTTTGTTGAATAAAAAATTAACTTAACGCCTGAATCATTAACCACAGTTTCAATTTCTTCTGGACTTAAACGCCAGTTGATAGGGTAATAAATGGCTCCTAGTTTGAATGAAGCAAATAATACATCTAATATTGCGACATCATTGGGTGCGAAGATACCAACTACATCACCTTGCTTAATACCTTGTTCACGTAGGTGATGTGCTAAATTATCAGCGCGAATATTTAGCTGTTGGTATGTCCATTGTGTGCCTTTTGCTGGGTCTATAATTGCGGGTTTCTCTTCATCAAAATCTGATCTTGTTTTTATCCAATCATAATTCATTTTAAATACCCCCTAAGTGTAAATAACTCCCAGTGCTAAAGTGACTTATACAGCATTCCCCAATGTTGACGATAGATGTTTGAATCAATAGTGTGTAGTTTGTCAGCAATCAATGGTTGGAATGATAATTTATCTAAAACGTCGTGTTGCAAATCGACGCCTGGAGCAATTTCAATTAATTCAATACCATCTTCAACTAATTGAAAGACAGCACGTTCTGTCACGTAGTAAACGGTTTGTCCTAAGCTGCGTGCATAATTTGCATTAAAGTCGATATGTTGAACGGTATCAACGAATTTAGAAGGTGTACCTTCTTGTGCGATAGTGATATGGTCGTCTTGAATATTTAGTTGACCCCCAACAACTAATTTACCTGAAAATATAATGGTTTTAACGGTTTGGCTAATATCAATGAAGCCACCACAACCATTCATCTTATCACCAAGAAGTGAAACATTTACATTACCATCAGCATCGACTTCGCCAAAACTTAAAAAGGCTATATCAATACCTCCGTTATAAATGAAATCCCAAGTCATATCATGTCTCATTTTGGCATCTAAATTATAATTCATACCGTATTGCATACCACTGCCTAGTAAACCACCATAAGTACCAGTATCGATATTTAGTTGCACAGCTTCCGTCACTTTTTCTTCTATAAGTAATTGTGACAAATCATTATTAATACCAAAACCAACGCTAACTACGTCGTCCTGAGTTAAAAATTGTGCTGCGCGTCTTAAAATTAATTTTTTATCTGTGAGGTCTAGTTGTGGTTGAGTCATTGAAGCGATACGATAATGGCCAGCTAAAGCAGGGTCATAATACTTTTGCATAACTTGTTTATGATATTTAGGGTCTTTGTTGACAACAACGTAATCTACTAATTCACTTGGAATAAACACTTCATTTGGATTAAAACTACCGTTTGCGACGATAGCCTTTACTTGTACAATGACAGTACCGTTGTTATTGTGTGCAGCTGCTGCCACACTGAAACCTTCTCCTAAATGTGTTTCGTGGTGCATATAAATATTGCCTTTTTCATCTGCATACGTTCCTCGTAGTAGGGCTACATCAATATTTGGAAATTTATAGTGTAAATATTGCTCTTTGTTAATTTCTATCAAGTCTACCAAATCTTCAGTAGTACGGTCATTTGCTTTACCACCTTGATAACGTGGATCGGCAGTAGTGTTTAAGCCAATCTTCGTAATCATACCGGGTGAAGCAGATGTTGCACTACGATAGTGCGTAGTCATTACACCTTGAGGTATAAAATACGCTTCAAGCGCATCGTGCTTAATAGCATTAACAGTTGCAGGTGATGCAGTGATAATACTCATGATGAGTCTTTTAATCATTCCTCGCTCTACCAAAGCGTCTAAATCTATCCCATCCGCATAATTACTAATATCATTAGCTAACATAAATGTAAGACCAGTTAATTTTCCCGTATCATCATGTTGTTTCGTCATGTGTTTTAATAATTCCGCTGGTAGATTGGCAACCGACAAGGCAGCGAGTGCGATGACATCATCATTTTTAATTATTGTGTGTAATTCATTTAATGGTATTACTTTCATACAACAGCATCACTTGTATTCATTAGAAGACATACCCCCTTCAAATGTAAGCCCTTACATGAAATATAACATAATGTTATGTAGTGTAAAAGTTAAATAACGTTAGAATTGAGTTAAAATTTCTAAATGTTAGAAATTGTATTGAAAATTAGCGTTAAAATGAGATATAATAAAAATACATCAAGTCATCAGATGTGTGTAAAAGTAATTAACTGTAGATAGTAGTTTAGTTAAAAATTGATGTTTAAACATATGCTATTAAGTTGTTTAAGCACATAAGTTAAATAACTACGAAATTTACTTTTTCACAATCCTAGTTTAAAATCACAATTGACATCGCTTACAAATAATATTTGTACAAAATGCTCTTTTGTCAGTGTGGACTATAGGGTAGATAATTCTAATGATAGTGAGCAAGACTGATGCACACACTATAAATTAACTAATATGGGAAAGGTGGTTCCTAATGGATAATACTGAAAATAAAAGTGTCATATTAATTGGCGCAGGAGTATTAAGCACAACATTTGGTTCATTTTTGAAAGATGTCGAACCAAATTGGAACATAAAGCTATTTGAACGTTTAGATCAACCCGCAATTGAGAGTTCAAATGAGACGAACAATGCAGGAACAGGACACGCGGCATTATGCGAATTGAATTATACAGTGGAACAAAAAGATGGCTCAATCGATGTTGAAAAAGCGAAAGAAATTAATGAACAGTTTGAAGTTTCAAAGCAATTTTGGTCATACTTAATTAAAAGTAACGCTATCCAAAATCCGAAAGATTTCATTCGTCCATTACCACATATAAGTTTCGTATTAGGAACTAAAAATGTAAACTTCTTAAAACGTCGTTATGAAAAATTAGCTAAATTGCCAATGTTCGAAGATATCGAATACTCTGAGGATAAAGAAGTATTAAAACAATGGATCCCATTAATGATGGAAGGTCGTTCAAGCAATACACCATTTGCAGCTAGTAAAATTAATGAAGGTACAGATGTGAATTTTGGTGAGTTAACACGTAAAATGGCTAAGAATATAGAAGGACATGACAACGCTGATGTATATTATCGTCATGAAGTCGTTGATTTTAAACAACGTGATGATAAAAAATGGGAAGTGAAAGTACGTAACTTACAAAATAATCAGGTCGATGTTCATGTTGCAGACTATATCTTTATCGGTGCTGGTGGTAATGCCATACCAATGTTACAAAAAACAAATATTCCTGAAAGTAAGCATTTAGGAGGATTCCCAATCAGTGGTGCATTCCTAGTATGTAGTAATCCAAACATTGTTAATGAACATGACGCCAAAGTTTATGGGAAAGAGCCACCTGGCACTCCACCTATGACTGTACCACATCTAGATAGACGTTATATTGATGGTAAGAAAAGTTTATTATTCGGACCATTTGCAGCTATTGGACCTAAGTTCTTAAAAAATGGTTCTAATTTAGATTTATTTAAATCAATCAACCCTAGCAACGTGGTAACGATGTTATCTGCAGCAACGAAAAACTTCCCATTAGTAAAATATTCTGTACAACAAGTCTTAATGGGTAAAGAAGACCGTATGAAAGAATTGCGTCGCTTTATTCCAGATGCTAAAGACGAAGATTGGGATTTACACATTGCAGGTAAACGTGTTCAAGTGATTAAAGATACAAAAGAACACGGTCGTGGCTTTATCCAATTCGGAACAGAGGTAGTGAATTCAGAAGATCATACAGTTATCGCTTTACTAGGCGAATCACCAGGAGCATCTACTTCAGTATCAGTGGCTTTAGAAGTCATTGAAAAGAACTTCCCACAATTTAAACAAGCATGGGAGCCAAAACTTAAAGAAATGATTCCATCTTATGGTCAATCATTAATTGAAGATACAAAACTATTACACGAAACACGTAAAGCAACTGCACAAGCATTAGAATTAAATGAAAAATAAATTAATAAGACCCGCCAAGTTGGTACTTGGTGGGTCTTATTGTATAAAATAAATATTAAATTGACTACTTCTGAATTTCGATATACTATAAAAAAGTAAGTAAGAAATACAATTTTGGAGGACATCATGATACAACAACAAAGAAAATTATTACCTAAAATAAGTGTGACGCTGCTGGGCATCGTTACATCTAGTCTTATTTCCACTTCAACTTATGCCCCAGCGCATAGTCAAGAGACCACTTATCCAGAAGCAGTGACACGAGCAATAGATATACAGACACAAGCAGAAGGACCAAAAGTACAGTCTGTGAGTATAGATAAGCGTAGTTATGCTCCTGGAGAAAAAGTGAAAGTACGTGTACAAATCAAATCGGTACATGCATTAACAGATGTAACAGTGGCTTTTAATAATACAACGCGCGTAGGTGTGACTTCATTAGCTGAAAGTGCCACGCATATTACTCAACAAGCTAATGATATATGGACTGCTGAAATTGAAATAGCAATTCCAGATAAAATAGGGGATACTTCATTTGAATTTTCAGCACTCGTTGTGGATGATTCTGAAGGTAACGGTGACACTATAGCACCACAATTAAATCCAACAAATATAGATGTTTCTGGTTTAGCATTTAAAGTCCAAAATGTAGTAGACACTGCTACTCAATCTACACTAGACAAAGAAGCTCCTAATATTTTGGCGATTACTACAGATAAGGCTGTGTATCAACCTGGTGATACGATTCAAGCGTCTGTGACGATTAAAGATGTCAGTAAGTTGACGGAAGTATCGTTAGGCTTTGTCAATGATCCGGATATTGGAGCAGCAGGTATAAGTAAATTCGCTGATGTGACTAAAGTGACTCAGCAACCAGACGGTCATTGGATTGTGCCAATAGCACTTACAATTCCGCTTGATAGCACAGCCGCAGCTTATAAATTCTCTCATGTTAGCGCCATTGATGAATATGGTAATTCTATTGGAATTATTGATGATAAAAATGAAAAATCGCAATTTCGTGATATTCGTTTTGTGATAAAGACTTCAGAAGCTGTACAGACAGACGAAAGTTTGCACAATTCACAACCTACTCAATCAAGTAAAGTACAGCAATCAGCAGTTGAACAAGGAAAGCATGTATCAAAAACACCACAACTAGTTACAGAATCAATGACCAAAGAAGGAACATCCGCAAAAACGAAACAACTTAAAATGAACAACCAACAATCAGTTGAATCTGACAAAGAAGCATCTAAAGTACCTCAACAATCAACAGAACGGATGGACGCCAATGGAAAACCTCAAGAAGTTCATCAATCAACAAATGTGCAAAAACATAAAGTACATAGCTCGATAATGGAGAAGTCGATGCCAATAGAACAAGGCCAACAAGCAATTGATACGAGGCATACACAATCACAGCAGATCGACAAAGAAAGCGACCAAAGACCAGTTGTATCCCAACCTGCAACAGTAGTGCCAGAATCAAGTATGAGACCGTCATTACCCATGTCACCAATTAAGTCAACTTTGGATGACGGTAAGCATCAATCGATGTTTGGCAAAAGTAATAACAATGGGTACCAGAATATAGATAAGCAAACCGCGTTACCACAAACAGGACAACATACCAATGTCACTCAGTATATAGTAGGTGGTTTGCTATT
The DNA here is from genome assembly GCF_025560845.1 of Staphylococcus arlettae. NCBI lineage: Bacteria > Bacillati > Bacillota > Bacilli > Caryophanales > Staphylococcaceae > Staphylococcus > Staphylococcus arlettae. Next base: position 265,500 of record NZ_CP094803.1, read on the forward strand.
GTTAGTTAGTATTTTGCTTATTGTTAAGGTGAATCGACGCTTGAAGCAATATTAAAATAATACAACCAAAAGAGGCTGGACATTATTGTTGCGTCCGGCCTCTTTGTCATATTGTCAGTAGGTTTCAGCCTACTTTTTATCTACAGTATTAAAAGTCATATTGTGATTCTTCATCTTGCAAAATTTGCTGATACGTTTTAGCCATGCGTAACGTAGATTGTGCTAAAGCATTTAAGCGGAAAACAATGTCATCATTGACAATGGTTTGCTGCTGGAAATCACGTTCTTCAATAAAAACATAAGTTTGCATCGTATGTGCTTTCATATAATCGAGTATTGGTTTTAATTGTAATTCAGGGATAAGGTAGTGCTTTGATGAACCAGCAGTGGCTAACAGACCTACTACTTTATCTTTAAAAGCATTAACAGGTAATAAATCAAAAATATTTTTCAATGCTCCAGGAATCGAAGCTTGGAAAATAGGGAAGCCTATAAAAATAATATCTGCTTGCATTAAAGCAGTTGTGACTGCTAATGTGTCGTCTTTATAGTCTAAATAATTTCTACCATCACTAAACTCGATGGATTTATCACGTAAATCAATAAGCTCAATATTATCATCTGTTAGCATTGTTAATTGTTGCTGTAAATAATTCATGGCAGTACGTGTTTTTGATCCTACACTAGAGCCAGAAAGTAAAACTATATTCACCTTTATCACCTACTTGTTTAAATGTTTTTTGACGCCTGGAATAATTTCGTTACCAATTAATTCAATATTTTGCATGATTTTATCAAATGGGACGCCACCAAAATCAATTTGTGCCATAAAACGTTGATGATTATATAGTTCGTGTTGATAGAGGATCTTTTCGATAATTTCTTGTGGGCTACCTACCATTAACGCATCTCGATAATCAGGCGCATTGGCAAACTGTGCCTTAGGATATCCGGCTCCTCTAATAAATGCCATACCTGTATTTAGATGTGGATAATATTCTTTCAAAGCATCTTGTGTTGTCGGTGCCGTATAAAATAAGCTAGCAGTAGAAACTGGTAAACATGATGCATCGGTATCAAAACCATTAGCTTGTGCAGCATTTCGATATTCGTCTATAGAATCTTTGAAGGTCATTGCTGGACCTCCAAGTGTCGTAATCATCATAGGAATACCTTGGCGACCTGCTTTAATTGCACTAGCTGGTTGACCACCGACTGCTCGCCAAATAGGTATAGTATTGTCTATTGGACGTGGATATATACGCGCATTGTTTAAGTCAGGTCGATATTGTCCTGACCAAGTAATTCGGTCGTGTTTATTAAGTTCTAATAAGAGATTTAATTTTTCTTCGTATAAAGCGTCATAGTCATTTAAATCATACCCAAATAATTCAAAAATACCTGTTCGTGAAGCACGACCAGCAACTATTTCTGCACGGCCATGCGAAATTAAATCTAATGTAGCAAAATCTTCAAATACACGTACAGGATCTGTCGCACTAATAATTGTTGAGGAACTAGAAATTTTAATATTGTCAGTAGCTTGGGCAATAGCTCCTAATACTACAGAATGTGCTTGAGTAGTGAAATGTTCTTGGTGACTTTCGCCTACTGCAAAGACATCAATGCCTGCTTGATCAGCAAGTTTACTTGCTTCTATAAGTTCGTTAATGCGTTGCTCGTAACTGACTTTCTCTCCGTTATGTGGGTTGAGCAAATGATCACCTAATGAGTATAAACCGAATTCTAATGGTGAATGTTGGTTCATTTTTAATTCTGCCACAGTGTTAGTCTCCTTTATTTATAGTTTGTGTAATGAAGCTTCTATATCTGCACGTTGCGCTTCTAAAAAATCTGGTAAGTTAAGTTCTTTACCCAAGTTTTCAACACTAGTATCTACAGTGAAACCAGGTTCAGCAGTTGCAAATTCATATAAAATTTTATTTTGACGGTAATATAACGATTTAAAGAAATAGCGATCAACGATGCCTGAATTATTGCCAGGTAGCTGGTTGATACTATTGTGCATAGCTGTTAAATCGTCATCTGTCGGTGTGTTTCAAGCCAAGTGATGCACATATCCTTGCCCTGGTCTTGCAGAAGCACCTTGTTGTGAAACGACTACGATATCTGTATAGTAGCCCGAATCATCAAGTGTGTAGACAAGTTCTGTAGTATCATCTCGTCGATAGTATCCTAATGTTTGAGTTAAAAATTCCATAGTCGGCTGCGTTTTTTTAACGCGTAATTCTACTGGTCCCATGCCTAATATTTGATATTTTTTCGGGATATCGCTATAAGGGTTGTGACGCCAAAACGTTGGTAAGGCATGCTGGTTGTTAACCATTAAAACAAGCTCTAAGCCATCTACATCATGAAACACTAGTGCATCTTGATTCAAATAAGTAAGAGGTTGAGTAGTAACACCGCGCGCTTCCAAACGATTTTGAAAATAAGTAAGGGCTGTACTGTCTGGTACGAGTAAAGTTATGCGATGAATAGAATTAGTACCCGGACGATTTTTACCCAGATTAGGTATTTCAAAAAAACTTAATAAAGTTCCAGCTGAACCTACTTCGTCTCCGAAAAATAAATGATACATTTTAGGGTTATCTTGATTGACAGATTTTTCTACCAATCTTAAACCTAGTACGTTAGTGTAAAAGTCTTTGTTTGCTTTGGCATTTTTGGTATACATTGAAATGTGGTGATGTCCAGTAACAGTCATAAAATTCCTCCTACAGTCAATTTAGTATAAATTTTATATCAAGTATATTATTTTTACCAATAATATGTTTTATCTTAGTTAGAATGGACTTACGTACGCTTAATCTAACTGATGGTGACACAGGATATCTATAAATACCTCTAATGATTTCGTTTGAAACGGTGAATGGGTTAAGTATGCAAAGGTCCGTTTGTAAGGAAGGAAATTCATATCAACAGCAACAAGCTCCCCTCTAGCTAATTCTTTTTTGACTGCCCATTTTGATAAAAAGCTAATACCTAACCCAGATTCCACCGATGCTTTAATAGGTTGTGTACTGCTGAAGTGTATGAGATTATTAGGGCTAATAGCAAATAATTTGAAGACGTTATTCAATGCTTCTCTAGTACCAGATCCTTCCTCTCTTACAATCCAAGTTTGTGTTTCTAGTAAATGATGCGTGATGTGTGATTTTTGCAACAAAGGATGCGTTGGTGTAGCGACGATAATCATTTCATCTTCGGCAAATTTATGTGGTATTAACGTGCGATTTTTAAAATGACCTTCGACAATTCCGATATCTAATTGATGATTTTCTACTAGTGCAGCTATTTCTTCAGTGTTGCCAATTGTGACGATAGGTTGGACTTCTGGACAGTGTTCTTTAGTTTTGGCAATGATATGGGGCAATATATATTCCCCGAAAGTATAACTTGCTCCAATTTTTAATGGTCCATTAGCAGTGTGATTTAAATCATCAACTAAATAATGCATGCGTTCATACATACCCATAATTTCCTTACTGTAATGATAAACAATTTCGCCAGCTTTATTGAGATGGACACGTTTATTATTTCGATCTAATAATTTGGTGTTCATGCGCTCTTCTAATGTACGTATGTATTGGCTGACTGCAGGCTGTGTCATGTGATGTAATTTTGCTGCCTTTGAGAAACTTTGTTGCTCTGCAACACTGATAAAGACATTTAAATAGCGATCCATATTGTATACCTCCAATTATTCATATCAAATTACTTATAGTAATTATTATAATAATTAATTTTACTTATAAAAGCGAGCGCTATATGCTAAACGAAAAGGAGATGGAATACTTATGTTTGGACTTCAACTTAAACAATACAAAGTGCTGAGTTGGTTGTTAGGTGTAGTGTTTACGTTCGCTATTGCAGGTATAGGCTACGTATTAGCTTTACTGCCGGGGTTTGATCGTGTTGGTCAAATGGCTTGTGCCATTATTATAGCAGTGGTATTTCGACAATTATTTGGCTATCCTCGAGCGATTCAACGAGGCATTAAGTTTTCGTCATTTGTATTATTACGTGTGGCAATTGTATTGTACGGACTAAAATTAAATATTACGATTATTTTTAATGAAGGACTAGGTTTATTATTACGAGATGCTTGTATTGTGGCACTAGCAATAATAGTTATGCTTAGCTTAGCTAAATTGTTCAAAGCAGATAAAATGATTTCGTTGTTAGTTGGTGTGGGTACTGGTATTTGTGGTGCAGCGGCGATTGCAGCGATTGCACCTATTGTGAAAGCGAAAGAAGAGGATACAGCGATTGGTGTAGGTATGATCGCACTAGTCGGTACTGTGTTTGCAATCGGTTATACGATGTTAGCGCCGGTATTATCATTAACACCTGTACAATATGGTACGTGGAGTGGGATGAGTTTACATGAATTAGCACATGTAGCTGTAGCTGCTGCACCGGCAGGTAATGAAGCGATGGCCTTAGGATTACTTACTAAATTGGGACGAGTGTTTCTATTAGTACCCGTAGCATTTATTTTTATGTATTTAATGAAACGCAAACAGAGTTCAACTGAAAATGATACTACTAAAATACCATTCCCTTGGTTTTTAATAGGTTTTATTATTATGAGTATTATAGGTAGTTATGTACTAGGTCCGATGATTCCAGTAGCATCAAATGTAATGAACAGTGTGTCTACACTGACAACATGGTTATTAACGGCAGCGATGGTAGGATTAGGATTGAATGTTAATTTGGCAGATTTAAGACAGCGTGCCTTTAAACCGCTAATGGCTATGCTGATTACCTCAATCATTGTTAGTGGTATAGCATATTTATTAGTTTGAATTTTGACAGCTATCTAATATTTGCCTACACTCTATTTAAATACGAGCATAATAGTGAGGGATGGCAGTGTTACAATTTAGACAAGTACAGCAAACAGATTTAGAGCAAATCATTCCATTAGAACAAGCGGGGTTTACCCCAGAAGAAGCAGCGACTGAACAGGCATTACGCGAACGTGCTTTTTTGATTACAGATAGCTTTATAGTTGCTGTGGATGATACAACGAATACTATTGCAGGTTATATAAATGGTCCCGTTATCGACCAAAAATATATAACGGATGATTTATTTGATAGTATTAAACCTAATTCAGAAACAGGTGGGTATCTCAGCATATTAGGCATAGTTGTAGCACAAGAATATCAACATCAAGGTTTAGCTGGTATGTTGTTGCAACATTTTGAGCAGTTAGCCAGGTCAACACAACGTCAAGGTGTGACCTTGACATGTAAAAAAGAGTTGGTTACCTTGTATGAACAATATGGTTATACCAATGCTGGATCTTCCGCATCAACACACGGCAATGTAGCATGGTTTAACATGATTAAACTATTTTAAAGTTTAGGTAAACTTTGTATGATGTTAGAATATAGTCTGTTTTAGCAATTCATACAGTTTTTGGGATTATAATTTAAGCGCTTACAAGTAAGTAGTTGCGGGTAAGGAACTACTAAAAGGAGGTAATTAAATGATTTATACTAATCCAACTGAACCAAATGCACAATACAAGGTAAAAACGCAATACGAAAATTTTATTAACGGCCAATGGCAAGCACCGCAACAAGGAAATTATTTTGATAATCTCTCTCCCATAACAGGTGAAGTTTATTCACAAGTACCACAATCCACTAAAGAAGATGTAGATTTAGCGGTTCAAGCTGCACAACAAGCGCAAGTTGAGTGGGGCAAAAAATCTCCCGCTGAACGCTCTCAATTGTTATTAGATATAGCTGATCGTGTCGAACAAAATTTAGAATACTTAGCAGTGATTGAAACCTTCGATAATGGAAAACCTGTACGTGAAACATTAACGGCAGATTTACCATTAGTGGTAGATCATTTTAGATATTTTGCTGGAGTGATACGTGCCGAAGAAGGTGGCATTTCACAAATTGATAATGATACAGTCGCATATCATTACAAAGAGCCACTTGGTGTTGTAGGTCAAATTATTCCATGGAACTTCCCTATACTTATGGCCACTTGGAAAATTGCGCCAGCTTTAGTTACAGGTAATGCTGTTGTATTAAAACCGGCAGAACAAACACCTGTATCTGTATTACATTTTGTTGAATTAATTGAAGATTTATTGCCTGCCGGATTATTAAATATCGTTAATGGTTTTGGTGCTGAAGCGGGTGAGGCATTAGCCACACATACAGGTATTAATAAAGTTGCCTTTACAGGTGAAACAACAACAGGAAAAATCATTATGAAAAACGCTAGTGATAATATTATTCCTGTGACTTTGGAGTTAGGTGGTAAATCACCTAACGTCTTCTTTAAAGATATTATGGATGAAGATGATGACTTTTTAGATAAAGCTGTAGAAGGGTTAGTCATGTTTGCACTTAACCAAGGGGAAGTATGTACATGTCCTTCACGTGCCTTAGTGCATGAAGATATTTACGAAGATTTTATTAAATTATGTATTGATAAAGTGAACAAAATTAAATTAGGTAATCCACTTGATGATACAACAATGGTAGGTGCACAAACTTCTAATGAACAGCAAGAAAAAATTCAAAAATATTTAGATATTGGAAAAAATGAAGGTGCAGAAGTGCTAGTCGGAGGTAACGTCCGTACGGAAGATGATAATTTAGCACATGGCTTTTATATTGAGCCTACGATCTTCAAAGGAACTCAAGACATGCGTATTTTCCAAGAAGAAATCTTTGGTCCTGTACTGTCTGTAGCAACATTTAAAGATAATGAAGAAGCCTTAGAAATGGCTAACGATACAATGTATGGTCTTGGCGCGGGTATATGGACGCGTAGTCAAAATACTGCTTATCGTATTGGTAGAGGTATACAAGCAGGACGTGTATGGGTCAATAATTACCACACATATCCAGCACACGCTGCATTTGGTGGTTACAAACAATCCGGTATTGGTAGAGAGAACCACTTAATGATGTTAGACCACTACCAACAAACTAAAAACCTTTTAGTTAGCTATGATACAAAACCTACTGGGTTGTTTTAAGGTGAGTTGTATGTAACTTGCCGAGTGTAATATGAAATGAAGAGCAGAACGTAGACAGACCCTTCGCAAATTAAGACAAAGGGTTTGTCTGTTTTATTTATATAATTTTTTCAAGATTCATGGCAGTGCCGGCAGAAAGCGTGCACAAAAACTGCCAACAAAGTCTCTTTTCATATGGGCAGTAGCTGACTGCATTGAAAATGCGCTTCAAACCAAGCTTTTTTCAAAGCTAGTCATCCTTGCCGGGGTGGGACGGCGAAATCATTTTTTTAAATCAGATTTCTGTCCCACTCCATATTTTATTCTAAACCTCTTTTCATATGGGGGCAGTAGCTGACTGCATTGAAAATGCGCTTCAAACCAAGCTTTTTTCAAAGCTAGTCATCCTTGCCGGGGTGGGACGACGAAATCATTTTTTTAAATCAGATTTCTGTCCCACTCCCATTTTTAATGGTTGTAATATTGGTGTAGCAATAGCTTAGAACTTGACAGATAGCTGAAAAAGTTATAAATTGTTACTATTCTGAATTAATATACCGTTACTTATTGAAAGGTGAATTCCCACTTTAGCAGACGATTAATATAATAATATTGGTTGAATGAAAAAGTATCTTAGGTGCAGTTGCTTTCTATAGTTAACGGTATAACGAAAAATTATTGATAACATAGCGACAGCAGCGCAAAATATTCCTTTACGGGAGTAGGTTGTAATGAAGTCAACATTTGTAATGAAACACACTTAGTGTATCTTTCAAATTGTTGGCTTTTTTATTTTGTAAAATATAGTTTTGAGCATTTACTATTTTAACTGGAAAGGGGCCTAGTATATGGATGCTACATCAGGACTTTTAACATTCATGATTGTGTTTGTCAGCACGTTAATCATTGCTGGGATAAGTGGTGTTATTTTTATTAATAAACGTGTACCACTGTCTTATATAAAAATACATATAGGGATAAGTGCATTACCACCTTTAATCGCATTAATTGCCTTAATTAACATAGATAATAGTGAGAAATTAGGACCTTTTCATTTTGATATTCTCGCATGGTTAATGGCATTCTTTGTGTTAGTCATTGGATTAATTATCCAACGCTTTTCGATGCAGTATTTAAAAGGCGATTTTAATTATCGTAAATATTTTGTGTTATTTCAATTAGTGACAAGTTTTGCAGCGATTGCATGGTTAAGTGATGATTTACGCTTAATGACGGCATTTTGGGGTCTGACTTTAATTTGTTTATCATTGCTGATGCGCCTGAATCGAAAATGGAAAGTAACTAAAGCGGCAGCAAAAGTTACAAGTCGTTATTTTTTACTAAGTTGGATAGCTTTAGCATGTTCAGTCTTATGGTTATTTGTTATTACAGGAGAATGGACGTTTTCGGCAGCTTTAACAGAAGCGCATCTTAGTATGGTTACTGGATGGCAATACTTTGGTTTATCATTGCTGCTTATTATTGCTGTGATTGTTCCGGCAGCTCAATGGCCATTCCAACGATGGTTGATAGAATCTGTTGCTGCACCTACGCCAGTATCTGCAATTATGCATGCCGGTATTGTGAATGCAGGTGGTATTATGTTGACACGTTTTTCACCGTTGTTTCATAGTGATTTTGCATCATTGATTTTAATCATTATTGCATGTATTTCTGTATTAATAGGTTCTGGCATTAGCTTGGTTCATGTAGATTATAAACGACAACTGGTTGGGTCTACTATGGGGCAAATGGGCTTTATGTTAATACAGTGTGCATTAGGCGCCTATGTTGCTGCAATCATTCATCTTATTTTACATGGTTTATTCAAAGCAACGTTGTTTTTAAGATCGGGCTCTGCACTCCAACACTTTGAAGTCCCAGTTAGAGCTAATGAAAGAATGTCGTACTTTTGGATTATTAGTGGGCGTATTTTAGCAGCTGTATTAGCTATAATCTTCTGGTTAGCAGAACCGAGCGAGGGATACCGAATAATCAGTGCACTTATTCTAGCATGGTCATTGTCAATGGCATGGACTCAATTAGTAGCATTTGGTGAAGGCAAAATGGGGCGGATTATTGGTCTCATCGCACTCGTTATAGTGGGCGTGGTTTATTTTGTTATCCATCATTATTTCAATGCGTGGTTACAAAATATTGCTATTAGCAATAGTCACCCATCACTATTTATTATAATATTGGTAGCTGTTATTTTAGTGCTCGGTAGCATTATAAGTACGTGGGTTGCGAAACATCAATCATCAAAAGTTTTCGCTATTATATATTTATGGTTAGTGCGTTTAGGCGATGCGAAAACAAAAGCAATAGAACGGCACCCTAACTATCTCAAGAAATTTTTATCTTAAAGGAGGAATGACCATGGTTACAGCGCAGTCTACAGCACACAAACAATTGCACAATGATAGTATAGAAGCGGTTATTACACGTGCGACAAAAGTAATTGTTCCATTATCACCAATTTCTATATTTGCAGCACGACATCCTTGGGTCAACCTTGAAGATAAACAATTCGAAACTATCGGCAGATGGTTAGATAATTCAAGAGATGTAGATATATTTCCAGGCAAAAAAATTATTAAAGATGCTTATCAAAAAGGTGAAATTGAGGATAGCTATTTAGTTGAGCGTTTGGAACAATGGATAGAACAACAACAGTTAAATGTACCTTTTGAAGTTGCAAAACAATATGGGAGCAATGCCCTGAAATTAGATGATCAACCGTTAACAATAGAATCTGAAAGTTATGACTTAGCGGCGACAACTGAACTACCTGATGATGATGTCTTTCAACGCTGGTTACAACGCTCTATGCCACCCAGAAGTAAGTTTATTAAACATAAGCCGAAAGAATCATATCTACAGTTGCTTGATTACCATGTCATTAAATGGTGTAAGTTGTACTTGGATGAAAACCAATCAAGTTGGACAATGCCAGGACGTGAAGAAGGATTCTTTTATGCTTGGCAACGATTAGTAACACATGATCCAGCATTATCAAAAGTACAACGACAAGCATTAAAACAAGTACCTTCTGAACCACTGGAAGTTATAGCACAAATGTTAGAACATTTAGCAATTCCACATGATGAAATTCAAGGTTACTTAGAAAATCATTTATTAGCACTACCGGGTTGGGCAGGTATGTTATTATGGCAAAATGAAAAAGTGGGTCATAAAGTACCATTGATAACGGAATACTTAGCGATTCGTCTAGCATTGGAGTGGGTATTTATTCAACCATTTGCCCCTTTTAATGCATCAAACCCTGTGGCACGTCCATCTGTAGTGACGTTGATAAATAATTGGATACATTGGGGAGGGTTAACAACAAGCCATTGGAACCAATTGTCGATGCCTAAACAGCATGACTACTTGAAATTAGCGCAACGATTGGATGACAAAACGTGTAGAACATTGTGGTTAGAAGCGTGGGAAGATAGTTATGCCCAGCAATTGCGCCATCAACTCACGAACGTTTCAAAAGCAGAAAAAAAGAATGACAGTACGCAAGCACAACTAGCCTTTTGTATAGATGTACGATCAGAACAATTTAGACGCCAGCTAGAAGCAGCAGGACCTTTTGAGACAATTGGTATAGCAGGGTTTTTCGGCATACCTATAGAAAGTTGTCAATTGGGTAGTCATCACAGTCATGCATCTTTACCAGTTATGAATGAGCCACTACATAAAGTAAAAGAAGTGGCGCGTCCGCAAGATTTACAGATGCATTTACAACGCAAATATTCAGTGAGTTCATTAATTTATACGTTTAAGAAAATGAAACAAAATGTGCTGCCAAGTTTATTATTACCTGAATTAAGTGGCTCATGGCTCAGTGTCCAAATGTTTTCGCGTAGTTTTGTACCTAGACCTGTTGGAAACTTAATCCAAAAATTTTATAAAAACTGGTTCAATAAACCAAAGAGCTCGCTGACTTTAACGCATGAAATGTATGGAGAAGAAGACGGTTTACCAGTAGGCTTCACAAAAGAAGAAAAAGTGACATATGTAAAACAAGGATTGGAGTTAATGGGATTAACACATGATTTTTCACCATTAGTTGTTTTATGTGGTCACGGTAGTCAAAGTGCGAATAATCCATATGCTTCTTCTTTAGATTGTGGGGCATGTGGTGGTGCTGCCAGTGGATTTAATGCAAAGGTGTTAGCTATGTTGTGTAATTTAGAAGAAGTCCGTGAAGCATTGATAAATGTAGGAATCACAATTCCACAAGAAACAGTATTTGTAGCAGCGCAACATAATACTGCTCTTGATGAGTTGGATTGGATTTATGTGCCTAACTTATCTACAGCTGCACAAACTGCACTAACACAAATTAAAGCAGCAATGCCACAAGTAAGTCTTAATGCTAATGCAGAGCGCATGTTAACTTTACCTCGATTGTCACAATCAGTTAAAAATGCAAAACATGAAGCGCAACGTTTAGCACATGACTGGAGCGAAATTAGACCAGAGTGGGGATTAGCAAGAAATGCGTCATTTATTATCGGCCAAAGAACATTAACACAACAGACGAATTTAGAAGGTAGAGCTTTCTTACAAAATTATGATTGGCGCCAAGATCCAACAGGTTCTATTCTAGCAAATATTATCGCGGGGCCTGCTACTGTGGCTCAATGGATTAACTTACAATATTACGCTTCTACCGTAGCACCACATTATTACGGTAGTGGTAGTAAGACTACCCATACAGTGACTGGTGGACTGGGTGTTATGCAAGGAAATGCGAGTGATTTATTGACTGGTTTACCATGGCAATCAGTTATGAAATCTGATTATGAAGCATATCATGCACCTCTAAGATTGCTAATTGTAATTCAAGCGCCTGATGATCATATTGATCGCTTGTTACAAGAAAGTCCAAACTTTAAACAAAAGGTAGACAATAATTGGTTACATTTAGCGAATATTACTCCGGATGGACAATGGCATATCTGGTAATGAAAAGTGACAGTGTTATTATTTTTGATATAATATAGCAAGATACCATTATCATAGGAATGAACAAATGCTAGCTAGAAGTAATAGGAGGTATATCGTTTAATGACTGTAACGAAAGGCTCTTGTGAATCTGAAATTAGTAAAGCAGTGACACAATGGGAAAAAGAATATCTCGGTAGAGGCTCATTATCTGTAAAAACAGATATTTTAAGAAATATGATTATTATTGATTTGCAAGGTATTTTGACGCCAGCAGAATATACTGTGTGTGAAACACAAGAAGGCTTGCTATCAATTAAACGAACGCGATCTAAATTGCTTGAATCTGGTGCAGAACACTTAAAAGAAATAATATTAAATATTACTGGAGCACATGTCGTAAGTTTACATACAGACTTGAGCTCTCGCACAGGAGAAAGAATCATAGTATTTAAATTAGAAACTGATTTAGAAGCACAATTTGATCCAAGTTAATTATAAAAATAAAAGCACATTACAAGCTACTACCTTAAATAGGTGATGACTTGTAATGTGCTTTTATATGTGACATTGCTGGAGTAGAACTAGGAAATATTTTTAATATAATTATATTTCTAGGCCATTTCCAGTTTTTAGTTGAAGAAACCTGAAATTGATTTTACTTCTAAAAATTCTTCGATACCGAAGTCGCCCCATTCGCGGCCGATTCCGGATTGTTTGTAACCACCAAATGGTAGGTCCCAACTTCTTGGTGCTTCATTGATTTCAATAACACCAGCTTCTAATGATGTTGCAACATATTGTAATGTTTCCATATCTTTACCGTATACATAACCAGCTAAGCCATATTTTGTATCATTGGCAATTTTAATGGCTTCATCTAAATCAGAATAAGTCAAAATTGACATAACAGGTCCAAAAATTTCTTCTTGTGCAATTGTCATAGTGTTGTCTACATTAGAAAATACAGTAGGTTTGATATAGTATCCTGTTTCTAAGCCTTCTGGTTTACCTTCGCCACCAAATTCAAGCGTTGCACCTTCTGCTTGACCAATTTTTATAAATTCTTGTACTTGGTTGAATTGTTTTTCATTAATCACAGGACCCATATTTACTGAACTATCTTGTGGATCACCAACATGAATTGTTTGGATTTTAGCTTTAACTTGTTCAATAAAGGCATCTTTTTGAGATTCTGGTACTAATGTACGTGAACCTGCGATACATACTTGACCGGAATTATCGACTACTTTATGCACTGCTGCGTCTGCTGCAGCTTCTAAATCAGCATCATCAAGTATAACGAATGGTGATTTACCACCTAATTCAAGCGATACTTTTTTGAAATCTACACTCGCTTTTTCCATGATTTTACTGCCAGTATTACCTGAACCAGTGAAAGAAACCATTCTAACTAATGGATGTTCTGATAATGGATTACCAACACCCATACCGTCACCATTAACTAAGTTGAATACACCTTGAGGAACGCCAACTTTATCAAAGATTTCGGCTAAAATGATTGCAGCAAATGGTGTTTCTTCAGAAGGTTTAAGTACGACTGTACTACCTGCTGCTAACGCACCTGCTAATTTAATAGCTGTTTGGTTTGTTGGGAAATTCCATGGTGTGATCAAACCAGCGACACCAATCGCTTCTTTCATTACGACATTATTACCACGACGTTCTTGGAATTGGAAATCATCTAACGCATCACGCGCAGCTTTGAAATGTGCCAAGCCCATTTCATAATGAACATTTTCAGCTGCAGTGACCGGAGTACCTAACTCTAAAGTCATTGCTTCAATTAAATCAGCTTTACGATTTTCATATTCTGTTACAATCGCATCTAATAATTGCTTACGATAGTCGATAGATGAATGGCGAAATTCTAAATAAACATTGTTAGCAGCTTGAACAGCGTCTTCTACATCTTGTGCATTACCTTTAGCAATTGTGCCAAAAGCAGCTTCAGTTGCTGGATTAATAACAGCAATTGTTTCTTGGCTATGGCTATCTACCCATGCACCATTAATATATTGTTTTGGTTGATTGAACATATAAACACTCCTTAATTAATCTTTTATATTCATATTTAGTAAATACTAATATAAATTAAGACCAATCGAATATTACACTCATATTAATTTAAATTCAACTGATTGAATTTAAAAAATAAATCAATTTATATATGATTTTGGTGCAAAGGTTTTCAGTGAGTCCTGGAGCAATAATCAACAGCAAGGATAATTTGAAGAAAAATCTTTATTTCTATTACGCATTATAGTTAAGTATAATGAAAGATAAATATAGAAAGAGGTGCAATTTGATGATGCGACATGCAATACGACAATTATGGCTAGGTATGCTAGCTTTATTTATAGTAATGGCGATAGGACGTTTTGCTTATACACCTATTTTGCCCTTTATGCAAGTATCTGAACATATGGATAGTGCTCAAGCAGGTTTTTTAGCCACAATTAATTATCTGGGTTACTTAATTGGTGCAATTATTCCGATGTACTTTATTTTTAAAAGCAAAGCTATAGATTTGAAAATATATTTGATCATCAATATTATGGCAACCATTTTGATGGGAGTGACAGAGTCATACAGTTTATGGTCCATGCTGCGTTTAGTATCTGGAATAACGAGTGGTACCGTATTTGTGTTAGCATCTAATATTGTGTTAGAAGCATTACGACAAGCACAAAAATCGAATATTTCTGGTTTGTTATATAGTGGCGTAGGACTAGGTATTTTTACTAGCAGTATTTATATATTTTTTGAAACTCATAATGATAGTTGGCAATTGACATGGATTGTGTTGGGGGTTGTTTCATTATTAGGTGGGATGTTCGTCATCTTTGGTATGCGTGATAATCCAACTATAAAGATAGACCAAACACAACACGCTAAGATAGAGGACAGGCAACCATTAAATGCTAAATTTATACGCTATTTTTCAATTGCTTATTTTTGTGAAGGTGCAGGTTATATTATTACGGGTACATTTTTAGTAGCTATAGTTAAATCTATTCCTGAATTGGCAGATTATGCGGCATTAAGTTGGATGTTTGTAGGTTTAGGAGCTATACCTTCAACTGTAATGTGGTCAGTCATTGCAGAGAAAATCGGTTATGATAAAGCGACTTATTGTGCGTTTGTGCTTCAAATCATCGGTGTGAGTTTACCAATATTATCTAATCACACATTGATTTTGATGATAAGTTCTATTTTGTTTGGTAGTACATTTTTAGGTTTAACGACACTTTTTATGTCTACAGGTCAAAAGTTAATGTATCAATCGGGAGGAAAGTCAAATTTAGTTGCCTCCTTAACGGTGATCTACAGTGTTGGACAGATGGTTGCCCCTGCGATTTCTGGTGTATTAATTGGAGCTTCGAATAATTATAATATTGCATTAGCTTTTGCGACATTAGTACTTATTATTGGTTTGTTCAGCACTATGAAAAGCTATAAAGTACTAAATTAAGAAGGGATAAATAATGTACAATCTAATGTGACAGCCAAAGTTCAACGAATAGAAAAATATTATAAGAATAAAAAACAAGCATTTCCGTCCCTTCAAGGTTTAATGTTTTAACATATATTGAAAAATAGTAACAAGACGTTTATTTGGTTTGATAGCGCAATTGAGAATAAAGTATAAGAAACACATGATAACTAGACTTTTACTAATTATCATGTATTTTTTTACAAAGTTTAGAATCAATACAAAGAAGCCATTAAACTTATTTATAATATCCTTAGATAAAATATTTTTACAAAGTAATTTACTATTTAAGGAGCAAAGAACATCTATGAACAACATAACTTATCATAATGAACATCGTAGTAATTATTACGCCATTCGCAAATATTCTGTCGGGACTGCATCGATATTGCTTGGTACATTTTTAATATTTGGACAGCACCAACAAGCGCAAGCAGCTGAACATAACAAACAAGCGCAAACATTAGAACAGTATGTAGTTCAATCCCAAGTTTCGCTACACAAATGGGATACTGATGTACAACGAGATGCACAGTCTATAGACAAAAAAATAATGAATAATGACGTTGTAAACACAGATAAACATTTATCAGTAGCGCATGAGCACCATAACACCCCAACGTATAACGATAATAAACCTGAAGTGTCTCGACCAGATAATACTTTAGATAACCCTGCTAACAATGTAATATCAACACCTTCAAACACTACACAAACAACATTTCCAAAACAGCCAGTAAAATCTGTTGAACAATCTCAAGCATCAGCAGATAAGTGGTTAGCCCCTAAAAAAATGTATCGTGAGTCACCACAACAAGAAAACTACACAACAGCTCAAATGGCTTCGACTGCTAGAGATGTAGTGCATTCTCCTGCAACAACTATAAATGAAAACATAGATACAGCTGTCAAGGGTCAAGAGCAGGTGACGAAAGCAAACTTTGCTGATCATTTTAGAGTGATTGGTAATACTAGTTGGTATAATCCGAATACAGGAATTATTAGTTTAACTGATGATACAAATAACTTAGTTAGTGCTGCATATTTAACTTCGAAATTAGATATTTCACAAGGTTTTCATTTGACTGGCAAGGTGAATTTAGGTCACAGAAGTATGGCTCAAAATAGCGGTAATGGTGTGAGCTTTATCTTGTCACCGAACAGTCCGGGTGAAATAGGTAAAGCAGGACCAGCAGTCGGTATAGGGGGCTTGAAAAACGCCTTTGGTTTTAAATTGGATACCAAATTTGATGGACAAGAGAGTACTTTTGCTAAAGCAGATCCTAGTTATTTGAATCAGTTAGGTGCCTTTGGTGCTTTTATTCATACGACACAGGATTATCAGCACAAAGCGATAACGTATAATTCTAAGAATGGTATAGAAGGACCTAAATTACTTAGAGGAAAGCCTGATAATAATCTTTTTTATCCGTTTTCGTTCGAATTTAATCCTAAGACTGAAATGTTAAAAGTACTGTATGAGGGGCAAACTTGGGAACGTAATATTGCTGATTGGCTACGGTTAAGTAAGACAACTAAGTTTAATTTAACTATATTTGCATCTACAGGTCCCAATGGATCAAATAAACAACAATTTAAATTTGGCTCATTCACATACGTACCAACATCGACTGTTTATGTGCAGTATAAAGATGTGGACACTGGAGAAAACATAGCAAGACCTAATTATCTAGCCGGTAAAGCTGGTGATATCATTTCGATCAATCATTTGCAAAAAGACGTGTCAGACGATAATTATGAATTTGTAATGGCTGAGGGACCGGTAAAAAATAATATAATCACTTATACGAGAGAGAACCAAAATGTTATTTTAAAATATAAAATGAAAAAAGCCGTTCAACCTATCGATATGAATGTTAACATTGAGCCGCAGCAACCAAAAGTCGATACGATTACGACTAAATCGAGAGAAATTACAGGGACAACAGATAAAAATACAGAAGTTAAGGTAGTTTTCTCAGATGGCTATACTGTACATGTTCAAGAGGATGGGACTGGACGCTTTACTGTCATTGTACCTTTCGGCAAACGATTAACGGCAGGAGACACCATACAATTTTTAGCTAAAAATAAAGCTGGCAAAATCTCCAATACAGCGCAAGTAACAGTTATTGACCCAACTGTAGCAAAACCACAAGTAAAACCATCAACACAAGCGCCACCTCAACAATCACCTGAGATGAAGCCAAATTCACTGACATCGCAACAAATGGATACAAAGGTTATGCCGAAGCCAAGTCAGCCGATGCCGCAAATGATGGATGGAGGCAATCAACAGTCCAATCAAAGTAATATGAAAGCTGACCCAGTACCAATGAAGCCAATGAATCCAGGGGATATGATGGAACCAAGTCAACCGATGCCCCAAGTAATGGATGAAGGAAATAAGCAGTCCAATGTAAAAGAAAAGCAAACTGCCCCAGTACCAATGAAGCCAATGAGTCCAGGGGATATGATGGAACCAAGTCAACCGATGCCCCAAGTAATGGATGAAGGAAATGAACAGTCCAATGTAAAAGAAAAGCAAACTGACCCAGTACCAATGAAGCCAATGAACCCAGGGGATATGATGGAACCAAGTCAACCGATGCCCCAAGCAATGGTTGAAGGAAATGAACAGTCCAATGTAAAAGAAAAGCAAACTGCCCCAGTACCAATGAAGCCAATGAACCCAGGGGATATGATGGAACCAAGTCAACCGATGCCCCAAGTAATGGATGAAGGAAATAAGCAGTCCAATGTAAAAGAAAAGCAAACTGCCCCAGTACCAATGAAGCCAATGAGTCCAGGGGATATGATGGAACCAAGTCAACCGATGCCCCAAGCAATGGATGAAGGAAATGAACAGTCCAATGTAAAAGAAAAGCAAACTGACCCAGTACCAATGAAGCCAATGAACCCAGGGGATATGATGGAACCAAGTCAACCGATGCCCCAAGTAATGGATGAAGGAAATAAGCAGTCCAATGTAAAAGAAAAGCAAACTGCCCCAGTACCAATGAAGCCAATGAGTCCAGATAATATGATGAAGCCAAGTCAACCGATGCCGCAAGCAATGGGTGGAGGAAATAAACAATCTAAACAAAGTAATATGAAAGCTGGACAACAATCAATGTCACCCCAATATAAAGAAGTCATGGCAAAGCAGAGTCAGTCAACAACACAATCCAACAGTGCAACAACAACAAAATGGATGGCAGATATGCCTGAAAAGGATACAGTAATGTGGAAGATGGACAAACCTTCTTCTACAACGAGTGAACCAGCACAGCATAAGCCTACAATGAAAAAGAAAATGTGGAATGAGAACAGCGTGCAACACACTTTGCCCAAAACTGGAATTAATGAAGGAACAACAGTAACAATTTTTGCGTCATTCCTTGCGATACTAGGAAGCGTATTATTATTAGTTGGGCGTAAAGGCCTAGGACAACGGGAAAAGTAATATTTTAAGTATTCATACTACAATTAATAGCTAACTTTAAACGGAATAATAGCGCAAAACGGAAAGTGAAATCATATCAAAAGACAGATTTTACTTTCCGTTTCTTTATTTCGTTTTAATTGTTAACGTAATGAACAAGGCGACAACCATAAAGCAGACAATCATTAATACTACTCCTGACCATTGCATAACACTGTAAAAATAACCAGCAAGTGTGCCTGCAATAGAAGACCCCATATAATAGAAAAGTAAATATAAGCTAGAAGCTTGTGCTTGATGGTGTTGCGCTCTGCTTGCTACGACAGCACTGGCAATGGCATGCCCACTAAAAAATGCGACTACACTTAGCGCTAAGCCAATAATTTTAAAAGCTAATGCAGGGAGTAGGGTAATCGTTATCCCAAGTGCTAAGGTTAAAAGACTCAGTTTTAATGCAGGAAGTGTCCCTAATTTGGCACGTAATTTCGCATTTAACATTGAGGACACCATTCCGAGTAAGAAAAGTACATAAATAAAACTAATAAAGCTATGAGGCAAATGATATTTAGGATCACTTAATTCAAAGCTAATATAATTAAAGGCAGCAATGTTACTACCAAGCAATAAAAATCCTAATATAAAGGGTTTGAGCAATCGAATATTTTTTAAATGTTGAATATAGCTCTTGAGTAAGGATTTAATAGAGAAAGTTTGCTGCGTGAAATGTTTAGATGGCGGTAATAACCAAATAAATAGTATCGCTGCAACGACACTTAATAAGGCAATAGCAAGTAACCCCGTTTGATAACCATATAGACTAGTAATATACCCCGTGAATATACGACCAAATGCGCCACCGAAAGCATTACCGCTAATATAAATCCCCATAGCTTCAGGGAGACTTTTGGCAGAGATTTCTTCCCCTATATATGCCATAGCAATAGAAGGTAAGCCTGCTAAACAGATACCTTGTATTAATCGTATAATTAAAAACATATTAAAATCAGTAATGAAGGGCTGTACTAAAGCTAATAGTGTTACTGAAATGACGGAAAAGTACATAACAGAACGACGACCAATCACTTCGGAAATCGCGCCGAAAAATAGCATTGCAAGTGCTAAAGTCAACGTAGTTGTAGATAAAGGCAGACTGGCAGCAGTCTTGTTTACATGAAAGATGTTTGTAAAATGTGGGATGAGTGGCTGCACGCTATATAAAATAGAAAATATCGTAAAACCTGCAATGAATAAGGCTATTATAATTTTTGTATATGCTTTTGATCCTTTTCCTACATAGTTATTCGTTACTGGCTGCATGTGTAAACACCTCTTCTTATTAATAATTTTATGGTAGCATGAATTATATAATTTAAATATTGCATTATTTTCATGTAAACTATGCGTTATTTACATAAGAGAGGATGTTACTAATGGAATGGCATCATTTAGAATATTTTAAACACTTAGCAAAGTCGGAAAATATTACAGCAACGGCTAAAGCGATGAATATTAGCCAATCAGCATTGAGTAGAGCAATCCAACAATTAGAAAAGCAGTTGACGGTGCCGTTATTTAATCGCATTGGTCGTAGCATCAAATTGAATAAATACGGTAATGCTTTTTTGGAAACGACACAAAATATTACACAGGAAATGGAGATTTTTAAGAGTAAAGTCAAGCAAGCGACTGATGCATTATCAGGTGAAATTATAATTGGCTTTTTACATTCAGTCGGTCCGACGTATTTATCTGAGTTTTTAAAGCAGTTTAGACAGCAATATCCAGAAATTCAAGTGAAACTCGTACAAAATCATGCATATAATTTATTTAAGATGTTAGATAACGGTGATATTGATATTGCTATTACGACGATTTCCAATAAAACAACAAGTACCAACTTCGTGCCATTATTAGAAGAGGAATTATATTTAACAGTTAATAGTAACCATGCCCTTGCGCAACAATCGACGGTCGATATTACTAGTATAAGTAATGAAAAATTTATATTATTAAAAAAAGGATTTGTACTTCGTGAACAAGTGAATGAGATTTTAAACAATTTTAATTTAGATGTAGAGATTAACTTTGAAGGTGAAGAAACATTAACTGTAGCTAGTTTTGTTAGTTCTGGTCTAGGGGTATCTATTTTACCGCATATGAAAAATATTCAGCTGCCAAATTTAACACAATTGCCAATAAGAAATTACCATGCGCGAAGAACAATAGGTGTTAGTTATAAAGGGAAAAATGATATCTTACCTATAATCAAGACTACAAAAAATAGTTTAGTTAAGTATTTTCAGTCATATAATGATGACTAAAAAAAAACAATTAGTAATTTGGGTTATTAATTTCTTAATATAATTGACAAGAGGTAAGATTTTTCTGCATTACGGAGGGTGTGACATCATTGATGTGTTCTTGTTTTGTTTAAAATTGACAATAACTGACTGAATTGAAAATGCGCTTCAAAACTTTCTTTTTTTAACTCTAGTCATCCTTGCCAAAGTGTGAAAAAAATTTGAGTAACATTATATTTCTGTTCCACTCCCATGTAATAAAAATAAATTTTTTAAAAAAATTAATGCTAAAAAATGACGTTTCTACAAGGAGTAAACGTTTTCTACATGTTTTTCGGTTTAAATATTGCATTGACATGTAAATATACATCGGGTATGGTAATTAGCATAATTATTATTTTCTAAAAATTCTAAATTAAGAAATATTTTAATTTGTTAGGAAATAGAAAAAAGAAAAGGGGGCCTATATAATATATGACAGAAGCAAAGGTTACCTACGATACGTTTACGAACAATCTGTTTCAAGATTTAGATATCACAAATAGTACTAAAGGAGCCTATGATATTTTGAAGTGGGCTTATGACAGCTATGGTGATGAAATTGTCTATTCATGCAGTTTTGGTGCAGAAGGAATGATTTTGATAGATTTGATATCACAAGTGAAAGCCGATGCCAAGATTGTCTTTTTAGACACAGACTTACATTTTCAAGAAACGTACGATTTAATAGACCGTGTCAAAGAACGCTATCCTAAGTTGCAAATTGAACTGAAGAAGCCAGACTTAACATTGGATGAACAATCTGAACAGTATGGCACAGCATTATGGAAAAAAGACCCAAACCAATGTTGTTATATTAGAAAGATTAAACCTTTAGAAGAGGTGCTTGCAGGTGCTACGGCGTGGGTTTCTGGTTTGAGACGAGAACAATCACCAAGTCGTCAACACACTAATTTTATTAATAAAGATGAGCGCTTCAAATCGGTTAAGGTTTGCCCATTAATACATTGGACGTGGGATGATGTGTGGGAATATATTGAAACACATGATTTAACTTACAATGAGTTGCACGATTTTCAATATCCGAGTATCGGCTGTATACCTTGTACTTCAAGAGTAGCAGCAGATGGAGATTCTAGAGCAGGTCGTTGGTCAGGATTTGGTAAGACAGAATGTGGACTACACACGGTAGATCCTAAAAATTAACTATACGCTATTAAAGATAGCCTATTTTTTTACAACTAATTCATAGTATTCTAATTGGAATTATAGGTTAGGTACAATATAGTTGCTTACCACAAAGTGACGCACGAGTATTACACCTCGTTGTGAATGTAGTTTAGTGGTTTGTTATAACTATATACCTGACTATTCTGATTAGTTTAATAAAAATAAAAATATGAGGTGACATCCCTTGCAATTAAGTGTAACGAACAGTCCATTTAGTGAAGAACAGGCAACACAAATAAATCAATTATTGAGTACATTAACACCAGAACAACAAGTATGGTTAAGTGGCTATTTAACTGCTAATCAACAACTAGGTACGGCAGTAGTCGCACCTGAAGCAGCTACAGCAAATGCAACAACTGCTTCAACATCAATTGGAACAAATGATACTCACGAAATAACAAAACCACGAGCAATCACTGTTTTGTATGGCTCGGAAACTGGTAATGCACAAAGCTTAGCAGAAGTTTTAGATGCTCGTTTAACTGAAAATGGTTATACCGTAACGTTGTCGTCGATGGATGCTTTTAAAACAAAAGATCTGAAAAAGGTAGAGGATTTATTTATTGTATCTGCAACACATGGTGAAGGTGATCCACCAGACAATGCTATTACTTTCCATGAATTTATACATAGTAGAAAAGCACCAAAACTGTCAGGCGTACGCTATTCAGTACTATCTTTAGGTGATGAATCATATGAATTTTTCTGTCAAACAGGAAAAGATTTTGATGCCAGACTCAAAGAACTAGGCGGAGAAAGCCTTGTGGAGCGTGTAGATTGTGATTTAGATTATGATGAACCTGCAGATAAATGGATGAATGATATTTTACATGCATTGAGTGGCCCTCAAGATAACCGTGACGTTGTTTCAGAAAGTCATACATCAGTACAGTCAACGAAAGAGAAAAAATATTCTAAGTCTAATCCTTATGAAGCAGAAGTCTTAGAAAATATTAATTTAAATGGACGAGGTTCTAATAAAGAAGTTAGACACGTGGAGTTGTTATTAGATAATTACGGTGAAGGTTTCGAACCAGGAGATTGTCTAGCAATCTTACCGGAAAATGATCCAGAAATCGTGACGCAATTAATAGAAGTATTGAATTTTGACGCTCAAGCAGTAGTAACTGTTGATACTAACGGTACAGAAGTAACCTTAGAAGACGCTTTGACATCACATGTTGAAATAACAAAATTAACTAAACCCTTAATTCAAAAATTAGCCGAATTAGTAGATGATAGTACGTTATCAACGAAATTAGCTGAAGATGGGTGGGTCCAAAACTATATTGAAGGACGCGATTTAGTCGATTTCTTTACGGACTTTGCAGTCACACAATTACAACCGCAAACATTAGTAGATGTGCTTCGAAAATTACCAGCACGTGAATATTCTATTGCTAGTAGTTATAAAGCAAATCCTGATGAAGTACATTTAACAGTCTGTGCGGTGAGATATGAAGCACATAACAGAGAACGCAAAGGTGTATGTTCCATCCAATTTGCTGAACGTGTACAACCTGGCGATACAGTGAAAATGTATTTGAAAAAAAATCCAAACTTTAAATTCCCGTTTGATGAAGATAAAAAAGTCATCATGATTGGACCTGGTACAGGTGTTGCACCATTTAGAAGCTACTTAGAAGAACGTGAAGAATTAGATCTAAAAGGTAATACTTGGTTGTTCTTTGGTGAACAGCACTTTACTACAGATTTCTTATATCAAACAGATTGGCAAGGTTGGTTAGATGAAGGTTATTTAAGCAAAATTGACCTCGCATTTTCAAGAGATACTGATGAAAAAGTATATGTGCAACATCGTATCGAGGAAAATAGTGCAACATTTTATCAATGGTTGGAAGAAGGCGAACGTTTTGGAGATTTTGTTATCCGTGCAGGTTATGTAGAAGCTGTAACAGATGGACAAAAATTCCATAGTTAATATATATCAAAAATGAGGTGGCAGAATGGGCAAGGTATATTTAGTTGGAGCAGGACCTGGAGACCCAGATTTAATAACGGTCAAAGGGGCAAAAGCAATAGAACAAGCAGATGTGATTTTATATGATCGACTCGTCAATAAGGCGTTACTAGATTATGCAGCTGATGGTGCGAGGTTTGTATATTGTGGAAAGCATCCTAATCATCATTCGATGCCTCAAGAAGATATTAATGCCTTACTTGTTGCTTTAGCGCAAAAAGGTAATACAGTCACTAGATTAAAAGGTGGAGATCCTTTCATCTTTGGTCGAGGTGGTGAAGAAGCAGAAGCACTTGCAGCAGAAGGATTAGCATTTGAAGTAGTACCAGGTATTACTTCAGGTGTGGCTGCACCTGCTTATGCTGGTATTCCTGTAACACATCGTGATTATAGTTCTTCTGTGGCTTTTGTCACTGCAGTTACAAAAGATGATGTAGACAATGATGAATATTGGCATAGTTTAGCACGTGGACCAGAAACGTTGTGCATTTATATGGGAGTGAAAAAATTACCAGAAATTAGTCAGCGTTTAATTAATCACGGTAGATCGAAAGAAACACCAGTTGCGTTAGTACATTATGGTACGACAGAACAACAACAAACTGTGACTGGAACACTAGACGATATCGTGGAACGTGCGAAAGCAATTAAAAATCCGGCGATGATTATTGTAGGTGAAGTTGTTAACTTACGAGACAAAATTAGTTGGTTTGAGCAAGAGCAAACACCTGCACAATTATTAGCTGCAACAAACCAATAAGCATTGGAGGTAGAGACCCATGCAAGGTGTGTTATATGTAAGCCATGGTAGTAGAGTGCCTGAAGCTACTCAAGAAGCCATAGAATTTATTACAGATGTTCAACAACAAGTTGATATATCACTACAGACAATATGCTTTTTAGAGTTAGCAGAACCTACGATTGCGGAAGGCGTGGAAACACTTGTCAAACAAGGTGCCACAACAATTGCAGTAATACCAGTATTGTTACTAAGTGCAGGGCATTATTTTAAAGATATACCTCAAGCAATAACTACAATACAACAACAATATCCGCATGTTTCATTTACATACGGTCAACCTTTAGGTGTTCAAAGTAGATTAACACAAATATTACAGACGCGTATTAATGAAACAGCAATACCTATCAACGAAGATGCGCAAATTCTAGTAGTGGGTAGGGGAAGTAACAATCCTCAAGCGCAAGTTGATATTACTGCCATTGCACAAGAATTACAAACACTGTTGCCCGTTAACAATATTGAAGTATGCTACTTAGCAGCTTGTCAGCCTTCGTTTGAAGATGCATTAACAGAGGCATTAGTGTCAGAATATTCGCAAATTTTTATCGTGCCGTATATTTGGTTTACTGGTATTTTAGAACGTCACATAGCGCAAACGGTTGAAACTACAAAGAGCTCGAGTGACATCGTATTATGTGATCACTTAGGGCATCATCCAGCAATTAAAGAAGCATTGAAAGATAGAGTACTAGAAGCAGTAACGCAAGTGTAAGTTAGGAGTGAGGCTATGGCACATATGCCGATATTATTAGATTTAACAAATAAATCAATAGTCATAATTGGTGGAGGTGCTATTGCCGAACGCAGAGTTAACAAGTTGATGCAGTTTGATGCATATATCACGGTAATGAGTCCAACACTAACTGCGAAACTACAAAAGTTGTATGAACAACAGCAAATTCAATGGCTAGCACAAGACTATAGTATACATCACTTACCACCTGCTGCATTAGTTGTCGTAGCAACGAATAATAAAAAAGTAAATCAATTGGTTAAACAAGAACTCCCGCCACAAACGTTATTAAACATGGCTAGTGATGGTGAACAAGGTGATGTAGTATTTCCTGGGATATTAAAACGAGGAAAATTGTCGATTAGTGTCTCGACTTTAGGCGCGAGTCCTAAATTAACTGCTGCTATTTTAGCAGAATTACAACAACAATTCCCGCCAGATTATGAACAATATGTAGACTTTTTATATCACTGTCGGCAACAAATAAAACAATCCAATATGTCACATGCAGAACAGCAAAAATTATTAGCCGCAGTACTAGATGACAAGTATCAAGACCAAAAATTACAACAACAAATGCTGTCCTGGCTAGCACAAAACATATAACACGAAAGGAAGGTATTGCTATTGAAAAAACTATTAATATTTGCACTTGCAGGGTTCTTTGCACAAATGATTGATGGGTCATTAGGTATGGGGTTTGGGGCAACATCTTCCTCCATTTTACTAGCAGCAGGTGCTGCACCAGCAATTGTTTCAGCAACAATTCACTTTTCTGAAATTGCAACTACGGCAGCTTCAGGTGTATCACATTATAAATTTAAAAATGTTGATAAACGCATGGCTATTAAATTAGCAATACCAGGTGCCATTGCGGCATTTATTGGCTCAGCAGTGTTAAGTAATATCCACAGTGAATTAATCAAACCCTTTATTTCACTTTTTTTATTGACGATGGGGTTATTTATTATTTATCAGTTTGTCTTTAAAAAGCAACATAAACAACAACTCAAAGAAGGAAAGTTTTCTAAATGGCAAATCATACCTCAAGGTATAGTGGCAGGATTTTTAGACACAATTGGTGGTGGCGGTTGGGGACCAGTTAATACGCCTTTATTATTGTCACGAAATAAGGTCGAGCCTCGATATGTTATTGGTACAGTATCTGCGAGCGAATTTTTTATCACCTTATCCGCTTCGCTGGGTTTTATTATATTTCTAGGCTGGGAACAAATCAGTCTTGGCTTAGTTATTGCCTTAGCAGTTGGTGGTGCCATTGCAGCCCCATTTGCAGCATGGATCGTGAAGGTAATGCCAGTGTATATATTAGCAGTATGTGTCGGAGGTATTATTATTTTTACTAATATTAGTACTTTCTTAGGTTCATTTGTAGATAATGCCACAGTAGTTATCAGTGTCAAAATAGCAGTAGCTATCCTGTGGTTTATTTTATTACTTTATACATTGTATCAAAATAAACAATTACCATTTGTCATTACGAAAAAACAAACAAATAACTAACATAATGAATTAAATTAAGGAGCTGAACGGTATGACTTTATCAACAGAACTTTTGGAAAATACTATTAAACCACACGGTGGCGAATTGGTTAATAGACAAGCAGTAGGTGCACAGCGTGAACAACTTATTGAAGTGGCACCACAATTAGCGTCATTAACATTAAACCCTTGGAGTTTATCAGATTTAGAATTAATTGCGATTGGTGGTTTTAGCCCATTGACTGGATTTATGGGGGAAAAAGATTACCATAGTGTTGTAGAAAATTTACATTTAAGTAATGGTTTAGTATGGAGTATCCCTATTACTTTACCTGTTACTGAAGCACAAGCAGATGAGCTATCTATCGGAGATAAAGTAGCATTATACGGAGAAGATAAGCAATTGTATGGTGTGCTCACATTAGAAGAAAAATTCACCTATGACAAAGAAAATGAAGCACAAAAAGTTTATGGCACAACAGAAACAGCTCATCCAGGTGTCCAAAAAGTTTATGAAAAAGGGAACGTATACTTAGCTGGCCCGATAGAGTTAGTAAACCGACCGAAACATGATGAATTTGATGAATTCCATCTAGACCCAAGCGAAACACGTCAATTATTTTATGATTTAGGTTGGAAGACTGTAGTAGGTTTCCAAACTCGTAACCCTGTGCATCGCGCACATGAATATATTCAAAAAATTGCATTAGAATCTGTAGATGGGTTGTTACTTAATCCATTAGTTGGTGAAACTAAATCTGATGATATTCCAGCAGACGTTCGCATGGAAAGTTACCAAGTAATTTTGAAACATTATTACCCTGAAGAACGCAACAGATTAGTTATTTATCCGGCTGCTATGAGATATGCAGGACCAAGAGAAGCAATACTGCATGCAACAGTGCGTAAAAACTATGGATGTACACACTTTATTGTCGGACGTGACCATGCAGGTGTCGGTGATTATTATGGTACGTATGAAGCGCAAGAATTAATTAGTGAATACGAAACTGAGCTAGGTATTCAAATATTCAAATTTGAACATGCTTTTTATTGCACAAAGTGTGACAACATGGCGACAGCAAAAACTTGCCCACATGACAAGACAGCACATGTACATTTAAGTGGTACGAAAGTACGTGAAAAATTACGTAATGGCGAACAGTTACCAAAAGAATTCTCACGTCCAGAAGTAGCAGAGGTATTAATCAAAGGTTTACAAGTTACAGAAGCTTAAAAAGGAGACAGGAACATGACGACATCAACAAATATTACATGGCACGATTCAGAAGTTACTAAAGCACAGCGCCAGCAACGCAATCGCCATAAAAGTGCAGTGATTTGGTTTACTGGATTATCAGGTTCTGGTAAGTCTACAGTATCAGTAGCATTAGAAAAAGCACTTTTCGAACAACAAGTACAAACTTATCGACTTGATGGTGACAATATTCGACATGGTTTAAATAACAACTTAGGGTTCAGTCCAGAGGATCGTACTGAAAATATTCGTCGTATCGGTGAAGTAGGTAAACTTATGGTCGACGCTGGCGTATTAACGACAACAGCATTTATTTCTCCTTATGCAGCGGATCGTAATGTAGTACGTGACACTTTAGCGCAAGGTGAGTTCATAGAAGTCTATACAAAATGTAGTTTAGAAGGTTGTGAATCTCGAGACCCTAAAGGTTTATATAAAAAAGCACGTGCAGGAGAAATCCAAGGCTTTACTGGTATCAATGCACCATATGAAGCACCAACAAATCCAGAAATTGAAATTGATACAGAAGCCTTATCTGTAGATGAAGCGGTTGCTAAAATAGTAGCTTATTTAACAAAACATCAATACATTTAAAATAGTAGCAAGACAAATAGGAGACTGGGACAGCGTTGATTCATCCTAGTCTCTTTTCATATTCTCAGTAGATGACTGAACTGAAAATGCGCTGCAAATTAAGCTTTTTCAATTTTAGTCATCTTTGTCGGAGTGGTCGACGAAATCTTTGTAATAAAATTAGATTTCTGCCCCACTCCTATTTTTATGTATTTTGGTAGCTATAGGGCATTGATGTTCGCACCATGAAGTATAGATACTTGTAAAATTTATTTTATAGTAAATTTATATGGTGGTTATTTTGAATGTTTGCTTAATAATGAGTTAAATAATAAAATTATATAAGTGGGATAGATGAAAAACATATGTGTAGAGTGAAAATAACACATATGCTAATAAAAAGTATGGTAATAGTAACAATATAATAAGCGGGCGATATTCAAGGGACTAATAGTAGTTAAATTGTAACAGATAGATTAATCATACGAGAGGTGATGTTCCTTTGCATATCAATGATCAAAACAGTCCATTAACAGAAACCGAAGCGCAACAACTTACTGAAATAATAGCAAAATTAACTCCTGAACAGCGCGCATGGGTTGGACAATATTTAGTAGAAAATAGTAATAATACAACGATTCCAAGTAGTAACGAAGCTACAGAATCTTCACATATAACGAATAGTCCAGATGAAGCAGATAAACCGCGTAGTATTACTATATTATATGGTACTGAAACGGGTAATGCACAAACTGTGGCCGAGACATTAAATGAAAGATTAGTGGAAAATGGTTTTACAGTGACTATATCAGAAATGGACGATTACAAGTTTGATACGTTAGCACAATCCGAAGACTTGTTCTTGATTTCGTCAACTCATGGTGAAGGGGAACCACCCATAAGTGCGATTTCATTTTATGAATTTTTATATAGTGAACAAGCTCCAAATTTGGCAGACGTACGTTATTCAGTTTTAGCACTTGGCGATGAGTCATTTGAATTCTTTTGCCAAGCAGGTAAAGATTTCGATGAGCGTGTTGCTGAATTAGGTGCGACTCGCCTTGTTGAACGTGTGGATTGCGACTTTGACTATGAAGAATCTGCCGAATCATGGATGCAACAAGTATTGTCTGCAGTAGGTGACCAAGACGACAATCGCGTTGCTGCTACAGACAGTACAGAATCTGTACTGTCTATGAAAGAGCGTAAATATTCAAAATCCAATCCATACTATGCAGAAGTGTTAGAGAACATCAACTTAAATGGTGAAGGTTCGAATAAAGAAGTTAGACACATCGAATTATTGTTAGATAATTATGGAGAAGGATTTGAACCTGGCGATAGTTTAGATATCTTTCCAGCAAATGATGACCAACTTGTCATGCAACTCATTGCTATGTTGGGTTGGGATCCATATGAAGATATCATTTTAGATAATGGGGATGCAGTATCTGTAGTAGATGCGTTGACACACCATTTTGAAATCACTAAATTAACGCCAACATTACTGAAAAACATGGCAGTTTTAATAAATGATGATGAGTTGAATAACTTAGTTTTAAATGATACATGGGTTAAAGATTATATTGATGGTAGAGATCTTATCGACTTATTTAGTGAATATTATCCACCAGCTGTTAGCCCTGATATTGTAATAGAAAATTTACGGAAATTGCCACCACGTACTTATTCTATAGCAAGCAGTTATAAAGCAAATCCTAATGAAGTGCATATTACCGTAAAAGCTGTAAGATATGAATCTTATGGTCGTGCACGAAATGGTGTATGTTCTACGCAATTAGCAGATCGTGTGAAACCCGGTGAAAGCGTGAGAATGTGCTTGAAGAAAAATCCAAGTTTTAAATTCCCATTTGATGAAGATACAAAAGTTATTATGATTGGTCCTGGTACTGGAGTAGCCCCATTCCGCAGTTTCTTAGAAGAACGAGAAGATTTGAATTTAAAAGGAAATACATGGTTATTCTTTGGAGATCAAAAACGTGCTACAGACTTTTTATATGAAGCTGATTGGCAAGCATGGTTAGCAAATGGTACGTTAGCGAAATTAGATTTAGCTTTTTCTAGAGACACTGCTTCAAAATTATATGTGCAAGATAAAATTAAAGAAAATAGTGAATTATTTTATCAATGGTTAGAATCAGGTGCAGCTATTTATATTTGTGGTGATGAAACGTATATGGCCAAAGCAGTTCATGAAGCAATAAGAGAAGTGATAGCAACTGAAAGTAAGTGCAATGAAGAAGAAGCAGAAGCGTATTTAACACAATTAAAAGTAGACAGACGATATCAACGTGATGTGTACTAAAGTACTTAAGCCTCGAAATAGTCGATTTCGAGGCTTATTGTATAAGTTTTTTAAATAAATAGTAGTCATATAGTTAGTAAACTATATAATTATTTACAAGTGTATTTTATACAGAAATTTGAGCGTTAACTGCATTGTTCATTATATTTCATCATGTTATTTCTAACGACGATCATAGCGACATTAATAAAACAGGCAAGTATGCCAATCAATATGACATAGTTAGAACCTAATGTAGCTATGAATAAACCAGCAATAAAAGTGCCAACAGTAGTACCTAAATTAACAGAAGATAAAAAAGATACCATTAGATAAATCTGGAGTCTCTGTTGCAAGTGTATAAGTTTTAAAGTTATCATTAAATGGACAATTGGAAGATAAGGAGGGTGTTACTACATGAAAAAGGTCTCTATCAAAGATGTAGCTAAAGAAGCAGGTGTATCTTTAACAACAGTATCGCAAGTATTAAATGACAAGCGTGATCGCTTTACTACTGATACTATCGAAAAAGTACTTGCTGCTAAACAAAAGCTAGGTTACTTGCCAAATAAAAATGCGCAACAATTAAGAGGCAGTAAAACTAAATTAATAGGTGTGTTATTACCGAATTTGGCTAACCCATTTTTCTCTACGATGATGCAATCGATGGATGCAAACAAAGAAGCTGATGTAGATTTGTTCTTTTTGACAGCGCCTGAAGAAGATATTGAAGCAGGTATCATGCATTTAGTAGAACGTGGGATGGATGGTTTGATTATTGCGCAAATGATTAAAAACCCTGAACGTTTAAATAATTATTTAACTACGCATAGAATACCATATGTAGTATTAGACCAAAGTGATGACCATGGCTTTACAGACATTGTACGTACGCATGAAACAGGTGGTGGAGAGTTAGCAGCACGTCATTTGATTGAGTTAGGTCATAAGCAGCTTACAATCGTCCAACCTGCTCATCTAACGAGTAATATGAACTTGCGTATGGAAGGCTTTAAACACTATTGCCAATCACATAATGTGGCAACACCTAAAGTGATTGAAAGCACTTTATCGAAAGCAGGAGGATATGCAGCCGTCGACGATATTATTGCATCACATTCTACGGCAGTGTTTGCAACGAATGATGAAATGGCTATTGGTATTATTAGAGGCTTGGCTGATAAAGGATGGCAAGTGCCTCAAGATGTATCGATTGTAGGCTTTGATGATATCGATATTGCTCAATACATGACACCTGCACTGACTACGGTTGCACAACCGATAGAAACAATCGGAGAAGTGGCTTTGCAATTAATTATGGACAAGTTAGACAGCACATTAACTCACCGTGACCAACAATCTATAGTCTTGCCGAGTGAACTTATAGTAAGAGCGACTACGGCACGTGCCAACTTGGATAACAGTTAAGATAAACACGTATTTATACATAATTAACGCTATTACAAATGAGGTTAAAGGAATTTACATAAAATGTGGTCGTAAATTGAATAATGTAATTGTGCAATAACCTAGTCGTCTATAACGACTAGGTTATTTTTATTACTACAAATTAAATGTTTTTGTGAGCAAAAAACAGTGTGCAAACATTTAGTTTAAGACCCTGTGTGACAACAAAAATAAGCACGATGTAACGTAAAGTCAACATGGTAAAATTGAAAAATATTAATGAAAGCGTATACAAAAAATAAAAATAGTGCTATTATAAATCTAGTAAAACGTTTTACTAAATCGTTTTACCTACTAATAAATACACATAATTAAAATATAGAGGTGTTATATGGATATTGTAGCGTTATTAGTCGGGTTAGGTCCGTTACTAGGTTGGGGATTGTTTCCAACCATTGCATCATTATATGGAGGTAAACCGGTAAATCAAATTTTTGGGGCAACTGTTGGTACATTAATTTTTGCAGCAGTTTTTGCATTAATTCAAGGAATGTCGCTGCCGACAGGAATGGATTTATTATTTTCTTTAATTTCAGGTGCTGGTTGGGCTTTCGGACAAATTATTACTTTTAAAGCCTTTGCGTTAATAGGATCATCAAAAGCAATGCCAATTACTACAGCTTTCCAATTATTGGGAGCATCATTATGGGGCGTGTTTGCATTAGGTGACTGGCCTGGTGTAACGAATAAAATTATTGGTTTTGGTGCATTAATTGTTATTTTGATAGGTGCGCGAATGACAGTATGGAAAGAACAACAAGAATCACAATATAGTAAGAATTTAAAACGCGCAGTGATTTTACTGTTAATTGGTGAAGTTGGATATTGGGCATATTCTGCTGCGCCACAAGCAACAGATATTGGAGGCATGCAAGCCTTCTTGCCACAAGCTATGGGAATGGTCGTTGTTGCAGTAATTTATGCATTGATGAATTTAAAACACCAAAATGCATTTACAGAAAGTGTCAGTTGGAAGCAAATTATTTCTGGTTTCTTCTTCGCATTTGCTGCATTAACATATTTAATTTCTGCTCAACCAGATATGAATGGCTTAGCTACAGGATTTGTCTTGTCACAAACTTCTGTCGTATTAGCTACATTAACAGGTATTTATTTCTTAAAACAGAAGAAAACGCCAAAAGAGCTAGTAATTACTATTATAGGTTTAGTATTAATTTTAGCTGCAGCAACTGTTACGGTATTTATAAAATAGTATAATCTAAGGGAGAGAGTGTAATGAAAAAAAATCGAGTATTAAATAGTCATGTGTCACATGCAATAGCAACATTAGGTCATTTTGATTTAATTACAATAAATGATGCGGGCATGCCGATTCCGAATGATGATCGTCGTATCGATTTAGCGATAGAAAAAGAATTACCGACATTTATTGCTATGTTGAGTAATGTGTTAAGTGAAGTTAAAGTACAAAAGGTTTATTTGGCCGAAGAAATTAAAACAGCGAATCCAGATCAATTAGTAGCAATAAAAGAGTTGTTAGACGAAGATGTAACAATTGAATTTATTCCACATGATGAAATGAAACAAAATTTAACACATACTTTAACAAAAGCCAATATTCGTACAGGAGAAATAACACCATTTTCTAATATTGCTTTGGAATGTAATGTAACATTTTAATAGGGATTAAGTTTGAACAGTAAAGGAGAAAACACTATGACGAATAAAGTAGTAATTATCGGTTCTACAAATGTAGATAAAATTATCAATGTAGCACGATTTGCTAAACCTGGTGAAACATTACATGTAGATAATGCGCAAAAAATATATGGTGGGGGCAAAGGTGCGAACCAAGCATTAGCAACAGCACGTTCTAATGCACAAACGACATTCATCTCAAAAATTGGCAGTGATGGAGATGCTAATTTCATGTTAGAAGATTTCCAAGCTGCACAAATGAATACAGATTATATTATTACAACGGATGAAGTAGAAACAGGACAAGCATTTATTACTATAGATGAAGCTGGTCAAAATACAATTCTTGTTTATGGTGGAGCTAACATGACTTTGAATGAACAAGATGTAGAGCAAGCTGAAGCGGCTATTGCTAACGCTGACTATATTATTGCGCAATTAGAAGTACCGGTGCCAGCTATTATTAAAGCATTTACGATTGCACGTCAACATGACGTAACAACAATCTTAAATCCAGCGCCTGCAAGTGAATTATCTAAAGCACTCTTGCAATTAACAGATATTATTATTCCTAATGAATCAGAAGCAGAATTATTAAGTGGTATTCCAGTGACTGATCGTGATTCAATGCATAAAAATGCTGATTATTTCTTATCATTAGGTATGCAAGTAGTATTAATTACATTAGGTGAGCAAGGTACTTATTATGCTACAAAAGAGGATGCTAATTTAATTCCAGCAGTTAAAGTACATGCTGTAGATACTACTGCAGCAGGGGATACTTTTATTGGTGCATTTGCAAGCCGATTGAATATGGAAAACTTTAATATTGAAGAAGCTATTACTTATGCTAATAAAGCGGCCTCTATTGCAGTACAGACAGAAGGAGCTCAAAAATCTATTCCTGAGGAAGTTACTGTGTTAGAGCAATAATAATTAAATAAATAAAGTCCGAGGTAATATGCCTCGGACTTTTTTATTATGAAATTTAACGATTTAATTTTGCAACAATACGTTCGATGGTTTGAGGTGTTGTCTGACAACACCCTCCAATAATAGCTACATTTTGTTGTGCCCAGCTCGTAACACAATCCAAAATTGCTTGTTCATTACTGTCAGAAGACCAAGTTTTCGACTCAGCATCATAATGTGCGCCACCATTAGGATATAAGGCGATAGTTTGCGGTAATGACAATAATCCTCTAGCTATAGTGTTATTAATTCCAGTAACAGTAGAACAATTAATGCCAAATATAGGTAATATAGGGTCGTAATCTTGTAAGTAATCTCGCAACGTTTCGAAAGCTGTTCCGTCTGATAAATTACCGGCATCATCCACTGTTACAGATAACCAAAATGTCTGTTTTTGATTATAAAGAGGGATGATTGCTGTCACAATGGCTTGGATTTCTGCAAAGCTTGGTATAGTTTCGAAAACAAAATCATGCACGCCTTGTGCAATTAGGCTGTCGATGCGCTGACGATGAAAGTCGACATAATCTGACCTAGAGATATTATAAGTGCCAGTGTACTCAGAGCCATCGCTCAAATAAGCACCATAAGGACCTAAGCTACCTACAATAACTTGTTGTTCTGTAGTTGCTTGTTTAACTTGATAAACAGCATCAGCGATTAATGCATCGATAGCGGCATCACTCAAACCTATAGCTGAAAATGTAGCATAACTAGCTTGATAAGTACTTGTCAGCAATATATCCGCACCTGCTTGTGTAAAATCAGCATGGGCTTGTTGGATTTTTGCTGGATCATTTTTTAATATTTCACTCGACCACAGTGAGGTGTTTAAGTTACAACCATATGATTCTAACGTAGTTGCTAGACCACCATCTAAGATTAACGGGCGTTTTAGTAATAATTTATCTTTTAGTCTCATAGATTTGTCGACTCCTTACGGTTGTATTTAAAGTAATAGTAAAGTAGTGCTAGTACAGCAAATGGTATACCGAAATACAATGCTGGCGCTTGATTACTATCAAAAATCATTCCAATACATGAAATGAAACAAAGAATAAAGGCAATGATAGGGACACTTTGATGTATTTTAAGTGAAGGTTCAAGGCGTTTAGCATTAAAGTAAGAAATACAAATACTCATCCAGACAATAACGACTGCCAACCCGGCTATTGAGACTAAAACGACATACAGTGTATCAGCGACATAAACACTAGATAATAATGACAGTAAGCCACCGAGCATACTAAAAAGTATAGCGCGAATAGGTAATTTAGCTCGGTTTAAGACTCCAAACCATTGCGGGAACATGCCCTCATTCGCTAAGCTCCAAATCATTCTACTAGCTGCATATAACCCTGAATTAGCAGCAGACAGTAAGGCTGTAATAATAACGATATTCATAATATCACCAGCAAATGGAATACCAATACGTTGAAAAATCACAACAAAAGGACTTTCTAATGATTTTCCTTGGTAACTAGGAATCAAAATTGAGATGACTACCATTGTGCCTATGAAGAAAATAATAAGACGCCATAGTGTTGCACGAATGGCTTTAGGAATAACTTGTGCTGGAGCTTCAGTTTCTCCAGCAGCAATACCTATTAATTCTGTTCCACTAAAAGCATAATTTACTGCTAACATAGTTAAAAATACTGCGCCTAAACCATTAGGGAAAGTTGGTTGTGTATAACGTTCTATAATAGTGCTACTACCTTGGTAGCCATCATAGTTAATCAAACCAATAATTACAGCAATACCTAAAATAATAAACGCAATGATAGCTATAACCTTAACTAAAGAAAAGTAAAATTCCACTTCGGCATAAAAGCGTGTAGAAATGATATTAAACACTAATACTAGAATAATGGCAATCGTAGAAAAAATATAAACGGGAACATCGGGTAACCATTTTTGCATTAATAGACCGACAGCAGTAAATTCTGAACCTAAAGCTACTGTCCAAGTTAGCCAATAAAACCAAGCTACAATGTAACCTACAGCTGGGTGGATATAACGACTCGCATAAACATGAAAACCTCCGGTAACGGGGTGTTTAATTGCTAGTTGTCCCAAGCACAGCATAACTAGATATACGAGTACAGCACCAATTATATAGGAGAGAACTGTACCTAATGGTCCTGCTTGTTGCAAAGTATAACCTGAACTTAAAAATAATCCTGTACCAATTACGCCACCAAAACTAAGTAACATTAAATGTCGTTGTTTCATGGTGCGTTTAAAACTATCGTGTTGTTGCATAACAGTGCTCCTCACATCGTAACTTAATTAAAAAACGTAATTTTAAATATAATCATCAATTGTATTGTTTTCTGAAAATTTAGTCAATCGCTTTTTGAAAATATTTTTTAAGAAAATAAATTTATTAAGTATATAAAACAATTAAGTTTTTTGAATAATGCAGTATGGGGTGCCACTGATTAGACGAACAGTAGAAATAGTAGTTGTATTGAATAGAGTAGATATATGGTGCAAAACTAATTTTAGCCTATGTTTATAAAAAAGTTAGGTAGTCCTAAAGTATGATTGTGCTAAAACTTGCATTTTGTTTTACTAAAGTATAGCAAATGTACTGAGGTGAGCATATGAAGCAAGTCATTTTGAAAATTTGGGAGAAGGTGAAGTATTTAGATTTTAGTTTAATCCTGTGTTATATCTTATTGGGCTTAGTAGGTGTTGTAATGGTTTATAGTGCGAGTATGGTTGCAGCATCTAAAGGAACATTAACTAATGGATTACCAATTAAAGCCAATCATTTTATGACCAGACAATTAATCTTTTTCGTATTAGGTTTAGGCATTGTGCTATTTTTTAGTTTGTTTTTAAATTTAAATGCGTTCAAACGGAGTGGGACTCAACAATTCATCGTATTAGCAACGTTAGCACTATTATTAATTACAGTGTTGGTTGGTAAAGAAATAAATGGTTCTCGCAATTGGATTAATTTAGGATTTTTTAGTTTACAATCCTCAGAGTTTTTAAAACTAACTTCTATTTTTTATCTTTCTTACATTATTGATCGACGCTTATCATTAAAAATAGATTATAGCGTAAAGCAATTAATTCCTCCATTAGCACTGTTAGGAATTGGACTATTTTTAGTATTATTACAAGGCGATTTAG
Source organism: Staphylococcus arlettae (assembly GCF_025560845.1). Lineage (NCBI taxonomy): Bacteria > Bacillati > Bacillota > Bacilli > Caryophanales > Staphylococcaceae > Staphylococcus > Staphylococcus arlettae. Next base: position 304,378 of record NZ_CP094803.1, read on the forward strand.
GTGGAACGCTTTTAACCGTAGCAATTATTGCTTGTATATTGTTGTATTCTGATATCAAAAATAAAATAAAGCTACAAATATTGGGCGTAACGTTAGTTCCTATGTTGTTATACATAATTTACACATTAATCTTTGATGTTAAAAATGTTTACCGTTTAAGGCGTTTACAAGTCGTTATTGATCCCTTCAAATATGAAAATAGTGATGGTTATCAACTTACCACTGCTTTAACTTCTATTGCCAATGGAGGGCTGACGGGACGTGGTTTGGGTAATGGCATTTCTAAACTAGGTTATTTACCTGAGCCACATACAGATTTTATTTTTACAGTTATTTCCGAGGAAATGGGATTGTTAGGAGTGGTCTGTGTATTAATTATTTATGCTGTTATTTTGGTGAAAGGACTTATTTATGCCAATAAAACAACAGATCATTTTTATAAATTAGTTTGTATAGGTATTGTGAGTTACATCTTTGTTCAAGTGTTTATCAATTTAGCAGGTGTCTCAGGGATGATTCCATTAACTGGTGTAACACTGCCAATGCTAAGTTATGGTGGTTCATCCATGTTAAGTATCAGTTTAGCAATTGGCACATTAATGGCAGTTGCCAGAAAAATAAATGCAGGAGGCGCTTAAATTGAAAAACTTTTATTCCATGCTTTCGTTGTGTGCATTACTAATTTTATTACTGATGTGCATTATTACTGGAGTAAGTGACATGATTGATCGTTACGCACATCAACTTGCACTGCACTTACTACCGAATCCATTTTTCAAACAAGGGCTTAGTATTTTGTCCGATATCTTAGCGCCAGTGCATTGTTTGATTTTAGTATTATTAATTTTAACAGGTCTGTACTTTTATCGACGCAAAACATTTTGGTTATATGGTTTTTGGTGTTTTAGTGTGTTTCTTATTGGTACCGTTATGAAATATGCTATTGCTCGACCTCGACCATCAGTTGCTTTTGATGGGTATAGCTTTCCGAGTATGCACGTATTAAGCGTAAGTATTTTAGTAAGTTTAATCATATTAATTACGCATCATAAAGGGGTTGAAGTTATTGGTATTGTGTTAGTTTGTGCAATGATACTGTCACGTGTTTATGTTAATGCGCATTATCTTACTGATACTGTAGGAAGCTTGTTAGTCATAGCTATTATGTTAATATCATTAGCTATGACAGAAACGGAGGAATACCGTCATGAATATAACCAAGAGAAGTAAAATAATAATGATATTATTGATATTATTAATCGTCATAAGTAGTTTTATAATATATAAAATAATTCATTTTAATAATGCGATTCAAGATTCACAACATAGTAGACAAACTGTAGCGACACAGCACAAAATTAAAGCACAAAAACCAATTTCAATAGCCATTTTTGGTGTGGATTCTGATGCTACTCGCGCAAAAACACATACGGGTCAACGTACAGATACTATAGTAATAGCATCTATAAATCCACAGAATGAGAAGACTGAACTAATCTCCGTGCCAAGAGATACATATAGTGAAATACCAGGTATAGAAGGTCATGAAAAAATGGCACACGCTTATGCATATGGTGGGCCTAAATTAGCAATGGAAAGTTTGCGTCAAAATTTAAATGTGCCAATAGATGGATATATGACAGTCGATATGGATGGTTTCCAACAACTTATTGATCTTTGTGATAGTGTAACAGTTACTAGTAATGCAACTTTTAATTACAATGGTTCTAATTTTAAGGAAGGTAAGAAAGTTACATTATCCGGTGATAAAGCATTAGATTACGTACGTAGTCGTAAGGAAACAGGTGCTGGCGGAGATGAAGGACGTACTGCAAGACAGAGACAAGTTATTGAAGCATTAGGTAAAAAATTAAACCAGTCCAACAGTTTGATAACGTTGAACCGTATACTGAAAGTGACAGAAAATAATGTACAAACAAATTTAAGCTTAGGAGATTTAAAATCATTGTATAGTAACTATAAACCTGCACTTAAAAATATGCATAAAGCAACAATAGATGGTGAAAACTTAATTGAAGATGATGGAATTTGGTATTTTGAAGCAAATGAAGATGATAAAAGTGTTAAAATTAATAATTATAAAAATAATTTAAAATAAATTAATGCTATACATATTGAAAGGGTGTAACTATGGCGATTATCATATTGCTTTTAATTGGAGTCGTATCCTCAATTATTGGATCACTGATTGGTGTAGGTGGTGGCATTATTATTGTGCCTACATTAGTATTTATCGGGGCTAATTCTGATATATTATCAGGTATTACAACACAAACCGCAATCGGTATATCTTCATTAACTTTAGTATTTACAGGGTTATTTTCCATTTTAAGATATCGTGCGAGTGGTAAAAACTCAATTGATTTTAAACACGGAATAATGTTTTCAATTGGCATTATTCCGGGCTCATTATTTGGCGCATATTTAAGTCGCTTTTTAAATGATGTTTACTTTAACATCATATTTGGCGCATTTTTACTAATTATTTCTATCATTTTAATTATTAAGGATCGTTTAGCAGCAAAAACTGAAGATAAAGAGAAAAATGTACATATACCATTAGCGATTGGTTTTTCTTTCTTTGTTGGTATAACAGCTGGTTTGTTTGGCATAGGTGGTGGAGTTTTAATGACACCGTTAATGATTATCGTCTTTAATTTCACACCACATGTTGCTGTGGCTACGAGTATGATTATTATATTCACTTCCAGTTTATCTAGTTCCGTAGGTCATATTGTCCAAGGGCATGTGTTGTGGGGGTATGGTATCATTTTAATTCTTGCGAGTTTCGTAGGTACGCGAATTGGAGTTAAAATCAATCAAAGTATAGATGCTGCTAAATTATCCAATTTATTAAAAATAGTGTTAATTCTTATGAGTATTTATCTTATTTTTAAAGGTGTGAATGCTTTATAATAACTGAAATATTAAGTTAATTAACACTTTGCTATATGTGTTGTATAGACAACGTATAATGAATCTTGATAGTTGCTTTCTGAACCAAATATATTTATTATACTGATTATGTGAAAAATAAGTAGTTGAGCTACGCATAATTAGAAAGAAGGAAAGTATAGTGACAAAAATGAATGATTTTAAAAATATTTTGGCAGCTCGTAAATCTGTGAAACTCTTTGATGAACAATATAAAATTCCCCATGAAGAAATGGAAGATATGATTCGCCAAGCAACGCTGGCACCATCTTCAGTAAATATGCAACCTTGGCGTTTTATGGTTGTTGAAAGTGACGAAGGAAAAGCTAAGTTACGTCCTTTAATTAAATTTAATACAAACCAAAATGATACATCTTCTGCGATGGTAGTTATTTTTGGAGATATGGCATGTCATGAAAATGGCGAATTTATTTATAGTCAAGCCGTAGAAAATAACTATATGCCGTTGGAAGTTAAAAACCAATTGTTACCTACTATAACTGAGTTTTATAATAGCATTTCAACACAACAAATGAATGACATCGTTAAAATTGATAGTAGTCTTGCTGCGATGCAATTTATGTTGGTCGCTAAAGCACATGGTTATGATACAAACCCAATAGGCGGTTTTGAAGCGGATCAAATCGCAGAAGCGTTAGGCTTAGATGCAACTCGCTATGTGCCAGTTGTAATTATTGCCGTTGGTAAAGGTGTTAAAGAAGCTCATGCTTCATATAGAATGCCTGTAGACAAAGTTATGCAATATGTTTAAAGGACTTAATTTGATCTTACAAAAAGCACTTCCACTATAGTGGGGAGTGCTTTTTATTATGTAAATATTATTTTAATATTGCGACTTTATTTTCTTGGGAAAATAAGGTTTTACAGTATCTCTAAATCAGTTATAATTTAAAGCTGTGTGTTAAAAATGAATTAAAGGAGGCTGAAAAATAGTATGAATGAGCATTTAAAAAATATTATCTTTATTGCTTTAGGCGCTTTTTTAGCAGCAGTAGGTATCAATGCATTTGTCATTCCAACAAATTTAGGTGAAGGTGGTTCAATTGGTATTTCATTGATTTTGAAATATACGTTGTCTATTTCTCCGGCATTATCTACTCTAATAATTAATATCTTTTTAATTATCATCGGTTGGAAATATTTAAGTAGAGTAAGTGCGATTTATACTATTTTTACGATTACTTTTATTTCTTTATTTTTAACGTTGACTGAACGGATAAATTTAGGTATTGATTCCACATTTATTGCAGTGATTTTTGGTGGTGTACTTATTGGGATTGGCACAGGTCTGATTTTAAATACAGGAGGTACATTAGGTGGTACATCGGTTATCGCAATGATTATTTATAAGTATTTTAATGTGAAACCTGCCAAAGGATTATTAATATTAGATATCATTGTTGTAGTGTCTGCATTGGTAGCAATTAGTTTTCAAAATGTGTTGTTTACAATTGTGATGCTTTTCATGGTAGAAAAAGCAATGTCTTTCGTCTTAGAAGGTTTCAATCCACAAAAGGCTGTAACTATCATTTCGCATCAGCATAAAGCGATTAGTGAAAGTATTTATCAAGCTACTGGAAGAGGCGCGACGCTATTAAATGGTAAAGGGCAATATTCGCAAAAAGATATGGAGGTCATCTATGTGGTGATTTCTCAAAATCAATTAACACCATTAAAACAAATTATTAATGATATTGATCAAGATGCCTTTGTTGTTGTACATGATGTTCGAGATGTATTTGGTAATGGCTTCTTAAGATTTAATAACTAAAAAGTAACTGGTTTTGTTGGCAGTTTTTGTGCACGCTTTCCGCGGGCACAGCTCAGCCTGTAGTCTTCGCTTGTGCTATTTCCGCAGGAGTCGGCATAAAGCCCTGTCAATATTTGGCCTAAAAGACCATTGGTATTTAATAAAATTAACTAATAGATATAAAAACAAACCTTAGGGGCTCTCTCCTAAGGTTTGTCTGCGTTTGTTATGCGTTTTGTAAACGATCTAATGTGATATCAATGAGTGATTTTGCTGCTACGAGTAAACAATCTTCATTGACTTCAAATTTAGGGTGGTGATTCATATAAGGTGTGTCTACATTATATGGTTTACTACCTATGAAATAAAAGGTACCTGGTATTTGTTGTAAATAATAAGCAAAATCTTCTGAACCTGTAACTTGTGGTATTTCTATGAGGTGTTGGAAGTAATCGCCTTTGCTTTGTGCTAAGACATTAGCAGCGTTGTCAGTTTGAGTTGGATGATTATATAATACTGGATAACCAAATTGATAATCAAGGTCATACGTAATATCAAAGCCTAGTGCAACACTTTGAGCGATCTTGTCAATTTCTTGATAGATAAACTGCTCTAAGTCGTCATTTAAATAACGGGCTGTCCCTTTGATTGTCACTGTATCTTGAATAACATTGGCAGTACCAGGTGCGTCAAACGCGCCAATAGTTACTACACCAGTCTCTAATGGGTCTATTCTACGAGAAACGATTGTTTGAATAGCATTGACAAACTGTGTTCCTGCAATTAAAGCATCATGTGTTTTATGAGGGCTTGCTGCATGACCACCTAAACCTTTAATTGTTAAAGTGAATGTAGAACTACCAGCGAATGCATTGTTTTTATTATATGCAATGGTATCAGGCTCTACGGCTGGAACAATATGAATGCCGTATATTTCATCAACATCAGCTAAAGCGCCAGAAGCCAAAATTTGCTGAGCACCACCAGGTGGTAGTTCTTCGGCATGTTGATGGATAATTTTTACAGTGCCTGAAAGGTCTTCTTTGACCTCAATGAGTGCATTAGCTACGCCTAATAAATAAGCAGTATGTGCATCATGACCACATGCATGCATTACGCCTTCATTCTGTGATTTAAAAGGCACTTCTGTTTCTTCGCTAATCGGTAATGCATCAAAATCTGCACGTAAAGCAATTGTTTTACCAGGTTTGTCTCCTTTGATTTCAACCACAATCGCATGTGCATCTGATATAGGCTGTGTGAGTGATACATCCTTATTGTGATAAAAGTTTTTGATATACTCTGCGGTATTACTCTCTTGAAATGATAATTCAGGATGTTGATGTAAATGTCGACGTATCTGAATCATTTCTTGTTCTTGATCTTCCACTAAATGGAATAACTTGTCTTTCAAATTCATAAACATACACGCTTCTTTCACTTTTGAATAACTGCACAATCAATAATTTAATAGTTTGTTATTTAATTATGCATGATATAAATATTAAATTAAATCTTTTATCATTTCAATTATGAAAACAAATGTATTTTTTAATAGTTTGAATTTAATGGGGGATTTATCTCAGTTAAATGTAAAAAACAGACGTACCTCTCATTCAATTATTGGGTACGTCTGTGTTCTAATATATTATTGATATGAAGATATTTAGTTAAGGTGACCATAGTGTTGATGAATTTCAGCACTAATTTCTGAATATAATTGGTGTAACGGCTGTCCAGTTTCATGCGCAATACGGCGCATGTCACTAAATTCAGGCTTTATTTTTATTGTTTTGGACCCAAGCTTAGCAATTTTAATAGTTATATCCCCGTATTGTGTTGACAGCGTGTCGAAATCACGTTCGAGTACACGTCTTTGGACAGTACTGCTTCGTACGCCCAGTGTTGTAGTATGTAGCAAAAGGTAGTCTTCGAAAAAAGGCTTGTTTGCTAGTTCGCATATTACGGTTAAGGCGATAGCAGGGCGATTTTTCTTCATAGAAATTGGCGTGTAATATACGTCTAATGCACCTTTTGCTAATACACTATCTAAAAAATCTCCTAATGTTTCGCCTGTCATATCATCAATTTGGCATTCTAACACTTGCACTGTATCTTGTTGTGCAGCTAATGCTGTGAATTGAACAAGCCTTAACACATTTGGAAAGTCAAAATCTTTTGTACCTGTGCCATAGGCTATATTTGTTGGTGTGATAGCTGGCATAGGACCGAAATGACTAGCTAAACTTTTAACTATAGCTGCTCCAGTAGGTGTAGTTAATTCACTTTCAACGTCAAAATTTGCCAGTGGTATACCTGTTAAAATTTCGAGTGTCGCTGGTGCTGGGACAGGATAGATACCATGAGCAATGTGTATTCTACCATGACCTGTTGGAATGGCTGAGCAATAAATAGAGTCTATATTTAAGTTTTCTAATGCCAAGCAACAACCAATAATATCGATGATAGAATCCATTGCACCGACTTCATGAAAATGTACTTCTTCAACTGACATGCCATGGATTTTAGCTTCTGCTTGTGCAATTTCAGTAAAGATTTGTGTACTACGTGTTTTGACACGTTCAGGTAATGTACTTTCTGTTATAAGTTTATAAATATCAGCAGCTTTACGATGGTGGTGTGCTTCGGTAAAGTCGATAGTTAAAGTTTGGGCATTGATACCTTGTTTGACTTGTTTGGTAAAGCTTAAATCAAATGTATCAATAGGTAACTTCTGCAATTCAGCAGTAATATATTCAGGATCTGCACCTAAATCTACTAAAGCAGCTAAAAACATATCACCGGCAATACCAGCATGGCAATCAATATAAATTGCTTGTGTCATACTAAAACTCCTCTTTTAATCTTTTTCGAGCATCTTTATAAGTTGGGCAGCATTATAGCCACCACCAAAACCATTATCGATATTTAAAACACTTGTGCCTGGTGCACAGCCATTGAGCATAGCTAAAAGTGTAGTTACCCCTGATAGGTTTGCACCGTAACCAACACTGGTCGGGATTGCATAGACTGGATGGTCTACTAAACCTGATACGACGCTACTTAAGGCGCCTTCCATACCCGCTACGACAACGGATACTGAACTATTACGAATGTCTTCGATACTTTCAAATAGACGATGTATACCTGAAACACCAACATCATAAAAACGCTTAACTGCAATGCCCATGACTTCTGCAGTGAGTGCAGCTTCTTCTGCGACTGGCAAGTCAGAAGTGCCAGCACAGATAATAGCAGCATAATGCGTAGAAGGAGTGATAGTTTCAATGGGTGTACATATAATATTAGCCTGTGCGTGATATGATAATTCTGGATGACGTGCTAATACATACTGTGCTTTGCTTTCAGATACACGTGTAGCTAATATCGTTTGGTCGTTGGACTTTAAACTGTGTATAATATCATCAATTTGTTCAGCACTTTTTCCATCGCCGTAAATAACTTCGGGAAAACCTTGACGTTGTGAACGATGTAGGTCTATTTTAGCGAAGCCCAAATCATCAAATTGTTTAAGCTGACTTTTAGCATCGTTAATCGATAATTGCTTCGATTGTACTTGTTGTAAAATTGCATCTAGATCGTTTGTCGTATCGGTCATGTTCTAACGCAGCCTTTCATAACTTAATGTGATGCAGAGGAATTTAAAACTTCATTCATACTACCTACACGATAACCGTCCATGTCGATTGTTACATAGTCAAAACCTAATTCTTTTAACTGTAAACTAATAGCTTGACGGTGTTGTACTAAAGTCGCAATATCTGCGTCAGCAACTTCAATACGTGCGATATTGTTATGGTAACGTACACGTACATGATTGATATTTAAATTTAAAATGATTTTTTCTGCTTCATTCACTTTAGTTATTTTGTCCATAGTTAAAGTTTCTCCATAAGGTATGCGTGATGCTAAACTACATAATGCTGGTTTATTCCACACTGGGAGGTCAGCTTGTTTGCTTAATGTTCTGACTTCATACTTGTAGAGTTCAACTTCTTGTAAGACACTGCGAACGGAGAAATCATCACGTGCTTGTAGTCCAGGACGATAATCATCTAGGTCATCCATAATCATACCGTCTAACACATAAGCACAATGATATTTATGTTTAAGGTCGTCTAATTGTGCATACAATAAACGTTTGCTGTAATACCAACTTTGTGGAGTATTGTTGACAATATTTGCGTCTTGTAATTCTTCAATTTCTGTTTCAATTACGTGCGCACCTAATTGTTGTGCTAGCTCTGTAGCTTGTGTGAATTCTTCATGGCGGAAAAGTTCTGACTTCACGATTACACCAATAACATTATCTGATCCTAAAACTTCAATCGCTTTATGCAATACTAATGTGCTATCGACCCCACCTGAAAAAGCGACTATAACACGTTTCATTGATTGTAAGACTGTTGTTAGTTGTTTGTTTTTTTCTTCTAATGTTAGCATTTTTAATCCTCCTCTTTTATGATTCAACGTAAGGTATCGTAAGTGGACCTTGTGGCATGACACCGATAGTTAAAGGTTTGCCTTTTTCTCTTGCTAATGACTCCAAGGTTTTCTCAATATTATCAGTAGGTTTCAACATGGAATCTAGTAACTGTTGGTCTGTCAATTTTGAATAAACATAAACGTTAGCGAATGTTTGAATGCTAGCTTGTTTTTGGACTTGCCATTGATCCATTTCTTGAAATTGAGGATCATGTATTAAATCTAAAATACCTTGAGGTGTTTCAGCTAATTTGAAAATTTCAGCAAATTTACCATGATCTGGAAAGCCATCAGCACATTCGGATACCATAATAATGCTGCCGCCTTCTTTAACTACTTTATGAGCAGCACTCATACCTTTTACGGTTTGATACAAGTTTTGGTCAAGTGGATAACCTGAGTTAGAAGCTATGACAACATCAAAACGTTCATCACATTTAAACATGGCGTGCTTTTTGACGTAGTCACAGCCACGATCATGTGCTTCATATAATTCACCTGCAAAGACTTTAGTAATAGCTTTATCTTTGTTGAGCGCTACATTCAGCATAAAGTCTGGCTTACACATTGCATTGATTTCACGTGTCATATCTTGAACAGGGTTGTCATCCATATTGCCCCACGTAGAACGAATATCACCTATCATTTGAGCATTGTGAAAGGTCATTATCGTTTCGATGCCAGCAATGCCAGGCATCATACCTTTTGGACCACCTGAAAATCCGGCGAAAAAATGCGGTTCGATAAAACCAGTGACAATTTTAAAATCAGCTGCTACATAATCTTTGTTTAAATAAACATCACAGCCGTATTTACTATGACCAACTTTGGTCAGACTGTCATAGTCATGGCAATGGTTATGTACTATACGTATGTTTGCTACAATATCTTCACCTAACATTTGGACCAGCTCTTCTCTTGTTTGGTCTCTATGTGTACCTGTTCCATTAATAATGACGAAATTTTCTTTAGGAACATGACTTAATGCGCGCAACAAACATGGTACTAAAATGTGATTAGGCGTAGGTCGTGTAATGTCACTAATCACAATAGCTACTGTATCTGTTGCTTTAACCATAGTATGTAGTGGTGGTGAGGCAATGGGTTGCGTTAAAGCGTCCATAATTGACTCAACATCATTATCTAGTGGTGGTATAGTGCTAGGTTCAATAAGAGTACTGTGATCTGGTACATCGATCTCTACGTCAGATTTACCATATAGAACTTTTGTCTTCACATTCATCACTCCAGTCATGTAGTTGTTAAAAATGTAAGTGTTTACATTATAGTACTAATTGCACTAATTTTAAAACTTTAGTATTTCTCATAATTTGATATTGCAAGAAAAACAAAATATAAATAGCAGCGATTTTGAAACGTGCTGACGCCCGGGGAAGTAGTATGAGTGAGAAACTACAGCCTCAAACTATGCCCTAGGCAAGCATGCACGTTCAAAATAGTATTAACCATTAGTGAAAATATGAGTTTCTGTTCTCTCTATACTAGATTAAAGCGGATACATTAAATTTCGAAATTATCATTGAAACCATGAGAATGTTACATTATACTTGTTGAGATTGATTATATTGAAGTGAGTTATGTCAAAGTGAATGAATTGGTATAACAGTTTGTATAAAGGGAGCTAGGCTTGTGGAATTTTCTAAAGAAGAATGGCAAAAAGTGCAAAGTTCAACAAATATAGAGTTAGATGATATTAACTTAGAAGAAATACTTAGTTTCAACGATTATGCAACAAAACAGGAAATTAAATCCTTGTATTTTCCTCTAATAGATTTATTGTCAGAAAAAGCACAGCGCCATATGGATTATATTAGTTATGTACATAATAAATTACTTAATAAACACCACAAAACACCATTTATTATTGGGGTTTCTGGTGGGGTGGCTGCTGGGAAGAGTACGATAGCGCGATTATTATTGGAATTATTAAAAAAAGAAAATCCAACGTGGAAGGTAGATCTGATTACGACAGATGGTTATATTTTACCTAAGCAACAACTGTTAGAGCAAAATATAATGTCAAAAAAAGGTTTTCCAGAAAGCTATGAAACTAAAACACTCATCCAACACTTAAAAGCTATTAAAGCTGGGGAAAAAGTTGCAACTTATACGTATTCCCATTTAACGTATGATCGGTTAGTCGAGCAATTTCATTATATTCATCAACCGGATATTTTAATTATTGAAGGAGTGAATATATTTCAAGTTCATAGCCAAGCATCAGAGCTTGTAACTGATTATATAGATTATAAAATTTATCTTGATGTCGCTTTAGAAGTAATGAAAAAGTGGTATATCGAACGGTTCTTAAAACTACAGCAAAGTGCTTTCCAAAAACCAGAATCACATTTTTATCAATATAAAGATTTAACGGAAACAGAAGCAATAGCAATTGCTAAACAATTGTGGACAAATGTAAATGAACCTAATATTTTGCATAATATCTATCCTACTAAAAATAGAGCTGATTTAGTGTTACACAAAGCTGAAAATCATACGATTACGCGCTTAACTTACAATAAATTTTAGTTACTATTTTGACTTATAGCAAAGTGCACGCATTACGTGAACATATTAAATTTAAATTGCTATTGGTTCATACAAGTAAGCAGACTTGAACGCCTTTTTAAAAAGGTAGTCAATTCTGCTTACTTTTTCTTTTCGTGCATTTATGACACAATATTAACTATCTGTCATATTTTATATAACGTGCTAGATAAATATAAAAGTGCGTTAAATAGTTATGCTATACTAAATGTGTATGAGAAAATTAGGTAATACTAGGAGATCGTCAGATATGAATAAGCCCAAATATCAAGTAATAGCCGATGAAATTAAAGGCAAAATTCTCGATAAGAGTTATCACGTGGGTATGTTGTTACCGACGGAAAAACAATTTCAAGATAATTATCAAGTTAGCCGTTATACAATTCGACAAGCAATGGATATCCTTGTGGCAGAAGGCTATATAAAAAAAAGAAAAGGTGCTGGCTCATATGTGAGCTATAGTTTTTTAAATGCGCAGCAAACAACAGGAACTAAAAAAATTGGTGTTATTGTGACGTACTTATCCGACTATATTTTTCCCAGTATTATAAGAGGTATTGAACACGTATTACGTGATAATGGTTATTCTTTAATATTAGCGAGTACAAATAATAACCATGATGAAGAGCGCAAATGCTTAGAAATGATGTTAAATCAAGGCGTGACAGGATTAATTATCGAACCGACGAAAAGTAATGTTTATAACCCTAATCTATCTTATTATTCTATGTTCAAACAACGGGATATACCAATACTTATGATTAATGCTACGTATGATGAGCTAAACTTACCGTATATTGCAATTGATGATATTAAGTCAGGCTATTTAGCAACACAATATTTAATTGATCATGGTCATGAAGATATCGCATTAATTACTAAGATTGATGATAATCAAGGAAAATTACGAATGAAAGGTTATTTTAATGCCTTCGAACATAATAATATTATTTTCAAGGGTGAGCATATTTACACTTATGATACTGAAAATAAACGCCAAGTAGTAGAACAGATAGTCCAACACATTCAACAACAAAAAATATCAGTTTCTGCAGTTGTCTGTTATAACGATGAAATCGCGTATCAAATCATTCAACGTTTAAGACAACTTGGATTTAGTATACCGAATGATATTTCGGTTGTTGGGGAAGACAATTCTGTATTGAGTAGATTAAGCGATATGAATTTAACAACCACATCACATCCGCAAGAGTTGTTAGGAGAAAAGGCAGCTAACTGGATGATAGAGACTATTGACACAGATAAAATACAGCCAGAAGAACGTATCGACACATATATTATAGAACGTAATTCAGTTAAAAAAATAAATTAAGCCCCCAAATCAACAGCCGCGTTGGTTTGGGGTTTTAATTAGCTGATATTTGTACGGACAAAAATATAATTATATTGACATGTACGGACAAATATTTTATATTTATCTTGAAAACGGTTACAGTAATGGGGTGTTGAAATGAGAGTAAGTACGCAAGAATTAAAGCAAGAAGATATATCGATTGGTATTGAATTAGGATCGACTAGAATTAAAACTGTAGCAATAGATAGTCACTTGCAAGTAGTAGCATCAGGTAATTTTGATTGGGAAAATCAATTGAAAGATGGTTACTGGACTTATTCGCTTAACGATGTATGGGTTGGGTTACAACAAAGCTATCAAATGATGGCAAAAGAGTTAAAAAGCACATATGATATTACGTTGAAGCGAGTTAAATCTATAGGCATCAGTGCAATGATGCATGGTTATTTAGCTTTTAACGAACAAGAAGATATCCTTGTACCATTTAGAACTTGGCGTAATGGTAATACTACTGCAGCAGCAAAGGAATTAAGTAATGCATTTAACTTTAATATTCCTGAACGTTGGAGTATTGCTCATATTTATCAAGCGATGTTGTCAGCAGAACCACATACACATCAACTAGATTATGTGACAACTTTAGCAGGATATGTTCATTGGTATTTAACAGGAGAAAAGGTCATAGGTATTGGTGATGCATCAGGAATGTTTCCAGTAGATCCACAAGAAAAAGCTTATAGACAAGATTTATTAGAAATTGCGAATAAGCTATTTGCAAGTCATGGCTACACACAACAATTAGAACAACTGTTGCCAGAAATACGATTAGCCGGCGAACAAGGTGGAACATTAACTGACATAGGTGCCAAATTACTAGATCCAACAGGTGAACTTGAAGGTGGTTGTACCTTATGTCCACCTGAAGGAGATGCTGGCACAGGTATGGTTGCTACAAATGCAGTAACAGTTAATACTGGCAACATCTCAGCAGGTACAAGTTCTTTTGCGATGATAGTGTTAGAACAAAGTTTGCAAGCAATGTATCCAGAAATTGATATTGTAACGACGCCAGCAGGTGATGAAGTTGCTATGATTCATACAAATAATTGCACATCAGATATCAATGATTGGATGCTACTGTTTAACGAAGTCTTACAGACATTAGGTATCGATATTTCATCTGAACAGTTGTACGGACAACTTTTTGAAGCATCATTAGCTAGTGATGATGATGTTGGTGGTCTATTATCTTACAACTATATTTCTGGTGAGAATATTACCGATGTTGCAACTGGATATCCTTTATTCTTACGGGAACCAACAAATAATTTTAATTTAGCTAATTTTATGAAAATGCATTTATATAGTGCTTTTAGCACATTGAAAATAGGAATGGATTTGTTGCAAACGCAAGAATCAGTCACTGTAAATAAGTTAATTGCACATGGTGGTATTTTTAAAACGAAAAAGATAGCTCAACAAGTATTAGCATCGGCTGTAAACAAAGATATTACGGTGATGGATACTGCAAGTGAAGGCGGCGCATGGGGCATTAGTATTTTAGCTTATTATAGTGCACTCCAAGAACAGATCTCTTTGGAGACGTTTTTAAACGACTATGTATTTGAAGGTGCAACTGAAGTGACTGTCACACCTTCATCACAAGAGGTTGTTAATTTTAATAACTATGTAGCAAAAGTAAAACAGGCATTGCCGATTGAACAAGCAATAGATAAATATTTAGGAGGGGAAGCCGATGTTAGAACAATTAAAAGCTGAAGTATATCAAGCAAATTTAGAATTGCCCAAACGTGGATTAATTAAATATACATGGGGTAATGTCAGTGCGTTTGATTCAGAAACACAACTATTTGTTATTAAACCAAGCGGTGTAGATTACGCAACGATGCAACCAGCTGATATGGTGGTTTGTAATTTACAGGGTGAAGTTGTAGAAGGCAGTTTGAGACCTTCATCAGATATGCCTACACATGCAGTGTTATATCAACAATTTGGAGATATCGGCAGTGTGGTACACACACATTCACCGTGGGCTACTACATGGTCACAATCTGGCTTAGATGTACCTGCTATGGGAACGACGCACGCTGATACATTTTATGGTTCCATCCCATGTGCACGATTTTTAAACTCCGATGAAATCAACAATGATTATGAATTGGAAACTGGAAATGTCATCGTTGAAACGTTTAAGAATCAAGGTATTAATCCACATGATGTACCAGCTGTATTACTACATGGACATGCACCATTTGTCTGGGGAAAAGATTGTGAGCATGCAGTAATGAATGCCGTAGTTCTAGAGGAAGTATGCAAAATGAATATTTTTACAAGACAATTAAACCCATTTGCGGAAGCGCTTCCTCAAGAAATATTAGACAAACATTTTGAGCGCAAACATGGGGCGAATGCTTATTATGGGCAAAATTAAGGAGGAATAATAATGGCAGAGAATAAAAAATTTTGGTTTGTTGTAGGTTCACAAGCTTTATATGGTGAAGAGGCATTAGACCAAGTTAAGAGCAACGCACAAGATATAGCAAATGAATTGAATAATAAAGCAGACTTGCCGTTTGAAATTGAATTACAACCACAGTTAGCAACTTCTGCAGATGTAATTACTCAAATTATGAAAGAAGCTAATTACCGAGATGATATTTTAGGTGTTATTACATGGATGCACACATTTTCACCAGCAAAAATGTGGATTAGAGGTACACAATTATTACAAAAACCTTTACTGCATTTAGCGACGCAATATCGTAATGATATAGATTGGCAACATATCGATATGGATTATATGAATTTACATCAATCAGCACATGGCGATAGAGAATATGGCTTTATCAATCGTCGTTTAAATAAGCAAAATGAAATTATTTTTGGTGATTGGCAGAACACCGAAATTCAAAGCCAATTAAAGGCATGGATGCATGTGGCATATGCTTATAATGAAAGCTTTGGTCTGAAAGTAGCACGATTTGGTGATAATATGCGTAATGTTGCTGTTACAGAAGGCGATAAGATAGAAGCACAAATTCAATATGGCTGGACTGTAGATTATTATGGAATTGGTGATTTAGTTAGCTATGTTAACGAAGTTAAAGAAGAAGAAATAACTCAATTATTTGAAGTATATCAACAACAATATGATTTTGACTATCGTAATTATAGTGAAGACGATTTTAATGCTTCTGTGATAGAGCAAATCAAATATGAGATTGCGATAAAACGATTTTTAGATGATGGCGGTTATAGTGCCTTTACGTCAAATTTTGAAGATTTACATGGTCTGAAACAGTTGCCTGGATTAGCAGTACAGCGTTTGAACGAACAAGGTTATGGATTTGCAGGTGAAGGTGATTGGAAAACGGCTGCACTAGATAGATTATTGAAAATCGCTGCACAAAATGAAGCGACAGGGTTTATGGAAGACTACACATATGATTTAAGAAAAGATCAAGCACATATTTTAGGGTCACATATGTTAGAAGTAGATCCTACACTGGCAGCTACTAAACCTAAAATTGTAGTTAACCCTTTAGGAATTGGTGACAAAAACGATCCAGCGCGATTAGTTTTTGATGGTAAAGCAGGTGATGGTGTAGTAGTCACGATGGTTGATTTAGGAACACATTATAAGTTTATTGTGAATGATATTACCGCCAAACAGTTAGATGAACCTGCCCCACATTTACCAGTTGCACGAGTGTTGTGGGAAGTGAGACCGTCGTTAACAACTGGTGTGAAAAGATGGCTTGAAGAAGGTGGCGGGCATCATACGGTTTTATCTTTAGCGTTAACTAAAACACAAATTTTAATGCTATTAAAAATGTTTAATGCTGAATATACGATAATAGATTAATTTCACTTATTACGCATAGCACTTGGCTTATTAAAAAAGAAGGTGAATGGGATGAAAGTACAAAGTAAAGTATCAAATCAATTTATTTATTTTTTCGGTGCATTTGGGGGTATTCTGTTTGGTTATGATATTGGTGTTATGACCGGAGCATTGCCATTTTTACGTGAAGATTGGGGCATTAATAGTGGGTTTATTATTGGCCTTATAACATCTTCAGTCATGTTAGGAGCAATATTTGGTGGTATTTTAGCAGGACGTTTATCAGATAAATTAGGCAGACGGAAAATGATTTTACTGTCAGCAATCGTGTTTATTATAGGGTCAATTTTATCAGGTATTGCACCTCATAATGGCAACTATTTCTTGACGATTTCACGTGTCATATTAGGTTTAGCTGTAGGGGCAGCATCTGCATTGGTGCCAGCTTATATGTCTGAAATGACACCTGCCAAATATCGTGGTCGCTTGTCCGGTATGAACCAAACGATGATCGTTTCAGGTATGTTATTATCTTATATTGTTGATTATTTTTTACGTGGATTACCAATTGAATTAGGATGGAGACTAATGTTAGGTATTGCGGCATTACCAGCTGTTATATTATTTATAGGTGTGTTACGATTACCAGAATCTCCACGCTTTTTAATTAAAAATAATAAATTTGAAGAAGCTAAAACTGTATTGAGTAATTTACGTCATAATCAAAATATCGATGTAGAACTACGAGAAATTCAAGATACAATTGCTAAAGAGCAAAAAACACAAGTTAATAATACATTAGCAACTTTATTTACTGGGAAATATAAATATTTAGTAGTAGCAGGGTTAGGTGTCGCTGCCTTCCAACAATTCCAAGGTGCCAATGCTATATTTTATTACATTCCGTTGATTGTGGAACAGGCAACTGGTAATTCAGCGAGTAATGCTTTAATGTGGCCAATCATTCAAGGTGTCATTTTAGTATTAGGCTCATTATTATTTATCGCAATTGCAGATAAATTTAACCGTCGTACTTTACTTATGTTGGGCGGTACAGTTATGGGGTTATCATTCATTTTACCAGCTGTGATTCATATGATTGCACCTAATACTAATCCAATTTTAATTGTGGTCTTTTTAAGTATTTATGTAGCATTTTATTCATTTACATGGGCTCCATTAACTTGGGTTATTGTCGGTGAAATTTTCCCACTAACTATTAGAGGATTTGCATCTGGTGCAGCTTCATCATTAAACTGGATCGGTTCATTCTTAGTAGGTTTGTTATTCCCAATAATGACAGCTTATTTCTCACAACAAATTGTCTTTGCTATTTTCGGAGTAATTTGTATCTTAGGTGTACTATTCGTGAAAAAATGTGTGCCTGAGTCACGTGGTCGTACTTTAGAAGAAATTGAAGCAATTGGAGAACAACAAAGTGTAAAACAAACAACTGCACATGTAGAAAAAATATAATTAACATTATATTGCAGAACGTGGACAAACCCTTCGCAAGTTAATGCGAAGGGTTTATTTATTTTCTTTTTTTATAGTTTTTTTCAAAATTGCAGTGGTCTTTCAGACCATTACTGGGCCTTTTATTAGCCACATTGCGATTTTTTTAAGATTCATGGCAGCACAAATTAGCGTGGTATCCATGGAAACTTTGTCATGTCCTCTATATCTCGTCCATCTCATACCATGCTGTTCTTTTGCATCGCCAAATTTTCTCTCTATTGTTTGACTTCGCATTTTATATTGTTTTTTAATTGTATCCACAAACCTTAAATCTTCAACTATATCTAAATCATCTTGCCAAACATGTCTTCTAATTTGTTTTATGGCATCTTTACTTTCAGTACATTTATTTAGTAGTGGACAGTCTCGACATATTGAAGCATCTGATACATATAATCTGTGTCCTGTTGGCATTGTTCTTTTATATAGTAAAGTTTCATCATTAGGACAAATATAAGTATCATAATGTTCATCGTAGATGAAATCTTTTGTTCTGAAAAAACCAGGTTTTCCTTTAGGTCTCGTATATGGCATTGCTGGTACAATTGCTTTTTCAAGCAAAAAGTGTGCATTAAAAGGTGTTTTATAACCTGAATCAATTGCTAATGTGATAGGCAACATCTGCTTGGTTTCCAATCTTTCAATCATTGGTTTGAGTTGTGTACTGTCGTGAATATTACCAGGTGTCACGTGCTTATCAATAATATAACCATTTTTATCTACACATGCGTGTAAACTATAAGCAAATTGCTTTTCTCGTTCACCTTTAACGTAGTACCCAGCTTCTGGATCAGTCGTACTTACTTTTTTGGTTTTATATTCCTCCTTGCTTTTATTTTTTATTGGCTTTTTTCCTTGTGCTCGCCTTTGTTCATTTATTTCATTATCCAATTCTTCTTGGAAGTGAAGTGTATCTTTTTTTACAATTTTTTTGATGTATTTATTCTTATTTGCATTTGCTTTAATATGTGTAGAATCAATGAATAAAGATGAGTGATCTATTAAGTTATTTTTGATAGCTATTTCTAGTATTTTCTCAAATATTTGTTCAAATAAATCTGTATCATGAAAACGACGTGTATAGTTCTTACTAAAAGTTCCGTAATGAGGTACTTTATCTAAAAAGCTATATCCTAAATACCAACGGTAAGCTACATTTGTTTCTATTTCTTTAATTGTTTGTCTCATTGATTTAATGCCAAACAACCTTTGTATGAGTAATATTTTTACTAAAATAACAGGATCTATAGATGGTCTACCATTATCAAGGCAATATTTGTCTTCGACAAGTTCATACACAAAATTTAAATCTAATATCGCATCGACTTTACGTAATAAATGATTATTAGGGACTAATTCAGAGATAGAAATCATTTCATATTGATCTCTTTTATCAATTGATTTATTCAACATAATAAACACCACCACTGTTTAATTTACATATATTATAATGTTTTTGTGTAATATTGGCAGTAATTTATGCCGACTCCTGCGGGAATATCACTAGCCGAAGACTACAGGCTAAGGCAGTGCCCGCGGAAAGCGTGCATAAAAAAACTGCCAACAAAGTCGGAGACTTTGTCGACAGTCTGAAATATAATTAACATTATATTGGAATAATTTAACTAAAGAAGTAGCGTCAATTTCTATTGAGATGATATAGAAATTGACGTTTTTTGTGTATTTATAAAATTTTGTAGCATTACAGAAAGTAATATTTTTGTGCAGTAAGGTTAATAATTTTACTAAGTGATAAATAAGATATATTAATAACTCGAGCGCTTTGTTATAACTTATTACTGGTTAAATCTATTATCAAAAAATAGAATTTTCTGTAAATATTATACATTTTAGTTGTCTTTTTACCATTAATATGACATACTCTTATTCATTAGTATGACATATTAAACAATTAGAGGTGATATAGTATGACAAAATTAGTATATGCTTTTGATGAAGGACAAAAATCAATGAAAGATTTGTTGGGTGGTAAAGGGGCCAATTTAGCAGAGATGAAACGCATAGGTTTACCTGTACCTGATGGATTTACGATTACGACTCAAGCTTGCATTGAATATCTTGAGCACGGAAGTAAGTTATCTGAGGAAGTGGTAGCACAACTACAAACACAACTTGACTTATTTTCACAACGTACGAGTAAATCATTTTCATCAGATGAACAATTGTTACTTGTATCTGTGAGAAGTGGCGCCAAAATATCAATGCCTGGTATGATGGATACTATTTTGAACTTAGGATTAAATGATGACAATGTAAAAAAATTAGCGCGCAAAACCAATGATGAACGTTTTGCTTATGATTGTTACCGTCGACTGTTACAAATGTTCGGTGAAGTGGTCTATAATGTGCCAATGACAGCATTTGATGCATACTTTGATAAATATAAAACGGACCATGGCTATGACAATGATGCAGATATACCAGCTGAAGGTTTGAAAGAAATTTGCGAACACTACAAATCATTATATGTTGAAAAAGTTTATAAACCATTTCCTCAAGAACCAACAGTGCAATTAACAGAGGCTATCGAAGCTGTTTTTAAATCGTGGGACAATGATCGTGCACGTGTTTACAGACAGTTAAATGACATACCGTACGAAATAGGGACAGCAGTCAATATTCAAGAAATGGTCTTTGGTAATAGTGGGGAACGTAGTGGTACTGGGGTGGCATTCACACGTAATCCAGTAACGGGTGAAGCGAAATTGTTTGGAGAGTATTTATTAAATGCACAAGGCGAAGATGTGGTGGCAGGCATACGTACTCCTAAAGATATTGCTTCATTAGAAGAACAAATGCCACATGTACACCAACAATTTGTCAGCGTGTCACAACAGTTAGAACAACATTATCGAGATATGCAAGATATAGAATTTACAATCGAAAATGAGCAACTTTATATTTTACAAACACGCAATGGTAAACGAACGGCAAATGCTGCGGTAAATATTGCCGTCGACTTGGTCAATGAACAAGTGATAACAAAACAAGAAGCGCTGACTAAAGTTGAAGTGAAATCAATTGAGCAACTACTTCATCCAAATTTTGATGATGAAGCTTTAACAAAGGCAACTGTTATTTCAACAGTAGGATTGCCAGCCAGTCCTGGGGCTGCGAGTGGAAAGGTTGTCTTCTCGGCTGAAGAAGCAAAAGAACAACATGAACAAGGTGAAAAGGTTATTTTAATGCGACCAGAAACATCACCAGAAGATATTGAAGGTATGGTTGCCAGTGAAGCAATTGTGACAACGCATGGCGGTATGACTTCACACGCAGCAGTAGTTGCTAGAGGTATGGGCAAATGTTGTGTTACAGGCTGTGCAGATTTAGAAATTAATACAACGGAAAAAGTTGTTACATACCCTGGTGGTACACTAGCTGAAGGGGATATTATTTCAGTTGATGGTGCCAAAGGTGATATTTATGTAGGAAAAATAGCAACGATTACTGCTGAACACAGTGAAGCATTTGAACAATACATGACTTGGGCACAAGATATTGCACGTTTATCAGTACGTATGAATGCGGAAACGGTACCTGATATTATTGCGGGCTATCAATTTGGCGCTACAGGTATTGGTTTAGTGCGGACGGAGCATATGTTCTTTGCACCAGAACGATTAATTGAAATGCGTCGTTTTATTTTAGCGCATACACAAGAACAACGTATTACAGCTTTAAATACAATTGGTGGTTATCAAACGGAAGATTTTGAACAAATATTAAGACAATCTGGTGAAAAACCTACGATTATTCGACTACTAGACCCACCATTACATGAATTTTTACCACGTTCTGAGTCGGAAAAAGTGCAAGTGGCTGAACAGCTTGGTGTCACTGTGACAACACTTGATAAACATATTGAAAGCTTAAATGAAGTAAACCCGATGTTAGGACATAGAGGGTGTCGTTTAGCTATCACTTACCCAGAATTATATGTGATGCAAGCTGAGGCAATAATGAAAAGTGTAATACGCCTAAAAGAGGAAGGTATCGATACAAATCCAGAAATTATGATTCCGTTAGTGTCAACTGTTGAAGAATTTACTACATTGAAAACATTGATTACAGAACGTATTGAAGCATTAGCACAAGAAACAGGACAGGATTTACATTACTTGATTGGCACAATGATAGAAACACCAAGAGCATGTCTAATTGCAGCTGAGTTGGCAACAGTATCTGACTTCTTTAGTTTTGGGACGAATGATTTAACACAATTGACTTTTGGTTTTTCACGTGACGATTCAGGTAAGTTTATAAATGCTTATAGCAATCAAGGTATATTAGAACAAGATCCTTTCCAAACTATAGATAAATCTGGTGTAGGAGAATTAATTAAATTGGCTTCAGTGCAAGCAAAACAAGCGAATCCTAATATAAAAATTGGTGTGTGCGGAGAACTTGGGGGAGATGAGAAATCTATTCACTATTTCAATGATTTAGAAATTGATTATGTTTCTTGTTCACCATATAGAGTACCGGGAGCTATTTTAGCAACAGCACAAAGCGAAGTAGAAAGCGGGCGATTGAGTGTCAAATAATGTTCAAACAGCACAACTAAGTATTTTTGTCATTTCTGATTCTATTGGTGAGACAGCGCAACGTATGGTTCATGCTACATTATCACAATTTCCTGAATTGAACCAAGTCGCGATTAAAAAGTTTCCATTTATTCAAAGTAAAGAAGAGCTTATGAATATTTTAGAGTTGGCAGTTGCAGAACATGCAATCGTCATTACGACGCTGGTCAATCCTGAATTTAATGCACTCGGTAAACAATATACACAAGCACATCAATTACAATATATTGATTACATGACAGACTTAATTGATATGATTCAACAACGGACTGAGAGTCAACCGATTTTGAAAAGTGGCGCACTTCGCAAACTGGATGAACAATATTTTAAACGAATTGAAGCTATTGAATATTCAGTGAAATATGATGATGGAAAACACTTTACAGACATAGGTGAAGCGGATGCATTGATTTTAGGTGTGTCACGGACGTCTAAAACACCACTTAGTATGTATTTAGCGAATAAAGGATATAAAATAGCTAACATTCCGCTAGTGCCAGAGGTCGCTATTCCAGATGAAGTATTTAAAAATAAAAAATTAAAAGTATTTGGCTTAACTGCTAGTCCCAATTATATTATGAATATTCGTAATGAACGAGTAAGAGTGCTTGGTTTGAGTGGTCCTACGAATTATAATAGCGTTGAACGCATTAAAGAAGAATTGGCATATGCTGAAGAAATATTTCATAAATTGAACGCTGAAGTTATTAATACAGAATATCGTTCAATTGAAGAATCAGCATTTCATATTGAGCAATATTTAACATAAAAGGCGAAAAACAGTTGTAGTCACAAAAATTGCTACAACTGTTTTTTTTGCGTGATCTATAATGTTGTGTTTAGATAATAAAGGGTAATAACAATGATATAGCTTAGAGATGGCGAGGTGTTAGCAATGCAAATCATATTAGATCCAGGTATTAGTCCTATTTATAAAGGAATATTACTATTTTTCTTTGTGATTAATTTAGGATTAGCTTTTATTATTATATTTTTAGATCGTGACCGGCGTGACGCTACTGCTACGTGGGCATGGCTGTTATTATTATTTGTAATGCCAATTTTTGGTTTTATAATGTATATATTCTTAGGCAGAATGGTGAAGCAAAAACGAGCGCTAAGAAATAGTAAAGGTAAATTAATTGAAGATGATCAGCAACGTGTCAAGAAACAACTTGAAGAAGCAACAGATTATGTCGTAGATACGGAGCATAAAATTACCCAAAAACATTCTAATGTTGTGCATACTTTATTAACACGAGAACAATCATTTCTTAGTAATAATAATAAAGTTGATATATTTACTGATGGACGTAAGTTATTTGAACAAATGAAAGAAGATTTAAGAAATGCACAAACATACATTCATATGGAATATTATATTTTAAAGTTAGATGGTATTGGTAATGAAATCCTTGAAATATTGGAACAAAAAGCGAGTGAAGGATTAGAAGTTAAATTATTGTACGATGCAGTTGGTTCAAAGTCATTACATAAATCGCGATTTAAGCAATTTCAGCAAAACGGTGGACAAGTAGAGGCTTTCTTTAAAGCGGTAATTATACCTGTGAACTTTAGAATAAATAATCGAAATCACCGGAAAATATTAGTCATAGATGGTCACAAAGGTTATGTTGGTGGTTTTAATATCGGCGATGAGTATTTAGGAAAAGATAAACAAATTGGTTATTGGAGAGATACGCATTTAAGAATTCAAGGTGATGGTGTTGATGCATTACAACTTAGTTTTATAGAGGATTGGAATTCACAATCACGTCGAGAACAATTGGATTATAGTGATAAGTACTTTCCGAATAATGCTCAATCTGAAGGTAATGTGATGATGCAGCTCGCGCTAAGTGGACCTAATGATAATTGGCATCAAATAGAGTTTGGCTATTTAAGAATGATTATGAGTGCGAAAAAATCGATTTATATCCATACCCCGTATTTTGTTCCAGATCGAGGTTACATTAACGCTTTACGGATAGCTGCTAAATCAGGTGTAGAAGTCCATATGATTATACCGAATAAACCGGATCAACCATTAGTTCATTGGGCAACTTTAGCAAGTGTTGCTTTATTAATTGAAGACGGTGTCAATGTGTATACGTATGAGAATGGTTTTATTCACTCAAAAATGCTCTTGATTGATGATGAGGTAGCTAGTGTAGGATCTGCGAATATGGATGTACGTAGTTTTGAATTAAATTTCGAAGTAAATGCATTTATATATGATGAAACCATTACTCAGCAATTAAAAGCTGCTTTTAACGAAGATTTAAAAGTATCACAAAAATTAACGCAAGAACGCTATGAACAACGTTCAGGTTGGGTTAAATTCAAGCAATCAATTGCTAAATTAGCTTCGCCAATATTATAAAAATGCTAAGTATTAAACCTGAAAGCTGCAATTAATAATAGTTAAAGTTAACAGTACAGAAGAGATCCAGATGATAGAATCAACGTTTAGTCAATTGGTTACTGTCTCGTGGGTCTTTTTATTGTACGATAACAATTGTCGTAAGCGTAAAAATCGCTACAATGATAAGTAAGTCGGATAAGGAGGATACATATGCAAGAAAGTTCAGTGAATTACATTTATCGCCAACTGTATAATGACTTGAAGGATGATATTTTGGCATATAAATATGAAAGCCATGAAAAATTACCATCTAAAAGAGCAATGGCACAACACGCTAATATTAGTGTAAATAGTGTGAAGGCAGCATATGAGCAATTATTGGAAGAAGGCTATATTTATACCCAAGAGCGCAAAGGTTATTACATCGAACCTTTAGAACAATTAATTGTGAAACCACAAACTCAAATTCAATTGGAAGATTACTATAGAGAAGCAGCACCACAATATCAATATTCTTTTTCACATATGAGTACTAATATCGAAAACTTTCCGATGGAGACATGGTTAAAGTTACAAAAACAAGTGTTTAGACAATTTACGTCACGACTGTCTTCGATACCTGAGTTTAAAGGGCCTATGGAACTAAGACAAACTATTGCTAAATTGGTATCTTATAAACGTGGCATTCATTGTCATCCAGAACAAATTATTATTGGGTCTGGGACGAATGTACTACTCAAACAGTTGTTAGATGTAATGGAAGAAGATAGTAAAATTGCTGTAGAAAATCCTGGTTATTCCAGATTTAGAGATTTACTCAATCGATCACAAAAAGTAACCATTCCTGTATCGTTAGATAATAAAGGTATCTCAATAAAAGCTTTAAAAGCATTAAATCCCAATTTAGTAATTGTCACGCCGTCACACCAATTTCCCATGGGGACAATTATGCCGATTTCAAGACGTATCGATTTATTGAACTGGATGACACAAACGAATGGTTATATAGTAGAAGATGATTATGATAGTGAATTTAAGTATAATACTGACAATATCCCTTCTTTGTATAGTTTTGATAAAAGTGGACGGGTTATCTATTTAGGAACATTTTCAAAAACGTTGATGCCCGGCTTACGCTTAAGTTATATGATTTTACCAACATCGTTAGTCAAACGCTTTGAAACTACGAATCATAATGTAATTCCAGATTTTTCAATGCTGAACGCATTAACATTATACATGTTGATTAAAGATGGACATTATGAACGCTATATTAAAAAAATGCACCATATTTATGAAGAAAAAAGAATAAAGTTAATTAAGGCATTAAAAAAAGAATTTAAAGATAAAATTACTATTAAGGATACGAAAGCAGGCTTACATTTCATTGTTGAAGTGAAGACGAATTATAGTTACACGGAAATAGAAAGCCGTGCACGAGCATATCAAGTTGAATTATATACAATTAATAGGTTTGCGGTGGAACCTGTGACAGAAACAACAGCAAGCAAAACGCTGATTATCGGTTTTGCCAATATAGAATTAGCTACATTGAGTAAGGCGGTATCAACATTAAAAGACATTCTTATTGCTTAACTGGTACCATTCAATTTAGTTATCTGGTCCTTTACATCATACCAAGAATATTTTAAATTTTTAGAAAATAGATAAATTTCCAAAGGGGATATCCATCTGTTTGAGCAGTATAGCTTTAACGATAAGTATCGAAAAGATACTTCAGCAAAAATGTAACCGCTTTTTTATGGTTCATATTACAAACTGAAAACGGGGGTCTATGTATGACTAAAAATTTAACAGATTATCAAGCGCTAAGAGAAACATATGTGGCAAGAGGAGTAGGCAATGGTAACTTACACGTAGCAGATTATGCTAAAGGTGCAACTATTACTGATATTGAAGGTAATGAGTTTATTGATTTTGCGGGTGCTATCGGTACATTAAATGTAGGACATTCACATCCAGAAATTACAGCACATTTAAAAAATCAATTAGATAAATTTATTCATCCAGGTTTTAATGTCATTATGTATGAAAGTTATTTAAAATTGGCGGAAAAACTGGCACGCATTACACCGGGTAATTTTGCTAAAAAATCAGTACTATTGAACTCTGGTGCGGAAGCGGTAGAAAATGCTGTGAAAATTGCTAGAAAATATACAGATAGACAAGCAGTGGTTTCATTTGTAAGAGGATTTCACGGTCGTACAAACTTAACAATGTCAATGACTAGTAAGGTACGTCCATATAAACTTGGCTTCGGACCTTTTGCACCTGAAGTTTACCAAGCACCTTATCCTAACGTAGCAGAAAAAGCTGATAATGTATCGCAAGAAGATTTTGAAGCACAAGCGATTGCACGATTAGAAGACTTCTTTATTGAAACTGTAGATCCTGAAGAAGTAGCTTGCGTCGTTATGGAACCAGTACAAGGTGAAGGTGGTTTTATTATTCCGCCAAAATCATTTGTACAAGCAGTGAAAAAAATTTGTGAAGCGCATGGTATTGTTTTTGTAGCTGATGAAATCCAAACTGGTTTTGCACGTACGGGTAAATTATTTGCCATTGAACATTTTGATGTTGAGCCAGACTTAATGACTGTATCTAAATCTTTAGCAGCAGGTTTTCCTTTAAGCGGTGTCGTTGGTAAGGCTGAAATTGTCGATAGTGCAAACCCTGGAGAAATTGGTGGTACCTATGCAGGGAATCCATTGGCATGTGAAGCGGCGTTAAAAGTTATTGAAATCATTGAACAAGAACAGTTAAACGAAAAAGCAGAACAAATAGGACAAGCTATCGAAGATAAATTGAGTGCTTTAAGTACAACTCATCATTTTATACAACATACACGTAGATTAGGTGCAATGGTTGCTTTCGAAGTTATCGATCCTCAAACTGGTAAACCTGATAAAGCATTAACAGCTAACATTGTGAAGGTTGCCAATGAACAAGGCTTGTTATTGTTGTCTGCTGGAATTAAAGGTAACGTCATACGCTTCCTAACGCCGTTAGTGATTACAGATGAAGAACTTACACGAGGCTTTGATATTTTAACGGCAGCATTAAACGAAGTAACTTCAACACAACAGGTATAATATAAGTAAGACAGTATTGTGGCTTAAACGTATTGACAATTATCTGTTTCAATATCGAGCTTTACTGTTGAAATAATAAAGGGGGTCATTGTGATGACAAAATTAGAAGTAATTAATCCAGCAACAGAAGAAGTAATATCTACTTTAGATTATACGCCTGAAGTTGAAATCAATGCTCAAATAGATCGTGCTCAAGAGGCATTTCAATCGTGGAAAGCCGTAGATGCACATGAACGTGCGGCAACATTATATAAATGGGCGGAACTCATTGATAATAACATTGATGAATTAGCAGAGCTTATCACATTAGAAGGTGGCAAGCCGTATGCAGAAGCTAAAGGTGAAGTAACTTACGCCAATTCGTATGTGAAATGGTATGCCGAAGAAGCAAAGCGTGTATATGGCCGCACAATACCTGCCAATACGCCAGATAAAAAGATTCTCGTAGATAAATTTCCTATTGGTGTAGTAGGAGCTATTACACCATGGAATTTCCCTGCTGCTATGATTACACGTAAAATTGCGCCTGCAGTAGCGGCTGGTTGTACAATTATATGTAAGCCAGCTGTTCAAACGCCACTAACGACAATTAAGTTAATTGAATTAGCACATGACGCAGGTTTTCCAGAAGATGTTATTTCTTATGTCATTGCATCAGGTAGAGATGCAGGTGAGTTATTCACGAGTCATGAAGCCATTCGTAAAATAACATTTACCGGCTCTACACCAGTCGGCAAAAAATTAATTCAACAAGCGTCAGAATCGGTGAAAAATGCAACTATGGAATTAGGTGGTTTGGCACCATTTATTATTCATAGTGATGCCGATGTAGATGCAGCAGTAGAAGGTACGATTGCTTCTAAATTTAGAAATGCAGGCCAAACTTGTATTTGTGCTAACCGTATTTACGTTCATCAATCAATTGTAGATGAATTTACTGAAAAATTAACTGCTAAAGTGCATGAACTTAAAGTAGGTAATGGCATGGATGAAGGTGTGCAAGTTGGACCGTTAATTAATAACGATGCAGTTGCTAAAGTTTTAGATCAAGTGACAGACGCCTCAACAAAAGGTGCATCGATTTCACGTTCTCTTGATGACATGACAGCTTTAGGTGGTAATTTCTTACGACCAGTTGTGATAGCTCATGCGACTCAAGAAATGAAAGTAATGAACGAGGAAACATTTGGCCCATTAGCACCAGTTATGGCTTACGATGATATTGATGAAGTCATTCGCATCGCAAATGATACACCATTTGGCTTAGCTGCATACTTCTTTACGAATGATTATCGCACAGGATTAAAATTCTATAATGAATTAGAATATGGCGTTATTGGTTGGAATGACGGCGCGCCATCTGCAGCCCATGCACCATTTGGTGGTGTCAAAGAAAGTGGTTATGGTCGAGAAGGCGCATCTGAAGGTATAGAACCATATTTAGAAACTAAATATTTATCTATCAAACAATAATTTTGCACATTAACAAGCGTGTCAAACTATCACGTCGACACGCTTATTGTAATATATGATGATACAGAATTTAAAATAAGGGGTACGATATATGAAATCTCAGTTTAATAAAACAATGAATGTCGTAGATGTACTGTTTCTAGCTATAGGTGCAATGCTTGGTTGGGGATGGGTTGTACTGTCAGGCGAATGGGTTTCTACGGCTGGTTTTGTCGGTAGTATTATAGCATTTGTCATCGGTGGCATTCTGGTTATTGTAATAGGTTTGACATATGCTGAATTAGCCTCAGCGATACCTGAAACAGGTGGAGGATTTGTCTTTGTTAAAAAGGCTTTTGCTCCTGGTATTGCTTTTATTTCAGGGTGGTCTGTGCTATTTGGCTATGTATCAGTTATTACGTTTGAAGCAGTCGCTTTACCTACAGTTATAGACTATGTTATTCCATTTCAACATCAAGGATTACTGTGGAATGTTGCAGGCTGGGATGTGTACTTAACATGGGTACTCATCGGTTCGCTCGGTAGTATTATTTTAACTTCACTTAATTATTTTGGAGTGAAACCTGCAGCGGTATTGCAGACTGTTTTTACTATATTTATTGTAGCGGTAGGCTTGTTATTAGTAGGTGGTGCAGGCTTTAATGGCGATTTTAGTCAATTAAAACCATTTGAAAATGGTGCTGGTGGTACGTTGTCAGTATTAATGATGATTCCATTTTTATTCGTAGGTTTTGATGTTATTCCGCAAATTGCTGAAGAAGTAAAAGCACCAGCCAAAAAGATAGGAAGCATTTTAGTAGTTTCAATCATTGCTTCAGTTATTTTTTATTTGCTCATCGTCTTCGGTGTAGCCACAGGCTTAACACCGAAAGAATTGGCAACGAGTAGTTTAGCTACTGCTGATGCAATAGTAAATCTATTTGGCAGCGGTGGATTTGGTGTGTTACTTGTAATAGGTGGTGTTGCTGGTATCATCACGAGTTGGAACGCATTTATTATTGGTGGTAGCCGTATTTTATATGCTATGGCTAAAAATGGTATGATTTCTGAGTGGTTTGCTTATATTCACCCTAAATATAAAACACCTACGCACGGCATCCTATTTCTAGGTGTCTTAGCATTTGTAGCTCCCTTATTAGGTCGTCCAGCATTACAATGGATCGTCAATGCTGGTGGAATTGGGGTCGTGTTAGGTTACTTACTTGTAGCAATTTCTTTTGTGAAACTAAGAAAGTCTCAACCAGATTTAGTAAGACCGTATCGTATTAAAAATGGTATAGCGATAGGTGTGACTGCGATTGTATTAAGTATTGGTTTTATCTTAATATATATGCCAGGTATGCCATCCTCGTTATCATGGCCATCAGAATGGTTGATTGTGTTAGCGTGGTATGTCATTGCTGCGGTGTTATATTTCACGCAGAAAAGAAAAAATTCAGTTATTACTTATCAAGCTGAAAAAACAAATTAATATATCAACATACGAGTTAAAGTGAAACTCGCTAATAAAAAAGACTAATCCTTTTTCAAGGTTAGTCTCGTACTGTCAACAAAGTTACTGGCTTTGTTGGCAGTTTTTTTGTGCACGCTTTCCGCGGGCACTGCCTTAGCCTGTAGTCTTCGGCGAGTGCTCTTCCCGCAGGAGTCGGCCCAAAGCACTGCCAATACTATAGAAAAGTCTTTAGGAGAACTAATATTTAAAGTCTGTTTACCGTCAATAAAACAAAAGGGTACAGGTCAAATTTCTGGCTTTGTTGGCAGTTTTTTTGTGCACGCTTTCCGCGGGCACTGCCTCAGCCTGTAGTCTTTGGCGAGTGCTCTTCCCGCAGGAGTCGGCCCAAAGCACTGCCAATACTATAGAAAAGTCTTTAGGAGAACTAATATTTAAAGTCTGTTTACCGTCAATAAAACAAAAGGGTACAGAGCAAATTTCTGGCTTTGTTGGCAGTTTTTTGTGCACGCTTTCCGTGGGCACAGCCTCAGCCTGTAGTCTTCGGCGAGTGCTATGTCCACAGGAGTCGGCGCAAACCCCTGCTAATTATGATATTAAAAATCCACAAGGAATATCACTTAAGTTTTGTATGTGATTTACAAGAGGCAGAGACATTATTTATGCGACTTTTCCATAGATTGTCGATAAAGTATTCGACTTTGTGGGCAGTTTTTGCGCACGCTTTCCGTGGGCACAGCCATACAGCCCAGCCAAATACTATAGGTGAAGTTTGAGATATAGCACATTTTAGATACTGACAATATAAAAAGAGGATGGGACGCAATAATGATGTCCCATCCTCTTTTTTTAGTCTGTATAGAAATGGCTCGGTGAATATTACCTAGGAAATATTAAGTTCGCTTAGGCGTTTTTATTTACTGAAGCATCGTAAATCGATTCAATCGTTTCGCCTAAAATACGGTCGAATTCTTCGTCACTTTGATTTACATTTAAGTCACTAATTAAAGCACGTGAGAAGCTGGCAATTAATCCGTCATTGGCTTTAAGTAAATCGTTAGCTTCATCTCTACTATAACCACCAGATAATGCAACGACACGTACTACATTTTGATGATTAATTAATGTTTGATATTGATTTGGATTAGTAGGAATCGTTAATTTCAGCATGACTAACTGGTCATCATTTAACTTGTTTAATTCAGTTAAAATAGAGTCAGCTAAATATGCTTCGATATCAGCTTTATTTTCTGCGTTTATGTTTACTTCTGGTTCGATAATTGGTACTAAACCAGCAGCGATAATTTGTTTAGCGACGTCAAATTGTTGTTTAACGACTAAATCAATGCCGTCTTTATTTAATTCGAGAATGTTAGAACGCATCTTAGTTCCAAAAATGTTGCGTTCGTTTGCGCGACTTAATAAGCTATCTAGTTCTGGCATTGGTTTCATTAATTGAACACCATCTTTTTGTTCGTCTAACCCTTTATCGACTTTTAAGAATGGTACAATGCCTTTATCAGCTAGGTAATTACCTGTATATTTGCCATCAACGGTACGATCCATTGTTTGTTCGAATAAAATTGCTCCGACAATTTTGTCTGAAGTAAATGCAGGTGAAGCTACAATGCGCGTACGCATATCATGAACTAAATTGAACATTTCATCTTCACTATTGTATTGATCTTCAGTTACGCCATAGTCTTTAAGTGCTTTTGGTGTACTACCGCCACTTTGGTCTAACGCCGCAATAAAACCTTTTCCAGTTTTGATTTTTTCGAGTTGTTCTTTATTCATTACTTTCACTCCTTATATTTTATTCACTTCTAGTATGATAAAAAAATTCGAATAACGCAATTGTTATACTATACAGTTGTAAAAGAAAGCCCACGTTTAAAAAAAATTATAGTTATTTACGATGTAGTGTTCGGCAAGCATAGTTTCGCTATTTATTTGCGCACGCTTAGCATAAAGACAGGTGCTGGATTGTAAAAGGCATCTTGATGCTGATAAACACGTCCATGTACGGAAGTATCTGCAGTAATGTCTTCGTAACCTAACTCAAGTAATAATTGAAAGTCATAAGTAGGTCTAGGTTGTTTATTAATTGTTAAATTTTGTTTGATGGTCTCACTTTCTGTTAACATATCATCTCCGAGTTTTGCATGGGCATGGTCATTCGTGAAATCTTGATAAGATGTGAAGCTATCTTGGCCATAATTAGCATCGATATTGATTAAAATACCATCCTGTTTTAAGACACGCAGCCATTCTTGATATGCTGCTTTTGGATGTGGTAGTAACCACGTCACATTGCGTGCAATGACTACATCAAATGTTTGATTATCAAAGTTTAAAGATTCTGCATCCATAATTTGAAAATCTATAGTTTGTTGAAAACGAGCTGCGTTCTGTTGCGCAGAGTGAACCATCTCAGGAGATAAGTCAATACCGTTAACAGTTGCACCTTGTTGTGCGCATAAAATAGCTAAAAAGCCAGCGCCTGTACCAATATCTAAAATACGCATATTTGGACGAATCGTAATATAACGTGAAATTTCAGTTAACCATGATGTTGCATGGTCACTTTCCAATTCAGCTTGTTTATCTTCACTAAAAGTGGTGGCACGTTTATTCCAATAATCAATAATTTGTGTTTTGTTCGTTTGTGTCATATAACAACCTCATTAATATAAAATTTTAAGCTATGTAATGTGTAAAAGACGATTCTATTATAACAAATTGAAGTGTTCCAATGTTAATTGGTAACATGCATAAGCATATTTAGTTGCATTTTAGTAATGAATCATGAACTATAGAAAGTAAGCGCGTTACAAATTGTATTACTGTAACGATAAAATAAAACAAGGGTAGGAGATGCTGTCATGAAAATAGGGACAATTGGTACTGGTTTTATAGTCGATCGCTTTTTGTCAGCGATTGGTGAAATTGAAGACGTTAGTTGCGTTGCTATGTACACACGTAATTACGATAATGCTAAGGTGTTAGCGGACACTTACGGTATTGATACGATAGATACAAATATAGATGCTTTTTTTAATGATAATACTATAGATGTAATATATATTGCTTCACCTAATAGTTTGCATTATAAGTATGCAAGTGAAGCACTCAAACATGGTAAACATGTTATTTGTGAAAAACCATTAACATCAACAGTAAAAGAAGCAGAAGCACTTATCCAATTAGCACGTGACCAAAAACTAATGCTGTTTGAAGCCATAACGACGATACATTTACCCAACTATCAACTAGCAAAAGCGCAGTTACATAAATTAGGACATATTAAAATGATTCAATGTAATTACGGAAAATATTCAAGTAGATATGATGCCTTGTTACGTGGAGAGTCACCGAATGTTTTTAATCCTAAATTTTCTGGAGGGGCGCTAGCGGATATTAATATTTATAACTTACACTTTGTGCTCAGCCTCTTCGGAGAACCTCGAGACGTGCAATATATGGCAAATAAACATGCCAATGGTATTGATACTTCTGGTATATTAACCCTGCAATATGATGATTTTCTTGCCACGTGTGTTGGTTCTAAAGATACGAATGGTATAGATTTCATACAGATTCAAGGTGAAGAAGGATTTATGCATATAGAGAATGGTGCAAACGCTTTTGATAAAGTGACATTGCATCTTAAAGATGGTCAGTATGAGTTAAATAATCAACTCACAGACAATTTGCTATATTATGAGACTGTAAATTTTAAAGAGATTTATGATCAAGGCGATTATAAACAGTGCTATGACTTGTTAACACATTCACTAGCAGTGATGAGAACATTTGAGCAAGCGAGACAGACTGCTGGTATTGCTTTTGCGTCTGACCAACAATAGTATATTAGTACAAAAAAGCTGGAACATAGGCCTTGTTCCAGCTTTTTTGTATTGTCGGTAATCATAAACTGAATGGTCAACAATGTGACATAATAAAGTTAGAGTTTAAAAATACTTAAAAAATATGATTTACGCGTGGGTTTGAACCGTAATCATTTACCTGCTTATCTCCCGGTAGTAAAGAAAAAATCAATATCAAAATGGATACGACTAAGGAGAAAATACTAATAGGGAAAGTGATGATGATTGCAAACGTCCCTGTTGGTGCAATATAGCTCAGTAACTGCGTATACAGTAATGTAATACCAAACAATGTTGGTAATAACATTGTTCTTCCAGAATCATGTAACCTACGTGTTGACACAGCATAATCTGGAACAAAAAAGATTAAAGCGAGTAGTGTGTTTACTATTGAAATACTTTGTTCAGAAAAGCTTAAAACAGTAGCACAAAAAATATTAATCACAGCTGTAAAAATAACATGATTTAATAATATTGGATACCACAGTGCTTTACGTCTAGAACGCCCCTTAAAGTTTAAAGCATTGCGCCAATATTCAGCATAATAAGTCCACATAACATTCCCTCGTTTCATAGATAAAACAATTTTTATAATATCAATACTACTTAAAACGTGTGCCCTTGACAATAACTATTCACTTATTGAAATAAAAATTATTGAATTTAGCAATTTTTACGAGTAATAAATAATGTTACCAAGCAAAATACGCAATATTTACTTTTCAAAAATAATAAAATACAGTGATAAATAAGGACATATGATATTTTGCAGAAGAAATAAAATCAGCTAGAAAATGAGGTTGATATGTCAAATTGAGTTTATGCAGTGCATGCAAAAAATAGCGTGTATTTTAATTTTTTAAAATGGATATTTATACTATAAAAACGAATAAAAATTCACAATTACACTATCGTAAGATTTGTTCATTTCGTTAAATTCAAATTTAACACTATGATTGTGGCGATTTTTATGAGAAAGAAAAATATGTAATATATATATTTATTCATCGTGAAAGATTCTGAAAACTGTATGCAATTTGCATTATTATATATTTTTAGTTAACCTCATGTTTGTGAATTAAATCTTATGCATTTGTTTTCGCGCTAGCGTAATGAAATGTTTGGAATATGAAAATCAATTTGATTGGGGGACCCATTTTTGGATAAAGAAAAAGAACGTAGAAGTAAGGTTATGGATTGGACAACCTTCATAGGTGCTTTTGCTATTTTATTAATTTGTGTTATTCCTATGATGGTTTTTCCAAAAGCAAGCGAAGTTTTTATTACTCAATTAAATGATATAGTGACTACCAATTTAGGTGTCGCATACATAGTTATCGGTTTGGCAGTATTAATTTTTGTACTGTACATTGCATTTGGTAAGTATGGAAATGTCACTTTGGGTCGTGCGAATGACCGACCTGAGTTTAATACATTTAGTTGGGCAGCAATGTTGTTTTGTGCTGGAATCGCTTCTGATATTTTATATTGGGGATTAATAGAATGGGTTTATTATTTCCAAGTTCCACCGCATGGGGCAAAAGGTAAGTCAGCGGAAGCTTTAGAATATGCCACAATGTATGGCATGTTCCATTGGGGACCAATTGCATGGGCATCATTTGTATTGCCAGCATTAGCTATTGGTTATTTGATTTTTGTGAAAAACAAGCCAGTTTATAAAATTAGTCAAACGATGAGACCAATTTTAAAAGGTCACACGAATGGATTTATTGCTAAAATTATTGACGTATTATTTATACTTGGTTTAGTTGGTGGAACGGCGACGTCATTAGCATTAGGTGTGCCAATGGTTTCAGCCGGTTTGGAAAATCTTTTTGGCGTTGACGGTAATAGTATGATTACCAAAAGTATAGTTTTATTAGGTGTTACTGCTATTTTTGCTTATAGTTCATACTCGGGTTTGAAAAAAGGTATTAAAGTTCTCAGCGATGCCAATGTGATATTAGCATTTGTTTTACTAGCATTTGTACTCATTGTCGGGCCAACATTGTATATTTTAGAAAATACAGTGACAAGTGCCGGTAATATGTTTAAAAACTTTTTCCAAATGGCGACTTGGTTAGAACCAGAAGCGAGTATACCTGGTAATAAAGATACGAAATTCCCTGAGTCATGGACAGTATTCTATTGGGGTTGGTGGTTCGTTTATGCGCCATTTATCGGCTTATTTATTGCTCGTATCTCACGTGGCCGTACACTGAAAGAAGTTGTTTTAGGAACGATAATATATGGCACATTCGGTTGTATGTTGTTCTTTGGTATCTTTGGAAACTATGCAGTATATTTACAAGTTTCAGGTACTTTTGATGTTGTAAGTCATATCAATTCGATGGGACCAGAAGCAACCATAATTTCAATTTTAGATCATTTGCCGTTAGGTAAGGTTGTCATTGTATTATTCTGTATCTCAGCTATTTTATTCTTAGCAACGACATTTGATTCAGGAGCATATATCTTAGCTGCTGCATCACAAAATATGGTTATTGGAGAGCCAATCAAAGCCAATCGTCTATTTTGGGCTTTTGCATTATGTTTACTACCATTTTCATTAATGTTAGTAGGTGGTGAGGAAGCGATGACCGTACTTAAAACGGCCACCGTAGTTTCCAGTGTGCCACTGCTAGTCATATTTGTGATGATGATGTACTCGTTTATTCAAACGTTAAATAAAGATCGATTGAAATTACAACGTCGTGCTGATAAATATAAAGAGATAGAACGTCGTTCATTGCGCATTACGCAAATTGGTGAGAAAAAGCAAGATGATAACTTATAAATAACAGAAGCGCAAAAGTATTAGTTATAGCGCTAAGCTGTCGACAATGTCACTGACCTTGTCGGCAGTTTTTTTGTGCACTTTCTGCGGTCACTGCCTCAGCCTGTAGTCTTCGGCGTGTGCTGTTCCCACAGAAGTCGGCCCCCGGCAATGATGACTAGTATTGAAAAAAGCTTGGTTTGAAGCGCATTTGCAATGCAGTCAGCTACTGCCAATATAACAAAAGACTAGGACAATCAATATTGTCCTAGTCTCAGACTGTCGACAAAGTCTCCGACTTTGTTGGCAGTTTTTTTATGCACGCTTTCCGCGGGCACTGCCTTAGCCTGTAGTCTTCGGCTAGTGATATTCCCGCAGGAGTCGGCATAAATTACTGCCAATATTACACAAAAACATTATAATATATGTAAATTAAACAGTGGTGGTGTTTATTATGTTGAATAAATCAATTGATAAAAGAGATCAATATGAAATGATTTCTATCTCTGAATTAGTCCCTAATAATCATTTATTACGTAAAGTCGATGCGATATTAGATTTAAATTTTGTGTATGAACTTGTCGAAGACAAATATTGCCTTGATAATGGTAGACCATCTATAGATCCTGTTATTTTAGTAAAAATATTACTCATACAAAGGTTGTTTGGCATTAAATCAATGAGACAAACAATTAAAGAAATAGAAACAAATGTAGCTTACCGTTGGTATTTAGGATATAGCTTTTTAGATAAAGTACCTCATTACGGAACTTTTAGTAAGAACTATACACGTCGTTTTCATGATACAGATTTATTTGAACAAATATTTGAGAAAATACTAGAAATAGCTATCAAAAATAACTTAATAGATCACTCATCTTTATTCATTGATTCTACACATATTAAAGCAAATGCAAATAAGAATAAATACATCAAAAAAATTGTAAAAAAAGATACACTTCACTTCCAAGAAGAATTGGATAATGAAATAAATGAACAAAGGCGAGCACAAGGAAAAAAGCCAATAAAAAATAAAAGCAAGGAGGAATATAAAACCAAAAAAGTAAGTACGACTGATCCAGAAGCTGGGTACTACGTTAAAGGTGAACGAGAAAAGCAATTTGCTTATAGTTTACACGCATGTGTAGATAAAAATGGTTATATTATTGATAAGCACGTGACACCTGGTAATATTCACGACAGTACACAACTCAAACCAATGATTGAAAGATTGGAAACCAAGCAGATGTTGCCTATCACATTAGCAATTGATTCAGGTTATAAAACACCTTTTAATGCACACTTTTTGCTTGAAAAAGCAATTGTACCAGCAAT
The DNA here is from genome assembly GCF_025560845.1 of Staphylococcus arlettae. NCBI lineage: Bacteria > Bacillati > Bacillota > Bacilli > Caryophanales > Staphylococcaceae > Staphylococcus > Staphylococcus arlettae. The sequence continues at coordinate 343,882 of NZ_CP094803.1, forward strand.
GCCATATACGAGACCTAAAGGAAAACCTGGTTTTTTCAGAACAAAAGATTTCATCTACGATGAACATTATGATACTTATATTTGTCCTAATGATGAAACTTTACTATATAAAAGAACAATGCCAACAGGACACAGATTATATGTATCAGATGCTTCAATATGTCGAGACTGTCCACTACTAAATAAATGTACTGAAAGTAAAGATGCCATAAAACAAATTAGAAGACATGTTTGGCAAGATGATTTAGATATAGTTGAAGATTTAAGGTTTGTGGATACAATTAAAAAACAATATAAAATGCGAAGTCAAACAATAGAGAGAAAATTTGGCGATGCAAAAGAACAGCATGGTATGAGATGGACGAGATATAGAGGACATGACAAAGTTTCCATGGATACCACGCTAATTTGTGCTGCCATGAATCTTAAAAAAATCGCAATGTGGCTAATAAAAGGCCCAGTAATGGTCTGAAAGACCACTGCAATTTTGAAAAAAACTATAAAAAAAGAAAATAAATAAACCCTTCGCATTAACTTGCGAAGGGTTTGTCCACGTTCTGAGACTAGGACAATCAATATTGTCCTAGTCTCTTGTCTACGTTATTTAATTTCTTTTTGTTCTGGAATTGGGAAATATTCAAAAATTTCACCTGATTCAATAGCGTCACTTAAATTTGCCAGCCATTCATAGTAAGGTAACGTGTCGATAAGTTGCTGTTTAATTGTTTCAGCTTCTGTTTTAGTATCAGCGTCAACCTGTTCATCATTGATGAGCTTATCTAAAAGTTCAACCGCCTCATAAACACCGTCTCTATTAATTTCAATCTCTCGATTCCATTTATGAGGGAAGAAGTTACTGAAGAAATTGAAAAAGTTTTTTTCTGCAATAAAGTGTTGCTTTCTACTACCACGCGTAAATTTTTGTTTCACGATATCGTATTCTTGTAAACGTTTGACACCGGCACTCATACTAGGTTTACTCATTTGAAGTTGTTGACGCATTTCGTCTAAAGTCATGCTTTCTTCAAATAACATCGTGCCATACAAATTTCCGACGCTCCGATTAATACCATACAAGTCCATAGTTGCACCGATTGCATTGATAACAATATCTTTAGCTTGGTCTACTAACACTTCAGGTTGTTCTTTATTCACCATAAGGTGCACCTCCAAATCCATTCATAATATTATTAATAAAATAAGACGCGTTGATACCAATATTACCATAATACTACATGATATTTTGATGTATAGCGTCGATTTTAATAATTAAATGCGTTTGACACACTTTCAATTACTATGCTAACATAAGTTTGTAAAATTCGTTAAATAAAAATTTAACAAAGTTAACGGAGGTATTTTGATGGAACTTGTAAACAATTTATCTCGTCGTCAATATATTGATGGTGAGTGGGTAGATAGTGCAAATAATGAAACACGTAAAATTATCAATCCATATAATCAAGAAACAATTATAGAAGTTGCAGAAGGCACAGCCGAAGATGCTGAACGCGCAATTTTGGCAGCGAGAGAATCGGTTGAATTAGGTGAATGGACTCAAGAAACAAGTGAAGTCAGAGCACAGAAAGTAAGAGCAATTGCAGATGCAATCAAAGCGAATAAAGAAGAATTAGCAAGACTAGAAACATTAGATACTGGTAAGACTTTGGAAGAATCATATGCTGATATGGACGATATCCATAATGTCTTTATGTATTTTGCAGGTTTAGGCGATAAAGACGGAGGTGAATTAATCGATTCACCAATTCCAAACTCAACAAGTAAAGTTGTAAAAGAGCCTGTAGGAGTGGTGACACAAATTACACCATGGAATTATCCTTTATTACAAGCTTCATGGAAAATTGCACCAGCATTAGTAGCTGGTTGTTCCTTAGTTATGAAGCCAAGTGAAATTACGCCTTTAACAACGATTCGAGTATTCGAATTAATGGAAGAAATAGGTTTCCCTAAAGGGGTTATCAACTTAGTCTTAGGTAAAGGATCTGAAGTAGGAGAACCGTTATCTTCTCATCCAGAAGTAGACTTAGTTTCTTTCACAGGTGGAATTCAAACTGGTAAACACATTATGAAGCAAGCAGCGGACCATGTGACAAATATCGCCCTAGAATTAGGTGGTAAAAACCCTAACGTCATCTTTGACGATGCTGATTTTGATTTAGCAGTGGATCAAGCTTTAAATGGTGGTTATTTCCACGCAGGACAAGTATGTTCCGCAGGTTCTAGAATTATTGTGCATAACGATATCAAAGATAAATTTGAAGCAGCACTAATCGAACGTGTAAAAAATATCAAATTAGGTAATGGCTTTGATGAAACAACAGAAATGGGACCAGTCATTTCTGCAGAACATAGAACGAAAATTGAAAACTACATGGAAATTGCAAAAGACGAGAACGCAACGATTGCGATTGGTGGTAAACGTCCAGAGCGTGAAGATTTACAAGACGGTTTCTTCTTTGAACCAACTGTAATCACGAACTGTGATACATCAATGCGCATCGTGCAAGAAGAAGTCTTTGGCCCTGTAGTGACAATTGAAGGTTTTGATACAGAAGCAGAAGCGATCCAATTAGCTAATGATTCTATTTATGGCTTAGCTGGTGGCGTCTTTACGAATGATGTAGGTAAAGCAGAACGCGTTGCTAGTAAGTTGAAAATGGGTACGGTATGGATTAATGATTTCCATCCATATTTTGCACAAGCACCTTGGGGTGGCTACAAACAATCAGGTATTGGTAGAGAGTTAGGTAAAGCAGGACTAGCAGAATATCAAGAAGAAAAACATATATTACGTAATACAAATCCAGAACCAGTGAATTGGTTTGGTAAATAAGCACACAATTAAGACAAACTTAGGAGGTTTTTACACACATGAAACAATCTTATGATTATATAATTATTGGTGGCGGTAGTGCTGGATCAGTACTAGGCGCACGTTTAAGTGAAGATAAATCGAAAAATGTATTAGTGTTAGAAGCAGGACGTAGTGACTATTTTTGGGATTTATTAATTCAAATGCCAGCAGCGTTAATGTATCCAGCAGGTAATAAACTATATGACTGGATTTATGAAACAAATGCAGAACCATTTATGGATGGTCGTAAAGTAGGACATGCCCGAGGTAAAGTGTTAGGCGGTTCAAGTTCTATTAACGGTATGATTTATCAACGCGGTAATCCACTTGATTATGAAAAGTGGGCAGAACCAGAAGGTATGGAAGGCTGGGACTTTGCACACGTCTTACCATATTTCAAACGATTAGAAAATACATTTGGTGCAACAAAAGACGATCAATATCGTGGTCATCATGGTCCGATAAAATTAAGACGTGGACCAGCAGATAACCCATTATTCCAATCATTTTTCGACGCTGGTGTAGAAGCGGGCTATAATAAGACACCAGATGTGAATGGTTACCGTCAAGAAGGTTTTGGACCTTTCGATAGTAACGTAAGTAATGGCCGTCGTGTGTCAGCTTCAAGAGCATACTTACACCCTGCAATGCGTCGTAAAAACTTAGATGTGTTAACACGTGCATTTGTTACGAAAATTAACTTTGAAAGTAATAATAAAGTTTCTGGCGTTACCTTTAAACGTAATGGCAAAGAACAAACGATAAATGCAAAAGAAGTTATTTTATCAGGTGGTGCCATCAATACACCACAATTATTACAATTATCTGGAATTGGTGATGCAGAGTTCTTAAAATCTATGGATATTGAACCTCGTATTGATTTACCAGGTGTAGGCGAAAACTTTGAAGACCATTTAGAAGTTTACGTACAACATAAGAGTAAGGAACCAATTTCATTACAACCAAGTTTAAATAAACTAAAAATGCCTTGGATTGGTATGCAATGGTTATTTGCACGTAAAGGTGCAGCAGCATCTAACCACTTTGAAGGTGGCGGTTTTGTACGTTCGAATGACGAAGTAGATTATCCAAACTTAATGTTCCACTTCTTACCAATAGCTGTAAGATATGATGGTCAAAAAGCACCAGTTGCACACGGCTATCAAGTACACGTAGGACCAATGTACTCTAACTCACGTGGACATTTAAAAATTAAGTCAAAAGATCCATTTGAAAAACCAGAATTTATCTTTAATTACCTATCAACAGAAGAAGATAAGCGTGAATGGGTAGAAGCAATTCAAGTTGCGCGTAACATTTTAAATCAATCAGCTATGGATAAATATAATGGTGGTGAAATTTCACCTGGGCCAGAAGTACAAACACCAGAAGAAATTATTGACTGGGTTAAACGTGATGGTGAAACAGCATTACACCCTTCATGTAGTGCGAAGATGGGCCCAGCATCAGATCCAATGTCAGTAGTTGATCCTGAGACAATGAAAGTACATGGTATGGAAAACTTACGTGTTGTGGACGCATCAGCCATGCCACGTACAACAAATGGTAATATCCATGCGCCAGTATTGATGATGGCAGAAAAAGCAGCAGATATTATTCGTGGCAAAGAATTATTAGCACCTGAGTATATTGATTATTATCAACATGGTGTAAGTGATAAAGATGCAGGAACTATTAAATAATAGCGCCAAAACTATAAAAATAATTGTACAGTAAAAAGAACTTGGAACGTGAATAATGTTCCAAGTTCTTTTTTGTATGTCTATAGAAATGGTTGGATTCGAACCCATTTTTATAAGTGACAATGTAAATTGTTAATATAAATAGTTTTATGTTTTATAACTTAACATGTTGTTGATAGGTATGAAGTAATTTATAAGTTGTACGAATTGTAGGTATTGCTAAATTGTGTTTAATTCCCTTATGAAAGATAAAACCTTGTATGGCTTCTACTTCTATAGGACGTGAGTGTAAATAGTCATAATACATACTTGTACCCATTTCATCAGGATAACCATTATAAATAGAAAAGATGTCATCAACAATAGTTTGAGGTAACTGAATGCCTTCAGCTTTAGCAACTTGTACACCTTCAAGTAATAAGTCACGACATAATTGTTTAGCCTCTTCAGTTTGTAATACTTTGGCAGGTGTTTGTGTTAACGCAGTAACTGTATTAATACCCAAATTAACAAGCAATTTATACCAAATTTTAGTAGTGATATCGTCTTCTAAAACTAAAGTGAGTTGTGTATGTTGAAGTTGTCGTGCAAGTGCTTGTGTATGTGAATCTTTTTGAATATGAAGTATTTCATCTCGATAGTGCAACACGTTATCGTGCTGCTTTTGGCCACTAATATAGACTACTGCTTGATAGATATGCGGTAGCTGTAAACTATCTGTATTGACGTAACCATTTTGCGCTAAAATTACAAGTGTATTAGAGGAGCAAATCCGTTGTATATGAGGCATTACAGAATCTAATTGATACGTTTTGACAGCAACAAATACAACATCAACCTTACCTTTAGCTTCGGTTAATGGTGTGACATTTAGCGGTTGTGCTACATTATTATCTCCCGGGTAATAATTGATCGTCTTATGTTGACGTCCTAATAAACTTACAGTAGAAAAAGATTTTTTGAGTTCATAAGCGATAGTACAACCTACAGCACCTGGTCCAATTACAGCAAATTTTGTCATATCTTACTACTTCCTTTTTGGGTATGATTTTTATATACTATTGCTAATATTATAACAAATGGGGTTAAATGATGGTTAAAACTATAAGTGATTTATTAACAATGAAACAAAATAAGGAAAAGATATCTATGCTCACTGCCTATGACTATCCAAGTGCCAAACAAGTAGAAGCAGCGCATATTGATACGATATTAGTCGGTGATTCTTTAGGTATGACAGTGCTTGGTTATGACAGTACAGTTCAAGTTACTTTAGACGATATGATACATCATAGTAAAGCTGTGAAGCGAGGCGCACCGAATACGTTTATCGTTGTTGATATGCCTTTTGGGACGGTGGGCAGTAATCCAGACCAAGATATAGCTAATGCAGTTCGTTTATATCAACAAAGTGGGGCACATGCGATTAAAGCTGAAGGTGCACATATTGAATCATTTATTATACGTTGTAAAGCATTAGGCATCCCAGTCGTACCCCATCTTGGGTTAACACCACAAAGTGTCGGTATTATGGGTTATAAAATGCAAGGTGCTTCGACTGAAGCAGCACAACAGTTAGTAGCTGATGCACAACGCATGGAACAAGCTGGCGCAATTATGCTTGTGTTAGAAGCTGTGCCTAGTGACTTAGCACGTAAAATTAGTAAGACTTTGACTATTCCGGTGATCGGTATTGGTGCAGGTGTTGGTACAGATGGGCAAGTATTGGTCTATCACGATGTTTTAAATTATGGTGTAGACCGACATGCTAAATTCGTCAAACAATATGGTGATTTTGCTATAGGTGTTGAAGCATTGCAACAATACCATACAGAAGTGAAAAAGCATGAATTTCCATCAGTTGAACATACGTACAAAAAGAAAGTTTGGGACGAGGAGTAGAACAATGACACAAGTTATTTCAAATATTCAAGAGATGCAATCGTTAATGCTACAATTAAGAAAATCAAATAAATCTATAGGTTTTGTACCTACAATGGGTGCACTACATGATGGTCATTTAACCATGATGCAACAATCTGTGAGAGAGCAAGATATCACTGTTGCGAGTGTATTTGTAAATCCTTTACAGTTTGGGCCTGATGAAGATTTTGATGCATATCCAAGGCAAATTGAACAAGATGTCAGTTTAGTAGAGACTGTAGGTGTGGATTATGTGTTTTATCCATCAGTTGATGATATGTATCCAGCTGAATTAGGTGTAGCGTTAAAAGTAGGTAGACTTGCTACAGTGTTAGAAGGTGCACAACGACCAGGTCATTTTGATGGTGTCGTTACAGTGGTAAATAAATTATTTAATATTATTCAACCAGATGTTGCTTACTTCGGCAAAAAAGATGCCCAACAATTAGCTATTGTTGAAAAAATGGTAGCAGACTTTAATCATAATATTCGTATTGTAGGTGTTGATATTATTAGGGAAGCAGATGGTTTAGCTAAAAGTTCACGCAATATTTATCTTACTACTCAAGAACGTGAAGAAGCAGTACATTTATACAAAAGTTTGTGCTATGCTAAGCAATTATATGATGAAGGTGAACGTCGCAGTGACGTGCTCATAAAAGGTGTGACACAATGTTTGACCTCTCATACGAGTGGTAATGTAGAAGAAGTTGCTGTATACAGTTATCCAGAATTAAAGGAACAAAAGTACATATCAGGACGTATTTTTATTTCTTTAGCAGTGAAATTTTCTACAGCACGCTTGATCGATAATATTATAATAGGAGAGGTATCTTAATGATTAGAACAATGATGAATGCTAAAATTCACAGAGCCAGAGTGACAGAATCTAATTTGAATTATGTAGGCAGCATTACGATTGATAAAGATATACTAGAAGCTGTGGATATTTTACCTAATGAAAAAGTAGCGATTGTAAATAATAATAACGGTGCGCGTTTTGAAACGTATGTTATTGAAGGTGAACGAGGTAGTGGCAAGATTTGTTTGAATGGTGCTGCGTCACGTTTGGTTGAAGTGGATGATGTTGTAATTATTATGACCTATGTTGCTCTGAATGAAGAAGAACTCCAGTCACATGTTCCTAAAGTAGCTGTGATGAATGAATATAATCAAATAACTCAAATGTTGCATGAAAAAGAGAGTCAAACGATTCTAGAATAATATAATAAAAGTAATCATATTAAACAAACTTATGTTTTTATGATTACTTTTTTTAATTCATTATTATAATCACACATATATAAGGGGATAATAAAATGAAGAAATATAGACTAACGTTCAGTTTAGTGATTATTTTATTTTTGTGTGTTGGTTATACAACGTTAAATGAACTGAAATATTTGGACAAACATACCTCTGTTGTGGCAGTAGGTGACAACTTAATCCATCCTGTAGTTTATAATGATGCGCGTCAACAAGATGGTACGTTTGATTTTAGTGAAATGTATAAACCAGTAGAACAGTATATTCAATCAGCAGATATAGCGTATATTAATCAAGAATCTCCTATGGGTGGAGATGATAAAGCATTTTCAGGTTTTAAACGTTTTAATACACCAAGCCAGTTAGCACAAAATGTAGTAGCAAGTGGTTTTAATCTTATTAATGGGGCTAATAATCATGCTTTAGATCAAGGAGTAGCTGGATTGGAACATCAAATTGATTTATGGAAGCGTCATCGTACAATGTACACTGGTACATTTAAGTCGTCCGAAGATCGTAATAATATTCCAATTAAAAAAGTTAAAGGTATTAAAGTTGCTATGCTGAGTTATACATATGGTACGAATGGTCTAAAGCGTAAAGCGCCTTATCATATTAATTATTTCGATGAAGCGGTGATTAAACGTGATATTGCTAAAGCGCGTAAATTAAGTGATGTAATTATTGTATCCGCGCATTGGGGCAAAGAAGGCAAAAGTAAGCCTAGTAACAAGCAACGGTATTATGCACAATTGTTTGCAGATGAAGGTGTTGATGTTGTTTTAGGTATGCATCCTCACGTTATACAACCAATGGAATGGGTTGAAGGAAAGCATGGTCAGCGTACTTTGGTAGCCTATTCACTGGGAAATTTTCTTAATGGCCAAGAAACAGGTGACGAGAAAAATATCCTTGGTGGAAGTGTGAATTTTGATATTAACAAAAGTCCTAAAGGGGTGTCGATTGAGGATGTACGGTGGAAATCATTAGTCATTCATAATGAAATTGTAGACCCTGGCAATAGCGATAGCAGATATAATTTTGCTGTATATCCGTTACATCGATATCCAACTAAGTTAGCAGATAAACATTCTGTACAGTTTAAAGAAGATAGTGATATGTCTGTAGCGCATTTACAACAACATACACGTTCGATTATAGATGAACAGTTTTTAACTCCAACAAGTTATTGACAGTATAAAGGTGAGCGAGAGGTGTCTAGGAATCATTTCAGTGGATGTAGTGAAAACCGATTTTGTTAGCAGTTTTTGTGCACGCTTTCCGCGGGCACTGCTTCAACCTGTAGTCTTCAGCTAGTGCTATTCCCGCAGGAGTCGGCTCAAATTACTGCTAATATATAGAAAAATCTTTTGGAGTACTAATGTTTAAGGTCTGTTTACTGACAATAAAACAAGAGGATACAGACAAAGTTTTCGGTTTTATTGGCAGATTTTTTGTACAGACTTCCGTAGGCGTTGCCTTAGGCTAGTGTCTTTGGCTAGTGGGCTTTCTTCTGTAATTGGCCAAAAAACTTTCAATATTAAACGAACCTTAGGTGAGAGTAGCCTAAGGTTCGTTTATGTTTAAAGCAAGAGATTGAGACGACAAAATTTTTAATAACACTAGGTCTTTGTAGCGCTTCCTATGTGTGTTGTAAGTTAGTGTGTAACTTTTTTAGCTAAATCAGTAATATATAAGAAAAAGTCATCATGATCAACATGAGTAACAACGTCTACTTCTCGACCGTTAGTTTCATCTTGGTAAATTTTACCTTGGCTAGGACCATCAGTGATAACAGCGGCTTTCACAGTGTATTGATGTACTAATTCAGGTTTACCAATATAAGCAGTTGTTAATACATCCCATAAAAAGTAAGTAGAGTTTGTTTGGAAATGTGTTAGTGGTGGAACTGCTGCGTAACTAACTCCTAAGAAATCAACCCCGATATGATGACGTTCGTCGGCCCATTGTTGTCGAATAGCAGGTGTTAACGGTACTTGATTGGTACTTTCAAGCGCAACCATATCAATTGAAATAGTAGTATTAAATACTGCAGCTACAGCCTCAGGGTCCCAAAAAGCATTCCATTCGGCACTGCCATCATGTTCCGGCTCTTCAACATTACCTTTTGATAAGAATGTGCCTCCCATCCATACTAAACGTGCAATATTGTGTTCTATAGTTGGATTTACTGCTAAAGCTTTAGCTAAATCAGTTAATGGTCCAGTAAATAATAAGGTTACAGGCTCAGAAGATTGACTTACTTTGTCAATAATATCTTGATAGGCGTCGGTATCAAGTATTGTAGACTGTGAAGCGGTAGGTTCATTTAAAATAGGTAAAGCATCCATAAAAAAGGCATGCATACGCCAATCTTTAGGGAATGGGTTTTTGCCACGTTCTTTAGAAGCGGCAACATCTATCTGTGTAGTTGAAAAGCGATTGATAATTTTTTGGGATGCACTCGTTGCAGGTTCTACATAACTATCTGCGCCAATTGCACTTACACCAATAAGATTAATGTTTTCCATTTGTAATAATAAGAATAATGAAATTAAATCATCCACGCCACCGTCATGATTAAAATAAAGTTGTTTCATATGTTTGCACCTCCAAGTTAAATATAACTACTTTATTATACCACGCTAAAAAAAAGTGAATTAAGTTGCTTAACCCTTTAATGAACTTATTTATGATTAGTGTTTTAGCAACTTAGTATTAACTTTAAGTGCATAAATAACGAAAGATATTTTAATTTAGCAAAAGTGTGTAAAATTAAAATTTCTAATTTGGTGTTTATATTTATCTGAATAGGTTATTTGTAAAGGTAGATACAAATAAGGGGTGTTTTTGTGTGAAATTCAAAAAGGAAAACGTGAATCACGTTGATTCAAGTAAAGCCAAAAAAACAGTCGTTGCCACGGGGATTGGTAATGCAATAGAGTGGTTTGACTTTGGTTTGTATGCCCAGTTGGCAGTCATACTTAGTGCAAACTTTTTTGGTAATTTACCTCAAGAAATGCAAATCATTTCAACTTTTGCAGTATTTGCATTTGCTTTTATAGTAAGACCAATAGGTGGTATTTTCTTCAGCCACCTTGGAGATAAATATGGTAGAAAAATTGTATTATCTACTACAATTTTATTAATGGCCGCATCTACGTTGATGTTAGGTCTGTTACCAACACAAGATCAAATAGGCATTTGGGCACCTATTTTGTTACTTGTAGTTAGAATGATACAATCCTTTTCAACAGGAGGAGAGTATGCAGGCGCCATGACTTTTATTGCTGAGTCTTCACCTGATAGTACTCGCGGTAAATTAGGAAGTGGCTTAGAAATCGGTACCTTGGCAGGTAATATTTTGGCAGCAATATTAGCTGGTACAATGTATGCTTTATTATCAGACCAACAAATGGCTGATTGGGGTTGGAGAATACCGTTTATTATTGCAGCTCCACTAGGTATTGTCGGTATTATTCTGCGTAGTAGTTTGGATGAGAGTCCGGCATATGAATCTACGTTAGAAGAACAAGAAGAATTAGAATATTCTTATTTAGATATCTTCAAATATTATTGGAAAGACGTTATTGTGTGCTTTACTGGTGTAGCATTTTTAAATGTTGCTAACTACATGGTGCTGTCATATATGCCATCATTTTTAAATACCACAATTAATCTAGGTGGTACGATGGGATCTATATTAAGTACGATAACCATGGCACTCATGATACCAGCAGTCTTTTTCTTTGGTTGGTATAGTGATAAAGTGGGCAATAAACGTACAACGATGTTTGGACTTGCAGGATTTAGCTTATTTTCAATTTTGGCATTTTGGCTAATGACTATACCATCCATTCCAGTTGTAATTATAGGTCTCTTTATTATTGCACTGTTTATGTCAACGTTTGAAGGTGTTATGCCTTCAGTGTTACCAAGTATGTTCCATACTAAAGTAAGATTGCGAACATTATCATTGGTATATAATATTGGTGCTGCTATTTTTGGTGGCCTAACGCCATTCATTTTATCAACTTTAGTGGAAACAACTGGCCAACAAATTGCACCATCTTATTACTTAGTAGCTATTAATGTTATTGGTTTATTAATCTTTGGCTTTATGTTCAAGTCAACGTCAAATAAATCATTACGTGGTGCATATCCGAATGTAGAAAGTCAGTCAGAGTATGAAGAAGTTATTAAGAATCCTAAAGATGCACTATGGTGGACAGAAGAAGATAAGCCTCAGTAATGGCTTAGCATATTAAAAAGTAGATAAATATGGGGTAGCAGAGTAATCTTTTGAAAATAAGATTGCTCTGCTCTTCTTTTTTATGCTTATTCGTAGCATGTAGTATTTTACGGCAGCGTATTTTTGTTACATTAAATCGTACAAAATAAAGGCTAATTTCGTGAGAAAAAATGCATATATCACTCGCAAAGTGTAAAAAATATTATTATAGAGAAAAATGTACCAAATTTATAATTTATATGATTATGTAAACGGTTAAATGTTGTTATAAAGGGCTGTATGAGACAAAGTATTGTTCAGTGGAAAGCATAGAAATTATAAAATTTATGAATAAATAAGTTACATAAGCAAGTGCCGATTTATTGACTGTACGTATAGCATAAACGAAGTTAATTCAAAAAAACGATTATGCATCAATTAGCTGTATAAAGTATATTTATACAATTATTGTTATATATTTTTAGCAGTTTGACTGGTTTTTAAATAAGTGTATAATGATCGACTATACAATAAAATGTATATTGTGTATAACAAGAATAAAGATGAGTATAAAAGACAAAAAATGTTATAGGAGTTTGTATGGAAAAACAGAATAAGAGTAATAAGATTAATTTAGCGCAACTCGTACTACTAGGCTTAGGATCACTTATTGGTTCTGGTTGGTTATTTGGTGCGTGGGAAGCATCTTCTATTGCTGGTCCCGCAGCAATTATTTCGTGGATTATCGGTTTTGCGGTTATTGGCTCAATAGCGTATAACTATATTGAAATTGGCACGATGTTCCCTCAATCCGGTGGTATGAGTAACTATGCACAATATACACATGGTTCTTTGCTTGGTTTTATTGCAGCTTGGGCCAATTGGGTATCCCTTGTAACAATTATCCCGATTGAAGCAGTCTCTGCAGTACAGTATATGAGTTCATGGCCTTGGGATTGGGCTAAGTTTATGGGCAATTTAATGGAAGGAGGCTCAATAAGTAATATTGGCTTATTGGCTGTCTTCGTTATTATCATCATATTTTCATTATTAAATTATTGGTCTGTTAAATTATTAACCTCATTCACTAGTCTGATTTCGGTGTTTAAATTAGGTGTCCCATTATTAACAATTATCATGTTAATGATTTCTGGCTTCGATACTGGCAATTATGGGCACTCAGTTGGTACATTTATGCCTTATGGCAGTGGGCCAATATTTGCAGCTACAACAGCTTCTGGAATTATTTTCTCATTTAATGCATTTCAAACTATCATTAATATGGGTTCTGAGATAGAGAAACCAGAAAAGAATATTGCTAGAGGAATTGCCATTTCATTAACATTAAGTGCAGTGCTTTACATAGTGTTGCAAAGTACCTTTATTACATCAATGCCAAGCGATATGCTCCACGGCAATGGTTGGGCAGGTATTAATTTCAACTCACCATTTGCTGATATGGCTATTTTACTTGGATTGAATTGGCTAGCTATTTTACTTTATATTGAAGCAGTGGTTTCACCATTTGGTACTGGTGTATCATTTGTGGCCGTTACAGGTCGTGTGTTACGTGCAATGGAAAAAAATGGACATATACCGAAATTCTTAGGACAGATGAATGAAAAGTACAAAATTCCACGTGTTGCAATAATATTCAATGCTGTTATAAGTATGATTATGGTAACTTTATTCCGTGATTGGGCAGTATTAGCCAGTGTAATTTCAACTGCAACATTAGTCGCGTATTTAACTGGACCTACGACGGTTATTTCATTACGTAAAATGGCGCCGCAAATGCATAGACCATTTAGAGCAACCATGTTGAAATTTATGGCACCATTTTCATTCGTCTTAGCTTCATTAGCAATTTATTGGGCGATGTGGCCAACTACAGCTCAAGTTATTTTCATTATTATATTAGGTTTACCAATTTATTTCTTTTATGAATACAAAATGAATTGGAAAAACACGAAAAAACAAATCGGTGGTAGTTTATGGATTATTGTGTATTTAATTACTTTAGCCTTCTTATCGTTTATAGGTAGTAAGGAATTTAAAGGATTAAACTTAATACATTATCCATATGATTTTGTAGTTATTATAATCGTAGCTTTAATCTTCTATAAATTAGGTACGACGAGTTACTTTGAAAGCATCTATTTTAAACGTGCAAAAAAATTTAATAAAAATATGACTGCACAATTAAAAGCAGAACAACAACTAGACTCAACAACCTCAAAGTAAATATTAATAGAAGTATGAAATAACTCATGTATAAATCCGGCAAATAGCATATGTTCATTTGTCGGATTTATTATTATCTTGAAACTTGCATAAATTGTGTATGTAAATTTGAATGTAATTTTACGTTAACAACAGTTGTAATAGTTTGAGAGTATGTTATACTTATTTTTTCAGAATATTAACAATATTTAGAAAATTATGTGTGGCACAACCCATTGTATGGTTGGATAGTATAGGAATCTTTTAAAAAATTGCAGTTGCCATGTTTTTTTGAAATATTAAATCTATCACAAAAGTTAAAAAGAAGCTGCAATAATGACAAATGGTAAACATTTGATAATAGTGAGTAGCAGGATTAATAACAGAAAAGAAGCTGTAATTTAATTTGACTTATTAACAGTCGAGGTGTATGATAACGAATATTAATTCGTTTTTAAGAATAAATATAAAGAAAGAGGGTTTTGATGAACGATTTAAAGAACGATGTAATTACACATACAGATAAGTATAGTTCGATCAATTATAGTCCAATGAATCTAGTTCTATCCAAAGGTAAAGGTGCGAAAGTTTGGGATATTGAAAACAATGAGTACATTGATTGTATTTCAGGATTTTCAGTTGTTAACCATGGGCACTGCCATCCCAAAATCATCAAAGCATTTCAAGAACAAAGCGAACAGATAACGATGGTCTCTCGTGCTTTATATAGTGACAATTTAGGTGTTTGGGAAGAAAAAATTTGTACATTAGCTAATAAAGATAAAGTATTACCCATGAATACAGGTGCTGAAGCAGTAGAAACTGCGATAAAAATTGCACGTAAATGGGGCGAAGATGTTAAAGGTGTGCCAGAAGGACGCAGTGAGATTATTGCAATGAACGGTAATTTCCATGGCAGAACATTAGGAGCATTGTCTTTATCATCGCAAGAAAGTTATAAGCAAGGTTTTGGACCTTTATTAGATAACATGCATTACATTGATTTCGGTGATGTAGCACAGCTAAAATCAGTAATTAATGAACATACATCTGCAATTATTTTAGAGCCTATTCAAGGAGAAGGTGGTGTGAATATTCCATCTGATAACTTTATTGCTCAAGTACGTGAACTTTGTGATGAACATAATATTTTATTTATTGCAGATGAAATTCAAGTTGGTCTAGGTCGTACAGGTAAAATGTTTGCAACGGAGTGGGAAGGTGTAACAGCTGATATATACTTGCTCGGTAAGTCATTGGGTGGAGGATTATACCCCATCTCAGCAGTCTTAGCAGATGAGACAGTGATGAATGTGTTAACACCTGGAACGCATGGTTCGACTTTTGGTGGTAATCCACTGGCATGTGCAGTGTCTACTGCAGCTTTAGATGTATTAATAGAAGAAAAACTTATTGAAAATTCAGCGACGTTAGGTCAACAGTTACTGAACAACTTACAGTTGATTGATAGTGATGTTATCGCTGACGTGAGAGGCAGAGGATTGTTTATCGGTATCGAATTGACAGAAAATGCACAACCTTATTGTTTAGAGATGATTAAAAAAGGTGTGTTATGCAAAGAAACACAAGGTAATATTATTAGAATTTCTCCTCCATTAGTCATTGATGAGACAGAAATTACTAAAGTTATCGATGTCATAACTGAAGTATTACAAAAATAAACGAACTTAAAAGACGGAATATTCTGAAAGGACTGAACTAAATGATTGAAGTTGGTATAGTAGGCGGAAGTGGATACGGTGCGGTAGAACTTATAAGGTTGCTAGCACATCATCCCAGTGTAAAAATTAAATATATTTTTTCACATTCTAAGGCAGGAGAACTCGTATCTGGAACCTTTCCT
Source organism: Staphylococcus arlettae (assembly GCF_025560845.1). Lineage (NCBI taxonomy): Bacteria > Bacillati > Bacillota > Bacilli > Caryophanales > Staphylococcaceae > Staphylococcus > Staphylococcus arlettae. The sequence continues at coordinate 359,967 of NZ_CP094803.1, forward strand.
CACTTAAACCATTTACCCTATCGTTTTGAGTCTTTAGAAAATGAAAATATTACATGTGATGTTGTGTTTTTTGCTACGCCATCAAACATTAGCAAACACTTAGCGCCAAAGTTTTTAGCGCAAAACATTAAAGTCATAGATTTATCAGGTGATTTTAGATTGAAAGATAGAGCTGTGTACGAACAATTTTATGGAGAAACAGCAGCACCACAATCAGCTTTGGATACAGCGCAATACAGCATTGCAGAATGGTCTTCAGTTGACGCTACAAATACACAATTGATTGCCAATCCTGGTTGCTTCCCTACGGCTACTTTATTAGCGTTACATCCATTAGTAGATAGCCAAATAATCCATAATGATTCTATTATCATAGATGCTAAGACAGGTGTTTCCGGTGCTGGAAGATCACTTGCCCAACATGTTCACTTTTCAGAAATGAATGAAAACTTCAGTGCTTATGCTATAGGAAAACATAAGCATAAGCCGGAAATTGAACAATATTTAACACAGCTTGCCGATGAAAAAATAGCGGTAACGTTTACCCTACATTTAGTGCCGATGACACGAGGAATTTTATCTACGATTTATGTTCAATTAAAAGAACATACTACTACCGAATCATTACATGCACAATTTCAACGTTATTATTCAGACGCACCATTTGTACGTATCAGAGACATTGGTGAATTTCCAAAAACAAAAGAGGTAGCAGGTAGTAATTATTGTGATATAGGTGTGTATGTCAATGAAGAAAGTAACCAAGCAATTATCGTGTCAGTCATCGATAATTTAGTAAAAGGTGCCAGTGGTCAAGCAATTCAAAATTTAAACAAACTTTTTGGCCTTGATTCAGCTACAGGATTGAATCAATTGCCAGTATATCCATAGATGGGAGAGATGGGATGGAAGACTATAATAATGTACAAGTAAAAAGTAAATTAAGTGTAGATTTTGAAGGTGATGTCAGCTCACCTCTAGGATTTATTGCTGGTGGCATGCACACAGGATTAAGAAAACATAACAATGATTTTGGATGGATTTTTTCTACTACAGAAGCGCAAGCTGCTGGTGTGTATACGTTAAATCGTTTTAAAGCTGCGCCTTTGATCGTGACACAAGAAAGCATAGCTCAAAATCAAACATTACAAGCCATCGTAGTTAATTCTGCTAATGCCAATGCCTGTACAGGTGAACAAGGGCTGAAAGATGCTAAAGATACGCAACAATGGGTGGCAGAACAATTGAAAATTTTACCGACCAATGTTGGAGTTGCTTCCACAGGCGTGATAGGTGAATTTTTACCTATGGATAAAATTTATCATGGAACACAGAATGTATTAAAAGAACAATATAATAATAGTGAGTATTTTAATGAAGCTATTTTAACTACAGATAAATGTACTAAAAATTTAGCTGTTCAAGTAGAAATTGATGGCACAACCGTTACTATTGGCGGAACAGCCAAAGGCTCAGGTATGATTCATCCTAACATGGCCACTATGTTAGGTTTTGTAACTACTGATGCTAATATTGATGGTGAAACATTAAGCCAAAGTTTAAAAATGACGATTGATGATTCTTTTAATATGATTACCGTTGATGGCGATACAAGTACAAATGATATGGTGCTGTGTATGGCTAATGGCCAAGCGAATCACGCTCCATTAACTACTGAACACCCAGATTGGCAAGAATTCCAAGAAGCAATGCATTATGTTTGCCAATATCTTGCAAAAGAAATTGCTAAAGATGGTGAAGGTGCAACGAAGTTAGTTACAGCCAAAGTAAATGGAGCCGTTGACGATATCGATGCACGTAAAATAGCGAAAAGTATCGTGTCATCTAATTTAGTAAAAACAGCAATACATGGTGAAGATGCCAACTTTGGACGTATTGTTGCAGCTATGGGTTATGCTTCTGATCAATTTGAACCAGATGACACTTATGTTTCATTGTGTGATACAGACGTTGTTCATCAAGGAATGTCAGTAGCCTTTGATGAAGTTACGATGAAAGCAAAGCTTGAGCAAGATGATATTGTCATTGAAGCTAAAGTAGGAGATGGTCATGGTAACGCTGTTGCTTACGGTTGTGATTTGACTTATGATTATGTGCGCATAAATGCGTCATATAGAACGTGAGGATGATGAAATGAGTTATATTGTAATTAAAATAGGCGGTAGTACATTAACGAATTTAGATGATTCAATTATCCAAGATATTTATAGGTTAAAACAACAAGGTTATCAGCCAATAATCGTACACGGTGGAGGACCTTTTATTAATACAGCTTTAGCTCATAATGATGTAGCACCTGAATTTAAAGATGGGTTACGCGTAACTTCTGAACAAGTATTAAGCATAACGAGTCAGACACTAATTGGGAAAGTGAATCCTGAATTAGTAAGTAAATTTAATGTACAAGGACAAGGTGCACTTGGACTTAATGGTATAGATGCCCAATTGTTTGATATTGAACCTTTACATCAACAATATGGCTTTGTTGGTGAACCGATCAATATTAATACTGCTGCATTGAATGTGCTAGCATCAGAATTTATTCCAGTTATTGCTTCAATAGGATTGAAACAAGGTACAAAACAACAGTACAACATTAATGCAGATACTTTAGCATATAAAATAGCCGAAGTTTTAGAAGCGCCAATTTATATTTTAAGCGACATTCCAGGGGTGCTTATTGACGAAAAAGTACAGGCGTCACTCAATGCTAAAGATATTCAAAAATATATTGAACAAAAAGAAATCTATGGTGGGATGATTCCAAAGGTTCAAGATGCTGTATTAGCAATTCAACACGGCTGTCAAAAAGTAGTTATTGCAGCAGGTTCGGAAACACACATTGTGGAAAAAGTGCACAAAGGTGATACCGTTGGAACAACAATACATTAACATGAAAAGAGACTGAGACGAATCAATTGTCCCAGTTTCTTTTATTTGTTAAGAAGCATTAACGTGAGAAAATCTTAACTATTGATATAGAAAACAAGCGCTCCAATTTAGTGAGCGCTTGTTTGGGGAGCATTTATTTTTGACTATAAGTTGTTAATAATTCGATGTAAAAGTCAATGAATGTTAAATACTTGTCTTTGCTTACACATTCATCTAATTGATGTGGATTTTCACCAGGGCCAAATACTAGCAATGGGAATGATTCATCTTTACTTTTTAATAAATTGGAGGCATCTGTGACAGCTACAGTTGGTTCAGCTTGTAAATCTGTATCAAACACACGATCTCCGATGTTTTTAGCAGTATCAATCAAATTATTTTTGCCTGTGGTTAATACTGGATCTAAATCAAGGTATAAATCACTGACCAAGTTAGCGCCTGATTCATTATGTTTTGCTAAAGTATTGTTGAATAATTGTTTAACTTGATTATTGTCATATTCTGGTATAGTTCGAATGTTAAACTCAGCTTCAGCAGATTCTGGGATAGAGTTTACTTGTACGCCACCTTTAATCAATGTATTACTTACAACAAGTCCACTTAATACTTCTTCTACTTGAGCTGCTTGTATGGCTTGTGGTAACTGTTGACTAAATTTAGAAATCATATTAGAAAAATCAAATGCTGTGCCTTTAACTTCTTTAGCTATTTGTGTTGATGTAGTATCGATATCTTGAATAAATTCAATTAATGGTTTAATAGCATTTTTACCTAAGATAGGTAAGGAACTATGTGCAGACACACCATGTGATGTAATACGATAATCCATAGAGCCTTTATGTGCATAAACTAACATGTTTTGACATGGTTCAGCGATGATTAAAGCTTCTACATCATCCATATAACCTTGTTCATATAAACTTTGAGAACCGAGTTGTTCCATTTCTTCACCCGAAGTCGCTAGAAATCTAATTTTCCCGTAGTTTAAAGTATTGCTATTGTTGATTTCTATTAGGGCAATGGCAAGTGCAGCTAAACCTGATTTCATATCTGCAGCACCACGACCATAAAGGAAACCATCATTTTCCGTCAATTGGAATGGTTCATAGCTCCATTGACTACGATCACCTTCGGAAACTACATCCATATGACCTGAAATACCAATAACAGGTCCTGTTTCACCGATTTCAGCAATTAAATTGGCACGACGTTCATCCACTTTTTCAATCGTTGATGTAATGCCGTGTTGTTGAAATAATTTTTGGAAGTATTCACATACTTCAATTTCATTATCATTAACTGTATTCATAGCTACAATATCAGATAATATTTGTACTTTTTCATCAGTTGAAAATGTACTCATGATATATCACTCCTTTGACAAACTATATAAATTATACAGCTATAACAATTGTTTGATAAGCAAAAAGACTTAATGAAAGATTTATTAATATAATTATACAAAATGAAAACGGATTAAAAGTTTTTACAACAGTTTATTATGAACCTCGATAAATGATGATTTGAAAATTTTAGTTGTAAGGGTGAAGTCCTTGTTAGCACTGATAGTCTAAATTGAATTAGACTCCGGGAGGTCTTAAATTCATTTTTAGCGCAACTATAATAGTAAAAAAGAAGTAACAAGTAGTGAAATTTAAGCAGTTGCCAAATAGTGGAGATTACTGTATTAATTTAGGTGACGACAATGTCAATTTACAAAAGAAAGGTTAGAGGTTACATGGAAAAAGTAGTACTCGGTGTAGATATCGGTACGAGTGCAGTTAAAACAATTGTGGTTAACCAACAAGGACAAGTGTTAGCCAGTGCCAATAAGCCAATTACAACGCTACACCCACAAGCAGGATTTAGTGAACAACACCCAGATGAATGGGTGCAAGCCACTAAAGATACATTGCAGACCATTAGTGAGATGGAAAGTATGAGAGTAGTACAAGTAGAAGGAATGTCGTTTTCAGGACAAATGCATGGTTTAGTCCTTGTCGATCAATATGGTGAAGCAATTAGACCAGCCATTTTATGGAATGATACACGAACGACTGAGCAGTGTGAAATTATCAAAAAACGCTTAGGACAATATGTGCTAGGTAATCCTGTGCTAGAAGGCTTTACTTTAACTAAAATGATGTGGGTAAAACAATATGAACCTAGCAATTGGGAACGAACTTATAAGTTTTTATTACCTAAAGACTATGTTCGTTTTAAATTAACTGGAGTATTGTCTATGGAAGTGTCTGATGCTTCAAGCACTTTATTATTAGACCCGAAAACGCAACAATGGTCATATGATACTGGAGCCTTGTTTGGCATAGATGCTCAGATCTTTCCGGATCTAACTTCAGCAGAATCATATGTAGGTAATGTAAAGCCGGATGTAGCAAAGTCTCTCGGTTTGAATACTAATATTCAAGTATTTGCAGGGGGTGGTGATAACGCCTGTGCTGCATTAGGTTCAGGTGTAGTTAAGCCTCATGATACGTTATGTAGTATTGGAACCTCTGGTGTGATTTTGACTTGTGAAGCGAATGCTGCAAGCTATGGTCAAAATATGCACTTATTTCAACATGCTTTACCGCATGTATCCTACATTATGGGGGTAACTTTAGCTGCAGGAGATAGTTTGGCATGGTTCCAAAAAACACTAGCACCAGAGCTTAGCTTTGATGATATTTTGTTACTAGCTCAACAATCATCTATAGGTGCTAACGGTTTATTATTTACACCATATCTTTCAGGCGAACGTACACCTCATGGTGATGCGTATATTAGGGGGAGTTGGATTGGACTTAGTAGTTTGCATACACGTAGTGACATGGCACGTGCAGTGATTGAGGGGATTAGCTATTCCTTGTATGAGTCAATATTATATTTACGAGAAAATGGCAAGTCTTTAACACATATTACTGCTACTGGAGGTGGAGCTAAAAGTGATTTTTGGTTGCAGTTACAAGCAGATATTTTTAATGCGTCTATGCGCAAATTAAGTCATGAAGAAGGTCCGAGTATGGGAGCAGCTATTATTGCAGCAACAGGTGTTAACTGGTTTGATAGTATGGAAGCATGTAGTCGTGTTTTTGTAACTTATGACAAAGAATTTCATCCTGATAGTGTCAATCATCAGCAGTATAAGCGATATTTTGATATTTATCGTCAAGTTTATACACAAAGCCAATCACTAACGGAACAATTACTAATGATAAGTGAAGCACGAGACAATGAAATAACGCATTAGGAGCAATAAGCAACGATAAATGGATTTGCATTTTATTAATGATTAGGTTAAATTAACAATAACAATGCATTGTTGAAACAGTAATATTAAAATTATATAGATTAGAGACCACTGGAAGTGCCTTTGAAAAGGCTGAGACTAAAGTAGTGAACTTTGGGATTCCTGGAACCTGATCCAGTTGATACTGGCGTAGGAAAGTGGCGTTGATAACATGACTAACTTTTGTGATATAGACGTTATTTTTCTACCCAGAAAAATAACGTTTTTTTTATTGAGGTGTCTTTTTTGTTAGTTGCTATTACACAGTATAAACATTTAACACATGCTGATATCGTACATTATCAACGAGTGATGCCATATATAGACTATTTGATAGTGCGTACGCCTATGACATCTACTGAGTTAATTGGATGGATACAATTAGCTATAACGTATGGAATTTCCCGTTCTAAAATAGCTATACATAGCGATATTTATGTATTAGAACAATGTGGATTAAGCGCGATTCATTTCTCAGAACGAGCAAGAGAAATACAGACGATTAAGAAAAAGTTTCCTAATGTAGTGGTAAGTGTGTCGACACACAATGTCGATAGTGCACAATTTGCCTTGCAACATCATGTTGATTATATATTGTTTGGCCATATATTTCCTACAAGCTCTAAACCAGGTCAAATCCCTAGAAAGAACAAAGAGATTCAAGCAGTTTTAGCATTACCGATACCAGTAGTAGCGCTCGGAGGTATTAATGAAAATACGGCTCAACAATTATCAACTGAGTTCTATGGTATAAGTGGTATTAACTTATTTCTCGAAGCTTCACAGTTAACATTAAAAACTTTGAGTGAGGTGTGGCGTAATCATGTATGATGTACTAATTATTGGCTCAGGTGTAATGGGGATGTCCATTGCACGTGCTTTGAATAGCGAAGCTTATCGTATAGCAGTTATAGATCGTGATATACCGGGAAAACATGCCTCTTATAAAGCAGGTGGTATGCTCGGTGCACAAAATGAATTTAATAGTGATAGTGCTTTATATCGTTTAGCGTTAAAGTCTCAGCAATATTTTGAACCATTAGCACATAGTATAGCTGAAGAGGTTGGTATCGATATTGAATATAGACAAAGTGGATTGTTGAAAATAGCGGCTGAAGCACAACATAGTCATCAAGTGCTAGAGCAATATGAATTTTTACAGCAACATAATCCGCAAGTGCGATTACTGACAAATAAAGACATACAACAATATAGAAACTATGATATTTCTTTTCCAACAAATACAGCATTTCATATTCCAGATGATCATCAAATCAATGCTAATCGTTATACAAAAGCATTATTAGCTTCATTACACAAACGTCATATAGAACGTATATTTTCTACAGAAGTCACCGACATCCAAGCAGGCCATGAAGGTTATAGTGTTTGTACTAATAAAGGTAAATTTGCAGCTCAAAAAGTAATCGTAGCTGGTGGAGCATGGAGTCATTATTTGTTGAATGGTCAGCTGAAAGCCCATGAACCTACTGGTGTCAAAGGTGAAGTGATGTTATTCGAATCACGGGATATACAATTAGCTACTACATTATTTTTTACTGATGGCTGTTATATAGTACCTAAAATGAAACAGCGTTATTTAATTGGTGCGACTAGTTATTTTAATGATTATTCCGTAAATGTTACTGCCGGAGGAATGCAGTGCTTGTTACACCAAGCACTAACATACGTGCCAGCATTGGGGAATGCTACTATTATAAAGCATTGGTCTGGTGTCAGACCGTATACCAATCAAGAAAAGCCGGTCATGGATGAGATACAACAGGGCTTATTTGTCATTACTGGACATTATCGCAATGGTATTTTGTTGTCTCCGGTAGTAGGTGAACTCATTGCGTTGTGGTTGAAAAGTGGTGTGAAACCTGAAATTTTAAATGATTTTAAATTAGGAGGTTGTACGAGTGGAAGTTATTATTAATGGCGATACATTTCATTTTGAACAAGAATTATCCATTGTTGCAATACTCAAGGAATTAGAAATAGATGAGAATAGAGTTGTCGTTGAACACAATCAACAATTAATACAACAAGCACAGTTTCACAATCAGATGGTGAAATCATCAGACCGATTAGAACTATTAGAATTCGTAGGAGGCGGTTAAATATGTTAGAAATAGGTCCATTTAAATTGAAGTCACGCTTATTATTAGGTACTGGGAAATTTGATAATGAACAAATACAGTCAGCAGCGATTACAGCTTCTGAAACTGAAGTATTAACGTTTGCAGTAAGAAGAATGAATTTATATGATAAGGAATTACCTAATCCATTAGCTAACGTAAATTTATCAAAATATATTACATTTCCTAACACTGCTGGTGCACATACTGCAGCCGAAGCAGTACGTATTGCTGAAATTGCCCAGCATGCAGGTGTTTGTGACATGATTAAAGTAGAAGTGATAGGGGATGATGACACATTATTACCGGATCCACTTGAAACATATGAAGCTTGTAAAATTTTATTGGATAAAGGTTATATTGTATGTCCTTATATCTCTAATGATGTAGTGTTAGCCAAACGATTAGTTGAGTTAGGGGTTCATGCAGTTATGCCTCTGGCTTCACCTATTGGTACGGGGAGAGGTATTAATAATCCTTTAAATTTACGTTATATTATTGAAAAAGTAACAGTGCCGGTAATTGTTGATGCTGGTATTGGTTCGGCAAAAGATGCATGCCATGCTATGGAACTTGGTGCAGATGCTATTTTGCTTAATACAGCTATTTCAAGTGCTACAGATCCGGTGAAAATGGCTGAAGCGATGCGTTATGGGATAGCAGCTGGTCGTTTAAGTTATGAAGCGGGACGTATTCCAATACGTTATACAGCGCAAGCTTCTAGTCCTACAGAAGGTATTGGCTTTTTATGATTGAACGTTATGAAAGACAACTGCGTTTTCCACAATTTGGTGAAACAGGGCAACGACAATTAATGGCGCTGCATGTGATGATAGTTGGTGTGGGTGCCTTAGGTAGTCATGTTGCGGAAATGTTGGCACGTATGGGTATTGGCAAGTTAACTATTATTGATATGGATATTGTAGAGTTGTCTAATTTACACCGTCAAACTTTGTATAATGAACAAGATGCTGAACAAGTGTTGCCAAAGGTTGTGGCACTTGAACGCCACTTACAGCGTATCAATAGCTCAGTTACTGTTGAGTCCTATGACTGTGAACTGACTACTACGAATATAGAAGGGATATTACAAGATACTAATCCACATGTTGTAATTGATGGTATGGACCACTTTCGTATTAGGTATCTGATTAATGAGGCATGTCATAAGCATCAAATACCATGGATTTATGGTGCTGCCGTAGGAAGTAAAGGGACGGTTTATGGTATTGATTTTCAAGGACCGTGCTTAAAATGTTTATTAAATACTATCCCTGACACAGCAGAAAGTTGTGCCGTTAATGGTGTTTTACCAACTGTAGTGACACAGGTGGCGAGTTTGGAAGTGAGTGAATTAGTGCGCTATGCTGCTGGTGTTGGGTTTTCTGGTAAATTACTGACGGTAGATACATTTAAACTTAATCATCAAGGTATTAATGTTACAACATTGAGAGACCACAATTGTCCTGTTTGTAAAAACCAACAATATGAACTATTGAATAAACCAATGCAACAGCGTATTGAAGCGTTGTGTGGTAATACTTACTTGTTTAGGTTTGAAGCATCTGCTTTTAAAAATGCTCAGTATTTACCAGGTCAGTTTATTAAAGCAAATCCATTTGCCAAAATTTTCTCTTATGACCACGTGCAATGTACTTTATTTCAAGATGGTAGAATGAATGTCTATGGGTTGTCTGATGATAATGAGGCCCAACAATTGTACAGTCAATTTGAAAAATCAATAAAGTAATTAATTTGATGGAAGTACTATCTGTATAAATATAGTGTTCTCAGACTGCCGACAAAGTTTTTAACTTTGTTGGCAGTATTTTTGTGCGTACTTTCTTCCAGAGTCGGGCACAAAGACCGACTATATAAATTAACAACAATGGTTTTTATGTTGTGATGATACTGGGAGGATATTGATTGTCTTAGTCTCTTTTTCATATGGGCAGTAGCTGACTGCATTGAAAATGCGCTTCAAACCGAGCTTTTTTTTAACGCTAGTCATCCTTGCCGGGGTGGGACGACAAAATCATTTTTTCAAAATCAAATTTCTGTCCCACTCTCTTTATAATGTCTAAATGGTATAGTTTTATGCTAAGTGAATAGTAAAACAAAGAGAAAGTGAAAATAAACGAAAATAAATGAAAATAAATTTGCATTATAAGAAAAAATGCAATAGAATTACACTAACAAATGAAAACGTTTTCTTTTAGGTTGCTTAATTTATAGTGAGAGTAACGAATGACGTTACTGGTGTGGAATTGCATAGTGCGTTCCAACACTACGTAAATGAATAATATACAATAAAGGGATGTGTTAGTATGAATAACAAATTGGCGAAGGTGGGAATGCCACCGACACTATTATGGGGGTATATCGGTGTATTAATTTTTATGATGGGTGATGGATTAGAGCTTGCATGGATTAGTCCATATTTAGTAGATCAAGGATTATCAGTTCATCAAACCGCGATATTAACGACATCATATGGTGTTACAATTGCTATTGGTTCTTGGCTATCTGGAGTGTTAGTAGAAAGTTTTGGTCCACGGAAAGTAATGCTGTTAGGAACAGGACTTTATATTATTGGTCATGCGATATTTGTAGGGTTTGCAATACCTGCATTAAATTATGAACTTATGATACCATCTTATGCAATTAGAGGGTTTGGTTATCCATTATTTGCATATTCATTTTTAGTTTGGGTAGCATATCGTTCACCACAAAAACGCTTAGGTGCTGCTGTAGGTTGGTTTTGGTTTGTATTTACAGGTGGGTTAAGTGTACTAGGTGCATACTATTCATCATTTGCAATTAACGTATTTGGTCACTTTGCTACATTATGGACAGCGATTATTTGGGTTTTAATTGGTACATTCTTAGCTGTTTTCGTGAATAAAGATGAATTTAATTTAGAAGAAAGAGAAGGCGGAGCAAAAGCACATATATCAGAAATGCTTGCAGGAATTACTATTCTAATAAGAGAACCGCGAGTTGCAGTAGCATGTATCGTGCGTATTATTAATCAAGCTGCACAGTATGCATTTCCACTATTTTTACCTATATATTTATCGACTAAAGGTATTGAAACGACGACATGGTTAAATATTTGGGGAACTATATTTGTCGCAAATATTATTTTTAATCTTATTTTTGGGGCATTAAGTGATAATATTGGTTGGAAAAATACCATTTCCTATATCGGAGGAATTGGTTGTGCCATTTTCACATTAGGTTTATATTTTATACCAGAAATGTTCACAGGTAATGTCTTTATAGTTGGACTAGTTGGATTTTTATGGGGAATGTGTTTAGCCGGCTTTGTACCTATTTCAGCACTTGTACCATCTTTAGTTGGAGATGGTGATAAAGGACCTGCGATGGCTATTTTAAACTTAGGCGCAGGACTATGTGTATTTGTTGGACCTGGTTTAGTAGCATTATTTTACGATGCTATAGGTGTACAAGGTATGATGTATTTATTATTTGGATTATATGCTGCAAGTGCTATTATGACTCGCTTCCTCAAAACACCAGAAGAAAGATCCGGAGGCAAACAACTAAAAGAAGAAATATCTTAATGACAAGTTTGAGACATAGTAAATAAAACAATAACAGTGACGTGATTCCACAATAACTATTTAGGAATCACGTCACTTTTTTTTGTGTACTATTTTTTAGCAAGATAATTGAAATGTAATGAATTAGAAAAAGTCTGATTAAAGATGTATATAAAAACGTGTAAATTAACTCTATTATAGTTGGTGTCGTTATTTATAAAAGCTTTTATTACAGTATTTTGATGTTATTTGCAATATTTTAAACTAGTAATGGATTAATTGTTATATTAAATATATGCAAATTTTAGTATATTTATACTTGATTTTTCACGCTATCCCGTTTAGTATTAAATATAATCTTAGGATATTGGAGAGTGATCTAGTTGGGGCGTACACAACAGAATTAAACAAATTGCAAAGTTTTAAAGGACAAAGTTTTTTAAAAACGTCAGATTTTACTGCGGATGAATTGTTAACTTTGATTGACTTTACAGGTGAATTGAAAGAAAAGAAAAACAGAGGTATCCCACACCCTTATTTAAAAGGAAAAAATTTGGCGTTATTATTTGAAAAACCTTCGACGCGAACACGTGCTGCTTTTAGTGTTGCTGCATGTGATTTAGGAGCAACTGCTGAATATTTTGGTCAAGGTGATATTCATTTAGGTGTTAAAGAATCTACTGAAGACACTGCTAAAGTATTAGGTAGAATGTATGATGGCATTGAATTTAGAGGTTATTATCAACAAGATGTTGAAACATTGGCTAACCATGCAGGAGTACCAGTGTGGAACGGTCTTACAAACGAATGGCATCCAACGCAAATGATAGCGGATTTCTTCACATTAAAAGAAACGTGGGGCACATTCGAAGACAAAACTTTAACTTACATTGGCGATGCACAGAATAATGTAGCTCAAGATTTATTAGTGACAGGTGCAATTTTAGGAATAAATGTTCACATTGCAGCACCTAAAACGTTGCAACCAGATATTAAAATACAAGAATTAGCGCAGTACCATGCTAATAAGTCAGGTAGCAAAATATTAATTACTGAGGATGTGCAACAAGCTGTTTTTCAAACGGATGCGATTTATACAGATGTGTGGTTTTCTATGGGCGATGACCAATCTGTATATCAGTCACGTATAGAACAATTATTGCCATATCAAGTAAACGAAAAAATGCTAACAACTACAATGAATCCAGATGTTATCGTATTGCATTGTTTACCTGCCTTTCACGATCTAAATACAGAAGTAGGTCAAAAAATATATGAGCAATTTGGCATTTCCGAAATGGAAATTACTGACCAAGTATTTAGAGGCGATCATTCAGTTGTTTTTGACCAAGCCGAAAACAGGTTGCATTCTATTAAGTCAATTTTGTCTGTGACTTTAGGTGACATTTTTTAAGTAGTAACTCAATCTAATATTCAGTTAAATGTATAAAATATAGCGAAAGAGGCTGGGACAACATTGATTCGTCCTAGTCTCTTTTCATATTGGCAGTAGCTGACTGCATTGAAAATTCGCTTCAAACCGAGCTTTTTTCAACGCTAGTCATCCTTGCCGGGGTGGGACGACGAAATCATTTTTTCAAAATCAGATTTCTGTCCCACTCCCTTATATAATCAACAACGTTTACCAGTGGATACTTTATTAACAGATGTCATAACATTGGATGATATTAATGAAGGTTTTGATCGTTTAGACCGTGGGGAAGCTGCACGTCTCGTAGTGAAAATGCATACTTAAATCATAATTAAAGCTATAGCAGAATGAGTTAATTGAGTTCATGTTGAAAAACTATTTAAATTAAATGTTAACTTTATAAATTAAATGGTTAACATTTATGATATACTATTCTCATATTTAGGGGGGATAGTATGGAATTAGCACATAAAATATTAGCAGGTCAACACATAACTGCTGCTGAAGCTTATGAACTATACCAAGATGACGCAATAGATACAATGGATTTGGTTCATGAAGCATACAAATTACGTCAGCATTTTTATGGTAAGAAAGTGAAATTAAATATGATATTAAATGCCAAAAGTGGTATATGCCCAGAAGACTGTGGTTACTGCGGACAATCACGAGATATGAAACAAAAACAACGTTATGCGCTAGTGTCACAGGAAGAAATAGAACGAGGTGCAGAAGCTGCCAATAATCATCAAATTGGGACATACTGTATCGTAATGAGTGGTAGAGGGCCGAGTAATAAAGAAGTGGATCATATTGCACATACCGTTGAAAGTATTAAGGAAAAACATCCGCAATTAAAAATTTGTGCGTGTCTCGGCTTAGCAAATGAGGAACAAGCAGAACGTTTAAAAGCTGCGGGAGTTGATCGTTATAATCACAACTTAAATACTAGTGAGCATTATCACAGCGAAGTGGTCTCTACCCATACGTATGAACAACGTGTACAAACAGTCGAACTTATGAAGAAAAATCAAATTTCGCCATGTTCAGGTGTGATTTGTGGTATGGGGGAGAGCCATCAAGATCGTATTGATATGGCTTTTGCACTAAAACAAATCGATGCCGATAGTATTCCAATTAATTTTTTACATCCTATTAAAGGTACTAAATTTGGAGAAATGGATGAGTTAACCCCATTGAAATGTCTAAGAATTTTAGCGATGTTTCGTTTAATTAATCCAACTAAAGAAATTCGTATAGCTGGTGGTCGCGAGGTGAATTTAAAATCATTGCAACCTACAGCATTGTTAGTAGCTAATTCAATATTTGTAGGTGACTATTTAATAACAGGTGGACAACCTAATCAGCTTGATTTTGACATGATTCAAGATATGGGATTTGAAGTTGATTACGATACCAATATACCTACGACATCTTAAAATAAAGGAGCTAGCGGTGAGACCAAATAAGGTAATGATGTATTGCCAAGGTTGCAGCACCTCTAGCTCCGTTTAATTCGTGATAAGGAACAATTTCGAAATTAATGTCATTACTTTTATCATACAGATGTTTGTGATGGTTATATTCTTCTAGTATTTGCGATGTAATATCATTATTAAAAATAGGCCGTGTAAATAAATTTTGGTGCATCAATTAATAAGGTAAGGTTATTTAAGGTAATTGATACAGCTTGCATTGCTTCTTTTAATGACTTAGCAAAAATATTATAGAACTATATCAAACGATACAACAATCATAGTTTTTATTTTAAACGCACTATACAATGTGAGAATCATTTGATAGTGCGTTCTTATTGCGGAAATAACACCTCTCTAACATTTGCGTCTCACTGTGTTGCTGATATTAAGTCACAGGCGATTGTAAAATAAATGAATAAATGAATACTGAGTAGTTGACTAATTGTGGGTATGGGTCTAAACTATCTTTATTCCGATTAGAATAATAAGGATGGAGGTTTTGTGATGAAGAAGATTTTTTATAGTCTAGTTGCAGTGATTATTGCGGTTACGTTAACAGCTTGTGGCAATGAATCATCTGATAAGAAAAGTGATACGAAAACCGTAAGTGAGGATAAAACATTTGTCGTAGGTACAGAAGGAACATATGCACCTTTCTCATTTCACGATAAGAATGATAAATTAACTGGGTACGATATTGATGTGACAAAAGCAGTTGCAAAAGAAATGGGTTATAAAGTTAAATTTAAAGAAACACAATGGGACTCAATGTTTGCTGGTTTGGATTCAGGGCGTTTTAATGTTATAGCAAACCAAGTAGGTATTAACAAAGAACGTAAAGAGAAATATAAATTTTCTGAGCCATACACATATTCACATGGTGTGTTGGTTGTAAATGAAAATAATAAAAAGATTAAATCTTTTGATGACGTTAAAGGTAAAAAGTTAGCACAAACATTTACATCAAATTATGGAAAATTAGCGAAATCTAAAGGTGCTGAAATTACGAAAGTAGATGGTTTTAACCAAGCTATGGATTTATTACAATCTAAACGTGTTGAAGGTACGTTTAATGATAATATTTCATATTTAGACTATAAAAAACAAAAACCAAATGCAAAAGTGAAAGCAATTGAAGGAGATGCAGAAAAGAGTCAGTCTGCATTTACATTTAGTAAAAAAGAAGATGACAAAACAATCAAAGAAGTGAATAAAGCTGTTAAAAAATTAAAAGATAATGGCGAACTATCGAAAATAAGTAAGAAATGGTTTGGCGAAGATGTTTCTAAACCTTAATGATGAACAACAACATGCATTAAACGCAGCAGGGCAAGCATTTTCACCTATGCTGGAAGGTCTTGTGAAATATTCGATTCCAATAACTTTAGTAACATTTGTATTAGGGTTAATCATTGCATTATTTACTGCATTGATGAGAATATCCACAAGTCGTGTGTTGAGAGGTATTGCACGTTTTTACATTTCAATTATTCGTGGAACGCCAATGATTGTACAATTATTTATTATCTTTTATGGAATTCCGGAGTTAGGTAGGTTAATTACGAACAATTCAGAGAATCAATGGACTTTAGCACCTGTTGTAGCAGCAATTATAGGACTATCCTTAAATGTAGGTGCTTATGCCTCAGAAATAATTCGAGGAGGCATTATATCTATTCCAAAAGGCCAAACGGAAGCGGCATATTCTATAGGAATGAATTATAGACAGACAGTTCAACGCATTATTTTACCTCAAGCCATTCGTGTGTCAGTACCAGCTTTAGGTAATACATTTTTAAGTTTAATCAAAGATACGTCTTTATTAGGATTTATCCTAGTTGCTGAAATGTTCAGGAAGGCTCAAGAAGTTGCATCTACAACATATGAATATTTAACTATTTATATTTTAGTTGCTATTTTGTACTGGGTTGTATGTTTTATCATTTCAATCGTACAAAACTACTATGAATCTTACCTAGAAAGAGGGTATCGTACATGATTGAATTGAATAACATTCATAAAGCATTCGGGACTAAATCAGTCATAAATGGTATTGATTTATCGGTGGAACAAGGAGAAGTGGTAACACTGATTGGACGTTCAGGTTCTGGTAAAACAACTTTACTACGGATGATCAACGCCTTAGAGTTACCGTCTGAGGGAACAGCGTATGTCGATGGGATAACTTATAAAAATGACGACAAAAAATCACAAATTGCGGTACGTCAAAAATCAGGTATGGTATTCCAAAGTTATAATTTATTTCCACATAAAACAGCAATTGAAAATGTCATGGAAGGTTTAGTGACTGTAAAAAAATTAAAAAAACCAGAAGCGGAACAACAAGCGCTTGTGCTATTGGAAAAAGTGGGATTAACTGAAGTAAAAGACCAACGACCATTAGCATTATCTGGTGGGCAACAGCAACGTGTCGCAATCGCTCGTGCATTAGCGATGAATCCTAAAGTTATGTTGTTTGATGAACCAACTTCTGCGCTAGATCCTGAGCTCGTAAATGATGTCTTAAAAGTTATTAAGGATTTAGCGCAAGAAGGTATGACTATGGTGATTGTTACACATGAAATGCAGTTTGCTAAAGAAGTGTCTAATAAAATCGCCTTTATTCATGATGGAGTTATTGGGGAGCAAGGTGCACCAGATCAAATCATTAACCATCCACAAACAACACAATTACAAAGATTTTTAAATGTCATTAGAGATGTAGAGTAGAAAGTTCAATATTAAATAATGATTCTTAAGGGATAAGTATAGTTAATCAAATGTTAACATTTGATTACTATCTTATTCCTTTTTTATTAGAATAATATTTAATTATAGATGTGCACTCTTTCGGATTAGATGGCGAATGAGATTACACATCTACACCCTTAAGAAAACGGTTACAATAAATATGTGAGGAGGCAATTGAATTGTTAAGTATGAGGCAACGTAAAATTGTAGATTATGTGGTGGCACAAGCATCTTTTATAGCAATTCATGATTTAGCAGCACAATTAAAAGTGACGAATCGTACAATTCAATATGATTTAGAAATGATTGAAGCTTCAGCATCAGACTTAGACTTGAAGATTGAACGGAACAAGTCCAAGGGTGTAAAAATGACGAAATTGAATGTGACTAATGCTAAATTAACTCAATCTGCTGTGCGACCGACACTTCATTATGATAAAAGTGAACGCATACTTTACATTACTTTAAAATTATTTGAATCATCTGAACCTACATCCTCACAAACATTTGCGGCAATGGTCTCAGTGTCTAGGAGAACGATAGTCGAAGATTTAAAGGTAGTTCAAAATTGGGTGGAAAATAATGGATTATCACTCGTATATAAAAAGAATAAAGGTTTTGTCATTGAAGGGGAAGAACGCAACTTTCGAAAAGCATACGCGGCGCGGGTCCATGAATATTTTCAAACCCATACGCATTATATGGGGAATCAATTATTTTCTAATGATGAATTAAAACAAATTCGGTTAATAGTCATTTCTACATTGTCAGAAAATAATTATCATTTGGTTCAAAGTGCGATTGATGGATTGATTTATCATATCTTAATTGCCATTCATCGCACACGTAGTAAAGATGTCTTTGAAATACCAACAATAGAATATGACAAGTTAATACAAACTGAACAGTTTCGTATTGCTAGAGCATTGACCAACAAATTAGAGTCCGCATTTTTAGTTGAATTTCCACCTAGTGAATCTGCATTTATTACATTACATTTACTTGGGGCCAAAAGTGTCGCAGAAAATGATGTCTTTGAAGATGCTGATGAATTAGAAATATTAACGCATCAATTAGTCGAACTTATGAGTGGTGAACTAGGGGTTAATTTATTATCCGATAATAAATTACTCGATGGTTTAGTCGTTCATTTGCGACCTGCCATTCATAGGATGAAATTTAAATTGACTCATAAAAATCCTTTGAATGATGAAATTACTCAGCAATACGCGAATATTATTCAAGCTTTAAAACATCATGTCTGGTTGATTGAACAAGCATATAATATTGAATTTGAAGCGGATGAGTTGTCTTATATTACTATTCATTTTGCTTCCGCAATTGAGCGCTTATCATCAAGTACAAAGCCAGCAATTAAAGTAGTGTTGTTATGTGGTTCTGGCATCGGGACATCGCAATTATTAAAAAGTAAGCTTAAAAATATATATCCAGAGTTAGAGGTAATTGATGCATACTCAGTATACGAAATCGATGATTCACAGCTACGCAATGAGCGTATAGATTATGTGATTTCGACAGTAGAGGTGACACAATTATCTGTTCCGATAGTTAGAGTTAGTCCATTTTTAACTCAAGAAGATCGCATGCAATTGAACGAAATTATTAATGCCTCAAGAGAAAAATATGTCAATGATGTCAAAATGTTAGGTCCTGATTTGCAGGATGTCTTACCTAAAGAGCACATCATCACTCATCAGCCAAAAGTAACTAGAAATAGTGCAATTCAACAAGCAGTAGACATATTAGTTGCCAAATCAATTGTAGATATAAATTACGGTCAAGATATTATCAATCAATTAGATGCGTTTGGTCCGTATATGGTTATTAGTCCACATATTGCGTTAATACATGCGCAACATAAACATGTACGCCAAGGTGTCGGATTTAGTATCGTCCACTTTGCAGAAGGTATTAAGTTTGACCATGAACAGTATGATCCGGTAAACGTAATTATTACGTTAGCCACCGAGCAACCGCAAATACATTTGAATGCCTTGCGACAACTAAGCGAATTAATTATGGATGAAACTACGAGAACACATTTATTACAAGGAGATAAGCCACAAATTATTGAAGCTATCAAGCAAATTAGTATTAAGGAGGATATTGCTAAATGGCCTTAGAGATTTTAACGTCAGATAAAGTGCAAATTAAAGATCATGTGGAGCATTGGTCTGAAGCTATAGATATTGCAGCACAACCATTGTTAAATCAACGCTATTTTGACCAACCTTATATTACGGCAATGATTAACAGTGTGGAATCATTAGGGCCCTATATTGTGATTGCGCCTGAAATTGCAATTGCGCATGCACGACCCGATTCACATGTGCATAAAGTTGGATTGAGTTTACTAAAACTTAATCAGCATATTAACTTTTCAGAAGAAGGACATTTTGCGTCGTTAGTTTTTGTACTAAGTGCTGTCGATAATACAGCACATTTAGAAATATTAAAACAATTAGCACAAATTTTAGGCGATAAGCAAACAGTCGAAGAATTACTATCAGCACAAAATAATACAGAGATTATTAATATATTAAAAGGAGAATGATGAAAATGAAAATTTTAGTAGTATGTGGTCATGGATTAGGTAGCAGCTTTATGGTGGAAATGAATGCACAAGAGGCTTTGAAAAATTTAAATGCACCTACAGATATTACTGTTGAGCATAGTGACGTTATGACTGCGAGCCCAGATATGGCCGAATTATTTATTTGTGGTCGTGACTTAGAAGAAAACACTAAAAATTTAGGTGACGTACTGGTTTTAGACAATATTTTAGATAAAGAAGAACTACAAACTAAATTAAATGATAAATTGCAAGAACTAGGTAAATTATAAACCATTGATTGGAGGGGATGTTATGCAAGCAATATTAGATTTTATTGTAGATGTATTAAGTCAACCTGCTATTCTTGTTGCAATGATTGCATTAATTGGTCTGATCGTACAAAAGAAATCAGCAGTTGATGTTACATCAGGAACAATTAAAACTGTATTAGGCTTTTTAGTGTTAAGTGCTGGAGCTAGTGTAGTCACACAATCATTAGAACCTTTTGGAAAAATATTCCAACACGCTTTTGGCGTGCAAGGGGTAGTACCAAATAATGAAGCAATTATCTCTATTGCGTTAGAAAAATATGGTACGACAGCAGCATTGATTATGGTGTTTGGAATGATTGTGAACATATTAATTGCACGCTTTACCAATTTGAAGTATATATTTTTAACTGGGCACCATACGTTTTATATGGCAGCATTTTTAGCAATTTTATTATCTGTCGGCAAAATTACAGGTACATTAACAGTTGTGATTGGTGCGATTATTTTAGGTTTAATTATGGCCATATTACCAGCCTTAGCGCATCCAACGATGCAAAAAATTACCGGTAATAATCAAGTAGCTTTAGGACATTTTGGGACACTTAGTTATTGGGCTGCAGGTGAAGTCGGTAAGTTATTTAAAGGAAAATCAAAATCAACTGAAGACATTAACTTTCCGAAAAGTCTTGGTTTCTTAAGAGAAAGTACGATTAGTATTTCAATTACGATGACCTTACTTTATTTTATAGCTTCACTATTTGCTGGACCAGCATTTGTACATTCAGATATTAGTGATGGGCAAAACTTCATTGTATTTTCATTAATACAAGGTGTTACATTTGCAGCCGGGGTATTTATTATTTTAACTGGAGTACGTTTAATTTTAGCTGAAATTGTACCAGCATTTAAAGGTATTTCAGAGAAACTTGTACCTAATACAAAACCAGCATTAGATTGTCCAATCGTCTTTCCATACGCACAAAATGCCGTGTTAATTGGCTTTTTTGTAAGTTTCATTGTTGGTGTAATAGGAATGTTTGTCTTGTTTTTATTTGGTGGTGTAGTTATTTTACCAGGCGTTGTTGCACACTTCTTTTTAGGAGCAACATCAGGTGTATTTGGTAATGCACGTGGCGGTATTCGAGGCGCGGTAGCAGGTTCAGCACTAAATGGCTTGCTCATTACGTTCTTACCATTATTGTTCTTACCTTTCTTAGGTGACTTAGGTGGTGCAGCCACAACATTCTCAGATACTGACTTTTTAGCGGTAGGTATAATTTTTGGGAATGTAGCCAAATATTTAGGTGTAATTGGCATTGTTGTGTTGATTGTCATTTTAGCAGTAATTTCAATGTTGATTCAAAAACGTACTAATCAAAAAGAGGCATAATAAAAAAGAGATACTCACATGAGTATCTCTTTTTATGTACGCTTTCCGCGGGCACTGCATTAGCCTTTAGTCGGTCAAATCACTGACAATACTATAATTTATAAATTATCAGTGGTAGTTATTATGTTGAATCAATCAATGAGTCAAACAACTCAAGAAATAGAAAAAATGAAGCTTTATGTCGATAATTGTACTATAGTTTTATAGATATTATGCTAATCTATGAGAGCATTTCATTATAGACATTTAGATTTTGGTATACAGATGTTAATAATGGTGCAGGAAAATCATATTGATTAGCCAATGATAAAATATAGCCTTGAATATGTTGGCCTTCAATGTTTAACCCACGTTCCATATCACGTTGCATGGATGTTTTAAAGTGATAAGATAAATTATCTAACGATTTCATATAATTTTTTACTATATCATCTGAGATAGGTGCTTGATGTGCGCGCATAATGTTGGCCACTTCTTGATACATTGCCTCGATATAAGGTTTACCACCTTCACTATCACGTATAGGGCCAATTGGTGCATGCATTAAGGTAGTGACACTGGATAGTACAGTAATCATCAAATATTTATGCCACATATCACGTTTGATGTGTTCACTTAACATAAATTTTGCTTTCGTATCAGCAAAAGCATCGGCAATGTGTTGCGCGCGTTCTGACATTTCTCCATCAAGTTCACCGAAAATAAGTTGGTCAAAATCACTTGTATGACTAACTTCACCTAATGGATCTAACGTTGTTTCAATGATACATAATCCACCCATAACACGGTCGTGCCCAAAAGCTTGTTGGAGTGTGGCAATATGAGCAATACCATTGAGTAAAGGGATAATGACAGTGTTTGGTCCAACAAAAGGTCGCAAATCTTCTATAGATTGCTCTAAATGATAGGCTTTAGAAGACAATAAGACAATATCAAAAGGTGCTACATCTTGTTGTGCCGTTATTAATTTTGGTTGAAAAGCATAATTACCATTGACACTATTAAGTACTAAACCATTTTTTTCAAGCGATGCTTTACGTTTGGGACGGACTAAAAAGGTAACATCTTTGCCTTGTTCAGCTAACCTACCTCCGAAATATCCGCCAATGCCGCCTGCACCTAATACTAAAATACGCATAAAAAACACTCCTAAAATATGTATTTTTACTGGATGACACTAGTGTTTGCATGTGAATAACGATTCACATCAGTTATTGGAATTATATTCTTTCTACCCCAAAAAATTAAGATGTAACGAACTTCAATAAAAATTGTGATGAATTCTCTAAAAATATCCTCTTTCTACTAAAATGTGTAAGGTGAATATAAGGAGTAGTGCTGCGTCACTGTTCCATGTGAAACAAAAAGAAACGTAGCATAAGTGGTTCGTGTTATACTACGTTTTTTAGTGATATTGGCAGTTCTATGCACTTTGACAACGTTTATAAATCTTTACGTTGAAATAGTAAGAGACCACAAACAGTTATGAATACTGTTAAAATGATTAAAATAAGTAAGGGTAGTACTGTAAAATCATCTATCGGTATTTGTGGAATATGATGAAAAGGTGTTAAATTTTTCAGCCATTCTCGCACATTAAGCAAATTACCTAAATAGACGACTACAAAACAATAAGCAAGATAGCCATAAACAATTGATGTTAAGTTGTTGGAGACACCTAATACTAAAATACCTAAAGCTACAAAAGTTAAAATAGCAGGAATATAAATGACACCTGAAGTTATGACTGAGAATAAAGATAAGGGTTGAGCCATGACAAAATATTGCCCTATATACAGTCCTAAGCTTGCTAAAAAAATCATGATAATGGCGTTAATAATACTTAAAATAATATAAGAACTAAAATAAGTAAGACGCGTCATTGGATTGGCTAATAGCATAAGGGTGTATCCATGTTGGTTATCGGTTTTGAATCTAAACAATGAAATTAGCGTTGGTATTGTCGCAACCATAGCCATGACTACCATTAATGTTGGCAAAAATTGTTCTGCATAATTATCGCCTTTGCCGTTTAGCATTTGTTTTAATAATGGATTGTCTTCAAAAAAAGTATCTAAAGTACCAAAGATTGAGCCATATGATAAACCAAGTAAAAACAGTCCACATGCAAAGGAGACGAGTAGAGTACGTTGTAAACGCATCTGTAAACCCAATGGTGATTTCATGTAACGTTTAAGATGAGTGTGACCAGATTTTTCGGGTAAATAACCTGAGTTAATGTCTCGTTTGATTTTTAATATCATTGCGCTTGGTAAACAAATAAGTACTAGTATCATTATGAAAACGAGTGGCCTCCAATTATTTTCAGCGTACGGAAATGTTCTCGACAACCAGCCCAGTGGTGACATCAAAGACAAATCATTATCTAAACCATCGCCAATGGCTCTTATAAAATAGGACAACATTAAAATGCCAATTGTAATACCAGTAGTCCCACTGACGGTTGTTGCAAGTTGGGCTACAACTAATGTAAGAAAACCAAATAGCACTCCAATTGCGCTTAAATTCAGTGCATAAAGTAAAGAGCCGATTGTTGAAAAGCCATCTCCTGACATAACTAGTAAACCACTACCTATAGGTATAAATAGAGCAAGGTTTAATATTATAATATTTAACATAACACTCATTATTTGAGCGTGTTTACCTATAGGTAAGGCGTTTAATAATATGAGGCGTCCTCGCTCTTCATCACCTCGTGTTTGTTGTCCAACAAATAAAATGTTCATTATTGCTACTACAATTGCTGTAAATAAAAGCATTTCATGCGCAAAAACAGTAGCTATATTAACGTCATCTAATTTTATCGGGCCTAACATTGTTTTTACTGCAGGATTATCTAGCATGGGAATGACAGTATTTAATTCGCGTTGTGTTGGGTACATCGCTTTAAAAGCAGGTGGAATAATTAATGTTAATAATGCGATGCTAATGACCCATAGTGCATTAGTTACTAAATTACGTTTGAAATAAAACAGTGTTAAGTGTAATGTTTTGTTGAAATATTGGCGCATGACTACTCACCTTCTTCTATTGTGTCACCATAATGTCTGCGGAATAAGTCTTCTAACGTTGGTGGCTTACTTTCTAAATATGTCAAAGTAAATTGACTCAAATATTGAATAAGAGGCGTTAACTTATTTGAATCAACATCAAACGAATAACGTGAACCAGATTGTTGTATATTATGCACACCTGCTATATTAGGAAGATCATGTAAATTATGTGATGTTTCAACGATGAAGTTCATACGTGTTAAGTGGCGTAACTCAGCTAAAGTACCATTTTCTATTATTTTGCCTTTCCGAATAATGGCGACACGATCACATAGTTTTTCAACTTCACTTAAAATATGACTAGATAATAATACAGTACCATTATTAGCTTTAATTTCTTTAATACATGATTGGAATACATCTTCCATTAACGGGTCTAACCCAGATGTTGGCTCGTCGAAGATATAGAGTTCAGCATCGATACTTAATGCGGCAATTAATGCTACTTTTTGACGATTTCCTTTGGAATATGTGCCACACTTTTTACTAATATCTAAATCGAATTGCTCAATGAGACGCTCTTTTTTCGCGTAGTTGGCATGCTTATGCAAACTTAAAAAGAAATCTATAACTTCTCCTCCAGTTAAATTAGGCCATAAATTGACATCACCGGGAACAAAAGCCAAATGTTCATGTATGGTCACTACTTCTGTTAGAGCATCTTTGCCAAAGATTTCAATATTACCGGAACTAGGTGTAAGTACACCTAAAATGATTTGTAATGTTGTTGATTTACCAGCACCGTTAGGTCCAATAAAACCAAAAATTTCTCCTGGTTGTAATTTTAAATCTATACCGTCTAATGCTTTAAACTTGCCAAAGCGTTTGGTTAAGTTAGTGATATTAAGTACAGTCATTTGTGACACCTCATTTATTTATAAAATAATTTGCGCATTTCCGCTAAATATACTTCGAATTCATGAAAATAGTATGTGTAGTTATTATTAGTAATATCGTCGACAGTAAGGTGCTGTTTGACGGATTCACTGTAACCCGTAATCATAAACTGAATTAACTGTAAGGCGTGGGTTGGATTTACGTCATTTTTGAAATAACTATAATCAATATTTTCAGTCATTACATCATAACTTTGTTGTTCTAATTGTTTAATTTTGGTTACTAAGTCGTCGCTAAGTTCGTTGTGCGTAGTTGCAAGGATAGGTAAACTTAAAAAATTAATAATAGTAGGATGACTTTTTAACATTTTCATTTTTATTATCATCATAGCTTGAATTCTGTTGAAAATATCTTGCTGTGACATATCAACTTTATTAAGATACTCTTCACGAACAAACTCTAAAGCATAGTCAATTAAATAATGATACAAACTTTGTTTATTTTTAAAGTAATAAAATAATGTTCCTTTGCTAATGTTGGCAGCACTGACGATAGCATTAGTTGAAGCGTCATGAGGTTCTTTTTGCGCAAATTCATTTAAAGCAGCGTTAATAATTTGTCGTTGTTTTTTGGAATCTAGTTTGTAAAAGGCTTGATGCAAAGAATCACTTCCATTATGTTAAGTGGTAATTTTACTCTAAGTATAGAACTTTTGACCATGTTGGTCAAATTAACTCTAAACGGAGCTTACTTGCTAATGATATTAATTGTAGCTACAATTAATATCATTAGTATAGATAGGTTTCTTGACTATTCGTAGAAAGGCACATTAAGTCAATGTGTTTAGTTGCTCATAATCAGCAGACATTAAAATTATTGAACAATTGTTGAAAATCTATCGGTAACTAAAACTAATATAAGCAATGGGTGGGATAGTATGGTTTTATTTTTACAGCCTGTATTTCAAGAACGCATATGGGGAGGCACACAGTTAAAGAACTTTAATTATAATATTCCTTTTGACCACACTGGTGAATGTTGGGCGATTTCAGCGCATCCCAATGGTCCCAATGTAATTACGAATGGACCTTATCAAGGATATACATTAGACCAAGTATGGGAACAAGCACCGTCATTATTTGGGGCTAGTGGACAACAGAATTTTCCTTTATTGACGAAAATTCTTGATGCCAATGATAAATTGTCAGTCCAAGTACATCCTGATGATAATTATGCACAAAAATATGAAGGGGAAAATGGTAAAACAGAATGTTGGTATATTCTAGATGCCGCACCTGATGCTGAAATTATCTATGGTGTTAACGCAGACAACCAAGATGAATTAAATCAAATGTTAGACCAAGGTGATTTTGAAACATTGTTTCATCATATTAAAGTAACAAAAGGTGATTTCTTCTATGTTCCTTCAGGGACAGTGCATGCAATTGGTAAAGGTATTATGATTTTAGAAACACAACAATCTTCTGATACTACATATAGAATTTATGATTATGAACGTACTGATAGTAATGGCAAGCAGCGCGAATTACACTTAGAACAAAGTAAAGCTGTGATTGATGTCGACCGTCAAATTCCGCAGACGAGGTTACCGAAAGAACAATACGAGCAATATACGTATCAACAACTAGTAGCGACGACATTTTTTACTGTAGAAAAATGGGATATACATCAACAATTAGCATTTGATAAACAGCAACCTTATTATTTAGTGTCAGTAATAGAGGGCGAAGGTGTACTGTATATAGGACAACAACACTTTGATTTGGAAAAAGGCGCACATTTTATTCTAACTACTGAAGATCAAGATATTTATTTTACAGGAAACTTTAGTATGATCGTTAGTTATGTTTAGTGTTAAAGGGGGAGAAAGAAATGTATAGAATAGCCGTAGATATCGGAGGAACAAAAACTATTGTAGGCGTCATTGATGTACACATGACCGTTGTAGATCAGCAGACTTTCCCAACAATAACAGAGAGTCCTGAGGCAGAATTTGACCAAATACTTGAGCATGCACAAGCATTGCTACAAAAATATCAACAAATTGAGCAACAAACGTTAAATATTGCGATGCCTGGTCCGTGTGATTATCACCAAGGGATATTTTTAAATCCTCCTAACCTACAAGCGTATAAAAATTTTGATGCTGGCGCATATATAACAACACGTAGTGAATTCAAACCAGCTTTTGTAAACGACACTGATGCCGCAATACGTGCTGAAAAAAGAGCGTTGCCTGAAACAACATCTTCATTTGTATATTTAACAATTAGTACAGGTGTAGGGATGGCACTAGTCTATAATGGAGAAGTATTAGCTGGAAGCGATGGTAATATGGGGGAAATTGGACATACAATGATCAAAAGTAATAGTGACTATCAATGTCCGGTGTGCCAGCAATATGGCTGTGTGGAAAACGAAATTTCAGGCTTGGCTATTAGTCGTAAAGCGAGTACCATTTTAGAGCGTGAAGTATCGACCCAAGAAGCTATAAAGTTATATTTAAACAATGACAATGATGAAATTACTGCGATGATGGAAGAAATAATGCAAATGACAGCGCAATTATGCACTAATATTTACAATATTTTTAATGTGTATACTATTGTTTTAGGTGGTGGGGTTACACAAAGTCCCTTACCTTACGAAGAATGCATTACTACGTATGCGCAAGCACACATTTTAAATACCAATAAACCTATCAATGTAGAAGTAAGCAAATTAGAAGCAAATGTATTAACTGGTTTGTATGATGTCACGTAATATATAAAAAGCACAAGTATTTATGCAAATAATACTTGTGCTTTTTATATTGATAATTACAGGCGGTTTTTCTTAATGTGCCAATATTTTCTAATGTTTAAAGTTTTAGACAATTGATCGGATATTAGCAGACCAAGTGCAATTGAACCAGCAATTAAAATAGCGCGTATAAACGTATTACCAGCATCTGTAAAGTTCAAAGTTACTAGCTCTTGAGTTGCTCTGAATGCTAGACTTCCAGGTACAAGTGGAATGATGCCGGGAATCATAAAGATCACAACAGGTGCTTTTAATAAGCGACTTAATATGTGACTGATTAAACCTAAGGACAAACTACCTAATAAACTCGTATAAATGGTATCCATTTGAAAACTTAAATTAAAGATAAAATGTACCATATAGCCACAAGCACCAGCTAATCCAGCAGGTATAAATAATTTTTTTGGAGCATCATATATTAATGCAAAGAAGTAAGAAGCCATAAAGCTAAATAGACAGGAAAATAGTATCATAATTTTGTGGCCTCCTTAATAGATTAAATAGGCAATTGCAATACCTGAGCCTATAGCAAAGGCGATTACAAGTGCTTCTAAAAATTTTGCAGTAAACATTAACATATGACGACTAAACAAATCTTGTATTGCTGTAGTAATGACTACACCAGGCACAATAGGCATAACCGAGGCGATCATTGTCGGTCCTAACGACTCGTACGTATGTATCATCTGAGAACCTAAAATAACGATTGAGCCTAAAATGAATGAACCTACAAACTCTGGTATAAACATAGTCAATGATTTACTTTGCATATATTCAACTATTAAATAACCAATAGCTCCTGCAAGTAGTGTAATAGGTACGTTAATCCACTCGCCATTAAGTAAATATAAAAAACTGAGAGAAATTATACCTGCAGCGATTACTTTTTGCCAAAGCGGACTACTTAAAGAGGTGCGATCAATATTTTGTAGTAAACGATGCGCTTCGTAAATAGACAGTGTGTTACTAGAGAGTTGTCTAGAGATAGTATTGACCTGAAAAATTTTCAATAAATTAGTAATGTTTTTATTGATTCTGACGATACGTGTATCGTGATCTTCACTTAAGGAAAAATTAATAAAAACATTAATGACGTACCCTTGACTGTTATAATAACCCATACTGATAGCCATACGACGCATGGTATCTTCTACGCGCGATACTTCAGCGCCTGATGAGAGTAGTATTTTACCCGCAAGTAAAATGACAGTCATGGTGATTTTATCGCGTTCACTGTTCAATAGTCTGTCCTCCTAGCCAATAGATATTAACATTATTATGGCAGTGGTTTTGTATAAATTCAAAAAGAAATGGTTGCCTGAAGTGAAAAAATTATAATGTGTTGCGGGTAGTCTTCTGGTTGTCTGAAGCCAATGTGCCGTCACACTAAAGGGAATGGGACAGAAATCTGATTTTGAAAAAATGATTTCGTCGTCTCACCCAGGCAAGGATGACTAGCGTTGAAAAAATGAGTTGTAGTGCATTTTCAATATAGTTAGCTAATACCAATATGAAAAGAGACTAGGACGAATCAAAATTGTCCCAGCCTCTTAGTAAAATGAGTCATCTAACAGTAATTAAACTTCTTTTAAGGCGTTTTCCAAATCAGTTAAAATATCATGGATATTTTCAGTTCCAACAGATAAACGCACAAGATCGTTTGTAACACCTGAAGCTAATCGTTCTTCGTCAGATAATTGCTGATGAGTAGTACTAGCTGGATGAATTACTAGAGACTTTGAGTCCCCAACATTTGCGAGATGAGAAAATAATGATAAGCCATCAACAAATTGTGCAATCTCAGCAACTGTGCCGTCAATACCAAATGTTAGTATCGCACCTTGTCCGTTTGGTAAATATTTTTGACCAAGATCGTAATAAGCATTACTTGTTAAGCCTGGATAATTGACCCATTTTACTTTTGGATGTTGTTCTAAATATTCTGCCACTTGTAATGCATTTTGAGAATGACGCTCTAAACGTAAGTGTAAAGTTTCTAAGCCTAGTAAAAATTCATGTACATTAAATGGCGAAACGGCAGAACCTAAATCACGTAATAATTGTACACGTGCTTTAGTAATATATGCTGCTGCACCTACATCATGAGCATAGGAGATGCCATGATAACTTGCATCAGGTTCTACTAAGCCAGGGAATTTACCATTGTCCCAGTTAAACTTACCACTATCAACAATAACACCGCCTATTGATGTGCCGTGACCTCCAATAAATTTAGTCGCAGAATGAACAATAATGTCTGCACCATATTCAAATGGACGTAATAAGTAAGGGGTAGGGAAAGTATTATCAACAATTAATGGAATGTTATTGTTATGTGCAACTTGAGCTACTGCTTCAATATCTAAAACATCTATGCGTGGGTTACCAATAGTTTCAGCATAGACGGCTTTAGTTTTTTCTGTGATTGCTTGTGCAAAGTTTTCAGGATTGCTTGGATCAACGAAATGCACAGTAATACCTAACTTCTTAAAAGTGACATTTAATAAATTATAAGTTCCACCGTATAAGTTTGAAGAAGCAACAATTTCATCGCCGCTTTCTACAATGTTGAGTAAAGCTAGGTGAATAGCAGCTTGGCCAGAAGAAGTTGCAAGGGCACCTACGCCTCCTTCTAATGCCGTTATACGTTCTTCAAAGACATTTTGAGTTGGGTTCATAATGCGAGTATAAATATTACCTGGTTCTGCTAATGAAAATAAAGCTTGAGCGTGGTTTGTATCATCAAAAACATAACTTGAAGTTTGATAAATAGGTACAGCTCTTGATTTTGAAAAGTCATCGACTTCTTGTCCTGCATGAATTGATAAAGTATCTAAATTCCATTTATTATTAGTCATAACGAAGCTCCTTAATTTTAAAATATTCTGATAATTCACACTATACACATAATATAATTATAAATCAATAAAACATACTAAAAAGATAGGGATTAAATATGAAAAATTTTAAAAACAAGGTTAGAGTTATAACTTAACTAGTAATAGTGTTTAACTACAATAAAGTAAAGAGCCATGTTCAATTAAAATGAATTCACCTAAGCGGAACTATGGTTGGCCACTTAGGTGAATGATAGTAGCAATTAAAATTGGAATACATTAAAACGCAAATCATAAATGTAGTGGAAGTCAGTTATGGAGAGTAGATTTAGTTAGTAGTATTTAATTATGCTGTTCATAGTAGTCGAGTATTTCCTTATTGCTTTGTTGTAACTTGTTATATTTGCCTTTAGGTTGTGGCTTAGCTTTAACCTTAATTTGTGGATATAGTAATAACGCTAAATAGCCAGTGATACTGAATATAATAAATGTATTTTGAAAGTTTACGGTATCAATGACGATACCTGCTAATGATGACCCTATAACTTGGCCAACTGCTAATAATAAAAAAGGTATGCCTATACCTAATGAAGCATTTTTGGCGAAAATTTTAATTCCCCACACTAACAATACACCTGTTAAATAAATATAACTAAATCCAAATAAGCCTGAAGAAATAAAGGCCAATAACCAAATATTAGGTGTAAATGCTAATAATAAGGAAGAAGTAGCAAGCATAATAACGCCTAAATTATAAGCGAAATGTATACCTCGTTTATCAATCATAGCGCCTGAAACTCCTCCGATAATACCAAAAAGTCCAATAAGTATCCAAAATATAGAAAGTTCTAAATCTGTATAATGACCTGTCTGTTCTATAAAGGATTTTGAAAAGGTCCAAAAAGGTGCTGTAGCAAAACCTAAAAGTAAAGAAGCTAGGATAATGCGCTTACTATATGTGATATCACGTATATTAAATGAACCTGTTGAAATATTTAAACTATGTTGTAATGGTGGAATATTTTTGAAATTCCATAATAAAACAACAACAGCAATAACACCATATATAAAATAAGTTGCGCGCCAATCTAAAAATACTACCATTGCAGTTAATCCTGTAAACATTAGTCCAAAGCTTGTACCGGAATTGATCCAAGTATTGGCTTTACCTTGATCGGTCATACGAATCCATAAAGAAATAGTATAACCATAAGGTGGTGAAACAAGGCCAGTACTAGCACCAGCAAAAAGGACACCTAAAGATAGTATTAACGCATTTGGCGCTATACCAATAGTAAATAAACCAACAATAACAGATAATCCAGCAAGCATAATCATACGTTTAGGACCAATAGTAGCTGTTTGTAAAGTAGCATATATAATCGTAAAACAATAAGCTAAATAAAATAAAGATGAAATGATGCCGGCTTGTGATGTTGACATACCGATATCTTCAGTGATGGAAGGTAAAAATAAGCCGAAACTAAAACGCCCTAGTCCATATGTAGTGGCAATCATGGCTATACCTGGAAAAACTAATTTAGAAAAGTGCAGGTTATTACCTCCTTATAATTAAATTAATATTAGATAGAACGTTCATTCTATGTAAGATTTTAAGAAACGAGGTACACCTGATTACAGCATATACCTCGAAATAATGATTATTTATATGCTTCATTGAGCAACATCCGTGCCATACTCAAAGCCTGGGCAGTCGCTCTTTTAGCATTAATAAGCGCAGTCATAGAAGTCGTCCCCTCTAATAAAAGCGTGAATTGAATTGCTAAGTCTTCACCATTCGTAATACCAGCTTCAGTTGCTAAATTTTCCAAATAATTGAGTAGACGTTGTTTATGGCCACGAGCAATATTTTCAATTTTGTTATCTTGATCTGCATAATCTTCAATCGCTCGAATAAACATATCGCCTTGAGAGGAATAATCATTTAACCACTGACAATGCGCTTCTACAGCGGATAAAAATGGGTACTGTGGATTACGTGCTACATGACTATCAAGATATTGCCAATAGCGAGATTCACGTTGTTGTAATACAGCTTCTACCAATTTATCCTTCGAATCAAAATGATTATATAATGTCATTGTAGCAACATTGGCTTCTTGAATGATTTGTTTTAAACCAACGCCTCTAAAGCCATAATCATAAAATAAACGTTCTGCAGCTGTTAAAATATCTTGCTTCTTTTGTGACATCATATTTCACACCTTTGGATAGAATGACCGTTCTACTTAATGATAACAACAGCTCAGTATTAAGTCAAAATAAGATTACCTTTGACTTAATTACTAAAAAAATGTAATGTGTAACTGAGAAATGAGTATTCACTCACTTTTAGGGGGTAGTTTAATTGATTGAAGTAAACAATGTGAGTAAGGCTTTTAAGAAACAACAAGTGTTAGAAGATATTAATGTTAATTTTGAACCTGGTGAAATTGTAGGATTAATTGGTCCTTCAGGTACAGGAAAAACGACGTTGATTCAATGTATACTTGGCATGGAGCATACTGATACAGGATGGGTTACTATAAATGAAAAGTCGATTCCCAATAGGAAGGTATTGAAAGATATCGGTTATATGGCACAAAGTGATGCACTATATGAAGATTTGACAGGTAAAGAAAATTTAAAATTTTTTGCAGGTATTTATATTAAAAAACGAAAACATATTCGTGAACGTGTGAAAATTTGTAGTGAAATGGTCAACCTTGAGGACGCCTTAAATAAAAAGGTGAAACATTATTCAGGCGGGATGAAGAGACGCTTATCCTTAGCTATTAGTTTTTTACAAGACCCAGCGGTGTTAATTTTAGATGAACCAACTGTAGGCATAGATCCAAAACTTAGACAAGCAGTATGGCATGATTTAAATCTAGCCAAAGAACAAGGGAAAAGCATCATAGTTACCACACATGTATTAGATGAGGCGACAAAATGCGACAGGTTAGTACTAATGAATCATGGCCGTATCATCACAACCGGCACTCCGGAAGAAATCAAACAACAATATCATACAGATACGATTGAAGGCGTATTTTTAAATATGGAGGAATAATGATGAATGCATTACACATTGCAAAGCGTATTGTAAAGCAAACACTAAGAGATAAACGGACACTTGCATTATTGATCATTGCACCGTTACTTATTTTATCATTGTTATATTATATTTTTTCCGTATCGGATAATTCGAATGGTGTTAAGTTAGGTGTAGCTGAGGCACCAAAAACATTTATTAATGCAGTAGAAAAAGAAGGAATAGATATTCGCTATTATGATAATAATAAGGATATTGCTAATAAAATAAAATCGGGCGATTTAACTGGTTTTGCTACTGTTGAAGACAATCAACTACATGTTACATATGCGAATGATAATCCTACACAGTCGGGAGTGTTGGCTTCACTAAATCAAAAGTGGTTGATTAATCAAAACATGACACAAATGAAAAATAATGCGAAGGAGTTGCAAGATGCATTAGCAAATGTACAGCAACAAGCAGGAGCTACTGATGCTAGTCAAAGCTCTCAAAATAACGTACAACCGTATGAAATGAAGACAGATTACTTATATGGTTCAGCAAGTTCAACATACTTTGATATGATTAATCCGATATTAATTGCATTCTTTGTGTTTTTCTTTACTTTTTTAATTTCGGGCATTGGTTTATTAAAAGAACGTACATCAGGCACATTAGAACGACTGCTAGCTTCACCCATCAAGCGTAGTCAAATTATATTTGGTTATATTATTGGTTACGGTATCTTTAGTATAATTCAAACGGTAATTGTCGTACTTTTTGCAGTATATGTACTGAATATTATAGTAGAAGGATCAATTTTGGTCGTTCTTTTAACAACTATACTTACAGCACTTGTAGCATTAACCTTTGGTATTTTATTATCAACATTTGCAGCATCAGAATTCCAAATGATTCAATTTATTCCACTCGTTATTGTGCCACAAGTACTGTTTGCGGGTCTGATTCCTATAGAATCTATGAGTAAAATATTAGGTTATATTGCTCATATTATGCCACTTTACTATGCAGGACAAACGATGCAAGATGTCATGATTAAAGGATTTGTACTAGAAGACGTATACTTAAATTTGCTTGTATTATTAGCATTTTTCCTTATATTACTCGTATTAAATATCATAGGCATGAAACGTTATAGAAAAGTTTAGGGTGAATAGTCATGAACAGTTTAAAAGCAATAGTAGAGTCAATTATGCCTCGGCTTGAACATCTGAGTGAACGTCAAAAAAGAGTGTTGCAAAGTGCAGTTATATTATTTAGCGAGCAGGGCTATGATAAAACAACTACTAAAGATATTGCGCAGCATGCACAAGTTGCAGAAGGGACAGTTTTTAAACATTTCAAAAATAAGCAAACACTACTATATGCTGGATTAATACCTATTTTAAAAAATAATGTTATTCCTGTAGCGCTTACCGAGTTCAAAACAGAACTTACATTGACTAATGATTTGAAAACATTTATCGATAAGTTCGTCGATAATCGTTCACAATTTATTTATGACAATAGAGTGTTAATTAAAGTATTACTCAATGAAGCACTGACTAGTGTACAGTTACAAACAATAGTCATAAATTTGTTTACTGAAAATTTGCTCGCTCAATTAACCCCATTATTGCAAAAGTTGATTGATCAAGGTTATATGAGAGACGTGAACAAAGAATATGCTATACGGACTATAGTTGCACAGACGTTCAACTTGAATTTGCCGATGATTATTGACGCCAATAAATCACGAGATAAAGCATTTGATGAATTTGCGACTTTTGTAAAAGACAGTTTGTATTATAGTTTAAAGGTATAGTAAGTAAAAAGGCTGGGGATGATTGATTCAACCCAGCCTAATTTTATATTGTAGGTAGATGACTATATTGAAAATGTACGTCAATCCTGCTTTTTTCAATGTTAGTTATCTTTTGGAGAGGTGACACAATCTTGTTAATAACATTAGATTGCTGTCTCACTCTTTTGTTTATTTTCGTGGTATTTGAATAACATGACCTAATTGTTTTGGTGGAGTGAAAGCAGCTTGCGTTTCATATTGTTGTTGAATAGTCGTTAAAATATCTTCGGGGAAGATCGTGCTTTTACGTGTTTGATAATTGACAGCCATCATGATAATTTCGTATGTAGCAATCGGTTCGTCTAGTGCGTTGTACATAGATAAAAATAGATGAACGCGTTTAGCATCATAATCATAAATATGTGGTTGGACATAAAAAGACTCATCTAAGACTAATTCTTTAAGAAATGTTATATGAGCTTCTAAGCTAAAAATAGTTATATTTTGATCCTTACGACGACTAACTGAAAAATCCATCGCTTCAAAGAATGCTACCACGCTATCGCTAAATACAGCATAATATTGTGCATCGTGCATGTGATTGTTATGGTCAATCCATGATGGTTGAACAGTGTTTCGGTAAATATAATTGACTGTCATGTGATATACCTCCAATGTGTACGTTCTAAAAAAATAAATAATTTATTATATTAAGTACTATCATCTCATGATGATAAAGAGAAAATCAACCTGTGGCTATAATATAAGGGGTATTGGTCGTTTGAATGATAAATCCATGATAAATTAGTTATTAATAACATCAAGGAGGTAATCTAACGATGGTAATAATTGCAATTATTTTATTTATTATATCTCTTGTCTTACTTAGTTATTCTATTGCATTGCTAATCGGTAGAGATGGCTCGTTATTTAGTTTGTTTTCTAAAGAAGAAAAATCAGCAACAAAGGCTGAAAAATTAAGTATTTATCTAGCAACATTAGTAATTTTGACCTTGAGTGTGATTATGTTATTACAGACAATTTAAACAATAAAAAGGTTCAAAGCAATTGCTTTGAACCTTTTTATGAGTAGCACCTTAATACTTTCTTAAGAATGGTGTAGATCGATGGAACATTCGTTCTACTACATAAGACTGTACCTGTGAAAACAAATGTTCAATGATATTTGTTTTATTTGATAACACACGTATGCTTAATCCATGAGTAGCTAATAAAGTAATACCAACTCGACAGTCATATTGTTTCGCAAGTGGTTCAGGCAAAACGACTCTGGCGCATATATTACTAAGGCTAATACTGCCAACCAAGGGACAGTATAATGCACATAATTTGACGATGTTGCCGATTTTTCAACACGCTATTGAAAGTTTCAATACCCACTTAACACTGGCACAATCACTTGCAGAACCTAAAAAATATTATAAATCTATTAATAGTAATATTGATTTGACGTTACAACATTTAATGACACAATTGAATTTAGACCCAGAGTTATTACAAGCAAAACCTTATCAATTAAGTGGGGGACAATTACAACGCTTTAATATTTTACGCACATTAATGTTGCAACCTGAAATATTAATTTGTGATGAAATTACTTCAAATTTAGATGTATTACTAGAACAACAAATGAGCAATGTACTATTAAATTAGTATGAAGAAACTCAGCATGGAATGGTTATAATTTCTCATGATATGGCGTTTATTACCGCTACTGTAGAACGCATAGTGGTCATGCGTGATGGCGAAATTGTAGATGATTTTCACAAAAAATATTTGTTTAGTGCAGAAAGACATCCATACACACAGCAATTGCTTGCTGTTTATGATGTAGAGTGGCGAAGCAAGAAATAGTAAAGATATTAAAAACTACTGGCATCTATTACAGCCAGTAGTTTTATTATAGGTAAATTTTAATAATAATTGATATCAGTCAACTAAAGTCTAGAACGAATTTAACGTTCTAGACTTTAAATGGTGATTTGCCTATTAAGATTTAGCAGTTTGAAAGTAAATAGAGAAGGCTCTTTTTACAATTTCTAAATGCTTATTGTTATAATAAGGCGAAGTGCTAAAATATACTAAAATTTCACTTTTTGATTGCACGTTTATTGGAAAATCAGCATCTGTAGATACCAAATCTGCTAGTTCTCCTAGTGGCGTATTATCACCAGTAAAATTTCGTATAAATTTATAAAAACTCAGAAAACCACCTCATTTATTGAATATAAGTTATTATAACTTAAAAATTTAAAGTTGTGCAATACTGAAAATTGTGAAATTTTCTTGTGCACCTTATAATGAAAAACAATAGCAGTTGGAAATATAAATAAAAGTTATTATAATGTTATAGTTAATTATTATATGAATTCACAAGTGATGTTAGAAATGTGAACTAAAATACACGTGTAATCTAAGAGAGAGGAGGTATAACTATGCAAGCTAGCACAAAGATAGATAACTGGATGGAAATTACAAAGTACGTACGTTATATCGACACTATGATCGAAAATGTATTAAAAGAACAATTTGATATAAGTCTAAGAGAATTTTATGTGTTGTATGAAATCTATAACAGTAAAGGTAAGAAATATAAAATTAATGATTTAATTAAAGTAGTAGATTTAAGTCAAAGTGCCATGTCTCGGTTGATTGTCAGACTAGAAAAAATGACTCCTGCTTTTGTTTATAGACAAGAATGTGTAGAAGACCAACGTGCCATGTATATATATTTGACAGCTGAAGGTGCTGAGCAAACTGTAGCTGCGATGAATAGTTATAATCAACTTATTCAAAAAGTTAATTTAAGCCAAATTCAGCATTTAGCCCGTATTACGAATGATAGTCAGTAATTTAGTTCAGCTATAGGTACAACCAATCATCATGAAAAAGTTAATTTAGTGTGCATTTAGTCCCTATTTTCAAAGTAATAAAAATCGATTTGCATGATTATTTTAGGGTATTTAAGTGATAAAAGGATGGTGTTTTTATGAATATTACATCAAATTGGTTGAATTTAGCTGTAGCAGATTTATCAGTGAGTGAAGGATTTTACCAAGCACTAGGCTTTACTATTAAACACAATGAAGCAATGCAAGCAAAGATGTTAGGCATAGAAACAGCAGATGGAAAAATTATTATGTTAATAGAGCAGCAACAATTTAAAAAAGCTGCGAGTCTTGATAATATTCCAAAGATAGATGGAGCTTTAATTTCACTATCAGTAGCAACGGAAGCGGAAGTTGATGACCTATTAACGCTAGTAAACCAAGCAAATGGCACAGTGTTGCAACGAGGAACTAAATTAGAAGGTTATTATGGAGGACTATTTAGTGATCCGGACGGCCACCGCTTTAATGTTATTGCGATGAGCTAAAGAGATGACAGCAATTGAATAATTCAGGAAAGAGGGATTAAACTTGATTAAAGCAATAGCAGTCGATAAAGACGGCACTTTTTTTAAGTCGGATCATACATATGATCTGGCTTATTTTGAACAATTATATAAACAAATGGAAAAGCAACAAATAAAATTTATTGTTGCAAGTGGAAATCAATATGAGCAATTGCGTTCATTTTTCCCAGGTAAAGATCAAAAAATTGTGTATGTCGCTGAAAATGGTGCATTAACTTATTTTAACAACGAACTCTTGGCTAAAGAGGCTTTTGTCGATAGTGATATACATAATGTAGTAAAGTATTTACAACAAACTTACCATATTGAAAATATTATATTAGGTGGAATTAAAACAGCATATATGCTGAAAGGCACAAATCAAACCTTTATAGATTATGCACAGTTATACTATAAAAATATTACATTTGTGGATAATTTTAGTGAAGTAGTTGATGATACATTTATTAAAGTCGCTATGCGCATTCAAGATACAAATTTAGTAACTACGATTACTGAGGATTTACAACAACGGTATTCAGATATTGTCAGAGCAGTAACAAGCGGTAATGATAGCGTGGATTTACTAGTACCATCAGTGAATAAAGGTAAAGCAATACAAACTTTGCTCGACGACTGGGGAATAGCGAACCATGAATTATTAGCTTTCGGTGATGCTAACAATGACATAGAGATGTTGCAACTGACACCACACAGTTATGCTATGGCATCGTGTAGCCCTGAGTTAGCAAGAGTTGCACAATACCGTGCACCATCGAATGATGATTCTGGTGTGTTACAAGTGATTGAACAGTATCTTCAAGCCCAAGATTAGTTGATAGTGAAAAACTCAATGATTACAGATGCTAACTTCCAATATTAATAGGAAGGAGATCTGTAAAAATTGAGTTTTTTTATGTTATTTAATTATTAATACAGGTATCTCTGCGCTGTTAGCAATTTTATGTGTGACATTGCCAAGTACATTACCTAAATTCGCTCTATCTCGTTTATTACTCATTACAATAATGTCATAGGCAGAATCTTTAATTTCTTTTAGTAGAGTTTGTTTAATAGGCCCAGAACTGAATTTTACGTTAACATTAACACCGGTAGCTTCTAACTCATCGATAAATGGGTGTAATTGCTGCTCTTTTTCTTCGGCAATATCCTCTAAGTGTTTATTATTGTAACGTACCGAACTTTGTAATTCCGCTTCGGATATTACATTGTATATCGTTACAGAAACATTGTCTCTTCCTGCAGCTAAGCTTTCAATTTCTTTTGGCACATTTGTAAATGAGTTGTCAAAGTCATATGCTAATAAAATATTATTATACATAGTCATTGCCTCCTTTTACTTGTTAATACCCTATTAAAAAGATTCTAATGTTTCAAATTTGAAATCATACAGGATATAAAGTTTATCTAACAATTATCTACATTGGAAAATAGTATAGAAAAAGGCATGTGGTATTGACGGGTAGTTACTCTGCTTGTGAGGCTTAAGTTATTCGATGTTACTTTTTAATTTGTTATCCATATCATTGGCAACGTATTCGAGTAATTGAGCAATTTCTGTTTCATCCATTTCAGGTGCTGCTTTAACTTTAATTATTAAGCCCAAATTTGTGCGAACATGAAATGTTGGTTTATTATCTTCAGTAGTTTTTCTTAAAATCTCCATTAAAATCACTCCTGCTTATCAAATTTACGTAGTTATAAAGGAGAGGTCTGCTAACTAACGTTAGGTGGCATCGTAAAAATAGTTTGTGAGAATAAAAGTATCAATATAAAGTCATTTTACCACTTTTTGTATATGCATAATAGTTTCATGAATTATATAACAATAACTTTAAAAAAAGTACACTTGAGGTAGGAGTTATCTCAAGTGTACGGGGGCGCTTACTGTGCATCTAAACCAACAAGTTCTTGAATGTTATGATAGTCATTTTGCTTTAAATAGTTAGCTACAGCTTTATTCATTTTTTTAGTAAGTGTCGGACCTTCAAAAATAAGAGAACTATAAATTTGCACGAGTGATGCGCCATTTCGCATCATTCGAATAACATCATCAGCAGTAAAGATGCCACCAGTGCCAATAATAGGAAAATCACCGTTCGTCTGTTGGTAAGTCCATTTAATCAATGCTAAATTACGTTCAAATAGGGGTTTGCCACTTAAACCGCCAGTTTCTTTTTGGTTGACAGAAGCAAGTGCTTCACGTCGTTGTGTAGTGTTAGCCAAGATGATACCGTCAAACGTATCAACGATTATTGGTAAAATTTGTGCTAATTCGGATGTTGAAATATCTGACGTTAGTTTTATGAAAATAGGCTGTTTAATGTTCTGTGTAGTTTGAAATTTTGTTAATGTATTACACAGCACAGTAAACTCATCTTTATCGTGAAAGTTTTGCAAGTTTGCTGTGTTTGGTGAACTGATATTCACAGTGAAAAAAGTAGCATCAAATTTAAAAGTATCAATTACTTTTAAATAATCTTGATAGCGTTCCTCATAAGGTGTTGTTTTGTTTACGCCTATATTGATACCAATGGGACTGTGATACGCATATTTACGTAAGTTACTTAATGCTTTATTCATACCAATATTATTAAAGCCCATGCGATTGATTATGGCTTGGTCATCAATTAAGCGATACATACGTGGTTTAGGATTACCAGGTTGGGGTTTAGGTGTAATGCCACCTAATTCCAATGCACCAAATCCGGCCATTTCTAAGACTTTAGGGACTTCACATGACTTATCAAAGCCCGCAGCTAAACCAATAGGATTACTAAAGTTTACACCAGCAATGTGTTGCTGAAGAGAATCGTGTTGATAATCAAAACAGCTTTTGACTGCTGCTAATAATTTAGTATGTTTTTGGATGAATTTTAAAGCATTGATGGTCATGCCATGTGCTTGTTCTG
This sequence comes from Staphylococcus arlettae, assembly GCF_025560845.1. Classification (NCBI taxonomy): domain Bacteria; kingdom Bacillati; phylum Bacillota; class Bacilli; order Caryophanales; family Staphylococcaceae; genus Staphylococcus; species Staphylococcus arlettae. The sequence continues at coordinate 402,534 of NZ_CP094803.1, forward strand.
GATCAATGTTAAAGATAAGTGGTTTTAGTAGTTTGTACATGATATACGCTCCAATAGATTAAGATTAATGTTGAAAAATAGAATGTTAGTATTACGATGAATAAATAAAGTTATTATTATTTTACAATAGAGTAATGATTTAAATAAAGGTTAAACGTGAAATACATTTATATAGATTGATAATCCAAAAAGCATATTGAACATCAATATATGTAATTTTAAAGAAAGTTGGGGTACGATGGATAAACACTGGATAGAACAGTTGAAGATAACAGATATAGAGTCAGTGACACCTATGAGTGGTGGTGATGTCAATGAGGCATACAAAGTTGATACTAGGACTGAACAATACTTTTTACTTGTACAACGTAATAGCAGTGCAGACTTTTATGCGGCAGAAATAGCTGGACTTAAACAGTTTGAAGCAGCTGGTATTCAGGCTCCGGTGGTCATTGATTATGGTCAAATAACAGGTGATGCTTATTTAGTATTAAGTTTTCTGGAAGAAGGAATGGAAGGCCAACAAAGCGAGTTGGCCAGATTAGTAGCCAAAATGCATCAAAATAAACAACCAGATGGTCAATTTGGTTTTGATTTACCGTATCAAGGAGGAGATATTTCTTTTGATAATACTTGGTCTACACAATGGCGTGATATTTTTGTGAAGCAACGTTTAGACCCACTTAAAGCAGCGTTAGTAGAGAAAGGGATGTGGCAAACAACTGATATTGAACAATATGACAAAGTCAGAGCCATTATCAATCAAAGTTTAGCAGACCATCACAGTGAACCATCACTTTTGCATGGTGATTTGTGGGGGGGCAATCACATGTTTTTAACAGATGGTTCACCAGCATTATTTGATCCTGCACCATTATATGGTGATAGAGAGTTTGATATTGGTATTACTATGGTATTTGGTGCGTTTAATCAGGATTTTTATGAAACATATCAACAAGTATTGCCCTTAGCTTCTGGCGCAGAACAACGCTTAGAATTTTATAAGCTCTATTTATTAATGGTACATTTGTTGAAATTTGGAGGTATCTACGCCAACAGTGTTGAACGTAGTATGTACAAAATTATGCAAGAAAAATAATGTAATAAAAAAGACTGGGCATAGAGACCAGTCTTTTTTGAGTAGTTATAAATCCAACGTATCCATTTCTTTGCGCAATTGATACACTTTATCAGGTGTTACATCTTCACCTAATGGATCTACTACTTTTAATGTTGAAAACGTATTAACAACTTGTCCTCTAATCATTTTCAAATATTCTTGTCTTAAATGATGTTGCTCGCTTTTTTCTGCAGTTGTTAGTGTAGTTACTTTTTCTTTATTTGCTAAAGCATTGATTCTATCTAATAATTCCATGTTTGTGTTCCTCCTGTATTGAATGTGGTAAGAAATAGGGAATAACATGTTCACCTATTTCCAAAATCATATCTTCATAAGTTCGATTATAATTAACGAAATGAAGCATAATATGGTTTGTTCCTATTTTTTCATATTGTTTTAACATTTGTAATAACGTATTACGTCCTAAATGATAGCCGCCTTTAATAGGTTTTAAAAGTGCATTAGGATTACTATCTAAGTCAATGGCTAAAGGATGCATAAATGGTTTGAAGTGTGTTGAATCATGCCATTCAGCGAGTAATGCTTTTTGTTGTTGGAATGCTTGTGGATAGAACATCCAACCATCCATATGCTTTTTAATCCACGTCATCGTTTGTTGTGCATATCCAGTAGCAAACATTGGAATATGTCGGTGTTTGGGTAGCACTTGCAATCCACTTTCTTCATATAGGGAAAATAAATCGTTATCGATGTGTGGTGAATGACTCTGCCACATTGACTGTAATGAGTCGATTGTTTGTTGAAAAGTTGTACTTAACTGGTCGCTATCAATGTCAAAGGCAGGAAATTCAAATTTTCTATCACCTGTAGCCATACCTAGTAACAGCCGTTCATTCGATATTAAATCTAATGATGTTGTTGCTTTAGCTAGATGGATAGGATGACGTAACGTTGCTACAATACTTGAAGTACCTAAAGCAATATTAGTTGTATGTGTACTTAAATACGTTAAAAAGACAAATGGGTCATAATTTGTCGTTACGTCTCCCAGATGTGGGCTATATAATGGGTTGTCTCTAACAAATAAACTACTAAAGCCGACATCATCAGCTAGACTAGCTAATCGTGCTTGTGTTGCAAAAGCATACGCATCATGAGTTGCATTGTCAAATGGCACAATTAGTCCTAACGTTAACTTCTGTGGCTGAAAAGTACGCTGAAATGTCTCGTGTTCTTCTGCTAATGTCACGTCATTACCTCCAATCTAATAAAATTAAACAACAACCATTAACTAAATAACATCTGTTGTTTAATTGGTATTATAGCACCTTTCTTGAAAAAAACAAACGACATGAATTATAAAAAGTTGTCTAAACAACAAAGTGTTAAATGCGTTGAAAAGATAAAAATTAGCATAAATTATTTGTTTTTAATTTAGTTTGATTACCAGCAAATGTTTGAATAATAATAAAATAAAATATAAATTGAACATGCAGGTCAATTTTAAGGAGGAATTATGATTTTGAGAAAATTTATTACACGAATCGTGTCAATCACCATAATGTCATTAGCACTTGTTTCTGGAAATTTTGTATCTCAGGCACAATCTACTTCTTATCCGATTAACCAAGGCGATCAAGAGAATAAACAAGAAGTCATATTACCTAATAACGATCGACATCAAGTAGAAAATACTACGAGTGGTCATTATCAGTCGATAGGCTTTGCTGATTTAGGTCAAAACATAGCTACAGGCGTAGTAATAGGTGAAAATACAGTGCTGACAAACAAACATGTTGTGAACTTATCAAATGGCAACATGAAGTTTTCACCTGCAGCTACAGATGCCTCTACATATCCTCAAGGAACATTTGAAGAAAAAAGTGCTGAACCCTATCCAGGTAATGCAGATTTAGCAGTGGTACACTTTGAACCAAATGACAGTGGCCAACACGTAGGAGATGTTGTGCAGCCAGCAACAATAGGGGATGCAACACAAGCCCAAGAAGGCTCTGAAGTAACAATAACTGGTTATCCTGGAGATAAAGAATTAGCAACGATGTGGGAAAGTAACGGTAAAATCATGTCTAATGGTAATGGAGATATGACATATGATGCGAGTACTTATGGTGGTAATTCTGGTTCAGGTGTCTTCAATAGCAGTAACGAATTGATAGGTATCCATTATGGCGGCGTTGAAGGTGAAAGTAACAATGCGGTGCCACTATCAGGTGATGTCTTAAACTTTGTTAATGAACATAATCAATAATGTAGAAAAGATAATTGAATAGTTGAATTATACCCAGGACTGATTTCGACTTATTTATGGAATCAGTCCTTTTTATAATACTGTCATATGATTTAAGCGTTATTTCCCAGGTTATTGTTCAAACACACAGGGTGACACAGCGTCAGCTGAAAATCATAATTTGCTGAGCTACAGCATAAAAAAACTTCAAAGCAGTTTATGAAAGGAATCTACTTTGAAGGATGGTTATGAATATTTGTTCAGTAGTTGACTACTATTTAAGAATTTTTTGAGTTAGAAAGGGTAAAGATTTTTCGATATATACTTGTGGTGACTCATTACTTGTATAAAACCAGTGATGAGCAACACCATATAAGCCCCATGATAAAAAACGTGCACTTGTAGCTAACGTCTCACGGCTTTCACTAGGATGTTGTTGTTCAATTAAAGATAAAAAGATATCTTCTAATTCTTCTTTAATACGCTTTTCGACTATCTTACCATAGGCTTCACTGTTTAATTTACACTCTTCATGCGTGCTTTGAATATAACTTGTAATCGTAATAAATATATTGCAAAGTGTGTCATGATTGAGCTCTGATGAAACATTAAGTGTACTGTTTAAATTTTTCAAAATTGTTTCCGACAAAGTATAATCCATAATATCGTATTTATCTATAAAATGAGCATAAAATGTTGCTCGATTGACCGTTGCTTCATCAGTGATATCTTTCACAGTCATGGTGTGTAATTCTTTTTCTTTGGCTATTTTTCTGAAAGCATCCATCAATAACTTTTTAGTTCTAATAATACGTGGATCTATATATTCGGTAGTTGTCATTTACAGTCGCTCCTTGAATATAGAAGTTAATTAAATTATGTTTATTTCAACAATCATTGTCAATGTAAGAGATTTATGTAGGTAAATACCACTATTTAGCTGTCTGCTTGTTTTTCTTGTATTAATCCGTTAGACATACTATAAATAATGATACCAAACATAATTATAATAATACCAATAATACTAAGTGGCGTTGGAAGTGCGATGCCGAGTAACAACATTTCTCCAATTAAAGTGAAAACAATTTCCATAGCTTGAGTCGATTCGACGGCAGCTAGTTTTGCTTGGTTATGTTTCACTAGATTAGTAGCATAAAAGAATAAAAATGTCGCAATTATGCCTGAAAAGATTGCTACAATAAATGATTGTAGTGTTTGTGATGGTGATGGTAATCCGTGTGATGAGACGCCTAGCACAAAAATAACAAGCCAAATAGGCAGTGTTACTAATGTCATACCGTAGATTCGTTCAAAAGTAGATAATTGATTATCTACTAACACCATCATTTTTCTATTCCCTAAAGGATAACAAAAGCCTGCAATAACTAAAGGTACTACTGATAATAAGAAAGTCGTAAATTTAATAGAAGTTGCGTTGGGAATTTGTACCAGAATTACACCGACAATCATAATGCTGGAAATAGCTACTGAACGCCACGAGATACGTTCACGTATCAAAATTGTTTGATTACGGTAATTAACTTGTTCGTAAAATAATGGTGCTAATAATAAACCACAAATAATAGTTAATTGCCAAGTAGATGAAATCAACCAGCCAGGACTATAATCTGCAACAAATGTTATAGGAACGTAAAAACAGACGAAACCAAAGGTACTCCATATTATCCATGCACCAAGATTTTGGCGTATATGACGATGCACATGACGGTGACGTTGGTGTATAGCGACAAAAATAAGAAGCAAAGGAAACATAAATATATAACGCAATGACGCGCTAAACATCCAAGAGCCACTATTATTGGACATTACATGATTTAATATAAAGGTAAATGAAAAAAATAATGCTCCTAAAACCCCAATTAAGATAGCTTTCATTAAAACACCTCGTTAATTATATTATTATTTTAAATTTATCATTTTATTCACTAATTGCAATAAATGTTTAATAAATAAATAATATGGTTTGAATACAAATAAACAACTACTTTTTTAAATACTAAAAATAAAATTTATGAAGGCGTTTTCAAAAATTAAAAAAAGGGAATAATATTTTATATTAACTGTTCAAAGGTAAGAATAGTTATAGGGGTATGAAGTGTGAGGTAAAATCATAATGATTTTATCTGTCTATTGTTACAAGGGGGAAAACAATGGAAACAAAATTACATAGAGAGTTAAGTAATCGTCATATTCAGTTAATTGCGATAGGTGGAGCAATTGGTACAGGATTATTTTTAGGGGCAGGTCAATCCATTCATTTAGCTGGTCCATCTATATTGTTAACCTATATAATTGTTGGCTTTATCTTATTTATGTTTATGCGAGCAATGGGTGAAATGTTATTATCCAACACGAAATTTAATTCATTTGCAGACATAACTAATGAATATGTTGGACCACTTGCTGGTTTTATCACTGGGTGGACATATTGGTTAACTTGGACTGTATCAGGTATGGCTGAAGTTACAGCTGTTGCTAAATATGTGTCGTTTTGGGTGCCACAAATACCTAATTGGATCACAGCTTTAGCTTGTATTTTATTATTATTAGCGTTTAACTTACTAAGTACTCGAATGTTTGGAGAATTAGAATTTTGGTTTGCGATTATCAAAGTAGTTACTATTATCGCTTTAATAGTAGTAGGTATTGTAATGGTGGTAATGGCAGTAAAAACACCATATGGTCAAGCGAGTGTTAGTAATATTTATAGTCATGGCGGTCTGTTTCCGAATGGAGCTTCAGGTTTTTTAATGTCTTTCCAGATGGCCATATTTTCATTTGTAGGTATTGAATTGATTGGTATTACAGCAGGTGAAACTAAAAATCCACATAAAACCATACCACAGGCAATAAATAATGTACCATTTCGTATTTTAATTTTTTACATTGGCGCGTTAGCTGTTATTATTTCTATTATTCCATGGAATGAGTTGAATTCTAATGACAGTCCTTTTGTAAGATTATTTGCGCTGATTGGCATTCCTTTTGCAGCGGGTATTATAAATTTCGTTGTTTTAACGGCTGCTGCTTCTGCATGTAATAGTGGCATCTTTTCTAATAGTCGAACGCTGTTTGGTTTAGCTGATAGAAAGCAAGCACCTGAAAGGTTAGGTATAACAAATCGTAAAGGTATACCAATGAATGCACTACTTGTTTCATGTGCGTGTTTATCTATTGCGGTCTTACTAAACTATTTTATCCCTAATGCAACAGCAGTGTTTGTATATATCAGTACAGTTTCCACAGTATTGAATATAGTAATTTGGACGTTAATCACCTTAGCATATTATAGATATGCTAAAAAGTATCCACAATTACATGCACAAAGTAACTATAAACTACCTGGTGGTAAGATAATGGCGCTTAGTATTATCGTCTTTTTTGCGTTTATATTTTGCGTATTATTTATTAATCCAAGCACACGTATTGGCGTTATTTTAGCCCCTTTATGGTTTGTTATTATCACATTATTTTATTTCAAACAACGACACAAATTAAAACAAAATAAGTTGTAACATAGCAATTTATTGAAAAATATAGAGGTGAGTATAATGAGTGAAAAAATTATTATGGATTGTGACCCAGGACATGATGATGCCATTGCTATGATCTTAGCAGGCGCTCGAACAAGTCACTTGGAAATTTTAGCTGTGACTACCGTATCTGGTAATCAAGCAGTGAGTAAAAATACACGTAATGCATTGAATGTGTTAGATATTATGGGCAAAGGAGAAATTCCAGTTTCTATGGGTGCATCACGACCATTGATTAAGGAGCCATCATTTGCAGAAGAAATTCATGGTGTAACTGGTTTAGACGGTCCTAAGTTACCTGAAACACCACGCCACCATGCTACACCACATCATGCTGCAGATGTTATCATTGATGCTGTTAAAAATAGTGATGAGCCAGTCACAATTGTAGCCACGGGACCATTGACTAATATTGCGACGGCATTAATTCGAGATGCTAAAATAGTACAAAATATCAAATCAATCACTATAATGGGTGGAGGTACTTTCGGCAATTGGACGCCCACAGCTGAATTTAATATTTGGGCCGATGCTGAAGCGGCGCAACGCGTGTTTAATTGTGGAGCGAGAATTAATGTGTTTGGATTAGATGTAACACATCAAGTACTTGCTACAGATGATATTATTCAACGTTTTGCGCTGATTAATAATGATGTCGCAGGCTTTGTAGTTGAGTTACTGAAATTCTTTAAGTCTACGTATAAAACACACTTTGACATGGATGGCGGTCCTATTCACGATGCATGTGCAATTTTATATTTGATTAAACCAGAATTGTTCAAAATGCAACATACGCATATTGCTATTGAACATCATTCCGCACTCACATATGGTACGATGTCTGTCGATTTGAATAATGTAACTGATGGGGAAAAGAATGCTTATTTTGCTGTAGATGTTAATGTTGAGGCCATTTGGCAAGTGATGGAGCAATTATTAGCAGATTATAACTTGTAAAACCCTTTACCGTAAGTCGTGATTACTACTTACGGTTTTTTTAATACTTTATTCCAACTAAAGTATGAGTGGGATTTGAGGACTATTAACTAGCATTGCAAAGCTATAATAAGTATACTTAATGACCACAGAAATTTTAAGAAAGGTGATTTATCAACTTGAAAAATCGTATTAACGCTATAGTTATATTTCTGTTGTTTTTAATTCCTTTATTTACAGTCATTTATTATTTTGAGCCAATTAAACATTGGATAGAGGATGTGAATGAAAAATATACTGTGACAGAAACAGGACAAGATTCAGAATCACAGCAATTTTTCAATTTTAGTAGAGAAACTGAGAATTTTGGTGAATACGAACGCAGTGATTTTGGAAATAACGCAAAACATTATGGTATAGATTATCATTTGGCAGAAGATACACCAGTAAAAGCTGTAACACATGGTACAGTTACGCGTTTATTTGATAATGAGTTTGGCGGTAAAGTGTTACAAATCACTGAAAGTAATGGCAATTATTATCAATGGTATATGCATCTAAATGATTATAAAGTCAAAGAAGGAGATACGGTAAAACCGGGGCAAGTTATTGCACTTTCAGGTAATACTGGTAAACAAACTACAGGACCACACTTACATTTTCAAAGAATGCAAGGCGGTATAGGCAATGATTACGCAGAAGACCCTAAAAACTATATAGAGCAACTACCAGAAGGTGAACGTAGTTTATATGATGCATAATTGTGACATATTAAAGTACATCAATATGATCATATTCTAAGTACCCGCGTCGGATGGCTTCCCATAAATAAAGCGCACCTATTGTTTGGCACCCAGTCCATCGTTGATTACATTGTTTTAAAGTTTCAGCTTTAGTTGTATTTGTTGGTTGATATAACCATTGAGCTGCACGTTGCAAACCGACATCTTTCACAGGAAGAATATCTATTCGGTGTAAGGTGAATATAAGATATATTTCCGCAGTCCATTGACCTATACCTTTCACTTGTGTCAAGTTGCGAGTGACTGCTGTGTTCGATAAATAAGGTAGCTTTTGGAAATCTATGTTACCAGCTTGCACATGCTCTAATAGTGCTATAATGCACTGCGTTTTCGCTCGTGATAATCCTAGTTCTTGTAGTTTTGTAGCTGATAACTTAGATAATGATGCTATTGACCAATCATCATTCACTGTCTCAGTTAAGCGTTGAAAAATCGTTTGTGCTAACTTTACAGTGATTTGTTGACCGATGATTGAGCGTATTATAGATTTTAGCGGACTTGGTCGCTTAGGAAATGTAATTGGTCCGATGTGTTTTATCAGTTTTGCCAGTTGCGCATCTTGTGTTATTAGTTGTTTAATACAAGGATGAGACAATTCAATCATATTTGAAGTTGTCATTGTGATAACCTCTCTTCTAAAAATGAACGTAATACTACAGCGTGATTATAAGTTTCATCTTTTGCCCCATACAGTAATAACAAATCATTGTTATTGTTTTTTAAGATGTCTTGAATGTTTTGGACTTCTGTTTTTTGAGCATCATTGGATTCTAGTTCCTTGAGATAAGAAGCTTTAAATTCTTCAAATTTATTTGGATCATGGTTAAACCATTTACGTAATGTAGGAGATGGGGCGATATCTTTTAACCAATAGTCTAAATTAGCATTTTCTTTTGATACACCACGTGGCCACACACGATCCACTAAGATACGAATGCCTTTAGATTGTTGTTTAGCATAGATTCTTTCGCATTTTATATGCATTTTTAAAACCTCCATGTAAGTAATAGTAATTGTCGCTCTTAACTGAATATAATATCTAGTATGTTAATTTCCTTCTTTAGTATGTTTTAATCATCGTAGTTAGTCTTGAAATTTACTATTTTGTATTTTGGGTATAGATATTATAAAGAAATAAAAGGAAGTGTTTTAACATGAATAAATTTAACAATGTTCAACCACCTAAACAATTTCAATATAAAAATCAGTCTGTTCGCATTAAAAATTATTATGAATTTAAATGTGATAATCGTATCTACTTTTCTCAAACGAAGCATATAGATTTAGCCATGCACACTTACAAGTTCGATATAGAAATCTTATCTCCAATTGACGATTATGGTTTAGCTTTAGATTTTAATGTAGTAGATAAAATTTATAAACAATATTTAGCACCGTATTTAGATAAACAATTACTCAATGAAACATTACCCGAGATGAATACGACTGCTGAAAATATTGCATTTTGGATTTGGGAACAATTTGAGCTTAACTTGCCAACTGGTAATACGTTGAAAAAACTTAATTTTTACGAAAACGCGACTCAAGGTTTAGTGTTAACAAATGAGTAAATACAATTATAGATTTTTTAGTAGACAAACACTCTATCAAATGTAGTATAGAGTTAGTTAAAATAAATATTCTGAAAATTCAGAATGTATGTTATATTGATAGGTACATTTCATAATTTGGAGGTACCACACATGATTAAAGTCAGTCCTAAACAATTTTTATATAATGTACTTTCTGGGGTAGCTATTGCTATTATTGCGGGGTTAATACCTAATGCGATATTAGGCGAATTATTTAAAGTATTAGCACCTAAACATGAAATTTTTCAAATGTTATTACAAGTTGTGCAAGGCATTCAATTTACAGTGCCGTTATTAGTAGGTGCTTTAATAGCCATGCGTTTCCAACTGACGCCTCTGTCTACTGCTGTGGTTGCAAGTTCTGCTTTTGTAGGGAGTGGCGTAGCACAATTTAAAAATGGAGCAGTACTCTTAGTAGGGGTAGGAGATTTAATAAATACTATGCTTACTGCAGCAATTGCAGTGTTTTTTATATTAGTTATTGGGGAACGCTTTGGTAGTTTGACATTAATAATTATGCCGACATTTGTTGGTGTTATTGCTAGTTTTATAGGTTTGATTATTTTGCCTTATGTGCAATTAATAACTACAGGCATTGGAAATCTCGTCAATACATTTACTGATTTACAACCAATACTCATGTCCATACTTATAGCTATGGTATTTAGTTTTCTTATTATTTCACCTATTTCCACAGTAGCTACAGCATTAGCTATAGGCATAAGTGGTGTTGCAGCAGGTTCAGCTTCTCTAGGTATCGTAGCCTGTGAAGCAGCGCTAGTTGCAGGAACAATAAAGATCAACCGAGCAGGTGTGCCACTGACTATATTTTTAGGTGGCGTTAAAATGATGATACCTAACATGGTAAGGCATCCAATTATTTTATTACCAATCTTTACCACCGCTATTCTAACTGGTTTTGTTGGTGGATTGTTAGGGATTGAAGGAACAAAAGAATCTGCGGGCTTTGGAATTGTAGGTATGGTAGGACCTATAACATCCTTTAGATTGATGGATGGTTCACCATTATTAAATTTAATAACTGTCATCTTAGTATTTTTAGTGATACCTTTTATTATTGGTTTTGTAATTAATACTTTATATATGAAGGTTTTGAAATTATATAGTAGAGATATTTTTAAATTTTTAGCTTAGTGATTTGAGCATACAAATAGGGAAGTAACGTGAAGACGTTACTTCCCTGTTATCGTTTGGCAGAGTGTTTTAATGATTCATACGGCGTAGTACTTCATTTTGGAGTGCAAGTAAAGAATTGTTGAATTTAGTATTGTCATTTTCTCCCGCACTAGTAATGAGTAGATCTACAAGCTCTGTATTAGATTTTTGTCTGAATATAGCTTCATATTGGTTTCGTTTGTGCTTGTCAATTTGATAATATTGATCAGCACCTAAACCGCCTTCGTCTATCATTACAGAAATACTATTAGAGCGTGTTTCATTGTTTTTGTCTACTTTGATTAAATCTTTTTCATGAGCAACCATGTTAATCCCTCCCAAATATATCGTTATTCGTTTAACTAACAGGAAGTGCCAACTCGCGTTTATACCAAAGGAAACGTTTTCTCACTATTAGTGTAATATTACTGGTGCGAAAATACAATACTATTGCTTGGAATTTTGTGAATCTTGCTTTGACTTACAGAAAAATTAGTAGATAGCTTAATAATTAGAGCAAAATTAGCGTCAGAAATATTACAAGAATGTAACAGAGTGAGACGTTGTAATTTTTCTGACAATAAATAAATTAGATTTGTAGTCATTTCAATGCTATTGTGACAAGTTTGATTGAAGTGCTGGAAATGCTATTCTGTCAGGCGATTGTTATTCAAAGTAACAATTAGTAAATGATGTCATACAATGAACATGTTTTGTAAACGATTTGTTATTTGAGTGTAATACAAATTTGCTGGATTTATGGTATATTAATTCTTGTCGAAAAACAAATCGTTAAAAAATTGAAATTAGCACATACGAAATTTATAAACTTAAAATAGAGTTTTACGAAACAAAATATTGGAGGATTTATTTTATTATGAAAAAGACAGTTTTAGCATCATCATTAGCAGTAGCATTAGGTGTAACAGGATATGCAGCGAACAGCAACCAAGCTGACGCTTCTGAACAAAATATTGATAAAGCTCATTTAGCTGAGTTAGCATTAAGCAATGCTCAAGAATTAAATGAAAAACCAGTACATTCTGGTTCATATGACTATGACTTTAACTACAATGGTCATTCATTCAACTTCGAATCAAATGGTACTACTTGGACTTGGAGCTATGACGGTGGATCTTCAGCTCAAACATCAACAGATGTACAAGCACCTCAAGTACAAGCTTCAAGCCAATCTAACGCTTCAGTAGAAGCTCCTAAAGCAGTAGAAGCTCCTAAAGCTGAAACAACTAACGAAGTTCAAACAGAACAAACAAGTGCTTCAACTTCAGTTAAAACTGAAAGTGCTCCAGCACAAACAACTACAAAAACTTCAACTTCAGCAAGCACAAGCTCTTCATCAGCTTCAACTGGTGGATCAACTAAAGCTCAATTCTTAGCTGCTGGTGGTACAGAAGCTATGTGGAATACAATCGTAATGCCTGAATCAAGCGGTAACCCAAATGCTGTTAACGAATTAGGATACAGAGGTTTAGGTCAAACTAAAGAATCTTGGGGAACTGGTTCAGTTGCTGAACAAACTAAAGGTATGATCAACTACGCTAACGAACGTTATGGTTCAGTAGAAGCTGCGTTAGACTTCCGTTCTTCAAACAACTGGTGGTAAAATTTACCTCAGTATAAAGCTAAAGACTACTCAATTGAGTAGTCTTTTTTTAGTATTAATATGTTAGAATATTCAGATAAGTAAAAAGTAAGATGTATTGAACTTCATCACTATATCGGCACATTTCTGATATAAAGATACATAGGGGGAGTAATAATGGCAATGTCTGACAGATTAGCACAAATACCCGATAGTTATTTTGGTAAAACGATGGGACAAAAAGTGACACATGGCCCTTTACCATTGATTAATTTAGCTGTAGGTATTCCAGATGGTGATACACCTGATGGAATCGTTAATAAATTTATCAAAGCAGTGCAAGAACCAGAGAATCAAAAATATGTAGCATTTCATGGTAAAGAGAGTTTGAAACAAGCGATCGTTGATTTTTATCAACGTCATTATGGTGTAGCATTAGATGCCAATACAGAAGTGTGTATTTTATATGGTACTAAAAATGGCTTAGTAGCTTTGCCAACTGCTATTGTAAATCCAGGGGAATATGTATTATTGCCAGACCCAGGTTATGCTGATTATTTAGCGGGTGTCCAGTTAGCTGATGTCATCCCTAAAAAGTTGAATTTAACAGCACCTGATTATTTACCAAAATGGCAACAAATATCACAAGATGTGTTGTTAAACACGCGGTTAGTATATTTAACTTACCCTAATAATCCAACGGGGTCGGTTGCTACGCTCGAGGTGTTTAAAGAAGCAGTTACGCAATTTCAGAATACCAAAACTAAAATTGTACATGATTTTGCTTATAGTGCGTTTGGTTTTGATAGTAAAAATCCTAGTATATTACAAGTAGACGGTGCAAAAGAGTTAGCAGTGGAAATATATTCTCTTTCTAAAGGCTATAATATGTCAGGTTTTCGGGTAGGTTTCGCCGTAGGAAATAAGGATATTATTCAAGCTTTGAAAAAATATCAATCACATACACATGCTGGCATGTTTGGTGCGTTACAAGATACAGCTAGTTACGCGCTCAATCATTATGATGCATTTTTAGAACAACAAAATAATAAATTCCGACAACGACGTGATGATATCACACGTGCATTAGCTGACGTTGACATACCATTTGAACCAATGAGGGGTGGCATATTTTTATGGTTGAAAACACCTCCACACTTTGACGGAGAAGGATTTGTAGAATATTTGTTACAGGAACAATCTATTTTGGTTGCACCGGGTTTTCCATTTGGGGACAATGGTCATCACTATGTACGTATGTCTTTGGCAATTGATGATGAACAGTTAGCCGTGGCAATACAACGATTGCAAAGTATCGCACATTTATATCATTAAAAAGAGAGTGGGACAATATTGATTTGTCCCACTCTATTTTTGTATTGGCAGTAGCTGACATCATTGAAAATGCGCTTTAAACCGAGCTTTTTTCAACGCTAGTCATCCTTGCCGGGGTGGGACGACGAAATCATTTATTCAAAATCAGATTTCTGTCCCACTCCCTATTGGACATCATAACCTTGATCTTCAATTGCAGATTTCATATCTGTGACTTCAACTTGGTCGTTATCATAATCAACTTGGACATTACCAGCTGTTAAGTCAACTTTCGCAGTTGAGACACCAGATAATTTTGTTAATGCGCCTTCTACAGCTTGTTTACAATGGTCACAACTCATACCTTCAACTTGAATTGTTTCAGTTGTCATATGAATCACCTCCTTTTAATAGCATACTGCTATAATTTCATGCGTTTCAAACGTAAAGCATTGGTTACGACACTGACTGAACTTAAGGCCATTGCTGCGCCAGCAACCCATGGAGCTAATAATCCTAGAGCAGCAATTGGTATGCCTGCAACATTATAACCGAAAGCCCAAAACAGATTTTGGCGTATATTACGTATTGTAGCCTTACTTGTATAGAGTGCTTTTGGTAAGAGTAATAAATCGCCACCTAAAATTGTAATATCAGCAGCTTCTATTGCCACTTCGGTACCTGTACCAATAGCAATACCTATATCAGCTGTTACTAAGGCAGGTGCATCATTAATTCCATCGCCAACCATTGCTACTTTTTTATTTTGTTGTTGCAGTGACTCGATGACTGCTGCTTTTTCTTCAGGTACGACGTCAGCAATAACTGTATCAATGCCCACTTGTTGTGCTATAGCGTGTGCAGTACGTTGATTATCACCAGTTAACATTACGACCTCGATATTTTGTTGATGTAGTAACTCAATCGCTTGTTGTGCTGTAGCTTTCACTGTATCAGCGACTGCGATTAAGCCACTATATTCTTTGTTAATTGCAATAAGCATAGTTGTTTTACCGGCATCTTCATAATTTTGCATAGTGTTATTAGCCATTGAAATATCTACGTCATACTGATCCATTAATTGACGATTGCCAATGAGAATAGTATGGTTGTCGACTGTAGCGACAATGCCTTTGCCAGGCAATGCTTCGAACGTCTCAGGTTGTGATAATGTTATTTCGTGCTGTTGAGCATAAGTGACTATTGCTTCAGCTAATGGATGTTCGGAGCCCTGTTCAGCACTGGCCAATAATTGTAATGTAGTATTTGAACCAGTAAAATCAGTTACTTCAGGTGTTCCTTTTGTAATTGTGCCTGTTTTGTCTAAGACGATGGTATTGATATTATGAGTATGCTCAATATAAGAACCACCCTTAAATAATATACCATGTTCTGCTGCTTTTCCTGTGCCTACCATGATTGAAGTTGGTGTAGCTAAACCTAAGGCACATGGACAAGCGATTACTAAAACTGCAATAGATGCAACTAGAGCATGTTCGATTTGTCCAACTTGTACTAAAGTGATCCATACGATAAATGTTAGTATAGCAATCGCTACTACAATGGGTACAAAATAACCGGAAATAGTGTCTGCTAGGCGTTGAATAGGTGCTTTAGAGCCTTGTGCTTGTTCGACCACTTGTACTATAGAAGATAGCGCTGTATCTTTGCCTACTTTCGTTGCTTCCATAGTAATGACACCATTTTTATTCATAGTGGAACCTATGACTTCATCATTTTCAAATTTAGTTACTGGCATAGATTCACCTGTAATCATTGAAGTGTCAATAGAAGTAGTACCTTTAATCACAAGTCCATCGACAGGTATTTTTTCTCCTGGTTTAACAATAAGATGATCGCCAACAACAACTTCTTTTAATGGGATCATTTGCGTAGTACCATTACGAATTACGCGTGCTTCTTTAGCTTGTAAATTTAACAATGTACTTAAAGCATTAGTCGTTTGAGATTTAGCACGTGCTTCTAAATATTTACCTAATAAGATAAGCGTGATCAATACTGCACTTGTTTCAAAATAAAGATGTGGTGTGATTTGTGGTTGGACAATCCATTTTATAGTTTCAAATAGACTATAGAAGTAAGCAGCACTTGTACCTAATGCTACTAATACATCCATGTTAGCCGAACCACTACGTAAACTTTTGTAGGCACCTATATAAAATTGCCAACCAATACCAAATTGTACAATAGTAGCTAAGGTTAATTGAAAGTATGGATTCATTAAGATGGCGGGCATTGGCAAATTAAATAAATGAACAAACATGGTCAAGAGTAGTGGTAACGAGAGTATGGCTGAAATAATAAGTTTCAATCGTTTACGCTTTAGCTCTTTACTTTTTTGAGAAACTTTATCTCCAGCTGTTGCTTTTAGTTGCGCATCGTACCCGATATTTTGTATACGAGCAATTAACGCTTCTGGCGTAGTGACTTCTGGATTGTACGCAATGTTAGCTTGTTCTGTAGTTAGATTCACATTGGCCTGTGATACACCATCTGTACGATTAAGTATTTTTTCTACACGAGTAGAACAAGCAGCACACGTCATACCTAAAACATCGAGTTCAGTTGTTTCGGTAATTACCCCATAACCAGTATTTTGAACGGTTTCAGTGATAGTTTCGAGTGACGTAGAATTAGGATCATAGTCTACAGTCGCTTTTTCTGTTGTAGGGTTGACCGTTGCAACGACATCAGGCAATTTATTCAAATTTTTTTCTATGCGATTGGCACAAGCAGTACAAGTCATACCGGTAATACCAAACGTAGTTTTATGAGAAGTAGCCATCTCTGAGTTTCCTCCTAATGTGTTATCTTGTCTTCAATATACCCCCTATAGGTATTAAAGTCAAACATTAAATTTAAAAAGAGTAGATGCGCACGGCCTAGTTATATATTAGGTTTCGTGGTTCTACTCTTAGCATACTAGTTATTAAATTTTGTTATTTCAAACAACCACGTTACGAGTAAAGTCATAGTGGAAATCTTAAATTAAATGTTTTTTATTGATGTCGCTTAATGCTGATATAATTTTATGACTATCTTTATTCAAGTGTTGAAGGTATACAGTGTTATGCTTTTTGTTAAACTGTTCAATAAGTGTATCTATGGCATTGACAGCAGAGTCATCCCATAAATGTGCATTCTTAAAATCTAAATAAATTGTTTTATTTGTTACATCAAAATCGAGTTGATTCATTAAAGCATCAATAGAGACAAAAAAGATTTGACCACTAATTGAATAGTAAATCGTATCAGCTGAGTCACTGCGTTTAACTGTAATATTAGAAATTTTTGTGGCAAAGCACAATGCGCTGACAATAACACCAGCTACGACGCCTAAAGCTAGGTTATCTGTAGCTAAGACAATAGCGACAGTTAACAACATCACTACTGCATCTGTACGTGGTGCGTTTTTTATAAAATTGAAAGATTTCCAATTGAAGGTACCTACTGACACCATAACCATTATGCCCGCAAGAATCGGCATAGGAATTTGAATGACCCACTCACCAAAGACTAGTATTAAAATCATTAAAAATACACCAGCTGTAAAAGTAGATAAACGTGTCGTAGCACCAGAACGTACATTAATAACAGATTGACCAATCATAGCACAACCGCCCATGGCACCAAAAAAGCCGGTAATTAAATTAGCAACACCTTGGCCACTAGATTCTCGGTTTTTATTACTAAAACTATCAGTAGCATTGTCTACGATACGTGCAGTTAATAAACTTTCAACTAAGCCCACTATAGCCATGGACAATGAATAAGGAAAAATGATTTTCAACGTTTCAAACGTAAATGGTACATCTGGTATTAAAAAATGTGGTAATGTACGTTTGATATCACCTAAATCATCAACAGTCTTAACATCTGCACCAGTTAACATTGCTGTTATGGTTAATAAAATAATTGCGATTAATGGTGCAGGAATACGTGTGAATACTTGAGGTAACAAATATATAATGAGTAAGGTAATAATGGTAAAGACATAAGTAGCAATAGAAATGCCAAAAATATGTTTGAGTTGTGTAAGGAAAATTAATATTGCTAAAGCATTAACAAAGCCAATCATGACAGAGTTTGGAATAAATTTCATTAAACGTCCGATTTTTAAAATTCCAAATAAAATCTGTAAAATTCCCATTAAAATAGTAGCGGCAAATAAGTAGTTTACACCATAATCTCTTACTAACGGAACAACTACTAAAGCAACAGCACCTGTAGCTGCTGAAATCATTGCTGGTCGTCCACCAACAATAGAAATGACTACTGCAATAATGAATGAGGAATATAAGCCCACCATCGGATCAACGCCGGCGATTATAGAAAAGGATAACGCTTCAGGTATAAGGGCTAAAGCGACAACGATACCAGCTAAATCATTAGTAACGGGGTCAGTTAGCCATTCTCTTTTTAATTAAGATAACATGCTTTTTACTCCTTGATTTGATTTCAATTTAACTATTATATCATAGAGAAAATAGCAACATTAGTGCAGATGTGACAATTTTGTCATTTGAGATAGGTCTTTTGTTAGGTGAATGCAACGAGAAAAAAATTCAATTTCTATACAATAGATTTATCGATAATAACAAAAAAGGAGTGTTTAAGTTGGTATTATTAAATGTCAAAGGACTTACTAAAAATTACGGTAATCGATTTCACCAACAACAAGTGCTAAAAGGATTAGATTTTGCCATTGAAAAAGGTGAATTTGTGTCGATTATGGGCCCATCTGGTTCAGGTAAAACAACATTGTTAAATGTCTTAAGCTCTATAGACTATATTACAAGTGGGACTGTCGAAATAAATGGACATGAGCTTAGCAAAATGAAAAATAAAGAATTAGCAGCATTTCGTAAAAGTGAAGTGGGCTTTATTTTCCAAGATTATAGTGTGTTAAATACGTTAACGGTTAAAGAAAACATAATGTTACCACTGTCTATAAAAAAATTGTCTAAAGAAGAGATGACTCAGAGTTTTAATGAAATTACTGAAGCATTGGGTATTTATGACATTCGCGATAAATATCCGAGTGAAATTTCTGGAGGCCAACAACAGCGTACAGCAGCAGCGCGTGCATTTGTTCATAAACCTGCTATCATTTTCGCAGATGAACCTACTGGAGCACTGGATTCTAAAAGTGCACAAGATTTGTTGTTTAGATTAGAAGAAATGAATAAACAATTTAATGCGACCATTGTAATGGTGACACATGATCCAGTTGCAGCAAGTTATTCGAATCGTGTCATTATGCTAAAAGACGGAAATATTCATTCCGAGTTATACCAAGGGGACGATAATAACAAAGAATTTTATCGAAATATTATTCATATGCAAGCAACCTTAGGTGGTGTCGTGAATGACATTTAATCAAATCATTTTAAAGAACTTTAAGAACAATATACGTTACTACGGTATGTATATATTTTCTTTAATAACAAGTATCGTCTTGTTTTTTAGTTTTGTGACATTAAAGTATACAGAGAGTATTAATAATGAAGATTCTAGTACGATAATTAAAAAAGGTGCAGAAATTGGGGCTAATTTTTTATTCGTCATAATTATTATATTTTTAATGTATGCAAATTACTTATTTATTAAACGTCGCACAAAAGAGTTTGCTATGTACCAATTAATTGGACTAACAAAATATCATTTGTTACGTATTTTATTTTTAGAACAAAGTGTCATGTTTATCTCGACAGGACTTGTTGGAATCTTTATAGGTGTTTTTGGTTCTAAAATTTTATTGATGATCGTTTTAAAAATGTTAGGGATAAGTATAGGCGTATCGATAGGATTTCAATACATGGCAGTTATCCAAACTGCGATTATGCTGTTCATTGCATTTGTTTTAATTTTAGTTCAAAGTTATATATTTATTAAAAAACGTAGTATTTTATCGCTGATGGATGATAAAGCGAAAGCTGATACGACACACAAAAAAATTACTGTCTTAGAAGTAATAGCTGGTGCGTTCGGTATTATTATGATAGCTACAGGTTATTATTTGTCGACAGAAATGTTCTCTAAATTTATTACTCAAGTAGGTATACTTATACCAGGTATTTTAATTTTGACTATAGGCGGGGCGTATTTATTTTTCAGAAGTTCCGTATCGGTTATTTTTAAATCACTGAAACGCTTTAAGCGTGGGCATGTATCTATTACAGATGTGGTGTTTACAGCTTCGATAATGCATCGTATGAAAAAGAATGCTTTATCTCTAACAATTATAGCTACTATTTCAGCTGTCACAGTGACTGTATTATGTTTTAGCGCGATAAATAAAGCGCAAGGTGACGATATGGTTGATATGCAATCACCGCAAGATATTGTTTATAATGACCAACAATCTGCTAAGAAATTAGAAAAACAATTGAATCAACATAATATCGATTATAATATTGCGTATAAAGAAGTTGCTTATGTGCCGATAAAAAAACAAGACGTGTTCAACATTGGTTCGCAAAATGTTAAAACTTCTAATGTTGTCATAACAAGTGACAAGTATTTTAAAGGTATTGAGGCACATGGTCATAAAGGGCAAGTCATCATGCCTAAATCGGCACAAGGTAATTATGACTTTAAACTGGGGCAGGACATTGTTTTCAAAGGTGACAGAGATGTTGCGATTAAATTTAATACAGAAAAAACTATAAACGCTTTTCAATCAACGGTCTCGTTTAATCAACCAGTCTTTTTGCTTAGCGATAACTTGTATCAATCATTAAAATCTTCTGCCGAGGAGACGAATAAACAATATGGTTTTACGATAAAAAATCATGACGATATGACTCAAGCGACAGACTTATCGCAAAGTATTGAACCTAAAATTGAGACACGTGATGCGATTCAAGATCGCGTACATCAATCTATCGGTATATTATTGTTTGTGACATCATTTTTAGGACTGGCTTTTTTAGTAGCATCTGGCTGTATAATTTATATCAAACAGATGGATGAAACCGAGGATGAAATCGAAAATTATCGTATTTTATGTAAAATGGGCTACACGCATCGAGATATGTTACGAGGGTTAAGTCTAAAAGTAATGGTTAATTTTGGTTTACCACTTATCGTTTCATTAGGTCATGCATTCTTTGCAGCTACAGCATTTAATCAAATTATGGGAACACAACAAATGCTGCCAATATACATTGTGATGATAGCTTATTCCATTGTATATTGTATATTTGGCATAATGTCATTTATACATTCTAGTAGAACAGTGAAGCACGCTATTTGAATTTAGCACTTGTAAGTAAAATAAGAAGTGGCATCTTATAGACTGTCGACAAAGTTTCCGACTTTGTTGGCAGTTTTTTTATGCACGCTTTCCGCGGGCACTGCCTCAGCCTGTAGTCTTCGGCTCGTGCTATTGCCGCAGGAGTCGGCGCAAAGCCCTGCCGATATTATAGATAAGTGCTAAGGATTATTAATATCTAAGGCTTATTTACTGATTATAAAACAAGAGGTTACAGACAAAGTTCCCGACTTTGTTGGCAGTTTTTTGCATACTTTCCACGGACACCGCTTTAGACTATAGCCTTCGGTTAGTCCACTTCCCATAATAGTAAGACCTAATCACTTTCGATATTATAATATATAAAAACAAGCCTTGGGCGAACAAGGCGCTGAACCCTTAGAATGAGAACTTAATAAAAACACTATGTTCTAGGCTGCTAATTCCCTATATTTTCTAGGGGATAAGTAGCCTATTTTTTGTTGAATTCGATTATTATTATAGTTTTTAATGTAATTTTCGACAATATCTATTACAATTTGGTTAGAGCTATTGAGCTCATTGTTTATGTAGAAAGTTTCACACTTTAGCGAGGAATGGAAACTTTCTATCGGGGCGTTATCAGCTGGTGTTCCCTTTCGGGACATACTTCTGATAATGCCTTTTTCTTCGCATAATTGATAGTAAGCATAGGATGTATAAACACTGCCTTGGTCACTATGTAGTATGCAATTCTCAGGTATATCTATTTGATTCAATGTATCATTTACTAAGCTTTGACCCTGTTTGTTATCTATTTTATACGCCACAATTTCTCCGTTATAAACATCCATAATTGAAGATAAATACAACATAGAGTTACCGAAAGGTAAATAAGTAATATCAGTTGTTAATACTTCCATTGGTTGGTTAGCTTTAAACTGTCTTTGTAATAAATTATCTGTTTTATAATAAGGTTCACCAATTTTTTTAGATTTTTTAGGTCTAACTCGGCAGTTCAGATTATACTCTCGCATGATTCTCTGAACTCTTTTATGATTAATTGACGCTGAATACAATTGATTAATCAATGCTGTAATTTTGCGATAACCGTAGGTGAATTTATTTTCTTCACATAATTCAATAACCTTTTGAGTCACTTTATCTTTTTCATTGTCCTTATGTTTCCATCTATAGTATGTCGATTGAGGTATTTCTAAAACATCGAGTATCATTTTGATTGAATACTTATGCTTGAATTGATCAACTAATTCTACAATTACTTTGGATACCACTTCCTTTCTAACTCCTTGTACTTTTTTAAAATATCTATTTCAATATCTTTTTTCTTATTATCTAACTTTAATTGTTCTACTTCTGATAATTCTTTCACGCCTTTGCCGTAAGTATATTGCTTGCCTCTTTGTTGATAAAATCTATAAGTTTCACCATTTCGATACCATCGCCACCAAGTTTTTACCTGTGTGCTATTTTTGATATTTAATGCTTCCATAATTTCTTTTACAGTATATCCAGCTTCTTTCATTTCAATCGTTTTATATTTTGTTTCTATTGAATAAGACATTATTTTCATAGAAAAAACACCTCCGTATGATTCATTTTAAATGAATTCAACGAAAGTGTTTTTATTTTATTCCCACTAATTGGGGTCAGTTCAACAATCACCTAAGGCTTGTGTATTTATAGTTATTTAGTATGTGCAAATGATTGAAGTAATTGAACATGGCTACCATTACTTCAAGTACTGGATAGAGATTACATATAAACTAGTTAAAAGAAATCTGCAGGTTTGAAGTCTTCGAAATTGAGGTTTTTGAGTGAATCAAAATTAATGTTCTCGACATTCTGTAACACTTCGCCGTTTTTAACTTGGTTATAGTAATTTGAAGCTTCCGCGGGCACATTATAATCTTGGAACGTTTTTACTACACCCAATATGAGTAAGACAGCAATGGCACCTTTAATTAATGTTTTCATAATTAGCGACTCCTTTTAGTAGTTTATAATGCTATTGTACATTTGATTTATGTTAATTACATGCGTCCTTAGTATAAAAGTGAAATCATACCTTAGCATGATACTGTAACATATGTCATTACAAACCAAAAGCAATTGGTAACCAGAAATAAACAAATAACGAAATGATAATAATCGTAAATATATTTAAAATGAAACCGGCTTTAATCATATCTTTCATGTCTAATTCATCGGAACTAAAGACTGCTGCATTCGGTGGTGTTGATATAGGTAACATGAATGCACAAGTAGAAGATAAAGCGACAACACCCATAATGAAAAATGGATCCTGATTAATGGCTGCTGCTAATCCTATACTAATAGGCATAAGCATATTAGATACAGCTGTATTAGACATGACTTCTGTTAAGAATAAAATACCTGTAGTTAACACAATAACGATAAGGATAAGCGGTAGTGGTTCTACAATTCCTAATATACCTCCAAACCATTTGGTAAGTCCTGAATCTTCAAATGCAGCAGCTAACGATAAGCCACCGCCAAATAATAGTAAAATACCCCATGATAATTTAGACATATCTTTCCATACGAGTAATCCACCTTTATCAGCACGTGCAGGAATTAAAAAAAGTAAAACTGCCCCAATCATTGCAATTACTGTATCAGATAAATGTAGTGATGCAGGTAAGGCACTGCTTGAAATCCACAGTACACTGACGATTAAAAAGACTAAACCTGTTAATTTTTCTTCGTAAGACATTGGACCTAAGTTATGTAGCTCTTTTTTAGCAAAATCAGAAGAAACTTGATCAGCATCATCGATTTTGAACAGCCATTTAGTCAGTAATAAGTAAAGGACAATTAATAAAATTATAGTAATAGGTAATGCAAAGAGCATCCACTGTGCGAATGATACTGAGCGATCTAAGCTTGAAGCGGCAACGGCAGCAAATACTGCATTCGGCACTGAACCGATTAAAGTAGCAAGCCCACCTATTGAAGCAGAGTAAGCCACAGTTAATAGTAAAGCTTTAGAAAATTTATGTGCCGATTCTGGTGAGAGAAATTTTGCTGTTTTAATTTCTTCTATTAACGCTAAAGCAATGGGTAACATCATAAGTGCAGTAGCAGCATTTGAAATCCACATTGAAATAAATGCTGTCGCAATCATCGTGCCTAGAATTACATGGTTACTGCTGGATCCCATCATAGAAATAATTGTCATAGCAATACGCCGGTGTAAGTTCCACTTCTCTATAGCTAAAGCAATTATGAATCCGCCCATATACATAAATACGATCGGATCTGCATAAGCATTGGCAGCAACTTGTTCATTGGTACCACCTGTTAACGGTAATAGAATTAATGGCATTAATGAGGTTGCTGGAATGGGAATTGCTTCTGTAATCCACCACGTAGCTACGAAAACTGTTACAGCTAGGACAGCGCGTGGCGCATGGTCCAAACCTGTAATACTCGGAATAAATAAAATGATTAAAAATAGTAATGGGCCGAGAAATAACCCAATTCTTTGTTTCATAACAATCCACCCCTTTGAATGTTAAAAAGATATTGTTAAGAATATCAATTTAAATTTAGTTACACAATAATGTAACGGTAATATAAAGTAAAAATTCTGAAAATTATTGATAAAACATTATATCTTAGTAATAATAAGCAGTAATAAATTATAGATTGAGTATGGGAGAAGAGGGGGAGAATATCATGTATGTGGGGACAGTGATTGCAAAAGATGACACATGGTTACTATGGGCGATAATTATTTTATGGGCAACCGTAAGTTTAGTATTAGAACAACGTTATCGATGGGCAAGTACTATTTCAGGTGCAATTATTGCGCTAGTAGGGGCTATGGCTTTATCCAATTTTAAAATTATACCAACAGCATCACCGGTTTATGATACTGTGTGGGATTATGTAGTACCACTATCTATTCCATTATTGTTATTTAATTCTAATATTATAAAAATATGGAAAGAAAGCAGACGTTTATTAGTAATATTTTTAATTGCTTCAGTAGGTACTATGATAGGAACGGTGGTTGGATTTATTGTGTTACAACAATGGATTCCATATTTAGCGAAAATAGGTGCAATGATGACTGGTAGCTATATTGGTGGCGGGGTTAATTTTGCAGCACTTAGTGCTAAACTTAATACACCTGAAGAGATGATTTCTGCTACAGTAGTAGCTGATAATAGTGTAATGGCATTGTACTTTTTATTGTTAATTGCGATACCAGCATTACCTATCATTAAACGTCATTATCATACAGATTATGCAACTACTGACAACGAACAGGAACAACAAAATTATTGGCAACCTAAAAAAATTCAACTTTTAGATATTGCTTTATCAATTACTTGCGCGATTTTATTAGTTGCAGGTAGTTTTAAATTATCTGAAGTACTACAAGCATGGTTACCTAACAATAATTTAATATGGAATATTGTAGTATCGTTTTTTGGTGATCCTTATTTATTGTTAACAACGTTTACGCTGTTAGTCGTCGTAATTTGGGGAGACTTTTTTGAGCGTTTGGCCGGTGCTTCAGAAATTGGAACATTTTTTATTTATATATTCTTCGTTGTTATAGGTATTCCAGCTTCATTTGTTACAATTATAAGCATAGCACCATTACTATTTATCTTTGTCATTATTATATTGATATTTAATCTTGGCTTGAGCTTAGTTATAGGTAAATGGTGCAATTTTAAAATAGAAGAAATTTTATTAGCTAGTAATGCTACTGCAGGTGGACCAACAACAGCAGCAGCGTTAGCAATAGGCAAACGATGGACTAATTTAGTTGGCCCTATCCTAATAATTGGAACACTAGGGTACGTAATAGGTAACTATGCGGGCACACTAATTTATCGATTATTATTATTTTTAAGCTAACAACAGCTTGCAAATTAAGGGAGTGCAATTTTGATGAATGAAAAAGAAAAAATGCTAGCCGGGGAATGGTATGATGCTAATTTTAATGAAGAATTAGCACAAGAAAGACTGGATGCGAAAGATTTATGTCATATGTTGAACCAAGTTAAGCCTAGTGCATTAGAACAACGTCAAGCTATCTTAACGCAACTATTAAACTATGAACCACAGCAAGCAGAACTGCTAAGTCCTTTCATGGTCGATTATGGTTATAATATCAAATTAGGGCAAAATGTTTTTGTGAATCACGATTGTTACTTTATGGATTGTGCAACTATTAATATTGGAGATAACACGTTTATCGGACCTAAATGTGGTCTTTATACGGCGAATCATCCATTAGAAGCGACTAAACGTAATGCAGGTCTAGAACAGGCCTTACCAATTACAATAGGTCCGAATGTATGGTTGGGTGCGAATGTAGTCGTGCTGCCAGGTGTTACTATTGGAGAAGGCAGTGTTATTAGTGCAGGCAGTGTCGTGACCAAAGATATCCCGGCTCAGTCACTAGCTATGGGTACACCAGCAAAAGTAATGAAAGATATTACTACATAAGGCTAGGTTTATTTCATATTAAATTAAAATAGAGCAACATCACAATACCAACACTAACTGAGTATGGCCAACTGCTATGCCAAAGTTAACGTTGGTATTTTGTTTGCTGTGATTTAACACTGTATATTCTTTAAGTTGATTCTTGTTAGTGGGAAAGTTGTGTCATATTTTGATATAAATTTAATAAATATTATAAAATGTTCCGCGGAGCTTATTACTAAATAAATAAAATTGTTCGGAATATATTAAAAAAATATGTTAAAATGATTATTCGTGACAATATAAAAATAATTAGTTATTTAAGAAAAAGAGAGGAAAGAAGTACATGGATATTCTGATAGGGACTATATTTTTAGTAATAGTATTAGCATTGTTTACGCTATTTACATATAAAGCGCCTAGTGGTATGAAAGCAATGAGTGCTTTGGCAAATGCTGCTATCGCTACATTTTTAGTAGAGGCTTTCCATAAATATGTAGGTGGAGATTTATTAGGTATTAAATTTTTGGGGGAATTAGGTGACGCTGCTGGTGGCTTAGGTGGTGTAGCTGCAGCTGGCTTAGTGGCTTTAGCTATCGGTGTGTCTCCAGTTTATGCTTTAGCTATTGCTGTATCATGTGGTGGTTTGGATCTTATACCTGGTTTCGTTGCAGGTTACGTCGTAGGCTATGTAATGAAATATGCTGAAAAAAGAGTACCGGATGGTGTTGATTTAATTGTAGGTATTTTATTAATAGCACCATTAGCACGCTTATTAGCGACAGGTGTTACTCCGTTAGTAAATAACTCACTTATGAAGATTGGTGACATTATTCAAAATTCTATGGATGTAAATCCAATTGTAATGGGTCTGATATTGGGCGGTATAATTACAGTTGTAGGTACAGCACCATTGAGTTCTATGGCACTTACAGCACTTTTAGGAATGACAGGCTTACCTATGGCTATTGCTGCAATGGTATCATTTGGCTCATCATTTATTAATGGTACTATGTTCCATAAATTAAACTTAGGTGATCGTAAGTCTAAGATTGCGGTATGTATTGAGCCGTTATCACAAGCAGATGTAGTTTCTGCCAATCCGGTACCGATTTATACGGCTAACTTTATTGGTGGCGCACTTGGGGGAGCAGTTATTGCATCGTCTGGTATGATTAATGATGCTACTGGTACCGCAACACCATTAGCAGGATTTTTAGTGATGTTTGGTTTTAATGATCCGATTACAATTCTTATTTATGGAGCCATTTTAGGTGTGATTGGACTCATTGTAGGATATGTCGCATCTAAAATATTTAAAAACTATCCAATTATTACGAAACAAGAATTAGAAAACAGATAGCGAATAAAATAATAAAGCATTTGGGACTAATGAATGTTCCAAATGCTTTATTTTTGTTGTGGGTATTATAATTTTAAATGAAAGTTATAATAATTAAACCGATGTTAAATTTTTGGAGTTATGTGAACAGCTAATTTCAGTAATAACTAACTGGCAGTTGCTTGATTGCTTTTATTGTGACATTTCACTATCACGAATATCTGTAATAAACATATGACCAGGTGAATGAGTAATCATAAGTGGAGGTTTAGCGTTAAGTGCTACAGATTGTGGTGTGACACCACATCCCCAAAAGACTGGCACTTCGTTAGCATTTATCGTCACAGCTTCACCGAAATCAGGTTTATTAATATTTTTAATGCCAATAGCTTCCGGGTTGCCGAGGTGAAGCGGTGTACCGTGAACATCTTTAAAACGAGTAGTGATTTCTGTTGCTTTAAGTGCATGAGCCACTGTCATTGGACGCATGCTGACTGTTGTAGGACCTGTAAATATCCCACTAGCTGCGGTTGGAATATTTGTAATATACATTGGGACATTATGTTGCTCTTCAATGTGTCGGATTGGAATGTTAGCTTCAAGCAAGGCATGCTCGAATGTGAAACTACAACCGATTAAAAAACTTACTAAGTCATTATTATATAAATGTGTAATATCTGTAGGTGTTTCTACTAGTTCGCCGTCTTTATAAACACGATATTCAGCTACATCAGTACGAATATCAGCAGACTTAGCAAAGTATGGAAAAGAAGTGGAGCCAACTTCTGAGACATCAAGTAATGGACAAGTCTTAGGATTTCTAAAACAAAATTTTAAAAAATCATAGGCATAAGCGGAAGGTAAAATGACCACGTTAGCTTGTACATAACCTTTAGCTAAACCACTAGTATGTCCATCGAGCATACCATGTCGAATGTAATGACGTAATTGTTCTGGTGATGCGTTTTGTATATTCATAATAAATCCCCCTTGTAATTATAATCTTATTCTAGCAGAAATATTTAATTATTAGTTTTGAACAAATACTAAAGTTACTTGAAAATAACTCGAATAATAAAATCAGTCTAAAGTTCTTTTGCCTTGTGCAACATAAAAAATGTATAATTATGTGTAAGAAATTGGTTTGAGGGAGGGACAATCATGAAACGAACAACAGAAAAAATATTAACTTGGGTAGGAATCTTATTGCAATTTGTAGTTATTGCGGCGTCTGCGCTAGCATTACCATTTCTCAATGATGCAAGTATTAAACAGAAAGTGCTACCACTAATAGCAACTGCGAATAACAATCAAAACATTGCACAATTTACTGGTCAATTATCACCTAGTACGTTATTTGATTATATGAAGCAAGGCGCATTAATTATATTAGCTATTTGTGTAGTATGTTGTATTATAGCGATGATAAGTGTCACAATGATGGGAAAACTAGCGAAATTTACAGGCATTCTGTTGATTTTAATTGCACTTATTAACGTCTTAACAGTTAATGTTGTTTCATCATTATTATGGTTTATTGCAGGCATTATGTTACTGTCACGTCGAAGTACTACGAAGCAACGAAAAAAACGCAAGCAACAAAAACGTAAAGCTTGAATATACATAAAGAGAGCGCCGACATATCCTTACTACTAAGGAATGTCGGCGCTTTATTATGTTAATCAACTTTACCGTGTTTGTAACTTTCATATACTTTTTCGTATTTAATGTGACCAATTCCACCTATAATATATTTACCCCATTTAAATTGATTGATTAAATAGGCTAAACAAATAGCTACTGTTACCGTAATAATAAAGGTGAAAACGATATTACGAATGGCACTATCTTCTCTTAATAACCCTAATTGATTAACAAAGAAGTAATGTAGTAAGTAAATACAGAATGAATAATTACTTATAAAAATAATGAATTTTGGAACGTATTTAAAATACGCTGAGAATAAAAAGAATAACAAAATAATCATCGTTACATAAATTGGGATATCAAAACGTTTTGACTCTACCCATGTGCTAACACCTGAGACATAATTGAAAATTAAAAAGGCTGTACTTAGCAAAGTACCTAACAAAATGAGCCAAGTATATTTTTTAATATTAGCCATCAGTTTTTCATAATATATACCAGTATAAAAACCTAAAATAAAGTAACTCAACCAACCTAAGAATAACATCCAACCTTCACGATCCCAGAACCAAGCTAACATTGGCGATTCTGGTTGTGGAATAAACTGTCTAATGCCCCAATAAACTGTAGCAAATAGTACTGAAAAAATAATCATTAAGATAGGATTACGATTGACTAGATACTTTGAAAATAGAAAATGCAAAATATAGAATTGCAGAATGATAACAATGAAATAAGTAACTGCTGCTCCGTGAAACATTGTTGATTCTAGAAAACCTAAAAAGTCAGTAAAAGTTTTTGGCTTAAAATAAAAATAAGAGATTCCTATATTTATACAAACATAAGGAATGCCAAGAAATAATAACTTATCTTTGAAAAAGCCCTTTTTAATTGAAGTATGATAATTTTTTGCTAGTAAAAATTCAGAAATAAACACAAATAAGGGTGTGCTAAACATTAATAATAATTGTATGACTCGGATTAAGGTACCTTTTCCTATATTATCACTTTGAATAAACGTGGTTGTTATAGCATGTATTAAAACAATACTCAAACATGCTAGGGCACGCATCCAAAAAATAACCGAGGTATAAGTTTTCATGTGAACAACAAAACCTTTCACTTCGTATTTTATGTATTTTAAATAAATGACGTGAATTTAATTAATCGAATAGACAGCTTAACATATGAATTTTAATTACAATATGAATACAACGTAAAAAAATATTAATTTTCGATTACACTGAAGTAAATAGCATATTAATTTACCAAACAGAATAAACTTGCAACCCTCGATTGAATTAAATTGTAAGCTTAATATTAATTTTAAAATAAATTGTTGGAAGCGATTGCAATTCTACTCTTGAATCGCTAGAATATAACTAATAAATGGATTTTTCCATTTTAGTTTTCTATTTACAAACGATATGGAGGTAGAAAAATGGTAGTTAATTATCACAATGAACCAGGTATTGATTTTACAAATCAACAAAATGTTGAGTCTTTCAAGGAAACATTAAAGAAAGTGAAAGGTGAATTAAACCAAAAAATTCCATTAGTAATTAATGGGGAAAAGATTTACACAGATGATACGTATCAATCAGTTAATCCAGCAAAAACAACTGAAATTATTGCAGAAGTGTCAAAAGCAACACAAAAAGAAGTAGATAAAGCTTTTGATACTGCAAATGAAGCGTATGAATCTTGGAGAAAATGGTCTCACAGAGATCGTGCTGAGTTTTTACTACGTGTTTCTGCAATTATTCGTAGACGTAAAGAAGAAATTTCAGCAGTTATGGTTTATGAAGCTGGCAAACCTTGGGACGAAGCAGTTGGTGATGCAGCAGAAGGTATCGACTTCATTGAATATTATGCAAGATCAATGATGGAACTCGCTGATGGTAAACCCGTATTAGATAGGGAAGGCGAGCACAATAAATATTTCTATAAACCAATTGGTACAGGTGTGACAATTCCACCATGGAACTTCCCGTTTGCTATAATGGCAGGTACGACATTAGCACCAGTAGTTGCTGGTAACACTGTGTTACTTAAACCTGCTGAAGATACGCCATTAACAGCTTATAAATTAATTGAAATTTTAGAAGAAGCTGGTTTACCAAAAGGTGTAGTTAACTTTGTACCTGGTGATCCGAAAGAAATTGGTGATTACCTTGTAGATAGTAAACATACACACTTCGTGACGTTTACTGGTTCAAGAGCGACTGGTACTCGTATTTTTGAACGTGCTGCAAAAGTACAAGAAGGACAAAATTTCTTAAAACGCGTTATCGCTGAAATGGGTGGTAAAGATGCGATTATTGTAGATAATGAGATTGATACAGATTTAGCTGCCGAAGCAATTGTTTCTTCAGCTTTTGGCTTTTCAGGTCAAAAATGTTCTGCATGTTCAAGAGCTATTGTCCATAAGGATGTATATGATGAAGTGTTGGAAAAAGCAGTTAAACTCACTAAAGATTTAACTGTGGGTAATACAGAAAACAATACGTATATGGGTCCTGTAATTAACCAAAAACAATTTGATAAAATTAAAAACTATATAGAAATTGGAAGTAAAGAAGGCAATTTAGAACAAGGTGGCGGTACTGATGACAGTACAGGTTACTTTGTAGAACCAACAATTATCTCAGGACTAAAATCACAAGACCAAATAATGCAAGAAGAGATTTTTGGCCCAGTTGTTGGATTCGTTAAAGGTTCAAACTTCGATGAGCTATTAACAATTGCTAATGATACAGACTACGGTTTAACAGGTGCGGTTATTACAAATAATCGTGAAAATTGGCAAAAAGCAGTACGTGACTATGATGTAGGTAACTTATATTTAAATCGTGGTTGTACAGCTGCAGTAGTAGGATATCATCCATTTGGTGGATTTAAAATGTCTGGTACAGATGCCAAAACTGGTAGTCCAGATTACATGTTAAATTTCTTAGAACAAAAAGTTGTTTCAGAAATGTTTTAATTTAATGTTTTAATTTAAAAAAGTCCCGTTGCACTTTGCATGTAACGGGGCTTTTTATGTTAGAAATGCCAACTTAATCATCCTGAACTTTGATATTAATAAGTGTATGATAAATTTTGTCTAATTCATGTGGTGACAAATCCATATTGTAATCATTTTTCCAAGACATAATACCATGCAATGTAGAACCGTAAATGTAAAAAATGAGTTCGCTCGGTATTTTATCATCAACAGTTATACGGTGTTCATGTTTTTTAATATCATTCTGCAAAACCGTAATGAAATGATTTACTAAAGTTTCTTCAAGCTCTCGATCATTTTCTTGTTTACGTGAAATGCGCTCTAAAAATTCTACGTTGGTGAATGATTCAAACATAGTCGAAAAAGGTTTATTAATACGATCGCTAATGTCAGCTGAGAAAAAGCCATTCGTTAAGTCAGTGACTAAATAAATTAATAAATCGTATTTATCATAGAAGTGTTTATAAAATGTGGTACGATGGACTAACGCGTCTTCGCATATTTGATTAACAGTAATTCCAGAAAATTCCTTTTTATCTAAAAGTGTAAAAAGGCTTTGTGATAATGCGCGTTTCGTTTTTATAACACGTAAATCAGAATGATTCATTCTACAATCCTCCTGTTTTTGTAGTTTAAATATACATATAATAATTATTATTTCTTTAAAATTGGGGGGATTACTAGTAGTATAGTACTGTAAATAATCTACACTATATATTTAGACTATAACGTTGATTAAATAAGGAGGCAATAGCTTGGCAAAATTTTTATATAAAATAGGTTCATTTATGGCCAAAAATAAATGGTGGGCGCTTATAGGATGGTTGGTTGTGTTAGCAGCAATTATCATACCTTTAACATTTAATGCACCTAAATTTGATAATGATATTACAATGAATGGACTTCAATCATTAGATACTAACGATAAGATTGAAGAAGAATTCGATCAAGATAGTGAAAAAGCACAAATTCGTGCGGTCATTAAATCAGATACAGATGATGGTATTGTTAAACAAGATGTCATGAAAGATGTCCAAAGTACGTTAGATGATATTAAAGACGGTGACAAGGACATTAAAAATGTAGCTGATCCATATGAAAGTAAACAAATAAGTAAAGATAAAACGACATTATTTGCTGATATCAATTATGATATTAGTGCGACTTCTATTACAGATGACAATAAAGATAACGTACTAGATAAAGTAAACGACTTAGAAGATAAACATAATGTTCAAGTAGAATTAATGGGTTCAGGTATGGAATCTACTGAAATAGGTGGTAGTTCCGAACTTATAGGTATTATTGTGGCATTTGTAGTATTACTTATTACATTTGGTTCATTTATAGCTGCTGGTATGCCTATTATTAGTGCACTTATCGGTTTAGGTTCTGGCGTTGGTATTATCTCGTTATTAACTTATGCCTTTGACATACCTAACGTGACTTTAACTTTAGCAGTTATGATAGGTTTAGCAGTTGGTATAGATTATGCGTTATTTATACTCTTTAGATACCGACAAATTATGAAAACAGAAACCGATCATATTAAAGCTATAGGTTTAGCTGTAGGTACAGCAGGAAGTGCAGTTGTCTTTGCCGGTATTACAGTAATTATTGCTGTGTGTGGTTTAGCACTTGTAGGCATCGATTTCTTAGCAGTTATGGGTTATGCTTCAGCAATTAGTGTATTGGTAGCTGTTATCAGTGCATTAACATTATTACCAGCTATAATTAGTATTTTCCATAAACAAATTCAGCCTAAACAAGCTAAATCTGAATTTGCCAACGATGTTGAGACACCATGGTCAAAATTTGTTGTTGGTAAGCCGTTAGCAGCAGTTTTAATAGGTCTTATTATTTTAGTATTAGCATCAGTACCAGTTAAAGATATGCGTCTAGGTATACCTGATGATGGTATGAAACCAGCAGATACTACGCAGAAAAAAGCCTATGATATTATTTCAGATAAATTTGGCGAAGGATTTAATGGTCAAATTGCAATGCTCGTCAATGTCAAAGATAAAAAAGATAATCCACAAGAATTACAAAAAGATTTACAAGACATGTCCAAAGATATTAATGATATGGATAATGTTGATATGACAACACCACCACAACTAAGTGATAGTAAAGATTATGCACTAGTTGCAGTAATTCCAGAAAAAGGGCCAAATGCTCAATCTACAAATGATTTAGTACATGATTTAAGAGATTATAAAGATGATGCACAAGATAAATATGACTTTAAAACTGAAGTATCAGGTCAAAGTGTAATCAATATTGACATGTCTCAAAAACTAAATGAAGCTATTCCATTATTTGCTGGAGTAATTGTAGCACTTGCCTTCATTCTATTAATGGTTGTGTTCCGTTCGATTATTATTCCATTAAAAGCAGTATTAGGATTTGTGTTATCCTTAACAGCAACACTTGGTTTTACGACATTAATTATGCAAGAAGGCTTCTTGTCTAATATATTTGGTATAGATACTACAGGACCATTACTAGCATTCTTACCAGTTATAGCGATAGGATTACTATTTGGACTTGCAATGGACTATGAAGTATTCTTAATGTCTCGTATTCATGAAGAATATAGTAAAACACGCAATAATGAACATTCTATTAAGGTTGGTATTAAAGAAAGTGGACCTGTTGTAGTAGCCGCTGCGCTAATCATGTTCAGTGTATTCATTGCTTTCGTTTTCCAAGATGATGTCATGATTAAATCTATGGGAATTGCACTAGGATTTGGTGTATTATTTGATGCATTTGTTGTCCGTTTATTATTGGTTCCAGCATTGACGCAATTATTTGGTAAAGCTTCTTGGTATATGCCAAGTTGGTTGAACCGTATATTACCTAATGTTGATATTGAAGGACATGCATTACAAGAGCATAAACAATCAGCATCAACGTCAAATAGTACTGAAACTTATAATAGAAGTTTCCATATAGCTGGACATCAACAATCCGTTTCGGCTAATGCTAGTAATACGATTCACGTGGATAATTCAACAAAAGAACTTTATAATAATATAGCTCAACAAACACAGAACTCACATTTCTTATATGAAGCGCTAAAACAATATCAATCACAACAAACAACTACTGCAAATGTTAAGCAACCAGATCCAAACAACACTTCTGATGAAGCGTTGTTGCAATTATTACAACAACAAAGTGATAATATTAAACAACTTAATGAAATCATCGAGCAAGTGATTGAACAGCAAAATAGAAAATAATAAAATAGCAACAATTGTGGTTACTTTCTTTCAGTTACGTCACGGTTAATTGTAATCACATACTGCTTTAATGAAATAAGGCGTGAATTTAAGGCTGGAACAATTATGTTCCAGCCTCAGACTGTCGACAAAGTCTCCGACTTTGTTGGCAGTTTTTTTATGCACGCTTTCCGCGGGCACTGCCTTAGCCTGTAGTCTTCGGCTAGTGATATTCCCGCAGGAGTCGGCATAAATTACTGCCAATATTACACAAAAACATTATAATATATGTAAATTAAACAGTGGTGGTGTTTATTATGTTGAATAAATCAATTGATAAAAGAGATCAATATGAAATGATTTCTATCTCTGAATTAGTCCCTAATAATCATTTATTACGTAAAGTCGATGCGATATTAGATTTAAATTTTGTGTATGAACTTGTCGAAGACAAATATTGCCTTGATAATGGTAGACCATCTATAGATCCTGTTATTTTAGTAAAAATATTACTCATACAAAGGTTGTTTGGCATTAAATCAATGAGACAAACAATTAAAGAAATAGAAACAAATGTAGCTTACCGTTGGTATTTAGGATATAGCTTTTTAGATAAAGTACCTCATTACGGAACTTTTAGTAAGAACTATACACGTCGTTTTCATGATACAGATTTATTTGAACAAATATTTGAGAAAATACTAGAAATAGCTATCAAAAATAACTTAATAGATCACTCATCTTTATTCATTGATTCTACACATATTAAAGCAAATGCAAATAAGAATAAATACATCAAAAAAATTGTAAAAAAAGATACACTTCACTTCCAAGAAGAATTGGATAATGAAATAAATGAACAAAGGCGAGCACAAGGAAAAAAGCCAATAAAAAATAAAAGCAAGGAGGAATATAAAACCAAAAAAGTAAGTACGACTGATCCAGAAGCTGGGTACTACGTTAAAGGTGAACGAGAAAAGCAATTTGCTTATAGTTTACACGCATGTGTAGATAAAAATGGTTATATTATTGATAAGCACGTGACACCTGGTAATATTCACGACAGTACACAACTCAAACCAATGATTGAAAGATTGGAAACCAAGCAGATGTTGCCTATCACATTAGCAATTGATTCAGGTTATAAAACACCTTTTAATGCACACTTTTTGCTTGAAAAAGCAATTGTACCAGCAATGCCATATACGAGACCTAAAGGAAAACCTGGTTTTTTCAGAACAAAAGATTTCATCTACGATGAACATTATGATACTTATATTTGTCCTAATGATGAAACTTTACTATATAAAAGAACAATGCCAACAGGACACAGATTATATGTATCAGATGCTTCAATATGTCGAGACTGTCCACTACTAAATAAATGTACTGAAAGTAAAGATGCCATAAAACAAATTAGAAGACATGTTTGGCAAGATGATTTAGATATAGTTGAAGATTTAAGGTTTGTGGATACAATTAAAAAACAATATAAAATGCGAAGTCAAACAATAGAGAGAAAATTTGGCGATGCAAAAGAACAGCATGGTATGAGATGGACGAGATATAGAGGACATGACAAAGTTTCCATGGATACCACGCTAATTTGTGCTGCCATGAATCTTAAAAAAATCGCAATGTGGCTAATAAAAGGCCCAGTAATGGTCTGAAAGACCACTGCAATTTTGAAAAAAACTATAAAAAAAGAAAATAAATAAACCCTTCGCATTAACTTGCGAAGGGTTTGTCCACGTTCTGAGGCTGGAACAATTATGTTCCAGCCTTAAATCGTTTATTAAAGACTAATAGTTAAAGGTCAGCGTGTGAGCTAATCGTTATTAGGAAATATAATACTAGAGGATATAAAGTAAATCTCTGCAATCTATCATGTTTTAATTTATAGTTAATAGTGTATAAAGTAATTAAATTCATTGATAGGGGTAACATAATATGGTAAATCAATTAGTACAAAAATTAAGAGAAAAAGAAGACAAGATGATTGAAATTCGTCGATATTTACACCAACATCCAGAATTATCTTTTAAAGAAGAAGCTACACCAAAGTATATTGAAGAATTTTATGAAGGTAAAGATTGTACGGTAGAAACCAATGTAGGACCCAAAGGCTTAAAAGTGACAATTGATAGTGGTAAGCCAGGTAAAACATTAGCTATAAGAGCTGATTTTGATGCTTTGCCAATTCAAGAGGACACAGGGCTATCATTTAGTTCGAAAAATGAAGGCGTTATGCATGCTTGTGGTCATGATGCACATACTGCATACATGCTTATTTTAGCTGATACGTTAATTGAATTAAAAGATCAATTTACAGGTAAAGTAATTGTCATTCATCAACCTGCTGAAGAAGTACCTCCAGGTGGAGCGCAAGCGATGATTAAAGATGGTGTATTAGATGGCGTTGATCATGTACTCGGAGTTCATGTGATGAGCCATATGCCAGCTGGAAAAGTACTATATGGTAGTGGCAATGTACAAACAGGGAGAGATATCTTCAAATTAAAAATTACGGGTAGCGGTGGCCATGGATCGTCACCTCATACAGCAAATGATAGTATCGTGGCAGGGGCATATTTTGTCAATTCGGTACAAACTGTTGTTTCACGTAGATTAAATCCTTTTGAAACAGGCGTTGTTACGATTG
Source organism: Staphylococcus arlettae (assembly GCF_025560845.1). NCBI lineage: Bacteria > Bacillati > Bacillota > Bacilli > Caryophanales > Staphylococcaceae > Staphylococcus > Staphylococcus arlettae. Next base: position 441,477 of record NZ_CP094803.1, read on the forward strand.
GTTCCTTTGACGGTAAAGGTCAATTTAATGTCATTAAAGAAAGTGTAGAATTAGAAGGTGATGTGCGTGCGTTAACAGATGATACGAAACATACGATTCAAAAAGAAGTTAAGCGTTTAGTTCATGGTCTTGAAGAAACATTTGGTGTAACTTGTGAACTAGAATATACAGACGATTATCCAGCACTATATAATGATCCAGATTTTACAGACTATGTAGTGACAACGTTACAAAACGCGGAATTACCCGATATAGAAGCCGTTGAAGCATGCGAACCACAACCGCCTTCTGAAGATTTTGCATATTATGCTAAAGAGCTTCCTAGTACGTTTATTTATGCAGGTGCGGCACCAGATGATGGTAAAATTTATCCGCATCATCATCCGAAATTTAACATTAATGAAAAGTCATTATTAGTTGCAGCTGAAGCAGTGGGCACAGTAGTATTAGATTATTTAAAATAAATATAACTAAAAGAGACTAGGACGAATATTGATTCGTCCTAGTCTCTTTTTACATTGGCAGTAGCTGACTGCATTGAAAATGCGCTTCAAACCAAGCTTTTTTCAACGCTAGTCATCCTTGCCGGGGTGGGACGACGAAATCATTTTTTCAAAATCAGATTTCTGTCCCACTCCCTTTTAAGTGTGACCATCTCGATCAATTAAAGGTTTAATATCTTGAAAACCTTCACGATATTCGGCTAGTTTGCCCATAATATCGTACCAATCGTTACCATATTGATCAAAAACTTCTTGCATTAATTTATTTTGGGCGCTATTCAATTTTGTAACTAGTTCGGCACCAGTATCAGTAACAAATAGTTGCTTAACACGTCTATCATCTGGTGCAGGTTGTTCATAAATTAAGTCTTTTGCTTTTAAAGTTTTTAAAGTACTATGCGAACCTTGTTTAGAAATTTCTAATACTTTCAATAATTGTTTTGTTGTAATTCCTGGTAATTTATTGATAAAAAAAAGAAAACGGTGGTGCTGACGGTTCATACCTGATTGTTCAATAATTTCATCAGCAGCATTTATAAAAGTTTTATAAGCGAAATAAAAAAGCATGTGTTCATAATCGCTATTCTTTGTCATAAGCATACGTCCTTTATTAGCAAGTGTTTTCTCATTATAGTAAAAATACCGATAGTCGTCATTATTAAGTCAATATAGTTGACCTTTTTGGTAGAGGTGCATATGATAGATGTTGTAAGGACTATGTAAAGGTGGAATGAATTATGAAAATGCGAGTAGGACAATATTTGATTGATGCACTATACAACGCAGGTGTCGAGGAGATATTTGGAGTTCCTGGAGATTTTAACTTAACATTTCTAGATGACGTTATTGACCATGAACATGTGTCTTGGATTGGCAATACCAATGAATTAAATGCTAGTTATGCAGCAGATGGCTATGCCCGTATTAATGGTTTAGGAGCTTTGATTACCACGTTTGGCGTCGGTGAATTGAGTGCAATTAACGGTATAGCAGGTGCTTTTGCAGAACGAGTACCAGTAATTGCAATAACAGGAGCACCTACAACATCAGTAGAACAAGCGCGAAAATTTGTTCATCATTCTCTTGGAGAGGGGAATTTCGACGATTATCGTAAAATGTTTGAACCTATTACTACTGCACAAGGGTACATTACGTCGGAGAATGCAACTTCAGAAATACCACGTTTAATACAAGCAGCGGTCAATAATAAAAGACCTGTGCACATACATTTACCAATTGATGTTGCAGCAACAGAAATCGATATTAAAGAGTCATTTCAATTACTGCCGATGGAAAATGCTGTAGATAATGAATTGGTAGCGGCAATTGAACGTCAATTACAAAACGCTAAACAACCAGTAATTATTACTGGACATGAAATTAATAGTTTTGGTTTGCAGTCAGAAATGGAAGACTTCGTCAAAACAACTGGTATACCAGTTGTGCAGCTATCTTTAGGGAAAGGGGCTTTTAATGAGGAAAGTGATTATTATTTAGGTATTTATGATGGCAGTGTAGCTAAAGATAATATTAGAGATTACGTAGATCAAAGTGATGCTATTTTAAATATTGGTGCAAAGATTACTGATTCGGCATCTGCTGGTTTCTCTTATCAATTTGATATTGACGATGTAATAATGTTAAATCATCATAATATTAAAATAAATACAGAACAACGTACAGATTTAACATTACCTGCTATTATCACTAGTTTACAAAAGGTTAAGTATCGTCATAATCCAACAGTGTCGAAGCGGAGAGATACTAATATACAGGTAGATACAACTAACAAAGAACCATTAACTTAAGCCACTTACTTTGCTATGATGCAAACATTTTTACAGCCAAATGATGTTGTCATTGCTGAACAAGGTACATCATTTTTTGGTGCTTATGATCTATGGCTCCATGCTAATAATAAGTTTATAGGACAACCTTTATGGGGATCTATTGGTTACACCTTACCAGCAACATTAGGATCACAAATAGCAGATACGAAGCGAAGAAATATTTTGTTAATTGGGGACGGCTCGCTACAACTAACTGTGCAAGCTTTATCGACAATGATCCGTTATCATTTAAAACCAATTATTTTTGTTATTAATAACGATGGTTATACAGTAGAGCGGATGATTCATGGAGAAAATGCACTATACAATGATATTCATATGTGGGACTACAAAGCTTTACCTCAAGTATTTGGAGGTACAGATGTTGCACTTCACGAGGTGAATACACCACAAGAGTTACAACGTACTTTTGATGTTATTACTGCAAATTCAAACCAAATGCATTTTGTAGAAGTGAAAATGCACAGAGATGATGCACCAGAGAAATTACGTAGCATCAGTAAGGTATTTGCACAACAAAATAAATAATGATAAAAACAGCAACTAACAATGTGTTAATCTCACATAGTTAGTTGCTGTTTTTATATTAAATATAGTACACTGTGTCCAATATAAAAAGTTGAATTTTTATAAATGTTATTGCACTATATAATTAACATTAAAGTTGTTATAAGGGGGATTTTTTATGAAAGGTAATAAAAAGATTGCAGAGTTGTTAGAACTTTACGATAAAAAACTAAGTAAATTGTTTAAATATAATAAGAAAAAGGCGATGTCTTTTGATAAAGATAGTAGATTGCAATTACAAGAAAAATATGGAATTTATGTTATTTTTAATGCCCATAAAAAGCCAGTTTTTGTAGGACAAGCAGGAGGATATTTAAATAATCATCAACGTGCTAAAAAAGATTTATGTGATAAGTTAGGTCAATATAATTTAAAGTCTGATGCTGGAACTTTAAGGTTTAAAAGAGCATATGCACTAGATAATGATTTAGTTGTAGATGATGCAAAAGCTATAAAAGCTGAAGATTATAATTTAAAAGTACAATACATTGAAGTCAAAGAAAATCCAGCACTAATCAATATTTTAGAAACATTAGCATTAGAATATGCAAAAGAAAAAGATTTTAAATTATATAATTTTTATAACAAATAAAATTTGTTTTTTGGACAAGTATATCGAAGTAGTATATACTAAAAAGACTGAATTTTCAAAAAATATTTCCGGAAATTAATAATAGTTCAGGTCTAAACATTGGGGGATGTATCATGACTGTAAACGAAAGTAATGCAACCAGAACAAACCAAAAGATTTCAGGTCGTCAACTTATCATAGCCATTATGTTATCTATCTTAACGTATTGGTTATTTGCACAAGCGTTTTTAAATATAGGGCCAAATGTTCAAAAAACATATCCGGTCAGTCCGAATATCATTAATATCTCAATAAGTTTAACATCGTTTGTTACAGGCGTATTTATGGTTGTTGGGGGTAATATTTCTGACAGAGTGGGCAAGGTGAAAATGACACGTGTGGCATTGATCTTAAGTATTATAGGCTCGATTGCCATTATTATTACAGGCAATGCTGTATTATTACTGCTAGGTAGAGCGCTACAAGGTCTATCAGCTGCTATTATCATGCCGACAACTATTGCGATGATAAATGATTATTTTGAAGGAGAAGAACGACAAAAGGCTTTAAGTTATTGGTCTATTGGTTCTTTCGGTGGTACTGGTCTAGCTTCATTTTTCGCAGGTGCCATTGCAACATTTACTTCTTGGCAAATGATTTTTGTCATGTCTATTATAGGTGCAATTATAGCACTGTTTTTGATTAAATCTTTACCAGAACAGCACAAAGAAAAGCAACAAAACACACCTTTTGATTATGTAGGGTTAGTGATTTTTGTACTTATGATTGGCAGTATAAGCTTTGTAATTACGCAAGGTAATAAAATTGGATGGTCAAACATTATTACTATTATTTTAGCAGCAACGTTTGTCATAAGTATTGTTATTTTTATTGCTGTTGAAAAGCGTAAAGCGATTCCTTTTATGGATTTAACATTGTTTAAAAATCGTTCATATGTAGGTGCGGTAGTTTCTAACTGTTTATTGAATACAGGGGTTGGTGTGATTGCGTTAATTAATATTTATGCACAGGCAGGTCATGGCTTAAGTGGTTTTAGCGCAGGATTAATTACGTTACCTTATTTGATTGCTTTACTGTTAGTAGTACGACTTGGTGAAAAGAGTATTAAAAAATTCGGTGCTAAAAGGGCTATGGTGTTCGGTCCTATCTGTACTGGTTTTGGTGTGTTATTGATGTCTATTACGTTTATAGATTCGACATTTTATATTATTTTGACATTGATTGCGACAATTTTCTTTGGTGCAGGGACAGGCTTTTTTGCTACGCCTGCGCTTAGTACCGCAGTTTCAACAACAGCATCCGAAAAAATTGGTGTGGCGTCAGGTATTTTTAAAATGGGGTCAACACTAGGTGGTGCATTTGGTATTGCAATTATTACGTCAATTTATACTGGATTAAGTGTAGCAGGATATAGTGTACATTTAGCAGCAAGTGTAAGTTTCATTGTAGGCACGTGTTTGATTGGCAGTGCAATAGTTGTTAGTACTTTGGTGCTACCTAACACAGGTAGAGAACATAACAAGAATTCTAGCTATACAACTAACGAAGAACCTGTAAAGTAAGTTGAACATTGAGTCATTAAGTGAAGTGTTTCGGCTAGATGGGTATCATGAATGTATATAACGAGGAATCTTACTGTCCTTTGAATTTCATAATATTTATAGTTAGCTTTGTATTTTACTTGAAAACCAAAAAGCATTACTATAAAAGTGAATAAGGAGGTCACACTATGCAATATAAAATGAATTATTCCTCACCAGTTGGCGTATTAACGATAACAACCGATGGTACTCATATTACAGGGTTATGGTTTGATAATCAGTCTGACTATGAACGTAAGTTAAATGACAAAGTCGTTGCACAGGAACAACCCATTTTTCAGCAAGTACGTACATGGTTAGATCACTATTTTCAAGGTGATAATCCTACCATTGATTTCCCTTTGAAACCAACTGGCACCGCATTTCGCGAGCAAGTGTGGGAGATTTTAACTACAATTCCTTCAGGTGAAACAATGACGTATGGTGAAATTGCAGACAAAATAGCAAGCGTGAAAGGGAAAGATAAAATGTCAGCACAAGCAGTTGGTGGTGCGGTAGGTAGTAATCCTATTAGTATTTTAATCCCATGTCACCGTGTAGTTGGTGCTGATGGTAGTCTAACTGGTTATGGTGGCGGCATAGATAAAAAGATTAAGTTATTGGAAATAGAAACTGTAGAAATGGCACCATTATATCGTCCGAAGCATAGTACGAAACCTTAAATTATAAACAATATGAAAAAACACGCCCTTCGCTTAAGGACGTGTTTTTTATTGAATAAATAGTAAGACTGAAATAAAATAATGGATATAATGTTATTCAGTGATTTTAACGTTAATTTAAGGTATTATAATGACGGATGTTGTCATTGATTTCATTCAGGTAGAAAATCGCATTTTGTTCATCGGCTAATTCAATGTCATGGTTGAATTCTAAGTTATCAAAACGGGCGAAATAACTTTCATAATCTGCTACTGATAGTTCTGTACGATTATTTAAAAGTGCTTTATGGCCATCAATGTTTAATGCATCTTGGTAACCAGCAACAAGTGTGCCACTGAAAAATTCACCGACTGAGCCAGAACCATAACTGAATAAGCCAATAGATTGACCAGCCTCAAAAGTACGAGTTTCTAATAATGAAATTAAGCTTAAATAAAGAGAACCAGTATAAATATTACCTACATAACGATTGTAATATGTAGCTGCTTCATAGCCTTCAGTTAGACGTTCTTTTGTTTCATCACTGATTTCATCTGTTAAAATTGAATCCAGTGCTTTTTTACCCATTTTAGTAAATGGAACATGGAAACATAATGAAGCGAAGTCAGCTAATGTTTTATTGGTACGTTTAGCATACTCTGTCCAGCTTTGTTGGAATGAACGAATATAAGCATCTTTTGATAATGCACCGTCAACTAATGGATAACTATGACCTGTTGGTCTCCAAAAGTCATAAACATCTTCAGTATATGCAACTGCATCATCATTGAATGCAAGAATACGTGGGTTATGTGTAATCATCATTGCTACAGCGCCAGCACCTTGTGTTGGCTCACCACCAGAATTTAAACCATAACGTGCAGTATCACTTGCGATTACGAGCACTTTTTCGTTAGGACGGTTAGCAAGATAGTCCTTAGCTAATTGAATAGCTGGAGTTGCAGCGTAACAAGCTTCTTTCATTTCAAAACATCGTGCAAATGGTTGGATACCTAATAAATTATGGATTTGTACAGCTGAGGCTTTTGCAGAGTCAATTGCAGATTCTGTAGCTACGATAACCATACTGATTTGTTTTTTATCCTCTTCAGTTACTATGTTTTTCGCAGCATTTGCGCCCATAGAAACAATATCTTGGCTGACAGGACTAACTGACATTTCAGTTTGGCCTATACCAATCAAAAATTTGTTTGGTTCAACATTGCGTGCTTCAGCAAGTTTAGCCATATCTACATAAAATTTTGGAACATAAAAATCGATTTGGTCTATACCGATCGTCATTGCGTATCGACACCTTTCTTTTTATAAATAAGCAATTGTATCATACCAAAATAAAGTAATGAAATACAAACATTTAAAAGAATATAGAAACGGAGAATTTATATGAAAAAGATAGCAATTGTAAGTGCAAAACGAACACCAATTGGAAGATTCAGAGGGAAATTAAGTAATTATTCAGCTGTAGAGCTTGGTACGAAAGCTTTAAGTGCAGCATTACAAGCGATTAATTTAAAGCCAGAAGCAATAGAACAAGTTATATTTGGTAATGTCTTACAGAGCGGTAACGGTCAAAATCCTGCTCGTCAAATCGGCATTAATGCAGGGATTCCCAATACTACGCCTGGTATGACAATAAATGAAGTCTGTGGTTCTGGTTTGAAGTCAATAATCTTAGGTAAACAATTGATTCAACTAGGTGAAGCGAAAGTAGTTGCAGTTGGTGGTGTTGAAAGCATGACTAATGCACCTAAGTTATTATTAAATGAAGACGAAAAACCAGTTGATAGTTTTATGTATGATGGATTAACAGATGCATTTGATCAAGTACCTATGGGTGTTACTGCTGAAAATATTGCCCAAAAATATAATATAACGCGAGAGCAGCAAGATGAATTTGCCAATGCTTCTCAACTTAAAGCACATGCAGCTACTACAAACGGGAAATTTGATAATGAAATCGTTCCGTTGAAAGATGTAGAGGGCGAATGGATGATTACAGACGAAGGTATTAGAGGCAATAGTAGTGTAGAAAAATTGAGCACGTTAAAGACGATATTTAAAGAAGATGGTACGGTAACTGGTGGTAATGCTTCAAGTATCAACGATGGAGCTTCTGCAATTATTTTAATGGAAGAGACATATGCTAAAGAGCAAGGTTACGAAATTTTAGGTGTCTTAGGCGAACATGCTGAAGTAGGCTGTGACCCACGTTATATGGGATATGCACCTTATTATGCTGTTGAACAATTATTAGAAAAAAGTAATAAGTCCATTACAGACATTGATATTGTTGAAATGACTGAAGCTTTTGCGGCGCAAAGTATACCAGTACAACAAAATTTAAATATTACAGATGACCAATTAAATGTATATGGCGGTGCAATAGCGCTAGGTCATCCTATTGGTGCCAGTGGTACACGATTAGTCACAACATTAGTCAATATATTAGCACAAGAACAAAAACAAACAGGTGTAGCAACAGCGTGTATCGGTGGCGGCCTAGGTATCGCATTATTAGTTGAGAAAGGACAATAAGCTATGAGTGTATTAGATAAATCATTTAGACATTTATCGAGAGCAGATAAATTAGATATGTTAGCGAATCAAGGCTATTTATCACTTGAAAACAAGGAGTTATTACTCAATCATCCACTGATTCAAGAAGATATAGCCAATAGTTTGATTGAAAATGTTATTGGACAAGGTGCGCTACCTGTTGGAGTCTTGCCACATATTAAAGTGGATCAAGTTGATTATGCAGTACCTATGATGGTAGAAGAACCTTCAGTTGTGGCTGCAGCAAGTTATGGCGCTAAATTAGTCAATAAAACAGGCGGCTTTAATGTGGTGTCGAGTGAACGCTTAATGATTGGTCAAATCGTATTTGATGGTGTAGAAGATACAGAAGCTCTTGCCATGACTATCCAATCTCATGAAACACAAATTAAACGTATTGCTGACGAAGTGTATCCATCGATTATTAAACGTGGCGGTGGTTATCGCCGCATTGAAATTGATACATTTCCTGCAGAGCAGTTGTTATCGTTAAAGGTCTTTGTTGATACTCAAGATGCGATGGGAGCTAATATGTTAAATACAATATTAGAAGGTATTACTGCTTATTTGACGAGTGAAATTGATAACAGTGATGTGCTTATGAGTATTTTATCCAATCATGCCACGGCATCTGTAGTAAAAGTAACAGGTGAAATTGATGTTGCAGACTTAGCTAAAGGTGATTTTGATGGTCCAACAGTCGCTCATCGTATGGCGCGAGCATCTACGTTAGCTCAAGTAGATATTCATCGTGCTGCAACACACAATAAAGGTGTAATGAATGGAATCCACGCGGTAGTCCTAGCCACTGGTAATGATACACGTGGCGCAGAAGCAAGTGCACATGCATACGCGAGCAAAGATGGTCACTATAAAGGGCTTGCAACTTGGGACTATGATAGTTCTCGTAATAGATTGATCGGCACAATAGAAGTACCAATGACATTAGCAACGGTTGGTGGTGGTACCAATGTCTTGCCTATAGCAAAGGCATCATTAGATATATTAAATGTACAATCAGCGCGCGAATTAGGTCATGTAGTAGCTGCTGTTGGTTTAGCGCAAAACTTTTCTGCGTGCAGAGCGCTTGTATCAGAAGGAATTCAACAAGGGCATATGAGTTTGCAGTATAAATCACTAGCCATCGTTGTAGGTGCACAAGGTGACGAAATTGCCTATGTTGCCGATGCTTTAAAACAGGCACCTCAAGCTAATGCAGCAGTAGCAGAAGAAATTTTGCACACTTATAGAACACAATAAAATAATTAGCATATGAGCTTTAATAACGCATAATTTTAGTATGTTAGTGAAATAAGTATTCACAACAGCTGAAATTATGCGTTTTTGTTAGTTACTAGTACGATAATTCATTGTCCACGAATCATTTGTGTTGAATAGCGAGTTGCGAATAGTCTCTAACTTAAGTATCATAGTGCTAAGTAAACACAAGGGGTGGCGTTTATGAAATTCAAAAATCGAAATATTCAGAAAAAAGAATTGGGTCTTGGATCTGCATTATTGACCTTATTCGTAATGATTGGTTGTATGTTATTTACAGTCGCTGTACTAGAAAAAGAACCACATATTCCATTGATGATAGGAACAGCTACTGGAGTAATTGTTACCTTACTACATGGTTATAAATATGCTGAGGTTGAGGAGATGTTATACAAAGGTATAAGACATGCCTTACCGGCTATTATCATCATTGTTTTAGTAGGACTAGTAATAGGATCTTGGATTGGTAGTGGTGTAGTTGCAACGATGATTTATTATGGTTTACAAATGATTGATCCACGTTATTTCTTAGCGATAGTGGTAATCTTATGTGGCATAGTCTCATTAGCAATAGGTAGCAGTTGGTCTACGATGGCTACAGTGGGGGTTGCATCAATTGGGATAGGTTTAAGTATGGGAATCTCACCAGGTATGATTGCAGGTGCAGTCATAAGTGGTGCTTATTTTGGCGATAAAATGAGTCCATTGTCAGATACGACAAACTTGGCATCAGGTTTAACTAAAGTGCCGTTATTTGACCATATTAAACACATGATGTATACAACGATTCCAGCATTAATTATTGCTTTAGCAGTATTTGGCATTATAGGCTTCCGTTTAGATAAAACAGCTATGAATGCAGAAAAAATAAATAACATGTTAGCTACTATGAATGATCAATTTATAATTACACCGTGGCTACTGCTTGTGCCATTGGTGGTAATTTTACTAGTAGTATTAAAAGTTCCAGCTGTACCCGCAATTTCGGTAGGTATAGTATTAGGATTTTTTGCCCAAATATTTGTACAGGGTGGTAGTTTGACTGAAGCACTAACAGCGTTACAAACAGGATATAAAATCGATTCAGGAAATAGTCTTATCGATGAGTTATTTAATCGTGGTGGCTTAGAATCTATGTTTTATACGATTTCGTTAACTATTGTAGCAATGACTTTTGGAGGGGTACTGGAATATTCGGGAATGCTATCATCATTAATTGCAGTAGTATTAAAGTTTGCTAAAAATACAGGATCATTGATTGCTTCAGTTATTATTGCCTGCATAGGAACGAACTGTACATGTTCAGAACAATATATTTCAATTATAGTACCTTCAAGAATGTATGCATCCACATTTAAAGAACGACAGTTGCACGCTAAAAATCTATCACGAGCATTAGAAGATGGTGGGACATTAACAAGTGTATTTGTGCCATGGAATACATGTGGTGTGTTTATTGCATCGACATTAGGTGTATCAGTTATGGAATATGCGCCATTTGCGGTGCTAAATTATACAGTACCAATAATTTCAATCATTTTCGGATTTATTGGATTTAAAATTATTAAACTTAAAGATAGTGAAGACGATACAATTACTAAAGGTGATTTAGCATAATCTCGTAGTATTAACAATGTTAGACAAAAATTACAATAGTAGGTTCGTGCAATTGGATGATAAATATTTCATTGCAGGACCTACTTTTTAGTTACAAAAGATAGGTCTCGGGTACCTCGACTCAAAATGATAACAACAAATATAATTGTGTTAAATAACATCAAAGGAAGGAAATAATATGGGAACTTTACTTATGTTTATAGCTTATGCACTATTTTGTTTACTTGTTATCATATTGATATTAGCCATATTTAAAGATTTAACAATTAAGGGACGACGACTCATTTTACTCAGCTTGGTCATTTTAGTAATAGCCATCATTGTATTATATAATCAAGGCTCAACTATGCGTTTAGAACAAATAGACGCCTTACAATATTAAAATAAAGCTGCTGATAGATGTGGCGAGTTTAGGTGTATTGTATAAGTAGAAGCTTGAATTGCTAATACAATGAGTGTTTTACATTTAAAAAGGTATAGCTCATGCTAAAATCAATATAACCAATAACCATAACTAAAGATATAAAGTAGGTGTAATCAGTGGATATTAAACAAATGAGTTACTTCGTGGAAGTAGTAAACGAAGGTGGTATGACGAATGCCTCAAAATCATTGTACATAGCGCAACCGACAATCAGCAAAGCAGTTAAAGACATAGAAAAAGAATTAGGTATGCCACTGTTTGATAGAAGTAAAAGAGAATTGAAATTAACAGATGCTGGGCAAGTATTTTATCAAAAGTGTAAAGAAATATTAGCGCTATATAATAATTTACCGGTAGAAATTAATAGTTTATTAGGATTAGAAACGGGGCATATTAGTATCGGTTTATCGGCAGTGATGAATATGAATAAATTTATCCAGATATTAGGCGAGTTTCATAAATTATACCCCAATATTACCTATAATTTAGTAGAAAATGGTGGGAAAATGATTGAATCACAGCTTGCAAATGATGAAATTGATATTGGTATTACCACCTTGCCAGTAGATGGTACGATATTTAACTCAATCCCTTTGTACCAAGAAGATTTAAAGTTAGTACTTAATAAAGAACATCACTTAGCCCATCGTAAAACAGTAGAAATGAAAGAGTTAGCAAATGAAGATTATATTTTATTTAACGAGGACTTTTATTTAAACGATAAGATTAGAGAAGCAGCTAAAAATGCAGGATTTATACCTAAAACAATTTCTAAGATATCACAGTGGAATTTCATTGAAAATTTACTTAATGCGCATTTAGGTGTTAGTATTTTACCGGATAATATCGTACGCATGTTAGATAGTAATTTTAAACATATTAATATCAATGATAGTGCTATGAAATGGGAATTAGGTGTAATTTGGAAGAAAGAGAAGTATTTAAGTCATGCAACACGTCAATGGATAGATTTTATGAGCCAACGTTTATAGAGTAATGTCAAAAACCTTGTAGTACTTAATATCACAGTGTGACTAGTGATATTTAAGGCACAAGGTTTTTATTATGATCAACTATTAAAGAAAACGATTCCATAGAAAAAAGTAATAGGTAGTATCTATAATCAATATTTTTATTATGTGCAAATATGGCTTACACTTAATATGTAATTGATACACACGAAGTGTAAATAATAATTAAAGGATGGGTGCTAATGCAGTTTGCATTAAAAACAATTAGAATTATAGTTCAAGTTGCTCTGTTAATGGGTATAACATCTTTAGGTAATGTGCTGCAGAAAGCATTACACATACCTATAGCAGGTAGTATTGTTGGATTGATATTGTTCTTTGTATTACTACAATTTAAGATTATTCCAGAAAGATGGATTCGTGATGGCGCTAATTTTTTAATTGGAACAATGGTCTTTTTCTTTGTACCATCAGTAGTTGGCATTATGGATATAACTTCTGAAATAAATCTTCATTTTATATTATTCTTCTTATTAGTAGTTGCAGGAACATGTGCTGTAGCACTAATTTCAGGGTTTATAGCAGAAAAAATGGCGAATTTATTACACATTAGAAAAGAGCAAAGTTGATGATTATTTGGCAAGGTTTGTTAATGATTATAATCACCATTTGCGCATATATTTTCGCCAAAAAATTACAGTTAAAATATAAAAATCCATTACTAAATCCAGCATTGATTTCTTCCATAATTATTATTGGATTACTGCTACTGTTTAGCAAAAGCTATGATGATTATATGGTTGGTGGTCAGTGGATTAACTACTTACTTAATTGTACGGTTGTTTGTTTGGCATACCCACTATATCAAAATAGAACTAAAATTTTAAAACATGCAAATATAATTTTTACTAGTGTTGTAGCTGCAGTAACGATAAATTTCTTTTTAATCTTTTTCTCATTAAAATTACTAGGATATTCGAAAGAAGTTATTGCTACTATACTACCACGTTCAGTTACAGCAGCAGTCGGTATAGAGTTATCACATCAATTAGGCGGAACGGATACAATTACTATTTTGTTTATTATCACTACAGGTTTAATTGGCAGTATGTTAGGCGCTTATCTATTGAAATTTGCTAAGTTTCAAACATCAATCGCTAGAGGTTTAACGTATGGTAATTCTTCACATGCCTTTGGTACTGCAAAAGCATTAGAGTTAGATATAGAATCGGGAGCGTTTAGTTCAATAGGTATGATATTAACAGCAGTGTTGAGTTCGGTGCTCATACCATTATTTATTTTGTTTTTATACTAAAACATTCAATGACTTATAACCCGATTAAGTTGAAGTGAAATTTTGAAGGAATTATAATTTGTAACATTGACTTTATGAAAGGAGATTTTTTTAAATGGCAAAAATTAAAGGGAATACAGCATTAGTAAAAGCATTACAAGCTTGGGATATCGATCACTTGTATGGCATTCCAGGTGATTCAATAGATGCGGTTGTCGATAGTTTAAGAACAGAACGAAATAGTATTGAATTTGTACATGTTAGACATGAAGAAGTGGCAAGTTTGGCAGCAGCAAGTTATACCAAACTTACTGGTAAAATAGGTGTTGCTTTAAGTATTGGCGGTCCAGGGGTTGTACATTTATTAAATGGTATGTATGATGCCCAAATGGATAGTGTGCCTCAATTGATTTTGGCTGGACAAACAGATAGTACTGCACTTGGAACTAAAGCATTTCAAGAAACAGATATTTTAAAAATGGTTGAAGGTGTTGCTGTCTATAGCCGTCAAATTACGGAAAATGATAAAGACGTGTTCGGTATTGTAAATGAAGCAATTCGTACGGCGTATGAACAAAAAGGTGTGGCAGTGTTAGTTTTACCTAATAATCTATTAACACAAAAAGTAAAAGATACAACAAATACTAAAGTAGATACAGCGCCACCAGCACGTGTTAATCCAAAGCCACGTAGTATTAAAAAAGCTGCTAAATTAGTCAATAAAAGTAAACGTCCAGTGATGTTATTAGGAACAGGTGCTAAGCATGCTAAAGATGAAGTGAAAGAATTTATCGAAGCGGCAAAAGTACCAACAATTATCACATTGCCTGCAAAAGGTATTTTAGCTGATGCGCACCCATACAACATTGGTAACTTAGGTAAGATTGGAACAAAAACGTCTTATCAAACGATACAAGATGCTGATTTGCTCATTATGGTAGGTACTAATTATCCATATGTAGATTACTTGCCTAAGAAGAATATTAAAGCAATTCAAATAGATACGAATCCAGAAGCTATTGGCCATCGTTTTGATGTAAATGTTGGTATTATAGGAGATAGTAAGTACGCGTTACAACAATTAACTGATACAATGAACCATGTGTCAGATAGAGATTTCTTAAATAAAACGTTAGAACGTAAAGCAACTTGGGATGCTTGGATGGCTGAAGATAAAGCAAATGACAACAGTCCAATCCGACCTGAAAGATTAATGGATGCGATTAACCATGTCAAAACTGATGATGCAATCTTTTCAATTGATGTAGGTACATCAACAGTATGGTCAACACGTTACCTAGATTTAACAGTAAATAATAAATTTATTGTTTCTAGTTGGTTAGGTACTATGGGTTGTGCTTTACCAGGTGCGATTGCTGCTAAACGTGCATATCCAAACCGCCAAGTAGTTGGTATTGCAGGTGACGGTGCATTCCAAATGGTTATGCAAGATTTTGCAACAGCAGTACAATATGATTTGCCAATGACTATCTTTGTATTAAATAACCAAGAGTTATCATTTATTAAATATGAACAACAAGCTGCTGGAGAATTAGAGTATGCAATTGATTTTACTGACGTAGATTTAGCGATGTTCGCTGAAAGTGCTGGCGGTGTAGGTTATACGTTGAAAGATCCTAATCGCATAGACGAAATCGTAGAAGAAGCTATGTCACAAACAAAACCAACTATAGTAAATGTGTATGTTGATCCAAACGCTGCGCCTTTACCAGGTAAAATAGTAACAGACGAAGCAATCAACTATGGTGTCTGGGCGTATCGTTCACTTACAGAGGATAAAAAATTAGACTTAGACGAAATTCCACCACTTTCTACTGCAGTTAAAAGATTTTTCTAATAAATAAAAATAGCAAAAGCTGTTGTAGGAGTGTTACCAATAAAGTAAGTTTACGTTATGATCATTTAATAAAGAGAAGAAATAGCTAGTATTTTAAGGAAGGGAATTAAATGGCTCCATTTAATTCCCTTCCTATTTTTATACTAAGATAAATTGCTCTTTAAGTATTGTTGTATTTTAAAAAATATAAAAGAGAGTAGCGTAATCATGAGTAGAAAATGAGTCTAATATTTTAAGTCACATAGGGTATAGATAAGAAATAATGATGAGGAAGGGGTAAAGGTATGAAACGTTGGATACAACAGTTGAAATTTAGAACACCTCATACATACGCGTTATTAATGGGCATTATTACAATTGCGTGTCTACTCACTTATATTATTCCTGCTGGGGAGTATGATAGAGAAGAAAAAAATGGTCAGACACTCGTTATTTCGGGGTCTTATAAAGAGGTAGCGCAGCAAGGTGGTTCATTGTTTGATATTTTTAGAGCAATTCCTGAAGGATTAATTAGTGGAGGCGAGATTGTTTTTTACATATTTTTAGTTGGTGGTGCGTTTGGGATAGTACATAAAACAGGCGCATTTGAGACTGGTGTTAAATATGTTATGAGTCAGTTAGGTAATTTTAAAGTGTTAATGATTCCACTAACAATGACTATTTTTTCAATTTTAGGTTTTTCAATTGGTTTAGCAGAAGAAACTATAATATTTGTCCCCATCGGCATCATTATTGCTAGAACTTTAGGTTATGATGCCTTAACAGGAACATCTATTGTGATATTAGGTGCTGCAAGTGGCTTTATGGGAGGAATGCTTAATCCATTTACTGTTGGTGTGGCACAGACGGTTGCCGAGATCCCAATGTTTTCTGGGTGGGGTTTAAGAACGATAATCTATTTATTTGTTTTAACAGCGGCAATTACTACTGTAATGCTCTATGCTTTTAAGGTTAAAAAAGACATGTCTAAAAGTTTAGTGTTGGAGTTGGAACAAGCCGAAAACACCAACCAAACATATGAATATAGTAGATTTACTAAAAGACAAGCTGCAGGATTAGCGTTAATTGTTGGCACGATTGCACTAAATGTTTTTGGTATTTTCAAATTTTCGTGGTCTTTTAATGAAATGAGTGCCAATTTTTTATTAGCAGGTTTGCTTGCTGGTTTGATAGGTGGTTTAGGTATCAATGGGACATTTGATGCTTTGATAGAAGGAATGAAAGATATTTTATTTGGTGCCATGATTGTTGGTTTTGCCAAAGGTATTATCGTAATTTTAGAGAACGGGAAAGTTATCGACACTATAGTTCACGGCATGTCTTCGATATTATCTGATGTACCAGCATCATTAGTCATTATCGTTATGTTTGTCTTTCAATTTTTCTTGAACTTCTTTATTCCATCAGGCTCGGGCCAAGCATTAACTACGATGCCACTGATGGTGCCAATTGCAGATTTATTAGATATCAATCGTCAAATGACAGTATTAGCATTCCAATATGGTGATGCTATTAGTAATATTCTATTTCCGACATCCGCAATATTAATGGGAGCATTAGCTGTAGCTAAGATTAGTTATGTGCAATGGTTGAAGTTCGCATGGAAAGTCATTGTGTTATGGGTATTTATTTGTATTGCTGCCATGTCGATTGCGTTAATGTTAAATTATTAAATTTAGTAATGAAATATTTTAATAAAATGAGTACAATGATATTGTGCTAAAACTGAATTCATTGTATACTATTAACAAATTTATCGAAACGCGTGTTACTGGTAAGGCAGGCATGAGCAAAATGAAACTATACTATTACAGTTTAGTTTTGTTTGCTCATGCCTTTTTTGTTTTCGATAATGTTTACTCGAAGGGATGTTAGTAGGTTATGTTTATACGATTTTTCGGACAATTGCAACGTATCGGTAAAGCTTTGATGTTACCTGTTGCGATATTGCCGGCTGCGGGTATTTTACTCGCATTGGGAAATGCAATGCACAACTTGTCGCAATAGCACCTTGGTTAGAACATGAAGTATTTGTTATTATTTCATCTATTATGGAATCCGCAGGACAAATTATCTTTGATAATTTACCACTTCTTTTTGCTGTAGGGACAGCTTTAGGTTTAGCGGGTGGAGACGGTGTAGCAGCATTAGCTGCGCTAGTTGGTTATTTAATTATGAATGCAACTATGGGTAAAGTTATGAATATTACTATCGATGATATTTTTAGTTATGCTGATGGTGCTAAAACACTGAGTCAAGCAGCGAAAGAGCCAGAGAATGTATTGATATTAGGCATTCCAACTCTACAAACAGGAGTGTTTGGTGGTATTATCATGGGGGCTCTAGCAGCATGGTGCTATAATAAGTTTTATAATATAACGTTACCTGCCTTTTTAGGATTTTTTGCCGGTAAACGTTTTGTGCCAATTATTACTTCAGTTGTAGCGATTGTAACGGGTGTACTATTAAGCTTTGTATGGCCACCGATTCAAGAGGGATTAAATCAATTATCCAATTTCTTATTAAATAAAAATTTAACATTAACAACTTTTATTTTTGGGATTATTGAACGTTCTTTAATTCCATTCGGTTTACATCATATCTTTTATGCTCCGTTTTGGTTTGAGTTTGGTCAGTACGTCAGCCATAGCGGTGAATTAGTACAAGGAGATCAACGTATTTGGATGGCACAAATGAAAGATGGCGTAGAATTTACAGCGGGTGCATTTACTACCGGTAAGTATCCATTTATGATGTTTGGTTTGCCAGCTGCAGCGTATGCGATTTATCGTAACGCAAAACCTGAACGCAAAAAAATTGTAGGTGGCTTAATGTTATCTGCTGGTTTAACATCATTTTTAACTGGTATCACTGAACCATTAGAATTTTCATTTTTATTTGTGGCTCCATTATTATATGTAGTCCATGTGTTGCTTGCAGGGTCATCATTTTTAGTTATGCATTTATTAGATGTCAAAATTGGTATGACATTTTCTGGTGGATTTATTGATTATATTTTATATGGTTTATTAAACTGGGATCGTACCAATGCCCTATTAGTTATTCCAGTAGGTATTGTATATGCAATAATTTATTATTTCTTATTTAGTTTTGTTATTAAACGATTTAAATTAAAAACACCTGGACGTGAAGATGAAGAAACAGAAACAAAAGATTCATCAGTAGCTTCATTACCATTTGATGTGTTGAACGCAATGGGTGGTAAAAAGAATATCAAACATTTGGATGCATGTATTACACGTTTACGAGTTGAAGTCAACGAAAAAAGTAGTGTCGATGTGGCTGCCTTAAAAGCTCTCGGTGCTTCAGGCGTGTTAGAAGTAGGTAATAATATGCAAGCTATCTTCGGGCCGAAGTCTGATCAAATTAAACATGATATACTCCGTATCATGAGTGGTGAAATTACCAAACCTAGTGAAACGACAGTGGTAGAAGATGATACTGCCGTCCCAACGACTAATAGTACAGAGACACTCATTAGCGCACCTGGTAACGGTGAAATTATGCCTCTAACAGCAGTGCCTGACCAAGTTTTTGCAGATAAATTAATGGGAGATGGTATAGCTTTTGTCCCTAAAGATGATGTGATAGTTTCACCTATTACTGGAACTGTAAAAACAATATTCCCGACACTTCATGCCATTGGTTTAGAAACGCCAGAAGGTTTAGAAGTTTTAATTCATATAGGTATAGATACAGTGAAGTTAGAAGGACAAGGCTTTGAGAGTTTAGTAACGACTGATGACAATGTAGAAGTGGGACAACCATTGATCAAAATAGATTTAGATTATATTCAAGCGCATGCACCAAGTATTATTACGCCTATTGTAATTACAAACTTAACAAACCAAACGTTAACTATAAAATCTGCACAACCTGTTACAGTTGGGCAAACTATTATAACGGTTAATGATAATGCGTAACTATCTTTTAAATATGTAAAAAATATTAATATAGATAAAAGGGAGTGGGACAGAAATCTGATTTTGAAAAAATGATTTCGTCGTCCCACCCCGGCAAGGATGACTAGCGTTGAAAAAAGCTCGGTTTGAAGCGTATTTTCAATGCAGTCAGCTACTGCCAATATTAAAAGAGGTTGGAACAAATCAATGAACTGCACCCAGTCAAGTAGACAAGTAAATAATTAAAAAATTGGTTATCTTTCTAAAAATGCTGTGTTTAGTTTATTAGATGAGAATATAGACAACGAATTATAATTTGTAAATGGTGTGTAGAAAAACTATGAGCGGAATTAATGTGTATTTATAGTTACGATGTTATGGTAGGTACAAATTGTATACTGATAGTAAAAATATTTATTAAATAGAAGCAAACTATAATAGGTTAGACGCTTACTTAATGAAATTGAACTGTAATGTGATTTAAATAAAGGTAAAATGTAAGATTAATCAAGCGTTGATGTTAGGGGTGTTAAAGGTGTCTATAACTAGAGGAATAAATCATATTGGTTTGACAGTACCTAATATTGATGATGCGACACGTTTTTTTACTGATGCATTAGAAGGACAAATCGCATATGATAGCCAAACAAAATTAGAACCACCAAGAGATGGAAATTTTGTGGAACATGTGCTTGGGTTAACACCGGGTGCTCAAATTGTCAAAAAACGTATGATGGTTTTTGGTAATGGACCTAATATTGAAATGTTCGAGTTTGAAAATGCGCAACAGCAACCAGCACAGCGATTACAAGATATCGGTTTTACACATATTTCATTTTATGTTGATAATTTTGAAGCTGCATTGCAACGTGTAAAAAAAGCGGGAGGACAGCCTATTTCTGAACCTCATAGCAATACTAAATACGAAGACACAGCAGATAATCAAACTGTGTACATTAAAACTCCATGGGGGAGTTTGATAGAATTACAAACAGTGCCTCATGGATATTATTACCCGGGTAATAGTGAACGTGCTGTATTTATTCCAAAGTCGCAAAAGACTTATGACTAAAGTGAGATGTCATAACTTATTTTGAAAAAATCCGCTGCGCTGAAAGCATATGTGAATTGTACCGTAAGTCATGAATGTTTCACAAAATATAGCTGACAAAAGAAGGTGTAAGCAATGACGATAAATTTAAATTCAGTTACAGCATTTTATCAATTTATAAATAACCATGAAATTGCTGTAGTACATGTAATGAGAGACAATTGTAGTGTTTGTCATGCAGTGCTACCTCAAATAGAAGGTGTAGTTAGTGAATATCCCAATGTCGCTTTTGGTGTCATTAATCAAAGTGAAGTTGAAGCTATAGCAGGAGAACTTACAATATTTACAGTACCTGTAGATTTGATTTTTTTAAATGGCAAAGAAATGCATCGTCAAGGCAGATTCATTGATATGCAACAATTTGAAAAGCAATTATCTTTAATGTATAACAGTTTAGAGCATTAGAGAAAGTGTTATAATCATTTTTATTTTTTACAAAATTCAAACTATGTGTATATAGTGTAGGGACTAGGACAAAATAGATTCGTTCTAGTCTCTTTTCATATTGGCAGTAGGTGAATGCATTGAAAATGCGCTTCAAATCAAGCTTTTTACAATACTAGTCATCCTTGCCGGGGTGGGACGACGAAATCATTTTTTCAAAATCAGATTTCTGTCCCACTCCATATTTTATTCAAAACCTCTTTTCATATGGGCAGTAGCTGACTGCATTGAAAATGCGCTTCAAACCAAGCTTTTTACAATACTAGTCATCCTTGCCGGGGTGGGACGACGAAATCATTTTTTCAAAATCAGATTTCTGTCCCACTCCCTTTGCGACTACAGGTCATCACTAAAATAAATATAATGTTTCACAATTGAATTGTATCATGTATGATATAAGTATTATCAAATAGAATATGGGGGTTAACGATGAAAATAGAACGTATAACACCAGACGAAGCTATTAACTTATATCATTGTATGAAGAAAATAGATCAAGAATCACAATACATGTTGTACTTGCCAGATGAAAGAACTTTCGAATCTTCGAATCTATATCAAGATTTAGCAGAAAATTACTATATCGGTGTAAAGCAAAATGATAATACTATTGTTGGTTATTTATCTGTTCATATTAGTGAAATTAAAAAAATCAAACATATTGGTTATATACATACAGGACTAATGGAAGATTTTCATCAACAAGGATTTGCCACAAAAATGTTTAATGAAAGTATACAATGGGCTATGTCCCGAGGATTAAGACGTTTAGAATTGACGGTTATTACTTATAATAGCCCAGCTATCAATTTTTATGAAAAAATTGGATTTAAAATTGAAGGTATAAAACGTGAATCAGTTTATATGGATGGTTTGTATCATGATGAATTATATATGGCAAAACTGTTAGAAGGGCAAATGAGTGAACTGATAGAGAGTATTTAGTAACGTTAAAGGGGTTTGACTAATATTTGATCGCAAAATTAGTTAAAATAAAGGTAATAGTTTGTATGGAGGTTTATGTATGATAAAAAAATTAACAGCTATTACTAGTGCAACATTTTTAGCATCTTACGGTTACGCTAAAATACTAGAGAAAAGGAGTTATTCTAGTTTTTTATATGAAATGATGTTTCGTATAACGAATATGAAACGTACTTTTATGACAGTAGAAGCGGCTCAACAAGCTTTAAAGCAAGTTGAAAATACGACAAAAGCACCTTATAAAGGGACAAGCTATGATTTTAATAATGAAGTTTTAACTGAGCAAGTTCATGAATCGACGGTATATGTGATTAATCAACAACAATCACGTCAGCAACCCGTTATACTATATTTACATGGTGGCGCATGGTTCCAAAATCCATTAAAGCAACATTTTGAATATATAGATTTATTAGCATCGACAATGGATGCTAAAGTCATTATGCCGATATATCCTAAGGTACCTCATGGGACTTACCAAGATACTTTTGACTTATTGGAGGCACTATATAGTAAGATGTTGCATCAAGTAGAACATACACATCAACTAACGATAATGGGTGATTCGGCTGGTGGCCAACTTACGCTATCGTTTGCGCAATATTTGAAACAATTGCAATTACCGCAACCAAGCAATTTAGTATTATTATCACCAGTGTTGGATGCAACATTTAGTAATCCACAAGCAAGATTATATGAACATATAGATCCTATGTTAGGTATTGATGGCAGTAAATTTTTCTTAAAATTATGGGCTGACTCTTTACCACTCAGCAATTGGAAAGTATCTCCGATTAATGGCGATTTAGCAGATTTAGGTCATATTACAATATCAATAGGAACTAAAGAAACACTGTACCCGGATGCAGTCAAATTGTCCAATATGTTAAATGAACAAAATATTACGCATGACTTTTTACCTGGTTATAAGTTATTCCATATTCATCAAATATTCCCTATACCAGAACGACAACAACTATTAGTAAAATTAAAAAATATTATTAGTAAACATTAAGATTAAACTACTTAATGAGCTAGTATGGATATATGATTAAGAGAATTAAGACATATAGAAAAACAAGGATTCAGTGAACTTACTAATGTTCAACTGAATCCTTATTTTTCTTAGCTGTCAGGCTGTTTTTTTAATGATAGTATAACTATCAAAATTAAAATTAACAACATACCAACAAGCTGGAATGGCAAAAATTGAATTTTTAACCATAAAACACTGGCAACTACTGCTACCACTGGTTCGATAGTACCGTATAGCGTAGTTTCTTTGGCAGATAAATATTGCAAACTATTGATGAAAAAGAAAAAAGCAATAGTTGTTCCAGCAATAATACCGAATAGTAAGTAGTTTATCGTAGCAAAGTTTAAACTCTCATAGTTGAAATGCCAAATAGGTGTTTGAAAATTCATGAGTATACCTGACAGCATCATAGCCCAACCCACAACTAAAATGGGAGAAAAACTATTAAGCAGTCTAGGTGCATATATTGTATAAAAGGCAAGCGATAATCCTGAAATTATACCCCATATAAGACTTGGTGGGGCCACAACGATTTGGCTAATAGATCCATTCGTTAACAATAAAAATGTACCGGTTAAAGTTAATACTATGGCAATAATATCAAACAGTTGCAAAACTTCTTTTTTGCGTATTACATACCAAATAATCACGTAGACTGGCGCGATATATTGTAATAACGTTGCAACGGCAGCATTACCATAATTGATGGAAGCCATATATGAATATTGAACCAACAACATGCCCAATATTGAAAATAACATCAATGCAAGTAAGGTTGATTTGTTTTTGAAAATAGCAAATAGTGAGTGACGTCTATACATAAGCTTATATAACGACAATAATAGAATTCCACTAATGGTTAGTCTAGCCGTGACGTACCAGTTCATATTAATACCATGATGACGAAAAAGTTCATCAGATACAGTACCTCCGAGCCCCCAAAATGTTGCACCAATAATAGCAAAACAAATGCCAAGAAATCGTTTAGTAAAAAAATATGACATCATTTATCTTCAATCATGTAAGTTAATTATATTATAAGCAGATATTTTTTGATAAAATACTTAAAAATGAGTCGAAAATAGCAAAATATTGAGGTGAGGTCATGCCGGAGCCAATCATTATAAATGAACAACAAGAAGAATTAATACACTATCCAGATAAGCAATGGAAACATGTCATACTGCATAATGTGATGACAGATATTATGTTTGGTTATATACCTTTACATTGGCATCACGCATTACAATTTATGTATGTCATAAAAGGTGAATTGATAGTACACATTAGTGGAAGTAAGCATTATTTGAATGCAGGAGACGGGATATTTATTAATTCTAATATTATCCATGAAATAGCTGAACAACAACCATATACTGAATATTACTGTTGGAATGTGGAGTTACCTCACATAAGTCAATATGTAGAATTTGAATATGTAGATTATATTTTGCAACATACCCAGCACATACCATATATTGTACTTCGTCAAAGTGAAACTAAATATGAAGATATACTTAGTTTTATTAAAAATGCAGGTCAAACGTATGATCAACAGTCTACACATTATCAACTAACGATATTAAACTACTATTATAATTGCTTAAAATGGTTATACGATTACATGGGTCAACATGTGAATCAACAGCGTTATCAATTTGATTATCGTATAAAACACTTGATAACATTGATGCAACAAAATTATCATCATAAGATAACATTAACTGATTTAAGTGAGCACATACATATGAGCAAAGCAGAGACCATCAAGCTCTTCAAAAAATATGTAGGTTACACACCATTGAGCTATTTATTAAACTATCGTTTAGAAAAAAGTAAAGAACAGTTGTTATTAGCAACATACTCTGTGACAGAAGTTGCCATGAATTGTGGTTTTGCCACAACTAGTTATTTTATTAAAGCATTTAAAGCGCACTATCAAGAAACACCAAAGCAGTTTCAACTGCGACAATTAAATTTAAGGTGAGACTGCGCAACAACGCAATAATTTTATAGTTATAATATATTAAAAGGTGACTGTCGTTAAGACGCAAACTATAGCGTCTCAAAAACAGTCACCTATTTTGTGTCTTAATGTGCTGATAAATAGCGTGGAATAAATTCTGTATATAAATTAATGAAAGTTAAATATTTTTCTTTGTCCACATGCTCATCTACTTGATGTGCTTGAGTTATTAAACCTGGTCCATACATAATAAATGGGAAGTTTTCATCTTTACCTACTAATAAATCAGAAGCATCAGTAACGCCAGGAGAAGCTAATGTTTCTAAATCAGTATTTAAATACGTTTGGCCCAGTTCATATGCTAAGTTCACTAACTTATTGTCACCTGTAGTATAAACAGGAGGTCTAGACATATAAGTATCAATTGTAATGTCTGTTTGAGTTGTTTCGATTTGTTTTAGAATATCATTGAAATAGGATATAAATTGCTTGTTATCATGTTCAGGTATCGTCCTAATATTAAAATCAGTTTCAGCGTATTCAGGTATAGAATTTACTTGAGTACCACCACTGAATAATGTGGCATTCATTAAGGGTTTACCTAATAAATCATTAGTTTGGTTAAATTGTGAAAACTGTTCTTCTGCTTTATAGATGAATGCTACTAATGGAGAAATGGCATTGAAGCCCCAATCAGGCATAGAACTATGTGACGCTTTGCCGTTAGAGCTGACACGAATATCCATAGAGCCTTTATGTGCGTAAATAATACGATCTTCGGAAGGCTCAGCAATTAATAGTGCCTCAACATCATCCATATAACCTTTTGAGTGAAATGCTTTCGCACCTTCACCTATTATTTCTTCTCCAGCAGTAGCGAGTAAACGGAGTGTACCTTGGGTTAATAAACCTTGTTCATGAATATCTATCATACTAATTACTAAAGCAGCTAAACCAGATTTCATGTCAGCAGAGCCACGACCGTATAATTTCCCATCAACTTCAGTAAGTTTAAAAGGATCATACGTCCATTTCTCTTCATTACCAGCTGACACGACATCCATATGACCAGAAACACCTAAGACAGGACTACCTGAACCAATTTCAGCTACAAGATTCGCACGCGTGTCATTTATTTTAATAATTTCAGATTTTATACCATAACGAGAAAACAGTTGATGTAAGTAGTTACATACTTCCAGCTCATTGTCATTTACGGATTTAATTTCTACTAAATCTCTCAAAATTTGAACTTTTTCATTTTCACTAAATTTACTCATATAAAAATCCCCTTTGTTTTATAAAATTTAACCTTTGATTACTAGTATATAGAAAAATAATCATAAATATAAAATAAAAGGAATCGTTCAATACTTTGTATATTATGAACTGGAATGTTTATATCATATTTTAAGCAGGCTGACTGAATGACGCCGTTGTATTTTGTTGAATATTAGTTTTTACTTCATTTGGTAATTCAATAGTCGAAGGCAAAGCATTTAATTTAACACTAGTCTTCTTAGTTGCACTTTCATTGTAATCGATGTTTTCAATATTTTTTGTGTTATCCGCATCCAAAACAGAACCTCGCATATCATTTCCTTGGACACTGCCGACTAAAATCATAATCAAATAACCACCACAAACAATTAGAATTGCACCAAGATAAATTGCAACAGCTAACTTTACAGATTTATTCATGTTTACCTCCAAAATAAGTATATGATATGTTTCAACTTAAAGGTAACACGTGAACTTTAATTGATTGTAAAAATCTAGTAAAAATTATATTTCTTGAAGTGAATTTTTATTGCTTTATATTTTACCTTCTAAAAATTAAAAAAATATTTTCATTTTTTTGAATGATTATTAAAGTCGTATTAAATTAGTGTTGATAAGATATTAAATGGAATTGTAAATTTAACTTTACAATTTATTTACTTGTAATTTATACGATTAAAACTAGCTAAATAACTGCATGGTAGCATAGCGTTAATAGATGGTAGAAATTAATTATTTACGATTTAAATATTTCACGAAGTCGTTTATACCGTCGGCAATTAATTTTTCACCTTAAAATAAAAGCAATACAATTACTGTGTTTAACGAAGAGAGGGACTAAGTTTGTTACTTATCATCATTTGCGTTGGCTTAATATTATGGTTAGGAATTGTAGAAAAAAAGAAACATTCCTTGCGATTATCCAAAATCCCGGTTCGAATTAATATTAATGGTATTAGGGGGAAATCCACTATTACAAGATTAATTTATGGAACATTACGTGAAGATCAATATCGAGTCATTGGTAAAACTACTGGCACAGATGCACGTATGCTGTATTGGTTTACACCAAGAGAATATCCGGTATATAGAAAGCCACAAGGGGCTAATATAGGTGAGCAACGTGATATTATTCGCAAAGTAGTAAAACAAAAAGCGAACGCACTCGTAAATGAATGTATGGCGGTTAACCCAGACTATCAAATCACATTCCAAAGGGATTTGGTAAAAGCCAATATTGGAGTTATTGTGAATGTGATGGAAGACCATATGGATGTGTTAGGGCCTACATTAAAGGAAGTTGCTGAGGCATTTACAGCAACCATACCGTATAAAGGACATCTTGTTGTCATGAAAGATGACTATACGGAATATTTCGCCAAAGTTGCGAAACGACGTAAAACGAAACTTATTGTTGTAGATAAAGATGAAGTACCTGAATCATTTTTAAGAGAGTTTGATTATTTAGTTTTCCCTGATAATGTTGCGATTGCTATGGGAGTTGCAGAGGCATTAGGTATAGATAGAAATGTAGCACTACAAGGTATGTTAGATGCACCGCCAGATTCTGGAGCAGTTGAAGTGAAATATTTCAATGCAAATCAAACAACTAATGTCTATGTTAACGCTTTTGCAGCCAACGAACCACAATCAACTAAAGCTATTTTAAATAAAATTGAATCTTATAACTATCCATATAGTAAACGGATTATTATTTTGAATTGTCGTGCGGATAGGGTGGATAGAACGAAAGCATTTGCTGAAAATTTTATCGAAGATGTGCCATTTGATACGTTGATTTGTACAGGTAAAAGTACGCAAATGGTTACTGATGTGATGCGACAATATCCAGAAAAAAATTATTTGAATTTTGAAGGTAGTGACTTTAAAGAAATAGAACAAGCGTTATATCAAGAATGTGAAAATGCGTTAGTGTTCTGTGTGGGTAATATTCATGGCCCAGGTAAAAAAATAGCAGAATTCATAGAAGGGATAAAATAATATGATAGGTTCAGAGTTATACTTTTCATTGTTTGTAGGCATCGTCTTAAGTCTACTATTTGCAGAAAAATTTGGTATTAGTCCAGCGGGCTTAGTTGTTCCTGGTTATCTAGCGTTAATTTTCGATCAACCGATAATGTTATTATCAGTATTAATTATCAGTTGTATTACATATTTTATAGTCAATCATGGAATTAGTAGGGTGGTTATTTTATACGGCCGTAGGAAGTTTGCGGCAATGATTTTAACTGGTATGGTACTGAAATTTATATTTGACTTGATGTACCCCATAACCCCCTTTGAGATGGTTGAAATGTCCGGCATAGGGGTGGTAATTCCTGGCATTATTGCGAATACAATTCAAAAGCAAGGTGCAATTATCACATTATCTACATGTATGTTACTGACATGTATTACATATGTCATCCTATTCTTTTACAGCTTTATCAACTAGTTAGGAGCATGGAATATGAAGAAATCAAAACGATTTACAATAGATGAACGTGTTCTGAAATGGACGAAGCGGCATAAAAAATATAATTTGATGTACACTTCAATTATTTTGATTATTGCTGTAGTGTTATTGATATTTGCTATGAAAGCACAAAAAATTACACCAGTAGAAGTAATGGCTAAACCTAATAATGAATTAAGGATGACTTATCTAGGAAATATCAATATGAATGACCATATCAGAAAAAATAATCTAAATGACACATTTGGTGCAGTTAAAGATATCTTGAAAGGAAGTGATTATTCAACAACTAGTTTACATTTGTCCCAATTTTCAGATGATCAAAAAGTGAATATGCAAGAAAATATTGATAATATCATGTATTTGAAATCATTGAATATGAAAAGTGTTAATTTGATAAATGAAACATTAGATAACGTGCAAGCACGAGATTTACAAAGAGCAGTTGAAGCACAGACAGGATATAACTTCTTGACAGGGAATGGTTCTAATCCAATCAATAGTAAAACAGTACAACAAGATATTAAAGGTAAAAAGGTAGCTAATGTCTCCTTTACTGATATTGAATCAGATTACAGTGACACATTAAAAAATACGACATCAATTAGTTTAGAACCAAGCATATTTATACCATTAATCAAGAAATTAAAAGAACAAAATGATTATGTTGTAGTTAATGTTGACTGGGGGATACCAGATGAAAGACATGTAACAACACGCCAACAAAAATATGCACACGCGTTAGCAGATGCTGGTGCAGATGTTATTATCGGCCATAATACAGTAGTACAAGAAATTGAAAAATATAAAAATACTGATATCTTCTACAGTTTAGGTAACGTAACATCTGAAAACTTCCTTTCAAAAAACCAACAAGGATTAGCAGTTCAACAAAATTGGAATGGTAAAACATCAGACTTTAAAGTAACCCCATTACGTTCGAAAGCTGGAAAAGTTTCTAAAGCAAATCCAAATAAGGTAGAAGAAAAGAAATTATTAAACACACTTGAAAGTGACACTATTAATCTTAAAAAAGAGAAAGGAGGCTACCATTATGAACCTAAAAAATAATTGGTTAAGTATTACGGTAATTTCAATCATTTTAGTTATTTTCTTGATGATTGTGTTTGCAAATGCCAATGAAGGTTTAGATAAATATGAACAAAACGAACTAGAAGCTAAACACCATCAATATTTATCTAAAGGGGCAAGCTAATATGAGTATATACAATAAGAAAACACTCATCGTCATATTGATTTTAACTATGCTTATATCGATACTCTTTTTTATGATTACCAAAAAAGATAATTATGATAAAGATGAATTATATGAAAATAAAATTGCAGATCATAATCAAACAAATGCGAATAAGAAGTATGGTGTAGCGTCAAACAATCCTATTGCTACTAAAGTGGGTAATAAAATTATTGAAGATGGAGGTAACGCAGTTGATGCATCAATAGGTGTTTCATATGCATTGGCAGTGACTGAGCCTCACTCTTCTGGTTTAGGTGGCGGTGGTGCCATGTTGTATTATGATGGACAAGAAAATGTACCACCTAAACAGTGGCAATATAAAGATATCTCTTCTTTTAAATATAAAAAAGGGGATAAAATTGGTACGCCAGGATTTGTAGATGGCATGCATACAGTACATAAAGATGCTGGGAAAATGTCTGAAAAAGATATTTTAAATCATGTTATTCCATTAGCCGAAGAAGGTTTTGAAGTAGATTCAGAATTAGAACGAAGTTTGAAACTTTATGGTTCTGATGTTGATAGAGATTCTCCTTTCTTTGATGATGAAAAAACAAAACGCGAAGGTGATGTCATTAAGCAACCGGAGTTAGCTAAAACGTTAAAAGGTATTCGCGACAATGGTCCAGAATATTTTTATGATGAAATTGGTGATAAAATATCCAGTCAATTAGATGATAAATTAACAGAAAAAGATTTTGAAAGTTATAAAACTAAAAAGAAAGAACCGGTGAGTACGACGTACTTAAATCATAAAATATACTCTGCCTCTAACCCGTTAGGTGGGACATTAATGTTACAAGGTTTAAAAGTGGATGAAGCAACTGGTGATGCAACTACGCCTGAAAATCGTACCGATTATATTTCAGGCATTTTGAAATCACGTGCTTTAATGTATCGAAACAGAGACATTGTGAATGGACAAGACCAAGATTATGATGAATATTTATCACAAGATTACTTGCTTGGTAAATTAAATGAGTTGAATATGAATACGAGTATGGGTAGTGACTTCAATACAAATAATATAGATAATACAAGTACAACACATTTTGTTGTGGTAGATAAAGA
The DNA here is from genome assembly GCF_025560845.1 of Staphylococcus arlettae. NCBI lineage: Bacteria > Bacillati > Bacillota > Bacilli > Caryophanales > Staphylococcaceae > Staphylococcus > Staphylococcus arlettae. The sequence continues at coordinate 472,801 of NZ_CP094803.1, forward strand.
AGGTAAAATGACTAGTACAACAAACACACTATCTAGTTTCTTTGGCTCAGGTAAATATATGAAACAAGGTTTCTATATGAATAACTCATTGTCTAACTTCACTAACAACCCGAATAGTCCTAACTTCCATGGTAAGCATAAGATACCGCGGTCATACACAGCACCTTCAATTGTGGTGGGATCCGATTATTATATGGGTATAGGAACGCCTGGTGGTAACAAAATCCCTACAACGCTTAATGAAGTATTAATAGATTACTTAAGAGGTGATGGGACTTTACAAGAATCTATCGATAAACCGAGATTTTATAATGATGGATCCACTGTATTTTATGAAAAAGCTATGAGTGATGAAGATATTAATATTTTCAAAAGTCTTGGTTATAGTGTAAAAGAAAAGCGTAATGATCCAAACTTTGGCAGTGTACAAGGTGTCATTTACAATAAAAATGATAAGACTGTTGAAATAGGACAAGACGTAGGTAACAGATAATATAGACTTTAATGACTTCTGTCGTACAAACCGTATGGTTAGTGCGATAGAAGTTTTTTATTTGTACAACTTTTATTTTAATTAATATCGGGAATAGTATAACGTAAATTTAGTTAGTCGAGATGTTGGCATCTAAGGTGAGTCAATTATTTAATTACAAGTGAAACCAGTATCTATGCTTTAATAATAGTAAATAGTTACCATTTAAATAGATTTAAATTAAATGGATAAAACTAGCAAAGAAAAATGATAATTGGTATGATGATGATAATCACAAGCCTAACACAACTTAAATTTCTTTGAGTCACTTGAACAAATAACTGTCTAGGTAGGACAAGGAAGGTATATATGGACTTAAAATATAAGTAGCCTTCGGTATACATGTTTGATAGTGTCTTAAATGAATTATTACAGAGGAGGAAATACATATGATATATGCGGGTATATTAGCAGGTGGCGTCGGATCCAGAATGGGGAATGTTCCGTTACCAAAACAATTTTTAGATTTAGATGGGAAGCCAATCATTGTGCATACAGTGGAAAAATTTTTATTAACAAGTGAGTTCGATAAAATATACATTGCTACGCCTCAAAAATGGATTTCACATACACGAGATACATTACGTAAATTTCATATTACAGATGAGCGTGTAGAAGTGGTACAAGGTGGTTCTGATCGAAATGAAACCATTATGAGTATAATTAATGTTATAGAACAAGACCATAAAATTACAGACGACGATGTAATTGTTACTCATGATGCAGTGCGTCCATTTTTAACAAGACGTATTATCAAAGAAAATATTGATAATGTTATTAAATATGGCGCAGTAGATACAGTTATAACAGCAACAGATACTATCATCACATCTGAAGGAGGACAGGTAATTGATGAAATCCCTGTTCGAGATAAGATGTATCAAGGGCAAACGCCACAATCTTTCAATATAAATTTATTACGTGATAGTTATAATGAGCTAAGTGCAGATGAGAAAAAAATTCTCACAGACGCTTGCAAAATATTAGTTGTGTCTAACAAAAAAGTAAACCTAGTATTAGGAGAATTATACAACATTAAAATAACAACACCTTATGATCTTAAAGTAGCAAACTCTATCATTAAGGGTGGGATGATATATGATTAATCAAGTGTATCAATTAGTGGCACCACGACAAATTGAAGTTACTTATAATAATGAGGATATAACACGTGACAAAGTTATTGTACGTCCGTTATATTTATCAATTTGTGCAGCAGATCAACGCTATTATACAGGTAGTAGAAATCAAACTGTGCTAGAAAAAAAACTACCTATGTCTTTAATTCATGAAGGTGTAGGCGAAGTTGTTTATGATAGTAAAGGCGAGTATAAAATTGGGACTAAAGTTATAATGGTGCCAAATATGCCTGTCGAAGAAGATGAAGTCATTGCGGAAAACTATTTGCCAAGTAGTAAGTTTAGATCGAGTGGTTATGATGGTTTTATGCAGGATTATGTCTTTTTAGACCACGATCGTGTTGTTGCAGTGGAAGGTGATATTGATTTAAGTACGATTGCTTACTCTGAACTCGTTTCAGTAAGTTGGCATGCGATTCAACGTTTTGAACGAAAATCAATAAAAAATAAAAATAGCTTTGGTATATGGGGTGATGGTAATTTAGGCTATATAACTGCCATCTTATTACATAAATTATACCCAGAAGCGAAAATCTATGTATTTGGTAAAACTGATTTTAAGCTGAGCCATTTTTCATTTGTGGAGCAAGTATATCATATTCATAATGTGCCAGAAGATGTAACTTTTGATCATGGCTTCGAGTGTGTAGGTGGTAAAGGAAGTCAATCTGCCATTGATCAAATAATTGATTTAATTTCACCTGAAGGCAGTATTGCGCTTTTGGGTGTCAGTGAATATCCAGTTGAAATTAATACCCGACTTGTACTCGAAAAGGGTATTACAATGATTGGAAGTAGTAGAAGCGGTGCACAAGATTTTCAAGATGTCGCGAACTTTTATAAAGCACATCCAGATGTAGTAGATAAATTATCGCTGCTTAAAGGAAATGAATTTGAAGTTAAAACGATAAATGATGCAGTTAATGCTTTTGAACAGGATTTATCAACATCATGGGGGAAAACTGTTATAAAATGGACGATGTAATATTGAAATATTGCAAAGTAACGCACACGACCATGCAATTGCATAAGAAAGGATTTTAAAATTGAGTAAATCGAAGATAATCATTGACGATATATATTGGGAGCGTATTCAGCTTTTTATTGAAGGACATGTAGAAAATGCTACACAAGAGCTAAATAAACGTAATTTTATCCTAAGAAATTTAACAGAAACCAAAGTGTTGCCTGCAAATAATGTAGAGATTAGCGGAAAAACATTTAAAGCACGTTTTAATGTTGCTATATTGAATGATGGCAACTATTTACCATCTGGGCAATATTTGCTTGTGTACCGTGGAGAATATGATTATATAGCTAACATTAATCATAAGCTTCTAGATCCTACTCAGTATGAATTAGATGAAACAGACATCGAAAAATATGAAGAGTTAGAAACGAAAAATGGCAAAAATAACTTTTTACTAGAATATTTCAAACATGTGTTTAAAAGAGGTGGTAATTCTAAAAAAACAACCTATACGGTAACACCTATGATTTCTAGTGAAGTAAATGAATTTGTTATTGATATTTCATTTAAGGCGCCTCAACCAAAAGAGAGTTTAATACAACAAAAAATAAAAGAGTATCGTTTGAAGTACAACAAAATATCATTTAATATACGTAATTTTATATTTAAAACCATATTTGGAGTTTCTAAATTTTTCCATTTGAGAAAAGGAAACACTGTACTTTTCACTTCAGATTCACGTGCTGAAATGTCTGGTAATTTTGAATATGTATACAATGAAATGTTACGACAAAATTTAGATAAAACGTATAATATACATGCGTTGTTTAAATCTAATATTTCTGCACGTCGTGATTTTATTGATAAATTTAAGTTCCCATATTTGTTAGGTAAAGCTGACTACATATTTGTTGATGATTTCCATCCGTTATTATATACAGTGAAATTTAGAAAGAGCCAAGAAATTATTCAAGTATGGCATGCAGTCGGTGCATTTAAAACAGTTGGCTATAGTCGTACTGGTAAAAAAGGTGGTCCATTCTTTAATTCTGTGAATCACCGTAACTACACTAAAGCATTTGTTTCTTCTGAAACAGATATTCCATTTTATGGCGAAGCTTTTGGTATTAAAGAACAAAATATTATACCTACAGGTGTTCCTAGAACAGATATTTTATTTGATAAAACATACGAACAACAAATTGTAGCTGAAATGGAAGAAACATTACCAATAATAAAAGGCAAAAAGGTAATTTTATTTGCGCCAACGTTTAGAGGGAATGGACATCATACTGCGCATTATCCATTCTTTAAAATCGACTTTGCACGATTTGCACGTTATTGTAAAGAGAATAATGCAGTTGTATTATTCAAAATGCATCCATTTGTTAAAAATAAGTTAACAATTCCTAGAGAGTATCAAGAGTATTTTATAGATGTTTCAGACTTCCGAGAAGTAAATGATATACTATTTGTTACAGACATACTGATAAGTGACTATTCTTCATTAGTCTATGAGTTTGCAGTGTTCAAACGACCAATGCTATTTTATGCATTTGATCTTGAAGACTATATAACTTCTAGAGACTTTTATGAACCGTATGAAACTTTTGTTCCAGGAAAAATTGTGGAATCATTTGACGATTTAATCGTCGCGCTTGATAACGAAGATTTTGAACAAGAAAAAGTACCAAAATTCTTAGATAAACATTTTAAATATCAAGATGGCCGTTCTAGTGAACGCTTAGTTCGTAACTTATTTGGCAGTTAGTAGACGGTGTTTTTATAATATAAACTGAGGATAACAATAGTATACACCAGTAAGCGATGTATTATATTATTGTGTATCTTCAGTTTTTTAAATTAGGGGTGACTTTGTAACATGAAATTTTCAATAATAGTACCGACATATAATTCAGAAGCATACATTAAAGAATTAATGAATAGTTTGGTTAAACAAACATTAAATAAACAAGATTTTGAAGTTATTGTAGTAGATGATTGTTCGACAGATAATACACTTAAACTCGTCGAGTCTTACAAAAAGAAATTGAATTTAATAGTCGATCAACTAGATCAAAACTCTGGTGGACCAGGAAAACCGAGAAATACAGCGTTTGATTTAGCTCAAGGGGAATACGTCTTCTTTGTAGATTCAGATGATTATATCCACAAAGATACATTATTGGATGTGTCAAAATTTGTAAATCAAAATAATGCGGACGTTGTCTTAGTTCGTATGGAAGGCGTTAATGGTAGAGGTGTACCGAAGTCGATGTTCCAAGAAACACGAGACGAAGTTACTTTGCTTGATTCACGTATTATTTATACTTTAAGCCCAACTAAATTCTATCGTACGTCTTTATTGCGTAATAATAACATTTATTTCCCAGAAGAATTAAAGAGTGCTGAAGACCAGTTATTTACAATGAAAGCGTATATCAACGCTCAGAAAATAGCAGTTTTAGCGGACAAATCATATTATTATGCAACGAAAAGAGAAGGTGAACATATGAGTTCAGCATATGTTGCACCTAATGAATTTTACCAAGTGATGTCACTAATTGTTGATGAAATATTACAGCGTAATTTAGAGCACACGAATGAAATTTTAGCTAAATTTATAGATCGACATTTTTCATTTTCACGTACAAAAAACTTTTCGCTCAATATTAAAGCTGAACAGCAACAACAATGGATTGAAGCTTTAGGTGACTTTATTTTAAGAGTGCCGAAAGAAGTAGATGCGTTGGTAAATGCTGCAACCCGTCCATTATTGTATTATGCACGACAAAAAGATTTTGACCATTATCAAATAGTGGAAGAAAGTTATCGCAATGGTCACTATTATAACTTCAAAGCAAACCAAAATTTATTGCAAATACAGTTTGCACAACATGAACCGTTTTTTGATTTTGAAAATGTTACTAAACCGGACATAAAAATGACGCAATTCAACTTTGACGATCAACAATTTTCATTAGAATTAACATTTTTAAAATCAATGATTAATCCAAACCAAATTGCCAATCAGTTACAACTTAAATTGGTATCACGTAATAAAAAGGAAATTGTGTATGTTCCATTAACAGTGAACAATCAAACTAACTTCAAGTTTACAACGCAATTAAATGATGTCGTACCTTATTTATTAAAAGAAAAGGTTTGGGATGCATTTTTAGAAATGCGTATAGGTAATATGACTATTGATAAACGTATAGGGAACAAACGTAATAAATATCCTTATGCAAAAGAAACAAGTACTATCGTGCAACAAAATGGCAAATATTATCGATTTACGCCATATTTTACGAAAGACTTTGATAATTTATCGTTCTATTTAACAGAAAATGAATTAACAAACATGTTAAAAGTAACAACAAAAGGCAAATTAACTGTGACAATCGAACCAATTGAATTCAATTATATATTGAGCACTGGTATGGCTTCATTGTTATATCAAGATAGCTTTGTTACTGGTTATTTATCACAGAAACCAACAAAAAATAGTTGGACGTATGAATTAGCAACTACTGACAAGTTAAAAGCTAGTGTATTGAAAAAAGATTTTGTTATTGCTACACCATCTCTTAAGTTAGAGTTTGATAATTAATATAAAAATTTATGACATAAATATCAGAAAAATAGCACTCAGATGATTTAATTCAAGTCACCTGAGTGCTATTTTGTGTTTAGGAGTTGTGGGCAGTTTTTGTGCACGCTTTCCGCGGGCACTGCCTCAGCCTGTAGTCTTCGGCAAGTGCTATTCCCGCAAGAGTCGTCCCAAAGCCCTGCCAATCTATAGAAAGCGTTTAGGATAACTAATAATTAAGATTTTACTGACAATAAAATAAGAGGTTACAGAAGAAGTTTCCGATCTTGTGGGTAGTTTTTGTACATGCTTTACTCGTACACTGTCTTAGTGTGAAGTCTTCAGTTTCTCCTGTTCCCTCAAGAATCTCGCTAAAATACGTCGGATTCATATGTGATTTTATAATAAAATACTTTTATAAAATTAGGATGTGTATCAAAATCCGACAGATACAAGAACAATGATTCTTTTTACTTGTCCAAGAACTTGATGTCCCAGACTCTTATTTAGTAGGCGCTAATATGAGATATAACAATGCATTAGATTGAAGTGAAAATGTTAACGGCTCATGTACGGAAAATAATTTGTACTGTGACTGTGGATGGTTTGATTGATTGATTTGTTTAATTATAAATGTGTCGAGTTGTAAGTTTTGCATTTGTATTGCTGATGGTAACAAATAATCAATTGAACCAAAAGAATCATTTAACAGTTTGCTAAAAACTGAAAAAGTTGTATGAAAATGATGATTAATATTTAGGGCAGTAGATGTTTCGGAATCGCTATTAATCAAATCTCCATTATGGACTAACAGTTCATAATTTTGATGGTGTTTACGAAGCAGTCCCATGTTATGAAGACATACATGACAATTCATAAAAGGAGCTAACATTTGGTAAATATGCATTATTGGTAAATAATTTTCATGCACTGTCATTAACATTAATTTATTATGGTTATCACAGTATAACGGGAATCCTAAACCACGTATGCGCGAAGATAAAGATACAATAAAATCTACTAAGTGGGCATGCGTGATTTTAGTAGTTGGTGAGTAATATTGTTGCAACGCATTATAGGTTAAATGAATGAAAATTAATTTATGTGCATGCTCTTTTAAATCATCGAGAAAATAGGCAATAATATTTTTTATGTTAGTTGAGTCTATATTATATATTTTAGCTAACTGTTGTGCTAACATCGTTAAATCCATATTGATAATATAAAAATCCATAGGCAAGGTATTTAAGTGTGCCACTAAATGGTTGTGAGTGACGTCAGTGGTTTGAAAGAAATCATCTACTAATAAACCACAGTTAACTGCTGCATATTTCCGTGAAATAAGATTTTTTAAAACTCTAATTTTGTTTAGTGGTAAAAGTTGCGGATTAAAAAGAAGTTGTATAGTGCTTAAGTATTCTCGACATAAACTATCATTTTTAAGTTCTACAAGAAAACTGTCATTCATTTTATTAAACATAAATAGTGAGTTTACCGGTAATAAAAGGCTGCAATTATAACTTTTTAATTGCTGTAGCAACTTAATAAAATAAGCTTTATCAATCGTATTAAATATAGAGTGTTCAATATGTTCTATATATAAAATTGGATTTGGGAGGTAAGATAAGTCAAAATAATCAAGCTGAGTATGCGTAAACTTAAGAAATTCATGGAAATTTGCCAATTTTATAATCGTCTGCGGTGGTTTGAAATACATCGTAGGATAATTGTGCTGCAACTCTAAAGTATATGATTTAGGTGTCGTAATATTATACATGTAGTTATGTAGACTTAGACATATTTGATGGCTAATAGGTGAAATAGTCAAGCTATCTTGATCCATATTATTGTGATACTTGTAGTAGTAAAAAAATTTTTTAGGTGGTAACTGAATATATTTTTTAAACTGTTTAGAAAAGGTTGAAACATTGGAAAAACTATAATTTAGTGCTAAATCATGTATATTATGCTGTCCAGTCAATAAATCAATGAGCGCTTGCTTAATTTTTAAACTTGTAATATAAGGTTTAAATTGCATTTGTAAATGTGTGGAAAAAAGTATTGAGATGTAAGACTGTGAAATATAAAAACGTTGGGCTAATATTTTGGCTAATAACGGTTCAGTAATGTGATTATTAATAAATACCAAAATATTTTTCAATAATTTAGAAGTAACATTGCAAACAGGTAAATAAGGTTGTTGTAATTTAATTTGTGCTTCAGCTAGTAATAAAGTTATAACGTCAGATACCATTGATGTGTCGATGGTTTTATCGATAAATTTGGTTTTTAAGTAATAAGTTAACCATTGGTGTAACTTAGTTTTTGACCGAATTAAATTATAGTTTAGATAACTATGGGAGAATAAAGCATCACGTTCAATAAACGATGCTAATGGTATGGATAACGAAAGTAGATAATTTGTCTGTACATGTTGGTAAAGGTCACCGTGATTAATAATTAGACCATGCTTAAAAGTGTGGAGATTGCCATTAATATTGACGATATTAGATTCCGCTAAAGGCAGTAAAACTATAACTTCATTTAAGCATCTACGCATAGGCGCTTTGATGTGATGAAGGATGGTAAGTGTACTTTTCATTAGTAAATACCTCAAATTATAATTTCATTTATATCAAGTGTACCGTTTTAAACAATCTATAGGGAGTGTCTACAAGAAAGATTAATAAAAACATAGTAAATACTAATATTTTTAATCGTTGTAATGGTAAAGGAGAAAATTATTAAAAAAGTGATTAAAATTTTATAGTGTTGCACTAAAAAAAGTGGGGGAATTTTAAAAAGTTAATTAACATAAAAAAGACTTAAAACTACTGCCTGAAGGTAGTTTTAAGTCTGTCCAATCAGTCTGAGTAAGACCATTGTTGAGAATGGTATAACATTGATTATATGAGCAATTGATTTAGGTGCGCTAAAGCAAAGTAAATAATTTAGACTATAATAAACTATAATGTTTGCGCTTACCATCCTCGAGATTATTATATAATTTTTATCGAATATAAACAAGATTAAATATGTTTGAAGATGTACTGGCAAACCGTATAATTTCTTTACTCAATATCTTATTGCGATTAGCGTTCCATGATATAGAGGTGTATTGATTTGCATGCAATAACAACTACAGTTACAAGTGAAAATAGTGTGAGTAAGCCATTAAATTCCGCATGGTTAAATATTTGAATAACAGTCATAGAGCTTAATGATAATAAAAATAAAGATCCACTTGTGTGCATATTAAAATAATCTAATGTAAATAGCGTTAAGACAATAAGTAATAAATAAAACAAGCCGATACTACAAAGGTTTACGATATCCAAGAAAATTTGTTTGCTCATTATCTCCACATCCTCTCTTACTTATTTATAACCACTTTAAAAGTAAAAAAGCATGAAAAGTGAAGATTTACAAAAGTTTAACAAACTGTGGCTTGTATACATCAAGATTTATTATTTAAGTAATATAAACTGAATTCTAAATCATTGTTCAAATGCTGTTCTAATAATGCTACAGCTTTATCAGTATTTCTATTACGTAAGGCGGCAACTATTTCTGCATGTTCCTCAATTAAGCCAGGTCTACGTTTGTTTATAACAGTTTTACTAAACAAATAAATATAACTTTGTAATTTTTGATAGTTGTTTAAGATAAATTGATTATTAGTAGCTGCCATAATTTTTTTATGAAAAGCATCGTTTGTTTGAATAATTTGTTCTTCTTCTAAGGAATCCATATCAATTTCGGTATAACTTTGTAATTCTAATAAATCTTCTTCGGTATACACTACAGCTGCATTACGCAAAGCGTAAGATTCTAGCAGTATTCTCATTTCGAAAATTTGACGATACTCTTCTGATGTCGGTATAAAGACATAACCATCTTTAATAAAATATTCTAATTCTAATTGTGTTAATGCTTCTCTTATAGGAGTTCTACTAACATTGTATTTTTTAGCTAACTTAGTCTCTGTTATTTTTTCATTTTGAATTAAATCCCCGTTAATTATGTCATTTCTGATTTTTTGATAAATAGATTGTTCTACGTTTTTCACTACTGTCACCTCACTATACATAGTGTACTATAAAAAAAATTAGAACAAAATGTATACATTTTAATGATTTTGGTATACAATAATATGTAAACGTTTTCAGTTGAGGTAAAAATATGAAAATTGGATTTATTGGTTTAGGAATTATGGGGAAACCTATGGTGAAAAATTTGTTGAAAGCAGGACAAACAGTTTTAGTAAATGATGTAAATAATGAAGCACAACAAGAAATGCAACAATATGGTGCTGTGATAGCAACAACTAAAGAAATAGCACAGCAAGTTGACGGTTTAATTACGTCATTGCCAAATGGGGCTATTGTTAAAGCTGTATTATATAGTGGAGAAAATGCTGTATTAAAGTATGAAGATATTGCAGTAAAACATGTAATTGATACGAGTTCGTTAACGCCCAATGAGTCATTGGAAATAAGTAAAGTGTTAGAAGAAAAAAATGTGAAATATGTTGATGCACCAGTAAGTGGTGGGGAACCATTAGCAATCACTGGAGAACTATCGGTCATGGTAGGTTGTAAAGAAGTAGACTTAGATGTCATCACAAAAATATTAGATCCCGTAGCACAATCTGTTATTAGAGTAGGAGATGTTGGAGCTGGTAGTGTTGTAAAATTAGCGAACCAAATAATCGTTAATATGAACATTTCAGCACTGTCAGAAGCAGTGGTGTTAGCGAAAAAATTTGATATCAATTTAGAAGCGATGTACAGCGCTATTAAAGATGGCTTGGCCGGTTCTTCTGTGATGGATGCTAAATTTCCAAAAATGATTGAGCAAAATTATCAAGCTGGTGGCACTTTAAACATTAATCTGAAAGATTTAAAAAATGTAGTGTCTACTGCGGATACAGTTGATTTAACGTTACCGCTAACTAACCAAGTAAAAGAAATTTACAAAGCTGAAGTAATTGCAGGCAATGGTCTTAATGATCACTCTGGAATTATTAAATATTTTGAAAAAATCAACAATATGTAGGTGGAAATATGCTAAATAAAAACTTAATTTTAGAACAAAAACAAGATGAAATAGACAAAGGTTTAGAAAGTTTAACGTATAAAATAATTGTGTTAGATGACGATCCTACTGGTACACAAACTGTGAAAGATTTACCAGTTTATACAGATTGGTCATTAGAATACATTAAAGATGGCTTTCAACAAGCAAATCAAATGTTCTATATTTTGACTAATTCCCGTGCGCTTAATCAAGAAGAAACTACAATTGTGCATAAAGAAATAATGACGAACATTGAACAAATTTCTAAAGAATTAAATCAACCTTTTATAGTTATTAGTAGAGGTGACTCAACGTTACGCGGTCATTTTTATCTTGAACCTAAAGTGCTTAATGATAGCGCAAGTCATGGTTTTGATGGCGTATTTTATATACCAGCATTTTTCGAAGGACAAAGGTATACGTATAACGGAATACATTATTTACAAGAAGATGATGCCTATATTCCGGTAGCCAACAGTGAATTTGCACAAGATACAACATTTGGCTTTAGTGCTGAACGTATGGATGATTTTATAGCAGAAAAAAGTAATGGTGATATCAAGTCAGACGATGTATATCACATTACTTTACAACAATTGCGTAATCGTGAGAGTGAGACGATAATGTCTCTTTTCGATGACTTGCAACATTTTGATGCAGTAGTTGTTGATGCATTAAATGATGAAGATTTAGATTTCTTTGTAGCTTGTCTTACTTCTTATTTAAGTACACATAAAAAGCAATTTATGTTCCGTACAGCAGCATCATTTGTAAAAGCAATATGTGAAACACCTGGAGAAATTATAAATTTAAATGATGTCAGTGACAATTCACATGGCGGCATTATTATTGTAGGATCACATGTCAAAAAATCATCGGATCAGTTGAATCATTTAATTGCTCATTCCGATATTCAGACTATTGAATTTGATGTGACAGAAGTAACAAAACCAAGTTTAACTGACTATATAAAATCTATCATTGCACAGGTCGAAAGGTTGATTGCACAAGGTGAAGACGTTGTTGTTTATACGTCTAGAGATGTAATTAAGACAGCTGACTTAACTAATAATTTAAGTATATCGACAAATATTTCTAATTGTTTAGTCGAAATTGTTAGTAATTTAACACTTAAACCTAATTTCATTATCGCAAAAGGCGGTATTACTTCAAGTGATGTTGCCACTAAAGGATTGAATATTAAAAAAGCGACAGTTATTGGCCAAATTACTAAAGGCGTACCAATTTGGCTAACTGGTAGTGAAGCAAAATATGAAAATATGCCATATGTTATTTTCCCAGGAAATGTTGGAGCTACAGAAACATTAACTGAAGTATATCAATTAAATAAATAAAAATGAAAGTTGGGATGTTTATGTTGGGAGAGTTTTGGCCAATTATAGGTGTCGTTATAGGCGTAGCCATATTACTAATATTAATCATGGTCTTTAAATTAAATACGTTTATAGCATTAATTATTACTTCTATGGCAACTGGTATGATTTTAGGGATGCCTATAGATAAAATTGTAGAAACTATTGAAAAAGGGATGGGCGATACATTAGGACATATCGCGATTATTTTTGGATTAGGGTCCATCCTAGGTAAATTATTATCCGATGGTGGCGGTGCTACTCGCATTGCTGACACATTAATTAATACATTTGGTAAAAAATACGTTACTTGGGCAATGATTATTGCATCATTCATTATCGGAATATCTTTATTTTTAGAGGTTGCTTTTGTTCTATTAGTACCATTAGTATTTACACTAGCTAAAAGAATGTCGATTTCTAATTTATCTGTAGGTTTACCTATGGCGACTTCAATCGCTGTAACGCATGGTTTTTTACCACCACATCCTGGACCAGTCGCAATATCTGAAGCACTAAATGCGAATATCGGCCATGTATTAATGTACGGTATCATTATTGGTATTCCATTAGCAATTATCGTTGGTGGTATTTTTCCTAAAATTGCGTATAAATTGGCACCAAGCGCTTTTGCAAAAGAGGGGAATCAAGCCGTTACGGGTGATATTAAGAATATCGATGAATCAGAGATGCCAAGTTTTGGACTAAGTTTGTTAACGGCTCTAAGTCCTGTAGTATTGATGTTATTTGCGACAGTTGTTCAATTGATTACAGGTAATGAAGACGGACACGCTCAAGGTCTAGAAGGATTTATTTATTTTATAGGTTCTTCTACAACGGCGATGTTAATTGCAGTTTTGATCGCTATATATACTATGGGAATCAGACGTAAACAAACAATGAATCAAATAATGGACACTGTCTCAAATGCTATTACTCCAATTGCCATGCTACTGTTAATCATCGGTGGTGGCGGTACATTTAAGCAAATTTTAATCGATGGTGGTGTTGGCGACACTATTTCACAATTATTTCATGACTCACAAATGTCACCCCTTGTATTAGCATGGTTAGCAGCAGCTATTTTACGTGTAGCATTAGGTTCTACTACAGTTGCAGCTATATCATCAGTTGGTATTGTATTACCTTTATTACAAACCGTAGATTCTCTCATTAGTTGTGCTTGCTATAGGTGCAGGAAGTATTTTTTGTTCACATGTTAATGACGCTGGATTTTGGATGTTTAAAGAGTATTTTGGTTTAAGCATGAAAGAAACATTTTTAACATGGACTTTATTAGAATCTATATTATCTATATTAGGATTAGGATTTATATTAATTGTTAATGTAATTATTTAAATATAAAAGGTAGAATGTATCATTTTATGATTATACATTTTACCTTTTATTTTTTAGTATTAAAATTAATTAAAAAATTGTTTCAACGTTTAACTTTAGTGATAAATAATAAGTACGGATTGTTTTATAGAGAAAGGGGTATTTTATGTATAAAGTTATTGTTTTTGATGTTTTTGGCACATTATTTGATGTTATGTCAATTAAAGATAAAGTTGCAGAGTTAAACAAAGAACATGCTACAGAAATAACTAATTTATGGCGTAAGACACAATTATATCATGCAACACTACGTCAAGTTATGGAACGTTATACAAGATATGATGAAATTACCAAAAATGCATTACGACATACTTTAGAAGTTTATAATGTACCGTATAATAGAGATGATATTAATGAATTGTTTAATGGTTATCAAAATTTAGAATACTTTAAAGAAGTGCCCAAATCTCTAGCTGAGTTAAATGACAAGCCATTAGATTTAGCTATATTGTCTAATGGAAATGATAATATGTTACGTGCATTAGTGGATAACTCTGAAATCGCTGAATACTTTAATTCAGTTATGAGTGTCGACGAAGTTAAACAATATAAGCCAAGTCCAGCCAGTTATGCATTAGTATTAAATTATTATAAAGTAAAACGAAGTGAAATATTGTTTGTGTCGTCAAATTCGTGGGACGTTACAGGAGCTGAGAACTTTGGTTTTGATACAGCTTGGGTTAATAGACGCAATGACTTATTTGATGATAATGGTGTGAAACCTACAATTGCAGTAAATAATTTGCATGAATTAGTGAAATGGATTGAAATAAATAGGTAGGTAATTTAACTATAAGATGTTTAATGTGAAGCATATATATTATGGAAATCATGGTGAATATGATTTTAACTTTTAGGGTTTAGAAGATGACAGCAATTTTACAAAATTGATGTGCACTTTTGAACCCTTTATTGTTGCAAGCTTGTGATAATTTTTGTAATTAGTGAGCAATTTTTTCGTTTTGTAAACAGAGGTATGATTTATAAAAAAACAATGCTATATTAACCATAAGTAATTCAAGTGAAAGAGGTGTAGTTAAGTTGAAACGAAGGATTAATATATTACTGTCGTTGTTAGGAATAGTATGTTTGTTAGTAGCTGTTTATTTATTGGTACAGCCTTATATAGCTAATTATTTTTATAACAAGGAAGCATCAGATAAAGTAGAACAGTATGATGCTAAGCAACATCAGTCTACTGAGTCTACGAAACAGCAAAATGCATCAACTATGGTAGGATATTTAACTGTACCTGATGCTGATATTAAAGAGCCTGTATATCAAGGGCCGGCAACACCTAAACAGTTAGAAAAAGGCATCAGCTTTGCAGAAGCTGATGAATCATTAGATGATCAAAATATTGCAATAGCAGGTCATACACATACGAATCTTCGACATTATCAATTTACTAATTTAACTGCCTCAAAAATAGGTAGTGATGTGTATTTTAAAGTAGGACAGGACAAGCGTCATTACCAAATAACGAAAATATATGATGTGAAGCCCAGTGATGTTCATGTATTAGAGGAACAAAACAGCAATAAAAAGCAATTAACTCTAATTACTTGTGACAACTATAATTACCAAACAGGCGAATGGGAAGATAGAAAAATATTTATTGCAGAAGCGGTATAGCTCACAATAAAGTTATAAATGAAAAAATAGCGTAGCCATCTTATTTCAATGAAACGTTCGTTGAATATAGATAGCTACGCTTTTTAAGTTAAATTAATGTTTGGGAGTAGCAACAGCAGATACAAAGCGTTGTGTTATTTCTTTTGGACGTGTAATAGCACCACCGACTACTGTACAGTGCGTACCTAATTCACTTACACGCGCAAACATATCTGGTGTCACAACATTTCCTTCAGCAAACACTTTAGTATTCACATTAGCAATTACTTCTTTTAGAAAGGCAAAATCATTTTCATATAAAACATGACCAGATGTATATGTTGTATAGCCTCTTAACGTTGTGCCAATATAATCGAAACCAAGTTCTTCTGCTTGTTTTGCTTCTTCAACAGTAGAGATGTCAGCCATTATTTCAATGTGTGGTGCTTCTTGACGGATATATGCTACTAATTCTGCTAAGCTTTCTTGTGGTCGAGGTTGATTCGTAGCTTCAAGTGCAATGACTTCACAACCACTTTCAAGTAATTCTTGTACCTCTGTTTTAGTGGCAGTAATAAAAACATTGGAATTATCGTAATCTCTTTTAACAATACCAATGATAGGTAGATCAACTGTTTTTTTAATTTCTAAAATATCTGCTTTGCTGTTTGCTCTAATTCCAACAGCACCACCTTCATAAGCTGCTAATGCCATTTTTGACATAATAAAAGATGAATGTAGTGGCTCATCAGGTAAAGCTTGGCAAGATACGATTAATCCATTAGGTAACATAAAATACACACTCCATAACATTTAATTTTAAGATATAGTGATTTAATTAAAGTAATATCAATATAACATTAGGAAAAAAATAATCAATAGTTATAGTATTAATGAAAAAACTTTTCGTTTATAGTAAAATATGGCTATATTAAAAAGGGGAGACGCACAGATGAAATTTGATAATAGAGTGCAACGCTATAAACATTTATTTACTAAAGCAGATAAAGAAATCGTTAACTATATAAAAAATAATCAATTTGATGATAACTTTTCTACTATTAATTCATTGGCGAATAGTGTAGGCATTTCACCTGCCACCATTACACGTTTTTCCAATAAATTAGACTATGAAAACTTTCAAGATATGAAATTTAATTTGCAACAGGAAATGACTAATCAAGAAATTGAGAATAGCCCGCTCATCCAAAAAATTCATAACTATCATCAAAATACAATTCAACAAACTGGCGAGTTTATTTCAGATATTGATATTCAAAATTTTGTAAATCAAATTATGCGTAGTAGACAAATAATTTTTGCTGGATTAGGGAGTTCAGGATTAACAGCAACTGAATTTTATTATAGAACGATGCGTATGGGCTTAAAAGGGAATGTATCGACAGATTCTCATCAAATGAAAATTGTAGCGTCATTATTAACAGGTTCGGATACGTTTGTCGCTATTTCGAACAGTGGTGAAACTACAGAGTTAATTTCAGCTGCAGGGATTGCACAGCAACAAGGTGCTTTTGTAGTAGCAATTACTAACTATGAAGGTAGTGCACTTACAGCATGTGCAGATTTAGTATTGATTACGACAGACCAATCCAGAAATAATGATACAAGGTTTATTAATACACAAATTGCGACACATTTTTTAATAGATATTGTCAGTTACTTATTATTAGACGATGAGCATTTACATCGAGTCTATCAAAAAACAAAAGATGTTATTTTACATGATAAACCGTAATATATAGGGCTAGAACATTATTAATGTTCTGGCCCTAAGTATTGTATAAACGGAAGTTACGACAATTATTTAATTTAGGTTAGTTGGTTAAAGTGTTATTAAACTACCTGCACCGAGTAATGCAGCATTATTTAACGCATGCGTAGTTTGAATAGGTGCATGTTCATAATTGGCAGGTAAAAAATAAGAGACATAAGGTACAATATATTGCAATAATTGATCACCTTGTGCAGAAATTCCGCCACCAATTAAAATTAACGCAGGATCATAAAGTAATTGAATTTGTGCTACGCCTTCTGCGACGTCTTTACCCCAAGTGTGTAATAAAGCACTTGCTGTTTCATCTCCTTGTTTAGCTTGAAGAAATAACGATTTAACATCTACATCAGTTGAACTATATTGATGAGTAATTTGGGTTTGTAATGCTGAAGTAGCTGCCCGTTGTTCATAAGTCGTTTCACTATCAGGACGGTATAGCATATAACCAATTTCATTGGCACGAGAGTTGGCACCTTGATATAAACCTGTTTCTGAAGTGTAAAATGCGCCTCCAATACCTGTGCCTAAAGTTAAACAAAATATTTGTTGTTGTGCATATTGATATGTGTGTAGTTCTCCTAATAGTGCGGCATCAACATCATTGCAGACATAGACAAACGGAGTAATATGACTTAATGCTTGCTTATAGTTTGTCCCTGTAAAATTAGCAATCGTGGGACTACTATAAACTACCGTTCCTGTATCGCGATTTATAACGCCAGCGCTAGAGATGCCAACGTAGACTGGATCTAAATGATACAGTTCTTTATATTGTTCTACTATTTGGATGACCTCATCTAAAATAAAATCAGTAATGTTATTAGGCGTTGGGATGCTATTAAAGGTTACTAAATTAGCATTTTCATCAAGTACAGCAGATTTTATTTGTGTACCCCCTACATCTAAAACAATTTTGTACGACATGCGATGACCTCCATTTAGACTATTTGTGAAAAATATTTTCATTAATGTGCTTATTAAACGTATATAATTTTCAGAATTCTATTGCTAAGTTTTATGGTAGCGTTTACAATTCTAGCTGTAAAGTAAAATTTCTAAAAGGTAACGTTTAGTTATGTACTTAAAAAATTAAGTTTTGAGCGTAGCTAAAATAGTTAAATAGCGAAAATAATGGAGGTTTATAACATGGAAGATAATTTGAAAGGTTTGTATGCAGCGTTATTAGTTCCCTTTGATGAGGATGGTCAGGTAAAAGAAGAGGGATTAAAACAAATAGCACGTAATGCTATAGATAAAGAAGGGTTAGATGGTTTATACGTTAATGGAAGTTCAGGAGAAAACTTTTTAATTAACACTGCACAAAAGAAACAAATTTTTAAAGTAGTCAAAGATGTCATTGGAAATGACGCTAAATTAATCGCACAAGTTGGTGCACTAGATTTAAACGAATCTATAGAATTAGGTCAATACGCAACTGAATTAGGCTACGACGCAATTTCTGCTGTTACGCCGTTCTATTATCCATTTTCTTTTGAAGAAATAAAAGATTATTACTTTGAACTCATTGAAGCAACACAAAATAATTTAATTGTTTACGCTATTCCAGATTTAACTGGAGTTAATATATCAATGACACAATTTGAAGAGTTATTTTCACATGACAAAGTAATTGGTGTAAAGTATACAGCACCTAATTTCTTTTTACTTGAAAGAATCCGTGAACATTTCCCGGATAAATTAATTTTCTCGGGGTTTGACGAAATGTTGGTACAAGCAGCTATTTCGGGAGTTGATGGTGCTATTGGGTCAACGTATAACGTTAATGGTAAGCGTGCACGTGCTATTTTTGAAAATGCGCAACAAGGTGACGTTGCTAAAGCTTATGCTATTCAACATGACACTAATCATATTATTGAAGGCATCTTAGACATGGGGATTTATCCTACGTTAAAAGAAATATTAAAAGCACGTGGTCTAGATTGTGGTTTACCAAAAAAACCATTTAAACCATTTAATGAAAATAATAGAGCACAGTTAGAGACACTTATAGATAAATATAACTTATAATTTTTAACTTAAGGGGTTGATTGTTCATGGAACAAGTGGGGTTTGGGTTTTGGAACTGGGTAGCTATTTTACTCTATCTTTTTATCATGTTGCTAATTGGGGTGTACTTCACTAAACGTGCAGGACAAAATACTGATAGCTTTTTTACTGCCAGTGGTAGGTTACCATCTTGGGCTGTGGGCTTTTCTATTTATGCGACAACTTTAAGTGCAATTACTTTTATGTCAACACCAGAAAAAGCCTTTTTAACAGATTGGTCTTATATAGTTGGAAATATTACTATTGTAGCAATAATACCTTTATTGATCTTTTTCTATGTACCATTTTTCAAGAAATTGAATGTCACGTCAGCTTACGAATATTTAGAAGCGCGTTTTGGACCTAGTATACGAGTGATTGGTTCTTTGTTGTTTATTTTATTCCATTTGGGAAGAGTAGCTATTGTAATTTATTTACCAACTTTAGCGGTTACATCTGTATCGGATTTAAATCCATTTGTTGTAGCTTCACTCGTAGGTATTTTATGTATCTTATATACGTTTTTAGGTGGTTTTGAAGGTGTTGTGTGGAGTGACTTTATTCAAGGTGTCATTTTACTTGGTGGCGCTGTTGTCATTATTATTTTAGGGGTTGTTCATTTACCAAATGGTATAGGGACATTGGTTACAGATGCAATGAACAATAAAAAAATAATTAGCGCTGACAATTGGAAATTCAATACAGCAGCAGCGGCTATACCGATTATATTTTTAGGTAACATTTTTAATAATTTACATCAATATACTGCAAGTCAAGACGTCGTTCAACGTTACCAAGCATCAGACTCGTTGAAAGAAACTTCTAAATCATTGTGGACAAATGGTATATTGGCACTAATATCAGCACCTATATTTTACGGTATGGGAACAATGTTATATTCGTTTTATAATCATAGTAGCGCACTACCTAATGATTTTAATACGTCGTCTATCGTACCGTATTTTATTTTAACTGAAATGCCTCCTTTTGTTGGTGGATTATTAATTGCAGCAATTTTTGCTGCTGCCCAATCAACGATATCTTCAAGTTTGAACTCGATATCAGCATGTTTTTCTGTAGATATAAAACATCGCTTTTTTGGGAAGGGTAATGAAAAAAGTGAAGTAACGTTTGCACGTTATATCATAATTATTTCAGGCTTATTTGGTTATGCAATGTCTATCTATTTAATTGCTGCTGATTCAAATGATATTTGGGATTTATTCTTACTTATTACTGGATTATTTGGTGTGCCACTAGCTGGTGTATTTGCAGTTGGTATTTTCACTAAACGTACAAACGCATTCGGCGTAATTATTGGTTTAATTTTTGGTGTTATTTTTGCTTATATTTTTAACAATATTGGTGGGGACAATTCACCATTCTTTGTATCTATCATCTCATTTTTAATTGCGTTTATTATTTCATATTTAGCTAGTTTTATTCGACCTAACAAGGGCAAAGATATTACTGGTTTAACTATTTTTGATAGAAATGAAGCCGTTACTTACGTTTCTAAAGTGAAACAAAAAAAGGCAATTGCAGATTATGCAACAAATACTGACTATTCTAAAGAGCAGTAGTGATTATTGTAGTTTCAAACAAATATATTGTATCTATAATATTGACTCATTTAATATTAACTTATTAAATGAGTCTTTTTAGGAGGGAAAAATGTCAACTTTAGTTATTATCGCACATCCAAATATGACACAGTCAAAAGTAAATAAAGCATGGAAATTAGCTTTGCAACAACGTGATGAGGTCACTGTACATGATTTGTATTCGATTTATCCAAATGAAGTTATTGATATTGAAGCGGAGCAACAATTGTTAGAGCAATACGAAACTATTATTTTCCAATTTCCATTGTATTGGTATAGTTATCCGCCTTTATTCAAACAATATTTTGATGAAGTATTAGAGTATGGTTGGGCTTACGGTTCAACTGGGGATAAATTACAAGGAAAACAGTTTGCTGCAGCAGTTTCTGTAGGAAGTGCAGAAGAAGATTATCACGCTGAGGGTGCGGTAGGCTACACTTTAGCACAATTGTTAGCTCCTTTAGATGCGACGAGTCGCTTTGTAGGTGCGAAATTTATAGGGGCACATGCACTGTATGGCACTTTTAATGTTAATGAAGCGCAACTCAATAATAATATCGCAGACTATTTCAGCTTTATAAATCAAATAACGCAACAAGTATAATTATTGTGTGAGTATAAGGTGACAACAGCTTAACTTGTCATCTTATACTTTTCAACAATCGTTAAAATAGCTATAATGAAAGCACATACATAATTGAAAGTTTGAGGGGACAATATGATAAAAGCAATTGCGGTTGATATGGATGGCACTTTTTTAGATACTAACAAAAGTTATGATGTTGCACGTTTTAACAATATTTTTAATCAATTACAGCAAAGAAATGTGAAATTTATTGCTGCTAGTGGGAATCAATATGCTAAATTGATTTCTATTTTTGGACAGAGAGAGATGTTTTTTGTCGCAGAAAATGGAGCAGTTATATACGACGGTGAAGAATTATATGATTATCGTGCATTTAATTTTGATTTTTATCAGGAGTTAATCCATTACTTACATTATGAACGTAGTATGCAAGAACTAATTGTTTGTGGATTAAAGAGTGCCTATATTTTAAAAGATACCAGTGAAACTTTTAAAAAAGTAGCACATTTTTATTATCGTCAATTAGAAGAAATTGATTCTTTTGCTCATTTGCCAAATGATGAATATGTTAAAGTCGCATTGAATATTAATAGAGATACACATCCACAATTAGATCAGGATTTAGCTGTGAAATTTGCAGATGATATTAGTATAGTATCTAGTGGGCACGACAGTATTGATATTATTATTCCAGAAATGACTAAAGGCAATGCACTTAAACGTCTTTTAGCGAAATGGGAATTGACTGCAGATAATCTAATGGCTTTCGGTGATGCAAATAATGATTATGATATGTTAGAACTTGCTGAACATAGCTATGTTATGGAAAATAGTCATGATCAGATGTTATTTGACGTAGCAAACTTTGTAGCACCGTCTAATGATAAACAAGGTGTGTTATCAGTTATTGAAGAAACGGTATTAGCGCCTGAATTGTAATGAGCAATTACCAATTCATTGGTATTAATGCTGACAATATAAGGTGAATAATGCGTGAACTACACTAGTACAATGATAAAATCTATATATAGAAGTGGTATTCGAAATAGTTAACAGTACATTTCGATATTACTTCTATTTTTTTATAAACAGATTACTTTTATCGGAAATATTATTTAGCTTATACTAGACTTACTTAATAAATCTTTAATTTGAAAGGATGGCACTAAAGTAATGGCAGACATGAATGATAAAATTATTGAAGCATTTCAATTTCGACATGCAACAAAGCGTTTTGATGCAACTAAAAAAATTAGTGAACAAGATTTTACTACAATTTTAGAAGCAGGTAGATTATCACCAAGTTCTTTAGGATTAGAGCCTTGGAAATTTTTAGTGATTCAAAATGCTGATTTACGAAATAAATTAAGAGATATTAGTTGGGGTGCTCAAGGGCAACTGGACACTGCTAGCCATTTTGTATTAGCGTTAGCACGTAAAAATGTAACGTCTCAATCACCGTATGTTCAACATATCATTCGTAATATTAAGCAATATGCAGCGGAGACAATTCCTGCAGTCGAGAAAAAATATGATGATTTTCAAACAAATTTTCATATCAATGATAATGAACGCACTCTTGTAGATTGGGCAAGTAAGCAAACTTATATTGCTTTAGGAAATATGATGACTTCAGCAGCATTATTAGGCATTGATTCTTGTCCTATTGAAGGATTTGATTTAGATGCTGTTACTGAGTTATTAAAATCAGAAAACATTATCGGTGCAGATGATTTTGTGCCTTCATATATGGTAGCATTTGGCTATAGAGAAACAGAACCTAAAGCCAAAACGAGACAACCACAAGCAGATGTTATCGAGTGGTTTGAATAAAAATGAAGATGGGATAAAAATCCCTATTTTCAAATAAGAGGAGACTGGGACAACATTGATTCGTCCTAGTCTCTCACGCATACTATTCCTCTGGGCGTCAACACGTTTCAAATCGATAGAATTTATATTTGGCTATTCAAAAAATAAGAAATTTCGAAAACAAAAGTTAAACAACATCTTTTTATCTTAAAGGCATTTCATATAATTAAAAAACGTCAATTTCTATATCTTCTCAATAGAAATTGACGTTTATTTTTTAGTCAGAGCTATTTATGTCTGGAATTCATTTTAATTTTTATTCAGGGACAGTAGTACGATTGCTATGCACTGTGACACTGAATCCTTCAGGACTGATTGATGTTTCATTTTGTGCATTTGGTTTATAAATATCAATATGATAAAGGCCTAAACTATGATCATTATCGAGTCGCGGTTGGGTTGATTGCCAAACATTGACAGCAATATGATGATGATATTGGTTTGTTGACATAAATAAAGCTTGAGGATAATGAGAAATATGTTGTAAACCTAACTGAGTTATATAAAAATTACGTGCACTTTCAAGATTTGCTGTTTTTAGATGTAAATGACCTAATTTTGACTGTGATGGCATACCTTGCCAGCCTTCTGTAGTACGCTGGTTAACTAAATCTTCAGCATCTACTTGTAACGTATCCATTTTGACATAGTCATCTTCCCATTGCCATGTAGTTGCATCACGATCTTGGTAGACTTCTATTCCATTACCTTCAATGTCAGAAAGATAGAGTGCTTCACTTACTAAGTGATCACCACCACCAACTTGTATACCTAGGCTAGCTGCATGATATAAAAAATTTGCTAAATCTGCTCTAGTAGGGACTAAAAAAGCGATATGAAAAAGTCCAGCTTCTGACATTGCAGGTTTTTTAGCATCAGTAATTGCTCTTAAAGTTACTGTGTGACCAGAATTCCCAATATTTAGGATAGCTAGTGCATCGTCTTTACTAGCAAGTGTTAAACCGAGTACTTCTGTATAAAATTGTGTCATCTTAGTTAAATTTGCGACATTTAATGTGATATTAGTGACTTGCGTTGCAGTCGAATCATGAAAAGTCATAATAACCTCCTGTGGTTAACATGTATTTGTTTTAGATACAAGTTAAATATAAGTGATTTTAAGTATTAAGTCAATGTGTAAGTTTTATTTTTAAATTTCGATTTTAAAAAAATATATTGTGTATAGTGATAATTAGGCATATTGCAAAAAGAGTGGTAAGATAACGACTTAAGTATAAATTGAAAAATAGTAAAGGTTTATTCTAACAAATAAACATGGCTTAATTGTCTGTGTGTACATACAAGGAGCGACACTTTAAACGTGGAAACTTTTAAAATTAAAATTCGTTAGCATCATTATATAGCTTGATAATATTTTAGAAACTTGCATAAAGATTTGAAAATAGATAAATCTATATAAAGGATACGAGGAAACTTTAATGAAAACTAAGTTAGTAAAAGAAAAGTTAGATTGGCCGGTATTTTTAATAAGTGCTGGTGTTTTAGTTATTTTTGTAATTATGTCAGCGTTCTTTACAGGTGGCACTGCAAAGTTTGTGCAACAAAGTTTTGAGATTTCTATTAAATATTTTGGGGCTTTTTGGCAACTATTATTATTAGCAACATTTTTTATAGGATTAGTGATAGCTATTTCAAAATACGGCAAGGTCCGTTTGGGCAATGTTGATAAGCCTGAAATGAGTTACTTTAAATGGGCAGCAATTGTTGTCACGTCAGGTTTAGGTGCAGGTGCGATATTTTGGGCGGCAGCAGAACCTATGTATTACTTTTTAGATGTGCCACCAACTATGGATGACGGCATCAAAGATAAATCTGCAGCAGCAGTTCCTGCTGCAATGGCGCAAAGCTTCACATCATGGGGATTTACTGCTTGGGCAGTTTACGGTGCCATTAGCGGTATTGTAATTATGTACGCACATTATAATAAAGGGTTGAAAATGAGACCACGTACATTATTATATCCAGTATTTGGAGCAAAGATTGAAAATAATAAAATTGGTTCTTTAACTGATGTTTTTTGTATTTTAGGTGCTGTAGCCGGAACGATAGGAACGATAGGATTTTTTGGCTTCCAATTTAGCTTTTGGTTACATAGTATTTTAGGTGTACCCGACAATTTGGTCACACAGATTGTTGCTGTAGGAGGCTTGACGGTATTAGTAACTATTTCAGCTGTTACAGGTATAAATAAAGGAATTCAATTTTTAAGTACAGTGAATATTTGGTTAGCATTAGCTATTGGAGCATTTATATTATTATTTGGTCCAGGTCATTTCATTATTGATACATTTATATCATCTTATGGAACGTATATTTCTGATTTTGTTGAAATAGGCACATTTAGAGGAGATGACGAATGGGCTGGCGCGTGGATGTTATTCTTTTTTGGTTGGTTTATAGGTTATGGACCATTGATGGCAATTTTAGTTGCACGTGTATCTCGAGGACGTACCATTCGTGAAATCTTTTTCTTAGTATCAGTTGTAGCTGCAGTGGTATCTCATTTTTGGTTTACCATTTTAGGTGGAAGTGGATTATTTTATGAACAACAACATAACGGTTCGGTGAGTGGACCATTAGCAGATAATGGTTTACCTGCTGCAGTTATCGCATTAGCCAATCAATTGCCTTTAGGTGATGTTTTAGTATTTGCCATATTAATTTTAACGTTTGTTTTCGTTATTACAACTGCAGATTCAATGTCATATTCCATTTCAATGGCTGTTACAGGTGAAGGAAATCCACCTAAATTAATCCGTTTGTTTTGGGTTATTATTATGGGTGTGATTTCTGTTATTTTAATTAATATTGGAGAAGGTAGTATTGACGCCTTACAGTCATTTATTGTCGTCACGGCTGTACCCATCTCAATAATTATGCTGCCGGTACTGTGGACTGCCCCTAAAATAGCGCATGTTTTAGCCATAGAACAGGGAATTACGTCAACGCATAAAAAAAGACAACAAGTCGTAGTATTTGAGGAAAGTAAAAAAGAGCAATAAAGCAATAGTTGTGAAAATTAGATTTAACTTTTTTGTCAAAGAATAAGACAAACGAAAAAAAGAGTGAATACACACATTTAACTATAATAAGTTGGTGTCGTGTATTTGCTCTTTTTGTATGTAATTAAACACTTAAATCGTTAATGCAAGGTATGGTAAGATGTATTTAATATAAACCAAAAGGGGTGACTATAATGGGAGTGTTTTTAAAATTAACATGGTTTTTTAAAGCCCAAAGATTCAACTATATCTTAGGTTTAATCATGTTAATTGCAATAGCTTTAATTGAATTATTACCACCTCAAATTATTGGTAAAACAATAGATGGTATGACCAATCAAGTGCTAACAGGCAAAATGTTAATGATATATTTAAGCATTTTGGTCTTGGCAGCGCTCTTGCTATATGGTTCTCGATATGTCTGGAGATTATCTATTTTTGGGACGAGCCAAAAATTAGGTAACATATTGCGTCGTTATTTATATCGTAAATATACAGAAATGAGTCCGTATTTTTATCAAAATAGACGTACAGGTGACTTAATGGCACATGCTACTAACGACATAAATGCTGTCCAAAATGCAGCGGGTGCTGGTATTTTAATGATTGCAGATTCATTAATTACTGGTGGTATGGTCATTATAACTATGGCACTGACCGTAAGTGTAAAATTAACGTTAATTGTGTTAATACCACTACCTATTATGGTAATAATGACGCGCTATTATGGAAAATTATTGAGCCATGGCTTTAAAAAAGCACAGGCGGCATTTAGTAAATTAAATGATAAAACACAAGAAAGTGTTGCGGGTATTAAGGTCACTAAAACATTTGGTTATGAGACAGAAGATCAAGCTGATTTTAAGGGGCTTAGTGATGAAGTGGTTAGAAAGAATTTATATGTTGCAAAAGTTGATGCACTTTTTGACCCAACGATAATGTTAGTATTTGGTACAAGTGAGTTTTTGGCAATTACTTTTGGTTCGTTCATGGTACTAAATGATGAAATTACTTTGGGACAGTTAATTACGTTTGCAACATATCTTGGCATGCTAGTGTGGCCACTATTAGCATTGGGCCTGTTTTTTAATATAGTACAGCGTGCAAAGGCTTCTTATGAACGAATAGAAGTAATCTTGAATACGCCGAATAGTATTGAGACAGATTACAGTACAACAGCTCAGCCACAAGGTTATATTGAATTTAATATTGCGCAGTTTCATTACCCAGGAAATAAGGCGAAAGGGCTTCACGATATACACTTTACAATACAACCAGGCATGACTATTGGCATTGTAGGGCGTACAGGTTCAGGAAAAAGTACACTAATAAAGTTACTGTTGCGACAATTTGATACTGACAAACCAAATGATATTACATATGGCGATATACCGTTACGTCATTATCAATTAGGACAATTACGCGCACAATTTGGATATGTGCCTCAAGAACACTTTTTATTCTCTACTTCAATCCGTAACAATATTGCTTTCGGTAATATGGAAGCCAATGATTCACAAATTCATGAAGTTAGCCGCTTAAGTCATGTGCACAAAGATATCCAACAATTTACGGAGGGCTATCAAACTGTTGTAGGTGAACGAGGTGTATCATTATCAGGCGGACAAAAACAACGTATTGCTATCGCACGTGCGCTTCTTATTGATCCTGAGGTGTTGATTTTAGATGATTCATTATCAGCTGTAGATGCACAAACAGAAGAAACTATTTTAGCTAATATGCATACGTTACGACAAGGAAAAACGAATATTATCACTGCGCACCGTATGAGTGCGGTAAAACATGCGGATTTAATTATTGTTATGGATAGTGGCACAATCTTAGAACGTGGTACCCATCAATCATTATTAGACCGAAAAGGATGGTATTTTGATACTTATACTGCACAAGCATTACAAGAACAACATGCGCAACACCTCAATGATTTGACGGAAGGAGATGAAGGAGATGTCTAAAATAACTTCACTCTCAGCGAAGGATCAAGGTAAAACAGTGCTTCGTTTAATCAAATATACCTCACCATATAAAGGTATTATTGCGTTGGCATTTTTAATGTTAACGTTAGCGACTGTTACAAGTATGTTGACACCGTACTTAATAAAAGTTTTTATTGATGACTTTTTAACACCTAACAACTTTCCACAAAATGAATTAATATTATTAGTAGGATTTTTTATAGGGATACAGATTATTGGCGCAATTGCTACATATATTAATGATTATATGTTTCAATACTTAGCCTTCAAAGTAATTCAGCAATTAAGAATAGATGCATTTAATAAACTTGGGTCATTAGGCATGCGCTATTTTGATAAAGTTTCTGGTGGAAGCATCGTTTCTAGATTGACAAATGACACAGAAACAATAGTTAATATGTTTATCGGCGTTTTTTCTACTGTAATTATGGCCGTATTCATGATGATTTCTAGCTACATTATGATGTTCATCCTAGATGTGCAACTTGCTTTATACGCATTAATCTTTATGCCAATTATTATATGTTTACTAATTATTTATCGAAAATATTCCGCTATTCTATTTAATAAATCAAGGCAATTGTTGTCAGACTTAAATTCGAAGTTAGCTGAATCTATTGAAGGTATGACGATGATCCAAGCATTGAATCAACAAAAAAGATTAAATGATGAGTTTAATCAAATTAATGACGAGCATTACGATTATATGATAAAAACAGTGAAATTAGATAGTTTATTACTACGACCTGCAATTAGTATGCTTGCTATTTTTGCGACGGTTATGATTTTAGGTTATTTTGGAATTATTAGTTTTAGTGCAACAATTACGGCAGGCGTTGTGTTTGCTTTTATCCAATATATGGAACGTTTTTTTGAACCTATAAATCAAGTGAGTCAAAATTTAAACGTGTTACAGCAAGCTATAGTATCTGCGAGTCGTGTGTTTGAACTTATAGATGATGAAACATATGAACCGAAGCAAGATGTGAATAATGAGCACCAAATCACAGAAGGAAAAGTGACATTTGAAGATGTCAGTTTTAGTTATAATGGCGAGACAGACGTGCTTAAGCATATTAGTTTTACAGTAAATCCAGGTGAAACAGTTGCCCTTGTCGGTCATACTGGGTCAGGAAAAAGTTCTATTATTAATTTGTTTATGCGTTTTTATGAATTTGAAAGAGGTCAAATTATGATTGATAATCAATCTCTTAAATCATTTTCTAAAGACGAATTAAAATCAAAAATTGGGCTTGTACTACAAGATGCTTTTATATTTTACGGCACTATTTTATCGAATATTAAACTGTATCATCCAAAAATGACTTTTGAACAGGCTCAAGCTGCAGCATCTTTTGTGCAAGCTGATCGCTTTATTCAGCAATTAGATGGACAATATGAACATAAAGTGACAGAAAAAGGTAGTGCTTTTTCCAGTGGTGAACGGCAATTAATAGCTTTTGCTCGTACTATGGCAGTTGATCCTAAAATACTTATACTTGATGAAGCTACCGCTAATATTGATTCTGAAACAGAAGAACAAATTCAAGCTGCATTAAATCATATGCGTCAAGGTAGAACAACAATTGCTATAGCGCATAGATTAGCAACAATTCAAGATGCAGATCAAATATTAGTCTTAAATAATGGCGAAATCGTAGAACGCGGAACACATGATATGCTTATCTCACAACAAGGCATATATTATCAAATGTATCAATTACAAAAAGGGAGTGGGACAGAAATCTGATTTTGAAAAAAATGATTTCGTCGTCCCACCCCGGCAAGGATGACTAGCGTTGAAAAAAGCTCGGTTTGAAGCGCATTTTCAATGCAGTCAGCTACTGCCAATATGAAAAAGGTTTCGACTAAAACATGGAGTGGGACAGAAATCCGATTTTGAAAAAATGATTTCGTCGTCCCACCCCGGCAAGGATGACTAGCGTTGAAACAAGCTTGGTTTGAAGCGCAATTTCAATGCAGTCAGCTACTGCCCTATGAAAAAAGGTTTCGAATAACACATAGAGTGGGACAGAAATCTGATTTTGAAAAAATGATTTCGTCGTCCCACCCCGGCAAGGATGACTAGCGTTGAAACAAGCTTGGTTTGAAGCACAATTTCAATGCAGTCAGCTACTGCCCTATGAAAAAAGGTTTCGAATAACACATAGAGTGGGACAGAAATCTGATTTTGAAAAATGATTTTGTCGTCCCACCCCGGCAAGGATGACTAGCATTGAAAAAAGCTTGGTTTAAAGCGCATTTTCAATACAGTCAGCTACTGCCAAAATGAAAAAAGGTTGGGACAAATTGATATGCTCCCTTCAAAGTAGACATTAAAAAAATGAAAACTTTGAAGGGAGTATTTTTATGTCTAGAAAATTAATTGACTTAGATTTATTACAATCAGTTTTTAATAATTATGAAAATGGTATGAGTTTCGAAAGCATTGTAGAAATAGTTGATGTTAATCTATCTCCAGAATATCTCCGTTATATGTACAATAGGTATTTAACAAACGGCTTATATTCTTTAATACGTAACTCACAAAATAATAAGTATTCATTTCAATTTAAAATGAATGTAGTTCAGGAATATTTGGATAATGATATATCTTATAAAAAATTGGCCATTAAATATAATATTCCTGCCCATGAAACTGTACGCAAATGGGTAAATCGTTATACTGGAAGAAAAGAGAATACCAATTATTCTCCAAAACAAGAGGTGTATACGATGAAAGGTAAAACAACAACATTCAAAGAACGTCTTATAATTGTAGAATACTATTTAGATAATGAAATTAGTTATAAAGATTGTGCTAAAAAATATGATGTTAGTTACGGTCAGTTGTACCAATGGGTACAAAAGTATAAATCACATGGCCGTGATGGCCTCCAAGACGGTAGAGGCAAAGGCAAACCTAAATCTATATTAACACCAGAAGAACAGAGAGAAGCTGAAATCCAAGAACTAAAAGATCGAAATAAAATATTAGAAATGGAAAATAAAGTCTTAAAAAAATATCAAGAAATAGAAAGAGAGATGATAAATCAACAAGCAAAAAAATCGCAGCATATGAAACGATTGAAGCGCTAAGAAATGAATTTCCAATTAAACATTTATGCCAAACTTTAAATATTTCACGCGCAAGTTATTATAAATGGTTACATCGAAAGCCCACACAAAAAGAATTTGAAAATAAAATATTAATAAAAGAAATCAAACACATTTATGAAAAATATAAAGGCATTTATGGATATAGACGAATTTATATTTATATTCGCCTATATTTGCATAAAAAAGTAAATCATAAACGTGTTTATCGGTTAATGAATCAACTAAATTTAAAAGCAGTTATCCGCCGTAAACGCAAGCGCTATAAGCCTTGTACTCCTCAAACGATAGCCGAAAACGAATTAAATCGTGAGTTTCAAGAAAGAGAGGCTAATAAAAAATGGCTAACAGATGTAACTGAGTTCCAACTTGAAAATGGAAGTAAAATATATCTTAGTGCAATATATGATTTGGGAACAGGTAAAATCGTAAGTCATTATTTGGGAAATTCAAATAACAATCAACTCGTATTTAAAACATTTGATAAGGCAGTCAAGACTGTAACTAGTACCGAAGGTATTATATTTCATAGCGATCGTGGTTTTCAGTATACTTCCCGATTATTTAAAAATAAGTTAAATCACCATAAGATGATACAAAGTATGTCTCGTGTTGGAAAGTGTATTGATAATGGTCCTATGGAAGGTGTTTGGGGAATTATTAAATCTGAGATTTATAGAGGTTCTAAACGGTTTAAATTCGAAAGTATAGAAGAAGCATTTCAAGTTATAAATAAATATATAAAGTTTTTTAATAATGAAAGAATTACATTAAAAATGGCTAATCTCGCATAAAACGAGACTAACCAATTTTTTAATTATTTACTTGTCTACTTGACTGGGTGCAGTTCAAATTGATATTATCCCAACCTTTTTTTACTGTAGTTGTTCAATGGTTTGAAAACCAATTAGCGTTTAAGCGGCTAAATTATCCAATTACGACGACGCTTGATGATTGCATTGCAATGTTATTTAGTATATACATCTTGATATGCTTCGTTTTTTTCAATGACATTTTGTGCAAATGGACATGTTGCAGATACAGTTAAATTATTGTCTCGTGCATAGTCGACGACAGCTTTCACTAATTTTGAACCGAGTCCTTGTCCGCCTAATTCTTTTGGTACACCAGTGTGATCAATATCTATTTGATTAGGACTTACTTCTGTAAAAGTGATTTCTGCTTGGCGATTGTCTTCGTTCTCTCCGACATAAAATTTATTATGACCTTGTTTAATTTCCGTCATATTAAGACCCCCAGTTTTTTAACTTATAATACTTATATCACTAAGTTATATTTTAAAACATAGATAAGTATAATAAAAAATAGAGATTACATAGTATAAATAATTTTCATTGAAATATTGTGAAAATAAGTTTATAGTTTTAACGGAATAATTTCGTTTTGGAGGCGCAAATGTGAAAAAAACTTTGTTAATTATAGCGGTTATAGTGTTTAGTGTCACCTTAACAGCATGTAATCAAAATACAAAACAACAGTATAAAGTAAGTACTTCGAACAAAATCGAAATATACACTACAGTGTTTGCATTTCAAAGCTTTGCCAAAGATATTGGTGGAAAATATGTAAATGTACAAAGTTTATATCCTCCAGGTGCAGATACACATAGTTATGAGCCCACGCAACGTAATATGATTGATATCGCGAAAAGTGACTTGTTTATTTATTCTAGTGAAGATATGGACCCTGTAGCGAAAAAAATTGCGAGTTCTATTACTAACGAACAATTGAAATTACCTGTAGCGGATGCAATTAATCATGAGGAGTTATTGGCTACTGGCGATCACAACCACGAACATGGAGATGAACATAAACACGAGCATGAAGAAGAAGCAGGTAAAGATCCACATGTTTGGTTAGACCCTAAATTAAATAAACAATTTACTAAAACTATTAAAGATGAATTAGTAGCTAAAGATCCTAAGCATAGTGCGTATTATGAGAAAAATTACCGTAAGCTCAACAAAGATATTGATCAAATTGATCGTCAATTAAAAACGATTACGACAAATCCTAAAAGAGACACTGTTATAATATCCCATGATTCTATAGGTTATTTGGCACGACGTTACAATTTTAATCAGGTCGGCGTTACAGGAATGAATAATGAAGATCCAAGTCAACAAGAATTAATGGAAATCATCAAGCATGTAAAAGAAACACAACAACCATATTTGCTTTATGAGCAAAACATTTCTTCGAAAATTACCGATGTGATTAAAAAAGAAACAAACACTACACCTGTACCATTTAACAACTTAACTACATTAGCACCAGAAGATAAGGATAATAATGATGTGAGCTATCAATCTATTATGCATCAAAATATTGATTCTTTAGACAAAGCATTGAATAACTAAATTAAAGCAGCAGGAACAAAATATTTGTTCTTGCTGCTTTTTTATATTTTATGATGTAGTTGGATTAGTTAGGAATTTTAATCATAACGAATATACGACACTGTCGTATTATAATATTCTTCAAAACCATGAACACCATCAGCGCCACCCAAGCCTGATTCTCGCCATCCTGCATGGAATCCATTAACAGCTTCTTCTGCTTCGCAGTTAGCGTACACTTCACCAAATTTCAGCAATTCTGATGCACGCATCACTTCTTGGAGATTCTCTGAAAAAATGTATGAAGACAGTCCGGCATTTGTATCATTAGCTAAATTAATAACTTCATGAAAATCATCATAAGTCATGATAGGTAGTACTGGTCCAAAAATTTCATTAGTAAAAGCTGCATGTTCGGGTTGTACTTTATCTAAAATAGTAGGTGCATAGTAGTAGCCATCTCTATTTAAAATTTCACCACCAAGTACCAATTGGGCACCTTCTTGAATAGATTGTTGCACGGTATTATGAATGTGATCTAATTGTTTTTGGTTAATAATAGCTCCTAAATCGGTTTGTTCATCAAATGGATCACCAACTGTTAATTGTTCCATTTTAGCTTTCAATTTAGAAAGAAATTCATCATGCACTTGTTCATGAACAAAAATACGTTCCGGACATGTACAAACTTGACCGGCATTATTAATACGAGCAGTGACAATATAATCAACTGCTTTATCTAAATCTGCATCTGCAGTAACGATTGCAGGGGCATTACCACCTAATTCCAAATTCACTTTTTTAACATTACTGGCACTAGCTTCATATACTGATTTACCAGCACGGATACTTCCAGTTAGAGAAATGAGTTGAATATCTGGATGTTTAGCTAACTGTGTACCTACAGTTTCACCAGTTCCGGGAATAATTTGAATAAGACCAGCAGGAATAGCAGATTGTCTAAATAATTCAGCTAATTTAAGAGTGATTAGAGAAGTTTCTTCACTAGGTTTAATTATCACCGAACAACCTGTAATTATAGCCGGTATGACTTTACGCATAAGTACCATAATCGGGGCATTCCATGGCACTATACCAGCAGTAACACCGATAGGCTTTTTCGTTAAGTGAATCAGTTCATTGTCACGATTGCTCTGTAGCACCTCACCCTTATTTTGCATACTTAGACTGGACATATAATCTATAAATTTAATGGATTTATGAATTTCACCAAGTGCTGAAGATAAAAGCTTACCTTGTTCTTTCACGTATAATTCAGCTAATTCATTTTTATTATTTTCTAATAAAGGAATGAGCATTTTAACATGTTCTGCACGTGTTGGTTGAGGAACTTTTTCCCATTCTAGTTGTGCTTCTTGTGATTTTGCGACTGCAATATTAACATCGTTTTCGTTTGCAAAAGTAATGGTATCAAACACTTGACCGGTAGCAGGATTTACCACATCCATCGTTTCTGTTGATTCGCTAGCAATAAATTCATTATTGATAAATAGTTGATTCATCTTAAACACCTCCACAGTATATATGTACCACGTGATGAAGTACAAAAACGGTGTAAAAGAATTTGTTATTGAATGAGAAGTTTATCGATAAATGAGCAGGTTAATAACGTGTAGTATATTTTTTATATTCAAAAGTGTTGACTTCTTTTAATAGAGACTATACAATTATCTCGAATTCGAAATAAAATGAAAGTTGGTGATGAGATGGATAGAACAAAGTCATCTATGAATGCATTTATTGGATTAAATAGAACTTTAGATTATTTGGAAAAAATAGTGCGCGAAGATGTGAAGCAATACGGATTAAATATTACAGAATTTGCGGTACTAGAATTACTTTATAATAAAGGTGATCAACCTATTCAACGCATTCGAGAACGTGTACTTATAGCTAGTAGTAGTATTAGCTACGTTGTTGATAAGCTAGAGGAAAAAGGGTGTGTGACCCGTATTAGAAATCAACAGGATAAACGTATAATCAATGCTTCATTGACACAACAAGGGCGTCACATTATGGATGAGATCTTTCCGAAACATGCTGAGACCATCCAATCAACATTTTCAATCTTAACAGACGAAGAATTACAAACATTGCAAAATACACTCAAAAAGTTAAGTGCTCCTACAAATAATAAGTAGGTAGCAAAATTTTTTCACAAAAACAATCTCGATTTCGAGATAAAAACTAAGAAAGAAGGATTTATTATGACAAACAATTCATTATTAGGTATTCATCACGTTACAGCAATTACAGATGACGCAGAACGTAACTATAAATTTTTTACTGATGTATTAGGTATGAGACTTGTGAAGAAAACAGTAAACCAAGATGATATATACACGTACCACACATTCTTTGCAGATGATGTTGGATCCGCAGGAACAGATATGACATTTTTTGATTTTCCTAATGTACCTAAAGGTATTGGAGGTACAAACTCAATTAGTAGACCGTCATTCCGTGTGCCAAATGATGAAGCATTAAGTTATTATGCACAGCGTTTTGATGAATTTGGTGTGAAACACGACGGTGTACAAAGTCTATTTGATAAAAAAGTACTACCATTTGAAGAAGCGGATGGACAATTATATCAATTAGTTTCCGATGAGAATAACAAAGGTGTAGCACCTGGTATACCTTGGGAAAATGCTCCAGTACCGACAGATAAAGCAATTTATGGATTAGGACCTATTGAAATTACTGTAAGTTATTTTGAGGATTTCAAAAAAATCTTAGAAAATGTTTATGGTATGCAAACAATTGTTGAAGAAACTGACGTTGCACTATTAAATGTAGGTGAAGGTGGCAATGGTGGACAAGTCATTTTAAGAAAAGATACTGAAACACCAGAAGCTAGACAAGGATATGGTGAAGTACATCACGTTTCATTTAGAGTGAAAGATCATGATGCTATTCAAGCATGGCACGACAAATATACAGAATTAGGTATTGGTAACTCAGGTTTAGTAGATCGTTTTTATTTTGAAGCACTTTATGCACGCATTGGTCATATATTGATCGAAGTATCTACAGACGGTCCAGGATTTATGGGTGACGAGCCATATGAAACATTAGGTGAAGCATTATCATTACCACCGTTTTTAGAAAATCAACGTGACTATATTGAATCAGAAATTCGTCCATTTAACACTAAACGTAATCATGATAAATAAAAGGAGGGCTTGATTTGGAAGCAATTAAACACATTCATCATATATCAGCTATCGTAGGTAATCCAGAAGAGAATATTCGTTTTTATAGAGATATTTTAAATTTAAAACTAATCAAAAAAACAGTGAATTTTGATGATCCAGGGACTTACCATTTATATTTTTCAAATAACTCAGTAGCTAATGGTACGATACTAACCTTTTTCAATTGGCCAAACCATGTAAAAGGTCAAGTAGGTGCAGGCCAAGTTGAGACTATTGCTTTTAGAATACCCCAAGGTACTATGGATCTTTGGGAACAGCACTTAAATAATCATGCTATTACGACTAAACGCAATCAACTCTTTGATCAGGAAACACTCGTGTTTAAAGATACACATGATTTGCCTTTAGCACTTGTGGAGAGTGAAACGACGAGTGATAATCATGACATTATAGGCTTTCATGGTGTCACTATGTTATCTAGTAATCCGGTACAAACTATAGCTACATTAACAAATGATATGGGTCTTTCAGAAGTCAATGACAGCAATGTATCAGTACACTTGACGACTGCAGGCGAATGGCAACATCACGTTATAGTACACAAAACCACTCCAGAAAAGCGAGTACGTTGGGGCACAGGTGTCGTACACCACATAGCTTGGTCTATGCCAACAAACGAAACACAACTTGCGTGGCGTGAACAGTTGAGTAACAAAGGCTATCATTTAACTGAAGTTAAAGATCGTAATTATTTTAATGCAGTGTATATGAAAGAACATGGTGATATTATTTTTGAATTTGCTACTGATGGCCCTGGTTTTACAGTAGATGAACCATTTGATGAATTAGGTACTCACTTAATGTTACCACCACAATATGAAGAACGAAGAGAAGAATTATTGCAATTATTACCACCTATTAATATTTAAAATAATAAAAGGAGAGATAACGATGGAACACATTTTTAAGCAAGGACAACCTGATGCACCGACATTTATCTTACTGCACGGCACAGGCGGTGATGAAAATGATTTATTACCATTAGCGCAAGTACTAAATGACGACTACAATGTGTTAAGTATACGAGGAGAAGTATCTGAAAATGGTATGAACCGTTTTTTTAAACGCCACGGAGAAGGACAATATGATGTAGAAGATTTAAATTATCGTACAGACCGTTTATTAGAATTTCTGTCAGAAGCAGCTGAAAAATATGCTTTTGATTTAAGTAAAGCAATTCCAGTTGGATTCTCTAATGGTTCTAATATTGCTATCAGTATGATGTTGCGCGAAAATACAACATTTAAGAAGGCATTGTTATATGCACCATTATATCCAATAGAAGTAACAACAGATAAAGATTTCAGTAATGCTCAAATTTTACTATCAATGGGTGAAAATGATCCGATTGTACCTTTAGCTGAAAGTAAAAGAGTGATTGATATCTTCAATTCTCGTGGTGCAGATGTGACAACAGTATGGGTCAATAGTCATGAATTAACTCAGTCAGGTGTGGTTGCTGGTCAAGAAGTATTAAATAAATAAAACAGAATATAAGTAGATATATTACAGTGAAAACTGAGATTGTGTAATCGAGATAGATAAATTTTAGGTAGATTTATCTAAAACGGTATAGCACAATTTCAGTTTTTTTAATTGATAGGTGTGGTAAAGAGTGATTGTAATTGCTTTTACTAAATTGCAATTACGAAGTAAACTCATATAAAACTAAATGAGTGCATTGTAGATTATTGTTTGATAATATGGCACCTTGTCCGTATAAAAATGAGGAGGCACGTATTATGTCGTTATTAGACTTGCCGTTAATGTTAGTGATTGTAATATTTCTTGCGTTAGGTATTTTTAGCCAATGGTTAGCAAGTAGAATCAAATGGCCATCAATAGTTGTTATGGCAATTGTTGGTTTGTTAGTAGGACCAATTTTTGGATTAATAAACCCTCAAGAGAGTTTGGGGCAAGATGTCTTTAGCTCACTTGTATCACTTGCTGTTGCTATTATCTTATTTGAAGGTAGTAGTAATTTAGACTTTCGTGAAATTAAATATATATCAAAAGCTGTCATACGTATTATTACAATAGGTGCGATTCTGGCTTGGATATTAGGAACACTGGCATTACATTATATATTAGGTTTTTCATTAGTAATTTCCTTAGTGCTAGGTGGTCTGTTCTTAATCACAGGACCTACTGTGATTCAGCCGTTATTGAAACAAGCGAAAGTGCATAAAAATGTCGATTCTATTTTACGTTGGGAAAGTATAATATTAGACCCAATTGGACCGATGATAGCATTAGGAGCATTTTATGTTTTTGACCTTGTACAACAAGGGTTTAATATAACTATTTTATTTAAATTCTTATTGAGCTTTTTAATCGCAATTATTATTGGATTTGCTGCTTCTTATCTATTTATGTGGTTAATTAAAAAAGATTTGATTCCACAAAATTTGATGCCGTCGATTCAATTAATATTTATCTTATTAATATTTGCTATTTGTGATGAGATATTACCTGAGTCAGGGTTGCTTGCTGTTACTATTTTTGGATTGATGATGGCACGAATGAAACGTCATGATTTGATTTTTCAGGAATCTGATCACTTTATTGAAAGTACATCTTCCATTATGGTATCGACCGTATTTATATTAATTACATCTTCGTTAACACTTGAGGTGTTAACACAATTAATCTCTTGGAAGCTATTTATATTTTGTGTAGCAATGATTTTAATTGTACGTCCAATTTCTATATTATTTGCAACTATTAATACAGAAATTTCGAAGCGGGAACGCGCGATGGTATCAATGATGGCTCCAAGAGGGATTGTGGTACTCACAGTGGCACAATTTTTCGCAGGGCTATTTATTGAACAAAAAGCACCATTAGCTGAATTAATTACACCTGTAACTTTTGGTTTAGTATTTGTTACTGTAGTTATATATGGTTTCAGTTTCTTACCAATTAGTAAATTAATGAGAGTCTCTAGTGTAGAACCTCCAGGCGTTATTATAGTAGGTGAAAGTGAGTTTGCGTATCATTTAGGAGCTAAATTACGAGAACATCAAATACCAGTTATGACTTTTAATTTATTTTCAAATAATAAATCACGTGCGCAAGAATTAGGTTTCGAAATATTTGAAGGAAACCTCCTATCTAGTAATGATCGTATTTACTCTGATTTATCGCGATACCATACTTGTTTATTAATGACACAATCCTTTGTATTTAACAGCTTAGCATTTAATGAACTCGTGCCCGAATTTGGATTGAAAAACGTAGATATGATGCCTGTATCATTTAATAGTGAACAAGCAAGGCGTAATGTAGAAGGCCCCATTAAAAATCATATCTTATTTGATGATCAAATGACTTCACGATGGTTTAATAACTACATTACTAAATATAATATTTTAGAAATACCTGCAAATCAAAAAGCAACTTTAACCCCAAATGACATGGTGTTATATCATATTAGTGACTCACGTGTTGTTACATTTAAACGTCATCATTCAAAACCATTAGAAACTAATGACGGTGTTATTGGTTATTTAAAAGATGCGTATAACAACCAAAATTTATAAAGAAAAAGCCTAGAACATGTGTTATGTTTCAGGATTAGACTGTCGACAAAGTCTCTGACTTTGTTGGCAGTTTTTTATGCACGCTTTCCGCGGGCACTGCCTTAGCCAGTAGTCTGCGGCTAGTGCTATTCCCGCAGGAGTCGGCAAAAACCACTGCCAATATTATAAGATCTAAATTAAACAATGGTTGTGATTATTATGTTGAATAAACTAATTGATAAATGAGATTAACATAAATCATTTCTATCTCTGGATTATTTACTAATCATCTTAT
This sequence comes from Staphylococcus arlettae, assembly GCF_025560845.1. Lineage (NCBI taxonomy): Bacteria > Bacillati > Bacillota > Bacilli > Caryophanales > Staphylococcaceae > Staphylococcus > Staphylococcus arlettae. The sequence goes on from NZ_CP094803.1 coordinate 513,953, forward strand.
ATAAAATAAGTCGATGCCATATTGGATTTATACTATATTTAAAACTGTTGATAAAGTCTCTGACTTTGTTGGCAGTTTTTTGCACCGGCAAAAACCACTGCCAATATTATAAATATTATAGCAACATCTTATAATATATGATTAAACAATAGTGGTTATTATGCAGGCAAACATTGCCAAAAAATTTTGATGATGCAAAAATAAACCCTTCACATTAATTTGCGAAGGGTTTGTTTATGTTGCAGGCTTATTTAATATAAGTGAAATGATGCTTGTAGCATAAGTTGAATATAGTAATTTTGAAGTTATTTAGTCTAAAAATCGATCATGCATAAGTTCTTTTAAAATGATGATTTTCTCTTGTAATTCTTGACCGGAATTGGTATCTCTAATTTTTTTACGTTCCAATTCTTTATCGACCACTCGGCGTGTTGATAGTTCATCCTCACCATTTAATAAAACGTTATCTTTCGAATTGAAATGTTGATGGGCGACTAATTGCATACCGAATGAATTGTACAATAAGGTATAACCTGCGATGCCGGTTGTCGATTGATAAGCTTTAGAGAAGCCCCCATCAATAACAATCATCTTACCATCAGCTTTGATTGGATTTTCACCATCTATTTCTTTAACAGGTGTATGCCCATTAATAATATGTCCAGTTTCAGGGTTTAAACCAAAATCTTTCAACATTTTTTTACACATATCAATATCTTCACGTAAGTAATAATATGGATTTTTAGTTTCCTTATGTGCAGCCTTATCAGCAATGAAATAACGTTCAAATGTTGTCATTGCACGTTTTCCAAATAATGAAGAATATTTACCAGTCCATAAATACCAAACTAAATCAGTAGCTAAATCATCATGGCGGTCTTTATGGTCAAAAGCTTCACGCACATAGTTTTCAAAATGATCGAGTAAATCGCGGCCGTAATGTTTTACACCATCAATAGTCATAGCTTCCATTTCTCCATCTTGATCAACAGGAATACAACCATGAATTAGTAAATTGCCATTATAAGGTAAATACAACGTACCTTTTTGCATTAAGAAAGTCATATGACGTTTTAGTTTTTCTGATTGTTGAACTGACAATAATAATTTATCCATTACATCTGCTTCTTCATCTGTTAAGCGATTTGGGTCTTCTGGGTCTACCGTTTGGAAGCAAGTATTTGTTAATGGATATGTTTTACCGTACAGAGTTGCTGTATTTTTATCAAAATCAATGCTCTCTAGTACAAGACGTTCTTCCATTTCAAAGTCAGGACGGCGTTTAATAATCGGTGCTTCCAATTTGAATTGGATTATCGCAATAGCTTGGTGCAATTTGGTTAGTTGTGCGAGTTCTAATTGTGAAGCTTGTTCCCCGTCAGCGACTTTGTTTTTAGGATAAAAGGCTTTATTATCCCGGCTATAGTATTTTTCAGCTAAAGTTAGTAAAGGTCGTAAATTGATGCCGTACGCATCTTCGATAATGTTCAAGTTATCGTAACGCGCACAAATACGTAGTAAATTTGCTAAACAAACTTTAGATCCTGCGTAAGCACCCATCCATAGCACATCATGATTACCCCATTGTACGTCTACAGAAGGGTAGTTAATCAATGTTTCCATAATTTTATCTGGTTCTGGTCCACGATCATAAATATCTCCAACAACATGTAAGTGATCAACGACTAAATGTTGCACTGTGAATGATAACCCAATAATTAAATCATCTGATTGTTCTAACTCAATAATTTGGTTAATTAACGTATCGTAATATGATTTTTTGTTGTTGTATTTATTACTTTTATATAGTAACTCTTCAATAATAAACACGTAATTTTTAGGTAATGATTTTCTTAACTTGGTGCGTGTATATTTGGAAGATGCGTATGTAATGAGCTTGATTAAACGGCTGATGGCTGTGATATACCATTCATTTAATTCACTTTTGGAATTAAAGCTATTTTTGATAAGTTTTAATTTTTCTTCAGGATAATATACTAACGCAGCAAAATCATTAATCTCTTTGCGTGTTAATGTATCTTGAAAGATATCATTAATTTTAGATCGAACATTGCCTGAGCCATTTCTTAACACATGTTGGAACGCATGGAATTCGCCATGCAAGTCACTGACAAAATGTTCTGTTCCTTTAGGTAACTCTAAAATAGATTCTAAGTTAATAATTTCCGTAGCTAATGCAGCTTTTGTCTGAAATCGCTCAGACAATAAATCTAAATACCTACTTCTTACACTTTGTTCTGACGCTTTTCTCATATGAATTTGTCACTCCAGTTGTATTATTGTAATTATTTTAACATGTTTGTAAAACGCTTACACTATGTCTACATTATTTTATTTTCTACTCTACCATTATATGATGAATAATTAATATTTTCTAAAAAATGAACTGCTTTTAATATTTAGTATGAGTTAGTGGATAAATGTGATTCAAATGAGTAGTTAAAGCTTAATCATCTGATGTTACTCAAATATAAAAAATCGTGTATTTACATATAACTTTTTATAAAAAAGTAAATTTCATATTTACAAAAAAGTTATTAAACACCATTAGTGTATAAATACACATTTTATTATTGTGGGTTATAAATGCTGTTATATCAATGTTTATAGCGTTGTCAGATGCGTTAGTAATAAAAATTTACACAAGAATTTGCAAAAAGCACTTTAAAATTATCGATATTTTTGTATAATAAATGCATGTAACAAAATTATGAATTAAGGGAGTTATTATCATGCTAACATTGGGAACTACTTTGTCGAGTCAGGTTAATCCTGATTGGCAGACCTATATTATGCTTGCCTTGTATTTTATTATTCTTCTGATAATAGGATATTATGGTTATAAAAAAGCAACTGGCAATATTAGTGAGTATATGCTTGGGGGAAGAAGTATTGGACCATATGTGACTGCTTTATCTGCAGGAGCATCAGATATGAGTGGTTGGATGATTATGGGACTACCTGGAGAAGTTTATACTACTGGGCTTTCAGCAGCATGGCTTGCAATTGGCCTAACGCTCGGAGCATACATAAATTATATTGTAGTAGCGCCTAGATTACGTGTATATACTGAAAAAGCTGGCGATGCGATTACATTACCTGACTTTTTCAAAAATCGTTTAAATGATAAAGCAAATGTAATTAAAATTATTTCTGGTACTATCATAGTTATATTCTTTACGTTATACGCACATGCAGGTATGGTTTCTGGCGGAAAGTTATTTGATAGTGCATTTGGTTTAAATTATCATTATGGTTTGATTTTAGTTGCAGTAATTGTTATTGCTTATACATTCTTTGGTGGTTATTTGGCTGTATCATTAACAGACTTTTTCCAAGGGGTAATTATGTTAATCGCTATGGTTATGGTACCAATCGTAACAATGATGCAACTAAATGGTTTAGACACATTGTCTCAAGCAGCCGAACTTAAGCCTACCAATTTAGATTTATTTAAAGGTACTACAGTGATTGGTATTATTTCGTTTTTTGCATGGGGACTAGGATATTTTGGTCAACCACATATCATTGTACGCTTTATGTCGATTAAATCTGTAAAACAAATTGTTACAGCTAGACGCTTTGGGATTGGCTGGATGACTATTAGTTTGTTAGGTGCTGTAGGGGTTGGTTTAGTAGGGATTACATTTATTAATCAACAAAATGTTGAACTACAAGATCCGGAAACATTATTTATTCTAATGAGCCAAGTTTTATTCCATCCATTAGTAGGAGGATTCCTATTAGCAGCTATTTTGGCGGCAATCATGAGTACGATTTCTTCTCAATTACTTGTTACATCTAGCTCTTTAACCGAAGATTTCTACAAGTTAATCCGTGGTGAAGAAGCAGCAAAAGAACATGAAAAAGAATTTGTGTTTGTAGGTAGAATGTCTGTTATCTTAGTATCAATTGTGTCTATAGTAATTGCATGGTCACCAAATGATACAATTTTAAATCTGGTTGGTAATGCATGGGCTGGTTTCGGTGCAGCATTTGGACCACTAGTTTTACTATCATTATATTGGAAAGGTTTGAGTCGTTCTGGTGCAGTGTCAGGTATGTTATCAGGAGCTGTCGTTGTAGTATTATGGATTGTTTTTGTTAAGCCACTTGGTGCAACAAATGATTTCTTTAATCTATACGAAATTATACCTGGTTTCTTAGCAAGTTTGATTGTTACAATTGTGGTGAGTATGTTCACGAAAAAACCTGATTTAGATGTTGCAACAGAATTAAAAGAAGTAAGTGATGAAGTAAAAAAAGCTAAATAAAAGATACGTGAACTTATGCTGATTCATAAGGTGTCTTGTATTTTATAACAGTGCATTTAAGGGGTTAAATCACTGTTAAACAATGGGAGAAATATAAAAATAGATCGTGTCTAGGATAGCAAAAGGGGCTTTATCCTAGAAGAAAGATAAAAAAGCGTGTTAGCCAGTAAAGGCTAACACGCTTTTTTTAATTTTTTGTGTTTTCGGTATTACGCTTTTTGTAAAAGGTAAAGATAATGGAGATTACTGTAATAATAATGATAATGTACATAACATATGAATAAGTATGTAATCCATTCATTAATTCATCCCAACTGCCACTTAACATTTTGCCTAAGTAAATTAAAACAAGGTTCCAAATCGTTGTACCTATAAGGGATAATGTAATAAATTTAACTACATTCATCTTATTAATGCCAGCTGGAATGGTAATTAAGACGCGTAAGACTGGTATAAATCTACAAATAAATACTGCCCAAGCACCGTATTTGGTAAACCATTGATTTGCTTTTTCCACATCTTTACCTTTCAATTTTAACCACTTTCCGTAGTTATCTACAAAGCGATATAACCATGCTTCAGATACTAATCTACTTATAAAGTATAAAATGAGTAGACCAACAAATGAGGCAAGTGTAGAAATAATAAATAACAATGACAGAGAAAGCTCTGATTTAACTGTCATTAAACCTGCAAAAGTTAAAATAATTTCAGAAGGGATAAATGGTAAAACATTTTCTAGCAATATTAAAATAGTAATGGCTAAATATCCCCATGAGCTAATAAAATCTGTCAATAGATGTTCCATAATAGTGTTTTAAGACTCCTTTGTAATTGTAAACATTATAGCTTTAAAAAAGTACATCCATATTATAAGGTATTTTACTATAATGACCTAATAATATCTCAATATTTTGCAACAAGCGATATAATAGCAAGAATTATTATTCATCCAAAAATGTTTAGGAAATTTCAAAAAAAACGTTGTAAACGCTTACAATTTGTGCTAATATCGATTCATGATAATAAACAATAGGTCATATGATGAGTGTGGCTTTGGTAGAAAGTTGGGACATTATGAAGGAAAAAAGGAGTAATATTAGATGGTACTTTGCGCTAGCATTTTTCGTAATAGGTGTTATCGCATACATAGATAGATCAAACATTTCAATTATAGCAGGTCCTATGATGAAAGACTTAGGAATGAATAAAACACAATTTGGATTACTCGCGTCGCTGTTTTCTTTAGGATATGCATTGATGCAAGTTCCTTCTGGTTTTTTAGCTGAAAAGTTTGGCCCGAGAAAAATGCTTACAATAGCATTAGTATGGTGGAGTGCTTTTACCATTTTGACAGGTGTTGTTAAGAATCACGGTATGCTTTATGCAGTTCGTTTCTTATTTGGTGTTGGTGAAGCACCGATGTATCCGTCAAATGCAGTATTTAATTCTTTCTGGTTTGGTAAAGGGGAAAAGGGTCGTGCTTCTAGTATGCTATTAGCAGGTTCATATTTTGGACCAGTTATAGCGCCGGTTATAACAATCGCGATAGTAACCGCGTTTGGTTGGGAAGCAGTCTTCTATATCTTTGGTTTTATAGGCTTTGTAATTGCAATTCTTTGGGCAGTGATAGCTAAAGATTTACCTGAACAACACAAAATGGTTAATGAAGCTGAAAAACGTTTTATTATGGAAAACCGTGATGTAGTATCGACTGAAAAGAGTGTTGCACCGTGGAATATCTTTTTAAAAAGAGGCGGATTCTATGCGATAGCAGCACAATACTTTGTAGTTCAGTTTGTTATTGGGCTTTTCTTGATTTGGTTGCCTACATATTTAACGGAGCAACATGGTGTGAAATTAGAAGATTTAGGATTTGTTGCAGGTGCACCATGGTTTGTTATGTTCATACTAATTATTCTAGGTGGCATCATTTCAGATAAAATTTTACAACTAGGCACTTCGAAATTTATGGCGCGTGGTGTAATAGCTATTTTTGGCTTTGTAGTATTTTGTATTTCTTTAATCTTCGCATTAAAAACTGATGATTTATATGTGAATGTCTTTTGGTTATCGTTATGTTTAGGTGGTATAGGTATGTCTATGGGTATGAGTTGGGCAGCAGCTACAGATTTAGGACGTAACTTCGCAGGTACTGTTTCAGGTTGGATGAATTTATGGGGCAATATTGGTGCATTACTGAGCCCATTACTTGCAGGTTTCTTGGCGGACCGAATTGGTTGGACTATGACATTACAACTCATTATTATCCCAGTTGTGTTTGCAATTATTATGTGGTTCTTTGTTAAACCAGATAAGCCATTAACTAAAAGTTAAGTTCAATGAGTTGAAAATAGTATAAAATGCGAATATACTTAATAAATATTATTCTATTACCTTTGGAGGCTGCATTTTATGATAATTATCAATGCAATAATGAAAGTACAATCAGAGTACAGAGAACAATATTTAACATTAGTTCAGCCGTTGATTCAAGCAGCGAACGCAGAAGAAGGCTCATTATATTATGAACATTTTGAAAAGACAGATGAGCCAAATACGTTTGTAATGATTGAACATTATAAAGACCAAGCAGCAGTAGAAGCGCATAATGCTTCAGAGCACTTTAAAACATTCTTTGGACAAGTGAGTGAGCTATTAAGCGCAAAACCTGATATTGTGGTGGCTCAGCCAATTCAATAACAAAAAGATTTGTCCAGTAATTAAATACGATTAATTTAAGTAGCGAAACTATAATAACGTGATAATCGTTATTATAGTTTCGTGCTTTTTATTGATGGAATGAAATAAGAAACATTCATAACACGCAATAGAGTAGCAGTAGAGACACACCATAATATTCACTTCGTTACTCAGAAACATGGAAGTTGTGAGATTGTAAATATGTTGTGTATAATATAATGAAAAGTTGTTTTAAATCAACCGATGTTAAACATAATAGTTAAGTTTATTTACCCAAGGAGGTAATGATAATGTTATATCAACATGGAACATTAGGAACATTAATGGCAGGCATGTTGGAAGGCACTGCTACAATTAATTCTATTTTAGAGCATGGAGATTTGGGTATTGGTACCTTGTCTGGTTCAGACGGTGAAGTTATTATTTTAGATGGCACTGCTTATCATGCGAATGAATATAATGAATTTCGTACTTTAACTGGTACAGAACTGACACCATTTGCTACAGTTACACCATTCAAACCTGATATACAATTCACAACACATATTATTACAGATGATGAGACGTTATTAGATGAAGTGCTAGCCAAGGTGGGCAGTAAAAACATCTTTAATGCTGTTAAAATTACCGGTACTTTTGAAATTATGCATGTGCGCATGATGCCTCAACAACAACCTCCATACACTCGTTTAATTGAATCAGCTAAAGTACAACCTGAATTTACCAAGGAACAAATTACTGGCACTATAGTTGGCTTTTATTCCCCTCAATTGTTCCACGGTATTGCAGCAAGTGGTTTTCATTTACATTTTATTAATGATGATAAAACATTTGGTGGACATGTACTAAACTTTGAATTAAATAAGGGAACAATTGAAGTAAGTAAAATTGAAACATTAGAGCAACATTTCCCAGTAAATAATGAGGCTTTTTTGACAACAGATATTGATTACGCAAATATTGACGAAGATATTAGAGAAACAGAGTAACCCACTGTGAGGAGCGTACAATCATAAATGTACTTAATGTTTTTTAGACGCTTAGATAAACTAGGTGTCTTTTTTTGTTGAATCTATATCTAAAAAAATAAAGTTAAAAGTGATAGAATTAATAACGTGACTGAATTAAAATAATTGCTAATTCCTGTGAATTTGAAACATGATAAGACATAATACTTCTGTATAATAGCAATTAATTAAATGAATGTGTAACTCTCAAAGCGCAATATACTTAAACGTAATTTATGTAAAAACAAAATAATATAGGAGATGAAAGACATTGTTGAATTACTTACAATCGCTGATGCGCTTTAATACCATGAAAATTGATATTGGCAAAGGCTTACGCCAAGCTATATTAATGTTTATTCCATTAATGATTGGTTATCTAGTAGATTATTTTTCCATTGGTTTACTGATAGCTACAGGTACCTTAGCGCATATTTATGTATTTGGTGGCTCAGTTCGATCTAAGTTACGAATTGTCCTATTAACAACCTGTGGACTTTCTATAGCTATGGTTCTAGGTTCGTTAACGGTCAATCAACCATTGATTTTTGGAGGATTATTATTAGCTGTTACTGTTATTCCATATTACATTTTCAGTGCGCTCAATATTCCAGGGCCATCTTCTACTTTCTTTATCGTTGCATTTAGCTTGCCGATTAATTTACCTTATGCGCCGGAAGAAGCCTTAACAAGAGGGGTAGCCATGTTTATCGGGGGCTTGTTAGCTACGGTTGTTGTAGTTATTACTATTATACTAACTAAAGAATCTGCTGAATCGACTGCAATAAAAAGCGACTATAAAATGATAAAGACATTAATTCATAGTTTTAATGATCGTGATGCATTTGGAACAGTTTCACCGAAAGCAGTTGTATCATTTCGCTATACCGACAATCAGCTCATAGCAGCGAGTGGTAAAAAGTCAAAAGAATCGTCAAAATTTCAGCGTATCTTATTGTTGCACACGTTAGCACAAGGTATTTACTCTGAATTACTAGAACTTAATGGTAAAGATAGCCGTCCTTTACCTAATGAAATTAAAGAAATGGCAGATTATATTATTGATATGGTGTTATCTGATGGTAAAACGGATGCTAAGTGGTCCAAAGAAATTGCAGTAGCTTCAGAATACCAAAACCTTGTTGACCACATATTTAAAGTTGACGAAATCATAAATGCTAATGCTGACCGTGTAGAGCATGAAGTAGATATACGCGTTTCTATCTATGGGCAACGTATAATTGAAAATTTAACTTTAGATTCTTATGTTTTCCGAAATACATTACGCTATACAATTATTATGGCGATAGCCGTATTTGTAGCATTAATGTTTGATTTTGATAAAGCTTACTGGATTCCATTAAGTGCACACACAGTTCTGATCGGTGCCACAACAGTACATAGTTTTGAACGTGCAGGCTCAAGAAGTATTGGTACAATTATTGGTGTGTTAATACTATCATTAATTCTATTAAGTACACCGCCTATCCCTGTCGCTATCATCTTATTGACATTAGCTGCTGGGGTAACTGAAATTTTCGTAGGCGCTAACTATTCTTTCGCAGTTATTTTTATAACAATTCAAGTTATCTTATTAAATGGACTAGCATCCAACCATTTGACCATTTTAATTGCTTTACCACGTATTATCGATGTCATTGTAGGTGTGGTAATAGCAGTCATTGGTTTGTTAATCTTAGGTCGCAAAACAGCGTCATCTATGTTACCTGAAACCATTGCTGATGTTGTCAGAGATGAAGCAAAAGTGTTTCACTATTTATTTTCCGAAAATGGCTATCATTCTGTGAAGCAAGATAAAAAGGAAATGGTATTACTCAGTGTGAAATTAAATAATATGATTCAAGTGTATAATAGTGCAAATGGAGAAGTTGCTACTAATAAAAAACGCGTACGTTATCATTATCCAAGTATATATGCTTTAGAAGAGATTAGTTTTATGCTAAAAAGAGCATTAAATAATGCCCAAAGAGAACATATAGATGATCTGAAAATGGGGAAATACCTAGTGATTTTTGAAAATATTGCAAAGCATTTTGAAACAGGTAAGCATATTGAAAAGCAACATTTACCAGAATTACCGCAGTATGTTTATATACAAACAGCATTAAACAATATTCAAAATAATTGTGCAGAATCACGGGAATCCATTTCCTCAATCGAAACTAAATAAACTAAAAAGTGGAACAGAACTATGTAAATGTCATGGTTCTGTTTTTTACTGCTGATATTTTGCACAATGTTTAGTATTAACATTCAGTGGTAAATCAAAAGTAATGAATGGTGGTGGAGATTCAATGCCATGGACGGTGAATGATTATCCACAAAGTTGGAAAAATTTTGAGACATTGAAACGACAAAAAGCGATTGATATTGGTAATGCAATGTTAAAGAATGGTTTTGATGAAGAAAAGGCTATCCCCATAGCCACTAAACAAGCTGAACAATGGTATGACAATGCAACGCAACAAGACTTAGAAAAGTTAAAACATCACAATATTACTATTCATCAACAAGATGAATCAGCAAATCCAGATTTAAATAAGCGCGATGTCCACGTATATTACGAAGATCAAAGCTGGAAAATTAAAACGGATTGTGCCACAAAAGCATCAAATAGTTTTGCTAAAAAAGAAGATGCATTAAAGCGTGCACGAAATATAGCTGCTAATCGTAATACTGAAGTTATTGAACATACAAAAACAACTAATTAACCTCAGCGTTCTGAAAGGATAGTAAACTTTCGAACGCTTTCATAATGCCAACGCACAGTATAAAATTTACATCGACTCCCTTATAAAAAGTTCAAGTAACTTTAAATTTCCAATAATATAAGTTCGATATATTTCTGTATTGCAATAAAATTCGTTATAATAAAATTCAAGAAGAAATTAACTGGAGGATCTAAAGATGTATGTAGAACGTAAGCCTTCCAATTATTTAGAAGATTTGAGAAATGAATTTAAAGATAGTTTTAGTACATTTGAAAATTCTGATGAAGCATTTTCGGTCTTAATTGAGTTCATGAATATTGAAAATATATATAGCGCTGCTGTCAAAAAAATAAGTACAAAGTTAGATATACTCGATGATAATTTTCAGCAAATGCATAAACATAATCCAATACATCATTTAGAAAAGCGTGTTAAAGAACTGGGAAGTATTATCTCAAAATTACAACGGAAAGGTTTACCAATTTCTGTAGAGTCTGCTAACGAGCACTTACAAGATATCGCTGGTGTCCGTGTTATCTGTAACTATATTGAAGATATTTATGCTATTGAAAAATTACTATTAAAGCAACCTGACATAGAATTATTAAAGCGAAAAGATTATATTGAATATCCTAAAAGTAATGGGTATCGTAGTTTACACATTGTAGTATCTATACCGGTCTACCTTACCGAAGAAGTTCAATATGTAGCCGTTGAAATTCAAATTCGTTCTATTGGAATGGACATGTGGGCAAGTTTAGAACATAAAATACGTTATAAAAATGAAGAAAACACTGAACATTACCGTAGTATTTTACGTCAATGCGCCACAGATATCACATCAGTAGAGCACAAGATGCAAGATATCCATTCTGAAGTATTTAATAATAAATAATAGCTTAACCTAAAAAGAGCTTGGAACATTAATTTCGTTCCAAGCTCTTTTTTTAATTGTAAAATCTTTCAAGTTGTAAAAATTTAATACCTCCCTAAAGTAGTGTTATCACGCAGTTGAATCCACTTTTAATACTAGTCTATAAAATGAAAATTGCTGGAAGCGTTTGCAATTTAGTAAAAAATATACTAATATACTTGTATACAAGTATATCGGTGTGAAGCGGAGGTGCTATAAAATGGAATTTGAATATCCTGAACAATGGTTAGAAGGTCTATCTAAAGGTGAAATGATTGCTGCTGAACTTAGATTAGGTATTGTTAAAGGGTCGATTAGTCCGGATACACTATTAACGGAAAATCAAATAGCTAAAGCATATAATGTGAGCCGATCACCTGTTAGAGATGCTTTTAAGTTGTTAAACCAAGACCAGCTGATACATTTAGAACGTATGGGAGCAGAGGTTTTACCGTTTGGAGAAAAAGAAAAAAAAGAGCTATATGATTTTCGAATTATGTTAGAATCTTTTGCTTTTTCACGCATAAAAGACCAAGAACATAGTCAAGTAGTAAAAGAGTTAAAAAAACAACTTGAAATGATGAAAGTAGCGGTAAAGTTTGAAGATGCGGAATCTTTTACAGAACATGATATTAAATTTCATGAAGTGACAATTTTAGCGTCAAAACACCAATACTTAAAAACATATTGGAATCATTTGAGGCCAGTTATGGAATCTCTCATATTATTATCCATGCGAGAAAGAATGAACGAAAACATTAAAGATTTTGAACGTATTCACCATAATCATGAAGTATTTATCGAAGCTGTAGAGCATAAAGATACTAATAAATTACGTCATGCATTTCATTTAAATTTTGATGACGTCGGTGAAAATATAGAAAGTTTTTGGTTACGTTAATGAATTACCAGAATTGCTTAGGAGATGAACGAAATGAAATATATGATAGGTGTCGATGTTGGAACAACAAGTACCAAATCAGTATTATATGACGAACATGGTCAATTTATTATGAAACACAATATTGGTTATCAGTTGCATACACCTAATGTCGATGTTTCAGAAGAAAATCCTGATGAACTATTTGATGCAGTGTTAATGACTGTTAAATACATTGTTAGAGAATCAGGAATAGCAAAAGATGATATCAAATTAATCTCTTTTAGTGCCCAAATGCATAGCTTGATTGCTATGGATGCACAACATAAACGACTTACTGAAAATTTAACATGGGCAGATAATAGAGCGAGTAAGTATGCGGATCTTATCAACCGGGAACACAATGGTTTCGATATTTATCAACGTACAGGTACACCGATTCATCCTATGTCCCCTTTATCAAAAATATTTTGGATGCAACATGAGCAACAAAATACATTTAAACAAACAGCGAAGTTTGTAGATATTAAAACGTATATTTTTTACCAATTATATGAACAATACGTCATTGACCAATCTATGGCGTCAGCTACTGGGATGTTGAATTTAGACTCCTTACAATGGGATGAAGATGTATTAGCTTTATTAGGCATTACAACAACACAATTACCTGAGGTCGTTCCTACAACGCATATTATGAGAGGAATGAAGCATAGATATGCGACGTTAATGGGCATTAACCCGGATACGCCAGTAATCGTAGGTGCTAGCGACGGAGTATTATCTAACTTAGGTGTCAATGCATATAAAAAAGGTGAAGTTGCCGTAACTATAGGTACATCAGGTGCTATTCGTACTGTTATTGATAAACCTAGAACAGATTATAAAGGTAGAATATTTTGTTACGTCTTAACTGAAGACCATTATGTGATAGGTGGTCCTGTAAATAATGGCGGTGTAGTATTGCGATGGTTACGTGATGAGCTACTGGCTAGTGAAGTTGAAACTGCTAAACGTTTAGGAGTTGACCCATACGACGTACTTACACGTATCGCTAGTAGAGTGAAACCAGGATCAGAGGGGTTAATTTTCCATCCTTATTTAGCTGGTGAACGTGCGCCATTGTGGAATGCAGATGCACGAGGTTCATTCTTTGGTTTAACTTTGTCACATCAAAAGGAACATATGATTCGCGCTGCATTAGAAGGTGTACTTTATAATTTATACACTGTATATCTTGCATTAATTGAAGTTATGAATGAAACACCAAATACGATAAAAGCTACGGGTGGTTTTGCTAAAAGTAGTGTTTGGCGCCAAATGATGGCGGACATCTTTGATACTAAACTCAGTGTTCCTGAAAGTTATGAAAGCTCGTGCTTAGGTGCATGTGTGTTAGGTATGAAAGCATTAGGAGAAATTGAAGATTTTTCAATTATTGAAACAATGGTAGGCACAACAAATGAACATTTACCAGAACCAGAACAGGTTGAAGTCTACCAACAGCTAGTTTCTATCTTTATCAATTTAAGTCGTTCATTAGCACCGCATTATGAAGAAATTGCTAACTTCCAACGCAAATATATGGAACATGCGGAATAAATAATATTGTTTACGCACGATGCTCTTTGCTATGTAAACACAAAGAGGTGCGTAAACACTTTTAATAGAGTTTGTTTGGGAGTTTAAGTAAGCGTTATCATAAGGCAGTTAAATCTATCCTTGAAAGGGGAAATAAAAATGTTTGAAACAATTTGGCCTTTGGCTACAGTGGTAATCGGAATCGCTATCCTGTTAGCACTTATAATCTTGTTAAAATTAAATACTTTTATTGCATTAATCATTACATCAATTATTACAGCAATATTGTTAGGTATGCCATTAGATAAAATAATCGAAACAATAGAAAATGGTATGGGAAGTACATTAGGCCATATTGCACTTATCTTTGGTTTAGGTGCGATATTAGGTAAGCTACTTGCTGATGGTGGCGGTGCAACGCGTATTGCTGACACATTAATTAATAAATTTGGTCAAAAGCATGTACAATGGGCTATGATCATTGCAGCATTTATTGTCGGCATTGCACTATTTTTCGAAGTAGGACTTGTCTTGTTAATTCCATTGGTATTTACAATTGCCAAACGTGCGCAAGTTTCACAATTAAAACTTGGTTTACCAATGGTTACTGCTTTATCAGTAACACATGGTTTTTTACCGCCTCATCCAGGACCGGTAGTTATTGCTAAAGAATTAGGTGCAAATTTGGGACATGTATTACTTTACGGAATTATTATTGCGATACCAGTGACATTAATTGCTGGCCCATTTTTTAATAAAATCGCTCAAAAAATCACACCTAGAGCTTACACAAGAGAAGGAGATATCTCAGCTTTAGGGGCACAAAAAGATTTTACAGATGATGAAATGCCAAGTTTTGGTGTAAGTTTAATTACAGCTATTTTACCAGTAATTTTGATGTTAATATCTACAATTGTACAATTGATTACAGGTAATGAAAAAGCAACAAACGGTTTTGAATCTGTTGTTTACTTTATAGGAACAGCAGGAACAGCAATGCTAATTTCAGTGGTCTTTGCAATCTTTTCTATGGGCGTTAAACAAGGGCGAAAAAATTCAGAAATCATGGATTCTGTGTCGAATGCAATCTATCCCATCGGTATGATGATTTTAATTATTGGTGGTGGCGGTACATTCAAACAGGTACTCATTGACGGAGGAGTCGGTGATACAATTGCTACGTTATTTGAAGGTACTGAAATGTCTCCGATACTATTAGCGTGGATTGTTGCATCAGTTTTAAGAATTGCTTTAGGTTCAGCAACTGTTGCTGCTATTTCAACTACAGGTATAGTTTTACCGTTATTACAACATTCTGACGTCAATGTAGCACTTGTAGTATTAGCTATCGGTGCAGGTAGTGTAATTTTATCCCATGTCAATGATGCAGGATTTTGGATGTTTAAAGAATACTTCGGCTTAACAGTAAAAGAAACGTTTTTAACATGGTCATTATTAGAAACGATTATTTCGGTTTCAGGTATTATCTTTATCTTATTCTTAAGTTTATTTGTATAAATATCTTATTTGTTTAATAATATTCTTATTTATAAATAGCTTTTATCTTTTATATTGCGGTAGCAAATAATATAATAGTAAAATAGATACATACCATATATTACGTATGGTATGTATCTATTAGTCTAATTTATAGTGTGTTTATTCAATGAATTAGACACACACAACGCTAACAATTTAACTGTTAGCGTTTTTTATTTATTTAAATGATGGATTTATTTGTATAGGAATAATTGATAAATTTAACAACTACGTTATAGTAAGTTATAAGGGGAGGTTTATACATATGAAAAGAATTATCTTAATTGCGAGTGCTTTTATGGGTGTTATTGTTGGAGCAGGATTTGCTTCAGGACAAGAAGTACTACAATATTTTACGAGTTTTGGGATTATGGGAACGTTCGGTGCGATTATCACAACAGCTCTCTTTGCTTATATTGGGATGATGTTAGTATGGTTAGGTAGTAAGTCGCAAACAGACTCTCATAAACAAGTTATTCATAATATTACTGGAAATTCAATTATTGGAAAATTGCTAGGATGGGCCATTGATGTTGTCATCATATTTACTTTATTTGGTGTAGGCGTGGTAATGATAGCAGGGGCTGGATCCAATTTAAATCAGCAATTTAATGTACCATCAATTGTAGGCACATTATTAATGACAGTATTGATCATTTTAGCTGGCATGCTTCGTGTGGATGGAGTTGTGAGAGTTATAGGTAATATCACACCATTTTTGATTATTTTTATTGTGATTATTTCTATATACAGTTTTATAACTACAGATACACCATTTGCAGAGTTACATAAGGTATCAGACGCAATTCCTTCATCGTTGCCGCATTGGCTAGTAGCAGGCATCAATTATGCTTCATTTAATACAGCTGTCGGTGCCTCCATGGCAATTGTAATGGGAGGATCAGAAAAAAATCCGAAGGTTGCGGCGATTGGCGGTTTAGTTGGGGGTATTGCACTAGGTATTATGATAGTGTTGAGTCATTTGGCTATATTTATGCAAATTAATCATGTAGGACAAATGGATATGCCGATGTTAGGTATAGTTAATAATATTTCACCTATTTTAGGTTTCATCATGGCAATTGTAATTTTTGCGATGATCTTTAATACGGGGCTTGGTATGTTCTATGCTTTTGCGACACGTTTTACCGTAGTGAATACGAAGCGATTTAAAGTATTTTATACGGTATCTGTAATTATAGGATTATTGTTAAGCTTTGTTGGTTTTACAGATTTAGTAGCAATTTTCTATCCATTAATTGGTTATTTAGGTTTGATTTTAATTTTTGTATTAATTTATGCTCCATTTAAATTGAAATTTGGTAAAAAGCAAACGTAAACTTAAAATAAGTGAGACTTGGACATAGATCCGATTGTCAAAATAAGAGGACGAATCCTTAATATGGATTCGCCCTCTTTACATTTAAAACATTCGATTTTGACTGTGCATGCTTGCCTGGGGTATGGTTCGAGCCTGTAGTCTCTCACGCATACTATTCCCCTCGGGCGTCAACACATTTCAAAATTGGTACAATTTATATTTTGTTATTCAAAAATAAGGTCCATTGAAAACAACCAAAAAGTTAAACAAGAAGTTGGTTTAGTCTCAATGGTATTGAATTCACAAAATTTCATAAAAATAAAGCAAACGTTAAATTCTCTATCTTTTCAGATAGAAATTAACGTTTATTTTTTAATCTTTACTATGTTATTACCCTATTAAGTTATATTTTTCGTGAGTGAGCTCACTCTATCCAATTAGCTATAATTTCCAAAATTATTAAATTCCTTTACATGTTTTCTCTAACAATCTTACTATGTGGTTGTATATAATGGATAAGTAGGGGTGGGGATATTATGAGTTATGACACTTTAACTATGTTGAAAGCACATGCGATTGAATTATTGGGTATTGAAGTACAATCTTATACGATTGATGACATAACAGGCTTAATTAATAACATTAAAACGCCTTTTACCAATACGCAACGCAAACAATTTACAGAAAAATTCCGTTATTTTATTCAACGCATGAAAAGTAATAAAATTTATCATTATCGTAATTATTTTGGGGTCAGCGTATTACTTTTTAAGTATGATAAGAAAAATACAATATATTTGGTCGGACCTTATTTAGAGCAGCGTCCAAACGAACAAAAATGTAAAGCTATGTTAGAAGAGTTAAATGTAAAGGTTACAAAATTAAATGTATTAAAAGAATATTTGCTACAAATTCCAGTATGTAATCACATTAAAGCGCAAAAAATGTGTCGGCTAGTCGTCCGTTTTATTAAAGAAAGACAATATGTGTATGAAATTGAAGATATCAATTTTAATTTTCATTTAAATATTAATAAACAAGCGACTTATGAAGTACAAACACAATATATCACTCAAAATTTGGAAGCACGATATAATCTGGAAAATACATTGTTGATAGCAGTGGAAAACGGCAATATGAAAGAGGCAATGCTAATTTTAGAAAAGATGAATATGAGTGTCGCCGGTTTAAAACGTGTGAGAGATAATATAAAAAATGCACAATATAAGGCATTTATTGTTAATGTACTTTGTCGTAAAGCTGTTGAAAAAGCAGGTGTTAATTTATTAACTATAGATTACATATCTACGAAATATGCGAAACTTATTGATCAAACGGAAGATGGTGAACTACTATATGAAGTAATCCGACGTATGGTAATAGAGTATACAGAAAGTGCCATTAAAGTAAAAGCTACGACTTACAGTCCTAAAATTAACAAAGTTATACAATATATTGAAATAAACTTATCACGGCAGTTAACTTTGAAGCAGCTTGCCTCATACGTTGACTTAGCTCCAGCATATTTATCTCGAATTTTTAATAAAGAAATGGGTTGCTCGTTAGCTCAATTTATAACGGAATTACGATTAAAAAAAGCTAAATCGTTACTTAATAGGACAGATATGACTGTAACACAAATCGCACAAGCTGTTGGTTATCAACAGACGAGTTATTTCACTCAAAAATTTAAAGAATATTACAAAGTTACTCCTTTAAAATATCGTAATCAGTAATCTAAAATTTGCATGAAACCTATGTTTTTATGAATGTTTAAAATAAGAGTAACTACTTATGTAAAATTTATAATGAAAATGTAAATATAATAATTTTTACATGCAAATATAAGAAGTTTAGCTCTAACTTAACTATTAAAAAAGCTACGTCACACATGTTATTGCTAAGTATAATAATACAAGTATCCAATGTCAGAGAAAGCCCGAAATTACAACTTTCACTCTATTTAAAACACAAAATTAAGAGTTCAGTAATATATAACAACGTTGTTATATATTGTTGACTGTTTTCTATATAAAAATATAATAAGCATTAGTAAGCGAATAAAAGAAGCAATGAATATATGCAAAGGAGGAAAAAAATTTAACTAAATAAGAAAACGCTTACATTCAGGGTGGTAGCTATTATGCGTGTTTTTACAAAGGGGTGAAATTATGGTTGTAACGAAATTAAAGCCGGCAAATAAGAAATTAAAAACATTTAAAGCCATTCAAGAACCTAAACTGAAGATGAAAGAAAAAATATCATACGGTTTTGGTGATTTAGGTAACGGCATGATGTTTGATATGGGGCAGATTTACTTACTAAAATTTTTAACTGATGTCTTAGGAATTTCAAGTGTCTACGCTGGTTTAGTCTTCTTAGTATCAAAAATCTTTGATGCATTTGTAGACGTTGGTGTAGGAAGTTATATAGATAATCAAAAAAATTATAGTAAAAAGGGGAAATTCAGACCATTTATTATATATGGCTCACTGCCGTTAGCAATAATGACTGTTGTCACTTTTTTAACACCTAATTTTAGTGAAACAGGAAAAATCATTTGGGCATTTGCAGCTTATATGGCATTTAATGCTGCTTATTCAGTAGTTAATATTCCATATGGTTCATTATCAGCATCAATGACTTTAAATGCCGATGATCGAACGCAACTCTCAGTTTTTAGAAATATGGGCTCTCAAGGTGCTTTGTTTTTAGCAGGTGTGTCAGTTATACCAATAGTTAGTTTATTCCCGAATGAAGCGGTGGGTTATCCTATTGCAGTCGCAGTGTTAGCAATATTTGGAATGGTATTCCATGTGATTTGTTATAAAGGAGTAAAAGAGCGACATGTTGTAGAACGACCTGATGTTAAAGGTTTAGGTAAAAAAGCTTTTTTATCATTATTTAAAAATGTACCATTTATTGTTTTAGTAATTTATACGTTATTGACAATAACTGCTCAATTTTTAAAACTAAATGTTCAATTATTCTATTTTGACTATGTACTGGGTCAAGAAGGATTAGTGGGCGTTGTAAGTACATTAAATGTAATTGTCGTTATACCGGCTGTAATTCTCACAACGTATATAAGTAAGCGTGTCGGTAAAAAAATGACAGCTATAATAGGAACGGCTGGTTTTTCAATTTGTGAGTTATTGAATTTTACATTATTCGGTGGAGAAGTAATTCCATTTTTAATTGTAAATACATTAGGTTCCATGTTTTTAGTTATTCCAACAACTGTATCATGGGCATTTATTGCAGATGTTGTGGAATACGGACAATGGCAAAATGGATTGCGTTCTGAAGGTATTATTTATTCTAGTTATAGCTTTACTAGAAAGTTATCTCAAGCTTTAGCTGGTTTCTTACCTGGTTTAGCACTTGCTATGGTAGGTTTTAAATCAAATGTGGAACAAACAGCAAGTACAATAGTTGGCATGAAATTTGTTTTCTTCGGTTTTCCTTTAATCATAACGATTCTAGGATTATTCATATTTTTAATTTTCTATCCATTAACAGATAAGCGACATAATCAAATTGTAAAAGAATTAGCATTACGTGAAGAACTATAATCAATCGAAAGGGGCATATTATTATGCTATATCCAATTACAAATGAAACAAGAACGACGTTAGATTTAAATGGTGTTTGGAGTTTTAAACTAGAACATGATCATGACAATATTGATGTCTCTCAACCATTAAATACAGATAAAGTAATGGCTGTACCCGGTTCATACAATGATCAAGGTGTAACAACGGAAATACGTAATCACGTAGGAAATGTGTGGTATGAACGTCAATTTACTATTCCTAAAGTTTTAGAAGGTCAACGTTGTGTCTTACGTTTTGGCTCGGCAACACATAAAGCAACAGTGTATATTGATGGCAACATAGTTACTACACATACTGGAGGATTTTTACCATTCGAAGTGGAACTAGATACACAAGATGCTATTGGTGAACATCGATTAACTGTATGCGTAAATAATATATTAGACGAAACTACATTACCAGTAGGCAAGTATTATGAGCAAGAAGGTCCAAATAATACGACCATTAAAAAGAATGATCCTAACTTTGATTTCTTTAACTATGCAGGTTTACATAGACCTGTAAAAATTTATACAACACCTCAAACTTATATTCAAGACATTGCAATTGTGCCTGAAGTATTAGAAACACACGCAAAAGTCAATTATGATGTGTCGGTAAATAAACAAGCAGAGGTGCATGTGCAAGTATTAGACGAACAACAGCAGGTTGTAGGTGAAAGTACTGATGCTAAAGGAACAATTAACATTGATAATCCTACATTATGGCAACCATTAAATGCATACTTGTACCAGCTCGATGTTTCAATTATTAATAATGGAACAGTCGTAGATACTTATAGAGAACCTTTTGGAATTCGTTCAGTTAAAGTTGCTAATGGCCAATTTTTAATTAATGACAAACCCTTTTATTTTAAAGGCTTTGGTAAACATGAAGACACATATTATAGTGGACGTGGGTTAAATGAACCAGCGAATGTGTTAGATTTTAATTTGATTAAATGGATTGGTGGTAATTCATTCCGTACTTCGCATTATCCATATTCTGAAGAAATGATGCGTTTAGCTGATGAACAAGGCATTGTTGTTATTGATGAGACAACAGCAGTAGGTGTTCATCTGAACTTTGATATGGTATTAAATGGTGGCACGAATAGAGATACATTTAAAGAAATAGCTACTAAAGAAGCCCATGAAGCGGTGATTGAGGAATTAATTGCACGTGATAAAAACCATGCTTGTGTTGTAATGTGGTCAATTGCTAACGAACCAGCATCAAATGAAAAAGGTGCAAAAGAATATTTCGAACCACTTATTAACTTGGCACGTGAACAAGATCCGCAAAATCGTCCTGTAACTATAGTTACAATACTGACATCACAACCAGACGTCTGCCAAGTTCAAGATTTAGTAGATGTCTTATGTCTCAATAGATATTATGGTTGGTACACACAAACAGGTGACCTTGAAGCTGCCAAAATAGCTTTACAACAAGAACTGGACGCATGGGGAGAAGCTCAACCTAATAAGCCTATTATGTTCACAGAATATGGTGCAGATACTTTAGCGGGACTGCATACTGTTACAGATGAGTTGTTTACTGAAGAGTATCAAGTCCGTTATTATGAAGCTAATCACGAAGTAGTGGACCAATATCCAAACTTTATTGGTGAGCAAACATGGAATTTTGCTGATTTTGAAACTAGTGCTGGCTTAATCCGTGTACAAGGTAATAAGAAAGGTATCTTCACTCGTGAACGTCGTCCGAAATCGGTAGCATATTATTTCAAAAAACGTTGGGAAAATATTCCAGATTTTGGTTATAAAAATTAATACTTTCCGCGTGTAATGATAGTCATAAAATAGAGTTGTTGTATAAGTAACAAAATAAAGATGACGTAGTGTGAAAACTTTTTAGATGGTTCATACTGCGTCATTTTTACTATATAAAAATTGTCCATTAGGAATAATAAAAATGACTATTTTGTGAAGTTAATCACAAATTCTTTTAATTTAATACAGAACTGTGTAAGATAAAAAGTGTAAAGACAAACTCAAAAAGTAAATTATAAGTTGGAGTGATAAATTATGAGAGCAGTTATTGAAAGTGTAATCTTTTCAAATGAAAGTAGCTATGACATATATAAACATACCGGTGTTAACCAAGGCATGATAAGTGATTTGAAAGACGGTTATCGGAGCATTGATTATATTTGCTATGTGGACGCTGAAAAGTTGTATAACTATGGCAAAGTACTATTGTCAGCTTCATAATTAAATGAAAAGCCAAGTATCCTCATAAGTGAAAAGGATAGCTTGGCTTTTTATATTGCTAAATATATGCTTTGAAATTGGTTTTAACCTCGTTATAGTCATACTCTAAATTGTACATGCGCATACGTATGTTGTCTTCGCTAACATATGGGATACGTAAATGATCATGGTTATTAATGTAGCGACGAAATTCTCGTTCAAGGTATTTACGATGATTTAAGTCTAAGTCAATCCATTCTTCTGCTGAAAAGAGCTCTGCAAACTTAAAGCTAAAACTTGTACGATCCTTTTGTTGACGTAATGCGTCTAGTCGTGTATCGAAAGTCATCATTAATCCCCCTAAAATATTATGATTACATTCTAGTTTATACTACCAAATAAACTTTTGCATGTATTTATCGGTAGTAATTGGCTCACTAAAGCATAACAGTAAAGTCTCTTTATAGAATATGATAAAGTGAACGTAGTAAAAAGTAAAACAGATGGAGGTAAGAATTTTATGACAGAATTAGCGAATAAAGTGGCAGTCGTTACGGGTGCAAGTAGTGGTATTGGAGCAGCAATAGCTAAATCATTTGCTAGCCATAAGATCAATCTCGTATTAGCAGGAAGAAACGAAACACGTCTTAAAAACGTAGAAACAAAAATTACAACGCAATATGATGTAAATGTAGAAACACATGTAACTGATGTTACATCAAATGCGTCTGTCAACGGGCTTATTGAATTTACAAAACAAACTTTTGGTCAAATTGATGTTTTAGTTAATAGTGCGGGACAAATGTTATCCTCAAGTGTAACTGAGGGCAATGTGGACGCATGGGATACAATGATAGATGTTAATATTAAAGGGACATTGTATGGTATTAATGCCGTAATACCAGAATTTTTAGCACAATCTTCTGGTCACATTATAAATATTGCATCTATTTCTGGCTTTGAAGTTACAAAACAAAGTACATTATATAGTGCGACAAAAGCAGCAGTGCATACTATTACACAAGGGTTAGAAAAAGAATTAGCGAAAACTGGTGTAAGAGTTACGAGTATCTCACCAGGCATGGTAGACACACCGTTAAGCAGTGATACAGACTGGGGCGGACGTAAAAAATTAGAAGCTAACGACATTGCGGAAGCAGCAGTCTATGCTTTATTACAACCAGCACATGTTAATGTCAATGAAGTGACAGTACGTCCGGTTTAATTAGATGGCATAAGAAAAAAAGAGGCTGGGAGAATACTGATGATATGCTCCCTTCAAAGTAGACATTAAAAAAATGAAAACTTTGAAGGGAGTATTTTTATGTCTAGAAAATTAATTGACTTAGATTTATTACAATCAGTTTTTAATAATTATGAAAATGGTATGAGTTTCGAAAGCATTGTAGAAATAGTTGATGTTAATCTATCTCCAGAATATCTCCGTTATATGTACAATAGGTATTTAACAAACGGCTTATATTCTTTAATACGTAACTCACAAAATAATAAGTATTCATTTCAATTTAAAATGAATGTAGTTCAGGAATATTTGGATAATGATATATCTTATAAAAAATTGGCCATTAAATATAATATTCCTGCCCATGAAACTGTACGCAAATGGGTAAATCGTTATACTGGAAGAAAAGAGAATACCAATTATTCTCCAAAACAAGAGGTGTATACGATGAAAGGTAAAACAACAACATTCAAAGAACGTCTTATAATTGTAGAATACTATTTAGATAATGAAATTAGTTATAAAGATTGTGCTAAAAAATATGATGTTAGTTACGGTCAGTTGTACCAATGGGTACAAAAGTATAAATCACATGGCCGTGATGGCCTCCAAGACGGTAGAGGCAAAGGCAAACCTAAATCTATATTAACACCAGAAGAACAGAGAGAAGCTGAAATCCAAGAACTAAAAGATCGAAATAAAATATTAGAAATGGAAAATAAAGTCTTAAAAAAATATCAAGAAATAGAAAGAGAGATGATAAATCAACAAGCAAAAAAATCGCAGCATATGAAACGATTGAAGCGCTAAGAAATGAATTTCCAATTAAACATTTATGCCAAACTTTAAATATTTCACGCGCAAGTTATTATAAATGGTTACATCGAAAGCCCACACAAAAAGAATTTGAAAATAAAATATTAATAAAAGAAATCAAACACATTTATGAAAAATATAAAGGCATTTATGGATATAGACGAATTTATATTTATATTCGCCTATATTTGCATAAAAAAGTAAATCATAAACGTGTTTATCGGTTAATGAATCAACTAAATTTAAAAGCAGTTATCCGCCGTAAACGCAAGCGCTATAAGCCTTGTACTCCTCAAACGATAGCCGAAAACGAATTAAATCGTGAGTTTCAAGAAAGAGAGGCTAATAAAAAATGGCTAACAGATGTAACTGAGTTCCAACTTGAAAATGGAAGTAAAATATATCTTAGTGCAATATATGATTTGGGAACAGGTAAAATCGTAAGTCATTATTTGGGAAATTCAAATAACAATCAACTCGTATTTAAAACATTTGATAAGGCAGTCAAGACTGTAACTAGTACCGAAGGTATTATATTTCATAGCGATCGTGGTTTTCAGTATACTTCCCGATTATTTAAAAATAAGTTAAATCACCATAAGATGATACAAAGTATGTCTCGTGTTGGAAAGTGTATTGATAATGGTCCTATGGAAGGTGTTTGGGGAATTATTAAATCTGAGATTTATAGAGGTTCTAAACGGTTTAAATTCGAAAGTATAGAAGAAGCATTTCAAGTTATAAATAAATATATAAAGTTTTTTAATAATGAAAGAATTACATTAAAAATGGCTAATCTCGCATAAAACGAGACTAACCAATTTTTTAATTATTTACTTGTCTACTTGACTGGGTGCAGTTCATGATTCGTCCCAACCTCTTTTCATATGGGCAGTAGCTGACTGTTTGCTATATTGGCAGTTTTTATGCACGCTTTCCGTGGGCACTGCCTCAGCCTGTAGTCTTCGGCTAGTGCTTTACCCACAGGAGTCGGCATAAATACTGCCAACAGGATATAGGTTATATGTACCAGATGATTTGATAGGTCGACATTATCTCCTACTAAGTAAATATACGAAAAAGCACTATTATTTTGACAAAACTATATAAGTAGAAAATAAACAAACCCTTCGCAAATTAATTCAAAGGATTTGTTTACGTTATGGAGGCTAGAACATCATTGCTTTGTTCTAGTCTCTTTTCATATGGGGCAGTAGCTGACTGCATTGAAAATGCGCTTCGAACCAAGCTTGTTTCAAAGCTAGTCATCCTTGCCGGGGTGGGACAACGAAATCATTTTTTCAAAATCAGATTTCTGTCCCACTCCCTTGAACTTACCAATTGTCTATATCAGAACGCTCTCCTTTAAAGTTGTTGGACTTTTTATGGCGTTCTGCAAGTACTTGTTCCACAGATGCAAAGTCGATATCTAAAGCTTGCAACAAGACAAATAAATGATAAAGTAAGTCAGCAGTTTCGTTGGTTACTTCATTTTTATCTTGTTTCATACTACCAATAACTACTTCAAATGCTTCTTCACCAAACTTTTTCGTGATTTTTTCTAGTCCTTCTGCTAATAAATATTTAGTATATGAATTGTTTTTAGTAGAGTTTAAACTGTCGACAATTGTTTCTGCTAGGTTTTGTACATAAAATGGTACTGTAGTATTGAAACAACTTTGGCTGCCTGTATGACAAGTTGGTCCATTAGGTTTGACTTCAATTAATAAAGTATCTTGATCACAATCTAAATGCATTGAAACAACCTCTTGAGTATGGCCAGATGTTTCGCCTTTAACCCATAAACGTTCTTTAGAACGTGAATAGAAACAGACAATTTGATCAGCGATGGTTTTATCATAAGCAGCTTTATCCATATAACCTAACATTAATACTTGCTTAGTAGTGCTATCTTGTAAAATTACTGGGAGTAACCCTTTACTAAAATCTGGTTGTTGGGTCATCGTACTGGAATACCTCCTTCTGACATACATGTTTTAATCTCATCTACGGTAGTTTCTTTATCATGTAATATACTCGCAGCTAACCCTGCAGAGACATCTGTTTGTTTAAATAAATCAACAAAATGACTCGGTTTGCCGCCACCACCTGAGGCGATAATTGGAATGTTAACGCGTTGTTCAATTTCATGTAAATGTGTGACATCAAAGCCTTGTTTCATACCGTCATGTGTCATACTTGTAATCAATAACTCTCCTGCACCTAAAGCTTCAACTTCTTGCACCCAATCATATACACGTTTGTTAGTGCGCTGTTTACCACCATGTGTGTAGCAATAATAGTCTTCGAGTTCAGAGTCATAGTTACTATCAATCGCTATACAAATACATTGGCTACCAAATTTATTACTCGCTTCTTTGATAAATTGTGGGTTTTTTAAAGCACTAGAATTTAGAGATACTTTGTCAGCACCATGATTAAGTAATTGAGAAATGTCATCTAATGTTGATATGCCACCACCAACAGTTAATGGTATGAAAAGTTTGGCGGCTGTCTCTTGGATGACATCTAATACTAAATCATGTCCTGCTTCTGTTCGTGAAATATCTAAAAAGACTAATTCATCAGCACCTTGATCATTATAATAGAGTGCATAATCTACAGGGTTACCAATATCGCGTAAGCCTTTAAATTGAATACCTTTTACAACACGTCCATCTTTAACATCTAAACAAGGAATGATTCTTTTTTTTATCATTTTAAGCCCTCCCAAAATTCTGGTTTGTGTGCGGCTTTTCCTACAATGGCAGCATCGACGCCTAACTGTTCTAATTGTGTTAAGTCATCTTGATTTCTAATGCCTCCCGATGCAATAACAGGTATGTTAGTTTGACTGGCAAGCTTTCCTGTTATTTCAAAATTTGGTCCTGCCATTCGTCCATCTTTGGAAATGTCAGTATAGATAATACCTGCTAATGGCAAGTCATTGATTTGTTCCAAAAATTCAAAAAGGTCCAGTTGTGCATCTTGTTCCCAACCATTAATCTTAATAGCTTGTTTATAAGCATCGATGGAAAGGCAAATACGATCTGGGAAAGTATGTGTTATTTCAATTAGCCATTCAACATCTTGAATAGCCTTTGTCCCCACAATACAAAAATCAATACCATCATTAAAATATGTGTTAATTGTATCTACAGTACGGATGCCACCGCCTACTTCCATAGGTTTTTCAGTTAATTGTCTTAAAGTATGAATATAGTCATGTTCAATTGCTGATTGTGCTTTAGCACCAATTAAATCAACAATATGAATACGGTCTACACAGTCAAATTGACTATAAAACTTAATACTTTCTTCGGCACTTTTGGCCATTTTTTCCTCAGAATCATATTTACCTTCTGTTAGTCTGACGCTTGTTGCATTGATTAAATCAATTGCTGGCCAAAGTTTGATCATTTGAAAATCCTCCTTGAAGTGCTTGGTTTAAAATTGAAAGGCCATACATACCACTTTTTTCAGGATGGAATTGTATACCGGTAAAATTTTTATATTGAACAATTGCAGGTATTAGGGTGCCGTAATCAGCATATGCAACTACATAGGGTGACATCTCCGCTTGATAAGAGTGCACAAAATAAACATCTTTATTTAATGTAGGTATAGAGCTACTTAAGTTATTCCAGCCCAAATGTGGTACAGGGTAGGTGGTCTTAATTGGTGTCACTATACCGGGAATTAATTTCAAACCATCAACATCACCTTCAGCGCTATGCTCATACATTAATTGCATACCTAAGCAAATACCAATAACTGGAATATTAGTAATTTGTTGTAATGTAGTTATTAAATTTCGAGATGCTATAGCTTGCATGGCATCTCGAAAATGACCTACGCCTGGTAAAATAATCGCATCGGCTTGACTAATTTCAGAAGGTTGATCAGTAAGTATTGAATTGTAACCCAAATGTTCAACTGCACGTTGGATATTTTTGATATTGCCTAAGCCATAGTCAATAATTGCGATCATTCAATCACGCCCTTGGATGACGGGATGCCTTGGTAATCATTCGCTGTCAGTGCTGATTTTAATGCACGTGCAAATGATTTGAAAATTGCTTCAATTTCATGATGAGTGTTCCCACCTCTAATTAAATCAATATGCGTCGTTAATCGAGCATTTATGACAAATGCTCGAAAGAACTCTTCTACAAGCTCAGTGTCAAAAGTGCCTACTTTTTCCTTGCTTAAAGTTGCATTAAAAGATAAATAAGGGCGACCACTAATATCAATTACGGTACGTGCAAGTGTTTCGTCCATTGGCACGTAGCTCGCAGCATAACGTTGGAATGTAGTTTTGTCTTTGACCATTTCTAATAGCAATTGACCGAGTACAATACCGATGTCTTCAGTAACATGGTGATCATCTACTTCAATATCACCATTTGCTTCTATATTCAGCGTAAGTTTGCTGTGAAATGAAAATAAAGTCAGCATATGATCTAGAAAACCAACACCTGTTTTGATATTACTAGGTGCATTATCATCTGATAATGTGATTTCTAATTTTGTTTCAGCTGTATTACGCGTTTTTTGATAGTTCATAGTCTTGCCTCCAGTCTTTGATAAGTTGCGCTAAAGTATTTAATTGCTCATCTGTAGCAATGGAATAGCGTACATAGTCTTGCATTATAGTTTCGTCGTAGAAACGTGGTAAAAAACCGTGTTGGTAAATATATTGTCCTAATGATTCAGCTGCTTCTCCTTGTGTTAACACAAAGTTTGTCGCAGATGAGAAAATAGTCATCAAATGTGAAACTTCTTGATTTAACATATCACGTAACCGTTGTGCCAAATAGCGTTGATGATTAATAAACTGTTTTGTTTGCTCAGGGCGTTCAAACATATATAATGCTATTTTTAGTGTAACTGTATTTAATGGATATGGATGTTCGATTTGTTTGATTTTAGCAATCGTTGAAGCTGTACTAATCAATACGCCTAAGCGCAAGCCAGCCAAACCAAATGCTTTTGATAGTGTACGCATTTGTAATACATGATCTACTTTCTCAAAGCTATAGGCAGTGCCAAAATCCAGATACGCTTCATCAATCACAAAGTAGCCACCTATAGCATACATTTTATCAGCAATAGCTTGTAAAAATACCGAATCGTATTGTTTACCTGTTGGGTTGTGCGGATTGCTCATAATAAAAAATGCAGGTCGTACTTCTTCTATTCGTTGTAAGATTGTGTCTAAGTCGAATGTTAGATTAGCTTGTGCTTCAACAAAATGAATAGGGCGTTTGACTTGGGCAGCATATGCCTGGTACATAAAAAAGTCTGGATTAAGTGTTAACACTGGCCCGTCAGGCATAATTAGCATAAGTTTTTGAATCAATTCATCTGACCCATTACCAGCGATAATTTGTTCAGCTTGGAAGTGATAAAAATCGGCATAAGCTCGTTTGAATTGTTCATATTCTGCATCAGGATAAAAGTTAAAAGCAGAATCATTAATAATAGTCGCCAGTTGACTTTCAGATAACGGCCGTAGTGGACTTTCATTTTTGTTTATTCTAATCATTGTCATACTCCTTTGATGTACGAATAGTAATAGATTGTTCATGATTATAAAGCTGTTCCGTATGTGCAATTGTTTTTGCACTTTGTTGTATATCATTAAATGTCTTTTGCGATAGGTTGATTACGGAATGGCGTGTTAAAAAATCATTGACCGATAATCCATTAGTGAAACGAGCATTTTGATTTGTTGGCAAGACATGACTCGGTCCAGCCACATAATCACCAATCACTTCAGGTGAATAGTGGCCTAAGAATAATGCGCCAACAGAGCGAACATGGTGTAAGTACTCTTCTGGATTTTGTGTTTGAATAGAAGCGTGTTCAGGTGCAATTGTATTCATGATATCGCATGCCTCAGTAAAATCGTTTGCCACAACTAAATAATGGTTTTGCGTTAAGCTTGCTTTAACAATATCTTGGCGTTCAATTTGAGTAAGTGTCGCTTGGATTTTATCTTCTAGTCTTTTCAACAATGAAATATCTTCACTAATAACAAATGTACGTGCTAATTCATCATGTTCCGCTTGTGCAAAGACATCGTAAGTGACTGCATCTAAATCTGCTGTGTCATCGATGATAAGGGCAATTTCACTTGGACCAGCAATTTGATCGATACCAACATTACCGAATAAGTATTTTTTAGCATACGCTACGAATTGATTTCCGGGACCAACAATTTTATCAACTTGAGGTATAGTTGCTGTACCATAAGTTAAAGCAGCGATACTTTGCGCACCTCCTACTTGATATACTGAAGTTACACCAGTAATATAACAAGCAGCAAGAACAACATCAGGGATACCTTCTTGTTGTGGAGGTGTAACAACTACAATGTTTTTGACTCCAGCGACTTTGGCTAAAGTTGCTGTCATTAAAACAGTAGATGGATAACTTGCTTTGCCTCCCGGTACATAAATACCAACACTCTCTAAAGGATGATACAATTCATAACATTCATCTTGGCCTTTACGTTCTTCCCATTTAATAGATTGTTGGAATGCTTCGATGCGCTGATGACTTTGTTGTAAAGCACGCTTTAAATCCTCATCTATGCGTGCATAGGCAGCCTCAATCTCTGCATTAGATATTTTGAGCTCTGGATTATCGACATGATCAAATTGTTTATTATATTGCAGTAAAGCACGGTCGCCATGTTTTTTGACATTGTCACAAATGTCTTTAACTATCGAATATAAATCTTCATTCAAAGAAGCGGTTTCTGATAAAGTATTAAAAAATGTTTCTTTATTTAAGATCAATGACTGATACCTCCAATCGTTTGATTAAGCCTTCGATTTCTGTTGATTTTTTAAAGTAGGCTTGTTTATTAGTAATAAGTTTGGCATTGATAGGTTTAATAGTCTCTTTTTCAACAAGTCCATTTGATTTTAATGTAGTACCAGTTTGCACAATATCTACAATACCGTCTACCATATCAACAAGACAGGCAAGTTCTATCGATCCAGACAGTTTAACTAATTCTACATCCATACCTTGAGCTTCAAAATATTGACGTGCAGTTTGCATATAAGAAGTTGCGACTTTAGTAAACTCAGTTGTTTCGGGTTTAGCAGCTAATGAAAAGTGACATTCACCAAATGGTAAATCTAATAAATTATTAATAGTGTAATTGCCTTCTTCTAAAATATCGCTACCTACAATTCCTACATCAGCAACGCCTTGTTCTACATAAATAGGGACATCGCTACCTTTAACTAACACAAATTGAATGTCGTTGACCGTAATTAATAATTGGCGTTCACGGTTTTCTAAAGCATTCACGATAGCTTGTTCATTTTTATTTGCTAAATAACTTATAAAACTTTTTAATAATCTTCCTTTTGCGAGTGCAACGGTAAGCATAATATTCTCTCCTTTAATTTAAAGAATAAACCCTAATCCAAAACCTTCTAATTCGCCTGTATAATAACCACCGGTCAATTGTTGCGCTTTGTTATGTTGCAATGTGCATGTCATAAATGCGCCCTTATAATATGAACGAGGTGGTTGAGGTGTGATATCTAGGTGAATATCAGTAACACCTAATGATTTAAAAAATTGTTCCCAACGTGTTAATGCTTGAATCGTACTATGATCTACTGTGTAAAGTTGTGTTAATAGTTTAAGTTGGTCTGTAGTTTTTGTCATTAATAATTGAACGATTGGATGTGCTGTACCTAACTGCTGAGATAATTCAGAAATGTTGCGTTCTTGTATTAACTTCAAAATTTGAGCGTTTTGTTCTTTGTCTGCTAAGAGTAAATCTATTAACTGATAGTGACCTAGAATGACGAATTCAATATCATCTTGTAAAGTTGATTTAATAAAATCATAAAAGGTTATAAAATCATTTTGCATATCATTAATAGTAGGGTTGTAATGTTCAATACCTAATTGTGTATTAACAATATTATCGCGAATAATAGGACCAGAATATGCCACTTTATTATTAGGTGATGGATAATTGCTATAATAACGTAATAATTGATCTGTAAAGTCGTTACGTAACGCAAAAATCTGATGGTTATGTTGCCAAAAACTTCGTTCAGTCATTTGTTGTAAATCATCTTGTGTTAATGTAGGCCACGTTAATGATTCTATAAAACTGAAGTCCACAAGTTGATAATCTGCTTGTTCAAAATGTTTTAGAAATGCGAGTTCTTTTTCTTTATTTCTGATTAAAGTTGTTGCATTTGTCATAATACCATCCTTTGCGATTTACTTTTGTTCTCTACCGAAGTAAAGGATTAAATGATAAGTTAAACTTTAACATATCTATGTTTTTAATTCAATAAATATTCTGAATATTTATTGAATTAAAAAAGTGATGAAGAAATTCTGTAAGTAACAGTAAATATCTCCATCACATTTGAACTTTAAACAAATTGTTCATACAGTTTTTGATAAGTTAAAACTTATATTTAATGTGACATTAAGTTAGCACCATGTTGAATATACTCAGACATATCAGTTGTAGGGACCATATTACCACCCGTAGACCAAACTATATGTGTAGCATTTTCAAAGTTAAATTGTTGTGATTGTTGTAAAGTTGGAATTATACCTGCAAAACCAGCAGTTGCAGAAGGTTCGACTTGAATGTGTTCATTTTTATTTAATAAGTATAAATATTTGTACATCATGTCATCTGTAACGGTAGCACATCCTAATAATATTGGCATCATGACTTCACCAACGAGTTTAGAAGGACGCGAGACTGCTAAACCATCAGCCGACGTTTTACCATCGATGCCTATATCGGTAACGACAATTTGATCATGAAGTTTTGTTATCATACCTAATGTCATACAAGGTGCGTGAGTTGGTTCTGCAAATAAACAATGAACATGCTCACCAAAAACAGTTTTGAGGCCATAAGCAACACCTCCAGGACCACCACCTACACCACAAGGAAGATAAACGAACAATGGATGTGTTGCATCTACCTTAATATTTTGTGCATCTAGTTGAGTCTTTAAACGTAGTGCAGCTACACTATATCCCAAAAATAAATCTGTAGAACCTTCATCATCAACGAAATGGCATGTAGGATCATCAGCAGCAGCTTTGCGTCCGTTTGCAACAGCTACCTGATAGTCTGATGTATGTTCAATAACATTAACTCCCAGAGAACG
Source organism: Staphylococcus arlettae (assembly GCF_025560845.1). Taxonomy (NCBI): domain Bacteria; kingdom Bacillati; phylum Bacillota; class Bacilli; order Caryophanales; family Staphylococcaceae; genus Staphylococcus; species Staphylococcus arlettae. The sequence continues at coordinate 547,974 of NZ_CP094803.1, forward strand.
TAAACGCGCTTTTTTCCATTCACGCGCTTCATTAGACATGTGCACATTGACATTGAAGCCTAATTTTGCACTCATAATGCCAATACTAAGGCCTAAGTTACCTGTAGATCCTACTGCTATGGTGTATTGTGAGAATAACTGTTGATAATAGGGGGAAGATAAAATACTATAATCATCTTCTAACGACAGGCCACCTTTTTGTTGAGCAATTGTTTCCGCAAATTTTAATACTTCGTAAATTCCACCGCGCGCTTTAATTGAACCTGAAATAGGTAATGCGTGATCACATTTTAAAAATAATGAACCCGGAATAGCAGTGTGAAAGTGATGTTCAAGCGCGCTTTGCATATTAGGAATTTCCATTAATGGGGATTCAATTAAACCATCAGCTTCGCTTGTTTCTGGAAATACTGTTTGAATATATGAGCTGAAACGGCGTAATCGTTGTTGTGCCGCTTCTATATCACTAAGTGAAAATTGCTGTGGTGTCGTCATTCCGTAGTTCGGATTTAGCCACAATATAGGTCTATAATCTTTTAAAGATTGGAGTTCTGGATAGTGTGTTACAAGATTGGAATAAATAGTCATATATTAACCTCCGTTACTAAGCTTGATAGTAATTTTATTATATCAAAAGTGACAGTGCTTAGTGGACGAGAAGATGTGCCAAAAAAAGAGTCAACCACACTTTATGTAAGTGAGAGTTAACTCTTTAATATTTATATTATTTATCTTTTAAAGCTATTTTTAAATTTTGAAAACCATCCACGTTTAGATGTGACTGGTGTGGCATAGTTTTGCGTTTTGAAAGCTGTTAATGAGTTGCCATATTCTATTGCTTCTTGCATTAAGTACGCTTGAGAGTTTAATGGTGACAAATTATTTTGAATGTAGTGATAATTGCCGGCTGCATCTTGATAACGACCTTTTTGATTATCTGATAACTGTAAATTTAAATAATTTATTAAACGTTGGCTAATCTCTTTATCTTCTACAGGGAAAAGGATTTCTACGCGTTTTATCATATTTCGAGTCATGGCATCCGCTGATGATAGATAGATATTGTCCTCGCCATTATTATGGAAATAGTAAATACGTGAGTGTTCTAAGAAACGGCCGACAATACTTACGACTTCAATATTGTCACTTATACCAGGGATTCCAGGTTTCAAGCAACAAATTCCTCTAATGATGAGCTTGACAGTAACACCGGCACGAGAAGCTTCAAATAATTTTAAGATAATATCTTTATCAGTTAATGAGTTCATTTTCATCATGATTTTACCGTTGCCATATTGTTTATGTTGTATAATTTCATTATCGATACGCGCAATAAATTCATCGCGAATATCATAAGGAGCTACAATCAATTTATTATATTTAGGTTTGATTGAGTAACCACTTAAATAATTAAAGAAATTAATACCATCTTCAACGATAGCATTGTCAGTAGTAATAAGACCCATATCTGTATATATTTTTGCTGTTTTATCATTATAATTACCTGTGCCAAGATGGACAAAGGAAGTTAACTCATTGCCGATACGCTTAACGACAAGGGAAATCTTACTATGGGTTTTTAAATAAGTCATACCATAAATTACGTGACAGCCTGCATCTTCTAATTCACGTGCCCAATGTACATTGTTTTCTTCATCGAAACGTGCTTTTAATTCGACTAACACAGTCACTTGTTTTCCTTTTTCTGCAGCATCTTTTAAGCTTTGAATTATAGGAGAATCTTTACTAACTCTATAGAGTGTTTGTTTGATTGCTATGGTATTTGGATCGTTTGCCGCTTTGCGTACAAAATCTACAATCGGCTCAAATGTTTCATACGGATGATGGAAAAAGATATCACGTTTTAACGATAATTCAAAAATATCATTGTTTCCTAATGATTGTGGTATTTGAGGTGAATATTTTGGATATTTTAAATGTTTTAGTTTATTTGATAAGTGATCTACTAAACCAAATAACAAAGTTAAATCTAATGGTCCATCAACAAAGTAAATATGATCATCGTCTACTTCCAATTGATTTATTAACCATTGAATATCTTCGTAAGTAGTTGTTCTTCCATCTACTTCAAGACGTACAGACGAACCACTTTTACGTTCTTTTAAGAAACGTTCAATTTCGATTAATAAATCTTCAGCACCATCTTCGTGAATAGTTAAGTCTGCATTTCGAGTAATTCTAAAAGTAAAGGTGTTTAATACTTCAAAACCAGTGAAGAGGTAATTTATAAAGTACGTTATTATGTCTTCAATCATAACTACATACTGTTTATCACCATCATTTAAAGTGGTGAATCTAGGTATTAAAGATGGTATTTGCACAATGGCTGAATTAATAGCATCTTCAGTATCGATATCAACAAAAATATTTAAACTTTTATTATTTAATTTTGGAAATGGATGATAGGCATCAATACCTAAAGGTGTTAATGTGGGTAAGATGCTTAATTTGAACTCTTGTTCTAAGTCAGCTAACAAATCATCGTTTAAACATTCAGGCTCAACAATTTCGACTTTGTATTGTTTTAATTCATCAACTAATTCATTATAGCGTTTATATTGTAAATTGACGTAGTGTTTATTTTTAATTTTAATTTGTTCAAGTTGTTGTTTTGGCGTTAATTGGGCTTTGTTTTCAGGCTTATCGTACCCCATCTTATATTGATCTTGTAAACCAGCTACACGAACCATAAAGAATTCGTCTAAATTAGAACTGAAAATTGATATAAAATTGAGTTGCTCTAACAGAGGGTTATTTTTATCTTCTGCTTCTTGCAAAACACGAAAGTTAAAATCCAACCAACTTAGCTCTCTATTATTATAATATTGTGGTAAATTCAAATCTTTGGATCTTAAATAATTTTGCATAATACTCGCTACACCTCGTTATAGTCTAAATTGCATAATAATCTTATTTTAACTTATCATATAAATATTAAGCGCGTGTAAAGTTAATAGAAAGTTTGTCCTTTAATATCTTTTCGATATGCTTCTTTTGTCGATTAGCTTGATATTCTTCAGCAACAGGTTCTCCCTCATAAAATACGTAAAGTGTGTAATCGCCTTTTTCTTTCTTTAGATAAATACGATCGACGACATTTGTTTGAGAGATATTCAATGCGTTAATAAATTTGATGATGCCACCTAACGACTGGATAGTATCTAATTCGTCTTGTACTAGCCATTTTGTTTCGTGACTGTAAAATTTCATTAATGATTTGTTCTTGAAACTTGCAAGTAAAGCAAGTTTGACACGTTCTTGATGTGTAAAACCTTCAATCATAGAATTAGCAATAATATAATAGGTATGTGGAGAACTTGAATCAGCATTTATAAAGCTCCCTAAATAATACAAATAAGATCCTTCCGCAAATAATCGTTTATCTGTCTTACTAATGTCTAAATGTTTTGTTTCTATCAATTGATTGAGTAAAGATAAGGCAAGCTTAACACGCTGTTTCGCACTTTTTTCTTCTATTTTATATTCATTAGCTAAATGATATAGCGCATCTTGGCGAATATTTTCTTTGTTGAACTGATCAGGAAATTGCTCGCTAATTAAATGCATCACATAGCCTTCACGTAACCCTTTACGTGAAAAAGTAAATTGGGTGGCATTGATTTTAGTGAATAAATTTTTAAATACTGCAACAGCCGGTAAAATGATATCTATTCGGTCACCACTCAAACCATCTACATCTTTTAATTCATCGCGTGATGATTTTTTGATTAGCGAAAATACCTCTTCAACATCTTTAGCACTCATAGAATAGTTGTGGACACCCCCTATAGGGTAGTCGTGTGCAGATTGATGAATACGCGCGACATTACGTGCAGACCCACCAACACCTACAAGAGCTACTTGAGCATCATTAAGCCAGTCTAATTGACTAAATTGCTTAATTAGAAACTTTTCCATATCTTTTATAGCATGTTTATCATTGTGCGGTTTGTCACTGAAAAATTTTTTAGTCAACGTCACTACACCAAATGGGAAACTGTGGGCAGCTTTTAGCTGTTTATCTTTAAATAATGTTACTTCTGTAGAACCGCCACCGATATCGACAGAGATACCATCTGAAATATTTGTCGTATGTGTGATTGCATAATAACCATAAAAAGCTTCACTCTCTTCAGGGATAATACGCATTGTTATATTAAGTTGTTGTTTAATATGTTTGATAATGTCATCTCGATTAGTCGATTGTCTAATTGCTGCTGTAGCAATAGGGTGTAGTTCGTCTGTTGCAAATTTATCTGAGACACGTTTAAAACTACTCAAAGTTGTAGTTAATACTTCAATACCTTCTTGTGTCATCGTTAAATCATTAGTCAAATACTGACTTAAACGTGCAGGTGTTTTTATATTAAGTACTTCATCTAAACCAGTCTTTTTATCGAATTCAAATATCACTAAGCGAATGGTATTTGATCCAATATCGATTAAACCTATGCGTTTCATATTTGCCTCCTAGGTGTATATTGTTAAGTCGTGTTTTTTTTATTTACCCTATCATACACGATTCAAATATATTTGTGGCAATTTAATTGTCAAAAATTGACTGAAATAGTAATGTCATTTTATTTGCTGAAGATAGGCCCCCCAGGACCTAATGGCCAGCCTAATAAGAACCATACTATCATGAAGAGTGGCCACACAATGCCTAATACGATTGAATAGGGCATTAAACTAGAGAGTAAAGAACCCAGTTTCATTTTCGGATCATATTTTTGTGCGTAAGACAAAAGTAATGGTAAGTAAGGCATCATTGGTGTTATAGGATTAGTAATAGAATCACCTATGCGATATAACATTTGCGTAAATGCTGGATGAAATCCTACAAGCACTAACATCGGTATAAAAATAGGTGCTAAAATACCCCATTTAGCTGAAGCACTGCCTATAAGTAAATTTATAATTGAGCTCAGCAAAATAATACCTATAATAAGCACAATACCATTTTGTCCTTGGAGTAATGCTGCACCTTTAACTGCAACAATAATACCTAAATTACTCCATTCTAAAAATGCTAGTAGTTGTGCGGCAAAAAAGACAATAACAATAAATGATCCCATGGAAGACATAGAGTCTGCTAACATCTTGCCTAAATCTTTTGAATTCGCTAATTTTTGGGTCATAATGCCATATACTAATCCTGGTACTAAAAAGAGAATTAAAATAAGTAGTCCTACGCCATTAATAATAGGGGCATCATTTAATAAGCTGCCTGTTTTGGCGTTACGTAAAAAACTATTTTGAGGTATTGCAGTTACAACGATTAAGACGATTACAGCTACAAAACTAATATTCGCCCAAAATACAGCGCGCTTTTCTTTTGGACTAATTGTTGTATCAGAATCCTCGCTAGTAATATCTGTATCACTGGCGTCATAAGTCCCAAGTCGAGGTATAACTATTTTCATTGTGACCCAATACACAGCAGGTAGTAAAACTACGACACTAGCAGCGATAAAATACCAATTCATTGCGACATTAGTTTGGATACTATCAGATACAATATTGGTAGCTGGTTTGGTAAATGCGTATAGTAGCGCATCTGACATACCTATTAAAAAGTTAGCTGAAAAACCACCTAAAGCAGCTGCATATGCCATAGCCAATCCTGCTATCGGGTGATAGCCTAATTTAATAAATACTATGGCAGTCAGTGGTGGTAAGACAATAGGAGCAGCATCACCAGCAGCATTACCTAAGATACCAATAATAATAATACAGGGAACGATAAATTTCTTTGGTGCTTTTTGTACTACTTGAATCATTAATTTATCAAAGTAACCTGTCTTTTCAGCAATACCTATACCTAACATTACGGACAGTACTAGACCTAAAGCAGGGAACTCAGAAAAATTTTGTATAGCATCATTAAAAATCATTGTGATGCCATCTTTACTAATAATGCTTTTAATGGCGACAGCATCACCTGTACCTGGATGTTTCACACTTACTTGAAAGAGTGAGACTACCCAAGTTATAACGGCCAAACCTACGCACATTAGAAAAAATAAAATGCTAGGATCAGGCAAACGATTTCCAACGACTTCTACGCCGTTTAAAGCTTTATGTACAAATGAAACTTTCGGTTTGTTTTGCTTTTTCATTGCAAATCCCTCCACGTTTGAGCTTATTCGAAATTATAACAAAGCTAAGATGAAAAAAACATAAATATTCTGAAAAATTGTATTTTTAGAAAAGAATCGTGTTATTATGTAGTGGACAAAGGCGGTGGGAATTAATAATGAAAGATTATGAACTATTTGTACAACAAATAATTGAAGATAAAGCGCAAGAGTTGCAAATGCTAAGCGATTTTATATGGGATCACCCAGAAACATTATATGAAGAATACGACTCGAGTGCTGAGATATGTAACTATTTAGAGCAACAAGGTTTTGATATTGAGCAGGGCATAGCCAATATTCCAACTGCTTTTTCAGCTACTTTTGGCAATAAAGGTCCAGTAATTGGATTGTTAGCAGAGTATGATGCATTACCTTCATTAAGCCAAGTAGCAAACATTACCTATAACAAACCAGTGGAGCACAATAAAGCTGGCCATGGGTGTGGTCATAATTTATTAGGGACAGGTGCTATCGGTGCTGCACTCGCAGTACAAGCTTATCTTGAGAAGTATAAACTTCCTGGAACTGTAAAAATAATTGGTTGTCCAGCTGAAGAAGGCGGATCGGGCAAAGGTTTTTTAGCGAGAGCGGGGATGTTTGATGACTTAGATTTAGCTTTAACTTGGCATCCTACACCTTTTAATGCAATTATGGCATTACGCTCACTAGCTAATTTCCAAGTTAAGTATAAATTTAAAGGAAAAAGTGCGCATGCAGCAAGTGCGCCACATATCGGTAGAAGTGCATTAGATGCTGTAGAACTGATGAATGTAGGTGGAAACTATTTACGTGAACACCTTATCCAGGATGCACGCATTCATTATGCTATTACGGATACAGGAGGTGTCTCTCCTAATGTTGTGCAAGCTGAAGCTGAAGTAGTATATTTAATCAGGGCACCGAAAATAGAAGATGCACGTGAAATTTATAAACGTGTCGATAAAATTGCACAAGGCGCAGCGTTAATGACTGGGACAACTATGTCCTCAGAGCTAATATCTGCAGTTTCAGAATATGTACCTAATCAAACTTTAGAGCAAGTGGTATTTGATGAATTAGATAAAGAACGACAGATTAGTTATACATCTGAAGAACAAACTTTTGCACAAGCACTTTGGGAAACTTTAAGTGAGGAAGAGCAACAAACTGCTGTTAAAACGTATGAGAGCTTTGGAGTGTTACAAGATCAACATTTAGTTGAAGGGAAAAATTTAAGTGATGTCATTCATCCATATGAACCTACAACAAAAATAATGTATGGTTCTACAGATGTGGCAGATGTTAGTTGGAACGTTCCAACTGCACAAGTAACAACCGCAACTGCAGCTATAGGGACACAGTTACATACGTGGCAAATGGTTGCACAAGGCAAAAGTACGGTGGCACAAAAAGGGATGTCACGTGCAGCACGTGTATTAGCTCGAAGTGCGATTTATGTATTAGAACATCCAGAAAAATTAAAGGATATCGAACAAGAATTTGATCGCGAAATAGGACGCGATCAGTATCAAAGCCCATTACCTGAAGAGGTTAAACCTCCTGTACATAACATGGAATAAGAGAGAATTAGAGTAAACGGTGTTATAGCATTGTAGTGTTCTTAATTTTAATGTAATTGTAGGGAAAATTAAAAATATATCACAGATAAAAAAGCTTGGAACATGTGTAGTGTCCAAGCTTTTTACCTATAAAATAATTACCAAATGATTTGTTCTACTGTGTCATCATTTAAAGATTTAACGATTTCAGTTACTAATGCTACTGAATTTTTATAATCATCTGTATTTAAAACAGAGACATTAGAATGCATATAACGTAAAGCGACACCAATAGCTACTGTTGGAATTCCTTCATTTGCTACATGTATGCTACCAGCATCAGTTCCGCCACCAGGAGTAGAATCTAATTGAATACTAATATTATCCTTTTTAGCGATTTGTTTAATATGTTTAGTCAAACCAACATGGCCAACGTTACTCGCATCCATGATAATAACGACTGGACCTTCGCCTAATGCAGTTTCACTAAGTTGGGATAACCCTGGTGTATCATAGGCAACAGCAACATCGACTGCAATGGCTAAATCAGGTTTAATCGTATTAGCTGCAACTTTTGCACCACGTAAGCCAACTTCTTCTTGAACATTGGCACCTGCGTATAAATCAATATCAATTTGTTCATTTTTTAAGTTGTCTAGTACATCAATTGCAAGTGCACAACCATAACGATTATCAAATGCTTTTGCTGTTAAGTATTTATTATTAGCTAATGTTTCAAATTCACTATATGGTGTTACCATATTACCGAGCTCAATACCAAATTGCTCAGCTTCTTTCTTACTTTTCACACCAATGTCAATAAACATTTCTTTAATATCAACCGTCTTTTTACGTTCTTCTGGAGACAGTACATGAGGCGGTTTAGAACCAATAATACCACGTATTTTTTTACCTTCGTCAGTCGTTATTGTTACTTTCTGAGATAACATGACTTGGTTCCACCAACCACCAATCGGAGTGAATTTTAAGTAACCATTTTCATCGATTTTAGTTACAACAAAGCCAATTTCATCTAAATGACCGGCAACCATTAAAGACTTGCTACCATTAACAGCTTGCTTTTTCCCGAAAATGCCACCTAAGTTATCTTCGACAATTTCGTCACTAATAGGACTTAAATAATCATGCATCAAAGATTTAACTGTCATTTCATGTCCTGCAATACCATCTACATCAGTTAATGTTTTTAATAGTTCGACTGAATTTTTCATATATTAACCTCCAAAATAAAATAAGTGTTATTTATATTTTAGCATTTGTGCTAAGAAACGCTATTTATATGAATTCTTAGTAAAGTAGTAAGACTAAATTTGTGTAATTAGAGATAATTTATGTTTCAATAGTAGTAATTATAAGAAGGGGGAATAATCGTGTCAGACGTACAACATTTAACTTTAGGTAAAAGTAATGCACCTGTTACAGTAGAATCATTTATTAACTTTGCTTGTCCATATTGTAAAAATTATTTTAAAGCAGCGGATAGTTATTTAACGCCATTAATTGAGCAAGGTAAAGTAAAACATGTAATTAAACATTTTGATAAAACAAAACAAGGTTTGTTAAAAGGAACAATCGCTAATTTTTATTTAGATTATGAGGATGTTTCTAGAACTTATCAATTAATTCATCATTTATATGAAACACAAGAAAGTTGGAAAACAAGTTTTAGTGCAATTGAACGTAAAATGGAAGATGAATTCAACTTAGCACTTAATAAAGCAGCAGACGAACGTTCATTAGCTATAACTGCAGAAGCATTTGAACGAGGAATAACAGGCATACCAACAGTATTTATTGATGGAGAGAAATTTGTTTTTAATCCCTTAGAAGATGATGAAGTGACAATCGTTGAAAAATTAAGTGAACAACTGACTACTGGATTGTAAAATAGTGGTTATAAGTTAATAAATAACTAAAGAGGTTGCAACTTTATAATTGTTGCAACCTCTTTAGTTATCATTGGTGTTCGATAAGCTTTAATTTGTAGTCGTGAATGGATTGCAGGTCACCATTATGTTGCTTCATAATAATATGTTCTTTGCTAATTTGAGTAGGGCTTGACACACCAACAGCTGCAGCAATATTAAACAAACCCTCATGTAGACTAGTCACATAATTGGTTACTCGGAATTTCTTTTCTTCGATGATTAAAGCCCGTTCTTTTTTTTCATCTGTAGTAGCAACGCCAACAGGACAAGTATTCATATGACATTGTTGGCTCATAATACAGCCGACACTAATCATCATTCCTCGTGCGATATTGACTAAATCGGCTCCAAGTGCGAGCGCAATTGCAATCTTGTCTGGTGTAATCAGTTTACCAGAAGCAAAGATTTTTACACGATCTCGCATATCGTACTTTTCTAATAGCCCTGATAGTATTGGTAAGGCTGTGAACAACGGAAGACCTACACCATCTTCCAGTTCTTGGAAGGTAGCACCTGTGCCACCTTCACCTCCGTCAATTGTTATAAAATCAGGAAATTGATTGGTGCGAATCATTGTCTGAATAAGTGTTTCGACTTCTTTAACTTTACTTATTACTATTTTAAAGCCTACAGGTTTTTGTCCAATTTGTTGCAAATTGCTAACCCATTCTAGTAAGTCATTGGGATTATTAATGTATGTGAAGCGGTTGGGTGAATTAATAGTTTTCCAAGGTGTTACGTTACGGATTTCAGCAATTTCTTCAGTTACTTTATTGCCTGCCATATGACCTCCACGTGTTTTAGCTCCTTGGGCTAATTTAATTTCAAAAGCTTTAACTTCAGCTGATTGTGCTAAACGTTTGAATTCTTCTTCATCAAAATTACCCTCCGCATCACGTACACCGAAAAGTCCTGGCCCTATTTGGAAAATAATATCTCCGCCACCTTTAAGATGATATGTTGATAAGCCACCTTCACCAGTGTTCATCCAAGTGCCTGCTTGACCTAATCCTTTAGATAGTGCAGTTATTGCTCGTTGGCCTAAAGCTCCATAACTCATTCCAGATTGACCTACTAAGCGTTTGAGTGTGAATGGGTGTGCTAATTGAGCACCTAACACAATGGCGTCGTCATCAGTTAAAAAATAAGGATCAATGTTGGTTTCTTCACGATGTTCATCGCGATTAAAAAGTCGTTCATTATCTATATGGTAGATAAATGTAGAAATCATAGATGACTGATCGATATTAAGTTCTGAAGTTTGAAGTGGAAACATCGTATTTTGAATGTAAAAGCCTTCTTTATAATCTTCTTGTGTACCAAAGCTTGTCATACGAGAATTATATTTACCTGCCACTACAATATTGATGAAATCATTGCGTGAAAAAGGTTTCCCTTCAGTATCTTCCAAAAACAGATATTGGCGCATTTCAGGACCAATTTTTTCAAAAAAGTAACGAATACGTGCTAATAATGGATAATTTCGGAGTACACTATGTTGTTTTTGTCGTTTATCTTTAAATAGTAGCACCGCCCCCAAAACGAGGCCACCAATTAAAAATACCACTATGATGACATTGACGATTAATTGTAGAACTGTTAAGACTGTCATTTTAAATCCCTCCTTATTATGTTCTATATTACAACAAATTCGTATTATTACAATTTGGAAGTGTTGTGAAGAAAAAAGAATTTTTGCAATTAAAAATGAGATATGATTATTTTTGAAAGTAATAGAATCACATCTATATATTATAAATTGGAGGCATGATATATTTAAGATATAAATTTTGAAAGGAATGGTAAACCATGTCCTCAAAGACTTCACAGAACACAATACATAACGAAGCAGACAATTATTGGCAACGTTCAAATTTAGTAAAAAGAGATTTTTGGTTAATTCCTATTTATCTAATTGCGACGAATATTTTAGTATTATTGTTAGTTTATTTAGTGACTCAATTTAATGTTGATTTTACAGAGTTAGAGCATCCTATTTATATTATAAGTTCTATTTTAAGCTCTGTTATATTGTTATATATTTTTTATTTAATGCATCGTAAACATCAAATTATCAATATTGCTCTCCAGCGATTTCGACAATTAAAACCATATACTATGTTATTTGTAAGTACTTATATTGCCAGTACAATTTTAATATATATATATGAATGGTTAACGACATTTTTACCTGAATCGTTACAATATAGTGAAACACAGAACCAAATGGAATTGCTGTCATTATTTGATAATCCTTGGCTGTTACCGTTACTATTTATTGATATTGTTATTTTGACCCCATTCGTAGAGGAAATGTTATTTCGCCATTTGTTGATTCATGAACTCGGGAAAAAGTTCACTTATACTTTAATGACTATTATTTCGATAGTGGTGTTTGGTTGCTTACATATGACAGGTGCACAATCACCCTTTGAAATCGGCAGTTATTTAATTCTTGGTGGTTCAATCGTTTTTGTGTATTTAATAACAGGCAAAAATCTTGCTGCTGCGGTAACATTCCATATGTTGAATAATTTGGTTGCATTTATCTTAATTGTGGTAACGTTATAATAATATTATTAGCGATATAAACTAACTGTAGGTTAAATGGTTCATTTAAATAATTTAACTATATTTATATTGCATTGAACATAGAGATTATGCAATAACTTTAACACTGTTAGTGAGTTAGAACATAAAACTGTAAGTAAGTTTTGGTAAGCTTGGAGGCGAAGTATGTGCTTGAGTTGAATCATGTTTCTTATAAAATTGATAAGCGTACTATTATTGACGATATTTCTTTAACCGTAAACCCGGGTGAAGCCATTAGTGTCCTAGGTCCATCTGGTAGTGGTAAGAGCACACTGTTTAGATTAATGAGTAATTTGCTGAGTCCGACGGAAGGGACAATAACGTTATATGGACATCCTTTTGAAGATATAGATCCTGAAACTTTGAGAATGGAAGTTAGTTTTTTATTACAACAAAGCGACTTGTTTGGTACTACCATCGGTGAAAACTTAGCTTTTCCAGCACTTGCTAGACAAGACAAGTTTGATAAAAGCAGGGCGAGAAAGTTATTAAAAAAAGTAGGTTTAGGTCATTATAAGCTAAATACTCTTGTACAACATTTGTCAGGCGGGGAACGTCAACGTATTACAATTGCACGACAACTCATGTATATACCAAAAGTATTACTGTTAGACGAAGCCACAAGCGCACTAGATGTGCATAATAAGGAAAACATCGAAACATTTATTTTTGAGTTAGTGCAACGAGGATTAGCTGTAGTCTGGATTACGCATGATGATCAACAAAGTACGCGACATTTTGATAAACAGTGGCGTATTGTTGATGGAAAGCTACAGTCTGAGGAGGTACTAACATGAGTGTTACAGCCTTATCTTTAACTGCATTATTGTTACTCTTTCCAATTATTGTTTCGTATAAAGAAAAATTACATATTACAAAAGATTTACTAATTGCTACAGGGCGTGCCATTATTCAACTGTTAATATTAGGATTTATTTTAGATTTTATATTTGATGTTAATCAACATTGGTTACTGATGTTATTTGTACTAGTTATTATCGTTAATGCTGCATGGAATACTATACATCGAGCATCGCCTATTATGCATCATGTGTTTTTGATTTCATTTAGTTCAATATTTATAGGTGTAGTTTTACCGTTAATGGGCGTTATCGTGACAGGTGCTATTGATTTCAAAGCCAATGAAGTGATACCTGTAGCTGGTATGGTTGCCAGTAATAGTTTGATTGCGATTAATTTAGCTTATCAAAATTTGGATAAAGAATTCGTTAAACAAATGGATGAAATTGAGGCGAAATTATCATTAGGTGCCGAACCTAAATTAGCTTCCAAAGCGACATTACGTGAAAGTATTAAAACGGCTATCGTACCTACGATAGATTCAGTGAAAACCTATGGGATTGTATCTATTCCTGGGATGATGACTGGACTGATTATAGGTGGTGTTCCGCCATTAGAAGCGATTAAATTTCAATTGATGGTAATTTTTATTCATACTACTGCTACTATAATGTCAGCATTATTTGCAACATATTTAAGTTATAAACAATTTTTCAATCAACGTGATCAACTTATTGCAAACACAATAGATATTACAAAGCAATAATTAATGATGTTATTAAGCGAACTTCTTCTATGTTAATTATGGGAGGAGTTCGTATTTTTATGGTGTTACAGCCAATGTTATTTAGTAATGTTAAGTATTCGATAAACTATTGGTGTAATAGGCTTTAAAGGGTATGAGTATGGTTGACGAATGGTATATAATGGAATGGTTATGTAAAAAAACGTACATCATATAGAAAGGAGACAGGTCTATGTCAGTAATGAGAATAGTTACCTTTATTGTTAGTATTTTCATCGTAGGTATGGTTGAGATGATGGTAGCTGGAATTATGAATTTAATGAGCGCAGACTTGAATGTGTCTGAAGCTATAGTAGGACAACTGGTGACACTCTATGCTATTACCTTTGCGATTTCAGGCCCAATATTAGTGAAATTAACGAATCGTTTTGCGCCCAAACCGTTATTGCTTATAACGTTACTTGCTTTTATTGTGGGGAATTTAATTATTGCCATTGCGCCAAACTTCACAATTTTAGTTATCGGGCGAATATTGTCTTCAGCGGCAGCAGCATTAATTGTTGTCAAAATACTAGCCCTTACTGCTTTATTAACTGCACCACAAAACAGAGGTAAAATGATTGGTGTAGTTTATTCAGGATTTAGTGGAGCGAATGTTTTTGGAGTTCCACTTGGGACAATGATAGGTGATTTAGTAGGATGGCGCTATACATTTGTATTTATAGTTGTAGTAAGTGTACTTGCGGGTATTTTAATGTTTATTTATTTACCTTCAGTTGAGGATACTAATAAACAGTCTCACGTTGGTAGCACACCACGACAAAGTACTACTTATTCGAAAATTTTACGTCCTGCCGAAATTGTTAAATTTCTAAGTATTACTTTCTTAATATTAGTAGCGAATTCGATAACATTTATTTTTATAAATCCATTGATGCTTGCAGGTGGACATGATTTATCATTTATCTCTATAGTTTTATTGATTAATGGTGTTGCTGGCGTCATAGGAACATCAATGGGCGGATTTTTATCAGACAAGTTAACAAGTAAAAGGTGGTTAATCATCTCTATAATCATATTTATTGCAACGATGTTATCATTAAATCCAGTGTTATCAACTGTTGCTATGTTACTTATCACGGTATTTATTTGGAACATTATGCAATGGAGTACTAATCCGGCAGTACAAAGCGGAATTATTGAACATGTTGAAGGCGATACAAGCCAAGTTATGAGCTGGAATATGTCAAGTTTAAATGCTGGTATTGGTGTTGGTGGTATTATTGGTGGACTGATTGTTTCAAATATTAATGTGCATGCAACAGCTTACTTTTCAGTAGGAATTGCAGTAATTGCGCTTATAATTGCTATCAGTTTGAAAAAAGTAGTATCAACATAAATTGTGGAATTTAATACGCTAATAAATGAATTACGTTAGCGTTATATGAAATATAAATAATGCAAAAACAGCCGTCACTTTACATAGTGATGGCTGTTTCAGACTGTCGACAAAGTCTCCGACTTTGTTGGCAGTTTTTTTATGCACGCTTTCCGCGGGCACTGCCTTAGCCTGTAGTCTTCGGCTAGTGATATTCCCGCAGGAGTCGGCATAAATTACTGCCAATATTACACAAAAACATTATAATATATGTAAATTAAACAGTGGTGGTGTTTATTATGTTGAATAAATCAATTGATAAAAGAGATCAATATGAAATGATTTCTATCTCTGAATTAGTCCCTAATAATCATTTATTACGTAAAGTCGATGCGATATTAGATTTAAATTTTGTGTATGAACTTGTCGAAGACAAATATTGCCTTGATAATGGTAGACCATCTATAGATCCTGTTATTTTAGTAAAAATATTACTCATACAAAGGTTGTTTGGCATTAAATCAATGAGACAAACAATTAAAGAAATAGAAACAAATGTAGCTTACCGTTGGTATTTAGGATATAGCTTTTTAGATAAAGTACCTCATTACGGAACTTTTAGTAAGAACTATACACGTCGTTTTCATGATACAGATTTATTTGAACAAATATTTGAGAAAATACTAGAAATAGCTATCAAAAATAACTTAATAGATCACTCATCTTTATTCATTGATTCTACACATATTAAAGCAAATGCAAATAAGAATAAATACATCAAAAAAATTGTAAAAAAAGATACACTTCACTTCCAAGAAGAATTGGATAATGAAATAAATGAACAAAGGCGAGCACAAGGAAAAAAGCCAATAAAAAATAAAAGCAAGGAGGAATATAAAACCAAAAAAGTAAGTACGACTGATCCAGAAGCTGGGTACTACGTTAAAGGTGAACGAGAAAAGCAATTTGCTTATAGTTTACACGCATGTGTAGATAAAAATGGTTATATTATTGATAAGCACGTGACACCTGGTAATATTCACGACAGTACACAACTCAAACCAATGATTGAAAGATTGGAAACCAAGCAGATGTTGCCTATCACATTAGCAATTGATTCAGGTTATAAAACACCTTTTAATGCACACTTTTTGCTTGAAAAAGCAATTGTACCAGCAATGCCATATACGAGACCTAAAGGAAAACCTGGTTTTTTCAGAACAAAAGATTTCATCTACGATGAACATTATGATACTTATATTTGTCCTAATGATGAAACTTTACTATATAAAAGAACAATGCCAACAGGACACAGATTATATGTATCAGATGCTTCAATATGTCGAGACTGTCCACTACTAAATAAATGTACTGAAAGTAAAGATGCCATAAAACAAATTAGAAGACATGTTTGGCAAGATGATTTAGATATAGTTGAAGATTTAAGGTTTGTGGATACAATTAAAAAACAATATAAAATGCGAAGTCAAACAATAGAGAGAAAATTTGGCGATGCAAAAGAACAGCATGGTATGAGATGGACGAGATATAGAGGACATGACAAAGTTTCCATGGATACCACGCTAATTTGTGCTGCCATGAATCTTAAAAAAATCGCAATGTGGCTAATAAAAGGCCCAGTAATGGTCTGAAAGACCACTGCAATTTTGAAAAAAACTATAAAAAAAGAAAATAAATAAACCCTTCGCATTAACTTGCGAAGGGTTTGTCCACGTTCTGAAACAGCCGTCACTTTACATAGTGATGGCTGTTTTGTATTACTATTCACAATAGTTAACCTTCAGGTGATTGCTTTGTTGCTAGTAATGCAGGAGATGCAATTTCATAATTTTGAGGTGTACGTGAGAGATACGCAATACCTGCCGCTAAGATAATATAAATTAACGTACCAATGATATACACAAGTTGTAAATCAGAAATTAATAAATAAGATTGATATAGTAATAACCCAATTGCTAACACTGAAATACTTACTAATAATGGGTAAGGCACTTTTAATGGTGAACGTTGATAAGCCTCAGGATACTTTTTAGGTAAGCGTAATACTGCCAAAGCAGGGAAGGCGAACACTAGCAACGAAATACCTGTGCCTAATTGTGCTACAACTGTTAATGACATATCTGTAATAATGGGAAAAGCACCGATAATATAAAATAATATGAGCAACCAATGTGGTGTGCCGAATCGTTTGTTAACAGCGCCAAGTTGCGATGGTAAATAACCATCTTGGATAGCTACTAATAAACTTTTGGTAACCCAAGTTAATGTGGAATTAAGCGTTGTAGCTAATGCAAACATAGCACCTCCAACAATAAAGAAAATAAAAATGGGTCTAGGTAAAACAGTTTGTGCTACACTCGTTAACGGCTGACCCGCTACTTCTGAAATTGGTAATACGCCAACTGCAATGCTGGCGATAAAGGCATAGAGTAGACCTACAAAAATTGTGGCTACAACAATGACTATTGGGATATCACGATGTGGACGCTTCATTTCGCCACCTAATTCAGCTACAACTTGTGCGCCTCCAGTAGCAAATGAAACTAAGCCAACAGCAGTAAAGAATCCAGTAAAACCATCAGGAAACATATCATGTGAATTAAATACAGCAACATTGGTATGTGGTAAACCATAAATGATGAAGCAAGATAAAGCGACGATCAAGACAACTACCATTAAATTACCAATATAGGACGCAGATTTGACACCGATAATATTGACAATAAATAAGATTGTCATTAATGTTAATGCTACCCACTTAATTGGCACTCCAGGATAAATACTTTCTAAATATTGTGCAAAAGACAGTGCATATAAAGCTAATGTGATTTGCAATAGCAAAAAGAGTAATAACCAAAAAACGCCTATTTTAGGTGAAAGCAATCGACTTGTATATTGATACATACCTCCAGTGGTTGGGATTGCTGAGCTCAAAATAGCTATTGGAAACATGGTAACGAGTGTTAAAATTGAAGAAATAACAAACGCTGGTGTTATACCACTGCCAGTCATTTGAATGCCGATACCTGTTAATGACATCACACCTGCACCTATAATTTGACCAATTGCAATACCCATGACGTCTGGAAGGCCTAAAACTTTTTTTAAATTTGCTGTTTGTTGCATTAACTCACCTCTATCTTAATTCTATAAATTTTTTAATGGAATAAATATAGCATAAAATTCCATTAATTCATAGTATATTAATCGGAAAAGTAAGTTAAAGTTTATGAGTTATAATTCCCAAAAAAGTGGGCATTATAGTAATATAAATATGATGAACCAATAATGGAGTTGATAGTGATGAACGAAAAAGTTACTAATGCAAAAGTTGATACGTTTATTAACAATCTGGAGCAATGGCAAGATGAGTTTAAATTTTTGCGAAAGCTAAGTCTAGACACAGAACTGGAAGAGGAGTTTAAGTGGAAGCATCCATGTTATACATTGAATGATAAAAATGTAGTGATTATCCAAGATTTTAAGCATTATTGCGCACTGCTATTTGAAAAAGGTGCGATAATGGAAGACAAATATGATACGTTAGTACAGCAAACTAAAAATGTTCAAGCCGCTAGACAATTAAGATTTAAAGATTTAGCAGAAATACAAGCAAGAGAAACGGAAATTGCTTGGTATTTGGAAGAAGCTATTCGTGTTGAAAAATCTGGTAAACAAGTCAAAATGAAAAACACTGATGAGTATGAGATGCCAGAAGAACTACGCCAGGCGTTAGATAATGATGAAACATTACAAACTGCATTTAATAACTTAACCCCTGGACGTCAACGTCAATATATGTATTATATTGGTCAAGCAAAACGCAGTGAAACACGTACGCAACGTATCGAAAAGTACAAAGATCAAATTTTGGCTGGCAAAGGAATGAACGACAAATAATTGAACAATAGAAAGAAGGTACTTACATGCCTAGAACATCAAAGCGTATACAGCTATTAGAAGCGGCTGCAGCCATTGTCAATGAACAAGGCAGCGAATACTTAACATTAGACGCGGTGGCGCATAAAGCAGGAGTGAGTAAAGGTGGCTTACTGTATCACTTTAAAAATAAAACAGCATTGATACAAGGGCTTGTTGATCATGCCAATACTCTATATAAGACAAATGTAGATGGCCATTGGAATAAGACTTCATCTGCAGAAGCAGGAAATATGTTACGTGCATTTATAGAAGCTACACGAGAACACAGAGAAGAAAATGCTAGTATTACGTCTGGTATGTTAGCTGCTCAAGGTAGTAATAAAAATTTATTAAGTCCACTACAAGACACATATCGTGACTGGCAAACGCAAATCGAACATGATGGTTTGGATCCTGTAGATGCTACAATTATAAGATTAGCCATTGATGGACTATGGTTGTCAGAAATATTTGGTATAGATGCAATTGATGATGATATGCGTCAACAAGTTTTAGACAGACTTACAGCACATAGTTATAGCCAAAAAGAAGAAAAATAAAATTTTTTAAACCAAGGGATAGTAAGCGTTTGACGCTTTTTATCTCTTTTTTTATAGTATTGTAAGTTGAAACTTTACCGTCTGGTTGGTACACTAAAGCATGTGTAAAACATAGCTGGAGGGTGAAAAATATGAAAAAAGTAATGTTAACAGCAGCATTGACAGGTGCTGGAGATACTACAAGTAAAAGTGAATATGTACCTGTCACACCTGAAGAAATTGCAGATTCTGCAATCAAATGTGCGAGAGCTGGAGCGACAGTTGCTCACATACATGCACGTGATCCAAAAACAGGTGGTATCAGTCATGATGTCAATTTATTTAAAAAAGCTATTGAGTTAATTCGTCAAGCTGATGAAGATATTATTATAAATGTAACGTCAGGTGGTGGAGGAGACTTTATCCCTGATTTAAATAACCCTTCTGTAGGTGGACCGGGAACTGATATGCAAACACCGCAAGAACGTCATCAGCCGGTTGGAGACTTGTTGCCTGAAATGTGTACGTTAGATTGTGGCAGCGTTAATATGGGAGACGATGTTTATTTGAGTCCTGCATCATGGTTACGTACGCAAGCTGCTTTAGTAAAAGAAGCGGGTGTAAAACCAGAATTAGAATGCTTTGATAGTGGACATATAAGTTTTGCTAAACAGTTAATATCAGAAGGCTTGATAGAAGGCCAACCGCTATTTCAATTTTGTTTAGGAATTCCTTGGGGTGCCGAAAATGATCCTGAAACTATTGAATATTTTAAAACGCGTTTACCAGAAAATGCAGAATGGTCTGCATTTGGAATAGGTCGTATGCAATTACCTACAGTTGAAGAGGCAGCTAAACGCGGTGGCAACGTTCGTGTAGGGTTAGAAGATAATTTATATTTATCAAAAGGTGTTAAAGCTACAAATGAACAACTTGTAGCTAAAGCAGTTGAAATATTAAAAGATTTAGGAATTGAACCAATGACACCACAAGAGGCGAGAGATAAATATCAATTGAGAAACCCACAAGGAGGCACATTATGAAATTTGCAGTAGTAGGAACAGGTGTTATTGGTAGTGGTTGGATTACACGAATGCTTGCACATGGACACGAAGTCGTAGCGACAGATCCGAGTGAAGGTGCTTATGAACGCATGTTGACACAAGTTAAACAAAATTGGCCTTATGCAGAATCATTAGGTTTAGCGGAAAATGCGTCATTACAAAATTTAACATTTACGGATAACTTAGCAGAAGCTGTTAAAGATGCAGATCACATTCAAGAAAATGTACCAGAGATTGAGTCATTGAAAGATAAAGTGTTAACGGAAATTGATTTTTATGCGAAACCAGATGCAACGATAGGTTCTAGTACATCAGGTATTATGCCTTCAGAATTACAACAAAATTTAACACATCCCGAGCGTTTCATTGTTGCACATCCATTTCATCCAGTATATATTTTGCCTCTTGTCGAAATTGTTGCAGGTAAGTCTACAAGTGAGGCTACAACGATAGCTGCTGAGCGCATTTATGAAAGTATAGGTATGGATGTCTTGCATGTACGTCATGAAATAGAAGGGCATATTGCAGATCGTTTAATGGAAGCGTTATGGAGAGAAGCCTTACACATTGTTAATGATGGTATTGCAACTACTGAAGAAGTAGATAAAGCATTTACCCATGCAGCTGGCTTACGCTATGCACAATATGGTCCATTTATGACATTCCACCTTGCAGGTGGAGAAGGTGGTATGCGCCACATGTTAAAACAGTTTGGACCTGCTTTGAAAAAACCATGGACTAAACTAGAAGCACCAGAATTAACTCAGTCATTATATGATGATGTTGTTGCTGGTTGTGAGGCCACATCACAAGGTAATACCATGGCTGAATTAGATATGAAACGTAATGAATTTTTAGTAAAAGTGAAACAATTAGCGCAAGAATATTGGCCAGAAGATACTGCAAGTATGAAAAAAGGTCAGCAAACGGTGCATGAATATGACAACTAAAAAATTCAACTACCAAACTGTAGTTAAGCCAGAGTGGGTAGATCACAATAATCATATGAATGATGCAGAATATAATCGTGTGTTTAGTGATGCTACAGATGCGTGGCTAGCACAATTAGGTTTAAATGAACAAACGATTAATGAACTCAAATATACAATTTTCACTTTAGAAAATCATGTTTTGTATTTAAAAGAAATTAAGGTCAATCAACGTATCCAGTGTGAAGTGACAGTAATCGATTATGATACAAAACGTATACATGTTTTTATGAATTTGTATGATGAGGCTTGTAATAAATGCGCTACATATGAAGTGATGTTGATGGGAATTGCAACGGAAACAACGAAACCGGCACCATTTCCAGAAGAATTTAAAAGTGCGCTAGAGGCTTACGCCACAATAGCTACAGAAGATATAAAACCGCGAGAACTGGGGCATAAAATTGAAATAAAACGCAAATAACGCTATGATATATCATGTCTTGAGTTTAGAAAGTTTTAACATTTAAAAGTTGATAATTATTTGAGAGGTAGCCTGGAAGTTAATATATTTTAAATAATATGAGGATATTCAAGTGTAGTAATATAGCTACCTCCGTGATAATGCAAATGAGTATGTGCATTGGTCATCTCAACTGTATAAAAAATGAGAGAGTCATTTGTATCATGTTTTTACTTATTTTTTAATTTGTATGACATCTACTGATGACTCTTGTTTATTAAGGGACAAATATAATAACAGAAAGGAATTCGGAAATGTTAAGTATAAAAAACTTATCAAAAGTTTATCCTGGCGGTAAGAAAGCAGTAAATAAAATTTCTTTAGAAATAGA
This sequence comes from Staphylococcus arlettae, assembly GCF_025560845.1. Classification (NCBI taxonomy): domain Bacteria; kingdom Bacillati; phylum Bacillota; class Bacilli; order Caryophanales; family Staphylococcaceae; genus Staphylococcus; species Staphylococcus arlettae. The sequence goes on from NZ_CP094803.1 coordinate 570,466, forward strand.
GTCAGGGGAGTTTATTGCATTTATTGGAACAAGTGGGAGTGGTAAAACAACTGCACTAAGAATGATTAATAGAATGATTGAATCGACAGAAGGTCAAATTACTATAAATGGCAAAGATGCGAGTAAAATGAATCCAGTAGAACTACGACGTAAAATTGGATATGTTATTCAACAAATTGGTCTTATGCCACACATGACCATTAAAGAAAATATTGTCTTAGTTCCTAAATTATTAAAATGGTCACAAGAAAAGAAAGATGCTAAAGCTAAAGAGTTAATTAAGTTAGTAGATTTACCGGAGTCATTTTTAGAGCGTTATCCTTCAGAATTATCAGGCGGTCAGCAACAACGTATAGGTGTTGTACGTGCTTTGGCTGCGGAGCAAGATGTAATTTTAATGGATGAGCCTTTTGGTGCGCTAGATCCGATTACGCGAGATACGCTACAAGACTTAGTAAAAGAATTGCAACAAAAATTAGGGAAAACATTTATCTTTGTCACACATGATATGGATGAAGCCATAAAATTAGCAGATAAAATATGTATTATGTCACATGGTGAAGTCATCCAGTATGATACACCGGATAATATTTTACGCTATCCTGCAAACGATTTCGTACGAGAATTTATTGGTCAGAATAGATTGATTCAAGATCGACCAAATATGAAATCAGTGGAAGACGCTATGATTAAACCTGTGACTGTACATGCTGATCAAACGCTTAATGATGCTGTAGATATTATGAGAACACGTAGAGTAGATACCATTTTTGTAGTCGGGGAAAATCATCGATTATTAGGTTATTTAGATATAGAAGATATTAATCAAGGATTACGACAGAAGAAAGAATTGATTGATATGATGCAACGGGATATTTATCGTGTGCGTATCGACAGTAAATTACAGGATTCAGTGCGTACAATATTAAAACGTAATGTGCGTAATGTGCCTGTGGTAGATAGTGATGACCAAACGTTAATAGGTCTTGTTACTAGAGCTAACTTAGTAGATATCGTTTATGACAGCATTTGGGGAGATATGGAAGAACCTGAGGAAAACAATGCTATTATTGAGCCTGTTCAATTAGGAGCTGATAACAAATGATAGATTTTTTAATAAATAATTGGAGTGAACTTGTTACAAAGACAGGTGAACATTTTTATATATCTATTGTAGCTTTGTTAATAGCGGTCGTTGTTACTGTACCTATTGGTATCTTTTTATCTAAATTAAAACGCACTTCAAATTTCGTATTAATGATTGCTGGAGTATTACAAACTATACCTACGTTAGCAGTATTAGCTATTATGATTCCGATTTTTGGTGTAGGGAAGACTCCGGCTATCGTAGCGTTATTTATCTATGTATTATTGCCAATTTTAAATAATACTGTATTAGGTGTGCAAAATATAGATAAGAATATTAAAGAAGCGGGAACGAGTATGGGAATGACGCGCTTCCAATTGATGAAAGATGTTGAGCTACCTTTAGCTTTACCGTTAATTTTAGGTGGTATTAGACTGTCAGCAGTTTATGTTATTAGTTGGGCAACGTTAGCTAGTTATGTTGGTGCAGGTGGACTAGGAGACTTTGTTTTTAATGGTTTAAACACATATGATCCATTAATGATTGTTAGTGCAGCAATCTTAGTAACACTCTTAGCACTTATAGTAGACTTTATATTATCGTTAGTTGAAAAATGGGCAGTACCAAAAGGGTTAAAGGTTTCTAGATAAGGAGAGAATAAACAAAATGAAATACTTGAAAAGAAAGTTATTAATTCTTGTAGCTTGTTTGGTGCTCTTATCTGGATGTAGTTTGCCAGGTTTAGGTGGCGGTAAGTCCAACAGTGACGTTAAGATTACAGCACTAGCTACGAGTGAATCACAAATAATTTCACATATAGTGAGATTGTTAATTGAGCATGATACGAATGGAAAAATTAAACCTACATTAATAAATAATTTAGGATCTAGTACGATTCAACATAATGCATTGGTAAATGGTGATGCGAATATATCTGGGGCACGTTATACAGGAACAGAGTTAACGGGTGCACTTAAAGAAGATCCTATTAAAAATCCAGATAAAGCTATGCAAGCGACACAAGAAGGCTTCCAAAAACAATTTGATCAAACATTTTTTGATTCATATGGCTTTGATAATACTTATGCTTTAATGGTGACTAAAGAAACTGCTGAAAAATATAATTTAGAAACAGTATCAGATTTGAAAAAACATAGTGATAAATTACGTTTAGGTGTCGATAGTTCATGGTTGAAACGTAAAGGTGATGGTTATCCTGCATTTGCAAAAGAATATGGTATTGAATTTAATAATATTAGACCAATGCAAATAGGTTTAGTATATGATGCGTTAGATTCTAACAGATTAGACGTAGCAGTAGGATATTCAACAGATGGACGTGTTGCAGCCTATGACTTAAAAGTATTAAAAGATGATCGACGCTTTTTCCCACCATATGATGCAAGTAGTGTTATGAAAAATGATTTACTGAAAAAATATCCTGAATTAAAACCTACTATGCAAAAATTAGAAGGAAAAATTTCGACAACTAAAATGCAAGAGTTGAATTACAAAGCAGATGGTCAAGGTCAAGAACCTGCAGTTGTAGCGGAAGAATTCTTGAAGGAACATAATTATTTTGAAAATGATAAGAAAGGTGGTAAATAGTCATGAGCGGCAATTTAATCCAACAGTTAATTGAATATTATTCTGTCAATTTTGGTTACTTATGGGAATTATTTATTAAGCATTTATTGATGTCTGTTTATGGTGTCATATTTGCTGCTATCGTTGGAATACCGATAGGGATATTCATTGCACGTTATAGCAAGTTATCATGGCTGATTATATCCATCGCCAACATTATTCAAACAGTACCAGTTATTGCAATGTTAGCCATTTTGATGTTAGTCATGGGTCTAGGCCCTACAACGGTAGTTGTGACAGTATTTTTATATGCGTTACTACCAATTATAAAAAATACTTTCACTGGTATTAGTAATGTCGATGGTAATATAAAAGATGCCGGTAAAGGAATGGGAATGACTCGTAACCAAGTATTACGTATGATTGAACTACCTTTATCTTTATCTGTAATTTTGGGTGGTTTACGTATTGCTTTAGTTGTAGCGATAGGTGTCGTTGCAGTAGGCTCATTTATTGGCGCCCCAACATTAGGAGATATTGTAATAAGAGGTACTAATGCAACAGATGGTACTACGTTTATATTGGCAGGAGCGATTCCAATTGCGTTTATTGCAATTAAAATAGACGTTGTCTTACGATTATTGGAAAAACGCTTAGATCCGTCGAATAGAAAACATAAATTGAAGGATAGTAATCCATTACAAGATGCAAACGCATAGAGAGGTGTTATTATGGCTGTCATGACATTGAATTATCAATCGACAACTATTGGAATGCAACAAAATTTAACTGTGATTTTACCAGAGGACGCAAGCTATTTTGACACGCAAGAACCTGTAAAACGACTACCATCGTTATTACTCTTGCATGGTTTATCTAGCGATGAAACTTCGTATGTACGTTATACCAGTATTGAAAGATATGCGAATGAACATCAATTAGCAATTATTATGCCACGCGCAGATCATAGTGCATATAGCAATATGGCAGCAGGTCATAAATATTATGATTATATATTGGAAGTACATGATTACGTACATCAAATTTTACCTCTCTCTAAAAAACGAGAAGATAATTTTATCGCCGGTCATTCAATGGGAGGTTATGGCACAATCAAATTTGCCCTTACTCAAGGTGAACGTTTCGCCAAAGCAGCCCCATTATCAGCTGTATTTACGGTTCAACATTTACTGGAAATAGATTGGTATGATTTTTCTAGTACAGCTATAATAGGTAGCAATGATGATGTAGTCGGTAGTGATTTAGATGTATATTATTTAGTTGATAATGCACTAGAACAAGGACATCCAATACCAGAGTTATTAATAATGTGTGGTACAGAAGATGCGTTATATGATGATAATATAAAATTTATTAATTATTTAACTCAGCATGGTGTTGATCACCAGTTTGAAAGTGGTACAGGGGAACATGATTATGCCTATTGGGATAGCGCAATAAAGCGTGTTATCGAGTGGTGTATGGTTAAGTAAAGTGGGACAGAAATCTGATTTTGAAAAAATGATTTCGTCGTCCCACCCCGGCAAGGATGACTAGCGTTGAAAAAGCTTGGTTTAAAGCGCATTTTCAATGCAGTCAGCTACTGCCAATATGAAACGAGGCTAGGACAATCAATAGTGTCCTAGCCTCGTTTGATTTAAGCTTGTTGTTTTAATTCTGCTTCTAACTTACCTAAATGTCGTAATGTTGGTGTTAAAGCGGCGAAGAAAAATCCTTCTTTTAATTTACGCGCTTGTGGTGCTTTATGAGAGTATGCACGTGCACCGCCATTGACCATAGAAGCTTGATTAACTTCAAGTAATAAATAACCTGCTTCTTTTTTAATACGGATAATGTCAGCGAAATAAGCAGACAATTCATCTTTATGCGCATGAACAAGCTCATAAAATTCTGTTCTTAATTGTTGGTACTGTGCTTCATAAGCATCAACATCATAATCAAGATATTGATTAATGCCATTTTGCGCAGTAGAAAATTTATGAATCAAGTCAAGTGATGAGCGAATAGATCCTAAGGCAATAGGTATTTGCAATGTCACGAATTGTGGTCTGATTTGTGTAGCAAAAGACTTAGCATCTTTTGTAATGATATGTTTCTCTGGGATGATGACATCGTCAAATTGAATAGTATAAGTTGCAGAGCCATTGACACCTAAGAAATTAGACATTTCTGTTAACTTAATGCCTTCTTGGTTGGCACGAACAATAAACATTACTAATTCTTCACCGTCTTGAGCTTTCGAAATTGCTCCAAAATAATGGTCGTCTCCAATATTACTGACCGCTGGTAACTTTCCATTAACATATAATGTACCATCTATATAATAGTGGTTTAAATTAAAAGCTTCTAAGTCGTTAAAAGATTTCATTGGATTAGATAAGCCAGTTGCACCTAAAATTTCGCCATTTAATAGTTTGTTTTGTAACTCAGTGTTTAAATAGTTTGTGGATGCATGTTGTAAGTAGGTGGAAAATGCTAATTCACACCATAAACAAAAACCTGTAGTTAAACATGAGTTTGAAACTTGTTCAATTGTAAGTAAGTTTTTTTCGATATCTTGTTTTGAAAAATGGTTTTCTTTAAATAAATCCTGAATAAAATCTTTGGCATAGTGAGACCCGTCATCAATTTCTACTAAATAAGGATCTAATTTGTTTGCTATTAATGTATTTAACGTCATAATTTTAACACTCCTAATTTTCTCCAAATCGTTTTAAAATATATGTTTCTAAATATGTGATTAAGCGGTCTATAATAAAGCCAAATAAACCAATAAAGAAAATAGCTGATAATACATCTTCTAAATTCAGCATATTTCGAGCATCGACAATTAAAAATCCTAAGCCCGATTGTGCACCAATCATTTCACCGGAAACTAAGAAGATCCAACTGGTTCCAACTGCCATGTGTATTCCACCCATAATGTGTTTAAAAGCACCGGGGAATAAAATATTTCTATAAAGTGACCATCCAGTTAAATTCAAATTAGACGCTATTTTTAAATATTGTGGTTCCACACCTTTTACTCCTTTGATGGTATTAAAGGTAATAGGGAAAAACGCAGCAATAAAAATAATAGCCATCGCTGGCAAACTTCCTATGCCAAACCACAACACTACGAATGGTGACCATGCGATTGGTGAAATTGGACGTATTAGTTGAAAGATTGGTTCAATTGCAGTATAAAAAAACTGACTTCTACCGAGTAGAAAACCAATAGGTATCCCGACAATAATAGCTAAAATGAATCCTACAGCAAAGCGGAATAAACTAATACCTAAATGACTAAAGATTTCACCAGTGAATATAAAGTTTATAATACTTTTGCCAACAAGTAGTGGCCCAGGTAATAAAATGGGTTGGTAATCTCCAATCCATATAATACATTGCCAAATAAATAATAATAGGATAACCGATCCTATTGGAAGGGTGTATCTTTTTACAATATTAAAAGCCACAGCTTACCCCTCCTTATATAATGATGAATCGACAAATGATTTGTACGAAGGCGCTGTAAATAATTTATGTTCTTGTACTAACTCAGTAATTTTCTGATAGCCATCTTCTTCAATTGTTAAATCGCCGTAAGATGTCCATTCTGCAGATTGTGCCAATACTTTGTCATCTTGTTTAAAGTGTTTAGACATAACGTCGACACTTTTACTTTTGTCAGTCATTTGGTAACCTGCTTTTTTATAATCAGTCATAAATTGTTGAGCGACATCGTGCTGGTTATTAATTAAATCTTCACGTAAAACAAGGGCACAACAATAGGCATCAGGTATAATTTCACTACCATGTTTAAGTGTATGTCCTTTACCTAGTTTTTCTCCTAATGCACCAAAGGGTTCAGCTACAGAATAACCTGCAATGCGGTTTTCATTTAAAGCAGCAGGCATTTCTGCGGGAGCCATTTCATGATAGTCAAATGTATTATGGTCTAGTTTCAATTGTTTGCGCATTTCTTCTAACAACAGATAGTGTGCAGAATAGCGGTGCGGTATAGCAAAACTATAGTTATTATGGTTGTGTAAATCTTCTACACTTTTACCTTTTTGTCCCATAATGACGTTACCTTCATGATGTCCTAAGGCAGCAGCTTTAATAGGGCTACCTTTTTGTTTTGATTTCATAGCTAATTCGATTAAAGTTGATGCACCATCTATACGACCGCTATTTAAAGCATCCATCAAATCTGGCCAATTATTAAATCTAACTAATTCTAAGTTGTAATTGCCATTACTACGCGATTCTAATACTTTTTTCGTCATCATTAAATTAGCTGCATGTGTAATGGGTAGATAACCGATTTTTATAGTTTTTTTATCTGCTTGGTGATTTGAGCGTTCATTAGATGTGTTGTTATTGCTACACCCAGAAATCAATATAAGAAGTACCAACATACTATACAAAAGTTTTTTCATAGGTGACACTCCTTAGATAAAATATTCCGGCTCAGCCATATGATGATTCAACGCGAAAGTCTCCATAATATTATTCCTAATTTGTAATAAATGACTATCATTACGATTACGAGGATGAGATTGGGAAATACTGTATTGATTAATAATTTCACAACCATCACCGAGTAAGATGACTTCATCAGATAAATAGATAGCTTCATCAATATCATGAGTAACTAAAATAATAGTAGCAGTCGTGTGTTCAGATAATTGGATAAGTTGATCTTGTAAGTTATAGCGAGTAAAAGCATCTAAAGCTCCCAGTGGTTCGTCCATTAATATGGCATCTGGTTGATGAACTTGTGCACGACATAAGGCTACACGTTGTTTCATTCCTCCTGATAATTCTTCAGGGAATAAATGTCCCTTATCTTTTAAATCTACATTAGATAAATATTTGTTGATGTCTTCATCACTCAGCGAGTAACTTAAACCTAACCTGATATTGTCATTGATATTTTTCCAAGGTAATAAATTATGGTGTTGAAAAATCATTAAGCAATCTGGTGAAGGCTCAGACTTTAAGTTGTTATTAATGAGGACCTCACCGTTAGTAGGGGAAAGGAAGCCACCGATAATATTTAGTAACGTGGACTTTCCGCAACCACTTTTTCCTATGAAGCTAACAATTTTCCCTTTATCAATAGAATAGTCAAAATCATTAATTACTTGATGGTCTCCAAACTTATGTTGGATGTTATTAATTTGAATCACTACAACACCTCTATTAATCATATCGTTTTAGTAGGCTTTTGTTATAACAAAGGGAGCGAGATTGAAATTATATAACTTAATTTCATATGCTCGCCCCCATTTAGGGTTTTATAAGTCTACAAGCTTATTTTATAATTTATAATTTTTCAATATCATCGATAGGTGTATCGACAGCTTTTCTAGCGCGTCTTACCGCATCTTCATCAGGTGCGTCATATAGACAGATACATTTTGACATATCTTCGCAGACATAAGTACGTTGGAATTGTACTTCTGGTACTTCTTCATAATGTACTGAATTTTTCTTTTTACGTGCTAAATATTGATCCATTGTAACGCCTTCTGGAATATTCCAAGTTACAAGATAGTCAACTTTAGCATCGCCTTGTTTAATCTCATCTAATTCCTTGCCGACTAAGCGTACTTCTTTAGTTAGTGAGATAGGTACTTCAGCTTGTTCTAAAAAGTCTTTAGCTTCATTTTCGTCGTTAGCTTCGACGATAAAATAAGCGTGTGTAAGATCTTCTGTTGCTTGTACTTCTATTAAAGTTGGAATTGAATTAGTTGATAATGATTGTGCTTTATTTTCTAGTTCGCTTTTAGTTGCAGCGAAAGATAAGTCATTAGATTCTAATAAATATAAAGTCATTTGAATTGCCTCCTAGTAAAATGATAAGGCTATAATATAATAAAACCTATCGAAATACAAGGGATTATAACAAGAATTAACTAAATTTTAAGAAAATTTAGAACAAAATTAATCTATGTTTAAAGTGTCTTATAAATAAAAATTGGCTTGCTATAAAGCTTGTTAAAACTAGGTGTTAATCACTGAAAGATATATATATAAAATGTTAGATAAAATTTTTTTCTTAGCGTTTTAAAAATTTTAGTGGTATCGTGTTTAAATGAACTATTTTAAATAAAGGGGGATATATTTATTTGAATGGTTCGAATACTCGGATTAGAGTATTTTATGAGGTTTTTGAGATAGCTATAGACTTTTTTAATGGCAGTTAAAAGGGTGTACAACTATTTTGAAAATCTTTCTAATTGAATATTAGGAGGAACAAGCACATGGATTCATCACAAACCTTTAAGGGAGATAATAGACTTCTCTTGGGGATTTTTTTAGCTGTTATTACATTCTGGCTCTTTGCGCAATCGCTCGTGAATATAGTGCCAGATCTAGAGTCATCGTACCACACGAACTATGGCACTATAAATGTTGCAGTTAGTTTAACGGCATTATTGTGTGGTTTGTTTGTAGTTGGAGCAGGAGGATTAGCAGACAGATATGGCAGAATGAAAATGCTGTATATTGGACTAATTATGAGCATTATTGGCTCGCTGTTGATCATTATACCTGGCTTCACTACGTTGTTAGTATTAGGTAGAGGGATTCAAGGTTTATCTGCTGCCTTTATCATGCCCTCGACATTAGCTGTTATTAATGAGTATTATATCGGAACTGACAGACAGCGTGCCTTAAGTTATTGGTCAATTGGCTCTTGGGGTGGCGGTGGCATTTGTTCTTTTTTAGGTGGGGCAATGTCAACATTTGTAGGATGGCGATCTATATTTATCGTATCAATAATAGTTACAATAGCTGCGATACTATTAATCAGACATACACCTGAAACAAAGGCACCAGTGACAGAACAATCGAAAAATGCAAAATTTGATATTGTTGGATTGATTATTTTGATTATTGCAATGTTAAGTATTAATTTAATTATTACGCAATCATCAGATTATGGTCTGTTGTCGCCATTTATTATGACTTTAATAGCTATATTTATTATTTCGTTAGTGGTGTTCATTATATTTGAAAGTAAAAAAACGAACCCACTTATTGATTTTCGAGTGTTTAAACATAAAGCTTATAGTGGTGCAACGATTTCAAACTTTATGTTGAATGCAGTAGCAGGTACTTTAATCGTTGCTAATACTTACTTCCAATCAGGATTACATTTTAGTTCGTTCCAATCAGGAGCTATGAGTATTGCTTACTTAGTATCGGTATTATTAATGATTCGTGTTGGTGAAAAACTGTTACAAGAAATTGGAGCGAAACGGCCAATGTTAATTGGTGCAGCGCTAAATGCTAGCGGTATTTTGCTAATTTCTCTCACTTTTTTACCAACAGCAGTGTACATCGTGTCATGTATTATAGGTTATCTATTGTTCGGACTAGGCCTTGGCATGTATGCAACACCTTCAACAGATACAGCGGTATCTACTTCATCTGAAGATAAAGTAGGCGTAGCATCAGGAATTTACAAAATGGCATCTTCTTTAGGAAATTCTTTTGGTGTTGCTATATCAGCTACGATATTCGGTGTAGTATCAGCAACTACTAACTTACATGTAGGGGCAATGTTTGGACTGTTTTTTAATTTGGCATTAGCCATTATTGCTTTTATAGCGATTTTAATTTTAGTACCTAAACATCAATTTAATAATTAATATTAATAGTAAGTACTACTTATTATAATTGAGGAGGCTGGGACAATATTGATTTGTCCTAGCCTTTTTTCATATTGGCAGTAGCTGACTGCATTGAAAATGCGCTTTAAACCAAGCTTGTTTCAACGCTAGTCATCCTTGCCGGGGTGGGACGACGAAATCATTTTTCCAAAATCATATTTCTGTCCCACTCCCTTCTCTATTTATTGCTAATTACTTGTGCAACGTATTATAATCTTATAAAAGCGCTTTCTTATAGGAGGATAGGATTATATGCAATTATTATGGCAAACATACGAAGCAAGAGAAAATTTGTTAAAGCAATTAGTGCAACAGCAGACAATAACAAACACACCCGGAGAAAAAACATTTGCACGTTTTGTTGAATCATTATTACTTAAATTAACATATTTTAATCAACATCGAGAGTTAATCCAACATAGTGTCACTGAAGATGATAAAGAGTTACTTACTGCGCTATACCGTGGACAAAATAGTAATAAAACGATTGTGTTACTTAGTCATTTTGATACGGTAGGAGTGGATGATTATGCAACACATCATCAATATGCATTTAATCCAGACAAACTACAAGAAGTATTTCATGCACATCCTAACTATTTAGATGACCAAGCTCAAACAGATTTGCAATCTGATGAATTTTTATTCGGTAGAGGTGTAATGGATATGAAAGCAGGACTCATGCTCCATATGTCATTACTTGAAAAAGCATCAATGGAGCAATGGGATGTAAACTTATTATTAGTAACTGTGCCTGATGAAGAAGTGAATTCTTCTGGCATGCGTAAAGCAATCCATACTATTGCAGAGTATCAACAACAATACGATCTTGATATTCAATTACATTTAAATAGCGAGCCGACTTTTCAGCAATTAGATAATGATCTAACGCATTATGTATATTCTGGCTCTATAGGAAAAATCATGCCAGGCGTGTTGTGTTTTGGGAAAGAAACACATGTAGGTAATCCTTTAGAGGGATTAAGTTCTAATTTTATATTAAGTTATATTACACAGTCGATTGAATACAATGCTAGATTTAAAGAAAAGTTTGAACACGAGACAACGCCCTTACCATTATCAATCACTAATAAAGATATAAAAGAGAATTATGACGTGCAAACGCCATTTAGATCATATGCTTTATACAATATGTTTTTATTTCAACAAACACCGGCGACACTATACCAAACGTTTTTAGATGTAGTTATTAAAGCGGTGGAACGTTGTGAAAATGATTGGCTGAATATTTTAGAACTAGAAAATCAATCATTTGAGTCAAAAATTAATGTACTTACATTTGAACAGTTAAACAATTATGTAGTTGCACAACATGGAGAGGAGAAAGTATCACAAATTATCCAACATGTATTAGATACGACACCTTCATTGCACATGCAAAGTATTGCTATTGCAGATGAACTGATCAAACTTTGTCGTGAAATAACGCCTGCGGTTGTTACGTTTTTTGCGCCACCATTTTATCCAGCAGTCAATTCTTCCGAGAATACGTTAGTGCAAGGTATTGTGGAGACCGTTAAAGAGACCTCTCGAACACAATTTAATAGAGATAGTCAATTAGTGCACTATTTTAATGGCATTAGTGATTCAAGTTATGTGCAATTAAATAATCATTTAGATGAAATGACAATATTTAGTAAAAATGCGCCTAGCTTCAATCGTACTTATACCATTCCTTTTGATAAAATAGCTGAAATTAGTGCCCCTGTTATTTTGTGTGGTCCTATAGGTAAAGATGCGCATAAAGTTGGCGAACGTGTTTATAAGAAAAGTGCATTTGAGGAATTGCCAATAATATTAGAAACTATTATAAAGAAACATTTTGTATAAATAATTGTGAAATTGACAACACTTACGTTATATTAATTAATATAGATAGATATTGGAGTGTTGGATAATGGTAGAGGCATATACAGATTTTTGGAAAAGGTATATAGATTTTAAAAGCAAATCAAATAGAACAGAATTTTGGGTACCAGTGCTCGTACATATTCTAGTTATTTTTATTTTGTCATTAATTGGAGTCATAACTTTTGTGACAGGATTACTGGTAATAGCTATTATTATTTTTAGTGTTATTGCTTTGTTTTTATTAGCCAACATTGTACCGATGATAGCTATAACTATGAGACGATTTTATGATGCTGGACGTAAACGTATGACAGCACTCATGTTAATTTTAATTACGTTAATAGGGGATATTATCTTTGATATTATCCAGATAGATAGTTTGGCCATTTTAATGAATATTATTACTTTAATTTCTACAATTATTTTAATTGTTATTACGTTACTACCAACTAAACCTAATCCTGAAGCACAATTGAAATGGATTTAACACTACACACGTATAGTAAAAGACCTTGAATAATCAAATGATTGATTGTTCAAGGCCTTTTTATGTTGAGTTAATTAGACGAAATAGCGATTAATTTTCATGTTCCATACGGTAAAAATCCATGCGAATTTCATTATATGTTTTACCGAAGTAGATGGGGCTCGTATGCTTTGTTGTTTTAAAACCAATTTGCTCATAAAAGGCTATGGCATTATCATTTTCTTCAACAACCCATAAGGTCATATTATCAGGATATGAAAGTTCCAAAGCACGTTGTGTCAAAGCAAAACCAATTAAATGATTTTGATATTCTTCTAATAAATAAAGGGCATAAATTTGACTCCAGTCATCGTTATCATTAACTTCTTGAGTTTTGCCATAAGCAATAAACCCAACTACTTCATTATTAACGATTGCCACAAGCGTAGGGACATCTTGTAATGCGGATTTTTTAATAAATTGATCTTTGTTAAGATTTTCTAAGTAATTATTAACAGCGATATCTTCGTATGTTTCTATCCAACTTTGGTAATGGACTAACGCCTTACTCTGTTTATCAGATTCTTCGAGCGCTCTAATTGTAAATTCCATAAGAGTCCCCCCTTTTTGATTGGTGAATAATTTCATTTATTATAGCATTTTTCTACTTCTAAGATTAACTAAAACCACTCTGAATAAGGAAGGATTTTTACCTTTAAAGTGGAGTAAAGGTCACAAAGAGGATTGAGTAAGCGAGTAAGTCCGAATGATTAAGATAAAAAGCTATTTATGTCATAATTAAAAATATATGATAAATAAATAGAGGGATAGTTATGAAAATTGGTGTGACTTCAGATTTACATATAGATAGAAGCAAGCGCTATACACCTGAAGACTTTGAACGACATTTATGTAATAGTGTACAAAGCCAACGTATAGACGTCTTATTAATTGCTGGTGATATTTCAAATAATTATCAACTTAGTGCACAGTTTATAACGACCATAAAAACAAAGTTACAAATTACTGTGTTATTTGTGCCTGGTAATCATGATTTTTGGACTCAATCAGGTGACTTAGCATCATTAGAAATACTTGATTATTATATGGCAATGCAAGAATGTTTAATTGGGCAACCGTACATTATTAATGACGAATGGGCAATCGTTGGCAATACGGGTTGGTATGATTATAGTTACGCTGATAGTAGGTTCTCACTAGAACGCATTGAACAAAGAAAATACATTGGTGCGACTTGGCAAGATAAGGAACGGATTAATTGGCCAATTCATGATAGAAAAATGTCAGATATAGCGGTCAGACAAATTACTAAAGATATTCAACAAGTGGCTGACAAAAAACTAATATTAATGACGCACATAGTAACGCATAATAATTTTGCGGTACCTATGCCGCATCGTATATTTGATTATTTCAATGCATTTATTGGTACTTCAGATTTTGATCAAATCTATGATCGATATCCAATTCACTATAGCATTATGGGACACGTACATTTTCGTAATCATTTTGAAGAACAAGGTACGACTTATATATGTCCTTGCTTGGGATATGAACGTCAATGGCGAACTACAGATCTTGCTAGGGAAATTACGCAATCATTGTATACGTTTAATATTTAAGTAATATATTATTTTGCGTTTGTAGCAGGATAGTTTAAATAAAAACTCATTCGACCTGGTGCATTAAAACTTTTTTCCATACGTGCTTTCGAAATTTTTAGTAATTGAAATTTATTAGGAACTAAAGCAGGTAATATGATAGCCTTACCAAAATGTGACCACAGTGGGTCTATATAGTAATAATGAGTGTCGTCATAGCCAACTAACACTGTAGTGTGAATATTAGAGACGATTTTGGTAGGTCTATTTTCAAATTTAAACGTACGCATAATTGGTCTCTTACCTAAAACAGTATGGTATATCACTACAGGTTGGCCTTGAGTTATAACACGTTCTAATGAGTGTAATGATTGTCCTGTGCTATCTTCAATGTGCGCATTAAATTGTTGAAGGTGAGGGACAAAGGCAGTAGGAAATATTGTTTGATGGTAACCAAATTTAATACCTATTTGGTGACCTACATAGCCTTTATAAGGATTGTTAGGATGTTTAGGCCAACTTTTCATAATATCTGTAGCTTTGATAGGATAATCATTATATTGGAGAATCATTGCAGCACAGACACCTTCGCAACCCATAATCATTGGTATGGGGAATAATTGACTAATCGGTGTAACATTCAAAATTTTTGTCATGTATGTTCACTCCTGTATGACACAATATATTAATATGTTAATTATTATAGCTTGCATTGTACAAAAGGGGTAGTATAGCGTTTTAACTTGATGCGAATTGTATATGTACCTGTACCCGGGTGAGTAGATTTGGTATGCTGTCACAAAAGAGAGATGGGGTGTTAATAGTGGATTATCGTATTGACAAAACAGAAAAAATGACAATTGTTGGTTTGAAGAGAAAGTATGCAACTGGTCAAAAAGCAAAAGAACATATTTATAAGTTTTGGTTGGATTTTGATGCGCAACAATATAAAACTACACTCACTTTATTAAATAACAACTATTTTGCAGGGATTTTGGGTGTTTGTATGCCACAAAATAATGGTGAGATGCATTATTTAATTGGCGTTACTACCGATGATGAAAATAACAATTTCGATGCAATAGAGTTACAGGCAGGACGCTACCTTGTGTTTGAAGCAAAGGGTCCAGTTCCAGAATCGATTCATAACGCAATGCAACATATAAATAAAACACTTCTACCATCATTGGATTATAAATTACGAGAAGCACCATTTTTTGAATATTATCGTGACGGCAATACAGCCGAAGATAGCTATATTACTGAATTATGGTTACCAATAGAATAGCTACAAAAAAACTAGTCTGGTAAGATGCTGTTCCAGACTAGTTTTTATTATGTTCATATTAAATAGTGGTATATTACTTGCTCTGAAGCGGTCTATTAAACTTGAGGGCTACTTCAAGCACAATAATAATGACAGAAGTAATAATTAAAATATATAAGTATGGTGTAACGCTATATTGACCTTGTAGTCCTACTAAAGGCGAAATTGCGCCCCCTAAAATAAATTGGAAGAGACCTAGTAAACTAGAGGCATTACCACTTCCTCCAGTACGTGACTCCATAGCTAAAGCAAAGCTAAGAGGACCAATGCCTGTAACAGGACAAACATTTAAGAAGAAACCAATCACTACGACCCATAACGGTAAATGTACCACTAAGGCAAAGACTATAATAACAACGCCTATGATTTGTATAGCTGTCAAAATAAGTAATAAAACGTAGCGATTCATATATTCGACTAATTTAGCCGTAAGTTGACTCATAATAATTAAACCCACACCATTAATAGCAAATAAAACACTAAATTGCTGAGGTGTCATATCATAGATTTTTTGTGTTATAAAAGGCGCTGCAGCTGAAAAGCTAAAGAGCATAATGTAGGTTAATCCTTGTAATAACATAGGAAGAATAAATCTTGGCTTCTTAAATAACTGGCCAAAGTCCTTGAAAATAGCACCAAAATTTAATCGTTTGTTAGCTACTGATTGTGTTTCTGTCATTTTAATAGTAGCTAATACTAAAATAATTAAGCTGATAACAGTTAGAACAGCAAAAATACCTTGCCAAGTAGTGACGCTTAAAGTATAACCACCAATTAATGGTGCTAAAATTGTAATAATACCGTTCACTACTAACAATGATGCTAGACCTTTAGCTAAGGTTGCACCTTGGTAACGATCACCAACTGAAGCTTTAGCAATAACAATGGCGCCACCACCTGTTAAACCTTGAATAAAGCGTAACAATAAGAACAGGGGCATTATTGTAGTAAATATTGCGATAAATGAAGCGATGATATAAATTGCGATAATAATAAGTGCCACTTTTTTACGGCCAAAAGCATCAGACAGAGGTCCGAAGATAAATTGACCAATGGCTAAACCAATCATAGCAAAGGATAACGTGAGTTGTACTTGAGAGGTTGTGGAACCAAAGTCATTTTGCACGCTTGGTAAAGATGGCACATACATATCTATAGTTAAAGGACCAAAAGTAGTCATTATGCCCAAAACAATAAGCATCATTAAAGGGAAAGGGCGTTTAATGTGGTTGTCCATTGAAAGATCTCCTTTATATTTCATTCAATAATTCATTATAACCCCTGTTATATGGTTTGTAACTAGCAGATTAGAACTTTTCCGTGAGCGTTATAACTCTTGCAATGTTTTCAGCAGTCTTTTCGATATTGAGCACACCATTTTTTAAAGCGGTAAGTAAATCATGAGGTTGTTGCAATATATTAAATACTGCATCAATACCATGCTGATACACAGCTTCATAGCCCTCACCAAGACTACCAGAGAGTGCTATTACTGGAATATTATATTTTTTAGCAAGCTGTGCTACGCCTATAGGTGTTTTACCATAAATAGTTTGATGATCTATTTTACCTTCTCCAGTAATAACTAGGTCTGCACCTTGGAGATGTGTATCAAATTTTGTTTCCGTTAATACAACATCAATACCTTTTTTTAGTGTTGTATGACAAAACGCCAATAACCCTGTCCCTAAACCTCCTGCAGCTCCTGCTCCTGCAATATCTTTAACTGATATATTGAGTTGTACTTCTATTTGATTATGATAATGGGCTAATGCTTTATCTAATTGTTGAACCATCTGAACATTAGCTCCTTTTTGCCGACCGTATATCACACTTGCTCCTTGAGAGCCAAGTAATGGATTTGTTACGTCACATGCTACTTCAAAAGAAACATGGGCGAGGCGTGAATCGAGTTTTGATAAATCAATAGTAGCCAAACGCAATAAATCAGCCCCTCCTGCTTGTAACGGTTGCTGCTGTGCATCTAAAAATTGAACACCTAGTGCAGAAAGCATACCTGTGCCACCGTCATTAGTAGCACTACCACCAATGCCTAAAATAATACGTTCAGCACCTTGGTCTAATGCACTTTTAATTAGCTGTCCCGTACCGTATGTTGTAGTAATTAGTGGATTACGTTCAGTTGTTGATACTAAATCTAGTCCGGAAGCTGCAGCCATTTCAATAACAGCAGTGTTAGTCGTAGCAGAAAAACCATACTGTGCTTGAATTGGACGTTGTAACGGGTCGAGTACCGTAGTTGAAACGTAGCTAGCATTCAAAGCATGCATGAGTGCATCAGTAGTACCTTCACCGCCATCAGCCATTGGGATTAATTCGTAATGGGTATCGTGTGGAAAAATTTTCGACATACCTTGTTGAACTGCTTGAGCAGCTTGCATAGCAGACATACTTTCTTTAAATGAATCTGGTGCGATAATAACCTTCGAAATAGTCATCTTAATACCTCCAGCAAATGTTAATGTGTTAATAATTTTTTTATCTTATTATGAAACTATATGTGAGTAAAACGGTTACAATAAGTTTAACTATATTATTACAATAATCATTGAAATAAAAAAATATAGTGCCTGTAAAAATGTAGGCGCAAAATTAAGTGATGTGTTAAAGTATGATTGTTATATATTGCATGACTAAAGGAGTACGTAAATGAATTTAACAAAAACACAATATGAAATATTAAAGTTTATTATAGTGGGTGGTATTAATACTTTAAATTATTACATTATTTATTTGTTATTATTGAAATTAATTGGTGTGAACTACTTAGTTAGTCACATCTCAGGTTTTGTTATTAGTTTTATAATTTCATATTATCTTAATTGTTACTTTGTTTATAAAGTACAACCAACTTGGAAAAAATTTATACAGTTTCCACTAACTCAAGTAGTTAACATGGGTATGCAGACTTTATTATTATATATATTCGTACAATGGTTTAATATTTCTTCTGTGATTGCGCCATTTGCAGGTTTAATTATTACTATTCCTGTAACATTCATATTATCTAAATATATTTTGAGAGATGCTTAATTTTATTGTGCCTGGTAATAAATTAATTTGATTTACTGTATGTATTAAATTTCAGAAAGCCTAAATTATTGTTGTAATCTATAGTGAAATAGAAATTTAGGAGAGACGAACCCTTTTTTTAGATAAAAAATATTAATTAATTTTAGAATTTAAAACGTTGTAAAATAGAATTGAATCGGTCATAATTGTATTTCAGTTGAATTAAGGTGGTCTTGAAAAATGAATCAAAGTAACCAATTAAAGCTAGCACAGCGGGGAGCATACCTCAGTTTAATTATTTATATCATTTTATCTATCGCTAAATTTTTCGTAGGAACAATTTATGATTCGGCAGCAGTACGTGCGGATAGTTTAAATAATATGACTGATATTATTGTATCTATTGCCGTTATTGTTGGCTTGAAAATTTCAATCAAACCTGCGGATAGTAATCATCCTTATGGGCACTTGAAATCAGAAAATATTGCAACATTATTAGTTTCTTTCGTAATTATGTTTGTAGGTATTCAAGTTGTTATTGAAAATTTACCGCGAATTTTTATAAAAGAACATCCTACGCCGAACATTATAACTATTTATGTCAGTATGATTAGTGGTATCATCATGTTTATCGTTTATTATATTAATCAAAGATTAGCTAAATATACTAATAGTAGCTCCCTAAATTCTGCAGCAAAAGACAATTTGTCTGATGCATTAGTCAGTATTGGTACAGCTATTGGGTTAATTTTTACACAAATTGGTATGCCAATCGTCGATACTATTTTGGCCACAATACTTGGTCTGCTAATTATTTATACTGGTTTTGGAATTTTTAAAGAATCTATTTTTGCTTTAAGTGATGGTTTTAATGAGCGTGAATTAACAGCATTTAAAAATTATATTTTAGAAGTAGATGATGTTATAGATGTGCAATCTATTAAAGGACGGTATTATGGCAGCAGTATTTTCGTAGATGTGACGATAGTCGTTGAGTCCAATTTAACGTTAGAAGAAGCGCATCATATATGTGATGCTGTTGAACAACATATGCATAATAAGGGTGTCTCATCTATTTATGTACATCCCGAACCAGCTTCTATACAGTGATTACTTTGTTAATAACTTTTGAACTATAGCGTTTAGGAATAATATGACGAGCACTGTCAGGCATAAAAAAAGGCTATTCCATTTAAATATGGAATAGCCTTTTTTTATGTGTAAGTTATAGGTTTCTATAACTTACCACCAACCATTTGCTTCACGGAAATCAATTGCTGCATCAATAGAACCATAGCGTTCCTCAGCGTAATTAATCATACCTTTAGTTTGTGTTTCTACTGAGCCAGTTCCCCAGTCTTCTTTAGTTTGACCAAGTCCTTTGTATCCTAACTCATTTACAGCATTTGGATCTCCACCAGATTCAGGTAAGACAACTTTTTCCCATAGTTCTGGTGTGCCTCCAGCTTCGATAAATTCTTGATATACAGCGTCAGTAGATTGTTGTGTTGTTTCAGCGGCATCGGCAGAATTAATATTTGCACTAGCACCCACGCCTGCTGCTGTAATAGATAATGTGGCAAATGAAGCAATTAAAAACTTTTTCATGATAAAAAATCCTCCTAATTATTCGTGTTATTCATTGCGATACAATATAATATTTCATCTTGTTTGCTAATTACTTTTCGAATTAATGATTAATACTATAACATCTAAATTTAAGGTATAGGTTACAACGAGATAAAAAAACGAGCGACTTTATGACTAAAATAAGACATTTATTTCAAAACAACGTGTAATTTGTTACAATTATTTTGTGATTTACAGTTTTGAGTCACTGTAAAATACATACTTGGGCATATATGAACGATGAAAAATTTATATTATAAAATTGCAATATTTTGAAAATAAATGAAAGAAGTGATTAACATGCCAAAATTAATATTATGTCGTCACGGTCAAAGTGAATGGAATGCTAAAAATTTATTCACTGGCTGGGCTGATGTAGATTTGTCAGAGCAAGGCAAACAAGAAGCAATTACCTCAGGACAAAAATTGAAAAGACAAGAAATAGAAATAGATATTGTTTATACTTCTTTGCTAAAAAGAGCTATTAATACAACATATTATTTATTAGAACAATCTGATCAACTGTATATTCCAGTTGTAAAATCGTGGCGTCTTAATGAGCGTCATTATGGAGGACTTCAAGGGTTAAACAAAGATGACGCTCGTAAGCAATATGGTGAACAGCAAGTTCATTTATGGCGACGTTCATATGATGTTAAGCCGCCCGAACAAAATTCGAAACAGCGGCAAAGTTATTTAGAAGATAGAAAATATGCTCATATTGACCGGAGAGTTATGCCAGAAGGTGAAAGTTTAAAAGATACACTTGACCGTGTTATTCCGTATTGGAGCGACCAAGTATCACAACAACTCTTAGCTAATAAAACAGTGCTCGTGTCAGCACATGGCAATTCTCTGAGAGCGTTAATTATGTTCTTAGAAAATGTGTCTCCAGAAGATATAGTTGGATATGAAATTAAAACAGGTGCGCCATTAATTTACGATTTAAAAGAGGATTTAACAGTAATAGATAAATATTATTTATAATGAATAAAGACAATGTATGTTATTAATATAAAAAGCATTCAAATCGTGTATAGTCGAGTTGAATGCTTTTTTCGTATTTACCTTCTCTAAAACTCAAACTATTTAACCGTGGTAGGACAAATGAAGAAAGAATTAAACCATATGACACTGTTACTAACAAAATACATAATAATTTTAAAAACATATAATCGTGATTTTTGAAATAATAATAAATTTAATACTATTTTTAAATATTTTTACTATCCAATCAAGAAAAATATATGTATAATGTGACGTTGCAGTCGAAAATAAAAGAATACATTTTATCCATATAGAATGAATGATGAGGAGATAAATATGTCACATAAAAATAAATTAATTATGATTATTACAATGCTGTTTGGTGGTTTCTTTGGTTTGTTAAATGAAACATTATTAACCACAGCATTACCAAGTATTATGAAATCATTTGATATAGGGTACACACAAGTACAGTGGTTGACTACGGCCTTTCTATTAACTAATGGTGTAGTCATACCTCTATCAGCGATGTTTATTCAAAGATATAGTACGAGACAAGTATTTCTAGTCGCAATTTCAATCTTCTTTATAGGTACAGTTATAGCTGGATTTAGTCCTAATTTTACGGTGCTATTAATTGCGAGAATTGTACAAGCTATGGGTTCTGGTATAATGATGCCACTTATGATGACGACAATTTTAGATGTCTTCGAACCTCATGAACGCGGTAAGTATATGGGGACATTTGGGTTAGTTATTGGTTTAGCACCAGCAATAGGTCCTACATTGTCCGGTTACTTAGTAGAATATTTTGATTGGAGATCATTATTCCATGTAGTTGCTCCAATTGCAGCGTTAACGTTTATAGCTGCGTTAAAATTTGTGCATAATGTAGGAACAAATATCAAATCACGTATTGATGTCTTATCGATTATTATGTCAGTGCTCGGTTTTGGTGGTTTATTGTACGGTACAAGTTCAATTTCTAGAGATGGATTTCAAGACCCTATAGTTTTGACGACGATAATTGGTGGAGCAATTTTAGTAGCACTATTTGTTTATAGACAAACAAAACTAGAGTCTCCATTATTAGATTTCTCGGTATTTAAAAATAGTCAATTTGCTGTAGGTATTATTATTATGGCCTTTACAATGATTTCCATGATTGGATCTGAAACGGTATTGCCTATGTTTGTACAAAATATTATGCAAGAAAGTGCATTGCAATCTGGCTTGATTTTATTACCAGGGGCAATTGTTATGGCAATTATGTCCATTATTTCTGGAATGTTATATGAAAAATATGGTGCAAAAATTTTAGCTTTCATTGGTATGTTAATAGTAGTTATTACAACGTCATTCTTTGTCTTTATGGATGGAGAAACGTCAACAGCGGCATTAGCAACTGTATACGGTATCCGTATGATTGGTATTGCTTTAGGTTTAATGCCATTAATGACACATACTATGAATCAATTGTCACATGAAATGAATGCACACGGTTCATCAATGACTAATACAGTACAACAAATTTCAGCTTCTATTGGTACAGCTGGACTGATTACTATTATGAGTCATATAGCCAACAAGTTTGAACCGAATATGGCAGATTATCAAAGAATGAATAAGCAAGAAATGACTTTACAAATACAACATGATGCCTTACTTAATGGTTATCATGCTGCCTTTTGGTTTTCGGTGTCAATTTCAATTATTAGTTTGATTTGCGTCTTTTTCTTGAAAGGTAAGACCAAAAAACACGCATAAAAGTATTATAACTAACACATAGTAGCACTATGTATGTAAACAGCTGATTCTATACTTGGTGTATAGTAATTCAGCTGTTTTTAATATAGACAATAAATTGCTAACAAAGAATAAAGGGAACAACTATTCAAGCACTGTAAAATAATAGTATAATGTAGACTAATTAGGATAAGAGTATGTATCATAAATAAACAGAAGAAAAGTAATTTGGAGGTAAGCTATGGAACACAGGATGCAATTACAAGATAAACCATTTCAATTAATTAAACAAAAAACAAAAACGATCGAAGTACGGTTACATGATGAAAAAAGACAACAAGTGACTGGTAATGATATTATTATTTTTACTAATATAGATAAACCACAAGAAACATTGAAGGTTAAGGTGATGGAAACTGTTGAATTTCCATCATTTCAAGCGCTATTCAATCAATATTCAAATATTGAGGTAGGTGCAGATGAAGATGCACAGCTCTCACAGAAATTAGCGGCGATATATCAAATATATAATCAACGCGATGAGTTAGAGCATGGTGTGTTAGCGATTAGTATTAGATTAATTAAGTAGCGTAATTGGTATAGCTAATTCGAATTATGGTTATGAGATACAGATGAACAAACAATAACTAAATAATAGTGAACTTTTAGGAGCGATCTAAATGAAAAAACGAATGATAGTATCAATTATTATTGTCGGTGTATTGTTAGCGGGGTGTAGTAGTGGGAAATATGCGGATAAAATTGATAAAGCAGTATCAGCACAAAAAGATTATCAGGCTGATTTAGCTGAGCAACGACATGGTGATGTTGATAAAAAATTTGATCAAAAAGAAGCAAATATTTATGTCTATGATAAAGGGAAATATATTACTATCGCATATAAACCGCTAAAAAAAGATGCAGAAGTACATTACTATACGTACCGTGTGAACAATGATAAAGCACAATATTTAGCAGATTTTAATTCTAAAGGGTATGCTGAAATACATGAACCAGATTATAAAGAAGAAAATATGAATTTGAATTAGTGAATACAACAAGATAATGGAGGAACTATGAAAAAATATCTAAGTATTTTACTACTTATAAGTGTCGCTATGCTTATAGTTGTCGGCTGTAGTAATAAAGATGATGTGCACAAAGATGACCAATATTCCAAAGATGGAAAGGTGAAAATGATAGTGTATGGAGACTTTAAGTGCCCATATTGTAAAAAAGTAGAGACGAAAATCATGCCTAAAATAGAACAACAATATATTGATAAAGGTTTAGTGGATTACCAATTTATTAATATGGCTTTTTTAGGTAGTGATTCTATTATCGGTTCACGTGCAGGGCATGCAGTACAACTGATTGCACCCAAACATTATTCTGATTTTCAAAAAGCAATGTATGCACAGCAACCTAAATCTGAGGACAATTGGATTACTGAAAAAGTTGTAGATAATCAAATAGACACATTGGATATTACTAATAACAAAAAAGAACAAATCAAAAAAAGTTATAAAACAAAGAATAGTAAAGCATGGCAAGCCGCCAACAAAGACAAAAAACTAAGTGAAGAGCGCCACATTGAGACTGCACCAACCGTTTTTATTGGTGGTGAAAAAGTCGAAGATCCTTATAAATTTAAAAACTATAAACAACTCATTGAGAAGTACTCAAAAAAATAACTTTATTGTGAATAACAAATAACCCGCAACTTATTCGAAAATTGGCTAATACATTATTATGTGTATTAGTCTTTTTTGTATTGAAAAAATAAATCGTAACAATTACTAAAAAACTATTGTAATTATGGCGGTAGGGATATATAATATTAAATCGTAAAGATTACTATTTACAGGAGGGTATTATGAAAAAGATTACATATATGCTTATAATGATAGGCGCTTTGATGATTGTATTAGCTGCTTGTAGTAGTGCTTCATCAACTGATAAAAAAAGCGAAAAACTTACTATTAATACAACGGTTTTTCCATTAAAATCGTTCACAGAACAAATTGGTGGTAAACATGTAGAAGTTAAATCAATTTACCCAACAGGGACTGATTTACATAGTTACGAACCAACACAAAAAGACTTAATGGAAGCAACTAAAGCGGATTTATTTATTTATACTGGGGACGACTTAGACCCTGTTGCTAAAAAAGTAGCAAAGACAATTAAAGATAATGATAAAAAGTTATCCTTACAAAAAGATTTGAAAAAGTCAGAGCTATTAACTGATCAACATGAGCATGAAGCACATGAATCGCATGATGATCATCACAAACATGAACATGAAGAACATCAACACGGTACGTATGATCCACATGTGTGGTTAGATCCAAAGTTAAATGAACAATTTATTAAGTCAATCAAAGAACAATTAATAGAAAAAGATCCATCACATAAAGAAACTTACGAAAAAAATTATAAAAAATTACAAGCAGATCTTGAACAATTAGACCAACAACTAACAAAATTGACAAAAGATAAACAAGGGAAAACATTGTATATTTCACATGAATCAATGGGCTACTTGGCAGAACGTTACGGCTTTGAACAAAAAGGTGTACAAAATATGAGTGCTGAAGACCCATCACAAAAAGATTTAACAAACATGGTTAAAGCGATAAACAAAGCGAACGTTAAATACATTTTGTATGAAGATAATGTTTCTACAAAAGTTACAGATACTATTCGCAAAGAAACAGATGCAAAGCCAGTTAAGTTTTATAATATGGAATCACTAAATAAACAACAAGAACAAGATAATAAGGTGACATACCAACAATTAATGAACAAAAATATCAAAAATATTGAAAAAGCGCTAAGCTATTAATACCTTACAATCAAAAAGTAATAAATAACAGACGCAATCTATTGCATGGGAAAGGCTGGGACATAATTAATTTGTCCCAGCCTCATTATATTTGCAGTTATTTGGGCTGACTCCGGTGGGAAAAGCACTAGCCGAGGACTACAGGCTAAGGCAGTGCCCACAGAAAGCGAGCAAAAAAATTGCCAACATTAATTTCACATTGTCAGAGATAACTGAAATGAAAAGGCGCTTTAAAATGAAGTTTTCACTTCTAGCATGGGATGATACAAACCATTTAATAAAGTTAAATTTCGGTTACTCCCTGTTTTGTCGGCAGTTTAATACAGAGAAACTACAAATTTTTTGTTGTAAAAATAGTTAAGAAAATAATAATTTTTTTAGCAAAATGATTAGTAAAAGAACTTAATGGGAAGATGAAAAGAAGAAGTTTGAGTTTATTACTTGATATATTTATTATATTTGGTATACTAAATATATCATAAAATTTGGAGGTAGAAAGCATGGCAAAATTAAATTTTGATAAAGCACATTCTGCAGTAGAATTTTCTATTAAACACTTAGTAATCTCAAATATTAAAGGACGTTTCCAAGATTTCGATATTCAAGCTGAAGGTGATACAAATGATTTAAGTTCATTAAAAGCATCAGTTGTAATTCAAGCTAATTCAATTGATACAGGAGTAGAAGATAGAGATAATCATTTACGTACTAATGATTTCTTCGATATTGAAAATCACCCTGAAATAAAATTCGAAACGACATCAGTAAGTAACAATGAAATTACTGGTAACTTAACAATTAAAGGACAAACACACGAAGAAACTTTTAATGTTGAATTCCCAGGTGTAAGTAAAAACCCAATGAACGGTGCACAAACAGTTGGTGTTGTTGTTACAGGTAAAGTGGATCGTGAAAAATATGGTATGACATTTAACCAAGCACTTGAAACTGGTGGCGTAATGATTGGTAAAGAAGTTAAATTTGAAGTCAGCGCAGAATTTGCAGTAGAAGAATAAAAGAAACATATTCATAATAAATAAGGCCACACTCAATTGTCCATATATTGAGTGTGGCCTTATTGTTATCAATAATTAACTTAAAACATTTCGGGTATGATATACATACAAATTTGTATAAATTTGAGGAGGTAGCAAATGAGTCAACCTTTACCTAAAATTGGCAAACCAGCAACTCATGCATTAAAGCATGAAGGTATAACTACATTAGAACAAATAGCGCAATATGATAAACAAACTTTATTGAAATTACACGGTGTAGGTCCTAAGGCAATACAAATATTAGAAGAGGCTTTAACAAACCACAGCTTATCTTTTAAATCGTCAGCACCAAAGGACCCACAATTACCGTTTGAATTAATTGGTGATTTACAGTGTGACAATGCACCGAAAAGACGAGTGCTCTTAGATTATATAATTGCCACTGCGACACTTGATCAACAACGCTTAGATGAATTATTAAACACATCATTTCAGTGGAAAGTGCCTGGATATTTTACCATTGAGGGGAAAGATAAGTTTTATGAAGAGTTGTCTGCACATCCATCGGAACTTTCTACTATCGAAGTGAAGCACAATATAACTCATGGTAAAACTGGAGCAATTCACGGTACACTAGTTGATAAAGCAGGTAAACCAGCATATTTTGCTGATTTTATCGAGTTTGAAAATCATAGTAAGACAGCAAAAATTAAAACAGTTACGTCTTACGTAATTATGCCAGAAGGAGATTTATAAATGACAATTGAAATCAAAGAAAATCAAATTATATTCACTCGAACTTTTAAGGCTCAGCCCAAGCATATTTTTCAAGCGTATACAGATGCCACGTTGTTTAAACAATGGTTTCATCCTGAAGGAACGACGTTAGAAATATATGAATTCGATGTTCGTGACGGTGGGTCAGCATTTTTTGCTATTCATGCACCCCAAGGCTCAAGTTATACGGTAACGCATTATAATGAAATAACAAGACCTAATATTATTGATTATTATGATTATTTTGCGACGCCAGATGGTGAAATTGATAAGTCAATGGCAGGGATGCACAATAACATAAACATTCAAGATATGGGTAATGGGGTATCTCAATTGACTGCCACATCTATATTGCCTGATGCCAAATCAGCACAACAGTTATTAGAAATGGGTGTAGAAGAGGGAATGAATAGTACCTTTGATAATTTAGAACGTTTGTTAGCCACAAAATGATAAAGAAAGTGAATTAAATAGCAAACAGCAGTACCTATTTCAGTTATAATAAATAAGTGAAATGAGGTGCATAAATTGTATAAACGATATTTACAAGTATTGGGTCTATATACTTTAAGTACTTTGATTCCTAACATACTCTGCCAGCCAAAGAATGTTAAAGTTAATTTTAAACAGTGGTTGATGCAGAACATTTTAGGTTATGGTATTTTTGCGTATGGCTTACACATACTTTCAAAACTTAAAAAATAAAGTTAATATTCATAAAGAGTCGGGGATATAAATAGCTCTGACTAAAAATAAACGTCAATTTCTATTGAGCAGATATAGAAATTGACGTTTTCTGATTTCACCATTTATAATTGTTCACCATTGCTTGCGATGACATTTTTATACCAATCAAATGATTCTTTTTTAGTACGCTGTAATGACCCATTACCTGCATTATCTCTATCTACGTGGATTAGACCATAGCGTTTTTTCATTTCACCAGTAGTAAAAGAGATAATATCGATAATGCCCCAAGGTGTATAACCCATTAAATCAACACCATCTTCATGTACGGCATCAATTGATGCTTTAATATGAGCTTTTAAGTAATCAATACGATATGGATCATGTATTTCTCCATTGTCGTCAAAAGTATCAACTGCTCCAAAGCCATTCTCGACTATAAACAGCGGTAATTGATAACGATCGTATAAAATATTTAGTGTGTAACGCAAACCTGTTGGATCTATAGCCCATCCCCAATCACTTTGTTCGATATATGGATTGTCGACAGAGTTTGGCAAACCACCATTGGTTACATTTTCACCTGTATATTGTACGGCATCATGTTTGACAACCGTTGACATATAATAACTGAAACCAATATAGTCCACAGTACCTTCTTTAAGAATTTTCTCATCTCCATCTTGCCAACCTATATTATAATTCTTTTTAGCGAACATTTTCTTAGCATAACCAGGGTAATATCCTCTTACTTGTACATCAGGGAAGAAGAATCTTAAACGGTTTGCTTTAACAGATTCCATCATATCTTCAGGGTTACAAGAATAAGGATAAATTGCCACATGGGAAATCATTAAACCAATTTCAAAGTCTGGATTAATTGCTTTGCCGATTTTTACTGCTTTGGCACTTGCAATCAATTCATTATGAGCTACTTGATATAGAACTTCTTCAGGGTTTTCTCCTTCTTCAATTGTCACACCTGAATTGGTCCATAAGAAAATTGGATTATCAGTATCCATTTGGTTATTAATTTCATTAAAAGTCATCCAATATTTAACTTTATCTTTATAGCGTGTAAATACCGTTTCTGCGAATTTCGCAAAATAATCAGCAACTTTTCTACTTCTAAAACCGCCATAAGTTCTAGCTAAATGTAATGGCATTTCAAAATGCGATAGTGTAATGACTGGTTCAATACCGTATTTTAATAATTCATCGAACACATTGTCATAAAATTGTAAACCTGCTTCATTTGGTTCACTTTCATCGCCGTTTGGAAAAATTCTTGACCAAGCAATAGAAGTTCGTAAACATTTTAATCCCATCTCATTAAATAACGCAATATCCTCTTTATAGCGATTGTAAAAATCTATACCGATATGATTAGGATAATATTGATTAGGATCTACATCTTGTGTGATTTGTCTTGCTGTACCATGAGCACCTGCAGTCATTACATCAATCACACTTAATCCTTTGCCATCTGCGTCATAGCCACCTTCAAATTGATTGGCAGCTAAAGCGCCACCCCATAAAAATTCTTTTGGTAATTTTGTCATAACTAAACTCTCCTTTAAATTATTTGTTGATAATTGATAGCACCGTATCATTGTGTGTAGCTTGTTCATAATACTGCGGAATAATCTCATTGAATTCACTTGAGTTAGTAATAATGAATGGCACAATTGAAGTATAACCAGAATCCTCGATGAACTTTTTATCAAATTCTAATACTGGCTGATTTTTAGCTACGGTATCATTTTCAGCCACTAAGAGTTTGAAACCTTGACCTTCCATTTTTACAGTGTCTAATCCGACATGTATTAACATTTCTATGCCATCAGCAGTAGTAATACCAACTGCGTGTTTACTTGGAGCTACCATGCTAATTACACCATCACTTGGTGCATACACAGTAGTGTCACTTGGTTTAATGGCAATTCCTTGTCCCATCATTTCTTCAGCAAAAATTGGGTCATCAACTTCCGATAGTGGTACAATTTGTCCATTAATCGGTGTTACTAAATTATTTTCTGTTTGTGTCATTGTTGTTGCCGTTGACTCAGTAGTATTATTTGCACTTGGTTCATCAGACTCAGTTTGAGTCGTATCTTCTCCATAACCTAAAAATTGAATTAAAATTATAGGTAATAAAAGACCTATAAGTGATCCTATAATAATGCCCCAAATCGACGTAGGATTATCTGGGCTGAAGCCATTAAAGATAGTAATAGGACCTGGTAAACCAGCATAAGCATAATATTTAGGGTTAAAGAAACTTGCGACAAAAGCACCTATAGCACCACTGACACAGGCGATAATAAAGGGCTTTTTAAAGCGTAAGTTAACACCATACATTGATGGTTCTGTAATTCCAAAGATACCAGTTATAGCTGCTGATGAAGCAACACGCTTGATATCGATAATTTTAACTTTAATTAATACTCCTAAAACTGCACCAATTTGAGATATAACTGCAATCGTCTGATAAGCTTGAAAGGCATCGCTTTTATATTGTTCAAAATTGGATAAAATTACAGGTGTGATACCCCAATGTACCCCGAAAATAACAAAAACTTGCCAAAATCCACCGATTAATGTGCCGGCTAACCATGGCGCAACATCAACTAAAGTATTAAAGCCACCAGCTAATCCTTGAGCAATCAATGTAGTAATAGGGCCGATAACGATTAATGTTAGAGGTACCATAATTACAATGCTAAAGAATGGTGTGAATAAAGGTTTTACAACATCATGAATATATTTATTTAGGAATTTTTCAACATATGATAATAACCATACTAGAAACAATGGTGGTAATACAGATGTTGTATAACTCGTCTCTGATAAAGGTATACCTAGAAATTTAACTGTATCTCCTGAACCAATTTTATCTATTATCGCTGTTAAATCTGGGCTAACTAAAGCAGCTGAACATGCTACAGCAATATATAAATTTACATTAAAATGTCTAGCCGCTGTAATAGCTATAAAAATTGGTAAAAAGGTGAAAGGTGCCCATGAAATAAAGTTAAATACTTCAAAAGTACCTGTATGTTCTACTGGAGGGTAGATCATTTTGCTTATTATAAGTAATCCTTGCAAAATACCTGCTGCTGCTAAAATGTAAATAAATGGTGCAAATACTGCAGACATAGTAGCGATAACTCTATTTAATATACTTCCTTTTGGTTCGTTAGACGCTTGCGTTGTCTCATTAGTGTCTTCGGAGTGAATTAAACTTTCGAAAGCTTTATAGACATCTCCTACATTATTGCCAATAACAACTTGAAATTGGCCATTGTTTTCTACAACGGTAACTACACCATCGATATTAGCAACTTTCTTTTTGGCATCAGGTTGAGAGCGTTTTAAGACTAAACGTAATCGTGTTGCACAGTGTGTGCTACTGATAATATTTTCTTCTCCACCTACAGCTTCTAAAATATTTTGTGCTAATGTTTCATTTTTAGCTGACACATAAACTACCCCTCTCTTTTAGTAAAGCGTTTTCAAATAACATAAGCCTATTATATTTGTGTCGGTACAATTTGTAAAGAGGGGTGTATTTAGATTGTCTGTTATGTTATGTTATATCATGCTAAAATTAGATTATAATAATATAAGTGAGGACTAGGTATGCTGAAATACGAAATGATTGCTCAAGAAATAAATGAATATATAGAAAAAGAACATTATGAAGCGGGAGATAAATTACCTAACGTTGAAAAATTCAAAGAGATATATGGTGTGAGTAAGAGCACTGTGATAAAAGCTTTAGAGAATTTGGAAAAAAAGGGTATTATATTTCAAACTAGGGGTAGCGGAATATATGTGAGAAACAAAAAGAAAGATGGCTATGTTAATTTATTTTCAGCTAGTGGATTTCATGATGAAATAGTTGGACGTCAATTGACTTATGAAGTGAAAGAAGTAGCTGAGGTAACGCCTAGTAAACATGTACAAAAGCAGTTGAAATTAGAGGCTGATGAACCAATTTATAAAGTTGAGAGAGTTATTTATGTAGATAATAAAACGTTTTGTACTGAGTTATCTTATTTTAACAAAAGTGTAGTGTTGTATTTAAATGAAGGGATAGCAGAGTCTTCTATATTTGAATATTTAGAGCAGCACTTAAAAGTGAAAATTGGCTTTTCAGATATTTATTTTAAAGTAGATAAATTAACAGAGAATGAAGCGCCAAAACTATCATTACAAGCTGGAGAACCATGCTTACGATATGAGCAATTATTTTATACGACTACAGGAGTGCCATTTGATTATTCACAACTGGTTTATCATTATGAAAATGCGCTATTCTACATTCCAGCATTAAAATAAAGTTTGGAACATAAAGCTCTATGCTTAAAATAAGGGAGAGGCTGGGACAATATTGATTCGTCCTAGCCTCTTTTCTAATTGGCAGTA
Source organism: Staphylococcus arlettae (assembly GCF_025560845.1). Lineage (NCBI taxonomy): Bacteria > Bacillati > Bacillota > Bacilli > Caryophanales > Staphylococcaceae > Staphylococcus > Staphylococcus arlettae. Next base: position 603,251 of record NZ_CP094803.1, read on the forward strand.
GCTGACTGCATTTAAAATACTCGATTTTGACCGTGCATGCTTTCCTGGGGTATGGTTCGAGCCTGTAGTCTCTCACTCATACTATTCGCCTGGGCGTCAGCAAGTTACAAAATCGGTACAAGTTATATTTTGTTATTCAATAATAAGGACCTTTGAATAACAAATAAAAAGTTGTTTTAATTGCTTATTCGATGATGGATGTTTGCAATAGTGTAGTTACTTAATTTATCAATGATAGCTTGATCTACTTCTTGATAAATATCATCTAATACGTGCGTAATATTATGTCCTATTGGGCAGTTAGGATTGGTATCTTGATGAATTTTTGCAAAGTGTGTCTCAGCGTTGAATATATATTGATAGACAGCGCCTAAATTAATTTCAGAGGCAGGGGTATTTAAACTATAGCCAGCCACACCTTGACTACTTTTTATAAAGTGACCATCTTTTAAATAGCGACAAATTTTTCTCACTAGCGTAGCATTACTGTTAACACTTGAAGCGATATACTGACTAGAACTAGGTTCTTTTTCAGCTGCAAGTAGTACTAAAATATGAATGGCTACGGAAAACTGTGTGTTCATCGTGTAGGCCCCTTTCTTTATATTCCTTGTGTTATTTTTAGATACAAGTAAAGTTTACGCTCTTTAGTAGGTAAATTCAATATCTTTAATACTTTGTGTCGAAATTCACCTCTATCATATAAGCGAACATTTTAGTATGATGTAATTGAATTTTAAAAAAATATTAATTTTAAAGGGGATTTACTATGATTAAAAATACAAAGTCTGTGGAAGATACGTTTATGTCAAAAGCTACAGTCGAAAACGCAGTAAATCAAGTACAAATGAAGCAAGTAATGATCGAACGTACACCTGGACGATACATATTGAAAGCTATTATGTCAGGTTTTTTATTAGCTATAGTTACTGTGTTTATGTTTGCTATGAAAACGTTATTTGCTGGAACAAATGATGGATTAATAGGCTTAGTAGGTGCAATATCCTTTAGTTTAGCTTTAGTGTTAATTGTACTAACGCACTCAGAGTTGTTAACTAGTAATTTTATGTACTTAACTATTGGATGGTATTACAAAGTAATAACATTAAACAAAATAGTTGTAATTGCTATGGTGTGTTTTGCTTTTAATATTGTGGGTGGTTTTATTTTATTTGGTTTAATGAAATTCACTCAAATAATGACGCCTGAAATGATAACAGCATTGTCAGATATGGTACAACTTAAAACAGTTGACTCATCCTGGTATGAAATATTAGTAAAAGCTATTTTTTGTAATTTCTTTATCAACATAGGTATCTATGTATCGATACAATTTAAGGATGGGCTTTCTAAAACATTTTTTATTGCTTGTGGCGTAATTGTATTTGTGTTCATGGGATATGAACATGTAGTGTTTAATGCTGGTTTATATGCAGGTATGGTGTTTTATAATTTAGAAGCATTGAGTTGGTTAGATGTACTTAAAAATTTATTCTATGCATTTATTGGTAACTATATTGGTGGGGGTATTTTTGTCGGTCTTGTTTATGCGTACTTAAATGGTGATAGAAATAGTATGGACACAAAAGAAAAATAAAATAACTATAAATGACTTGGGCTGTGACTTGCTCAAGTCATTTTAATTGTACTACTCTTGTTGAGCATGTACTATTTATGCAGGTGATTTGAATATTACAGCTAAGTAATGAGAACAAGGAGGAGTATTATTGTGTCTGAATATAATATTAGAATAGCAGTAGAAGCTGATGCTGAAGCATTGCAAAAATTAATGTATGAAGCATTTACACCATTACGAGAATTAGGCATAGATTGGCCATCTGTTAATGCTGATTTAGCATTAGTTAAGAAAAATTTAACTAATAGTACTACTTTCGTATTGGAAAATGATAGTGAAATTATTTCTACAATAACAGTGCGTTACCCATGGGAAGGACAAAGTCGTATTTCTATGTATCCATTTGTATGGTGGTTTGCCACGAAACCTAGTTATGATGGACAAGGCATTGGTAGTAAACTATTGACCTATGTGGAAGAGACGTATTTACGTGATACTTTAAAAGCACCTGCAGTTACTTTAGGGACTTCTGCACGCAAACATCCATGGTTATTGGATATTTACAAAAAACGAGGGTATGAAGTGTATGCAGAACATGAAAGTGATGACGGTGATTTAGGCGTAATTATGCGCAAAGTGTTAATACCAGAACGCTTTGATGAATCAGTTTTAGGGCATCCACCGTTTTAACTAACTATACTGTGATACGTATATAATAAAGGCTAATGTAATTATGCGATTACATTAGCCTTTATTAGTTTAATTTAGTTAATTTCAATTGTTGATGCATCATCAACGGTGTCTACTTTTTTCGGTAATGTTACATATAGTAAACCGTTAGTAAAAGTCGCTGCAATTTTAGTTTTATCAATATGTTCAAATGAGAATTGACGACGTAAATTGTGTGTATTACGTTCTTTATGAATAACAGTACCTTTGTCAGCCTCATTAACAATTACTTGATCAGCAGCAATAGTAAGTACTTGGTTCTCATATTGTAAGGTTATACTTTCTTTAGTGAAACCTGGTAATTCGGCTACTACAGTGTATTTATCTTCAAATTCAATTATGTCAGTCTTTATATCACGTTTTAGTGGCGTTTGTTCAAATATTTGGCGTCCAAAATCCTTAAAAAATTCACCTGGATCAACGTCAAATAAAGCATTATTAAATGGTTTTTTTTCAAATGCCATACAATATCGCTCCCTTTATTAAAATGGATAATATGTTGCAATAGTTAAAGTATCATCTAGCTATATTGTAAAAGGTAAAAGTGGAAAAAGAAAGCAAAGACACATATTAGTACATATGCGCTAAGGAGAGGTAAAGAGGCAAGCAAAAGGCAAAGTTTAAGGCTAATTCTGCATAGACTTACTCTAGATACCTCAACTAATGGAATTTACAGATCTTTTGAGAAGTTCTTATTTACGAAATTTTGAAGCGTTGATTTTAGCTCGATTGCTTCATCTAAATCCATATCGAACTCACCAAATACTTGCATGGAAATTTTTGAAAGTGGTTCTTGGATAGATTTGCCTTTCTCTGTCAGTGAAATTTGTAAATTTCTTTCATCGTTTGTTTCACGAATACGGTCGACATAACCTTTTTTTTCTAATTTTTTCAGTAAAGGTGTTAATGTACCGGAATCAAGAAATACACGTTCCCCTAGTGATTTAATATTGATTTTTTCGTCGCTTTCGATAGCGAGTAAAACAATATACCCAGTATACGTCAAGTCATACTCTTTTAAATATGATGTATATTTTTTGATAATTTCTTTCGAAGATACATAAAATAAGAAACATAGTTGTCGTTCCAAATAATTATCTTTTTTTGTCATATTTGTCACCCCTTTTGAAACTTAACGATAGTATGAAGTAAGCGTCTTGTCAATAAAGAATCGCTTGTCTAAGGTACAAATATAGTAATCTAAGAAGATATAGGTAAATTTATTAGTTAAATAGTTAATATTAAGGAGATTTTGTTACAAATCTTGAGTATGTCTTTCTAAAATAAATATTTTAAGTCATACTAAAAAGAACATGATAAAAATTGCAGATTCAAAGGAGATTAGTAATGAAAACGGTTTTGAAAGTAATTGTTATTTTAATTGTATCGTTTATAGTAGCTGCTGCTTTATTTATTGGAATGCGAATGTATCAAGGACATAAAAATATAGAATTAGTAGATAAATATTTAGCAGAGCATAATTTAACAGATAAAATAAAAGAGGAAAAAACAAAATACAGTGGGCAAAAAGGATTATATTATAAAGAAGTGAAGTTTAAAGATAATCCGTCAATCACATATGTAGTTCAACCTATTAGTACTTTTAAAGGCATAGTAGTTCAAGGTTTTGATACTGAAACGAAGAAAAATATTAAAAAGGCAAAGTATAATGAGTTTGATGATAAATATAAACCACAATAATATTTAATATTTAGTGTCATAAAATAGCGCGTCCATTTAAGTTGAATTAAATGGGCGCGCTATTTTTTGAACAGTAGTGAAGCATTCGATTAATGTTTCATTTCGTCCATGTCATGTATTTTCATCATTAATCCGTGAGGTACATCATCATGGCTAACTACTTGCATTTTAGTATATTCATCTGATTTAGAGGATTTTACTAATCTTACAAAATCTCCTTCTTTTGGAGAAAATCCATCTTTTGCAGGTAGCTTAACATTTTCTTCGATTTTATGATCTTTTTCGTTAATTACTTTGTCAGCAGTGTTACTATTTTTCATATAGCCAAAATAAGTTTCTTTTTCACCTGAAGTCATCATAATAATTATGAGTACAACACTGACAATTAGCATTACGGCAATTAAGCCAATACTGAATACTTTTTTATTCATTGTAATCATTGCTCCTTTTAATCATCTAATTCTTTTATAACTAAAATATAGGTAGAAAGCAATTAAATATTAACTATAAATATAGAAAATGTTGAATCTGTAACAAAATGGACGTAATTTACAAAAAATTACTAAAAGTAGGTTGGAGTAGGAAATAATTAAAAAAAAGTTTGCGATTTTAGTTGGAACCGGTTACAATTGTTTATGTGTTTTGGAACCGGTTCTATTTTACTGTGGAGGTTTATTAATATGAACAATAAAAAGATTGCAGAAGAAATTTTAACCGCTATAGGTGGAAATGATAATATCGATACGATGGCACATTGTGCTACTAGACTTAGATTGGTATTAAAAGATACAGAGCAGATTGATGAGAATCAATTAGCTGAGATAGAACATGTCAAAGGAACTTTTATGACTGGTGGACAATATCAAATCATATTAGGTTCAGGGATTGTTAACAAAGTGTTTAGTGAACTTGAAAAACTTACCGGTAAAGAAGCTTCGACGACTTCAGAGGTAAAATCTCAAGGGACGAAACGAATGAATCCACTACAACAATTTGTGAAAATGTTATCAGATATTTTCGTACCCATTATTCCAGCTATTGTAGCGGGCGGCTTATTGATGGGTATTAATAATATATTGACGGCACCCGGTTTATTTTATGAGAATCAATCTATTATAGAAATGCATCAGCAATTTGCTGGGTTGGCAGAAATGATTAATATTTTTGCTAATGCGCCATTTACACTATTGCCAATTTTAATTGGTTTTAGCGCGGCCAAGCGATTTGGTGGTAATGCCTTTCTTGGTGCAGCATTAGGTATGATACTAGTTCATCCAGAATTAATGAGCGCATATGATTATCCTAAAGCATTAGAGCAAAATAAAGAAATACCACAATGGCAACTATTTGGGTTGGATATCAATCAAGTAGGATATCAAGGACAGGTATTACCTATTTTAGTTGCGTCATATATTTTAGCTAAATTAGAGCTTAGTCTTCGTAAATTTATGCCCACAGCATTAGATAATTTAGTAACGCCTCTAGTTTCGATATTTGTGACTGCGTTTCTAACGTTTTTATTCGTAGGCCCAATTACACGTACTTTAGGCTATTGGCTATCTGATGGCTTAACGTGGTTATACGAATTTGGAGGTGCAATAGGTGGTTTGATATTTGGTCTATTGTATGCACCAATCGTCATTACTGGAATGCATCATAGTTTTATAGCGATAGAGACCCAATTAATAGCTGACAGCGCATCAACAGGTGGTTCTTTTATTTTTCCTATAGCAACGATGTCAAATATCGCACAAGGTGCAGCTGCCTTAGCAGCGTTCTGCGTGATTAAACAAAATAAGAAGTTAAAAGGTGTAGCATCTGCGTCTGGCATTTCAGCATTGTTAGGTATTACAGAACCAGCACTGTTTGGAGTAAACTTAAAATTGAAGTATCCTTTTATCGGTGCGATTGTAGGTTCAGGCGTAGCAGCGGCGTATGTTTCATTCTTTAAAGTTAAAGCTGTAGCATTAGGCACAGCTGGCTTACCAGGTTTTATTTCAATCAATGGTCTCAATGCTGGATGGTTACATTACTTTATTGGTATGCTTATTGCATTTAGCGTGACCTTTATCATTACTGTTTTATTGTCATTCCGCAAAACATACCGCCAACAAAATTAATGAGTGTTAAAAAGCCTGCAGTCAGAACATAAATAACCCCTTCGCACACTAATGCGAAGGGGTTATTTATTACATTATGAAAACGACGTGTATAGTTTTTACTAAAGATCCAAAATAAGGTGTTTTATGCCGACTCCTGCGAGAATAGCACTCGCCGAAAGCGTGTATAAAAAAACTGCCAACAAAATTGAAAACTTTGTCGACAGTCTAAAAGGTTGAGTATTATAAATTAAGCTTACTAATGAACCTTAAATTATAAATAACATAAAAACAAGGTCATACAGCATCAGAGTTTTTGTTTTCTCCATAGAAACGCCCCTACAATAGATACTAAAATGAGTGAAAGTCCAATGACGATGATCCAAGAGATATAACTATGGTCATCAATCGGTAAGGGTACATTCATGCCAAAAAAGCTAAAGACTAATGTAGGCAAAGTTAAAAATACAGTGAATAATGTTAAAGTTTTCATTGTATTATTCATTTCATTAGATAATAGAGATGCATATGAAGTTGTAATACTTTCTAAAATATTAGTGTACAATTCTGTGGTTTCTACTGCTTGTTTATTTTCTATAATTAAATCTTCTAATAATTCTTCGTCAGCTTCAAATCGCTTAATTGCATGTAAACGAAATAGCTTTTTAATAATATTATCATTACCTTTTAAAGCAGCTAAAAAGTACACTAAGCTTTTTTCTACTTCCATTAGATTATAAAGTTGTTTATTTGTCACATTGTTTTTTAGTTCACGCTCAATTCTTAAACGTGTTTTGTTTAACAAACGTAAATTTCTATTATAATGATTGGCAATTGTTAGCAAGATATTTAAAGCAAAACGACTATGGAAGTTTAAATTAATAGGTTGGCGTGAAAAATTATCGAGAAATTCTATTTCTTCACTACACACAGTTAATATTTTTTTATTACCAATAATGATGCCTAAAGGTATGGTTATAAATGATAGTACTTTTAAATTTTTATTGTTAACTATAGGTAAATCAATAATGATCAGTGAATAGCCACTATCTTCATCATATTCAATACGAGCACTTTCTTCTGAATCTAAAGGGTCGCGTATAAAATCCTCAGGAATATGAAATTGTGACATTAATAATTCAATTTCTTCGCGTTCTGGGTCAATCACGTTAATCCATGATGTAGAAGTGTCTAAAGCTGAGCGAGTAATTGCTTGTGAACTGTCGTGTTTGTATGCATTTATCATGACCTAGATACTTCCTTTCAATTTTTAATACTTATTTATATTAGCGAATAACTAATAAAGTGACAAGATTTTATACGATATATTGTGCTAAATACTGTCACTATCAATGTTATAGGCAATGAAAGTGCTCAACAAAAGCATATATGCAGCTGATATTTATTTTAAATTATGAGACTATTATGATAATTTGTAATCATATTACGTTAATATTTTGTTATTACTTCTAAAAAATTAACTTAAAATTTACATTGGCTTAAAAAACATTAGATATAATTAACGTGATTTACAAATTATATGAAGAGGTGCAAAAATGGATATATCTGCAATGGAGATTATCTTCACTTTCATCGGTGGTTTAGGTATTTTTCTATATGGAATTAAGCAAATGGGTGACGGTTTACAAGCTAGCGCTGGAGATCGACTACGCGATATTTTAAATAAATTTACAAGTAACCCAATTATGGGTGTTATAGCAGGTATGGTTGTGACTATTTTGATTCAAAGTAGTTCTGGTACAACTGTAATTACAATCGGTTTAGTTACAGCTGGATTTATGACAATGAGACAAGCAATTGGTGTAGTTATGGGGACTAATATAGGTACTACGGTAACTGCTTTTATCATCGGGATAGATATCGGTGAATATGCATTACCAATACTTGCATTAGGTGCATTTTTAATTTTCTTTATACACAAACGTAAAGCAAAAAATATAGGTATGATCTTATTTGGCTTTGGTGCACTATTTTATGGATTGGAATTGATGAGTGGTGCGGTAAAACCACTTGCTGAGTTAGACGGCTTTAACGAAATTATGTTAAATCTTTCATCTAACCCTATATTAGGTGTTTTAGCAGGAACTTTCTTAACTGTGATTATACAAAGTTCAAGTGCAACAATAGGTATTTTACAAGGATTTTATGCAAATGATTTAATTTCTTTACATGGCGCATTACCGGTATTATTAGGTGACAATATAGGAACGACAATTACTGCAGTATTAGCAGGTTTAGCAGGTACATTAGCTGCTAAACGTGTTGCACTAGTACATGTACTGTTTAACGTTATAGGTGCCATGGTTTTCTTAATAATACTACCGTTATATCAAAATATTATGGAAGTATTCCAACGTGTTTTCTCATTGAACCCTGAAATGGTGATTGCTTTTGCACATGGTACATTTAATGTGACAAATACGTTAATTCAATTACCGTTTGTCTTTGTTTTAGCATGGATAGTAACTAAAGTTATTCCTGGTAATGATGTGAATGAACAATTTAGACCAAGAATATTAGACAAAAATTTAATAGATAGAGCACCAAGTTTTGCTTTGCAAGAAGCACAAGATGAAATTCAAAATCTTGGTAAAATGTCTTTATCTATCTTAGAAAGTGCGCAAAATAAAGACGAAAAAAGTAAGAAACATGCAGAGGAAAAACATCAAGTCATAGAAAATATGTACGATAATATTCGTCAATATTTAACGAAGATATCGCAAAAGAAATTATCTGCAAATGATGCTGAACGCATGTCCGTATTATTTGATGTTAATAGAGCAATTTTAAAAGTTTCTAGCCTTTCTCAAGCTTATATGGATGATTTAGACATACAAGCTAAAGGTAAGGTGAATATATCTGAAAAAGCATTAACTAGTATAAGTCAATTGTACGAACATGTTACTGTGTCCTTTAGAGATACGGTTGATATCATTAATGTGTATGATGATATTAAGAAAGATGAAATTGTTAAACGTAGCCAAGAAGCATATGGTTTAGAACATGATCTACGTAAAGAACATATTAAGCGTTTGAGCACTGGTGAATGTACACCTGAAGGGGCAGTTCGCTATCTTGATATGATTTCTATTTTAGAACGTATTGGCTATCATTCTCGTGTAATTTCAGAATCTATGATTAATTATGGTGACGATATTAGTAATGATAAGACCTATACAGAAAATAATTCAGCATGGGTATAATAATTCAATTAGAAGCTGGGACAAAATTGATTTGTCCTAGTTTCTTTTCATATTGGCAGTAGCTGACTGCATTGAAAATGCGCTTCAAAGCAAGCTTTTTTTCAACGCTAGTCATCCTTGCCGGGGTGGGACGACGAAATCATTTTTTCAAAATCAGATTTCTGTCCCACTCCCTTTTTAATCACCTTAAATCCGACTAAATCGATAAGAATGATTGACAAAATAAACATTTAGGCATAATATAAATATAATTAAACGGTAAAAAGTAGGAGGGCATTCGTATGGTTGCGCTAAGCATTTTAGATCAAAGTCCAATTGAACAGCATGAATCAGTGCAAGACGGTTTAAAGCGGACAATTGAATTATCACAAATTGCAGATGAACTAGATTACACTCGTTATTTCTTAGCAGAACATCATAATATTCCTGAAGTAGTAGGTACGAGTCCAGAAATATTAGTAACGCATTTATTAACTAAAACAGAGCGTATAAACATTGGTTCAGGAGGAGTAATGTTACAGCACTATAGTCCTTTTAAAGTGGTGGAACAATTTCATCTCATAAGTCAATTAGCACCCGGTAGAGTAGATTTAGGTGTTGGCAAAGCGCCAGGGGGCTTTCCATTAGCTACAAAAGCGCTACAAATGGAATTACAAAATCCGCCAATTGCATTTGAAGAAAAATTACACTTATTAAATCAATTTAACTCTAATAGCTTTCTAAAAGATAATGAGTTTAAACAATTACAAACAGCTAACCGTTCAGATGATACACCGAAGCCAAATATTTTTCTGCTAGGCGGTAGTAAATCTTCGGCTGAATTAGCCGCAAAGGAACAAGTGAATTTCATATTTGCTTATTTCATTAATTCGAGTAAAGAGGCACTTGAAGAAGCAGCACGTATTTATAAACAATTATTTCCAGAGGGGATTTTTGTAGTAGCGGCAGCTGCAGTTGTGGTCGAGAATGATGCGGACAAACAACAAGTTGAAGAAGGTCGTACGAATTATCGCGTCCAGCTAGCAGAAGGCAAAAGTTTAACAGTTAATACCCTCGAGCAAGTCGAAACATTTCGTTCACAATCCTCAGAAAATCTAACTGTTGAAGAGAAGAAAATTGATGTGATTAATGGCTCTAAACAAGAAGTAGAAACAGAATTACAACGATTAGTCATCGAAGGCTATGTAGATGAATTAATGTTACATATGCCAGTGCAAAGTCATGCGCTACGTGTTAAGACAGTTAAGCAACTAGCACCTAGCAATAAGATAATAAATAATACGAAAGCAGGGATTATATGAGCAATAAAAAAATAGATTTTGGCATAATGTTAAATGGTCCAGGGGGTCATATGCATGCTTGGAAGTCTGACGAAGTACCTAGTGACGCTAGTACTAATTTTGACTTCCAATTAAAAATTGCTCGTCAAGCGGAAGAAGCAGGCTTTAGCTTTTTATTTGTTGCTGATGGTTTATATATTAATGATAAATCGATACCACATTTCTTAAATCGTTTTGAACCTTTAACATTATTAGCTGCGTTGGCACCTATTACGCGTTATATCGGTTTAGTTGGAACGATTTCTACGTCTTATAGTGAACCTTTTACAATAGCGAGACAACTTGCAACTATAGATAAGTTGAGTCATGGACGTGCAGGTTGGAATGTAGTGACTTCTCCATTAGAAGGAAGTGCTGACAATTATAGTAAAGGTGAACATCCAGAGCATGATGTTCGATACGACATAGCTGAAGAGCATATAAATGTAGTTCAAGGATTGTGGGATTCTTATGAAGACGATGCATTTCCAAGAGATGTAGAGCATAACCAATATGTAGATCAGGACAAAATGCACACTTTAAATTATCAAGGTAACTATTTCCAAGTTAAAGGACCTTTAAATATTGATAGATCAGAACAAGGTCAACCTGTAATTTTTCAGGCAGGTGCGTCTCCAAAAGGGCAAGCTTATGCTGCACAATATGCAGATGCTGTCTTTATTATTGGTGAAAGTATAGAAAGTGCTGTGAAGAATTATGACAGCATTAAACAACAAGCTGTTGAATATGGACGCCAACCTGATGATATTAAAATTTATCCTATATTATCACCTATACTAGGTGAAACTATTGATATTGCCGAAGCACGTTATGATGAAATAAAGTCATTAACAACAATTGAAGAAGCGTTAACTTATTTAGGCCGTTATTATGATCACCATGATTTTTCTCAATATGAACTTGATGCACCTTTCCCAGAGTTAGGTGATGTTGGTAAAAATAGTTTCCGAGCTACTACTGAAGCTATTGCACAACGTGCACGCGACAACAATTTAACTTTACGTCAAGTAGCATTAGAAGAAACAACACGCAAATCTCCATTCTTTGGAACTTATAAAGATGTAGCTCAAACAATAATTGATTGGTTTGAGGCGGGAGCTGCAGATGGTTTTATATTCGGACCTCATATTTATGGAAATAATTATGAAGAGTTTATTAACAATGTTTTACCGATTTTAGAAGCTAAAGGCTATTACGATGCAACTTATCAAGGAACAACATTACGTGAAAATATTGGAGTTCCATTTAAAGCTAATAGATATCAACAACAAAGTGTTGAGCATACCAAATAGCGACAAATAAAATTATGCGCAAACTTAAATCAATGAGATAGGAGTGATATGTTGAATAGTTCAAGTACAACATCAAATAACAATAATGTATCAAACTATAGCAAAACAGAAAAAGTATCAACAGTATCAAAAGTACAACGCAGATTTAAATTGCCACATGTGTTGATTATGATGTTAATCATGATGATGTTTGCTTGTCTTTTAACGTATATTATTCCTGCAGGTGAGTTTAATACACAAAAAAATGGCACAATTATAGAAGGAACTTACCATCAAATTACGCAAAACCCAGTTAATCCTATTTATGCCATCACACTATTATTAGATGGTGGTATACAGGCTGCCCAAACAGTAACATTATTGCTATTTGTAGGTGGCGCTATAGGAGGAATACTTTATTTAGATTCAGTAAAAAAAGTAACTAATTATTTAATATTTCGATTTGAACATGCTGGAGCTGTGCCACTTGTCACAGGTTTATTTTTATTAATGGCATTTATAGGTTTTTTTGTCGGTGGAGACCAAATGATTGTCTTTGTAACATTAGGTGTGATTTTAGCGAAGCGATTGAAACTGGATCCTATTATGGCATTAGCAATGACCTTCTTACCACTATATATGGCTTTTTCAGTTTCTCCTTCTGGTATGGCGAAACTAGGTCAAATCGTTTATCCTGAAGTGCCAATGTATTCTGGTTATTGTGGTAGAGCGATTATGTATAGTGTGTTTTTAATAGTGACACTTATTTATGTACTATGGTATACACGTCGTATTATTAAAAAACCACAATCTAGTGCGATGCCAGTAGAAGATTGGTTTGGCAGTGATGACAACTTAGAAGATGCCCAAACAGATAATAATGATAGACATGTGACATGGCGAGATTTAGTTGTCGTTGCATTAGTTGTTTTTACGCCAATTATTTTAGCTATTGGTAATAGTGTACTTCAGTGGACTGAAAGATATGGTAATGGTGTATTTATCACGATATTTATGCTGAGTTTTATTTTAGCTTATATAGTTAAACGGAAAAATTCAGAAACAATGGTCGAAGGATTTATTGAAGGTGCTCGTCCAATGTTAGTAGTGGCGTTTGCTATTATTATGGCAAATACAATTAGTGTTATTCTCGAAAAAGGAAAAATATTAAGCACAATTGTACATACATTAACGACTCAACTAGATGGAGCTTCATCTGGGGTTGTAGCAATACTTGTTTTCCTAGTTGCTACTGTCTTTAATTTTTTAGTGCCTTCAGGTTCAGGATTGATGAGTGTTATGGTACCAATTTTACAACCAGTAACTCATACGTTAGGTGTTAATGATCAAATGTTAATAACAACTTTATCTTTTGGCGGTGGATTAGGTAATTTGATAACGCCAACATTAGGTGCAACCATCGGTGCTATTGCCATAGCACGGGCAAATTTTGGTGCTTGGATTAAATTTATGGGTCCATTATTTATTATATGGTTAGTTATAGGTTCGATTATATTATATATTTTTACCAACGTAGGTTGGTCTGGAGGTATTTAAGTAACATTAAATTAGTAGTGTTACTTAATAAAAATAAAATTAATGTGTAAAAGCTGGAACAGTATGCTGTTCCAGCTTTTTTATGAAGATTAAAATAGTGGTTATGCAGATAGTTAATCTTGGGCAACAGTTAGTGTAAATGGAACGTTTGCTTGCCATTTTGCTGCAGGGTATTCATCAGTAATTATTTCATTAATATCAGCAATTTTAGCAAAAGATAAAGTCGACGATACATCAAACTTACTATGGTCTATTAAAGCAATAACTTGATCACTTTCTTGAACCATTTGTTTTTTTAATTGAACTTCTGGTAAAGAAAAATCAGTTAAACCATTGTCCATAGTCAAACCGTTCGAAGATAAAAAGAAATAATCAATATGATACATTTCTAAAATTTGAGAATCTATATTCCCTGTTATGGCATTAGAATCTTTAGATACAAAGCCGCCGACAATTAACACAGTTAAATTTGGATTTTCTTTTAATAATACGGCATTTTCCAAACCATTCGTAATAATAGTTAATTCCATAGTTGTTTCAGCAAGTAATTTTGCCAATTCGTATGTAGTGGAACTTGCATCAATCATAATACATTGTTGTGGTTTGATTTTTGCTAGCGCGTGCATACTGATAAGATGTTTTTCATTATGCTTTTGAGTTAAGCGGTAAGAAAAATTTAGTTTAGAACCCGAATTTTCATTTACTTTGGCACCACCATGTGTGCGTATCACTTTATTTTCGCTTTCTAATCTACGTAAATCACTGCGCACGGTTGCTTCAGTGACGCTTAAATAATCAGAAAGTTGCTTAACAGTAGCGCGTTTGTGAGATTTTATATACGTATATATATGTTCTCTGCGTTCATCAGGGTACATTTTCATTTCAGTCACATCCTTAAATTTATCATAAATGATTTGTACAATATACTCAATAACCAAATATAAGCGAAGATAAACGAAAAGAAATGAAAAAATATTTGAAAGAAACGAAAAAATATATTAGAATATAAAGTGTAAATGAAAGCGTTTTCCAAAATGAAGGGAGTTATTTGATTATGACTAAAAACAATTATCCAGAAAAAATGAAAGCAGTAGTAGCTTATGCACCTGGTGATTATAAATATGAAACTGTAGATACACCGACACTGGAAAATGACAAAGAAATTATCGTCAAAGTAGAAGCATGCGGAATTTGTGCTGGAGATATTAAAGCTTATGGAGGGGCACCTAGCTTTTGGGGTGACGAAACACAACCTTCATACATTAAAGCACCAATGATTCCTGGGCATGAGTTTATTGCACGTATCGTTGACAAAGGCGATGCTGTTACTGATTTTGAAATTGGTGACCGTGTAATATCTGAACAAATTGTACCTTGTTGGGATTGTAGATTTTGTAACCGTGGTCAGTATTGGATGTGCGAAAAACATGATTTATATGGTTTCCAAAATAATGTCAATGGCGGCATGGCAGAATATATGAAATTTACGAAGGAAGCAATTAATTATAAAGTGCCAGAAGAATTACCTATAGAAGAAGCTATTTTAATTGAACCATATGCGTGTAGCTTACACGCAGTGCAACGTGCCAATATTAAATTAGGTGATTTTGTTGTGTTATCAGGTGCTGGTACTTTAGGACTTGGTATGGTAGGCGCAGCGAAGAAAAATGGAGCTGAAACATTAGTAGTACTTGATATGAAAGATGACCGTTTGGAATTAGCTAAAAAATTCGGCGCAGATATTGTAATGAATCCATCTAAAGTAGATGTAGTGAAAGAGATTAAAGCATTAACAGATGGCTATGGCTGTGATACTTACATCGAAGCAACAGGACATCCAAAATCAGTAGAACAAGGGCTAAGTGCTATTCGTAAGTTAGGAACTTTCGTAGAGTTTTCAGTATTTGGAGATCCAGTTACAGTTGATTGGAGTATTATTTCTGACCGTAAAGAATTAGATTTATTAGGTAGTCATTTAGGTCCATACTGTTATCCATTAGTTATAGATGGTATTCAAAAAGGTGATTTCCCAACTGAAGGCGTAGTGACACATCAATTGTCATTAGATCAATTCGAAGAGGGATTCGAACTTATGAAACAAGGTGACAAATCATTAAAAGTAGTATTAGTTCCATAGTAAATAACATTTGGTCAAAGGAGAGGTAAGTAATGAAAAAAATGATAAATAATCCTGATAATGTCATTGATGAACTCATGAGTGGCTATGTAGCTGCTTACCCTGAGTATATTAGACGCTCTGAGTTGCATCAACGTGCACTGATTGGTAAAAAAAGAAATCCGCAAAGAAAAGTAAGTGTGTTAATCGGTGGTGGTTCTGGTCATGAACCTGGATTTTTAGGCTATGTAGGACAAGGCATGGCTGATGGTGTAGCAGTTGGTAATATTTTTGCATCTCCTTCTCCAATACCAATCCAAGCTGTGACAAGAGAAATTGATCAAGGTCATGGTGTGTTATATATTTATGGCAATTATGCTGGAGACTTAATGAATTTCGAAATGGCGAGTGAAATGACTGAAATTGAAGATGAAATTACTACCGTTGCAGTAATTGGTAATGACGATGTAGCATCTTCGAAAACACTTGACGATCGCCGTGGTATTGCAGGCGAATTATTAGTTTATAAAGTTGCAGGTGCAGCTGCAGACTTTGGCCATGATTTAGCAGAGGTAAGACGTCTTGCACAATTAGCAAATGATAATACTCGTTCAATGGGTATTGGCTTAAGTCCATGTTATTTACCACAAACTGGCAAACCTAGTTTTGATTTGGAAGATAACGAGATGGAAATCGGTTTAGGACATCATGACGAACCTGGTATTGAAAAGACTACAATTCGAACTGCACAAGAAACAGTTAAAGTGATTATGCAAAATATACTAAAAGAAAATATCTATCAGGAAAATGATGATGTCGTAGTATTGGTCAATGGTTTGGGTGCAACATCTCAAATGGAACTATATATCATTAATAAAGAAGTTAATGCGATTTTAAATGAACGTAATATTAATGTTTATAAAACTTATGTTGGTAATTTTATTACATCGATGGAAATGGGTGGCTTTTCTGTCACGTTAATGAAATTAGATGAAACATTAAAAGGTTGTATTGACCATGCGGTTGATTGTCCTAATTTTAAAGAAGTGTAGGTGAAACCATGACATTAACAAATGATAACTTTAAAGATTATCTATTAGCATTAACTGAGTTATTCGAAACAGAAAAAGATAATTTATGTGAACTTGATCGCAAAATAGGAGATGGTGACCATGGTGTCACAATGAATATTGGGTATCAAGCAGTAAAACAAACACTCGAATCTGAGTTACAAGATCAACAAGACATAGCAAAAATTAGTGTGGCAATTGGAAAAAGCTTTTTAGATGCTGTGGGATCTTCAGTAGGTCCTTTATATGCATCAGGTTATCTAAAAGCAGCTGTCGCAGTTAAAAATAAAACTGAATTAGATGACGAAGGGCTCTATGATTATTGGATTGCATTTAGTAAAGGCATTAAAGGTAGAGGGAAAGCTGAAATTGGTGACAAGACCATGATAGATACTTTAGAACCATTTTTCACGACATTACAGCAATATAAAGCGCAACAAACACCGTTTCATGAGGCATTTGATAAAGCTCTAAGCGCTGCCAAACAAGGTATGGAAAGTACAAAAGATATTGTTTCTAACAAAGGGCGCTCCAAGCGTTTAGGTCATCGCTCACAAGGACATGTCGATCCTGGTGCAATGTCATCTTATTTAATGTTAGCGCAATTTAAACCATTTAGTGGTGCATAATTAATTTTAAGGAGGAAGATAACTATGAAAATAGCTATTGGTGCAGATCATAATGGATATGAATTAAAAGAAGCGGTAAAAGCACATGTCCAAAAATTAGGTCATGAAGTAGAAGATTTTGGTTGCCATCAATGTGCAGAGACAGATTATCCTGATGTTGCAGCAGAAGTAGGTAAAAGTATACAAGAAGGTCAAAATGAACGTGGCGTGTTAATTTGTGGCACTGGTATTGGTGTAGCTATTACTGCTAATAAGTTGAAAGGTATCCGTGCAGCATTAGCACATGATGTTTATTCTGCAGAACGTGCCCAACTTAGTAATAATGCACAAATTCTAACAAT
Source organism: Staphylococcus arlettae (assembly GCF_025560845.1). Taxonomy (NCBI): domain Bacteria; kingdom Bacillati; phylum Bacillota; class Bacilli; order Caryophanales; family Staphylococcaceae; genus Staphylococcus; species Staphylococcus arlettae. The sequence goes on from NZ_CP094803.1 coordinate 620,904, forward strand.
GGGTGCTCAAATTATTGGCATAGAAGTCGCTAAGAAAAACGTTGAAGCATATTTAAATGTCGCTTGGGAAGGCGGCTCACAACGCAAAGTCGATAAAATAGATGATATTGAAGCACAAGAATAACTTTAAATAATAATAAAACTAGAGAGGTTGGGACAAATCAAAATTGTCCCAACCTCTTTTCATATTGTGTTGTAATGGGTGAATTTGCTATTTAATTATTTGACGAAAACATGACAAATCAGTATTTGTATTGTTTATATAACTATTGTTTTATAAAATTGTGAAGAAGCATAAATAAATGATATAGGGGGATAATATGCTGCTTTATACAAAGAGAGTTATGTCCAAAAGCACGTTGATAGTAGTCTTCTTTGCACTACTTTTAATGGCAGTAGCAACAAATCAAGTTTCTGCTCACGCTACATTAGAAAGTACAACGCCTGCTCAAAACAGTGTAGTATCACATCCTCAACAAATAGAATTGCACTATAATGAACCAGTAAATACTAAATATTCTAGTATTACAATTTTTGATGATAAGGGAAAGTCTCTTGGTGAATTTAAACCAACAAATTCTGGAACCAACCAAACTTTGACCTTTGATGTAGGCCAACTGGACAACGGGACACACAAAGTGAGTTGGCATACAACATCAGCTGATGGTCATGAAATTCAAGATGAATTTGAATTTTCTATTAATAAAAAGACTACAAGTAATATAGATGTTACACCACCGTTTTATGAGACTTCTAACTTTTGGTTTGGTCTATTTAGATTTATTACTGAAGGGAGTCTTATCGTATTAATGGGATCATTTTTAGTCAATAGTGTAGCCAAACGTTACCAATTACCGACATATTTGGCATTCTTTAGTTACAAACCAATCTCTTGGATATTAAGTGCTATGGCATTTATAACGGCTATTATTTACATAATGACATTGTCTCCAGAACTTGTTTCAAACATAATGGCTTTAGACATGACTGCATTATTGCAAGCGCCATTCTTATTAGCAATGATAGCTATAATAGTATTGTTACTATTATTTACTTTAAATGAGATGATGACTATTTGGTATATAGCAATCTCTTTAATTATTATTGTGACATTAAGTATGTCTGGACATGTTTGGGCCCAAAGTTTTCCATTGTGGTCAATTATACTACGATCAATACATTTATTAGGCATGGCATTATGGCTAGGCGGTATGGTGTACTTAGTTTGGTTAGCAACTACTAAACAGTTGCAAGACATTGTAAAAGTAAAACGGTTTTTCTTTAAACTTAATCTAGGCGCAGTGATTGCACTTGTCATATCTGGAGTATTGATGGCAATAGACGAAACAAGTCTGGCGGCTATTTGGTCTAGTGTAACAACTTGGAGCAGTTTGTTTTATGTAAAAATAATTGGAACTATTTTAATAATCACATTAGGTGGTTATCAAAGTTTTAGAGCTTTAACGAACTTACAAAAAGTTAATAAGAAAGTATTATATTGTGAAATAATAATTGGTATTATGTTAGTGCTAGCTGGCATTATTATGAGTCAAATTCAAATACCAAGTTAAAGGAGTAGAACAATGATTAAAAAAATAAGTTTAATGGCATTCTTTGTCTTTACAATGGTATTAATGACTAATATTGCTAATGCCCATGTAACATTAAATCCAGACAAAAGTGAACCGGGAGCATATGAAAAACATGATGTGCGTGTGCCAGTAGAGAAGGATACGAATACAACAAAGGTCGAATTAGTAGTGCCTGATGGGTTACAATTAGTAGCAGTAGCACCAGTGGACGGTTTCAAACATAAATTTACTAAAGATTCAAAAGGTAATATAACAAAAGTTACTTGGACTGCAACAGTTGAAGGCATCGGACCTAATGAATTTATTGATTTTCCAATACAAGTGGCAAATTCTGAAGAGGAAGGTCAATATAAATGGAAAGCTTACCAAACTTACGAAGATGGTGAAACCGTAAAATGGACAGGTGGTAAGGATGCTGAAAAACCAGCACCTGTTACGACTGTGAGTGCCAACACTGCTCAAGAGCAAGGTGAGAGCAAAGATGAAGAGCAACAAAATACTACACCTTTATGGATTGTCGCTATTATAGCTATTATTTTGTCACTAATTGCTATTTTTAAAAAGACTAAAAAATAATAGTATGTTATAACGGGCAGTGGTTGATAAGAAGGGAGATATATTATGCGTAGAATTTTATATGCATTTTTGGTTTATACAATTTTAGGGTTATTGAGTGGATTTTACTATAGAGAGCTTACCTTAGCATATGACTTTACAGGAGAGACACAATTAGTCGTTGTGCATACGCATACGTTAATATTAGGTATGTTTATGCATCTAATCATGCTTCCTTTAAATAAAGTGTTTAAGTTAAGTAGTTACTATTTATTTAACTGGTTCTTTATTATTTATAATTTAGGTGTATTATCGACAGTTGGAATGATGTTTACTAAAGGTACATTCCAAGTAATTGGTAAAAACGTACCAGAATCATTTGCTGGTTTTGCTGGTATTGGACATACAACTTTAACAGCAGGATTTATCTTGTTATTCTTTTTATTAAGAAATGCAATAGTTAAAGCTCCTCATAATGAATAAATAATCAAGGTCAACATATTACGAGAGAAAAGAACACAAACGATGTCTATTTGTGCACTTTTCTCTTTTTATATAGGTCGAAATATGGATTTTTACGAGATATTGATGTTTTTCATTGATAATGGTTATCAACTATAGGATAATGACTAGTAAATGGTGTCATGTTTGGAGGATTATATATGAAAGACGTAACAATTATAGGTGGCGGGCCAGCTGGGCTATTCGCTAGTTTTTATTCAGGTTTAAGGGGCATGGACGTTAGAATTATTGATGTACAGGAGAAACTAGGTGGCAAAATGCATATATATCCTGAAAAAATAATTTGGGATATTGGGGGATTGGCACCGAAACCGTGTTATGAAATTATTAAAGACATGGTCTCTCAAGGAACACATTTTAATCCTGAAGTAGCTTTAGGAGAAAAAGTTATTGATATTCGTAAACTAAATGAACGCCACTTTGAATTAGAGACAAATTTAGGAAATGTTTATGAGTCTAAAAGTGTTATTATTGCAATTGGCGGTGGTATTATCAATCCAAAAGAATTAAATGTTCAAGGCGCCGAACGATATAAGTTAACTAATTTACATTACGTAGTACAATCATTAAAACAATTTAAAAATAAAGATGTGTTAATTTCTGGGTCAGGTAATTCTGCATTAGACTGGGCACGCGATTTAAGTGGATATGCGAAAAGCGTGACCTTAATTTACCGTAAAGCAGATATTAGTGGTTACGAAGCAATGAATCAATTGTTAGAAGAGTTACAAGTCAGAAAACTACCTAATACCCAAATTAAACAACTGATAGGCGATCCTGCCGGAGATTGTATAGAACAAGTGATATTAGAAAATACAGATACAGGAGAAATTGATACAGCAAATTATGATGAAGTAATTGTCAGTCATGGTTTTGATCGTGAAAGCACTTTGTTGGCTCAAGCGACTACACGTGTTGAAATGTTAAATGAATATCAAATTAAAGGGTTAGGTAATACTACAACAAGCGTACCTGGTCTATTTGCTTGTGGTGATATTGTACATCATGAAGCAAAAGTACATCTGATTGCTAGTGCATTTAGTGATGCTGGTAATGCCGCAAATTTGGCCAAACAATATGTAGAGCCTAGTGCCAAACCAGAAGGCTATGTTTCAAGTCACAATGCTGTATTTAAAGCTGATAATGAAAAAGTGATACAACAGTATTTATAATATCATAATGTCTTACAAGAGATAGTTTAAGTCTTAATCTTATTAATTGAACAAATAAGTATAGGAGAATTACAAATGATTGATATAAAACATGAACCACCAACTGTTGAAACATACCGTCGCTTAAGAAAAGACTCAGGTATGAGTGAAAAGACAATACAAGCAGCTGAACAAGGATTAGGCAATGCGTGCTTTGATGTTGTGATTTATGATGATGGTTACGGTTTTGCGATGGGCCGAGTAATTGGTGATGGTGGTACGGCATTTCAAATAATCGATGTTGCTGTAGACCCAAAATATCAAGGACTTGGTTATGGCAAAATGGTATTAACACATATTATGGATTATATCGAAGCGATTGCTGTACCAAGTAGTTATGTAAGCTTAATTGCTGATTATCCAGCAGATAAATTATATAAACAATTTGGCTTTGAATCTACTGAACCAAATTCAGGAGGTATGTATATAAAATATTAGTGACTAACTATGTAATCACTAATAGCTAAAGTTTGATAACTTATCTTAATATAAAACGAAGTTTATATTTTGGTATTCAAAAGACTATGCGAAAACAAACAAAAAGTTAAGCAAGAACTTGGTTTGGGTTAATGATATTTCATAAAACTAAAGAAAACGTCAATTTCTATATCTTCTTAATAGAAATTGACGTTTATTTTTTAGTCAAAGGTAGTTATATCCCGACTCGTTTTAGTATGTTTTTATTCCTTAAGATGAGCTTCAGTAGCATTTGTTCGAGCACGTAAATCTGCTTCGATTTCTTCTAAACTACGTCCGCGTGTCTCTGGTAAATACTTGATTACAAAGAATAATGCGAAAATACCAATGACTGCAAAGATTAAGAAGACTTGTTCTACCGGTAAAACTTCAGTCAACATTGGGAAGAATTGTGCTACAAGTAAACTACCAATTGATAACACAAGTGCTGCTACACCTGTTGCTGCACCACGTGCACGCATTGGGAATAATTCTGGTAACATAACCCATAATACTGGTCCCCAAGTGAAACCGAAAAATATAATGAATATTGTTAGACATAAAATAATAATCCAAGCAGAAGATTGAATTCCAATAGCCCAAATCAATATTGCCATGATTAATAATGAAGAGACCATACCAATATTACCTATAACAAGTAAACGCTTACGGTCAACTTTATCAATAATCATAATAGCGACAATTGTAATTAAAACGTTAACTGTACCGATACCCACAGTACCTAAAATTGATGTGGCATCGCCTAAGCCAGCTTTACTAAATATCGTAGGAGCATAATAAATTATGGCATTGATTCCAATAATTTGTTGGAATAACGCGAAGACTGCACCAATAATTAGTGTTGGTCGTAGCCATGGTGATTTCAACACATTCCATGTGCTATCAGAAATACGATTGATTTCTTTCATAGCGGCAATTTCTTTATCGATTTCACTGTCATTAAATGTTAAACGCATTACATCACGTGCAGCTTTTTCACTTTTATGTTCTAACAACCATCTTGGGCTTTCTGGCATAAAAGCAACACCGATTAATAAAATTAATGATGGTACGACTGCTAAACCAAGCATCCATCTCCAACCTTCGATTGGTGCTAAAGCATAATTGATTAAGTATGAAGATAAAATACCGATAGTAATCATTAATTGATTTAATGAACTAAGTGAACCACGTTGTGCAGTAGGTGCCATTTCCGATAGATAAACCGGTACGATGGCAGTTGAACCACCTACAGCTAGTCCAATAATTAAGCGGCCAATAACTAATACTGGCATAGAAGGAGCCAATGCTAAAATCAAGGCACCAATGATAAATATAATTGCAATAATAAAGACGACGCGTCGTCGACCAAGTCGATCTGACATAGGACCACTTGCACCTGAACCGACAATAGCACCAATGAGCATAGAAGATACTACAAGTCCTTCAGTAAAGCTATTTAGTGGAATATCATCTTTAATGAAAAGTAAGGCACCTGAAATAACTCCCATATCATAACCATAAAGTAATCCTCCAAGTGCACCTAAGAAGAAAATGAGTTTCTTATTTACTTTTAATCCCATAAAAAATTCCCCTCCTGATTAAATTCATAAACACAAGTATACGCTTTCATTTTATTCTTGTAAATAATAAAATATAACTATATTATTTATTTGTACGGATTATTATTTGAAAATGACTATTTAATAATTAAAATTAAATTAAAAACAATTTGTGAATACATGAAAAAGGAAGTATATAACAGCATCTGAATAAAATTGCTGTTATATACTTCCTCATATAGTTATTGAGTTACGTTGTAAAATATTGATTTATGCTTCGAAATCAATAATAATGCGACCTTCATTTTTATGGTTAACCACTGTTTCAATGCTAGACTCAAGTTCTGAGAAGCTAATGACAGTTTTGATATCGTGTAATTGTTTTGGCTTAAGATCTTTTGCTAATCTACGCCAAATTAATTGTCTCTTACGTAAATTCGTATAGACAGAATCGATTCCAAAGATATTAACACCACGTAAAATAAATGGGAATACTGAAGTTGCAAAGTTATCGCCACCAGTCATACCTATAGCAGCAACACTACCATTGTAATCTAAATGTTTTACAGCATGTGCTAATCCATCCCCGCCGACAGGGTCAATTACTGCTTGCCAAGTACGTTTTCCGAGTGGTTTAGAGTCATTGTCAGGGAGGCGATCAATAATTTCTTTAGCACCAAGGGTTTGCAATTTGTCTGCAGCTGATGTTTTGCCTGTACTGGCAATAACTTTAAAGCCTATTTCTTTTAGCATCATAACGGCTAATGTCCCAACTCCGCCTGATGCTCCTCGAACTAGTACAGGTGCATGTTCAATTGATAATCCGTTATGTTCCAATGTTTCAATTGCCAAACCAGCAGTATAACCTGCCGTACCATAAATCATTGCTTCTTCTAGTGTTAAATCTTTAGGCAGTTTGACAAGCCATTCTTCTTTTACACGAGCGTATTCGCTAAAGCCGCCGAAATGGGCTACACCTAAGTCAAAACCAGTAACTATTACTTCATCGCCTGGTTCATATGCATGGCTGTCAGACGCTTCTACTACACCAGCTAAATCTACACCTGGAACCATTGGATAAGATTTGACAATCTTATTTCCAGTTGTAGTTGCTAATGCATCTTTATAATTGATTCCAGAATATTTAACTTTGATTAGTACTTCACCTTCTGGAAGGTCATCTATCGTTAATTCTTTAAATTGACTAATTACTTTGTTATCTTGTTCATCGACTACGAAAGCCTTAAATGTATCACTCATTGCGCTATGGCACTCCCTTATGTAATTTTAAATTTATGAACAATATAAAAACTAAAATATACTCTATCACGAATTTATTGCCTATACAATACGCTGTAGTTATTCTTAATGTAAGTAAACGCTTTATATTGAAATTAAACACAATTATATGGTTTATTATTATTCATGCAACTGGTCTATTATAAAATAATTATAAATGTTTAACAATATTAGGACTAAAATTAAGTTGGCAGAATTTATAAAAGATTTTAATTGAAATGTAATACATATATTTATATTATAGGGATAACTTGTTATAAATTAAGAGGAGATAATTTATTATGACATATCAAATTGATTTAGTAAGACGAGCCGAAGTACAAATGTTACGTGATATCTGTATTACTACTTTCCGAGAAACATTCGAAGGTAGTTACAGTGATGAAGATTTTCGTGACTTTTTTGAAAGTGCCTATAGTATAGAAGCTTTAGAACAAGAATTGAATAACCCGCAATCTGAAACTTACTTTTATAGAGAACATGGTGAATTATTAGGATTTTTTAAAATAAATGTAGATGCAGGACAAACAGAAGCAAAAGGTCCAGAGTATTTAGAATTACAACGTATTTATTTTGTTAAAGATGCACAAAGTGGTGGTAAAGGTACACGTGTCTTTAACTTTGTATTACAGCGTGCACAAGAATTAGCTAAAACCAAAATCTGGCTCGGTGTTTGGAAACATAATAAACAAGCATTGCAATTTTATAAAAAACATGGGTTCGTCAAAACTGGAGAGCATCAATTTATTACAGGAAATACAATTGATCTTGATGCAGTTATGGAAAAAGAGTTAACAACCAATTGAACTCCAAGTAAACCTTATATTAATACTCAAACTGTCGACAAGGTCTCTGGCTTTGTCGGCAGTTTTTTATGCACGCTTTCCGCGGGCACTGCTTCAGCCTGTAGTCTTCAGCGAGTGCTATTCCCGCAGGAGTCGGCATAATCCACTGCCAATAAATAATACACTGGTTTTGTTTACGCTTTTATAGGTTGGGATAATATTGATTCATCCCCGTCCCATTTCAAAGAGACAGTAGCTGATTGTTTTGAAAATGCGTTTCAAATGAAGCTTTGTTCGATACTAGTCATGCTTGCTGGGGTGGGATTTCTGTCCCAATTTCTGAATACAGTTTGTATGTAAATTGAAAATAAATTTTTATGAAATATGTTTATTTGAAATTTTTTAGTGTATAACATAGTAATTCTTGCTATGAAAGTGGAGTGAAGCATATTACATAGTGAAATATCTACGAATTAGCAAGTGTACAAAAAATAGAGGAGGTTGTTTTAAATGAAAAAACTTTTGGCAGGTTTCTTAACATTATCACTTGCTTTGGCTGCATGTTCTAATGGGGGCGATGAAGGTTCGGACAACGGCGGATCTGACGATAATAAATCAAAAGATTCAGCTAGTGACAGTAAGAAAAATAATGATGATAGTTCAAAAGACTCAAAAGATTCGAAAGATGGAGAAGATAAATCAAACTCTGACAACAAAGATGGCAACTCAGAAGACGATAGCAGCTCTAATGGCTCTGATGACTCTAATAGTGCTAGTAGCTCTGACAGTTCTGATAGCGATTCAAGTAGTTCAGATTCAAGTGCTAGTAGTAATGGTAATAGTGGAGACCAAGCTAGTGACAGTGCTAATGGTACTGCTAACGACAGTAACAGTGCTAATAGCGGAGCAACTAATAATGCTGGGGCAGATAGTGCTTCTGATGATGCAACAGCTAACGCTGGTAATGGAGCGTCTAGTGATGCGAATGCTAATAATGGTAATGCTAATAGTGGTAATGCTAATAGTGGTAATGCTAATAGTGGTAATGCCAATGGTTATGTGCCACCTTATCAAGGAGAAAATGCAGTACCAGTATCACAAAACATTACATCATCAAATGTAGATCCTCAACAAGCGTTACAAACGTTACCTAATTTTGAAAATTCTTTAGCAAACGCTACGTCAGAAGTTAATGCTATTAATGGACAAAATAATGCATATAATGATTATGCAATTGAAGGTAGTGAAGGAAATTACAGTTATATCTTTAGTTTCCAAAACCAAGCTCAACCTGGTACCTACGCTATAGCTACAGTTGACCAACAAGGTACTGTACGTGTAGTAGATCCAGCTTATCAACAATAATAACAAGGGACTGGGATATAAATTCCTTTCTCAAAATAAGAGGACTAATCCGTAATATGGATTAGTCCTCTTTATATTTAAAGCCTTAAGATTTTGTTATAGGTTCATATGTTTTTTTATGATATTCGATATCGTCTCAAATGCATGATTATTTTTGTTTACAAATGCATTGTTAGTAATGTCTGACATTTGAAAACTGATTAAATCATTGAGTAATGCTTTGGCATCACTGTAACGCACCACTGCGAGTGAATGCATTACATCTTCATAAACACCACGTTCTGCTATATATTTTTCATGATTTGGTGTGAACTGACAAACTGTTTTGTCTAAAGTCAGTGCATCAAAAATAATAGATGAATAATCTGTTAATACTACATCTGAGATAAGAATTAAATCCTGTGTCTCTATATTTGCTGGTGCAATAATTGCATTTTCAGGTAGGTAAGTTGAAGTATTTTCGATATGTCCTTTATAAATGACATTATACTTATTTAACAACCCGTCACTGAGTGGTAATAAATCAGACTCGTCTTCAGTAGTTTTCCAAGTTGGTGCATAAAGCAATGTTGGTTTTGCTGGATCAATTTTTAATTCATGTTTAATAAATTTTACATAAGGTGTATCTTTTTGTTTATCCAATAAATATTTAACGCGTGGATAACCGCTACTAACTACTTTTGTATGCTGTAATGGAAAGGCGGATTTGAAGTAATCGATAATTTCTTCACAATCACAAATTAAGTAATTTTGTTGTAGCCATTTGTTATACTTTCTTGCTCTATAATTATAAATCTTACTATTTTGATGTACTTCATGGCTATCTAAGAATAGTTTTTTAATTGGTGTTCCATGCCATAATTGAATAATAGTACCGTTTGGACGTATATCATCAGGTATATTACTTTCTAAAATAACAACACGTGCTGATTCGATTAAAGCTTTAGTGTTTGGGTCATTAGGTTTGATGAAATTTGGTCCATTTACATCTTCGGTAACGAAATAAATAGGTACTTTTGCAAAGTGTTTAGCGAAATGGTTGAATAAATAACGTGAATTTCCTCTAAAACCGTAGTCAAACCCTAAAAAGACAATATGGTCTTTTAATTTGTTTTCATTTTTCTCATATATATAGCTCATTTGACGATGTTTCTTTGTAAAATGATGTTGCGCAAAATTATAGATCCAATGTGGTAATTTGAAGCGGAAATTTTTTATCAATTTATCTGTATAGCGTAACTGATCTGGAGCTAATGTTTCGTAATTTTTAAACGGTATAGAGTGCTTGTGTATGTATGCAAGCTTATTTAAATTGAATTTTGTTGTATTCAGTACCGTACATTTTTTAATCTCTTCCCATAACTGAGAAGAGGTCAAGTATGTTTGTTGATAGTCGAACACGACATGTGGATCAACTTTAACCGTATCTTGTAATAGTGCATGCACAGCTAAATCAAACATTGTATTAATGTGGTGTGTTTCTAACATGGTTAACGTTGTTTCAATATGATATATCACGTTAGGGTAATGATTGATATTTTCGATCCAATCATTAAAGGTAATAGTTTCCTGCGCAAAATAGCGACAATCATTTTGATATAAGCCGTTAATAGTATAATCAGCAACAATGTTAGATTGATCTAACGTTACATTATTCAACATTTCTGGATAAATATGTATGAAGTCATCTACAAGAATAAAGTGAGTATAGCCTTCTTGTAATGTTTTATTTAAATGCATAGTTAAATCTTGCCAGATATTTAAATTTAATTGTTTAATCATAAAATCCCTCTACTTATCATAATTGAACTCAATTTTATCATGTAGGAGCTAAGAGATAAACTTTGAGTTATATAAAGACACTAAAATCATTGAATATAACAGTAATGATTTTAGTGTTATTTAAGTATTTTTAAGCTGATACTACAAGTAAATAACATAAACTAGAGCCTGACATATTCATTATTTCAGGCTCTATATATTATTATATATGATGTTTAATTTGTTAAAAGGACGCAAAGTGGTTATTGACATATAAGGCTGAAATTATTCTGTTAACGTCTTTTAGTTTTACTAATAAATTAGTGTTTTAACATAGTTGAAAATCGTGTGTAAATAGCATCAGGTGAATATTGCTCAACGGTCTCATAGCCATGTTTGATAATCGTATTATATTTAAATTCTTGATTTAACAGACGTTGAATTTTAAAGGCTAATGCTTTAATATCTCCATGTTCAACTAAATAACCATTAATGTTATTCTTTATAATTGAATCAGGTCCTGCATTGCCACCAAAACTTATAACAATACTGCTTTGGTTCATTGCCTCAAGGATTACCATCCCGAAGCCTTCATTGCGTGAAGGTATAATGGTTAGTTCACTTTCGGCCAATTTGGTTGATAAGGATTGTGTAGTATCAAATATCGATACAATATCATCCAGTTGATGCTGTGAAATAAGTTGTTTAAGTTGTTTCCTTTGTTGTCCGCTACCATAAATGTGTACACGATAGTTAAATTGGCGTATGACATCTTGAATAATTTGAATACTGTTGATTAATAGGTCGAACCCTTTTTCGTATTCTAAACGGCCAGCAGCTAAAATAATTTTGTCTTTAGGTAAATCTAGCCTTTGTTCATTTAGAACATTAGGTACAACAAACACAGGAGTTTGGACGACATTTTGATAACGTTGTTGGTCGACAGATGTCAATGTGGTAATTTTATCTAGCGATCGGTAAGCTTCAATGATTTCTTGTTGATACGCTGTAGGATGCGCATCAAAGTTCATATGTTCCATGCCAACTTTTGTTACATCGTAAGGGCCATGTTGAGCAATTAATATATTAAAGCTTGCACGCGTACCAATTAAAACATCACAATCGACCGTTTTGATAGCGTGAATCATTTTACGTTCGATATAACTTGAAAATTGGTTTAGGCCAGGTTCATGTCTGGATAATACTTTAGGTTTTAAAAATTTTGTATATTTACGTACTCTATTAAAAATGGCGCTTTTCAAGTTGGAACGAATGTGTGTATAGTCAATCAATGTTTGAATTTTGATATCTGGGTGTAATTCAAAGTATGGCATCTCCTTTGATTTGAAGACAGAAATAATAGTGACGGGATGGCCTTTGTTAGCTAGTACATTCGCCAATTCTGAAATTGACTTTACTGTACCACCCATAGCAAAAATATTATGCATGAAAAATGTGATTGATTGCACTTGGAAACCTCCAAATATTATATAAATGATAAATAGTTAACTTTAATTATATGTAAAGTTGTAAGTGGTTGCAATGTAATCGATGTGCGGGACCACGCATTTTAGCAGAAAATTTATATACAAATAATGACAGAAAAATTTTTATTTTCAAATAGATTGTGCTTTTGGGCTTTTTTCATCAGTTAATTATGTATATAATTAAGGGAGTTGGTTTAATCTTCATTATTGTAAGTATTAACTAGAGTTTCAGAATACAATGATGAAAAGTAAGTTAATTCATACGTTATAGAAAGCGTTTTATCGTGTAAACCATATTACATATTCGTGATACAGTCGATAGATAAGGATAACTTTCTATAAACATATTTAAAGGGGGACTGTATTTGTTATGAGTACACAACATAGCAAAACAGATGTCATCTTAATTGGTGGCGGAATCATGAGTGCAACATTAGGTACAATATTAAAATCATTGTCACCTGATAAAAGTTTTAAAATGTTTGAAAGGTTATCAACACCAGCTCAAGAAAGCTCTAATGCTTGGAATAATGCAGGAACAGGGCATTCAGCATTATGTGAATTAAACTATACCAAAGAAAATAAAGATGGCTCTATAGATATTACAAAAGCTATTAAAATAAATGAGCAATTCCAAATTTCTAAACAATTTTGGAGTTTTTTAGTAAAAGATGGTCAGTTAGGTTCACCTGAAGGGTTTATTAAACCTGTGCCGCATATGAGTTTTGTACAAGGCGTTAAAAATGTAGAGTTTTTAAAAAAACGTGTAGATAGACTTAATAAAAATATCCTATTTAGTAATATGGAAATTACAGATGATAAAGACAAAATCGCTGAATGGGCGCCATTAATGATGGAAGGCCGTACGTCTAACATTCCAATGGCTATTTCATATGATAAAACAGGTACAGACGTTAACTTTAGTAATTTAACTAACAAACTGTTCGATAACTTAGAAAAACAAAATGTAGAATTAAATTATAACCATGAAGTAGAAGATTTAAAACAAAGAAAAGATGGTAAATGGGAAGTTAAAGTTAAAGATTTAACGACTGGTGAAGTCAAAATAGTAGAAAGTAAGTTTGTTTTCATCGGTGCAGGTGGCGCAAGTTTACCACTTTTACAAAAGACAGGCATAAAAGAATCTAAGCATATTGGTGGTTTCCCAGTAAGTGGACTTTTCTTAGTATGTACTAAAGAAGAAATTACTAAAAAACATAATGCCAAAGTGTATGGTAAAGCATCTGTTGGTGCGCCACCAATGTCGGTGCCACATTTAGATACACGTTATATTGATGGCAAACGTACATTGTTATTTGGACCATTTGCTGGTTTTTCTCCGAAGTTCCTAAAAACTGGGTCTAATATGGATTTAGTAAAATCAGTTAAACCTAATAACTTGATTACGATGTTGTCTGCAGGAGTTAAAGAAATAAATTTAACTAAGTATCTTATTTCTCAATTAACTTTATCAAATGAAGAACGCATGGAAGAATTACGTACCTTTGTACCTGATGCTAATAGCGAAGATTGGCATGTAGTTGTTGCCGGTCAACGAGTTCAAGTAATAAAAGATACTGAGACTGGTAAAGGGACTTTACAATTTGGTACCGAGCTTGTGACTTCTGAAGATGGTACGTTATCTGCATTATTAGGCGCTTCACCAGGTGCCTCTACAGCTGTAGACATTATGCTAGATTTATTACAAAAATGTTATAAAGATGAGTTTAAGCAATGGGAAGGTAAAATTAAAGAAATGATTCCTTCTTATGGTCAACGTCTGACAGATAACGAAGATTTATATAAAGAAATTAATGAAGAAATTAAAAAATATTTAAAAGTTGACTAATGTTATAGTAATACTTTTTATATAATCAAATTAAGCCTGCACGTTGTCTATGATCGACACGTGCAGGCTTTCTGTGTAATGTTAATTATTATTGTCTAATGGTAATTTGATAGTAAAGACGGTACCTTTTTCATAAGTACTGTCAACAGTAACTTGGCCTTGATGTAATTCGACAATTGTTTTTACAATCGCTAAACCTAAACCGTTACTATTGTCATATTCACTTATTTTATAAAAGCGTTCAAAAATATGTTGTTGTGTCATTTGAGACATTGGTTCTCCCTCATTTTGTATCATGAAAGTAATATTTTCGCTATCTTGATGGAGCATAATATCAATCGCACCATCTTTAGGTGAATATTTAATGGCATTGGTAATTAAATTTTGGAAGGCTTGGTGTAGTAGCCGACGATTACCAGTATATGATACAGCTTCAAAATCTGAGAGAATAATTAAGTCTTTTTCATTTGCACTATATTGTTCGTGACGTATTATTTCAGTTAATAATTGATTTATTTGAATTGCATCATTAAATTTTAAATGTACATTGTTATCTAATTCTGACAGAAGCAACAATGCTTTAGTCAAATCACTTAATTGCGTAGTGATTTGGTAAATATCATCTATATATTGATGTTGTGCAGTTGTAGTTTTAGCATGCTTCATTTTATCTAGTAAATGATGGATATGTGTTAGAGGTGTCTTAATTTCATGAGACACATTTTGCACAAAGTGTTGTCGCATATCATCTAATTGTTTGAGTGATTGACGCATAGTATCGAAACGATACTGTAGTGTACCTAATTCATCTTTACGTGTGATTTCAGTAGGTGTGTCAAAATCTCCATGCATCATACGTTCTGTGGAGCGCTTCAGCTGTTGTATAGGTTTTACAATGGCATTAGTAGATAAAATAACAAGCGTGATTGAAATAACAAGTAGCAATGTAATTAACAGTGCTAAAAATATACGAAATTCGCTAAAGGTTTGTCCAATATCTGGTCTCATAAATACTGCTACTTTTTCGCCATCGGAATGAAATGGCACGCCAACAGTATTTGACGTCACATTTTCAAAAAAACCTGTAATAAATGGTTGGAAGGGTTGATTTTTAATACCATGGAAAGGTTTGTCTGCTAATACTTGTTGCACAGCGGATTGTGAAATATTGTCTTCTCTAAAAGGTGTACCGTAAAATGATTTTTTTCCAGAGGTTGTGACTGTCATTACTTGATAATTCATTTCACCCATATGTGTAAAATATTGATCTAATGAGGTGACGTTAGATTCAGATTGATAATTTTTCGCTTCTTTAAGTGTGCGCATAATTTTAGCATCATTGTTTTCCTTTAAATAGAGATGATAGTAAACATTAGTAATTAGAAAACTCATAATGGCACTGAATAGTAAAACAACGATAGTATAAATTGCTATACGTGTATATAAAGATTTAAACATAGTCATCCACCTTATAACCGAGTCCTCTTACTGTAATGATGTTAACTGAAGAATTGAGTCTTTCTAGTCTCTTACGAAGCCTCTTAACATGCACATCTACTGTCCGTTCATCACCTTCATAATCAAAGCCCCATATTTTTTCTATTAACGCATCTCTGCTAAATACTTGTTTAGGGTTAGCAGCTAAAGTATAAAGCAATTGAAATTCTTTATTAGGTAAATTCATTGTCTTTCCTTCAACTTGAATTTCTAGATAAGCTTGATTAAGCAATAAATTACCTACAATAATTTCATTGTTTGTATTGATGTTGTATCTTCGTAATATCGCTCTGATTCGAAAAATTAACTCTTTTATTTCAAATGGTTTCGTAACATAATCATCGGTACCTGTTAAAAAGGCTTTTTCTTTATCGCTTAAAGCATCTCGTGCAGTGAGCATAATAACAGGCAACTGATAGTCATCTTTTAATATTTGACATAGTTCAAATCCATTCATGCCTTCCATCATAACGTCGACAACAGCAATATCTATTTGATTATCCATTAAGTACGAAAGTGCTGTTTCAGCACTTGGTTTCGTTACTGTATGTAAACCTTCTCTATCTAAGTGGTTTGAGACATATTGTAGGATTTTTGGATCATCATCGACAATTAAACACGTAGTCATACTATGTCACTCCTTCTAATTTATTTTCATTATACATATTATATCTGTAATTAACCAAATAAAATTCTAATCACTTATTAAAAAGAAACAAGGTGAATAAAAATTTATTAAGAAGTCATAAAAGTTCATATTGAGTTCATAAAGGCATCATACAATACAATTAATCAATTTGAACAGGGAGTGAGTAAGTAATGAAACTAGCATGGGCGGAAATGAAATTTTATAAATTTCGTTTTATTTTAATTATGCTTATCATATTACTATTGAGTATTATGGTGTTATTTATTAGTGGATTAGCACAAGGATTAGCAAGAGAAAATGTTTCGATGTTAGACAATGTAAATGCAGAAAAGTATGTTATGCAGGATAGTAAACAACCTCAAATAGAAAAATCACTATTGAAAGATTCACAGCAAGAAAAGATAGAAAAAATTACGCAGTCAGAACCGATGCAGTTAGCAGGTCAAACATTAAAACTAAAAAATGAAGATGAAGATGTCATGATGATTAATACTGTGAAAGATCATAAACCTGAATTAGAACAGGGCCACTATCCAAAAAAGAAAAGTGACATTGCCATAAATAAAAAGTTAACGGCTGATGGTCTCACTGTAGGTGATACTGTTACAACAAAAGATGGTAATAAATTAACGATTAGTGGTGTACTTACAGATACAATGCACTCACATAGTTCAGTAGTGATGATGTCAGATGCTGGTTTTGAATCGTTAAATAATCAAGTGTCTACGATTTATCCAGTTACTGATTTATCAGATAATAAAGCACAACAGTTAGAAAACATTTCAGGTGTCAACATTTATAGTGAACAAGACATTACCGATGAAATTCCAAGTTATCAAGCTGAACAAGCACCATTGAATATGATGATCGTAAGTTTATATGTAATTACTGCGATTGTGTTAAGCGCATTTTTCTACGTTATGACAATTCAAAAAATATCAGAGATAGGTATTTTAAAAGCAATAGGGATCAAAACACGTCACTTATTAAGCGCGCTTGTATTCCAAATTTTATTAACTACTATGATTGGCGTAATTATAGCAATCGCTATTATCAGTTTATTATCGATAGTAATGCCTGTATCGATGCCGTTCCACATTACTACATTTAATTTATTGCTCGTGACTATTATCTTTATTGTAGTCGCTATGATAGGAGCTATATTATCGTTTATTAAATTATTTAAAGTTGATCCAATTGAAGCTATAGGAGGTGGAGAATAATGACTTTAGAAATACAAAATATTACAAAATCCTTTGGCCGAGGACAAGCGGAAACACAAGTGTTGAAAGGGATTGATTTTAACGTCGATAATGGAGAATTTGTTATTTTAAAAGGTGCTTCAGGTTCAGGTAAAACTACATTATTAACTATCCTAGGTGGTTTGTTAACAGCTAATGACGGACAGATTTTATATAATAATGCACCATTATTTTCAGCTCAAAGTAAACCAGCAGCATTACGTTTAACAGAGATAGGTTTTATCTTCCAATCAGCACATTTGGTACCATATTTAAAAGTGCAAGATCAGCTCATAACTATTGGTGTTGAAGCGGGTATGACGAAAAAAGAAGCTCGAACTAAAGCTGAAATGTTGCTCAATCGTATAGGTCTAAATCACAGACTAGATGTCTTTCCTCATATGTTATCTGGTGGAGAAAAGCAGCGTGTAGCTATTATGCGTGCCTTTATGAATAATCCTAAAATTATTTTAGCAGACGAACCTACAGCTAGTTTAGACGCTGCGCGTGCGACGGAAGTAGTTGAGATGTTTAAAAAGCAAGTGAAAGACGAGCAAATGATTGCTATTATGATAACCCATGATAATAGATTATTAGAATATGCAGATAGAATAATAGAACTAGAAGATGGGAAAATAGTACAACAATAAAATAAAAGCAAAAAATAGGCGACAGTTATGCAATAAGAACTGTCGCCTAAGTTGTGTTATAAATAACTTGGAATTTGCCAAAATGAGATAATACAAATAAAAAAGAGTATCGCGAAATACACTGTTAATAGTAAGCGGTATTGATACATTAAACCTAAAAAATCTCTAATTAATGCAATTTCTAAAAAATGATAGGGCGTGGTACTACCTAAGCCAGTCATGCGAACATTTAAAATTTGTCCAAAACGCAATGCTCTAAGCACATGAAATTGACTCGTTACACAAACAACTTGCGCTTGTCTCGGTATATATGTCGCTAATAAGTCTTTAGTGTTTTTAATATTTTCAAATGTATTGGTAGATTGATATTCCATAATAATTTGTTGTTCAGGTACCCCGTTAGCGATTAAGTAGCGTTTCATGGCTAATGATTCTGGTATTGGTTCGTCTGGACCTTGACCGCCACTCACAATCATCGTGGCATCACTATTGTTGTTAAACAATACCAAAGCTTTATCCAATCGTTTGGCTAACATTGGCGTAACTTCCTCAGTAAAAATGCCAGCGCCAAGTGTTAGAATCACATCATAATGTACATTGTTCGAACGAGTGGCATAAGCAGATGACCATGTAGCATAACAAACAAAGGTGAATAAGGCACTAAAAGCGATAGCTGCTAACCACAGAAAGATAATATTAATACCAATTGGCATTAAACTAATATAGGCACAAGCCAATGTTATTACAATAAGTTTAACACCACGCTTATATAAGCGCTTCATAAAGCGAAGACTAATATCATTGTTAAATAAATGGCGATGCTTCAAATGTATTAGTATAACACCTAGAATCAACACGATAATCAAATCGATTGGGATATGATGGCGACCAATATGGTAGATGATTACACAGTAACCTAGTATAACAATGGAAATATATGCATTTAGTGATAACAGTATCGTTTGGTTAAAAAACAAACTGATGTAAGCTATAAAAATAAAGAAACACAAAATGATAGTTAATAAATCCATACAGCACCTCAAATAGTTAATCTATTATACTAAATGTAGAGGATTGAAATTAAATTAGCAACTACAATCTGTTAAATAATAAGTAATATTTATGATGACTGCAATAAAGTTATTGGAATATAATATAATTTTGAACATAATGGTTTTTAATCTTTTATCTAGTGATATTTATTGATATTATTAGGGTAATAAGTAAAAGACTATAAAGTGCTAGAAAAAAGACAATTCTAGATATTGTATAGCTTAGAGGTGCAGGACATGGTAAAAAACTTAAGAAATCATATTGATTTTATGGGTATGTTTATAGACGATGTGAATACTTTAGTAGCAAAATTACTCAGAGATTTAAGAGCGGAATATAACATATCGAAAGAACAAGCAAATGTCATTTTAATGCTTGAAAATGAGAGAGCAATGACATTAACAGAAATAACTGAAAAGCAAGGAGTGAATAAGGCAGCTGTAAGTAGACGGATTAAAAAATTAATCCAATCTGATTTAGTAGAATGGGACAAAACAGAAACACATGCTGATCAGCGCCTGAAGTATATTAAATTGACCGATAAAGGCCAACAATTTAATAGTGAGTGTAAATCAATAGTAAGTAATATCGTGAGTGATATGCTATCTGATTTATCTGAAGAACAGATTGAACAAGCACGCTATGTATTAGAGATTATTGATCATAGATTGAAAAATTTTAATATTAACAATTCCTAATATGCATAATAAAAGCCTACACTTCATTGAAGTGTAGGCTTTTATTAAATTTATTTTTTCTTACTTTCTTTGGTTTTAAATGGCCACCAGTTTCCTTTGCCGAATGATTTGGCTATGGAAGGTATAAATAGTGGTAACATTAAAATGTTATATAATAGTAGACCGACAATGACAACTGTTGCAATTTGCATTAATGTCATAGCACCTGAAGAATAAAGAGCAGCTATGGTACCAACTAAAATGAGACAGGCAGTCATAATTACTGTACCCATTTTGCGCATGGCGATTAATAATGCAGGGACGATACCTTGGTAAGCTTCTTCAGAGAAGCGATTGACTAAGAATATTGCATAGTCAACACCTAGAGCCATTAGTACTACAAAGCTAAAGAATGGTACGACTAATAATAAACCACCTAATCCAAGTATATTGTCAAAGATAATATTTGCTATACCAATTGATGCATAATATGTGATTAGAATGGAAGCAATCATGTAAATTGGCATAATAATAGAGCGTTGGAATACAAGTAATACAACAAATAAGAAAATAGTAATTAACACAATAGCTTTAGTCATGTCATTATCAATAGTAGTCTGTAAATCTTTGTTTTCAGCAGACGTACCACCAATTTCTATTTGACTATCGTTAAAGCTAGTACCTTTTACTTGATTTGTTACAGACTGTTCAACTTTCTCCACTGTATTCATAGCCTTTTTGGAGAAAGGATCGTCACTTAATTCTACATTAAGTAATACAATATTGCCGTCATCCTCACTATATTGATTAACAGATTGTTTTAATTCAGAATCTTGCAGCATATCTTTTGTAATATACATGCCCGATTCATCAACTGATTTATCATTGGCCATATCTTCCATTCGTTGTTGTATTTGTTCTTGACCAGATTGTACTTGAGATAGGCCTTGAGACATTTGGGCAGATTGACCTTGACCTGCTTGTTGCGCACTGTTTAAACCAGTATTAACTTGATTAATGCCATCATTAGCTTGTGATAATTGTTGCTGCATTTGGTCAAGTTGATACGTTGTTGTAAGTTGTTCAATAGGGTTACCAGTAGGACGTGTAATCGTGTTTACTCCGTCGACACCTTCAATTTTTTCCAGTGATTTCGCTAATGTTTCAACGTCACTGACGCCGTTTTCTGTTGTCAGTTTTTTATCGTCTTTTATAGCGATTTGAACCGGAAATGCTTGGCCCACACTAAAGTCATCTTTAATGATGTTGATAGCTTTAATTGAGTCGTATTCATCACTAATTTCATTAGTATTATCATAAGTAATATTATTAGGGGCGAATACGATGATCGGTATTAAAATAATTAAAACTAAGACCAATGCTAAAAATGGTTTTTTTGTAGTGAAATTACCTAATTTGCCCCAAAGTGCACTATCTTTATGACCAGCTGTATTTTTACTTGGCCAAAATACTTTACCACCGATTACTAATAACAAGGTTGGTAAGAGTGTAAACAACACAATCATTAAGCATAATGCACCGACCGCAATACCGACTGCAGATTTAAATAAACTAAATTCAACAAAGAACAGTGCTGTAAAGCCAACTAAAACGGTAATTGCACAAATAAGAATTGTACGTCCTCCGTTTTTAAATGTATTAAGTACAGCATCAAAATTACTTTGATCTTTGCCTAATTCTTCTTTATATCTATTGAGTAATAAAATACAGTAATCTGTACCTATACCAAAGAGTAGTGCAAGTAAAAATGGTTGAATATAAATTGACACTGGGAAGTCAGCGTATTTCACTAATAATGCAATGATGCCTTGTGAAAATATATAAGATAATCCAACTAATAATAGTGGCACAAATGGTGTTACTACAGAGCGAAAGACTAAGAATAAAATACCTAAAATAAGTATTACGGTTATAACTTCAATTGTTTTTAACCCTTCATTAATACTCGTGTTAATTTGGTCTTGGATGTTATTTGTACCTGTTAAATAGGAACCTTTGAAAGAATGATTAATGTCATCAATATCTTTTGAAGCTTCTAATGATTTGTCTTTATTGGCAGAAGTTTCGATTGGAATCATGATAGATTTTTTATCTTCTGAAACTAACTTATCTTCAATCGCTGAGTTATCAAATGGCGAAATAACATTTTTTACACCATTTACGTTTTCAATTTTTGATATGTAAGATTTTAACTTCTTCTCATCTTGATTATCCAACTTATTATCTAATTGAACAACCGCACTAATACTATTAGAATCAGCATTAACATCTTTAAGTATTTGTTCGTATTGTTGAGATGTAGTGTCTTTTGGTGGAATGATTTCACCTTTATCAGCTGCTAATTGGGCTAAATTCGGTGAAAATATTAACGAACAAGCAACAGCAATAATAACAATAATGGATATTAACCATTTGAACTTCAATATCGTCTTCATAATAACCTCCTTAGTATTACTAACACTTAAAATATACTATTTTTGGTTGATGACAGTCAACTAAGTGAGCTTTTATAAAATATTAATATATTGTAAATAGATATTAGACTAAATAAGTATTTCAAATACAACTAATACTTTATATAATAAAGAAGGTTATAGTTATAACGAAATAGACGTAAAAATTAGGATGTTATTCGTTCATATATATTGTTTCATTGTAAATTATGTTAAAATAACGTGATAGTGCGAAATGTAGAAGTAGAGGTGATAAGATGCAAAACTGTCCAAAATGTGGAGAAACGGTAAATACAGTTAACAAAGTATGCCCGTATTGTGGACAATCGTTAAGGAGTAGACCTTCTAACAATAAAAAACGAGCAACCCGACAAAATAATAAAACATTAAATAATAAAGTTCGCAAAATCATCCCATGGGGTATTGCATTATTTATCATCATATTATTGATTATCATATTCTTTTTACTTAAGAATTTTAATTCTCCTGAAGCTCAAGCTGATTTATTAGTTAATGCGATAGATAATAACGATACACAAAAAGTATCCTCTGTATTAAGTACTCAAAATAATAATGTAGATGAAGACGAAGCAACAGCTTACATAAAGTATATAAAAGAAGAAGTAGGCATGAAAAACTTTGCGGAAAGTATACATGATAAAATATCCAAACTAAATGAAGGTGATAGTCAAGTTTCGAATTATGTTACTGCGCGTAACAGTGAAAAAGTATTGAAAATCACCAAAAATGGTACACGTTTTTTCCTCTTTAACAATATGAATTTTACTGCTCCTACTAAAGAAGCAATTGTAAAACCCAAATTTGATGCTACGTATAAATTTAGATCAAATGATAAACAACGTACAGTTACTGCTGATAAAAATCAAGCAACATCATTAGGGAAATTTATCCCGGGAGATTATAGTATTGAAGCTAAAAGAGAAACGGAAAATGGTCAATTTAGCGGTGAGTTGAAATTTAATTTTAATGATAGTAATAATGAAACGGTTGATGTAAATCAATCCTTTAATGAAGCATATTTACGTTTTAACCTCAATGGTGCAGATAATCTTGATAAAGATACGATTAAAGTGAAAATAAATGATAAATCATTTGATTATGACAATTCTAAAGCTTATGGTCCATATCCAAAAACAAAACAAATCACAGTGAAAGCGGTCGGGGAAGCAAAGAAAAAAGAATTTAGTTCTGACGAAACGACAATTCAAACAGATAACTTAAAAGACAATACAACTGTATCTATTAATTTTGATGAAGAAGAAATTGATAAATATGTGAAAAAGAAAGAAAAAGAAGAGAATAGCTTCCGAAATAAAATAACTAATTTTTTTAGTGACTACACACCTGCATTAAATACAGCATATACACAAAATAATTTTGATATGGTGTCAGAGTTTGTCAAAAAAGGATCATCTAACTATAAAGCAACTAAAAACGGAATAAGTTCAAATCAATATAGATTTTTCCAAATTCCGCAAATTTCTGAAATAGTTAGGTTAGACGATAAATTTTATGTTACTGGTTACGCCTTGAAACGTGATGGACAATATGGTGAAGTGAATTATGTCCTCGAGGGTACATCTAAAGGTGATGACTTACAAGTGATAAATTATAGCGAATAATTAGAGGCTGGAATAATGTTATTCCAGCCTCTTTATAGTATCGAGATGGTTAGCAAGTATACCTAGTGTAATTCAATTGTTATAATAATAAAGGTTATTTATTACGCTACCATTTTAATCTGCCTAACTGTTCTATATAATAATAGTATTACATGCTTAGGAGATTACATTATGTCTGAAAATAAACAAAGTAGTTCGCTTATTTTTATTGTTATATTAGGAGCTTTAACGGCTATCGGTGCATTATCGATTGATATGTTTTTACCGGGCTTACCTGAATTACAAAATGATTTTGGAACGACAACATCAAATGCTCAGTTGACTTTATCTTTTTTTATGGTTGGGTTAGCACTAGGTAATTTATTTGTAGGTCCTTTATCGGATTCACTAGGCAGAAAAAAACCATTACTCATTACAATGGCTTTGTTTACAATTGCTAGTGTAGCGATAGTATTTACTACAAATATTGGGGTAATGATATTCTTGCGTTTCGTACAAGGGTGTTGTGGAGGAGCTGGAGCAGTTATTTCACGTGCTATTTCAAGTGATTTATATAGTGGGAAGCAACTCACTAAATTTTTAGCAATACTTATGTTAGTTAATGGAGTGGCACCTGTATTAGCACCTGCACTTGGTGGCATCGTGTTAACATTTGCTACATGGCGTATGATATTTATCATCTTAACAGTCTTTGGCTTAGTTATGTGCGTAGGGATAGTGTGTTATATTAAAGAATCACTGACGACTGAGCAGAGAACACCAGCTAATTTAGGTTCTATTTTTTATAACTTTAAACAATTATTAGCCAAACCCAAATTTGTATTACCTATGTTAATACAAGGTTTTACATTTATATTTTTATTTAGCTATATTTCAGCATCACCTTTTATTGCACAGCGTATTTATAATATGAATGCTTTACAATTTAGTTGGATGTTTGCGACTGTGGGCATAACATTGATAATTTCGAGTCAATTAACCGGGAAGCTAGTTGATTATTTCGCTAGACAGACACTGTTTAGAGCGTTGACAGTAATTCAAATTGTTGGTGTGCTCGGGATTGGTATAACTTTACTCAATCATCTGCCTTTATATATGTTAATAATTGGATTTATTATATTAGTTGCACCAGTGACAGGTATTGCGACATTAGGTTTTTCTATTGCTATGGATGAGCGTTCAGGTGGTAGTGGTAGTGCATCTAGTTTATTAGGGCTCGTACAATATTTATTCGGTGGTTTAGTTGCCCCGTTAGTAGGAATAATGGGAGAAGATAGTTATCTACCGTATCTTGTTATTATAAGTATTACAGCAATAGGATTGATAATATTACAAATAATTAATTACCGAGTATTTCGTTAATACATAATGATTTCAATTCCATATTATTAGGATGTTAGGTTTTTATGGAAGTTAAAAATGAATTGCAAAATGGGAGTGGGACAGAAATCTGATTTTGAAAAAATGATTTCGTCGTCCCACCCCGGCAAGGATGACTAGCATTGAAAAAAGCTTGATTTGAAGCGCATTTTCAATGCAGTCAGCTACTGCCCATATGAAAAAGGTTTCGAATAAAACATGAAGTGGGACAGAAATCTGATTTTGAAAAAATGATTTCGTCGTCCCACCCCGGCAAGGATGACTAGCATTGAAAAAAGCTTGATTTGAAGCGCATTTTCAATGCAGTCAGCTACTGCCAATATGAAAAAAGACTAAGACAATCAATATTGTCTCAGCCTCATTTTTTAGTAAGTAATAAAAAACAAACACTAAATAATATTAGCGTTGTAATTTAATGGTATTGGCTAATAAAATTTGTGCTAATTGATCTTCTGATTCAGTGCAGCCTTCTTTGATCCAAAAATATATAATACCTAATTGACCGCCTATCGTATAGATAACAAACTGCTTCTTATTATAAATGCTGTCTTGTAAATCGAGAATTTCTTTATAAGATGACTTTGTAGCCGCTACATAATCTGAAAATAAGGATTTGTTGGGATAGGTTACTAAAATTGCATGAAAGTATCCATAGTTTCGTTTAATGTACGTTAAAATAATTTTAAAAAACTTGTAGATTTTTGCTTGGCTGTAATTAGCTTGAAGAAAGCTACTCAAAAGAGAGGTTAATAAGGTTTTATATTTAGTTAGATGATATTGTTGTATTTTGGAAATTAAGTCATATTTATCTAAAAAATAATCGTAAAATGTAGTTCTGTTGACACCACTATATGCACAAATCATTTTAATTGTTATTTCTTCAAATGGATGTTCCTCAAGTAAAATAATCATATTACGTATGATTTTATACTTAGCTTTTTGTTTCATATGGACACCTACGTTATCTAGTTTAAAACAGCCGACACATTTTATAGAAGTGTTGGTGTTTTTTTAATTCATATGTCTCTATAATATATAAAGTGAATTTTAAAAGCAAACAGGAGGAAAAGAGTAATGAAGAAAATGATATTGATTAATGTCATTACTATTGTTGTATTGGTAATTATAGGAGTAGTTGGATTCCATTTCTATAATCAAGCAACAAGTTACGTAACTACAGAGAACGCTAAAGTTGATGGAGATCAAATTAAGATTTCTGCACCAGCTAATGGTAAAATTGAGTCGTTCGATGTTAAAAATAATGACAAATTAGAAAAAGGCGATAAAGTCGCTGAAATTGCAGCAAAAGGTGAAGATGGTCAAGCTCAAAATACGAGTATTACAATGCCTCAAGATGGTACTATTGTGAAAAAAGATGCTCTTAAAGGTGCTATGGCACAAGCTGGAACACCAATTGCTTATGCGTATAATTTAGATGAGTTAAATGTGACTGCTAATGTCGATGAAAAAGATATTGCAGATGTTGAAGAAGGAAAAGATGTAAATATTAAGCTTGATGGTGAAGATGCTGAACTTAAAGGTAAAGTGGAAGAAGTTGGCAAAGCTACTGCCTCTAGTTTTTCATTAATGCCTTCATCAAACAGTGATGGTAACTATACAAAAGTTTCACAAGTTGTACCTGTGAAAATTTCATTAGATTCTAAACCATCTAAAAATGTTGTTCCAGGAATGAACGCTGAA
The DNA here is from genome assembly GCF_025560845.1 of Staphylococcus arlettae. Lineage (NCBI taxonomy): Bacteria > Bacillati > Bacillota > Bacilli > Caryophanales > Staphylococcaceae > Staphylococcus > Staphylococcus arlettae. The sequence continues at coordinate 648,313 of NZ_CP094803.1, forward strand.
GTTAAAATTCATAAAAATTAAGGAGGTCTAATCATGACAATGACCTTCATTATCGTTTATGTAGTCATAGCGCTCATTCTTGTTGGTTTGGTAAACCTGTTTATGTCAAAACGTAAACGGAAAATGAAAACCCAACGTACGGAACAAACATTAAGTGAAAATGATACATCACATCAAAGTTATCAATCTAAATTTAATATAAGAGACACAGATGAAACATCAGAAGCTAATGATGCTAATGCAATTTCAGAAGAGAATGGTAAGCTTAACATTTCTAATAATTCTGATGAAACTGAGGCTCTTACAAGTGATCAGAATGCTGTTACTCAGCATGAAGAATCACATACGCAAGAGGAAGAAATTAACGAAAAGTTAAAACAAAAGCATAGTGCATTTATGTTTGGTAAAGGTACGTCCCAAGGAAAAGTCTTAATTGCAATGATTTTTGGGATGTTTATAGCAATTTTAAATCAAACCTTGCTCAATGTGGCATTACCTAAAATTAATACTGATTTTAATATTTCAGCTAATACAGGACAATGGTTGATGACAGGGTTTATGTTAGTAAATGGTATTTTAATACCAATAAGTGCGTTCCTATTCAATAAATATTCATATCGTAAACTATTTCTAGTTGCGATGACTCTGTTTACTTTAGGTTCACTTGTCTGTGGTATTTCTGGTTCATTTACTATAATGATGGTAGGGAGAGTATTACAAGCTATTGGTGCAGGTATCTTAATGCCTTTAGGGACTAATGTTTTTATGACAATATTCCCACCAGAAAAACGTGGCGCAGCAATGGGGACATTAGGAATTGCAATGATTCTTGCTCCAGCTATTGGTCCAACGTTATCTGGTTATATCGTTGAAAACTACCATTGGAATATTATGTTTTACGGTATGTTTATTATTGGTTTGATTTCTCTCGCAATAGCCTATATATGGTTTAGAGTTTATCAAGTTACAACTAATCCTAAAGCAGATATCCCAGGTATAATATTTAGTACTATTGGTTTTGGTTCTTTACTATATGGTTTCAGTGAAGCTGGTAATAATAGTTGGACCGCGCCATCAGTAGTAATTACTTTACTTTTAGGTGTCGTATTTATTGTGGCATTTGTGATTCGCGAATTGACTATGCGTGTACCAATGTTGAATTTAGAAGTATTAAAATATTCTGGATTTACATTGACGACAATAATCAATATGATTGTAACAATGAGTTTGTTTGGTGGAATGATTTTATTACCACTATATTTACAAAATTTAAGAGGATTTACCCCATTACAATCAGGACTATTGCTACTACCTGGCGCTCTTATTATGGGCTTTATGGGTCCGATAGCAGGTCGTTTACTTGATACAATAGGTATTAAACCATTGGCACTTATTGGTACTGGTATTATGACGTATGCCACTTGGGAATTAACAAAACTAAATATGAATACAACATATAGTCATTTGATGGTTATTTATATTATACGTTCATTTGGTATGAGTTTTATAATGATGCCTATCATGACAGCGGGTATGAATTCATTGCCACAACGATTAATTTCGCATGGTAATGCATTGTCGAATACGTTACGTCAATTGGCAGGGTCAATTGGTACAGCGTTACTTGTTACTGTTATGTCAACGCAAACAACACAATATGTTTCGACATATTCACAAGATTTAGATAAAACAAATCCATTTATTAAAGATCGCTTACAAGAGATGGCTCAAGCAATGGGTGGCGAACAAATGGCAACACAGAAAATACTAGAATTTGTTCAAAAACTGGCATCTATAAATGGTGTGAATAGTGCATTCTTAGTTGCGACAGCATTAAGTGCATTAGCGTTTATTTTAAGTTTATTCTTACGAGGTAAAGAACACTATATTTCTAAAGAATAAAAAGTGAGATTAAAAAAACCGAGACAGAACGTCCCAGCTTTAGACTGTCGACAAAGTCTTTGACTTTGTTGGCAGTTTTTTTTGTGCACGCTTTCCGCGGGCACTGCCTCAGCCTGTAGTCTTCGGCTAGCGCTATTCCCGCAGGAGTCGGCCCAAATCACTGCCAATATTATACGGAAGATATTATAAATTATATAAATTAAACAGAGGAATTAAAAAATTTTCCATGGAGACCACGCTAATTTGTGATGCCATAAATCTAAAAATAGCAATGTGGTTAGTAAAAGAATCAGTACTATTTTGAAAAAATTATATAAATAGAAAATAAACAACCCCTTCGCAAATTACTGCAAAGGGGTTGTTTACGTTCTGAAGTTGGGACAGTATGTCCCAGATCTTTTTGTTATATATTAGCACTATTAATAGTGAAGTTATTCAATTGTTTTTTAACTGATACGTGTACGTCTATTTCTAAAGAACAAACTTATGATAACAAGAGCAACAGCACAACTTAATAATATTAAAGCATTATGGATGGCATCTGCTTCTATCAATACGTTACTAGGCTTAACTGTTATATAATATTGGCTCATAGAATTCGCGATACGACTCGCAATATTTTTGATTATAATAGAAAAACCAAATGTAATGACTAACATAATAATCATGATAAATAAATTTATGATTTTTAAGACAGTACGATTAAATATTAGGATGAAAATTGTGAAAATTAAACTTAAAATAATCGCAATAAAAAAAATATAAAAAATGAAAATTAAAGTATCAATAATAGAATGTAGATTCTCTATGTTGTCTATATTAATATTCAAATTTGAAATATTGTTTAAGGTGTCTTGAAAATGAGTAATTTGGCTAAAAGTAATTTGTTCGTCAGCCAACACTAGATTAACAATTGGATCATTATACATACTATAACCTGTAATTGCTAACAGTATTAAAATAATAATATGAATAATTAGGCTAACCCATGATTTTTTCTTTTTTTCTGCATATTGTGCACCTCTTTGCATAGGAGCGGTCGTTAAAGTATGTTCAAAGTTTTTGAAGTGATGTGTGTCTTTGGCCATATGTTTTCCTCCTATTATAACACTGTATTTTCTAACTTTATCATTTTAATGTCAGGTTTGTTATAATATAAAATAACTTAATATAAATTGGTATAAAAATAATTAATATTAAGTACGTGGACAATCGAGTTGTTTAAATATAGTATTAATTATAACTGTTTTGAGCAAATAAGTATAAAATTATTAGTGTCTTATTACAAGTTACTTCTAAAATTACAATAAAAATATTAAAATATAATTATTTATAAACAAAAAAGTAGGATTGATAAATTAATGGAACTTAATTTAATGAATAGTGTCATAAAAAAGTATTTATTGCATAATAGAACGATGAAATTTGATAATGATGAGGCGCTACAACAATTTTTGGAAAAACGAAGAACTAAAAATCAAGAAAAACATAAACAACCAGAAAGTTTAAATGTAAAGTCTAATTTAGAAAAACAAGATTTTCAAGGCATGCAAGTATTTAGATTTAATTTTAGGCATAATAACAAACAAAAATTGCTTTATATTCATGGTGGCTATAATGTTTTACAGCCATCTGTATTTCATTGGCGTTTTATGGATAAATTAGCTTTAAATACATTACATGAAGTAATTATGCCTATATATCCTAAAGCACCTATTGCACATGTTCATACTACTTATCAAGCTATTATGGACTTATATGATTCATTATTAAAAGAAGTAGATAGTAAAGATATTGTAATAATGGGTGATGGGACTGGCGGTAGTTTAGTTTTAAGTTTTGTGCAACAGTTATTAGCGCAAAATAAGCCAACGCCTAATAAAATATATTTGATTTCGCCATTGCTAGATGCTGAATTAAATAATGACGTTATAACAGAAGGTATGGAAAAGCGTGATAAATTAATTAATAAAGAAGGAATTAAACAAGTTTTACAATGCTGGGCCGGTGATTTAACTTTAAATCATCCTTTAATATCACCGATTAATGGTGATTTAACACAATTGCCTCCTGTATATATGTTTGGCAGTACTAAAGAAGTGTATTATCCAGATATGCAAAAACTTGTAGAGTTGTTGGAATTTAATCAGCGTGCAATACATTTTTATCCATATAAAAGAATGGTCCATGATTTCCCGCTATACCCAATTCGACAATCACATAAAGCAGTAAGACAAATTGTAGCTTCGTTACAAGATTAACTTTGATGTTGATTATAGTTAGTTAAGTGTGCGAAAGCTACAAATTAATAAGAAGTGTGTGTTGAACTACAGAGCACTCTCGACAATTGAAAAAGTTTTAGACATGTATACAATCATTGCGTTATTGTTTGATGAAAGCGGTCGAAAAGCAATTGTAAAACAAATTGGTTTTTGGCAGCGTGAATTTAGATTTCGGAAGTAAAATAAATGACTCGATAATTTTTATATAGAGATTATCGAGTCATTTATTTTGTCATTAATTATTATAAAGTCGAAAGGTGATAGATATGATATTAAAAGACTTGAATAATTCTATAGATTATATAGATGAAAATTTAACTAAAAATTTGAGTTTGTCTGATATAGCGCATTTTGTTGGTATACCTGAGCAACACTACAGAAATTTATTTATATTTCTCACTGGTATAGGCTTATCTGAATATATAAAAAAGAGAAAATTATATTTTGCTAATAAAGATTTATTGGATAAGAAATCTGTAACAGATGTAGCTATAAAATATGGATATTCGATTGATGGTTTTACAAAATCCTTTAAAGAATGGAGTGGATATCTACCATCTCAAATATATGAAGACCAAGTTTTAATTTCATATCCAAAACTTTCATTTGCTATTAATGTTAAAGGAGGAATAAATATGAAAACTAGAATTGAAGAATTACCAGAAGTTAATATAGTCGGATTTAAAAAGCGTGTTTCTATGCAATTTGAAGGTGTTAATAATGAAATTGAAGAATTAGCAAATAACATTACTAGTGATCAAAATAAACAAATGCACTATTTACAAAATATTGGACCTAATGAATTTATAAATGTTTCATATAATGTTGATGAAGATTTTACTAAGGAAGAAGGATTTTTAACTCATATGATTGGTGTTTTGACAACTGAGAATAATATAAGTAATCAGTTTGATGTTATAAATATTGATGAAAGTAAATGGGTAGTCTTTGAAAATGAGGGTGAATTCCCAAAAGTGTTACAAGACACATATGCTAAGATCTTTTCAGAGTGGTTACCAAAAACAGAGTATAATTTAGCTGATATTCCAATGTTTTCTTTTAGTAAATTTAATGATTCTAATAGAGAAACTGCTTACAGTGAAATTTGGATTGCAGTTAATCATTGATTTAGAGATTTTATGATAGCCGAATTTAAGGAAGAACAACAATATAAAATTAAGAAGTCGATTTTTATGAATAAAAAGAGAAAAAATTCATTCAAGTCAAATCATAGAATATGAAAATTCAAATTTTACTAAAATTGGATAGATACTCTAATAGCTGGTTAAGATTCCGATTTGGGAGTTTTCTCAACCAATATTAATTTTTGATACTATCACAATTATAGGGAAGCTTAATAATGCTCAGAGACTATCTGTATATTTTGAAATACTGAACACTAAATCATTTTGTTGTAAATAGAAGAAGCTGAAATCACATTGATAGATTTCAGCTTCTTACTTTGTATTAGTGGCTATTAATAGTTAATTTTCACGTATTAGCGCATTAATATTGTCGATAATAAACTTTTGTCCTTTTAATTGATAAAAAGTAGCTAATTGTGTGTCAAATTCGCCAGGTATATCTAATAATTTGCTGAATTGTTCTAACGCTCTGCTATAAGATTCATCAGTTTCGATAGCATAATCAGTGAAAATTTGTATGAATTTTTCATCTGTTGAATAAGTTTGAAGCAAAGTATTAATAGCATCTATTGCCTTTTTTTGACCTTGGTAGTAACTCATATCAAATCCGCGCTTTAATAATTTCTCAGTAGGGCCATTTATTACTAAAGCTTTAGATTGGTTAAGTTCACTTAAAGCTACTTTAACATTATCAAAATAGTCATATAACTGTAGGTTTACTTGTTCAGTTATTGGATGTTCCATTGTATCACCTCATTTATTTTGGTATGCCAATTTGATGACCGAGCTGTTTCGGCCAATCAATAGTAGCTTGTTGTTGCTTATAAAGTGTTAATTGATTGTAATATGAATCTGGAAAAGGACTGACCTTTTTGGTAGCGCGATCTATGCCTAGCATCATAGCTTCGTTAGTTGCAGCTACAGACCCGTCATCCTTAATAAGCATTGCGAAAAAGTGTACACGTTTAGCATCAAAATCATACAAATACAAGTGAATAGTAAAAGTATCGTGTAATTTAAGTTCTGACAAATAGGAAGTTTGTTCTTCGGCAGTAAAGATAGTGAAATTTAATGTTTCACGTTCAGCCAATGAAAGACCATGTGTATAATTGAATTGATTAATTGCGGTACTAAAGACACTATTGTAATTAGCGTCATGCATATGTTGATTGTGATCAATCATGTCGTCACTAACTGTATAAGTGACCGTAAAAGTGCCTGTCATATTTCTGTCAACTCCTATAAAGTTTAAAATGAATTGTTAACTATATTTTACTAAAAATAGTTTAAACATACATCTAATGTGTTTCATGATAAAATAGAGAAAAGTCTTTTCGGGAGGTAATCATGACACTTACTATTCGTTTTCAGACTATTGATAACAAAATAGCAACAGCGCATCATATTGTACAAATTCCAGCAGATGCTCGATTTGTTTGGTATGATTTTAATCAACCTTCCGAAGATGAAAATAAGTTATTAGCAACACATTTTAAGTTTAATCAATTGGAAATTGATGATACAGTTAATGAAACACCTAGAGCAAAATACAAAACATATCAAACATATCAATATCTAGTCATGCATGGCATTCGTAGTGCTGATCTAGGACCTAAAGCATTGAATATATTTATTCAACATAACGTCTTAGTTACTTATCACCATGAAACACATCAAGTATTAGAAAGTATTGTTGATTATATGCAAACAAATAGAAATGAACAGCTGATAAGCGCACATATGGTGTTGAAAATACTAGATAGTTTGATTGATGATTACTTTGATTATACGTATAATATAGAAGATAAAGTTTATGAATTTGAAGACACTCAAGTAAATGGTGTTTCAAATCAACAAATCATGGATGATGTGTTTAAATTACGATCTGACGTTATTAAACTAAAGCGTCTAGTATATCCAATGCAAACACTCATTATAGATTTGAAAGAAGATCAAGTATTATTTACTGATCATCAAAGCGAATTATATAAACAACATGTTGAAGATCATATCATCAAACAAGAGAATATTTTAAAAGTATCGCAAGAGATGACTAATGAAATAAGAGAAAATTATGTGTCTTACACATCATATAAAATGAACAAAATAATGGAAGTGTTAACTTTAGTTTCTATGGTATTTTTACCTTTAACACTCATAGCAGGCATATATGGTATGAATTTTCGCTATATGCCAGAATTAAATTGGCATTATGGTTATTTTATAGTATTGTCAATAATGTTAATCATAACTATTGTATGTATTTGGTATTTTAAAAAAAAGAGATGGTTTTAAGTTAGTTTGAGTTATTTGCAATATGAACCATCAAGATGAAAGTGGGGACGAAAGTGAGCGATTTAAAGCGAGAACAAAGAAAGAATGATCATGTAGAAATTGCTATGGCGCAAACTGATGCTAAATTATCTGATTTTGATGAAATGAGATTTGTACATCACTCCATACCCGATATCGATGTTAAAGATGTCGAACTGACAAGTGAATTAAGTGATTTCACTTTAGACATTCCAATCTATATCAATGCTATGACAGGTGGTAGTGATTGGACAAAGCAGATTAATGAAAAATTAGCTGTTATTGCACGTGAAGCGGGACTAGCAATGGCTTTAGGTTCTACACATGCAGCGTTACGTAATAGTAAAATGGCTTCATCATTTAGTGTAGTAAGAGAGACTAATCCAGAAGGAATTATCTTTAGTAATGTGGGCGCTGATGTCCCTGTAGACAAAGCTATAGAGGCCGTTGACTTACTCAATGCTCAAGCGTTACAAGTCCACGTGAATTCACCACAAGAGTTAGTTATGCCAGAGGGCAATCGTACTTTTTCAACATGGATGGATAATTTAGCTCGTATTGTTTCACGTGTTGATGTACCTGTTATAGTCAAAGAAGTTGGTTTTGGTATGAGTAAAGAAACAATACGTCAACTTCAAAAAATAGGAGTGCGCTATGTTGATGTTAGTGGTAGAGGTGGCACCAATTTCGTAGATATTGAAAATGAAAGACGTTCACTTAAAGATATGAATTATTTATCAAATTGGGGTCAAACAACGGTAGAATCATTACTAGAAAGCACATCTTTCCAGAAAGATATGAATATTCTAGCTAGTGGCGGGGTACGTACGCCATTAGATGCAGTGAAATGTCTAGCGTTAGGTGCAAATGCAGTTGGAATGTCACGTCCGTTCTTAAATCAAATTGAAAATCATGGTATTACCGAAACATTAGAATATGTCGACCAATTTGTAGCACAAATTAAAACGATAATGACGATGCTTAATGCAAGAACAATAGAAGATTTAAAACAATCTCAACTCGTTTTTAGTCCAAAGTTAGAATCTTGGATTAACCAAAGACAGTTGGAGTTATAATGAAATAAATTAATAATAGAGCTTGGAACATAATCAATGTTCCAAGCTCTATTTAATGTCATTAAAAAGCAATTATCTCCAAGTATCTTGAGGGGGTAACATATCAGATTTTCTCATATGTGAAACATATGGGTTTCCTCGTACGGTATAACGCAATGGTTTATAGGTCCAATCGCCTTTATTTGGAATGCCAATGCGACGGCTTGAAATTATTGCTTGAGGATATTTGCGATTTTTGGTATCGATTTCTAATCTACCTTCATTCAGTTTAGAACCATCTAAATATCGAGGTATATTGAAGGCTTTAGTCCATTTACCCGGACCATTTGTTAAATCTATACCACTTTTACCTCGATTTGCTGTCATTGCTTCTACACCTTCTTCAGGTTCAACTGCACGAATAAGTACGCCTTCTGGAATATTTTCCAGTTGTGTTACAAAATTGATAAGCAAATGTGTATGCATAACGTGAGCATAGATTGTACCACCTTCTTTATAAAGGGATTCTACTTTAGGAGTGCGTTTGCTATTAAAACCATGAGCTGCTTGATCAACTACACCTAAATATGCCTCTGTTTCGACTATATAGCCACTATAGGTTTGCTGTTTGTCATGGTATAGTACACGAACACCTAATAAATCTTTTGCAATCGTTATTGTATCTCGCTGTATAAAGTCCAAATGTTAGCCTCCTTGTTAATCATTATAATTAATGCAAAAATATTTATAAGTTAAATGTTTTCGATAAATATATATAGATATAAAAATGTTTGGTATACTATCTAAAATAAACAATTTAAGATATCAAGATAATCAAATTATTGTACTTTAACATAATATATTAAATTGTAGCTGCAAGCAAAGTAGTTAAGCAGCTATATAACGTGCTTAATTTACTTATTTAGGAGTGGAATGATAACACAAAAAATCAGTTTTGGCAGGGCATTTAAATTGTTTTGGCGTAATTATGTTAATTTTACAGGACGATCGAGACGAAGCGAATATTGGTATATGATTATTTGGCACTTAATTTTCATGGTTCCAGCTATTGTAATTGGTGTAATTAGTATACTTTTAATAATTATGGGAATAGTAACAGAGGCCGAAGCCATGACAGCTGTAGGCATAGTATTATTACTATTAATGATAGGTTATGGCTTACTATACGGCATTGCAACATTTATACCTAATTTAGCACTACAAGTAAGACGTTTTCATGACACGGATAGAACGATGTTCATACCTATTTTAGCGTCAGCACTAGGAATAACATTTTATATATTTGTTAATACTATCAATTTAATGGATCCAAATTTTGAAAACGTATCAAGTTGGGTTCTATTAAGTTTCATGTACATAACGATCCAGATACTAGCTATTTATCAAATAGTAATATGTTGTTTCGATAGCGTTTCGAAAAATAACAAATACGGCGTGTATCCGAAAGATATGATTAAACATGAGGCTAGTGTTTATCATAAGGATGACTACTAACTGGATTAGACAAAAGCATTTATCAACAAAGAATTCACTGTGATAAATGCTTTTTATTGTAAAAGTATAAAAATCAATAAGCTTAACATAGATAATAAAAAATAGAAGGAGTAGTTGCGTAATGACATTGCAAATCAATGGTGTCACAAAAAAATATAAATCGGTCACGGCAGTTAATGATATATCTTTAAAGTTAGAAAAAGGGAAGATGTTAGGATTTTTAGGTAGAAATGGGGCAGGTAAAACTACGACTTTTAGGATGATCTTAGGTTTGACCCCCATTACTGAAGGTTCCATCACTTACAATAATCAAATTATAGATAAAAAATTGTACGATAAAATTGGCTACCTACCTGAAGAACGTGGATTACATCCTAAAATGAAGGTATATGATGAATTGTTTTATCTTGCTACGCTAAAAGGTATGAAATCTCAAAAAATCAAACAAGCTATTGATTATTGGTTAACACGTTTTGATATTGTCCAAAATAAAGATAAGAAGATTGAAGCCTTATCAAAAGGTAATCAACAAAAAATACAATTATTGGCGAGTATGATTCATGAACCTGATTTATTAATATTAGACGAACCTTTTAGTGGGTTAGACCCAGTCAATGTTGAATTATTGAAATCAGCAGTACAAGATATGAACGACAACGGTACTACTATCATTTATAGTTCGCATAGGATGGAGCACGTAGAAGAATTATGTGATGATGTATGCATTATGAATCAAGGTCAAATAGTAGTTGTAGGGCCGATTGATGAAGTGAAAAAAAATCATGGCAATAAGCGTGTGATAATAGAAACGGATGCCGAAATGTCTGAGATAGATAGTATTCCAGGTGTTAAAGAAGTTACGAGAACAAAACGAGATATCAAAGTTGAAATTGACAATGAAGCAGTGGCAACAGAAATTTTTGATATTGTAACTTCTTATGGCTTTGTGAAACGGTTTGAAGTGGTGGAACCATCATTAAATGAAATTTTCATTGAAAAAGTAGGTGATTATAATGGATAGATTTTTAGCTACTTTCAAGTTGAGTTATATAAATAAAGTTAAAACTAAGTCATTTTTAATTTTTACTGGATTAGTAGTATTGCTTATTTTAGTAGCTGCTAACGCAAATAAAATTATAGATTTTTTCGATGATGGACCAGATGAAATTGGTGTTGCTACAACGAACAGTGACATATATAAAGTAATAAAAGAGCAAGGAGACCATATAAATAATGATGCCAAATTTACTCGAGTCTCTTCAGCAGATTTAAAAAAACAAATCAGGTCAGAAAAACTTAATATGGGTTATGTCATTACCGAAGAGAATAATAAATTGACCGCTAAAATTTTAAGTAAAGATTCTGTAGACCAAGAAGATAAACAAAACTTAGAGACAGTATTGACGACAATCCAAACTCAAATGACTGCGGCCCAACTTAATTTATCACAAGCTGAGTTAAAGGAACTACAAAGTAAAAGTAAAGTTGAATCAGAAATGGTTTCAACAAATAAAGATGATACAAAATTAAGTGAAGCACAAAAATCATTTAATATTATTGTAGTTTATGCTGGGCTTATGCTTATGTTCTTTATTATTATTAATTATGCTAGTCAAATTGCCATGGAGATTGCTACAGAGAAAACATCGCGTGTAATAGAAATGATTATCACTAGTGTTTCGCCCATCACACACATTTTAGCTAAAATTACAGGTGTCATTGCGGTAGCGTTAACTCAAATTGCGATATTTGTTTTAGTAGGTATTCTAGCCTTTTTCGCTTTTGATATGAGTGAGATGTTACAAGGTTTTGAAGTTAAACCTAATGAGTTAACACTTCAAATAGTTATTGTAGGAATTATTAATTTGATTATTGGTATACTATCATATGTCATCTTGGCCGCTATACTAGGCTCTATCACATCTCGTATTGAAGACATTAATCAAGCGTTAATGCCTATGACCTTAATAAGTATGATAGCGTTCTACGTTTCCTTATATAGTGTAATGAACAATGATACGCTATTAACGAAAATAACAAGCTTTATTCCGTTATTTTCACCATTTGTAATGTTTGTGCGTGCTGCTTCACCAGAAGTACAACTTTGGGAAATCGTTGTTAGTATTGTGCTCGCAATTATAGTAACTATTATTTTATTATGGATTGCTATTAAAAGCTATAAGGATTCTGTCCTTAGCTTTGACAAAAGTGCTGCTACGGCAATGAAAAAAGTGTTTGGTAAACGATAATTCAATTTATTAATTTGTAAAAATTTACAAATAGTATAGATTTATTTTGAAATTAATTGTTACAATGTATTTAACTAACAGTAAAGGAATATGAAGCAAAAATTAAGCTTTTACTTAGCATCTCGGTTTAAAGTCATCATTGTGAAATCGTTCAATACAGACGACATGTTTTAGGAAAGGGCATGTAAGTGTGTGTTAAGCTTGCTATAATAAGTATCATGATTTTATTGTTAAACAATTTCTATCTAATTATCGACGTCAACAAGTTGTCTTTAGGCATTGATGCAGGTGTTAGTCTGAAAGGGAGTAATTGAAGATGTTTGCTACAGTTGAAAAACAAAGAAATGGGATAGTACTAATTAATATTGATAATGAAGAAACCAAGATAGTCTTTACTAATTACGGTGCTCGTATAGTATCTTGGAAGTATGACGATAACAGCATTGTGTTAGGAAATATTGTGGAAGCGGATGAATTCTACGAACCTAATCCATTTTTCTTTGGGGCTACAGTGGGACGATACGGTGGCCGCATTGCTAACGCTACATTTGAGTTAGATGGTAAAACATATCATTTAGAGCACAATGATGGTGCTCACAATATTCATGGGGGTACTAACGGTTTAGATTCACGCTTTTTTGATTATCAAATTGAAGAACAAGTTGGTCAGATTAAAATCATTTTTACAACCCAAATTAAAAGTACAGATGATTATTTCCCAGGTGATATTGAATTAAAAGTTATTCATACTTATGATATGGATCATAAATGGACGATAGAATACGAAGCAACAACTACCGAAAAAACACTATTCAATCCTATGAATCATGTGTATTTTAATTTAAATAGAGACAATAATATGATTGATAATCATTATATAAGTAGTAATAAATTAGCAATGTACCCATTAGGTGAAGACAATATAGTTAACAGTACCGATACTATAGATTTGTCTACTATATTTAATAGTAATAAGATTCAATTTAAAGAGCTTTTTACAAGTGAAAATCCTAAAATCAAACAACAAATGGACATGTTTAATGGTGTTGATCATCCTTTTGAAGTTGAAAATGGTGAAATGGCAGTAGAAAATAAACGTTTTGTATTACAAGTAAAGACAGATATGCCGAATATTGTTATTTTTACTTTTAATGATACTAGTAGTTGGGATAGTGACTTCAATATTTATAAAGCACATTCTGGTTTTACATTGGAAACACAATGTATCCCTAATGATATAAATCTTTATGGTGACAAAGCACCGTCTATTATTACACCAGATCAACCATATTACTCTAAGACGTCATATAAAATATTTGAAAAAGCAGACATTTAATAAGTAAATGAGTATTATAAGACACGATTAAAATAAAACACTTTAAAAGAAGCTTGAGCAAAATGTCGCTCGAGCCTCTTTTTTTTATGCAATAAATGATATGTACTTTACATCAGCTTTCATTTAGATAAGTTAGCAGAACGGTAGCATTAATTAATAGTAACAATCGCGCAGTAATTTTATAGTTGTTGAGCTTTGGTTAATAATCGTTGTAATTTGTCGATACGTGCGGTTGTTAAATAAGGGTTTTGAAGTGCATAAGTTAATTTAGAAATATTATTGCGATCATTATACATAAGGTGATTGAGCTCAAAAACAGAAAGCAACGTATCATCAGGAGCCTGCTGAATTAAATGTAAGTTATCATCTGGAGCGACATAGCCCTCTTTTAACACTCTAAAATAAAATCCAGTTCTTCCTGAACTAGACATACGTTTTACTAAATCTGGAATTTGATATTTCGTTTGAATTTTCCAACAAGGTTCTCTTATTTCAGAAACTTCAATGATTGCAGAACCGAGTTGGTATTGATTACCAAAGTAAGTTGTCTTTTCATCCATATGTTTAGCAGTTAAATTTTCTCCAAACATCGCGTAATCTGGTAATTCTGTGATATCATCTTGCCACATTTGATAATTTGATTTACTGAATAAGCATAATGCTTTGTCTGGACCACCATGTCCTTTATAAGCTTGTTCATCGTCGCAAAAACCAGTTGTCGTAAGCCAGCATGTATCTGTGAATACTGTTTTGTTTAAAGCAGATTGCATTTGCTTTTTACCGTATGTGAGGGTTTCGATTTTACCAGTTGAAATGGCATTTAATTCATAAATCATAGTGTAACCTCCTTGTATCGTTACGCTTTATTGTATAGGAAGAAACGGTAAAATCATAGATGAAAAAAATAAACGCTTAAATTGAGTGAGCATCTACTGGAAGTTTTCAGTTGGCTGTTTTTAGTTTATATCTATATCTTTTAAAAATTCTAATGTACAATGATATTAAAAGAATGGTTATAAAGGGGCAACAATATGAATAAAAAACAGTTGAAGATAAGTACATTTAGTGATGCTTTAAGCCAAATTACAGATGGTATGATATTGGGTATTGGTTCTGGTTCAACGATTGAACTCCTTGTACCTAAAATTGCTGAAAAAATTGAGCATGAACAACTGTCAATTACTGGCGTATGTACTTCTAACAAAACTGCATATATTGCAAAAAATTTAGGTATGCATATTATAGATGTAAATGATGTCGACTATATTGATCTCGCTATTGATGGTGCAGATGAAGTGGATCCACAGCTTAATTTGATTAAAGGTGGCGGTGGAGCACTATTTAGGGAAAAAGTAATAGATGCTATGGCAGAGCGATTTATTGTTTTAGCAGATGATTCTAAGTTAGTGGATTATCTTGGTGAAACATTCAAATTACCCGTAGAAGTTGATAAATTTAATTGGTTATTAGTGGCTAAGAAAATAGAGGCTTATGGCCAATTACAAGTGGAAAGACGACTGGCTAATGACATTCCATTTGTCACGGATAATGGTAATTATATATTAGATATAACGCTAAATCATACAATCGATCCATATGAGATGCATGAGTTTTTAATTCACTTAGTAGGTGTATTAGAGACTGGATATTTCTTAGATGTCACAGACCAAGTAATTATTGGCACACAAAATGGTGTAAATATTATTAATAAATAAAGAAAGCATGTGTTTTGAATAGTTGTATCAATAACTATTTCAAAACACATGCTTTTTGTATTGTAATTATGAAATTATCTTCGATTACGTCGTTTACTTTTCAAAAAGAATGATGAACGTTGATTTTGAGTTTCTGTGTTGTCGTTTGTAGGTTCATCATCTGTTGATGTTTGACTTTCATCTTCGTTAAGCGAAGGTTCTATTTCTTCTGATTGATGCAGTTGATGAGATGTTGTTTCAGTATCATTAGCGACATTTTTCGCAATGTTGTTATCTTGGCTAGCAGTAGCTACTGTTGATGAAGTATCGTCATTTTCTTGATGAGTAGAATTCATTTCATCTTGCTCATCATGAACGGTAGACGATGTATCGGCAGAAGCTGGTTCATAGTCATTTGTTGCTTGTTCAGTTTCTGCTGGCGTGTCATTCACATCTAAATGTGACTCGTCATCTAGGTGATCCATATAGTTATTTTCTTCAATTTCATCTAAGTTTCTTTTCGTGAAGAAGTATAATATAACTCGTATAATCATAGTAATTAGTAAGTATACAACACCAACTGCTACTGTTGATAAGGCAATCACTTTCATAGCAAAGACATTGCCTAGCTCTTCATTAAATAAAAATACTAAGCCAAATGACATAACAAAGTGGAACAGTGTAGCAATATAAATTGTTCTACCTTTCGTACCTCTAATTAATTCGCCAATAATCATTGAAAAAGCGAATGTATATAAGAAGTTATATGCAGCGAATGTCATACCGAAACTAAGGTTTAAGTTCCAGATTGAATATAGAATCCCTACAAGAATTGATGCGAAAAAAGTATAAATACGATTTTCTACAATGTTTTGTAAGTAAGAACGGAAGCCAAATTCAATTAACATTGCTGTGATTAATTGTCCGATAATTACAGTAGTTAGAGAAACGGAAAAGTCTTCTGCTTGTAATAAAATAAAACTATCAGCAAGAATATTAAAACTAACCATTGCAACTGCTAAAATAGTTAACGGTAAAATTAATGCTAAAAGGATACGTTCTATTGTTTTTAAACCAATGGTAAATTTTAAACCGCCTAATTGAAGACGTTTATGTTTGAAAATTAATAAACAGAATAGAGCACCGATAAATGGAGCAATAGCTGTTATGTCAAATACGAAAGATTTATAAGGTAAACTACCTTGGAAATCTTTGAGTATAATAGGTAGTACGTATGCAATGATAAAGAACAGGAATACAATCATTGCCCACTGAAAACCTGGTATACGTTTATTATTCATTTATGTAACCTCCATAATAGGTATGAAAAAAATCATTTAATGGTAATTATACAGATTTAGCTGTTAGAAATAAATCATTAATCAAAAATATCATTGAAATGTAATAGTTCTGATGATTTATTCATATAAGTGAAACAATTTGTATTGTAATCAATGCATTAAACGCACATTGTAACGGGTAAAAGAAATTTAGGAATTGAATTCAAAAAAATGTAAGCGTATACTTTAATTGTTCATTTAGTTTTTAAAGGGGGAGAACTATGTATAAGTTACCTGATACTGAGCTTTGGACTGGCAGAACAGATAGTGCAACAAATCAAGAACACTTTAGGCATTTCCAAACAATAAAGTTTGGTGATTTAACACAACAATTAAATATTAATGAAAAACAAGGTGTTGGATTATTAGGTTACGCTGTTGATAAAGGTGTAGAGCTTAACAAAGGTAGAATGGGTGCTAAAGAAGGACCAGATGCTATAAGG
The DNA here is from genome assembly GCF_025560845.1 of Staphylococcus arlettae. Classification (NCBI taxonomy): domain Bacteria; kingdom Bacillati; phylum Bacillota; class Bacilli; order Caryophanales; family Staphylococcaceae; genus Staphylococcus; species Staphylococcus arlettae. The sequence continues at coordinate 665,587 of NZ_CP094803.1, forward strand.
AAAGCTTTTGCCAATTTACCTGATCTTAGTCAATGTTCCATTTGTGATTACGGTAATGTTGAGCACCATGAGAGTCAACTAATAAAAACACAACAAGAGTATGGCCATTTAGTTGCAGAATCTATTAGTCGCCATAAGCAAACGTTTCTCTTAGGTGGCGGTCATGATATAGCATATGCGCAATATTTAGGCGTGAGAGAAGCGTATCCAGATGCTTCAATCGGTGTTATTAACATTGATGCGCATTTTGATACAAGGGAAGAGCAGAGTTCTACTTCGGGTACAAGTTTTCGACAAATATTAGAAGAAGATGATAATACTGCATATTTGGTACTTGGTATTCAACAAGGGGGCAATACAGCAGCACTATTTAATTATGCGGATGCTAAAGGTATACAATATGTATATGCCGACGAGTTATTACACCAATTATCACCACCAATTAAAGAAAAAATAGAACGTTTTATACATCATCATGATGTCATTATGTTCACAATATGTATGGACGTCATTGATAGTGCCTTTGCACCAGGAGTCAGTGCTACAGCAGTGCTAGGACTTTATCCGAACCTAGTATTAGAAATGGCCAAAAGAATTATACCTAGCGAAAAGGTTTCAACGATTAGTATCGCCGAAACCAATCCTCAATATGATGTTGATAATAGGACAGCAAAATTAACAGCTAACTTTTTCCATCACTTTATTTTATGACGTTCCAATAATCTTTACAGTGATCTACCAACGAAAGCACACGTTGAGAGTGCTTTCGTTTTTTGTAATAATTAATAAAAATTGTGCGCCCAAGTTTTGGTTTAATCTCAATTGCATCTAAATTGTTAGCATTGAATGACTGATAATAAAATCTTGGAATAACAGCGTAACCTAAACCACGATGTACAAAATTTGTAGCAGCTTCAAAACGGTCAGCCTCAATAACGATGTTAGGATGAATATTCATACGCATGAAATAATCATCTAAATGTTTGCGTACTTGTAAACCTTTAGAAGGTAATATTAGTGGTAATGATTTGATAATAATTGTACGTTGTTGTTTAAAAGCATTTTGTGGTGTAAGTAAGACATACGATTCTTCATATAATGGAATAGACTGTATGTCTTCATGAGTGATTTGTTCATTGGTTAAAGCTAAATGTGTTTCAAAATTTAACAAGTTCTCTAATATAATCGCTTGATCATGTACTTCCGAGATTTGATAAGTTTGGTTTGGAAAAGTTGAACGGTGTGTCGTTATGATTTGAGATACCCATTGATTTGTAGATTCCAGAATGGAAAATTTAATTTTAGGGACTTCACTAATATTTAAATCATGCATTTTCTCCATTGTTTGATGGTAGTTTTGTACTAGGTCAACAGCATAGTTATAAAATTGGATACCTTTTTCTGTAATTTTGATATCTTTTGTCGTACGCGTAAATAAATCGTAGCCTAAATCTGCTTCCATTTTTTTGATCGTAGCTGTTAAAGAAGGCTGGCTTATATGTAAAAATTGAGCAGCTTGTGTAAAGTTATTGTATTTTACTATAGCTAGAAAATACTCTAGTTGAATTATTTTCATATACATAACACTCCTAACGTTTATTTATAGTTTTAAGTTATGAATCATTAGTTTATTAATATTGGTTATCTATAAATAATCATATTATACTTAAGTCATAAGGTACATAAATTTTATCTGTTGTAAACACAAAGCATATTAATAAGGGGTTTGCTTTCTGTAGTCGCTGGACATGACTATACATGACAACTGTAATTAAACAGAGGAATGGAGTGGAATAAATATGAGAAAAATCCAAGCTAAAAAAGGGTTAGATATTGAATGTAAAGGTTGGGAACAAGAAGCGGTATTGCGTATGCTGTATAACAATTTAGACCCAGAAGTAGCAGAGCGACCTGAAGATTTAGTTGTCTATGGCGGTATTGGCAAAGCAGCTAGAAATTGGGAAGCATTTGAAGCAATTGAAGAAACATTACGTAATTTAGAAGCGGATGAAACTATGTTAGTCCAATCTGGTAAACCTGTTGCTGTATTCAAGACACATGAAGAAGCACCAAGAGTATTACTGTCAAATTCAGTATTAGTTCCTGAATGGGCGAACTGGGAGCATTTTAATGAATTGGATAAAAAAGGATTAATGATGTATGGACAAATGACAGCTGGTAGTTGGATATATATTGGCTCTCAAGGAATTGTACAAGGAACTTATGAAACGTTTGGTGAGTTAGCGAACCAACATTACAATGGTAAATTAAATGGAACGGTAACACTCACTGCAGGACTAGGTGGCATGGGTGGTGCTCAACCATTAGCAGTAACTATGAATGGTGGTGTCGTAATCGGTGTCGATGTCGATGAATCTAGAATCGATAAGCGAATTGAAACGAAATATTGTGATGTTAAAACGGACAGTTTAGACGAAGCGCTAAAATTAGCTGATGAAGCAAGAACGGCTGGCCAACCATTATCTATTGGTTTAATAGGCAATGCTGTTGATGTTCATAAAGCAATTTTAGATAAAGGTTTTAAAATTGATATTATCACGGACCAAACAAGTGCGCATGACCCATTAAATGGTTATATACCACAAGGGTATTCAATAGAAGAGGCAAAAGCACTTAGACAGAAAGATCCTAAAGAATATGTTAAAAAATCTGAACAATCTATGGCACAGCATGTAGAGTTAATGCTAGCATTTCAACAAAATGGTGCTATTGCATTTGATTATGGTAATAATATAAGACAAGTTGCATTTAATAATGGTGTAAGTAATGCATTTGATTTCCCAGGATTTGTTCCTGCTTATATAAGACCGTTATTTTGTGAAGGTAAAGGGCCATTTAGATTTGCAGCATTAAGTGGAGATCCAAAAGATATTGAACGTGCAGATGAGGAAATGAGAAAATTATTCCCAGATAACGAAAAATTAAATCGTTGGCTAGACTTAGCAACGGAAAAAATTGCGTTCCAAGGGTTACCATCTCGAATTGCATGGTTAGGTTATGGTGAACGTGCAAAAATGGGAGTTGCATTAAATAAATTAGTACGTGATGGCGAGATTTCGGCACCTGTTGTCATTGGTCGTGATCATTTAGACTCTGGTTCAGTAGCTAGTCCTAACAGAGAAACTGAAGGTATGCAAGATGGATCAGATGCAGTTGGTGATTGGGCTATTTTAAATGCACTTGTGAATACTGCTGCAGGCGGTTCTTGGATTTCATTCCACCATGGTGGTGGCGTAGGAATGGGCTATTCTCTACATGCTGGTATGGTCGTAGTCGCAGATGGTTCAGAACGTGCAGAAAAACGTTTAGAACGTGTATTAACAACTGATCCAGGCATGGGTGTTGTGAGACATGCAGATGCTGGATACGACAAGTCTGTAGAAGTGGCAAAAGAGAAAGGTATTCATATTCCAATGATTACAAAAGAGGTGACACATAATGAATGATTTAGTTATTCAAAATATTAAACAGTTAATTTTACCAAAAAAAACAGACAAACCATTAAAAGGGCAAGAGTTAAATGACTTAGAACTCATTGAAAATGGGACAGTTGTAGTTAATGATGGCAAAATTGTTTATTCTGGTCCTTATACTACTGAATATGAAGCGACAGAGACAATTGATGCTAGTGATAAAGTGGTATCACCTGCGCTTGTTGAAGCACATACGCATTTAGTACATGGAGGTTCTCGTGAGCATGAGATGTCTTTAAAAAGACAAGGTGTATCTTACTTAGAAATTTTAGAACAGGGTGGCGGTATTTTAAATACAGTAGATGCCACTAGACAAGCGAGTGAAGCGGAATTATTCTCTAAAGCTGAAAAAAACTTATTAACTATGGTTCAACATGGTGTGCTTACAATTGAAAGTAAAAGTGGATATGGCTTAGATAAAGAAAATGAATTAAAACAATTAAAAGTATCCAATCAATTAGCTGAGAAATATAATTTAACTATGAGACATACATTTTTAGGGCCACATGCAGTGCCTAAAGACGCAACGTCTAATCAAGCATTTTTACAAGAAATGATTGACTTATTACCAGAAGTTAAACCATATGCTGACTTTGCCGATATATTTTGTGAGACAGGCGTCTTTACTATTGATGAGTCTAAAGTATATATGGAAGCAGCTAAGCAACAAGGTTTTAAAGTGAAAATTCATGCAGATGAAATTGATCCATTAGGTGGTTTGGAATTAGCTATTGATGAACAAGCGATTTCTGCAGATCATCTTGTAGCATCTAGCGAAGAAGGCAAAGCAAAATTACGTGATAGTGATACTGTAGCTGTGCTATTACCTGGAACAACGTTTTATTTAGGTAAGGAACAATATGCAGATGCACGTGGCATGATTGACAATAATGGTGCGATTGCTATTGCTACTGATTTTAACCCAGGAAGTTGTGTTACTAACAATTTACAACTAGTCATGGCTATTGCTTCCTTAAAATTAAAGCTTTCTGCAAATGAAATATGGAATGCAGTAACTGTAAATGCGGCTAAAGCCATTGACGTTGATGCCGGAACTATTGATAAAGGTGACAAAGCGAATATTGTCATTTGGGACGCACCTAATCATGAATATGTTCTTTACCATTATGGTATTAATCATGCTTCTAAAGTTATAAAAGACGGCAAAGTTATTGTAGATAATCAATATCAGTTACAAAATTAATATAAAGAGCTATGGGACAAGCATAATCATAGCATGTTATTGAAGCAACGATAAACATGTAAATGATTTATGCCTGTCCTATTTTTAATGTTAAATTTTAAATTCCGCTAACTATGATAATATAAAGAACATAAATTAATTTACATAGTCTCTGTTTAAAACTACGAATGGGAGTAATTTAACGTTTTAACATGTGCTTGTTGGAAAAAATAGCTTAGCTTTTTAACGAGCAAGTTTAAACTATTCGTTATTACTTCTTGCTATAATAGGCTATAGTAAATAAAAGCGATTGATTTAGTCGGTTATTTAATAAAAGTAGTCATGTGTATAAATGGAAAGCTGTTTTAAGGCAGAATAAGAACTATATGTTTCTATAAAATATACACATCGACAATATCAAAGGAGTGAGAAGGGATGACAAGTTTTGATGATTATGTAAAATGGAGACGTCTTTTACATCAATATCCTGAAGTATCAGATTATGAATATGAAACAACTAAAAAAATTAGAACTATTTTGGAATCATATGATATTAAAATATTAGATTTGCCGTTGGATACAGGTTTAGTTGCTGAAGTCGGACAAGGTGAGCAGTTTATAGCGGTACGTACTGATATAGATGCTTTACCTATAATTGAACAAGTTGAACATGATTTTAAATCGACTGCAGAAGGCGTAATGCATGCTTGTGGTCATGATATTCATATGGCAAGTATTTTAGCCGTAGCAATAAAACTTAAAGCTATGGAAACGCAATTAAATGGTCGTGTACGCATTATTTTTCAACCTGCAGAAGAAATAGCACATGGCGCATATAGTATTACTAATACTGGAGCATTGGAAGGTGTGAAAGCAGTATTAGGTTATCACAATTATCCTTCATTAGCTGTCGGTGAATTTGCTATCAAACAAGGAACGGTGACCTCAGCAGTAGACCGTTTTGAAATAACAATCCATGGTAAAGGTGCACATGCTGCTAAACCTGAACAAGGTAATGATCCAACAATCGTCTTAGGCCAACTCATTACTAGTATTCAATCAATAGTAAGTCGGAATTTATCTGCCTTTGATCAAGGTGTCGTGACTATCGGTGAAGTGTCTTCAGGTAATACATGGAATGTAATTGCTGACAATGCTTATGTACAAGGTACAGTACGTACGTTTGACGTGGAAGTACAACATTTAATAGAACAACGTTTACAACAAATATGTGATGGCCTTGCGCAAACTTTTGATGTGGAAATTGAGCTAACTTATCATAAACTGCCGGGAGCAGTGGTAAATGATGAACAACTAACACAGGATGCTATCGATGTGGCTCGTAACGTTGGTTATAACGTCACAATAATGGATAAACCGTTAACTATAGGAGAAGATTTTTCAGGTTTTTCAAACCAGTACCCAAGTGTATTTGCATTTATTGGGTCAGATAGTATGTATGATTTACATCACCCAAAATATGATCCGAACGAAGAAATATTACGATTAGTACCTGATTATTTTGTAGCATTTGTCCAAAAATTATTAAACGAATGAATGGTATAATATGTAATTGCTACCAGCGTTTTGGGGTAAACAAAAGTATAAAAATTTAATAGGCGAGTGTGTTTATGTCTAATATAAATCTAAGAATTAAATTTTCTAATGCTGATTTACTACAACAAGAATAATTAGTACGGGAATACCCCTTGATTTATGGCGGTAAAATGTCTTATCAAGGTTATGAAATTCTATTGGTATACAAATAGATTAAACATAAGAGTAACTTGTATTAGCATTGAATTTTGTTAGTATTTGGAATCGCTTATTATTGAATTAGGAGTATGAACAAATGAAAAGAATTGACCCACAAGGATTAACTAAAAAACAGAATTATAAATTATTAAGTGGTAGTGTCATTCCGAGACCCATTGCTTTTGTCACGACTCAAAGCGAAACCGGCGTAATGAATGCAGCACCATTTAGTTTTTTTAACGTGGTGAATAGTGCGCCCCCAATGATAATGATTTCAACAACGCGAGCAAATGGGAAAAGAAAAGATACTTCAGTAAATATAGAGCAAACCGGACAATTTGTTGTTCATATTACAGATAATAATATTGTAGAAGAAGTAAATAAGACGGCAGCTCCTATTGCTATAGAATTAAATGAATTAGAAAGAACATCATTAAATCTTGTGGATTCTGAAGCAGTAGATGTACCAGGGATTGCACAAGCTAAAGTACGTATGGAGTGTAAGCTGGATAGAATCATCCCACTAGGTGATAAGCTTGAAGGTTCTGATCTTATTATTGGTGAAGTAGTCATGTTTCATATAGCTGATGATGTATATTTTGAAGACAGTAAAATAAACCCTGACACTTTACAAGCTGTTAGTAGATTAGCTGGTAATGATTATGCTCACATAGGTGAAACATTTACGATAATTAGACCAAACAATTAATTTTATAGTTACTCAGTTAATAGTTTAGCTACAAACTGTTGACGTACTATCTAAAATGTTGTAACGTAATAACGAATTTAAATAGCTTATCAAGAGAAGTGGAGGGACTGGCCCTAGGAAGCTTCGGCAACATGGTAATGCGTGTGCCAATTCCAGTAGCAGCAAACATACTGCTAGAAGATAAGATGACAAGGTCTAATGCCGCTCTTTTCTTCAATAAGGAAAGAGCTTTTTTAATATGAAGAAAGTAGGTTAGTTATGAGTAAATTACAACAAGGTAGTTTTTGGGCACTATCGCCATTAATAGTATTTGTACTATTATTTTTAGGCGTTGGTATTATTACAGGTGATTTTACTACGATGCCATTAAATGTAGCAATTGTCATTGCTTCAATTTTTGGTTTGGTACAAAATAGGAAAAAGCCATTTGGTGAAAAAATAGATATTTTTACAAAAGGTGCAGGTCATCCTAATATTATTTTAATGGTGTTGATCTTTATTTTAGCGGGTGCCTTTTCACAAACAACGGAAGATATGGGAGGCGTACAATCTACTGTTAATCTCGGATTAACATTGATACCTGAGAATTTATTAATTGTAGGGTTGTTTGTAATTTCGATGTTTGTATCGATTTCAATGGGGACATCAGTTGGTACTGTTGCAGCCATTGCCCCAGTAGGTTTTGGACTTAGTCAAGCGACAGACATATCTTCAGCAATTACTATGGCTACAGTAGTAGGCGGTGCCATGTTTGGTGATAATTTATCTATGATTTCAGATACTACTATTGCAGCAGTACGTACTCAAAAAACAAAAATGAGCGACAAATTTAAAGTCAATTTTAAAATTGTTCTGCCGGGTGCACTCTTAACTATTATCGCGCTATGGTTTTTGACACAAGGTACACAAGTTGCTGACACAAAAAATTATGATTTTAACTTTATTAAAGTATTGCCTTATCTTATGGTCTTAATTTTAGCGATAGTAGGGGTTAATGTTGTAATTGTGTTAATAGGTGGTACGTTATTATCAGCAATTATAGGTCTGATTGATGGTTCATTTAAGTGGACGAGTTTATTACAATCTATTTCTAAAGGTATTATAGGTATGGAAGATATTGCCATCATTGCATTAATGATTGGTGGACTTGTAGCACTTATCCAACATAATGGCGGCATTGCATGGTTATTGAATTTTGTTCGGAATAGAGTGAAATCAAAGCGTGGGGCAGAGTTAGGTATAGCTGGTTTAGTAAGTACAGCTGATATTTCTACAGCTAATAATACAATTTCAATATTGATGGCAGGCCCATTAGCAAAAGATATTGCTGACGAGTATGACGTGGATCCAAGAAAATCCGCAAGTATTTTAGATATTTTCGCTAGTTGTTTCCAAGGAATCCTACCATATAGTCCACAACTTATTGCTGCTGCAGGTGTAGCAAAAGTATCTCCATTAGAATTGGTGCCATATAGCTTTTATCCAATGCTATTAGGTCTTTGTGGCTTAGTTGCTATTTTCTTAAAACTACCAAAATTAAAACCAAAAACACAAAAGTAGCGATTACTTTGACGTTCTAGTGTTTTGACGATAAAATATATTAGTTAATAACTATAACTACAACTACTAATTTTATTTGAAACGTTACAGTTTTGAATTGATGAGTATTACGGTAAGATAAAGGTAAGATTAAAGGTAGGTGACTATTTTGGCCAAGTACAACATTGAGAATGATAATGTGCAAGTACAATTGGAACGATTGTTTAAAGTTGAACCAGAATTGGTATATCAAGCTTGGACTGAGCAACAATTTTTGAAACGTTGGTTTATGACTTCTGAACGGACGAATCAAAGTATAACAATTGATGCGCGTGAAGAAGGTAAATATGAAATTGTTGATGTACGCAAAGGGAAAGCAAATAGAGTCCAAGGGACATTCGTTACCCTTGAACCGCATGACTATATTGAAATGACAATCGGCATGCCAGAACTGAGTGATGGTGAAGATACTATTCAAGTTGAAATATTTGAGCGTGAAGCTGGTATTACACAAATGCTATTTACGTATAGTGCGATAGTTCCTAAAGAGCGACGATTGACGCAATTAGAATATAAGCAAAAGAAAAAAGAATATCATGATTCAACAGCTCATGGTTTCGAAATGTTATTCGATAGGCTACAGGAAACAATTGAAGACTATCGTGAAAATTATAAAAATATTTAAAGAATAAATTAAAATTATAGTGCGCGGAATATAAATACAACAATTTAGTATATATAAATAGGTGACTATATGCTGAACACATTTATATACTAAGTATTAGCAATCTAGTCACCTTGATAATAGACGAAGCAATATGGCAGACAGTAATGTTTGATATCGCTTCGTCTTTTTTATGTGAAATTTTGTTGCACCATACGTTCGTGGTATTTGCGTAGTACAGTTTCAAAAAATATATGATAGCTAATAAAGCTTGAATAATCGGTACCATCTGTTAAATAGAAAGTATTACTAGAAACATAAATATTATAATTGGCTTTTTGTGCTAAATTGTTATCTTTTAACGTTGTGATAGAAAAGAAATATTTTTGTCTCACTTGCAAATAATTGGTGATCTCGGTTAATTGCTGTGATTCACCTGATAAAGAAATAATGAAGAAAATATCTTTATTTGTCGATTTATTTAATATCATTTTAAATTCATGAATATCATGTAAGACTATTACATTTTTATGGATAGTTAATAGTATACGTCGAGCTTCCTGTGCTACGTTCATTTGAGCTAAACCTGTACCATATAAATAAATCGTGTCTGCGTGGTAGATTTTATCTGTAATTAAGTGATAATCCACACGTTCCAAGTATGAGAATGTATTGGATATTTCTTGTTTGAATTGGTCTATGGAATCGGATGGTAACTGTGAGGGATGTTCTGTTTCAAACTTTAAGTATGACTTGAAATCACTATAACCATCGAATCCTAATTTTTTAGTAAACCGGTGTATTGAAGCATTGGAAGCATGCGTACGTGCAGCAAGCTCTTGGATTTTCATAGTTTTACATTCTCGTATATGTGTATTTACATAATGTGCAATTTGTATATCGTTATCGTTTAACTTTTCGAAATTGTTATTTAAGCGTTCGTCTAGTAACAACGCATTCACCTCTTCATAATTGAAAATATTTCCTTCATTTGAAAATATAATCTGATTATACAAAAGATTTCAATTTTAAGTCAAACCCTTGTTTATATGTAAGCGTTTACCTTAAGATGTTGTTAAGACATACAACTTGTATACGGTCAAAGTTGTAAATAACAGTATTTGATTAATGAGATTTAATTTTATGAATTGGGGTGGCAGTAATGAATGCTATAAAACGTTTTGGTAGTGCCATGATTGTACCGGTACTTATGTTTGCTTTCTTTGGTATTGTACTAGGATTTGCTACATTATTTAAAAATCCAGCAATTATGGGAAGTATAGCAGAGGATGGAACAACTTGGTTTAAAATATGGTCAGTGATTGAATCGGGTGGCTGGACAATTTTCAATCATATGGAAATTGTGTTTGTAGTAGGTTTACCTATTTCACTAGCTAAGCGAGCACCGGGACATGCTGCGTTAGCTGCATTAATGGGATATTTAATGTTTAATACTTTTATTAATGCGATTTTAACGCAATGGCCACATACATTTGGTGCCAATTTAGAAAAAGGCGTAGAAAACGTTACAGGATTAAAAGCTATTGCCGGTATTGAAACATTAGATACAAATATTTTAGGTGGTATTATTATTTCCAGTATAGTGACTTGGATACATAATAGATACTACAATAAAAAATTACCTGAAATGCTAGGTGTCTTCCAAGGATTAACGTTTGTAGTAAGTATTTCATTTTTTGTTATGCTTCCTATGGCGTTGCTTACTTGTATTGTATGGCCTACGATTCAAGCTGGTATAACATCATTACAAGGATTTATTGTAGGCTCTGGTTTTATTGGCGTCTGGTTATTCCATTTCCTAGAACGGGTGTTGATTCCAACAGGACTACATCATTTTATTTACGCTCCAATAGAAGTAGGACCAGTAGTAGTAAATCATGGTTTAAAAGCAGAATGGTTTAAACACGTTAATGAATTTGCCAATAGTACTAAACCATTAAAAGAACAGTTTCCATACGGCTTTATGTTACAAGGTAACGGTAAAGTATTCGGATCAATTGGTATAGCGTTGGCAATGTATTCAACTACACCTGCTGAAAACAAGAAGAAAATTGCAGCTTTACTTCTTCCAGCAACATTAACAGCTGTGGTAGTAGGTATTACTGAGCCATTAGAATTCACATTCTTATTTATTGCTCCATATTTATTTGTATTACATGCAATCCTATCAGCATCAATGGATACAATTATGTATGGCTTTGGTTTAGTAGGAAACTTTGGTGGCGGACTTATTGATTTCTTTGCTACAAATTGGATTCCACTAGCACAAAACCATTGGTTAACTTATGTTATCCAAATAATTATTGGTTTAATCTTTACAGGTATATATTTTGTAGTATTTAGATTTTTAATATTGAAATTTAATATACCATTACCAGGTCGTGATAAAGAGAAATCAGAAGTGAAGTTATATAGTAAGCAAGATTACAAAGAAAAACAAGGTGCTAATGATTCTGTTTATGCAGCTACAGGCGATGAATATACTGATAAAGCGAATTACTATTTACAAGGATTGGGTGGCGCAGAGAACATTAAAGATGTCACAAATTGTGCGACGAGATTACGCTTAACAGTGAAAGACCAAGAAAAAGTAGAAGATAATGATTACTTTATTCATAATCAGATGGCACATGGATTAGTAAAAAGTGGTAAAAACGTTCAAGTTATTGTTGGAATGTCAGTACCACAAGTAAGAGAAGCATTTGAAAATATGGTATTTACTGAAGATGAAGCATAATAAAAGGAGAGTGAGACAGAGATCTAATGGTAATAAAAAGTTTTCGTGGTCTCCTCTCCGTCTATAATGACTAAAGTAAAAAGATTAAGTTAAGCATATTTTCAGTTCGGTCATCTATGGGCATTATGAAAAGAGACTGGGACGAATTAATTTCGTCCCAGTCTCTTTTTGTACTTAGTTTTTAGCACGGTTACGTTAAAGTTCAAGTAATTAATGTAACTTTAAATTGATGTTATACAATAAACGTAAATTATTACGATATATGTGATTTCATTTTGTGTGCAACGCGTGGAAAATAAATTGCTTTAAGTATATCAATATTACGGATAGCAATGTGATAAATAATTTTTGAAAATGTATCAGCAGAACAGTGTAAGTTAATGCGATTTTTTGTGAATGTATAGGATAGAGCTTCTGTATTGTCTAACACGTTAATAATATCTATAACTTTATCTTTGATGAATGCATCATTTAAACCATCAATTTGTAATTCAAAGCGCTTTGAAGATAATGGCAATTGAGTTGAATCGAATAATGTATCGAGTTCTGATGAAGTTAAAATTTGAAAGATTGTGTAGTTGTGCAGACTGAGATAAGTGATAACATATGGTAACTGTTGCTTCGGTAAAATAATTTCTACTGTGTAAATTGAGTTATTCTTTTTTATTGAGTGTTGTATGGACTTACAAAAAGTAATCTGGCGCAATAATTTTAATAACTTATTACGTTGTTTGCGCTTTGTTAATTCCCCAATATTTAAGATATAAGTCTCAGTTTTATCTATAAACATCAAAACCCTCCGAACTGAAAAATAATATATGAAGTGTAATTAGCATAATATTTTAATGGAGTTTTATTTTTTACCCACTTCTAATTCTATTAAATTGTACCACTCTTTTTTCTTTCTGACACTAGGTCTTTGGAATGAACAATATAAATCTAAATCTTTGCAATTTTCTGAAAACGTATTGTGCTAAATTCTAAAATGTGATACATTTTTCTTTATTACTATTAAAAGGGAAGTGTTGAATGATGTTAACAAAGGTAAGTAGATTCGCAACCAACACATTCTTGTTCTGGATGTTACTCGCTGCCATTATAGGTTTTGTCTTTCCAGCGCAATTAGCGACAGTGAGTCAATTTGTACCTTATTTATTAGGGATTGTTATGTTGGGGATGGGGTTAACTATTGACCCTAAGGATTTTAAAATTATTTTTCAAGCACCGCGTGCTGTTATTATAGGCGTCATACTGCAGTATACAATTATGCCAATAACTGCATTTGCCATTGCTAAAATATTTAATTTGCCACCTGAGATAGCTATCGGCGTCATTTTAGTAGGATGTTGTCCGGGGGGGACTTCGAGTAATGTTATGAGTTATTTAGCGAATGCCAATGTAGCATTATCAGTAGCGATAACAAGTGTCTCTACATTATTAGCACCCATTATCACACCAGCTTTAATCTTTCTATTTGCTAATCAATGGTTAGAGGTTTCATTTGGAAGTATGTTGTGGTCAGTGGTACAAGTAGTATTAATACCTATTATTATTGGTTTTGTTTTACAGAAACTATTTAAGAATCTTGCTACAACTACTGCTACTGCATTACCCATTGTCTCTGTGGTAGCCATTTCGCTTATTTTGGCCTCTGTTGTCGGTGGCAGTAAATCACAAATATTACAAACTGGCTTACTGATTTTTGGAGTAGTTATACTGCATAATATTATTGGCTATGCTTTAGGTTATACATTTGCTAAACTATTTAAATTAGATAGAGCTGATAAAAAGGCAGTATCGATTGAAGTAGGTATGCAAAATTCTGGATTAGCTGTATCTCTGGCAACAGTCCATTTTAATCCGTTAGCAGCAGTACCTGGAGCGGTATTTAGTTTGATACATAATATATCGGGTCCTATTTTAGCTAGATATTGGTCTAAAAAATAACTAAGTGACTTTATACTAAAATAATGTATGTTTGTGAGACGCTTTTTACTTAATGGGGAGAGAGCGTCTTTCGTTTTGCTAGAGTGTTACAAAATAAAATATGATAGACTAAATTAAGAAACATATCATTAAGGAGGTATGACCATGTATAAAGCTGTAGTATTTGATTTTGATGGCACAATTATAGATACTGAGAAACATTTATTTACAATTATTAATAAACACTTATTAGCACATGAATGTACACCTTTATCACTTGATTACTATAGGTCTTCTATAGGCGGTGCAGCTACTGAATTACATGACTACTTAGAGAAGGAATTAGGTAAAGAGGCTAAAGAGGCAATCTACACAGACCACAATCGTACGAGTGTCGATCTACCTATCGATGACGAGATTGAACAACTAATGATCTTTTTAAAACAACATCATATTCCAATGGCAATTGCTACAAGTAGTTATCGCGCGGATATTCAACCAACATTCGATAAGCTAGGTTTAGAGCAGTATATAGATGTGATAGTAGGGCGAGAAGACGTTGCAGAAGTTAAGCCTAATCCTGAATTATATTTAACTGCAGTACAACGTTTAAATTATAACCCTGTGAACTGTTTAGCAATAGAGGATTCCGTTAATGGTGCAACTGCAGCAGTTACAGCTGGATTAGATGTCGTTGTAAATACGAATGATATGACAGTAGCACAAGATTTTAGTTCAGTCCCATTCATCGGTAAAAATGTAACCGCACGTGAAATTATTGCTGATTATTTTACTAAATAAGAAGGTACGTCATTATGAATTTATATATTTTACTTTTGTTTTTAGGAGGTCCATTAATACTTGCTATCGGTAATTTAGTGTTGGGCCCAATTTTTAACAAAACAATACCATTTCATATTCAAGTAAGATCATTTTTTATAGGTTCAGTTGTATATCTATTAGGTGCAACTGCATTGTATTATTTGATATTGCAATATCAGTTTTAATCATAAGCGACCATTGTTAACGAGACAACTAGTATTCAATCGTTGATACAACAGTGACACATAAATAAAAGCAACCCAATTGCTAAATAATTTAGAAATTCGGTCGCTTAATAGACATGTATATTTTTAGTTACTTAAAAAATTGAAAAGCTAACGTTACAATTACTAGGACCAGTAAAATTGCATCTATGCCAATCATAATTGCAAATCTAGGATTTTTTTCACCAGTTTGCTTACTGTTTTTAACTGCTTTGAGGTTAGGAATGAGACTCACAATTAATAAAATGATAATAACGATACCTAAAAAGATACTCACTTCGAATCACCTCCGTTACGCTTTGATTCGATAAAGACCCAAATATAACCAGCAATTACGCCTATAAGCAAGCCTGCTATGATACCAATTTTGATAGCTCCAAACAGACTACTTATTAAAATACTAAGCAACATTGCAATGGGTATGGTTGTACCAAATTTGAACTTTAATTCAGGTGTATGCATCATAGAAAATAATGTGAAGTATAAAATTGCTAGCACACATGTTGCTAATATTGATTTACCTATAAGTGGCGCTACATTGACATTTTGAGAGCCAAAGTAATTCAAAAAGAAAAATAGTAAACCAAAAACGATTGATGTATATATTGTACGGCGTAGTAATTGTTTATTCATAAGGGACTCCTTTAAGTTAAAGCTAAATTGAATTATAACATATCATATTTAAGTGCAAGTGTATTGTGTAATGCGACTGTGCGTTGATTATTACATTTTGTAAGAATCCAATAATTAAAAAAATACATTTTGCAATTATTGTAAAAATATTATAGAATAAATAGCGGGAAATGAAAACGCTTTCATATACAAAAAATATCGTTTAAATTTTTAGAATTTATAGTATAATAGCGACATGCATAGGTGTTGTTTCTCACTTATATTTGAAAGAGATGGGGTTTAAATAAAATGAATGAAGAACATGAATTACATAGGGGGCTAAGTGCGCGTCAAATTAGAATGATTGCACTTGGTGGAACTATAGGTGTTGGACTATTTATGGGGGCTACAAGTACAATTAAATGGACGGGACCTTCAGTAATATTTGCATATTTAATTGCAGGTATCTTTTTATTTTTAGTAATGAGAGCTATGGGTGAGATGGTTTATCTATATCCAACTACAGGTTCCTTTGCAAACTTTGCGAGTGATTACATACATCCGGTCGCAGGTTATTTGACTGCTTGGAGTAACATTTTCCAATGGATAGTCGTCGGGATGAGTGAAGTTATAGCTGTAGGACAATATATGAATTATTGGTTCCCGGATTTACCACAGTGGATTCCTGGAGTCATTGTCGTAGCATTGTTATTATGCGCAAATTTAGTTTCGGTTAAAGCTTTTGGCGAATTTGAGTTTTGGTTTGCAATGATTAAGGTAGTAACAATAATTCTTATGATTATTGCAGGTTTCGGCATTATTTTCTTTGGTTTAGGTAATGGTGGCGAAGCGATTGGCTTATCTAATTTATGGGCTAATGGTGGGTTCTTCCCAAATGGATGGCTTGGATTCTTCTTTGCATTATCTATCGTTATCGGTTCATACCAAGGTGTAGAATTAATTGGTATTACTGCTGGTGAAACAAAAGATCCACAAAAAAATATTAAAAGCGCTGTAAACGGTGTAATTTGGCGTATACTTATTTTCTATGTTGGTGCTATCTTTGTTATTGTAACTGTTTATCCTTGGGATGAACTTGGTAATCTAGGAAGTCCTTTCGTAGCAACATTCGCTAAAGTAGGTATTACTATTGCAGCTGGTTTAATTAACTTTGTTGTATTAACTGCAGCGATGTCAGGTTGTAACTCTGGTATATTCAGTGCTAGTCGTATGGCGTATACATTAGCACAGCGCGGTCAAATGCCTAAGATTTTCTTGAAAGTAATGAAAAATGGTGTGCCTGTTTATACTGTAACAGCAATTGCTATCGGTATTTTAATTGGTGCATTACTTAACGTAATCTTGCCAATGTTTATCGAAGGTGCAGATAGTATATTTGTTTATGTATATAGTGCATCAATCTTACCAGGTATGGTACCTTGGTTTATGATATTAATAAGCCATTTACGGTTCCGTAAAGGGAACCCTGCTTTATTAGAAGGCCATCCTTTCAAAATGCCTGGAGGCGCGTTATCAAATTATATAACAATGGCATTTTTAATTATTGTACTTATCGGTATGTTATTTAATAAAGAAACAGTTGTTTCAGTAGTAATTGGTATAATTTTCTTAGCGTTTGTGACAACTTTCTATTTTGTGAAAGGTTATCATAAACAACAAGATTAAATTTAATAATTTTCTCGTTTGTACTTTAAGACTACTTTAAAGGCGAACTATGAAATTAAAAACAAGTGAGTTGATAAATCGAAGTAATGCTTCGATTTATCGCTCACTTGTTTACATTAAACCGTCTTATTTACACAAACTTAATGTTATCTCAATAGTATCTCAAAAAAAGTTTATTAAAATAAACCATAGATTAACAAATACATATCCTAAAGGAGTTTTTTAGCATGAATATGTGGAAGAAAATTGCGACATTATCGTTAGCGACTTCTATAGCTGCTAGTTCTATTGGAACGTCTTCAATCTCTCAAGCTTCAAGTAAAGAATCAGCAAAAAACAAAGACGAAGTATCATACGTTGGGAACACTAAAAATCCTAAAAACGTGATTTTCCTAGTGGGCGATGGCATGGGACCTTCTTATAATGCAGCATATCGTTATTTTGCAGATGACCCAAATACAAAAGAGATGGACAAAACAGCTTTTGATGAACATTTAGTCGGTACACAACGTACAAATCCCAATGATCCAAAAGAAAATGTTACTGACTCTGCAGCAGGTGCTACAGCATTCAGTTCTGGCCATAAAACATTTAATGGTGCTATTGGAGTAGATGCCAATAAGCAAAAAGTTAAAACTGTATTAGAACAGGCTAAAGAAAATGGTAAATCAACTGGATTGGTGTCAACTGCTGAAATTACAGATGCTACACCGGCAGCTTATGCTTCTCACGTAGATGATCGTGATAAAAAAGACGAAATCGCACAACAATTTTATAATGATAAAATAAATGGTGAACATAAAGTAGATGTCTTACTAGGTGGTGGCTCAGAATACTTTGGTAAAGATAACGGTGATTTAACTAAGAAATTTAAAAAAGATGGTTATGATATTGTTAAAAACAAAAATGACTTGAAGAACTCTAAGGGAGATCAAGTATTAGGATTGTTTGCTAAAAATGATATGCCATTAAACATAGATGCGCCTAATAAAAATCCAGAACTTGTAGATATGGAAAAAAGTGCATTAGACCGTTTATCTAAAAATGATAAAGGTTTCTTCTTAATGGTTGAAGGTGCTTCAATTGATAAAGCAGGACATCCTAATGATGTTACAGGTGTAATGTCAGAAATGGGCGGATTTGAAAAAGCATTTAAACATGCTACCGAATATGCCAAATCTAACCCTGATACACTTGTCGTAGCTACAGCTGACCATGCTACTGGTGGAATGTCAGTCGCTAAAGGTGAAGATTATGAATGGAATCCAGATGCGATTCATAGTATGAAGCATTCTGGTAAATATATGACAGAACAAATTGCAGATGGTAAAAATCCAGAAAAAGTAATTAATGAAGGTTACGGCTTCGAAATTTCTAAAGATAACATGTCGGATATTAAAGAAGAAGCTGAAAATATGAAAGGGTTAAAAGAAGACGATTCTGAATACGAAGATCAATTACAAAAATTACAGGACGCGATTCAAAAACCTATCAATGATAAATCTAATACTGGATGGACAACATATGGGCATACTGGTGAAGATGTAAATACCTATGCTATGGGTCAAGGTTCGGAAAAATTCAAAGGTAATATTGATAATACAGACAATGCCAAAAATATTTTTGAATTCTTTCAACAATAAACAATGAAGTAATAAAAGCAAAGTGCTAATTACAGCACTTTGCTTTTATTTTGTTGGCAGTTTTTTGTGCACGCTTTCCGCGATCACTGCGTTAGCCTGTAGTCTTCGGCTAGTGCTATTCCCGCAGGAGTCCGCCCAAATCACTGCCAATAATATATAAATTATGCACTCCAACAATAGAAAAAAATCAGTGATGCAAAAAAGCAACATGGTCGTAAAGGGAAACGATACAGAGGAATTATAAAAGTTTCCATGGATACTACACTAATTTGTGGAATCATGAATCTTAAAAAATGGCAATGTGGTTATTAAAAGGAGTGGTAATGCTCTGAAAGACTACTGGTATTTAATAAAATCATCCAATAGATATAAATAGAGGAACCTTAGTCACGTTCACCTAAAGTTTGTCTACATTTTGAAAGCAAAGTGCTTATTACAGCACTTTGCTTTTTAATGTTTGAATTTAATTTTTGAGATATGTTTATGATAATTATTAAGTGCCATTTTTGACTGTGTTATAGCATCTAAAACTTCATTATAATTCAAAGCGATAAAGCGATAATATAAAATATCTACAGTGAATAATTGGGCAAATAATGAAGTAGTAGCAGCCATACGTAATTCATTTTCATCGGTTGTACCATAGATGATTGTAAAATTAGCATGTGAAGCAATGTAATTATTATAAGAGCTTGTTATTGTAATAATATTAATATGATAATCATTGGCGACTTTAATCATTGCTTGTAACTCACTATGATTACCTTGATTGGTAATAAAAATAATACAGTCTTGTTCACCGTGTGTTGCGAGTGTAGTCATAAACAAATGTGTTTCTTTAATTAATCTGACCGGCAATCCAATTCGCGAAAACTTTTGAAACAAATCTTCTGCTGTAATGGAAGAAGCACCATAACCAAACAAAAAGATTGTCTTAGCATGTTTTAATGCATAGCAGACTTGATCAACGATATTGGCGTTAATATGTTGTGCTGCAGCGTGCATTGTACTTGTTGCGCGCGAAATCATTTTATTGGTGAGTGTTTCTACTGATTCTCCAGCTTTCAGTTCGATATGATGATTACTCATATTATCAGTAGGTAAGTATCTAGAAATAGCAATTTTTAAGTCTTGAAACCCCTGAGTAGACATTTTCTTACTAAATCTTACGATGGAAGCGGTGCTTGTATTTACAGTTTCCGCTAAATCTTGTACTGACATGGAAATAATGTGTTGCGGTGATTGTAAAATATAGTCTGCAATTTTCTTCTCGCTTTTGGTTAATTCAAAATATTTGTTATCGATTTGATGGAAAATATTTGTCATAATTAATCACCTAAATGGTCAGATTCTCGCATAGCTTTTGTCGTTCCGAGTAAATAAGTGAAAACAAATCCACCTAAATAAGCAGCGAGTAAACCAGCTATATAGCCTAAATACATGTGATCAGAAATGAGTGGTAATAATGAGATACCACTAGGTCCAATAGCGGTAGAACCAATATGTCCGATGCCACCTATGACAGCACCACCTATACCGCCTCCTATACATGCTGTAAAGAAAGGTCTACCTAGTGGTAATGTAACACCATATATTAAAGGTTCTCCGATACCTAAAAATCCAACTGGTAGTGCACCTTTCAATGTATTGCGTAATGTTTGATTTTTGCGACATCTTACCCATAATGCTAAGGCAGCACCTACTTGACCGGCACCAGCCATTGCTGCTATTGGTAATAAATAAGTTGCGCCAGTTTGGTTAATCATTTCGATATGAATAGGGGTGAAGATATGGTGTAAACCGAGCATCACAAGTGGTAGGAAAAAGGCACCTATGATAAATCCACTGAAAATACCACCTATACCAATAATCCAATTAATAACAAAAACTAAACCAGATGAAATAAAGCCAGCCAGTGGCATTATGATAAAGATTGTTAATAGACCAATAATAAATAATGTAACAGTTGGTGTCACTATAATATCGACTGCATTTGGTACGATTTTATGCAATCTTTTTTCTACTATACTGAGTAACCATACAGCGAAGATAACTCCAATAATACCACCTTGTCCTGCTTGTAGTGGCTCTCCGGTAAAAATGTTAGTAATCATATTTTTATCGGTTAGTCCTGTTAGCAATGTAGTACCACCGATTACACCACCAAGACCAGGAGTTGCGCCAAATTCTTTTGCTGCATTAATACCGGTGAATATCGCTAAGTAAGCTAACATACCATCTTTAATGACATTGAAAACTGTCACAAGTTGTGTTATCCAATCACCTGAAATTTGACCAGCTTGCATTAAATTACTTAGAACAGCGGCTATACCACCAATTAAACCTGCCCCAATAAATGCTGGTATTAAAGGTATAAATATATTAGCAATAGTTTTGAGGAGTTTGTTGAATTTACCACGCTTTTGCTTTTGTTGATATGATTCCTTGTTTATCTTTGCTTTTGCTTCAGCTGCAGCTTTATAATCGTGCGGTATCGTGTCACCTAATGCCACACCACTCTTAGCTGCCATTTCGTTAGCTACTTTATTTACGGTTCCTGGACCGACAATGACTTGGATGCGGTCATCATGAACAACTCCCATTACACCATCAATTGCTTTTAAATTATCGAATTCGACTTTACTTTCGTCATGAACTTTTATACGTATGCGCGTCATACAATTAATTATGTTGTCTATATTTTCCATACCACCGACGTTATCAATAATTGAATGCGCTAATTTTTTTTCATTTGCCATACTATCACCCGCTTTGTTTAATTTATGATTGTATTGCTTGTTTAATTACACCGTTATGTGCACTTAATTTCGCTTCAGCTGCAGATTTATCTATATCACATAAATGCATTACTACTGCTACTTTTAAATTTTGATTAGCTTTGTCGTATAGTTGCTGTGCTTGTGTTGAATTAATATCACAAATATCTTGAATGATACCGATTGCTCTGTGTACAAGCTTTTCATTTGTTGGTCGAACATCAATCATTAAATTATCATAGACTTTACCACAACGTACCATCGTAATCGTGGAAATCATATTCAATATTAACTTTTGTGCAGTTCCAGATTTTAAGCGTGTAGAACCAGTTAATACCTCGGGACCAACATTAACTTCTAGGGGATAATCAGCGTGTTTACTAATTTCACTTGCTGTATTACAAGAAATTGCTACAGTTTGTGCGGCTATAGATTGTGCATATTGCAAGCCGCCTATAACATACGGTGTTCTACCACTTGCTGCAATACCAATGACGACATCCATTGAAGTTAAAGCTAAATCTTTTAAATCTGTTGCTCCTAATGTCTCGTTATCTTCGGAACCTTCAATTGCAGTTGTCATAGCTTTTTCGCCACCTGCGATAAGTCCGATGATGTCAGTAGGTTCAGTGTTGAAAGTAGGAACGCATTCTGCAGCATCTAGTACACCTAATCTGCCACTTGTGCCAGCGCCCATATAAATTAATCTTCCTCCTTTACTAAATTGTGTTGCCGTCAAGTTGATAATGTTACTGAGCGTCGGGATAACTTGTTTGATTGCTTGAGGTACACGTTGATCTTCTTCATTCATAATAGTTAGTGCATCTTCAATGCTCATTTCATCTAAGTGCATCGTAGCTTCATTTCTATTTTCAGTCGTTAAATGTTTCATTGTCTGCAACTCCTTTTTGAAATTCAAATGTATCATTTGGCTTTATCAATGGTATGAGAGGGTGATCTGCTGCAGAGATACGTGCCACGCAATTCACATGTGGATGTTTTGGTAAATCTTCTTTGATAATTTGCAACTCACATTCATAACGCCCATTTAAATGATTATCTAATGTTATGTCACCGAACACTCTGTTTAAATTATTATTAGGTGCTATTTGCTGAGATTTATACAGTCGTGCTTCTTGCGAGCGTATAGCACTTTCTGGATTATCTGGTCGTGCAGTATGCGATTGAAATAAAATGTCTTCGCTATATGGTTCAATATGAGCAAGCGACAAGATAAAATGACGGTCATGTAACAGTTTTATTAATCTTTCTGCATAATGATTGGCTAACGATGTATCTCCAATGATGACACCATCAATACCTGTATCGATTAGATTTTGTGCACTACATAACGGATGAGTCCATCTCGTTTTTTCAATTGTAGGTAACCCTTTGTGTAAGGGACTACGTTTTTCTGTACCGGCGATAAATCCAAAAATTTCTGCACTTGGATTAAATGTTTTAATAAGTGAATTTTGTGCGGTTACAAACTGTGAACTTAAACCAGTATCTGGACGTGGGTAATAATTATGACAATAACTAATTGCTTTGAAGTTAACGACATGGTTGGAAAGGTGAACAAGCAAGGTTGCATCAATTGTGCTGGCATTTAGACAACATTCAAAGTTATGGCGAATGATCTCGTTGACAGCGGTTAATGATGTTTCTGTGTCAATGCGTATTAAAAAACGAGAATTTTGATATTGATGCAATAAGTCATAGAGTTGTTGATTGAGTAACGTAGGTTGTACATCGATAATGTAAGTAATTGAACAATCTTGTAAGTGAGACAATAATTGTTGTAAATATATAAGTTTAGTAGTTTCATCTTCTTCAGGAATTTGAATAGAAGTGAAGATAGTATCATAGCCTAGGCTAATCAAATTATCTATGTAACGTTGATTGATAGGCTGTCCTAAATAAACAGAGAAACCATGCATAGCTATCCCTCCTGATATTTGTAATCGCTTACATTATATTATATTTGAAAATATATTACAATATGAATAATAAACTCATTTCAATATGTAACAATATTTCAGAAATGCACAAATTGTTCGTAGAGTTTATATACACATATTTGATAATTATCAATATAACTATAAGTATTACCAACAGTCAGTAGGGAAATGGGATTTTGTTGTAAGTCAGTTATCATGTGGAGGTAATTTTGGATGAGTGGGCATTGGTTTGATTGAAAATGAATTGTGGCATAATTATATGCTTGATTAATAAATTGTTGGAGTTCTGTTTGAGTAATTATTATATCTGTATCTTCCATTACTAGTTTATATTTAAAAAGTTCTAATAAAGTGAGTAGGTGCTTGAGTTGATTCTTAATATGACTGTAAACTTGTTTTGACATGAGGCACTCCTTATGAAAATGTAATGAAGTGTTTAAAAGTAAGAAGTATAACTGAAGAAGTGGAAAGGATTGATAATATAAATAAACTAAAGACGCATATTTACATTATCAATCAGATGGATGTTGATTTGGTGTGCAAATATGCGACTTTACTAATAACTAGCGTTTAGCTATATTATGAATTTACAATTCAGCTGGGTTTAAAAACTCTTTATAATTTTTAATTGATATATCATGTGTTTTGATCTTTTTTTCAAAAGAGTATGCGATATCTTGAATAGCAACAATTGGAATTTCATTTGTACGGCCAGATCCTATTTCAAAGACAATCGCTTTCCATAGGCCTTGTTCGCACAGTAATCCAATAAAAATGACATTTTCTGTCTGCGTATGCTCATTAGAATGTGAGTATTCCATTGCCATAACATTACGTTCGGTACAATAAATTAGTAAATCAGAAAATAAGGTTGGTAATATTTCGTGATGTTGGTCATCAAATTTAATGTAACGGTCTAATTTTTTTAAAGTTTTACGCAATTTATTATATGGTAAATTTAAGCATTTTTTTATAATTGCATGAATTTCTTCTTTATATGGAAGAGATGAAATAGATTGGCTTTCATTTAATACTAAAAATAATGCAGAAAGTTGACTTTCTGTAAGTTCAATGGCGTAATTTTGCTGTGCTTCTTGTAACTGGTAACCACCCAATTTACCATGTTTAGCTAATATTTTGACACCTTGGTCTTCTAAATCTTGAATATCTCTTAAGATTGTCCGCTTTGAGACGTCCAGATGTTTAGCTAAATCAGATGCAGAAATTTGTTTATTATGATGAATGGCATTAACAATCTTATTTTGTCGCTCACGCTTATTCATAGAAAGTCACCTCCCATTGATTACATATTACATTTATTATAGCATAAATACGATGGTGACGACATTCTTAGGCATTTTACAAAAAAGTTACAAATAAATTTTTAGAAAACGCTTACATTTTACGAAAGGTTATGTTAATATATAGACAGTAACAAAAGGGGATAGCGATTTAGATTGCAAAGGGGTAGGCTATTACATATAGTTTTTGTTACATATCTAATCGCGCAAGTTACTATTCAAACATCTTCAATATTTATTACTTACTTTCCTTTCTAATGCCGACTAGTATTGCTAGTCGGTTTTTTTGTTTCTACTTTAGCAAACTAAGCTATAAGCATATCAGTCATCTGTGGTAGAATAGAGAAAATTATACATAACTAAAATAGTGAATTACGAGAGGTGTATTTTATGAATAAAGAACAACTAATCGAACTAGATAATGCAATTAGGTCGTGGTTATTAACGTTAGATCAAGTGATACCAAATTTAATTGGAGAGATGGAAACATCAACAAAACACAATAGATTTGATTTAGTGACAAATGTTGATAAAACAATTCAACTACAATTCCAACAATTTTTAAATGATAACTATCCTGACCATCAATTATTAGCAGAAGAAAAATCGAATGACGAAGTAACTCCAAAAGAGGGACATGTATGGATTATGGATCCGATTGACGGCACAACAAACTTGGTAAAGCAGCAAGAGGATTATTGTATTATATTAGGTTATTTCGTTGATGGCGTGCCAACATTATCTTACATATATGATTATCCACATCAACAGTTACATAAAGCAGTAAGAGGTTATGGAGCTTATACCAATGGTGAACCTATTACACCACCAGAAACAATGGACTTGGCAGATGCAATTATTTCATTCAATTCACAAGTAATGAATAATGACACGATTAATGATTTATACGATGCTGCTTTTAGTTATCGTTTTATCGGTTCATGTGGGCTTGATTCAGTAAGAGTGATACAAGGACAATTTGGTGCACATATCAATACCAATCCTAAACCATGGGATATAGCTGCACAGTTTTTATTCGCAGAGGAACTTGGTTTGACAATGACAACATTAAGCAATACACATTTAGATTATGCCACAAGTGGCCCATTTATTATTAGTAATCCAGGGTGCCATGAGGAAATATTGCAAATAATAAATAGTGGAAATGGATATGCGAAATATTAAATTTCTGTAAATATAAATAGGTCTTAAGCACTATGTCAAGGGACATGGTTTACTATATAATAATTCATTGAATGAACTTAAACTCATAGAATAGAGAATTGGAGTGATACAATTGAGCCGCTCGGAATATAAAAGAAGTAAAAAAATGGGGTTGCCTACAAAAATACTGTTATGGTTGATCGGTATTTTAGTTATTTTAGCCATAGTAGCAGTTATTTATTTGGCTTTTAAAATCTTTTCAGTAGGAAATTCAATTCATAACCCATTAGATAGAAACAAATCAGAATTAAGAGATAAAAAGGTAAACTTAAATAATGGTGATCCATTTACAATTGCACTATTAGGTGTAGATTCAGATGCTGAAAGAAATGCTAATGGTGGTGGGCAGAGAAGTGATTCTATAATGGTCATTTCTATGAATCCAGATAAAAAAACATCAGAAATAGTAAGTATTCCAAGAGATACGCAAGCTGAAATTGTTGGCCACGGATCCACAGAGAAAATTAACCATGCGCATGCTTATGGCGGACCAGATATGGCTGTGAAATCACTTGAAAAATTATTAGATGTGCCAATTGATCACTATGCCACAATCGATATGGATGGTATGAAAGATATGATTGATACACTTGGCGGTATAGATGTTGTGAGCAATGCAACATTTAGTTATAATGGTGCTTCATTTGTAGAAGGTGAGAAATCGCATATGGATGGTGAGCAAGCAATGGCCTTCATTAGAAGTAGAAAAGAAAGCGGTGCTGGTGGCGATTTCGGCAGACAAGAACGTCAACAGCTAGTAATGCAAGGTATTGCGAATAAATTGACAAGTACTAAATCTATTACACACTTTAACGGTATTATGGACCATATTAAAGATAACGTGACGACTGATTTATCACTAGGCGATTTAACAAAAATTAGAAGTAAGTATAAGGATGCAAATGAAACAGTTAATAGAAATCAATTAGATGGACAAGGTGGTATTCAAGATGATGGATTGTATTATTTTATACCAAGTGAAAGTTCATTAAGCGATATTCAAAATAAAATTAAAGATAATTTAGAAATTTAACACCGAGAGGCTGGGACGTCATTGATTTGTCCCAGTCTCATTTCATATTGTCAGTAATTGAAGGCGCTTCAAATCAATTTTTGTTCAGTTCTAGTTATCCTTGGCGGAGTGTTACGACGAAATCTTTTTAATAAAATTAGATTTCTATCACACTCCGTTTTTTAGTGTTTTGAAATTATAAATTAAGGAATATAATAGAAAGCCTTAACATTTTGAGCAGTAAGATTTACAATTAAAGCAATGCTACTTTTGGAAGCGTGGGGCTTCTAAGACTAGCAAGTGAATCACCATAGATATAAAGAATAATGGGCAATAATAATATTGAAGGGGTGATTTAATGCAGGAGCATTTAATCGTGACGTTAGATGGTAAGGACTATCTTGCTGAACCAGGTACTAATTTACTTGAGTTTATCAAGGGTCAAGAAACATTTGTACCATCGATTTGTTATAACGAATCGTTAGGTCCAATTCAAACTTGTGATACATGTACAGTTGAAATCGACGGTAAAATTGAACGCGCATGTAGTACAGTTATAAATCGGCCTATGGTTGTCGATACGCAAAATAATAAAGTTCAAGACAGTCAAAAAGAAGCGTTAGACCGTATATTAGAAAAACACCAATTATATTGTACAGTTTGTGACTACAATAATGGTGATTGTGAAATTCATAATACAATGGATCAATGGGGCTTAGAACATCAAACCTATGAATATAAAGACAAACCATATGAAAAAGATTATGGACCATTTTATCGCTATGACCCAAATCAATGTATATTATGTGGGCGTTGTGTAGAAGTTTGTCAAGACGTGCAAGTCAATGAAACGTTAACAATTGATTGGGAACGTCAAGAACCACGTGTTATTTGGGATAATGATGTCTCAATTAATGAATCATCATGTGTTGGATGTGGTCAATGTGCCACTGTATGTCCATGTAATGCCATGATGGAAGTGGATATGGAAGGTAATGCTGGCTATATGACTGACTTAGAACCAGGTTCATTAGCAGCAATGATTGACTTGACGAAAAAAGCAGAACCAGGATACGGTCCGCTATTTGCAGTTTCAGATTCTGAAGCGGCAATGCGAGAAGAGCGTATCGAAAAAACTAAAACAGTATGTACATACTGTGGTGTAGGATGTTCGTTCGATGTTTGGACAAAAGATAGAGAAGTTATAAAAGTCCAACCACAACCAGAATCACCTGCTAACAAAATTTCGAGCTGTGTAAAAGGTAAGTTCGGTTGGGATTATATCGATTCAGAAGAACGTTTAACTAAACCATTGCTTCGTAAAGGTGATGCTTTTGAAGAAGTTGAATGGGATGAAGCGTTAAAAGTTGTAGCTGATAACTTTACAAAAGTTAAAGCTGACAAAGGCGCAGATGGACTAGCATTTATATCTTCATCTAAAGCGACTAATGAAGAGTCCTATTTAATGCAAAAATTAGCGAGACAAGTTATTGGAACAAATAATGTCGATAACTGTTCTCGTTATTGTCAAGCACCTGCAACAAAAGGTTTATTTAGAACTGTAGGACACGGAGGAGATTCCGGTTCTATAGAAGATTTAGAGCAAGCGAGTATGGTCGTACTTATCGGAACAAATACAGCCGAAGCACATCCGGTTATTGCTTCCAGAATTAAACGCGGTCATAAGCTTTATAATAATACACTTAACGTATTTGATATTAGAAAGCATGAAATGGCAGAACGTGCTGATAATTTCTACCAACCTAAACCAGGTACAGATTTAGTGTGGATATCAGCAGTAACAAAATATATTATTGATCACAATCTACATGACCAAGCATTTATTGATGAATGGGTAGATCATTTTGAGGAATATTATAACTCACTAGCACTATTTACTATGGAATTTGCTGAAGAAACAACTGGTATTCCGAAAGAAGATTTAATTGATTTTGCGCATCAAATGGCAGCAGCTGAATCTGTGTCTATTTGTTGGGCTATGGGTGTGACACAACAAGACATTGGTAGTGACACATCTACTTCAATTTCCAATCTGTTACTAGCTACTGGGAACTACAGAAGACCTGGTACAGGTGCTTATCCATTACGTGGTCATAACAATGTTCAAGGTTGTAGTGATATGGGAAGTATGCCTGATCAATTCCCAGGTTATCAAAAGGTAGCAGATGATGATATTCGTGCTAAATTTGAACGTGAATATGGCGAAGCTTTACCAGCTGAACCCGGTAAAGACAATCACCAAATGATGGAAGGTATCCATAACGGAGAAATTGATTCACTATATCTTTATGGTGAAGATACAGGTATTGTAGATTCTAATATTAACTTTGTACAAGCGGCATTGGAAAAAGTAGGATTCTTAGTAGTACAAGATGAATTCTTCACTTTCACAGCTTCTTATGCAGACGTGATATTACCTGCAAGTCCTTCATTAGAAAAAACAGGTACGTTTACTAACACTGAACGTCGAATCCAACGTTTATATCAAGCATTAGAACCTAAAGGAGAATCAAAACCAGATTGGCAAATTATCCAAGCTGTAGCTCAAACATTAGGCTATGAGTGGAATTATACACATCCAAGTCAAATTATGGATGAAATAGCTAGATTAACACCATCTTATTCAGGTGTGAATTATGAGCGTTTAGCAGGTTATAATAGCTTGCAATGGCCAGTTGCAGAAGATGGCACTGATGAACCGACATTATATTTAAATGGCTTTAACTTTGACAATAAAAAGGCTAAATTCTTCCCACTGACTTTTGATAACTTCTTTAAACAAAACGATGTTTATGATTTGCATGTGAATAATGGTAGATTGTTAGAACACTTCCATGAAGGCAATATGACATATAAAGTGCCTGGATTAGAATATAAAATGCCAAATGCATTTGTTGAGGTATCACCAGAGCTTGCAGAGGACAGAGGTATACATGAAGGTGCCGAAGTAAAATTAATCTCTGACACTGGAGAGGCGGAATTGGTCGTTCATGTAACAGATCGCGTTAAAGGCAAAGAAATATATATTCCATTAAATAATAATGCGATGAAACACGGTGATCATGGCGCAATTAACTTACTAACTAATAGTGACGTTGATAAAGATACAGATACGCCGTCATACAAACGTACAAGTTGTCGTATGGAAGTGAAAACGAGAAGAGGTAAATCACCTTTAAATCCAACGAATTTCCGTGTCGACAAACATCGTAAGCCACAATATAGTGTCCAAGTAGAAAATAAATGGGCACGTGAAGATTATGTCTTTCCAGGAAATCAGGTGGATAAATAATGGCTGAGAGAATTACTAAAATTAACCGTATTCAAAAAACAGACGAACAAATCAAACAGGAAAGCTTAGATGAAGTGACCACAGCAATTGCAGAAAATAAAGAAAGCATTTTAAAAGCTATTAATATAATTAGCACTTTGGATGATGCCAAGTTACTAGATGCACTATCAGGTGCAGTCAAAGGTCGCGGCGTCATTGCTAATAAATTTGCAGTTGAGCTAAATAAAGACCAATATTCTGGCTTAATTTCAAATATGGCATCACTAGTATTTTTATTAGGTGATTTAGACGTTGATGATTTAAGCACTACACTTAATAAAGTCAATAAAGGTCTGCGTGTAGCTAATCAAGCCAATCCAAATCAAAAAACATCCATTACAGGATTGATGGGTATTTTAAAAGATGATGAAATGAATCGTAGCTTGACGTACATGTTGAACCTCTTAAAAGGTATGTCGAGAGGTTAATATTATTTAGCCATCATACAACTTATAGGAGCCGGGACACTAATTATGTCCCGGTTCTTTTTGTGTTTGCTTAAATTTTAAAAGTGAAATTTAACTGTCTATTAACATAAGTGATTAGTTATTGTTAATGTATGCCAATTATAAAACCTTGGGTATGAACGTTTGTTGTTAAGAATTGTGCTATAGCTTTCAACTGAAAATATGATACAATTTTGAAAGTTAGAAGTATATAGTTAAACTGATTCAGTTGGGAGTGAGTCGCATATTAATGTGAAGATGATAAAAGTAATGGCAATATGTTCTAATATCTTTTTAGTATTAGGGATTATATTCTTAGTTATGATGAATTTTATTATGGCTATCACTATGTTTGCAGTTTCATTAGCGATTAGCTTAGTCATATTTAATTCAATGTTTAGAGATCGTACGGCAATGAAAATAATTATTAATGTATCATTTGCTATTGTGGTCTTAGCAGTGATTCTTGCTTATTATGTATTAACCTAATTAAATGCTACAAGGAGTTTTTAGAGCATGAATGAAAAAGTGAAGCAGCGATTGCCTATGATTTTCTTGACTATAATTTTAGTGATATTTGCCATTTTACTTATTATTAATGAAACAGAGTTATTTGAAAATAAACAAAAATATACATTTGATAAAGCTGTTAATCGACAGTTAGCTGAAGGAACATTGAATATGAAAGAAGAGAATCAACAATTCGTTGATGCTTCTAGAGCAGAAGTAGCAGAAGCAATGAAAATTGAAAATAGCAATGATGATTTAAATCATATGGACATTTCAGAACCTGTATACTTATCAGAAAAAGAAGTGAATCAGATATTACGTGATAAGGGTGTTTTTAAAGATAAAGGGAAAGCATTTCTAGAAGCACAGGAAAAACATGATGTAAATGTTATTTATTTAATAAGTCATGCATTAGTAGAAACGGGTAATGGTAAGTCGAACTTAGCGAAGGGCATTAAAGATAATGGTAAACATTACTATAATTTCTTTGGCATTGGTGCATTCGATGAAGCGGCCGTCCAGACAGGTAGTAGTTTTGCCAAACAGCAAAAATGGGACTCGCCTGAAAAAGCAATTGAAGGAGGCGCTAAGTTTGTACGTGGTAATTATTTTGATAAAGACCAAATATCATTGTATCAAATGCGCTGGAATCCCGAAAACCCAGGAAAACATCAATATGCTAGTGATATAGAATGGGATGAAAATATTGCTCGAATTATGAAACGTTACTATGATAAACTAGGTATTAAGAAAGACGATATTAGTAAGCATTATTATAAATAAAATATATAGAATAAGGGATGACGTTGTGCGTATACAGTCGCGTTATTCCCTTTTTCATGTTGATATCAGAGGCTTACAATTTTAGATATGAGGTGCAAATAAAGTGAAAATAGCAGTAGTAGGTGCAGGAATCGGTGGTCTAACCGTGGCTGCATTATTACAAGAACATGGACATGAAGTAAAAGTATTTGAAAAAAATCAGGAACTTAGTGAAGTAGGTGCAGGAATCGGTATCGGCGGTAATGTCATAGATAAATTGCATAACCACGATTTAGCAAAAGGCATTAAAAATGCAGGACAAATTATCGATACACTAGCAATAGCGGATAATTCTGGCACAGCTTTATCAAAAATAAAATTGAAACGAAATACTATAAATTTAACGTTAGAACGTCAAAGTTTATTAGAAACAATTCAATCGTACGTGCAATCGTCTTCTATTTATACAGGATATCAAGTACTTAGCATTGAAAATGAGGCTAATAAAGTAACAGTTCATTTTGAAAAACACGAGGCAGAAACATTTGACCTTTGTATCGGTGCAGATGGGCTTCACTCAAGTGTTAGAGCTAGTGTAGCACCTAATACTAAAGTCAATTACCAAGGTTATACAGTGTTCAGAGGTTTAGTCAATGATGTGCAATTAAAAGATGCTAATACTGCGACAGAATATTGGTCGAAACAAGGTAGAGTTGGCATTGTGCCATTATTGAATAATAAAGTATATTGGTTTATTGCCATTAATGCTAAAATCCACAACACTGAATATCAAACGTATGGTAAACCACATTTACAAGCACGTTTTAATCATTTTCCTAATGAAGTAAGGGAAGTATTAGATAAACAAAGTGAGACAGGAATCTTATTGCATAATATTTATGATTTGAAACCTCTCAAAACCTTTGTGTACAACCGTACAGTATTGTTAGGTGATGCAGCACATGCGACTACGCCAAATTTAGGACAGGGTGCAGGGCAAGCGATGGAAGATGCTATCGTTTTGGCTAACTGTTTAGAAACTTATGATTTTGATCAAGCATTGGAAAGATATGATAAATTACGTGTGAAACATACGAAAAAAATCATTAAAAAGTCACGTAAAATAGGAAAAGTGGCACAATCTACGCAACGTTTATTTATCAAAGTAAGAAATGCTATTGCCAAACGTATACCTAATAGTTTATTAGCAAGACAAACAAAGTTCATTTATAAAACAAAAGATAAATAATATGACATATATAAAGAGACTAGGACGAACCAATTTTGTCCTAGTCTCTTTTCATATTTTATTTATTTACAATATATTGTGGTTGCTCACCTGTTAATTTAAGAATCGTATCATTAGCGACTATTTTCGACATCATATCACGTGATTCAAATGTGGCATTAGCGATATGAGGGGTAATTACGACATTGTCTAATGTTTTAAGTTCGTCGTTAATTTTAGGTTCAAATTCAAAGACATCTAGTGCGGCGCCTTCAATGTCTTTAGCTTTCAGTGCATCGACTAATGCTTGCTCATTTACGATAGGGCCACGTGCAGCATTAATTAAATAACTTGTAGATTTCATTTGTTTGAATTGTGGTGTATCTATCATGTGATGTAATTGTGGGCTATACGCAGCATTGATTGTTACAAAATCAGCGTTGGCTAACAATGTATCTAAGTCAACATATTTTGCACCGATTTCTTTTTCTTTATCAGGTTTTTGGTTAGGACCAGTATATAGAACATCCATATCGAATGCTTTAGCTCTTCGTGCTACGGCGCTACCAATTTCACCTAATCCTATAATACCTATAGTCTTGCCTGATACTTCACGCCCTCTAAAGAAGAGTGGTGCCCAGCCATCGAAGCCTGTAGTGCGACATAATCTATCACCTTCTGCGATTCTACGTGCTGTTGCTAATACTAAAGCAAAGGTTAATTCCGCAGTTGAATTAGTAGAAGCTTTTGGAGTGTTAGTAACATCAATATTCAATTGACGTGCGTAATCAACATCGACATTATTAAAGCCAGCTCCATAATTTGCGATAATTTGTAACTTACTACCAGCATCAATAATATTTTTATCTACATTTGTAGATAATAAACTGATGAGTGCATCAGCATCTTTGACACCTTCTTTTAATGTTTGTTGATCAATAAGGCCTTCACCTTCATACATTTCAACATCAAATTGAGCTTTAAGTAAATTAAGCCCAGCTTCAGGTATTGCTCCTGCGATAAATACTTTTGTCATATGTATCACTTCCTTTAAAATAAGTATATTAAAGAATAGCATAAGTAACAAATGGAAACGCTTAGCTAATTATTTTTAGTCCAATTACGGCAACGATAATCATGCCGATATAGAAAACGCGTTTTTTATTTTTTGACTCATTATAAAACAACATCCCAACTACAGTGCCACCACCTGTACCCATACCACTCCATATAGCATAAGCAGTGCCCATGGGAATGCCATTCATCGCCAGTTTTAAAGTACTAAAACTACAAATAAATGCAATTGCTAAACACACGACTAACCATTTATTTTTAGTTCTAATTATTTCATTTAATAAAATAACACCTATTATTTCTAAACAACCAGCTATTAATAAAATTAGCCATGCCATTATGTTTCACCTTCTTCTTCTGTTGAAAGTTTTAACCCAATAATACCTATGATTAAAATAATAATGAACACCATTTTTGTGAAATTAAATGGATTATTAAATAACACCATTTCGACAAGTACAGTACCAACAGTACCTAGGCCAACAAAAATGGCGTATACTGTCCCAACTGGCAAACTTTTGCAAGCTGAGATTACCAAATAAAAGCTTAAGCCAATAAATAATATGACGATAATCCAAGCAAAAGTTGAGTCAGCAATATTAAGTCCTGTTACCCAAATTACTTCTATGATACCTGCTAAGATAACTTTTAACCATTGCATGTTTGCATCTCCCTTTTAGTAATAAACCACTCCATTTTCTCAAATTTTAAATAGAAGTGCAAAGTGCCCATTCAGTTAGTAAATGCATATATTGTAGTAATCAAAGGGAGTGGGACAGAAATCTGATTTTGAAAAAATGATTTCGTTGTCCCACCCCGGCAAGGATGACTAGCATTGAAGCAAGCTTGGTTTAAAGCGCATTTTCAATG
The DNA here is from genome assembly GCF_025560845.1 of Staphylococcus arlettae. NCBI lineage: Bacteria > Bacillati > Bacillota > Bacilli > Caryophanales > Staphylococcaceae > Staphylococcus > Staphylococcus arlettae. Next base: position 701,119 of record NZ_CP094803.1, read on the forward strand.
CAGTCAGCTACTGCCCATATGAAAAGAGGCTAGGACAATCAATATTGTCCCAGCCTCTTACAAAATATTTGTTAATTTATTTGTCTTATTAGTTAACGTGGATGTAGTTATATGAACTAGCTTCACCAGCAGGAATAGTACGTTCACTTACTGAGTAAGGTCCACCGCTATAGTTCATTTCAGATACTTCAACTGAACCATCGCTATTTACATTTTCAACGTATGCAACGTGGCCCATTGGACCTGATGAAGATTGTAAAATTGATCCAGCTTCTGGTGAATTATTTACAGTATAACCTGCTGAAGATGCTGCTGAAGCCCAGTTATTTGCATTTCCCCATGTAGATCCAATATCTCCGCCTACTTTATCAAATACATACCAAGTACATTGTCCAGCAGTGTATAAGTTACCACTTGAACTTTGTGTTGTAGTTGATTGTGTAGTTTGAGTTGATTGTGTAGTTTCTGCGGCATTTGCTTCTTGTCCGTGATCTAATCCTACGATTGCTGCTCCAATACCTGCTGTTAATGTTGTAGCTGTTACTAATTTTTTCATAATTAAAATATCCTCCCAAGATTTTGTCTAACTTATATAGTAATTCGTTTGATTGTCTGAGTTAAAATTTTTAGCCGCGAATTCATTTTTTTCAACGACAAGTCATACTGTATCAGATAAATTTACGTTTGTGTGGAATGTTATTGTTTTGTAAAGTAATTAAAAAAACCTCACATATCGTTGTAATAAACGATGTGTAAGGTTACAAAATTAAGACAAGGCGCAAAGCCCTATATTAGTTGCTTTACATTGAAAAAATAATGTAAATGCGTTTTTACTATTACAATGGCTGTAAAATATCACAAAATTGTGTAACTATTATTTGAAAAATCTAATAGATAATGGTGGTAAATAATCTTCGCCATTATTTGCTTTCACAATAGCTACAATTGTAAAGATAAGCGAAAGTATTCCTAAAACAAATGAAGTAATAATACCAATAATAATAAAAACTAAAATACCACTAATGATTCCCCAAATAAAGTAAGAGAGAATAAAATTAAAATAATTCTTGCCAGCGCGATCAACAAAAGCTGATTCTTCTCGTTTGATTAACCAAATAATTAACGGCCCAATAAAACCAGTGAAAAAACTCAAGATATAAATAAGCATTGCCATCAGTCTATCATCCTTGCTAGACTGATTAAGGCGATTTTTATCCATGTTAAATTCAGTATCCTCATGCACGTGTTCAGTCACGAATATCACTCCTTTTCAGTGTATTATAGCAAATACTTAGTATTATATATATAAGAAATAAGTTGAATTTGGTTTTTACTATAGTTTATAAACAACAGAGTTGGGTTATAAAGATGAATAAAGCCTAACAAGTATTTTTATAGAAAGAAGGGAAATTATGAAAATAGCAATTGTTGGATCAGGCAATGGTGCTGTTACTGCAGCGCTAGATATGGTTAATAAAGGACATGAGGTTAAATTATATTGCCGTAATCAATCGATACACAAGTTTGATAAGGCGATGGAACGAGGTGGCTTCGATTTTAAGAATGAAGGCAGTGAACAATTTGTACCATTTACAAATGTTAGTGATGATATGGAATATGTGCTAGAAGGAGCAGAAGTGATTCAAGTTATTATTCCGTCATCGTTTATAGAGCATTATGCACAAACTATGGCGCCTTTTGTGACTGACAAACAACTGATTTTATTTAATATTGCAGCAGCTATGGGGTCTATTCGATTTATTAATGTTTTAGAAGATATGCATATTGATGTAATGCCTAAATTTGCAGAGGTAAATACTTTAACTTATGGTACGCGTGTTAATTTTAATACAGCAGAAGTAAACTTATCACTCAATGTTCGTAAAGTACATTTTACTACGTATGATGCTGAGTATTTATCAGATTCATTTAAGTTAATAGAAAAACTTTATCCATATATAGTGAAAGAAGAAAGTTTATGGAAGACTAATTTAGAAAATGGAAACCCTGAAGTTCATCCAGGTCCTACATTGCTCAATGTAGGCCGAATTGATTATGCAGATGACTTCTCATTATATAAAGAAGGTATCACTAAGCATACGATTAAATTGTTGCATGCAGTAGAATTAGAACGTTTAGCATTAGGTAGAAAACTAGGTTTTGAACTTAATACTGCTAAAGGTGCCAGAATTGAAAGAGGTTATTTATCACAAGAAGATGAAGATGAACCTTTAAATCGTTTGTTTAATACGAGTCCAGTGTTTTCACAAATAAATGGTCCGAATGAAGTGAAAAATAGATACTTAACAGAAGATATAGCTTTTGGTTTAGTTTTATGGTCAAGTCTAGGCAGACTAATAGATGTGAGTACACCGAACATTGATGCAATTATCGTGCTTGCATCTACTATATTAGAAAGAGATTTTTTTGAAGAGGGACTTACAGTAGAAGAGTTAGGGGTCGATAAACTCGGTTTAGACTAATAACCGTAACTAATTGAATAAGGGGGACTGTGTATGGTAAGACAACCAACATTTTTGGAAGCAATATCAACTATTATTGTAATGGTTATTATTGTGATTACTGGATTTGTAGTATTTGAAATACCGATACAGGCATTATTGATAATGTCTTCAGCTTATGCTGCGTGGATTGCTAAACGTGTTGGATTGAAATGGTCAGACTTAGAAGATGGCATTACTAAGCGCTTATCTACAGCAATGCCAGCATTATTCATTATATTAGCAGTTGGTATCGTTGTCGGAACTTGGATGTATTCCGGTACGGTACCAGCATTAATTTATTATGGTTTAGAATTTCTTAATCCGCATTATTTTTTAGTGTCTGCATTTATTATTTGTGCAATAACATCAGTTGCGACAGGTACAGCATGGGGTTCTGCTTCCACAGCAGGTATTTCGTTAATGGCTATAGCACATCAATTAAATATAGATGATGGCATGGCTGCTGGGGCTATTATTGCAGGTGCTGTGTTTGGGGATAAGATGTCGCCGTTATCAGATACAACAAATTTAGCTGCACTGGTTACAAAAGTTAATATTTTTAGCCATATTAGAGCGATGATATGGACAACAGTACCAGCTTCAATTATTGGTTTAATCGTTTGGTTTTTTGCAGGCTTAGGCTTAAAGCAGACAGCAAATACTTCACAAATAAATCAATTACTGAATGAATTGGAAAATATTTATAACTTGAATGTTTTTGTATGGCTACCGATCATCATTATTATTATTTGTTTGATTTGTAAAATTGCAACCGTACCAGCGATGTTGATATCGAGTTTAAGTGCGATTTTAGTTGGAACGTTCAATAATAAATTTAATATAGTTGATGGATTTAAATCTACATTTGATGGCTTTAACCAGTCTATGTTGATACATAGTGATGGTTTATCTGAACGTACTATGACTCTCATTCAGCAGGGGGGAATGATGAGTATGACAGAGATACTCGTCACAATATTTACGGGTTATGCATTTGCAGGAATTGTTGAAAAAGCAGGTTGTTTAGATGTTATTCTTCATAGAATTTCTAGTAATATCCATTCGGTCGGACAACTAATTTTAGTAACAATTATTGGTAGCTTAATTATGGTATTAGCTGCTGGAGTTGCCTCTGTTGTTATTATCATGGTTGGTGTATTGATGATGGATATGTATAATAAAATGGATTTAGATCGTTCAAATTTATCTCGAACTTTAGAAGATTCAGGAACAATGATTATTCCATTGATTCCATGGGGGACTTCAGGCATCTACTACACGCAACAATTAGGAGTGACTGTTGACCAGTTCTTTATTTGGACAGTGCCGTGTTATCTATGTATCATATTTGCGTTGTTTTATGGTTTTAGTGGCATAGGTATTAAGAAGCGTAAAGATATAAAAAATATATAGTTGACTGCGTTATTTTGGTAAAAGTGTAAATAGTATGTAATTAATTTGTTTATTTTAAGTTTTAGTAGTAGTTAAAACGGTTAAATATAACTATGGATGAGATGTATCATTATGTTACATAGTAATACTTGTAGCGATATTATTATGAAGATAACTAATGAGTAATCGTTCACTTTAAATTTTTATAAGAGAAAATATCCTTCAATTTTTTGTCTTATTTTCAGTTTTGTATTGTATATTGTAGCGATACTACAGTACAAAACTGTTTTTCATGAAGCGTAAATTTTAATAGTAAACGTTATGATACTTAACTACTATAATATAAGATAATAAAAATAGGCTATGACCAGTATAGTTGCTGTACTGATTATAGCCTATTAATTATGCTAAGTAAGAGTAAATAAAAAAGGCTAGAACATACTATGTCCAGCCTTTAATAATAAACATCAATCTTAGTGAATGTAGTTGTAGCTTGAAGCTTCGCTTGCTGAAATTGTACGTGAAGTAACAACACCAGCACCTTGGCCGTAGTTCATTTCTGAAACTTCTACTGAACCGTCACTGTTTACATTTTCAACATATGCAACGTGTCCCATAGCACCTGTTGAACTTTGTAAAATTGAACCAGCTTTAGCTGTGTTATTTACTGTGTAACCTGATGAAGCAGCAGCGCTTGCCCAGTTACTTGCGTTACCCCATGTAGAACCAATTTTTCCGCCTACTTTGTCATAAACATAATATGTACATTGACCAGCAGTGTACAAGTTACTTGATGAACCTGAAGCACTTGAAAGTGAAACTGAAGAGCTTGAAGGTGCACTTTGAGTAGTTACTTTAATGTTACGGTCTGAAGTAGAGTTAGAAGCAGCTCCGCCTCCACCAGTTGTGTTATTTGAAGTATAAGATTGGTTAGAGTAGTTGTTATATGAACCACTATTATTTGAATAACTATCATTACTATATGAGCTATAGTTATAGTTATAGTTATAAGTGTTATGTTGATTTGGGCTCCAATTACCTTGCCAAGTGTAGTTGTAGTTACCTTGTTGGTCTATAGTGTAAGAGTAGCTGTATGAAGTTGGATCATTTGGATTGTATCCACCTTGGTTATTTTCTGCTGCATCAGCTTCGTTTTGAGCAAAAGCAAACGTAGCGATTCCAGCTGTAGCGATAGTAGCTGTAGCGATTTTTTTCATTTTAAAATATCCTCCTAAATTTTTTCTTAATAATAAGTTTTATTTGTATGTCTCTATCGACGATTGTTTATATTTTCTTGGTTGTTTTTACGACAAGAATTAATATATCAGAAAATCATTCATTTGTGCTCAATGTTATTGATTTGTAATTTAGTTCTAATAAAATCGAGTCTTATGTAACAATTCGAAATATAAGAAATTCTTCTAAAAGGCTTGATAGACGGGCATTGAAGGAATTTGTAGAGAAAAATTACACGCTAATATATTACAAAGCTGTAAAATAACAGAAAATTTAAAATCAATTGTAAACACATAAATTCAGTAATATGAATATTTAAAAACATATGTATCTTCATATTAATAATAAAAATAACTAATTAATAATATATAAGAGCTTCGAGAAACAATCGGGGATTTGAAGCAATGATATTGACAACAATAAAATAATAAATTAATATCTAAGTATAAAAAGTATACTTATTTAGAGGGAGTGCGCTATGAAAGTTGAATTGGGAATCACATCATTTGCAGATAATAATGACATCATTACAGAAGAAGGTAGACAACCTGCTCTATCTGCAGCACAAAGAATACGCAATATTATAGAAGAAATTGAAACGGCAGATGCTCTAGGCTTAGATGTTTATGGTTTGGGAGAACATCATCGAGCAGATTATGCGGTTTCTGATCCAGTATCAGTATTAGCATCTGCAGCGCGTTCCACTACCCATATAAAATTATCAAGTGCAGTGACGGTATTATCTTCAGATGATCCTGTTCGTGTATTCCAACGATTTTCAACTCTTGATGCACTTTCTAACGGGAGAGCTGAAATTTTAGTAGGTAGAGGTTCATTTATTGAATCCTTCCCATTATTTGGACATAATTTACAAGATTATGAACAATTATTTAATGAAAAATTAGACCTATTAATGAAGATAAATGCACAGACAATTGTTAACTGGGACGGTAATTTTCGTCCTAATATAGATAATTTAGGTGTGTATCCACGTCCTGAGCATGGTAAGTTAAAAATTGGGATTGCAACAGGAGGTACACCAGAATCATCATTAAGAGCAGGGGCATTAGGTTTACCAATAACTTATGCTATAATTGGTGGAGATCCAAAAAGATTTAAGCGCAATGTTGAGATGTACAAATCAAGTGCCTTATCTTATGGACACGATGCTAATCAACTATCTGTTGCTACTCATTCGTGGGGCTTTATAGCGGATACTGATGAAGCAGCAATGCGTGCCTTTTTCCCTTCGTTAAAAGCAAATCATGATATGTTAGGTCGTGAGCGTGGATGGCCACCATATAATGAGTATACTTTTGAAAGAGAAATAAGCCAGCATGGTGCATTATATGTTGGTAGTCCAGAAACAGTAGCACAAAAGATTATTAACACGGTAGAAACTCTAGGTCTTAATCGCTTTATGTTGCATACGCCGGTAGGTTCAATACCTCATGAAGATACACTTAAAACAATTAGGTTATTAGCAACACAAGTGAAACCTATTGTAGATAAATATTTTGAAGATAAATAAGGAGAGAAAGTACATGATTTTACGTTATTTAACAAATTTGAAATTAGCGAAAGAATTATTTGATTCAGCAAAACCTAAATTAAAAGGTGACCAAACAATGAAAGATACATTTGAAAATGTATTTGGTCTACCGGCAAATTCAGTACCTTTAGCTGGTGCTATTGAAGCATTAAGTGCATTATTTTTTGTATTAAGCTTTGCAAGTAAAAAATTATCTCGTTTAGGTTCATTATTTACTTTTGCAGTATTAGGTGTTGCAATTGTAAAACACTTTGAAGCTGGTCATGGTAAGCAAGGTGCTAAACATGCATTAGACTTAACAGGTTTAGCAGCATTAAGCTTTTTAGATACATTTAATGGTAAACAAAAATAATTTTGTGTTGAACGATATTCCAAAAATTTTGGAATATCGTTTTTTTATTTAAGTTTATTTTGGTGTTAGATCTTGTTTTAGCAATTTAACTGTTGAATTTTGATAACATAGTAGTATAAAATAAATATATTAATGATTGTTGAAATTATTATATTGTGAATTATGAAACCTAGAATTAACAACAAAGGAGTGATTACTATGGAGGAAAAAGTATTTAAATCACTTGATGAATTATTTTTGATAAACCAACAACTAAAAGGATTTTTCAAAGTTGTAAAAGCACATTTTAAACTAAATTTTGAAGAAATATATATTTTAAATATTCTTAACAACTGTCAAGGCCATGAAGTTACTGCAAAAGAAATAGCACAACAAACACATTTAAAACCTTATTATTTAACTAAAGCATTACAAAAATTAAAAGATTTAGGGTACTTAAATAAAAAAAGAAGTGACTTCGATGAACGCACAGTTATTGTATTTGTAAATGATCAAGAGAAAGCAAAGATAAGGCATACTATTGAAGAAGTTAAAAAATATTTTATATAGCTATATATTGAGAATACTTACTATCATTGGTTTCATTCGATGAAACGACCGTAGTAGGTATTCTTTTTTGTGATTATTCGCAAAATTCAGATAACACTATTTTATTCTATTTAATAAAAAATTGTTCTAATAATAGTTGATATACAAGGTAAAAATGATATAATGAGTTCGTTAATGAAAGCGTATACACAAAAGGAGTTATATCATGAATTTGATTTTAGGTGTCATTTTTTTAGCATTAGTATTATGTTTATTTACTTTATTTACGAGTAAGGCTCCACAAGGTGGAAAAGCTATGGGTGCGTTAGCAAATGCAGCAATAGCTTCGTTTTTAGTCGAAGCATTTCAAAAATATGTAGGTGGAGATTTATTGGGTGTAGATTTTTTAGGTACACTTGGTGAAACGGCAGGCGGATTAGGTGGACTTGCTGCAGCAGGCTTAGTAGCATTAGCAATGGGTGTAAGTCCTGTTTATGCCTTTGTGATAGCTTTAGCATGTGGAAATTTAGATTTATTACCTGGGTTTATCGCAGGTTATCTTATAAGCTTTGCTATGAAATGGATTGAAGGCAAAGCGCCAGCAGGTGTAGATTTAATTTTAGCAATAATCGTCATTGCGCCGTTAACACGTATTATTGCAATGGGTGTATCGCCATTAGTAGATGCAAGTTTAATGCAAATCGGTAATATTATTAAAGAATCTACTACATCGAGTCCTATTCTCATGGGTATTGTTCTTGGAGGTATCATTACAGTAGTAGCTACTGCACCACTAAGCTCTATGGCATTAACTGCATTATTAGGATTAACTGGCACACCAATGGCAATCGGTGCTTTAGCTGTCTTTGGATCATCATTTATGAATTTTGTGTTATTTAAACGCATGAAGTTTGGTGATCGTAAAACTACGATGTCAGTAGCTATAGAACCATTATCACAAGCTGATATTGTTACTGCCAATCCATTACCAGTTTATGCAACTAATTTTGTTGGTGGCGCTATTTCTGGCATTATCATCGCATTATTTGGTTTAGTCAATGATGCAACAGGAACGGCTACACCTATTGCGGGATTAATGGTAATGTTTGGCTTTAATAATCCGGTAACTGTTATCATTACTGCATCATTATGTGCTATTAGCAGTGCTACGTGTGGATGGTTAGGTTCTATGGTGTTTAAAAACTACCCTATAGTAACTAAAGATGAATTGCAGTCAGGCAACATTCCTAAAAAAGTAAAACAATATTATGCTCGAAAAAAATATTTTGCAGAAAGTTTAGCATAAAATAACACGCTTATTTCAATTAAAAATGAAATAAGCGTGTTTTATTGTGTATGTTAAATAGAGCTTTGAGTGCTTAAGTGGTTTGTAGAATTACTTTCAATTTTATGAAATACCTTTTCTAAAATAATAGCTAATATCCAATAAAATGCGGCTGCAATGGAATAGACTGTAATAAATTGATATCCTTCATTTGCGATAATCCGGCTTACTGCCATAATTTCAGTTACTTGAACTGCGAACGCTAAAGAAGTTCCTTTGATAAGCATAATAAATTGGTTTTCGATATTAGGTAAAGCATAATTAAAAGCTTGAGGTAAAACGATGCGCGTATAAATATGACGATTAGACAAACCTACTGTTTTTGCTGCTTCAATTTGTGAGTAGTCAACTGATAGCAAACCACTTTTCATCGTTTCACTAAGGTAAGCAATTGCGTGTAGAGAAAATGCAATTAAAGCAATCAACATCGGTGAAAACATATCGGGATTGATTTTCAAGCCGAGTGTAGCATTTAAGTATAATATCAAATTAGGTATGCCATAATATAAAATAAATAACTGTATTATGAGGGGCGTACTTCTAATAAATGAATTATAGACAATAATAAACTGTGAAAAAATGGGTGTTTTTCTAATCTGAATGATGGCAAATAACGTCCCTACACAGAGCCCTACAGTCATTGCTACTAAAGATATAATAATTGTATTTGGAAGACTTTTGAATATTTCCCAAATTGTTTGAAAGATAAAGGACAAAGTTTTACCTCCTATACTTGATAAGGTTTTTGAGTAGATTTATTCAGCCAAGCTAAGCTGCCTTGAATGATAAGCGAGATGATCCAATAAATAATTGAAATAACTATATAGACTTCTAGCATGCCCAAACCATAATTGTTACCAATAATTAATTTAACTTGTCCCATCATATCGATAATACCGATTGTAAAAGCCAATGAAGTATCTTTAACGAGTTCAATGATTTGAGTAGTTAAATTTGGAATGGCATTACGTAGGGCCTGAGGTACTATAACTGACAAGAAAATTCTTACAGGAGATAAACCTACTGTTAAGCCTGCTTCAATTTGGTCATAGTCTACAGATAAATAACCTGCTCTAAAAATTTCAGCTAAGTATGCGCCAGTGTGCATTGAAAACGCTAGAATTACAAAAAACAATCTACTAAAATGATTTATATCAATATTAATAATCATAAGTACTTGCGGTAAGGCAAAATACACTAGAAATAATTGTAATATTAACGGTGTGCTACGAATAAAAGAAATATATACACGCACGAGCGAAGATAAAAATTTTATGTGCTTAAGACGTATAGTACATAATATGAGACCTAATATAACGGCAAAAATCAAAGCTAACACAATCATCAATAATGTGAGGGGCAATTTTTGTAATACTTGATTAAAGAGATTTAGCCATTGTTCTAGAGACATTATTGCACCTCCAAGTTATTTTTTTGTTCGTTAATATCTGTTAAATTGTCGAAAACATTAATATCAAAATATTTTCGAGATAATTGTTGTAATTTACCTTCTTTTTTAAGTTCAATAGTTGCTTTATCGATATCATCATGCAAACGTTGTTGTTTTTTGTTATAAACGATATGTAAAGGTTCCTTTTTAACAATGCCACCTATTTTGACATCTGCATTTATTTCACTTTGTATGGCGTGGTATGTGTTCCAATCTAAAAACATAACGTCACGACGTTGGTTACTTACAGATTTTAAACTATCACCATTTGAAGGTTCTTGAATGGTGTTAATATCAATCTTCTGACTATGTTGTTTATTATATTGGCTTAGTATTGAATATAGTCCTCCACTTGGCGCCATAGGTGTTAATGTTTTGCCGGGTAAATCACTTAATTTTTGAATATCATTCGTATCTTTATGTACTGCTAACATCGGTAACGCATAACTATATGGAACATCTTGATATAGAAATTGTTTTTCGCGTTCAGGAGTTTTGAAAAACCAATTAATCCCCATATCAAATTTACCTGCTCCAATACCAACAAGGTTAGACTCTTCTTCTCCAACTTCGTAAGTGAATTTATATTGAGGTAATTTTTTTTCTAATAATTTGAGATAATCCATATCTAAACCAACAAATTCATTATGTTTATTCGTATATAAATAAGGTGGGTTCACTTCTGCTGAGAGTGCGACTTTTATTTCTTTTTTGTTATTATTGTCGGTGTCGTTATTACAAGAAGCCAATAGCAAGCAACTACATGCAATGGTAATGAAGAAAACAATGTGTTTTAACGTCATTTATATACACCTTCAACTTCTACTCTGTTTAAAAAGCGATTCAGTCGCTCAGAATGAGTGTGTTCTAATACTTCTTCTGGACTACCTCTATGTAAAATTTCTCCATTATCTATAAATAAAATTTGATCTGCTATTGCTTTAGCGAAGTTGATTTCATGAGTGACTAAAACCATCGTCATGCCTTCTTCAGCGATAGATTTAATAAGTGATAACACACTTTGAATTGATTCAGGGTCTAGTGCTGAAGTTGGTTCATCAAGTAATAATACATCTGGATTTAGCGCTAATGCACGTACAATGCCAACGCGTTGGCTTTGGCCACCTGAAAGTTGGATAGGATATTTATGTTGATGCTCTAACATATTCACTTTCTTTAAATATGAGAGTGCAATTTCTTCAGCCTTAGCCTTATCATAGTTTTGACCATAAATTAAACCTTCAGTGATATTTTCTAAAATTGTTTTGTTTTTAAATAAATTATAGTTTTGAAATACCATTGCCGATTTATTGCGTAATTGTTTAATGTCCTTTTTGGAATGTTGTTGGGTATTAAATTGGAAGTCGTCTATAGTAATAGTGCCACTCCATGGAGTGGCTAATAAATTAAGTGAACGTAGTAAAGTCGTTTTGCCTGAACCACTCGGTCCGATTATCGCTGTAACTTCTCCTTTACGCTGACTGAAACTGACATCGTTTAATACAGAATTTGAATTATATTTTAATTTTAAATTATTTACTGTAATCATGGTTATCCTCCTTAATTGCTTGATTTAAAATTATCATATTAATTCTTATCGGTAAAGTAAGATTTTGGGCTGTGAAAGGTTTCAATTGAGTAAATCGAGTGTTAAACTAGGAAAGAATGAAAGATAAGTAAATATGAGGTGATTATATTGAATCGTTCCGCATTAATACATACGGATATTCAACGGAAATGGATTGCAAAATTTGAGCAAGTTAAAGGGCAATTTAGAGAAAATGCCGAATACAATGATAAGAACTCAGACTTTCCATATAAAAATATACAATGGCTAGTAGATGAAGGATATACGCTACTATCTTTACCTAAAGCATATGGTGGTGAAGGTGCCACAATTGAAGATATGGTGATTTTACAAAGTTACTTAGGATCATTAGATGGTGCTACTGCATTATCCATAGGTTGGCATATAAGTGTTGTAGGTCAAATTTATGAACAACAACTATGGGCGCCAGCTATGTTGGATCAATTTGCACAGGAAATTAAAAATGGTGCATTAGTTAATAGAGCAGTTAGTGAAGCGGAAACAGGAAGTCCAACAAGAGGTGGTAGACCTAGCACGTATGTAACTAAAAATGAACATGGTTATCTCATTAATGGTGTAAAAACATTCACATCGATGAGTAAACGTTTATCCCATTTTATTGTGGGTGCATTTGATTCGGAATCACAGCAAGTAGGCTTTTATTTGGTTGATAAAACTATGCCAGGTGTAGAAATAGCTAATAATTGGAATATGGTAGGTATGCGTGCCACTGAAAGCCATGATTTAGTACTAACTGATGTACAAATTCCAACAGAAAATTTTGTAGAAACACGCGTTGGTAAACCAAGTTCTCCTAATGGTTGGATTTTACACATTCCAAGTACATACTTAGGTATAGCACAAGCTGCAAGAGATTATGCAGTTGATTTTTCCGCAACATATAGTCCAAATAGTGTCGATGGTACAATTGGTGATATTGCTACCGTACAACAAAATATCGGCAAAATGGAATCATTATTATTATCTGCACGACACTTTTTATGGAGTACGGCAAGTTTGTACAATAATCCAGAAAATAACAATATGTGGAACGAAACCTCTGCAAGTAAAGTATTGGTTATGAATCAAGGGTTAGAAGTTATAGATTTAGCAATGCGTATTGTTGGGGCTAAAAGTTTAGAAATGGAGCGCCCATTACAGCGTTATTATAGAGATATGCGTGCTGGTTTGCACAATCCTCCAATGGAAGATATGGCATATACTAATATAGCTAAATCAGTTTTAGGGAAAATTTAATAGCTTTTAAGCGTATTTAGTTATGATTGTTCCACACGGGCAGGCAGAATAAGTTTTATAATTTTGCGTGCGCTAGTATAAGTATAATAGCTTCGGTCAAGTTACTGTGAAAATAATTTTTCTGTTGCCTCTATTTAGGTATTGTAATTAAAAGCGTAAAATTTTATAATATATTGGAAGTGATAATCATTTTCAATGGAGGGTAAATTATGAAGAAATTATGGTTAGTATTAATAGCATTCGTACTTGTATTAGCAGCATGTGGGAATGGCTCCGACAGTAATTCAGATAAAAATAAAAAAGAAACGAAGTCATATACATTAGATAGTGGTAAAAAGGTGGAAATTCCTAAAAATCCTGAGCGTATTGCATCTGTGGCACCAACTTATGCACCAGGTTTGAAATATTTAGGTGCTAATTTAGTGGCTGTTAGTGATCAAGTAGAGCAAAGTGATGTTATTAAAGATAAATTTAAAGGAGTAGAAAAAGTCGGAGAAAATGATGTAGAAAAAGTTGCTAAAACAAAACCAGATCTCATCATTGCTTATTCTACAGATAAAAATATCAAAAAATATAAAAAAATAGCTCCAACAGTAGTTTTTGATTATGGCAAACACGATTATTTAGATCAACAACAAGAACTTGCTAAAATTGTCGGTAAAGAAAAAGAACAACAAAAATGGGAAAAAGAATGGAAAGCTAAAACGAAAAAAGATGGTGAGCAAATCCAAAATAAAATTGGAAAAGACGCAACTGTAACTATTTTCGATGAGTTTGATAAAAAACTATATACTTACGGTGAAAACTGGGGACGTGGTGGCGAAGTCCTTTATCAAGCGTTCGGCTTGAAAATGCCAGACAAAGTAAAATCGTTAACTGAAAAAGAAGGTTGGGCGGAAATTAAGCAAGAAAAAATGGCTGATTACGCTGGTGATTATATAGTTTCAACGAGTCAAGGAAAAGCAGAGCCAAGTTATCAATCGACTGACTTATGGAAAAACATTCCAGCAGTTAAAAATGATCAAGTCATAAAAATTAATGCTACGTCATATTGGTATAATGATCCATATACGTTAGAATTTATGCGTAAAGATTTAAAAGAAAAACTGTTAAATCAATAATTGTAGTTCTAATAATAGTGAACACGATGTTTAATAACTTAAAAACATACTGCTCAACGGTTCACCTATTAAAGTAGAACGAGCGTGGGACATAAAGCCCCATGCTCAAAATAAGAGGACCAATCCTTAATATGGATTGGTCCTCTTTAAATTTGACATTTATTATTAGTTAAAGATTTTTATTTTCCGGACTCGTATTTTCATTTTTATAGAAGTAAAAAACATTTGTAAACTTTTTGTTTTTTGTAGTTAACATTTATGGTATAATTTTGCTCATATAAGGAGGAATGAGTATGTCAACGAAATATCTTGTTTATACTGCACTCATGACTGCTATAATTGCAGTAATGGGGGCGATCCCATCAATTCCTTTACCATTTATGCCTGTTCCAATTGTTTTACAAAATATTGGAATCTTTTTAGCTGGTATTATATTAGGGCGTAAATACGGTACGATTAGTGTATTGATTTTATTATTATTAGTTGCTACAGGGTTGCCGTTATTATCAGGCGGTAGAGGTGGTATAGGCGTATTTGTCGGACCATCTGCAGGTTTTTTATTTATGTATCCTGTCGTCACTTTTTTAATAGGATTACTGCGTGATTTGTATTTTGACAAAATAAATTTTGTCGTACTGTTAATAATTACTTTAGTAGTAGGTGTTTTACTATTAGATATTGTGGGAACTATGATTATGGGTCTTATTACTAATATTCCGGTAACGAAATCATTAACTTTAGCATTAGTGTTTATGCCAGGAGATATTATTAAAGCTATTTTAGCTAGTCTATTAGGTAATATTTTATTAAATCATAGTAGATTTAAACAATTATTGAAACAATAGTATATTTGGCAGGGAGAGAACATAGATGGAGCATATTTCAATGAAGGATATTTATCAAGGTGGACTAGTTTATAGTACAGATATGATGAAAACAATTTATTTAACACCGGAAGATAGTATCATTTTCGATGAAAATAAATGGATGTATCATCGCATGCCTTCATTACAACAATGGCTATCTGATATTGATACGCAATTACAAATGCATCATGTTCAAGGTTCGCATCATTTGTCGTTTACCTTTCCGGAAAATATAGATTTAAATGAACAGTTTAAAGCTGAAATAAACAACAGAGGTTTTGAATTAGGTTGTTTAGAAATGTATGCGATTGATTCCAACCAAGTTCAATATGCTGAACACCCTGATATTACCGTGAAATTTGTACCTCATTCAGAAGTGGAAGACTATCTGAAAGTGTATCAAGTTTTTGCAGAACCTTTTGGCGATACATACGTACAACATAGTAGCCAAATGATTCGTAACAATCATGATTTGGACCATGTAGATCGTGTTATTGCTTATTACAATAACAAACCAGTAGGTATTTTAGATTTGATTATCACTTCAAAATGTGTGGAAATTGACGGTTTTGGCGTCATCCCTGAATTTCAACGACGCGGCATTGGCACAATAATGCAAAGTTTTGTCGCAGATGTTGCTCAAAATAAAATAATAATCTTAGTTGCTGACGGTGAAGATACAGCCAAAGATATGTATGTTAAGCAGGGCTACAGCTACATTGGCTTTTGCCAGCAAGTGTTAAAAGAAGATGTATAATAAATATAAAAGCTATTGAATCTAATGTGATTACTTAATTAGATTCAATAGCTTTTATACGTTCTGGATGACTATAAATATTAAAATTACCATCTCTTATAAACCCAACAGCTGTAATATTTAAATCTTTCGCAAGTTGTACAGCTAATGTAGTTGGAGCAGATTTTGATAATATTACCCCTACACCTATTTTAGCTGCTTTAATTAATATTTCTGATGAAATACGGCCACTAAAAATAAGTACTTTATCTCGAATAGATATATGGTTATAAATACAGTAGCCATAAAGTTTATCAAGTGCATTATGACGCCCGATATCTTGTCTATGTTCAAAGAAGTTGTCGCCATCGCTCATAGCAGCATTATGCAAGCCGCCTGTTTGTTTAAATACAGTGCTGGCATTTTGTAAACCTTTCATCATTTCTAATACTTGGTGTGGAGAGATTGTAATATTGGACATGGAAGTTTTGGCGATGGCTGCATCATTCTTGAAATAAAATTCTCTACTTTTACCACAACATGAAGCAATCATTCGTTTAGTAGAATACTCGACGCGCTCACCTAAGTCTTTGGTAAGTTCAACGTGTGCAAACCCCTTACTATCGTCCATTTGTATTGATTTTAATTCATCTCTTTTTAGAATAACACCTTCAGATGCGAGAAATCCTACCACGAGCTCTGTTAAATTGTTAGGACTGCAAATAACAGTTGCAAACTCTTGACCATTAACCATAATTGTCAGCGGAAATTCAGTAACATAATGATCATGTGATTCTACTAACTCACCATTTTCATAGCGCACTATAGGTTGATTGTTTAACACATCTTTCGACATAGCTTTCACTCCTTATCCACCAATTATTTCTAGTTTAGCGTATCTAAAGTCTACTATCAAAACAATAACCTTAGAAAAAATAGTAATGAACTATTATTGCAAGACATCGAGTAAATAGGTAAACTTACAGTAAACAAAGCGAGGTGTTTAAATTGGCAAGTATAAGAGATATTGCACGTGAAGCTGGTGTAAGTCCAGGTACAGTATCACGTGTTTTAAATGATGATAAAACTTTATCAGTGTCACCGAAGACACGTAATAGAATTTTAACGATTACTGAGCAATTAAAATATCATAAAGTAGAAAGAAAAAATAAACGGATACAAATAATTACATACGCTTCAAAGGAACGAGAAATGACAGACCCATACTATCGTGAAATCCGTTTGGCTATTGAAAAAGAAATAAAACGATTGAATCTTTCATTGAAACGAACATTACGAATTGATGGGACGAATAAATTAGAGAACATTTCACAAATTGAGAAAGCTGGAGCAATCATTGTTATCGGCAAGTTTTCGAGTGATACATTACAGACCTTGCATGGTTATAACAATAATATGGTAGTTATTAATAATCCAGAAACCCCTAAAAATATAGATGCCGTTTATAGTGATTTAGGGGATGCAATGTATCAATTATTAGAAAAAGTCAAAGCACAAAATGTGACGCAAGTAACTTATGTAGGTGGTGTTAAAACAACCCGTGATTTAACTGGGACACCTACATTTTGTAATAATGATCCAAGATATATGAGTTATCAACAGTGGTGTAGGCACCATGATATAACTGAAGATGCGTATATAGTTGGTTGGGATAAAGAACATGGTCAACAAGTAATAAAAGACTTAGTAAAACAATCCAACTTACCAGAAGTATTAATTGCGGGTAATGATATGTTAGCAATAGGTATGATGCAACAATTATCTGCTGAAAAAATTTCGGTACCTGAGCAAGTTCAACTTATTAGTTTCAACGATTTAGATATTTTGCAATATGTTAGTCCTAGTGTTAGTAGTGTACATATTGCTATTGATGAATTCGGTAGAAGTGCAGTGAAGATGGCTGAAGAACGTATTCATAATATACGTAGTGTAGCGCATCATATTGTAGTAGAAGCGCAATTAATTGAGCGGGAAACGTTTCATGCTTAAAAGTCATTTAATTGACAAAGTGTAGAGTAAACAAGTAAACTTTATTTATGTTTACTAAGTAGCTATATATAAAGGGGTGTGAAAGATGTTACAACAATTAAACTCTGATTTTGAGACACAATTCCAAACGCAGCCAACAGTTAATGCATTTGCGCCAGGGCGAATTAATTTAATTGGCGAACATACTGATTATAATGGTGGTTATGTTTTTCCAGCTGCTATTGAATTAGGAACATATGGGATGGCGTCGTTACGCACAGATCAAACTATACAATTATATTCAAAGAATTTTCCAGAACAAGGTATTGTTAAAGTTAATTTGAATCAGTTAGATTTTGATGCATCACATGATTGGGCGAATTATCCCAAAGGAGTTATTAAATATTTAAAAGAACAATATCCAGAGATTAATCGTGGATTTAATTTGATTTTTGAAGGCACTATTCCTAATGGTGCGAGCTTATCATCATCTGCATCAATCGAATTAGTGACAGGTTGGATGATTAATGCATTATTTGAACTCGAACTAGATAAATTGGCACTTATTAAGATAGGCCAACAAGTTGAAAATAACTACATGGGTGTAAATTCCGGTATCATGGATCAATTTATTATTGGTTTAGGTAAAGAAGAGCATGCTATTTTGTTAGATACGCCAACTTTAGACTATACATACGTACCGGCAAGGTTTGGGAATTATGTAATTTCCATTATGAATACGAATAAACGTCGTTCTTTAACGGAATCTAAATATAACGAACGTCGGGCGCAATGTGAGGAAGCACTGTCTGATTTGCAGCAACAATTAAATATTACCCAACTATGTGATATTGATTTGAAGACCTTTGATCAATATAGTCATTTAATTAAGGATGATATTAATATTAAGAGGGCACGCCATGCTATAGCTGAAAATGAGCGAACGAAATTAGCACATGCAGCTTTAACAGAGAATGACTTACATCGTTTTGGACAATTGTTAAACGCATCACATCAATCATTGAAAAGTGATTATGAAGTTACTGGTATAGAATTAGATACTTTAGCCGAAACTGCACAGCAAGTAGATGGTGTACTTGGAGCACGAATGACAGGGGCTGGTTTTGCAGGGTGTGCAATTGCTTTAGTGCATAAAGATAGCATTAAGCAATTAGAGCAAGAAGTATCTACCATATATCAAGAAAAAATTGGCTATGCGCCAGCTTTTTATCATGTTCGAATTAGCGATGGTATGAAATTAATTACACATAACTCATAAGACGAATTAGGAGAAAGGATGTTTATATGTCTGTATTAGTATTAGGTGGCGCAGGTTATATTGGAAGCCATGCAGTCTATCAATTAATTGAACAAGGATATGATGTAGCTGTTGTAGATAATTTACAAACAGGACATCGTCAAGCCGTACATACGGCGGCGCGTTTTTATGAAGGAGATGTACGAGACAAAGAATTTCTCACTGAAGTTTTTACACATGAAGATGTAGAGGGAGTCTTTCATTTCTGTGCATACTCGTTAGTAGGGGAATCGGTAGAGAAACCTTTGGCGTATTTCAATAATAATGTACAAGGATTACAAAGTGTATTAGAAGTAATGTATACATTTAATGTTAAACATATTGTGTTTTCTTCGACTGCTGCAGTCTACGGTGAACCTGACACTATTCCAATTAATGAAACAGATACTACTAATCCAACGAGTCCTTATGGTGAAAGTAAATTAGTGATGGAGAAAATGATGCGTTGGTGTCATGAAGCATATGGCGTTAATTTTGCAGCCTTACGTTATTTCAATGTAGCGGGTGCACATCCGGATGGAGTCATTGGTGAAGATCATAGACCTGAAACACATTTAATTCCAATTGTGTTGGAAGTGGCATTAGGACAACGAGAGCAATTAACAGTCTTTGGTGATGATTATAATACAGCTGATGGTTCATGCATTAGAGATTACCTGCACGTAGTCGATTTAATTGATGCACATATTTTAGCTTTTGATTATTTAAAAAATGGAGGCGCCTCTGGTGCATTTAATTTAGGTAGTAGCAATGGTTATTCAGTATTTGAAATCTTAGAAGCGGCTAGAGCAGTAACAGGCCACTCCATAAATGCGAGTGTAGGCAAGAGACGTGCTGGGGATCCTAGTGTATTAATTGCTGCAAGTGACAAAGCAAAGAATCAACTAGGATGGCAACCGCGCTTTGATGATATTAATGAAATCATTCGTCATGCATGGGAATGGCATCAACATCATCCTCATGGCTATGATAAAGAGGAGGTTTAACATGTTATTAAGCCAACATTTAGTTAAACGATTCATTGATGAAGCGGTACAACATGGAGATTATGAATATGAAGATGCTTACTACATTCAAAATCAATTATTGACTTATTTAAATGCAGAAGGTGTTACAACGACTGAAGAAGAAAGTAATTATGGACAGCTCGATGCTAATGAAATTATACAACTATGGATAACACAAGCCATCGACAATGAATTGCTAGAAGATAGTTTATATCGTAAAGAAATAACTGAAGCTAATATTTTAGATTTAATCACTCCGAAACCTTCACAAATAAATAAAATTTTTTGGGAAAAATATCAAAATGACCACAGTGCAGCGACGGATTATTTTTATGACATATCGAAACGTAACCATTATGTTAAAGAAGATGCAATTGCGAAAAATATTAATTATACGGTGCCAACTGAATATGGCGAACTAGAAATAACAATCAATTTATCAAAGCCAGAAAAAGATGCAAAACAAATCGCACGCGAGAAAGCTCAAAAAACTACTAACTATCCAAAATGTGCGTTATGTATGGAAAATGAAGGTTTTGAAGGTAGTGTGACTCAAGCAGCACGTCGCAATCATCGAATAATTAGATTGCAACTTGGTCAACATCGCTGGGGATTTCAATATTCACCGTACGCATACTTTAAAGAGCATAGTATAGTCTTGTCAGAACGTCATGAACCAATGAATATCAATAGAGAAACTTTTGTTAATTTATTAGATTTTATTGATCAATTTCCACATTATTTTATAGGTTCTAATGCGGATATTCCTATCGTTGGAGGATCTATTTTATCGCATAATCATTATCAAGCAGGTCGTTACACTTTTCCGATGGATTTAGCTGCACAACAAGAAGCTTTTCAGTTAACACCTTACCCAGCTGTTACAAGTTATACATTGCAATGGCCAATGAGTGTTATTAGGTTAAAATCAAAGGATAAAGCTGAATTAATTGAAGCGGCTACATATGTGATGGAACAATGGAATAGCTATTCAGACATTCAAGCGGATATTAAAGCAGTAAGTGAAGATGGCCAACGTCATCACACAGTTACACCAATCGCACGTTATCGTGCACAGCAATATGAAGTGGACATCGTGTTGCGAGATAACCAGACCTCTGAGCAATATCCTGAAGGTATTTATCACCCACACCGAGATGTACAACATATTAAACAAGAGAATATAGGTTTAATTGAAGTTATGGGTACTGCTATTTTACCTGGACGTCTAAAAAAAGAACTACAAGATGTAAAGCGTTATTTGCTAGGTGATTATGCTATAGATATAGGATCGCACAAAACATGGGCAGACCAAATGCTTAAGCAATATAATTTCACAAACTCTAACGTGGATAGCATTGTTGAACAAGAAGTTGGTAAAAAATTTACACGTGTATTAGAAGATGCAGGTGTATTTAAACAAACTGATGAAGGAAAACAAGCCTTTCATAGATTTACATCAAAACTATAATAAACAACTAGAGATTTATGTTCAACGACTATTAACTTCAACGAAAGAGTGGTGTAGGAATCAAATTAAAAATTTGAATCCTACACCACTCTCTTTAATTTGAATATTAATACGGTTATAATTAATTTGTGGAAGGGGTAATATACATGAAAAGACTAATTACATTTTTACTAATTGCCATAATTATTTTAGCAGGTTGTGGCCAATCAACAGAGAAAAAGTCGAACAAAAGTTCAACACAAAAAGACACGCTAAATATTTCAGCAGCAGCTAGTTTAACTGATGTTACAAAAGAATTAGAACAAGCCTTTAACAAACAACATGACAAGGTAGCTATCAATTTTAATTACGGTGGTTCTGGGTCCTTAAGACAACAAATTGAAAAGGGAGCACCTAGCGATGTTTTTATGTCAGCTAACATCAAAGATGTTAAAATATTAGCGGATAAAGACAAAGCGCATAATACATATAATTACGCTCAAAACGAACTGGTTTTAATTGGTAATAGTAAAACGGATAAACAAGATTTATCACAACTTCAAAACGATGAGAAGGTAGCTATTGGTGAGCCTAATTCTGTGCCAGCTGGAAAATATGCACAGCAATTTTTAAAAGACCAAAACTTATATGACAATGTGAAACCGCATCTAGTTTATGCTAAAGATGTACGTCAAGTTCTTAATTATGTAACTAAAGGTAACGCACAATTTGGTTATGTTTATCAAACCGATTTAGCACAGCATAAAAAGAATGGCCAAACTGATGTTAAAGAACTTGGAAAAGCAACTTTAAAAACACCAATTACGTATCAAGCTGCGACAGTGTCTAATAAAAAAGAAGCAAAAGCATGGATGAAATTTTTAAAAACCAAAGAAGCGAAAGAGATTTTAGAAAAGTATGACTTTAAAGTTTAACTATAGGAGGTAATTGAAGTGCCAGATATTACACCATTTTGGATTTCGCTAAAGGTTGCTATCACTAGTACTATAATTGTTACTATACTTGGTATTATCATCGCAAAATGGTTATATCAGCATAAAGGTTGGTTTTCTAGAATAATGGAAAGTTTGATTATTTTACCAATCGTTTTACCTCCTACTGTGTTGGGATTTATTTTATTAATTATTTTTTCACCAAACAATTATATCGGTGGTTTTATAACTAATGTATTACATATACCTGTTATTTTTACGCTGACAGGCGCAGTTATTGCATCTGTTATTGTCAGTTTTCCATTAATGTATCAACATACAGTACAAGGGTTTCGTAGCATAGATAAAAAAATGTTGAATACCGCTAGAACTATGGGTGCTAGCGAAGGGAGAATTTTCTTTCGCCTCATTTTACCGTTAGCGAAAAGACCTATAATTTCCGGTATTATGATGAGCTTTGCTCGTGCAATTGGTGAATTTGGAGCGACGTTAATGGTTGCCGGTTATATACCGAATAAAACCAATACGTTACCTTTAGAAATCTACTTTTTAGTAGAACAAGGCAAAGAAAATCAAGCGTGGTTATGGGTACTTGTGCTTATTGCATTTGCAGTCTCAGTTATTGGAGCATTGAATTTAATGAATAGGTCACGTTATTTGGAGGGGGATTAATGTTACATATTGCTTTATCACATCAGTTACAACTAAACAAAATTCAAATTCAAATTCAAATTAATGATGACGAACCTAAAATTTATGCTATACAAGGGCCATCAGGTATTGGTAAAACTACTATTCTTAACATTATAGCAGGACTAACTCAACCAGATTCAGCATTTATTAAAATCGGCAATAAAACTTTGACGGATACTAAAGTTGAACAGCAAGTGAAAATTCAAAAACGTAATATTGGCTATTTGTTTCAAGATTATCAATTATTTCCACATATGACGGTATTGCAAAATCTCACTTTTATGACTCCAATGTCACAACATATTACGCAGTTAATGCAGAAGTTAAATATTTCTGATTTAGTAAAACAATACCCCGCAACTTTATCTGGTGGTGAGGCGCAAAGGGTGGCATTAGCTAGAGCCCTGAGCACTAAACCTGACTTGATTTTATTGGATGAGCCGTTTTCTAGCCTTGATGACTTAACTAAAAAAAATAGTATGTCTATGGTAAGAACAATATTTGAATTATGGCAAATACCTATGATTTTTGTTACCCATTCAAATTTTGAAGCACAACAATTAGCAGATGAGATTATAACAATAGAAGGGGAAAAAGAGTAGCATATAAGGGTGTTACTCTTAGACTGTCGACAAGTATTGACTTTGTCGGCAGTTTTTTTGCACGCTTTCCGTGGACACTGTCTCAGCTTGTAATCTTCGACGCGTGCTATTTCCACAGGAATCAGGTCAAAGCAATGCCATTATTATGTGGCATAAATTAATTACCAATTGAGATGAATATGAAATAAACCTATGATTTGTTTGAAACTATTGTTACAGGTGACTACAAGTTCTATAATGAAGTTAACGATAAAAAAAGGGGAATTAAGGTGACTAATGGACGTTATTCTAGGCAAATATTATTTCATAACATAGGTCAGCAAGGTCAAACATTGATTGCTAAAGCACATATCTTAATTATAGGTATGGGTGCATTGGGTACACATGTAGCTGAAGGGCTAGTGCGCGCAGGTATAGGTGAAATAACTATTATCGATCGTGATTATATTGAGTATAGTAACTTGCAAAGACAAACATTATTTACTGAACAAGATGCGCTTGAAGCGCTACCTAAAGCAATAGCTGCCGAACAAGCATTAAAACAAATAAGCAGTGATGTCGATATTCACGCATATGTAGAACATGTGACACCTGCAACGTTAGAACAATATGGGCACAATATAACATTAATTATTGATGCTACAGATAATTTTGATACTAGACGTTTAATTAATGATTTTGCATATAAGCAGCGTATTCCGTGGATATATGGTGGCGTAGTTCAAAGTACTTATGTCGAAGCTGTTTTTAATCCCGGTAAGACACCGTGTTTTAATTGCTTGTTACCACAATTACCTGCCATTAATATGACGTGTGATACTGTAGGTGTGATTCAACCTGCAGTTACCATGACGACGAGTCTGCAAATTAAAGATGCACTCAAGTTAATCGTAGGTGCTGAAGTTGACACTAAATATACTTATGGGGACGTGTGGTCAGGAGAACATCATGCCTTTGGTTTTAGCAAAATGCATCGGAAAGATTGTGACACATGTGGCGACCACCCTCAATTTACCGAGTTAACACAAGCGAATAAACAATACGCAACGCTATGTGGAAGAGATACTGTACAGTTTGATAATCCAACTATTTCCCAGGAAATGTTGCATCAATTTTTAATAGCTAAAGCAATTCCATTTAAATCTAATAATTATATGATAATGTTTCAATATGAAGGACATCGTATTATAAGTTTTCAAAATGGTAGATTGCTCATTCATGGTATGACCAAGCCAGCACAAGCCGCCACTTTAGTGAATAAATTATTTGGTTAAAAGGGGGAATAATAGTGCATACGAATGTGAAGTTGAATAGGCCAATTAATTGTGCCGTATTAACAGTTTCAGATACGAGAGATAAAACTACAGATAAGGGTGGGCAATTAATACAAGAATTACTTACTGAGATGTCAGATGAAGTAGTGATTCAGCAGTACGAAATTGTCAAAGATGATTTAGTGTCGATTCAGCAAGTAATTGAAACATGGAAAAGTTTAGCAATAGATGTGATTATTACCACTGGAGGTACGGGAATAGCTCCAAGAGATGTAACGATTGAAGCCGTGAAACCGATGTTGACCAAAGAAATAGAAGGCTTTGGTGAACTATTTAGATATTTAAGTTATACCGAGGATGTTGGTACCCGTGCGTTGTTGTCAAGAGCGTTGGGTGGAACGATGAACCAACAATTAATCTTTTGCCTACCCGGTTCTACAGGTGCAATCCAATTAGCCATAACCAAATTAATCCGTGTCGAATTGACACATTTAGTACATGAGATGACTAAAAAAAATTAAACGCATATCATTTCGTATATGCGTTTAATCGTATTCAATGCTATTCCAAGTCGTTGGTATTACCATTACGTTGATAGTCTCCGGACTTACCTCCAGATTTTGCTTCCAAATACGTGTTACCAATGATCATACCTTTATCTAGTGCTTTCGTCATATCATAAATAGTTAATGCAACTACAGATGCAGCGGTTAAAGCTTCCATTTCTACGCCAGTTTTACCGGTAGTAGAAACTGTTACTTCAATATTAAGTGTATATTCCGAATCAGTTGTATGCCAACGGTAATTAACATCGATACCTGTTAAAGGTAATGGGTGACACATAGGAATTATTGTAGCAGTATTTTTAGCAGCCATAATGCCTGCAATTTGAGCTGTATTAAGTACATTACCTTTGTGATTCGTATGCTCGATAATTTGCTGGTAAATATTAGCGTTTACGGTAATACTTGAGTGTGCAGTTGCTGAACGTTTTGTAATATCTTTAGTGGAAACATCTACCATTTTAGCGTTACCTTGTTCGTTTATATGTGTAAAATCAGACATAATTTACCTCCTCAACATGACATATTATAACATGAATTATATTTTGAAAGGAGCAATACAATGACTGTAGAAAAGAGAACGCCCATACCAGTTAAAGATGCAATTGAGCGTGTTGTAAAAGAAAGCTTTGTTATGCCTACTACTACAGTAGCATTAGATGAAAGTTTAGGTTACATTTTAGCGCAAGATATTATTGCAACTTATGACATCCCAAGATTTAATAAATCGCCATATGATGGATTTGCTATTAGAAGTGTTGACTCACAAAATGCGAGTGGAGAACATAGAAAAACATTTAGGGTGATTGATCATATCGGAGCAGGGTCGGTATCAGACAAAACATTAGCACAAGGTGAAGCTATAAGAATTATGACTGGTGCAGCTATTCCAGAAGGTGCAGATGCAGTCGTGATGTTAGAACAAACAATAGAAGATGACGACTCATTTTCTATTAGAAAACCTTTTGAACATCATGAAAATGTGTCATTACAAGGTGAAGAAACACAAGAAAATGATGTCGTTTTACAGCGAGGACAACATATTAATGCAGGTGCTATCGCAGTATTAGCTACATATGGCTATACTGAAGTTCCAGTTTATCGAAAACCAAGCGTAGCAATTATTGCTACTGGCAGTGAACTGTTAGATGTTGCTGACCCATTGGAACCTGGAAAAATAAGAAACTCTAATGGTCCAATGATTAATGCACTCATTACTAAACACAAGCTCACGAGTAAAGTGTATAAAATACAACATGATGATTTAGAGAGTAGTATTGCAGTGGTTAAACAAGCTACAGAAGAACATGATATTGTAATTACAACAGGTGGTGTTTCAGTTGGCGACTTCGACTACTTGCCTGCTATTTACGAGGCATTACAAGCAAATGTGTTGTTTAACAAAGTAGCGATGCGTCCCGGTAGTGTGACTACAGTTGCAGTAACAAAGGACACTTATTTATTTGGTCTATCCGGTAACCCATCAGCCTGCTTTACTGGTTTTGAATTATTTGTCAAACCAGCTGTATATGCCATGATGGGGGCAAATGCAATCTATCCTCAAATTGTACAAGCTACATTAATGGAAGACTTTGCAAAGCCTAATCCTTTTAGTCGCTTTATCTGTGCCACAACAACGTTTAACGGCAAAGAAATGACCGTAGTACCTTCAGGCTTCAATAAATCAGGTGCCGTCATTGCGATTGCACATAGTAATGCGATGATTATGTTACCAGGCGGAACACGAGGGTATCAAAAAGGTTATACGGTTGATGTCATATTAACTGATTCTACAGCATTTGAAACGGAATTATTGTTATGATTTTGCAAATTGTAGGATATAAAAATTCAGGTAAGACGACATTAATGGAACATACAGTTGCGTTGTTGAAAGCACACAATTTGCGTGTTGTGACAATAAAAAATCACGGTCACATAGACGATGAAATCACTTTACAACATAGTAACGTGGATCATATGAAACATTTTAATGCCGGAGCTGATCAAGCTATTGTGCAAGGTAATTATGTTCAACAATCCGTTACACGCCAACCAAAGCAGAACCTTTCAACACTGATTGACTCATCTGTTACAATAGACTGTGACATTACATTGGTAGAAGGTTTTAAACATGAAGATTTTGATAAGGTTGTTATTTATCGAGATCAAGAAGCATTGACTGAACTATTAACGTTGACCAATGTTCAATATAGTTTAACATTGAATGATCAGGAAGCTTTAAACGATTATAATTTATGGTTACAGTCATTTATTACAGCTAAAGGGTTGATAACATGAAGCAGTTTGAAGTAATTGAGCAACCAATCGAACCAGAACAATATAGAGAATTTGTAGTCGATGCGCATAAAGGTGCTGTCGTAGTATTTACAGGACATGTACGAGAGTGGACTAAAGGTGTGAAGACTCAATATCTAGAATACGAAGCATATATACCAATGGCAGAAAAAAAGTTAGCTCAAATAGGTGATGAAATTTCAAAAGAGTGGCCTGGTACGACTATAGCAATTGTACATAGAATTGGGCCATTGAATATTTCAGATATTGCAGTATTAATTAGTGTGGCTGCACCACATCGAAAAGCTGCATATCAAGCGAATGAGTACGCAATTGAGCGTATTAAAGAGATTGTACCTATTTGGAAAAAAGAAATTTGGGAAGACGGTGCACAATGGCAAGGTCATCAACGTGGTTATTATGATGATGCAGTTGAAAGGAGATAACTATGCAAATTCTGTATTTTGCCGAATTAAAAGAAATTTTGAAGAAAAATACTGAAATTATAGAAATAAATGATAGTATATCAGTTAAACAATTAAAAGAGACAATCAATGCTAAATATCCTGAAGTGTCAGAAAAAACGTATCAAATAGCTGTTAATGAAGAGTTCGTCCAAGACAATGATACGGTGAAAAATATGGATATTGTAGCATTGATTCCACCAGTTAGCGGAGGTTAATAGAGAAATGAAAGCAATTATCCTTGCCGGAGGCCAATCAGAACGTTTCGGCGATCAAAAAGCATTTGCACAAATACAAGGGCAATATTTTTATCAACGCATTATTGAAGTACTCAATGCTACTAATATGTTTAATCAAATTATTATTAGCACCAATGAACAATTAGAGAAAAAATTTGAACATTTAGATGTACTTGTCGACAATCCACTACATCGTGATAAAGGCCCTTTGGCAGGAATCTATACAGTTATGGAGCATTATAAAGAAGAAGAACTGTTTTTTGTAATTTCCGTAGACACACCTATGATAACGCAAAAAGCTATTAGTAACCTTTATCAATTTATGGTGGAACATTTAATTGAAGATCAATTAGATATAGCAGGTTTTATAGCAGATGAGCGACCGATACCAACAATTGCATTCTATAGTCCTAATACATTTAAAGTTATCGAGCGTGCTTTAAATTCCGGTGATTATAGTTTGAAAAATGTGTACACACGAGTGGCACATGATTGGTTAGATGTGAAAAAGATAAATGCACCTGACTATTGGTATAAAAATATTAACTACCAACAAGATTTAGCCTCTTTAGAGCAAACATTAAAGCAGTAAGGGGGGGCTTTAAGATGAGCGAACAAATAACGGATAAATTAGGAAGACCAATTCGTGATTTGAGATTATCAGTAACTGATAGATGTAATTTTCGCTGTGACTACTGTATGCCAAAGGAAATATTTGGTGATGATTTTGTATTCTTACCGAAAGATGAATTGCTAACTTTTGATGAAATGACGCGAATAGCTAAGCTTTACACTGACTTAGGTGTGAAAAAGATACGTATAACTGGTGGCGAACCCTTATTACGCCGTGATTTATATAAATTGATTGAGCAGTTATCGCAAATTGAAGCGATAGAAGATATAGGCTTAACAACAAATGGATTGCTGTTAAAAAAACATGGTCAAAATTTATATAATGCGGGCTTACGTCGTATCAATGTCAGTTTAGATGCAATAGATGATGAGGTGTTCCAAGCGATTAACAATCGTAATATTAAAGCTTCAACCATCTTATCGCAAATTGACTATGCCATTGCAATTGGTTTTAAAGTTAAAGTTAATGTAGTTATTCAAAAGGGAGTCAATGATGATCAAATATTACCAATGATACAATATTTTAAAGACAAAAAAATCGAAATTCGGTTTATTGAGTTTATGGATGTTGGTAATGATAATGGTTGGGACTTTAGTAAGGTGGTTACAAAAGATGAGATGCTTAGCACAATCGAAGAAGCTTATGATATTACACCTGTTCCACCGAAATACTACGGAGAAGTAGCTAAATATTATCGTCATAATGATAACGGTGCACAGTTTGGATTGATCACAAGTGTATCACAATCTTTTTGTTCGACATGTACGCGTGCACGCTTGTCATCTGATGGCAAGTTTTATGGCTGTTTATTTAGTGCTGTTGATGGCTTTGATTTGAAAAACTTTATGCGAAATGGTGCCACAGATAGTGAGTTGAAAGCTAAGTTTAAAGCATTATGGGGTGTAAGAGACGATCGTTATTCTGATGAACGTACAGAACAAACTGTAGCTAACCGTAAACGCCAAAAAATTAATATGAACTATATAGGTGGTTAATATTACTTAACTTAAATTTGTAATAACTATCTATTATAATAATTAGCTATTCCCTTTAAAGTTTCGACTTTAAAGGGAATTTTTTATGCAAACAGATGAAATGCGTTTATTTTTTCGCGGCAATTAAAGCTAAAGTTATTTTTATTAACGTACTACATTATTATCTTAGGTAATGTTCAAATAGTTGAATTTAAAAAATTACTATAATAAAAATTGTAACTTTATCAATGCTTAAGAAGTGAAATACATAATATTAATTTAAATAACATTGCAAAACACCTAGTTAAAACTAAAAACTAAAAATTATAGATTTAAAGATG
This sequence comes from Staphylococcus arlettae, assembly GCF_025560845.1. Lineage (NCBI taxonomy): Bacteria > Bacillati > Bacillota > Bacilli > Caryophanales > Staphylococcaceae > Staphylococcus > Staphylococcus arlettae. Next base: position 731,842 of record NZ_CP094803.1, read on the forward strand.
GAACTGTTATATAATATTTTAAAAGCATATTACTATAAATAAAGCCATTTTAAATTTAAAAACAACTAGAAAATTACTGGAGGCTGGTCTTAATATGGAAAATAAAGTTCAACAATTTATCGCATCTGAAAAGGCTTTAAGTCAATTAAAGCACTGGCTTAAAACGACGCAAGGTTTATCAATGGAAGAATTCGTAGTATTATACAAAGTGTTTGAAGCAGAAAAAATTAGCGGCAAGGTATTGCGTGATACATTGCATTTTGAGATGTTATGGGATACAAGTAAAATTGATGTCATTATTCGTAAGATTTATAAAAAAGAACTTATTTCTAAAGTACGTTCAGAGTCAGATGAACGCCAAGTCTTTTATTATTTTGATGATAAACAATTAACATTGTTACAAGATATAACGTCAGCGATTGAAACGACACAATTAGTGAAATAACAATTTTATCTTGTTTAGTTAGAGTGTAATACCTACATAAAAAACAGATTATAAAAGCAGGTCAATGCGCATAGGCATTGACCTGCTTTTATTTTTATATTATAGCTGACTGCGTTTGACTTTCCGTCCGTGAACAAAGAAATATAGGAAGGTCGTAAATATGATCATAATAGCCATTATGCCATACAATTGACCATATGAAAGTGTAGATGTAATAAATCCTAATACATATGGTCCAAAACCAAGACCTAAATCTAAACCTATAAAATAAGTAGATGTGGCGATACCATATTTTGCAGGTGGTGATACTTTGATGGCAATTGCCTGCATACTCGATGATATATTACCGTAACCTGCTCCAAGTAATAACCCGGCAACTATAAGCATCCAACCAGTATCAGTTATACTTAAGACAAAGTAAGTTAGTATTAAGAATATAAATGCGGGATATACCACCACATTTTCATTTTTATCATCCATTAAGCGACCAGCTACTGGTCGTGTAATTAATGACGCAATAGCATAGAATATAAAGAAATAGCTTGATAACGTTACTAAATTAATCTCTTCAGCAAAAAATTGTAAGAACGTTAAAATTGAAGAGTAACTCAAGCCTGCAATCATCATAATAATAGCAACCGGTATTGCTTCTTTTGCTATATAATTATTAATGTCAAAGGCTTTTTTGGGAGTTGTTGATGGTGTTTTCGCAGGTTGTGTAATGTCAAATTGAATATTAATGAAGAAAGATATTAACAAACTAACGATGCCACACAATAAGCAAATAGTGAATAAGAAGCTAATAGGGAAAGCATCAATTAATAATAAACCAAAAAATGGCCCAATTGCGGCACCGATTACTAAACTTAATGAAAATAAACTGATACCTTCACTTTTACGTTCAGCTGGTGTTACATAAGCTGCAATAGTTCCTGTTGCTGTAGTTGTTACTCCGGTAGCAATACCAGTAAGAATTCTAGTAATCATTAGAATAGTAATAGAACCTTCAATAAAATAAAATAATTGCGTTATAATTAACAAGATTAATCCAATTAATAAAATGCGTTTTGGTCCTATTTTATTAACATACTTCCCTGTAGCAAATCGACCAATTAATGAACCAATAATAAAAAGGCCAGAAACAAGTCCAGCCACGCTATCAGAAACATTGTAAGTTGATTTAGTATAACTAGCAATTATAACTATTAATAGATACATACATAAATAGACTAAAAAATTAGTTAGAAAATTAATATTAAAACTTTTCGTCCATATGGGCGATTTTAGTGTTGATTGAGCCACACATTATTCCTCCTCAAGTGTTGATAATTGTGAATGAATTGCTGTGACAGTTTTGATAGTTGTTGCTAAATCATCTGCTGTTAATCCTGTGTCTGCAACGATTTGTTCTTGCACAGATTCAATCTGGTTATTGATTTCGTCATATAGGGATTGACCTTGAAGTGATAAAGTCAAAATACGTTCTCTTTTGTCTTTACCTTGTGTTACAGATAACAAATTTTTTTCTGATAGTACTTTTAGTATTTTACGCGTTGTTGGTTTTTCAATTGCACGTCTCTTTGAAATTTGAACGAGTGTCGTCGGTGCATTGAGGCCAATATCTTTTAACACTAACCATTGGGCTGGATATAAATCATATCGCTCAAATATTGGTTGGAATAGTTTGACATAAGGTCTATATACAGCGGTTAAACTATTGAATAAATTTTTGGTATCCATAACAAACTCCTTCAAGAAATAGTTAGCTTTGCTAACCTTATTTTGTGACAAACCCCATTGTAAGGTAAATAGCAATATAAATCAATAGCTGTGTAATATATTTTGAGAATAGATAACTATAGTAAGTTATTACTTTTGTTTTTAACGGTAAAGTCAGCGTTGATTTGTTATGATTAAGGTGAATAAAGCAATAGGGGGAATTAAGTTGAATCTAAAATTAGATCACATGATTCATTATATAAATCAGCTTCAAACATTTAAATATCCGGGAGAATTACTGCGTATTTATGATGGGGGAAAACATGAAAAATTGGGAACTTTTAATCGCTTAGTGTACTTGGATAATGCGTATATTGAGTTATTGGATGTTTATAATGCTGAAATATTACGGAAAATTACTAAGTCAGAAGAAGGTAGAGTATCGTTTCCATCTAAAATAATTCAAGATAACTTTGCTCAAGGTTTAAAAACAGTGGCGTTTCAAACAGATGATTTAGATTTAGTAAAACAGCAATTAATTGCCAAAGATGTAGATGTTGTCGGACCTGTCAATATGCATCGTGTAGATGAAAAGGGGAGTAAAATACATTGGCGCTTGTTGTACATAGCCGATCCAGATTATCGAGTAAAACCGCCATTTTTCATACAATGGGAGGAACCACTTGCTGTTAGAAATAAAAAGTTGGCCCCATTTCAGCAACAAGAATTCACTGTAAAGCAAATACGTATCGATAGTACTGAACGCGCAGTGACTGTTCAAAAATGGCAAACTTGGTTCGATATGGAAATTATTGATGATACAGAAACCTACACATCATTAAAATTACCCAATGACACTATAGTGTATGAAATATATGATGGTGAGGTTTCTAAGTACCATACTGTAATTTTAAGGGATGAAAAGGCTACTTCATCATACTCGCTTATTATTAGAGGGGTCAGATATCGATTTGATGCAGATTAATAAATATATTCATATGCAGTATGTGCGATATAGATAATGTGTATTAGAGAAAAAATTAATGTTATAATTGATAAGTAGGTTGCAACCTTATTGCTTCTTAATAACAAAAAGAATGTTGACAATACTAACGTCAACGCAACAAGTAAAATACGTAAACTTAAATTATCAATTGATAACGTTTGTGATGCGGATTGTATAAATACAAACAAATTGGCAACTAATAATAACAGAATAATTATAATACGCATAACAAATACCTCATTTTAAGTGTTTCTTTAATTATAACAAAATTGAAGCTACAACGTGAAAGAAAGCGGCAAGCATTGTATAATTAAATCATCGTATAGACAAAGGAGAAAAAGAATAATATGGAAAAGATGAATATCACAAATCAAGACCATGATGCTTTTGTTAAAAATCATCCTAATGGTGATTTGCTCCAATTAACAAAATGGGCTGAAACGAAACAACTAACAGGTTGGTATTCTAAACGTATCGCTGTTGGAGAAAATGGCGAAGTAAAAGGAGTTGGCCAGCTGTTATTTAAAAAAGTACCGAAACTACCTTTCACACTATGTTATGTTTCTCGTGGTTTTGTCACAGATTATAATGATAAATTAGCACTTGAAGCGTTGTTAGAATATGCTATTCAAGTTGCCAAACAAGAAAAGGCCTATGCGATTAAAATTGATCCAGATGTTGAAGTGGAGAATGGCACAACAGCATTAAAACATTTAAAAGAACTAGGCTTTAAACATAAAGGCTTTAAAGAAGGCTTATCTAAAGATTATATTCAACCACGTATGACGATGATTACCCCAATAGATAAAGACGATGAAAGTTTAATTCAAAGCTTTGAACGTCGTAATCGTTCTAAGGTGAGATTAGCATTGAAACGAGGCACTACCGTAGAACGTGCAGGGCGTGATGGTTTAGAAACGTTTGCAAACTTAATGAAAATTACAGGTGAACGTGATGGTTTCTTAACACGAGATATTTCATATTTTCAAAATATATATGATGCATTACATGAAGATGGTGATGCAGAGCTCTTTTTAGTTAAATTAGAACCAAAACCTGTATTAACAGATTTGAGAGCAGAAATGATACAACTAGAACAAGAGCGAGCAAAGTTACTTGAGAAAAAACAAGATAAAAAAACTTTAAATAAAATAAATGATGTAGATAATAAGGTAGAAAAAACACAAGCGTTGATACAAGATATGGAGACTTTAGAGCAAAAGCATCCTGATGGTATGTATTTATCAGGCGCGTTACTCATGTTTGCAGGCGACAAATCTTATTATCTATATGGTGCGTCGTCAAATGAATATCGTGACTTTTTACCGAATCATCATATGCAATTTGCTATGATGCAATACGCAAGACAACAAGGCGCAAAAACTTATGATTTTGGTGGTACTGACAATGACCCTGACAAAGATTCAAGTCATTATGGCTTGTGGACTTTCAAAAAAGTGTGGGGCACATATTTAAGTGAAAAAATTGGTGAATTTGACTACGTACTCAATAAACCACTGTATCAAGTGATTGAAAATGTAAAACCTAAATTAACAAAAGCCAAAATAACAGTTTCTAAAAAAATAAAAAGAAAATAGTCAAACTTAACTTTGTGAAATGAATTATGCTTAGTTACCTTATTGAACAGTAAATAGCATCTCATTGAGTAACCATAGCTTTATATATAAATAAAACCACTGATATAGCTGCATTAACATAAGCTATATCAGTGGTTTTATTTTTTTAGTTCAAGCAAATTAATAAAGTACAAGTGTTAAAATGATATAGATAACGAGTAAAATCGCTGTTAAAATGTTTAAAATTTTAACACCTTTAATATCTTGCTTACCATATTTAAATGCAGTTACTTCTACATTACCTACGAGTAATAGTAATACTACAAATACCCACCAATTAGACAATGGGAAAGATAGTGTAGTGACTGCTACAACGAATAATAACAATAATGCCATTATTATTCGTAGAATGCGAGTGAATATTGTATTCATTTTATATATACTTATATAACTCACAATTAAGTAAAGTATAGGTAACAATACCAAGTAAAGTTGCATATCTAACATCCTTTCAAAGTTCGCCTTTAATCTTAGCATGAAACAAAAGTGCTGACTAGAATGTTATTCACTTTCTTTTTGACGCATTTTTGAACGAATATCAGCAATTTCATTTTCAATTTGAGCTAATTGACGGTGTAAAGGATCGGTATCTTGATTTACTGACTCTCTTTTATCTAAGTCATTTTGTAATCTAATATAATCATCTTTAAGTTCTGCTAATTTAGAATTTAAATCCATTATAATATCTCCTTTAATTTAATTATATATTAGATAAAATTATAACATGGAATTGAATGGTTCTAAAACAAGTACAAAAGTGTTATAGTATGAAAATGTATTGAAAACGAAATGTATGTTGGAAAGAAGGATTAAAGTGACGCAACAATTCATTATAATTATCTTACTTATTGCATTAGGGTATGGTCTAAAAAAGTTAAAATACTTTAAAGCTAATGATAGCCAAATATTTGCTACATTAGTACTTAATATTACGCTTCCTTCTTTAGTCATTGTTAATTTAAATAAAGCAGAATTGGACCTTTCATTATCAATTTTACCTATTATGATGATCATTTTTGGTGTTTTAGCAAAGATTATTGTGATTTGGTGTTTTTTAAATCATGATAACCAAGTTCGTGGGACAGTAGGAATGATGACAGCTTCTTTAAATATAGGTTTATTTGCGTATCCGTTAGTTGAGGCGATATGGCCTGAAAAAGGAATGATTTACTTTGGAATGGCAGACATCGGTGGCGCTATCATAATGTTTGGTGTTACTTATTTCGTTGGTAGCTATTTTAGTGAAGGACCGGATAGCTTTGATTTCAAATATTTAGGTAAAAATATTGTGAAATCTGTGCCTTTAATGACTTATATGATTATGTTTATTTTAAATTTGCTCAATATTCATTTTCCTAAGCCTGTTATTGACTTTTTCTCAGTATTGTCACAGGCTAACATGCCATTATCAATGTTATTACTTGGTTTAATGTTGAGTTTTAATATTGAAAAACGTTACTTACCATTGGTGTTAAAATATTTATCATTACATTATGGTTTAGGATTAATTGCAGGATTACTGGTGTATTTTTTCTTACCTGTAGATGATGCAATGATTAAAACAACATTATTGATAACATGGTTGTTACCAGTAGGTGTGTCTATTATTCCGTACTCTATACAATTTAAATATAAAACTTTACCGATTGTTGGCATGGTTACCAACTTGACGATAGTGATTAGTATAGTAATTATTTATGTTTATCAGGCGCTATTTATATAACAAAATGAGATTGGATATAAATTTCCATGCTCAAAATAAGAGGACCAATCCTTAATATGGATTGGTCCTCCTTATATATAAAACATTTGATTTTGATCGTGCATGTTTGCCTGGGGTATGGTTCGAGCCAATAGTCTCTCACGCATACTATTTCCCCGGACGTCAGCACGATTCAAAATCGGGACAATTTATATTTTTCTATTCAAAAAAGGTCAATTCGTACGAGTTGATTAATATTACGAAAATAAATAAACGATGTACTTTATGTATAAAGATTTTCGCAGTACATAATTTAAATTACCAATGAAAACTTTAATTTTATATTTGAAAACATTTGGTTTTGACCGTGCATGCTTGCTTGGTGTATGGTTCGAGCCTGTAGTCTCTCACGCATACTATTTTATTAGAAGTCAGTAGGTACAATTTACATTTTGTTATTTAAAACATAATAACCGTCGAAAACAAAATGTTAAAGAATAATTTTGATTGATGATATTTCATAAATCTAAAGAAAACGCCAATTTCTATATCTTTTCAATAGAAATTGACGTTTATTTTTTAGTCAAAGACATGATTGTCTCGAACTTGTTTTTGCAATATTAGGTTTATCCTTTTCCACCCATAAAGGCAGGGTAGTTCGTCATTCCACCGTCAACATAAATTGTTGTACCGTGAATGTAATTAGATAAATCAGAAGCTAAAAATAGCGCGACGTTAGCAACTTGTTGTACTTCGCCTATTTCTTTAGCAGGAATCATCTCTAGAGTTTCAGCACGTGTTTCTGGATCAGAGAATTTTTCACGAGTATGTTCAGTAACAATAGCCCCAGGAGATATATTATTAATACGGATACCATATTGTGCATATTCCATAGACATGGTTTCCATCATTAATTTAAGTCCACCTTTACTTGCTGCGTAGTTAACGTAGTTTGGCCAAGGTATAGTGTCATGTACACTAGAGGTATTGATAATAACACCTTTTTTGTTCTCTTGTAGAAAATGATTCACAACAGCTTTAGCTCCCATAAATGCTCCAGTTAAGTTAATATCAATTACTTTTTGCCATTCTGCAACAGACATTTCATGCGTAGGGATTGGTTTTTCAAATCCAGCATTGTTCATCATAATGTCTAACGTACCAAAATGTTCAATAGCTGTATTTACCAAACGATTAACATCGTCTTCTATTGAAACGTCCGCTTGAACTTTTATAGCTTGTCCACCAGCTTCTTCGATCAAACGAATTGAAGCATCTACATCTGGAATATGATGGTCAGATAAATAATTTAATACAACTTTTGCTTGAGCTTTACCAAATTCTTCGGCGAATGATTTTCCTAAACCACTACCAGCCCCAGTGATAACTACTACTTTGCCTTCTAAATCTTTAAACATAAAAACTCCTCCTTAAAACTGCAAGTTAACCTTTCAAATTACCTAAAATAAATGCGGCAATAATAATTAATATAATTCCTGCCCATATACCAATCATTTGGCGCTTATCTTTACGCTCTCCTAATAGGAAGATACCACCAAGTGTTGATACAATAACTAGTAATTGTGAAAATGAGAAACTTGTTGCTACTCCAACTCTTGGTTGAGAATAGAACATAAATAAATTACCGATACCCCACACGATACCAGGAATTAAATTTAAAGCTGTACTCTTGATTGATGTTTCGTGTTTCATTGATAAAATAAATCCACCAATGGCCATACCAATAGATTGGAAGAATAAAGCACTTGTACCATCTACACCGAAAATTTGAGCTACAACTACATATACAACATAACCAACAGTTGAAATTAATAAGATAACCATTGCTTTACTAAAGTTATTTGTAGTGTCGGCTGCTTCATTTTTTCCTTTAATAGAAGTTAATGCAATACCGATAACTAATAACAACATTGAAACTAAGCCAAGTGTTACTTGTGTCCCTGTACTCCATTCTCCTAAGAATATGGCACTAAACAATGTTGTACCAACTAATTGTAAACCAGTTGATATAGGCATTGTTTTAGATACACCGATTAAGTTAACTGATTTTAATTGGTAGCCTTGACCTAATGCCCAAAAGGCACCGGAGATCAGACCGACGATAATGACAATTGGTTTGTCAAATTCTGTATTACCAGTTAACAATAAGATAATCCCGATAATTAACGCACCTAAAGTAGTACCTCTGATTTGGTTGAAAGGGCCACCACCGACATATACGTTAATTAAAACAACACTACCCCAAAATAGTGCAGGTAATAGTGCAATTAATAAGTCCATGCTATTACTCACTTCTCTCTCTATGAATTTGTACGTTCAGCCATCCACAATTTGAATAGCTACAAATATATATTTTAAAGGAAAATTATAACTTAGTAAAAAGAAATTTATTTTGAAAGCGTTTTAATTTAGAACGTTTATATTTTTCCTTGAATGAATAGTCTGAAGAATAAACATAAAAGGGCAGAAGACGTGAGGATAAATACCTTATTTTAAGGTGAAAGTATATTTGAGGGAATGATGTTTGTTCTTTTCGTGTAACGGATAATGCTACGCCATAAAAAACGAGGGTAGTACAATATTTGGGTGTCGTTGTAACTACTAAAAATTGTATTTAAAACAATGTAAAAGGTAGGCTAAGACATCATAAGTGTCTCGACCTACCTTTATATAGTAGTTATATAATGTTAAGTTACAAACATGAGTGATTTAGAAATAATAAATATTAAGACAGTATTAAACATTGGCAAGTACAAATTTAAATTTTTTAAATTCATTATTTATGTGAAAACCTAATTCATCAAAACGCTCAACTAGTGTTGCATTCTTGCTGCGTATCTTAAATGAAATTTTTGATAAGTTATAGTGTGCAAATGCATAATGCAAAGTATATTTAAGTAAATCGAAGGCGATTCCCATAAAGCGATAATCTGAATGGGAGGTAAAGTATTTAATTTCAGCAGTTTGAGCATTTTCAAATACTTGTAAATATACATAACCTTTTAACACACCTTCTGACATGAATGTAAATAAGTGGTTGGTTTGTTTTAATGAATTAATGATTTCATCAGTTGTCATGGCATCATGATAAAATGTATGTTCATGTAGTTTGCCAAAAGAACGATAATAAGCAGGATGATATTCGGTAATGTTTTGTTCATGAGTTAATTCACCTACATCAGAAGTTGCCTCTAAATGATAATCTGTAAAGTTGTAGTAGGCATTAATTGTTTTCATCGCTTCAGTGAAATCTTGTTCTGTTTCTTCAAAAGTGAAATTAAAGTTTGCTGTCGCTGGATATGCTTGGTACATTGCTGTGAATAGTGTATTAAATTCATTTATTACATCAGTAAGTCCATGTGCTATGAAAGGACCAATCATCTTAAATTTATTTTCACCATAGGCGACAGCTAACAGTAACATCTGAACTTGATTATTGTCGTTAACGCGTGCATAAACACCTGGTGCCTCGATTGATTGTTCAATTAATGAGAGCAATGCATCTTCTTGTTGTGGCAATTTATATAAATATGAAGCCATATGTCGATCTGCGCTATTAATAAATGATTGAATTTGAGTGATATTACTTAGTTTAATTGTGTCCATGATATATACCTCCTTTATAAAAAGACCTAGCCTAAATATATTACTTTAATTATAGGTATATTTGATGAGAATTGAAAGCTAAGATGTGCTATATACATGTTACAATAATATTATTATAAATTTGAAAGGGCGAAATTATGAAATCTCTTATATTAGCTGAGAAGCCTTCAGTAGGAAAAGATATCGCGAAAGCGTTAAATATAAACGAAGGAAAAAATGGTTATTTTGAAAATAATCGTTATATAGTAACTTGGGCATTAGGTCATTTAGTAACAAATGCAACTCCTGAACAATATGACAAAGCGTATCAAGAATGGAAATTAGCAGATTTACCTATTATTCCGTCGACAATGAAAACAGTAGTAATTGCTAAAACTAAAAAACAATTTCAAACAGTTAAAGCATTAATCAATAAACAAAGTGTAAATGAAATAATTATTGCGACTGATGCTGGTAGAGAAGGGGAACTCGTCGCACGATTAATATTAGATAAGGTGCATAATACTAAACCAATTAAACGATTATGGATTAGTTCTGTAACACCTAAAGCTATTAAAGATGGTTTTAATAAACTTAAAGATGGTAGACAATACAATAATCTTTATCAAGCAGCATTAGCAAGAAGTGAAGCAGACTGGATTGTTGGTATAAATGCGACTCGTGCACTTACGACAAAATATGATGCGCAACTTTCCTTAGGACGTGTCCAAACACCAACGATTCAATTAGTGCAAATGCGTCAAAATGAAATTAATCAATTCCAACCAGAAACATACTATACATTAAATATAGAAGTAGAAGGTTTGAAATTTAACTGTACAACTCCGAAACAACATAAAAATAAAGACGTTTTTGCGGATATAAGTGAGAAAGTTAAACATCAAACTGCAAGTATCCAGTCAATTGAGCGTAAAGCTAAAAAAGCATATCCTCAAAAATTATATAATTTAACGGATTTGCAACAAGATGCCTATAAGCGTTTTCGATTTAATCCTAAAGAAACGTTAAATACATTACAAGTATTGTATGAACGCCACAAATTAGTAACTTATCCACGTACAGATTCTAATTATTTAACGGATGATATGGTTTCTACTTTGAAAGATCGATTAAAGGCAATTATGGGGACAGATTTAAAAGAGCATGCCAAAGCACAACTGTCACGTTCATTTAACACAAGAGACAAATTTATTAATAATCAAAAAGTCTCAGATCACCATGCAATCATTCCAACTGAAGTACGAGCAGATTTAAACACGCTCTCACCTAAAGAACAAAAAGTTTATATGCTGATTGCTCAAAGGTTTTTAGAAAATATAATGCCACCATATCAATATGAAGCGGTTGATATAGTAATTAATATAGGTGAGTATAGTTTCTCCTTTAATGGGCAAGTACCACAACAATTAGGTTTTAAAGCGTTGTATGATAACGAGCAACATAACTTTGCATTGAACAGCAACTGGCAGCAAGGAACAACATTATCAGTGAGTCGGACACATATCGCTGAACATGAAACTACTGCACCATCGTATTTTAATGAAGGTTCATTACTGAAAGCGATGGAAAATCCACAGAAATTTTTTGATTTTAAGGATAGCAAGCATGCACAATCGTTAAAACAAGCTGGAGGTATAGGTACAGTAGCTACCCGTGCAGACATTATTGATAAACTGTTTAATATGAATGCTATTGAGTCTCGCGATGGCAAAATTAAAGTGTCACAAAAAGGTAAACAAATATTAAAATTAGCACCTCAAGCATTAACATCACCAATATTGACAGCAGAGTGGGAAGATAAATTAACAAGAATTGAGAAAGGTCAATATAGTGCGAAACAATTTATGGCTGAAATGCGGGACTTTACACAAACTGTAGTTACAGACATTAAAAATAACGAGCAAAAATATAAACATGATAATTTAACTACTACAGAGTGCCCGACATGTGGGAAATTTATGATTAAAGTAAATACAAAGCAAGGTTCCATGCTCGTATGTCAGGATCCAAAATGTAAAACAAAGAAAAATGTCCAACGAAAAACCAATGCACGTTGCCCTAATTGTCATAAGAAAATGACGCTTTTTGGTAGAGGTAAGGATGCCACTTATCGTTGTGTGTGTGGTCATACGGAAACACAAACCCAAATGGATCAACGTCACAAAAATAAAAAGAATGCAAAAGTATCCAAAAAAGATATGAAAAAATATTTGAATAATAATGAAGGAATAGAAAACAACCCGTTCCAGGATGCATTGAAAGGGCTCAAATTTTAGATAATTCGAACTTAAAAACATTTAAAAAACAAAAAGTTCGGATTTTCTATTGTGTTTTAGCAATTTGGGTATTAAAATATTAAGGTATTTTAATTAAAGGAGAATTAACCGTGAGAAAATACTTTAAGTTTGATAAGTATGAAACAAACTATAAAAAAGAAGTCCTGGGTGGTTTAACTACGTTTTTATCCATGGCGTATATTTTAGCCGTCAACCCACAAGTATTAAGTTTAGCAGGCGTCGATGGCGTTTCTGACAATATGAAAATGGATCAAGGTGCGATATTTGTTGCAACTGCGCTTGCTGCATTTGTAGGGTCATTATTTATGGGGCTCATAGCACGTTATCCTATCGCTTTAGCTCCAGGAATGGGACTAAATGCATTTTTTGCCTTTACAGTCGTCTTAACAATGGGGATTCCATGGCAAATAGGATTAACCGGAGTACTATTTTCCGGCATATTCTTCGCCATATTAACACTGACCGGATTACGAGAAACCATAATTAACGCAATACCGCATCAGATGAAAATGGCAGTATCAGCAGGAATTGGACTCTTTATTACATTTGTAGGTTTACAAAGTTCAGGTATTATTACGAATAACGATTCAACATTAGTTACTTTAGGTCAAATTACAGATGGACCAGTATTATTAACAATTTTTGGAATTATTGTTACGGTCATTATGTATGCAAGAAAAGTACCGGGAGCTATTTTTATTGGTATGATTTTAACTTCTATTGCCGGTATGATTACAGGATTAATTGATCCACCAAGTAGTGTGGTAGGTAAAGTTCCAAGTATTGAGCCAACTTTCGGAGCGGCTTTTGAAGCTTTCAAAGATCCAAGCCAGTTATTTACGGTTCAATTTTTAATAGTAATTTTAACATTTTTATTTATCGACTTTTTCGATACAGCCGGTACGTTAGTAGCTGTAGCAACTCAGGCTGGTATAATGAAAAATAACAAATTACCACGTGCTAGTAGAGCACTATTTTCAGATTCATTAGCGACAATTGTTGGTGCTATCTTTGGTACGACAACAACGACTTCATATATAGAGTCAACTTCTGGAGTTGCTGTAGGAGCTCGTACGGGATTTGCCAGTGTAGTAACCGGCCTTTGTTTCTTATTGGCTATCTTCTTCAGTCCATTAATGGAAGTAGTTACTAGTGCGGTTACAACGCCAGCATTAATTGTAGTAGGTGTTTTAATGGCTGCTAACTTCGCTGAAATAGAGTGGCGTAAATTTGAAGTAGCAGTACCATCATTTATTACTATAATAATGATGCCACTGTCATATTCTATAGCGACAGGTATCGCATGTGGATTCATTTTTTATCCGATAACAATGCTTATTTCCAAACGACATAAAGAAGTACATCCTATGATGTATGGATTAATGGTCTTATTCATTCTATATTTTGTATTTGTTCATGGTTAATAATAAAGAGCATTCGGCCTCAAACCGAATGCTCTTTTTATATAATGTATAGTTCCAACATAAATAAACTAATATCTATTGCCATAACGATCTTGCGTATAAACTACTTTAGCATGTTTGTTTGGTACGTATATTGGTGAGGACAGTACAACAAGTATGAAAAATAGCATTAAAAAGAATAGTATCCAATGCACAATCATTCCTATAAATGGTATGAAGGCGATAAACGTACCAATAATACCAAGTAACGGGATGATAAGCATAGGCTTGATTGAATTTTGGCGATCAACAAACAAAATTAGTACGATTATAAAATAAAGAAAAATATTTATAAGTAGCGGCTGCCAGCCAAAACTCAAAATTAAACTACCACCTAAAAAAGGAATGCCATAAATAAGCTCACTTAAAATTAGAACAGTACTAAGGATAAGCAAAGTTATTCTTATTCCGTTCTTCATTATCATTCACCACCTATCAATAACTATTATATAGTAAGAACAGAAAAATTTATAACAATATGGAATGGTTTAAACCTAAAATAATTATATAAATTTCATAAATTTTAGGTGAATGGTTGAAGTGAGCTACAAATTCAAGTACAATATCAAAGTATGTGTTAGACAAAAGTTATAAAAGTTTTGTAGAAAAGCTTGATAAATCAATGCTTTTCGTGTAACATATCTAATGTTGGACTTTAAGGAAACGCGAGGAAGCGAAAGGTTACTGACACACCCGGCCGCTTTGCCATGGCGTTGTGTGAGATAGTTTTCGTGGAGAAGTCTATCAACTTAAATGTAGACGAATAAGGAGGGAAAATTATGGCAAAACAAAAAATCAGAATCAGATTAAAAGCTTATGATCACCGCGTTATTGATCAATCAGCTGAAAAAATTGTTGAAACAGCGAAACGTTCTGGAGCAGATGTTTCTGGACCGATTCCATTACCAACTGAAAGATCAGTTTATACAATTATCCGTGCCGTGCATAAGTACAAAGATTCACGTGAGCAGTTCGAACAACGTACTCATAAACGTTTAATCGACATTGTTAACCCTACACCTAAAACAGTAGACGCTCTAATGGGCTTAAACTTACCATCTGGTGTAGACATCGAAATCAAATTATAATAGAAAAAATTAGGAGGTGGACTTTCGATGACCAAAGGAATCTTAGGAAGAAAAATCGGGATGACACAAGTTTTCGGAGAAAACGGTGAATTAATCCCAGTAACAGTAGTAGAAGCAAACCAAAACGTTGTATTACAAAAGAAAACTGAAGAAGTTGACGGATACAACGCAATCCAAGTAGGCTTTGAAGATAAAAAAGCTTATAAAAAAGATAGCAAAACAAACAAATATGCTAGTAAACCAGCTGAAGGTCATGCTAA
Source organism: Staphylococcus arlettae (assembly GCF_025560845.1). Classification (NCBI taxonomy): domain Bacteria; kingdom Bacillati; phylum Bacillota; class Bacilli; order Caryophanales; family Staphylococcaceae; genus Staphylococcus; species Staphylococcus arlettae. The sequence continues at coordinate 747,086 of NZ_CP094803.1, forward strand.
AAAAGCTGACACAGCACCTAAGCGCTTCATTCGTGAATTCAGAAACGTTAATGTTGATGAATACGAAGTAGGTCAAGAAGTCTCAGTTGATACATTTGAAGCTGGCGACGTTATTGATGTAACAGGCGTATCTAAAGGTAAAGGTTTCCAAGGCGCAATTAAACGTCATAACCAAGCACGTGGACCAATGGGTCACGGTTCTCATTTCCACAGATCACCAGGTTCAGTTGGTATGGCTTCAGATGCTTCAAAAGTTTTCAAAGGACAAAAAATGCCTGGACGTATGGGCGGTAACACTGTAACAGTACAAAACTTAGAAGTAGTTCAAGTAGATACTGAAAACAATGTTATTTTAGTTAAAGGTAATGTACCTGGTTCTAAGAAAAGCTTATTAGAAATCACAACTTCAATTAAAAAAGGTAATAAATAATAAAGACGAAAGGAGGAAAAAGCATAATGGCTAATTATGATGTAGTAAAAGTAGACGGAACTAAATCAGGTTCAGTAGAATTAAATGATGCAGTATTTGCAATCGAACCAAACAAAGACGTTCTATTTGAAGCAATCACTTTACAACGTGCTTCATTACGCCAAGGTACTCATGCTGTTAAAAATCGTTCAGCAGTACGTGGTGGTGGACGTAAACCATGGAGACAAAAAGGTACAGGACGTGCGCGTCAAGGTACAATTCGTGCGCCACAATGGCGTGGTGGTGGTATCGTATTCGGACCAACTCCAAGAAGTTATGCTTATAAAATGCCTAAGAAAATGCGTCGTTTAGCTTTACGTTCAGCATTATCTTACAAAGTACAAGAAAATGCGTTAACAGTAGTTGATGCAATTAACTTTGAAGCTCCTAAAACTAAAGAGTTCAAAACAGTACTAGCAAACTTAGAACAACCTAAAAAAGTATTAGTAGTTACAGAATCAGAAGATGTGAATGTTGCATTGTCAGCACGTAACATCCCTGGAGTACAAGTTTCTACAGCACAAGGTTTAAACGTATTAGACCTAACAAGCGCTGATAGTGTTGTAATCACAGAAGCAGCTGCTAAAAAAGTTGAGGAGGTGCTCGGATAATGGAAGCAAGAGACGTTCTTAAGCGCCCCGTAATCACTGAAAAATCTTCTGAAGCTATGGCTGAAGATAAGTACACATTCGACGTTGATACTCGTGCGAACAAAACGCAAGTTAAAATCGCAGTTGAAGAAATCTTTGATGTAAAAGTTGATAATGTAAATATCATTAACTACAAACCAAAGAAAAAACGTATGGGCCGTTACCAAGGCTATACAAATAAAAGACGCGTAGCAATCGTGAAATTAAAAGAAGGATCAATCGATCTATTCAACTAAAAAATTACCAATAAGGAGGTAAACGACAATGGCTCTAAAAAAATATAAGCCAATTACTAATGGTCGTCGTAATATGACTACGTTAGATTTCGCTGAAATCACGAAAACTACACCTGAAAAGTCATTATTACAACCGCTACCGAAAAGAGCGGGACGTAACAACCAAGGTAAATTGACAGTTCGCCATCATGGTGGAGGACACAAACGTCAATACCGTGTTATTGATTTTAAACGTAACAAAGATGGAATTGCTGCAAAAGTAGATTCTATCCAATATGACCCAAACCGTTCAGCTAACATTGCATTACTAGTTTATGCTGATGGTGAAAAACGCTACATCATTGCTCCTAAAAACTTACAAGTAGGTCAAGTTGTTGAGAATGGTGAATCAGCTGATATTAAAGTAGGTAATGCGTTACCACTTCAATTCATTCCAGTAGGTACTGTTATTCACAATATCGAATTAAAACCTGGTAAAGGTGGACAACTTGCACGTTCTGCAGGTACAAGTGCTCAAGTACTTGGTAAAGAAGGTAAATATGTATTAGTAAGATTAAGATCTGGCGAAGTACGTATGATTCTTTCAACTTGTCGTGCGACAATTGGTCAAGTTGGTAATATCCAACACGAACTTGTTAACGTTGGTAAAGCTGGACGTTCAAGATGGAAAGGTATTCGCCCAACTGTTCGTGGTTCTGTAATGAACCCTAACGATCACCCACACGGTGGTGGTGAAGGTCGTGCACCTATCGGTATGCCATCTCCAATGTCACCTTGGGGCAAACCTACACTTGGTAAGAAAACACGTCGTGGTAAGAAATCATCAGATAAACTTATCGTTCGTGGTCGTAAGAAAAAATAATAATAACTTATTTGGGTGTGCGGCTTAAAGGCTGCACGCACATAATAAGAAGGGAGGCGCCAATATGGCTCGTAGTATTAAAAAAGGACCTTTCGTCGATGATCATTTAATGAAAAAAGTCGAAGCTCAAGGCGAAAGCGAGAAAAAACAAGTAATTAAAACTTGGTCACGTCGTTCAACTGTATTCCCTAATTTCATCGGTCACACATTCGCTGTATACGATGGACGTAAACATGTACCTGTATTTGTAACTGAAGATATGGTTGGTCACAAATTAGGAGAATTCGCTCCAACTCGTACATTTAAAGGACACGCTGCAGACGACAAAAAAACTAGAAGATAATTTCTATCAAGTAGAGGAGGAAATCCGAATGGAAGCAAAAGCGGTTGCTAGAACTATAAGAATCGCACCTCGTAAAGTTAGATTAGTATTAGATCTAATTAGAGGTAAAAGCGCTGGAGAAGCTATTGCAATTTTAAAATTAACTAACAAAGCTTCATCACCAGTTGTTGAAAAATTATTAATGTCCGCTTTAGCAAATGCAGAGCATAACTATGACATGAATACAGATGAGTTAGTTGTGAAAGAAGCATATGCTAACGAAGGACCAACATTAAAACGTTTCCGTCCACGTGCACAAGGCCGTGCAAGTGCGATTAACAAACGTACAAGCCACATTACAATCGTCGTAAGTGACGGTAAAGAAGAAGCTAAAGAAGCTTAATAAAAAATTTAAGGAGGGAACACTGTGGGTCAAAAAATTAATCCAATCGGACTTCGTGTCGGTGTAATTCGTGATTGGGAAGCTAAATGGTATGCAGAAAAAGACTTCGCTTCACTATTACATGAAGATTTAAAAATCCGTAAATTCATTGATAACGCATTAAAAGAAGCATCAGTTTCTCATGTAGACATCGAACGTGCTGCTAACCGTATCAACATCGCTATTCATACTGGTAAACCAGGTATGGTAATCGGTAAAGGCGGTTCAGAAATTGAAAAACTTCGTAATAAATTAAATTCATTAACTGATAAAAAAGTACACATCAACGTAATCGAAATTAAAAAGGTTGACTTAGATGCTCGTTTAGTTGCAGAAAACATCGCGCGTCAATTAGAAAACCGTGCTTCATTCCGTCGTGTACAAAAACAAGCTATTACAAGAGCTATGAAACTTGGTGCTAAAGGTATTAAAACACAAGTATCAGGTCGTTTAGCTGGAGCAGACATCGCTCGTGCTGAACAATATTCAGAAGGAACTGTTCCACTTCATACATTACGTGCTGACATTGGTTACGCACACGCAGAAGCTGACACTACTTACGGTAAATTAGGTGTCAAAGTATGGATCTATCGTGGAGAAGTTCTTCCTACTAAGAACACTAGTGAAGGAGGAAAATAATAATGTTACTACCAAAACGTGTAAAATATCGTCGTCAACATCGTCCTAAAACAACTGGTCGTTCTAAAGGCGGTAACTATGTAACATTTGGTGAGTATGGTTTACAAGCAACTACAACTTCTTGGATCACATCTCGTCAAATCGAATCAGCTCGTATTGCAATGACACGTTACATGAAACGTGGCGGGAAAGTTTGGATTAAAATCTTCCCTCATACACCATATACGAAAAAACCTTTAGAAGTACGTATGGGTGCTGGTAAAGGTGCTGTAGAAGGCTGGGTTGCAGTAGCAAAACCTGGTAGAATTTTATTTGAAATTGCAGGCGTTAACGAAGACGTTGCGCGTGAAGCATTACGTTTAGCAAGTCACAAACTTCCAGTTAAAACTAAGTTTGTAAAACGTGAAGAATTGGGTGGTGAAACAAATGAAAGCTAAGGAAATTAGAGACTTAACCACTTCAGAGATTGAAGCACAAATCAAATCTTCGAAAGAAGAGCTTTTTAACCTACGCTTTCAGTTAGCTACAGGTCAATTAGAGGAAACTGCACGTATTCGCACAGTCAGAAAAACGATTGCCCGTCTAAAAACTGTTGCTCGTGAAAGAGAAATTGAACAAGGTAAAGCTAATCAATAATTAATTGAAAGAGGAGGTTACAAAAGTGAGCGAAAGAAATGATCGTAAAGTTTATGTAGGTAGAGTCGTTTCAGATAAAATGGACAAAACTGTAACTGTACTTGTAGAAACATACAAAACACACAAATTATACGGTAAACGAGTAAAATACTCTAAAAAATATAAAACTCATGATGAAAACAACTCAGCTAAGTTAGGGGACATCGTTAAGATTCAAGAAACTCGTCCTTTATCAGCTTCTAAACGTTTCCGTTTAGTCGAAATTGTTGAAGAATCAGTAATCATATAATAAACACTATAGATAAAGGAGGTTTAACTCATGATCCAACAAGAAAGTCGCTTAAAAGTAGCAGATAACTCTGGTGCTCGTGAAGTTCTTACAATCAAAGTATTAGGTGGATCTGGTCGTAAAACAGCTAATATTGGTGACATAATCGTTGCTTCTGTTAAAAATGCTACACCAGGTGGCGTTGTTAAAAAAGGCGAAGTAGTTAAAGCTGTTATCGTACGTACAAAATCTGGCGTACGTCGTAACGATGGTTCATATATCAAATTTGATGAAAATGCATGTGTCATCATCCGTGACGACAAAGGCCCACGTGGTACTCGTATTTTCGGTCCTGTTGCTCGTGAATTACGTGAAGGTAGCTTCATGAAAATCGTATCATTAGCTCCAGAAGTACTATAATAATCTTTTATAATATATAAGCTTAAGGAGGTGCCACACATGCATATCAAAAAAGGTGACAACGTAAAAGTTATCGCAGGTAAAGACAAAGGTAAAGAAGGTAAAGTATTATCAACTGAACCTAAAAAAGACCGTGTCGTTGTGGAAGGTGTCAACTTTATCAAAAAACACCAAAAACCAACTCAATTTAACCCTGAAGGTGGAATCTTAGAAACAGAGGCAGCTATCCATGTTTCTAACGTACAATTATTAGATCCAAAAACGAATGAACCTACTCGTGTTGGATATAAATTCGAAGATGGTAAAAAAGTTCGTATCGCTAAAAAATCAGGCGAAGAAATCAAATCTAATAACTAATAACTAGTTGAAAGGAGGATCCACTGTGAACCGTTTAAAAGAAAAATTCAATACAGAAGTTGCTGAAAGCTTGGTTAAGAAATTTAATTATAGTTCAGTAATGGAAGTACCAAAAATCGAAAAAATCGTTGTAAATATGGGTGTCGGTGACGCTGTTCAAAACTCTAAAGTGTTAGATAACGCTGTAGAAGAATTAGAACAAATCACTGGTCAAAAACCATTAGTTACAAAAGCTAAAAAATCAGTTGCAACATTCCGTTTACGTGAAGGTATGCCAATCGGTGCTAAAGTTACTTTACGTGGCGAAAGAATGTATGACTTTTTAGATAAATTAATTGCTGTATCATTACCACGTGTTCGTGACTTCCGCGGTGTTTCTAAAACTGCATTCGATGGTCGCGGTAACTACACATTAGGTGTTAAAGAACAATTAATTTTCCCTGAAATTGACTATGACAAAGTATCAAAAGTACGTGGAATGGATATCGTTATCGTAACTACTGCTAACACTGACGAGGAAGCTCGTGAATTGTTAACACAATTCGGTATGCCATTTCAAAAATAATCTCTAAAAGGAGGCTAATTAAGTGGCTAAAACTTCAATGGTTGCTAAGCAACAAAAAAAACAAAAGTTCCAAGTACGTGAATATACTCGTTGTGAACGCTGTGGTCGTCCACATTCTGTATATCGTAAATTCAAATTATGCCGTATTTGTTTCCGTGAATTAGCTTATAAAGGCCAAATCCCTGGCGTTCGTAAAGCTAGCTGGTAATTAAAAGAGTCTGAAAGGAGGCAACAATCAATGACAATCACAGATCCAATTGCAGATATGCTAACTCGTGTAAGAAACGCAAACATGGTTCGTCACGAAAAGTTAGAATTCCCTGCTTCTAATATCAAAAAAGAAATTGCCGAAATCTTAAAAAGTGAAGGTTTCGTAAAAAACGTTGAATTTGTAGAAGACGATAAACAAGGTGTAATTCGTTTATTCCTAAAATATGGTCAAAACAATGAACGTGTTATCACAGGATTAAAACGTATTTCTAAACCAGGTTTACGTGTTTATGCTAAAGCTAACGAAGTACCTAAAGTACTTAACGGTTTAGGTATTGCTCTAGTATCAACTTCTGAAGGTGTTATCACTGACAAAGAAGCAAGAAAGCGTAATATCGGTGGAGAAATCTTAGCATACATTTGGTAATAATAAATAAGGAGGTGCGATAACATGAGTCGTGTTGGTAAAAAAATTATTGACATCCCTAGCGACGTAACAGTTAGCATAGAAGGTAACAATGTAACTGTTAAAGGTCCAAAAGGCGAATTATCTAAAACTTTAAACGAAAGAATGACATACAAACAAGATGAAACTACTTTAGAAGTTGTTAGACCTACTGATTCTAAAGATGACAGAACAGTACATGGTACAACTCGTGCTTTAATTAACAATATGATCCAAGGTGTTTCTCAAGGTTTCACAAAAACACTTGAACTTGTTGGTGTTGGTTACCGTGCACAAATGCAAGGTAATGACTTAATTTTAAACGTTGGTTACTCTCACCCAGTAGAAATTAAAGCTGAAGATGGCATTACTTTCACTGTTGAGAAAAACACAACTGTAACTGTAACTGGTATTTCTAAAGAACGCGTTGGTGCTTATGCTTCTAACATCCGTTCAACTAGACCACCAGAACCATACAAAGGTAAAGGTATCCGTTACCAAGGTGAATACGTTCGCCGTAAAGAAGGTAAAACTGGTAAATAATAAATAACTTTCTACAGAAAGGAGTATTGAAATGATCAGCAAAATTGATAAAAACAAAGTACGTTTGAAAAGACATGCACGTGTTCGTACTAAATTATCTGGTACAGCTGAAAAACCTCGTTTAAACGTTTACCGTTCAAACAAACACATCTATGCACAAATCATCGATGATGTTAAAGGTGTAACTTTAGCTCAAGCTTCAACTCAAGATAAAGAAATTGCTAATGCAGAATCTTCAAAAGTTGAATTATCAGCAAAAGTAGGCGAAACAATTGCTAAAAAAGCAAGCGACAAAGGCGTATCAACAATAGTATTCGATCGTGGAGGATATTTATTCCACGGACGTATTAAAGCATTGGCAGATGCAGCTCGCGAAAACGGTTTAGAATTTTAATTTAAAGGAGGGACAATTACATGGCTCGTAGAGAAGAAGAAACTAAAGAATTTGAAGAACGCGTTGTAACGATCAATCGTGTTGCAAAAGTTGTAAAAGGTGGACGTCGTTTCCGTTTCACTGCTTTAGTAGTAGTGGGAGATAAGAATGGCCGCGTTGGCTTTGGAACAGGTAAAGCACAAGAGGTTCCAGAAGCAATCAAAAAAGCTGTTGAAGCAGCTAAAAAAGATTTAGTTGTAGTTCCACGTGTTGAAGGTACTACACCTCATACAATTACAGGAACTTTCAGTTCAGGTAGTGTATTCATGAAACCAGCTGCACCTGGTACAGGTGTTATCGCAGGTGGCCCAGTTCGTGCCGTATTAGAGTTAGCTGGTATTACTGACATCTTAAGTAAATCATTAGGATCTAATACTCCAATTAATATGGTTCGCGCCACTCTTAATGGATTACAAAATCTTAAAAATGCTGAAGAAGTTGCGAAATTACGTGGCAAATCAGTAGAAGAATTATACAATTAAGGAGGGAATAGAGTTATGGCTAAATTACAAATTACCCTCACTCGTAGTGTTATTGGTCGTCCGGAAACACAACGTAAAACTGTTGAAGCTTTAGGTTTGAAAAAAACTAATTCTTCAGTAGTTGTTGAAGATAACCCTGCTATCCGTGGGCAAATCAACAAAGTAAGTCACTTAGTGACTGTAGAAGAAAAATAATTAAGGAGGTGCCGAAATGAAATTACATGAGTTAAAACCAGCTGAAGGTTCTCGTAAAGTACGTAACCGTGTCGGTCGTGGAGCGGCTACAGGCAACGGTAAAACAAGTGGACGTGGACAAAAAGGTCAAAAAGCGCGTTCAGGTGGTAGTGTAAGACCAGGTTTCGAAGGTGGACAATTACCTTTATTCCGTCGTTTACCAAAACGAGGTTTCACTAACATTAATCGTAAAGAATATGCTATTGTTAACTTAGACCAACTTAATAAATTTGAGGAAGGTACTGAAGTAACTCCAGCTTTATTAGTAGAATCTGGCGTAGTTAAAAGTGAAAAATCTGGTATTAAAGTACTAGGTAACGGTTCACTAGAGAAGAAATTGACAGTAAAAGCTCATAAATTCTCTGCTTCTGCAGCAGATGCTATTGATGCTAAAGGTGGAGCACACGAGGTGATCTAATGATTCAAACGCTTGTGAGCTTCTTTAAAACCAAAGAAGTTCGTAACAAGATCTTTTTTACACTCGCAATGTTAGTTATATTCAAAATAGGTACTTATATTCCAGCACCTGGTGTTAATCCAGCTGCCTTTGATAGTCAACAAGGTTCTCAAGGTGTCACTGACTTGTTAAACACGTTTGGTGGCGGTGCCTTGAAGAACTTTTCAATCTTTGCAATGGGTATCATGCCATATATCACTGCATCAATTGTAATGCAGTTGTTACAAATGGATATTGTACCTAAATTCACTGAATGGGCAAAACAAGGTGAAGCTGGAAGGAAAAAATTGAATAATTTTACACGGTATTTTGCAATAATACTTGCGTTCGTCCAATCTATAGGGATGGCGTTCCAATTTAATAACTACTTAAAAGGTCAATTGATCATGGATCAATCGATTACAAGTTATTTATTAATTGCTGTAGTATTAACAGCTGGAACAGCATTTTTAATATGGTTAGGTGAGCAAATTACGCAATTTGGTGTTGGTAATGGTATTTCAATTATTATCTTTGCAGGAATATTATCAACGCTTCCATCATCATTAATTCAATTTTATCAACAAGCATTCGTCGGACAAGATGACGTAACTATGGCTTGGTTAAAAGTAATTGGATTACTAGTTGGAATGGTTTTATTAACGGTTGGTGCAATTTTCGTACTACAAGCTGTACGTAAAATACCAATTCAATATGCGAAGAAACAAACAGCGCAACGATTAGGTTCACAAGCAACATATCTACCTTTAAAAGTCAATTCAGCAGGGGTAATTCCAGTTATCTTTGCAATGGCATTCTTTTTACTACCTAGAACATTAACACTGTTCTTCCCTGATGCTGATTGGGCACAAAAAGTATCAGATGTAGCAAATCCATCTAACAATATTGGAATGATCGTATATGTAGTACTAATTATTGCGTTTACGTATTTCTATGCGTTTGTACAGGTTAATCCTGAAAAGATGGCAGAAAACCTTAAGAAACAAGGAAGTTACGTTCCGGGTATTAGACCTGGAGAACAAACTAAAAAATATATTACTAGAGTACTCTATCGATTAACATTCGTTGGATCAATCTTCTTAGCTGTCATTGCAATTCTACCGATAATTGCAACTAAAGTGATGAGTTTACCGCAATCTATTCAGGTTGGCGGAACGAGTCTTTTAATTGTAATTGGTGTAGCAATTGAAACAATGAAAAGTCTTGAAGCTCAAGTGGGCCAAAAAGAATATAGAGGCTTTGGTGGTAGATAAATTGTAGGAGGGCACTTATGAATATCATTTTAATGGGTTTACCTGGAGCAGGTAAAGGAACTCAAGCGAGTGAAATTGTAAAGAAATTCCCGATTCCACACATATCTACTGGTGACATGTTCAGAAAAGCGATTAAAGATGAGACAGATTTAGGAAAAGAAGCTAAATCGTACATGGATCGTGGAGAATTAGTTCCTGATGAAGTTACTGTGGGTATCGTTAAAGAAAGAATTTCTGAAGACGATGCAAAAAAAGGATTCTTATTAGATGGCTTTCCTCGTACTATTGAACAAGCTGAAGCTTTAAATGACATTATGCAAGAGCTAGGCAGAAGCATTGATGCAGTTATCAATATAGAGGTACCTGAAGAAGAATTAATGAACCGCCTTACAGGTCGTAGAATTTGTGAGACATGCGGTACAACTTATCATCTTGTATTCAATCCTCCAAAAGTAGATGGCGTTTGTGATCTTGATGGTGGTAAATTATACCAACGTGAAGATGATAACCCTGAAACAGTTGCAAATCGTTTAAGCGTTAATGTAAAACAATCTAAACCAATTTTATCTTACTATCAAGATAAAGGTGTACTTGAAAACATTGACGGTTCTAAAGATATTAAAGAAGTTACTTCTGACGTTATTAATATCTTAGACGACTTAAAGTAGAATCAACTTAGTACGGTCTATGTATTGCAGTCATCATAGTTTGAGTAAGTATTAACGTATTGAAAAAATAAATGTGAGTGAGCTATAGCGAAAGTAATTCTTTTATTTTTGTTGAACTTATTAACACGCACTGATAGACACGTATGGTTATAGTTGATTGTTCACGATAACCAACTATAGTAAAAAGGGGGAAGTTAATAAATGGCTAAACAAGATGTAATCGAATTAGAAGGTACAGTATTAGATACTTTACCAAACGCTATGTTTAAAGTAGAATTAGAAAATGGTCACGAGATTTTGGCACACGTAAGTGGTAAAATCAGAATGAATTATATTCGTATTCTACCTGGCGACAAAGTAACAGTAGAAATGTCTCCGTATGATTTAACACGCGGCAGAATTACTTATCGTTATAAATAATCGTCACTCCATAATATAGGGAGGTATAAAAATGAAAGTAAGACCATCAGTAAAACCAATTTGCGAAAAATGTAAAGTCATTAAACGTAAAGGTAAAGTCATGGTAATTTGTGAAAACCCAAAACACAAACAAAAACAAGGTTAATAAAAGAGAGGTGTAAATAAATATGGCACGTATAGCAGGAATTGATATCCCACGTGAAAAGCGTATTGTTATTTCTTTAACTTACGTATATGGTATCGGTACTACAACAGCACAAAAAATTGTAGAAGAAGCTAATGTTTCAGCAGATACTCGCGTAAAAGACTTAACAGACGATGAATTAGGTCGTATCCGTGAAGTTGTAGATAGTTATAAAGTAGAAGGTGACTTACGTCGTGAGCAAAACTTAAACATCAAACGTTTAATGGAAATCTCATCTTATCGTGGAATCCGTCACCGTCGTGGATTACCAGTGCGCGGACAAAAAACTAAAAACAACGCACGTACTCGTAAAGGCCCAGTTAAAACTGTAGCTAACAAGAAAAAATAATAGGTAAAGGAGGCAAATTTTAAATGGCACGTAAACAAGTATCTCGTAAACGTAGAGTGAAAAAGAATATTGAAAATGGTGTGGCACACATCCGTTCAACATTCAACAATACAATCGTAACAATCACTGATGAATTTGGTAATGCTTTATCATGGTCATCAGCAGGTGCACTTGGATTCAAAGGATCTAAAAAATCAACTCCATTTGCAGCACAAATGGCAGCTGAAACTGCATCAAAATCAGCAATGGAACATGGTTTAAAATCTGTAGAAGTTACAGTAAAAGGACCTGGACCAGGCCGTGAATCAGCTATCCGTGCATTACAATCAGCTGGTTTAGAAGTAACTGCAATCCGTGACGTTACTCCAGTACCACATAATGGTTGTCGTCCACCAAAACGTCGTCGCGTATAATTTATTGTTATTGTCGCAGGTCACTGAGAAATACAGTATTAATCTAGTCGACGTACTTAAGGAGGATATTTGTAAATGATAGAAATCGAAAAACCTAGAATTGAAACAATTGAAATTAGTGAAGATGCTAAATTCGGTAAGTTCGTTGTTGAACCACTAGAGCGTGGCTATGGTACTACACTAGGAAACTCCTTACGTCGTATCCTACTATCTTCATTACCAGGTGCAGCCGTAAAATATATCGAAATTGAAGGTGTACTTCACGAGTTTTCTGCAATAGATAATGTGGTTGAAGATGTTTCTACAATCATAATGAACGTTAAAAAATTAGCGTTAAAAATCTATTCTGAAGAAGATAAAACACTAGAAATCGATGTTAAAGATGAAGGCGAAGTAACTGCAAGTGACATTACTCATGATAGTGATGTTGAGATTTTAAATCCTGAACTTAAATTGGCAACTGTATCTAAAGGTGGTCATTTAAAAATCCGTCTTGTTGCAAATAAGGGTAGAGGTTACGCATTAGCTGAACAAAATAACACTAGTGATTTACCAATTGGAGTAATTCCTGTTGATTCACTTTATTCACCTGTTGAGCGTGTAAACTATACAGTAGAAAATACACGTGTAGGACAAAGTAGTGATTTTGATAAACTAACATTAGATGTGTGGACAAATGGATCTATTACACCACAAGAATCAGTTTCATTAGCTGCTAAGATAATGACTGAACACTTAAACATCTTTGTTGGATTAACTGATGAAGCACAAAATGCTGAAATCATGATTGAAAAAGAAGAAGATCAAAAAGAAAAAGTACTAGAAATGTCTATTGAAGAATTAGACTTATCCGTGCGTTCATACAATTGTTTAAAACGTGCAGGTATTAATTCTGTTCAAGAATTAGCTGATAAATCTGAAGCTGATATGATGAAAGTACGTAATTTAGGTCGTAAATCTTTAGAAGAAGTGAAATACAAACTTGAAGATTTAGGTTTAGGCTTAAGAAAAGAAGATTAATTAAAAAGGAGGTCAACTCATGGGTTACAGAAAATTAGGTCGTACTTCTGATCAACGTAAAGCAATGTTACGTGATTTAGCTACTTCACTTATCGTTAGTGAGCGTATCGAAACTACAGAAGCACGTGCAAAAGAACTACGTAGTATTGTAGAGAAATTGATCACTTTAGGTAAAAAAGGCGATTTAGCTTCTCGTCGTAATGCTATTAAAACTTTGCGCAATGTTGAAATTCTAAACGAAGATGAAACTACGCAAACTGCAGTACAAAAATTATTCGGTGAAATTGCTGAACGTTATGCTGAGCGCCAAGGTGGCTACACTCGCATTCTTAAAGCAGGTCCACGTCGCGGTGACGGTGCCGAATCAGTAATTATCGAATTAGTATAATTTTAATATAAAATATACGTGCTACTACGTATAAAGCAAATGAGTGCAACGATAATGTTTGCCACATACAAATATTGTCTAGCTCAGAGTACCCCATCTAACCAAATAATGTTTAAAGCGTGAACTCAATATTTGATGGGGTGCGCGCTTTTTTATTTAAGCTATAGTGTAAGCTATGGCTTTTTTTATTTATATAAGTAAATCATCTAATCTATTCAGAAGATATACATTGACTATAAAATCATGTAAAATAGAACAGGTATATAAAGCTTTTAGGAGGAGTCTAAATGGGAGACATATCAACACCTATAGTACAATTTAACGATGTTTCATTTAACTATAAAAGTGATGAACCTTTAGCATTGAGTGATGTCTCCTTCTCTATTCCTAAAGGAAAGTGGACATCTATTGTAGGACATAATGGTTCCGGCAAATCTACTATTGCAAAATTAATGGTAGGTATTGAGAAGGCCACTAGTGGAGAGGTATTATATGATGGCCAAGTAGTAAATGAAAATTTATCAACGGAAGTACGTCAAAATGTAGGAATCGTCTTTCAAAATCCAGAAAATCAATTTGTTGGTGCTACAGTTGAGTTTGATGTTGCCTTTGGGTTAGAAAATCAAGGAATCTCACATGCTGAAATGCATCAAGTGGTTCCACAGGCATTGGCAGAAGTAGATATGACTGAGTATGCTCAAAATGAGCCGCAATCATTATCTGGTGGACAAAAACAACGTGTAGCAATTGCAGGGGTTTTAGCGTTAAATGCGCAAGTTATCGTATTGGATGAGGCTACTTCAATGTTAGATCCTGAGGGAAGACAATATTTGAATCAATTAATTAGACAAGTAAACGCAGAAAAAGAAGTAACGATTATTTCAATCACACATGATTTGTCTGAAGCTATGGAGGCGGATCACTTAATAGTGTTAGATAAAGGGACGGTATTCCATAGTGGTTCCCCAGAGGAGATATTTAATCAAGGTTCAGCGCTTAAAGATATTGGCCTCGATTTACCATTTTCTATGCGCATACATGAACTATTAGGATATCCTTTAGAATACGTTACTTATCAAGGATTGGTGGATAAACTATGACTGTTAATTTTAATCACGTTAATTTCATTTATCAACAGGGAACGCCGTATGAGTATCAAGCACTTAATAATATAGTGACTGAATTCCAAGATGGTAAATATTATGCGATAATTGGACAAACAGGTTCCGGAAAATCTACTTTAATTCAACATTTTAATGGTTTGTTAAAACCGACATCTGGCAAAATGCAATTTAATGAAGTAACAATTCAGCGTAAAACCAAAGATAAGCACTTACGTACGATTCGTAAAAATGTAGGTATGGTTTTTCAATTTCCTGAATCTCAATTATTTGAAGATACAATTGAGAGAGAGATAACATTTGGACCGAAAAATTTTGGCATGGATGTTGAAAAAGTTAAGCACAAAGCCTTTCAATTATTGTTAGACTTTGGTTTTACAAGAGAAGTGATGTCACAATCGCCCTTTCAAATGTCAGGTGGTCAAATGCGCAAAATAGCATTGACTGCTATTTTAGCAATGGACCCTGATATTATTATTCTTGATGAACCGACTGCTGGATTAGATCCACAAAGCCGCAAGCAAATTATGGAAAAAATTAAGCATTTACAGCAACAAGAACAAAAAACTATTATTTTAGTTTCACACGAAATGAATGACGTTGCACGTTATGTCGAAGAAGTAAAGATAATGAGGCAAGGACATATTGTACACACATGTACGCCAGAAGAGTTATTTGCTGATAAAGCATATGTTGAACAATTACATTTAGCAGTACCAGATATTGTCCAATTACAAAGAGATATTGAGCAGAAACATAATATACATTTTGATAAATTGGCATTAACAGAACAGTCGTTTGTAAAAATGTATAAGGAGTGGCAAAACAATGAAAGATAAGTTTATTATTGGAAGATATTTGCCGCTTAATACTTTTATTCATCATATAGATCCTAGAGCAAAATTAATATTTGTCTTTCTCTTCATTATTTTAATTTTTCTGGCACATTCATTTGCTACATATGCATGGTTATTTGTATTAATTATTTCCATTTTAAAAGCTGCGAGGATACAGTTATGGTATCTTATTAAAGGTTTAACACCAATTTGGATTTTTCTCATATTCACATTTATCATGCATTTATTTTTAACTAAAGGTGGCACACGGTTAGTTGAAATAGGCTTTATATCTATTGATACAGAGGGTATTTTAGAGGGTATATTTATTGTTTTGAGACTGATGTTTATTATGATGATTTCAACAATTATGACACTCACAACAAGCCCTATAGATCTGACAGATGCCTTTGAAAAATTATTAGCCCCCTTAAAACTAATTAAGATACCTGTACATCAATTAAGTATGATGATGTCGATTGCATTGAGATTTATACCTACGTTAATGGTTGAACTAGATAAAATTATCTTATCACAAAAATCACGGGGGTCTGAAATTAGCGCAGGCAGTATAGTGAATCGAGTACGGGCATTTATTCCTTTACTAATTCCATTATTTATATCTGCATTTCAACGTGCCGAAGATTTGGCTATTGCTATGGAAGTGAGAGGCTATGATACTAACGCTATTAGGTCTAGTTATCGCAAGCTAGAATGGAAGCAAACTGACACATTAGTTATATTAACAATTATACCCATTATAATTGTTTTAATTTTGTTGAAATATTTAGGAGTGTAAATCATGCGTATATTAGTTAAAATTTCATATTTAGGAACACAGTTTATGGGTTTTCAAATTCAGCAATCAGGTAGAACTGTGCAGCAACAATTTGAAAAAATCTTAAAACGCATGCATAAGCGACATGTTCGTATTCACCCGACAAGTAGGACTGATAGAGGTGTCCATGCGTTAGAACAATATTTTCATTTTGATACGGAGTTAAATATTGCACCAGAAAAGTGGAAATATGCTATGAATAGTGCCTTACCAGATGATATACTTGTGCATGATGTAACTGTTGTGGATGATGAATTTCATTGTAGATATGACTGTTTAGGAAAGTCGTATCGTTATAAAGTGTATCAAACTTCACAGCGTGATCCATTCCAAAGTGGCTTAAAAACGCACGTAAATGTCCAGTTAGATTTAACTAAAATGAATCAAGCTGCACAAGCTTTTGTTGGCACACATGATTTTACAGGATTTTGTTCCCAAAAAACAGAAGTAGAAAGTAAAGTTAGAACTTTATATCAAAGTGAAATTATAGCTAACTCAGATGGTTTTGACTATGTCGTTACCGGATCAGGTTTTTTATATAATATGGTTAGAGTATTGGTGGCATTTTTAATTGAAGTAGGTAAAGGCAAACGGCAGCCTGAAGATGTTCCCCGCTTGCTCGAATCTAAAGATAGAAATGAAGTGCCATTTACTGCACCTGCAGAAGGACTTTATTTAGAGCATGTTTATTTGTCAGAAGCAACACTATTAGAAGATTTTGGAAATGACATAACAATTCACAGAAAAAAATCATTACAAAATGACTAAATTAGATTGACAAATAGACATAAAAATTATAAGATTACTAACGGTATTGTTTTATATCACCCCACGATAAGCCCCGGAAACTTATTGTGTTACTAGATATATAAGCAGGTAGAACAACAGTTAACAAATAAATGAAATCTCAGCTTTACATCGTAACAAATTATGTACTAACAAAAGACGAAACATTTATTTCTTAGGAGGACAATTATTATGCGTCAAACATTTATGGCTAATGAAGCAAACATTGAGCGCAAATGGTATGTTATTGATGCTGAAGGACAAACATTAGGTCGTTTATCTTCAGAAGTAGCAACTATCTTACGCGGTAAAAATAAAGCAACTTACACACCACACGTTGATACAGGTGATTATGTAATCATCATCAATGCTGGTAAAATCCAATTCACTGGAAACAAAGCACAAGACAAAGTTTACTATCGTCACTCAAATCACCCAGGCGGTATCAAATCAGTTACTGCTGGTGAATTAAGAGAAAAAAATCCAGAACGTTTACTTGAAACTTCAATTAAAGGTATGTTACCAAGCACTCGTTTAGGCGAAAAACAAGGCAAAAAATTATTTGTATATGGTGGCGCTGAACATCCACACGCTGCACAACAACCAGAAAACTACGAGTTACGTGGTTAATTAGAAGGAGGAAATTACATTGGCACAAGTTGAATATAAAGGCACAGGCCGTCGTAAAAACTCAGTAGCACGTGTACGTTTAGTACCAGGTGAAGGTAACATGACAGTTAATGGTCGTGACGTACGTGACTACTTACCATTTGAATCATTGATTTTAGACATTAACCAAGCATTCGACGTTACAGAAACAAAAGGTAACTACGATGTATTAGTAAATGTTCACGGTGGAGGATTCACTGGACAAGCACAAGCTATCCGTCACGGAATCTCTCGTGCATTATTAGAAGCAGATCCTGAATACAGATCTTCATTAAAACGTGCTGGATTACTTACACGTGACCCACGTATGAAAGAACGTAAAAAACCAGGTCTTAAAAAAGCACGTCGTTCACCACAATTCTCAAAACGTTAATTATTGGTGTCATTTCAAAGCACTTCCCAATTGGGAAGTGCTTTTTTTATGTTTTAATTTCACTCTGAATAAAATAAAAGAACTAACCCCAAATTTCTGGCTAGTTCTTTTAAATATATTACTTAGTTGTCATCATTTAATTGTCCTAAAAGTTCAACTAAACGAATACGATTATTTGTTCCATATACATGGGGAAGTATCATAATTTCATCAGCGTTATATTCTGTAGCTAATGATGACAATCGCTGTCTAACATTATTAGGGGTATCAGCTATGACTCGACGTTTATTTTGTTCGAATTTTTGATATTCACGTGCAGAAAAACCACGATTGACAGTAAAGTCAATAGAAGGATAAACAGTAGGTTGATCTAAATAATTTATCCGTAATAACCATAAATGAAAAGGCTGCTCTAAAGCGGAGACTTGTTCTTGAGTATCAGCTGTAATGACAAAAGTAGCAACGATGACATAAGGTGGTTGTTCGTGACGATATTGCAAGTATTCTTGCTTGTAAGTTTGAATCATTTGTTTAATTTTCGTTGTCGGTTGTCCCATCAATGCTACTACTAGAGGTAAGCCTTGTTTAGCAGCTAATTTTGCACTATCTACACTAGTAGAAAGTAAATACATTGAAGGTTGTGTACTAATCATAGGTGTAGCATACAATGCGTGAAAACGATTGTGTGTGTTTATGTCATCATTAAAATATGTCGATAAATCGATGAGTTGTTGCTCGTAATTTACAGTTGCTGTTTTGTTTTCGTTTAATGCAGCGTTAACGTTTGGAAAACTCGGTGAACGTCCTATACCTAAGTCAACACGACCGGGGTGTCTAGCTTCCATTGTTTTAAATTGTTCTGCTACTTTATATGCACTATAATGTGGCAACATAACACCGCCACTACCTATATTAATTGATGTTGTATTTTCTAACAGTGACATCATAATCATTTCAGGAGCACTCGAAGCAACCGAAAATACTTGGTGATGCTCTGCAATCCAATAGCGATGATAATGATACTGTTCAGCAACTTTAGCTAAGGCAATAGTATGATTTAATGCAGATGTGGCATTTTCGCCCTCAAAAATTGGCACATAATCTAAAATACTTAATTTCATCCCACACGTTCCTCCATATTGACCATAATAATACGATTATCATAACATTCACTAATTAATTAATCACTTTGATTGATTCCAGTAAGAAGTAAATATAGAATTAACTTGAAATATTATTTTTATACGGAGGCGATAAATTATGAAAGCTGAACAAATTCTATTAGCCAAAAGACCTCAAGGTGTACCTACGGACGATGTGTTTAAATATGAAACCGTGGATTTAGCAGACCCTAGTGACGGAGAAATACAAGTTGAAGCAATTTATATTTCTGTAGATCCTTATATGAGAGGGCGAATGAATGAAGGTAAGTCTTATGTACAGCCATTTGAAGTAAATAAACCTTTAAATGGTCATATTGTCGCTCGAGTAATAAAGAGTAAAGCACAAGGGTTTAGTAATGGTGACATTGTAGTCGGCCGTTTACCGTGGCAAACAGCTGTTAATATTCAACCTGATGATGTAACTAAAGTAACTCAAACTGACATACCTCTACATTTATATTTAAGTGTTTTAGGTATGACAGGTCAAACGGCGTATCATGGTTTATTAAAAATTGGGCAACCTAAAGCAGGTGAAACTGTAGTTGTTTCTGCGGCGTCTGGTGCAGTCGGCTCTGTAGTAGGTCAAATTGCCAAATTAAAAGGTGCACGTGTTGTTGGTATAGCGGGTGGTAAGGAAAAAACTGATTATCTCGTTACAGAATTAGGATTTGACGCAGCCGTTGATTATAAAGATTCACAATATGCCTCATTATTAGCAGATGCTGTGCCAGATGGTGTAGACGTATACTTCGAAAATGTTGGTGGCCATGTCGCTGATGAAGTATTGAAGCATTTAAATCAATTTGCACGTATCCCTGTCTGTGGAGCAATTTCAGGATATAATGACGTAGAAATAGATCATGGTCCTAGAATTCAGCCGATATTAATTAAATCACAAGCACTAATGCAAGGTTTCATTGTTGCAAATTATGCAGATGATTTTGCAAATGCTAGTAAAGAACTTGCACAATGGGTAACAGAAGATAAAATTAAAAGTAAAACATCAATTATGGATGGCTTTGAGCATTTACCACAAGCATTTAGAAATTTATTTACTGGTGATAATTTTGGTAAACAAGTTGTACGTGTAAAAGATCTCGAATAGAAAGGAAATGACATAACATGAAAGCAATAGTTGCAGATCGTGCTTTTTCATTAGAAGAAGGAAATCATTTTTACGAATTAGATATTGATACACCTCAACCACATGATAAAGAATTACTGGTTCGTGTCGAAGCGATTAGTGTGAATCCTGTTGATACTAAAATTAGACAATCCCCGGTACAAAACGGACCAAGGATTCTAGGCTATGATTGTGTTGGTACAATAGAGGCCATAGGTGATAATGTAACACTGTTTGATATTGGTGACACCGTGTATTATTCAGGCTCACCAGACTGTCAAGGTTCGAATCAAGAATATCAACTTGTTAATGAGCAGCTTGTTGCTTTGAAACCTCAAAATTTATCCAATACAGAAGCTGCAGGCATTCCATTAACTGCGTTAACAGCGTCAGAAACTTTATTTGATGTATTCGGTATTTCCCATATTGCTGAAGATAATGTAGGGAAGTCTATACTTATTATCAATGGAGCTGGTGGAGTAGGCAGTATTGCTACACAAATTGCTAAACAGTATGGACTCTACGTTATTACAACTGCTTCTCGTGATGCGACAGTAGAATGGTCGCAACAAATGGGTGCTGACATAGTACTTAACCATAAAGAAGATTTGAGAGCAGCGTTTAAATCAAATGAGTTAGCAGAAGTAGATTTTGTATTTTGTACATTTAGTACTGACATGTATTACGAAGTTATGATTGATTTAGTCAAACCACGTGGAAAAATTGCTACTATTGTAGCATTTAATGACAAACAAGATTTAAACTTATTAAAAAATAAAAGTGTGACTTTTACACATGAATATATGTATTCAAGACCTTTGCATAAAATGGATGATATGATTATGCATCATCGTTATTTAAATGATGTTACTGCTAACTTTGAAGCAGGAATCTACCAACCTACCACAAATAAAGTTATTGAAGGTTTAACGGCAGAATCACTTTATTCTGCACATGAACTATTAGAGTCTAATCAGATGATTGGAAAATTAGTTATTAACTTAACAAATGATTGAACTAACAACTAATAGTAAACACAAGAATTAATGTATCAAGTGAATACAATTATATAAAGTTACACAATTTATAAGCTTTGCTAAAATATGAAGGCGAACATAACAATCTATTCCAATTATAGATTGTTATGTTCGCCATTTTTATTAGTTAAACATGCATTAAATGTATAATTTGCATGTCGTAGGGTATAAGTTATATATCAATTAAACGGAGTGAATGAATTATGCGAAAGAAATCAATTACGGGAGTATTTTGGATTGCATTACTTATCTGTACTGGATTTGTAATATACGGTGCAATATGGCCAAAAACACTGGAAACTATAACTCAAAATATTACTTCCTTTATAGCAGTTAATTTTGGCTGGTACTATTTACTATTAGTATTATTTATTTTAATAGTTTGTATTTATTTATTATTTTCTAGATATGCCAGTATTACTTTAGGAAAAGAAGGGGAAGATCCTGAATTCTCACTAAAATCATGGTTTGCGATGTTATTTAGTGCTGGTATGGGTATTGGTTTAGTCTTTTGGACTACTGCAGAACCTATAAGTCATGCTTTCACTATGACACCAATACATAAAGCAGGAACACAAACAGCTATCAATGAAGCAATGCAATTTTCATTTTTTCATTGGGGTATTCATGCTTGGGCTGTGTACGGGATTGTGGCTTTAATATTTGCTTATTTTAGTTTTCACAAAGGTTATCCCGGTCTTGTTAGTGCAACTTTAATGCCATTGTTTGGCGAAAAAACTATGCGTGGTCCTCTAGGACAAGCGATAGATGTACTGGCCATTATTGCGACAGTTACTGGAGTGGCAGCTACATTAGGTTTTGGAGCTTTACAAATTAACGAAGGTTTAAACTTTTTATTCAATATACCATCTAATTTTGGTGTTCAAGTTGTTATTATAATTATTGCTACTATCTTATTTACTTGGTCAGCGTGGTCAGGTATAAATAAAGGAATTAAAAGCCTTAGTAATATTAATATGGCATTAGCTTTTGTCGTATTAGTTGCCTTATTCTGTGTAGGACCAACATTGAGTATTTTAAATACTTTCACTAATGGCTTGGGAGATTACATTGCCAACTTTTTCAAAATGAGTTTACGTATTCCACAATCTGGTGGAGAGAAATTCCAATGGCTACAAAATTGGACTATTTTCTACTGGGCATGGTGGATTTCATGGGCACCATTTGTTGGTATCTTTATTGCACGTGTTTCACGCGGTAGAACTATCAAAGAATTTATCTTAGGTGTGTTATTCGTACCGGCACTTGTTTGTTTCATATTCTTTGCAGTATTTGGCACATCAGCTATTTATTTGCAGCAGCATGGTATAGCAGATATAGCTAAGTATGCAACTGAAACGGCTACTTTTGCTACATTAGAACATTATCCGTTAGGATTTATATTAAGTTTAATAACATTAGTAGTTATCATGATTTTCTTTGTTACTTCAGCTGATTCAGCTACCTATGTGTTAGGAATGCTCAGCTCGAAAGGACATATTAATCCTACAAGTTTTGTCAAAGTAAGTTGGGGAGTAATTTTAGCGCTGTTTGCAATGATCATGATTTATACAGGTGGTACTCAATCCATACAAAATTTACTGATTATTGCTGCACTACCATTTTCAATAGTAATTATATTAATGATATGGTCGTTATTTAAATCTTTAGCGATTGAAAAGCCGAGAAATCAACAGTTTAAGTTAGCTCAGTCGAAACATCAGGAATTAAAAATGAAAGAAGATTAAATAAGACAGGTACAATTTGATAGCTAAGTTATTATATATGACGAAATTTTATCTACTAGTACATGTTTAAAAGAAAATTGTAATAAAAAAAATAAAATAACGTTTTTAAGATTAACAAACGGGGTAATACTTCTGTATGGCTCGTTGTACTTGTACATAATAAAAATGCATAGGAGGTGTCATACGGGTGAAAAGACTAAAAAACTTTATTTTAGGGCTCTTAATTGTCGTCATTGTTGGTTTCTTATTGTTTATGTACCTTGACGATTCTAGAATAACAAAATATCAAGATTACTTATTACAATATAGTTGGTTTAAACCTACATTGATTGGGTTAGCAGCCTTTCTAATTTTAATAGGTTTGATTTTAGTATTTAGCTTATTTAAACCGACACACAGAAAGCCAGGCTTATATAAAAATTACGCAGATGGACATATTTATGTCTCCCGTAAAGCAGTTGAAAAATCGGCTTATGACACAGTAGTGAAATATGACGAAATTAGACAACCGAATGTAGTCGCAAAGCTTTATAATAAAAAGAAAAATCCGCATATAACAATCAAAGCAGATTTCTTTGTACCAGGTGACGTACAAGTTGGTAGTTTAACTGAACAAGTGAGAGAAGACATTAAACAAAATGTTGAACACTTTACAGAAATTCCAGTTAAAAAATTAGAAGTTAACGTTAGAGATCAAAAATCTTCAGGTCAACGCGTGTTGTAAGGGAGGGTAATCATGACTAACAATAACAATCAAAATGAACAAGATTCAACACAAGTAGTAGTGGATTTTTTCAAAACATTTAAATGGCGTATTATCGGTTTTCTAGCCTTCTTAATTATCGCAATATTATTTTTAACACTCGGCTTTTGGAAAACTATATTAATTATTATATTGTGTTTAATCGGTATTGGTATCGGGTATACTAAAGACCGTAAGCAAGATTTCTTAAACTTCCTTAACCGGTGGAGTTAAAGCTATAGTCTTCATCGGAAGCAATAATAATAAATGATTAATTTCATAAAAAAAGGAGAAATAAATATGGCAGTAGATAACAATAAAGCTAAACAAGCTTATGACAACCAAACAGGTGTAAATGAAAAAGAACAAGAATTACAACAACAACAGCAACAAGACAAACAAGAACCAGAATTCTCAAACAAATTAACTTTCTCAGATGAAGTAATTGAAAAAATTGCTGGTATTGCAGCTCGTGAAGTTAATGGTATTTTAGAAATGAAAGGCGGATTCGTCGACAGTATTTCTAATTCATTTGGAAATAATAGTGGTAACGTAACACGTGGTGTAAGCGTTGAAGTCGGTGAAAAACAAGCTGCAGTTGATTTAAAAGTTATCGTAGAATATGGTGAATCAGCACCAAAAATCTTCCGCAAAGTGACTGAATTAGTGAAAGAACAAGTTAAATACATTACAGGTTTAGACGTTGTGGAAGTTAATATGCATGTTGAAGATGTAATGACTAAAAAAGAATGGTCACAAAAAAATGAAAAAAGTCAAAGTTCAAGCAATAGCCAAGACAAAGGCTTACAATAATTAATAGTAAATAAGAGGTTGGAACAATATTGATTTGTTCCAACCTCTTTTCATATTGGTAGTAGCTGACTGTTTGGTATATTGGCAGTTTTTATGCACGCTTTCCGTGGGCACTGCCTCAGCCTGTAGTCTTCGGCTAGTGCTTTACCCACAGGAGTCGGCATAAATCACTGTCAACAGGATATAGGTTATATATGTATCAGATGATTCGATAGGTCGACATTATCTCCTACTAACGTAAATATACGAAAAAGCACTACTATTTTGACAAAACTATATAAATAGAAAATAAACAAACCTTTCGCAAATTAATGCAAAGAATTTTTCTACGGTATGGAGGCTTGGACGACATTGATTCGTCCTAGTCTCTTTTCATATTGGCAGTAGCTGACTGCATTGAAAATGCGCTTCAAACCGAGCTTTTTTCAACGCTAGTCATCCTTGCCGGGGTGGGACGACGAAATCATTTTTTCAAAATCAGATTTCTGTCCCACTCCATGTTTTAGTCGAAACCTTTTTCATATGGGCAGTAGCTGACTGCATTGAAAATGCGCTTCAAACCGAGCTTGTTTCAATGCTAGTCATCCTTGCCGGGGTGGGACGACGAAATCATTTTTTCAAAATCAGATTTCTGTCCCACTTCATGTTTTAGTCGAAACCCTTTTTCATATGGGCAGTAGCTGACTGCATTGAAAATGCGCTTCAAACCAAGCTTGTTTCAATGCTAGTCATCCTTGCCGGGGTGGGACAACGAAATCATTTTTTCAAAATCAGATTTCTGTCCCACTTCATGTTTTAGTCGAAACCCTTTTTCATATGGGCAGTAGCTGACTGCATTGAAAATGCGCTTCAAACCAAGCTTGTTTCAATGCTAGTCATCCTTGCCGGGGTGGGACAACGAAATCATTTTTTCAAAATCAGATTTCTATCCCACTTCATGTTTTTGTCGAAACCCTTTTTCATATTGGCAGTAGCTGACTGCATTGAAAATGCGCTTCAAACCAAGCTTGTTTCAATGCTAGTCATCCTTGCCGGGGTGGGACAACGAAATCATTTTTTCAAAATCAGATTTCTGTCCCACTCCCTTTTTTGTTAGAAGCTAACAGTGTGGACTTATAGAGAGGGAATTACACAATTGTTGTGTTGATAGTTTAATGTGCAACGACGATTGTTTTTATTTATGTAGTGGATTATTAACTTTTACATAGGTGTAATAATCCGCTTCATCAACTAAACGCATAGTTGTAACACATTTATAGTCAATAGTCGGAGCAAACAGAATTTCTTTAAAGTTATTAATTCTGTTACTATTATCCATTGATTGTGCAACTTCATCTAGTTTTTGTTCAATTAAAGTTCTGACATTTGACCAGATTATATTTTCTATATGAGGGGCATCCCAAATTTTTACTGCTGTCAGTATAAGCTCTCCGATATGATTTTGAACGGTTGAATAAAAGGCTTTGTTCAACACTGTTTGTGCATTTGAGGATAAGATTAGTGATTTTTGATGAAAGTTTTTTGTACTGTATCCCATAGCATTTAATTGTTGAGTATCAATGCGTAATCCTTCAAAATCACGAATATAAATATGGTGTAATGCACCAGTGTTATCAATTGAAATAATAGCATTTTGTAAATGTGCTTCTAGAGCTATTCCATATTTGGCTACTAAAGGTATTACTAAGTCGCAAAGTGTTTTACTATAATGTGTTAACCAAGCTATAGCTGCTGTTTCTATAGAGTCAAAAGCGTAATTGTCATAATAACGCGTGATTAATGTTTCTAAAGGAGTTTCACTATTATAAACATGACAACTAACTAAACTAGAAGGCACTATTGGGGTACTATCATTTTCGATTAGCTGATAAATATTTTCGCGAAATAAAGTAGCAATTTGTTCACTACGCTTTGTTTGCTGCTGCTCAGAGCTATTGTAATAATGTAAACCAGCTATTTCATCGACAGTTGAAGCTTGTATATTCTTGAATAAATTATCTTGAGATATGATATCTTTTAAAATATTTGATACTAATGGTCCATTAAATGTTGTTTGTTCAGATAAAGTTCGAATTTCACCTGTAATATGTACGTTGGTAGCCAATTTAATATGTGGTGTCGTATCTACTTTTGGCATTAATGTTCTAAAAGAGAGACCAGCATAATAATCTAATTGATAATTTAAAGGAATATAAAAACTAGATTGTATGAGGTCATCATATTGCGATTTGAAAATTGTCTCAAATTGCCATGGATGTATAACAAGTACATAATAGTTTGGCAGTTGAGAATGTCCTACTTCAGCGACGACACATTGTCGCAAGTTTGGAAATCGTTGAAATAAAGCTTCATTGTAATCGGATGTAAGTGATTGTGACTTTGCCACTGACTTATGTAATAACGCAAAATGCAGTGAAATGGGCTTATCGAATTCTGCTGAGTATTGAATGGCTTCTCTTGCTGTTAGCCCTTTACGTAACTTAGCGCCTGGATGTAAAGGATGTCCTTCAATGACAGACTGTTCTGAGCGTAAATAACTATCTTTACTGTTTTCAATTAATGTCCACAACGGTGCTGTAACTTGTGAAAATGAATATAGTTGATAACTTAGTGCTAACGCTAAATTGGCAATACTGTTTTCAAGATCCATTTTAAATTGCAACGTTGCATTAGTATCTAATTTTGGTAATTCAGTTAATATGCAATTTAAAATTAGCTCTGGATGTGTGATACGTGTTAATTTATCTTCTTCTAAAAAATAAAATGGACCTTCCACGTCTACACGATTAAATGCATACATCCCCACAATAGGTGCTATTATTACTTTATTTGAATTTGAGAAGTAGAGCTGTAGTACATGTGAGCGACTCGTTTTCAAAGTAAAAGGTATGTCAGTAACTTCTCTGATAGAACTGTTATTATAACAATTTGCTAAGTTCTCTCTATACATTGATGCTACCAAGCGTTGGGTTATTTTATCTCTACTTAGTGAGATAGCACTTTTGAATTTGTCAGCCCACTGTGATTCATTGGTAGATAAATAAGTATAAGCAGACGCTTCTTCAGGAGTAAGTTGTATATTTAAATCGTTATAATTATTTATATTTGTCATAACCCACCTCAAAAAATTTATTTTACAAATGCATTTTATATTTGTACAATCAATAGTATCTATAATGATAATGGTTATCAATTAAGTGTGGGAGTATTTTCCCATACCTTTATACTAGCGTTATATTTTATTATTAAATTTTATCATATATTGTGTGGTTATCACATGTAGTAAGTTAAACCGTAGCTATTTAGACGAAGTAATTTAATTATTTTATGTTATTAAATATTGCCGAGTTAGCATGGATTTTAACAATATTATCAGCAGTATTTTACAATAACTATGTTTAGTTTATTGAATGAATGAACAGCATGTATAGTGAAATTTGGGAAGTAAAAATGGAGGACACCTATTATATGGAATATACAACAAGACAGTTGGCAGATTTAAATGTTCAACATCGAATATTAAATGCCATTATTAAAGAAGACATAGCTTCAGACAACTTAAAATTGCAAGTCGAAGATAGTAAATTATACATTCAATATAAAGGTCAAATCTTAGAAGTTTGTTATACACAGGCTAGTGCTATGAAACGATATAGGTTGAGTGGTTTTATTACGTATAAACGAGGACAACAATCAATTAAGATAGACAATTTAGAGCAATTATTAGCAATTTTAAATGATAATTTTGATTTAAAGATTAGCCAACAGTTAACTTCAGAGCTGATTTCTAGTAGAACAGGTTTTATGTTAATCTATGAACAATTTGACAATAGACAGCAAAATATTGCTGACAGTCTGAAGTTTTCACGTATGCCTCAAAATATAAATTTTTGTGCATGGTTACAGCACATTGTTGAACAAGGTGAAGTTGACGAGTTAACTGTTTCAGAGGGGTTGGTTATTGAAGGACATCCTACACATCCGCTTAGTAAAACAAAACTTCCCTTATCTGAAGCGGATATGAAACTATATTCACCTGAATTTGGTCAAATTATTCCACTAAAACTGATGGTTATCCATAAAGATAAAGCGGTAGCGACTTCCATGGAAGATCATGAACAATATATGTTGGATGTGGTGTTGCCAGATTACAAATATCGCTTGAAAGCATTTTTGGAATCTCAACAATTGAACTTAAAAGATTACCAAGTAATATTAGTTCATCCATGGCAATATGAACATGTTATTGTAGACACATTTAAGGAGTGGATTCTAGAAGGCTATTTATTACCTACTCCATTTGAGGTTCCATCTAAAGCGACATTGTCTTTCAGAACTATGGAGCTAGTAGGGCGCCCATTTCATGTCAAATTACCTATAAAAGTGCAAGCAACTAGTGCTATTCGTACAGTGGGGCATGTTACTACTATCGATGGACCACACGTAAGTTATGAATTGCAACAGTTAACTAAAGCATATCCATTACTCCAAGTTGCTACGGAACCATTTGGATTATATGCAAATACTGAAGCGGCAAAGGCTAAGCATTTGTCGTATATTATACGTAGTAAACCTCACATTTCTTATAATGGTTTGACGTTAGTTTCGGCGTGTTTAGTGAATAAAAACCCAGTAGATGGTAACACCATAATTGATAGCTACTTAGAATGGCTAAATTATGACATAAACCAGTCCTCAATCAACGAATTTTTACAGCATTATGCATATGCGTTGATTACACCGCTCATAGCTTATATTCAAGATTATGGAATAGCACTAGAAGCACATATGCAAAATACGGTTGTTAATTTAGGACCTGATTTTCAAATGCGCTTTATTGTTAGAGATTTAGGTGGATCCAGAATAGACTTAGATACTTTAAAAACTACGGCACCACAAATCAATGTCATGAATGATAGTTTGTTGGCAGATAATATCGTGGATGTAATAGCTAAATTTCAACATTCAGTAATTCAAAATCAATTTGCTGAATTAATACATCATTTCGGACAATATAAACAGGTGAATGAAGCAGAGTTATTTCAAATAGTGTCGGAAATCGTCAATGCAGCAATAGATGATAATAAACCACATGCGTCAGAATTACGTCAACAATTATTTGCACCCACAATTAAAGTTAAAGCTTTATTACGCATGAGAATGGAAAATAAAGTGAAACAATATATCACAACTGAAATCGATAATCCTATATGTGAAGAGGGGTGGAAGTAAAGTGCAATTAACAATTAATTTATCCAAAATTCAATATAACGCCAAAGTTTTACTGACATTACTGAATGAACATCATGTACATTTTACACCTGTAACTAAATGTATTGCTGGAGATCAAGTTATAGTAAATGAGTTAAAAAAATTAGGTATTACGCACTTTGCAGATGCACGAATTGATAATATTAAAAAAGCTACAGCTAAAGATATTACATATACAATGTTGCGTAGTCCTGGCCAAAATGAACTACAAGAAATTGTTAAACTTTCTAAAATAAGTATTCAAACTGAACTGAAGTCAATTAAAGCATTAAATGCAGTAGCTAAAAGCGAAGGAACAAAACATGAAATACTTTTAATGATAGATTGGAAAGATGCACGTGAAGGTGTACTTACGTATGATGTCATCAGTTATATAAATGAGATTTTAAAATTACATCATATTTGTCTCGTTGGTCTTGCGTTTAATTTTATGTGTTTTAATACACTTCCTCCATCTGAAGATGATGTAGATATGATAAATCATTTTATCAAAACAATAGAAACTGATACTCAATATCATTTTAAAATCATTTCTGGTGGTAACTCTAGTATGTTGACACAAATGTTTTACAATGATTTAGGGAAAATAAACGAATTACGAATTGGGGAAACATTATTCAGAGGTGTAGATACGATAACGAGTCAGCCTAGTCCTATTCTGTTTCAAAATTCGATCGTGTTAGAAGGAGAAATTCTTGAAATTAAACCGAGACTTGATATGGCATCTGGGAAACACTATTTGCAAGCTATCGTTGATATTGGTTATTTAGATACGGCAATTAATGGTTTAACAGCACGCAACAGACAAGTGAAAATAATAGGTGCAACAAGTGATCATTTAATGATAGATTTGATGAATTGTGATTACTATCAAGTCGGAGATAACTTAGAATTTGAATTAAACTATCATGCTTTAGCACAAAGCATGTACATGGAAAATATACCTAAAAATTACATCACGGATAATGGCATAACAATAATGACTCAAAGTTTAAATGCCAAACAACTTAACAGCTTTAAATTATAACAATGCTTTAGTTTTTATAATCATTAAAAAGAACTGAGTTTGAGAGTAGTAGGTAGCTGAAATTAAGGTAAAAATAGCCGATAGAGTTATAGATGAGTAGGTTCGAAATTAGTCAGTTATACAGATAAAATAAAACATTGCATTTGAAAGCGTTTTCATATAAAGTAGAGGTAATTCAAAGACAATATTATTTGAATTACCTTATTTAAGTTATTTATCAAATGGTGAAAGGCGCGTGTATAAAAAACTTATCATTTACATATTTATACACAATGGGTTATAATAATCGCTGTGTGAATTTTGCTATATGCATAAAAAATACCACCTAAGGGGTGATAATGAAGTGAATCAATATAGTAAATCGCAAATTATAAAAGGTCGTATTAAGTTTATAATTATGTCATTGATTGGTATTATTTTATTTTTAACACCAATTTCCGTGACTCAAGATGGTAAAAAGGAAACTACTTTAACTGTAGCTTATTTAGCAGGACAAGTAAAAACGTTAATTGGCGATGCGATGCCACTTATCATTGTTATTATTATTACGCTATCTGGGATATTATCAGTGTTATGTTCCACGATTTTGAAACATAAATTAAAACCTGAAGGGTTATTATACAATGCTTTCAACGTTAAAATGGTTTGGCTATTACTTAGAATATTAGCTGTAGTATTTGTATGGTGTACTTATTTAAAAGTAGGGAGCGAAGTAATTTATTCTGAAGATACTGGTGGTTTAGTGTTTTCTAGTTTATTACCAACGCTAGTAACGATATTTTTCTTTGCGGCATTATTTTTACCTTTATTAATGGAATATGGACTATTAGAATTATTGGGACCCATTTTTAGACCAGTAATGCGTCCATTATTTACTTTACCAGGCCGGTCTACTGTAGATAATCTGGCGTCGTTTATTGGTGATGGTACAGTTGGAGTATTGATTACGAGTAGACAATATCAAGAAGGGTTTTATTCGAGAAGAGAGGCAACGGTAATTGCAACAACTTTTAGTGTAGTATCTTTAACGTTTGCGATTGTTGTAGCAGAAACTGTTAACATGCAAAGTCATTTCTTCTATTTTTACTTAACTGTGATAGTTTCATGTTTGGTATTAGCTGTCATTATGCCGAGAATATGGCCGTTAAATAAAATTAAAGATGAATATTCCAAAGAAGTACCAGAAGAAATGAGAACCGAAAAATTACCTGAAGGAAAAACAACGCTTGGTCATGGTTTTGATATGGCTACTGAAAAAGGAATTAAAGCACCAGGATTTGCTTTGTTTTTTAAATCGGGCTTTAAAACTGTAGTAGATATGTGGTTTGTAATTCTACCAGTAGTAATGAGTATTGGGACACTAGCCACAATTATAGCTACGTATACCCCAGTATTTGCAATTATCGGTAAACCATTTGTGCCATACTTAGAATTACTGCAAATACCAGAAGCGGCACGAGCATCAGAAACTATTATTGTCGGTTTTGCTGATATGTTTTTACCATCTATCCTGATTGAAGGTGTTGGTAATAATATCACATTATTTGTTATTGGGGCGTTAAGTATTACCCAACTTATTTACTTATCTGAGGTTGGTGGCGTAATATTAGGTTCTAAAATTCCTGTAAGTATTTTTAAATTATTTATTATCTTTTTAATTCGTACTATTATAGCGTTACCTATAATTGCTTTAATGGCACATCTCTATTTTAACTAGCAAAAGGTCAGGACCATGAATTATGGTTCTGACCTTTTGCTATAGGTGACTAATTTAACGAAGAAAGTACATGTGCTTTTACTATTTTGTTGCCAATTACAGGCGATTCTTCTTGCTGCTTGCCTTTGTTACTATGTGCCTCTTTGAAAGCATCACTACTTAACCAAGCATTAAAATCGTCTTCTGATTCCCACCAAGTATTAACGTACATTTGATCATAGTCTAAATCTTCGTCTATTTGCCATACTTCAATACGTTTAAATCCAGAAAGTTCTTCAATTTTACCGCCCTGTGTAAACTTACTTGCCATTTTTGCGGCAAAACCTTTTTTGACATCAATTCTATTTGTCACAACATACATGACTTTTCACCTCTTTGTTAGTTATTACTATTTATCATAAATTGCTGTTTAATAAAACGTCAAATACTAGAGCGTTAATTTAGCAAAAAAAGAGGCAAAACTATAGTTTTGCCTCTTTTGATAAACTTATAATTATTTATTTAGTAAGTTCGTTGTAAACTTTTTGATCGTTTTGCGTATAAATAATGTATTCATGATCATCCGTGTCGATAATAACGCGATTCGTTTTACCAAATGTAGAACCAATTCTGTACACTTTGTCACGATCTAATTTAGGTACTGCATGGATATTTTGGTCTTGCGAAATGTTGTTAATTTCGTTTGTAGGAATTTTGATATCTGCAACTCTCCACTGAATTCTTACTTCATTATTATCTTTTTTAACTGTCATTGCCATATCTTGAACACATCCTTTAATAAATTTATAGCTATATCATATAACATACTGTAATCGTTTTCAAGTGATTATGTGATACTTTTTAAAATTAGGTTATACTTTAACTATTGCGAAAGTATGTTCGCGTTTCGCTTAATTATGTGGTAAAATATGGCGATAAGGAGAAGTGAAAATGACAGGTAAAACACACGCATCTTGTGGCTTTTTAGTTGGAGCTTTAGCCATAGAATATTACGAAACAGATTTATTTATTTCCGTTACAGTCGTTACTTTAGCAATTATCTCAAGTTTATTACCAGATATTTGTCATGCACAAAGTAGAATTGGAAGACGCTTTAAGTTTATTAGTATTATTATACGACTTTTATTTGGACATCGAACCTTTACTCATTCTATTTTATTTGTTTCAATCATTGCTGCTTTATTGTATATGATTCAAACGCCTAATTATTATTTAATTACAATTATATGTGGTTTGCTTTCACATGTTATACTAGATATGTTGACACCACGTGGCGTTAAATTATTGTATCCTATCCCTATTAGTATTAAATTTCCAGTACAGTTTAAAACGGGAGGGTTAGTTGATTTATCGTTAGCAACAACACTAACGATTGGAGGCTTTTACACTTTATTCCAATCTTATTTTAATAATTTTATTAATCATTTATTATGATATTGTTTGTCATTGTTAATGATTTGCTATATTGTACATACAGTAAAATTTTATATACTGTATGTAATAAACTATATTTATTTCTATAATGATTATATGGATTTAAGGAGAGAGAACATGTTGGATAAAAAGGAACTAGACAAGTATAATCAAGGTCACTTGGTAGAGTTCGAAAAGCTAATGAGTGCTAATGAAAAGGAAAAACTTAATGAAAAAGTTAAATCTTTAGATTTAGCAGAAATTCAGTCTTTATATGAGTCTTTATATCTTAATAAACAAATGATTAGCGATGTTTCTTCAGTTGATGAAGTAAAATATGAGAAAAGTAATGAATTATCAGATATTGAAAAAGCTCAATATGAGCAACAAGGTATCCAAGCGATAAAGAATGGTAAATTTGCTGTATTATTAATGGCTGGTGGACAAGGGACGCGTTTAGGTTATAAAGGACCTAAAGGTACTTTTGAAATCGAAGGTATAAGTTTGTTTGAGTTGCAAGCTCGCCAATTATTACAGTTAGCTGAACAGACTGGTACTACAATTGATTGGTATATTATGACTAGCAAATTAAATGATAGAGAAACACAATTGTTTTTTGAAGACCAGAACTATTTTGGTTATGATAGTGATCATGTATATTTCTTTAGGCAAGATGATGTAACGTGTTTAAACGAACATGGACAATTAGTCTTGGACGAAAATGGTGATATCTTAGAAACACCAAATGGTAACGGCGGCGTTTTTAAATCTTTAAATCAAGCTGGCTATTTAGACCAGATGAAAGAACGAGGCGTGGAATACATATTTTTAAATAATATTGATAATGTATTGGTAAAAGTATTAGATCCGTTGTTTGCAGGTTATACATATGCACATGAGAAAGATGTGACAACTAAATCTATTCAGCCACATGATGGTGAGAGTGTTGGACGTTTAGTAAATGTGGACCATAAAGATACTGTGTTTGAGTATTCGGAATTAGATGACTCAGTTGCTAATACTTTAAACAATGCCAATATCGGTATTCATGCGTTTAATTTATCATTTATACGTAATGTAGTAGATTATGAACTACCTTATCATTTAGCGATAAAAAATCTTAAGCAGTTAGATGAAGACTTTGGTGTGATTCAAGCACCAACATTAAAATTTGAACTTTTTTATTTTGATATTTTTAAATATGCGAATAGCTTTGTGACTTTACAAGTTAATAGGGATGAAGAATTTTCGCCATTAAAAAATAAAGAAGGTAAGGATAGTGTTGAAACAGCTACAGCCGATTTAAAACGCATGAATATTATAGACTAAGGACGGTAATGAGCATGACAGAATCTACAAATTCAAAGCATGATCATAAAATAATGGAAACATTTAAAGACATCATACCGTTGTCGTTTGGTGAAGAAATAGGTAACTCGGTGTCACATGGTTTAGCTGCGTTAATAACGTTATGTATTTTACCTTATGCTGCTGTGCGCAGTTATTTACATGGTGATGCATTACTATCATTTAGTGTTTCTGTATTCGTAATTAGTATATTTTTGATGTTTATTGCATCAACTGTGTATCATGCGATGGCAAATCAATCATCTCATAAGTACATTATGCGAATTATTGATCATAGTATGATTTATATTGCGATAACTGGTACTTATACGCCAATTTGCTTGTCACTAGTAGGTGGTTGGTTAGGATGGACAGCAATGATTATCTTATGGGGAATCACCTTATGGGGAATTTTATATAAATCACTAGCGAAAAAAGTAAATCATAAGCTAAGTTTAGCCATGTATTTAGTTATGGGCTGGGTAGGTGTATTATTTGTTCCTGTAATCATCATGAAAACATCCGTGATATTTATGTTATTTATTTTATTAGGTGGTTTAGCTTATACCGGTGGTGCATGGTTCTATGCACAAAAAAATCGACCATATTTCCATATGATTTGGCATATTTTTATTGTGATAGCTGCAGCATTTCATTTTATAGGTATTGTATATTTTATGTAATTATTAAATAGGTTTATGAGCCTGTTTATTGAATAGAAAGAGAAAGTAATCAAAGCGTTGTATTTTGATTACTTTCTCTTTTTTCGTTAATTGAATAATTAAATTAGGAAAAAACTATTAGTGAAATATATGATTAATTAACGTAAAATACCTTTATAATAAATTAAAGAGGTTACTATTTGATTATAAAAAGAAATAAATTTATTGGTAAAGTGAGGCATTGATATGAATTTGAAGTCTTGTGGTATTGTCATCGCACTTGTGTTAATTATGTTTATGTCTGCGATAGAAACTTCAATTGTGTCATTAGCATTACCTACAATGAAAGTAGAGTTCAATGTTACATCTGAGATTTCACTTATTTTTGCTGTATATTTTATGGCTATTGTAATTGCTAATCCAATAGTTGGAGAATTGTTAGACAGGTATAAAATAATTTATATTACAGTTAGCGGTTTGTGCTTGTTTATGCTGGGCAGTTTATTGGCTGGAATAAGTCAAACGTTTATTATACTTGTGTTATCAAGACTTATTCAGGGATTAGGTGCAGGCGTAATGATGGCATTGGGGCAAATTGTACCTAAATTAGCTTTTGAAATACCGTTAAGATATAAAATAATGGGTGTTATCGGAAGCGTCTGGGGTATCTCTAGTATTATAGGGCCAGTATTAGGTGGTGCTATATTGGAATTTGCTACTTGGCATTGGCTATTCTTTGTGAATATACCTATAGCAATTTTGGCAATTATACTAGTAATTGTTACCTTTAATTTTGATAACGAACAAACTCAGTCCAAAGATACAGATTTTAAAGGTATGACCCTTTTTTATCTGTTGATTTTCGTCTTTTTATCAGCTGTCATGAGCCGTTTCGCGTGGGAGATTAATCTTACTTTGCTATTCATTACAGTGATTGTAGGTTACTTGTTATTCAAATATGAACACAAGATACAATCTCCATTCGTTCCTGTGTCTGAATTTAATCCAACTATCATTGTAATTTTTGTTACAGATTTTATCTATGCAATGATGTTAATGGGGTATAATTTATATATGCCAATTTACTTGCAAGAGCAATTACACTTATCCCCATTACAAAGTGGCTTTATAATATTTCCAATTTCTATTGCATGGTTAGCATTAAACTTCACCTTAGGCACTATTGAAGCTCATTTTACTAGAAAAGGTTTATATTTATTCGCGTTTACTATGTTATATGTATGTGGTGTGTTGATAATATTAGGCACACATATGCCTGTTTTTATAGCAGGGAGCTTGTTATTTGCAGGTGTCAGTTTTGGAATTGTTTATACTAAAGATAGCGTTATTACTCAAGAGGAAACAGATCCATCATATATGAAACGAATGATGTCATTATATACTTTGATTAAAAGTTTAGGGAGTTCAATTGGCGCTACACTTATGGGTATTATATATGCGATGGAAATAAGCTATGTGCAATTACATATACATAATATTATTTATGCAACATTTATATTTTTAACTGTGCTAGTTATTTTATGGGTGTCGCTAAATCAAAGAATAAAAAAATAAGTTAGAACAATATTTTGATGGTAGTTATTATTCATGGTTATAATTATTTGTATTTATAACTTTAGTTAGTTTTACTTTGCGTGTTAGTATATATTATGCAATAAGCCGATTAATGATTAATTAAGATTTACATTTGAATTGTAGTGACTAAAACTAGGAGGGCAAGAAATGCAATGAAGTTTATAAGATACTTTTTAACAACATTAATTGTTCTCACAATTTTTATCCTCTCCGGCGCAATTTTCTTGTCCTTTTTAGGTTTTGG
Organism: Staphylococcus arlettae; assembly: GCF_025560845.1. Lineage (NCBI taxonomy): Bacteria > Bacillati > Bacillota > Bacilli > Caryophanales > Staphylococcaceae > Staphylococcus > Staphylococcus arlettae. Next base: position 784,977 of record NZ_CP094803.1, read on the forward strand.
TTTATTTGGATTAAGTCGAATTCTTATTTATCTACAATTGGCGGATTTTGGATATAATAAAGGTTTTTATGATAATTTGATTTACTATGGTAGTTATATCGTATTTGGTTACTTTACGTTATTTGCCATAGAGAATTTAATGGACTATTTTCGCAAAAAATTACATGATAGTCCATATTTTCAAGGGTTCACGTATCATTTAATAACATTTGTAGTAACAACGATGCTTTTTTATTTTGTAGTGCATATACATTATAGTTATATCAATATAGATTTTTGGGTTCTTGTTGTTATTATAGGTATTTTATTCATATGTAAAGAAGTGTTTTATCCTGATAGCGAAGACTTAAATAGTAAAAAATAAAATTTTTTAGGTATTTTAATTTTGCTTTGCTAACGAAATGAGGTAGCAATTAAATTTTAATAAGAGCTAAGGAGTGAATTTATGACTGGATCAAGTATTACTAAATCTATTAGAAATATGATTGTAGCAGTAATGGTTGTCAGTGCATTTGTAACAATCCTTAATCAAACACTATTAAATACTGCCTTACCTCAAATTATGAAGGGATTAGACATTACAGAAAACACATCACAAATGAGTTAATTCAACGTCAAGCATTGGCAGCAGGTGTTGATTTTACGTTTGCTATTGTGACAGGCTTAGTTATAATAGGCTTCATTTTGGCATTGTTTATTCGTGAAGATAGAGAAGCGGTAAATAATAGAGAAATATAATTATAAAATTAAAGCAGTTAGCTCGATACCAAAGAAATATTGAGCTAACTGCTTTTGTTGATAAAAAATAAACTATATACTTAATTTGAATTATCTTGAACAAATACAACTTACTTTTTGTTAGAATATATGTATGATTACATAAATTGAGGGGGACTTGCTGTGTTAACAGTAGAAGAAGTAAAATCTCTTGTTGGAAAAGTTAAAGATCCAATATTAGATGTACCATTAGAAGAAACAAAAGGGATTGTCAATGTAACAATCAAAGAAGAAATTGCACATGTAAGTGTGAAAATTGCTATTGCTCAATTAGGAGGACAACCGCAGTTAGATTTACAAATGGCTATTGTAGAAGTATTGAAAGAAAACGGAGCGAACACAGTTGGTATACGTTTTGAAGAATTACCTGCAGAAACAGTGGAATCTTATAGAGGTACATCTAAAGATCAACCACAAACAATAGAAGGTTTATTGTCTAAAGACAACCCTGTAGAGTTTATCGCAATTGCTTCAGGTAAAGGGGGCGTTGGTAAATCTACTGTAGCTGTAAACCTTGCAGTTTCATTGGCAAGAGAAGGGAAAAAAGTAGGTTTAGTCGACGCAGATATTTATGGATTTAGCGTACCAGATATGATGGGAATAGATGAAAGACCAGGTGTCGATGGCAAAGAAATTATTCCGGTAGAGCGTCACGGCGTTAAAGTTATATCTATGGCCTTTTTCGTTGAAGAAAATGCACCAGTAATATGGAGAGGGCCAATGTTAGGTAAAATGTTGACTAACTTCTTTACTGAAGTAAGATGGGGAGATCTAGATTATTTAATTTTAGATCTACCACCAGGTACTGGTGATGTTGCACTAGATGTACATACAATGTTGCCATCTAGTAAGGAAATAATTGTATCAACGCCACATCCAACTGCAGCATTTGTTGCAGCACGTGCAGGTGCAATGGCTAAACATACCGAGCATTCTATTTTAGGTGTAATAGAAAATATGTCTTACTTTGAAAGTAAGGAAACCGGCAATAAAGAATATGTCTTTGGTACTGGTGGTGGAGAGAAGTTAGCTGATGAATTACAAACTGAGTTACTAGGACAGCTTCCACTGGAACAACCCTCATGGAATCCTAAAGACTTCTCACCATCAATTTATCAAACAGAAGATCGACTAGGTAAAATTTATCAAGATATCGCTCAACAAATCATTGATAAAACAACCAAATAAAGCAGTGTAAAAACACACATATTTTTGTGTGTTTTTCTATTGCAATTTTTTGATTTGATGATACAATTATTTCTTGTGAGCCAAAAGAGATTGCAAGGCAGTTTCGTTAATTATTAGCTGACAAAAAATAATAAAAAGTTGTTGACTTGGTAGTCAAAACTTGATATTTTAAAAAAGTCGTAAAAAACAAAAAAATTATTAATTTTTAAATTTAAAAGTGTAAAATTGATGCTTGATGAATTTAAAATATAATATTAGAATTATAAAAGTAATATTAATTACATGTTTGAAATATTAATTCTTTGTTGACAAACATAAATTGATATGTTAACATTGTAAAGCAAGTATGAATGAACATTGAAAACTGAATCGCAATATGTCAACGTTAATTCCAAACACAACGACAACGATCGTTGGTTTAAACGTGTTAGAGATAACACACAATTAGTATTTTATGAGCTAATCAAACATCATAATTTTTTATGGAGAGTTTGATCCTGGCTCAGGATGAACGCTGGCGGCGTGCCTAATACATGCAAGTCGAGCGAACAGATAAGGAGCTTGCTCCTTTGACGTTAGCGGCGGACGGGTGAGTAACACGTGGGTAACCTACCTATAAGACTGGAATAACTCTGGGAAACCGGGGCTAATGCCGGATAACATTTAGAACCGCATGGTTCTAAAGTGAAAGATGGTTTTGCTATCACTTATAGATGGACCCGCGCCGTATTAGCTAGTTGGTAAGGTAATGGCTTACCAAGGCAACGATACGTAGCCGACCTGAGAGGGTGATCGGCCACACTGGAACTGAGACACGGTCCAGACTCCTACGGGAGGCAGCAGTAGGGAATCTTCCGCAATGGGCGAAAGCCTGACGGAGCAACGCCGCGTGAGTGATGAAGGGTTTCGGCTCGTAAAACTCTGTTATTAGGGAAGAACAAACGTGTAAGTAACTGTGCACGTCTTGACGGTACCTAATCAGAAAGCCACGGCTAACTACGTGCCAGCAGCCGCGGTAATACGTAGGTGGCAAGCGTTATCCGGAATTATTGGGCGTAAAGCGCGCGTAGGCGGTTTCTTAAGTCTGATGTGAAAGCCCACGGCTCAACCGTGGAGGGTCATTGGAAACTGGGAGACTTGAGTGCAGAAGAGGAAAGTGGAATTCCATGTGTAGCGGTGAAATGCGCAGAGATATGGAGGAACACCAGTGGCGAAGGCGACTTTCTGGTCTGTAACTGACGCTGATGTGCGAAAGCGTGGGGATCAAACAGGATTAGATACCCTGGTAGTCCACGCCGTAAACGATGAGTGCTAAGTGTTAGGGGGTTTCCGCCCCTTAGTGCTGCAGCTAACGCATTAAGCACTCCGCCTGGGGAGTACGACCGCAAGGTTGAAACTCAAAGGAATTGACGGGGACCCGCACAAGCGGTGGAGCATGTGGTTTAATTCGAAGCAACGCGAAGAACCTTACCAAATCTTGACATCCTTTGACCACTCTAGAGATAGAGCTTTCCCCTTCGGGGGACAAAGTGACAGGTGGTGCATGGTTGTCGTCAGCTCGTGTCGTGAGATGTTGGGTTAAGTCCCGCAACGAGCGCAACCCTTAAACTTAGTTGCCAGCATTTAGTTGGGCACTCTAGGTTGACTGCCGGTGACAAACCGGAGGAAGGTGGGGATGACGTCAAATCATCATGCCCCTTATGATTTGGGCTACACACGTGCTACAATGGACAATACAAAGGGCAGCTAAACCGCGAGGTCATGCAAATCCCATAAAGTTGTTCTCAGTTCGGATTGTAGTCTGCAACTCGACTACATGAAGCTGGAATCGCTAGTAATCGTAGATCAGCATGCTACGGTGAATACGTTCCCGGGTCTTGTACACACCGCCCGTCACACCACGAGAGTTTGTAACACCCGAAGCCGGTGGAGTAACCATTTATGGAGCTAGCCGTCGAAGGTGGGACAAATGATTGGGGTGAAGTCGTAACAAGGTAGCCGTATCGGAAGGTGCGGCTGGATCACCTCCTTTCTAAGGATATATTCGGAACAACTTCTACGAAGTTGAAAAGGAATAACATTGACATATTGTATTCAGTTTTGAATGCTCATAATTTGAGGATTCAACATAAATTGTACATTGAAAACTAGATAAGTAAGTAAAATATAGATTTTACCAAGCAAAACCGAGTGAATTAAAGTTTGAAAAAGCTTGAATTCAAAACAAATAATCGCTAGTGTTCGAAAGAACACTCACAGATTAATAACATTTTGGGTTTAAATGAAACAATGTTTGATTTAAACAAACGATTAAGTTATTAAGGGCGCACGGTGGATGCCTTGGCACTAGAAGCCGATGAAGGACGTTACTAACGACGATATGCTTTGGGGAGCTGTAAGTAAGCTGTGATCCAGAGATTTCCGAATGGGGAAACCCAGCACGAGTTATGTCGTGTTATCGACATGTGAATATATATCATGTCTGAAGGCATACCCGGAGAACTGAAACATCTTAGTACCCGGAGGAAGAGAAAGAAAAATCGATTCCCTGAGTAGCGGCGAGCGAAACGGGAAGAGCCCAAACCAATAAGCTTGCTTATTGGGGTTGTAGGACACTCTATACGGAGTTACAAATGTATAAATTAGACGAATTATCTGGAAAGATAAATCAAAGAAGGTAATAATCCTGTAGTCGAAAATTTATACACTCTTGAGTGGATCCTGAGTACGACGGAGCACGTGGAATTCCGTCGGAATCCGGGAGGACCATCTCCCAAGGCTAAATACTCTCTAGTGACCGATAGTGAACCAGTACCGTGAGGGAAAGGTGAAAAGTACCCCGGAAGGGGAGTGAAAGAGAACTTGAAACCGTGTGCTTACAAGTAGTCAGAGCCCGTTAATGGGTGATGGCGTGCCTTTTGTAGAATGAACCGGCGAGTTACGATCTGATGCAAGGTTAAGCAGCAAATGTGGAGCCGCAGCGAAAGCGAGTCTGAATAGGGCGTTGAGTATTTGGTCGTAGACCCGAAACCAGGTGATCTACCCATGACCAGGCTGAAGTTCAGGTAACACTGAATGGAGGGCCGAACCGACTTACGTTGAAAAGTGAGCGGATGAGTTGTGGGTAGCGGAGAAATTCCAATCGAACCTGGAGATAGCTGGTTCTCTCCGAAATAGCTTTAGGGCTAGCCTCAAGTGATGATTATTGGAGGTAGAGCACTGTTTGGACGAGGGGCCCTTCTCGGGTTACCGAATTCAGACAAACTCCGAATGCCAATCAATTTAACTTGGGAGTCAGAACATGGGTGATAAGGTCCGTGTTCGAAAGGGAAACAGCCCAGACCACCAGCTAAGGTCCCAAAATATATGTTAAGTGGAAAAGGATGTGGCGTTGCCCAGACAACTAGGATGTTGGCTTAGAAGCAGCCATCATTTAAAGAGTGCGTAATAGCTCACTAGTCGAGTGACACTGCGCCGAAAATGTACCGGGGCTAAACATATTACCGAAGCTGTGGATTGTCCGTAGGACAATGGTAGGAGAGCGTTCTAAGGGCGTTGAAGCATGATCGCAAGGACATGTGGAGCGCTTAGAAGTGAGAATGCCGGTGTGAGTAGCGAAAGACGGGTGAGAATCCCGTCCACCGATTGACTAAGGTTTCCAGAGGAAGGCTCGTCCGCTCTGGGTTAGTCGGGACCTAAGCTGAGGCCGAAAGGCGTAGGCGATGGACAACAGGTTGATATTCCTGTACCACCTCAATTCGTTTTAAGCGATGGGGGGACGCAGTAGGATAGGCGAAGCGTACGATTGGATTGTACGTCCAAGCAGTAAGACTGAGTATTAGGCAAATCCGGTACTCATTAAGGTCAAGCTGTGATGGGGAGAGGAATTTATTCCTCGAGTCGTTGATTTCACACTGCCAAGAAAATCCTCTAGCTAGAATTATGGTGCCCGTACCGCAAACCGACACAGGTAGTCAAGATGAGAATTCTAAGGTGAGCGAGCGAACTCTCGTTAAGGAACTCGGCAAAATGACCCCGTAACTTCGGGAGAAGGGGTGCTTTCTAGGGTTCACGCCCAGGAAAGCCGCAGTGAATAGGCCCAAGCGACTGTTTATCAAAAACACAGGTCTCTGCTAAACCGTAAGGTGATGTATAGGGGCTGACGCCTGCCCGGTGCTGGAAGGTTAAGAGGAGTGGTTAGCTTCTGCGAAGCTACGAATCGAAGCCCCAGTAAACGGCGGCCGTAACTATAACGGTCCTAAGGTAGCGAAATTCCTTGTCGGGTAAGTTCCGACCCGCACGAAAGGCGTAACGATTTGGGCACTGTCTCAACGAGAGACTCGGTGAAATCATAGTACCTGTGAAGATGCAGGTTACCCGCGACAGGACGGAAAGACCCCGTGGAGCTTTACTGTAGTCTGATATTGAAATTCGGCACAGCTTGTACAGGATAGGTAGGAGCCTTAGATACGTGAGCGCTAGCTTACGTGGAGGCGTTGGTGGGATACTACCCTCGCTGTGTTGGATTTCTAACCCGCACCATTGATCATGGTGGGAGACAGTGTCAGATGGACAGTTTGACTGGGGCGGTCGCCTCCTAAAGAGTAACGGAGGCGCTCAAAGGTTCCCTCAGAATGGTTGGAAATCATTCACAGAGTGTAAAGGCATAAGGGAGCTTGACTGCGAGACTTACAAGTCGAGCAGGGTCGAAAGACGGACTTAGTGATCCGGTGGTTCCGCATGGAAGGGCCATCGCTCAACGGATAAAAGCTACCCCGGGGATAACAGGCTTATCTCCCCCAAGAGTTCACATCGACGGGGAGGTTTGGCACCTCGATGTCGGCTCATCGCATCCTGGGGCTGTAGTCGATCCCAAGGGTTGGGCTGTTCGCCCATTAAAGCGGTACGCGAGCTGGGTTCAGAACGTCGTGAGACAGTTCGGTCCCTATCCGTCGTGGGCGTAGGAAATTTGAGAGGAGCTGTCCTTAGTACGAGAGGACCGGGATGGACATACCTCTGGTGTACCAGTTGTCGTGCCAACGGCATCGCTGGGTAGCTATGTATGGACGGGATAAGTGCTGAAAGCATCTAAGCATGAAGCCCCCCTCAAGATGAGATTTCCCAACTTCGGTTATAAGATCCCTCAAAGATGATGAGGTTAATAGGTTCGAGGTGGAAGCATAGTGATATGTGGAGCTGACGAATACTAATCGATCGAAGACTTAATCAATTTTAATAGGTTTTACTTGGTTTAGTTATTTTACTTACTATCTAGTTTTGAATGTATAACTACATTCACATACATTGTCTGGTGACAATGGCAAGGAGGTCACACCTGTTCCCATGCCGAACACAGAAGTTAAGCTCCTTAGCGCCGATGGTAGTTGGATTTACATCCCGCTAGAGTAGGACGTTGCCAGGCATTGTAATAAAATTATTCCACAGTAGCTCAGTGGTAGAGCTATCGGCTGTTAACCGATCGGTCGTAGGTTCGAGTCCTACCTGTGGAGCCATATGGCCCCGTGGTCAAGCGGTTAAGACACCGCCCTTTCACGGCGGTAACACGGGTTCGAGTCCCGTCGGGGTCATTACATATTGGAGAATTAGCTCAGCTGGGAGAGCATCTGCCTTACAAGCAGAGGGTCGGCGGTTCGAATCCGTCATTCTCCACCATTTTTATTTTTATAATGTCGGAGGGGTAGCGAAGTGGCTAAACGCGGCGGACTGTAAATCCGCTCCTTCGGGTTCGGCAGTTCGAATCTGCCCCCCTCCACCATTAATGGGCTATAGCCAAGCGGTAAGGCAACGGACTTTGACTCCGTCACGCGCTGGTTCGAATCCAGCTAGCCCAGCCATTAGAGCCATTAGCTCAGTTGGTAGAGCATCTGACTTTTAATCAGAGGGTCAGAGGTTCGAATCCTCTATGGCTCACTATTGAAGAAGTACTTTCTTATGAAAGTACTTCTTTTTTTATGAAATTTTATATACATTTTCTTTGATAAAATATACATAAATGTTGTATATAGTGAATGTTAAATCAAAATTATGATTTTATATGTATTTTGCCTGTCATGTCGGGCTTTCTCAGTACTAAGAAAACTTGAAAGATAGTTAATGATAACGTATTCTTATATTAAATTCTTTACAAAGGGGTTATGAGAATATGAAGAACATACATATTATTGGAGCACCATCTACATTTGGACAAAGAAAATTAGGGGTGAACTTTGGACCGGATGCTTTGAGATATGCTGGACTAGTAGAGCGACTTAAAAATATAGGTCATTCAGTAGAAGATAAAGGAAATATTGCCGTTCCTGCTGTTGACGTTGAAAAATTCAAAGGTAAACAAGAAGGATTACGCAATTTAAATGAAATTATTGAGGTTTCTGAAAATTTAAGTAATGCAGTTTCTAGCAGTATAAAAAATCAAGCTTTTCCACTTATCATTGGTGGGGATCATTCTATTGCTATTGGTTCTATATCAGGGGTCAGTCAACATTATGAAAATTTGGGTATTATATGGTACGATGCCCATGGTGATTTAAATATTCCTGAAGAATCTCCATCAGGGAATATCCACGGTATGCCTTTAAGGGTATTGCTAGGGGATGGCGATAAACAATTAGTGAATATCTCTGGTTATGCACCTAAAGTGAAACCTGAAAATATTGTATTAATAGGTATGAGAGACTTAGATGTTGGTGAGCGTGACTTTATCAGAGAAAATAATATCAAAACTTATACTATGGCTGATATTGATAGAAACGGTATTAAGCAAGTAATGGAAGAATCAGTATCTTATCTAAAAGACAAAACAGATGGAATTCACCTGTCACTAGATGTTGATGCACTTGATCCAGTGGAAACACCTGGTACAGGTACTAAGGTATTAGGTGGACTTACATACAGAGAAAGCCATTTTGCTTTAGAAATGCTGCACAATACTAATTTGATTACATCAATGGATGTTGTAGAAGTAAATCCATTAATTGATCAAAACAATCACACAGCTGAACAAGCTGTCTGTTTAATGGGTAGTTTCTTCGGAGAAACTTTATTATAGTAAGTGCAAAAGACGTTTATGATGAATCAACTTTTCATCATAAACGTCTTTTATTGTTATCTTATTAAGGGTATAAATAATAAGATATAATTTTGATAAATAATTAATTTAATGTCAAAGTTATTTATATAATGAACAGGCATGATATGACAGGCTAAGCGAAGATTGGTATAATACATATTATGGGATTAGAATACCGGAGGAGATGTTATGGATTTATCCAGCTTATTTGATAATTGGAACACTGTTAAAATAATAACAAGTGTACTAGACTTACTAATCGTATGGTACGTACTTTATCTTCTCATTACAGTATTTAAAGGTACAAAGGCCATTCAATTATTAAAAGGAATTATCGTAATAGTAATCGGACAACAAATAAGTAAAATGTTGAGCTTAACGGCAACATCGCGCTTGTTCGATATAGTTATTCAATGGGGGGTATTAGCATTAATTGTTATCTTCCAACCAGAAATTAGAAGAGCTTTGGAGCAGCTAGGCCGAGGTAGTTTATTTAAGCGCTATGGTAGTAATATTAACAGTGATGAAAATAAACTCATAGTAGCTGTATCAAAAGCAGTGCAATATATGGCGAAAAGACGTATTGGTGCTTTAATTGTTTTTGAAAAAAATACTGGTTTACAAGATTATATAGAAACTGGTATTCCAATGAATTCCAATATTTCTCAAGAATTGTTAACAAATGTTTTCATTCCAAATACACCGTTGCATGATGGTGCTATGATTATTCAAGAAAATAAAATCGCCAGTGCGGCATGCTATTTGCCTCTATCAGACAGTGCTAAAATTGCTAAAAGCCTAGGTACGCGACATAGAGCAGCTGTTGGTATATCAGAAGTATCAGATGCGTTTACTGTTATTGTATCCGAAGAAACAGGATCTATTTCAGTAACATTTGATGGCAAATTACGTAAAGATATATCCACTGAAGCATTTGAAGAATTATTGGCAGAACATTGGTTTGGTTCACACTTACAACAGAAAGGTGTGAAATAATATGTTGGAAAGTAAATGGGGTTTACGCTTAATTGCTTTAGCTCTCGCTGTGTTTTTCTTTTTATCTGCAAATAATGTGTTTGGAAATATGTTTAATGCAGACAAATTTAGTCAAAAGACAACAGAGACACTTCAAGATGTTCCAGTGGAAGTAAAATATAATAGTAATAAATTATATGCTAGTAAAGTACCTGAAACAGTTGATGTAGAAATATCTGGTCCACAGTCGCAAATTTTAAAAGCTGAAAATGGACAAAATATCAAAGTAACACTTGATTTAAACAGTGAAAAATCTGGACGACATACAACACAGTTTAAAGTTCATGGCTTAAACAAAGATATAGATTATGATGTGAAGCCTAAAGAGGCTACTGTTAACTTAGAAGAAAAAGTAACGAAAAACTTAAAAGTTGAGCCAGATGTAAGTAGTAATGATGTCGATGCAGATTATAAAGTGAGTGAACAATCTGTTTCTCCTGATACTGTGAAAGTAACAGGAGGACAAGATCAAATTGATAAAATTGCGTACTTGAAAGCAACGTATAAAAATAATAGTAAAATTAGTAAAGATACAACTGATGTTGCCAAAATCACAGCATTTGATAGAAACTTAAATAAATTAGATGTTTCTATTCAGCCAGAAGAAGTGAACTTAAGTGCTAAAGTAGAGCCATACAGTAAAAAGGTGAAAATTAAGACTAAAACAACTGGCAGTTTAGCAAATGGCAAAGAAATAGATGACATCGAATTAAGTGATAAAGAAGTAGAGGTTTTTGGTAACAGAAAAGAACTTGAAGATGTAGATGAGATAAAAGGTGAAATAGACTTAGATAATATATCAGAAACAACAGACAAGTCAGTACAGCTGGATGTTCCGGATGAAGTATCTAAAGTAGAACCTAATGACACTACTGCAAAAGTTATAGTTAAATAATATAATTATAGAGCAAAAGGAGAAATAAAAATGGCAAAATATTTTGGTACAGATGGAGTTAGAGGGATAGCAAATAAAGAGCTAACTCCTGAACTCGCATTTAAATTAGGGCGTTACGGTGGCTATGTTTTAGCCCATAATCAAGGGAAAAATCACCCTAAAGTATTAGTTGGAAGAGATACACGAGTATCGGGACAAATGCTTGAATCAGCATTAATCGCTGGTATGATTTCAATTGGTGCAGAAGTAATGCGATTAGGTGTAATTTCAACTCCAGGTGTTGCTTATTTAACTAAGGCAATGGAAGCAGAGTTGGGTGTTATGATTTCCGCTTCCCATAATCCAGTTGCAGATAATGGTATTAAATTCTTTGGTTCAGATGGTTTTAAATTATCAGATGAGCAAGAACAAGAAATTGAAACACTTTTAGACCAAGAAAATCCGGATCTGCCAAGACCAGTAGGTGATGCCATTGTGCATTATTCTGATTACTTTGAAGGCGCTCAAAAATATATAAGTTACTTAAAATCTACAATTGATGTTGATTTAGATGGTATGAAGATAGCATTAGACGGTGCACATGGATCTACTTCATCATTAGCACCATTTTTATTCGGTGATTTAGAAGCTGATACAGTAACTATTGGTTGTAATCCAGATGGTTATAACATAAATGAACAAGTAGGCTCAACTCATCCAGAAACATTGGCTAAAACCGTAGTTGAATCAGAAGCAGATTTCGGATTAGCTTTTGATGGCGATGGTGATAGACTTATTGCTGTTGATGAAAATGGAGATATTGTAGATGGAGACCAAATCATGTTTATCATAGGTCAAGAAATGGCTAAAAATCACGAGTTAAATGATAACATGATTGTATCTACTGTAATGAGTAACTTAGGCTTTTATAAAGCGCTAGATGAAGCTGGAATTAAATCTAATAAAACAAAAGTTGGAGATCGTTATGTTGTAGAAGAAATGCGTAGAGGTAATTATAACTTAGGTGGCGAGCAATCCGGACATATTGTTATGATGGATTACAATACTACAGGAGATGGATTACTGACAGGCGTACATCTTGCGGCTACAATTAAACTTACTGGTAAAAAATTAAGTCAACTTGCAGCTCAAATGAAAAAATATCCACAATCATTAGTAAATGTACGCGTTACAGATAAATATAGAGTAGAAGAAAATATAGACGTTCAGGAAATTATGACTAAAGTAGAAGTTGAAATGAATGGCGAGGGTAGAATCTTAGTGCGACCTTCAGGTACAGAACCATTAGTACGTGTTATGGTAGAAGCTGCGACAGATGAAGATGCCCAACGTTTTGCTAAAACTATTGCGGATGTTGTACAAGAAAAAATGGGCTTAGATTAAGTTTTATAATATAGTAAAAGGATGGGACACGATTTGTGTCTCATCCTTTTTTAACTGAAAATTTACGATAACTCATTATTGATACTGAAGTTATAATTGATTGTAAGCTGTTATAATCTCAGTAGTTAAGTGATCATCTGTTTTAGCATACGTTTTCAAGAAACCATCTAATCCGTGAGTATCGATATATTTATTTTTTTCAACTGTTTCTTGATCGTTAACGTCATCGTATTTTAATAATAATGCAGCTAACTTAGTTAAATTGTCGTGTGGCAGATTGTGATTATAAAGATATGTCAGTGGTTTGATAATTCTATCTTTTGGCCCAATCTTTCTAAGAGTACCACGACCTACTCGAGTTACTTCATCTGATAGATTAGGATTTTCAAAACGACCGATGATTTTATCGACATATTGTGCTTGTGCTTGTTCATTGAAGTTGAATTCTTTAGTAATATAAGCACTTGTTTCTTTTAATACCGCATGTAAACCATCTTTAATTTGTGAGTTTTTAATAGCTTCTAGTATTGTAGGTAATTGTTGATAAGCACCTGCGTATGCTAAGAAAGCATGGCCAGTGTTAACTGTTAGTAACTTACGTTCAATGTAAGGTGTTAAATCATCAACATATTTAATATGGTTCAATTCTGGACCATGCCATGCGTCTTTTTCGACCACCCATTCGAAAAATGGTTCAACTACAACATCTAAAATATTGTCATTTGTTTGAATAGGTACTATACGATCTACTGCAGAGTTAGCAAAATGAATATGATCACCTAATGGACCAGTAATATCTAATATTGCTTCTTTTAATGTATTCGTAGCCATGATAGCATTCTCACACGCAACGATATTGACATGATTTTGTTTTTCTTTTAAATAAGGTGCAAAGCTTTTTGCGATGATAGGTAAAATATTGACACCAACTGCAGTTGTAATTATATCAGCTTCTAATACAGCTTGTTTTAATTCATCAGAAGGTTGTCCTGAGTTAATTGCATCAACGTTATGAACACGAGTTGTTGTTTTAGCTTCATCAGCTAAAATAACATCGTATTCATGTTGTTGATCTAAGGCGTCAATAATTTCTGCATTAACATCGGCAAAAGTAACTTTAACCTGATTATCGGCAAGAATATAACCGATAAATCCTCGTCCAATGTTACCTGCTCCAAAGTGTAATGCTTTCATTATGCTTCAGCCTCCTCAAATACTTGTTTGATTTCTTCAGCAGAAGAAGCATTAACGATACGGTCAACATTTTCTTCTTCACTAAATGTGATTGCAATTTTAGATAGTAAATCTAAATGTTCACCATCTTTACCAGCGATACCTACAACAACTTTTACCTCTTCGCCATCCCAGTCAATGCCGTTTGGAATTTGTAGTAAAGTTAAACCAGATTTTAAAACACTTGTTTTGGCTTCGTCAGTACCATGTGGAATAGCTAAGCCATTACCCATAAATGTTGAAACAACTTCTTCACGGTCTTTCATAGCTTGAATATATGCATCGGTAACTGCACCACTTGACACTAATGCTTGGCCAGCTTGTTCAATGGCTTCATTACGGTTGCTCACAGTTGCGTTTAAAAAAATGTTTTCGTTACTAAATAATTCAGTCATAATTATCCACTCCATCTTGTAATTTATTTTGTAATTCTTGTAAATAGCTTTGTTTCACCAATTCCCGAATGCGTTCGGGATATAACATAAGTGTTTCCAATTCAGTTAAATGATTTGCAAAGGCACTAGAGAAGCGGCTAATAATTTCAGCGCTAAAGTCATCCTCTGGTGCAAACATAGCAAGTAAATACTGAATAGTGTGTTTGTCATTTTGATCATCAATAACTTCCATTGGCTGATTTAATATTGTAACTAATATATATGGACGCAAAATCAATCGATGTTTTAAATGAGGTATAGCGATTGGATAGGGGTCCAAAATATAATTTTGTGTCAATGAACGTTGTTGAAGTTCATCAGCGAATGACTGTACATCGTTTATAATTTGTTGTTGATATAAATGTGTCGTTAAATAATCATTTATTTCTGTAACATCTGTATATTCAATATTTACATTATCAAGTAAAGTTAAACCATTGCGTATATAACGCAAAGTATCATCTTGATGTTGAATACTTATGTTGATATTAGATTCAAGTTCAATCGATTGTTGTGACTGTGTTTGTTGTAGTTTCATGAAAGATGCGACATGATTAATATCTGTATCTGGTAATAACGGATTGACAGTAATATAAGGTGCGAAAATATCTAAATCAACCGTTGATACTATTGCTGCATAGCGTTGTAAATCTAAATCAACTAAATCACCGACTGACGCTTGTGTCGTACTAGTGATATCTGGAAATGATTGTTGCAAGCGTGCAGCTAAAATTTGACTTGTGCCAATTCCGCTACTACATACCACCAACACATGAAAATCTGAAGTAACTTTCTTATTAATTGCACCGCCAAAATGAAGCACGATAAAGCCTATTTCACTATCAGGAAATTGCAGTTTAGGCCATACCATATAAAGTGCTTTCTTTACACTAGCAAATAATAAAGGATAATCTTTCTTGATCATGTCAGTTAAAGGATTATATGTCTCAATATTCGCTTTAAGACGATTTATTGCTGGAATGATATGCAATTTAAGTCCTTCAATTAATGTTGCAGTATTATCAAATGAAATTTGCGAGATGCGTGATACTTGTGTAATAAAAGTATCAATTGGGAACTGTTCACTTTCGTCACTACTATCTACTTGATTAGAATCTTTACGCTTTGCGCCACGTAAATGTATAGTAATAAAACCAATCTCTGCTTGATTAAACGCTACGCCATAAATATGTTCCAAATGTAAACTTAAAGCAGTGGCTATTTCATGTTCAAATGTATGACGAATGTCAATATATAATTCATCGTTTAATGAAACATAATCACCATTCAACATACGATCAATACTTAATACAATATGAACAGTTAATGTAAGGTAGCTTGATTCTGTTAGGGTGTAGGGTAAGCGACCTAAATGGTCCATAAGAATACGTTCTACTTGGAATATTTTATCCATGTCTACCATGTTTAATTGATTTTGGTTAATAGATTGATAGACAAAATGATTTTCAATGACTGAATAAACACTAGTACTATTTAAATTATTAACCATGAGTTGACTTAAGAGTTCTCTTTTTTTGGATTCAGGACCATTTAAATAGATACCTTCTCCTCTTTTTTTCTGTAGTACCAGTTGATACTGTAATAATTCTTCAGTTAAGTCATCTAACAATTTAGTCAATGTTTGGATAGAGACACCAATTTCATGTGCTAAACTATATTGCTTTATAGATTCTTTCGATTGAATCAAAGCATAAAGTATAATTACCTTTTGTTCTTCTACTGATAAATCAACGGTGGTATGTTGTTGAATATATCGTTTTAAATGTTCGATTTGAATAGTATTCCCTAATAATTGCAACCCTTTTTTATTAACGCGTTCTAAAGTGATATTGAAGTTGGCCAATGCGCTTTCAATTGATTTTAACTCTCTATGAACAGTACGAGAGGACACTGCTAAATGTTGAGCAATATCGTAAATTGTTACATATTGACCATGGTATTTAATTAACATGGCAATAATTTCTTTTTCACGGGTACTTAACAACATAGTCGTGTCCTCCTTTGTCTGTTTATATTAATTTTCTTCTTGATTTAAGTTTGCTAGTAATTCGTCATATCTAGGGGAATTTAAGAAATTATCAACTGAGATATGAATAGCATTTGGTACTTGTTTGATTGCACGGTCAGTTAATTTTTTCTGAGTAATGACAAGTTGTGCATCAGATGGTAATTGATTAATTGCCGTATTAGTTACGTTAACGTCTTTAATATTTGCTTTTTTAAATTTATTACGTAACATACTAGCTCCCATCGCACTTGAACCCATACCTGCATCACAAGCAAATATGACATGATTTACTTTACTATAATCATGCGCGTCTACATTTTCCGTATCATAATTATCTAATAAATCAGCATCGTCGTCAGCTTCACTATTTTCTTGTTCACTAGCGTCAGTTGTTGCAGCACCTTCACTACTTGCTAATTTAGAAGATACACTAGATTTTTTACCTTTAGTTTCTTCCATTTTGGCAGTAGCTGCTTCAAGATCTTGTTTAGGTTCTTTTGTGAATTTTAAAATAATAGCTGATACTAAGAATGACACTAAAGTCGCTAAAACGACACCTATAATCATGTATAGTAATTCACCTTTAGGAGAATTTAAAACATAGACTATAAATGACCCTGGAGATGCTGGGCTTTTGAATCCAAAATCAAATAATGAGTAAGTTGCTACACCTGTCATACCACCTAAAATAACTGCGATGAATAATAACGGTCTCATTAAAACGTAAGGGAAATAAATTTCATGAATACCACCAAAGAAGTGGATAATTCCTGCACCGTAAGACGTTGCTTTAGCAGTGCCTTTACCAAAAATCATATATGCTAATAACACACCAAGTCCTGGCCCAGGATTTGATTCAATAGTATATAGGATTGATTGACCTGCTGAAGCTGATTGGTCTGCACCTAATGGTGTAAATACACCGTGATTAATTGCATTGTTTAAGAAAACAATTTTTGCAGGTTCAACAATGATACTTACTAATGGTAAAACGTGAGCATGAACTAATGCTTCTACTGCTACTGATAAAATATGCATTATAAACTGCATAATAGGAGCTAATATTTTAAATCCTACTATTGTCATGATGAAACCTAGAATACCAGAAGAGAAATTATTGAATAACATTTCAAAACCTTGTGGCGTTCTAGGCTGAATGAATTCATCGGTTTTTTTCATAAGCCAACCAACAAGTGGCCCCATAATCATAGCGCCTAGCAACATTGGTGTATCTGGTAATGCAACAATTACACCCATTGTTGCTACAGCTGCAATAATACCGCCTCGCATGTCATGGATTAATTTACCACCACTATAAGCGATTAATAATGGAATTAAATACGTAATCATCGGACCAGCTAAGCCGCCCAAATCTTTATTTGGGAACCAACCACCGTCGATAAATATGGCAGCGATAAAACCCCAAGCGATGAATGCACCAATATTAGGCATAATCATACTACTTAAAAATGACCCAAATGCTTGTACTTTACGACCAAGACCCTTCTTTTCTTCAGTCTGAGCTTGAGACATAATATGCACCTCTTTTTCTATAATTTTTATACTTTAATTGTAAGGGTTTTACCACGTTAGCCACAATATAAACTAATTTCAACTTTGGCACACGATTCATGACATAATTGTCATTACCAAAAATAGGTTTCATTGATTTACATCTTAATGAAAAATTTACAATTAATTTACTGAAAGTCATAAAAAGTTTGCCAAAGGATATATATAAGTTGTACAATAGTTTTATTGAGTGGAAGGAGGGCAAAGAGAAAGTAATATCAATTTAAAGCGCCTGTGCAAGTGATGAATAATTAAGTCCAAGATTTAGTATTTAATCAGAAATACTAATATGTCTTAACTATGAAGCTTGTAGACGAGGAAGATAGTTATCGATTTTTCGGCGGATGCTATCTCGGATGTGGCTCATTCGTTATCTTATTAAGGAAAACACTAGGGCAACCTTGTGCACAAAGTTAATAAGTTAGCCATAAAACAAATAACGAAAACGATTATACTGCAATAGGGGGGTTCTGTACTTTTTTAAGTGATTTATAATAATAAGCATCAATACAGTGAGAGCTATTTTTATACGAGAACCCCCTGTTGCTAGACAACTGGAGGAAATTAAATATGTGCGGAATTGTTGGATATATTGGGCATGATAATGCCAAAGAATTATTATTAAAAGGTTTGGAAAAATTAGAATATAGAGGTTACGATTCAGCTGGTGTAGCTGTTGTGAATGAAGAAGGTACAACAGTATTTAAAGAAAAAGGTCGTATTGCAGAGTTAAGAAAAGTAACTGATAGTGAAAATACAGACGGTAATGTGGGTATTGGTCATACACGTTGGGCAACACATGGCGTACCAAACCATGAAAACTCACATCCTCACCAATCAGCGACTGAACGTTTTACTTTAGTTCACAACGGTGTCATTGAAAACTATGAAGAATTAAAAAATGAATATTTAGCAGATGTAACATTTTTATCTGATACAGATACTGAAGTAATTGTACAATTAGTTGAACATTTCTCAAATCAAGGTTTAGAAACTGAAGCGGCTTTTAGTAAAGTTGTATCTTTATTAGAAGGTTCTTATGCTTTAGGTTTAATTGATAGCCACGATAATGAAACAATTTTTGTAGCTAAAAATAAATCTCCATTATTAATTGGTGTCGGCGATGATTTTAATGTTATTGCGTCAGATGCACTTGCAATGTTAACAGTAACAAATCAATATAAAGAAATTCATGACCATGAAATTGTTATTGTTAAAAGAGATAAAGTAATCATTAAAGATCAAAATGGCCAAGAACAAGAGCGTGCAGCTTATACTGCTGAAATTGATGCAGCAGATGCTGAAAAAGGTGTTTATGATCATTATATGTTGAAAGAAATTCATGAACAACCAGCTGTAATGCGTCGTATCATTCAAGAATATCAAGATGACAATGGTGAATTGAAAATTGATAAAGATATTGTTAAAGATGTAGCACAAGCTGATAGAATTTATGTTATTGCAGCAGGTACAAGTTACCATGCAGGTCTTGTTGGTAAAGAATTCATTGAAAAATGGGCAGGTGTACCAACAGAAGTACATGTAGCGTCAGAATTTGTTTACAACATGCCACTATTATCAGAAAAACCATTATTCATTTACATTTCACAATCTGGTGAAACAGCAGATAGTCGTGCAGTATTAGTAGAAACTAATAAATTAGGACATAAATCATTAACGATAACAAATGTACCTGGCTCAACGTTATCACGTGAAGCAAATCATACATTATTGTTACATGCTGGTCCTGAAATAGCTGTAGCTTCAACTAAGGCATACACAGCACAAATTGCTGTATTATCAATCTTGTCACAAATTGTTGCTAAAGAACATGGTAAAGAATCAGAAATCGATTTATTACGTGAATTAGCAAAAGTAACAACGGCGATCGAGGCAATTGTTGATGATGCTGATGTAATGGAACAAGTAGCAACTGATTACTTAAGAACAACAAGAAATGCTTTCTTTATCGGCCGTACTATTGATTATAATGTTAGTTTAGAAGGCGCGTTGAAACTTAAAGAAATTTCATATATCCAGGCTGAAGGTTTTGCTGGTGGCGAATTGAAACACGGTACAATAGCTCTTATTGAAGATGGTACACCTGTTGTTGCCTTAGCAACTCAAGAGAAGGTAAACTTATCAATTCGTGGTAATGTGAAAGAAGTTGTAGCACGTGGAGCAAATCCATGTATTATTTCAATGGAAGGTCTTAATAAGGATGGAGATACTTATGTCATTCCTCATGTACACGAGTTATTAACTCCATTAGTATCAGTTGTAGCGTTGCAATTAATTTCTTATTATGCAGCATTACACAGAGACTTAGATGTTGATAAACCACGTAACTTAGCAAAATCAGTTACAGTTGAATAATTAATACACATATTAAAGTAGAATCATATGATATTTGTCATATGGTTCTATTTTTATCTGCTATATTAAATGGTAAACTATGGATATTAACTAAAGTTAACGCAAAGTGAGGTGTCGCTAATGTCACAACCAAAAATATATACGATGGCTGTCAATAAAGTGTATCCACATTATGTCACGAAAGTTGAGAAAAAAGGTAGAACGCAAGATGAAGTAGATGAAGTAATCAGTTGGCTAACGGGTTACGATATTAAAACGTTGCATCAACAACTAAATGCTGATGTTGATTTTGAAACATTTTTTGCTGAAGCTCCTCGATTAAATCCATCAAGACGGAACATAACAGGTGTGATATGTGGTGTAAGAGTAGAAAATATGGA
The DNA here is from genome assembly GCF_025560845.1 of Staphylococcus arlettae. Lineage (NCBI taxonomy): Bacteria > Bacillati > Bacillota > Bacilli > Caryophanales > Staphylococcaceae > Staphylococcus > Staphylococcus arlettae. The sequence continues at coordinate 805,366 of NZ_CP094803.1, forward strand.
AGAAAGCTTAATGAAAGAAATTAGATATTTGGATAAATTAATTGATGATGTGGCTAAAGGTAAGTCGTTGGCTACTATACTTGATAAGTAATATTATTATCTAAGTAAAAACAAGATAGAAAGCGGTGACACGTATGTTGGTTGATTTGGAACACATTGCACGACGTAAACAAGGGAACAATATCCTGTCTGATGTTTCATGGCAAATTCATAAAGGGGAACATTGGATGTTGTATGGTTTAAATGGTGCTGGCAAAACAACTTTGCTTAATATTTTAAATGCTTATGAACCTAATACAGCAGGCAAGATGACATTATTTGGTATGACACCAGGTAAAATTGGTTATTCTGCAGAAAATGTACGTAGTCATATTGGATTTGTATCGCATAGTTTAATGAATCGATTTCAAGATGGGGAGCGAGTACTTGATGTAGTTATCAGTGGAGCTTTTAAATCTATAGGTGTGTTTCAACAACCAACTGAAAGCCATAAGCAAGCTGCGCAAACTTATTTAGCGCAATTAGGTATGACAGAATTTGAACAACAATATTATGGCTATTTATCTACAGGAGAACGTCAGCGCGTATTAATAGCACGTGCTTTAATGGGGAATCCATCGTTACTTGTGCTAGATGAACCTGCTACCGGATTAGATTTTATTGCTAGGGAAAGCTTGCTGCAAGCGTTAGAACAAATGTATGTCGATAATCCTGACTTAGCAGTTATTTATGTGACTCATTTTGTTGAAGAAATTACACCACAAATTGATAAGGGCTTATTACTGAAAAATGGCGTTTGCTATAAAGCGGGACCAATAACTGAAATATTGAACGACACTACATTATCGGAATTTTTTAATAAAAATGTTAAAGTAGCTTATCAAAATAATAGATATGCACTTTTTAGTAATGATTAAACAACAGCTGGAGGATATGAAATGACTAATGTTAAAGCAATTTTTTTAGATATGGATGGGACAATTTTACATAAAGATAATTTTGTGAGTGATACTACAGTCCGTACTATTGATGCACTAAAAAAACAAGGATATAAAGTGTTTTTAGCAACAGGCAGAGCACATAATGAAATTCATCATTTAGTACCAGAAAATTTTAGTGTAGATGGCATTATTAGTTCAAATGGGACGCTAGGTATAGTTGATGATAAAGAAGTATTTAAACATAGTTTAACTTTAGCATCAGTCACACAAATTGTTGAAAAAGCACGACAACAAGGTATTTACTATGAGGTATTTCCTTTTGATTCAACACGCGTTATTTTAGCGGAAGACAAACGGTGGGCAATGACGATGTTTGAAGCTGATACCCCGCCTGGAAATGTAGGGGAAAGTGAATGGTTTTCAAGAAAAGATGCGATCAAAGACAAGGTAGAGTGGGTTACAGAATTGGTAGACCAAAAATTTTCGAAAATTTATTTATTTTCACCTGAATACGATAAAATCACAGCATTTAGAGCAATGTTAGGTGAAGAAAAAGAAAATCTCAGTATTAGTGTGTCAAATTCATCCCGCTTTAATGTAGAAACAATGCCATATAATGTTGATAAAGGCACGGGCATTAAAGAAATGATAGAGTATTTTGGTATTAAACAAAGTGAAACATTAGTAATTGGTGATAGTGATAACGATCGTGCGATGTTTGCATTTGGTCAACACACTGTCGCAATGAAAAATGCACGCCCAGAAATTCAAGCACTTTGCGATGAAGTGACGTCTTTAACTAATGAAGAAGATGGTGCAGCACATTATTTACAACAAAAGTTTTTAACGTTATAACATAGAGCAAAAGTTAAGACATTGATTTTATTAAAATAAATAATAACATTTAAGATAATAAAAATGACTAATCCTTTATTTAAAGGATTAGTCATTTTTTAGGATGACTTTAAATAAGTCTCCTACATTTTAATTACTCACTAATTATTCTTTTTTATTTTTGATATCTTTTGCGACATCTTCAACTTTTGATTGAGCATCAGAAGCTTGTTTTTTTGCGTCATCTTTAATATTGGATGATGCAGTGGTGTCATCAGTTGTTTGTTGTTTTACTTGATTAGTTAAGCTCTTGTCATCACTTTTTTTCTTTTTACTAGATGCTAAGTTAGCAGTTGAACCATCTTCAATATGATATTGGATAATTGCTAACAAGTTAATATAGTAAACAACTAAACGAATAACAACAACTAAAATTGTAATTACATAAGTTAGCGCTACTGCTACAGTTTGAGATATGCCACCAGTTAAAATATTAACTAATTGACTTATTGGGTTAGCAAATAATATAACAATTAAATTAAGTAATAATAATCCTAAATAAAATTTAAACCAAGTTTTATTACCATTTTTAATTTTTGCAAATCCTTGTTTAACTGCTTTCCATACGCCTAAATCAGGGTTTTTCACAAAGGATAAAGTATAGTTAACGACGATGACAACAAATAGCCAATAAACAAATGATAGGATAAACACTAGAACTGTGGCTGCGATAATTTGTATAGTTAGTGATATACCTAAAGCATTTGATGAGCTACTGATAGGACCTTGTAATGCCGAAAATCCTTTAACTATTAAAAAGTTAAGCAATTTGCCTAATAATAAATTTACTAGCATTAATACGATGAAAAATATTAATGTGATTAATCCTAAAATTACAGATTTTAGATATTTACCTTTTTTAAATGTTGAAAAAATATCTGTGAATTTAGTATTTTGCTTTGTTAAAGCTTTATCTATAGTATATATTACACTTGAAATTAGTGGATAGCCAATGAATAAAAATACTACTAATGGTATGATAATGGCTAATATAATCATAAATATAGATGAACCTATGGGTTGTTGTGTTGCTTGTGCTATCGCAAATTTATAGATAGCTGGTTGAACTGGTAAGACAGCAAGATATGCTAATATCATTGCTATGAGAAAACCTACTATAGTAAACATTAAAATTTTCCCATTTTGTGGTTTGGCATTTCGTATAGCAAGTTTATGAAATTTAAACAAAATTTAAGCACTCCTTTTTAATGATATAATCACAATATCAAAAAAATGAAATTTTTAAAATTAATAGGTAACAAAACAGGTATAAAATGTTAAAATGTCCTAATGAGAAATAATGAAAGGAGACATCATCATGAAATTTGCAGTTATTACTGATGTACATGGTAATTTTGATGCACTCGAAGCGGTATTAGATGATATTGATAGAAAAGGCGATGTAGATAAAATTTATAATCTTGGAGATAATATTGGTGTGGGTCATGAAACGAATAAAGTTCTAGATTATATTTTTGACAGAGATGACATGGAAATTATTGCCGGCAATCATGATGAAGCGGTTATGTCGTTAGTTAACGATACTCCTTACCCAGAAGATTTAAAAGATAAATTTTTTGAACATCATCAGTGGATTGAAAATCATTTAGATGAAGATTATTATGACAAATTAAATGAATTACCGAGAGTAATAGAGAAAAAATTTGGAAATAAAAAAGTTTTATTTATTCATTATGAAATACCGAATGAGCAGTTGAGTGCACCGATTGATAAACAACCATTCAGTCCAATCACTGAACCTACAGAAGAAGCAATGCAAACGTTATTTAGTGATAAACAAGCTGATTTAATTGTTTTTGGCCATAATCATACAGTTCATTTGTTTGATGACAAAGAAAAAATATATTTTAATCCAGGAGCAGTGGGGTTAAACAATGGTGCTCATGCTGTTTATGGATTGGTTACTATTGAAGAGGATGTCATCTCTATTGACCGAGTTAAAGTAGCATATGATAATGAAGAATTTTTACGTGGGTTTGATGAAAAACAAGTACCTGGTAAATCATTAATTTTTGATAAATTTCTATAATATAAAGACACGATAAGTCACACCATATCAATTTATTACGGTGTTTGCTTATCGTGTCTTTTGTAATTAATGCAATGTACATAATGTGTGATCGTCATGCTTATGTTTAGGTGTTTCTAATTGGATAGTCATATGTTGAATATTTAAATGTGCTAGGTTATGTTCAATACGTTGTAAGATATATTCACAGTCATCAATACTTAATTTTGGGGAGACGACTGCATGACAGCTTAATGCATTGATGTCATTAGAAATAGTCCATAAGTGACAATCATGTACTGCGATGATTTCTGGTTCTTCTGTTAATACGCTGATGGCAGTTTCCATATCAATGTTCGACGGTGTACCTTCCATTAATATATTGACAGATGATTTTGTAATACCCCAGCCACTTTTAATAATTAATAACGATACGATAATACTAGCTATTGGATCGGCTAAAGTAAATCCCCAAATCCAAATGATGATAGCAGCAACAATTGCTCCTACAGAACCCAACAGATCTCCTAAGACATGTAAAAAAGCGCCACGCATATTGATATTGTCTTTAGTATCGCCACCTTTAAACATAAGTGTAGCAACTATGACATTAACAATTAAGCCGATAACACTAATTATGAACATTTCTGTGGATTGGACTTCGATTGGGTTAAACATACGTTTTATTGCTTCAACAATAATCATGATACCGATAACAAATAATGTAACCCCATTAAACAACGCTGCTAAAATTTCAAAACGTTTGTAACCGAATGTCTTGTTTAAAGTAGCATGTTTTTCCGCATAAATAAACGCAACTAAGGCTACGCCTAACGATATGGCATCACTAAACATGTGTAAGCCATCAGATAGTAAAGCTAAACTATTAGCTACAAACCCACCAATAATTTCTACTACCATAAAGGTTGCAATAATTATGAATGAGAATAATAATACTTTTTTGTTATTTGTATGCACATGGCTATGATTATGGTCGTGATTATGTGAAGACATAAGTCATCCCTCTTTTCATTATTGATGTTCTGCGTGGTGTAATGATTGGTGTAGCAATGTAGTGACATGCGTATCATCAATTGTGTAAATCATTGATTGGCCTTGACGATTAGCTTTGACTAAATGTGCTTCTTTAAGTATACGTAATTGGTGTGAAACATTAGATTGACTTATTTGTAACGTGTGAGAAATATGGCCCACACTGCATTCACCTTGTGATAATAAATTTACTATACGGATTCTAGTACCATCACTTAGTGCTTTAAAAATGGTAGTGACTGTATCAAGAGAGTCTGGAGATATATCAGTAAAATGTTGAGTCAAACAATCACCTCTTTATATTAATATATGTATTTATATTCATATATTAATATAAAGTGTTACTCATGTCAAAAGTGAGCGTATTAGTTTTGTTTATTAGCAATTGGGTATATTCTGTATATTAATTAGTAAATTTGAGGAGGTATATTTAATGAGTACTTTAGTTATCGGTGCTAATGGTGGTGTAGGTAAATATTTGATTCAGCAATTGCAAAATGCAGGTGAAACATTTACTGCTGGTGTTAGAAAAGAAGAACAAATAAATGATTTACAAGGAAAAGGCATAGATGCCAAACTTATCGATGTTGAAAATGATAGTATTGAGACACTGACAGATAAATTTAAAGGATTCGATCAAGTTGTATTTTCAGTAGGTTCTGGTGGTAACACAGGTGCTGATAAAACAATTATTGTCGATTTAGATGGTGCTGTGAAAACTATCGAAGCAAGTAAAGCAAATCATGTGTCAAAATATGTGATGGTATCTACTTATGATTCTAGAAGAGAAGCATTTGATGAGAGTGGTGCATTAAAACCATATACAATCGCTAAGCACTATGCGGATGAACATTTAAAACGTTCTGGTCTTAACTATGTCATTGTCCATCCAGGTGGTTTACTTGATGAAGCGGGAACAGGTAGAGTTGATGCGGCTGCTTTCTTTGATGGCAAAGGAACTATACCTCGAGAAGATGTTGCCTCTGTAATTAGTCAAGTGCTAACAACAACAGGTTTTGATAATTCAGAATTCCAAATTATTAGTGGTACAGAAGAACTAACAACTGCAATTAATAAATTTAAATAATTGAATTGCATGTTAATCATATTTAGTGGGAAAATGAAATCAAATTTAGTTTAATTTGATTATTTTCCCACTCTTTTTTTATTATTATATGGAAGAATTGGCTTTCATTAATTATTAGTGCAAATAATTTGATATAATTGTGATATCGTAAGGGGGAGCTACAATGAAGATTTCGAACGTAAAAATTTACGAACAAGTTGCAGATTTGTTATTAGAACAAATTAAAACAGGAGAATATGAAGTTGGCGATAAGTTGCCATCTATACAAAAATTGGCTCAAAATTATGGTGTTAGTGTAGCATCAATAAGAGAAGCATTAAACGCTTTAAGGACTATTGGCGTTATTGAAATTAAACAAGGCTATGGTACTTTTATTAAACAAAAAGAACCTATCTTTTTTGAAATTGGAGAAAAATTCAATTCATTAACACAAGTTGAGGAACTACTTGAGTTGCGTGAGATTATTGAACGTACTACCGTTGGTAAAGCTGCAATTCAACGTTCGACAACAGATTTAGAAAATATGAAAAAGGCTTTAACAGATATGGGGAAAGCTGTGTCGGATGGTACATCGGGAGAAGCTGCCGATTTGCAATTTCATCTCTCTATTGCTCAAGCCGCAAATAATTCATTATTAGTAGAATTAATGAATAATATTTCAGGTTTAATGCAAGATTCGATGAAAGAGACACGTAAGATTTTTATATATAGTAAGCAAAAAACGATGGAAAAACTTTATGAAGAACATGAAGCGATTTATTTAGCGATTGAGCAACAACAAGAAGAGCAAGCAATCGCAGCGATGGAAGCTCACTTATCAGAAATAAAAGCAACTATTTTACAAAATTTCAAAGAGAAAAAAGAGTAATGTTTTTATATATAGAATGGTTACGTAAGGGTTAGTTCAACGCGATAAGTATTCATTCGACTTGGAGATAAGCAAAGCAATACGTTTGGACATAGCACAATGTATCCCTCGAAGCATCTTAGTATGAAACATTATTATAACTTGATGTTTAATTTTGATAAACAATCAACAGTCTATGCACTTAAAAAGTAGTTATATTTGAATATACTATTATTATCAACTGAGACTTGCTATAATACATAAAGAAATAAATTGAACAATACTCATGTGATAATACGTGATCATTAACTAGTAAAAGTTGAACTATAACAAGCAGTTCCAATGAATATGAGATATGCTAGTGTACTAGTGATTCAAACATGAAAACGAACAATTGTCGGAGGTGTAGTATGCCGTTATTTTTAAAGCCTGTATTCCATTCAAAAGTATGGGGCGGTAACAACTTAGAACGCTATGGATATAATTTACCCAGTGATAATGTTGGGGAGGCATGGGGCATTTCTGCTCATCCAAATGGACGTTGCGAAATTATAAATGGACCATTTAAAGGTCAAACATTAGATAAAGTATGGACAAATAATAAAGAAATGTTTGGTGATTTTCCAAGTGAAGATTTTCCTTTAATGACTAAAATGGTAGATGCACAAGCACCACTTTCAGTACATGTACATCCTGATGACGCCTATGCATATGAGCATGAAAATGGTCAATATGGGAAGTCTGAATGTTGGTATATTGTAGATGCAAAACCAGGTGCAGAAATTATTTATGGTTTAAATGTTAAATCTAAAAATGAAGCACTTAACAAAATAGCAAATGCTGATTTTGATAATCTTTTTAATACGGTGAAAGTCAAACCAGGAGAGTTTTATTTTATACCGGCGGGCACAGTCCATTCAGTAGGGGAAGGTATTATAGTTTATGAGACAATGCAATCCTCAGATGTTTCATATCGCATTTACGATTATGAACGAAATCAACAAGACTACCTTGACCGATCTTTACAATTGGATAAGGCTCAAGATGTTTTAGAGATTAAAGATGACGATTTAAACTTAAGACCTGATACTGAACTGATTGAAAATCATAAACAGGTCAAACTTGTCTCCAATGATTTCTTTACTATTGTCAAATGGCAAATTACAGGGACGTTAAATTACATGAAACCGAGAGAATTTGTATTGGTTTCAATTTTAAAAGGATCAGGCAATGTTATAATTGATGGTGAAGTTTACAGTGTGAACCATGCTGACAATTTTATTTTAACGTCAGATGATTTAGACACTGTATTTGAAGGTGAGCTCGAAGTTATTATTAGTTATATGTAATGAAAGAGGAGGAATATGTTTGTATAAGTTTTTATATATATCTCTTATTTGTGGTTTGCTAGCTGGAGCAGGTGTGTTTTTAAATATACCACCGTATCCTTCTCTTATTTTTCCAATGGTTGTAGCATTCTTAGGTATAGTTTGTACAATTGTAACTTTTCCTGAGAAAGACGTGAAAATAACGCTTAAATTGGGAGGCATACTTATCAACGTTATGCCATTGTTAGGTGCACTAACACAAATCAATATGTAAAAAACAATAAGTATAGCACAGAGACTACAAGTTAAATAATACAATTAAGTATTCCTGAAAAGCAGGTTACATTTGTTTTCAGGAATAATGTATGAATATAATTGACAGATAGAATTTCACAAAAAAGATGGGAGTATCGTAAATGACAGAGGAAACAAGTTATTTTTGGTTAAATTGCGGTTATAATCGCTGGAATCATAATGAACCATTAGTAGGTCAAACTACATTATTCGAATCCGGTGCTCAATTTAATCCATCACAAGGATTTCGTGCTTTTAAACAAGCTAAAGTAGGCGACCAAGTAATCTTTTATCAAGTACAAATGAATACAGGGCTATTAGGCTATGGCGAAATTACGAGTGTGCAAACAGGTGCACAAAATAAAATCCGAGTGCATTTTGAATTAAAGGCACAATTGAATCCTTTAACTGCAGATTACTTAAAACGTAGTGAATTGTTAGAGTTCAGAATGAGTAATATGAAAGAAACCTTATTTAACCAAATAACAGAAGAAGAATTTAATTTAATTGTAAGTTTAGGTACTGGCGCGGTGAAAGTGCCACGTTATTTCTTTATTTCTGAAGAAGATACGTTTGAACCTAATCAAACTTACACTTTGTTTACGCATACTTACAATGGTATTAAACGTAATGGCTATCACTTTTATACTCAATTAGAGCAAGGGGATAAGCTTGTTTTTTATAATAAAAAAATGGATCAATCTGTGGTAGGTATTGGAGAAGTCACACAACATATACACGAAAAATCGCCAATTGCAGGTAGGACAAATAGTACTGCAATTGAAGTACTATATGAACATCACATCACACCATTGACATTATCTACACTAAATAAACATCCAAAATTAAAAAACTTATATTTTCTACAAGAAAATGCGAAACAAGCCATAGCGAGTTTATCTCAAACACAATATGAAGCAATTAAAGAATTAAGTGAAAATAATGGCGTGAAACCACAATTTGAATCGGTACATAAAGACTCAAATATGCCAGTACAAGATGATGACGTTAAGCCTATTATCTTATTAGTAGTTGAACCTGGTGACGAGGGTCTGAAAGCAGCTGAAAACCTATTGCATAAAACGAATGCCAATCCAGTGATAACTTCAGGTCATCCAGATTTTACTGAAGATATGTTATATGGTAAATATTTACCTAATGAATCAGGAGCAATGTACTTTAGAGAAGGGTTTATTACTGATTTAATGCCACGTACTGATAGAAGTTACCTTGTAATCGACAATTTTAATCGTATTAATCCTGATGTTTTTCAGACATTTATAAATGTTTTAGAAGGTTATGAAGTGACCATGCCTCGTTATAATAAACATGGGAATATGATTAAATGGTCACGTCAAAAAGATTCTTTTTATCATTTTAATCCTAACTGGCATATAGTTGGTATAACTTATGAAAGTTTAAATGAAATCAAACAACGTTATTCTGAACAGTTTTTAAAATATACTAGAATTGTTAAAGTAAATCAGGATAACCAAAATCTATAAATCAAACTGGGACAGCATAATGTCCCAGTTTTTTTGTTATAAGATATCGTGTTGTAATTTATACAATAAAGGCTATTAATTTAAAAAACGATGTTGCTTAGCACATTGTTTACTTGAATTTTAATTATTGTACCATGATTGAAAAAGTATGAAAAAAGGTATAATAAAAGTATCATGTTCGAAAGAGGTGTGTTTAAATGCCTATAGTTTATTATGATGGCGGTTGTGTTTATTGTTATAATTTTGCAATATGGCTCATTCAAAATGGCTTATCACGGCGTTATCAATTTGCCAAACTAAAAAGTACAGCAGGTGACCAATTAAGACAAACTTTTCCAGAAGCAAACCGCTTTGATAGTGTAATATTACAAAATGGCGAACAACTACAATTTAAATCGGAAGCAATAGCTACGTTAATTTTTTCATTAACGAAATTTAAATGGTTAGGGGCTTTGTTAAAAGTTACGCCTAATTTTATTAGTAATATTGGTTATAATTTTTTTGCAGAGAATAGAAATAATATGTGGAAAACGCATTGGCATCAGCCTAATGCCTATGAACAATCGTTCTTTATTGACTAAAGTATAAATTTGTCAGTCGTAAAAGTAGGAAATGTAGAAACTCCACGTAATCATTAGTAAATTAGAATAATTCTAAATTATTATCGGAAAACAGTTTACAGATTAGAATAATTATTATATAATAATAAATGTAATCAAGAGAATAACGACATAAGAAGGAGAGAATTTAAATGACTAATAATGAAAATGTAATTAATGTATTAAATAAACAAGTTGCAAACTGGACAGTAGCTTTTACTAAGTTACACAATTTCCATTGGTATGTTAAAGGACCAAACTTTTTCTCACTACACACTAAATTTGAGGAATTATATGACGAAGCTAGTAAATATGTAGATGATTTAGCAGAACGTATTTTAGCTGTCGGAGGAAATCCAGTGGGTACGTTGAAAGAAAGTCTAGAGATGTCAATTATCGACGAAGCAGGTAAAGGCTATACTGCAGAACAAATGGTTTCTGAGTTATCTAAAGATTTTACAAATGTATCTAAACAATTAGAAGAAGCGATTGAAGTAGCATCTGATGCTGAAGACGATGTGACAGAAGATATGTTTATCGGTATGCAAACAAATATCGAAAAACATAATTGGATGTTAAAATCTTATCTTGGACAATAATAAAATTGATTAAAAAAAGCTGGGACATCAAAATATGATGTCCCAGCTTTTTTTAATTTTAAAATTCTATAAATAAAGTCTGTATTTTAAATTAGTCAGCGATTTCTAATGCTACTTCCATCATTTGCGTGAATGAATTTTGTCTTTCTTCAGGTGTAGTTGCTTCATTACGTAAAATATGATCACTTACAGTAAATATACCTAAAGCTTTTTTATTGGCATGTGTTGCATTAAGATAAAGTGCCGCAGATTCCATTTCAATTCCTAAAATTCCCATACGTTGCCATCTAGCATTAAACGTTTCGTCAGCGTTGTAGAATGTATCAGAAGAAAGAATATTACCAACGTGTGTCACCGCGCCTAAGTTATCTGCTTGAGCTTTAGCTTTTGCAACTAAATCAAAATCAGCAAGTGGTGCAAAATGACCTGGTAAATTGTATTGATCTACATAATCTGAGTTAGTAGAAGCGCCTTGAGCAATAATAATGTCATAAAGGTTAACATTGTCCTGTAATGCACCACATGACCCAATACGAATAATTGTATCAACATCAAAGAAATTATAAAGTTCATAAGAGTAAATCCCAATGCTTGGAATTCCCATACCTGAACCCATAACAGAAACTTCTTTTCCTTTATATGTTCCTGTATAGCCAAACATATTTCTTACTTCATTAAACTGTTCTACATTTTCTAAAAAGTTTTCAGCGATATATTTTGCACGAAGTGGGTCGCCTGGCATAAGTACTGTTTTAGCAATTTTCTTTCCATTTGGTTGAATATGAGCTGTCCCTTGTGTCATTTTTATCTTCTCCTTTTAATTCATTAGTTATTTAAAGATAACATATGTTTATTAATTTTGCTTTTTTTTGTAAAATAATAGATGAGCTAATCATTTCATATGAAGCGAGATATTAAAAGTGTACATAAAAAGTTGTATAAAGGGAAGTGCAATAACGAGTTAGAAAAGTATTATGGTGTTATTACTTTTAGTTTTTACTTTGACCATGTACATTTTAATAAACACATTAGGAGGACTAAATTATGAATTATGCAAAATTTATCGATCACACATTATTAAAACCGGACTCTACGCGAGCACAAGTTGATACTATTTTAGATGAGGCTAAACAATATGGATTTAAATCTGTATGTATTAATCCAACTCATGTAAAATACGCTGCTGAGCAATTAGTAAATACTGAAGTGTTAGTATGTACTGTTATTGGATTCCCATTAGGTGCATCAACTACAGAAACAAAAGTTTTTGAAACAGAAAATGCTATTGCACATGGTGCATCTGAAATTGATATGGTAATTAATATTGGGGCATTGAAAGATCAACGCTTTGAAGAAGTTCAAAAAGATATCGAAGGTGTTGTAGGCGCAGCTAATGGTAAAACTGTAAAAGTAATTATTGAAACATGTTTATTAACTGACGAAGAAAAAGTTAAAGCTTGTGAATTAAGTAAAGCAGCGGGTGCTGACTTTGTGAAAACATCAACTGGATTTGCCGGCGGTGGAGCAACAGTTGAAGATGTACAATTGATGAAACAAACGGTTGGAGATGCATTAGAAGTAAAAGCTTCTGGTGGCGTACGTAATTTAGAAGATTTTAATAATATGTTAGAAGCAGGAGCTACACGTATTGGAGCAAGTGCAGGCGTACAAATTATTCAAGGTTTAGAAAGCGACTCAGATTATTAAGTAAAATAGCAAAAATTAGGGATTTGTGTTTTGGAGAAACTATGTAATTGTACATAGTCATAAAGGGAGGCTACACAAATGAGAATGGTAGATGTAATTGAGAAAAAAAGAGATGGCAAAGTATTAACAACAGAAGAAATACAATTTTTTATTGATGGGTATACAAAGGGAGATATTCCTGATTATCAAGCGTCTAGTTTAGCGATGGCTGTTTATTTTCAAGATATGAATGATGATGAACGTGCGGCACTTACTATGGCCATGGTTAATTCTGGAGATGTTATCGACTTATCAAATATTGAGGGAATTAAAGTCGATAAACATTCTACAGGGGGCGTCGGCGATACTACAACATTGGTTTTAGCTCCATTAGTAGCATCTGTTGGTGTTCCTGTTGCGAAAATGAGTGGTAGAGGACTTGGACATACTGGAGGTACAATTGACAAATTAGAATCAGTAGAGGGCTTTCATGTGGAAATTACTGAGGACAAATTTACTAAACTAGTCAACGAATCAAAAGTAGCTGTCATTGGACAAAGTGGAAATTTAACACCTGCAGATAAAAAATTATACGGTCTACGTGATGTAACAGGCACAGTAAACTCAATTCCATTAATCGCATCTTCTATAATGAGCAAGAAAATTGCTGCAGGTGCAGATGCAATTGTACTAGATGTAAAAACTGGTAATGGCGCGTTTATGAAAACTATAGAAGAAGCAGAAGCATTAGCACATGCTATGGTGCGTATCGGTAATAATGTAGGGCGTAAAACGATGGCAATTATTTCTGATATGGGCCAACCACTAGGAAATGCGATCGGAAATGCACTTGAAGTTAAAGAAGCAATCGAAACATTACAAGGCAAAGGACCAAAAGATTTAACAGAACTCGTTCTAACTTTAGGTTCACAAATGGTAGTTTTAGGTGGTAAAGCAAAAGATTTAGAAGAAGCTCGTGCTTTGTTAAAAGAAGCGATTAACAATGGTTCAGCTTTGGAAAGATTCAAGCAATTTTTAGAAAATCAAGATGGTGATAGCTCAGTCGTAGACGATGTTAACCGTTTACCACAAGCAACTTATCAAATTGAGTTGCCAGCTGAAACTGACGGTGTGGTTACTGAAATTATTGCTAATGAAATAGGCGTGGCCTCAATGTTACTTGGTGCAGGTAGACAAACGAAAGAAGATTCCATTGATTTAAGCGTAGGTATCGTCTTAAATAAAAAAGTTGGAGATAGAGTTGCTCAAGGTGAGTCTTTATTAACAATTCACGCCAATAGAGAACAAGTTGATGATGTAATAGAAAAGTTACGTGCTAGTATTTCAATTAGCGACAACGGTTCGGCACCAACATTAGTACACAAAGTTATTACAGAATAGGAGTGGAAATTATGACTACACCATTTAAACGTATTCATTTAATAGTTATGGATTCTGTAGGAATAGGTGAAGGTCCAGATGCAAAAGCTTTTAATGACGAAGGAAGTCATACATTAAAGCACACATTAGAAGGGTTTTCACAAGATTTACCTAATTTGCAAAAATTAGGCTTAGGGAATATTGATGCTTTACCTGTAATCGATAAAGTGGAACAACCACAAGCATTTTTTACTAAGTTGAGTGAAGCATCAGTTGGTAAAGATACGATGACAGGTCATTGGGAAATTATGGGCCTAAATATTATGCAACCATTTAAAGTATACCCGGACGGCTTTCCTGATGAGCTTGTGCAAGAAATTGAAGCACTAACTGGACGAAAAGTTGTAGCAAATCGTCCTGCCTCTGGAACTCAAATTATTGATGAGTGGGGAGAGCATCAAATGCAAACAGGCGATTTGATCGTATATACCTCCGCAGACCCAGTGTTACAAATTGCGGCACATGAAGATATTATTCCTTTAGAAGAACTCTATGATATTTGTGAGAAAGTACGAGAATTAACTAAGGACCCTAAATATTTGATTGGGCGAATTATTGCTCGACCTTATGTAGGTGAACCAGGACAATTTACACGTACTGCTAATAGACATGATTACGCGTTGAAGCCATTTGGTCGTACAGTAATGAATGAACTAAAAGATGCTGACTATGACGTAATTGCGTTAGGCAAAATAAATGATATTTATGACGGTGAAGGTGTAACAAAAGCTGTTAGAACAAAAAGTAATATGGATGGCATGGACAAATTGATTGACACAGCTAAAGAAGATTTTAGTGGTATTAGCTTTTTAAACTTAGTTGATTTTGATGCGCTATATGGTCACAGACGTGATAAACCAGGCTATGCACAAGCAATCAAAGATTTTGATGAGCGTTTACCAGAATTAATTGATGTTTTACAAGAGGATGATTTGGTCATAATTACAGCAGACCACGGTAATGACCCGACTGCTGATGGTACTGATCATACTCGAGAATATATACCAGTGCTAATGTTTAGCCCTAAAATCAATAAATACTATGAATTGAGACAAGATGATACGTTCAGTTCGATAGGTGCTACAATTGCTGATAATTTTGATGTACAACTACCAAAATATGGCAGCAGTTATTTAGCAGAAATGGGCATTGAAAAATAATCGTATAGTAGGAAACAGCCGATCTCGCCATATATGAGTTAGGCTGGTACTATGAGCTACAATAGCTAGATTAGTTCAATTCTTATACTATTTAAAAATATAAAAAAGCGTAAGCCATAATGTTTATGGCTTACGCTTTTTTGTTAATTACTATAAATATTATGCCATTGATGACGTTCATTTAAGAAGGTTTGTGCAATTGTTTTGGCACCTTCAAGTGAATGACTTGCAGCCCAACCACATTGAACTTCGTTACACGCAGGAACCTCGGTAGCACTTAACACATCATTTAAAGTTTTTTCAACAATATTTAACACATCTTCATAGTTATCATGATTAATAAATGAAGCATAAAATCCGGTTTGACAACCCATTGGACTGACATCTACAACTTTGTCAGAATGATTGCGGATATTTTCTGCCATTAAATGCTCTAATGAATGTAATCCTGGCATGTCCATATGTTCTTTGTTTGGTTGCTTGAAGCGAATATCGTATTTATGGATAACATCACCGTTTTGGCCTTCCATTTTCCCGGCTAAACGGATATACGGTGCCACAACTTTAGTGTGGTCTAAATTAAAGCTTTCTACGTTCATTTTTGGCATTAAAAAACCCTCCTAAATTTATACATATAATTTATTGTAACAAGCACGCATTGCAATTACAATTTTCAGTAAATAGTTAGAAAATTAATGACAAAAATAGTTAAACCCGATAGAATGAGTAATAATTAGACTAGATTTTCATTATGCAAAATAATTGCGAGCAATTTTAACTATGGAAAAATTATTAAATAGAATTATTACTTAAGAAAGCAGGGTAGAGATAGTATGGAATATAAACAAACAATATTAGACTATATAGAAAACAATAAGCGGCATTATATTGAAATGAGTCATCAAATACATCAACGCCCGGAGCTAGGTAACGAGGAAATATTCGCGTCACGTACATTAATTGAGCACTTAAAAAAAGAAGGTTTTGATATTGAAACGGATCTTGCAGGTCATGCTACTGGATTCATCGCTAGATATGAATCTACTAAACCGGGACCTACAATAGGTTTTCTTGCAGAATATGATGCTTTGCCAGGATTAGGACACGCATGTGGTCATAATATTATTGGCACAGCTAGTACATTAGCAGGTGTTGCGTTATCTAAAGTAATAGATCAAATTGGTGGAACGGTAATTGTTTTAGGGTGTCCAGCTGAAGAAGGTGGTGTCAATGGTAGTGCTAAAGCTTCGTATGTGAAAGAAGGTATCATTGATGAGTTAGATGTGGCACTCATGGTGCACCCTGGAAACGAAACCTATAAGACGATTAATACATTAGCTGTAGATGTTTTAGATATTAAATTTTATGGTAAAAGTACACATGCTTCAGAAAATGCAGATGAAGCGCGTAACGCTTTAGATGCAATGATTTCATATTTTAACGGTGTAGCACAACTTAGACAACATATTAAAAAAAGTGAACGTGTACATGGGGTAATTTTAGATGGGGGCAAAGCGGCCAATATTATTCCGGATTATACACATGCTAGATTTTATACACGTGCGACAACACGTAAAGCTTTAGATCAGTTAACAGAACGTGTTGGACAAATAGCAAAAGGCGCGGCACTTCAAACTGGTTGTGATTATGAGTTTGGCCCTATTCAAAATGGTGTTAATGAATTTATAAAAACCCCAAAATTAGATGATTTATTTGCCAAGTATGCTATTGAAATGGAAGAAGAAGTTATCGATGATGATTTTGGTTATGGTTCGACTGATACTGGCAATGTTAGCCATATAGTACCGACGATACACCCTCATATTAAAATAGGTTCTAGAAACTTAGTTGGACATACACATCGTTTTCGTGAAGCAGCAGCTAGCACTCATGGAGACCAAGCTTTGTTGCGTGGTAGTAAAATTATCGCTTTAATGGGATTAGATTTAATTATAAATGAGCAATTATTCGAAGAAATTGTAGAACAATTTCAATATGTAAAGGGGCATACGAAATGACAAATAGAAGTTCGCTACAGACTAAGTTAATGCTTAGCGATCTTTATGCGAGTAATACTGTATATACATCCAGACCTTCATATATATCCAATCCATGGTTAGATCCAGAAGAACATCAATCTAATTTTTTAACGGGAAGAGAATTGATTATTGCTGATAACATGCCAGTAATTGTTCACAAGGCAAGTGTAACAGATAAGTTAGAACAACTTTTTGCAGAAATTGGGAAATCGTTACCTCAAAATGTTTATACATTTAGTGATAAATCATCGTATGAAATGTTATTAAAAAACTTAGTGAAGGAACAACAAAAAACTATTTACTTTCAGTATATTCATGATCCATCATTATTATCTAAAGAAGCTTATGCCTTAGATAAAGATATTTTTGTTGCATTAAATAATAAGGCTAAAATTCCAAAGTGGACAAATGATAAATATTTACCACAACGTGAAGTGGTTGCATTTGAAGCATTTGAGGAACGTGTTCAAGCATGGCAATTCCCTTTTGTTATAAAACCAGGTGATGATTTACCGACAGCAGGTGGTTATGGCGTTATGATTTGTTATAATGATGCAGACTTAGCCAAAGCACTCCAACGTATAAAAGATGCAAAGGCAGCAACGAAGCAACTTATTATTGAACAAAAAATAGAAGCAGTAGCTAACTACTGTGTCCAATTTGCTTATTCACACAACACTGGAGTGCAATACATTGGAGCAGCTGAACAAATTACAAATGATTATGGCTTTTATCATGGTAATCAAAATGTCAACAATGTACCATCACATGTAATTAAAGCTGGTGAGGAAATTATGAAGAATGGTGTAGCACAAGGTTTTTTTGGTATAGCAGGATTTGATTTACTTGTTGATAAATTTGGAGACGTATACGCTATTGATTTAAATTTTAGACAAAATGGTTCAACTAGTATGTTACTATTAGAACCATCATTAAATAAAGGTTATCATAAATTTTATAGTTATGTTGCAAGTAAAGATAATGCGAAGTTTTACCAGACAATTTTAAAATATGTAAAACAAGGTGTATTATTCCCGTTGTCATATTACGATGGTGATTGGTTTGAACATGAAGCGGTTAATTCACGATTCGGATGTATATGGCATGCTTCCAGTAAAGAAGAGGTAGAAAGCTTAGAATCCTTGTTTTTAAAGGAAGTATCAACTTAATTTATAGCGTGTATTGTTAGAGAAATTAAATTCGTACATTGACTATATTTGTTGTCTTAGATATATTTTAATTATAAACAAAAATGAAATGAGGTGTACGTAGTGTCATATAAAACGTATACATTTTATCAAGATATCTTGATAACTGAAGTGTTCTATGTTGCGACTAAAAATAAGAAAGCATTCAAGCATGAGGTATTAGGTAAAAATACAATTTGTATGTGGACGCAAAAAGATAAAGCAGAAACGTTTCTATCTAAAGAGGATATTGATTATGATGAAATTAAAGCTTTAGATATTGATAAATTTGTTACGTATGAATTGGATAACGTTTTTAAAGAAGGCGACGAAGTATTAATTAATCCTACAAGTACTAACGATGGAGAACTTGTAAATATTATTAATAGTACTAATGAATTAATGAGTGATCTAGACAATATTAGATTAAAAGAATTTAATAATGCAGTGGTTGCTACAGATGAGGTGTACGGTTTAACATCCAAAAATAAAAAGGAATTTATTTTAATTAGTGATGATGAACATGAAAAACCTAATATCATGCCTGTATGGAGTAGTCGTGAACGTGCAGAACGCGTGAGAGATGAAGATTTTGAAGAATGTGATATTATTGAAGTTGAAGGTGAAGTTTTTGCGGAATGGTTAGATGAGTTAAGAGACGATGACAAAGCTGTTGCCGTTGATTTAAAACCGGGCGTTATTGGAACGGTTGTGTCAGCACAAAAACTTATAGATAAAATAACATTTTAAATAAACTTTAACTTAAAAGACGAAATTTTGTTATGACAACAAAATTTCGTCTTTTTGAATTGTTATAAATTAAGTGTACCTAGCGCACCGGAAAAGGCACCGTTTTCAACATAAAAAGGTTTAAATCCTCTTAAAATGGTATAGTCCTCAACTACTTTTTGGAGTAAGTTATTATTATAAAATGATGAGCCAATAAAGACTACATTGTCAGTATTATGTTCCCTAGCTACAGTAATTGCCATAGTAGTTACAACTTCACCAACCACACCCATGACAGAAGCAAGTTTATCTGCATCAGTAAAGTTATCATTTAAATTATGAAGTACGTTACCGAAATTTGCAGCTGTTAAATCACCCGGTATAGGAGGCGTACTATCTTGATAAATATGCTTTACTTTTAAATCGATGATGTCACGATTTCCATTTTGTGCAGTGTTTGTTAATGTTTCATAATCTTGTATTTGAGTCAGTAAATAGCCCAAACCTTGAATCATGCCGCCACCTGCGCCAATGCCACCAACACGTTGCTGACTTTCACCATTATAATAGTGCAATGATGTACCTGTACCTACATTCGTAAAGATGTAGTCATCTAAAAAATGACCTTGTTCATTTAACAGAATTTTTAAACCTTGAGCAGCTGCATCAAATTCTACAAAAATACGCGATGAAGTTTTTAAACGATCTTTTATAGTTGCTGCATGTCCTCCGGTAAGGCTGATATCCGTACAGTCTATATTATTTAACCAGTAAATAACATCATCAATTTCAGAAGTTAATTTAGTTTGATAAGTTCTGTTGCCTTGTTCATCAATAACAATTTTTATCAACGTTCCCCCAGCATCAATGCCGATTTTCATTTATTGCTCACCTCAAAAAATTTACATTATACATTATATTATAATAAAATAAAGGAAAATAAAATATCAAAATCAAAGGTGCTTACAAAATATAGTAGTTAAGGTTATTTACGGTAAAATGTCTGCCGGACTGTAGAGTTTTATCAAAGTATGATTCGGGAAACGTTGGAGCATGCTGAAGTTATGTTAGTTTTCGATGAGGTAGAGGAACTAACTACTATTTAACAAAAATGAAGTACAAGTAATAAACTTTATGGTGCTGTAATAAACGTTTTGAAAGCAATGCGCGGACATATGAAAATACAGTAGGTCATTCATTTGGTTTTTGAATTACGTATATAACTGTTATTGAGCAAAAGATTAAGATATATGGATTATCTATTTGATATTTGTGGTATTTAAATATCATGAAATAAATTAAGCAGGGGATTATTTATGGTTATTAAAAAACAATTTAAAAATATTACAGTTCAACCATTTGAAGAACAATATAGAACAAAGCTTTATGATTTTGAATTAAGTGAAAGACAACAAATTTATTCGTCTTTACCTAAAACAGTGTTAGATGATGCGATAAAAGATGAGGACAGAATTGCGAATATCGTACTTAATGAACAAAATAAAGTCATAGGTTTTTTTGTCTTACATCAATACTATCAACATGAAGGGTACGATACCCCTAAAAAAGTGGTTTATGTTAGGTCATTGTCGATTAATGAAAAATATCAAGGCAATGGTTATGGAACAAAAATTATGATGTTTTTACCACAATATGTTCAATATTTGTTCCCTGAATTTAATCATCTCTATTTAGTAGTTGACGCAGAAAATAAAGGGGCATGGAATGTATATGAACGTGCAGGATTTATGCATACTGCTACTAAAGAAGAAGGACCAATAGGGAAAGAGCGACTCTACTATTTAGATTTAGATTCTAAATATGTTTCATCTTTAATGTTAAAATTGAATCAGGATGATGTAAAATATGGTATACACATGATTGATTTGTTGAAAGATGGACAAAAAGTTGGTTTTATAGGTGTAGAGCAACATGAAGAACGATTAAATATTACTTCAATTGAAGTAGACCAAGCACAACGTTCAAGTGGCATCGCTCAGAGTGCATTAAGACAATTGTCGACGTTTGTGAGAAAATATTTTGAAGGTGTAAATGTAATAACTATTACTCTATATGGTGAACGAAATGAACTGGATACATTATGCTTAAATAGTAATTTTGTTGAAGTAGAATCTGGCGATGATTTTAGTATTTTTGAAAAATATATCAATTACTAGTTTAGATTGCGAAATCAATACTTGTCATTTATAGTTGAGTTTTGTTACTATTAGTTGAGTAAAAAGAGAACTTTATAGATAAAGCCTGTGAAAGGAAGTTTATGAGCTATGAGAATACAAGATTATACTAAAGAAATGGTTGATGAGAAATCATTTATAGACATGGCCTATACGTTATTAAACGAAAAGGCAGATACAATGAATTTATATGATATTATTGATGAGTTTAAAGAATTAGGCCATTATGAAGATCAAGAAGTCGAAGATAGAATTGTACAATTCTATACAGACTTAAATACTGACGGTCGCTTTTTGAATGTTGGGGAAAATGTATGGGGCTTACGTGATTGGTATTCTGTTGATGACATCGAAGAGAAAATTGCACCAACGATTCAGAAGTTTGATATTTTAGATGATGAAGATGAAGAAGACAAAAACTTGAAATTATTAGGCGAGGATGAAACAGAAGAAGAAACTGTACCTACTGAAGATACAAGTGATGAATTAGCTGATCCTGAAGATGAAGAAGTAGACGAAGAAATAGATGAATCTGAAATTGTTATTGATGAAGATGATGAAGACCTAGACGATGAAGAAGAAGAACAAGACGAATTTGACGATGAAGAAGAATAAAAATTTATTCTGTCAGATTTAATTGACTTTTCCTGTGAAAATGATAAAATTTTATTCGGGCTCCTTTAAATAGGACGACGTGTATAAACTATACGCTCCCCCTTACAGTTATGTGAGAGGGAGCTTTTTTTATTTTGTTAAAACTTTAAAATCATTGAGATGTAAAATAATAGTAATAATGTTTATTGTAGTTCAAAAATGCAGTAAAATGGTTGATTATGACATTTCCTATTTCAATGTATCACCCCTTATACGTAGTAAATATTAGGATTATCAATTGCAATACTTTTAATATTGTTTGAATAATAGGAGGACATGAAATGACAAAATTTATTTTTGTAACTGGTGGCGTAGTTTCTTCATTAGGTAAAGGAATCACTGCAGCCTCATTAGGTAGATTACTAAAAGACAGAGGATTGAAAGTAACAATTCAAAAATTTGACCCATACTTAAACGTAGACCCAGGTACGATGAGTCCATATCAACATGGTGAAGTGTTTGTAACAGATGATGGTGCAGAGACTGATTTGGATTTAGGGCATTATGAACGTTTTATTGATATTAATTTGAACAAGTATTCAAATGTGACGGCAGGAAAAGTTTACTCTCACGTTTTGAAAAAAGAACGTAGAGGTGATTATCTTGGTGGGACTGTCCAAGTCATTCCTCACATTACTAATGAAATTAAAGAACGTTTATTATTAGCAGGAGAGAGTACGAATGCCGATGTTGTAATTACCGAAATAGGTGGGACAACTGGTGATATTGAATCATTACCATTCATTGAAGCAATCAGACAAATTCGTAGTGATCTAGGTAGAGAAAATGTAATGTATGTACATTGTACTTTATTACCATATATTAAAGCAGCTGGAGAAATGAAAACAAAACCAACACAACATAGTGTGAAAGAGCTGCGAGGACTAGGTATTCAACCTGATTTGATTGTAGTTCGTACTGAGTATGAGTTAACACAAGACTTAAAAGATAAAATTGCATTATTCTGTGATATTCAAAAAGAAAGTGTTATTGAATGTCGTGATGCTGATTCACTATATGAAATTCCGTTACAATTAAGTCAACAAGAGATGGATGATATTGTTATAAATCGTCTAGAATTGACACCAAAATATGATACTCAATTAGATGAGTGGCAGTTTTTATTAGACACTGTTAACAGTTTGGATGGGGCAATAACAATTGGCTTAGTTGGTAAATATGTCAGCTTACAAGATGCTTATCTGTCAGTAGTAGAATCATTAAAACATGCGGGTTACCCGTTCAAAAAAGATATCAATGTGAAGTGGATTGATTCAAGCGAAGTTACAACTGACAATGTAGCAGATTACTTAGGAGAAGTTGATGGCATTTTAGTTCCAGGTGGCTTTGGTTTCAGAGCAAGTGAAGGTAAAATTGCAGCAATTCAATATGCGCGTGAAAACAACGTTCCTTACTTTGGTATCTGTCTAGGTATGCAATTAGCTACAGTTGAATTTGCGAGAAATGTCTTAGGTTTAGAAGGGGCTCATTCTGCTGAATTAGACCCAAATACGCCACATCCTATTATCGATTTATTACCAGAACAGAAAGATATTGAAGATCTAGGAGGTACATTGAGATTAGGTTTATATCCTTGTCATATTCAAGAAGGTACGCTTGCACATCAAATTTATAATGAGACAGATATTGAAGAAAGACATCGTCATCGTTATGAATTTAATAACGAATATAGAGCACAACTTGAA
The DNA here is from genome assembly GCF_025560845.1 of Staphylococcus arlettae. Taxonomy (NCBI): domain Bacteria; kingdom Bacillati; phylum Bacillota; class Bacilli; order Caryophanales; family Staphylococcaceae; genus Staphylococcus; species Staphylococcus arlettae. The sequence goes on from NZ_CP094803.1 coordinate 829,338, forward strand.
GAACATGGAATGGTATTTTCAGGTACAAGTCCAGATGGTAGATTAGTCGAAATGGTAGAAATACCAGAAAATGATTTCTTTGTGGCTTGTCAGTTCCACCCAGAATTTTTATCTCGTCCTAATCGTCCTCAACAAATCTTTAGAGCATTTATTGAAGCGTCATTAAAACATCAACAACAATAAACTTATAAGAAGAGGCTGGGACAATATTGATTCGTCCTAGTCTCTTTTCATATTGGCAGTAGCTGACTGTATTGAAAATGGGCTTCAAACCAAGCTTTTTCAATGCTAGTCATCCTTATATTTAAAAGTTTATGAAATTGACCGTGCATACTTGCCTGGGGTATGGTTCGAGCCTGTAGTCTCTTACACATACTGAACACCCATGCGTGCTCGACTGAGGATATAAATAGGGGTAAAACAAGAACTTGGTTTTGTATTAAAGACATTTAAAAATAAAGAAAACGTCAATTTCTATATCTGCTTAATAGAAATTGGCGTTTATTTTTTATTATAGCTATTTATGTCTCGGACTTTTCTTAAATTTGATTTGGAAACCCCTAAATGTAATAAATCAGTGCAGCCATAAAGCGATTTATTAATCGTTGATGTTGAGTTCTAAATCTCTCGTCATTTCAATCATTTGCGTATAAATCTCATAATAAATGTAGTTAAAAGCCATTGGATGAGGTGTGATGATTTTATCATAATCTTCAGTATAGACGATTGGTCGTGGTGTCTGTAAATTAACAAAATGGAATAAATGATCCGGAAAATCCTCAGTTTTCGGTTTGTTACAAATTAGAACAAAATCAATATCTAAGTTGATAAGTGTATGCACATCTTGCGCTACTTCATCTGTATAAAAAGGAGCGAATAAGAAGACTCTATCGGTTGAATCAAGCGCTTCTGTCATAGTGATCGAGGATAATAAGTCGCTAGATTTTAGTTTTTCATTACTGTTAGTTATAAAGGATTCATAAAATTTTAAATCATCATAACCCTTAACATAGACTGTGCCTTCGCCGCCAATTGCTTGTATCAAACATTGTGCAGCCATTTGGATATCTAATGATTGGTCTTCTAAACGATTAAATATACCAGTAATTTGTGTATTTAATATTTTAGACATGTAATTCTCCTCCGTTCTGATTTCCATTTCATTGTAATTAATTCATGTTTGGAATGCAATAAATGGTAAATTTAAGGAATAATTATAGTAAAATTAACAATTTTTTAAATAAAAACGCTTACAATTCATTGGAAGAATGCATAAGTTAATAAACTCTGCTATAATTAGATTGTAAAAATACGTGCTTAATGCACTCAAGGAGGAACTTTCATGCCTTTAGTTTCAATGAAAGAAATGTTAATTGACGCAAAAGAAAATGGTTATGCAGTTGGTCAATACAACTTAAATAACTTAGAATTTACTCAAGCTATTTTACAAGCTTCTCAAGAAGAAAATGCACCAGTAATCTTAGGAGTATCTGAGGGTGCTGCTCGATATATGGGTGGTTTCTACACAGTAGTTAAAATGGTAGAAGGTTTACTACATGACTTCGAAATTACAATCCCTGTAGCTATTCACTTAGACCACGGTTCAAGTTTCGAAAAATGTAAAGAAGCGATTGATGCTGGTTTCACATCTGTAATGATTGATGCTTCTCATGCACCATTCGAAGAAAACATAGAAATTACTTCTAAAGTTGTTGAATACGCACATGCTAATGGCGTTTCAGTTGAAGCTGAATTAGGTACAGTAGGTGGACAAGAAGATGACGTTGTAGCTGAAGGCGTGATTTACGCTGATCCTAAAGAGTGTCAAGAACTAGTTGAAAGAACTGGTATCGATACTTTAGCTCCAGCTTTAGGTTCTGTACATGGACCATATAAAGGTGAACCTAAATTAGGATTTAAAGAAATGGAAGAAATTGGTGCATCTACAGGTCTACCATTAGTATTACACGGTGGTACTGGTATTCCTACAAAAGACATCCAAAAAGCTATTCCATACGGTACGGCTAAAATTAATGTAAATACAGAAAACCAAATTGCTTCTGCAAAAGCGGTTCGCGAAGTATTAAACAAAGATCAAGAAGTTTATGATCCACGTAAATATTTAGGACCAGCTCGTGAAGCGATTAAAGAAACTGTAAAAGGAAAAATTAGAGAATTTGGTACTTCTAACCAAGCTAAATAATTAGTATATTTTCTAGCAAACAACTATTATACATCTGTATAATAGTTGTTTTTTTATGTTATAATATACTCGCATTAGTGATATATTTATTTGTTTTTTGTAAAACATATTAAATTAATAAAAAATGTAATAATTAAATGGTTGAAACTAAAGATGTACGGGAATTGTAACTAATATGAAATATAGTGACATCGAATTGTTAAAGTTATTAATTGATGTTTTTTGCATTGGGCATCAAATTAATTTATAATGCACATATTGTGTAAAATCAGAATTTTTCATTGATAGGCAAAGGAGAACATGCGAATGGCTCAAGAAGTGATAAAAATTAGAGGTGGTCAAACACTAAGTGGAACGGTAAATAATCATGGCGCGAAAAATAGTGCAGTGGCAATTATCCCAGCTGCAATTCTTGCAGAGGATGATGTGACTATTAGTGGTTTACCAGAAATTTCAGATGTTAATACGTTAGTAAGTTTGTTAGGCGATTTAAATATAAATACTACATTAGAAGGCTCAACTTTAAATGTTGATCCAAAATCAATAGAGAATGCTCCTTTACCCAACAATAAGGTAGAATCATTACGAGCGTCTTATTATATGATGGGCGCAATGTTGGGTCGTTTTAATAAATGTGTTATTGGATTACCAGGTGGATGCCCATTAGGACCAAGACCGATTGATCAACATATAAAAGGCTTTAAAGCTCTAGGTGCAGAAATTGATGAATCAAGTGACACATCTATGAAACTCGTTGCAGACAAATTAGTAGGAGCAAATATCTTTTTAGATATTGTAAGTGTTGGAGCAACTATTAATATTATGTTGGCTGCTGTTCGAGCAGAAGGGCAAACAATTATCGAAAATGCTGCAAAAGAACCTGAAGTCGTGGACGTAGCTGCATTTTTATCAAGTTTAGGTGCGGATATTAAAGGTGCTGGTACAAGTACAATTAAAATTAATGGTGTTTCAAAGTTACATGGTTCAAATCATCAAGTGATACCAGATCGTATTGAAGCCGGTACATATATGTGTATTGCAGCAGCTTGCGGTGATGATATTAAATTAAATAATATTATTCCAACGCATATAGAACCTTTAGCTGTTAAAATGAAAGAATTAGGTGTAGATATCCAAGTGGATGACGATAGTGTGTCGATAAAACGAAATACACCTTATAAAAGTGTAGATATTAAAACTATAGTTTACCCAGGGTTTGCAACTGATTTACAACAACCTATTACCCCGCTACTATTTTTAACTGAAGGTGTATCATTCGTCACAGAAACTATTTATCCTGCACGTTTCAGACACGTTGAAGAATTACAAAAAATGGGTGCTAATATTCATTCTGCAGATGGTACAGCTACTATTAAACCATCCCAATTAAAAGGTGCTGAAGTTTATGCAAGTGACTTGAGAGCGGGAGCATGCTTAATAGTTGCAGGATTATTAGCAGAAGGTGTAACTACAATATATAATGTGAAACATATTTATAGAGGTTATACGAATATTGTGAAAACACTTTCTGCATTAGGTGCAGATATTTGGACTGAAGAAATATAAAAAATGTGGTATAATAAATATACTTGATAGAGATCAAGAGTAAAAATCGAAAGCTGATTAGAGGTGAAAATGATGGAGGTATGTCCGTATCTTGAAGAAACTTTTAAAATTGTCGGAAGAAGTTGGAATGGACTTATCATAAATTATTTATCTAGATGTTCAGAACAATCAGCGCATTTTTCCGATATGAAGCGTGACTTAAAAACTATTACACCTAGAGCACTGAGTATAAAGTTGACTGATTTAAGCGAATGGGGATTAGTAGAAAAGAAAGTGATTTCTACAAGCCCGATGAACATCATATATGAATTAACAGATAAAGGTTATGCATTATCACAAGCTTTAGTGCCAATGGAAAAGTGGGCACAAGAATACATTGAACTAGAACAACAGAAATAAAATAATATGAACGAGGCTGGGACAATATTGATTCGTCCTAGTCTTTTTTTATGGGCAGTAGCTGACTGGATTGAAAATGCGCTTCAAACCAAGCTTTTTTCAATACTAGTCATCTTTGCCGGGGTGTTAATACTGATTTATGTATACACGAAATGACGATTGAGACTATAGCTTAGGTCAGAATGAGCATATTTGTTTAAATATCAGTCATGTTAGTTACAATGTGGGTAGAATGAATTAAGGAGTGAGCTTATAATGAGAAATTACACTAAACAATATATCAATGGTGAATGGATTGATAGTGCAAGCGGTGAAAATATTGAAGTGATTAATCCTGCTACCGAAGAAGTAATGGGTACTATTGCTAAAGGTAATAAAGCAGACGTAGATAAAGCAGTGCAAGCAGCGGAAAATGTATATGTTCAATTCAGAAATAGCTCAATCGAAGAACGTAGAAATTTATTAGATAAAATTGTAACAGAATATGAAAATAGAAAAGAAGATTTAGTAGCAGCTATTCGCGACGAATTAGGTGCTCCAACAAAAGTTGCTGAAAATGTACATTATCAAATGGGCTTAGATCATTTCGTAGCAGCTCGAGATGCACTTGATACGTTTGAGTTTGAAGAACGTCGAGGCAATAATTTAGTTGTTAAGGAAGCGATTGGTGTAGCAGGCCTTATTACACCATGGAACTTCCCGACAAACCAAACTTCATTAAAACTTGCTGCCGCATTTGCAGCAGGTAGTACAGTAGTACTAAAACCTTCAGAAGAAACGCCTTTTGCTGCTATAATTTTGGCAGAAATATTTGATAAAGTTGGCGTCCCTAAAGGCGTATTCAATTTAGTTAATGGTGATGGTTCAGGTGTAGGTAACCCATTAAGTGAGCATCCAAGTGTTAGAATGATGTCCTTTACTGGTTCTGGACCAACAGGAGCTAAAATTATGGAAAAAGCCGCTAAAGACTTTAAAAAAGTATCATTAGAATTAGGTGGTAAATCACCTTACATTATATTAGATGATGTAAATATTCAAGAAGCGGCACGTGCAGCGGTAATGAAAGTAGTTAATAATACAGGCCAAGTTTGTACGGCAGGTACTAGAACACTCGTGCCAGAAAGTATTAAAGCAGATTTTCTTACTGCAGTAAAAGAAGAGATGGCTAACATTAAAGTTGGTGATCCTACAGATAGTGAAACTCAAGTAGGTCCAATAATTAGTAAAAAACAATTTGATCAAGTTCAATCCTATATTGATAAAGGTATTGAAGAGGGTGCAGAGTTATTATATGGTGGTCCAGGAAAACCAGAAGGATTAGACAAAGGTTATTTTGCAAGACCAACAATATTTAACAATGTCGATAACCAAATGACAATTGCACAAGAAGAAATTTTTGGTCCAGTGATGTCTGTCATCACATACAATGACTTAGATGAAGCAATAGCTATTGCAAATGATACAAAATACGGTTTAGCTGGATATGTATATGGTGAAAACTTAGATAACTTGCGTAAAGTCGCACGTTCAGTTGAAGCAGGTACTATTGAAATAAATGAAGCAGGTCGTAAACCAGACTTACCATTTGGTGGTTATAAACAATCAGGTATTGGTCGCGAATGGGGAGACTTTGGTATTGAAGAATTCTTAGAAGTTAAATCTATTGCTGGCTATTATCAAGAGGGCTAAAATATCACTATAAAATAAAACTTTAATGATTAACTATGGCTTATATTGTTTATTGATTTGACTATATATGATCAAGTTTTAAGTTACTAGAGAGCGATGCTAAGGAATCAAATATGCACTTTGATTTCTTACTCGCTCTTTTTTTGCATATTTTTAATTACTGAAATAGATTTTGTAATTAAAAAGAAAATTTGCTATAGTTATACAATGAATAGCGACAAAAATAGGCTATTTAAATAAACTTTTTTATGAAATGGGTGCAAGATAATGCCTGAAAAAGCACGTACATCTCCACAGTACGAATCATTCCACGAACTATATAAGAATTACACTACTAAAGAACTCACTCAAAAAGCAAAAACATTAAAGCTTACCAACTATAGTAAATTAAATAAAAAAGAACTTGTGTTAGCTATTATGGAAGCACAAATGGAAAAAGATGGAAATTACTATATGGAAGGTATCCTTGATGATATTCAACAAGATGGTTATGGCTTCTTGAGAACTGTTAACTATTCAAAAGGCGAAAAAGATGTATATATTTCAGCCAGTCAAATTCGACGTTTTGAAATTAAACGTGGAGACAAGGTTACTGGAAAAGTAAGAAAACCAAAAGACAATGAAAAATATTATGGTTTGTTACAAGTTGACTTTGTTAATGATGAAAACGCTGAAGAAGTTAAAAAAAGACCTCATTTCCAAGCTCTCACACCACTTTATCCAGAGGAACGTATTTTATTAGAAACTACTAAAAATCGTTATTCAACTAGAGTAATGGATTTAATAACTCCAATTGGTTTAGGCCAACGTGGACTTATTGTTGCGCCACCAAAAGCCGGTAAAACTTCACTATTAAAAGAAATAGCCAATGCTATAGCAACGAATAAACCTGATGCAGAATTGTTTATTTTGTTAGTTGGAGAACGTCCGGAAGAAGTTACTGATATTGAACGTTCTGTTGAGTCAGCAGAAGTTGTACATTCAACTTTTGATGAACCGCCTCAACACCATGTGAAAGTAGCAGAACTTCTATTAGAGCGTGCCAAACGTTTAGTTGAAATTGGTAAAGATGTCATTATTTTAATGGATTCCATTACACGTTTAGCACGTGCGTACAACTTAGTTATTCCACCTAGTGGCCGTACTTTGTCAGGTGGTTTAGATCCAGCTTCACTTCACAAACCGAAAGCTTTCTTTGGTGCAGCACGTAATATTGAAGCGGGTGGTAGTTTAACAATACTTGCTACCGCACTCGTTGATACAGGTTCTCGTATGGACGATATGATATACGAAGAGTTTAAAGGTACTGGTAATATGGAATTACATTTAGATCGTAAATTAGCTGAACGAAGAGTCTTCCCAGCAATTGACATTGGTCGTAGTTCTACAAGAAAAGAAGAATTGTTAATTTCACCAAAAGAATTAGAATCATTATGGCAATTGAGAAATATGTTTACTGATTCCCTTGATTTTACAGAACGTTTTATTCGTAAATTAAAACGCACTGATGATAACCATACCTTTTTCTTACAACTACAAAAAGCAGCAGAAGAAAGCACAAAGACAGGTAAACCTATCATTTAATTGTTTGATTAAGCACATGCTATATATGGTTATCGATACAACTTTTATGAAACTTTAGATAAAGGGTTGTGTTTTTCAATAATAGCAATTATAATTATTTAGTATTGGGTAAAAAACTCACAAATAACTCTGTTCCAGATGGTTCAGGGCAAAGGAGCTGAAAAAAATGAGACAAAATATTCATCCTGAATACCACAAAGTTATCTTTTTAGATACTACTACAGATTTTAAATTCTTAAGTGGTTCAACAAAAACATCATCAGAAACTATGGAATGGGAAGACGGTAACGAATATCCAGTTATTCGTTTAGATGTATCTTCTGATTCACATCCATTCTACACAGGACGTCAAAAATTCGCTGCTGCGGATGGACGTGTGGAACGTTTCAACAAGAAATTCGGTTACAAATCAAGCAACAGCTAATAGTAGTTGTTATAACGCATCCTCATATTTATATGAGGATGTTTTTTGTTTTATAATGATAATTATTAAAGTGTATGATTTGCTTTTTATTATAAATTTGATTAAAAACAGTTATCAATTTTTAAAGATTTCTGCACGCTAAATATGATATAATAAACCGATTATGTTTTGAAAAAGGTGGAGCTCATAATGTATGAAACTTATCATTCCGGGTGGATTGAATGTATTACTGGAAGTATGTTTAGTGGCAAGTCTGAAGAGTTGATTCGTCGACTGCGTAGAGGTGTTTATGCTAAACAAAAGGTTGTGGTATTTAAACCTGCAATTGATGACAGATACCATAAAGATAAAATTGTTTCTCATAATGGTAATGCCATAGAGGCAATTAACATTACTACAGCTTCTGAAATTTTAAGACACGACTTATCTGAAGTTGATGTTATTGGTATAGATGAAGTTCAGTTTTTCGAGGACGAAGTTGTGAATATTGCAGAACAACTTGCTGCAAGAGGCCATAGAGTAATCACAGCTGGATTAGATATGGATTTTAGAGGGAAACCGTTCAAGCCAATACCAGAATTATTGGCAGTGAGCGAAGTAGTAACTAAATTACAGGCCGTGTGCGCAGTGTGCGGCGCATCATCTAGCAGAACACAACGTTTGATTGATGGTAAACCTGCGAAGATAGATGATCCAATAATTTTAGTTGGCGCAAATGAAAGTTACGAACCTAGATGTCGAGCACATCACATTATCGCACCAAGTGATGAGAAAAAGGAGGAAATGTAGTGTTTGATCAATTAGATATTGTTGAAGAAAGATATGAACAGTTAAATGAGTTACTAAGTGATCCAGAAGTAGTAAATGATTCGAATAAATTAAGAGCCTATTCTAAAGAACAGGCGGATTTACAAAAAACTGTAGATGTTTATAGAGAATATAAGCAAGTCAATGAAGATCTTTCTGAGTTGGAACTAATGTTGCAAGATACAAAAGATAAAGATGAAATTGAGATGCTGAAAGAAGAATTGCACAATAATAAAGCACGTGTGCCTGAATTAGAAGAAGAGTTGAAATTCCTACTTATTCCTAAAGATCCGAATGATGATAAAAACGTTATCGTGGAAATTCGAGCAGCAGCTGGTGGAGATGAAGCAGCGATTTTTGCTGGTGATTTATTAAGAATGTATTCACGTTATAGTGAAACACTCGGTTATAAAACGGATATAGTAGAGATGAATGCTAGTGACCACGGTGGTTATAAAGAAGTTAGCTTTATGATTCAAGGGCAAGGTGCATATTCTAAATTAAAATATGAAAATGGTGCACACCGTGTTCAGCGTGTGCCTGAAACAGAATCAGGAGGACGTATACATACGTCTACAGCTACAGTAGCTGTATTACCTGAAGCAGAAGACGTTGAAATAGAAATACGTAATGAAGATATTAAAATTGACACATATCGTTCTAGTGGTGCAGGTGGTCAACACGTAAATACAACAGATTCAGCAGTAAGAATTACTCACTTACCTACAGGTACAGTAGTAACGTCGCAAGATGAAAAATCTCAAATTAAAAACCGTGAAAAAGCAATGAAAGTGTTAAAAGCGCGTGTTTATGACATGAAGGTACAAGAAGAACAAGCTAAATATGCTTCGGAAAGAAAATCAGCTGTTGGTACTGGTGATCGTTCTGAACGTATTAGAACGTATAACTATCCTCAAAATCGTGTGACGGATCATAGAATTGGTTTAACTATACAAAAGTTAGATCAAATTATGGAAGGTAAAATTGATGAAATTATTGATGCGTTAACACTTTCAGAACAAACTGAAAAATTGAAAGAACTTAACGATGGTGAACTTTAAGACATATATTGAGCATGCTAAGGCGCACTGTTCAACATTAGGCTACGAAACTTCAAGGGTAGATTGGTTAATAATGGATTTAATGAATTGGTCACGTTTAGACATGGTACTTCATTCTAGTGAGCAATTAACCGCAACAGACAAGGAAAAATTAGATAATGCTTTAAGTCGTTTATATCAAGGGGAACCGGTACAATATATTGTTGGTTTTCAAACATTTTATGGTGAACGATTTACTGTCAATGAAAATTGTCTGATTCCTAGGCCAGAAACAGAAGAGGTTATGTTGCATTTTTTAAACATGTTACATGCTGGTGATACCATTGTAGATATTGGTACGGGTAGTGGTAATATACCGATTATGTTAAAAAAGTTAATGCCTACCTTAAATGTTTATGCTACCGACATTGCATCTGAGACGTTAGAGATTGCTCGGCAAAATGCAAGACAACATGAAGTAGATATTCAGTTTTTGTTAGGTGATACATTAAATCCTTTAATTGAGCAAGGGATTAAGTTAAACGGTTTGATTTCAAATCCGCCCTATATTGAAAATAATGAAGCAACACTGATGAGTGATACGGTATTAGACTACGAACCACATCGCGCATTATTTGCTGAGGATAACGGTTTAGCTATCTACAAAGCAATATTACGAAATTTACCAGCAGTTTTATGTGAAGGTGCACCTGTTGTTTTTGAAATAGGACACAACCAAGGTGATAAATTATGTGAGATAATCAATGAACTGTATCCACATATTAAAGTAGCAGTTTTGAAAGATATTAATAACAATAATCGAATAGTTTCATTTAGATGGTAAGAAGTTATGTATTTTATGTGTATGTCATATAACTGCATAACTTTTTATTATATTTTAAAATATAATAAAAAGGATGTGATTTTACGTGAATACAAAAATATGGGATGTCAGAAGTTATATTGATGATATAACAACATTTCCAGAGATAGATGATATTAAACAAATTTATCATCAAGGCGGGTTAATAGCTTTGCCTACTGAAACAGTGTATGGTCTCGGGGCAAACGCTTTGGATGATAATGCGGTTAAAAAAATATATCAAGCCAAAGGTAGACCATCAGATAATCCGTTAATTGTACATATTCACAGTCTTGAGCAACTTACTGATTTTACGACAGATATAACTGATGAAGTTTATTTACTGATGAAACATTTTTGGCCTGGTCCAATTTCATTTATTTTGCCGTTGAAATCAGGTTATTTATGTTCGAAAGTGTCAGGTGGGTTAAATAGTATTGCAGTAAGAATGCCAAGTCATCGAATTGGTCGTCAAATATTACAATTGGTTGATTTACCTATTGCTGCACCGAGTGCCAATTTAAGTGGCAAGCCATCACCTACTCAATTCGACCATGTTTATCAAGATTTAAATGGCCGTATTGATGGCATTATTAACGGCGATCAAAGTGAGGAAGGTTTAGAAAGTACAGTATTAGATTGTACGTCATTTCCTTTTAAAATTGCACGACCAGGTTCCATTACACAAAAAATGATTGAAGCGGTTATTCCAAATAGTATTGCTGCAACAACAAATTTTGTTAGCGAGAGACCTATTGCTCCAGGTATGAAATATAAACATTATGCACCGCAAACACCTATTTATCTGTTAAGAAATTTTCGACACCAACCAAATTACGATAAATTATGGGAGCGTAAAGCATTTATTGTACCAGCAACCTTAAAATCTTATGTGCCGAGTAATGCACAATATATAGAGTTGTGTGATGATGAACAAGATATTAAAACAGCTAATCACAGACTATACGAAATATTACATCTTATAGACAGAAGAGATGATATTGACGAGGCTTATTTGTATGCTTTTGAAGATAAAGACGATACAGCAGCAATAATGAATAGAATGTTAAAAGCGACTAATCAATTATGGATAGATGGAGATACTTTATGAAGATTATTTTCGTTTGTACGGGTAACACATGTAGAAGTCCATTAGCTGAAAGTATAGCTAAGGCTAAATTGGCACATTGCACAATTGAATCAAGAGGATTATATGCAAATAATGGCGGGGCAATTTCAACACACAGCCAAGCAATTATTAATAAACAACAATTACCTCAACCAAGCCATACTCAAATGTTTACTGAAACAGATTTGCAAGCTGATTTAATTTTAACGATGTCAACAACGCATAAAGATACAATTCGTTACATGTTTGGTCAGCAAAATCATGTATTCACAATTAAAGAATATGCAGGTTATCAAGGAGAAGTTAGTGACCCGTTTGGTGCGGATGAAGACGCTTACGACGCAGTTTTTGAAGAACTTAATACTTTGATTGAGAAAATAAAAAATAAAATATTAACGCAATAAATTTGTAGAATTAGTATAAGTTATCTGAAAAATACGTTATAATAACTAGGTGTAGCAAGTTTGCTGAATTTATATATTTATATAGTAAATGGTAGAACTTTACACTTTGTATATAATTATTTTCAAAGGGGTGGGAAAATGAAGGAAGATTTGCAGTTATTGCTTAATGAACTCAAAGCGCGTGATTTTTTTGTTGAAGATGAATTGTGCCTGATTGGTTGTTCGACGTCCGAGGTCATAGGTGAGCGAATTGGTTCCGTTGGTTCTATGGAAGTAGCAGAAACAATATATAATTTGTTAGCGACTATAGAACGAGAAACAGGCGTGTCTTTCGTATTTCAGGGCTGTGAACATATTAATCGAGCAGTAACTATTGATCGATCCAACTTTGACCCACATACGATGGAAGAAGTTACAGTAGTGCCAGATGTTCACGCTGGAGGTAGTTTAGCTACTTATGCTTATAGGCAATTAAATGATCCAATGGTTGTAGAGACTATTTCAGTACCTAAAGGAATAGATATTGGTCAAACATTAATTGGTATGCATATACAACATGTGGCTATCCCTGAACGTACTAGTGTAAAACGAATTGGTGAAGCGAATGTAACGATTGCATCATCTAGACCTAAGAAAATTGGTGGCGAACGAGCGAAATATAACTAATACAGAAGCGAGGGAATTTACCAATGTCATTTATTCAAAAGCAAGATAAAGAAATTTATGAAGTGATTCAAAATGAATTTAACCGTCAAAACAACAACATCGAGCTTATAGCTTCAGAAAACTTCGTGTCAGAAGCAGTAATGGAAGCACAAGGATCAGTATTAACAAATAAATACGCTGAAGGCTATCCTAACCGCAGATATTATGGTGGTTGTGAATTCGTTGATGTCTCTGAAAGCTTAGCAATAGAAAGAGCTAAACAATTGTTTGGTGCAGAACATGTTAATGTTCAACCACATTCAGGCTCTCAAGCAAATATGGCAGTTTACTTAGTTGCACTTGAACATGGTGACACTGTATTAGGAATGAACTTAAGCCACGGTGGTCATTTAACTCATGGCGCACCAGTTAACTTTAGTGGCCAATTTTATAACTTTGTAGACTATGGCGTTGACAAAGATACTGAAAAAATCGATTACGATGAAGTTTTAAGCATCGCTAAGCAACACAAACCTAAATTAATCGTAGCAGGAGCTTCAGCTTACCCACGAGAAATTGACTTCAAACGATTTAAAGAAATCGCAGACGAAGTAGGGGCTAAATTAATGGTAGATATGGCACATATCGCAGGACTAGTAGCAGTTGGTTTACATCAAAACCCTGTTGAGTATGCAGATTTTGTTACTACTACTACGCACAAAACATTGCGTGGGCCTCGTGGTGGTATGATTTTATGTAAGGAAGAATATAAAAAAGAAATTGATAAAAAAATCTTCCCTGGTATTCAAGGTGGTCCATTAGAACATGTTATTGCCGGTAAAGCGATTGCTTTTGGTGAAGCATTACAAGACGAATTTAAAACATACCAAGAGCAAGTCATCAAAAATGCTCAAACTTTAGCATCAACATTGACAAATGAAGGTTTCAGAGTTGTTTCAGGAGGTACTGATAATCATCTTGTAGCAGTTGATGTTAAATCATCAGTTGGTATCACAGGTAAAATTGCTGAAGAAACATTAGATACTATTGGTATTACATGTAACAAGAACACAATACCATTCGATCAAGAAAAACCATTTGTTACAAGTGGTATTAGATTAGGAACGCCTGCAGCAACTACTAGAGGTTTTGATGAAAAAGCATTCGAAGAAGTTGGAAAAATTATTAGTTTAGTGCTTAAGAATCCAGAAGATGAAAAAACTTTAGAAGAAGGTAAATCTAGAGTGAAGGCATTAACTTCAAATCATCCTTTATACAATTAATATTAGGAGGGAAATGAAATGGGCAAGGTTCATGTTTTTGATCATCCATTAATTCAACACAAATTAAGTTATATTCGTGACGTAAATACTGGCACAAAAGAATTCAGAGAATTAGTTGACGAAGTCGGTATGTTAATGGCGTATGAAGTAACAAGAGATTTAGATTTACAGGACGTTGAAATCGAAACACCAGTGACAAAAATGGTAGCAAAACGTTTAACAGGTAAAAAATTAGCGTTTGTTCCAATTTTAAGAGCTGGCTTAGGCATGACACAAGGTATTCTTAACCTCGTGCCAGCGGCTAGAATAGGTCATATTGGATTATATAGAGATCCAAAGACTTTAGAGGCAATAGAATACTTTGCTAAATTACCACAAGATATTGAAGAGCGTGAAATTGTTGTAGTTGATCCTATGTTAGCAACAGGTTCTTCTGCTATAGAAGCAATTAATTCATTGAAAAAACGCGGGGCGAAACATATTCGTTTTATGTGTTTAGTTGCTGCACCTGAAGGTGTAGAAAAGATGAAAGAAGCGCATGAAGATGTAGATATCTACATTGCTGCATTAGATGATAGATTAGACGAACATGCATATGTAACACCTGGTTTAGGTGATGCTGGTGATCGTTTGTTTGGTACAAAATAGTGACATCCAGGAGTGGAGTAAAATGAAGAAAATTATGACTGTTTTTGGCACTCGTCCAGAAGCAGTGAAAATGGCACCTCTGGTCAAAGCATTACAAGAAAGTAATGCTTTGGAGCCAGTAGTCGTAGTTTCAGCACAACACCGAGAAATGTTAGATGGTGTTTTAGATACTTTTAACATTCAACCAGACTATGATTTAGATATAATGACGCAAGGTCAAACATTATCACAAATTACGTCGAAAGTGTTAATGAAGCTCGAAAGTGTTATTCAAGAAGAACAACCGGATATGATTTTGGTACATGGTGACACCATGACCACGTTTGCTGGTAGTTTAGCTGCATTTTACAATCAAGTTCCTATTGGTCATGTTGAGGCAGGATTGAGAACATGGGATAAATATGCTCCGTTTCCTGAAGAAATGAATAGACAAATGGTAGGGGTAATGGCAGATTTAAATTTTGCCCCTACATTTAATGCTGCCCAAAATTTGCTAGATGAAAACAAACCAGAGGAGAGTATTGTAGTAACTGGAAATACAGCGATTGATGCTATGAAAACTACAATAAAAACACACTATGATTCAGCAATTCTCAAACGCCATCCGGGTAAACGTATTGTTTTATTAACTGCTCATCGTAGAGAGAATATTGGCGAACCTATGGAACGTATTTTTCAAGCTGTACGTAATATTGTTGAGACGTATAGCGATGTGGTAGTTGTCTATCCAATGCACAAAAACCCAAAGGTAAGAGCAATTGCAAACAATTATTTGGCAGGACATGACAGAATAGAATTAATAGAACCATTAGGTGTAACTGATTTTCACAATTTTGCAAATCAGTCTCATATTATTCTAACTGATTCTGGTGGCATCCAAGAAGAAGCGCCATCACTTGGTAAACCTGTCTTAGTGTTAAGAGATGCAACAGAACGACCTGAAGGAGTAACGGCTGGCACATTAAAAATTGTAGGTACTTCAACAGCAACAATAGAACAAGCAACTAAAGAGCTTTTAGATAATCAGCATAGCTACGAAGCAATGAGTGAAGCAAAAAACCCTTATGGTGATGGCAATGCATCGAGTCGCATTTGTGAGCATATTAAATATTATTTTGGCATAATTGATAAAAAGCCAAATTCATTTGTTTAAATGTGACAATTTTATGTCGACTGCAAAAAAACTTATTTAACAATTTTAATAGAATTGACACGACTTACAGGCTATATTATTATTAAATTTGTATGAGTGGAACGGTTTTCATAAACGAATGAAATAGACGAAATGAGGCACAAAATTGAAACGTTTCTCCATCATTTTCAATCAATATATACAATACTATCTATACTTATTAATTGTATTGATTATTGTGTTTTTTTTCACACAATCACCTTTTATATTGGGGTTAATCATAGGTACTGTTGGTTCGTTACTCAATACGATTATTTTCGAATATTACTTAGCGAAAGCTAAGAAGAGTGACACGATACATATTTCTACGGGCAATATTTGGAGATATTTGGTAGCGATTTTAGCTTGTACCATATGGGTCTTTTTTAAAGACAATATCAATATTTTTGGTGTGGCTTTAGGTTTAATGATTTCTTATGTTGTGGTAACAATTAAACCGTTTATTCATAAGAAAAAAAACTAGTAAAAGAGAGGTGAAATTGTATGCAACACGACAACCCTCTTGTCAGTTGGAATGTATTTGGTTTAGACCTCGTGTTTAATTTATCATCAATTATGATGTTAATTATTACAGCGATTATTGTATTTGTACTAGCTATTATATGTACACGTAATCTTCAAAAACGTCCAACCGGCAAGCAAAACTTCATAGAATGGGTTTTTGACTTTGTTCGAGGTATTATTGAAAGCAATATGGCATGGTCAAAAGGTGGTCAATTCCACTTCCTTGCAGTTACTTTGATCTTGTTTATCTTTGTGAGTAATATGCTTGGCTTACCATTCTCTATTGTGTCAGGACATACGTTGTGGTGGAAATCACCAACAGCAGATGCCACTGTTACATTAACACTGTCAACGCTAATAATTCTGTTGACGCATTATTATGGTATTAAAATGCGTGGCACAAAGAGTTACTTTGGTAATTACACAAAACCTATTTTCTTATTACCAATCAATTTATTCGAGGAGTTCACTTCAACTTTAACGTTAGGTCTTCGTCTTTACGGTAATATTTATGCTGGTGAATTATTACTTACTCTTTTATCAGGATTAGTAGTTAATAACTTGTTATGGGGTTGGATTATAGGTTTACCAGGTTTAGTTGTTTGGCAAGCATTCTCGATTTTCATAGGTTCAATTCAGGCCTATATTTTCATTATGCTATCAATGGTTTATATGTCACACAAAGTACAAGATAGCCATTAAAAATAAAATTATAAAACAATTTTTAGGAGGATTTATTAATGAATTTAATCGCAGCAGCAATCGCAATTGGTTTATCAGCATTAGGTGCAGGTATCGGTAACGGTCTTATCGTATCTAGAACAGTAGAAGGTGTAGCACGTCAACCAGAAGCACGTGGACAATTAATGTCAATTATGTTCATCGGTATTGGTTTAGTTGAGGCATTACCAATCCTTGGTCTTGTAATTTCATTCATCGTAATGTTCATGTAATTACACTTTAAAAAAGGCGAAGTCGTTTTTTGACTTTCGCCATTCGTTTTTATCTAACAGCAAATAGTTACAATGAAAGAAAGGAGTGTATGAGCTAGTGAATGCGATGACAAATACATTAGTATTAGGTGCAAGCCAAGCTAGTGGTGTTCAGTGGGGTACGATCATTGTTACCTTAATTACTTTTCTTGTTTTATTAGCATTATTGAAAAAGTTTGCATGGGGTCCTTTAAAAGAAGTTATGGACAAACGTGAACGTGATATAAATAAAGACATTGATGATGCTGAACAAGCTAAATTAAATGCACAAAAATTAGAAGAACAAAATAAACAAACTTTAAAAGAAACACAGGACGAGGTTCACAAAATACTAGAAGACGCAAAAGTACAAGCACGTCAACAACATGAAGAAATTATCAATGAAGCTAATGTACGCGCAAATGGCATGATTGAAACAGCACAAAATGAAATCAACAGCCAAAAAGAACGTGCAATTGCAGATATTAATAATCAAGTGTCTGACTTGTCGGTACTAATTGCATCTAAAGTATTACAAAAAGAAATTAGTGACCAAGATCAAAAAGAACTAGTTGCTAAGTACCTTAAAGAGGCAGGGGATAAATAATGGCTATTGTAGCTAACAAGTATGCTAAAGCATTATTTGACGCTTCTAAAGATGCAGAAATACTAGATAGTGTTTATGACGAGTTTTCAATAATCCATGAGGCTGTACAATCTGAGATTCCTAATTTAGTAGCAATGGATCAGGATCCTCAAATAGATGGTCATCATCGTCGTAGAATCGTAGGTATTGTATTTGGTAATGCTAATCAATACATACAAAATATGCTGATGATTCTTGCATCTAATCGTCATTTAGGGCTAATCGATAAAATTTATAATGCATTTACTCAACAATACAACGAATTTTACAACCGTGATTATGCAGTAGTTGAATCTGTATATGAATTGTCAGAACAAGAGTTATCAGAAATCGAAACAATAATCACAAATAAAACACAATTATCTAAAGTCATTCTTTCAAATGAAATTAATCCTGCTTTAATTGGTGGAATTAGAATTAATGTAGGTACAAAAGTAATGGACGCAAGTATACAAAATGATCTTGCACAGTTAGAAAAACATTTCAAAAGAGTGAACTAATAAATATTAAAGGAGTGACATAGATGGCCATTAAAGCTGAAGAAATTAGTGCATTATTACGCTCACAAATTGAAAACTATGAGTCAGAAATGTCTGTTACGGATGTTGGAACTGTACTTCAAATTGGTGACGGTATTGCATTAATTCACGGACTAAACGATGTTATGGCTGGAGAATTAATAGAATTCAAAAGTGGTGTACTAGGTTTAGCACAAAACTTAGAAGAATCTAACGTCGGTGTTGTTATTTTGGGACCATATCAAGATATCAAAGAAGGGGACGAAGTAAAACGTACAGGTCGTGTTATGGAAGTTCCTGTTGGTGAAGAAATGGTTGGTAGAGTAGTTAACCCATTAGGTCAACCAATTGATGGACAAGGCCCAATTAATACCTCTAAAACAAGACCAGTGGAGAAAAAAGCTACTGGTGTAATGGATCGTAAATCAGTTGATCAACCTTTACAAACTGGTATTAAAGCGATTGATGCCTTAGTACCTATTGGTAAAGGACAACGTGAATTAATTATTGGTGACCGTCAAACAGGTAAAACAACATTAGCAATTGACACTATTTTAAACCAAAAGAGCGAGAATACTATTTGTATTTACGTAGCAATTGGTCAAAAAGATTCAACAGTACGTGCGAATGTTGAGAAATTACGTCAAGAAGGCGCATTAGACTATACTATCATTGTTTCAGCATCAGCTGCAGACCCAGCGCCAATGTTATATATTGCACCTTATGCAGGAGTGACAATCGGCGAAGAATTTATGTTTGATGGTAAAGACGTATTAATTGTTTATGATGATTTAACAAAACAAGCAGCAGCTTATCGTGAATTATCATTATTATTACGTAGACCACCAGGCCGTGAAGCATACCCAGGTGATGTCTTCTACTTACATAGTAGATTACTCGAAAGAGCAGCAAAATTAAACGATGACCTAGGTGGCGGTTCTATTACTGCATTACCTATCATTGAAACACAAGCTGGCGACATTTCTGCGTATGTGCCAACAAACGTAATTTCAATCACAGATGGACAAATTTTCTTACAATCTGATTTATTCTTCTCAGGAGTTAGACCAGCAATCAATGCTGGACAATCTGTATCTCGTGTAGGTGGATCAGCACAAATTAAAGCAATGAAAAAAGTTGCAGGTACGTTAAGACTCGACTTAGCTTCTTATCGTGAATTAGAATCATTTGCACAATTCGGTTCAGATTTAGATGAATTTACTGCACAAAAATTAGAACGTGGTAAACGTACAGTAGAAGTGTTGAAACAAGATAAAAACAAACCACTACCTGTTGAAAACCAAGTATTAATTATTTTTGCATTAACTAAAGGTTATTTAGACGATATCCCAGTAGCAGATATTACTCGTTTTGAAACTGAATTTAATCAATGGGCAAAATCAAATGCTTCATCATTACTTGATGAGATTAGAAATTCAGGTGGATTACCAGAAAACGAAAAATTTGAAGCTGCGATTAATGAATTTAAAAAGAGCTTTAGTCAATCACAATAATTGATATAAGCTACAAAAGGTGGTGAGATAATGGCATCTCTTAAAGAGATTGATACACGTATAAAATCTACGGAAAAAATGAAACAAATTACTAAAGCAATGAACATGGTTTCAAGTTCAAAACTACGTCGTGCTGAAAGTAATACAAAACAATTTGCTCCGTATATGGAAAAAATGCAAGATGCGATTACCGCAGTTGCTGGAGCTAATAAAAACTCTAGTCATCCAATGTTACAACAACGTGAAGTGAAAAAGAGTGGCTATTTAGTTATTACAAGTGATCAAGGTTTAGCTGGTGCATACAATGCGGGTGTATTAAAAAACTTGTTGAATGATATCAAAAGTAAACATGAACGAGCAGATGAATATGAAATTTTAGTACTAGGTCAAACGGGTGTTGATTTTCTCAAAAACAGAGGCTATGAAGTAAAAGGTTCAATCGTTGATATTGCTGACCAACCATCCTTTAAATCTGTTCAAGCGATAGCTAAAAAGGCTATTGATTTATATGGAGATGAAGAAATCGACGAATTAAACATTTACTTTAGTCATTTTGTCACTGTATTAGAAAACAAACCATCTAAGAAAACTGTCTTACCATTATCTCCAGAAGATTCCAGTCTAGGACATGGTCAAATGTCATCATATGAATTTGAACCAGACAAAGAATCTATATTGAGCGTTATTTTACCACAGTATGTGGAAAGCTTGATTTATGGCACGATACTTGATGCTAAAGCAAGTGAACATGCAGCACGAATGACTGCAATGAAAAACGCAACAGATAATGCAACAGAACTTATCGATGATTTATCACTCGAATATAATAGAGCTCGTCAAGCAGCTATCACACAACAAATTACTGAAATTGTTGGTGGCTCAACTGCACTTGAATAGAATAATAAAGGAGGAAAATTAACATGGGAGTAGGCCGTGTAACGCAAATTATGGGTCCAGTCATTGATGTTCGTTTTGAACATAATGAAGTGCCAGCAATTAACAATGCCTTAGTTCTAGATGTAGAAAAAGACAATGAAACAACAAGTTTGACGTTAGAAGTAGCGCTTCAATTAGGCGACGATGTGGTCCGTACAATTGCAATGGATGGTACAGAAGGTGTTAAACGTGGCACTGAAGTAAAAGATACTGGCAATAGTATTAGTGTACCTGTTGGTGATGCGACACTTGGAAGAGTGTTTAATGTATTAGGTGACACAATCGATTTGGATGAAAAAATTGATGATTCAGTACGTCGTGACCCAATTCATAGAGAATCACCTGCATTCGATCAATTATCTACGAAAGTAGAAATATTAGAAACAGGTATTAAAGTTGTCGATTTATTAGCACCGTATATTAAAGGTGGTAAAATCGGATTATTTGGTGGTGCAGGTGTAGGTAAAACTGTACTTATTCAAGAATTAATTAATAACATCGCTCAAGAGCATGGTGGTATTTCAGTATTCGCAGGTGTAGGTGAACGTACACGTGAAGGTAACGATTTATACTTCGAGATGAGTGATAGTGGCGTTATTAAAAAGACAGCGATGGTATTCGGTCAAATGAACGAGCCACCTGGTGCACGTATGCGTGTAGCACTTTCAGGCTTAACTATGGCAGAGTACTTCCGTGATGAAGAAGGTAAAGATGTATTATTATTCATCGATAATATCTTCAGATTTACACAAGCTGGTTCTGAAGTATCAGCTTTATTAGGTCGTATGCCTTCAGCCGTAGGTTATCAACCAACATTAAGTACAGAAATGGGTCAATTACAAGAACGTATTACATCAACTACGAAAGGTTCGGTAACTTCTATCCAAGCAGTATTCGTACCTGCCGATGACTATACCGATCCAGCTCCAGCAAACGTATTTGCTCATTTAGACTCTACAACAAACTTAGAACGTAAATTAACAGAAATGGGTATTTATCCAGCGGTTGACCCACTTGCTTCTACATCAAGAGCGCTTGAACCATCAGTTGTTGGACAAGAGCATTATGATGTAGCACGACAAGTACAATCAACACTTCAAAAATACCGTGAATTACAAGACATTATTGCAATTTTAGGTATGGATGAATTATCCGAAGAAGATAAAAGTACAGTTGAACGTGCACGTAGAATTCAATTCTTCTTATCACAAAACTTCCACGTTGCTGAACAATTCACAGGACAAAAAGGTTCTTATGTTCCAGTTAAACGAACTGTTGAAGACTTCAAAGATATCTTAGAAGGTAAGTATGATCACATTCCTGAAGATGCTTTCCGTCTTGTTGGTAGTATGGACGACGTATTAGCAAAAGCAAAAGATATGGGTGTTGAAGTTTAAAATTAGGAGGTAAGGATAATGAACACATTAACCCTAAATATTGTCACTCCTAATGGTGCTGTATACGAACGTGAAGACATTGAACTTGCTGTATTACAAACTACAGCTGGCGAAATAGGTGTCATGTGGGGACATATTCCTACAGTTGCAGCATTAAAAATCGGCTATGTCAAAGTGAATTTTGATAGTGGTTCAGAATATATTGCAGTGAGTGAAGGCTTTGTTGAGGTTAGACAACATAAATTATCAGTTATTGTACAAACTGCAGAACGTGCGAATGAAATAGATGTCGCTAGAGCACAATTAGCGAAATCAAAAGCAGAATCGCACTTGGCTAATGAAGACGACAACAGTGATATCTATAGAGCAAAACGCGCGTTAGAACGTGCAAATAATAGATTACGTGTCGCTGAATTACAATAAATTAATAAAGAGGTTGGGACAATATTAATTTGTTCCAACCTCTTTTCATTTTGGCAGTAGCTGACTGCATTGAAAATGCGCTTCAAAGCAAGCTTGTTTCAACGCTAGTCATCCTTGCCGGGGTGGGACGACGAAATCATTTTTTCAAATCAGATTTCTGTCCCACTCCATGTTTTATTCGAAACCTTTTACATATGGGCAGTAGCTGACTGCATTGAAAATGCGCTTTAAATCAAGCTTGTTTCAACGCTAGTCATCCTTGCCGGGGTGGGACGACGAAATCATTTTTTCAAATCAGATTTCTGTCCCACTCCCTCTTTTTAATGTTTAAAATATAAAAATAAGTGAAAATATAAATTATTAGACTTACTTTTACAAAACCATTCTTTATGAAATATAGAATGTAAATCGTAACTTATTATTCTTAATTAATGTACATATTGAGTATGTGAAAGTATCTTTTAACAATTATTTCGTGTAAAATAATTAATTAGAGAATAATGAGGAGAATTGAAAATGGAATATCTAGGTCAATTTGCAATAGTACATTTAATATTACATGTTATCTGTATTTGTATAAGTTATTGGGCATTGAATGCTGTAAGATTAGAACAGTTTTTTAAAAAGGGTTTCCCCGTTCAAGTACAAATATGTATGATTTTTATTGCTATATTTTTAGGTACTGCAGTAAGTAATTTTATAATTGATTTATTACAATTTTCTACACAACTAAAATATTTGATGAAATAGGTCAAATACTTGTGAATTATTTTTCAATAAAGATATAATAATTTTGAAAGTAACTAAAAATATAATATTTAAAAGAGTCTGAAATAGGAGTTTAAAGTGGAGGATATTAAGATGGACAAAATAGTTATCAATAGCGGAAATAAACTAACTGGAGAAGTTAAAGTTTCAGGTGCTAAAAATGCAGTTTTACCTGTATTAACAGCATCATTATTAGCTTCAGAAGGTGAAAGTAAACTATTAAACGTGCCTGCATTAAGTGATGTAGAAACGATTAATAATGTAATATCTACATTAAATGCAGAGGTTTCATACAACAAAGAAGAAGAATACGTATCTGTAGATGCAACCAAAACTTTATTTGAAGAAGCTCCTTACGAATATGTAAGTAAAATGAGAGCAAGTATTTTAGTGATGGGTCCTTTATTAGCACGCTTAGGTCATGCTAAAGTAGCGTTACCAGGTGGATGTGCTATTGGCTCTCGACCAATTGAACAACATATTAAAGGCTTTGAAGAATTGGGCGCTGAAATCCATATGGATGGTGGATTTATTTATGCAAATGCTCAAAATGGCTTAAAAGGAACAACAATACATTTAGATTTTCCAAGTGTTGGTGCAACACAAAATATTATAATGGCGGCGTCATTAGCCGAAGGAAAAACAATTTTAGAAAACGTAGCACGTGAACCTGAAATTGTAGATTTGGCTAACTATATAAATGAAATGGGCGGCAATGTATTAGGTGCTGGTACTGATACAGTCACTATAAATGGTGTGGAAAAACTACACGGTGTAGAACATGCAATTATTCCAGATAGAATTGAAGCAGGTACTTTACTTATCGCTGGCGCAATTACACGTGGTGATGTATTAGTAAACGGTGCAATAAAAGAGCATATGACAAGCTTAGTGTATAAACTGGAAGAAATGGGAGTAGATTTAGAATACTTAGATGATGCTATACGCGTACGAGCAACTGAAGAACTAAAACCAGTGGATATTAAAACTTTACCACATCCTGGATTCCCTACAGATATGCAATCCCAAATGATGGCATTATTATTGACTGCAGAAGGTAATAAAGTTGTAACTGAAACAGTTTTTGAAAATCGTTTTATGCACGTAGGCGAATTCAAACGTATGAATGCTAACATTTCAGTTGAAGGTCGCAGTGCTAAAATTGAAGGTAAAAGTGAATTACAAGGTGCACAAGTTAAAGCCACAGACTTACGTGCAGCAGCTGCATTAATATTAGCTGGGTTAGTTGCACAAGGTACAACACAGGTGACAGAACTTAAGCACCTTGATCGTGGTTATGTTGACTTACATGGCAAATTAAAATCATTAGGTGCAGATATCGTACGCGTTCAAGATTAATGCTAATTTACAACAATGAATTAAGTTGGAGGAACTTAAAATGGAAACAATTTTCGATTATAATCAAATCAAGCAAATCATCCCACATAGACAACCTTTTTTACTCATTGATAAAGTGGTTGAGTATGAAGAAGGTAATCGTTGTGTAGCGATTAAACAAGTGTCTGGTAACGAACCATTTTTCCAAGGTCATTTTCCAGAGTATGCAGTAATGCCTGGAGTGTTAATTACTGAGGCGTTAGCTCAAACTGGCGCAGTGGCAATGTTAAATAGCGAGGAAAATAAAGGGAAATTAGCTTTATTTGCTGGTATTGATAAATGTCGCTTTAAACGTCAAGTTGTTCCAGGTGATACTTTGACATTAGAAGTTGAAATTACAAAAATTAAAGGACCTATAGGTAAAGGTAATGCTAAAGCAACGGTAGATGGTCAAGTAGCATGTAGTTGTGAATTGACATTTGCAATACAAGACGCATAATTATAAAGCGAAAGGTGTTCAAAAACCTTCGTTGCATTGTAATAGTTAATACTATATGTAAAGAGTCTAACACATTAATAGATATGCTTTATTTAAAATTTTCACTTTAATAAGTGTTATTTTGACAAAGGCATTTCATAATGTGTTCAGGCTCTTTTTTTGATGCGTAAATTATACTTTTTTAAGCAAACAAAATTAAAGAACACTTTTGATATAAGTCATTTTGACAAAAACAAAAGTGTCTAAGTAAGTTAATTATAGTTTTATATTATGTGTTAAATCATTCCGTACATTTAATGTTTGTCGCTTTTCTCATCTTTTAAACGAGGTTTCGATTGCATCAATCTATTAAATGATGTTTTAAGTTCATCTCCTGTCAGACCTTCATCGATGAGTTGTTCTAATAAACTTTCAGCATATACTTGTCTTAATGTATAGATATGGCATTCAAAAACTACAGAAATAGAATGTTGTAATTTAGTAATATGCTTTATCGTGGCATCAAAGAGTGCAGGATCATTTGAAGGTCGTGTGATAACAACACGAATATCTAATAAACTATCGTCTTCTTGAAAAGCTTTCATTGTTTCATAGTGATAATCTGAAATGACGATTTCTAATAACCAGCCAGTGCCACTATTCTCTTTATTGATAATGACACCATCTTCTAATTCGTATTCAGTGACACCACCGTTTTCTGATACGATTTGAAATCTTACGGCTTTAAATGTTTTCATCGTCTCACATCCATTAATAAAATTTAAAAATTACTATATTTACATTTATGTACCCATTATAACGTAATTTTAAATTCAGAAGCTAGTTATTATAAAATATAGAATGTTTCTGTCAACAATCACTTACTTTTAGCGTTTTGACGGTATAGCTACTAATTGTATATGATATCGATAAGGAGGTGACATATGATTAACCACATAGTCGTTGTTGGACGACTGACGAAAGACCCGAAAATTTATAGTAATCAGGGTAAACATCTAGCAACCTTTAGTTTAGCTGTAGATCGTCATTACAAATACAAAACAGAGCATCAAGCATGTGATTATTTAAATTGTAAAGCATTAGGTACTCGAGCACTTAACATTAAACAATATTTATCACAAGGCTCTTTAGTAGCCATTATCGGGAATCTACAATCATCTAGTTATGATAAAGTAGGGCAAACACATTTTATTACCGAGATATTAGTGGAAACAATTAGATTTCTTTCTCCTAAATCGCTAACACAAGTTTCAACAGCCTGTAGTCCTAATCCTATCGGCCTGAAACTATAAAAATTCTACATTATTTAATTTGAAGTTTATATGCCAAAACTACCATCTTATTTCAAATTTATCTCCCAATATAAACCACTATGATATACACTTTTAAATCCTAATATCAATTATACTTCTTTGAAATGGCCATCTTTCTTTTTACGATTGGTGGCTATTTCTTTGAATTGTAATTAAATAGTATGCAGAATAATCTGATAAATTACATGATAATTACATACCAATATATAAATTATGCTCAATTTAAATTTGATATGAAGGTAATAATCGGCATTTTTGGCTATGTTTTTTATGACATTGTATGTAATTAGGTTGTAAAAAAAGCCAATACTTTTTTATTTTGTTGTAACCTACAAGGTGATTTTGGATGTTATAGTGGTAACTGCAAATTGATAATAAAAATTATTTACCTTATAGGAGGATTATTAACAATGAAAAAGACAGTAATTACTTCAACATTAGCACTAGGATTAGGTGTAACAGGAGTAGCATCTGGACAAGCTGATGCTTCTGAACAAGGTATTGATAAAGCACAATTAGCACATACAGCACAAAATAACCCTCAACAATTAAATGACGCACCAATTCATGAAGGTGCTTATAACTATGAATTCAATCACGATAAAGTAGATTACAATTTTGAATCAGATGGAACTTATTGGTCATGGAGTTACAATGGCTATGGTCAAGGAACAGCTGATACTAATGCTCAATCAACTCAAGATACTGAGCAATCAGCACCAGCAAAACAAGCAACTTCAACAGAACAAAGTGAGCAAGCTGAACAACCACAACAAACAACTGCACCACAAACTGAAGAAACTCAACAACCACAACAAGAATCAACTTCTTCAAACAGTGAAAGCTCAAGTGAAGCTACAAGTGGTTCATCTGTAAATGTAAACTCTCATTTACAAGCAATCGCTCAACGTGAATCAGGTGGCGATATTACAGCTATTAATCCAAGTTCAGGAGCTGCAGGTAAATATCAATTCTTACAAGCTACTTGGGATTCAGTAGCACCAGCTGAATACGTTGGTGTATCACCAGCAGAAGCTCCAGAATCAGTACAAGATGCAGCTGCAGTTGAATTATACAACACAGTTGGTCCATCACAATGGGTTACTGCATAATTTAAATAATTGTAAATGAATATAAGGATTTAATTTAGAGGCTGGGACAATATTGATTGTCCTAGTCTCTTTTCATATTGGCAGTAGCTGACTGCATTGAAAATGCGCTTTAAATCAAGCTTTTTTCAACGCTAGTCATCCTTGCCGGGGTGGGACGACGAAATCATTTTTTCAAAATCGGATTTCTGTCCCACTCCCTATTTTATTCGAAACCTTTTACATATTGGCAGTAGCTGACTGCATTGAAAATGCGCTTTAAATCAAGCTTTTTTCAACGCTAGTCATCCTTGCCGGGGTGGGACGACGAAATCATTTTTTCAAAATCGGATTTCTGTCCCACTCCCTATTTATATCTAATTTTGCAATATGAATAGGATTTTGTTATGTTAATAGTAATATAATAATAAAACTGCTAGGGGTGCCTATTGGCTGAGATGATATTAGTTATCAGACCCTTATAACCTGATTTGGTTAATACCAACGTAGGAAAGTGGACTAATAAAGTAGAGCACAGTTTAATTCTGCCTAATTTGTACTGCATTCTTACGTTGAATGTGTTTTTTTTAATAGGAGGAATTATACATGACATTTTCACAAGAATTAAAAACTGCATCACAATCCATCATTGATGATATTTATCAAGATGGTTTTATACAAGACATGTTAACTGGCACTTTGTCAGAAGCTGCAGCTAAATTTTATTTAAGAGCAGATGCTTCATATTTAAAAGAGTTTGCGAACATATACGCTTTACTCATTCCCAAAATGGAAAAGTTAGAAGATGTTCAATTTTTAGTAGAACAAATTCAATTTATTGTTGAAGGTGAAGTAGAAGCTCATGAAATTATTGCCGATTTTGTGGGTGAAAATTACGATGCTATTGTACAAGAAAAAGTGTGGCCACCGAGCGGAGATCATTATATTAAACATATGTATTACAATGCTTATACTAAAGAGAATGCCGCACATACAATTGCAGCAATGGCGCCATGTCCATATGTTTATCAAGTAATCGCACAACAAGCACTCAAAGATCGTAAGTTAAATAACTCAAGTGTATTAGCAAAATGGTTTGAGTTTTATAGTACTGAAATGGATGCCTTAGTAAATATTTTTGATCAACTGATCGATCGACTAACAGTAAATTGCTCTAACGAAGAATTAGCCCAAATTAAAGATGCTTTCCTACAAAGTACAATACATGAGCGACGATTTTTCAATATGGCATATGTACAAGAAGAATGGAATTATGGAGGGGAAGTTAATGAAAAAGCCTAAAATAGCCTTGACTGTCGCAGGTACTGATCCAACAGGTGGTGCAGGCGTAATGGCAGATTTGAAGTCTTTTCATGCATGTGGTGTTTATGGAATGGCAGCTATTACAAGTATCGTTGCACAAAACACTAAAGGTGTACAGCACATTCATAATCTTGACCCTGAGTGGTTAAGCGAACAACTAGAAAGTATTTATGATGATGAGCAACCACAAGCGTTAAAAACAGGTATGATTGCTTCAAAAGATATGATGGAACGTATCCAATTTTATATTAAGCAACATCCAGAAAAGCCATATGTTATAGACCCAGTTATGCTTGCTAAAAGTGGTGATTCGTTAATGGAAGACGTCGGTAAACAACACTTACAGTCTATATTGTTGCCTTATGCAACGGTTGCTACACCAAATATTCCAGAAGCAGAAGAAATTACTGGTATCAAAATTAATGATGAGTCTTCTATTTATCAAGCAGGTAACATATTTATCAAAGAAATTGGTAGTAAAGGCGTAGTGATAAAGGGCGGTCATTCGGCTGATTTAACGGAGTCAAAAGATTATTTATTTACTCAAGATGATGTGTTTACATTTACTGAACCACGTTTTGAAACTAAACATACACATGGTACGGGCTGTACTTTCTCAGCTGTAATTACGGCTGAACTTGCTAAGGGTAAATCGATTTATGATGCTGTTAAAAAAGCCAAAAAATTTATTTCTTTAAGTATTGAATATACACCGGAAATAGGGTATGGCAGAGGCCCAGTTAACCATTTTGCTTATATGAAAAAGGTAGGTTTAGATGATGAATAATTTAGAAAATGTACGTCAACAACATCCTTTAGTTATATGTTATACCAATGATGTAGTTAAGCATTTTACTGCCAATGGTTTATTAAGTATCGGCGCTAGTCCAGCAATGAGTGAAGCGCCAGAGGAAGCTGTTGAATTTTTACAAGTTGCTGGTGCTTTAGTGATTAATATTGGTACGTTAACCAAACATAGTGCTAAAGATATGTTAGAAATAGCCAAAATAGCTAATGAAGAAAGTACACCTATTGTTTTTGATCCAGTAGCTGTCGGTGCTTCACAATTTAGAAAAGCATTCTGTCAACAGTTTTTACAAGAAGTAGATGTAACCGTCATTAAAGGGAATGCTTCTGAGATATTAACATTAATTGATTCCCAAACAACAATGAAAGGTACAGATAGTAATACCACATTAGATGTAGTAACAATTGCCAAAAAAGCACAGCAATTATTACAAACAACTATAGTCATTACTGGTGAAACAGATGTCATCGCACATGAAGGTAAAATACTAAAATTAACTAATGGCACGGCTATGTTAACCCGTATCACAGGCGCAGGATGTTTATTAGGTGGAATTATTGCTAGCTTTGTAAATAAACAATTAGAGCCAAAAATTGATGATATTGCAGAAGCTGTGACCATTTATAATATTGCTGCAGAGCATGCTGCACAAGTAGCTGATGGTCCGGGGTCATTTTTGACTCAGTTTATTGATGCGCTGTATAACGTAACATACGATGATTATTTGACACAGCGGCAAGTTAAAGAGGTGTAAGTAATGCAAAAAGAAGATTTACGACTATATTTTATCTGTGGCACACAAGATATAAATGATGGTCAGTCGATTGAACAAATATTGAAGACTGCGTTAGAAGCAGGTATCACAATGTTTCAGTTCAGAGAAAAAGGATCAAGCGCTTTACAAGGAGCTGAGAAAGAAGCATTAGCACGTAAGTTGCACATGTTGTGTAAAGGTTATAACGTCCCATTTATTGTTAATGATGATATTGAGTTAGCGTTGACGATTGAAGCGGATGGTGTTCATGTAGGACAAAATGATACTGATGTGCAGCAATTTAGACAACACTTTACAAACAAAATAATAGGTTTAAGTGTAGGTACAGTTGAGGAGTATAAACAATCTGATTTGAGTTATATTGACTATATCGGTGTAGGACCAATGTTTGATACGAGTTCGAAAGCAGACGCTAATGCACCAGTTGGCCCGACAATGATAACAACACTGCGTAGTTTAGTTGGAAACATGCCTATTGTAGGAATTGGTGGTATCACAACGAGTAACTTTCAGCCTGTCTTAGCAGCAGGTGCGGATGGTATATCAGTGATTTCTGCAATAAGTAAAAGTGACGATATTACAAAAACAATTCGATATTTTTTACAATCTGTAGAATAAAAGATAAAATTTTTGTTTTTGATTTCCACTTTATGTTGAATATGATAAAATGATTTTTGTGTGAATATATCATTAGAGGTGGAAAAATGAAGAAAAAAGCGCTACTACCTTTACTTCTAGGAGTAATGGTATTTTTAGCAGGGTGTGACTATTCAAAACCAGAAAATAGAAATGGTTTTTTCTTTAATACATTTGTTGAACCGATGGATAAAGTTATACATTGGTTAGGTCAAACGTTTAATAATGATTATGGCTTGGCTATTATTGTTATTGTTTTAGCAATTCGTATTATTTTATTACCGTTCATGTTATCAAATTATAAAAATAGTCATATGATGCGTGAAAAAATGAAGGTTGCTAAACCTGATATTGATGCAATTCAAGAAAAAGTGAAACGTTCACGTACTCAAGAAGAGAAAATGGCAGCTAACCAAGAAATGATGGAAGTCTATAAAAAATATGACATGAATCCAATGAAGAGTATGTTAGGTTGTTTACCAATTCTAATTCAAATGCCAGTAATTATGGGATTATTCTTCGTATTAAAATATCCATCAAGTGGTGGCTTTACAGATCACCCGAACTTTTTATGGTTCGACTTATCTAAACCAGATATTTGGATTACGATTATTGCCGGTATTTTATATTTCTTACAAGCATATGTATCAAGTTTAAGTATGCCTAATGAACAACGACAAATGGGTTATATGATGATGGTAATTTCACCAATCATGATAGTTTGGATTTCATTAAGTTCAGCGTCAGCACTTGGCTTATATTGGTCTGTCAGTGCCGCATTCTTGATTATCCAAACACAAATAGCAAATATGCATTATTCAAAAGTTGCTAAAAGAGAAGTTGCACCTATGTTAGAAGCATTTAACAAAGAAGAAGAAGGCAATAAGAAAAAAGGTAAGAACACTCAAATTGCTTCAAAGAAGAAAAAGAAATAATTGAATAAGATATTAAGAAAATTTCAACTCAATTATTAGCTTCAATGTAAGCAAAAAGAGGACCAATCCATTTTAGGAGTGGTCCTCTTTATATTTTAAGTTAGACGATATTAACTGTGCATACTTGCTTAGGTATAGTCTCTCACTCATCCTATTCTCCGAGTATCAGCAAGTTTCAATATAAATAAGAACTTGGTTTCGTCTTAATGCGTTTGAATATACAAAATTTTATAAAACTAAAGAAAACGTCAATTTCTATATTTGCACAATAGAAATTGACGTTTATTTTTTAATCAGAACTATTTATGTCCGTACTCTTTTTATATTTCAGTTTCGTATTGAAAATTCCATTCAGCGAAAAATTGTTGAATATATAATTCCATAAATTGATGTCTTTGTTGGGCAATTGCTTTTGCTGAATTTGTATGCATTAAAGATTTAAGTGTGAATAATTTTTCGTAAAAATGCTTAATTGCCGATGGTGATAATTGATCAAGTGATACTTCGTTTTGTTCTAATGCTTCTAATGTAACATCACCTGACCACATCGCTTCATTAAAGTGGCCAGCAAATTGGAATGTTCGAGCAATGCCAATGGCGCCAATTGCATCTAAACGATCGGCATCACGGACGATTTGGCCTTCTTTAGACAGGGTTATATCATTGTTTTGGCCATTTTTAAAACTCATATGAGCAATAATAAAACAGATATGAGTTGCGTCACGTGATGAAACGCCAATTTCAGATAAAAATGCTTGTAGTTTGTTTTTGGCAGTCGTAGCATTAGTTAATTTAGTATCGACAGTGTCATGTAATAATGCGGCCATTTTAATAATAAAATAATCCGCGGGTTGTTCGAGTGAAGCAATATGTGTTGCTAGTTTTACCACTCGTGATACATGTGCAATATCATGCCCAGTAGTATCGTTTTTATGGAATGCAGACATGTATTCGTATGCACGTGTCATTTGGGTTTCTGGGTTCAAAAGATCACTCCATTCGATTCAACTATCAAGTAACAAATCTGTAACTATTACCTGATAGTTGAATTATAACTACTATAATATCGGTGATAATAATCTTGCTATGCCTTCTTTAAATTTAATCCACAAACTTCTTTGATTGTATAATTCTTGTGTTAAGCGATAGGATACATTTAAGTCATTTTCGAAAGCAGCACGTAATTGTTGTGCAACTTCTATATCATAGATAAATGCATTGATTTCGAAATTTAACGTAAAACTTCGGTGGTCCATATTAGCAGTACCCACACTAGCAATTTCATCATCTATTACTACGGACTTAGAATGTAAGAAGCCATTATCATAATGATAAATATTGACACCGGCCTCTAATAAAGAAGCGACATTATTGTAAGTAGCCCAATATACAAAAGGATGATCAGGCTTGTTAGGTATCATAATATTGACATTAACTCCACCTAAAGCTGCAATTTTAACAGCATCTAAGAAAGCTTGATCAGGAATAAAATAAGGTGATTGAATGTATATTGATTCTTTTGAAGAAGCAATCATTTTCAAATAGCCATATTTAATTTGTTCCCATGCTTCGTCTGGACCACTGGAAGCAATTTGAACACCTATTGTTCCACCAGAATTAACATCTGGGAAATAGCGATCTTCATACTGTAGATTGTCACGTGTAGATTGTGAATTCCAATCGAGCATAAAACGTAATTGCAATGCATTCACTGCATCTCCTACTATACGTAAGTGGGTATCACGCCAATAGCCAAATTTCTTTTTCAGTCCTAAATATTCATCACCGACGTTAAAGCCACCGACATAACCAATTTGACCATCGATAATGACAATTTTCCGGTGGTTACGGTTATTCATACGTAAATTGATTAATGGTAACTTCGAAGGGAAGAATGCTTCAACTTGACCGCCATTTTTGCGAAAAGATTTAAAATCTTTTAATGACAATGTACGTGAACCCATATCATCATAAAGCATTTTTACCTCAACGCCTTCGGTTAACTTTTGTTCCAATGCCGTTAATATGCTTTTTCCTAAATTATCATTTCTAAAGATGTAATATTGGATATGTATGTAATCCTTAGCTTGAATAATATCATTTAATAAAGCATCGAACTTTTGTCTGCCATCCGTATAAATAGTAACTTCATTATCGGTAGTTAAAAAGGCAGCATTATTATAGAGCAACATTTGTACCATATCTTTAAATTTAACAATTTGATGATTGCCTTTTGAAAAATCATCATTTTTTAAAGCTTCAAGTTGCTCGTTTACAATCATCTCTATACCAATTTTGTCGCTTTCATCTATTTTGAAAATGTGTTTTCTTTGTATTTGACGACCAAATAATAAGTATACGATAAATCCTAATAAAGGTATTAATACGAGAATTAATAACCAAGCCCAAATTGAACCGGCAGAACGGCGTTCCATAAAGATAATAGTAAAAGCAAATATTAAATTTAAGATAAACGCACTAATAAGTACAATGTTTAATATGACATTAGAATTATGGTAAAACATTGTAAATAGTTCAATCATAGTGGCATACCTCCAAGTAACTATGTAGTCTTACTGTCGAAACTCTTCGCTATTGTAACATGAAGTATGCTTTTTATCACTTGACATATACGTCAAGGGGGTATATTATGATGTTGAATTAAAAAGAGAGGTGTTTCACATGACAGAGGTAGACAAAGCGCATCATTCTACTCAGACAAAAGCCAATTTAAAATCACGTTTGAATCGTATAGAGGGGCAAGTAAGAGCGATTAATAGAATGATTGATGAAGATGTTTATTGTGATGATGTCTTAACACAAATCAGAGCAACGCGTTCTGCGTTAAACAGTGTTGCTACAAAATTATTAGATCATCATATGAAGAGCTGTATTATGGACAAAGTGAACGCGGGCGAGCAAGAAGCGGCTATGGAAGAATTACTAGTAACATTTCAAAAGCTCATGAAAGATTAGGGGTGAACAACATGGAATCAAAAGTCATCTTTTTAGCGGGTTTAACGTCTTATAAACAACAAGCACAATTAACACAAAAATTGTTAAATATTATTGGAGTCCATCAAGTACACGTTAGCCTCGAGAAAAGTATTGTTCAGATTACATTTGATACACCAGCTAACTTAAATAATATCGAAAAAGAAATATATGATGATGGATATACCATTCTATTTTAAAAGCCACAGAAGTCATTTAATAAAATAACTTCTGTGGTTTTTAAATTTTTTTATAATGCAAAAATATGGAAGGATAAATAAATATTTCAAAAAAATTATGAAATATTGTAGTAACATGAATATAAATAGGGTAAGATTAAATATAAGGTACATAGTTAGGAGTGATGATATGAATAATAACAATGACAAGTTGCACAATGTAGTGAAGCTATTATCATCATTAGGTGTAAACATAAAGAAAACTAAATCAAGATTTGAAGTTATGCATACTTTGCCAAGCACTGCGAAAGCAACGAATCGTTTGAAATAAAGAAAAAGGATCTTAGCGTAAAGCTAAAATCCTTTTTTTATTGCAATTATTCAGATGTAACGGACTGTGTAGTGTATTGTTTAGGCTGGTGATAAGATATAGAAAAAATAATTCCAATTCCACACATTAAGCTCCATAATGAACTACCGCCATAACTAATAAACGGTAATGGAATACCTGTAATAGGAAGTAATTGCACCGTCATTCCTATGTTTTGTAAAACATGGAATAAAATTAATGCTGTATAGCCTATAAGGAAAGTTTTGTTAAATGGATGTTCAACATT
This sequence comes from Staphylococcus arlettae, assembly GCF_025560845.1. Lineage (NCBI taxonomy): Bacteria > Bacillati > Bacillota > Bacilli > Caryophanales > Staphylococcaceae > Staphylococcus > Staphylococcus arlettae. The sequence continues at coordinate 865,395 of NZ_CP094803.1, forward strand.
AGTGGCAAGTCGCACGAAATGGAACATCAAAGCTAAAAAGACTAACAATACAAATACTGATCCGATAAAGCCAAATTCTTCTCCAATAACTGAAAAGATAAAATCAGTGTGATTTTCAGGAATATAAACTTCACCATGATTGAATCCTTTACCAAATAATTGACCAGAACCTATCGCTTTTAATGATTCTGTTAAATGATAGCCATCGCCACTACTATATGAATAAGGATCTAACCAAGAATTGATACGTCCAAGCTGATACGTTTTAACGCCCAACACATTTTCAATGAGAGAAGGTTTATAAATTATTGATAAAATAATTGAACCACCAATAACAATACCTGCTATAAATAATGGACCGATAATTTTCCATGTAATGCCACTAACAACAATAACCCCAACAATAATAGCGCATAAAACGAGCGTTGTACCTAAGTCATTTTGTAATAAAATTAGCGCCATTGGTAACGCAGACATGGCAATTATTTTTAATAGTAGTTTGAAGTCTGATTCCACTGATTTGTTAAAGGTGAATTTATTATGTCTTGTTACTAATTTTGCTAGTGCCATAATCAAGACAATTTTCATAAACTCTGAAGGTTGTACACTTATAGGTCCTAGTTTATACCAACTTTTAGCACCATTTATAATCGGCGTGAACGGGGTTTCAGGTATAACAATTAATATAAATAACCCTATACAAAGTATAAAATATAAAAAGTATGTATACTTCATTAATTTTTTTGGTGAGATAAGCATTATTGAAAATGCGATAATAGCACCAAGTACGTAATACATTATTTGTCTAATACTAAAGTTTGTACTATATTGTCCGCCGCCCATAGCAGAATTGATAGTGCTTACACTTATAATTGCTAATAACACAATAACGCCAACTAATATCCAGTCGACGCGTCTAATCCAATGATTATCTTTTAAACGACGTGAACTAAGCATTGCATACTCCTTTAAACCATATTCTTTCATTAATAATATATATTAATTTTACCGAACTTTTAATTATATTGCCAGAATGAGACTAGCGTTAAGGGAAATTTATTATTAATATGAAGTATAAAAGCTATTTCTAATCTTCAGTGCAAAATTTAATTGAATTCAAGTTAGTTTACAAATGCAAAGATTAGTATAATCGTGATATGATGTAGTTTAAGAATTGTATATGGAGGCAAAAAAGATGGCTAAAGAAAATATATGTATCGTATATGGAGGTAAAAGTGCAGAGCATGATGTATCGATTTTAACAGCACAAAACGTCATTAATGCGATTGATAAAGATGAATATAAAATAGATATTATTTATATTACTAATGATGGTGACTGGAAGAAAAAATCAGATATCACAAAAGAAATCTCTGATATTGAAACATTACGATTAAATGATGTTGAAGCGGGTGAAATTTCACAGCTACTGACAACAAGCAATAATAGTAAGCCATATAGTGCAGTATTCCCATTATTACACGGACCAAATGGTGAAGATGGTACGATTCAAGGCTTATTTGAAGTATTAGATTTACCATACGTTGGCAATGGTGTATTAGCAGCTTCAAGCTCAATGGATAAACTTGTCATGAAACAGTTGTTTGCACATAGAGGTTTGCCTCAATTACCATACGTGAGCTTTTTAAGAAGTGAATATCAAAAATATGAAAGTAATATCTTGAAATTAGTACATGATAAACTAGAATACCCAGTCTTTGTAAAACCAGCTAACTTAGGTTCTAGTGTTGGTATAAGCAAATGTAATAATGAAGAAGAACTTAAAACTGGTATTGAAGAAGCATTCCAATTTGACCGTAAACTTGTCATTGAACAAGGTATCGATGCTCGTGAAATTGAAGTAGCGGTGTTGGGCAATGATTATCCTGAAACGACTTGGCCAGGTGAAGTTGTTAAAGATGTAGCATTTTATGATTATAAATCAAAATATAAAGATGGCAAAATCAGCTTGGAAATTCCAGCAGATTTAGATAAAGAAGTGCAACTTACATTACGCAACATGGCTATAGAAGCATTTAAAGCAACGGATTGTTCTGGATTACTCCGTGCAGACTTTTTTGTAACTGAAGATAATCAAATTTTTATTAATGAAACAAATGCAATGCCAGGTTTTACAGCCTATAGTATGTATCCAAGTTTATGGGAAAACATGGGGCTAAGCTATTCAGAGTTAGTTAAAAAGTTAATTGAATTAGCAAAACAGAAGCATGAAGATAAGAAGAAAAATAAATACAGTATTGATTGAGGCGGTTGAAAATGATTGAAGTAAAGTTAAAACAAATAAAGTCTTGGATTGATTGTGACATCGACACACAATATTTAGATAACATTATAAGAGGTGTGGAGATAGATTCTCGCCAAATTAAACAAGATATGTTATTTGTGCCTTTTAAAGGTGAACATGTAGATGGACATAAATTCGTATCACAAGCTTTAGCAGATGGCGCAGGTGCATGTTTCTACCAAAAAGATAGTGATTTATCTGAAGTTCCAACAGGACCAATTATTTGGGTAGATGATACATTAATAGCTTTACAACAATTAGCACAAGCGTATTTAAAACATGTCAATCCACAAGTGATTGCAGTAACAGGTTCTAATGGTAAGACTACGACTAAAGATATGATTGAAAGTGTACTGAAGCCTCAATTTAAAGTGAAAAAAACTCTAGGTAATTATAATAATGAAATTGGCATGCCATTAACAATTTTACAATTAGATCAAGATACTGAAATATCTATTTTAGAAATGGGTATGTCTGGGTTTCACGAAATTGAACTTCTATCAAACATTGCTCAACCCGATATCGCAGTAATTACAAATATTGGGGAATCCCATATGCAAGATTTAGGATCACGGGAAGGGATTGCACAAGCTAAATTTGAAATTACGACAGGATTACAATCAAATGGTTTGTTTATCTATGATGGTGATGAACCTTTATTAACACCACATGTAGCTAATTTACAAGATGTGCAGCTTGCTAGTATTGGCATAAAAGATGGAAATACATATGTTTGTAATGTGCAAGATATAGAAACTGAAGGTATTTCTTTTAACATCAACAGTGAAGAACAATATGATTTACCAATATTAGGGACGCATAATATGAAAAATGCTGCCATCGCTATTGCGATTGGTAAGCACTTAGGATTAGATTACGATACAATCTATCGTAATTTAACACAACTCAAGTTAACGGGAATGCGCATGGAGCAACATATCACTGAAGACGGTGCCATTGTTATAAATGATGCATATAATGCCAGTCCAACAAGTATGAGAGCAGCTATAGATACATTATCAGCTATGTCAGGTAGAAAAATTTTGATTTTAGGTGATGTATTGGAATTAGGACCGAATAGTCAATCAATGCATGAAAGCGTAGGCACATATTTAGCAGAAAAGGCAATAGATGTTTTGTATACATTTGGTCACGAAGCACAATATATATATAATAAAGCACAACAACATGTGTCAATTGCCCAACACTTTACCGACAAATCACAACTTATCGAAACAATTTCGAAGGAAATCGAACCACAAGATAAAGTATTGGTTAAAGGTTCCAGAGGAATGCAATTGGAAGAAGTTGTTAATAAACTTATTTAACATTTGAAGAGGCTGGGACATCATATTGATGCATCCCAGCCTCATTTTATATTGTCAGTAGGTGACTGAATTGAAAATGTCCTTTAAATGATGTTTTTTCAGTTCTAGTTATTATTTTCGGGGTTGGACGACGCAATCTTTTAAAAATTAGATTTCTGTTCCACTCCTTTTTTATGATTTATAAATATAAAAGAAGTTTGAATTCGCTATATTGATAAATTTAAAAATTAATTAGACTAATAAAAATGAATGTAGAAAAACAAATTAACCGCTTACAGCCTATATATTGCAATATTTATTTGATTTATTAAAGTTGAAAAGTATCGGATTAATTGCAGTTATGTAATTTTGCTTTATTGCGATAATATTGTTGAGGTGGTACTATTAAGAAGTTGAAGAAACTTAAATGAACATATATGTATAGAAATTAAGGATAATAAAGGAGAATTATATTGCAAAATTTTAAAGAACTAGGGGTTTCAGAAAAAACAGTAGAAACCTTAGAAGCAATGGGGTTTAGTGAAGCTACACCAATTCAAAAAGATAGCATCCCTTTTGCATTAGCTGGTAAAGATGTCCTAGGTCAGGCACAGACAGGTACAGGTAAAACAGGTGCATTTGGTATCCCATTAATAGAAAAAGTTGTAGGACGTGAAGGGGTACAAGCACTAATTTTAGCTCCAACAAGAGAATTGGCTATGCAAGTTGCAGAACAACTTAAAGCATTTAGTAAAAATCAAAAAGTACAAGTGGTAACTGTTTTTGGTGGTATGCCAATAGATCGCCAAATTAAAGCCTTGAAAAAAGGACCTCAAATCGTGGTAGGTACACCTGGACGTGTTATTGACCATTTAAATCGTCGTACTTTAAAAACGGCTGACATTCATACATTGATATTAGATGAAGCTGATGAAATGATGAATATGGGATTCATTGATGATATGAGATTTATTATGGATAAAATCCCAGCAGAACAACGTCAAACGATGTTATTCTCAGCTACAATGCCTAAAGCAATTCAAACATTAGTACAACAATTTATGAATAATCCAGAAATCGTTAAAACGATGAATGATAAAACATCAAATCCACAAATTGAAGAATTCTATACAATAGTTAAAGAATTAGAAAAATTTGATACTTTCACGAACTTCCTAGATGTACATCAACCAGAATTAGCAATTGTATTTGGACGTACTAAACGACGTGTTGATGAGTTAACGAGTGCTTTATTAACTAAAGGGTATAAAGCTGAAGGTTTACACGGAGATATAACACAAGCAAAACGTTTAGAAGTATTGAAGAAATTTAAAAACGACCAAATTGATATTTTAGTAGCTACTGATGTAGCAGCGCGTGGTTTAGATATTTCTGGAGTAAGTCACGTATACAATTTTGATATACCTCAAGATACAGAAAGTTATACGCACAGAATTGGACGTACAGGACGTGCTGGTAAAGAGGGTATTGCGGTAACATTCGTCAATCCAATTGAAATGGATTACATCCGTCAAATTGAACAAGCGAACAATCGTCAAATGAATGCATTACGCCCACCTCATAGAAAAGAAGTTTTAAAAGCGCGTGAAAATGACATTAAAGAAAAAGTTCAAAACTGGATGGCTAAAGAAAATGAGCCTAGATTACAACGTATCTCTACTGAGTTACTTGAAGAATACAATGACGTAGAATTAGTTGCATCATTATTACAAGAACTTGTTGAAGCAAATGATGAAGTAGAAGTACAATTGACATTTGAAAAACCATTAGCACGAAAAGGTAGACAATCAAAAGGTCCACGCAGAAATAATAACAACAACAAACGTGGCAATAAATTTGATAACAAAAACCGTCGTGCCAAAGGTGGTTACAATAACAAAAAAGGAAAGAAGGATAGACCTTCTGACCGTAAAGACAATAAGAAAACAATGAAAGGTCGCACATTCGCAGACCATAAAAAATAAAATTAATCATCATATATGAGTTTAAGTTACGAGGTTGGAACATTAATTTGTTCCAACCTTTTCTTATGTTTTTGAAATTTATAGTTACGAGCATATGTTTTAACGCATAATGGTAATTAATTTTGATCTAGTGGATAATTGGTGAAGAGTGATTTGTGATGTTGTGAAGCTAATTTATTGTCCTATACATATATGATATACTAAATGAAAAATTTGGCGATAGAGGAGAATTATAATCTATGACACCACATTTTGTTAAAAGCCCGAAAAGGACATTGCAATATTATTATTTGTTGGCGTCTATGTACTATGTAATACAGCTTATTATTATCCTAATGTTAGGGGTCACTGGGTATTTTGCGCACTGGTCAGATGGGCTTATTTACCTTTGGATTGGATTGTTTATAATTGTTACATGCTACAATTTGATATGGCCTTGGTTGAAATATCAATATACGTATTATCGATTCGACGGTAATCATATTGAAATACATAAAGCATTTATATTTAAAGCAAATGAGGTTTTCAAAATTGAAAGAACACAATTTTTAATAAGAAAAAGTAATCCCTTATTACAAAAATTGAGATTATGCAAAATATCTGCTGTATCAGCTGGACATAATATTGACTGTCCGCTGTTAGATGAAAACATAGCTATTCAATTTGAAAATGACACACTTAAGCAATTAAAGGGGGCTGATTTTGATGTATAAGCCTCAAAAACTGCATCCAATATCGTATCTTTCTGGTGTTATTGAAGCAATTAAGCAAAACATTGTGTTAATCTTTATTTTTATTATCTTTAATTTGGATAGCTTTGATTTCGCTAATCCTAAATCATATATATATCCTGGTATTATTTTAACGATCTTCATAATAACTTTTATATATCACGCCTTGGTAGTTTATAAGACAAAATATTGGATAGAAAATGACCATTTCATTATGGACTATGGTATTGTGACCAAAAAACGCAAAGAATTAAATATTAGACGTATTCAAACCGTAGATACATCACAAGGTGTTATACATCAAATCGTCGGTGGTGTGAAACTACAAATCAAAACACCTAGTGATGGTGTGGAATTAGATACTGTGTCTAAATTACAAAGTGAGCATATTCGTAACACGATAAAACAAATGCAAAATGAAGAACAGCAAGAAGTGACAGATAGCGTAGAAAATGTGACACAAGAAGGACAAGACTATAATAGTGCTAGTACACCACATAAAGTTTTATTTAAATTATCAAAGAAACAATTACTATTCATGGCTATGACAAGTGGTGCAATAGGCATCGCATTGGCTACTATAGCACCGATAATAGGTAGTTTTTCAGAAGTTATTCCTTGGGAGCGGCTATCAGAGAAAGTAGCAAATATCTCACAAGCTATATTTGTTATAGTGTCACTACTTGTAGCAATAATCCTAATCATAAGTTATGTGATTGGAACATTAATTGTCTTTATTAGATACTATAACTATACTTTATCTGCACACAATGATCAGCTGACTATTAGATATGGCTTATTTAATGTGAAAAATATTACAGTACCTACAAACAGGGTTCAAGCTATATTAGAAAAACAATCGTTTGTAAGAAAATTATTTGGTGTAACATCAATAACGTTTGTTACTACAAGTGATACAAAAGTTGAAAGCGATGATACAACTATGGCTGATGGTAATGTTTTGATACTACCATTTATTAAACGTAATTCTGCTTATCGCATGCTACAAGAATTAGTACCTTCATTTGAATTTAAACCTGCAGCAAAAATTATGCCTAACAGAGCATTCCATCGTTATTTTATTAAAGAAGCGGCGATACTATTAATTATTGGAGCGGCACTTAGTTATTTTTGGACGATTTGGGTAATGGTAATTATCTGTATGATTATAATATTGTTAATTATAAATGCTGTCATTACAGTTAAAAGCTCTGGTTTATATTATTTCGATGATCAATTAGTAATAAGAAACGTTTCGTTAATTGGAATTAAGCAATTTTATTTAAAGAAAGATAAAATATTAGGTATGGAACTTACTAGTAATCCATTTATGGATAAAAGTAAATTACGTAGCTTTAAGTGTATCGTAGCAAAAGGAATCGCTAATACGAAAATAGGATTACGATTTGTAGAGAAGCAACAAGCGTTAGATTTGAAAGCTTGGTATTTAAGAGGTGACGGCCATGAATAACTATAAACGAATGGATGAAAAAAGCATGCGTGTCATGGGTATAAAGTCATTAATATTTTCAGTGTCTTTCATTACTGCTGCATTAATTTTTTTAATAATCGAAGTTTTATGGCTTGATTTTTTTAGTTTTCCAGTCATATTTTGGATAGTATTTAGTGTATGTATTTTGGGCATTTTGAACTTTATAATTAATGGTGTGGTCATACCACGATATCGTTTTAAAAATTTTAAATATCAACTCATTGATGATGAATTAAAAATTCAAAGTGGATTATGGTTTATAACGACTCAAAGTATCCCATTATTTAGAATTCAAAATGTTGATACATATGAAGGTATTATTATGCGTAAATATCACTTAGCTAATATTATTTTGTCTACAGCAGGTGGTAATGCACAAATTATGTTAATAACAAAAGACCAAGCAGAGTTGTTAAAGCAACATATTAAAGCACCGATGAAATGATGCTGTAAGTGAGTAAATTATTAGATGAAAGAAGTGGATACTATGATACATGGTATTGGAATAGATTTAATTGAAATACAACGTATTCAAACTTTATATGAAAGACAAGAAAAGTTATTAAGCAGAATCTTATCTACAAATGAACAACAACAGTTTCATAGTTTTAATAATAATCAACGAAAAATAGAATTTTTAGCAGGCCGTTTTGCATGTAAAGAAGCTTTTAGTAAAGCCTTGGGGACAGGTTTAGGAAAAACTATAGCCTTTAGTGACATAGATTGCTTTAATGATGACTTAGGAAAGCCTTGTATTATCTACGATGGCTTTAATGTGCATGTAAGTATTACACATACCGAACATTATGCAATGAGTCAAGTAACCTTAGAATATCAATAAATTATCAATTTAAGATACCTTTTCGTTGGATAGGCAAACTATTTATTATAAAATTAAATTATTAATAAATTATCTTTTGGTGATGTGAGTGAAAATAGGAGGAAATATTTAATGACCGATAAATATTACAGATCGACCTATATAAATGTTGATTTAAATGAAATAGCATCGAATTATCAAGTATTTAAAAAGTTACACCCTAATAAAACAGTTATTCCTGTAGTTAAAGCAAATGGTTACGGACTAGGAAGTATTCCAATTGCCAAAAAATTAGTAGAGCAAAGTGTAGATTTTTTTGCAGTAGCAACATTAGATGAAGCAATCGAACTACGTATGCATGGTGTTCACGCTCAAATATTAGTACTAGGAGTAATACCTACTGCTCATATTAGTAAAGCAATTCAACATAGAGTAGCAGTGACTGTACCATCATTAGAGTGGTTACAAACAGCTGTAGGTGAAATACCAGAAAACAACGCTAAAGATTTATGGTTACATATTAAAATAGATACTGGTATGGGCAGATTAGGGATGACTACTGCAGATGAATACCAATCAACGATTGACTTAATTAATGACTATGATCATTTAATATTTGAAGGTGTATACACTCATTTTGCTTGTGCTGATGAACCTGGTGATTCAATGAACAAACAACAACAGCGCTTTGAAACAATAGTATCTTCTGCCATAAAGCCGCGCTATATTCATTCGCAAAATTCAGCTGGCGCATTAATGAAAGATAGTCAATTTTGCAATGCAGTGCGCATTGGTATCTCATTGTACGGCTACTATCCATCGGCGTATGTTAAAGAAAATGTCAAAGTACATTTAAAGCCTGCCGCACAGTGGGTTACAGAGGTAGTACAAACTAAAACACTAGCTGTTGGAGAATCAGTCAGTTACGGTAGTATTTACACTGCGACAGAGCCTACGAGAATTGCAATATTACCAGTTGGTTATGCTGATGGTTTTCCTCGATTAATGACTGGATTTAATGTCAATGTTAATGGACAACAGTGTGAAATCATTGGCAAAGTGTGTATGGATCAAATAATAATTAAAATCTCTGAAGATATTCAAGTTGGTGATAAAGTCATTTTAATGGATCATCATGCAGATTCACCACAAGCTGCTGAAGCCTTGGCATTACAACAACATTCAATAAATTATGAAGTGCTTTGTAACCTCGGAAGACGTTTGCCAAGAGTTTATTATGGTACTAAAGACTTAGAAATTCACAATGAATTATTAAAATAGTATAGTCACTGATTTTAAAATTTGTTATTATGAATGTAATTAGATACACATAGTAAACTATTTCTTGACTCACACGGAGGTTTTATTCATGCCAAGTTTTAACCAAAGTAGAAATCATAACATAGAACAATCTTTAAAAGAAGGCTATTCCCAAATGGCTGATTTGAATCTCTCCCTTGCAGCAGAAGCTTTTCCATTCGAATGTGAAGCTTGTGATTGCAACGAATCATATATTAGTGCTAGTAACACTAATGACTAATGAGACGAGGAGACGTCTACTTAGCTGACTTATCACCAGTACAAGGGTCTGAACAAGGGGGAGTAAGACCAGTTGTAATTATTCAAAATGATACTGGTAATAAATATAGTCCTACCGTGATTGTAGCTGCAATCACTGGTAGGATAAATAAAGCTAAAATACCAACACATGTTGAAATTGAAAAGAAAAAGTATAAATTGGATAAGGATTCAGTTATATTACTTGAGCAGATTCGAACGTTAGATAAAAAAAGATTAAAAGAAAAGTTAACATACTTATCAGAAGATAAAATGAAAGAAGTCAACATAGCAATTGACATAAGTTTAGGATTACATAATAATAGGCATCATAAGTAAAGGCACAGTTGGATGTTATAATATAAAAGTTTAACAAACATATTAAATTAAATTAGCACGTCACACCGTTTAGAATAATATAGGGTTCGAATACGTTGTAAAATAAGTAATACACTTCGAAAAGCTTTAGGAAACCCTAAGGCTTTTTTAACTTTTAGTTTACATCTAGCACTATTTTTGATTAATATTAATAAGTGATATATTAATATTAAGTAGCACTCAATCAATGCTGTGTAAATGGTAATTGTATTGATATAGGAGGTTTAACAGCGTGGAAGAATTTAAAAAGCAATATAGAGCACTGATAGATTTAAGTTTGACCTCTGTTGGCAAAGATGCGTTATTAAAAAAATGCGAAGCTTTTACTGATGAAGTTATTAAACGAGATATTTTGCCAGAACATATTGTGGAAATACACAAAGACTATATAACTTTACTTGATTTAGAACAAAGTCAAATTTTAGAAAGCTTAGTGGTACTTGAAGAAATTGTGAAAGGTTTTGGTTATAGTTATAGAGATTACCAGCAGATGGTCGATCGCCTCCAATACCATGATAAAGAAATGGATTTAGCTTCGAGGTTACAACAAACAATGCTAAAAACAGATATTCCACAGTTTGATAGTATCCAAATAGGTGTCATTTCAGTTGCGGCACAAAAAGTAAGTGGAGACTATTTTAATTTGATTGACCACAAAGACGGTACTATGAGTTTTGCAGTAGCAGATGTTATTGGTAAAGGTATTCCGGCTGCACTAGCAATGAGCATGATTAAATTCGGAATGGATTCATATGGTCATTCACAGTTACCAAGTGATGGGTTAAAGCGATTAAATCGTGTTGTAGAAAAAAATGTTAACCAAAATATGTTTGTAACTATGTTTTATGGGTTATATGAAGAGATGAACCATTTATTATATTGTAGTTCAGCAGGACATGAGCCTGGTTATATATATAGAGCTGAAACTCAAACATTCGAAGAAATAGATGTACGTGGTAGAGTGTTAGGTGTAAGCCAACAAACGAGATATCAACAACAAGAAATACCGATTTTTTTAGATGATTTAGTAATTATATTTACTGATGGTGTTACAGAGGTTCGAAATGAAGAAGGCGAATTTATAAATAAAGACCAATTACTTGATATGATACACAAGTATAAACATATGCATCCGCAAGACATTGTGCAGCTGTTATACGAAGCCATCTTGAAAATACAAAATCCTAAAAAAAGAGATGATTTAACGATTTTAATCATTAAACGTGTAAATTAATTTGTTTATTTTTTAATAGAATATTTTTGTTTATTAGGGGTATAGCATGAAGAAATAAGACTATAATTAGGAGTGTAGTAAAATGAATCTTAACATTGAAACGATAACTCATGATGAATATTATGAAGTAAAAGTTGGCGGTGAACTTGATGTATACACTGTACCAGAATTAGAAGAGGTACTAGTACCAATGCGTCAGGAAGGCACTCATAATGTGCACGTGAACTTAGAAAACGTGAGTTACATGGATTCAACTGGATTAGGTCTTTTTGTAGGAACATTAAAAGCATTAAATCAAAATAATAAGGAATTATATATATTAGGTGCTTCTGATCGAATTAGCCGTCTTTTTGATATTACAGGGTTAAAAGATTTGATGCATGTTAATGAAGGAACGGAGGTTGAATAACATGCAAACTAAACAGGACTATATTGAAATGCGCTTACCAGCCTCTGCGGAATATGTGAGTTTAATTAGATTAACTTTATCTGGCGTATTCTCAAGAGCTGGCGCAACATATGACGATATTGAAGATGCTAAAATAGCAGTGAGCGAAGCAGTAACAAACGCCGTAAAACATGCATATAAAGATGGCGCTGTAGTAGGTATGATTAACCTTTGTTTTGAAATTTTTGAAGATAAAATTAAAATTATAATATCAGATCAAGGTGAAAGCTTTGATTACGAAGAAACAAAAGCACAATTAGGACCTTACCAAGAAAATGAAAATATTGACTTCTTAAGAGAAGGTGGATTAGGTCTGTTTTTAATTGAGTCATTAATGGATGAAGTTACAGTAGATAAAAAATCTGGTGTAACGATCAGTATGATAAAGTATATTAAAAAAGAGCAGGTGCGAAATAATGGCGAAAGAGTCGAAATCAGTTAATGATGTATCACCTGAACAAATTAATAAATGGATAAAAGAACATCAAAATAATGAAGCGACAAATGCGCAAGATCATTTAGTTCAACATTATCGTAAACTCATTGAGTCATTAGCTTATAAGTACTCAAAGGGGCAATCTCATCATGAAGATTTAGTTCAGGTCGGTATGGTTGGTTTAATTGGTGCGATAAACAGATTCGACTTATCTTTTGATAGAAAGTTCGAAGCATTTTTAGTTCCTACAGTTATAGGAGAAATTAAACGCTACCTTCGTGATAAAACATGGAGTGTCCATGTACCGAGAAGAATTAAAGAAATAGGTCCACGTATTAAAAAGGTTAGTGATGAATTGACTAACGAGTTAGAACGTTCACCATCAATTTCTGAAATTGCCAATAGGCTAGAAGTGAGCGATGAGGACGTATTAGAAGCTATGGAAATGAGTCAAAGTTATAATGCGTTGAGTGTCGATCATTCTATTGAAGCGGATAAAGATGGGTCAACTGTAACTTTATTAGATATTATGGGCCAACAAGATGATAATTATGACTTAACAGAAAAGCGCATGATTTTAGAAAAAATTCTACCTATATTATCAGAAAGAGAAAGACAAATCATTCAATGTACATTCATTGAGGGTTTGAGTCAGAAAGAAACAGGAGAACGTATTGGTTTAAGCCAAATGCACGTATCTCGCCTTCAACGTACCGCAATTAAAAAATTACAAGAAGCTGCAAAAAAATAATGATTGGACAGAAACGAGTACAAAGTTTCTGTCTTATTTTATATACATTTATAATTATTGGAGACTAATGTGTAGTGATTATAAAAGTAGAATACAAAGAATATGTTAAAATAACTAATGAATTACAATAGCAACGTACGGAGGATAATATGAATAAAAATTTAATTACATCAATTCGAGAGAAGTATAGTTTTTCTGAAAAACAGATAAACTCTGTACTTGAATTATTAGAAGATAAAAATACTGTACCATTTATCGCCAGATATAGAAAAGAACAAACTGGTGGGCTAGATGAAGTTGAAATTAAATTAATTAATGATGAATATCAATATATGGTTAACTTGCTTAAAAGAAAAGAAGAAGTAATTCATAATATTGAAGAGCAAGGATTATTAACGAATGAATTAAAACAAGATATTTTAAAACAAACAAAATTACAACGTGTTGAAGATCTATATCGACCATTTAAACAAAAGAAAAAAACTAGAGCGACTGAGGCTAAAAGAAAAGGATTACAACCGCTAGCGGATATCATCAAGAAAGGTGATAATACAACACCAATACAACAACTTGCTCCAACATATATCTCAGAGGAAGTCCAAACTGTGGATGAAGCCATAAAAGGTGCACAAGATATTTTGGCAGAACAAATCTCAGATAATCCAAAATACAGAACGAAAATTTTAAAAGATACATATCAACAAGGAAAAATAATCACTCAGAAGAAAAAGAATGCTGAAGATGAAAAATCAATTTTCGAAATGTATTATGATTTTAGTGAGCCCATTAAGAGCATTGCTAATCACCGAATTTTAGCGATAAATAGAGGCGAAAATGAAAAAGTCTTAACTGTTAAAATAGCAATGGATTCTACAGGACTTGAAAACTTTATCCGCAAACAAGAAATAACAGAAAACAATCCGAATAGTGATTTGATAATTATAGCAATTCAAGATAGTTTGAAACGACTAATCATGCCTTCAATTGAGCGTGAAATACGAAGTGATTTAACTACAAAAGCAGAAAATCATGCAATTGATGTCTTTAGCGAAAATCTTAAAAACTTATTGTTACAACCTCCATTAAAAGGAAAACAGATTTTAGGTGTGGATCCAGCTTTTAGAACGGGATGTAAGTTAGCAATAATTAATCCATTCGGTACATTTATAGCTAAAAGTGTTATGTATCCGCATCCGCCAATTAATAAAAGAAAAGAAGCAGAAAGTATTTTCTTAAAATGTGTTAAAGACTATAACATAGATTTAATAGCAATTGGTAATGGAACTGCAAGTAGAGAGACAGAACAATTTGTTGCAAATATGATTCAACAACATAACCTCAATGTACAATTTATCATTGTTAACGAAGCAGGTGCATCTGTCTATTCAGCATCTGAAATTGCAAGAGCAGAGTTTCCAGATTTTCAAGTAGAAGAACGAAGTGCAGTGTCAATTGGTAGAAGAGTACAAGATCCATTGAGCGAACTCGTTAAAATAGATCCAAAATCCATTGGTGTGGGGCAATACCAACATGATGTAAACCAAAAAGAGTTAGAAAAAGCATTAACGTTTGTCGTGGAAACAGCTGTAAACCAAGTAGGAGTAGATGTAAATACTGCATCACATTCTTTATTACAACATGTGGCAGGGTTGTCACGTACAATTGCAGATAATTTAATTCAATATAGAGAAGAACACGGTGGAATTAAACATTATAAAGAAATCGCTAAAGTAAAACGTTTAGGAGCTAAAACTTTTGAACAAAGTATTGGATTTTTACGTATTGTTGATGGTGAAGAACCATTAGATAATACAGCAATACATCCTGAAAGTTATGATATAACAAATAACTTACTTAATGATATTGGCTTAACTAAAAGCGATTTAGGCTCTCAACTGCTAAAAGATAAACTCACAAAGATAGACCAGCAACAAATTGCAGAACAACTAAATGTTGGATTACCTACTTTAGAAGATATTATAGCAGCATTGATTGCACCTAATAGAGATCCAAGAGACAACTATGAAACACCTATTTTAAAATCTGATGTGTTATCTATAGAAGATTTAACTGAAGGTATGAAATTAAGCGGAACAGTACGTAATGTAGTAGATTTTGGTGCATTTGTTGATATCGGGGTAAAACAAGATGGCTTAGTGCATATTTCAAAACTTGCCAAGAAATTTGTGAAAAATCCTATGGATATCGTTAGTGTAGGCGATATAGTAGATGTATGGATTGTCGATATAGATGAGCAAAAAGGCAAGGTAGCATTAACTATGGTTGATCCATATGCAAAATAATGAATTACAAAGTTGTGTTGAAAAGGTATCCTTAGAAAATTTTAACAAGCCTTTTAAGCATCGAGCCTATTTTAACAACAGATTAAGAACTACAGGCGGAAGATACTTGTTACATTCACATAATATTGAAATAAATTACAAACAATATACTATGTATGGCATGGAGGCATTGACGAATATTATAAAGCACGAGTTATGTCACTATCATTTACATTTAGAAGGCAAAGGTTACAAACATAAAGATTATGATTTCAAAAAATTAAGCAAACAAGTAAATGCACCAAGATATTGTGAACCACTTGAAAGTTATGAATCACGTGCAAATTATATTTATGAGTGCACTAATTGTAAAACTAAGTTCATGAGAATTCGTAAAGTTAATACTCGTAAAATGGTCTGCAGTCTGTGCCATCAAAAATTAACATTAATAGAAAAGAAATAACAAACAGAGAGTTGTAACAAATGTTACAGCTCTCCATTTGTTTTATTAGCATATAAAAGTGATGTTTTGAATAAAATTGATATTTAAAGGTAAATCGTAACTTATTTTAGATTATAAAATTAAAAAATTCATTAAAAACAATTGACGATGTAAGAATCATGGTATATGATAATAAACGTTGCAAAAATAATAACTGCAATTATTGAGTACATGTTAAGTATGTTAAAACCAAATAACAAAAGTGTTGACATCACGTTAACATTACGTTACAATAGTTAATGTTCTGATGAAGTACTAACCGTTTTGCCTAGCGGTCGTGGCGGAATGGCAGACGCGCTAGGTTGAGGGCCTAGTGGGAGTAATCCCGTGGAGGTTCAAATCCTCTCGGCCGCACCAAAAATCAATTATAATAAGCGGGTGTAGTTTAATGGCAAAACCTCAGCCTTCCAAGCTGATGTTGTGGGTTCGATTCCCATCACCCGCTCCAATCAAATCTTAAATGAACATTGAAAACTGAATCGCAATATGTCAACGTTAATTCCAAACGCAACGACAAGATCGTTGGTTTAAACGTGTTAGAGATAACACACAAATTAGTATTTATGAGCTAATCAAACATCATAATTTTTTATGGAGAGTTTGATCCTGGCTCAGGATGAACGCTGGCGGCGTGCCTAATACATGCAAGTCGAGCGAACAGATAAGGAGCTTGCTCCTTTGACGTTAGCGGCGGACGGGTGAGTAACACGTGGGTAACCTACCTATAAGACTGGAATAACTCCGGGAAACCGGGGCTAATGCCGGATAACATTTAGAACCGCATGGTTCTAAAGTGAAAGATGGTTTTGCTATCACTTATAGATGGACCCGCGCCGTATTAGCTAGTTGGTAAGGTAATGGCTTACCAAGGCAACGATACGTAGCCGACCTGAGAGGGTGATCGGCCACACTGGAACTGAGACACGGTCCAGACTCCTACGGGAGGCAGCAGTAGGGAATCTTCCGCAATGGGCGAAAGCCTGACGGAGCAACGCCGCGTGAGTGATGAAGGGTTTCGGCTCGTAAAACTCTGTTATTAGGGAAGAACAAACGTGTAAGTAACTGTGCACGTCTTGACGGTACCTAATCAGAAAGCCACGGCTAACTACGTGCCAGCAGCCGCGGTAATACGTAGGTGGCAAGCGTTATCCGGAATTATTGGGCGTAAAGCGCGCGTAGGCGGTTTCTTAAGTCTGATGTGAAAGCCCACGGCTCAACCGTGGAGGGTCATTGGAAACTGGGAGACTTGA
The DNA here is from genome assembly GCF_025560845.1 of Staphylococcus arlettae. Lineage (NCBI taxonomy): Bacteria > Bacillati > Bacillota > Bacilli > Caryophanales > Staphylococcaceae > Staphylococcus > Staphylococcus arlettae. The sequence continues at coordinate 882,873 of NZ_CP094803.1, forward strand.
GTGCAGAAGAGGAAAGTGGAATTCCATGTGTAGCGGTGAAATGCGCAGAGATATGGAGGAACACCAGTGGCGAAGGCGACTTTCTGGTCTGTAACTGACGCTGATGTGCGAAAGCGTGGGGATCAAACAGGATTAGATACCCTGGTAGTCCACGCCGTAAACGATGAGTGCTAAGTGTTAGGGGGTTTCCGCCCCTTAGTGCTGCAGCTAACGCATTAAGCACTCCGCCTGGGGAGTACGACCGCAAGGTTGAAACTCAAAGGAATTGACGGGGACCCGCACAAGCGGTGGAGCATGTGGTTTAATTCGAAGCAACGCGAAGAACCTTACCAAATCTTGACATCCTTTGACCACTCTAGAGATAGAGCTTTCCCCTTCGGGGGACAAAGTGACAGGTGGTGCATGGTTGTCGTCAGCTCGTGTCGTGAGATGTTGGGTTAAGTCCCGCAACGAGCGCAACCCTTAAACTTAGTTGCCAGCATTTAGTTGGGCACTCTAGGTTGACTGCCGGTGACAAACCGGAGGAAGGTGGGGATGACGTCAAATCATCATGCCCCTTATGATTTGGGCTACACACGTGCTACAATGGACAATACAAAGGGCAGCTAAACCGCGAGGTCATGCAAATCCCATAAAGTTGTTCTCAGTTCGGATTGTAGTCTGCAACTCGACTACATGAAGCTGGAATCGCTAGTAATCGTAGATCAGCATGCTACGGTGAATACGTTCCCGGGTCTTGTACACACCGCCCGTCACACCACGAGAGTTTGTAACACCCGAAGCCGGTGGAGTAACCATTTATGGAGCTAGCCGTCGAAGGTGGGACAAATGATTGGGGTGAAGTCGTAACAAGGTAGCCGTATCGGAAGGTGCGGCTGGATCACCTCCTTTCTAAGGATATATTCGGAACAACTTCTACGAAGTTGAAAAGGAATAACATTGACATATTGTATTCAGTTTTGAATGCTCATAATTTGAGGATTCAACATAAATTGTACATTGAAAACTAGATAAGTAAGTAAAATATAGATTTTACCAAGCAAAACCGAGTGAATTAAAGTTTGAAAAAGCTTGAATTCAAAACAAATAATCGCTAGTGTTCGAAAGAACACTCACAGATTAATAACATTTTGGGTTTAAATGAAACAATGTTTGATTTAAACAAACGATTAAGTTATTAAGGGCGCACGGTGGATGCCTTGGCACTAGAAGCCGATGAAGGACGTTACTAACGACGATATGCTTTGGGGAGCTGTAAGTAAGCTGTGATCCAGAGATTTCCGAATGGGGAAACCCAGCACGAGTTATGTCGTGTTATCGACATGTGAATATATATCATGTCTGAAGGCATACCCGGAGAACTGAAACATCTTAGTACCCGGAGGAAGAGAAAGAAAAATCGATTCCCTGAGTAGCGGCGAGCGAAACGGGAAGAGCCCAAACCAATAAGCTTGCTTATTGGGGTTGTAGGACACTCTATACGGAGTTACAAATGTATAAATTAGACGAATTATCTGGAAAGATAAATCAAAGAAGGTAATAATCCTGTAGTCGAAAATTTATACACTCTTGAGTGGATCCTGAGTACGACGGAGCACGTGGAATTCCGTCGGAATCCGGGAGGACCATCTCCCAAGGCTAAATACTCTCTAGTGACCGATAGTGAACCAGTACCGTGAGGGAAAGGTGAAAAGTACCCCGGAAGGGGAGTGAAAGAGAACTTGAAACCGTGTGCTTACAAGTAGTCAGAGCCCGTTAATGGGTGATGGCGTGCCTTTTGTAGAATGAACCGGCGAGTTACGATCTGATGCAAGGTTAAGCAGCAAATGTGGAGCCGCAGCGAAAGCGAGTCTGAATAGGGCGTTGAGTATTTGGTCGTAGACCCGAAACCAGGTGATCTACCCATGACCAGGCTGAAGTTCAGGTAACACTGAATGGAGGGCCGAACCGACTTACGTTGAAAAGTGAGCGGATGAGTTGTGGGTAGCGGAGAAATTCCAATCGAACCTGGAGATAGCTGGTTCTCTCCGAAATAGCTTTAGGGCTAGCCTCAAGTGATGATTATTGGAGGTAGAGCACTGTTTGGACGAGGGGCCCTTCTCGGGTTACCGAATTCAGACAAACTCCGAATGCCAATCAATTTAACTTGGGAGTCAGAACATGGGTGATAAGGTCCGTGTTCGAAAGGGAAACAGCCCAGACCACCAGCTAAGGTCCCAAAATATATGTTAAGTGGAAAAGGATGTGGCGTTGCCCAGACAACTAGGATGTTGGCTTAGAAGCAGCCATCATTTAAAGAGTGCGTAATAGCTCACTAGTCGAGTGACACTGCGCCGAAAATGTACCGGGGCTAAACATATTACCGAAGCTGTGGATTGTCCGTAGGACAATGGTAGGAGAGCGTTCTAAGGGCGTTGAAGCATGATCGCAAGGACATGTGGAGCGCTTAGAAGTGAGAATGCCGGTGTGAGTAGCGAAAGACGGGTGAGAATCCCGTCCACCGATTGACTAAGGTTTCCAGAGGAAGGCTCGTCCGCTCTGGGTTAGTCGGGACCTAAGCTGAGGCCGAAAGGCGTAGGCGATGGACAACAGGTTGATATTCCTGTACCACCTCAATTCGTTTTAAGCGATGGGGGGACGCAGTAGGATAGGCGAAGCGTACGATTGGATTGTACGTCCAAGCAGTAAGACTGAGTATTAGGCAAATCCGGTACTCATTAAGGTCAAGCTGTGATGGGGAGAGGAATTTATTCCTCGAGTCGTTGATTTCACACTGCCAAGAAAATCCTCTAGCTAGAATTATGGTGCCCGTACCGCAAACCGACACAGGTAGTCAAGATGAGAATTCTAAGGTGAGCGAGCGAACTCTCGTTAAGGAACTCGGCAAAATGACCCCGTAACTTCGGGAGAAGGGGTGCTTTCTAGGGTTCACGCCCAGGAAAGCCGCAGTGAATAGGCCCAAGCGACTGTTTATCAAAAACACAGGTCTCTGCTAAACCGTAAGGTGATGTATAGGGGCTGACGCCTGCCCGGTGCTGGAAGGTTAAGAGGAGTGGTTAGCTTCTGCGAAGCTACGAATCGAAGCCCCAGTAAACGGCGGCCGTAACTATAACGGTCCTAAGGTAGCGAAATTCCTTGTCGGGTAAGTTCCGACCCGCACGAAAGGCGTAACGATTTGGGCACTGTCTCAACGAGAGACTCGGTGAAATCATAGTACCTGTGAAGATGCAGGTTACCCGCGACAGGACGGAAAGACCCCGTGGAGCTTTACTGTAGTCTGATATTGAAATTCGGCACAGCTTGTACAGGATAGGTAGGAGCCTTAGATACGTGAGCGCTAGCTTACGTGGAGGCGTTGGTGGGATACTACCCTCGCTGTGTTGGATTTCTAACCCGCACCATTGATCATGGTGGGAGACAGTGTCAGATGGACAGTTTGACTGGGGCGGTCGCCTCCTAAAGAGTAACGGAGGCGCTCAAAGGTTCCCTCAGAATGGTTGGAAATCATTCACAGAGTGTAAAGGCATAAGGGAGCTTGACTGCGAGACTTACAAGTCGAGCAGGGTCGAAAGACGGACTTAGTGATCCGGTGGTTCCGCATGGAAGGGCCATCGCTCAACGGATAAAAGCTACCCCGGGGATAACAGGCTTATCTCCCCCAAGAGTTCACATCGACGGGGAGGTTTGGCACCTCGATGTCGGCTCATCGCATCCTGGGGCTGTAGTCGGTCCCAAGGGTTGGGCTGTTCGCCCATTAAAGCGGTACGCGAGCTGGGTTCAGAACGTCGTGAGACAGTTCGGTCCCTATCCGTCGTGGGCGTAGGAAATTTGAGAGGAGCTGTCCTTAGTACGAGAGGACCGGGATGGACATACCTCTGGTGTACCAGTTGTCGTGCCAACGGCATCGCTGGGTAGCTATGTATGGACGGGATAAGTGCTGAAAGCATCTAAGCATGAAGCCCCCCTCAAGATGAGATTTCCCAACTTCGGTTATAAGATCCCTCAAAGATGATGAGGTTAATAGGTTCGAGGTGGAAGCATAGTGATATGTGGAGCTGACGAATACTAATCGATCGAAGACTTAATCAATTTTAAATAGGTTTTACTTGGTTCACTTATTTTATTTACTATCTAGTTTTGAATGTATAACTACATTCACATACATTGTCTGGTGACAATGGCAAGGAGGTCACACCTGTTCCCATGCCGAACACAGAAGTTAAGCTCCTTAGCGCCGATGGTAGTTGGATTTACATCCCGCTAGAGTAGGACGTTGCCAGGTAATTATAGGATGCGATGAGCCGAGACCGAGAGGTCTCTTTTTTTATATGAAAAATATACTATCTAGACCGCAAGGTCTTTATTATAAAAGTAGAAACGAGGCGAAGTGAAAGCGATTGAAGCTGACGAATGAAACTTGTGACGCAACGCGCTTACGAGAGGTAAGCAAGTCAGGAGCAAGTTGAAAGAGGATAGATGCGAACGTTTGCCACAAGCCGAAAGCCCTTAGCGCCGAAGGTAGTGGTTAACATCCCGCTAGAGTAGGACGTTGCCAGGCAATTATAGGATGCGATGAGCCGAGACCGAGAGGTCTCTTTTTTTATATGAAAAATATACTATCTAGACCGCAAGGTCTTTATTATAAAAGTAGAAACAAGGCAAAGTGAAAGCGATTGAAGCTGACGAATGAAACTTGTGACGCAACGCGCTTACGAGAGGTAAGCAAGTCAGGACAAAAGGTGTACAATTGCTGGAGCAATTGCATAAGTAGTACTAATGCATTGCATGCAAAGTACTACTTTAGATGCGAACGCTTGCCACAAGCCGAAAGCCCTTAGCGCCGATGGTAGTGGTTAACATCCCGCTAGAGTAGGACGTTGCCAGGCAATTATAGGATGCGATGAGCCGAGACCGAGAGGTCTCTTTTTTTATATGAAAAATATACTATCTAGACCGCAAGGTCTTTATTATAAAAGTAGAAACAAGGCAAAGTGAAAGCGATTGAAGCTGACGAATGAAACTTGTGACGCAACGCGCTTACGAGAGGTAAGCAAGTCAGGACAAAAGGTGTACAATTGCTGGAGCAATTGCATAAGTAGTACTAATGCATTGCATGCAAAGTACTACTTTAGATGCGAACGCTTGTCACAAGCCGAAAGCCCTTAGCGCCGAAGGTAGTGGTTAACATCCCGCTTAGAAGTACTAATGTATTACATGCAAAGTACTTCTTTATATGAAAAAGAAAATGGTACTACTATTTTGAATAATAGTAGTACCATTTTCTTCTATGTTTATCAAAGATATTTATTTTGAAATTTTTAATGTTATATCAGTAAGGAATATAACATTTTATTTTCATTAATATAAATGTTTGATGGATCAAATTCTGTTACATTTTCTTTTAATTGTTCTAGATCACTATGATGATATAATTGAATACCGATAATAACTGTTCCTGTATTTTGTGATGATTTTTTCAAATACTCAAATTTTGTAATATCATCTTTTGCTCCTAAAACATCATTTACAAATTCACGTAATGCTCCTGGGCGTTGTGGGAAATTTAGGATAAAGTAATGTTTCATTTCTTCGAACAGTAAAGAACGTTCTTCAATTTCTTTCATTCTATTAATATCATTATTACCGCCACTCACGATACAAACGACATTTTTTCCTTTAATGTGTGATTTATATTGTTCTAATGCTGTGACACTAAGGGCACCAGCAGGTTCAGCAATAATTGCTTGTTTGGAATACATATCTAAAATAGTTGAACATACTGCACCTTCATGTACTTGGACGTAATCGTCGACTACATTTTTAGAAATGTCATATGTGATTTCACCGACACGAGCGACTGATGCACCATCAACAAACTTGTCAATTTCAGGTAATGTAACAATTTGGTTTTCTAATACTACTGAAGCATACATACTACTGGCACCAGCAGGTTCTACACCTACAATAGAAGTATTAGGTGAGTGATCTTTAAAATATGTGCCTACACCTGAAATTAAACCGCCACCACCAATTGCAGCAAATAAATAATCAAATTCGACATCATCTTGTTGTGCTTGATTGATAATCTCTTTTGCCAAAGTGCCTTGACCGGCAATTGTGTAAATATTATTAAAAGGATCAATAAAATTCATTTTGTTGTCTTGAGTATAAGTTAAAGCTTCTTTAAGACAATCATCAAATGTATCACCAGTTAATACGACTTCAACATTTGAAGCACCAAAAAATTTAACTTGGTTAATTTTTTGAAGTGGTGTTGTGACTGGCATAAAGATAACTGCTTTAAGATTTAATTTACTCGCGGTATAGGCTACGCCTTGTGCATGGTTACCAGCACTAGCACAAGTTATACCGTTTTGTCGTTCTTGATCACTTAACGCAGCAATTGCATTATATGCGCCTCGCAATTTAAATGAACGTACCCACTGCAAATCTTCACGTTTTAAATAAACGTTACAATCATATTTAAGAGATAAATAATGATCTTTTTGAAGAGGGGTTTCTTTAGCGATATCTTTCAATTGTAAAAATGCTTCATCTATATCCTTTGATAACACTGTAGTTTTTACTGTCATAATTTTCACACCTTTGATTTAAAATTAGTAGCTGCTTAATAAGCTTTTGATTCTTCATATGATTTGATTTGTTGCTCATATTGCAATGTTACTGCAATGTCATCTAATCCTTTAACCAATTTGTTTTTCCATGTTGAATCAATGTCAAAGTGGAAGGTTTGTTCTGGTGATGTAACTGTTTGGTTTGGTAAATCTATAGTAATTTCTTGGAATTGAGCTAAATGTTTACGTGCTGCTTCATCTAACGTAATAGGGAGCATACCATTTTTTGTACAATTCATATAGAAAATATCACTATAACTTCCTGCAATAATAATATCAAAGCCATAATCTTTTATCGCCCACGCTGCATGCTCTCTACTAGAGCCACAACCAAAGTTATCTCCAGTAATCAGAATGGAAGCGTCACGATATTCTGGTTTATTGGGGTTAAAATCTGGATTGTCTGAACCATCTTCTAAATAACGCCATTCATCGAAAGCAAACGGACCAAATCCCGTTTTGGAAATACGTTTCAAATGAACTTTTGGAATGATTTGATCTGTATCTATATTATCGTGAAAGAGTGGTACAATTTTACCACTATATGTTGTAATTGGTTTTACTTCCATCTTAAACAACCACCTTTCTTACATCTACAAATCTACCATTAATTGCTGCCGCTGCGGCCATTGCTGGTGATACTAAATGTGTACGTGCACCTTTACCTTGGCGACCTTCAAAATTTCTATTACTTGTAGAAGCACAATGAACACCATTAGGAACTTGGTCAGGATTCATGCCTAAGCACATTGAACAACCAGGCTCTCTCCAATCAAAACCAGCCTCTTTAAAGATTTGATCAATGCCTAATTTTTCAGCTTCATTTTTTACAGAACGTGAACCTGGAACAACAATTGCTGTAATTTTAGGATGTACTTTATTGCCTTTCACGATTTGACTTGCTTCAATTAAATCGGAAAGTCTGGCATTGGTACATGAGCCTAAAAAGACATATCCTAAGTCAATATCTTCAGCTTTTTGGCCGGGTTTAAGTCCCATATAGTTATAGGCACGTTCATCATTAACATCAGTTATTTCAGGGAATGGTGTGTTAAAATTGACACCCATTTCAGGACTTGTACCCCAAGTAACTTGTGGCTCTAAGTCAGAAACATTTAATTCAATGACTTTATCAAATTCAGCATCTTCATCAGTATAAAGTTCACGCCATGCATCTATATCATACTTATAATTCGTTGCGTAAGGGCGTCCTTTAACATATTCAAATGTTGTGTCATCTGGTTGCATCATGCCGTATTTTGCACCGGCTTCTATAGCCATATTACAAATAGTCATACGTGCTTCCATTGAGAGTGCGCGAATGGCTTCACCTGTAAATTCTAAAGCGTAACCTGTACCAAAATCTACACCATGTTGATTAATTAGATGTAGAATAATATCTTTAGCATAGACACCAGGAGGCAATGTACCATTTACATCAATTTTTAAATTTTTCGGTTTTGTTTGCCACAAACTTTGAGTTGCAAAGACATGTTCAACCTCACTTGTACCAATACCGAATGCAATGGCACCAAAAGCGCCGTGAGTGGCAGTGTGGGAGTCGCCACACACAATTGTTTTTCCTGGTTGAGTTAATCCTGTTTCTGGTCCTACCATATGCACTATACCTTGTTCATCTGAACCCATATCAAAGATGTGAACACCAAATTCTTTAGCATTCTTTTGCAATGTAGTTATTTGTTTATTCGCAATCTCATCTTTAATATTAAAAATATCAATTGTAGGTACGTTATGATCCAAAGTAGCATATGTTAAATCAGGGCGACGTAGTGTTCTATTTTGTAGCCTCAAACCTTCAAATGCTTGAGGAGATGTAACTTCGTGAATAAGATGCAAATCAATATATAATAATTGAGGTTCACCTTCTTTACCCGTTAACACATGTTTATTCCATACTTTATCAAAAAGTGTTTTACCCATACGACATCTCCTCCTTTAAAGATTTTCTTTTACAAAATTAAATATGTCAGAAGTAGTATACTGACCTCCAAGGTCTGTTGTTGTTTTACCAGTTTTAATCAAAGTATAAATGATATTTTCTAAGTGTGTTGCTGCATCATCTTGTTTTAAACTTTCACGTAAACACATAGCTACTGAAAGTAACATACCGAATGGATTGGCTTTATCTTGACCTGCAATATCAGGTGCTGAACCATGGATAGGTTCATAAAGACGTGTGCCTTGTTCACTAAAACTAGCTGATGGTGATAATCCTAAAGAGCCAGGAATAACAGATGCTTCATCACTTAAAATATCACCAAATAAGTTTTCAGTAACGATGACATCGAATTGTGACGGATTTACTATTAGGTGCATAGCGCAAGCATCAACGAGTAAATGGTTTACTTCAACATCAGGATAGTCTGCTGCTACTTCATTAACGACTTGGCGCCATAATTTACTAGATGATAAAACATTTTCTTTATCGACTGAAGTTAACTTTTTGTTTCTTTTTTGAGCTAACTCAAAACCAACACGAGCGATACGTACAATTTCGGCTTTAGTGTATGTTAGTGAATCGACGGCTTGATTGTTATCCCAATGTTTAGGTTCGCCAAAATAAATACCGCCAGTTAATTCACGCACAATTACAAAGTCTGTACCTGCTACTTTACTTTCTTTAAGTGGTGATAAATGGCTAGTCCCACTTGTCACTGTAGTAGGGCGAATATTAGCAAATAAGCCTAATGCTTTACGGATACCTAATAAACCTTGTTCAGGTCTATTAGCTGGATCTGTCCACTTAGGACCACCAACTGCACCTAATAATACAGCATCAGCTTGTTGGCACGCAGATAATGTATTATCTGGAAGGGGTGTACCATGATTATCGATAGCAATTCCACCAAAGTCATGACTTTCAAGTTCATAACTAAAATTAAATTGTTGACTTAACTGTGATAAGATTTCTAATGAACCTGACATAATTTCTGGACCAATACCATCACCAGGCAATGCTATGATTTTATAACTCATGAATGAATACCTTCTTCCTTGGAAATATCTGCAATATATTTGGCTTGTGCTTCGACGTATGATTTACATGATGCTAATAAAATATCATGATCGATACCAACGCCAGATACAATTTGATTACCGATTTTTAATTGTACATGTACTTCAGCTTGAGCATCAGAACCTTCAGTAACTGAATCAATAGAATAATCTAGTAGTTCAGTTTCTCTGTCGAAGATGCGATCAACGGCATTATAAACAGCTAAGATAGAACCTGTACCGATACTTGAATCTTGGTAAATATTGCCATCTTTATCTTTAATGACGACGACGGCGCTTTGTAAACCATTAGAAACAAATTGTAGTTGTAATGTTTCTACTTGATAAATAGCACTTTGTTCATGTGATGTACCTTGAATTAAAGCGTGAATATCTCTGTCAGTTACTGCTTTCTTTTTATCAGCGATTTCTTTAAATTGCTTAAATAATATTTTTTGTTCATCTACATCGATATCGTAGCCAAGGTTTACAAGTTTTTCAGCAAATGCATGTTTACCAGATAATTTACCTAGTGGTAATTCAGTTGTTTTAACACCAACGAGTTGTGGTGTCATAATTTCATATGTTTCAGGGTTTTTTAACACGCCATCTTGATGGATACCTGATTCGTGACTAAACGCATTTTGACCAACAATTGCTTTATTTTTTGGAACTCTAATACCAGCATAACGAGAAATCAAATCGGATGTTTGTTTGGTCTCTGCTAAATTAATTTTGGATTGATTGTTATAATGATCTTGGCGAACGTAAAGGCCAAGAGCAACTTCTTCAAGAGCTGTATTACCTGCACGTTCTCCAATACCATTAATAGTACCTTCGATACGCTTGGCGCCATTTTCAATTGCAGCCATACTGTTGGCAACGGCTAATCCTAAATCATCATGACAATGTGCACTGTAAATGACTTCATGATCTGTTTTAATTGTTTCAAGAAGTGTTTTGAAAATTTTTCCATATTCTGATGGATAGCTAAAACCTACAGTATCAGGAATGTTAATAACACTAGCACCGGCATCTACAGCTGTTTGAACACAATCAATTAAAAATGGTAATTCTGTTCGTGTTGCATCTTCTGGTGAAAATTGAACTACATCGAAAAAGTCTTTGGCATATGCAACATGCTCTTTAATTGAAGCTAATACTTCATCTTGTGTCATTTTTAATTTTGATTCTAAATGTATTTGACTTGTTGCAACAAATACATGAATACGTGGTAACGCAGCTTTTTTGGTTGCTTCATATACAGCATCAATATCTGATTTTACACAACGCGCTAAACCACATACAGCAGTAGTTGATAATGCTTCAGATATTGCTTCAACTGATTGAAAACTACCTGTGCTTGAGGCAGGGAACCCTGCTTCAATTATATCGACTCCCCATTTTTCTAATTGCTTTGCTATCTTTAACCTCTCATCGAATGAAAAACTAACCCCCGGCGTTTGTTCTCCATCTCTAAGTGTAGTATCAAAAATTTGAATATGGTTACTCATTTTCAACATCTCCTAACAATATATTATCCCGTTAATCTAACTAATTCGTAACATCTGAGATAAGAATTGATATCTCAGATGCTATGAAGTTAATTAGTCATTTATTTTTGAATGCTTTTAGATTTAATGAAAGGCATCATTTCACGTAAATCTTTACCAACTTTTTCAATTTGATGACCGTGTTGTTCTTCTCTTAATTTATGGAATTCATTAAAGTTATTTTCGTTATCTTTGATGAAGCGGTCACTGAAGTTTCCTGCTTGAATATCAGTTAATACTGCTTTCATATTATCTTTAACATCTGGTGTAATAACACGTGGTCCAGATACGTAATCTCCAAATTCAGCTGTATTGGAAATTGAATAACGCATGTTTTCCATACCACCTTCATACATTAAATCAACGATTAATTTCATTTCATGTAATACTTCGAAATAAGCAATTTCAGGTTGATAACCAGCTTCTACTAATGTTTCGAAACCTGATTGAATTAATTTAGTTACACCACCACATAGTACAGCTTGTTCACCAAATAAATCTGTTTCAGTTTCTTCTTTAAATGTAGTTTCTAATACACCTGCACGTGTAGCGCCAATTCCTTTAGCATAACTTAAAGCAATATCTTTAGCTTCACCACTAGCATCTTGTTCGATTCCGATTAGGGCAGGGACTGCACTGCCTTCAGCAAATGTACGTCGTACTAAATGACCAGGACCTTTAGGTGCAACTAAAAATACGTCAACATCTGCAGGTGGTTGAATTACATTAAAATGAATATTGAAGCCATGTGCAAATACTAGTGCATTATTTGGTTCCAAGTTAGGTGCGATTTCTTCCTCATAGACTTTACCTTGAATTTCATCAGGTAATAAAATCATAATGACTTCAGCTTGTTTTGCTGCTTCAGCTACAGGAAATACTTCAAAACCATCATCTTTCGCTTTATTAAATGAGTTACCTGGGCGAATTCCAATGATCACGTCATAACCATTATCTTTTAAATTTTGTGCATGTGCATGACCTTGTGAACCGTAGCCGATAACTGCAATTCTTTTACCTTGTAGTGCATCTTTTGTTACTGATTGATCATAATAAACTGTTGTCATAATAAAATCCTCCATGTGTAATTAAAATAAATTCGAAATTTTCCGAAAATTAAATGATTCCTGCTGAACCTGTTCTTGCAATCTGTTCAATACTATATGATGATAGATCATCTAATAAATTGTCCATCGTATATTGAGGACCTGAAGCTTGAAGGTAAGTATAATCCGCTTCTTGCTTCAATATAGATACTAGCGCATCATATGGTTGAATTACTTTGTATAATTCTGACTGATCAGAAGGGGTTTGTAACTTTACTAATACTAATTCTCTATTGTAGGTGTTAGTATCTGTAATGTCTTCCACACTAATGATGTTAATTTGTTTTTCGAGTTGTGTTAGTAAGTTTCTTAAAACGTCTCTGTCTGGCACTTCTGCTACAAATGTAATATCTGATATACCTTCTTGTAAGGTTGGTGTTGCAGATAGGTTGACGATATTGAATTGACGTCTTACAAAAATACTAGTTAAGCGGTTTAATGTACCAGCTTTGTCTCTTACTCTTGTGCGAAATGTTCTTCTCATTCTAAGCCCTCCATTTCATGATTCGGTTTACCAGAAGGAACCATTGGTGTTACAGGTTCAATAGGTGAAATTCTAACTTCAATTAATGCTGGACCTTCATGTGCAAAGGCTTCATCTAATTGAGATTCCAATTTTGTAGGATCATCTATCATAAACCCTTTAACATTATAGGCTTCAGCCATTTTTATAAAGTCAGGTTGGCCATTAAATACCGAATGAGAAAAACGTTTATTAAAGAACTTATCTTGCCATTGTTTAACCATACCTAAAGTACCGTTATTGATAATAACAATTTTTATATCTAGACCATATTCTTCAAGAATGGCCATTTCTTGATTTGTCATTTGGAATCCACCATCGCCCACAAAAGCTACTACTGGTTTTTGTGGTTCAGCTAACTTAGCCCCGATAGCAGCTGGAATGCCAAAGCCCATCGTACCTAAGCCACCACTCGTTACCAATTGGCCATGTGTTTTAAATGGATAATATTGAGCAACCCACATTTGATGTTGACCAACATCTGTAGTTACTATGGCATCACCATTTGTGATCTCACCGATATACTGAATTGTACGTTGTGGCTTAGAGAAATTATCTTGATCATTTTTATAGCTGAAAGGATATTGAGCCTTATTATTAGAACATGTAGTAAGCCACTCATCATGTTTAATTGAATAACTCTCAAATGCAAGTAAAGCTTCGATTGTTGCTTTACAATCAGCAACAATACCTAAGTCTGTTTTAATGATTTTATTGATCTCTGATGGATCAATATCGATATGCACGATTTTGGCATTAGGTGCGAATTCATCTGGCTTACTTGCGAGTCGGTCGTCAAAACGACTACCGAAGTTTATCAATAAATCACATTCTGTTAATGCTATATTACTGGCGTATGAGCCATGCATGCCTCCCATACCTAAAAATAGGGGGTGTTCATATGGTATTGAACCAAGACCTAATAATGTTGTTACGACTGGTAACTGATGTCGGTTAACAAATTCTGTGAATACGTCATTAGCTTGTGCATGATTAATACCAGCACCACCTAAAACTAGTGGTTTTTTAGCTGTTTTAAGGTAATCACGTAATTTTTGAATTTCATCAAATTTAGGTTCATTAGCTACCTTATAACCTGGCAAGTCTAAGTTTTCGCTGACTTGAGCATTAGTAGAAAGGATACCCATATCTTTAGGGAAGTCTATAACAACTGGTCCTTTTCTACCTGTATTAGCAATATGGAATGCTTCATGAATAATGGTAGGAATATCATTAACATTTTTTACTTGATAGTTATGTTTAGTTATAGGTGTAGTCATAGATAATAAATCTGCTTCTTGGAATGCATCTTTACCAATACCAGCTGTTGCTACTTGTCCAGTAAAGACTACTAATGGTAATGAGTCACTGTAAGCATCAGCTATACCAGTAATTGCATTAGTTGCTCCAGGTCCACTTGTTACTACTACTACGCCAGTTTTACCGGACACACGAGCATAACCTTCAGCTGCATGTGTTGCACCTTGCTCATGTCGTGCCAAAATATGTTGGATTTTTCCATCATAAAATGTGTCGTATAAAGGTAGAACGGCACCACCTGGATAACCAAAGATAAAATCTACATCTTCATGTACAAGTGAGTCAACTAACAGTTCAGAACCTGTTTTCATTTCATCAAGTGTTTCTGTTTCCAGTTCTGTTTGTTCATATTCTTCATTGGGTTCATATTGTTCTATTGCTTCAGGTTGGTCTTTATACATCGTTTCAACATTTTTAGCCATTTTCATCCACTCCTTAAATGAGATTTTCGGGCACTTGCATTACGCCACCTGTATTTGCACTAGTTACTAAAGCTGTATATCGTGCTAAATAACCTGTTTTTACTTTTGCTTTGAATTGTGGGACATCTTGCTTACGTGCTTCTAAAATTTCTGTTGAGACATCGACGTCTAATGTTCTTTCGGTTAAATCGATAACGATGTCGTCGCCATCTCTAATTAACCCAATAGGTCCACCTGAAGCTGCTTCTGGTGAAATATGACCAACAGCAATGCCTCGTGTTGCACCTGAAAAGCGACCATCTGTAATTAGTGCTACATCTTTACCTAATCCACGACCTACTATAGAAGAGGTTGGTGCTAACATTTCTGGCATTCCTGGACCGCCTTTTGGACCTTCATATCTTATAACTACGACATGACCTTCGCGAACTGTGTGGTTATCAATAGCTTCTACAGCTTCGTCATGTGAATTGAAACAAATCGCTTTCCCTTTAAATACTTTAATAGAAGGGTCGACGCCACCAACTTTGATGACTGCTCCATTTGGTGCTAAGTTACCGTAAAGTATTGATAAACCACCTTGTTTATCATAAGGATTGTCTAAGCGTCTAATAACATCAGCGTTTGTTATTTCTTTTCCTTCATTATTTTCACGTAATGTCTGACCAGTTACGGTAATACGATCTGGATGTAATGTACCTTCTTTTTTAAATAATTCATTGATGATGGCTGGAACGCCACCAGCTTCGTGTACATCATGCATTGAATAAGATGAGCTTGGTGCGATTTTAGATAAATAAGGTGTTTGTTTTGCTATTTCATTAATACGTGTTAAATCGTAATCAATACCTGCTTCATTAGCAATTGCTAATGTGTGAAGTACAGTGTTTGTTGAACCACCCATTGCCATATCTAAGGCGAAAGCATCATCAATTGCTTCTTTAGTAACAATGTCACGAGGTTTAATATCATTTTTTATATTGTCTACAAGTTTAAATGCTGCTTCTCTAATCATTTCTTTACGTTGATCACTTACTGCTAATGCAGTTCCGTTATATGGGAGAGCTAAACCGAGAACTTCCATTAAGCAATTCATCGAATTTGCTGTAAACATGCCGGAACAAGATCCGCATGTAGGACAAGCATTTTGTTCCATATCTAAAAACTCATCCTTTGTAATTGAACCATCTTTAAATGCGCCAACCGCTTCAAACATTGATGATAATGTAAGAGCTTTACCTTGTGATGATAAACCTGCTTTCATAGGTCCACCTGAACAAAATACAGCTGGTACATTCGTTCTAACTGATGCGAGTAACATACCAGGCGTGATTTTGTCACAGTTTGGTATGTAAAAGACGCCGTCAAACCAATGTGCATTTATGACTGTTTCTGCAGCATCAGCAATGACTTCACGTGATGGTAGGGAATATCTCATTCCAATATGTCCCATAGCAATACCATCATCGACACCGATTGTATTAAATTCAAATGGTATAGCACCGGCTTCTCTA
This sequence comes from Staphylococcus arlettae, assembly GCF_025560845.1. NCBI lineage: Bacteria > Bacillati > Bacillota > Bacilli > Caryophanales > Staphylococcaceae > Staphylococcus > Staphylococcus arlettae. The sequence goes on from NZ_CP094803.1 coordinate 898,961, forward strand.
ATGGCTTCTTTGGCTATGTCGCCAAGTTCTCTAAGGTGTACATGCCCTGGAACAATATCGATATATGAATTACAAATCGCCACGAAAGGCTTGTTCATATCTGTTGGTTGTTGTAAAGCACCTGTTGCATGTAAAAGACTTCGTGCTGGAGCTTGGTGATCTCCTTTTTTAATCATGTCACTTCTCATTGTGAATTCCCCCATAAAATTGAAAATAAAAAAAGCGTCCCAATAAATTATTGGGACGCTTTCAAGTCCCATTCAACTAGAAATAGGACTTAAACTTTTAGTAAATTGATACTAAAGCTCCAGTCCTATAAGCATAATAAAATGACTAAAATATTTGAAGTTGTTGGTTTATTTACTGTTGTATTATAGGTCATCTTATTATGCTCCTTTCCGTTTGAATGGTTAATATATTAGTTGTTTGAATTATCTAAAAATTTGATAAATTAAATTTACTACATCGCCGGAATGATGTCAATGATTATTTTGAATTTTCTTTCAATTCTTACAATTATCTTTTTTTAATTAAACGGTTTACATTAAAGTAAAAGTAGTAAAAATTTGTTAGAATATAAGAGTTAATTATCAAAATAGCAAATATAAGATATGATACAGCTAAACATGTATTTTATATTCTGACAAATAGTAGGTGTAAGTGAATGATTAAAATAACAAATTTGGAAGCAATGGAAGCTTTTGGTAATGCTGTAGCTAAACATCTCATTGCAGGAGATGTTGTATTGTTAAATGGCGATTTAGGAGCAGGGAAAACTACTTTGAGTCAATTTATTGGTAGGGCATTAGGCGTTAAACGCACTATTAATTCACCGACTTTTAATATTATCAAGTCGTACAAAGGCAAGGACTTAAACTTTCATCATATGGATTGTTATAGACTAGAAAACGCTGAAGAAGACTTAGGTTTCGATGAGTATTTTGAAGATGAAGCAGTAATACTAATTGAGTGGAGCCAGTTTATAAAGCCGTATTTACCTGAACAACATTTAACAATCAATATAGATGTAGACAATGAATATGAACGTACAATTCAACTCGTTGGTACAGGAAAACATTATATTCAAATTAAGGAGGAGGTAGAACATGAATTATCTGTTGATTGATACTTCAAATCAACCACTTTCTGTAGCGGTTATGCAAGATGATCAAGTATTAAGTGAACTTAATTCTAATGAAAAAAAGAATCATTCGGTGCAATTAATGCCAGCTATTATCAAAGTATTACAAAGTGCACATGTAGATAAAAAAGACTTAGATGCTATTGTCGTCGCTGAAGGTCCAGGTTCATATACTGGATTACGTATAGGTGTTACAGTAGCTAAAACATTAGCTTATGCCTTAAATATAAAGCTCTATGGAGTATCATCTCTAAAAGCTTTAGCCGCAACAGTTTCAAAGACAAATCAATTGATAGTTCCTATTTTTGATGCTCGACGCGAAGCAGTTTATGCTGGAGTATACTATTATGATGATAATCAGTTACATTGTGCTATGAATGATCAATATATAACGATTGAAGCGTTATTAAACCATTTACATGATCTGCAGCAATCATATATTTTTGTCGGAGAAGATAGCGAAAAATTACAAGATTTACTAGATGCAGAATTTATCGCGAATTTACCGCAAGCTAAAACAATGTATTCATTAATAGATACCGTACCTAATGATGTATATACATTTAAACCTAATTACTTAAAAATATCAGAGGCTGAACGTAATTGGCTAAACCAACAAAACAAGAATTAACAATCAGACCTATGGTCAAAGCTGACGTACCTCAAGTGTTCGATATTGAACGACATAGTTTTAATGATAGCTCATGGACGATTGATGCTTTTTATCATGAACTTGAAGCAAATGAATTCGCTCATTATTTTGTAATTGAATACAACCAACATATATTAGGTTATGTTGGAAGTTGGATTGTGATAGATCAAGCACAAATTACAACAATTGCCATAACAAGTGACTATCGTGGTTATGGGTTTGGACAATTGTTATTAAATTATGTCATTCAATTTTCACGCAACAAATGTGACACATTGAGTTTAGAAGTCAGGGTCGAAAATGCAGTGGCACAGCATGTTTATCAAAAATTAGGTTTTCAGTACGGTGGCAAGCGGAAAAATTATTATGGTGAAGGTGAGGATGCATTAGTCATGTGGGTGAATTTAAATGAATAATGAAACGTTAATATTAGCAGTAGAATCTAGTTGTGACGAAACAAGTATTAGCGTCATTCAAAATGGTACTACTATTTTAAGTAATATTGTATTGAGTCAAATAGACAGTCATAAACGATTTGGTGGGGTTGTTCCAGAAGTTGCTAGCAGGCATCATGTAGAAGGAATAACTACTACTATTGATGAAGCATTGAAGGACGCTGATGTAACAATGGAAGATATTCATGCAGTTGCTGTGACACAAGGACCTGGCTTGATAGGCGCATTACTTGTAGGTATCAATGCGGCAAAAGCGTTAGCATTTGCATATGACAAACCATTGATACCAGTGCATCATATTGCAGGACATATTTATGCCAATCATCTTGAAGAACCATTACAATTTCCTTTAATAGCACTTATTGTATCAGGTGGCCACACAGAATTAATATATATGAAAGACCATTTGAATTTTGAAATTATTGGAGAAACACGTGATGATGCAGTAGGTGAAGCCTATGATAAAGTAGCACGAACGATAGGTTTAAGTTATCCAGGCGGCCCGCAAGTTGATAAATTGGCTGCAACAGGTAACGATACGTATGATTTTCCACGCGTATGGTTAGATAAAGAAAGTTATGATTTTAGCTTTAGTGGCTTGAAGAGTGCAGTGATTAATAAATTGCATAATCAACGTCAAAAACAACAAGAAATTAATATTGCCGATGTTGCTACAAGTTTTCAAAATAGTGTTGTAGAAGTATTAGTAGGTAAAGCACTTCAAGCATGTGTAGATTATAATGTCTCGGATTTAATTGTTGCAGGAGGCGTTGCCAGTAATAAAGGTCTCAGAACTGCGTTGACTGAGCAATGTGAACAACAAGACATTAAATTATCTATTCCAAGCGCTAAGCTATGTACAGATAATGCCGCAATGATAGGTGCGGCTGGCCATTATTTATATCTTGAAAATAAATATGCTGATATGACACTTAATGGTAATAGTAGTTTAGATATCGAAATGTTTTCAATAGAATAGCGTCAACAAACCTTGTAATGTCATTGATATATGACTTACAAGGTTTTTTATAAATGAATAGATAAAATTTGGGTATTTATAGTACTAGATATACTACTAATAATATAAGGGGAAATGTAAAATGAAAACAATACAATATTTTAATTTTAAAAATAGTTTAGCAGCATTGAACTTTTATGAGCAACATTTAGGCGCGGCTAATATTCATCGTGTAGGTGGCGATGATGAAATGTTTAAAGATATGCCAGAAGAATATCAAGTTGATGGAGATTTTACTATGCATGCAACTTTTGAAATCTTAGGACAAACATTTTATTGCAGTGATACTTGGAAGAATAAAAAAATTGATAACAGTGGTGCGATAGTAACATTTACCTTTGACTATAATAATGAAGATGAACGTCAACAAGCAGTAACATTTTTCGAAAATGCAATTAACGGTGGTTGCGTGGCTACAATGGAATTGGGACAAACAGAGTGGTCACCACTATATGGGATGTTTAATGATCCATTTGGTGTCACTTGGATGATTAGTGCAGAAGAATAATAAATTAAAAGAACCGCTTCTGATCTTTATTTTATCAGAAACGGTTCTTTTAATTTGGGGTTGTTAGCGATGCTCAACGTTGTTTTTAGCGCGTTCATAAATTGGAGTAGGGAAGTCGGTGATACGTAAAAGTTCTATCGCGTTACGAGTATTAGCTTTACCTGACTTAATAATAAAATCAAAGTGTATTTCATTATCACTAATAGTTTCGTTAAAATGATAATTTTTATAATCGGGTTGTAATAATGACGCTAATTCAATATCATGTGTTGCTGCCATTATCCGAGTATTAGGTTGTTGATTTAAATAACGTAATACTGATTCTGAAGCGGCAATACGTTCAGAAGTATTTGTACCTTTGAAAATTTCATCAATAAAATAATATCGATAATTGTTATTTTGACCATTAAAAAGACGACGAATTGCTTTTAATTCAGTCATAAAATAACTTTCTCCAGAAATAACGTCATCTTGGTTAGCCATTGAAGTAAATACCGAACCAGGTTTGTACTTAAATTTATTAGCTGTAACGGTTTGCACTGTTTGAGCAAGTATTAAATTTAATGCAATTGCCTTCATATAGGTTGATTTGCCAGAAGCATTGGAACCTGTTAATAGCATTTGAAAATCAATCGTTAACGTATTAGGTACGGCATTGGTCAGTAATGGATGGGTTACATCTTTAGACTCGATCATAAAGTTATCAGTAATTTCAGGTGTTGCATAATAATCTAATGTCTCACGCCACAATGCGACTGAATAATGATTATCTAAAGTTGCAATATAGTCATAGCAAGCTAAAACTTCAGCTTCATATCGTTTATAACTATGTTGAATTAAGTGGAAAATATGATAATCCACCATAAAGGCGAGTTTAAATAATAACATAATAGAAAATGCGTCATTATTAGAATTTGCACGGCCTAACAACCAACTAAGCTTACGTGATGCTGTAAAATGTTTGAAGTTAACATCGAGAGGTGGCAAGCCTTCTAATTTATGTAGTTTATAGGCTTTTTGAATTACCGATGCTGTATAATACATAGAATTTAAATTTTGTTCGAATGTTTTGCGTAATGAACCACTTAATACAAAATTGAGTACAATAAACATCAATGTAACAATCGTGCCAATTTTAAAATCAATAAAGAGTAATAACAAACCAACAAAGGGTAGATAAGTACAATACATAAAGACAGTTTGACGTTTAACCGGCGCTAATTGGTCTGGGTAAATAGGATAGATTGACTTTCCAATTAAAGCAAGATGGTAACTTACAGTTTCTCTAATATATGAATTGGACTTAAACAATTGGATTAATGACTCATTATCAACAGTTGTCATATTTCTTAATGTACTATACAACCGCATTTCGCCAATAGCAGTAAAATTAAAATTCATACGTTTAAATAATTTAGGTAGATCTAAATCGAACCATGTTTTATCATCGATAATCCTATCTTGAAGCTGTGATGTTTGGTACGTTTCAAAGTAATATGCATATCGATGATATGGACGAATAAATGTTTCTAAAGATTTTTGTAATTTCCATAATAGTGAGATTTGTTGTTTCAGCTTATATCTGTAAATGATATCACTCATAATAATAACGATAATACTAAAACAAACAACCGCTAAAGCGGCCCATAAAAATGATGGCATAAAGAAACTCCTCCAGCGTTATGATAATGCATTAATTGAAGTTTATCATAGTGAATTTAGGTATGCATTGACCGTTTTTGTCAATAGAGAACGTGCGTACTTATCAACAATCAGTGTATAAGTTGTGTATAACTAGTGGTTAAAGCTGTGCATTGTTAAAAAATGTATGGGATAATCCTAAGTAGAATTTACATTTTACTTGTGGATAACTAGGATAACTCTGTGGATAGCTTTTGTTATAAGGTTTTAAATGTGAATAAAAAAATAGAGGAAGTAATGTGGATTACTTCCTCAGAAAATAAAACGATATAGAAACAAATCACTTTTCTTGTAATTCTTCCCATAACTCTAAAGCCTGTTCTAATTGCTGTTCGGTTTGTTGTTTTTCAATTGCAAGAGCATTTGCTTTTTCAGGATCGCTATATACTTCTGGTTGTGTTAACTGTACATCAATGTCGTCAATTTGCGCCTCATAGGTTTCAATATCTTGTTCGCATTGTTCAATTTGACGTGTGATTTGACGTTGTAACTTTTTTTGTTCTTTTTGTGACGTATAGTTATTTGTTGTAGTATCGTGTTGTTCAGTAGCACTGTCATTGGTTGCTTGATGTTGTGCTAAAGCTTGTTGTTCTTCAACTTTATCTAAAAAGTATTGATAGTCACCTAAATACAATTGCCCACCTGATTCATCAATATTCAAAACTTTATTGGCAAGTTGATTGATGAAATAACGGTCATGTGAAACAAAGAGTATAGTGCCTTGGAATTGACTTAAGGCTTGTTCTAACATTTCTTTTGAATCTATATCTAAGTGGTTAGTAGGTTCGTCGAGTATTAAAACATTGTTTCTTTCTAACATTAGAAGAGCAAGTTGAAGACGCGCTTTTTCTCCACCAGATAAATCATTAATGATTTTTTTGACATCTTCTTGTACGAATAAAAATCGCCCAAGCACTGCTCGTATATCTTTTTCATTCATAGAAGGATATTGATCCCACACGTAGTCGAGAATAGTAGCAGTTGATTTGAATTCAGCTTGCTTTTGATCATAGTAACCTATTTTAAGGTTTGCACCAGTTGTTATCTTTCCTCCTAATGCAGGTTGTCGTTCGGCAATCGTTTTAATTAATGTTGATTTACCGATACCATTAGGACCAATAATTGCTACATGGTCTCCTTTAGTTACTTCCAAATCAATAGGTTGCGTAATGGGTTGTTCATAGCCAATGGTTAAATGCTTAATATGGAAAACATCATTGCCTGTATTACGGTCAAAATCAAATTGAATGTTAGCACTACGTGCATCAAGTAAGGGTTTATCAATACGTTCGATTTTTTCTAACATTTTACGACGACTTTTGGCCATTCCTGAAGTAGAGGCACGAGCAATATTTTTATCTACAAAAGTTTCGAGCTTTTTAATTTCAGCTTGTTGATTTTCATACTCTTGCATGCGTTTTTCATAATATTTATCACGTTGAGTGATAAATTGACCATAATTTCCGACGTAATGTTGCACGTCGCCTAACGCTACATCGTATATTTGTGTTACGATTTTATCTAAAAAGTAACGATCATGACTAATTATAATGATGGCGCCTTTAAAATAATTCAAATAACTTTCTAGCCATTGTGTTGTTTCCATATCTAGATGGTTAGTAGGCTCATCAAGTAATAATAAATCAGGATCTTCAAGAAGCATTTGAGCTAAAGAAAGACGTGTTTTTTGACCACCACTAAAATCATTGATAGGACGATTAAAATCCTCATCAGTAAAATGTAAACCATGTAGCACTGTTTTGATTTTACTTTCATATTGATAACCTTCTAATTGTTCAAATCTATTTGATAAATTTTCATATTTTTCAATATGTGCTTTATAGTCATCACTCTCATATTCAGTTGCATGTTGTGCCAACCAATGCGTTTCTTGTTGCATTTGTTGTTCAATTTCCATTACCTGTTTAAATGGTTTTGACATTTCCTCAAAAACTGTCTCATTTGTGTCTAGTGTCATTTGTTGTGTCAAATAGCCTAGTTTTAAATTTTTGATTTTGGAAATATGTCCAGAATCATAACCATCAACACCAGCAATTATTTTCATTAATGTAGATTTTCCCGCACCATTTCGTCCAACAATACCAATACGTTCACCTGTTTTTACTGCGAAATTTACATCATTGAAAATATCTTTTCCATCGAATGATTTTGACACATTGTTTAATTGTAATAATATCATTTGATTCGCACCTCTCTAATACTTTATATTCTACCGTATAACGGCTATTGAGAAAACAAGGATTGTTTATTTTTAAATATTTATCATGTATAATATTGTAGTAATTGTACATACAAAATTAAGGATATAATCCAAGTATTATTAGGGGGACAAGGTTTTGGCTAATCATAGCGATAGAATTCCTCGAGCGACGTTAAAACGTTTACCGTTATACTATAGATTTGTTAATACATTAAAGTCAAAAGGTATAGACAGGGTGAACTCTAAAACAATTAGCGAAGGATTAAATATCGATTCAGCGACGATTCGTAGAGACTTTTCGTATTTTGGAGAATTGGGTAAAAAAGGATATGGTTATAATATAGACAGCCTGTTGCATTTCTTTAAAAATGAGATAAGTAAAAATAATGAAATTAAAATTGCCATTGTAGGTGTAGGTAATTTAGGTAAAGCGTTATTGACGTATAATTTTTCTATACATGATGAAATGACCATTACAGAAGCTTTTGATATTCGTGATGAAATAGTGGGTCAACAAGTAGGTAATATTGTTGTTAAACATTTTGATGAGATGCAAGAGACATTACAAAATGAAGCTATCGATGTAGTGATTTTAACGACACCTGAAACAGTAGCCCAACGAGTCGCTGATCAACTTGTAGAAGCAGGTGTTAAAGGTATTTTAAACTTCACGCCAAATCGCGTTAGCACTCCGAATGATGTGCAAGTTCATCATATTGATTTAGGTATTGAACTACAATCATTACTATTCTTTATGAAAAATTATGGTAATAAATAACTGTTTTAAGAGACTGGGACAATATTGATTGTCCTAGTCTCTTTTCATTTTGGTAGTAGCTGACTGCATTGAAAATGCGCTTTAAATCAAGCTTTTTTCAACGCTAGTCATCCTTGCCAGGGTGGGACGACGAAATCATTTTTTCAAAATCGGATTTCTGTCCCACTCCATGTTTTAGTCGAAACCTTTTTCATATGGGCAGTAGCTGACTGCATTGAAAATGCGCTTCAAACCGAGCTTTTTTCAACGCTAGTCATCCTTGCCGGGGTGGGACGACGAAATCATTTTTTTCAAAATCAGATTTCTGTCCCACTCCCTTTATATTTTAGAGTTACAAAATTATTACAATTTGCGCAAACTATTGAAATTTATAGTGAAATTTTATATTATTAATCTTATTGACTTAATCGGAAAAGAGGAGATAAAGTGATTTGGTTAATTGTTAGTGGACTAATAGTAGGAGCATTATTAGGATTTGTAATGCAAAGAACACGCTTTTGTCTAGCCGGTGGCTTTAGAGATATGTATATACAAAAAAGTAATAAGATGTTTTATGCATTACTAATTGCTATTTCAATACAAAGTATTGGGCTACTTATTTTGACATCTACAGGAGTAGTCCAAATACCTGAATCAAGTTATCCAATTATAGGAACAATTATTGGTTCATTTATATTTGGAATTGGCATGGTATTGTCAGGTGGCTGTGCTACAGGTACTTGGTATCGTGCAGGTGAAGGATTGATAGGCAGTTGGATTGCCTTAGCATTATACGCTGTAACGGCAGCAGTAACTAAATTTGGTTTGTTATTACCTGTAATGAATGGCATTAACAAACCAACTACGGTTAGTACAAGTATGTCTCAAACAACAGGTATTCCAACTTGGGTTTGGGTAGTTTTATTAGTTGCAATTACTATCTTTTTTGTAGTGAAAACATTGCGTAAACCTAAATCAAAAGTAGCAGTACCAAAATTAAAACAAAAATTTACAGGTGTACGTTACTATCTATTTGAAAAGAAATACCATCCATTTATTGCAGCAATTGTTGTCGGATTGATTGCATTGCTAGCATGGCCTGTCAGTGAATCTACAGGACGTATGTATGGTTTAGGTATAACAACACCATCAGCTAACATTGTGCAATTTTTTATGACTGGTGATGTAAACCTGTTAGACTGGGGAGTGTTCCTAGTATTAGGTATTTTCTTTGGTTCGTATATCGCAGCTAAAGGTTCAAGAGAGTTTAAATGGAGACTACCAGATAAAAAAACCATTAGAAATAGTGTCATTGGGGGCGCTTGTATGGGATTTGGTGCGTCAGTAGCCGGTGGCTGTTCAATAGGGAATGGCTTAGTAGAAACTGCGACTATGTCATGGAAGGGCTGGATAGCACTAGCTTCTATGATTTTAGGTGCATGGTTTATGAGTTATTTCATCTTTATCAGACCAATGAAAAAAGCACAGCGAGCAACAACACAAAGTAATGCTCAAGTAACGACTCAAACTCAAACAACATAATTATTAAGGAGGATTGTTTTATGGTACATGAACTTGGAACAGTAGGAATGGTTTGTCCATTTCCATTAATTGAAGCTCAAAAGAAAATGGAAACATTAACAACTGGTGATGAATTGAAAATTGATTTTGATTGTACACAAGCAACAGAAGCATTGCCAAACTGGGCTGCTGAACAAGGTTATCCAGTAACAAACTATGAACAATTAGATGATGCTTCTTGGACAATTACAGTTCAAAAAGCATAATAATATAAGAGACTAGGACAAAATTGATTCGTCCTAGTCTCTTTTCATATTGGCAGTAGCTGACTGCATTGAAAATGCGCTTCAAACCAAGCTTGTTTCAATGCTAGTCATCCTTGCCAGGGTGGGATGACGAAATCATTTTTTTCAAAATCAAATTTCTGTCCCACTCTCTTTTTATTGGCATTAGTGCATTGCTAGCTTGAAGCAATTATATTTAAAATAGTTCTCCAAGGTAATGAAGTTGAAGAGAGTCTACATAAATACTTTAAAGGTTCTGTTCTATTTATAAATCGATGTATTTTTATATTTTAAGCGATTACAATATGATAAAATATAGTTTAAAGTGCAAATACAGTACATAAATGAAAGTGAGTAAATATGAAGAACATAGCAGATATTGCAAAAATTGCAGGTGTATCTAAAAGTACAGTATCTAGATATTTAAACAATGGTTCTGTGAGTAGAAAAACTAAAGAGAAATTAGATGCTATTATTCGACAATATGATTATCAACCCAATCAATTTGCTCAAAGTTTAAGAGCACATAAAACAAACATGATAGGTGCTATTATACCGAGAATGAATTCATATGCAGTAGATGAGACCATTAAAGGTGTGAAAAATTTATGTGATAGTTTGAATTATAGATTATTACTTAATTATACTAATTTAGATCCAGCATTAGAAATCGATGCATTAGAAACATTTTATCGCAGTAAGGTTGATGGCATTATCTTTATGGCTACTGATTTAACCGATAAACATTTAGAGGTCATTAATAAAATTAATGTCCCTGTCGTTATTGTAGGCCAACATTTTGAATCATTCCATTGCATTGTACACGATGATTACCATGCAGGATATCTTGTTGGTGATTTAATTGGTCAACGAGGTTATCGTCACATTAAGTATTTTAGTGTTACTGAACACGATACTGCTGTGGGAATAAAAAGAAAAAGTGGATTAATTGATGGTTTGAAGCAATACCATGTAACGCCTGATGTTACAACGACATCATTTAATTTTAATGAAGCCATGATTGACGTGCAATCTGAATTACATAAAGATCATTCTTACGATGTTATTATTGGCGCCACAGATGCTATTGGCCTTGCAGTTCATAAATTTTGCACTGAACATCAATTATCATTTGATCAGCGTATGATAGTTGGTTTTGGGGGCGATCCAATGACCCAATTAGTATCACCGGTGATTAATACTGTAATTTATCATTTTGAAGCCGCTGGTGAAGTAGCGATGTCTCAATTAGATAAACTCATAAAACAACAATCAGTTGAAGAAAAAATTCTTATAGATGTAGAACTTAGTTTTAAATAAAGTTATTAAATGGAACCGATACCACAAAAGGTGGTAAACGTGCTAAAATGAATATGTATTATGATGAGGAGGAATATTAACAATGAGTGAGTGGAGTCGAGAAGACCGTTATCAGCGATATGAAGATGTTTCACATGAAGAATTACATCAATTACAAGAGCAAGTCAGTGCTTCTAAATATAGACAAATATTCCATATTCAACCCCAAACAGGTTTATTGAATGATCCCAATGGTTTAATTTACTTTAATGGGATGTACTACTTATCTCATCAATGGTTTCCATTAGGTGCTGTACATGGATTAAAATATTGGTTCAACTTTACAAGTAAAGATTTAGTACATTTTGAACCTCAAGGTCCGATATTAAAACCAGATACTATCGCGGATAGCCATGGTGTGTATAGTGGTAGTGCCTTTGAATACAACCAACAACTTTATTACATGTATACCGGAAACCATCGTGATGATGAGTGGAATCGTCATTCAAGCCAAATGATTGCCAAAATGAATGAAGATGGTACTATAACAAAATTTCCAAAACCAGTTATAAGTCAGCCACCACAGGGTTATACTCAACACTTCAGAGATCCTAAAGTGTTTAAACACAATGAAAGTTATTATGCGATTATAGGTGCACAAAATGAAGTATTAAATGGTAGAGCATTAATCTATAAATCTAATGATATCGTCAATTGGGAACTTTTAGGTGACTTAACTACACAATTAACTGAGTTTGGTTATATGTGGGAATGTCCCGACTATTTTAATTTAGACGGTTTTGACATGTTACTTTTTTGCCCACAAGGTATTGAAGCACAAGGAGAAAAATTTAACAACATCTATCAATCAGGCTATATAATGGGTCAATTAGATTTGACTACTATGACGATGAATCATGGTGATTTTATTGAATTAGATCACGGATTTGATTTTTATGCACCACAAACATTTATAGATGAACACGGTCAACGTATTTTAATAGGTTGGATGGGCTTACCAGAGATCAATTATCCAACTGATGAAGACGGTTGGGCACATTGTTTTACACTACCTCGTGAATTGACAATTGAACAAGGTGAACTTAAGCAACGACCAATTAAAGCTTTACAGCAATTAAGATTTAATAAAGAAACGGCATTAGGTTATGCCAACAAATTCACAAGACAATTGCAACCATATGATGGGACTCAATACGAGTTAATAATTGATATTTTAGAAAATGAAGCAACAGAAATATATTTTGAATTACGCAAAAACAAAAATTGTAGTACTTTAATCAGTTATAATACGAAAACGCACAAACTTACTTTAGATCGTACTGACAGTGGTTTATTACCAGAGCCAGTTATGGGTACTACGCGCAGTACTTCGTTAGATACGCCTTTGCGTCAACTACAAATTTTTGTAGATACTTCTAGTATTGAAATTTTTTGTAATGATGGTGAACGAGTATTAACATCACGTATATTTCCAACAGAACAAGCAGATGGCATTAAAGTATCGACAGAATCGGGTCAAGTTTATCTGCAACTTACAAAATATGATTTGAAAGTAGGGGAACAATGAGAAAATTATATGCTATTGGAGAAGCGTTAATCGACTTTATACCGGGCACAACAGATACAAAATTAAAAGATGTTGAAACCTTTTCACGTCAAGTGGGAGGTGCACCTTGTAATGTTGCAAGTACAGTACAGAAGTTGGGCGGACATGCTGAAATGGTAACACAATTAGGCAATGATGCTTTTGGTGATATCATTGTTGAAACATTAGATGACATAGGTGTAGGGACTTCATTTATACGACGAACAGATGAAGCGAATACAGCATTAGCATTTGTGAGCTTAACTCAAGACGGAGAAAGAGAATTTTCTTTTTATCGTAAACCTTCAGCAGATATGTTATACAAATCTGAATATTTAACAGATCTTACAGTAACTGAGGAAGATATATTACATTTTTGCTCTGTTGATTTAGTACAAAGTGATATGAAAATCGCACATGAAACATTGATTAACCAATTTCATCAAGCAGGGGGGACAATAGTTTTTGACCCTAATGTTCGCTTGCCATTGTGGGATAGTGCAGAAGAATGTCAACAAGCTATTCGTCAATTTATACCACGTGCACACATTGTAAAAATTTCAGATGAAGAGTTAACTTTTATTACGGGATATACTGATGAACAAGCTGCACTTAAGTGGCTATTTCAAGGTAATGTAGAAGCGGTTATCTATACTAAAGGTGCAGCTGGTTCTGAAATACATTTAAAAGATGGTTCAGTACAAAGTCATGAAGGATTTGAAGTCACACCAATCGATACAACAGGTGCAGGAGATGCATTTATTGGTGCAGCAATTAGTAAGTTATTAACATATGATGCTAAAAATCTAGCAGATACTTTACAACAACATGGAGCGAGTATTTTGAAATTCAGTAATTTTGTAGCAGCACAAGTAACTACTAAATATGGTGCTATTGAGAGTATTCCAACTTTAACAGAAGTGGAAAAAGGACTTCAATAGTTGTTATTGGCAATTTAATCAACTTTAATTAAAAAAATGCTGGAACTTCATTGATGTTCCAGCATTTTTTATATTTTTTTTATATTTCGAACTGATGCATAGCAATATTCTTGATTATTGAAATAAACGATCCGTTCTTTAGAATCAATGGATTCAATATTATGTCGATTAACCACAAAGCTATTGTGACACCTGAAAAACCGCTCATCTAATTGACTGAGTTCTTTTAAGTTACCATAAAATTCAATTTGTCGATTGTCTAAATGCGCAATTAAACGGTGTGATTTTGATGAAGATTCAAAAAACATAATATCATCGTAACGTACATATACAGAATTACTACCGCGTTTAAGTTCTATAGTTTCAACGCTACTGTCTTTCGATAAAAGATTTAAGCGTGTTTCAGACGTTTCTATACAATCGATAATGCGAGATTTTAATTCCTCAGGATCATCTTTAAAGATAAAATCCATTGCAGCTATTTTATAAACAAATGTTAAATATGTAAGTTCACTATGGCTTGTAACAAAAATGATGTTGCCCACTGGGTCATGTTTTCGAATCTCACTTGCTAATTTAATGCCATTGATATCTGCATCAAGCTGGATATCTAAAAAGTAACAACCAACGCCCTGCTGATTTTTGGTTTCCTCTAAAATTGCGTAAGGATCTCCAGTGGCCAATGCAATTTCCATTGGCTTTTCTTCAATCATAATATAGTTATCAATAATAGACACCATACTGTCTCGCTGCCTCACATCATCTTCGCATATGAAAATTTTCAAGTTATCACATCCTTATGACTGAGAATTTAGTATTTCTACTTTTTGAACAAAGTAACCATTTTCAATTGTAGTGTCTAATAAAACATTGGCATTTGAGTCTGTGATTTCTTTTAAAGTAAATAAGCCTAAACCACGATTACCGCGCTTTGTCGAAAAGTTTTCTTGAAATAATGTATGTACACGTGGGATATCATCCTCACACTTATTCATAACGATAAAAGTAACTGAGATATCAGAGTTTTTAATAAAAGCAACTCGTATTAATGCATCCTCCGTAATACTTTCAGATGCTTCAATTGCATTATCTAATATGATACCTATAACTCTACTTAAATCTATAATAGGCATATTTATTTTTTCGATAGGCTCGGGTACTTCAATACTGATACTAATATTTTTTTCTTGCGCTTGTAAAATCTTTGTAGTTAATAAGCCTTTGATTTCTCTTACGCGTAAGTTTTCAGTCCCATTAATCTTAACAGTGTTCATTTGCATGCTATCTTGCATTGGTAATATTTCATCATTAAAATAACTGCGTAAACCTGCCATGTCGTTTTCCCTAATATAATCTGACATGGTAGTTAAGATATTAACATAATCATGTCGGAACTTACGCATTTCATTATTAATTTTTTCAATTTGTAGCGTATATTTATAATAGTTTTCTATTTCTTTCATATTACGTTTATATTGAATTTCTCGTATAATGCTGAAAGAAACTGTGACTATTAATATCGCTATCGTAATAATAAAAATCACATAGATGACAGCTAAATATTTAAAGTCACCATAAGAAATTATGTTTTTCGGCATGTACATGTATAGGGTAATAAATGTGCTTAATAAAATGATACCGATTAATGTTAAATACGCTTTATTCAATGAAAGGATAGAACTAGTTAATTTTTTTACAAAAAATCTAGTTAAAAATGCTAGTAACAGAGAAATTAAAGTGAAAAATAATGAGTAACTAATAAACAAAATATATTCATTATGTATAACTCTCTCTACCATTGCAGAAATCCAAAGCGTAAAGAAATTAGAAATGTACATTAATAAGAAACTAAGAATTGCAACAACTAAACCAAGAAATTTACTTCTTATGTATATCAAGATAAGTGTTGAAACTAATAAAATGGGAATCGTTTCAGGACCAATAAATATATAAAATAAAGAAGAAACAGGGATTATAATCCCAAAAATTGAAATATAATCCCATTTGTTGTATTTTAAATCACTTATAATTTTTATTACACAAAATAATATAATCACTTGAAAAATAGGTATAATCACTGAGTTATATAATTCCATTTTTTTACACACTCTCTAATCTAAATATTATTCGTATAATTTTGTTAATTCTTCTGGTACTTCAGGTTCATCAAACCAACCACTACATGGGTTGATACCTGCGACTGTACCGATTAACTCGAAAAACTTGGCGAAAAAACTGAAAAATGAATTTAATAAGTTCATGTAGAAACATCCTCCTTAGGGAAAAATATAGGTAATTGTGTTACAGCGATAATAATAATGCCTAATAAAATCAATTGTTGATAAGGTGCATTGAACAATAATGAGCCTATAATTAATAACAAAGTTACAACTATAGTTTTCACTTTTTTCTTCTTGTGTAATCTTTTTGGAATAGGTTGTTTTTTAGTTGCAGAAGGGGCATATATACTTAATATTATAAAACCTAATATTGCTAGTATATACATAAGCCCAATATCAACTTTAGTATAAACAATAATCCAAGGTAAAAAAACAAATAATAATAAGTTTTGAACATGACACAGTAGTGACGATTTTGCATGTGCACCATGCGCAAATGTTCGAATAATTACGTAAGTTAGATGAACAGTCAGTGTGTAAAAAAATAAGTGGCACAGGATTGAAACACCATAAGCTACAACAGTCTTAAAAATATTGCCCACAAAAACTTGCATACCTAAACGTATTTTCAAGTAAGAAATGTGATCTAAATTGTTACGTTGCTGTAAATATTTAGCTAAATGGTCAATACGTTTTTCTATTGCATTTAACATGTGTTTCGCTCCTTACTGACATTATACAATTTAAATTAAATTTTAGGCGTCTTATTGCCTATCTGTATAATTTGAGTCCTTAACTGTTTGCTGTTTACTATATATTTAATTTTAACATATTTGCACTACAGTTAAGCACTAAAATGAACGACTTGGGCATTATTAAACATTTTTTCAAAAAAACATGGTTAAATGTATTTGTATCACAAAGAAGTGATTTGAGTACTCAATAGCAAGACTACTAGTGTCTTAGTCATTTATTTTTCTTAATGAGCAGAAGATTAATAAATGTTGAAATCTAAATACGTAATTGTTTCTTCGTATAGTTATAACAATACTTATATTAGAGAGTAATCATTTCTTTGTAATATAAACAAAGGAGGTTGTTGTTGTGACAAAAGACATCACTAACACTCTTGGTGGTTTAGTGAACTAATTTTGAAGACAGTTTGAAATTCGCTTAATTATTAAGCTTTCCCTATTAGAACTGTATTCATAATTTGAGTTTGATTCAATCTATACTAGTGTCATTAATAAATTACCTATAACAGAGGTAATTTAAGTATTAACATGTAAGCTATCGTAAACATCATTCAATTTATCATTTTAATAATCGGTAAATTCACTAAATTTTTTCATAATTAATAACATCCCCAAAAATAGATAGAGAAATAACTGTAAAAACATTCCCTTAATAATAAGTTACAAAACCGTGAGTCCCTCCCAAGCTCACGGTTTTATTTTATTTATATAAATCTAGTCTAAGATTATCAAAGACTGGGATATTTTGACGTTGCTGGTTAACTTCAGAAATATTTAATGTAACACTTACTCGTTTTTCTAAATTACTCGCTTCTGCAATAATTTCTCCATTAGGACTTATAACCATAGAATGTCCTGCGTATTCAGTGTTTCCATCGTCTCCACAAGAATTACAAGCAACAATAAAAATATCATTTTCAATGGCACGTGCTTGGAGTAGGGCACGCCAATGATCTAAGCGTACTGCTGGCCATTGTGCTACATAAAATGCAATTTTAGCTCCTGTACGTGCAGGATAACGTAATAGTTCTGGAAATCTTAAGTCATAGCAAATTATTTGTGTAACAGCAACACCTGATGATAATTGGAAATTTTCAGGCACTGTTGAACCTGCAGTTAGATAAGTAGGTTCATCTAACATCGGAACTAAGTGTGTTTTGTCGTAACTGTTGATTAAGGTTTGGTCTTTTAACACAGTAAAAGCTGTATTAAAGATTTTGCCATCTTTTTTATTAGCTACAGAACCAGCGACAATATCTACTTGATACATTTTTGCAAGTTGAGCAATAAAGTTATAGCTGCGCTGTAAATCATTATCTGCAAGAATATCTAGCTGTGATAATGCATAGCCTTGATTCCACATCTCAGGTAAGACTACGACATCTGTTTCACTATTTAGGTTTTGTTCAAACCAATGTTGAATTTTTTTTTCGTTGGTTGACACATTGGCAGGTTCTATTTGTAATTGAAAAATTTGGATATTCATAGTTTCACCTCTAGTAATCTAGTTTTATTAAATGTACTAAATATTCCGACAAATTTCAAAGTTTACTATGACTAGGTAAAATACAAGTTAAATAAGATTGTGACTTAGTAAATCATGTTCATTAAATTTAAATCGTGCGTTAAAAACTGACAAAATTTAAGAAAAACAAAAATGACAAGAACTATTTTTGCAATAGAACTTGTCATTTTTGTTAGGTCAAGTTATGTAGGTACTTGACTTTAGTTAAATTTCAATTTTATTTTTTAATTAAAAATCTATCTTCAATTGAATTAAATGCTTTATCGCCAGCTTCTTCACGAATATTACCAAATGGCATTTGTGCCATCAATTTCCATGTTTTTGGAATGTCGAATGTTTCAGTTACAGCTGCGTCAACTAGTGGGTTATAGTGTTGTAATGAAGCACCAATACCTTCAGTACTTAAAGCAGTCCAAATTGCAAATTGATGCATTGCATTTGTTTGTGATGACCAAATTGCAAAGTTTTCAGCATAATTTGGCATTTGATTTTGTAAACCTTCAACGACAGTTTCATCTTCAAAGTACAAAATAGTACCGTAAGAATGTTTGAAGTTGTCTATTTTATCAGATGTTGGTTGGAAATCACGATCTTCACCCATAGCTTTTTTCAATTCATCTTTCGTGATATCCCAGAATTTATCGTGATTGTCATTTAGTAATAAAACAATACGTGTAGATTGAGAATTGAAAGATGATGGAACATGTTTAACTGCATGCTCGATAATCGCTTCTAATTTATCATCAGAAATTGAAATTTCCTTTTCTAAACTATAAATTGTACGTCTGTTTTCTAATATTTGTTGGAATGTTTCTAATTCACTTTTTTTACTTTTAAAGATACCCATGATCTTAATGCACCTCTCAGTTAATTTATAATATATACCTAGTATAATAAATATACTTTTGTTTGTAAACTATAATTTACATTTATTTTCAAAGATATTAATATTCCTTTTCATTGTCTTAATTTTAATGAAAAATAAACAGTTTTCTAATATACTAAGTATAATAACTTTTAGTAATTTAGGAGGTGGCCTTAGTGCAAAATAAAACTATATTAAAATATACACTTTCTAGTGCGGTAGTATCGTTAAGTGTCCCTTTTATAGTAGCATCACCTATAAATGCCGAGACAGGCTACACAACTGATTACACTGACAAGCAAGCTATATCAGATACTATTACTTTAAATAATAATGATAATAATCAAGTGGATAAGGCAATAAATGATAATAGTTCACAACCATATAGTGAAGGTACGGCTTTAGCTCAACCTGACAATAGTAAGACAGGATCTTCAGAAGTACCTAATATAAGAACAGCTCCAATATCATCGTCTGACATAGATGAGAATCAATTGCCAGTTTCAACTGAATATACAACTGATAATGATGCAGTAGAGCAGTCAACACAGAATACTGGTATGAATGACAGTGAATCGACATTACAAGATGACACAACATTACAAGATGGGAAGTCAACAGAAGGTGAAAATACAACAGATACTTCTGGAAATGTATCCAATGAAGAACCGAGTTCACAGCTAGATAACAATACCCAAACAGAGCCATCACAAACTGGAGACTCAACAGGGAGTGAATATCCGGGTGATGCAACAGGAGATGGGACAGGACAAACAGAACTACCACAAACAGGTGATACGATGGGAGAACAACCAAGCACACAACCCGATGACAATGTAGAGCCTCAGCCGCCACAAGATGGAGGCACAACAGGAACTGAGTATCCAAGCGATACAACAGGAGATGGGACAGGACAAACAGAACTACCACAAACAGGTGATACGATGGGAGAACAACCAAGCACACAACCCGATGACAATGTAGAGCCTCAGCCGCCACAAGATGGAGACACAACAGGAACTGAGTATCCAAGCGATACAACAGGAGATGGGACAGGACAAACAGAGCCACCACAAACAGGTGATACGATGGGAGAACAACCAAGCACACAACCCGATGACAGTGTAGAGCCTCAGCCGCCACAAGATGGAGGTACCACAGGAACTGAGTATCCAAACGATGCACCAGGAAATGGAGGTGGACAAACAGAACCACCGCAAACAGGTGATACAGATGGAGACCAGTCAAACAATACGCAACCCGATGACAATGTAGAGCCAGAACCGCCGCAAGATGGAGGCACAGCAGGAACTGAGTATCCAAACGATGCACCAGGAAGTGGAGGTGGACAAACAGAACCACCGCAAACTGGAGGAAGTGGACAATCAAACCCGACCCATAACGATGGGGTGAATGGTGGAAACACAACTTATCCAACTGGTGGTCCATCTTCACAAACATCAGGCAATGCATCAAACGTAAATGATAATAGAGTGGCAACTTCCGACGATAGTAATTATGGTGATTTATCTCAGTCTTCTAATAAGGTTAAACAAAATAGCAACAGCATAAATAATTCAACTGATGTAAATTCTAATAGTGGTAGAGATAGTAATCCATCAAATTATCAAAATGATAGTTTATCCTATAATTATGAGCAAAATAAAAATGCTACTAGTTCAGGTGCTAAGCCAGCTTCAGCACAAACATTTGGTGATTTGGCGAATCAACAGAAAGATTCAAATGAAGATTCCGATAGTAATGTGATGAATCGCTTCCGTCAACTTGCTCCGGGTTCATTTAAATATAATCCTTATGTTTTAAAACAAGTTAAAGCATTGAATAATGATGACAGTAATGTTTCGGATAGTGATATAAATGCTATTTTTTCAAAACAGAAATTTACCGATAATTCTTATTTAAGAGAGTTACAAAAAAGTACAAACTATTTTAAGTTTCAGTATTTTAATCCTATTAAATTTGATGATTACTATAAAAATTTAGATAATCAAGTATTGTCATTAATTACAGGAGAAATCGGTTCAATGCCTGATTTAAAAGCGCCAAAAACTAAAAAGACTCAAGGTGCATATGAATATGAAGAAAGTGATGATACAGAAACGACTCAAACACGCCAAGAAGCTGAAAAAGCAGATAAAGGCTTGAAATTTGAACGTGTATTATTTACTTTAATAGCTGGTATAATAGTGATATTTATCGGTGTTGTTACTACCTATTTCATTCATAGAAGAAAAAAATAAATGCATGTTATCAAAAATAGGCTACTCATTCCTAGAATTCATCTGGGTATAAGTAGCCTATTTTTTATTTAGTTCTAAGTTAATTTAGAGATTGTTCTTATTATGTAGTTAACTTAAGTGTGATGTGGGTTGGTTTAAATGTACGTGACAAGGTATTAGAACAACATTTTTCATTTTATGGTATTAAAAAGGTCAACAAATTTCTTCGCATCTTGACGAGGGACTTGATCGAAAATCCAAATCTCCTCACTTTTTTCAGTAATAACTATTCTAAAAGGACTAAAAGAAATACCTGATTTAATATTTTTAATGTCGCTAAATAAAAATGTATCCTTAATTTCAGAACCTTCTATGACTCCTGTTGCTTGAAATTGAATTCTATCTCTTAAAAGAGTCAAAGTTCCTGGTACTGCTTGTGATCGAAATATTTTCATAGATGCATATACTGATATTATAGGATTGGTTAAATCATTTTCCATAATGTTGACCACCTTTTTTAATAATTTAAATTATAACACACTAGATAGTTTTCACTGGTTAAACAATATAAGTAAAGTGGTGAAAACTAGATTGTAAGTGAAATGTTTTTTACTATTTTCTAGGCTTCTAATTTTTTACATTTTAACTTTATTATAGTATTCAATTGAATATGCTTTAGTCATAGAAAACCACCTCCAAATAAATTCATTTGTAATGAGAAGTTACTTGGAGGTGGTTTTATTTTACTCTTAGTAATTGATAAGATGCTTATTTTAAATAAAGAAATTTATAATAAATGATGTAGATTGTTGAAGTTCTTTAATTTTATCTGGACCAATTAAAATTTGTACTACAACAACAAATCCATTTTGAAATACATGAATCAGTATTGGAACCCAAATCCGTTTAGTATATACATAGAAAGCTGAAAAAATCATGCCCATACCAAAATAAATAATGAAGAAAGAAGGATCGCCATGTGCGACACTAAACAATATCGAGCTGACTATACTAGCAATTAAAAACTTAACTAACTTGTTACCTTTCAAGATATTGTACAGTTCACCGAAAATAACTTTACGGAATATATATTCTTCTAATATAGGGCCAATAACAGCGATTAAAACTATAAATATTGGAAACGCATTGGCAATTTGTAGTATACGTTCTGTATTAGGGCTCTTTTGAGGGGCACCTAGAATATGTATATTTATCAAACTTGCAATGATTTGATAAATCATAACAATAAAATAGCCGACGAATGCCCATAAAATAATATAGCGTTTTTTTTCTTTAGGTTGACGCTCTAACTCTGTGGGATTTGATATTTTAAGATGTAACACTGCTATAATAATGAAAGCAATGAAAAATAGCACCACTTGAGTAGCAATTCCAGTAATTCTAAGATTTTCCCCGCTTAAGTTACCGAGTATACCAGTTGATAAGATAAGCGCTGGACCAAATTGTGCAAGTCCATAAATCAATAATGTAAGTATGGACACCCATAAACGTGACATTTTCTACCTCCAAAAATAATAATATACTTTATTTTATCGTAAAACTGAGATTACTACAAAATAAACCCCCGATAGTTTTTGCTTGAATTATTGACCAACTTTGATTATTATTAAAATTGTATTAGCACTCTATATATATAAGTGCTAAAAGTTTTTGAATTTTTAAGGAGGAACAATACATGTTAAAACCATTAGGTAACCGAGTAATTATTGAAAAAGTAGAGCAAGAACAAACAACTAAAAGTGGTATCGTGTTAACGGATAGTGCTAAAGAAAAATCAAATGAAGGTAAAATAATTGCAGTTGGTGCAGGACGTCTGTTAGATGATGGTACTCGTGTTGCTCCTGAGGTCAAAGAAGGCGATAGTGTGGTTTTCCAACAATATGCTGGAACTGAAATTAAACACGGTGAAGAAACATATTTAATTTTAAATGAAGATGACATTTTAGCAGTCATTCAATAATAAAAGTAACGGTAAAATAATTAAACAACATGGAGGTTAATTAATTATGGCAAAAGATTTAAGATTCTCAGAAGATGCGCGTCAATCAATGTTACGTGGTGTAGATAAATTAGCAAATGCTGTTAAAGTTACAATCGGACCAAAAGGACGTAACGTTGTTTTAGATAAAGAATATACATCACCTTTAATTACTAATGATGGTGTTACGATTGCAAAAGAAATCGAACTAGAAGATCCATATGAAAATATGGGTGCAAAATTAGTACAAGAGGTAGCAAATAAAACAAATGAAATTGCTGGTGATGGTACGACTACTGCAACTGTATTAGCACAAGCAATGATTCAAGAAGGATTGAAAAACGTAACGAGTGGTGCTAACCCTGTTGGTATTCGACAAGGTATAGACAAAGCTGTAGATGTTGCGATTACAGCATTACATGATATTTCACAAAAAGTTGAAAATAAAAATGAAATTGCACAAGTTGGTTCTATTTCAGCAGCGGATGAAGAAATTGGTAAATATATTTCTGAAGCGATGGAAAAAGTTGGTAATGATGGTGTAATTACAATAGAAGAATCAAGTGGTTTCAATACAGAATTAGAAGTAGTTGAAGGTATGCAATTTGATAGAGGATATCAATCACCATATATGGTTACTGATTCTGACAAAATGGTTGCAGAACTAGAAAAACCTTATATCTTAATTACAGATAAAAAGATTTCTTCATTCCAAGATATTTTACCGCTATTAGAGCAAGTGGTTCAATCTAATCGACCAATTTTAATCGTAGCGGATGAAGTAGAAGGCGATGCATTAACAAATATCGTCTTAAACCGTATGCGTGGAACATTTACAGCAGTAGCTGTGAAAGCACCTGGTTTTGGTGATCGTCGTAAAGCAATGTTAGAAGATTTAGCTATCTTAACTGGTGCACAAGTTATTACAGATGATTTAGGCTTAGAATTAAAAGATGCATCTTTAGATATGTTAGGTACTGCGAACAAAGCAGAAGTAACAAAAGATAATACTACTGTTGTTGATGGTGATGGCGACCAAAATAGTATTGATGCACGCGTTAGTCAAATTAAAGCACAAGTAGAAGAAACAGATTCTGACTTTGACAGAGAAAAATTACAAGAACGCTTAGCAAAATTAGCAGGTGGCGTTGCAGTAATTAAAGTAGGTGCAGCAAGTGAAACAGAATTAAAAGAACGTAAATTACGTATTGAAGATGCATTAAACTCAACACGTGCAGCAGTTGAAGAAGGTATTGTTGCTGGTGGTGGTACAGCATTAATGAACATTTACGACAAAGTAAATGCTATCGAAGCTGAAGGCGACGTAGCAACTGGTGTTAATATTGTACTTAAAGCGTTAGAATCTCCAGTACGTCAAATTGCTGAAAATGCTGGTTTAGAAGGTTCAATTATCGTTGAACGTCTTAAAAATGCAGAAGTAGGTGTAGGTTTTAATGCAGCTACAAATGAATGGGTAAATATGCTTGATGCTGGTATTGTAGACCCTACAAAAGTAACACGTTCATCATTACAACACGCAGCAAGTGTTGCAGCAATGTTCTTAACAACTGAAGCGGTTGTAGCTAACCTACCAGAAAAAGAAGATAATGAACCACAACCAGGTATGGGCGGCATGCCAGGTATGATGTAAAATGACCACTAAACATTGATTTTATAGTAAATCAACTGTTCATCGGTCATAGCAATAATAAAATAATTAATGCAAGACGTTTTCCAAGAGGTTACTTAGCCTTTTGGAAAGCGTCTTTTTTATGGTGTGATTATTAGAAGGTCGTTATAGATATATATTCATTTGATAATACTAATGATATTTTTATACAGAACATTTTGTAGTTTTACAACTACCTTTGAAAACTCTTAAGAATATGCTTGAATATGATGTTGGTTGACAAACAATTAAATAAAAGATAACATTTAAGTAATTACTTAAATGATTAAATGAAAAGGAAAAGGTGTGGTTCATGAAAGATATATTTAAAGCTCTGTCAGATGAAACAAGAAGGGAAATTTTAGAAATGTTGAAAGACCAAAAAATGACTGCAAGTGATATTGCTAACCATTTTAATATGAGTCAAGCAAGCGTTTCTCAACATTTAAAAATTTTAAGATTCAATGAGTTAGTTTATACAGAAAGACAAGGTAAGTATATTTTTTACCATTTGAATTTATCTGTATTTGATGGTGTTATTAAATGGATAATACAATTCAAAAATGATTAAGTGAGGAGAAGATTTATGAAATATTTATTACAACAAACTTGGTTTAGTTTATTGATCATTGGTGTCGCTATTATGACATGGTTAATTGTGTTACCATTTTTACCTGATGCAATACCTATGCAATATAATGATAGTGGGGATGTCAATTGGAGCGCGAATAAATATTTTGCCTTTATTATCAGCATAGCTATAATGCTATTTTGTTATATTATTACTAATATTAAATTAGCTACAGACAAAAGTCAGAATAAATTTTCGAATATGAAATCTTTAAATAATATATTAAATCCATTAGTACTGGCATTTTTGTATTTCATCTTTCTTATTATTATTTTTAATGCTTTGGGTTTTAGTATCTCGGTTAATTTTATTATCCCGACAATGATAGGTTTATTATTAATAGTTATTGGTAATTATTTGCCAAAAGTCCCTAAAAATAATACTTTAGGAATAATAAATAAATGGACTAAAGACAATGAATTTGTGTGGAAAAAGACGCATAGATTAGCTGCATATGTTTATATTATAGTAGGTTTACTTTTGTTTATTTTAGGCCTATTAAGTGTTATAAATTCGGTTATAACAATTTCGTTGGTTGTTATTCTTGTATTATTTCCATTTTTTTATTCATGGTATATATATCAAAAATTATAGATATATCACATTTAAGAAAATATCTATTTTCAACCACTAATATTTCATAGTAGTGTATACATAATAATTAGGAACTTTAATTTGTTTTAAGGAATAGGAGTTTTTGTATGAATTATCAAAAATATTTGACTGGGTCTTGGCAAATTATTGGGACTACATTCAATTTGTGGTTGAAAGGGGATAGAACAGAACCATCAATTACGTACTCAATTGTTAATAACCAACCCCTTACATTGTTAGATCAGGTTCGATTTCGAAAAAATAATAAAATGAAATCAATTGAAGGCTATGATAAATTAAAAGGTACACAATTTGTTTGGACTGTAAAGGCGTATTAAAACTAATAAAGAGTAAGTGGCAAGTTGTGTATTTAGACTCAAACATATTAGTTATTCGTTTCAATGCTTCATTGTTAACATCTTCAGGAATGGATATTTTGTTACATGATAAACAAGAAACGGATTATTATAAAGCACAAATTAAGAGCTATCCAGAGATGTTTAATTTAAATGCAGCAGACATAAAAGAAATGACTTGGTTATTCTAATGGCGTGGCAATAGCAATATTAAAATAATTAATGCAAGACGTTTTCCAAAAGGTTACTTAGCCTTTTGGAAAGCGTCTTTTTTATGGTTTTGTAATTTTCAGTAGTTTAACAATGTTAGGATTTATTCATAAAGTTGAGCGATATACACGAGATTTATATTTATATGAAAACAAGAGAATAACTAAGTTGGATTTGAGGCAGTGTGGAGATAAAAATAATTAAAAAGATTAAATAAAGTAGTTAATTACTTACGTTTTGTGTAGTGTAATTATATATGTAAGGTTGAGATACACCTTACTAACACTCTTGAAAAGGGGGTGTTATTAGTGGATGATATAGAAAAATTCCTAGCAATCGCAACTATAATGCGAACGCCAAGAATTTTAAAACAACTTAGATTGTGGCATTTCGGCGTCCTAGACCGAAAGCGGAACAACAAAGAAGATAAGTAATTCACTTTTCAAAGCCTGTTAATTCGGGCTACCCTTTTCAACTATTATAATATTACAATTTGGGAGGTAATGCAAACATGAATATCTATATAATTATAGGATTAATTGCATTTATAGTTTTAATACCCGAATTCATTAGAATAGCTAGAATTTTACATTTGAAACACTTAGGAATTAAACACATAGGTAACGGTAAATATGAAGAAATAGGTAATAAGAAATATAAATGGTACGAATGGTTGAGATAATATAAGTGAATACAAACAAACGATATTAGATTAAGCCCAACGGTAATGTCTACATTGAGAACAGGTAAAACGTGATGTTGATCATTTAAACTTGGTACTACTGAAAAATATAAGAAAACACAAAAGCCCACCTTGCTTAGGTGGGTTATTTTATTTATTTAACCTCATTCTTGCATCTGTTGTTTCTTCTGCTTCAATTACATCATGATATTGTAGTTTAGTTTCTTCTCTTACTACTTCATCTGATGGTAATTCAATTTGACCGATTGGAATATCACTCATAGCATCATCATTAGGTATGCCAGTATAACCATGTTCTTTGCCAACTTAGCATAAGATTCCATTTTTTCTTGGTCGGTAGATTCTTGTTGTACAGGTTGCTCTACATTTGGTGTTTGTTGTGATTCATCAGTGTTAGAATCATCTTTTTTATACTATTTTGTGACCTTTGTGTCGTTAGTCATGGTGCGAGTCAAATTAGAATATTATGTGTTATTTCCAACGGTCTAACTTACGCATGAATTTTTTTGTATACATTTTAGATAGAATCATTTTTTGAAATTTATTCATGTCTGACTCTTGAAATCTTTTCAAGTTGTAATCATACATCTCATCAAAACTTAAATCCAATGTCCATTGACCATTTTGATAACAGTGTATACAGTATTTGAGTGATAAACTGCCATCTTCTTCAGTACCCTGTGGCGTATTTTTATCTAGAGGGATTCCGCAACTTTGACATTGTTTTTCTTTTTTCATCATATAGTGCTCCTTTTTTCTTTTGATTATAGCATGATTTTTAAATGTAGTTTTGATACGCAATATTTATTTAATTTGAACGTTGCTTTGGGATTATTTTTCATATTATTTAAATATATGGAGCGTGTTATTTGTTAATAATTATTAATTTAAAATGTTAACTTTTCGCTTATTATAATTCTTTATAAGAGTAAAAAAAGGAGAATTAATGTAGAATTGACACAGACACAAATTTATCATGGTTTTGTGTTGTGATAGAAATAAAAGAAAGGATGGATTCTATGACAAATAAAACAGTATTCGATGTCATTGACTTAGGGGTCAATTATTTACTCTCAGGCTACGAGAAGTGGGGGGTTGATGAAGTCATTGATAATAAAGCTGAAGTATTTCCAAACACAATACTTTGGCAGTATGGTCATGTTTTATCTGTATTTGAATCAGCCTTATCACTTTGTGAACAAAATGTTGTTGACGTTCCTTATTATTCAAGTATATTTGGTTATGGGTCTAGCCCAGAAAATTGGGGTGACCAAGAAATTCCAAGTTTAGATGAAATTTTTTCACATATCAAAACATTGCCAGAACGTGCTCGTACGTTAACGGACGTACAATTATCACAAGAATTAACAGAAACTATTGCGGGCTGTGATACACTAGACGAATTGTTAACTTTAAATGCAGTACATATTCCACTGCATGCAGGTAAAATTGAAGAAATGACACGAGTGTTAAAGACGCATAGATAAATAAAAAGCATTTGGTGAACAGTGTATTCACCAAATGCTTTTTTTATTCTTGTAAATCATCAATACCTTGCGCAATAGAATCAAAAACGTGTGGAATATCATCTTTTTCTACACAACTGAATGCAATACGAATATCTGTATCATTTAATGCAATAATACCTATAGAGTAATTATCAATTAAATGGATTCTTAATGCTTCAGGATCTACACCTTTGACTTGTAAGGCCATAAAGTAACCTGAATTGAAATCGTATGGTTGCCAGAATTTTGTATATTTATCAGCATAAACCACTTCTTTAGTAACTTCATAACGTGCTTGTAATGTTTCCATGTTATGTTGAATTTCTTTATCAAAAGTTTCGTGGTTTTCTAAGACATATTTAATCGCACTTTGTGATGGCAGAGGTCCACTAGAAATATTACTACGGATAAGACCTTTAACCTTTGCTTCTAACACATTTTTAGTTGCATCGTCATTAATACCAAATGTGAGGAATCCTACACGTAAGCCCCAAGCGAAAAATTCTTTTGTAGCACCATCTAAACGGATAGGTAATAAGTTATTCAAGTGTAAGTTTGTTAATGCTGTAAATATTGATTGTGTATAAACATCTTCATAAAATAAACCATAATATGCATCATCTACTACTGCTATAACGTTTGTTCCACGTTCAGCTAACCCTTTAATTGCTTCAACAATTTGAGCGACTTCTTCTTTTGTAGGAGTGTAGCCAGTTGGGTTATTAGGGTAGTTTAAGATTAAGATAACTTTATCTTTGTCATAGCTTTCTAAAGTGCGAACAAGTGCTTCTGTTGTATAATGACCGTCTTCATCAAAGATTGAATATGTTTGAATTTCTGCGTTATGACGCGTAGAATAGACTAATTTATAATTTCCCCAATTGTGTTCAGGTAATAAAATAGTATCTTGACTGTTCACAAATAAGTCTCCTACTAATGATAAACCATGTGTTAATGCATTTGTCACGATTGGACGTGAAATATCTTTTTCAGCTAGGTCTGGATTGTCTTTTAAGATTTTTTGAGTCCATAATTGACGTAATGATTCGATTCCTTGAGGTGGTGCATAAGGGAAGATATCATCAGGTTCAAGATGATTAAATACTTCATTTAATGTATCAGCGTACATTTTACTGTCTTTATATGTAGCCATACCAATAGTAGCATTATATTGTGTTGTTTTAGCTTCAGCAGATTGTGACAGTATACCTTTTGGATAGTACATTAGTTTTCCTAAATCGGAAAGCATGTCAGCAACTTCTGGTTTTGCGTTAGATAATTTTTCATTCAAATCTAAGGCTAAAGGGTTCATATTTAATTCAACCTCTCTTTACTTTTCATTTCTTTGTACATTCTTATATTATCTTGAAATGAAATAAAGATAAAGTGTTCTTTATATTATATTTTAAATTTTTAAAATTCACAGATAAAATAGCGAACATACGTTCTGTATTTATGTTAGAATATGGATAGGCCATCAATTCCTACATGCCAAACTGATTGTGGGAGGTGTAGTATATTATGTGGTGGCAAGATGCCGTAACAACTTTATTGTCAGGTAGCTTACTTGTTATTTTTCGCGTTTGGTTAGAAAACAAATGGAAAGATAAGTAGTGGCCTTACACAAAAAAACCCCCATGTCTGCTGGTACCAGACTGGGGGTTTGTGTAGTATATTCTGTGGATACACTTATAGTTTAGCATTACTTATAATGAACTGCAAACAATATATTTAAGAATATATTTATATAATCATTAACAGTATTATTTAAGTACTTTAATAATAAGATTGTTAATTTTACTAGATGTTTGGTAGAATAAACGTGTTCGAGGTGAAAAAATTTGAAGCATTTAACAAAAATATTTGTGACGATTGCGATAATTTTATTTATCGTAGGATATTATTTACAAGCTACTGGCAACGAAGGCTCAGGAATAAAGCTATTGCTAGCAGCAATTTTGTTTATGATATGTGCATTTATTAATAGAAGAAACGATCGATTGAAAAACAAAAAGAAATAACAATCGCATGCTACTAAAAGTAAATTATATTATTTTTAGTAGCAATTTTTTTGGCCTTGATTGAATTTCCGATTGAGTTGTGTATAATATGTTGTGTTTAGAACTATAATAACTATATATTTTGTACATATAAAAATGAGGTTGTTACCGTTATATTTTATTATTTAAATGTTTTTTTACTATGTTAAATTTAGTTTGTTGATTTATCGTATTTCGTAAATTAATAGGAGGTATTTATGCAGTTACAAGATATTACAAAGAAGTATGGTAGTAACAATGTACTTGATCATATTGACTTTGATTTTAATGATAGTCGTATTGTGGGACTTATCGGGAAAAATGGTGTAGGTAAAACAACACTTATGAAGGTTATGAATGGTAATATTATTAACTTTCAAGGAAAAGTAGAATTAGCTAATAATGAAAATATTGGTTATTTAATAGAACATCCGAAATTATACGATAATAAATCTGGCTTATATAATTTAAAACTATTCGCCCAAGTTTTAGGAAAAGGTTTTGACAAAAAATATGCTAATCATATTATCCAAACTTTCGGCATGGAACCTTATATTAAAAAGAAAGTAAAAAAATACTCAATGGGTATGAAGCAAAAATTAGCTATTGCTGTATCATTAATGAACAAACCTAAGTATTTAATTTTGGATGAACCTACAAATGGCATGGATCCAGATGGTTCTATTGATGTGTTAACGACTATTAAACAACTTGTAAAAGAGCTTGATATGAAAATTCTCATTTCTAGTCATAAGTTGGAAGACATTGAATTAATTTGCGATAGAGCGGTATTTTTACGAGATGGCAATTTTGTTCAGGATGTTAATATGGACGAGGGTG
This sequence comes from Staphylococcus arlettae, assembly GCF_025560845.1. Classification (NCBI taxonomy): domain Bacteria; kingdom Bacillati; phylum Bacillota; class Bacilli; order Caryophanales; family Staphylococcaceae; genus Staphylococcus; species Staphylococcus arlettae. The sequence continues at coordinate 931,119 of NZ_CP094803.1, forward strand.
CACCTACAGACTCAACAGTTATAATATTTGAGGATGAAGACTTTGAACAAGCACATACGTATTTGAAAGAACATTATGAAATTATTGAGTCACAACGTGCGAATAAAGAAGTTGTTATACGGGCACAACAAAGTTATCAAGGTTTACTTAAAGGCTTGGCAAGTATTGAAGTATATCCGAAATTTATTGAAACACGAAAAAGTTCATTACGTGATACTTACTTTAATATTAATCAGAGAGGTGACCAATAATGAATAGCTTTCAATTAATCAAATATGATGTGTACAGTATTTTTAGAAGCCCATTGACTTATTTAGCTTTACTTCTAACATATGGTGCAATGGCTGGAATGACTGTATTATTTGTACAGCAGTTAGATAAAGTAGACGGCAATATTATACTGGCAGTCGGCAGTTGGTTCTTCTCAATTGTAGGTTTACTTTTTGTAATTAAAACGATTACGCGAGATATTTCTCAAGGTACGTTACAATTGTTTATGAATAAAACTAAAAATAGAGTTGGATACTTTATTGCGAAAGTATGTTCAATGATAATCATCGCTTTACTTATGTCAGGATTTTTAGTGGCATTTGTTATTATTGTTCAAAATATAGTAGATGGTAAAAATGTCACTGCTGAAAAGTGCTGGGAATTATTAGTATTTTATCTTATATTCCATCTGTTTTTCGGTTTGTTATTATATTTATTTGCATTAGTTATTCCAAAGACAGCTTTAATTTATACTGTAGGAATTATTTTAATATTCCTTGTACCATTTGCAGAACCATTTATCCCAATGATTCCTAAAATTGGTGATAATATTCAAGATTCATTAAAATATATACCATTTAGCTACTTACCAAACAAAACTACATCAGATGATTTTACTTTTACGAATTGGCAATGGTTTATATCAGCAGCTTCAATCATAATTTTATTTATCGTTAATTTATTCTATGTAACTAAAAAAGATATATAAAGTAAAAAAGGTATATGCACTTCGCTCGAAGTGTATATACCTTTTTATTATTATTTGTGGCGTAATTGTTCAATGATAGATTCAAACACTGCTTTCCACATTTGTGAATCTGTTTTATAACGATTGGAGATAATCGCATGAACTTCATTTGATTTTTCTTCAAATGTTGGGTCATCTTTCGCTGGTAGATTGGCACGAGCTTCATCTACAAATTTTTGAACTTGGCGTGCACGTGGTCCCCATACAGTTTCCTGTTGATATTCATCATTTAAAAAGACGAATATAGGAATAGAACGGGCAGTGCCATTTGTTAAGTATTGATCAATTAAATTAGTATCGTCATCACGATGGAAGACTCTAACTTCTAAATTTAATAGTTCACTAATATGTTTTAAGATTGGAAGGTTCATCATAGCGTCCCCACACCAATCCTCTGTGATAACAAGTACTTTATCATAATTAGCTGCTTTAATTTTTTCGATGTTATCATTTTCTGTATTTGGCACAGAAAAAGAATTATAAATTGTTTCCACACCATCTTTATTAACAGTCATATTTTCGATGTATTCATTAAGTAGCTGACTGTCGTTAAAATAAGTCTTTAGACTTGTCATTTGTATTCCCCCTTCAATCTATTGATGTAATTATAGCAAATTAACTTATAATTGGGAAAATTATTAACTCTTAAATTTACATTATTTTTTATAGGAGTTGTAGGTGAGAGATGCAACTGTAAAATAGCTATGCTATATTTAAATAATGAAATGAATACGGTTGAAACAGGTGTAAAAAGTGAATTTCGTCAACTTTTTAGTGTGAAACGTATAGAGTAAAGTATGTGTTTGTAGTTAAAAACCGTAAATAATAGAACTATAGCAAGATGATAGTCATAATTAATGATAATTGGCGGAGATAATTTTGGACAAAATTACATTTTTAAATGAGCTCGAACAAGAACTGGAACGTTTACCAAGACAAGAACGTGATAAAATCATGTTTGAATATGAGAGTTACTTTTTTGACTTAGAGAAAAATGGGAAAAATGAATATCAAATTATGGGAGAGCTTGAATCCCCTAAAGTTATTGGAAAAGAAATTAAAGCTAAAAATGCAATTAGTTATGCAGAATATAAAACGAATGCTAAAACTATAATTAGAGCAATTATTGCTTCATTAGGTATGGGTATCTTTTCTTTATTTTTAATTTTAATTCCTATGGTGTTTATAGCATGTATTATGTTTGTACTATTGCTCGTGTCTTTTATGCTGTTTATTTCACCGTTATTGTTAATTGTTCATGGTGTGATTAACCATAATATCAGTTTAGCAATTAGTAATTACCTTTTTGCATTTTCCTACAGTGGTTTAGGAATTGTACTGTTTGTATTAATTTTAAAACTTGCTGAGTTAGTTTATCGTGCAATTTTAAAATATTTAAGATGGAATATTAAAACGATTAAGGGAAGTGCTGTAGAATGAAGAAGTTGTTCATTTGTGGTCTAACCATATTCGTCGTTTGCTTCGTGTTAGCTTGTTTATTTTGGTTTTCATTTGAACAACAAGATAATAAAACGAATGAAGTATCACAAAATTACCATGATGATGAGATTGAAGATATTAATGTGGCGACGAAGAATGCAGCAGTTAAAGTACGGCAAGGTGAGAAGTTTAACATTACATATAAAGGATCGAAAGATGTAAATATTAAACGTCATGCTGATAAAGTTAATGTAACGGAAAAAAATAACAATGAAGATCATTACGGTTTGAACTTTAATCCATTTAAAAATATTCATAGTACAGTATATATTACAGTTCCTAAACAAGCCTCAGCTAATCTTGATATGGAATTACATTCGCAATTTATTCAATTAGATCAACTGCGTTTGGGTGATGTTAAAGTATATACTGAACACGGTAATAGTGAAGGGTTTAAAGTGAAAAATTCTACAATAAAAAATTTAACGTATCAGTCTGACTTTTCATCAGTAGCTATATCTGATAGTAAGATTAAACAAGGCAATCTTAAAACGCAAAATAAAATTGAAGTGACACGTAGTTTATTAAAAGATACGATCTTATTAACTGAGGATAGTAATATTATGTTAGCTGATATGAAATCCAATACAGATGTGAAAGCTTCTACGAACGAAGGAAATATTAATATTTCCTATGCACAGAAACCTCAAGATACACTGTTAAAATTAAATCCATTAAAAGGGAAATCACATGTCAACAATCCTTACTTTCAACATAATAAAGTAGGTAATGGGCAAAATATAATTGAATTATATACAAATCAGGGCGATATTTATATCGACTAAATAAAGGGACAAACGACCATTATAGTGAAGCTTCACCAAGTTGAATCACTATTGGTGTTTGTCCCTTTAGTTATTAATAAGTAGCAAATGTAAGGTCGGTATCAATGTAGCCTTTAAATGTTGAAACATCAAGTGATGTGCCATTGAGCCATTGTTGAAAATCAAAGTATGTTGGTTTGCTTTTTTCTCCTAGACTTATCCAAGCGGCTAATTGCTGAGGTTCATACATACTAGTATGTATCGTTCCAGACCAGCTATTAAATAGTTTACTGTAAATATCAAAATCAGGGTTATTAAATAATTCAAAAGCGTCAAATTTATTTAATTGGTGCTGTGTACTTTGATTCAAACGATCTAAACGTGCTTTGGACTCTTTAGTATAATTTCTATTTTCGTGAGTTAAGAGCTGAAAATGATTCGTGCATGTATTATCATATCTGACGTCAATCGAACGTGGTGATACTTCAATAGTGGCATGATTTAAAGCTTTATCCATAACGATATAACTGAATGAACTACGGTGTGGTATGGTTTTCAATAATTTTATGGCATCTTCGACATCTTTGCAGTATTGCAAAATTAATCGACCTATCATATAACAGACGAAACCATCACCGGGTTTTTTACGGTGCATGAAATTATAACCCATTACTAATCCGGCTTCGTTCATACCATCCATTCTTCCTGTAACTCTTGAAGTGGGGCCAATTTGAGCTAGTCCGCCATCAGTAGGTTGAAATAATAAATATCTACCATCATAAGTAGCAGGGTGGTAATCGTAATTACGTACCATGTAATCGTTGCCTAAATAAACCGTACAGCCACTATTTTTTAACGGCGTAAAACGATAATGAGCAAAATTCAATACCATTTGGTTAGATGGTAAATTTAAAACTTCTTGCATACCTTTTATTTCTTCCCAAATATGTGGTGCATAGGTTTGGAAGATATCATAAGTCTCTTTAATATGTATATCAAAACGAGGCATACGTTTGCGCCATTCTTTTTCTCTATTTTTTAGTAAAGGTGTTTGTTGCATCCATTGAGCAGTTTTAACGCCTAAGTCAAAATGTGATCCGCGATGAGTCATTATATCTGATTGGACAAATTGCATTTTTTATACACTCCTATGAATATTATATATAACATGATTGTAACTTTATTGTAATTTGTTATTAATTGCTATTGAATAATGTAGTGGTTATTATAAACATACAACATAGAAAAATCTTTATTAGTTTATTGAGGTGATACTATGAATGAGTACTATCAAGCAGCAAAATCAGCTATGTCCGCATGGTGGAGAAACTAATAATTGTTTTCTGAGTTATCGAGTAACGACTATGATTATCATAGTCGTTTTTTGTGATTCTTGCATGTAAACATTTCACAGTTTAATCTTAATTATGATAATATAGATATGTTATTAATAAATAATATAGTCAATGTAATTTACCTATATTAACGCTTTTTACTTCTTACAATATCGTATCATAAAATTTCCTGTGATATTACTGGAATAAAAAAATGAATAATAGGTATATATTTATTGATGCTTTTAAGTGTGCTATTATTGAATATAGACATGCTATTAAATTATTGAGGTGAACAGAATGTGTAATTTTATTAAAGGTTTATTTAAATTTGTATTTGGTACAATTTTAACTGTATCACTAGTTGCTGGAATCGGTGCAGTTGTATTTGCATACATCTTCAAAAAAGATTTTGAAGACATCGAAAGCAAAACAAAAGAAATCGTATCAGACATCGAATCAAATAATTAATACTACAATAGAACACGATAGTGTTCTATTTTTTTTATAGACCCTTACTACTTTAGTAGTTAGGGTCTATTATGCAGATGAAGCATCTGCGAACCATAAAAACATACTACTTCAGTAGTTAGGGGCTATGATGCAGATGAAGCATCTGCGAACCATAAAAACATACTACTTTAGTAGTTAGGGGCTATGATGCAGATGAAGCATCTGCGAACCATAAAAACATACTACTTCAGTAGTTAGGGGCTATGATGCAGATGAGGCATCTGCGAACTATAAAAACATACTACTTTAGTAGTTAGGGGCTATGATGTCGATGAATATTTGTAGTTGCATGTTGGACTAAATTGTTAATTAGTAGTGATTTGTTGAATATTAGTAATGTCTACTAATGATAATTGAACAATTTGGGAATCTGTTTTGGATTCGCCAATTAAAGTCATCTGTAGCATATCAATTTTTTTGATATAGATTGATTTGTGTTCTAACCAGCCGTCACAATAATATTCAATATGAATAGGTGTATTATTGTGTAAAGATTGATGTAATTGAAAGTTGAGATTATTGAGTTGGTCGTCTGATAATATAGGGCGGTCAATTTTATTTTGGTCTATAATATACTGCTGTATTCTAGTGAACTGTTCGGGCAAAGTGGCAAAAGGTGCCCATTTTACCATGCCGCGTCCCTTAGGTATGCTTTGAGTTAAATATTCTCTAGGGATCTTGCGATAGTCAGTTTCATTTTTATATTTATCCGGAATCATAAAATCACCTCATCAATATTATAGAACATATGTTCGTATAAGTGAAGTGCTTTATTAATAATCTAACAATGAAATATTGCACGTATAGATGCAGTTTTTGGCGTAACAGTATCAACGAGCTGTCACTAGCTAAATAAAAGACGACATAAATTATGTCGTCTTAGTGTTTAGTTTGTTTTATGAAATTGCTGTATCGTGCGACCAATTTCATCTCGGACGCGTTGAAATTCTGACCAATCTTTTCCTGCTGGGTCGTCAAAACACCAATGTTCTTTTTTTACATTTGGTGGGAGGACAGGACAATTAGCATCTGCATCGCTACATAATGTAACCACCAAATCCGATTGCTTAAGAATATTATTATCAATTGAGTCTGACGTATGGTTGGATATATCAATATCTACTTCTTGCATTGCTTCAATTGCTTTAGGATTCACACCGTGTGTTTCAATACCAGCTGAATAGACATTCCAATGTTCGCCAAGTATTTTCTTACCCCAACCTTCTGCCATTTGGCTACGACAAGAGTTTCCAGTACAAATAAAATAAATTGTTTTTTTACGCATTATTAAAGCCTCTTTTCTTAAAATATAATTAATGTTAGGAATAAACCTAATAATGTTACAAAGAGTACCGGAATAGTAATAATGATTCCAGTTTTAAAGTATGTGCCCCATGCGATTTTTACACCTTTTTGTGTTAAAACATGTAGCCACAATAATGTTGCTAAAGAACCGATTGGAGTAATTTTCGGTCCTAAATCGGAGCCTATTACATTTGCATAAATCATACCTTCTTTAATAGACCCAACTACATTTGATTGTCCGATAGCAATAGCATCTATTAAAACTGTAGGCATATTATTCATTATTGATGATAAAAAGGCTGATATAAAGCCCATGCCCATAATACTGCTGAATAAGCCATAACTTGAAATATTAGATAATACATCGGCCAAAATTGTAGTGATACCTACATTTTTTAAGCCAAACACGACTAGGTACATACCAATTGAAAATAGGACAATATTCCATGGTGCCCCTTTAATCACTTGTTTCGTATGAACTGCATGAGACTTACGAGCTAAGAGTACAAAGATAACAGCAACTATACCAGCAATAATTGATACTGGAATATGAATAAATTCACTAACAAGATAACCCACAAGTAAAATAGCTAACACAATCCATGAAATCTTAAATAATTTTGGATCTTTTATAGCATCATTTGGATTCATAAGATTTTCAGTTTCGAAAGTTTTGGGTATAGATTTTCTGAAATATAGCCATAGTACGAGAATACTAGCAATCAAAGAGAATATGTTAGGTATAATCATTCGATTAAAGTACTCAATAAATCCGATGTCAAAGTAATCAGCAGAAACAATATTAACTAGGTTACTGACAATTAAGGGTAGAGATGTAGTATCAGCAATAAATCCACTAGCAATAATAAATGGGAATATCATTTTTTTATTAAAGCCTAAATTTCTGACCATCGCTAATACAATAGGCGTTAAGATTAAAGCAGCGCCATCATTTGCGAAAAATGCAGCTACAATTGACCCTAATAGCATGATAAAAATAAACATTTTTAACCCATTACCGTTTGAAGCTTTGACCATATGTATCGCAGACCATTCAAAAAATCCAATTTCATCTAATATTAATGAAATAAGAATGACAGCAACAAATGTTAAAGTAGCATTCCAGACAATACCGGTTACTTCTAAGACATCGGAAAAGCTAACCACGCCTGTAATGATAGCAACTACAGCTCCAATTAAAGCTGTAATACCAATATCTAGGCCTTTAGGTTGCCAAATGACAAAAAATAAAGTTATAAGAAAAATTATAATTGCTAAAGTCGTCATCATCAGCATTCACCTGATTTCATATTTTTACAGACACAGCGTGTGTTAGGTGTTGTAATGGTATTTAAGTTTTGATTGAGATCATCTAAAATCTCGTGATTAAGTTGATACATACGTTTGTTACCATCTTTTCGCGTAGTAACTAACTTATTATCTACTAATGACTTCATATGGTGGCTTAGTGTTGGTTGAGAAAATTGAAAGTGTTCTAACAAGTCACAGGCACACAGCTCACCACAAGAAAGTAAATCTATTATTTCTAATCTACTTGGATCTGATAAAACTTTTAATATTGAAGAAAGATTTTTATAAGACATCAATATACCTCCTAAACAGTATATAGATTAACATCTATATAGAAGCTTGTATATATAATTTTTCAAATGACTACATCAGTTCATGGTTATGCATCAAAATTTAATTGATTGTTATTCTGGTATATATTCTATAAACTAGTACTATATCAATAATGGAGGGGTTTACATGACAACAGTAGGATATGTTGGTACATATACTAAAAAAGAGGGCAAAGGGATTTATCGTTTTGAATTGAATGAAGCTACTGGTGACATAGATACCGTAGAAACTGGATTCGAACTAGAAGCGTCAACGTATATTACCCAATATAATTCTTATTTATACGCAATTACGCGTGAAGGTGATGATTGTGGCGTAGCAAGCCTTAAAATTGATGCAGAAGGGCGTTTGACATTAATTAATAAATGTTTAGCTTCTACAGCTGGTACAGGATGTTATATAGCAGTATCTCCTGATGGACAATATTTATTTGAGTCAGTTTACGGTGCTGGTGTTGCACGACTATACGAATTAAATGCTGAAACTGGGGAAGTAGTGCAGTTGATTCATGAATTGCAACATACTTATGAGGTAGGTTCTAATGAACGTCAAGACGGTCCTCATGTTCATTTCTTAGATGTCACACCGGATAACAAGTATGTAGTAGCAATGGATTTAGGAACAGACAATGTAGTGACATATACTTATGGTCAAGATGGTTTAACAGAATACGCTGTTACTAAATTTGAGCCGGGAGACGGCCCTAGACATATTACTTTTAATCAAAATAATAGTAAATATGCTTATATCGTACATGAACTATCCAATAAAGTATCCGTAGTAGAATATGAAGATGGTAAATTCGAAGAAATAGAAAAACATTTGACAATTCCCGAATCATTTAATGGTGATACTAAGTTAGCAGCTGTTAGGTTATCTCAGGACCAACAATTTTTATATATTAGTAATAGAGGTCATGATAGTATAGCGATTTTTAAAATAGTAGAAGATGGTGCATCATTAGAATTAGTAGATATTACGCCGAGTGGCGGAGAGTTTCCTAGGGACTTTAATATTGTAGCATCTGACGACTACTTAGTTTGTGCGCATCAAGAAGGCAGTTCACCATTAGTTGTCTTTAAACGAGATAAAGCAACAGGAACATTAACTCAAACAGATAATAGAGCAACGGCGCCTGAAGGTGTATGTGTTCAATTTTTAAAATAATAATAACGCTAAAAGGGAGTGGGACAGAAATCTGATTTTGAGAAAATGATTTCGTTGTCTCACCCCGGCAAGGATGACTAGCGTTGAAAAAAGCTCGGTTTGAAGCGCATTTTCAATGCAGTCAACTACTGCCCATATGAAAAAGGTTTCGAATAAAATATGGAGTGGGACAGAAATCTGATTTTGAGAAAATGATTTCGTTGTCCCACCCCGGCAAGGATGACTAGCGTTGAAAAAAGCTCGGTTTGAAGCGCATTTTCAATGCAGTCAGCTACTGCCAAAATGAAAAGAGGTTGGAACAAATTAATATTATCCCAACCTCTTTTTAATCGTTAGTTATTGAAAAATGTTTTGATATATTTGAATTTACCTTTATAAGGTGGGAAGACAAGACTTGATTCTAAACGAGTTGTTTTGAAAATATAAGATTTTGCATGACTGAAAGTATCAAAACTGTATTTACCGTGGTATTGACCAATACCCGAAAGTCCTACACCGCCGAATGGTAAATTAGGATTGGCTAAATGCATAATAGTATCATTGATGGCACCACCACCGAAAGATAATTCATTTAAAATACGTTCTGTAGTATTTTCATCTTCACTAAATAGATATAAACTCAATGGTTTAGGTTTACTTTGTAAAGTGTTAATAATTTCATCAAAATCATCGTAAGCAATAATAGGTAAGATAGGCCCAAAAATTTCGTCTTTCATAATTGTAGAATCAAATGTAATATTATCTAAAATAGTAGGGCTAATGTAGTTCTCATTTTGATCGGTATCACCACCGAAAACAATTTCATTTTGGTGTGATTCAAGTAATTGTTGTAATCGCGTAAAATGTTTAGCGCTAACAATTCTACCGAAATCAGGCGATGATTGGATTTGTGTACCATAAAACTCTTTGATTGTAGTTTTAATAGCTTTAATAAGATCTGTTTTTACCTTTTGATTGACTAAAATAAAGTCTGGTGCAACGCAAGTTTGGCCAGCATTAATAAATTTACCAAAACAAATACGTTCGCTGGCAACTTTAATATTGGCTGTGTCGTCAACTATAACTGGAGATTTTCCTCCTAATTCTAACGTTACTGGTGTTAAATTTTTGCTCGCCGCTTGATAAATGGAACGACCAACGTGTTCACTACCAGTGAAGAATATATAGTCGAAATGTAATGCTACTAGTTGTTTTGTTACTTCTGCATCACCTTCAATAATGCTAATGTAAGCTGAATCAAATGTAGATTCAATAATATTTTTGACGACGTGTGAGACATTAGGTGTGAGTTCTGAAGGCTTCAAAATAACCGTATTACCAGCAGCTATAGCACCAATCAATGGCTCTATCAATAACTGAAATGGGTAATTGAAAGGTCCGATAATGAGTACCGTACCGTATGGTTCTTTCATTATATAGCTTTTAGTTGGAAACATGTGAAGCGGAGTATTTACTTGTTTACGTTTAGCCCAATTTTTAAGTTCTTTTCGTGCTAATTTTAAATTTTTTAGGACAAAACCGATTTCAGACGCATAAGCTTCGACTTTATTCTTTCCTAAATCTTGTTGAAAAGCGTGTAACAAGTCATCTTCGTGCGCTTTAATACTTTTACTAAGCGCCTTTAATTGTCTTTTTCTGAATTTAAGATCTTTTGTAACATGTGACTTAAAGTATTGTTTACTTTGGTTGAAAACAGTGTCGAACTGATTCAAACTAATTCCTCCTTTAAGTGTGTAAATGTATAACAGTATCATGTGAGAAAAAACTGGAACATATTTATGTTCCAGTTTAATGTATATAAAATTAAATAGTAAAGGATATTAGCTTAATACTTCAGTAATTTGAGGTACAACTTGTTTCTTTCTAGAAACAACACCTGGTAAGAATGCTGTACCGTTTTCTAATTGTACATTAAATGCTTCGCCAACTTTATCTTTGTTGTCACCGATAACTAAGATTTTTGAATTACTGTTGATAATATCTGTCACTAATAAAACAAATAAATCATAATTTTGTTCTGTGTTTGCTGCTAACATTGCTGTAGCTAATTCATCGTGACGTTCAAAAACTTCGTCAATATCAACCGTGTTTACTTGTCCAATACGAGTTACATAGTCACCCATGTTGAATGATTTAGCATCTAATGATAATAAGTCCACTGCACTTTTATCTACTGTAGATGCACCAGCTTTTAACATTTCAAGGCCATATACTTCTAAATCAACATTTGCAATTGCTTTTAAAGCTTCAGCAGCAGCAACGTCTTCTTCAGTACATGTAGGTGATTTGAATAGTAAGCTATCTGAAATAATTGCAGAAATCATTAAACCAGCAATTTCAGGTTTGATTTCGAAACCTCTTTCTTTATACATTTTGTATAAAATAGTTGCTGTACAACCTACTGGTTCAGCGCGATAATAAAGTGGCGCAGCAGTTTCGAAGTTTGCAATTCTGTGATGATCAATAACATGTTGTACCGTAGCGTTTGCTATCGAATCCGCGCTTTGTTGGAATTCGTTATGGTCAACCAATATTACATTTTGATCTGTTAAATCATCATTTAAAAGGTCTGGTGCCGTAATGTTGAAATAATCTAAAGCATGTTGTGTTTCTGGTCCGACTTCGCCTAAGCGGAAGGCTTGAGCATCTGTATTACCAGTTTGTTTTTCAAAGTCTGCCATGATGATTGCTGATGAAATTGCATCCGTATCTGGATTTTTGTGTCCGAAAATATAAGTTTTAGCCATAATTCAATTCTCCTTAAATAAATATTTAATATTATTCTAGCATGATTTATGCTTGATGTTCTACTTCAGCACCTAACGAATTTTTAAAATGTTCTAAAGCCCAACTATGACCTGTTTGGTTGAATGAAGCAACACCTCGTGCTGAAATTGATATTTTGTAACCTAAATTATATGCTGATATTGCAGTATGTAATACACAAATGTCAGTACATACGCCAACGATTTCTAAACGTTTAACACCACGTTCGCGTAACAGTAACTCTAATGGTGTGCCACAAAAAGAATCATAACGTGTTTTATCAATAAAATGGACATGATCATTGTATTGAATGTTTTGATATATATCATTGACTTTACCGTATAATTGTCTTCCTGACGTTCCCAATATGTTATGTGGGGGGAAGAGTTTGTTTTCTGGATGGTTATAATCGTCTTCGTGATGCAAATCCATCATAAAAAAAATAGGGCATTTATGACTATTGTAATCATCGATACGTCGTACGATGTAAGATTCAATCCTTTGTCCAGGTTTTCCACATGTAAGTTTCCCATTGTCAGCAACAAAATCATTAGAATAATCTACAACAATTAAGGCACTATTTTTCATAAATCTCTCCACACTCCAACTTTATTAATAAGTTATACCAAAAGTATATGTGTTAGCATAACTTAAAAAAGCAAATTAATCGAGTTTAAATATTTTATATTTTGTTAATTACTAACTATCAACGTACATAGTGGAAAGGAAAAAAATTATGCAAATAAACGCACAAGATTTTGGCTTAGTGGGACGCAATAAACGTAAAGACACACGAGCGATTCAACAAGCATTAAACGTCGCTAAAAAATATCCCCATACTACAGTGTTCATACCTAAAGGTGAATATCATATAAGAAAAGCATTGGTCATCTATGGCAATACTACAGTTATAATGGATAACCAATGTGTGTTAAAACGATGTGGCAGAGATGCTTTAATTAAAAATGGGAAAAAACCTCGAGTGTATTATGGATATAATGGCAACAGTCATATTACTATTCGTGGTGGTGTCCTAGATATGAATGGTATACAGTACCCGTATTATAATACAGCGCTATGTATAGGACACGCACGTGAAATTTTAATTGAAGAAGTGACATTTAAAGACGTGGTAGGAGGGCATTGTATTGATGCATGCGGTTTAAATGGTGTGCATATTAATAAATGCAACTTTTTAGGGTTTAATGACCCTAAAAATAAACGCCAATTTTCTGAAGCGGTGCAAATTGATATGCAAGTGAAGGGTGCATTTCCGAAATTTGGAGCAACAGATGGAACTACGACGCAAAATATGATTATTGAAAATTGTTATTTTGGTCCGTCTGACACGCCAGGCATGAAAGCGTGGAATCGTGCTATTGGTTCGCATGCAAGTCGTTTTGACCAATACTATACAAATATTCATATTAGACGAAATACTTTCAATAACATGCACTATTATGCTTTAACGCCGTTAAAATCATACAACATTTATATTTATGATAATTTATTTCAACAGTGTGCAGGTGGGATTCGTTATCTAGGTGTTAAGGAAGGCAATATACATGCCCAAGACTTACAAGGACGTATGCGTAAAACACAAGCTGGACATAACTTAAACATTTATCGTAATCGTTTTGAAGGTCTAATGGCATATGATGCAGTGCATATTAGAAGTTACGATAACATAAGACATTCTAATGTTGTCATTGCTAACAATAACTTCACCCATGATTCACAATCATTACATCTTGAGGATATTGAGCATTTAATATTAACACAATATGATAAGGTCAAATTAAAAACAATAAATGTTATTAAGTAAAAGCATAAACTATAAAAATGTTTTTAGAATTTATATATATAAGTAGATTATAATGTGATACAATCCAATTGTTATTATTAAGAATATTCAGATAATAACAAGGGGGATTATAAAATGAAACAAAATAATACTAGTAATGTGAGATCCTCGTATTATTTAACGTTCTTTTCAAAAAAGGATAAAAATCAGTCTTATAATACGGGGCAATTAGTTGGCTTAATAGTAGGGCCGTTATTATTTGTGCTAACACTACTATTTTTCCATTCAGACTCATTATCTACACAAGGTACTTTTGTGTTAGGTATTACGCTATGGATTGCTGTATGGTGGATTACTGAAGCAATTCCAATAGCAGCAACGAGTTTGTTGCCGTTAATTTTACTACCTCTGGGTCATGTCTTATCACCTGAAGAAGTGTCAGCACAATATGGTAATGATATTATCTTCTTGTTTTTAGGTGGTTTTATATTGGCGATAGCTATGGAGCGTTGGAATTTACATACTCGTGTAGCATTAAATATCATTAATTATCTAGGAACAAGTACGGGACGAATTTTATTAGGTTTTATGATAGCAACTGGTTTTTTATCCATGTTTGTATCTAACACCGCAGCAGTGATGATTATGATACCAATTGGTTTAGCTATTATTAAAGAAGCGCATGAACTAAAAAGTAGTAAAATGAGTACAGAGAGTTTAAATAAATTTGAGCAATCTTTAGTATTAGCAATTGGATATGCAGGTACTATAGGTGGTTTAGGTACACTTATAGGAACACCGCCATTAATCATTTTAAAGGGGCAGTATCAATCTGCATTTGGTGAAGAAATTAGTTTTGCTAAATGGATGATTATTGGAGTGCCAACAGTTTTTATATTATTATTTATTGCATGGTTTTATTTAAAAAATTTAGCTTTCAAACATGATATGAAAGAATTACCTGGCGGACATGAAATTATTAAACAAAAGTTAGATGAGCTAGGGAAAATGAAGTACGAAGAAAAAGTTGTGCAAATTGTGTTTATGTTGGCGAGTTTTTTATGGATTACGAGAGAGTTTTTATTAAAAAATTGGTCTGTAACTTCAGAGATTGCTGATGGTACGATTGCGATTTTTATTGCGGTGTTATTATTCCTAATTCCTGCTAAAAATAAAGAACAACATAAACGTATCATTGATTGGAATGTGGCAAAGGACTTACCTTGGGGCGTATTAATACTATTTGGTGG
This sequence comes from Staphylococcus arlettae, assembly GCF_025560845.1. Taxonomy (NCBI): domain Bacteria; kingdom Bacillati; phylum Bacillota; class Bacilli; order Caryophanales; family Staphylococcaceae; genus Staphylococcus; species Staphylococcus arlettae. The sequence goes on from NZ_CP094803.1 coordinate 946,184, forward strand.
TGGTTTAGCACTCGCAAAAGGTATTGCCTCAAGTGGTTTAGCTGCATGGTTAGGTGATCAGTTGAAGTTAATCCAAGGAGTGAGTCCACTCATTATCGTTATCGTAATAACATTGTTTGTACTATTCTTAACTGAAATTACTTCTAATACTGCAACAGCAACGATGATATTACCTATATTAGCTACGTTGTCGGTAGCGGTTGAAGTTAACCCATTATTGTTAATGGTACCTGCAGCAATGGCAGCGAACTGTGCTTATATGTTACCTGTAGGAACACCACCGAATGCGATTGTCTTTGGTACTGGAAAGATATCAATTAAAAGAATGGCATCCGTAGGTTTTTGGGTCAATTTAATCAGTGCATTAATTATTATTTTAGTAGTGTATTTTGTGATGCCATATGTGCTTGGTGTAGATCTCACGCAACCAATGCCACTAAAAGATTAATAGTAATGCATAGTACAAAAGTTTAGAAATATTATTATATTTAGCTAGTAATAGCATTAAGCAACAGAAAATAAGAGGATTAATCCTAAACATGGATTTGTCCTCTTAGACTGTCGATAAAGCTTCCGACTTTGTTGGCAGTTTTTTTGTGCACGCTTTCTGCGGGCGTCAGCACGTTACAAAACCGATACAAATTATATTTTATTAGTCAAAATAGGGCTCTTCGAAAACCAACAAATAGTAATAAAGAATTATAGATGTGAATATTTTATAAAACTAATAAAACGTCAATTTCTATATCGTATCAATAGAAATTGACGTTTATTTTTTAGTCAGAGCTTTTTATGTACTGGACTCTTTGTTTAATTGATTTTATTGAAAGAACCGATAAGTTTAGTATGGAAATCTAAAGTGTTTAATATGGTAATCACTTTGTTTAAATTTTCATTCATCGAACTATCAGCTTGAACGAAGAAGTGATACATACCTAGTTGTGTTTTTAAAGGTCTTGATTCGATCCACGATAAGTTGATGTCAAATAGAGCAAAAGTATTTAAGATGCTAGCTAATAAACCAGGCTTATCATGCTTTGGAGTTATTAATAATATGGTATCTGAAGCATTAGTTGTATGTTGTGCTTGGTTACTTACGACTAAAAAGCGTGTAACGTTATGTGGGTAATCTTGGATATTTTGCATTAATGGTGAATATCCATGTGCTTCGCCACTGCCTAAAGGAGCAATCGCTCCTACGGTAGGAGTGATTTTTTCTAAACTTTTGACAGTACTATCCACATAATCGTATTGATAGCCCTGTTTTTGAATAAATTGACTCGTTTGACTAATAGCTGGCGCTATGGAATAAACCTTTTCGATATTTGTAACAGAGCTCTCTTGGTCACCGTATAATGCGAATTGAATGTCTAAGTGAATTTCACCTTGGGCATAAATGTTTTGTTGTGTCAGTGCATCGGCAACTATATTAATAGTACCTTCAATTGAATTTTCAATAGGAACTACTGCGACGCTATTACTATCGAGAGAGACAGCATTTACAACTTCATAGAGGTTTGTTTTAGGAATATAAGTCATTTCTTGTTCTGATTTGTATTGTAGAGCTGCTAAATATGAAAATGTCCCTTTAGGCCCTAAATAATATAATTTCATAGTTTGATCTCCTTAACTTTATGCATACTTTAGTGGAACGGACAGCCCCGTTTTTCTTGCTGCTTATAATGAAAATTTGGATCATTCATAATGTTTGGATAGCCATGGTGATAGTTTGATACTAATGTAGGCGATAATGACGGCACTAGCCATGACCATTTTCCAGTTACATCTCGCTTGTTTTGATATTCGTTTTGTTCAAACAAGGAGAATTGTTTAGAAGCAGTATGATGATCCACAATAGATACACCAGCTTGCTTAAATGAATGATATACTGCGTGATTCAATTCGACTAAAGTACGATCTTTATTGAACGAATTATTTTTAAGTGTATCAAATTCAAGCGCTTCTGCAACAGATTCTAATAAATTATAGCGATAACTATCAGTAAAATTACGGACTGCAATTTCATTAACCATATACCAGCCGTTGAATGGTGCAGTTGGATACGTAATTCCACCAATCTTCAAATCCATGTTTGAAATGATAGGTACTGCATACCATTTTAATGCTAATGACTTGAGTTTCGGATACTGATCATGAGTTATTGCAACTTCTTTAATAATTTCAGACGGATATTCATAATAAGTTACTGGTTGATTTGGCATTGCATAAATTAGAGGTAAGACATCAAAATTTGTATTATTGCCTTGCCATCCCAATTGCTGAGCTAAAGCGGTCACTTGCTTTTCTGCTGGATCACCATAATCATCGTAACCAGCATAGCGAATAAGTTGATTGTTGAAAATTTTAGGTGGGTGCTCAGGATGATAGATTGTAATAAAAGGTTTGATTTTACCGTTATTTGTAGCTTCATTAATATGATGATTGATAGAAGCGATAAAAGTTTCTTCATCATCGACATCTCTAGCATCTTGAACTGTCAAAGTATTCCAGAAAAAACGTCCAATACAACGGTTAGAATTACGCCAAGCCATTTTTGCGCCGTAACTTAATTCCTCATACGTATGTGTATAGGAGCCTGTGGCAGTTATTTCTGCGGAGATTGCTGTTAAACGTTCGTTTAAGCTTTGATTATCATAATTTAACTCTGAGTACATCTGAGTAATAAAATTCTTGGCTTCTGTTAACATTTTTTAACACCTCAAAATTAAGTATAATTGATTTTGCTAAAAGGTATTGAGATAAATTAAAAAATGTCACTAATTTGTCGATTGAATGGTCATAAAACACACAAATTTTAAAAATGCTATATATCAATGATTTATGATAAACTAAGAAAAAAGGTTGATTGGAGAGATAATCTGTGCAGCAATTTGAGGATGATACGCTTACATTACATAATGATTTATACCAAATAAATATGGCAGAAACATATTGGCATGATGGTATTCATGAACGTAAAGCAGTGTTTGATTTGTATTTTAGAAGTATGCCTTTTAATAGTGGATATGCAGTATTCAATGGTTTAAAACGAGCTATAGAATATATTAAAAATTTTAAATTTTCCGAGTCTGATATTGAATACTTAAAATCTATAGGCTACCAAGAAGATTTTTTAGCATATTTACAAGAACTTAAATTTACTGGTAACATCCGTTCAATGCAAGAGGGAGAATTATGTTTTGGTAATGAACCATTAATGCGAGTAGAAGCGCCATTGATTCAAGCGCAATTAATAGAAACAATGCTCTTGAATATAGTTAATTTCCATACTTTAATTGCGACTAAAGCAAGTCGTATTCGTCAAGTTGCAAATGATGATGTATTAATGGAATTTGGTACGCGCAGAGCACAGGAAGCAGATGCAGCAGTTTGGGGAGCTCGTGCTGCATATATTGGTGGCTTTAATTCAACAAGTAACGTACGTTCAGGAAAATTATTTGATATTCCAGTGTCAGGAACACATGCACATGCAATGGTGCAAACATACGGAGACGAATATATTGCTTTTAAAAAGTATGCTGAACGCCATAAAGACTGCGTATTTTTAGTGGATACGTTCCACACTTTAAAATCAGGGGTACCAAATGCAATCAAAGTTGCAAAAGAATTAGGTGATCAAATTAATTTTGTAGGTATCCGATTGGATTCTGGTGATATAGCATATTTATCAAAAGAAGCACGTAGAATGTTAGATGAAGCTGGCTTTACAGATGCTAAAATCATAGTCTCTAACGACCTAGATGAACAAACGATAACAAGTTTAAAATCACAAGGTGCTAAAGTTGATTCGTGGGGAGTAGGGACGAAATTAATTACTGGTTATGATCAACCTGCCTTAGGTGCTGTATATAAATTAGTGGCTATAGAAGATGCAGATGGTAATTACGTAGATCGTATCAAATTATCAAATAATGCTGAAAAAGTAACCACACCGGGTAAAAAGAATGTGTACCGTATTATTAATAAAAAGACGAATAAAGCTGAAGGTGATTATATTACCTTGTCTCATGAAGATCCTAATGCAGAATCACCGTTGAAATTATTCCATCCTGTTCATACGTACAAAATGAAATTTATAAAGTCCTTTGTTGCTAAAGATTTACATCATGATATTTTTGAAAACGGGAAGTTGGTTTATGATGTACCTACAGAAAGAGAAGCACAGCTCTATTTGAAAGATTGTTTATCTCATTTATGGGAAGAAAATAAACGTTATTTAAATCCACAAGAATATCCTGTAGATTTAAGCACTGCATGTTGGGAAAATAAACATAAGCGTATATTTGAAGTTGCAGAACATGTGAAGGAGATGGAGGAAGAAAATGAGTAATTTACAAGATATTGTCGTTAACGAAATGAAAGTGAAACCAGAAATTGATAGTGAACTGGAAACACGAAATATCATTCAATTTATTAAAAATTACGTACAATCACATGGATTCATTAAATCACTTGTATTAGGGATTTCTGGTGGACAAGATTCAACCTTAACTGGAAAATTAGTACAAATAGCTGTAGAAGAGTTAAGAAATGAAAACAGAGAATGTAAATTTATAGCTGTAAAATTACCATATGGGCAACAACAAGATGCTGCTGAAGTTGAAGATGCTTTGAAGTTTATAGCACCTGATGAAATCGTAACAGTAAATATTAAACCGGCTGTTGATCAAAGTATTGCGTCATTAGAAGAGGCCGGCATTCAGTTAACAGATTTTCAAAAAGGAAACGAAAAAGCACGTGAACGAATGAAAGTACAGTTTTCTATAGCTTCAAATCAATCAGGCATTGTTGTAGGAACTGATCATTCTGCAGAGAATGTCACAGGTTTTTATACGAAATATGGTGATGGAGCAGCAGATATAGCACCTATATTTGGTTTGAATAAAAGACAAGGAAAGCAATTATTAGTCTATTTAAATACACCTGAACATCTCTACAATAAAATCCCTACCGCTGATTTAGAAGACGACAAACCACAATTACCAGATGAAGCGGCATTAGGTGTTACGTATGAGCACATCGATGATTATTTAGAAAACAAAAAAGTGCCAGATGAAGCCCAAAATATAATTGAAAATCACTATATAAACAATGCACATAAAAGGGAATTAGCCTATACGCGTTATAGTTGGCCTAAAAACCCACAATTTTATAGTGACAAATTTTAATGCTACTGATACACTAATTTAGATTTAAAGTATTGAAAGAAGGAGTAAGTCATGTCAGTTATTGCATCAAATCCGTGGCTCATGGTATTAGCGATATTTATAATTAACGTAGCGTATGTAACATGTCTAACAATGCGAACGATATTAACGTTAAAAGGCTATCGATATGTCGCGGCAATAGTAAGTTTTGTCGAAGTACTTGTTTATGTTGTTGGTTTAGGACTAGTGATGTCTAGTCTAGATCAAATACAAAATATTGTTGCTTATGCCTTTGGTTTCTCTATCGGTATTATTGTAGGTATGAAAATAGAAGAAAAATTAGCGTTAGGTTATACAGTTATTAACGTTACATCATCTGCATATGAATTAGATTTACCAAAACAATTAAGAGATTTAGGTTATGGTGTTACACACTATACTGCATATGGTCGTGATGGTAATAGACTGATTATGCAAATTTTAACACCGCGAAGATTTGAATTTAAGTTAATAGAGACCATTAAACAAATTGATGACAAAGCCTTTATTGTAGCTTATGAACCAAGAACGATTCACGGTGGTTTTTGGGCTAAAGGTCTTAAAACTAAAAAACTTAAACAATATGATACAGATGAAGTGGAAAGTATATGAAAAAACAACAAAAATTTACAGTTGAAGAACATGAAACAATAGAACAATGTTTGCAACGTATAAGAGAAGCAGGCTATATGCCTGTTAAACGTATAGAAAAACCTGTCTACAAAGAAAATAAAGATGGCAGTGTAGAAGTATTAAAGCAAAACATCGAATTTGTAGGTAAAAAAATAGAATAATTAAGCAATGGTTGAGTTAAAGTTATAGAAAAGCTACTCAACCATTTTGTTTTTAAATGTACACTTAAAAACCTTATACTTTTTAAGGTGATTCTGTTAAACTATAGTTGAAGGTACTAAACACGAACTTTATACGAAAACATTTTGATAATGTACATGTTTTGGAGTTTGTTACATAAAATCTTATAGATGATAGGAGTTTAATGAAATGATAGAACGTTATTCAAGAGAAGAGATGTCAAATATTTGGACAGACCAAAATCGTTATGAGGCTTGGTTAGAGGTTGAAATTTTAGCTTGTGAAGCTTGGAGTAAACTAGGTCATATACCAGAAGAAGATGTTAAAAAAATTCGTGACAATGCACAAGTAAATGTCGAACGTGCACAAGAAATAGAACAAGAGACACGTCACGATGTTGTTGCTTTTACAAGACAAGTTTCTGAAACACTTGGTGAAGAACGTAAATGGGTACACTATGGTTTAACATCTACAGATGTAGTAGATACTGCATTAAGTTATGTCATCAAACAAGCAAATGATATCATCGAACAAGATTTAGAACGTTTTATTGAAGTTTTAGCACGTAAAGCAAAAGACTATAAATATACTTTAATGATGGGTCGTACACACGGCGTACATGCTGAACCGACAACATTCGGTGTGAAAATGGCATTGTGGTATACAGAAATGCAACGTAATCTTGAAAGATTTAAGCGTGTAAGAGAAGAAATTGAAGTCGGTAAAATGAGTGGTGCAGTTGGTACTTTTGCGAATATTCCACCAGAAATTGAAGCACATGTTTGTGAACGTCTTGGCATTGGTGCAGCACCAGTTTCAACACAAACGTTACAACGTGATAGACATGCATATTATATTGCTACACTAGCATTAATAGCAAGTTCAATGGAAAAATTTGCAGTAGAAATTCGTAATTTACAAAAAACTGAAACACGTGAAGTGGAAGAAGCATTTGCAAAAGGTCAGAAAGGTTCATCAGCAATGCCACACAAACGTAACCCAATCGGTTCTGAAAATATTACAGGTTTATCTCGTGTTATTAGAGGCTACATTACTACAGCATATGAAAATATCCCATTATGGCACGAAAGAGATATTTCACATTCTTCTGCAGAACGTATTATGTTACCAGATGTAACGATTGCATTAGATTATGCTTTAAATAGATTTACTAATATCGTAGATCGTCTGACAATTTATGAAGATAATATGAAAGCAAATATAGATAAAACGTACGGTTTAATTTTCTCACAACGTGTGCTATTATCGTTGATAAATAAAGGTATGGTACGTGAAGAAGCCTATGATAAAGTTCAACCTAAAGCTATGGAATCATGGGAAACGAAAACACCATTTAGAACATTAGTTGAACAAGATGATGCAATCACGTCACTTTTATCTACTGAAGAACTTGATGAGTGTTTTAATCCGGAACATCATTTAAACCAAGTTGATACAATTTTTGAACGTGCAGGATTAGTTTAAAATAGCGTGATTACAGCGTCTTATAAAGAATTTCAATTTTTTAAGGGAAATTACTACATTTTAATGCGTTAGTACGTTAAAATGAGATTAAATTGAAATGTACAGGGGTTGTTTTATATGCAAATTGAAAAATTAAGAGGACAAGCGTTAGACGAATTATTTGATGCAATATTAACGCTTGAAACACGCGAAGAATGTTATCAATTTTTTGATGATTTATGCACAGTTAACGAGTTGCAATCATTGTCTCAAAGATTACAAGTGGCAAAAATGATTAAACAAGGATTTACTTATGCTACGATTGAACAAGAATCCGGCGCATCGACAGCGACAATTTCAAGAGTAAAACGATCATTACAATGGGGCAATGACGCCTACACTATGATTTTAGATAGAATGAATATTGAAACTGCAGATTAGTATAACTGAATTATGTGAAGATGTTTCTGTTTGGTCACTTTAATAGTATACAGACAGTTACTAATGCAACCTCAAAGAGTCAACAACGAAATGTTGACTCTTTTTGTAGTGGCATAATATAATCTGTAGCTGAATAAAAAGCATAAATGAACTAGATCGTGCAAGGGGGATAATAAGTGAAGAAAAAAACTTTTAGTCTCGTGTTAGTTATTTTGATAGTTAGTTTCACAGTGTTTATTGTGCAATTATTTATTACTGTTAGTAGTAATAAGAGTAATCAATATACTGCTTATGTTAAGCCAGAAAATGCATTGCCAATCTTAACAACTGAAGACGGAGTAACTAAAGTAAATGGACACGTTTTAGTTAATGAACAATATAGTTTGCCGAAAACTTATAACCCAGGTGAAAGTAAACATGCACGTCGTCAGTTAAATAAATTGTTAGCACAAGCTGAAAAAGAAGAAATTGATTTAAAATATAGAAGCGGTTTTAGAAGCTACGAAGAACAACAAAAACTCATCAAGCAAGCGATTAAACAAGATGGCCGACAGAAAGCATATGATTATACTGCGAAACCTGGTCATTCTGAACATCAAACAGGACTTGCTTTTGATGTTGGAACAGATGCCCCTTTATCCAATTTTAAGAAAGAATTTGGTCACTCTAAAGAAGGGCGCTGGCTAGCGAAACATGCTAAACAATATGGATTTATTATACGTTATCCTAAAGGGGAAGAAGATTGGACAGGTTATGAATATGAACCGTGGCATTTAAGATATGTGGGCGACAGTTTAGCTCATACAATACATGAAGAGCAGACTAGCTTAGAAAAATATTATAATTTAAAATAATATGGCATTTAACGACGATTTTTTATTAAATGCAGCTACAAAATCATCTTAAAATTTAAGGTGATTTTTTGTTGCAATTTTAGAACTCAAATCATAAAAATGCTATAATCAGATGTATGCTATAAGAAGGAGTAACATGCAATGTATAACATTAAAGAATGGCAACATATTTTTAAATTAGACCCAGCAAAAGATATAAGTGATGCGGACTTAGAGTCCATTTGTGAGTCCAATACAGATGCTATAATAATTGGTGGTACTGATAATGTTACTGAAGATAATGTTATTCATTTAATGAGTCGCGTTAGGCGTTACCCATTACCTTTAGTATTAGAAATTTCTAATATAGAAAGTGTAATGCCTGGTTTTGACTTTTATTTTGTGCCGACAGTGCTAAATAGTAACGATGTCACATATCATAATGGGATATTACATGAAGCGTTAAAAACCTATGGACATATGATTGATTTTAATGAAATGGTTTTTGAAGGATATGTGGTGTTAAATTCAGACAGTAAAGTGGCTCGAAAAACACAAGCAACTACGGATTTAACAATTGAAGATGTTGAAGCGTATGCACAAATGATTAACAACATGTATAAATTACCAATCATGTATTTAGAATATAGTGGACAATATGGAGATGTCGAGATTGTACGCAGTGCCGCAGAAATGCTTACTGAAACTCAGTTGTTTTATGGTGGTGGGATAGTTGATTTAGATACTGCAACTGAAATGGCAACGTATGCAGATACAATTATAGTTGGAGACATCATCTATCAAGACATAAAAAAAGCGTTAAAAACAGTGAAAATAAAGGAGTTACATAAATGAATTCGTTAGTAGAGAAAATGAATGATGAACAAAGTTTAGCGGTGAGAACCACAGAAGGTCCATTATTAATCATGGCAGGTGCAGGTTCAGGAAAAACACGTGTGTTAACACACCGAATTGCTTATTTATTAGATGAGAAGGATGTATCACCGTATAACATTTTAGCAATTACATTTACTAATAAGGCTGCCAGAGAGATGAAAGAGCGTGTGGAATCACTTGTCGGGGAACAAGCTGAAGTGATATGGATGTCAACGTTTCACTCGATGTGTGTACGTATATTACGTAGAGATATTGATAGACTTGGTATAGAACGCAATTTTACAATTATTGATCCTACTGATCAAAAGTCAGTAATTAAAGATGTGTTAAAACAAGAAAATATTGATAGTAAAAAATTCGAACCACGCATGTTTATTGGAGCTATTAGCAATTTAAAAAACGAATTAAAAACACCTGAAGATGCACAAAATGAAGCAACAGACTATCATTCACAAATGGTCGCAACTGTTTACAGTGGTTATCAACGTCAATTGTCACGTAATGAAGCGTTGGATTTTGATGACTTAATCATGACAACAATTAAATTGTTTGAACGTGTTCCAGAAGTATTAGAATATTATCAAAATAAATTTCAATATATACATGTGGATGAGTATCAAGATACTAATAAAGCACAGTATACTTTAGTACAACAATTAGCGAGTAAATTTGAAAACTTATGTGTTGTAGGGGACTCAGATCAATCTATTTATGGATGGCGTGGTGCTGATATCCAAAACATTCTATCTTTCGAAGAAGATTACCCACAAGCAACAACAATATTTTTAGAACAAAATTATCGTTCAACTAAAACCATCTTAACAGCTGCGAATGAAGTAATAAAAAACAACTCTGAGCGTAAACCTAAGGGTCTATGGACTGGCAACACTGAAGGTGAAAAAATTCAATACTATGAAGCGACAACTGAACGTGATGAAGCGGAATATGTTGTACGTGAAATAATGAAACAGCAAAAAAAGAATAAAAAGTACAAAGACATGGCGATATTGTATCGTACAAATGCGCAATCACGTGTGCTTGAAGAAACATTTATGAAATCGAACATTCCATATACGATGGTAGGCGGTCAAAAGTTCTATGACCGTAAAGAAATTAAAGACTTATTAAGTTATTTACGAATTGTAGCAAATAGTAATGATGATATTAGTTTACAACGCATTATTAATGTACCTAAAAGAGGTATCGGTCCATCCTCAGTAGATAAAATTGCTAATTATGCACGTCAAAATGACATTAGTATGTTTGATGCATTAGGTGAAGTCGATTTTATCGGCTTATCCAAAAAAGTAACTCAAGAATGTATTACTTTTTATGAATTAATGCAGAACCTCATTAAAGAACAAGAATTTTTAGAAATAAGTGAAATTGTAGAAGAAATTTTACAAAAATCAGGGTATAGAATGATGTTAGAAAAAGAACAAACACTTGAATCTCGTAGTCGCTTAGAAAACATCGATGAATTTATGTCAGTTCCTAAAGATTATGAAAAAAATACCCCTTTAGAAGAACAATCGTTAATTAATTTTTTAACTGATTTATCATTAGTAGCTGATATTGATGAAGCGCAAATTGAAGATGGTGTTACTTTAATGACAATGCACTCTGCGAAAGGTTTAGAATTCCCGATAGTCTTTATAATGGGAATGGAAGAATCTATCTTTCCACACATTAGAGCAATTAAAAGTGATGATGAGCACGAAATGGAAGAAGAGCGCAGAATTTGTTATGTAGCGATTACTCGTGCAGAAGAAGAATTATTTATTACCCATGCAACGTCTAGAATGTTGTTTGGACGATCACAGTCAAACTTACCTTCTCGTTTCTTAAGAGAAATCCCAGAAGAATTATTAAATAACACTTCAAGAACGTCTGCACAAAGTCATAAAATTAATGCTGCAACTAAAAAACCTGAAAAACGAGGATTTAGTAAAAGTGTTCGTCCTTCTAAAAAACAGGTAAGTACAAATGAATGGCATGTAGGTGACAAAGTGACGCATAAGTCTTGGGGAGAAGGCATGGTTAGTAATGTAACTGAGAAAAATGGTTCAGTTGAATTAGACATTATATTTAAATCCGAAGGTCCTAAAAGATTATTAGCGCAATTCGCACCTATTGAGAAGAAGGGGGAATAACTTCATGAGTCAACAAATTGAACAACGTGTTGAAACGTTACGACAATTATTGAATCAATATAGTTATGAATACTATGTAAAAGATCAACCTTCAGTACCAGATAGTGAATATGATAAGTTATTACACGAGTTGATTGATATAGAAGTAGCACATCCTGAAATGAAAACTGCAGATTCTCCGACCGTTAGGGTGGGAGGAACTGCACAATCAACGTTTGAAAAAGTAAAACACGATACCCCTATGTTAAGTTTGGGAAATGCTTTTAATGAAGAAGATTTAAGGAAATTTGACCAGCGAATACATGATCAAATAGGCACAGTAGAGTATATGTGTGAATTGAAAATTGATGGGTTAGCAGTGTCATTAAAATATGAAAATGGTGTATTTGTAAAAGGTCTAACTCGTGGCGATGGCACAACGGGTGAAGATATTACAGAGAATTTAAAAACCATTCATGCCATTCCATTAAAAATCAAGAAGCCACTTACATTTGAAGTTCGCGGTGAAGCATATATGCCTAGATCCTCATTTTTAAAATTAAATGAAGAAAAGGCTCAAAACGAGGAACAGCCATTTGCTAACCCTCGTAATGCTGCAGCAGGCTCACTAAGACAATTGGATGCACGTTTAGCTGCCAAAAGAAAGCTCAGTGTGTTTTTATATAGTGTAAATAATTTTACGGAATTTGATGCAACTACACAAAGTGGCGCTTTAGATGAATTAGATGAACTTGGTTTTAAAACGAATCAAAAACGTAAAAAAGTTGGAACTATTGACGAAGTATTGGAATTTATATCTTATTGGACTGAGCAACGTGAATCACTGTCTTACGATATAGATGGCATAGTCATTAAAGTGAATGATATTGAACAACAAGAAGAAATGGGATATACACAAAAATCACCACGGTGGGCAATTGCATATAAGTTTCCTGCTGAAGAAGTAGTTACTCAATTACATGATATTGAATTGAGTATTGGACGTACAGGAGTAGTAACACCAACGGCGATTTTAGAGCCAGTTAGAGTCGCTGGCACAACAGTATCAAGAGCTTCATTACATAACGAAGATTTAATTCATGAAAAAGATATTCGAATTGGTGATAGCGTAGTAATCAAAAAAGCAGGCGATATTATACCAGAGGTCGTATACAGTATTGTTGAAAGGCGTCCTGAAGGTGTTGAAACATATCATATGCCGACACATTGTCCTAGCTGTAACCACGAATTAGTTCGTATTGAAGGAGAAGTTGCGTTAAGATGCATTAATCCTAAGTGTCAGGCACAATTAGTTGAAGGACTAATACATTTTGTATCTCGCCAAGCTATGAATATTGATGGTCTAGGCACAAAAATTATTCAACAGCTTTATGAAAATAATAAAATTAAAGATGTAGCGGATATTTATTATTTAACTGAGGAAGATTTGTTGCCATTAGAGAGAATGGGGACTAAAAAAGTAAGTAACTTATTATCAGCTATTGAAGCCTCAAAAGAAAATTCACTCGAACAGTTATTGTTTGGACTAGGTATTAGACATTTAGGTGTAAAAGCCAGTCAAGTGATTGCAGAGAAATACGGTACGATTGATAAATTATTTGAAGTTACGGAAGAAGAACTTATTGAAATTCATGACGTAGGTCACAAGCTAGCGCAATCTGTTGTAACGTATTTAGACAACGAAGATATTCGTGCACTCATTAATAAATTAAAAGAAAAACATGTTAATATGGATTTTAAAGGGGTCCGTACAACTAATATAGAAGGACATCCTGACTTTAAAGATAAGACAATTGTGTTAACTGGCAAATTACATCAAATGACTAGAAATGAAGCTGCACAATGGCTAGAGTTACAAGGTGCCAAAGTAACTAACAGTGTAACTAAAAAAACAGATGTCGTTATTGCCGGTGATGATGCAGGATCTAAATTAGCGAAAGCGGAAAAATTCGGTACTACGGTATGGAGTGAAAATGACTTTATCGCAAAACAAAAAGAAATTATGAATTAGAGGAGATAGTGCATGAAACGGACATTATTACTAATCATCTCAGCAATTATCGTATTATCAGCATGTGGCAATTCGGAAGAAAACAAAAAAGAGTCAGATAAATCCAATGAGCAAGCAACAGAAAATAAAAAAGGCTCTGTGAAGGAAATAGCGACAGATAAAAATGTACAAGGTAATAATTATAGAACAATTTTGCCATTTAAAGAAAGTCAAGGTCGTGGTTTGCTTCAAGACAATATGGCGAATAGTTACAACGGTGAGGATTTCGAAACAGGCTTATTAGAGTTAAGTAAACAAGTTTTTCCGACAGATGACTACTTATATCAAGATGGCCAATACCTAGATAAAGATACTACTAACGCCTACTTACAGCCGAAATATACTAAAGATGAAATAGACAAAATGGATAAAGATGAACGTGAAGAAAAAAATGCTAATGAAAATTTAGGGTTAAATCCATCGCATAAAGGTGAGACGGACCCTGAGAAAATTGCAGAACAAGCTCCAGCATATTTATCTAATATTTTAGAACAAGATTATTATGGTAGCGGTGATACAAAAGGTAAAAACATCAAAGGTATGACAATTGGTTTAGCGATGAATGGTACATACTATTATCAAAAAGAAAAAGATGGGGAAACATTCAGTAAAAATCTAGATGATAAAGAAATCAAGAAACAAGGAAAACAAATGGCTAGTGAAATATTAACAAGATTACGTGAAAACAAAGATTTAAAAGATATTCCAATTCATTTTGCCATTTATAAACAATCTGGAAAAGATGCGATCATACCAGGTGAATTCATTGCAGGGACAACTGTAGAAAAAAGTAAAACGAAAATTAACGAGTGGAATGATATTAACCAAGAAACGGTATTATTACCTTCTGATGAAGCAGGTGAATTAGACGACAATTTGAATGAGAACTTTAAACAATTTAATGATAATTTACAGTCATACTTTAGTAATTTCACACAAGCTGTAGGTACAGCTAAGTTTGAAAATAAAAAAATCAAAGAACTTGTTGTCGATTTACCAATAGATTATTATGGTAGAGCTGAGACAATAGGTATTACGCAATATGTAACAGAACAAGCAGATAAATATTTCAAAGATATAGATGAATATGAAATTCATATAAAAGATGGCAACAGTTCGAAAGCTTTAATTAGTAAATCTAAAGATGATGATGAACCACAAGTTCATATTTACAAAAATAGTAATTAGCATATATTCACAATATGCATACAAAAACGAAAGCGCATGTAGTATGTATCATTTCTAGAAGATAGTAATGTCTATGATTGTAAACAAAAGAAAATTGTAAGTTAAATATGTGAGTTTATATTTAAGGGAGTAAGATTGAAGTCAACAATGAACGCGTAGACTTCAATCTTACTCCTATTTTGAATTGAATATGAAAGGCACATCGGACAGAGTAATATTTATTTGTAAAAATAAGTAACAATTACTAAATAATGGAGATGAAGTTAGTAATAAATTGAATATTTATTAAAATACTTAGATTTTTAAGGCGAATTTTGGTACAATTTTGTAATGAATGAGTAAAAGGAGGCTTTTTATTTAATGGCTAAAGTTACACGTGAAGAAGTTGAACATATAGCAAATTTAGCTAGACTTCAAATTTCAGAAGAAGAAACTACAGAAATGCAAGAAACGTTAGAAACAATTTTAAATTTTGCCAATCAAATAGATTCTGCAAAGACAAGCGATATTGAACCAACATATCATGTCCTTGATTTACAAAATGTATTAAGAGAAGACAAAGCGATAGAGGGTATTCCTCAAGAGCAAGCATTAAAAAATGCAAAAGAAACGGAAGATGGACAATTTAAAGTACCATCTATCATGAATGAGGAGGACGCTTAAAATGACCATCCGTTACGAATCTGTGGAAAACCTAATAACTTTAATTAAAAATAAAGAAGTAACACCATCACAAATTGTAAGTGATATATATGATGCAATTGAAGAAACAGATCCTACAATAAAATCATTTTTAGCTTTAGATAAAGAAAATGCATTACAAAAAGCTAAAGAATTAGATGACTTACAAGCTAAGGATCAAATGGAAGGTAAACTTTTTGGTATTCCAATGGGAATCAAAGATAACATTATTACTGAAGGTGTCGAAACGACATGTGCTAGTAAAATGTTAGAAGGCTTTGTACCGATATATGAATCAACAGTGATGAATAAATTGAAAGCTGAAAATGCTGTATTAGTCGGGAAAGTAAATTTAGATGAATTTGCAATGGGTGGTTCTACAGAAACTTCTTATTTCAAGAAAACAGTAAACCCATTCGATCATACAGCTGTACCTGGTGGTTCTTCTGGTGGCTCTGCAGCAGCAGTAGCAGCTGGTTTAGTTCCATTTACATTAGGTACTGATACAGGAGGTTCCATTCGTCAACCTGCAGCATATTGCGGCATAGTTGGGATGAAACCTACATATGGAAGAGTATCACGTTTTGGACTTGTAGCATTTGCCTCTTCATTAGACCAAATTGGACCATTAACGCGCAACGTTAAAGATAATGCATTAGTTCTTGAAGCTATTGCTGGTGTTGATGAAAATGATTCAACAAGTGCACCAGTTGAAAATGTGGATTTCACTTCTACTATTGGTCAAGATATTCAAGGATTAAAAATTGCGTTACCTAAAGAGTATTTAGGTGAAGGAATTGATGAAGAAGTTAAGGCATCAGTTAAAACTGCAGTAGACACTTTAAAATCATTAGGTGCCACTGTTGAAGAAGTATCATTACCAAATACGAAATACGGTATTCCATCATATTATGTAATTGCATCATCAGAAGCATCATCAAACTTATCTCGTTTTGATGGTATTCGTTATGGTTATCATTCACCAGAAGCAAACTCACTTGAAGAATTATATAAAATGTCAAGAAGTGAAGGCTTCGGCGAAGAAGTAAAACGTCGTATTTTCTTAGGAACATTCGCTCTAAGTTCTGGATACTATGATGCATTTTATAAAAAATCACAAAAAGTTAGAACATTAATTAAAAACGACTTCGATAATATCTTTGAAGATTATGATGTAGTAGTAGGACCAACAACACCTACAACTGCTTTCAACATTGGAGATGAAATTGACGATCCTTTAACAATGTATGCAAATGACCTATTAACTACACCAGTTAACTTAGCTGGGTTACCAGGTATTTCTGTTCCTTGTGGTCAATCAAATGGTCGCCCAATTGGCTTACAATTCATTGGTAAACCGTTCGATGAAAAAACGTTATATCGTGTCGCTTATCAATATGAAACTAAATTTAATCTTCATGATGAATACGAAAACTTATAAGGAGTGGAAATAATGCATTTTGAAACTGTTATCGGACTTGAAGTCCACGTTGAGTTAAAAACCGAATCAAAAATGTTTTCACCAGCCCCTGCACATTTTGGAGCTGAACCAAACTCAAATACTAACGTAATTGACCTTGCATATCCAGGTGTATTACCAGTTGTTAACAAACGTGCAGTCGATTGGGCTATGAGAGCTGCAATGGCTTTAAATATGGATATTGCAACTGAATCTAAATTTGATCGTAAAAACTATTTTTATCCTGATAATCCAAAAGCATATCAAATTTCTCAATTTGACCAACCAATAGGTGAAAATGGTTATATTGATATTGAAGTAGATGGTGAAACAAAACGTATTGGTATTACACGTTTGCATATGGAAGAAGATGCTGGGAAATCCTCACATAAAGATGGTTACTCACTTGTTGATTTAAATAGACAAGGTACACCATTAGTTGAAATTGTATCAGAGCCAGATATTCGTTCTCCTAAAGAAGCATATGCATACTTAGAAAAACTACGTTCTATTATTCAATATACAGGTGTTTCTGATTGTAAAATGGAAGAAGGTTCATTACGTTGTGACGCTAATATATCATTACGTCCATACGGGCAAATGGAATTCGGTACAAAAGCTGAATTAAAAAACTTAAACTCCTTTAACTATGTGCGTAAAGGTTTAGAATATGAAGAAAAACGCCAAGAAGAAGAATTATTAAACGGTGGAGAAATCTTACAAGAAACACGCAGATTTGATGAATCAAATGGCAAAACAATTTTAATGCGTGTTAAAGAAGGTTCAGATGACTATCGTTACTTCCCAGAACCAGATATCGTACCGCTATACGTTGATGAAGCGTGGAAAGAACGTGTACGTCAAACTATTCCAGAATTACCAGATGCACGTAAAGCAAAATATGTTTCCGATTATGGTTTACCAGCATATGATGCCCACGTCTTAACACTGACAAAAGAAATGTCAGATTTCTTTGAAGGTGCAGTAAAAGCTGGAGCAGATATTAAATTAACATCAAACTGGTTAATGGGTGGGGTAAATGAATATTTGAATAAAAATCAAGTAGAATTACAAGACACTCAATTAACACCAGAGAACTTAGCTGGCATGATTAATTTAATAGAAGATGGCACAATGAGTAGTAAGATTGCTAAAAAAGTCTTCCCAGAGCTAGCAGAAAATGGTGGCGATGCAAAACAAATTATGGAAGACAAAGGATTAGTACAAATCTCTGATGAAGCAACATTATTAAAATTCGTCAATGAAGCGTTGGATAATAATGAACAATCTGTTGAAGATTATAAAAATGGTAAAGGCAAAGCTATGGGATATTTAGTTGGCCAAATCATGAAAGCTTCTAAAGGACAAGCAAACCCACAATTAGTTAATCAATTATTAAAACAAGAATTGGATAAACGTTAATTGTAAGTTAAATCTATAGTTATTTTCAGTTACCTGCGAGCACAATAAATTACTCGCAGGTAACTTATTGTGTGAAAAATTTGAGTTGAGACAAAAATATATAATTGAAATGCTTTCAACTCGTTTCTAAATCCTTTAATATATAAGATGAGTATACTAAGTTGAGGGATAAATTATGAGAAAAAAAGCTAGAATTATTTATAATCCAACGTCAGGCAAAGAGCTTTTTAAAAGAACATTGCCAGACGTTTTAATTAAACTAGAAAAAGCAGGATTTGAAACAAGCGCTTATGCTACCGAGAAAAGTGGAGACGCAACTGAAGAAGCCCAAAGAGCTTTGCAAGGAAATTATGATGTATTAATAGCTGCAGGTGGAGATGGCACTTTAAATGAGGTCGTTAATGGGATTGCTGAACAACCCAACAGACCTAAATTAGGTATTATACCTATGGGGACAGTCAATGACTTTGGACGAGCTTTACATTTGCCTAATGATATCATGAGTGCTATTGATGTTATTATCGATAATCACATAACTAAGGTCGATATAGGAAAAATGAATAACAGATATTTTATAAACTTAGCTGCAGGTGGCCAATTAACACAAGTATCTTATGAGACACCTAGTAAGTTGAAAACAATTGTTGGACCATTTGCTTACTATATCAAAGGCTTTGAAATGTTACCTCAGATGAAGGCAGTTGATTTAAGAATCCAATATGACGATGAAGTTTTCCAAGGTGAAGCTTTACTATTCTTGCTTGGGTTAACTAATTCTATGGCTGGCTTTGAAAAGTTAGTACCTGACGCTAAGTTAGATGATGGCTATTTTTCACTTATTATAGTTGAGAAAGCAAACCTAGCAGAATTAGGACATATTATGACTTTGGCTTCTAGAGGAGAACATACTAAACATCCGAAAGTTCATTATAAAAAAGCAAAAGCAATTAATATTTCTTCATATACAGATATGCAGCTAAATGTTGATGGAGAATATGGAGGCAAATTACCTGGTAACTTTTTAAACTTAAAGCAACACATCGAAGTATTCACACCTAGTGATGTAACAATCAGTGAGTTAACAGAGCAATAATAAATGTAATATACGAGCACGTAGTTTAATAATAAGAGGTTAGGTAAATATCTAAAAACATCCTAGCCTCTTTTAGTATGGAGTGAATGACTGTGAATACTATTCAAAAAAACGAAGTAAGAACTGGAAAAGTAGTGGACCTAACACATGAAGGACATGGTGTAGTAAAAATTGATCGTTATCCTATTTTTGTGCCTAATTCTTTAATTGATGAAACGATTGAATTTAAAATTATCAAGGTAAAAAAGAATTTTGCCATAGGTAAATTACTAACAATAGCGACAACAAGCCCTGAGCGAGTGGAACCACCTTGTGTGTATTACTATAAATGCGGTGGCTGTCAGTTACAACATATGAGTTATGAAGCACAATTAGCGATGAAAAAAGAACAAGTTATCACATTATTTCATAGAAAAGCTAATTTTAACTCAACAATTATAGGCGATACTATTGGGATGACTAATCCATGGCGATATAGAAATAAATCACAAATTCCTATTGGGAAAAATAGTGATGACCAAGCAATAATGGGCTTTTACCGTCAGAGAAGTCACGATATTATTAATATGGACGAGTGTCTAATACAAGATGAACAACATCAACACATGATGAATTTTATTAAACAATGTTGTAATGAATTAAATATTAGTATTTATAATGAAAAAACAAAAAAAGGTTTGTTGCGTCATTTAGTAGTTCGTACTGGTCATCATACAAACGATTTAATGGTGATTTTAGTCACTAATGGAAAACAATTCCCGCAAGCTCAACAACTTATTTCACGTTTAATACAGAACTTTCCCCAAGTGACGAGTATTAAGCAAAATATTAATACGACACATTCTAATGTCATTATGGGTGATCAGTCATATACATTATATGGTGAAGATAAAATCATTGATACTTTAAGTGAAATTACATTTAAAATCAGTGATCAATCCTTTTATCAAATCAATTCTGCTCAGACTGAAAAACTTTATCAAAAAGCTATTGATTATGCTAATTTAGCAGGAAATGAAATAGTACTAGATACGTATTGTGGTATTGGTACAATCGGGTTATATATGGCTCCTAAAGCAAAACATGTTTATGGTGTCGAAGTAGTCAAAGAAGCAATCGAGGATGCTAAGCAAAATGCTCAACTTAATGAATTTGAAAATACAACTTTCGTCTGTGGTAAAGCTGAAGATGTTATCTTACAATGGAAACAAGAAGGAGTACACCCAGATGTTGTG
Source organism: Staphylococcus arlettae (assembly GCF_025560845.1). NCBI lineage: Bacteria > Bacillati > Bacillota > Bacilli > Caryophanales > Staphylococcaceae > Staphylococcus > Staphylococcus arlettae. The sequence continues at coordinate 967,120 of NZ_CP094803.1, forward strand.
ATGGTAGACCCTCCAAGAAAAGGCTGTGATGAAACATTTTTAAATACATTATTAGCCTTAGAACCCAAAAAAATAGTCTATATATCTTGTAATCCTTCTACACAACAACGTGATGCACAAATACTTGCAACAAAATATAATCTTACCCAAATTACACCAGTCGATATGTTTCCACAAACAACTCATGTAGAAACAGTGGCGCTTTTTGAACGCTTGACATCTAACGAATGATGCAGTGTAAAATGTTTCAATATGGAAAAGTTTATTAAAACTATATTACAGACAATTTATTTTATTGAATTTTATAATATAGGCATTTATAATCAAAATTGAAATTAATATTAATGTGATTGAGTGAGGAGGGTGAATAGTGTTTAAAGTTAGTTTGTTTTCAAATAAAAAGGCGCTAGAGCGCTTTGCATTGTTTCAACTTGCGGTTATTATGATTACCATTTTGTGTTCATATAAAATTGCTTATGCGTATACGCATATCATAGAACAAAATTTAATATTGAATATACTTTTCGGTGTGATTGGATTTGTAGTTGTAGCAGTTATACATGAATTTATTCATAACTTGTTATTCCGAGGTTTTTCCAAAGGAAATAAGCCTATTCATCGCTTCCACTTTGGCATAATATCAACACATATGCCTAACGTTTACTTTAAAAAATGGCAATATGCCATAATCATACTTACACCGTTAGTTGTTATAACAACAGTACTTTCAATATTATTCTTATTCTTTTCTTATTCATCATTAATATTTATTGGAAGTTTTCATATAGGTTATTGTCTTCTTGATTTATATTTTGTAATGGGAGTATTAAATAATAAAGTGAAATACATTGAAGACACTGAAGAAGGTCTAATTTATTACACAGAATCACCATTACAAGAAGTACAATCAGAAACAAAATAATAGTACAAATGATTCACTCCAACATGTCAGTAGGACAAGCTTTTGGAGTGTTTTTTGTTTGATTGTATTATAATTTAACTGGTTGATGATACATGGATGAACAAATTATTGTGCAGGAGGGAAAAGTTATGCATGAAAGACGAATAATTCATATTGACATGGATTACTTTTTTGCACAAGTTGAAACGAGAGATAATCCATCTTTAAAAGGGAAACCAGTCATAGTAGGTGGTAAAGCAAGTGGACGAGGTGTAGTGTCTACGGCTTCATATGAAGCAAGGAAATATGGTGTTCACTCAGCAATGCCTATGGCTCAAGCGCATAAATTATGTCCCAATGGTTATTATGTAACGCATCGTTTTGAAGCATATAGAGCGGCCTCAAAAATTATTATGAGCATTTTTAAAAGTTATACTGAAATTGTTGAGCCACTATCATTGGATGAAGCATATTTAGATATAACACATTTAGTGAGACCTGACTTACCAGCATCAACGATTGCACAATTTATCAGACGTGATATATGGGAGCAAACACAGCTCACAGCATCTGCAGGTGTTTCATACAATAAATTTCTAGCAAAATTAGCGAGTGGTATGAATAAACCTAATGGCTTAACAATTATTGATTATCATAATGTGCATGACATTTTAATGGGGCTAGATATTGGAGACTTTCCCGGTATTGGAAAAGCAACTAAACAGAAAATGCACGACCATGAAATTTTTTGTGGCCGAGATTTATATGAACAAAGTGAATATAATTTAGTGCGGTTGTTTGGGAAGCGAGGTCACGGCTTATATAATAAAGCCCGAGGTATCGATCATAATTTAGTAAAGCCTACGCGAATTCGTAAATCAGTAGGTACTGAACGTACTTTTGCTACAGATATGAATGATGATGAGGCAATACTGCAAAAGGTATGGGAACTGAGCACTAAAACAGCTGAAAGATTAGCAAAATTACAAAAGTCAGCCAAAACAGTAACCGTAAAAATCAAGACATATAAATTTGAAACATACTCTAAGCAACGAAGTTTGAGAGAGCCAGTGAGGTCTGAAACAGATATATACAATATTGCGTATGCTTTGTTTACAGAATTAAAAGAAGCGGATGTACCGATTCGGTTAGTAGGAGTAACTGTTGGAAATTTAGAAAAAACGACATTTGAAAATATGACGATATATGATTATTTAAATTAATCCTTATCTTGTAATTGTTTACCATAGACGTTTAACATGGCTTGTAAGTTATCATAGTGTTTTAATAGGCGAAACGTAATCATAGCACAAGCTTTAGCATCGTTAAGCGCATCATGATGTCCATGAAAATCTAAATTATAAAATTTCATCATATGGTTTAACCCATAACGCGAGTTACTGACAGTACGTCGTGCTAATTGCAATGAGCAAAAATACGTCATAGCTGGTGTATCACAGTGAATATACTTGATACTTTCATGTAGTACAGTCATATCAAAAGAAGCATTATGAGCTACCACTGGTAATTGATTGATAAATTGCATCATATAAGGATATACTTCTGCGAAAGTTGGAGCTGATTTGACATCACTACTTTGTATACCATGAACTGCTATGTTTTGTTGTGAAAAGTAATCATGAGGATTGACGAGCGTATAAAAAGTTTCTACGATTTCATGGTTCACAACTTTGACCATACCTATAGAACAAATACTAGTACGTTTTCCATTTGCAGTTTCAAAATCAAGTGCTACGAAGGCATTATCGTTCATTAGCTTTAAATCCTTTCTGTGTGAAAATGAGTTTTAGACATATTACTATAAAAAAATAGTTCACGAGGTATTTTAACATACAATAGATAATATTTATTATATAATAAACATGAGATTGTGACAGCAGTGCTTAAAATCTGAGTCCTCATTATAGGTACTTCAAACAATAATCACACGTCCCAACCTCATGGTAATGTATCGTATTAATTTATTAGATGAAACTTATTATTCCTCTTCATCAAAAGAACGTGCAGCAAGCTCTTTTTCATATAGATATAACGTATTGTGGTCATCGCCAATGCGTTTTAAGTAATCAATATGAGTTTCAAACATTGATTCTTCTTCTACTTGTTCATCTAAGAACCAGTTTAAAAATGAAATAGTAGCATAATCTTTATCTTTGTTCGCGATATCTGATAAGTTGTAAAATCTACGAGTAACATCTTGCTCTTGAGTTAGTCCATCTTCAAAAGTTTCTAAGATACTTTTGAATTCTGATTTAGGAGCTGATATAGCAGAAAATACGGCATGCTCACCACGATCATTGATATAATCATAAATTTTCTTACCATGGAAACGTTCTTCTTTTGCTTGTTGGATATAAAAATTTGCAAAACCTTCATAGGACTCTTTATCACAGTATGCAGCCATTGCCATATAAGCATGTGCTGCAAAAAATTCATGGTTCATTTGTTCATTTAAAGCATTTAACAATTCTTTATTTAACATAAATAACAGCCTCCTATTGATGTAATTGGTACAAGTATAGCAAAACCATTGTTTTTAGTAAATAATAATAGTTACAATCTGTGTATTGTCAAACCTTTTTAATTGAGAATGGTTTGGAAAGCATTTAAATCGTGTTATAATATTTTAGCGAATAATTAAGGGAGGAAACTTATGAGACATTGGACTGCAACTCGATTAGCCAAATTGGCAAGGTCAGCTAGTAGAGCTGTCGGTAAGAAAGGAACAGACTTACCTGGCCAAATTGCGCGAAAAGTGGATAAAAATATATTGAAAAATTTAGCTTCAAAAGTAGATGAAATTGTATTTATTAGTGGTACAAATGGGAAAACAACTACATCTAATTTAATTGGTCACACTTTAAAGAAAAATGATATTGACATTATACATAATAATGAAGGAGCTAACATGGCTGCTGGTATCACTTCAGCATTCATATTACAAAATACGGCTAATACAAAAATAGCTGTTATTGAGATAGACGAGGGTAGTATTCCAAGAGTATTAAAAGAGATGACTCCGACAATGATGGTATTTACTAACTTTTTCAGAGATCAAATGGACCGTTTTGGTGAAATTGATATAATGGTTAATAATATTGCTAAAGCAATTGAAAATAAGGGAATAAAATTATTGTTAAATGCAGACGATCCTTTTGTTAGTAGATTAAAAATAGCGAGCGATACAGTTTTATATTATGGTATCGAAAAAAATGCCCATCAATTTGAGCAAAGTACAATGAATGAAAGTAAATATTGTCCAAACTGTGGAAAATTATTATATTATGACTATATACATTATAATCAAATTGGACATTATCACTGTGCGTGTGGGTTCAAGCGTGAACAACCTAAATATGAGATTTCTGAATTTACATTATCACCATTTATAAATATGGTAGTGAATGAAACCACTATGAACATGAAAATAGCAGGAGATTTTAACGCATATAACTCATTAGCTGCTTACACAGTTTTACGAGAATTAGGTTTAGAAGATGACCTTATTCGTAAAGGCTTTGAAACATATACATCACAAAATGGACGCATGCAGTATTTTAAACATGGGGAAAAAGAGGCCATGATTAACTTAGCTAAAAACCCTGCAGGTATGAATGCCAGTCTGTCAGTAGGTGAAAAAATAGAAGGTAGCAAAGTATATGTTTTAGGTTTAAATGACAATCCAGCAGACGGTCGAGATACATCATGGATTTATGATGCAGATTTTGAAAAGTTATCACGTCAAACTATCGAAGCAATAATTGTAACTGGGAATAGAGCAGAAGAATTACATTTACGATTAAAGCTAGCTGAAATAACGGCTCCAATTATCGTAGAAAAAGATATTCACAAAGCGTCAGCACTAACAATGAATTATGCTAGTTTTACAGTAGCAATTCCAAATTATACTTCATTAGCACCTATGTTAGATCAGTTAAATCGTTCTTTTGGGGAGGCAAACTAAATGAAAGAACTGACCATTTATCATTTCATGCCAGATAAATTAAATTTATATAGTGATATTGGCAACATTATCGCATTAAAACAACGGGCAAAACAACGCAATATAACAATTCATGTCGAAGATATAAACCAAACTAAAGGTGTAACTTTAGAAAATTGTGATTTATTCTTCATTGGTGGTGGAAGCGACAGAGAACAAGCGCTAGCAACCCAAGAATTAAGTAAAATTAAAAACACTTTAAAAGAAGCTATTGAAGATGGTATGCCAGGCTTAACAATTTGTGGCGGTTATCAATTTTTAGGTAGTAAATATATAACACCAGACGGTACAGAATTAGAAGGTTTAAATATTTTGGATTTTTACACACAATCTAAAGAAGAGCGTTTAACTGGTGATATTGTAATAGAGAGTGACACATTCGGTACTATTGTAGGGTTTGAAAATCATGGTGGTCGAACATATCATTCGTTTGGCACTTTAGGTAAAGTCACACATGGATTCGGCAATAATGATACAGACGGCAAAGAAGGTATTCATTATAAAAACTTATTAGGTACATATTTACATGGACCAATATTGCCTAAAAATCACGAATTAACAGATTACTTATTAGAAAAAGCATGTGAGAGAAAAGGTATTACTTTCGAACCAAAACAATTAGACAATACAGTAGAAGAAGCGGCAAAACAAGTTATAGTTAAGCGCGTGAAAAATAATAAAAAGTAGCTATTAATAAAACCACTAAGTTTACTTACTTAGTGGTTTTTAGATTGTCTACTAAGTTTATGGCTTTGTTGGCAGTTTTTGTGCACGCTTTCCGCGGGCACTGCCTCATCCTGTAGTCTTCGGCTGGTGCTCTTCCCGCAGGAGTCGGCCCAAAGCACTGCCAATATAATAATATATAAATTAAAAGATAAAAAAGAGTGATTTGAGAGAAGATTGGGCGATGCAAAAGAACAGTATAGTTTGCTCGATGGACGATATATGGATTCCAAAGTTTTCATAAATAACACACTAATTTGTCCTGCCATGAACCTTAAAAAATTAGCAATGTAGTTAGTAAAATAAATGATGAACGCCTGATAGACACTACTTTTATGAAAAAACTATATAGATAAAATAAACAAATACCCCCTTTGCAAATTAATGTGAAGGAGGTGTTTATGTTTTGAAAGTCTAAGTAAGCATACTTAGTGGTTTTTCATATGTATTATGATTACGCATAGCGTTCATCTAAAATACGATAAATCAATAAAATTTCGTAAATGATGTGACTTTTAAGTTGATGTTCATCGAATTCATCCAGTCCTTTAACTGAATTTTTTAATATAGAAGCACTTTGCTTTTCTCTTTTGAAATGACCTGTTGCTATTATTTGGTTAATACTATTTGCAATGGATAAGATTGCGTATTTTTCTTCAATATCAAAGCCAATTGCTGTGCGTTTAGGTAGATATATAATGTTCGATAAATGAGAAATAAAAAGGCGATCTGTTTGTGCTAAAGTTTGAAGTTTTTTTAATTTTATCCATTCTTGCTTATCGTTTTTATGATATGCTAATTCATCGTTTTGATAATTAATTAAAGTTTCTATTTTTTTGCTCGCATCTAATAATTGGTTAAGTTGTTGGTTTGACTGTTCGGATTTAAATTGACTGAGTAATAATTGTTGCATGCGATTACTATATAAACTGTACATTTTAGACTCAGTCTCTTTAATTAGTTGATCAAGTTGATTATAATATTTTGGGGGCAAGATAATAAAATTGACTAATGCCGCAGTACTTAAACCAATAAAGGCAGTTAGTAATCTAGAAAAGAAATTAAAAATATATGCGTCATGTATACCAGGTATCATTGCAACTGCTGTCAAAGTAGCAACAGTAGTACCTGCATGTAAATTTAAGCGGGTACAAATTAAAATGGTAAACATAGTACTTAACGCATAGGATAATGGAGATTGATCACCGAATAGGTAAGTAAATATAACAGCTAAAAGTGCACCAATAACAGTGGCAGGTAGTCTTTTGTATCCTTTTTTTATTGACGCTTTTGCAGTAGGTTCAATTGTTACGACTGCTGTCAATATAGCAAAAATAGGATTTAAATTTAGCAGCATACAGAAGAGCGCTGTTAAGAATGTTGCTAGTCCTGTTTTAAGTGTACGTGCACCAATAATATTTTTATACCATTTATCGTTCATAGTTCAAAACTCCTAATCGTAATAACCAGATGTGTAAAACTGTTTATGTAATTTGAAAAGTTAAAATGTTAAACTAGTATGTATTCTAATACTGTAAGTTATTATATCAAAATTTTTCTGCTATAATAATAAGTAATATAATTTTATAAAAAGGATCGGGATAAAATGATTGTAAAAACAAATGAAGAATTACAAGCCTTGAAAGATATTGGGTATATTTGTGCTTTAATAAGAGATAAAATGCAAGAAGCAACAGTACCTGGTATTACAACAAAAGAATTAGATGATATCGCAAAAGAATTATTTGAACAACATGGAGCATTATCTGCACCTATACATGACGAAAACTTTCCAGGACAAACATGCATTAGCGTAAATGAAGAAGTCGCACATGGTATTCCTGGCAAACGTGTCATTCGTGAAGGAGACTTAGTAAATATTGATGTTTCAGCTTTAAAAAATGGTTACTATGCAGATACAGGTATTTCATTTGTAGTAGGTGAAGCAGACAATCCAATGAAACAAAAAGTATGTGATGTGGCATTAGAAGCATTCGATGCGGCTATGACGAAAGTTAAACCTGGAACAAAATTAAGTCAAATAGGTAAGGCAGTACATGCTACAGCACGTAAAAATGATGTTACAGTTATTAAAAATTTAACTGGTCATGGCGTAGGGCAATCATTACATGAAGCACCAAGTCACGTGATGAATTACTATGATCCAAAAGATAAAACATTATTAAAAGAAGGCACAGTTATTGCTGTTGAACCATTCATTTCATCTAATGCAACATTTGTTACAGAAGGCAAAAATGAATGGGCATTTGAAACAAAAAATAAAAGTTATGTTGCCCAAATAGAACATACTGTAATTGTCACGAAGGATGGCCCATTATTAACAACTAAAATTGATTAATAATGTTCGGTCTAAAGTCTTAATGTAATATGGTTCCGGAGCCTATAGGATTGGTTCCGGTAATTTTTTATAATGAAATCTAATCAATGATGAGGTGGTTTCATGAATTATATTACAACTTATTTAAATCGTGTGTGTCAACAAACAATGGAAGTTAGTTTAAACACATACCGTGAACATTTAGATCAAAAACTTAAAAGTATCGAACGCTATATTAACTATTTAGTGCAAAAAAGGGACTACATAGGTAAGATGATTGACAGTCTCGCATTAAGATTAGAAAATAAATATATCGATATGATTGAAGAAGAATATATTGACTGTGCAGAAGAAATTGAACATGATGATATTGAAGCAATAAAACAAAAGTTAAATGTAATGGAAGCTGACTATGCACGTATTGAGACAGATTTATCACTACAAGCAAAAGAAAAAATCAACACAGAAACAGAATGTGATTTAATCGAACGCATAAGTTTAGTCGCTTAAAGAAAGGTGGCGAACCATGACACATAAGTATATATCGACAGAGATGTTGATTATCTTTACAGCATTGATGATTATAGCCAATTTTTACTATATCTTTTTTGAGAAAATTGGCTTTTTATTAGTGTTGTTATTAGGATGTATCTTAGTTTATGTAGGCTATGTATATTTCCATAAGATAAGAGGGTTGTTATCTTTTTGGATAGGTGTGTTATTAATTGCTTTTACATTGCTATCAAATAAATATACGATCATTATTTTATTTATCTTTTTAGTAGCTTTGATTGTAAAGTATCTTATTTACAAATTCAAACCTTTAAAAGTTGTTGCAGCTGAATCTGAAGTGGACAATCCAGAATTTATAAAACAAAAATGGTTTGGTGAACAACGTACACCTGTGTATGTATACAAATGGGAAGATTTACAAATACAACATGGTATTGGCGATATACACATTGATATGACAAAAGCAGCCAACATTAAAGAAAATAATACTATTGTAGTAAGACAACTCATTGGTCGCATTCAAATTATCGTACCACTTAATTACAATTTGAATTTCCATTTTAGTGCTTTGTATGGCAATGCTTATCTCAATGATAAATCATATAAAATTGAAAATAATAACATTAAAATTAATGAAGAAACCAAAGAAGAAAATTACAATGTAAATATATACGTATCTAGTTTAATAGGAGATGTTGAGGTGATTTATAGATGAATCACTACATTAGAGCAATAGGCTCTATGCTAATATTAGTATATAGTACATTAATTGCTTTTTTCTTTATAGATAAAATATTTGTAAATATTATGTATTTTCAAGGTATGTTTTATACCCAAATATTTGGTATTCCAGTATTTTTATTTTTAAATTTGCTCATAATTTTATTATGTATCATTGTAGGATCGGTTTTAGCTTATAAAATAAACCAGCAAAACCATTGGCTACAAACACAAATTGAACGTTCAATTGAAGGAGAAACAGTAGGGATTAATGACCAAGATATAGAACTTTATAATGAAACTATAGAGCTCTATCAAACGTTAGTTCCACTCAATCAAGAAGTACATAAACTGCGAATGAAGACCCAAAATTTAACAAATGAATCTTATAATTTAAACGATGTCAAAGTTAAAAAAATAATCGAAGATGAACGACAAAGATTGGCTAGGGAATTACATGATTCAGTGAGTCAGCAACTTTTTGCAGCTAGCATGATGTTATCAGCTATCAAAGAATCCCAATTAACACCACCGTTAGATCAACAAATCCCTACATTAGAAAAAATGGTACAAGATTCTCAACTAGAAATGAGAGCATTATTACTACATTTAAGACCAATTGGTTTAAAAGATAAGTCTCTCGGCGAAGGTATTAAAGATTTAGTTGTCGATTTACAGAAAAAAGTACCAATGAAGGTCATACATGATATTGAAGATTTTACTGTACCTAAAGGTATTGAAGATCATTTGTTTCGTATTACGCAAGAAGCGATATCCAATACATTACGTCATTCCAACGGTACAAAAGTAACAATTGAATTATTTAATCAAGAAGCATATTTATTATTACGTATTCAAGATAACGGTATTGGTTTTAACGTAGATGATAAAGCTGAACAAAGTTATGGATTGAAAAATATGCGGGAGCGTGCATTAGAAATAGGTGCCACATTCCATATTGTATCGCTGCCTGATTCAGGTACTAGAATAGAAGTGAAAGCACCATTAGATAAGGAGGATATAGATGCCAATTAAAGTATTATTTGTAGATGACCATGAAATGGTTCGTATTGGAATTTCTAGTTATTTATCAACACAACAAGATATAGAAGTAGTAGGCGAAGGTAAGTCAGGTAATGAAGCAATTGAATTAGCACATAAGTTACAACCCGATTTAATATTAATGGATTTAGTTATGGATGATATGGATGGGGTAGATGCAACTGCGCAAGTAAAAAAAGACTTACCGCAAATTAAAGTAGTTATGTTAACAAGTTATATAGAAGATAATGAAGTATATCGTGCGTTAGATTCAGGTGTAGATAGCTATATTTTAAAAACTACAAGTGCAAGTGATATTGCCGAAGCGGTGCGTAAGACATATCATGGTGAGGCTGTGTTTGAAGCAGAAGTATTAGTGAAAATGCGTAATCGTATGAAACAACGTGCTGAGCTTTATGAGATGTTGACAGAGCGAGAGATGGAAATATTATTGTTAATTGCTAAAGGTTATTCTAACCAAGAAATTGCTAGCGCATCACACATTACTATTAAAACAGTTAAAACACACGTAAGTAATATATTAAGTAAATTAGAAGTACAAGACCGTACACAAGCAGTAATCTATGCATTCCAACATAATTTAATTCAATAAAAAAGCAAGTCACCGGCATTTTAGATAAATGCGAGGTGACTTGCTTTTTTATTATATAGCTTAAGAAAAATTAGCTTCGTCATCTTTATTTTGTTCAATAGCTTGCATTGTGCGTTCTTCAGGTGTTGGTCCTGAGATAATTTTACGTTGGTGAATAATTGCATTAATTTCAGCGCCGATAATAATAATAAAACCAGTAATATATAACCAAAGCATTAAAATGATAATCCCTGCAATACTACCGTATGTTTTAGAATAATTCGAGAAATTAGAAACGTAATAGCCGAATAAAAATGACCCTACTATAAAGACAATCGTCGCAAATACAGCTCCTGGAATAACAGAAGATATTTTAATTTTGACATTAGGGGCTAATGTATATAGCACCATAAATGCCAATAAGACGATAATAAATGGTAACACAATACGAACAATACTAAAGAGCCAACTGATTTGTTCTCCTAGACCTAGAGGTCCAAATAATAATGAACCAATTTGTTCGCCAAATGCTGGTAAAATCATGGCAATTGGTAAAATAATAATCATGGCTAATGTGAAAACGACGCTTAATAATTTAGCAACGACAAAATTACGACTATCTTCAACATCATAGGCAACATTAAATGAATTCATTAATGCTGTCATACCGTTAGATGCAGACCACAGAGATAAAATTAAACCAACAGATAGTAAGCCGCCACTGGCATTATCCATTATGTCTGATATTAAATGAGATACTTGTTCAGCATAGTCGGGTGGCATGTTTTGGCTTATCATATTTTGAATTGTTTCTTGCTTTACGCCAACTACAGGTACGATTGTTAATAGAAAGATTAACATTGGGAAAAGAGAAAGCATAAAGTAATATGATAATTGTGCCGCTAAACCAGATGCATCGTCTTTACCAATTCGATAAACTAAATACGACAAAAAGTTCGAATCTTTTGTATATTTGGCTGGCTTATTTATACGTGAGACAAAGAATGCTTGGTTGTCTTTTTTAGTATCTTTGGAGTGAAATTCATTAGGTGTAACGTATGTACGATCAGTTTCAACCTTGTTAGACTTGTTATTTTTATTATGTTCCTTATTTTTAATAGAATTTAAAAATTTAGAAGTTGTAGGTTTGTTCTTTGACATATCTGATCTCCTTAACTTTTTAATGACTACTAATAATATACTGTATAAATTAAAATAGGTAAATACATTATTATGATATTAAAAAATAATTGTTAACCATATAAAATTTTAAGACAATGTAAATAATAACAGTGCGATAATTGTTTAGTAAAAGGCTGGGACATTATAAATGTTCCAGCCTTAATGAATGTATTGAATATAAATTCTATGCTCAAGATTAAAGCACGAGCTTGTTAAATACGTGATCAAGTCATTGCATAGCTCATGCTATAGAGAAACTTAACCATTAAGACGGTTATTTTTCTTTTCTACAAATGTATCTTTAGCATCTTTTAAAGATTTTTCTAATTCAGGATTATTACGTCTGATTTCTTCAATCGCATCTTTCCAATATAGAACTTCATCTTTAATATTGCTAATTGCAGATGGTTTGCTTTGACGGTTACCATTTTTAGCATCTTGAATAGATTGTTTTAATGATTCACGTGTTGATTTGTCAGCTAAAGTAGCTGCACCGCCAATAACTGCACCTAATAATATACCTGGAACTAATTTATTTTTCATTGTGTGTTACCCCTCTCTTAAGTTAGCGTCTTTTACAATATAATCAATTAAGTTATCACAAGCTGATTGCACCATTTCAAAAACACCTTCAAAGTTATTAGTGTAATAAGGATCTGGTACATCACTTTCTTCCATACTACTAAATTCTAGTAATTTGAACAACTTTCCTTTGATAGATGGATTAATTTTTTTAATATTTTCGACATTACTTTGGTCCATCGCTATAATATAGTCGAAATCATCATTCGGTTCAAACAATTCACTAATCATTCCATCAGTTGGAATATTTTGACTTTGCAATATTTGTTGCGTACCTTCGTGTGGTGGTTGACCTAAATTCCATTTACCCGTTCCACGAGATTTTACACGTATCCCCGTGATGTTTCTATCTTGTAAGCGTTGCTTCATAATACCTTCTGCCATCGGAGAACGGCAAATATTGCCTAAACAGACAAATGCAACTGTTACCATAACTGATTACCTCCATATTAATTACTACATACACTTATTTTACCGGTTTTTGATGTATTTCTAAAGGTGAATCGTCATAAAAATTTTACATGATTGCATTATTTGATAAAATAAATTGATAAAGAGGTGATATAAATGACTAATAAAAATGAACAAATGATAATAGAAATTAGAGAGCGTCTAAATTTAGTTAATCAAAGCGTCATTGACCCAGCTAAATTTGAAGGTGCAGATGAAAAAGAAATACAGGAAATTCATAGTTATGTAACAACGAAATCTTCATTTACACCAAGTGAAGCGACTGCTATTGCGGATGCATTAGGCCAAATACGTAAATAAGGAGTGTTAGCATGTCTGACTTACAATATAAATTACAACAATACGCTCAACTATTAGTTGATGTAGGAATGAATGTACAACAAAATCAACCAGTATATATTCGCTCTAGTGTTGATGCATTAGAATTAACGCATTACATAGTTGAAGCAGCTTATAAAAGAGGTGCTTCAGATGTCAAAGTCGAATACAGTGATGATCGTTTGACACGTTTAAAATTTGAACATGAAACAACTGAACATTTTGAACATAATGAAGTTAAATCTTATGAAGTAGATAAAAGAATGGATTATGCACAACGTGGTGCTGCAAATTTAGCACTTATAACGCAAGATCCGGAATTATTAAATGGCATTGAAGCTGACAAATTAGCAACGTATCAAAAAGAATATAGTCTTGCCTATAAAGGATATATGGAAGCAAGCCAGAAAAATGAATTCCCGTGGTGTGTCGCTGCATACCCATCTAAAGCATGGGCTAAAAAAGTATATCCCGAATTGTCTGAAGAAGAGGCATACTATAAATTTATTGATGAAGTACTAGATATTGTCAGAGTTGATGGTAATGATCCTACTGAAAATTGGCAACAACACGTAGCTAATTTAAGTAAGCATGCTCAAAGATTACAAGATAAAAATTATTCTGCTTTAAGATATGAATCAGAAGGAACAGATTTAACTATCGGCTTGCCTACAGGTCATATTTGGGAGGATGCCACTAGTTACACAAGCAAGGGACAAGCATTTGTAGCTAATATACCAACTGAAGAAGTGTTCACAGCGCCACATCGTGAACGTGTAAATGGGTATGTTACTAATAAATTACCATTAAGTCACAATGGTAATATTATAGACGGCTTTAAGTTAACTTTTAAAGATGGAGAAGTTGTCGATGTTTCTGCAGAACAAGGTGAAGAGGCTCTAAAAACATTGTTATCTACTGATGATGGGGCTAAGCGTTTAGGTGAGGTAGCATTAGTACCGGATGATTCTCCTATTTCTAATCGTAATACAGTATTTTTCAATACGTTGTTTGATGAAAATGCTTCTTGTCATATAGCATTAGGTTCAGCATACGGTTTTAATATTGAAAATGGTACAGAAATGACTACCGAAGAAAAAGTTGCAAGTGGATTGAATGACTCACTTATTCATGTTGATTTTATGATTGGAAGTGACGATTTAACTATCTATGGCATCACACAAGATGGTACAGAAGAACTTGTTTTTGAACAAGGTAATTGGGCTAAGTAAGGATTATAGTTAATTCGAGTATGGGGAAGGGAAATGAATATGAAAAAAAGAACAAGTAAGCCAATGTCTGAAGCTAGAAGTGTAAAAGCTCGACAAGTATTTCCGCAGGACACTAACCATCATCATACGATGTTTGGTGGTATGTTGATGGCCAATATTGATGAAATTGCTGCGATTACTGCAATGAAACATGCGAATGCACAAGTTGTAACAGCATCAACGGATTCAGTAGACTTTTTAATGCCAATTAAAACAGGCGCAATATTATCTTATGAAGCAATGGTAAGTCACGCTGGTTCTACATCTATGGAAATATGTGTACAAATCATTGTTGAAGATTTAATAAAAGGTGAGCGCCAGTTAGGAGCATTAAGTTTTTTAACTTTTGTTGCTTTGGATGATGAAGGTAAGCCAACAACAATTCCAGAAGTGTACCCGGAAACACAAACAGAAAAATGGTTTTACGACTCTGCTAGTGTTCGTGTTAAAAGAAGAAAAGAGCGTAGAATTGAAAGTAAAGAAACAATTGAATTTTTAGAGAAAGTACAACATATAGAATAATGAGATAAGTTGAAATTTAAAGTAATAACAATATAAAAAGCCAATTCAAGCAATTGAATTGGCTTTTTTATAGTTAATTATATAATTGATGCATGTGCTTTTCATTTTCTTTAAAATTCGCAGTTGGATAATACATATTTTTAACTAAAACATTAGGTCCTAAACATTTAAATGCAGGACAATGACAATTTAAACTTTGAGCTAATGGAGAATTTAACCATTTTTCGAAGACAGTAGGCAATTTATCATGTTTGATGTTAGATATTGTACCTGTCTCATCACCAAAATCCGTTACAATCACATTTCCAGTAAAAACATTTACGTTTAATCGATTACGACCATCTGGATCATTACGCATAGTAACATTTTTACTTTGGCGTAAACGCTCTAATAAAGCTTGGTCGTCATCATCATTAATACACGGATAAATAGGTAATGTACCAAATAACATCCAAATGTTGTCGTCGCGAATATCCAATAACTGATGTATGGCTTGTTTCATCTCTTGTAATGACAATACATTTAATTCACTGGCAAAATCCGCGGGATACATCGGATGGATTTCATGTCTACTACATTTCATATCTTTCACAATTTCGTTATGTATCTTTGTTAAATAGGGTAAAGTACTTTGATTTAACATTGTTTCTGCTGAAATAAACATGCCTTGATCCGACAATGTTTGAGCGTTATTGAGCATTTGGTCATAAAGTTTGAGCTTGGCTTTTAAAGGTGGTTGTTTTTCCATTGCTCCAAATCCTACAGTGGCAAATTCATCTAATGTACCCCAATTATGAGAGATATGCATCACGTCGATATATTCTGCAATGTCTAAATAACGATCTTGAGGTAGGGTGAGATTTGAATTCATTTGTACGTATATACCTCGATCATAGGCATATTTCAATAAAGGTTTAACTACTTGCTTGATAGATTTTTTTGAAAACATAGGTTCTCCACCAGTAATCGACATCGTTTTTAAATGTGGGATTTCATCTAAACGACGATAAATAATGTCCATAGGTAAGGGGTCAGGATCTTGCGTTTGTAGTGTATAACCAACAGCACAGTGACTACAACGCATATTACATAGGTTTGTAGTGGTAAACTCTATATTACTTAAAGTGAGTTGATTATGCATATCGATATCTGTATAGGCTTCCCAAGGGTCATTGTTTATGCTAATGGGCTGTTTAGTACGGATTTGGTGTATCGTCATTACTAATCCTTCTTTCCTTCATATTCATTTTATCTGTTCTATTGTAAACAAAATCCAATGCGACTGTATACCACATAACGTCAAAAAGTTGTAAAAATTAAACTGTAATATAATATATCGGCTATCATTATTAGTTCAGAACATGTTAATATGTAATTATCATATATAAAGGAGTTAACATTCAATGGATGAAAATCAAACTATGAATCAAATCAAAAATAGATTAGAGCAATTTATTGATGACATTGATCACGTAAATCCTAACGAAGTTAAAGTTGAAGATATAGATGAGTGGATTGGTTTATTAGATCAACTAGAAGAAAAAGTTAAATCAGTATCTAAGTAAAGAAGTAATACCGATAATGTTTAAAAATTGTCTTTTTTGGTTATATCATATTATATAACGGCAAAGAGAAAGGTGATTTTAAATGGCAAAAAAAGTAGCAATTATACTTGCAAATGAATTTGAAGATATTGAATTAACAAGTCCAAAAGAAGCAATCGAAGAAGCTGGCCATGAAACAGTGATAATTGGCGATGTTGCTAACCATGAAGTAGTAGGTAAACATGGCGAAAAAGTAACGATTGATGTAAGCATTGCTGATGCTAAACCTGAAGACTATGATGGTTTATTAATTCCTGGAGGATTTGCACCTGACCATTTAAGAGGTGACGAAGAAGGAAGATATGGCACATTTGCTAAATATTTCACGAAAAATGACGTGCCAGCATTTGCGATTTGCCATGGACCTCAAATACTCATAGATACTGATGATTTAAAAGGAAGAACGTTAACTGCAGTGTTAAATGTGAGAAAAGATCTTTCAAACGCTGGGGCACAAGTTGTAGATGAATCAGTAGTTGTAGATAACAATATCGTTACAAGTCGTACACCTAACGACTTAGATGACTTTAATAAAGCAATTGTTGAGCAATTAAAATAACAATCGTTAACAAAATTTAATTTAAATATTCATTATGGATTTAAGAGGCTAGGACAATATTGATACGTCCTAGTCTCTTTTCATATGGGCAGTAGCTGACTGCATTGAAAATGCGCTTCAAACCAAGCTTGTTTCAACGCTAGTCATCCTTGCCGGGGTGGGACGACGAAATCATTTTTCAAAATCAGATTTCTGTCCCACTCCATGTTTTATTCGAAATCTCTTTTCATATGGGCAGTAGCTGACTGCATTGAAAATGCGCTTTAAACCGAGCTTTTTTCAACGCTAGTCATCCTTGCCGGGGTGGGACGACGAAATCATTTTTCAAAATCAGATTTCTGTCCCACTCCATATTTTATTCGAAATCTCTTTTCATATGGGCAGTAGCTGACTGCATTGAAAATGCGCTTTAAACCGAGCTTTTTTCAACGCTAGTCATCCTTGCCGGGGTGGGACGACGAAATCATTTTTCAAAATCAGATTTCTGTCCCACTCCCTTTTGTTAACAATGCGTCTGATTGATGACTCGGTTATACACCCTTGGTCTGATTTTTCAAAGAATATGTAGATAATACTACAAAGTATTGGTAAACTCACATATAATAAGGTGAGTTTAGTAAAGGAGTCAGTGCATGAAAAGAAGCGAACGCGTTAAGAACAAGTCAAAAGATAAACCAGTTTCTAATATGCCTTACCATAACACATATTTTGAACCGATTAAAAAAAACAAGAAAAAGAAAAAAAGCAAAAGTTTAGTTACAACGATATTGCTTACACTAATTATTTTATTAGGGCTGTTTGTAGGGGCAATGTATATGTTGTCTTTGCGCGCAGATGTCGAAGATTTAACTGCAATTGAAGATAAATCTACTTATGTGCCAGTAGACAATATGCCTGATTATACAAAAGGAGCATTTGTGGCTCTTGAAGATGAACGCTTTTTCAAACATAGTGGATTTGATGTAAAAGGTACTTCTAGAGCATTGTTCACGACAATTAGTGATCGTAATGTGCAAGGCGGTAGTACGATTACACAGCAAGTAGTAAAAAATTATTACTATGATAATGAACAAACACTCACGAGGAAAATAAAAGAATTATTTGTAGCACATCGTGTTGAAAAACAATATAGTAAAGATGAAATTTTAAGCTTCTATGTTAATAACATTTACTTTGGTAGTAATCAATATACTATTGAAGGTGCAGCTAACCATTATTTCGGCACTACAACAGATGAAAATAACGTTAACTTGCCTCAAATATCAGTTTTGCAAAGTGCGATATTAGCTAGTAAAATTAATGCACCAAGTGTATATGACATAAATGATATGTCCGATAATTTCACCAATAGGGTGAAGGTAACCTTAGAAAAAATGAAGCAACAAGATTTTATTACAGATTCACAATATCAAGAGGCTATCCAACAATTAGGAGTATAAAGGAATATCTATGACAAACAACATTAAAAATATAGATATGACAATGTATCAAATAATCGAGTAGCTTTTGATTAAATTAACATAAACGATTTTGTATTTGAGCGGTATAGCAGTCAAATTGATAAAGATTTGATTACTGTGCCGCTTTTTTGATATCACTATAATTCCAAAAGCAAGATATATGCGTTATGCTAAGAAAGTGGAGTGAGAATAATGCCGAAAATTACGAAAATAGAAGTACAAAAGAAAAACAAAGAACGCTTTAATTTATTTTTAGACGATACTTTCGAAATGGGTATTGATATTAATACGTTGGTCTATTTTAATTTGAAAAAGGATGATGATGTTGATGCTGCTACGATGCAACAAATTCAACAATATGAGCAATACAGGCAAGGTGTTAATTTAGCAATTCAATATATTTCCTATCGTAAACGAACTGAAAAAGAAGTAAGTCAATATTTAATAAAGCAAGAAATTGCTGAAAGCGTCGTAGCGCAAGTTATAGCATATTGTTATGACGAACGCTTAATTGATCATGAAGATTATGCAGAGAGCTTAAAAAATACGATGATTCAAACAACTGATAAAGGTCCAGAAGTATATAAACAAAAATTATATCAGGCAGGCATTGAAACATCGATAATTGATAGCTATACAGATTTATATACGCAGCAACAACCTATAGAGAACATTGTCAAAACGGCTCAAAAGATTATTAACCAGAAAAAAGGACCTATCGTAAAACAGAAAGAGAAATTAACTCAATCGATGTTACAAAAAGGCTATACATTCGATACGATTTCAACAATATTGAATGAACTTGATTTTAACACAACTGAAGAAACGCTAGACAATTTATTGCAAGGTGAATTAGAGAAGGTCTATAATAAAAATCGAAGAAAATATGATGGTCAAAAAGTCATTATGAAAACTATAGAAGCTCTTATGAGAAAAGGCTATAAATATGATAAAATTAAAAGTAAACTAGAAGAGAGTGGTATCACAGATGGAACAGAAGAAATTGAGTGAAATGAGTGAACCTGAGTTACGTCATGAAATCCAAGGGTATAAAGAAAAGATGAGAAAAGCCGAAATGAACGGTATATACAATGAGTATGATGTTTACCAAAGTAAAGTGATTATAGCAGAAAGTTACTTAGTAGACAGAACTAAAATTGAACTCGGCAAAATATATAAATTAAACGATGGAAGCAACAATTATTTTAAAGTTGAACGTTTAAAAGGAGTCTTTGCGTGGGGCTTTAGAATCAATAGTAGCGAACCGGAAGAAGGATTACCTGTAGCATTATTAAAATTGTAGAAGGATGAAGATAGATGGGCAGCTCAATTATTTTAAAGTTACTGAATGTAACACATTACTATAGAAATAAGAAGTCTAAGAAGTGGTATAAACCTTTTGGATATGGTGCTGATGACATTGAATTAAATAATATCTCACTACATATTTATCAAGGTGAAGCATTAGGAATAATTGGTGAGCCAGGTGCATCAAAATCGTTGATAGGTCGTATTTTAAGTGGTGAAATAAAACCTGATAAAGGAAAGATTAATAGTAAAAAACCAATCTTTTTTGCAGATGTTGAAGACCGTAAATTACAGCACATTACAGTATCAGAGTTTGTAGCTGAAACACTTCAGCTTTTCCCATATAAAATCTCCAATCATAAAGCAGATCAAATTATGCAATATGCAGGTGTTGCTACACATGCTGAAGAAACTATTCAAACCTTAACTAAAGGTGAATATGCACAACTCCTCTTTACTTTAGCGCGTACATCGCAGGCTGATGTTATTATTTTCAATCAAGTTTTAACACATTTAAAAGATGATTTTGTAGAGAAAGCCATTGCATTAACAGATGAATACATAAAAAATAATCAAACTATTATTATGATTGATGATGATGTCGATAAAATTGCACAAACTAGTAATTATATTGCATGGATTTCCCACGGACAATTGCGCATGGAAGGATCAGTAAACCAGGTTATTCCAGCATTTAGGGATCACGAGAAAGATAGGTTATCGTTACAAACAGATGAAGAAATTGCCAATTTTGATGTCGATTGGAAAAAGAATCGTACGAAGATGCCTGAACTTACTTATAATTTCAAAAGGGTCGAACGTTATAAACATGCTAAACCGCCACTAGCCATAACTCGTTTTTGGACATTATTAATTAGTTTTATTGTAGCTGCTGTCTTTATGGCATTATTAATGTTTAATGACGTTGGTAGACTCCAATTTGCTCAAAGTATTAATCAAGAAACTATTCAAAACCAAAAAAAGGATCCAATTGAAGAAAAACTTGCATATGGTATTGTCTTAGAGCAATCAGTTACAGCAACAGGAATTGGACATAAAGACGAAGTTAAATTAAAGCCGTATAGTTTTTTGACAATTACAGGGGAAAGTTCTAAAGCATATCGCATTGTGATTGATAATAAAAACTACAAATTAAAAAAAGGTAATGTCAGATATTTTGACCCAGCAGGTTTATTTGAATCTCATGATGCGAAAGAGTTAGCACCATATATGCAAAAAAACTATATTAATTACTATGAATATTTTAATAGCCACTTACATAAAAAACATAGTAAAGTCACAGATACATTGGTGCCTGAAAATAATAAAGATAACCGTTTTGTTGTACCTATAGTGTCTCAGCCAATTTCAATGGTGTTTAATGACAATAATAATTTAACTGGTTTCGTTTATCCGATAAAAAATGAAGAAAAATTAAAGGATAAATTTGATATTGATACTAAATTATGGATCGTAAAATCAGGCGACGGATATTTTATGGCAGATTTAACAAATAATAAATGGATTTATATTGAATTGTAGGTGCAAAGGATGATAGATAAATTAATAAATTATAATAAAAAAATTCCTAATTTAATCAACAGTGCACTCTCGTATCAAAAGAGACAATGGAAATGGTTAGTGGTTCCTTTTATATGTAGTTTGCTCTTATTGTTAGTATTAATGGTAATTTTTAACATTAATAATACCGAGGATTTACTACAAGCAAGATGGTTCTTTAGGCTATCTGCATTTGTGACATTTGGATATGTAGGAGTAGCCATTTATTTGAATTATAAACGCTACGTTAGAGTTTATTACACTGGTAAAATGTTCAACATTTCTCCTATAGTAGAAATAATTATTAATACGATAGTGTGGTGTATATTATTATTAATTTTACTAGTTATATTTATATTTAGTACGCCAATAAATATAGAAAGTTCATTTATAACGACTTTATATTTTGTAATTATGGCAGGAATTTTAATTAGCGTAATATCAATTATTATGGGACTTATTACTGTTTTAATGTTCAAATTAGATACGTTGTTTTATATTTGTACTGCAATTACATTTTTTATAGTTCCAATTATTTTTATACCGACTACAAAGCCTTCGATTTTAATGCATATTTTAATGTTAAACCCGGTATTTTATGTTGTAGAAGGTGTGGCTCAATCTGTAGTGTTTGGGGCAATAAGTTTAAACAATGTGCCATATCATTTTTACTTTTACTTTGTAATCGGCATATTATGTGTGTTGGCTTATGCATTAAAGCGTAAGGTGGCGCATGTGAAATATAATTTTCGATATAAAGTTGAACAAAACACAACAAAAGAAGATGTTAGTTCAAACGACAAAGTAACGACTTCAGAAACATCAACAGATTAAAAAGGCTATGCGTCAATATAGACGCATAACCTTTTTATTTTGCAAATAATTTACGTTGTAGTTTATCTTCACTAAAGACCCAACCTATATAAGAATGCTGAATTGTCATTTCTTTATCGAGAAGGACAATCGCAACAAAGGAATAGTGGCCATTTTTTAAATATCGTAAATCTATTAATCGAATTTCCATGCTACCATCAGCTAAATGTTTAGTTTCCCAGCGGTAAATTGAAGAAAAATTAAGGAAAGTTTTAACATTTTTATCATGTTTAACGTAATCCATTAAATTATTACTTGGTAATGAATGGCGTTTTACTTTTTCGCTAAATACTACGTTTCTACCATAACTTCTTCCTACATAATCATACACATCTGTTTGAATAGCAACTCGCCACTCCATAAATCTGATTGTAGGAGCCACAAAAACTTTTACTAAATTGTGTTCTTGTTTGATTTGGCGTAACGCAGTTTGTCTAATAGCTTTTTGCATTTTAAAACGAATGATATAATAAATCACCAAAATTAAAAAGATTGGGAAAAAAGCCCAATATGGATGTACTCCCATTCCCCATACTACGATACCAAGACACCATAAGATAAATATAATTGGATCAAATGTATTTATCACGCTTAGTTGAATCCATTTATTGGTTATTGGCCGTAGTGCCTGAGTACCATATGAATTAAAAATATCTACAAAAACATGTAAAAATACCGCGAGTTGTGCCCATAACCAAACATGAGTAGCATCAACATTACTAGAAAATGTAAAAACAAGTAATGTGATAAGTAGAGGCCATAAAATAGTGAAAGGTATTGAATGTGTAATGCCTCTATGGTTTGATATATAAGTGGCATTATCTTTCAATTTAAAAACGGTATCGCTATCTGGTATTAGGGATCCAGCGACTAGTGTTGTGGCAGTAGCTGCAAATGACCCTGCCATGGCTGGGTCTTGAGTTGCTAGTGCTGTTAAGCCAATCCCCATGACGATATGTGTACCTGTATCCATATAAGTCACTCATTTCATACATATTTCTTACTATTATATATTATAATTCATCGTAATGAATAACAAAAAGCTAAACTATTGATTTTAATTAATTTTAAACTAGAGAAAGAGTTGTGTTTTATGTATAACGAAAAACGATTCAAAAACAATCTATTGCAATGGTTTGATACAGAACAACGAGCTATGCCTTGGAGAGAAACTAAAAATCCGTACTATATTTGGCTGAGCGAAGTTATGCTACAGCAAACACAAGTTAAAACGGTAATCGATTATTATTTAAGATTTATAGCTCGTTTTCCTACAATTCGTGATTTAAGCGAAGCACATGAAGATGAAGTGCTAAAATTATGGGAAGGACTAGGTTACTATAGTAGAGCGCGTAATTTCCATACCGCAATACGAGATGTACACCAAAATCATAATAGTGAGGTGCCAATGGATCCTAAAACGTTTGGAGCATTAAAAGGTGTTGGGCCATATACACAAGCAGCAGTTATGAGTATTGCCTTTGATCAGCCACTCGCAACTGTGGATGGCAATGTGTTTAGAGTTTGGTCACGATTGAATAACGATACACGTGATACAAAATTACAAACGACAAGAAAAGCCTATGAAGCGGAATTAGCACCTTACGTACAACAAAGCGCAGGTGATTTTAACCAAGCAATGATGGAATTAGGAGCTATGATATGTACACCTAAAGCACCTTTATGTTTATTTTGTCCAGTACAAGAACATTGCGAAGCTTTTGAACAAGGAACTGTAGCGGATTTACCAGTTAAAACAACGAAAGTTAAAAAGAAAGTTATCAAACAACATGTATATTTAGTAAAAAATGAATTCAACGAATACTTAATTACTAAACGTAAAGCAAACTTATTAAATAATATGTGGCAATTTCCGATGTATGATATAGAAGATGAGCACAGTTTAGAGAGTGACATAGGCGTAAATATTAATTTCTACAAGCAATCAAGTTATCAATTAAAGCATCAATTCACACATTTAACTTGGGATATTAAAGTTTTTGAAGCAACAGACATTGTCCGTAAACAAGATATAACATTAACGGAAGATATGGAATGGCTAGATTTAAACCAAAAAGATAATTATAACTTTCCTGTTAGTATGACTAAAATTTATCAGTTTTTGAGAGAATAGCGATTATTTCGCTGACTTAATGATACTTATGTTATAATCTGAATTGTGAAATTAAGTTAAGGTGGTGTGGAGCATGGTAAAAGAGTCCATACCTAAAGAAGGTCAGACTATAAAGATTCAAAGTTATAAACACGATGGCAATATACATCGTGTATGGTCTGAAACTACTATATTAAAAGGTACGGATCATGTAATTATTGGAGGGAATGACCATACACTTGTTACAGAAAGTGATGGGAGAACCTGGATTACACGTGAACCAGCAATTGTATATTTTCATTCAGAATTTTGGTTTAATGTTATTTGTATGTTTAGAGAAGATGGTATTTATTATTATTGTAATTTATCATCACCATTTGTTTGTGATGAAGAGGCATTGAAATATATAGATTATGATTTAGATATTAAAGTGTATCCAAACGGTAAATATCATTTGCTAGATGAAGATGAGTATGAACAACATATGAACCAAATGAACTATTCATCTGATATTGATAAGATATTAAGAAGAAATGTAGATATTCTACAACAATGGATAGAACAGAAGAAAGGTCCTTTTGCACCAGACTTTATTAAAGTTTGGAGAGAGCGTTACAAAAAAGTAAGAAACTATTAAGCATAAATAGTGTATTTAAAGTGAAAATCATTTATAGTGTTATAAGTATTCATATACTTTGTACAATAATATTAATTATTATTTGAAATAGATAAGTAATATTAGGTGTAACAACAATGCTTTTATACTTATGACATATTAGAGGCAGCCTAGTTGGAAATATTCAACTTGGCTGTTTCGTTTGTTACTTTTACTAGAGGGGGGAAACGCATCATGATTCGCAGATATTTAGAATTTGTGAAACCATATAAATGGCGAATCATTGCAACTATTCTTATTGGTATTATTAAATTTGGTATACCGATGTTAATACCATTGTTAATTAAATTTGTGATTGATGATGTTATTAACAATAATGCTATTACCAATGATGAGAAATTTATAAGACTTGGAATTGCAATGGGCATTGCGATTTTCATTTTTGTTATTGTCAGACCACCAATAGAATATTTAAGACAATATTTAGCACAATGGACAAGTAACAAAATCTTATATGATATTCGTAAAAAATTATACGATCACTTACAAGCACTGAGTTCTAGATTTTATGCTAATAATCAAGTAGGACAAGTTATCTCTCGTGTGATAAATGACGTAGAGCAAACTAAAGATTTCATATTAACTGGGCTAATGAATATTTGGTTAGATTGTATAACGATTTTAATCGCGTTATCCATTATGTTTGTGCTTGATGTGAAATTGACGTTAGCAGCGATAGTTATTTTCCCATTTTACATTCTGACGGTCTATTACTTCTTTGGTCGTTTAAGAAAATTAACACGTAAAAGATCACAAGCATTAGCTGAAGTTCAAGGATTTTTACATGAACGTGTACAAGGAATGCCAGTTATTAAAAGTTTTGCTATCGAAGATAATGAAGCTCAAAACTTTGATAAACGAAATGTGCATTTTTTAGATCGAGCTTTTAAACATACACGATGGAATGCTTATTCTTTTTCAGCTATTAATACTGTAACTGATATTGGACCGCTTATTGTAATTGGTGTGGGTGCTTATTTAGCAATTACAGGTTCGATTACTGTCGGAACATTGGCAGCATTTGTTGGTTACCTAGAACAACTTTTTGGTCCTTTACGTAGATTGGTATCATCATTTACGACATTGACGCAAAGTTTTGCATCTATGGACCGTGTATTCCAACTTATTGATGAAGATTACGATATTAAAAATAAAAAGGGTGCACAACCATTAGAAATTAAACATGGTAATATTCAACTTAATAATGTAAGTTTCAAATATAATCATGATGAAGCTATGGTGTTGGAAAATATTAACTTAGACATCAAACAAGGTGAAACCATCGCTTTCGTAGGTATGAGTGGTGGCGGCAAATCAACATTGATTAATTTAATACCACGTTTTTATGATACAACATCAGGTAGTATTGACATTGATGGTGTGAATATTAAATCTTATTTAACAGGTAGCTTAAGACATCAAATTGGATTAGTGCAACAAGACAATATTTTATTCTCAGATACTATTAAAGAAAATATACTATTAGGGAAACCTGATGCTTCTGAGGAAGATGTGATTGAAGCGGCTAAAATGGCTAACGCGCATGATTTTATAATGAATCTGCCTAAAGGTTACGATACAGAAGTTGGTGAAAGAGGAGTAAAACTTTCAGGTGGTCAAAAACAACGTGTATCTATTGCGAGAATCTTTTTAAATAATCCACCTATTATTATTTTAGACGAAGCGACTAGTGCTTTAGACTTGGAAAGTGAAGCGATTATACAAGATGCATTGAATGTATTAAGTGAAAATCGGACAACGCTTATTGTAGCGCATCGCTTATCTACTATTACCCATGCAGATAAAATTGTAGTTATGCAAAATGGTCATATTGTTGAAACAGGTACGCATCAAGAATTATTGGCTAAACAAGGTGCTTATGAACACTTATTTAGTATCCAAAATTTATAACAGATAATAAAAAGACCTCTGAATTATCAGAGGTCTCAGAACGTGGACAAACCCTTCGCAAGTTAATGCGAAGGGTTTATTTATTTTCTTTTTTTATAGTTTTTTTCAAAATTGCAGTGGTCTTTCAGACCATTACTGGGCCTTTTATTAGCCACATTGCGATTTTTTTAAGATTCATGGCAGCACAAATTAGCGTGGTATCCATGGAAACTTTGTCATGTCCTCTATATCTCGTCCATCTCATACCATGCTGTTCTTTTGCATCGCCAAATTTTCTCTCTATTGTTTGACTTCGCATTTTATATTGTTTTTTAATTGTATCCACAAACCTTAAATCTTCAACTATATCTAAATCATCTTGCCAAACATGTCTTCTAATTTGTTTTATGGCATCTTTACTTTCAGTACATTTATTTAGTAGTGGACAGTCTCGACATATTGAAGCATCTGATACATATAATCTGTGTCCTGTTGGCATTGTTCTTTTATATAGTAAAGTTTCATCATTAGGACAAATATAAGTATCATAATGTTCATCGTAGATGAAATCTTTTGTTCTGAAAAAACCAGGTTTTCCTTTAGGTCTCGTATATGGCATTGCTGGTACAATTGCTTTTTCAAGCAAAAAGTGTGCATTAAAAGGTGTTTTATAACCTGAATCAATTGCTAATGTGATAGGCAACATCTGCTTGGTTTCCAATCTTTCAATCATTGGTTTGAGTTGTGTACTGTCGTGAATATTACCAGGTGTCACGTGCTTATCAATAATATAACCATTTTTATCTACACATGCGTGTAAACTATAAGCAAATTGCTTTTCTCGTTCACCTTTAACGTAGTACCCAGCTTCTGGATCAGTCGTACTTACTTTTTTGGTTTTATATTCCTCCTTGCTTTTATTTTTTATTGGCTTTTTTCCTTGTGCTCGCCTTTGTTCATTTATTTCATTATCCAATTCTTCTTGGAAGTGAAGTGTATCTTTTTTTACAATTTTTTTGATGTATTTATTCTTATTTGCATTTGCTTTAATATGTGTAGAATCAATGAATAAAGATGAGTGATCTATTAAGTTATTTTTGATAGCTATTTCTAGTATTTTCTCAAATATTTGTTCAAATAAATCTGTATCATGAAAACGACGTGTATAGTTCTTACTAAAAGTTCCGTAATGAGGTACTTTATCTAAAAAGCTATATCCTAAATACCAACGGTAAGCTACATTTGTTTCTATTTCTTTAATTGTTTGTCTCATTGATTTAATGCCAAACAACCTTTGTATGAGTAATATTTTTACTAAAATAACAGGATCTATAGATGGTCTACCATTATCAAGGCAATATTTGTCTTCGACAAGTTCATACACAAAATTTAAATCTAATATCGCATCGACTTTACGTAATAAATGATTATTAGGGACTAATTCAGAGATAGAAATCATTTCATATTGATCTCTTTTATCAATTGATTTATTCAACATAATAAACACCACCACTGTTTAATTTACATATATTATAATGTTTTTGTGTAATATTGGCAGTAATTTATGCCGACTCCTGCGGGAATATCACTAGCCGAAGACTACAGGCTAAGGCAGTGCCCGCGGAAAGCGTGCATAAAAAAACTGCCAACAAAGTCGGAGACTTTGTCGACAGTCTGAGACCTCTGAATTATCAGAGGTCTTTTTATTATAAATCAAAGTCTTCATCGATAAGCTCTATTTCATCGTCACTTCGATGATATGAAAAGAAACTTATACGTAATCTATCTAAATGCTCTAAGCTATATCGATATTCTTCGATAGCGGAAACAATTTGCATAATATTAGCAAACGAATATGCAGTTTGATATGGGTTTTTAATGATTTCTTTTTGAAAAGCATCCATTAAGTTTTTCTTTTGAGGATTTTCAATTTGTGTATCACTAATACTCGCATCATAACGTGCTTTTTTAGATAAACTGATAAATATTTGTTCATGAAATGATGTTAAACTATCTATTTCTAACTTTATTTGTAACAGCAAATCATTACTTAAATTATAAAGATCATTTTCATAGCGATTCATACGTTTTAAAACTTCATAGGCTTGTTTGGTGCTTCGAACTACTTCTTTAAAGAGTATTTTTTTGCGGTTTTGCGCGAATGCATGTTTTTTCATTAATGGTTTCTCTTCTTCATAATACCCGAAAGTTTGCTCCAGTTTGCTAATGCGGTTACTGATTAGGCTTCTATCTTCTTTAATGTGATGATATTCAGACGTATCATTTAAGACCAATTTTAACCATACAAAAATATCTGTCGAAATATTTAGTGCATTGTAATAAATTTTTGATTCGAATTTTGGTGGTAAGAATACAAAATTTACTAAAGAAGAACTAAGTACACCAATCATAACAAGAACAAATCTGAAAAAAGCAGATACATAGAAGTCACCAGTGTGCTGTCCCATAATAATAAGTGCGGTTACACTTGCTAATGTTGCAACATGAGCTAAATTAAATCTAAATAAAATAGCGATAAGTAAAATGACAGTTACACCCATAATGATAAAGTTATTGCCAAATACCGTGACCATGGCTACGGATAAAATAGCGCCAATCACATTACCGATAGCTTGTTCAGATACCGTTTTGATAGAGCGATATACGCTAGGCTGCATAGCGACTACAGCACTGACACCGGCGACTGCTTTTAAACCAGCTTCATCAGGTAATAAAGAAGCGATAGCCAAAGCAAGTATAATTGATATACCTGTTTTTATAATACGAGCTCCTAATTTCAAGAATTACCGCTCCTTTAAAAAATATTTAATTACACTATTTATACAATGATTAGCAAGAAAATTCAAGTTTATTTCATTTGACTAAATGCATTATCGACAGCTTTTAACGTTGTATCTATATCATCTTCAGTATGTTCTGTAGTTAAGAACCATGCTTCAAATTTAGAAGGAGCTAAATTAATGCCTTGGTGTAACATCAATTTGAAAAATTGTGCAAATGCTTCACCGTCTGAGTTTTCGGCTTGATCGTAATGGGTAACCTTTTCGTCTGTGAAATAGAGTGTTAGTGCACCATATACTCTATTTACCGTAGCAGTTATACCATGTTTAGTAATAAGTTCATTTAACCCGTTTTCTAGACGTTGTCCTAATTGGGATAGTTTATCATAAACACCATCTTGTTCTAAAACTTCTAATAAGGCTATACCGGCTTTCATTGATAGAGGGTTACCGGCCATAGTTCCTGCCTGGTAAGCTGGACCTAATGGCGCTACTTGTTCCATAATATCTTGTCTGCCACCATAACCACCGATTGGCAAGCCACCACCGACAATTTTTCCAAAAGCAGTTAAATCTGGATATACTTGATATAAATCTTGTGCTGCACCGTAATGGAAACGAAAAGCGGTAATAACTTCATCATATATTACGAGTGTGCCATTATCATGAGAAATTTTATTTACTTCTTCTAAAAATCCTGGTTGAGGTTCGACCATACCGAAGTTACCGACTATTGGTTCTACTAATACACATGCTACCTCATCACCCCAATAATCAATTGCTTCTTTATATGCATCAAGATCATTATATGGTACTGTTATTACTTCTTTTGCTACACTTTCTGGTACACCAGCTGAATCTGGAGAGCCAAGTTGTGAAGGGCCGCTACCAGCTGCGACTAACACAAGATCTGAATGACCATGGTATTGTCCAGCAAATTTAATAATTTTATTACGCTTAGTATAGGCACGTGCGACACGAATAGTTGTCATTACAGCTTCCGTTCCAGAGTTCACAAAGCGGATTTTTTCTAAAGAAGGGATAGCTTCACGTAGTTTTTTTGCAAAATCAATTTCTAATCTAGTTGGTGTACCATATAGTACCCCTTTAGCAGCTTGTTCTTGAATAGCTTTTGTGATGTGAGGATGCGCATGACCAGTAATAATGGGACCATATGCTTGTAAATAGTCAATATATTTATTGCCGTCCTCATCGATTAAATAAGCACCTTGTCCTTCTTGCATTACTACAGGTGCACCGCCACCCACAGCTTTGTAAGAACGAGAAGGTGAGTTAACACCACCTAAAATATAATCATTAGAAAACTGCTGAAGTTTTTCACTTTCAGTGAATTTCATTAATATCAACCTCTTTTAATTTAATATTTTCGTCTATTATCGTATCATAAAATTAATAATATGAAGAAATAGGTGAGTCTATGTTACAAAAAGGAGATCAATTTCCACAATTTGAATTAGAAAATCAAGATGGAGAACTCGTTTCTAATGAAACATTAAAAGGAAGTAAGGCAATATTATATTTCTATCCTCGAGATAATACGCCTACATGTACAACAGAAGCATGTGATTTTAGAGATAATATTGAAGATTTCAATGATCTTGATGTCAAAGTGTACGGCATAAGTGCGGATTCTAAAAAGAAACACCAAAATTTTATCAATAAACATCATTTAAATTTTGATTTACTCGTAGACGAAGATTATCAACTTGCGAATGCCGTTGGTGTTTATCAACTTAAAAATTCATTTGGTAAAGAATCAATGGGAATTGTCAGAACTACATTTATAATAGACGAAGAAGGTATCATTATAGATGTTATTGAAAAAGTAAAAGTTAAAACACAAATGGAAGAGCTTAAAACAATTTTGGGGTGAGTCAATATGAAGGCAGTGAGTTTGAAGCGGTTAGGGCAAATGGAAGAAGTACTTATTGATACTTTTCCGACCGTGGACTTTGTCTTTACAGAAGGTGTATCTGCAATTTCTATCAATGATAGGAAAACATTAGATATATTATTTGGTCATGATAGTAGCTTGGATGAAACTTTCTTACAAGAATGTCCAAACCTTAAATGGTTGGCATGGTACTCAACTGGAGTGAATAAATTACCACTAGACTATTTAAGTAAGAATGAAATAGTAGTGACAAACGGTAAAGGTGTACATGCTAAACAAATGTCAGAGTTTATTATAGGTTACTTATTGGCAGACTATAAAAAAATGAGAACTTCCTATATTAATCAACAACAGCATAAATACGATTCTAAGTTAACCGGTAAACGATTAAATGGAGAAAGTATACTCTTCATCGGAACGGGTAGCATTGCTCAAAAAACAGCCAAAGTAGCTCAGGCATTAGATATGAAAGTTTTAGGGGTTAATACTACAGGCAAGACAGAAGATTACATTGACTATGTCTATCCAATAACGGAATTGGAACAAGCATTAACTACAGCTGACATCGTCGTTAACTGTCTACCAGAAACTTCAGAGACA
Source organism: Staphylococcus arlettae (assembly GCF_025560845.1). Classification (NCBI taxonomy): domain Bacteria; kingdom Bacillati; phylum Bacillota; class Bacilli; order Caryophanales; family Staphylococcaceae; genus Staphylococcus; species Staphylococcus arlettae. Next base: position 999,677 of record NZ_CP094803.1, read on the forward strand.
ATACATCTATTAACAAAAGAACACTTTGAAATAATGAATGACCATACGCTGTTTATGAATGTTGGACGAGGAACAATTGTAAAACATGAGGTATTAATTGATGTCTTAGAGCAAAAACTAATTAGACATGCCTACCTTGACGTTTTTGAGCAAGAGCCATTATCAGCAAATGATAAATTATATGAATTAGATAATGTAACACTTACAGCACATATTACTGGTAACGGTACAGAGAATGCTGAAGATATAACAGAGATATTTAAAAAGAATTTACAATATTTTCTCAATTATGGAAAAATAATTGAGAATCAAGTAGATCTGAAAAAAGGATATTAATAAGGAATAAAGGAATAATATTGACATTGTGCGTGCCTAACAGTTATATTAATATTAAGTAATAATAATTATTAAATAGAAAGATGGTGAGGAAAATGAGTGCAGAAATGGAAACTATCGAACATCAGCTAGAAGATTCGATTGCTTCGTTGAGAACAGCAGGCATCAGAATTACGCCACAAAGACAAGCAATACTGAAATTTTTAATTTCAGCAGAAACACATCCGACAGCCGACGAAATATACCAAGCACTTTCACCTGATTTTCCTAATATAAGTGTTGCTACAATATATAATAACTTACGTGTTTTTAAAGATATCGGTATAGTAAAAGAATTAACTTATGGAGATTCATCAAGTAGGTTTGATTTTAGTACACATAATCATTACCATGTGATTTGCGAAAAGTGTGGTAAGATTGTGGACTTTCACTATCCTCAACTAGATGAAGTTGAACAATTAGCCCAACACGTAACTGAATTTAATGTATCGCATCATCGCATGGAAATTTATGGTGTATGCAAAGCATGTCAAAATGAAGAAGAAAAATAAATAATAAAAGAGAGGTGATAAAATCACTTCTCTTTTTTTGTTGCTTATAGCTAAATACTACAATAGTAACAATAGATGTGAAATGTAATAAACAGTAGGCTGTGAAATTTACACAATAATACAAATATATACATTTTAAAAATAATACGTAATAGTTATAGTAATATTAAACATAATTTAATAAGGAAATCGATTGACGTTCTATTGTAATCTTGATATTATATAAAAGTCGTCAAAACAAGACGCACCGACGAACAGTTCAAAACATTAAATAAATTTACAAAGTGTAAATTTGGTACTTGTGAAAACGAACTGAACGTTATAAAATATTAAATGTTGAGTTAAGAAACAAACAAAAATTTAAAAAATAAAAAATAAATTTATTGTTGACTTAACAAAAACTTAATGTTAAAATAAATTCTTGTAACGCAATAAATGAACATTGAAAACTGAATCGCAATATGTCAACGTTAATTCCAAACGCAACGACAAGATCGTTGGTTTAAACGTGTTAGAGATAACACACAAATTAGTATTTTATGAGCTAATCAAACATCATAATTTTTTATGGAGAGTTTGATCCTGGCTCAGGATGAACGCTGGCGGCGTGCCTAATACATGCAAGTCGAGCGAACAGATAAGGAGCTTGCTCCTTTGACGTTAGCGGCGGACGGGTGAGTAACACGTGGGTAACCTACCTATAAGACTGGAATAACTCCGGGAAACCGGGGCTAATGCCGGATAACATTTAGAACCGCATGGTTCTAAAGTGAAAGATGGTTTTGCTATCACTTATAGATGGACCCGCGCCGTATTAGCTAGTTGGTAAGGTAACGGCTTACCAAGGCAACGATACGTAGCCGACCTGAGAGGGTGATCGGCCACACTGGAACTGAGACACGGTCCAGACTCCTACGGGAGGCAGCAGTAGGGAATCTTCCGCAATGGGCGAAAGCCTGACGGAGCAACGCCGCGTGAGTGATGAAGGGTTTCGGCTCGTAAAACTCTGTTATTAGGGAAGAACAAACGTGTAAGTAACTGTGCACGTCTTGACGGTACCTAATCAGAAAGCCACGGCTAACTACGTGCCAGCAGCCGCGGTAATACGTAGGTGGCAGGCGTTATCCGGAATTATTGGGCGTAAAGCGCGCGTAGGCGGTTTCTTAAGTCTGATGTGAAAGCCCACGGCTCAACCGTGGAGGGTCATTGGAAACTGGGAGACTTGAGTGCAGAAGAGGAAAGTGGAATTCCATGTGTAGCGGTGAAATGCGCAGAGATATGGAGGAACACCAGTGGCGAAGGCGACTTTCTGGTCTGTAACTGACGCTGATGTGCGAAAGCGTGGGGATCAAACAGGATTAGATACCCTGGTAGTCCACGCCGTAAACGATGAGTGCTAAGTGTTAGGGGGTTTCCGCCCCTTAGTGCTGCAGCTAACGCATTAAGCACTCCGCCTGGGGAGTACGACCGCAAGGTTGAAACTCAAAGGAATTGACGGGGACCCGCACAAGCGGTGGAGCATGTGGTTTAATTCGAAGCAACGCGAAGAACCTTACCAAATCTTGACATCCTTTGACCACTCTAGAGATAGAGCTTTCCCCTTCGGGGGACAAAGTGACAGGTGGTGCATGGTTGTCGTCAGCTCGTGTCGTGAGATGTTGGGTTAAGTCCCGCAACGAGCGCAACCCTTAAACTTAGTTGCCAGCATTTAGTTGGGCACTCTAGGTTGACTGCCGGTGACAAACCGGAGGAAGGTGGGGATGACGTCAAATCATCATGCCCCTTATGATTTGGGCTACACACGTGCTACAATGGACAATACAAAGGGCAGCTAAACCGCGAGGTCATGCAAATCCCATAAAGTTGTTCTCAGTTCGGATTGTAGTCTGCAACTCGACTACATGAAGCTGGAATCGCTAGTAATCGTAGATCAGCATGCTACGGTGAATACGTTCCCGGGTCTTGTACACACCGCCCGTCACACCACGAGAGTTTGTAACACCCGAAGCCGGTGGAGTAACCATTTATGGAGCTAGCCGTCGAAGGTGGGACAAATGATTGGGGTGAAGTCGTAACAAGGTAGCCGTATCGGAAGGTGCGGCTGGATCACCTCCTTTCTAAGGATATATTCGGAACAACTTCTACGAAGTTGAAATAAGGAATAACATTGACATATTGTATTCAGTTTTGAATGCTCATTTAGCATTACAAATCACCTAGAATGGGCCTATAGCTCAGCTGGTTAGAGCGCACGCCTGATAAGCGTGAGGTCGGTGGTTCGAGTCCACTTAGGCCCACCATTCAATTTTATATTATATAGCCTTATGGGGGCTTAGCTCAGATGGGAGAGCGCCTGCTTTGCACGCAGGAGGTCAGCGGTTCGATCCCGCTAGTCTCCACCATTATTTAATAAATTGTACATTGAAAACTAGATAAGTAAGTAAAATATAGATTTTACCAAGCAAAACCGAGTGAATTAAAGTTTGAAAAAGCTTGAATTCAAAACAAATAATCGCTAGTGTTCGAAAGAACACTCACAGATTAATAACATTTTGGGTTTAAATGAAACGATGTTTGATTTAAACAAACGATTAAGTTATTAAGGGCGCACGGTGGATGCCTTGGCACTAGAAGCCGATGAAGGACGTTACTAACGACGATATGCTTTGGGGAGCTGTAAGTAAGCTGTGATCCAGAGATTTCCGAATGGGGAAACCCAGCACGAGTTATGTCGTGTTATCGACATGTGAATATATATCATGTCTGAAGGCATACCCGGAGAACTGAAACATCTTAGTACCCGGAGGAAGAGAAAGAAAAATCGATTCCCTGAGTAGCGGCGAGCGAAACGGGAAGAGCCCAAACCAATAAGCTTGCTTATTGGGGTTGTAGGACACTCTATACGGAGTTACAAATGTATAAATTAGACGAATTATCTGGAAAGATAAATCAAAGAAGGTAATAATCCTGTAGTCGAAAATTTATACACTCTTGAGTGGATCCTGAGTACGACGGAGCACGTGGAATTCCGTCGGAATCCGGGAGGACCATCTCCCAAGGCTAAATACTCTCTAGTGACCGATAGTGAACCAGTACCGTGAGGGAAAGGTGAAAAGTACCCCGGAAGGGGAGTGAAAGAGAACTTGAAACCGTGTGCTTACAAGTAGTCAGAGCCCGTTAATGGGTGATGGCGTGCCTTTTGTAGAATGAACCGGCGAGTTACGATCTGATGCAAGGTTAAGCAGCAAATGTGGAGCCGCAGCGAAAGCGAGTCTGAATAGGGCGTTGAGTATTTGGTCGTAGACCCGAAACCAGGTGATCTACCCATGACCAGGCTGAAGTTCAGGTAACACTGAATGGAGGGCCGAACCGACTTACGTTGAAAAGTGAGCGGATGAGTTGTGGGTAGCGGAGAAATTCCAATCGAACCTGGAGATAGCTGGTTCTCTCCGAAATAGCTTTAGGGCTAGCCTCAAGTGATGATTATTGGAGGTAGAGCACTGTTTGGACGAGGGGCCCTTCTCGGGTTACCGAATTCAGACAAACTCCGAATGCCAATCAATTTAACTTGGGAGTCAGAACATGGGTGATAAGGTCCGTGTTCGAAAGGGAAACAGCCCAGACCACCAGCTAAGGTCCCAAAATATATGTTAAGTGGAAAAGGATGTGGCGTTGCCCAGACAACTAGGATGTTGGCTTAGAAGCAGCCATCATTTAAAGAGTGCGTAATAGCTCACTAGTCGAGTGACACTGCGCCGAAAATGTACCGGGGCTAAACATATTACCGAAGCTGTGGATTGTCCGTAGGACAATGGTAGGAGAGCGTTCTAAGGGCGTTGAAGCATGATCGCAAGGACATGTGGAGCGCTTAGAAGTGAGAATGCCGGTGTGAGTAGCGAAAGACGGGTGAGAATCCCGTCCACCGATTGACTAAGGTTTCCAGAGGAAGGCTCGTCCGCTCTGGGTTAGTCGGGACCTAAGCTGAGGCCGAAAGGCGTAGGCGATGGACAACAGGTTGATATTCCTGTACCACCTCAATTCGTTTTAAGCGATGGGGGGACGCAGTAGGATAGGCGAAGCGTACGATTGGATTGTACGTCCAAGCAGTAAGACTGAGTATTAGGCAAATCCGGTACTCATAAGGTCAAGCTGTGATGGGGAGAGGAATTTATTCCTCGAGTCGTTGATTTCACACTGCCAAGAAAATCCTCTAGCTAGAATTATGGTGCCCGTACCGCAAACCGACACAGGTAGTCAAGATGAGAATTCTAAGGTGAGCGAGCGAACTCTCGTTAAGGAACTCGGCAAAATGACCCCGTAACTTCGGGAGAAGGGGTGCTTTCTAGGGTTCACGCCCAGGAAAGCCGCAGTGAATAGGCCCAAGCGACTGTTTATCAAAAACACAGGTCTCTGCTAAACCGTAAGGTGATGTATAGGGGCTGACGCCTGCCCGGTGCTGGAAGGTTAAGAGGAGTGGTTAGCTTCTGCGAAGCTACGAATCGAAGCCCCAGTAAACGGCGGCCGTAACTATAACGGTCCTAAGGTAGCGAAATTCCTTGTCGGGTAAGTTCCGACCCGCACGAAAGGCGTAACGATTTGGGCACTGTCTCAACGAGAGACTCGGTGAAATCATAGTACCTGTGAAGATGCAGGTTACCCGCGACAGGACGGAAAGACCCCGTGGAGCTTTACTGTAGTCTGATATTGAAATTCGGCACAGCTTGTACAGGATAGGTAGGAGCCTTAGATACGTGAGCGCTAGCTTACGTGGAGGCGTTGGTGGGATACTACCCTCGCTGTGTTGGATTTCTAACCCGCACCATTGATCATGGTGGGAGACAGTGTCAGATGGACAGTTTGACTGGGGCGGTCGCCTCCTAAAGAGTAACGGAGGCGCTCAAAGGTTCCCTCAGAATGGTTGGAAATCATTCACAGAGTGTAAAGGCATAAGGGAGCTTGACTGCGAGACTTACAAGTCGAGCAGGGTCGAAAGACGGACTTAGTGATCCGGTGGTTCCGCATGGAAGGGCCATCGCTCAACGGATAAAAGCTACCCCGGGGATAACAGGCTTATCTCCCCCAAGAGTTCACATCGACGGGGAGGTTTGGCACCTCGATGTCGGCTCATCGCATCCTGGGGCTGTAGTCGGTCCCAAGGGTTGGGCTGTTCGCCCATTAAAGCGGTACGCGAGCTGGGTTCAGAACGTCGTGAGACAGTTCGGTCCCTATCCGTCGTGGGCGTAGGAAATTTGAGAGGAGCTGTCCTTAGTACGAGAGGACCGGGATGGACATACCTCTGGTGTACCAGTTGTCGTGCCAACGGCATCGCTGGGTAGCTATGTATGGACGGGATAAGTGCTGAAAGCATCTAAGCATGAAGCCCCCCTCAAGATGAGATTTCCCAACTTCGGTTATAAGATCCCTCAAAGATGATGAGGTTAATAGGTTCGAGGTGGAAGCATAGTGATATGTGGAGCTGACGAATACTAATCGATCGAAGACTTAATCAATTTTAATAGGTTTTACTTGGTTTAGTTATTTTACTTACTATCTAGTTTTGAATGTATAACTACATTCACATACATTGTCTGGTGACAATGGCAAGGAGGTCACACCTGTTCCCATGCCGAACACAGAAGTTAAGCTCCTTAGCGCCGATGGTAGTTGGATTTACATCCCGCTAGAGTAGGACGTTGCCAGGCAAATTATAAAAGGAGAATTAGCTCAGCTGGGAGAGCATCTGCCTTACAAGCAGAGGGTCGGCGGTTCGAACCCGTCATTCTCCACCATTTTAGATAGCATTATGCCGGCCTAGCTCAACTGGTAGAGCAACTGACTTGTAATCAGTAGGTTGGGGGTTCAAGTCCTCTGGCCGGCACCATCTAAGAGCCATTAGCTCAGTTGGTAGAGCATCTGACTTTTAATCAGAGGGTCAGAGGTTCGAATCCTCTATGGCTCACCATTAGATCGCGGGTGTGGCGGAATTGGCAGACGCACTAGACTTAGGATCTAGCGCCTTACGGCGTGGGGGTTCGACTCCCTTCACCCGCATTTGCAGAAGTAGTTCAGCGGTAGAATACAACCTTGCCAAGGTTGGGGTCGCGGGTTCGAATCCCGTCTTCTGCTCCATTTTTTATTGATAGTGCCGGGGTGGCGGAACTGGCAGACGCACAGGACTTAAAATCCTGCGATAAGTGATTATCGTACCGGTTCGATTCCGGTCCTCGGCACCATCTAAATTATATATGCGCCCGTAGCTCAACTGGATAGAGCGTTTGACTACGGATCAAGAGGTTATGGGTTCGACTCCTATCGGGCGCGCTTAACATTTATACGGGAAGTAGCTCAGCTTGGTAGAGCACTTGGTTTGGGACCAAGGGGTCGTAGGTTCGAATCCTGTCTTCCCGATAACTTACTAATACTATATGGGGGCTTAGCTCAGATGGGAGAGCGCCTGCTTTGCACGCAGGAGGTCAGCGGTTCGATCCCGCTAGTCTCCACCATATAAACAAATAAATAAGGCGGTGTAGCTCAGCTGGCTAGAGCGTACGGTTCATACCCGTGAGGTCGGGGGTTCGATCCCCTCCACCGCCACTATTATTATTGTGAATTATATTTAGGACCTTTAGCTCAGTTGGTCAGAGCTAACGGCTCATAACCGTTCGGTCGCAGGTTCGAATCCTGCAAGGTCCATATAATTAAGGAGGAATACCCAAGTCCGGCTGAAGGGATCGGTCTTGAAAACCGACAGGGGCTTAACGGCTCGCGGGGGTTCGAATCCCTCTTCCTCCGCCATTTTTTCAAAATATAATTCAATAATAATGTACTTTAATTTTTAATGTGGAGGAATACCCAAGTCCGGCTGAAGGGATCGGTCTTGAAAACCGACAGGGGCTTAACGGCCCGCGGGGGTTCGAATCCCTCTTCCTCCGCCATTAATATTATTACCGCGGGATGGAGCAGTTCGGTAGCTCGTCGGGCTCATAACCCGAAGGTCGGTGGTTCAAATCCGCCTCCCGCAATTACATAATGGTCTCGTAGTGTAGCGGTTAACACGCCTGCCTGTCACGCAGGAGATCGCGGGTTCGATTCCCGTCGAGACCGCCATTATGGTTCAGTAGCTCAGTTGGTAGAGCAATGGATTGAAGCTCCATGTGTCGGCAGTTCGATTCTGTCCTGAACCATTTTTATGCAAGCCGGCCTAGCTCAACTGGTAGAGCAACTGACTTGTAATCAGTAGGTTGGGGGTTCAAGTCCTCTGGCCGGCATCACATGATGGAGGGGTAGCGAAGTGGCTAAACGCGGCGGACTGTAAATCCGCTCCTTCGGGTTCGGCAGTTCGAATCTGCCCCCCTCCACCATTGTTTTTATTTAATAGTATAGGGGTATAGTTCAACGGTAGAATAGAGGTCTCCAAAACCTTTGATGTGGGTTCGATTCCTACTACCCCTGCCATGGCGGCTGTGGCGAAGTGGTTAACGCATCGGATTGTGGTTCCGACATTCGTGGGTTCGATTCCCATCAGCCGCCCTTAATATTAATGGGCTATAGCCAAGCGGTAAGGCAACGGACTTTGACTCCGTCACGCGCTGGTTCGAATCCAGCTAGCCCAGTTAGATTGGCGGCATAGCCAAGTGGTAAGGCAGAGGTCTGCAAAACCTTTATCACCGGTTCAAATCCGGTTGCCGCCTCCATGTATATGCGGGAGTAGTTCAATTCTTAGAACAGGTTCCTTCCCGGAACAAGGTATAGGTGCAAATCCTATCTTCCGCTCCAATTATTACTTCCAGGTAGGAAGTTTTTTATTTATAACATTGAGCCGGTGTGGCGGAATTGGCAGACGCGCGGGACTCAAAATCCCGTTCCTTTAGAGGAGTGTCGGTTCGATCCCGACCACCGGTATAATAATAACATCATAAAGTATTAACCTAGTATAGAAATCCCGTATCTTCGGGGTTTCTTTTTTTGTTCCACTTATATATTTAGTTACGCTTATTTAATTTTTTAAATTTCTATAACTTAGTGTAAGACAATAGTTAATATCTTACATTTAAATTGCATATAGTTTTACATATAAATTTAATTTTTGTGTTTTATTTTTACTTAATAACTATTCACATTTTACTATAATGATTAATCTTCTTTCTCTAATAAATTACCCTTTGTATAATAATTGTTGAATGTAAAGGTATAAAATTAATATAACCATTAATATTTATCTTCTTACATTTTATATTACTCGTAGAGGAGAATTAACATAGTGAAAACCTATAAAGAATATACAGCTAGTAAATACAACAAATACGCTATTAGGAAATTTAGTGTTGGCCTTGCCTCAATTATGGTAGGAAGTTTTATATTTTTAGGGCATACCATGACTGCACAAGCAAGTGAAACTCAAAATAATCAAAAATCTGGTCAAGACACATTAAAGGTTAGTAACAATTCTGAACAAACTAATGTGTCAGTGGCTGTAAAACAAACTGTCCAAAGTAGTACAAAGTCTGTTGAGAATGCACAGCCGGTTAAGTTACCTTCACAAAATGGTGATAGAGAAGCGAAATCTGGCGTGACAGTTGATACAAAATCATCTCAGCAACCCGTGAAAGAGGGTACAGGCAATCGGAACATTGCCCAATCAGCTACTAGTAAGCGTGAAGCATCACCAAATCAAGTTTCTTATGAACAACAACAAGTTACACAAGTAAACGTGGTAAATGAACCTCGAAATAGCACCTCTCAAACTAACGATGTTACAAATCATGCTCCACAAGCAAAAGAAAATAATGTAGCTTCTGTTTATCAACCATTAAATGACAAAAAAGTTAAAAGACAAGAGATTAATAAGTCGACTTATGATGTTAGTGTATTAAAAATTATAGAAAAAAATAAAAGTATCTTAATGAGGAAGAACGTAAATTCTTTTTAAAAATGGCATCACGTAATACTTCTTTTTTACCTAACGATTGGCCATTGATCTATAACCGTAATTATAAAGATATCTCCAAAAATGTTTTTGAACGTAAAATAGGTGAAGTAGGTAAAGTAAAAAATGAAAAAGTACTGAAAGCAATGTATGATTTAATTGAACAGAGAAATAATGACGAATTTCATACAGAATTATCCACTGATACTGAAAGATATATTAAAAAGCACAAATACAAATTAAAACAAAATATTAATGCACAAAATCCAACAATTGGTATTCATTTATCAAAAGATATTATTGCAATCTCACAACCCAATAATGTTGGACGTTATGAATCTTGGGGATTAAGATTAAATGAAAACTTAGCTAATAAAATTGAAGAAGTCAAAGTAAAATATAGATGGAATAATGAAACTATTGAAAAAGTAATTAATAAAGATATTAATGGCTTTTATTGGGTTAGAGGGGAGATCGACTTGCCTGCAAAATACGACCGTGCTGGTGGGGCAATGGATTTTGCACTAAAACTGAGACAAGGCCAATTTATAGATAAGATAAATGATAAGCTTTGGGGCTATATTATTGCCGATTCAAATCATAAAGTAACTATAGTTGGTGCTACATTTAGTTTTAAAAAGTTCGATTTTGCAGAGCAAAATTTTGATAAAAAGTTTAATGAAAAACTGCTGACATTGCAAAAGAACCAATTAATTCAAAAGATTAAGGACAATGCAGATAACTTTAATAATAAAGATAGTCTTAAACAGAAATATTTACAACAAGTGAATCAGGCACTTGGAAATATAACTACAGTCAAAGAATTTGCACAAGTACACAATACATTAGCACAAATAAATACAAGTGTAGAAAGAGCAGTAAAAGAGCTTAAAACATCAACAATTAATAGTCTTGATGTTAATGCTCAAAGTAAATTTGTAGATGTATTTAAATATATTGACTCTCATAAAGACAAATTGACTAGTGAAGAGCATAAATTTTTATTACGTATGGTGTCTCGTTTTAGTAGTTTCTTAGAACGTGATTGGAACTTAATGTACGAAGGTAAATATGAGCAAATTTCAAATAATGTAAATACGAGAGTGTTAGGAAATCAAGTAAGTCAGATTAATAAAATTTTGACTAATATGAAAGAATTAATTCAAATGCGTAACGGTGAAAATTACTTCAAAGATTATAGTAACGATAATCAAAATAAATACCGTACAAATAGCTACTCAGTGGATTCAAATATTACTAAGGATGAATTGAACAGACAACAAATTAAGTTAGCTATTAATAAAGAACAAGTTGTTTCTCTAGTTTCTACTAATAAAAAAAGAATTGAACGGTTTGAAAATTGGGGGTTACGTACGAATGAAGCATTAAATGCTAAACTCGCTTCTGTGAAAGTTCAATATCGTTGGAATGGACAAGATTATGAAGAAGAATTAGTACGAAATAAAGATGGATTCTATTGGTTCGATGAACGACAAAATCATAACAATGTTAAATATCATTCCGGTGGTAGTGTGAAGTTAGTTATGACATTTAACCATGGACAAGTATTAGACCATAATAATGACATGGCATGGGGTTATGTGATTAGCGATTCAAAAAATAAAGTAACTGATGTTGGTGCCAATATTGGATTTGGTAAATTTGATTTTAACTCTAATGATGTAGCTACAAATTTCAATAATAATGCAGTTCAAATTGTTAAAGAGGAATTAAACAAGCATATAACTAAGCATCAAGGTTTTTTATTAGATAATGAAGGTAATACAGAGCATTTTGCTGAAAAACTAAAAGCGATTAACTCAAGTGCAAATCAAGAGGAAATCATTACCCAATTATCACAATTGAACAGAGAAATTAACACAGCAATTGATAATTCGTTACTTAACAACAATCTTATTGTCATTCCAACTAATAAACAACATATTGGAAGTTATGCTAAAGGATTGAAAGATAAATATTTTAGTAGTGTACAAAGTTTAAATACAAATCCAAAAATTTCGCTTAATGCAGATAGTTCTTTAGTTATCCAACCTAAAGGCTATTTCTTCTATAAGCTAAAAGCGACAGATAAATTAGCGACTGGTAATAAATTTAACTTACAAATTAAAACTAAGTCAGTTGCGGAACAAACACGCTTTGAGTATGCATTTATAGGTGCTGATAATAAATATATAAGTAAAAATCTTATGATACCAAAAGTCGAGGATGGCTTATACCAATTAAACAATATATTGGTTCCAAAAGGTACAAATGCTATCATGTTACGTTTAGACAATAGAAATGGTAATAGTGATGTAGCAATTCAAAATATATCTCTAATTGCACACGAAGCATTAACGAATGAAGCAAGTAGAAATAATTTAATCGTTGTGCCTCCAAGTCAGCAACATATCGCAAATTTTGCGAAATCAATCAAAGATAGTTATTTTTCATCTTATCAAGCGAAAAACAGCTCACCGAACAATTCGTTTGATAAAGACGGCTCATTAACAATTGCACCGTCTGGTTATTTCTTCTATAACTTAAATACAATTAACGATTTAGCTCCAGGCAAACAATTCAAGATTCAAGTAATTACAGCACACAATGCTGATAAGTCAAAAGTAGAATATCGATTTACTAAAGGCGAAAATAATGAAAAACTACCGATTATAAGTGTACAAAAAGATGCACAAGGTAATTTTGTATCAGATAATATTACAGTTCCAGAAAATGCCAAAACATTAGCGTTACGTATAGATAATCGTCAAGGTTCAGAAGAATTTAAAATACTGGGAGTAAATGTATTTCCTGTACAAGTATAATTCCAGTAGTTGTTATAACTAACAATGCTTAATAAACAACAATTAGTGAAATTTAACTAATATATACTTTGTTAAAAGTTGACTATTAATAACACATACAGAGCAAGTAAAATGATTTGTTAAAACAAGTTACTTTCTTGCTCTTTTTTAGCATAGATAATTGCATACTTTATTATTAATTACGGTAAAAATTTAAAACAATAAGTATTTAGGTACTCCCTTTTTTTGTCACTTTCAATTATAATCAACATTAAGGTTTTAACTAGTATATAAGATAAAGAAGTCTTTAATGTGATTTGGAGGACAATAAATATGAGTAAAGGAAGTATGACACCTAAAATCTTTTTAATGAATATATTAAATGCTGTAGGTGCTGGTGTAGTTATCGCTTTACTACCTAATGCGTTATTGGGTGAATTGTTAAAGCTTTTTAAAGATGGTTATCCGACATTACAAACGATTTATGAAATTGTCGTGGTTATCCAATCATTTATGCCATTTATTATAGGTGTGTTAGCTGCACACCAATTTAAATTTAGTGGTGCAGGTGCCACAATGATTGGAACTTCTGCAATGATCGGGAGTGGTGTAATCAAAGTAACAGGCACTAGTTTCAATATGAGTGGTGTCGGTGACATCATTAACGTTATCGTGGTAGTAATAATTACGTGTGCATTATATATGCTGTTACAAAATAAATTAGGTTCATTAGAGATGATTATTTTACCGGTGTTGATTCCAGTAATTGGTGGGGGACTTGGGTTATATACTTTGCCTTATGTCACAAATGTTACAAAAACAATAGGTCAAATCGTAAATTCATTTACTGATTTTAATCCTTTATTGATGTCAATCTTAATATGTATTACATATGCATTATTAATGGTTACACCAATTTCAGTAGTAGCTATTGCCACAGCAATTGGCTTAACTGGTTTAGGTAGTGGTGCTGCTAATATGGGCATTGTTGCTGCTTGTGTGACGTTTTTATTTGGATCCATACGCATCAATTCAGCAGGTGTTAATTTAGTATTAATCATTGGCGCAGCCAAAATGATGATTCCAGTCTATCTACGTAATCCTATCATCATGATTCCACTTATTATTAATGGTACTATTGGTGGTTTGTTGACATATTTTGTGGGCATTAAAGGAACACCGATGTCGGCAGGATTTGGTTATACTGGTTTAGTAGGTCCTATTAATGCCTTTAATAGAATGGAAGGAGATGCAATGATGAATATTATGCTGTTAGTATTTGCTTACTTTATTATTCCATTCGTTGCAGCATTCTTTGTTCATGGACTATGTAAAAGGTTAATGGCGGGCTATTCTGATGATATTTATCAATTTGAAATACCCAAACAATAATTATTTAGGTTAAAGTAAAAATGAGCAGTATTGATTCACAGCATGTGAATTAATACTGCTTTATTTTTATACATATAATATACAATAATATTATTGGTCATTCGATTTCAGACCTTAATAATAGCAAATTCTTTAAAATGATATTGAATAACATTGCGTAATTGTGTATAATAATAAAATATATTGAAAGGGGTACTGATGAATGGCACAATCTGGGAAATTAATATTAGTAGTAATCATAATGTTTAGCTCATTGCTTATGTATGTTCAACCAACAACTTATGCAGCACAAGATGAGCAATGGGAAAAAATAAAAGAACGTGGTGAATTACGTGTTGGATTATCAGCCGATTATGCACCATATGAATTTGAACACAACGTAGATGGTAAACGTAAGTATGATGGTATAGATATAGATTTAGCGAAAAAGATTGCTAAAGATAATAATTTAAAATTAAAAATTGTAAATATGCAATTTGATAGTTTATTAGGTGCAATAAAAACAGGGAAAATTGATATTATTATCTCAGGTATGACACCAACACCTGAACGAGAAAAAGAAGTTGATTTTTCCAATCCATATATGACAGTAACGCAAAAAATGATTATTAAAAAATCAGAAGACGATAAATTACAAAAGTTAGATGATTTTGCTAATAAAAAAATTGGCGTACAAAAACAAACTCAACAAGAAACGATAGCAAAAAATGAAATTGACAATGCTAATATCCAGTCTTTAACGAGAGTACCGGAAGTGATAATGTCCTTGAAAAGTGGTAAGGTCAGTGGCATGGTTATCGAAGGACCAGTGGCAGAAGCATATTTAAAGCAAAACCCAGATTTAAAATTTGCTGAAGGAGTTAAATTTGAAGAAGGGGAAAAAAATACAGCAATTGCAGTGCCCAAAAATTCACCGGAACTAATGAAACATTTAAATGCGACGATTAAAGATGTGAAAGATAATAATTTAATTGCGGATTATAAAGACAATGCAGCAGAAGCAATGAAAAAAGATGACGGTAATTTCTTTACAAAATATGGTAACTTTTTCTTAAAAGGAATACAAAACACGATCTTAATTTCTATTGTAGGAGTAGTTTTAGGTGCGATTTTAGGTTCAGTGTTAGCATTATTTAAATTAAGTAAAGTTAAACCGTTGAGATGGTTAGCATCGGCTTATATTGAATTTTTAAGAGGTACACCGCTTTTAGTACAAGTCTTTTTAGTTTATTTTGGTTCAACAGCAGTCTTAGGTTGGAATATTTCTGCATTAATTTGCGGTATGATAGCACTTGTTATTAATTGTTCAGCTTATATTGCGGAAATTATTAGAGCAGGTATTAATGCAGTTGATAAAGGGCAAATGGAGGCAGCTAGAAGTTTAGGTTTGTCTTATGGTCAAACAATGAAAAGTGTCATATTACCGCAAGCCATTAAAAATATTTTACCAGCTTTAGGTAACGAATTTGTTACAGTGATTAAAGAATCATCTATTGTCTCTGTAATTGGTGTCAGTGAAATTATGTTTAATGCTCAAGTAGTACAAGGTGCTTCTTTTGATCCGTTTACGCCACTATTAGTAGCAGCAGTACTATACTTTATTCTTACATTTACATTGTCACGTATTATGTATTTCTTTGAAGGGAGATTGAAAGTCAGTGATTGATATTAAAAATTTAACTAAGTCCTTTGGACAAAATGAAGTATTAAAGGGTATTGACTTATCGATTGAACGCGGAGAAGTTGTTGCTATTATCGGACCTTCAGGAAGCGGGAAAAGTACTTTTTTACGATGCATGAATTTATTAGAAACACCAACGAGTGGTGAAGTGATATTTAATGGCAATAGTTTAACTGCAAAAGATACCAAACTTGAACAATTGAGACAAAATATGGGTATGGTTTTTCAAAATTTTAATTTATTTCCACATAAAAAGGTAATAGATAACATATTATTAGCTCCGACACTATTAAAAAAAGGAAATAACAGTGATTTGCAACAAACTGCAATGACTTTATTAGACAAGGTAGGTTTAGCTGATAAAGCTGACGCCTATCCATCACAACTATCTGGAGGACAAAAACAAAGAGTTGCCATAGCCAGAGCATTAGCAATGAATCCAGAAGTATTGTTATTTGACGAACCAACATCTGCATTAGATCCAGAAGTTGTTGGTGACGTATTAGAAGTTATGCAAAATTTAGCCAAAGAAGGTATGACAATGGTAGTCGTTACGCATGAGATGAATTTTGCTAAAGACGTCAGCAATAAAGTGGTATTTATGGCAGATGGCTATGTTGTTGAGTCAGGTTCACCACAAGATATATTTGAAACACCACAGCATGATAGAACGAAAAGCTTTTTAGCCAGAGTGTTATAGCATAATTAAATTAAGTGATCACGTATGATAGATGAAATGCGTTGGTCGCTTAATTTTTTTAGTTAACAACAATAATTCAACATACGTAGCGTTAGTATTTTATGTTAAACTATGACTTGTATGCTTAAAAGTGGGGTGAAAAAATGGATATAAATCAATTGAAACAAGAAGTTATCGATTATGCACATTCCATTGGTATAGATCATATCGGTTTTACGACTGCAGATCCATTTGATGAATTAAAACAAAAGCTTGAAGATTATCATAGTAAGGGATATGCTTCAGGATTTGAAGAACCTGATATTAATTTAAGAACAGAACCCAAACTATCTTTGCCAACAGCACGTTCAATTATTGCAATAGCAGTAGGCTATCCCAATAAGTTGAAAGGTGCACCGAAAAGTGTAAGAGGCGATCGTCGAGGTCTATTTGCTCGTGCATCTTGGGGGCAAGATTATCACACGATTATGCGTAATAGACTAGATAAATTAGAACAATTTTTGCGTTCGAAAGTTGCAGATATTGAAGTTAAATCGATGGTTGATACAGGCGTATTATCAGATAGAGCTGTAGCTGAAAGAGCAGGTTTAGGCTTTACTGGTAGAAATGGTTTCGTCATTAATCCTGATTTAGGCACTTGGACCTATTTAGGAGAAATGCTTGTTAGTGTGCCATTTGCACCAGATGACCCGCTGTTAGATAGCTGTGGAGATTGTACAATATGTGTTGATCGTTGCCCTACAGGTGCGCTTGTAGGAGATGGACAATTAAATAGTCAAAAATGTATAAGTTTCTTAACTCAAACGAAAGGCTATATGGCAGACGAATATCGTTATAAAATAGGTAATCGTTTATATGGCTGTGATACGTGTCAGCAAGTTTGTCCGAAAAACAGAGGCATTAATACACAACATGATGATATTGTCTTAGAACCGGAAATATTAAAACCTAGATTAGTGCCATTATTAAAAATGTCTAATAAGGAGTTTAAAAATACTTATGGACATTTAGCAGGTGCATGGCGTGGCAAAAAACCTATTCAACGTAACGCAATTTTAGCCTTAGCTCATTTTAAGGAAGAAGCAGCCACTCCTGATCTTAAAGATGTGGCTTTAACTGATCCTAGACCAATGATTAGAGCTACAGCATATTGGGCTATTGGTCAAATACTTGGCGAAGAAGCGCGTCCATTTATTGATGCTTATTACGATACTGAAATAGAAGAAGTTCAACAAGAAATGTTAAAAGGATTGGAACAGAGGAGAGAACATTAAGATGACAAACCATATTGTATTATTTCAACCAGAAATCCCAGGAAACACTGGAAGTATTGCACGTACTTGTGCAGGAACATATACCCACTTACATCTAATTAAACCATTAGGCTTTAGTACGGATGATAAGATGTTAAAACGCGCAGGTTTAGATTACTGGGATAGCGTAAATATAACGTATCATGAAAGTATTGAAGCGTTTTTTGAGTCTACAGAGGGTCATTATTATTTACTGACTAAATTTGGTCAACAAACTTATTCAACATTTGATTTTTCAAATACTGAAGAAGACCATTATTTTGTTTTTGGCAGAGAAACGACAGGGTTACCTGACTGGGTCAAAGAAAAATATAAAGATACTGCATTAAGAATGCCGATGAATAATAATATAAGATCATTAAATTTGTCTAACACAGCATCTATTTTAATTTATGAAGCGTTAAGACAACAAAATTATCCTGATTTAACTTAATTTATTTGAATATCAGTGAAAAATCTTGTCAAGATTTGTATAATATAGGTAATAAGTATTAAATTGCATGTATACTGAAGATTAACTTCAAGGATTATGCGTTTAATCTTCTCAACACAAGGGTAATTATAAAAGAATATTAATGTCTGTACTAATAGAATACGAGGAGTGTAATAACAATGGCAATGAACTTTAAAGTATTAGAAAACGAACACGTTGTGGCAGAATATGTCGCTGATATTTTACGTAAACAATTTAATAATAATCCAACAACTATCGCTGGACTACATCTAGCTAAAGAAAATGCACCAGTATTGGACGAATTAAAGAAGAATGTAGATTCACACGCAGTTGATTTTAGTCAAATTAATATTTTAGATTATGATGACAATAAATCTTATTATGAAGCACTTGGTGTACCTAATGGTCAAATTTATAATGTGTCATTTAGTGAAGATACAGAGTCATTTATTAAAGATAAAATTAAAACAAAAGAAAACAAAGGAAAACTTATTGTACAAGTAGTATCATTAGATGCTTCAGGTAATTTAGATGTTGCTTTAAGACAAGGTTTATTGAGTTCTCGTGAAGTATTGTTGGTAATTACAGGTACTGATAAAAAAGATGCAGTTAAAAAATTATATGAAGAAAATGGTAAAACAAATTTCGAGCCTGCTGACTTAAAAGCACATAGAATGGTTAATGTCATTTTAGATGAAGCGGCTGCAGAAGGCTTACCTGAAGATGTACGCCAATATTTTACTGCTAGATTTGCTTAAATCATTTATAAAGTGAGGGAATTGTTGTGTCTAATGAAAAACATAATAATCATCAAGATGAAGAAATTGAAAATGAGATGGTAGATAGTTTTGATGATGTAGTTGATTTAGGTAAAGAGATGGAACAGATTTCTGAAGAAAATGATGAAGAAAAATTAAATAAATCTCATGATGCTGAAACACGTTCAGATTTAGATGAGTAGCAATAACAAGAACTTTAATGGACAAAATTAGTAATCAAAACATAGACTTTTTGATTACTGTTTTGTCCTTTTTTAGAATATATTTATCTATTTTGAAACGCTATCGGTTACTTGAATATGTTATGATTAGAGCATTCTAAGTATTAAGGAGAATTTAAGACAATGCTAAGTAAAAACTGGAAAAAGATTATGATTAGTGCATTTATCATAAATTTGATTTCAATAAAAGGATTTCCTATGGCGATTGGAGCAGTTTATTTACCAATTTTATTTAAAATAATTAAAATGCAAATGAATTTATCTAAAGGATTGGTGGATCAAGTAAATCCTAAAACATTTATCAAAAGTAACCAAACAGGCATTATTGTAAGTGTTGTTTGTTGTATAGTGATTTCAATACTATTGTTGAAGCCATTAAATGATTTTTATAACAGTTTAGGAGGATTTTTAGCCACTTTAATAACGATTAGTCCTATCACTATGATTATAGGTGCAATACTGCTTATATTGACTGCTATGGCCATTATCCAAGCAGCCAAAGCACACTATGCACAAGAAGTATTAAATAAAGAACAAGCTTAATTGTTTTTATCTGTTAAAATGCTATAGATGGTGTTTCTAATTTGCAATAATTGAAGCATATTGAGTGAAATAGCCACCTTTATATTAAAAAAGGTGAGGTGTTTCACTCTTTTTTTAAAATGAAACAGTAGTTTTTTGAAAACGCTACAATATACAATTGCCCCGATAAATTGTTTAATGCTATACTAAAAACGAACTAAGAATATCGAAGGGGAGTATACATATGTCAGTAAGAATTGAACACGATACATTTGGTGAAATTGAAGTACCAGCAGATAAATATTGGGGTGCGCAGACAGAAAGAAGTAAACGTAATTTTCCAGTCGGTAAAGAGCGTATGCCAATTGAAGTAGTATATGGGTTTGCTCAATTGAAACGTGCTGCAGCATTAGCCAATCATGAATTAGGTAAACTATCAGATGATAAAAAAAATGCGATTGTATATGCATGTGATCGTATTTTAAACAAAGAATTAGACGAACATTTTCCACTTGTTGTATGGCAAACTGGTAGCGGTACACAAAGTAATATGAACGTCAATGAAGTTGTAAGCTTCGTAGCCAATCAATATTTACAAGACAATAATTCGAATGAACAAATTCATCCGAACGATGATGTAAATAAATCACAAAGTTCTAATGATACATTCCCAACGGCTATGCATGTAGCTCTATATAGTGAAATTGAAACTAAATTAGAACCAGCACTACAACATTTAAGAGATACGTTTAAAGAAAAAGAAGAGCAATTTTATGATATTATCAAAATAGGACGTACACACTTACAAGACGCAACACCAATTCGTTTAGGCCAAGAAATTAGTGGTTGGAGATATATGTTAGATAAGTGTGAAACACTGTTAGCTGAATCGAAAGCTCACATCTTAAACTTAGCTATTGGTGGTACGGCAGTCGGTACTGGTATTAATGCTCATCCAGAGTTTGGAGATAAAGTGGCGAAATTTATCGCAGAAAATACTGGTTATGCATTTGTATCTTCTGACAATAAGTTCCATGCGTTAACTGCGCACGATGAAGTTGTACAATTGCATGGTACATTGAAAGCTCTTGCTGGAGATTTAACTAAAATTGCAAATGATGTTCGTTGGTTAGCATCGGGCCCTCGTGCTGGGTTGGCAGAAATTGCTATTCCTGAAAATGAACCAGGATCTTCAATTATGCCAGGAAAAGTAAATCCAACACAATGTGAAATGTTAACAATGGTTGCTACACAAGTAATGGGTAACGATGCAGCTGTTGGCTTTGCAAGTTCACAAGGTAATTTTGAATTAAATGTCTACAAACCAGTAATTTTGCATAACACATTACAATCTATTTATTTACTTGCAGATGGAATGCAAACATTTAATGATAATTGTGCTGTAGGTATTGAGCCAATTCAGGAAAATATTGATAATTATTTAAATCAATCATTAATGTTAGTTACAGCATTAAACCCACATATTGGTTATGAAAAAGCAGCACACATTGCTAAAAAAGCACATAAAGAAGGACTGACTTTAAAAGATTCTGCAATTCAATCCGGATATTTAACTGCAGAACAATTTGATGAATGGATCAAACCTGAAGACATGGTAGAGCCTAAATAAAAGAACAATAAATAACATATAAAGAGGCTGGTACATTGTATAAATGCACCAGCCTCTTTTTGACATGTAATACAGTGACAACTTTCAGGAAATTACTGTTTCACATCATCATCTAATGATACGCTTATTTGGTTTTGTGTCAGCGGATGGGTAAATTCAATTTTATAACTTTGTAATTTTAGTTGGCGCAAAGTAGAATTACCATACAATGGATCACCGATAACAGGATGGCCAATTTCAGCTAAATGTACACGAATTTGATGTGTACGTCCTGTGTCTAATTTTAGTTCAATTTGGCATCTATTTTCATCAACCATTTGCGAACTTAAAATGTGTGTTATCGCACGTTGACCTGTTTGAGAGATTCGGCGTCTATTTGGATGGAATTTATCTTTACCTATAGGCATGTCTATTGTTTGTGGCTTAATAGGTAATAAACTCTTTACTTCAGCTCGATAAATGCGGTCAATTTGATTATCTTCTAACATGCGGTCTAAAATTTTTTTCATTAAAGGATTTTTAGCAACAATAAGTAATCCTACAGTTTCTTGATCGAGACGATGAATCGGTTCAACATAGTCATTATTTAGAGTATATATGACGTGATTCATTAAAGTATTACTTTCTTTTAAATCATTTGGATGTGTTTTAACACCTTTAGGCTTCATTACAATAGCCAAATCATCATCTTCATAGTAAATTTGAGCATATCGATAACTAGGTAAATAATTACTTTCTTCTGCTGGGTTTGGTAGGTAAACGTCATCACCTGCATTTACTTGATTAATTAACTTAGCAGGCTGATCATTGACAGTAATTTCATTGGACATATTTAAAGTGTGTAAATCTTTTTTTGGTAAGTTTAAGTGTTGAAAAATTTCTCTAATAGTATATTGATCAAACTTTTCTGGGATTTTAAATTTCATGGTATCCTCCTCAATCATTCCTAACTATCATACCATATCACTTACACTAAAAAAATCTGAATATAGTGTATTCCTATAAAATAATATAGTCCTTGCTATTTATTAGGTAAACATAGAGTTACTATACGCATTTAAAGTCTCAGTAGCTTTGCAGTTAAAAGTTTTACTTATATTTCGTTTATAGTAATGAAGCTGTATAATATAAAGTGAGCAACAAGTGAAAAGGGGGGACAATATATGGAAAAGCCTACCCGTTTGGCTTTATTAAAAGAAATAGCCGAATATTTAAATGAAGAAACCGAAACTTACAATATGATGCAAGGTGCGTTGAGATTTTTAATCGATGGCACTGAATTTACAACAGGTTGGATATTTTTTATAGATGATGAAGGACATCATGAATTAGTATCTGATGTCGATTTGCCGGGAGCACTGTCAAAACATGATTGTAAATATATGAAAGATGGCACTTGTTGGTGTGTCCAAGCATATCATAATGAAAAACTAACGAAAGCTTCAAATATTATAAATTGTTCGCGTATTAATTTGGCAAATCATGCTTATCATGAAGAAACAGATGGTGTGACACACCACGCAACCGTACCACTTCGCTCAGGTTCTGAACAATTTGGTTTGTTAAATGTTGCCACACCGCATACAAAGCGCTACAGTGAAGAAGATTTAGAATTACTAGAATCAGTAGCTTTTCAAATCGGTTCAGCGATTAAACGTATTATGTTGACCGATCAAGAAAAAGAAGCAGCACGTATAAATGAACGAAATAGACTGGCGAGAGATTTGCATGATTCAGTGAATCAAATGTTATTTTCAGTAAAATTAACTGCACACGCAGCAAAAGTAATGTCTAAAGAAAGTGTGTCACAACAAGCATTCACTGTGATTGAAGAGACGAGCCAACAAGCAGTTAATGAAATGCGAGCGTTAATTTGGCAATTAAAACCTATAGGACTGGAACAGGGGTTAATCTCTGCGATAACTAAATATAGTGAAATGGTAAATCTATCATTGACTGTCGATGTTGAGGGTTTAATTAAATTACCTAGCTTAATAGAAGAAAATGTATATAGAATAATGCAAGAAGCATTAAATAATACACGTAAACATGCAGGTACTTCAAATGTACACTTAACTTTAAATCAAACAGCTAGCCATATATTTATTGAAATAAGCGATGACGGCAACGGTTTTGATAGTGGTCAAAAAGCAGTGGACAATGCACATGGTCTTAATAATATGAAACAACGAACGAAGATGATAGATGGAAATTTACAAGTTAACTCAACAGAGGGAGTAGGTACGACAATCGCGTTACTGATTCCCGTTAAAGCCTAAGGGAGGAAGATTATTAATGTATCGAATAATGTTAGTAGATGATCATCATATTGTAAGACAAGGTTTAGAATTTTTATTATCAACAGTTGATGACTTAGAAGTTGTAATGGGATTCTCAGATGGTAAAACCTTTTTAACGCATTTAGCAGAGCATCAAGATAATATGCCAGACATAGTATTACTCGATTTAGTTATGCCTGAAATGAATGGTATTGAAATAACTGAAATATTGAAAACCAAGTATCCAGATATCAAAATTCTAGTATTAACGAGTTACATAGATGATGAGCATGTTATTTCAGCCGTTGATAAAGGTGCAGATGGCTATGAAATGAAAGATGTTGAACCTGAACAGTTAATTAATACTATTAAAAGTGTGTTGAATGGCGAAAAAATTATACACCCGCAAGCTCAAAGTGTAATTGAAGCGGTACGTAATAAACCTCATATGACGAACAAATTATCAAAACGAGAAATTGAAGTCTTATCCGAAATGGTTAAAGGTAAGACCAATAAAGATATTGCAGAAACATTATTTGTTTCAGAAAAAACAATAAAAACTCATGTCAGTCATATATTAAATAAGCTACAAGTTTCAGATAGAACACAAGCTGCAATCTACGCCATGGAAAATAAAATAGTGTAAAAATACCATGTTTATTACTATATACATGGTATTTTATTATGAAATTGTATTTTTCCTTTAAATATTATTGTTTTTCTATATAATAAAGAATAATAACAAGGAGGGATGGATATGAAAACAAAAAACTTAAGTATCAAAATTGTTATTGCTTTAATTTTAGGTATTGCTGTAGGTTCAATCTGTAATATGTTTGCACAAGCACAATTTGTAGAAGGCATTGATAAATATGTCTTTAATGTTATTGGACAAATTTTCTTAAATCTTATATTTATGTTAGTTGTGCCAGTAGTATTTGTATCAATTGTGCTAGGGGTAGTGGGTGTTGGAGATCCAAAATTATTAGGGGGTATTGGATTAAAAACACTAGGATTTTTCTTATCAACTACTGCTATTGCAATATGTATTGGTATTGCGCTTGCATTAATATTTAAACCTGGTGATGGTCATTCTGATTTATTAAAAAGTGAAGATGTTTCTAGTTATCAAAAAACATTAGATAAACAAAGTCAAGGCAGTGATAACGCTGCAGAACAAACGTTTGATCAGACACTTATAAATCTATTTCCAAAAAATCCACTTCAGGCAATGTCTGAAGGAAATATGCTACAAATTATCACCTTTGCTATTTTTATAGGTGTAGGTATTATCATGATAGGTTCAAAAGCACAAATAGTGCACAAGTTTTTTGAACAAACTAATGAAGTCTTGATGTATATTATAACGATGATAATGAATCTATTTGCACCAATTGGTACATTTGGTTTGGTAGCTCATGCATTTACAGGGGCAGGGTTCGGTGCTATCAAACAATTGGGGATGTATTTCTTTATTGTTTTACTCGCATTGTTTATTCATTTCTTTGTCGTCTATGGGTCTGCTTTGAAATTATTAGGAAAAACCAACCCATTGGCATTTTATAAAGGCTTTTTACCAGCCATTACATTAGGCTTTAGTGCTTCAAGTTCAACCGCAACTTTACCTGTATCAATGAACTGTTCGAAGAAAATGGGGGTGCGACCAGAAATTGCGTCATTTGTTCAACCTCTAGGTGCAACAATCAACATGGATGGAACTGCAATAATGCAAGGGGTCGCTACAATATTTATTGCGCAAATATCAGGTGTTGATCTATCACTCATGCAATTAATTACAGTCGTAGTCATTGCAGTAGTGGCATCGATTGGTACGGCAGGAGTGCCAGGTGTAGGCTTGATCATGCTTGCCATGGTACTAAATGCAATAGGATTAAATCCTGCAGCCATAGGTATTATTCTTGGTATAGATAGACTACTAGATATGACAAGAACATCTGTAAACATTACTGGTGATGCAACATGTGCACTTATTATTTCAAAAAATGAAGAGAAAAAATTACAACGCAATCAATCTGGGGCTAACGAACCAGTTTAAACATAATAAAAGGCTGGGACAATATTGTCCTAGCCTCTTTGCATATTGGCAGTAGCTGACTGTATTGAAAATGCGCTTCAAAAACCAAGCTTTTTCAACGCTAGTCATCCTTGCTGGGGTGGGACGACGAAATCATTTTTTCAAAATCAGATTTCTGTCCCACTCCCTTTAAGTTTATGCAAAAACTATAGTTTTATTACCTGCTGTGACTATTACTTTATGCAATACGTGATATTCTACAGCTTGTGCGAGTACTTGTGATTCTACGTGTCGGCCTGCTTTGCGTAAATCTTGGACATTATAACGATGGTTGATACGTATAACGTCTTGATCGATGATGGGTCCTTCATCTAAATCAGACGTAACATAATGCCCCGTAGCTCCTACAAGTTTGACGCCTCGTTCCCATGCTTGTTTGTATGGGTTTGCTCCAATGAATGAAGGTAAGAACGAGTGGTGAATATTGATGATTTTATGTTCATAATGATTAACGAAATTATCTGATAGTATTTGCATATATTTAGCTAAAACGATAAGTTCAGTGTCATGTTTGGCACAAATATCTAAGATTTTTTGTTCAACTACTGGTTTTTCTTCATTACTTGGTACGTAATAAAAAGGAATATTGAAACTTTCGGCAAAATGGCGATTGTTTTCATGGTTACTAACAACACAAACGATTTCGGCTGGGATTTCTTCACGTTGTACACGTAATAATACTTCGTTAAAAGCATGATCTTCTTTTGAGACAAATAACGCAATTTTCGTTTTGACAGAACTATCAAATAGTTCATATGTAATATTGTGGCTTGCTAATTCCGTTTCTAATGCTGCCTTAACACCATCTACCTTTTCAAACTCAAAACGTAAGTATAAATTACCTTCAGTATCATTTTTATTATCATACTCAGTAAAATGATCTAAATGTAAAATATTAGAATTATATTGAGCTATGGTGCTAGTAATTAAAGAAGTAATACCTACTTTATCCTTACATGTTGCGAGTAACATATATTTATCATGCATTGCTTTCCACTCCTAATTTTTAAAAGTAACTTTGATTATAATGAAAATTCTGATAACTGTAAAATTATATTATTCCAAATATGAAAAATTAATGAACTTTAAAATTAACGATGAATAGTAACTAAAAGTAGGTTATAATATAATGTAGTGATTTTAGTAAAAAAGAGTAAAAAGTTAAAAAAAAGAAGCGATTACATATGTAAGATTCCGAATACAAGATTCTGCACAAGTCTGAAATGTACGAGTATGGTTGGAAACCGTTAGATTATTTTGACAATTGTGCCAATAATAAAATATTACGAAAAATGAATTTCACTCTTTTATTTTAGTTAAAATTGTATTAAGATGTAATTTGTGTTTCAAGAAGCGTGTATTATTGCAATTTCTTGTGTCCGGATAAAATATTTCTTTTATGAAAGGTAGATTAAAGTAATGGATAGACAAAGTTTTACAGATTTAATTCAAACAAAGTTCAAAATGGTGCGTATTGAGGCAGGGTATACACAAGATACTATGGCTCAAACAATAGGACTATCAAAGAAAACTTTAGTTCAAATAGAAAAAGAAAGAGTATTACCAAATTGGACAACTTGTGTATCGATTTGTGCATTATTTAGAGATTCAGATGTACTTAACAGTACATTCGGATGTGATCCATTAGAAATGGTACAAACTATTTCAAGAAATCATTGTGCGTATCCAAATCACTCAACTACAAGTGATATATATTGGAATACTGTAGATACTCGTAATGGTTACATATTACAAAGTAATAAAGTAAGCGATATTTACAGAGTGTTAAATCAAGAAACGCAACCAATTTTTGGTACTTCAAAATTAAGAGAAGCAGAAACGTACTTTGGTAGAATTTCAAAAGAAGAATTAATGCATGTATAATAAGTAATTCGAAGTGATAGTAGGATTATTAATATAATATGATATTTAATGATTTAATCACTGTATAGAATAGACCTATATCATTAGGTCTTTTTTATTTGTTCAAAGTATCATATAGATTTAATGATGTAAGTACAATAATTATAAAATACTGGTTTTTCAATATATAATGTTTGTGTGACGAAGTTCAATTTAAAGGAGTGCTACAGCATGCATGCATTGCTAATAATATTATTTATGGTTATTATAGGTGCAATTATAGGTGGAGTTACAAATATCATTGCAGTTAGAATGTTATTTCATCCATTTAAAACGTATTATATCTTTAACAAACGTGTCCCATTTACACCGGGACTGATTCCGAAACGTAGAGGTGAAATTGCTACAAAAATCGGACAAGTTATCGAAGAACACTTATTAACAGAAAGTTTAATAAAAGCAAAGTTAAATACTGCGACATCACAGCAAGCGATACATGATATGATTACAGAACAAATTGGGAAATTAAAACATGACAATGCTACAATACACCAATTTGCTCAGAAATTTAATATTGAAATTGCGACATTAGTTGAAGATAAAACAGATCATTTTATTTCAGATAAACTTCAAGCATACTATGACAATCACCATACAGATTCGATTGAATCAATAGTACCAACTGAAATGACAACACTCGTAGACGCTAAAGTCGAAAATTTACATGAAATGCTTTTTGATAGAGCAAATGCATACTTACGATCGGCAAAAGGTACGCACGACATTGCCTCAATGTTAGATACATTTTTTGCTGAAAAGGGCAAAATTATTGGTTTATTACAAATGTTTATGTCCAAAGAAAGTATCGCAGATCGTATTCAAAGTGAATTAATACGAATGACAAGTCATCCAAAAGCCAAAAGCATTGCTCAAGAAATCATTAAAGATGAATATAGCAATCTAAAACAAAAATCACTACATGTGGTAGTAAATGAAGAACAATTTGTGACTTTAAAAGGTGCATTTAAAGATTTAGTTATTGGTTATATGCAAATAGATAAAAACGTAAATAAACCATTTAATCAATTAATGCCGAATTTTATTACTTATTTAGAGTCGACATTCACTACTAAATTAACGCATATAATCATTGATAATGTTTCACAAAAGTTATCACCAATTATGAAAAAAATAAACTTACGTGGTCTTGTTGAAGAACAGGTAAATTCATTTGAGTTAGATTATATAGAAAAATTAATTATCGATATTGCTAATAAAGAATTAAAATTAATCATGTCTTTAGGATTTTTATTAGGTGGTATTATAGGCGCATTACAAGGTGTAATTGCTATCTTTGTATAACAAATAAAAGTATGTTATTGTATTATCGATGTGGTTAAAAGACACACATACACAGAAGGAGTGAATAAGTTATGGCAGTAAATTTATACGATCATGCAAACCAACTAGAACAAGCTTTAAGAGAAAGTGATGAGTACCAAGCTATTCAAAACGCTTATGAAAATGTTAAAGCTAATGAAGAATCAAAAAAATTATTTGAAGAATTCCGTGAAACTCAATTAAGTTTCCAACAAAAACAAATGCAAGGTGAAGAAATCGGTGAAGAAGAGCTACAAAAAGCGCAAGAGCAAGCTCAACAAATCGAAAATGATTCTAACATTTCTGAATTAATGGCTGCTGAACAAAAAATGAGCCAAGTATTCCAAGAAATCAATCAAATCATTGTAAAACCTTTAGATGAAATTTATGCTGACTAATCAACTTGATTAATCGGATAGATTATAGCCACAACACAAATATTTGTGTTGTGGCTTTTTGTTTGTCGACTGAAATGAAAAGAGTGTGATAAAATATAAATGTAAAAGTGCGTGTTAATCTCACCATAGGAACATTTCAATGTTACATGAATCATTATCACGTCATCTTTAAAAATACCCTTGTACAAAGGAGATCTATTGGATATGGTTAAATTTATTCATTGTGCTGACTTACATTTAGATAGTCCATTCAAATCTAGAAGTTATTTAAGTCAATCAATATTTGAAGATATGCAAAATAGTGCTTATGAAAGTTTTACAAGAATTGTCGATTTAGCCTTAACTGAAGAAGTAGATTTTTTAATTATTGCAGGTGATTTGTTTGATCAACAAAACAGAACATTGCGTGCTGAAGTATTTCTAAAAGAACAATTTGAGAGATTGAATAAAGAACAAATATTTGTATATATTTGTCATGGTAATCATGATCCACTGTCAAATAAAGTTGGAACTGAATGGCCAGAAAATGTTTCTGTATTTTCAGAGAATGTTGAAACATATCAAACAATAACTAAAAACGGAGAAGAAATTTATTTACATGGTTTTAGTTATCAAAATGATGCCAGTTATGAAAATAAAATAGATGCATACCCATCTAGTCAAGGTCAAAAAGGCATACATATCGGAATCTTGCATGGTACTTATAGTAAATCAAATGCTAAAGACCGTTATACAGAATTTATACTCGAAGATTTAAATAAAAAGCTGTATCATTATTGGGCATTAGGTCATATACATGAGAGACAAACGTTAAGTGAAATGCCACAAATTCAATATCCAGGTAATATTCAAGGTAGACACTTTAAAGAACAAGGAGAAAAAGGGTGTCTATTAGTAGAAGGAGATCACTTAAAATTAACAGCTCAATTTATAGCTACACAACACATTCGTTTCGAACAAGCTCAAATTACTTCAGATAAAACTACTAAACAAGGATTGTTTGAAGAAATTCAAAGCTTTAAAGCAAGTGTTAGAGAACAAGGTAAGGCAATTTATCGACTTGATGTATTAGTTAATTCTGACCAGGCTATATCACAACAAGACAAATTGCAAGTCCAAGAGATGATTAGTGATTATGAAAAAAATGAGCATAATTTTGTGTTTATAGAAGATTTAAATATCGTACCAAATGTAGAAAGTAGACACCCGCTCGTGAATGAATTTTCTCAAGATTTAATAAATGATGATAATCTATTTGAACGAGCGATGAACGATTTATACTTGAATCCCAAAGCATCGAAGTATTTAGATAATTTTTCAGAGTTTGATAGAAGAACATTAATACAACATGCGGAAAACTTGTTAAAAGAAGACATGGGAGGTGAGTAAATTGAAAATAAAATCTTTGGATATTTATGGTTACGGTCAATTCATTGAAAGTAAAATTGAATTCAATGATACTTTTACTGAAATATATGGAGAAAATGAAACGGGTAAATCTACAATACAAGCTTTTATCCATTCTATATTGTTCGGCTTTCCAACTAAAAAAGAAAACGAGCCAAGGCTTGAACCTAGATTGGGAAATCAATACGGTGGAAAGTTAACGTTAATTACGGACGATGGTTCAGAAATCCAAGTTGAACGAGTTAAAGGTAGTGCTACAGGTGATGTTAAAGTATATTTACCTAATGGTGCTATTAAAGACGAAGACTGGTTGAAACAATACTTAAATTATATTACTAAACGTACATATCAAGGCATATTTTCATTTGATGTTTTAGGACTGCAAGATATTCATAAAAATATGAATGAAACTCAGTTACAAGATTATTTGTTACAAGCAGGCGCATTAGGTTCTACCGAATTTACTAGTATGCGTGCGCAATTACATGAACGTAAAGATGAAATTTATAAAAAATCTGGACGGAATCCTACAATTAATCAACAACTGGAACAATTAAATCAGTTAGAAGCTCAAATTCGTGACGAAGAAGCTAAACTAACAACGTACCAAAGATATGTAGATGATAAAGACAAAGCAGAGCGACGTTTAAATAATTTGAAGCAAAATTTGGCACAATTATCGAAAATGCATAACGAAAAACAAAAAGAGCTTGCACTTCATGAACAAACACAAGAATGGAAATCATTGGAAGGTTCACTCAATATTGAACCAGTACATTTTCCAGAACAAGGTATTGATCGTTATGAAACTTCAAAAAGTCAAATCGACACTTTAAAAACAGACATTAGCTTACGTGAAGAGAAATTAGCGCAATTAGAAAATGAAAATAATAGAATTAATGTCGCTGAAAAACAAGATATAGAAGCAATTAATGCGTTGTATCAGCAAGAGAACAAAATAAAACAACAAGAATTTGAACTTAAATCATTAGATAAAGAGATACAAGACAAACAACGTGAAAAAGCTGGTCTGCAAACACATATAGGCTGGCAAGAGATTTATCATGACGTAGACAGTTCGGAAGCTATGAAGAGTCATGTCAATGAACAGATCAAGGTGAAGCAAGAGCAAGCAGCCTATATACAACGATTAGAGCGAGATATAGAAGAAAACAAAATTGATAATGAAACAAACGATGGCGAGCTAGATGCTTTAGAAGCAGATATCGTTCCAGAAGAAACATTTGAAAAGAAAAAGCAACATAGCCGTCAACAATTTGAGTTAAAAGAAAAAAATAATCTTTATCATAAAATGAAAGAAGCATTTGATAACGAGCAAAAAGAAAAAGAACGTAAACAAAATTTATTAAGAATGAGCCTTATCGTTTTATCTATTATTGGTTTGGGATTAACGATTTTTGCTTTTATGTCTGCGAACCTTATTTTCGCTATCGTCTTTGCAATCTTGACAGTGGTCTTTATTGTAGGCGTGTTCTTTGTCAAAACGAAACAAGTTGGTCACAGCGAAACTTTCTCTAAAGAGATAGAAGATTTAGAATCACAAGTTGCTGACTTGGAACAAAATTATGATTTAGATTTTGATTTAGATGAACAATATCGCATTAGAGAACAATGGAATAATGCTCTGAAAACACAAGAAGCTTTAGATAAAAAAGAGCAATATTTGAATAATAGCTATAGTCATGCGCAAAAATTATTTAATAATGCTGAAACTAATATTTCTAATGCAAAGACAGAATTAAATTTATCTGATAAAATATCAGACGAATTAATTATAGATATTATAAGTACTATCAATAAAGCCAAAGAGTTTGATACACATATTAACGAATTAATTCAACAAAGAAATAACTTAAAAGACGATATTGACAACTTTTATAATCATGCACAAGAAGTAACTAAAAATCAGTTTACACAATTTAATGCACTCGCGTTTTTCCATGATGTTAAACAATGGTTAAATGAGTCTAGAAGTAATTTAGAGCAATTCACACGTAATAGTGATCAAATTAAATTAATAAAAAATGAAATCAAACAATTGTCATTAAGATTACAAGAAAATCAAGACGTTGTATCTCAATTGTTTGAACATGTTAATGTTGAAGATGAAGAATCGTATTATCAACAACATGAACGCTATCAAAAGTATCATCAACAACTAAACAGGTTTAATGATTTATCTAAATATCTAGAAAATCAAAATTATTCCTATGATGATAATTCAAAATTAAGTAGTAAAACGTATGCACAGCTTGCACAAGAAGATTCAGTTCTATCAAAACAAGTCGATGACTATAATGATCAATTTCTTGAACTACAATCTGAAGTTAGTGACTTAAACTCTAAGATTACACATATGGAAACAGATACGACACTGGCAAATCTACGACATCAATATCATATATTGAAAAATCGCTTGAATGATGAAGCGAAAGATTGGGCAAGTTTAAGTTATCTGCAAGCACTTGTTGACGGTCACATACAACAAATTAAAGATAAAAGATTGCCTCAAGTTATTAATGAAGCAACGAGTATCTTTAATCATTTAACAAGTGGGAATTATGTTCAAGTAACTTATGCTAACAATGATTTAATGGTTAAACATAGCAATGGTCAAATGTATTTTCCTGTTGAATTAAGTCAATCAACAAAAGAATTGCTATACATTGCATTACGTTTGAGCTTGATTATGACATTAAAACCGTATTATCCGTTTCCAATTATTATTGATGATGCATTTGTTCATTTTGATAAAAAACGTAAAGAATTGATGTTAAATTATTTAAGAACATTACCACATGATTACCAGATTTTATACTTCACATGTATGAGAGATTCATCTATACCAACAAAACAAATCGTCACTTTAAATAAACCTGAGGAAGGCGGTAAATAATGCGAAATGTTGAGAAACTTAATGCAGGAGATTCAGTAGATCATTTCTTCCTAATTCATAAAGCGACACAAGGTGTTACAGCACAAGGCAAAGACTATATGACTTTATATTTACAAGATAAAAGTGGAGATATAGAAGCTAAGTTATGGACAGTTACTAAAGAAGATATGAAATTATTAGAACCTGAAAAAATTATTCACGTGCTTGGTGATGTTATAAACTACCGTGGACGTAAGCAGATGAAAATTAATAAATTTAGATTAGCAACTCCTGAAGATAATATGAAAACGCAAGATTTTGTAGGTGGAGCACCATTAACACCAGACCAAATCCAAGAAGAAATTTCACACTATATGTTAGAAATTGAAAATGCTAATTTGCAACGTATCACACGTCATTTGATTCGTAAGTATCAAGATGCATTCTTTACGTTTCCAGCAGCTAGTTCGCACCACCATAACTTTGCCAGTGGGTTAAGTTATCACGTTTTGACAATGTTACAAGTTGCCAAATCAATATGTGATATTTATCCGTTGTTAAATCGTAGCTTATTATATAGTTCAATTATTTTACATGATTTAGGAAAAGTTAGAGAGTTAAGTGGACCGGTTGCTACCACATACACGGTCGAAGGAAATTTATTAGGACACATTTCCATCGCAAGTGAAGAAGTATCAGAAGCAGCGAAAGAATTGAATATTGAAGGTGAAGAAATCATGTTGCTTAAACATATGATTTTAGCCCACCATGGAAAAATGGAATTTGGCTCACCTAAGTTACCTCATATTAAAGAAGCTGAAATCTTATTCTTTATTGATAATATTGATGCGAAAATGAATATGTTTGAAAAAGCATATAATAAAACTGAAAAAGGTCAGTTTACAGAACGTATCTTTGGCTTAGATGGCAGACAATTTTATAAACCTACAGCGTTAGACTAAATAAAAAACGACACGTATGATAAAGTTCATACGTGTCGTTTTTATTTCTATTGTCCAGATGACATAGCAGGGCTAGCACCTTGTTGTTGTTGCTGTTGTTGCTGTTGTTGCTTGATTTTCTCGGGATCTAAAATTGAATCTTCAATTGCATTTTTGATATCTCTATCTTTATAGTCTACTTTATATTCTTCAAGTAATGATTTGTATGCATCTGTTAGTAGTTTAGGTTCTTTTTGAACTTTTTGTTGTATAATTTGTGATTTAAGTTTACCTTTTTCATCATCGAAATCAGATTCTTTATCTGCTTTTATGATGTGATAACCGTAATCTGTTTTCACAATATCAGATACTTCACCTTCTTTAAGTTTAAATAAGGCTTTTTCAAACTTGTCATCCATTTGTGCTTTAATGACGTAACCTAAGCTACCACCTTTTTTAGCAGAAGCTGTGTCTTTAGATTCTTCTTTAGCAATATCACTAAATTTATCAGGGTTTTTATCTACTTCTTTTTGTATTTTTTCAGCTTTTTCTTTTGCTTTTTTATCTGATAAACCTTCTTTATCGTCTTTATTTTCTTTGACTTTAATTAAAATATGAGAACCTTTTTTAGTATCTTCTTTAATCTCTTTATCAGATATATCAACTTTTTCATTTAATAATTGTTTTTGATAAGTTTGTAATTTTTTTTGCTCTTTGTAATCATCTAAAGTCATACTTTGTTGTTTTAACATGCTTTCAAATTGATCTTTACCACCGTATTGTTTTTGTTCTTTTTCAATTTCTTTGTCAATTTTTTCTGTATCAACTTTATCTTTATATTTATCAGCTAGCAATTTGTTCAATAGAATTTGGAATGAACTATTAGCAATTTGTTCATCACCCATTTTATTCATAACATCTTCTACTTTAACATCTCCAGCTTTTGAAGAAATTAGCGTATCTTCTTTAGAATCTGTAGTATTATTGCCGCATGCGTTTAATAAAAGGGCACTTGCAGTGACTGGTATTAAGACTTTCTTAAATGATTTCATATGTTGGAAACTCCTTTTGTAATAATAACAAGGTAAATATAACATAAACTCAAGATTTGACCAATTATAAACTAATGATATAAGACTATAGTATTAGTTGTTATAGCCTATAGAGTAACTACGCTATACAAAAGACCTATTAGCATATTATCAAATTTTTTCTGTAAATGGTTGTGAAATGATAAAACCTACAATCGATGTTTTTAACAAGATTGTAGGTACTTTTGTCATATATGAATAGCTTTATTCGAGTTAACGTTTATACGCGATTGGATTTTAGTTGTCTGCGTTCAACCCAATTTAAAATATTTATACCTGTTTGGTGTTCTTCGATATGCGTCCCTTCATTAGAAAATACGATGATTTTTAAATAGAGGAAATCCATAATAGAATAACCAATATTGAGTGCTAATAAAAACATCAAATAGTGACCTATGAATGGAAAAAGTATGCAAAGATAAATGCAAATTGACGAAATGATGATAAATGGCATAACCAAATCAATGCAAAAGTATATTTTATTGATAGGTGTATTTACGTAAGTATTATAAAAAGGTACACGCTTTTGGCGTATGAGTTTATATTTTTTAAAAGATTTATAATAAGGGAACAGAAAAATTAAATGTATAGCTTTATGCACTGGATAAAGCAAAATAACGATAACAAGAAATAACAAAAAATATCTATCTGTTAAGGCAGTGTTTGAAAAATAATGCATAATTTCAAAACAAACTAAATAGGAAATAATGGTTGCAACAAAGCTTAAAAAAGCAATTCTTGGCAGACCAAAGCGTGCATTAATATCAATATGACGTGAGCATAAAAACATACACCAATTCTCCTTTAAATGATAAGTGTAATATATCTAAGTATTATCTACCGTATTGAATTAATCGTCAAGATAGTTTTATAAAAAATAGAGACATTACACGCATAACTAACGTCAATGTCTCTATTAAATACTATTAATTTAACTATAGATTATTTATCTTTTTCAAATGTTTTACTTATTTCTTCTCCACGGTTTTGTAGATTTTCTACATGTGATTGGATACGTTCAATATTTGGGGTGATATCTGCTTTAAACGAACCAATCATTTCTTTAACTTCATCACCTATTGAACTACCGAATTCAGTACTTTCTGATTTGATTTGAGCGACATAGTTTGTAATGTCGTTAATATTTTGTTTGATTGAATCTACTTCACGACTTAATTCAGAATCAGCGCCTGTTGGTTTTACTTGATTACCAGTTAATTGGTTTTGTGTTTTATTTTCACGATTCATTAACACGACACCAACACCAGTAGCAACACCTGCACCTAATCCTAATAATACTTGAGCTACTTTCATAAATACTCTCCTCATTTCTAAAATATCTCAATAATTAATATTACACTATTACCCATTTTAAAGAATAATTAAGCATTATTATTCAAATTGTGCAGCGATCTGTTTAGCAATAGTTTCTTTTTGTGCATCGTCAATTATATCTTCATGCGTTTCCCATTTATAACCGAAACCATCAGTATCATTTTCATATCTTGGTAGTAAATGGAAATGTAGATGGAATACAGATTGGTCTGCAAATTCACCATTATTTTGAATTATATTTAAACCATCTGGATTAAATGCTGATTTGATAGCATTTGCTACTTTTGGCAAAGCTGCACCGATATGTTTCATTGTTTCTTCATCGGTTTCGAAAATATTAGCTGATACTTTTTTAGGTACTAATAACGTATGACCTTTAGTTACTTGAGAAATATCTAAAAAGGCATAAACGTAGTCATCTTCATAAACTTTGAAACTTGGGATGTCACCTGCGATGATTTTACTAAAGATTGTTTCAGTCATATAAACTACACTCCTTGTATCATTGTTATGGACTATTATAGCATTCCTTGTTATGATTCGTAATATTTCAACTATATATTTATCACTGAAATTATTTTTTTGATACAATGTATTTTATGGAGGTGCGAAATGACAGTAAAAGTAGAAAATCTAACAGGTGGGTATGGTAAAACACCTGTAATTAACAATATAAATTTTGAATTGAAATCAGGAGAAATAGTAGGGCTGATTGGACTGAATGGCGCAGGGAAAAGTACGACTATTAAGCATATGTTAGGACTACTTAACCCAATGCAAGGTAAGCTTTCTATTTCGAATGTTGATATTAATGAAGATGTTGAAAATTATAGAAAAAAATTGTCTTATATACCAGAATCACCAGTCATATATGACGAACTAACATTACAAGAACATATTTATATGACAGCAATGGCTTATGGTATAGATAGAGAGACTGCTATGGAACGTGCAGAACCATTACTACAAACTTTTCGCCTTAAACAAGAATTAGGTATATTTCCTAGTCACTTCTCTAAAGGGATGAAACAAAAAGTCATGATAATATGCGCTTTTATCGTTAATCCTGAATTATATATTATTGACGAACCTTTTCTTGGTTTAGATCCATTAGGTATACAATCAATGTTAGATTTAATGGTAGAAAAGAAAGAAGAGGGTAGAACAGTATTAATGAGTACCCATATTTTGGCAACTGCAGAGAAATACTGCGACCGTTTTATTATACTAGATAAAGGTGAAATCGTAGCAATAGGTGATTTAGCAAGCTTACAGTCGCAAACTGGAATGACAGATAAAACACTAGACGAAATTTATATCCATGTTACTCAAGGTGGACAACAATCATGAGTCAAAGTGCAAAAGCTTTATTTAATAGAAGAAAGCAAGCAATCACAAAAGAAAAGCAATATTATAATAAATTTATTTTTAACGGTCATTTTTCAGTCTTTTTAGTTATATTATTAGGTGCTTTTATTTTGGGTTATGGTGAATGGTTACAAACGATGCCTAAAAATATTAATTATGCGTTGATTGTCAGTATAATTGTAGCTATTACATCACTGTTTCCAATAAGAACATTGCTGAAAGAAGCAGATAAACTCTTTTTATTACCGTTTGAACAACATATGAGTACTTATATGAAGAAAAGTCTTGTTTATAGTTATATGTTGAGAGTTGGGATGCAAATTGTTATTGTTCTCATATTCTTTCCACTATTTTATGTGCTGAATAATCAGACCTTTAGTTTTTATATTGTATTTGCTATTGTTGCACTCATAAATCCAATGTTAGGTTTGCTGTTAAAATGGCAATGGTACAAGTATAAATTAGAAGGTTGGTCAGTACATACGTTATTGTTTATTCTATACACGGCTATGTATTATGTAACGTTAGAAATTAAAAATTTATCTGGCCTACCTATCGTAATAATATTAATAGCGTTAATTGTATTGCTACGTTATTTAAACCAAAAGCAATTGTTTCCGTGGGAACGAATGATTAATGCTGAAGAACAACATCATATGAACTATTATAAATTTGTAAATATGTTTACAGATGTAAAACATATCAAAACAACTGCAGTAAGAAGAAGTTATTTAGATCCTCTTTTACCTACACCTAAGGGGAAACGATTTAATGAAAATAATATGTATTTATATTTATTTATCCGCAGTTTTGTTAGAGGTAAAGATGCATTTAACATTATCTTAAGGTTGATTTTGATAGCAATCGTCTTAATGGTATGGCTTGACCAAATGATAATATCATTAATAATCGGAAGTTTATTTATGTATATTATTATTTTGCAAATGGCACAATTTTATACGCAACAAGCCTATGGTTTGTGGCCACAAGTATGGCCAGTGTCTGATGCTAAAGTGATTAAAGGATACGAACAATTTTTATATCGGTTAATGACTATTGTAGGTGTAATATTATTTATCACTTATACAAGTGTGCAACCATTGTTTTTCTATTACGCTTTAATCTTTTTTGTAGTGGGTGCTATCACAATTAGAAATGTGACAAAAAAACTTAAATATCAAGAAGCTTTATTACGAGATTAAACAAAAAGGCTGGGTCATAATTGATATGACCCAGCCTCAATTTATATTGTCAGTAGATGACTGAAAATGCTCGTTAATCAAGCTTTCAATTCTAGTTTTACAAGCAGGAGTGAAACGATGAAATCATTTTTATTAAAATCAGATTTCTGTCTCACTCCTATTTTAGTGTATTAACATTGCTATTTAATTATCATCAATTGGATATAAAAATCTTTCGAAGTAACTTGAATGTTGCCCGCTTAGTCCAAAGAATTGACTTAATGCAAGCTTATCGAAGTGATTTTTAAAAACAGAAGATGCTTTAAAGTCTTCATAAGCACTACGTGATTCAAAACCAAAGTAAATTTTATAAGTTAAACCTTGATCTGGTTTCAAGAAACGATAAGCTCTAAATCCAGCAAACTGTTTGAAATCTGCCGTAACCCCTTGGAGTGTTTTTTCTAATTGATAGGCATGATCTTCGGATGCAGGTATGAATATGACCGAATAAAAGTAATCTTCTTTTAAATCACCTTCAGATTTTATAACTTCATAAATCAGTGGTTCTTTTAAGACAGTATCATTATCTGTTTCTTCTAGAATTACTGAAGAATCTGATGTCGAAAATTGTAGTAAGTTGTGATTAGGATTATTCAATCGGATTTGATTTAAATAACCAAATGTTCCATAGGATGCATAGATTTTCATATCGTTGGTCCCCCTTAGTTAAATAAACATGTAATAAAAAATTATGCTTTGGTAATATTATAATAGATTTACATTAGAATACAATAGTCAAATGATTAGAAAGCAATAAAGTACACTCTATGGCATTTTTATGACATTTATGCACTTTAAAATACGCAGGGTAGTACAGTATGATAATATAGATGAGAATGATTATAATCTAGGAGGAATCGCAGGTGCTTAATAAAAATAACACAATACTACACATGATAAAAGGTGAACCAGTTGACCATACACCTGTGTGGTTTATGCGACAAGCAGGGCGCTCTCAACCTGAATACAGAAAACTAAAAGAAAAGTACTCATTATTTGAAATCACGCACCAACCTGAATTATGTGCATACGTAACACACTTACCTGTTGATAATTATAATACAGATGCTGCCGTGCTATACAAAGACATTATGACCCCTTTACAACCAATTGGCATTGATGTAGAGATCAAGTCGGGTATAGGACCTGTAATTCACAATCCAATAAAATCTCTACAAGATGTTGAAAAATTAGGGAAGATAGATCCTAAGCGCGATGTACCATATGTATTAGATACTATTAAATTACTAACTGAAGAGAAATTAAATGTGCCATTAATAGGTTTTACTGGAGCACCATTTACTTTGGCAAGTTATATGATCGAAGGAGGTCCTTCGAAAAATTATAACAATACTAAAGCCAT
This sequence comes from Staphylococcus arlettae, assembly GCF_025560845.1. Lineage (NCBI taxonomy): Bacteria > Bacillati > Bacillota > Bacilli > Caryophanales > Staphylococcaceae > Staphylococcus > Staphylococcus arlettae. The sequence goes on from NZ_CP094803.1 coordinate 1,040,643, forward strand.
GATGTATTCCGACGAAGAAACGTGGTTTGCATTGATGAATCATTTAGTAGAAATGTCTATTACTTATGTCTCAGCACAAGTAGAAGCAGGGGCTGAATTAATCCAAGTATTTGATTCATGGGGCGGAGCATTAAATGAAGAAGATTATGCTTATTATATTAAGCCTGCCATGGATAAACTCATTACAGGAATTAAACAACAATACGATGTCCCTGTAATTTTATTTGGTGTAGGTGCAAGTCATTTAATCAAACAATGGGATAGTTTACCAATTGATGTTTTAGGATTAGATTGGCGTTGCTCTATTCAACAAGCTCAAGATTTGCATATCACCAAGACATTACAAGGGAATTTAGATCCTTCATTATTATTAGCTCCGTGGGATGTCATAGAACGAAAATTAAAACCAATTTTAGATCAAGGTATGGCACATGGTAAACATATATTTAATTTAGGGCACGGCGTTTTCCCAGAAGTACAACCACAAACATTGGAGAAAATAACAACATTTGTGCACAATTACACTAAGCGATAAGGGTTTGAATTTGCATTGATTATTAAAATGCACAGAAATGATTGATAAAAAGGATGATAACACAATGAAAAAAACAGTAGGACTATTAGTTATGGCATATGGTACACCATATAGCGAAAGCGATATAGAAGCTTATTATACAGATATTAGACATGGTAAACGTCCATCAGAAGAAGAACTACAAGATTTAAAAGATAGATATGAATTTATAGGAGGCTTATCACCTTTAGCAAGTACGACACAAAATCAAGCTGAAGCACTGTGTAGTACCTTAAATGATGCATATAGTGATGTAGAATTTAAATTATATATAGGTTTAAAACATATTCATCCATTTATTGAAGATGCAGTTGAAGACATGAACAAAGATGGTATTACAGAAGCAATAACTGTAGTGTTAGCACCACACTTTTCAAATTTCTCCGTGGGGTCATATAATAAAAGAGCTAAATTAGCAGCAGATGATTATGGAATCTCATTGACACACGTTTCACATTATTACCATCAACCAAAATTCATTCAATATTGGACTGAAAAAATTAATGAAACATTAGCAACAATTTCACCGGAAGAACATGATGATACTGTATTGGTTGTATCTGCACATAGTTTGCCAAAAGGTATGATAGAACAAAGTAATGACCCATATCCAGATGAACTGCATGATACAGCAGAATTATTAAAAGAAAAGTCTAATATTATACACGTTGCAGAAGGTTGGCAATCAGAAGGTAACACAGGAACACCATGGTTAGGACCTGATGTGCAAGATTTAACTAGAAAACTTGCACAAGAACATGGATATAAAAACTTCATTTATACACCAGTTGGTTTTGTTTGTGAGCATTTAGAAGTGTTATACGATAATGATTACGAATGTAAGGTAGTTTGTGATGAAGTTGGAGCAAAATATTATCGTCCAGAAATGCCTAATACTGATCCATTATTTATAAATGCGATTGTTGACGAAATAAGAAATCTTTATTAAAGGTAGTGTGATCCAAATTGGCTAAAAATATTGCAATTATTGGTGCTGGCATTACAGGACTGTCGAGTGCATATTTTATAAAAAAGCAACAACCCGATGTCAATGTCACAATTTACGAAGCGACTAATCGACCGGGAGGAAAAATTCAAACATATCGCCGGGATGGTTATACGATTGAACTAGGTCCAGAATCCTATTTAGGTCGTAAAACAATTATGACAGAAGTAGCTGAAGATATTGGTCTAGCAGATGATTTGATAACAAATCAAACCGGTCAATCATATATCTATGCTAAAAATAAACTGTATCCAATTCCCGGTGGCTCAATCATGGGAATTCCAACTGATATCAAGCCATTTTTAAAAACAAAACTAATTTCACCTAAAGGTAAATTACGAGCGGGACTAGATTTATTTAAAAAGACTATGCCAATTGAAAATGATATTTCAGTAGGCGCATTTTTCAGATATAGGTTAGGGAATGAAGTATTAGAGAATTTAATTGAACCGTTAATGGGTGGCATCTATGGTACAAATATAGATGATTTAAGTCTTTTAAGTACCTTTCCTCAATTTAAAGAACGAGAAGCCCAGTTTGGTAGTTTAATTAAAGGCATGCGCTATGAGAAAGAACAACGTCAAAAACAGAACAAATTATATCCTGGTGCGCCTAAAGGCCAATTCAAACAATTTCAACATGGTTTGAGTTCATTTATAGAAGCTTTAGAAACTCATCTACGTCAAGCAGGCGTTAACTTTAAATACAATACACCAGTAAAAGATATTGAAGTATCTCAACAAAGCTATCATTTACACCTAGATAATGAAGTGCAAGAATATGATGGACTTATTGTAGCAACAGCGCACGAAGCATTTATGAAATGTTTTGACCATGACCCTGGATTTGATTATTTTAAAACGATGCAATCAACGACAGTAGCAACGGTTGTCCTCGCTTTTGATGAAGCGGATATTGAAAATACTTATGAAGGTACTGGTTTTGTTATCGCTAGAACAAGTAACACAAATATTACTGCTTGTACTTGGACTAGTAAAAAATGGCCATTTACGACACCTCAAGGAAAAGTATTATTACGTGCTTATGTAGGGAAACCAGGGGATAATGTTGTTAATGAACATTCAGACGAAGAGATAGTGAATATTGTGCGTAAAGATTTAAGTAATATGATGACTATAAAAGGTGATCCTGAGTTTAGCATTGTTAATAGATTACCGCATAGTATGCCACAATATCATGTCGGTCATATCGGACAAATTAAGACCATACAAGAACATATACGTGCTACGTATCCAAAACTAGCTATCACGGGTGCACCTTTTGAAGCTGTCGGTCTTCCAGATTGTGTAATGCAAGCCCAAAAAGCAGTAGATGACATTTTATCAGAACTATAAATCATTTTTAAAACCTTAACTGAACAATTTAAAGGTGAAATGAAGATTTTTAAGAGAATATTTAACGAGCTGATTTTAACTGGAACATTATTAATGTTCCAGTTTTATATTTATAGAAGTAGCTAAACTTGAATAATAAGTATAATATTAATATATTTCAGACTGTCGACAAAGTCTCCGACTTTGTTGGCAGTTTTTTTATGCACGCTTTCCGCGGGCACTGCCTTAGCCTGTAGTCTTCGGCTAGTGATATTCCCGCAGGAGTCGGCATAAATTACTGCCAATATTACACAAAAACATTATAATATATGTAAATTAAACAGTGGTGGTGTTTATTATGTTGAATAAATCAATTGATAAAAGAGATCAATATGAAATGATTTCTATCTCTGAATTAGTCCCTAATAATCATTTATTACGTAAAGTCGATGCGATATTAGATTTAAATTTTGTGTATGAACTTGTCGAAGACAAATATTGCCTTGATAATGGTAGACCATCTATAGATCCTGTTATTTTAGTAAAAATATTACTCATACAAAGGTTGTTTGGCATTAAATCAATGAGACAAACAATTAAAGAAATAGAAACAAATGTAGCTTACCGTTGGTATTTAGGATATAGCTTTTTAGATAAAGTACCTCATTACGGAACTTTTAGTAAGAACTATACACGTCGTTTTCATGATACAGATTTATTTGAACAAATATTTGAGAAAATACTAGAAATAGCTATCAAAAATAACTTAATAGATCACTCATCTTTATTCATTGATTCTACACATATTAAAGCAAATGCAAATAAGAATAAATACATCAAAAAAATTGTAAAAAAAGATACACTTCACTTCCAAGAAGAATTGGATAATGAAATAAATGAACAAAGGCGAGCACAAGGAAAAAAGCCAATAAAAAATAAAAGCAAGGAGGAATATAAAACCAAAAAAGTAAGTACGACTGATCCAGAAGCTGGGTACTACGTTAAAGGTGAACGAGAAAAGCAATTTGCTTATAGTTTACACGCATGTGTAGATAAAAATGGTTATATTATTGATAAGCACGTGACACCTGGTAATATTCACGACAGTACACAACTCAAACCAATGATTGAAAGATTGGAAACCAAGCAGATGTTGCCTATCACATTAGCAATTGATTCAGGTTATAAAACACCTTTTAATGCACACTTTTTGCTTGAAAAAGCAATTGTACCAGCAATGCCATATACGAGACCTAAAGGAAAACCTGGTTTTTTCAGAACAAAAGATTTCATCTACGATGAACATTATGATACTTATATTTGTCCTAATGATGAAACTTTACTATATAAAAGAACAATGCCAACAGGACACAGATTATATGTATCAGATGCTTCAATATGTCGAGACTGTCCACTACTAAATAAATGTACTGAAAGTAAAGATGCCATAAAACAAATTAGAAGACATGTTTGGCAAGATGATTTAGATATAGTTGAAGATTTAAGGTTTGTGGATACAATTAAAAAACAATATAAAATGCGAAGTCAAACAATAGAGAGAAAATTTGGCGATGCAAAAGAACAGCATGGTATGAGATGGACGAGATATAGAGGACATGACAAAGTTTCCATGGATACCACGCTAATTTGTGCTGCCATGAATCTTAAAAAAATCGCAATGTGGCTAATAAAAGGCCCAGTAATGGTCTGAAAGACCACTGCAATTTTGAAAAAAACTATAAAAAAAGAAAATAAATAAACCCTTCGCATTAACTTGCGAAGGGTTTGTCCACGTTCTGTAATATTAATATATTTATATTGTATGTATAATCGGTTTCAATTTTAGATTAGGAGGTAAAATCATGACGGATATAATAATAGTACATTCTAAACATGGTGATTCAAGTAATCATTGGTATGAATGGTTAGAAAACAATTTGATATTAGAAGGATACGACGTTACATTGTTTAATATTGCTATAGAAAGTAATGACAATTTAGCACAGTGGATAGAAGAGATGAAACGACAAATATCAGTTAAGAAAGAAGATACATATTTTGTGACACATGGTTTTGGAACGTTAGCAGCATTAAAATATATTGAATTAGCTGACATGCCAGTAGTGGAAGGGTTATTCTCCATAGCTGGTTTTAAAGATGATGCACAAGCTATATCAGAAGATTTGAATATCCAAGATCTTACTTTAAATTATGACATTATTAAAGGTAAAGTATGTGAGTTCTATGGTTTATGTGCAAAAAACGATCAACAAGTCTCGTATAAAGAAACTCAGCGTCTTATTGAAACGTTAGATGGGACATGTAAAGTTACTGAAAGTGGTGGCCACTTTACAGAAGAAGATGGCTTTTCTACGTTTATTAAGTTACAAAGTAAAATGCAAGCAGTGATGAGTAGTTAACTTTATAAAAATTCAATAACTTAACGCTAGAGTAAAAAGCTACTTATTCTAGCGTTTTACAACTTAAAATTATAAAGCTACATGCACGTATTTTACAAAGTTATAATAAATAACAAAATTATTACATAAATTACACACTAAAAATAGAAAATTATCGTTATAATCCTTTTTTACACCAATTTTTTTTGAAAGGTTATTGACTATATAAGCAAAACTTAATATACTAATTAAGTACTTAAGAAAACCACATATAACTTTTAATTTTGACATATAAATTTTAAATTCATGTTAATTAAATGTTAAAAACAATTAATTAATTGTTGACACAAAGTTAAAGAAATGTTATATTAGATAAGTAAGCTAATAAAAGCCAATTAATATTATTACCGCGGGATGGAGCAGTTCGGTAGCTCGTCGGGCTCATAACCCGAAGGTCGGTGGTTCAAATCCGCCTCCCGCAATTACATAATGGTCTCGTAGTGTAGCGGTTAACACGCCTGCCTGTCACGCAGGAGATCGCGGGTTCGATTCCCGTCGAGACCGCCATTATGGTTCAGTAGCTCAGTTGGTAGAGCAATGGATTGAAGCTCCATGTGTCGGCAGTTCGATTCTGTCCTGAACCATTACTTTTAATGTTGGCGGTTGTGGCGAAGTGGTTAACGCATCGGATTGTGGTTCCGACATTCGTGGGTTCGATTCCCATCAACCGCCCCATAATCGTTAAACGCGGGTGTAGTTTAATGGCAAAACCTCAGCCTTCCAAGCTGATGTTGTGGGTTCGATTCCCATCACCCGCTCCATATTAATTATTGATCCACAGTAGCTCAGTGGTAGAGCTATCGGCTGTTAACCGATCGGTCGTAGGTTCGAGTCCTACCTGTGGAGCCATTGGCCCCGTGGTCAAGCGGTTAAGACACCGCCCTTTCACGGCGGTAACACGGGTTCGAGTCCCGTCGGGGTCATACAAACAGAAGTGAAATATCGCTTCTGTTTTTTTATACTTATATTTGGAGAGTTGTCCGAGCTGGCCGAAGGAGCACGCCTGGAAAGTGTGTAGGCGCCACAAGCGTCTCGAGGGTTCGAATCCCTCACTCTCCGTTCAATACATATTTTGAGCTTTTATGAAGCACCGTAATCCTTGATACAATAGGGTTTCGGTGTTTTTGTTTATGGTTAGTTTTTATAAAAAATGTCACTCTCATGTCAAAATTTAAGGTTTGTTGACATGAAACCTTTGAATCACATGCTACGTAAGACTTCCAGTGTTTTATTTTCTTCTTGTTTTTGACTTTCTTCTAATAAATGACTGTATATGGATAGGGTAGTCGTTATGTCTGCATGACCTAATCTTTTGCTAACATATTGTATAGAGAAACCTTTACCCAATTGCATAGACGCGTGTGTCGTAAGGCATGTAATGTTTAGTTCCCCGTATTGTTTTCCAATAAGAATTCTTTAAAAGTGGTTGTGACTGCTTTATTTGTATTTAACGTCACACTAGTATTAAAAAGATATTGACTACTAATAGAAGTAGGGTTTTGTTTTAAAGTGGCTATTACATATATATGTAATATTTTTACTTATTATAAATTTCTATAGATTTTAACAATATAAGCTTGTATTATTTTTGTAAACGTTTCCCAAAATGCTGGAGAGATGCTTAATTCATTAAGTTTTTAAACTACTTATTTTAATAAATTTATAGAGTTGTTTTTATATCTCAAATACCTATCAGGAGTGAGTAAAATGGCAAAAACATTAAATTACAAACGAAGATTTATAAAAGGGTTTATTGCATTAGCAATTACTACTGGAGTAACAGTTAGTCCTAATTTAGTTGATAATTACTCTTATGCTGCTGAAAGAAATGAGACATACAGCACAGGAAATAGTTCAGGCAAAATCGTTAAGGTAAATGACCATACGGCTAGAATTGATTTGAATCAAAATGTTACTTATGACATTGATAAAAACGGTATAGCATCTTTAAGAAATGAAAACACGGGTGATATTGAAAAATTACCATCCATTGCAAAAGATAGAAATGGTAATAACATTTCTCTAGTATATTTTGAAGATAAAGGTGATTTAGGTGTATATGCTCAAAATATGTACCAAGATAGAGGCATTGGAAAATGTATATCTGGTATAGCAGGAGGAGCTGTTACAGGAGGTACTACGTTAGGATTAGCTGGTGCTGGAGTCGGAACTGTAACTTTACCAATAGTAGGTACAGTAGGTGGGGGAGTAGTTGGAGCAGTCGGTAGGGCAGTAGGTGGTGGATTAACTGGAGGAGCAACTTTCTGCTAATATTTAAGGAGTGATACTATGAAAATAGTTTTTAACATATGGGTATGTTTATTATTATTTTTAGTAATAGCACTTTGGACAATGATTAGTATCAAGTTTGGTAATATTAATAGTAATCAGGTAATATTAATGAATATATTTATATTTATAGCCTATATATTATATATAGTGAGGTTTATAAAGTATTATAAATAGAACAATATTTAGATTTTTTAATAAGTACAGATAGGCTACCTTTGCTATAGGTGGTCTTTTTATTTGCGTGTTATTTTCACGTCATTTGCAATGTCGCATACTTTTTGGAAATGGATTAAGTGAGTTTAATTTGAAGGATATAATTGAAATTAAGTAGAGTGATTAATGTAGAAAATTTTAAAGCGGGCAAAATATGGACAATAAAAGCCATGTAATTTAATAATAATATGAATTTGCCAATCCCTCACTCTCCGTTTATTCGATATTCCTCGCTATATCTCATTTAGCAAAATGTTGATATGCTGCTTTATTTAATAGTATGGAAGGAAACAATTTATTAGTCATAGACAAGGACATTTACAGTAAACTTGTGAACAAAAGTCGGCATAATATGATATTATTAGCCGACTCTTCGATAAATTTCGAGATGGTTGAAGTTTTATGAAGTTCATTGTTAAAAAGATAATTAGAATAAAATTAGTAAGATCACAATTTTAATGCTTTGTAGTTAATATTTTGATTGATAAGCGATTAGTGTTGTCCCGACAATATAATTAAATATCATTTTAAATTTAGGTTTTTCAAAAACTGCTTTGATATAATTGAAAACAAAAGTGCAAAAACTGAACCATGTAATTACAGTTATAATAAATAATGTTGAAAGTAATGCGACTTGTACATTTTGGTTACTTTGGTGATTTATAAATTGAGGTAGAATACTTATATAAAATAGAATTGCTTTTGGATTTAGAATCATAGTTATAAATCCTTGTTGATATGATTTGAATAAATTCGCATTTGTTGTTTTCGTGACTTCCATAGTATTATATTCAAATTTATGGGCATTTAATATGTTTTTAAGGCCAAGAAAAATAATATACGCTGCACCTAATATTTTAATTATTAAAAATACGGTTTGGGAACTTACGAATATAAATATAATACCTAGAGTTGCCAAAGTAGCATAAATTAAATGAGCGTTAGCTATACCAAATGTTGTAAAAATACCGCTTTTAATTCCACCGTGAGCGCTATTTTTTATAACAGCAAAAAAACTTGGTCCAGGCGCTATAAGAATAAGTAATGACATTATAATAAAGTTAATCCAATTATCCATATATTGCTCCTTTGTTTTGTATGTTGTTAAATGAGTTTCTTCTTGTTTTGATAGTAATACAATTAACCAAGCCTGTTACTGCGAGAATATTATATTATTAATAGGTTTATTAGATGAATGTTCAATAAGTTAAATACTACTGTGGAAATTAATAGTTAGTTATCTTATTCTTCATGTTATCATTTAAATAAATTATTATAAGAATTAACATAAAGAAAGTAATTGAAGTATAAGTAAATGTATTTTTTTAGTCTCAATTTAATTTTGGAGGTTTGGTTATGAAGTATTTAAATTTTAAGCAAGTTGATGTATTTCCAAATGAAGCATTTAAAGGTAATCCTGTTGCAGTAATTTTTGATGCTGATGATTTAACGTCAGAACAAATGAAAGATATAGCAAGTTGGACTAATTTATCTGAAACAACTTTTGTTTGTAAACCTGAAGATGAAAATGCAGATTACAAATTGAGAATTTTTACTCCCAACAATGAGTTACCTTTTGCTGGTCACCCAACTATAGGTTCATCTTTTGCTATTTTACAAAATGGTTTAGTGCCTAAAAATAAAAATTATCTCGTACAAGAATGTGGAGTAGGTTTGGTGAAAATAGATTTTACGGAAGATAAAACATATTTTAGTTTGCCTGAGCCTAAAATTAGTGAGTTACAAGACCGACAGTTTGATGGAATAATAGATAGTTTAGGTATCAAAAAAAGTGATGTAGTTCATTCTAAAAATATTAATATCGGTGCTGAATGGCTAACTTTGGAATTAAAAAATGCGAGTATTGTTAAAAATATTGAACCTAATTTTAAATTGATGGAACAATATATTTATGAAGGTACCACTGGTGTAACGATTTTCGGTAAAAACAAAGAAGATAAAGATACGACTTTTGAAGTTCGTTCATTTGCTCCGAAAGAAGGTGTGGACGAAGATCCAGTTTGTGGTAGTGGTAATGGTTGTGTTGCTGTAATGAATGATTTATACGGTTTATTAGAGGAAAAAGAATTTTCAAATTCTCAAGGAGAATGTATAAACAGAAATGGTAGAGTTTATATTAAAAAGGAAAATGTATTGAAATTAGGCGGAGTTTCAAAAATAATGATTGATGGAACAATAGCGATTGAGAAACAATAGATATGAATTGAAAATGGCTAATCTGTGCTAATTCTCTAATTTCTTCATCACTTATATTGTTGTGTTTCAGCTAATCCTTCAAATGATATTTGAGAAAATAATAAAGCAGCTAACATTAAAGTTATAACAATTTTTTCATTAGTACCTCCTAAGTAATTAAGTAAATGGTATACCAAAAAATAACACGAACATTATGAGTGGAGTTAATATAAATAAGTTGATTAAATTAAGAAAAATGCTAATTTTCCATATTGTCTTAGTGTTTTTAGAAATAAAAAACATAAGTATAGAAAATATTAATAACGCACTACTATTTGATATAAAGACATCTAATTTGTCAGCTCCATACCAATTGGGTGGTGTAATAGATAATAGAAACATTGCTGAAATGAATATATAATTAATTATGTTTATGGAATACACTGCTAATTTCATTATTGTCTCATCCCTTATATAACAATATATTAAATTGTTTATATGATTTTAATATAACACAATTAATTTTATAATAAATAACTTTTTTAGTCTTAAAGTGATACAGCAATTGTTGTGGTATATAATCGAATTGAATTTAATTAATTCACTTTGAAGGGGTGTTGGTAATGATACTTGAAGAAACAATGTTGCGGGTTAGAAAGAATATGGATAAAGCTTTTGAAGAATCTTTTAGAGAAGTAACTAGTATTATGAGTTCGATGAATGGTTATATATAGCATAATTTAAAATAGTAAAGATTTTGATGACATACGCAAATGAAATACAGAGCTTAATATGTACAATTAATTTAATAGAGAAAATTAAATTAATTGGAAGGATATTTTTATAATGAAAGGTAAAATTAACTTAATCTTTATTAACGCGCTAGTGTTCATAATATATCTATTAATATATATTTCATTAGCCATAAACCATTTTGTAATTATGAAACTAGAAGTAACTAAAGCATGGTTTGGATCGTCTTTGATATTAGTAATATTTGCATTAGTATTTATTTTAACAATGAAAAATAAAGAAGTTTCTGAAAAAGCATTAAAAGTAATAGGAATTACATTTGGTGTAATTATAATTTTAAGTTCTGTATTATTTTTGATCTATATAAAATATAATAAATTTAATGATTGTAGTATTTTTTTAATAATTTTTCATATCGCTATGGTTTTAAATATTATACATGAAAGTTTAATGAAATATAAAATGGTATATTTCACGATGCTAGTATTAATAATTAACCTTTACATATTATATACGCAAACATAAATAAAGAGAGAAGTTGTCTCTCTTTATTTATGAATACTGTTCATCTAAGTGGCATGTAAAAGCAAGTTTATTTTGAAAAGAAAACCTTCATGTCATAAATTAACCTTAATATCAAAAAAAGCATCGGTCCAATTCATATGGCCCAATGCTAAACTTTGTTTGGCTTTATACTTGTACATAAAAGTTACCATTGCAGCAACTCTAAATTCATTATAACAGTATGAATATAATTGTGTATTACCTTTTATAGGATAGTAAATATTAACTTAATATAAGTAAAATATTATGATGGAAGTAGTGGTTTGATTAGATTTTTAATCATTAAAAAAGTAGTACTTGCTAAGTAAAGCAGTACTACTTTTGCTATAGTTGTAAGTAAGATTTTAGTCGTTTGGTAGCGACTAATTAAATTATATCAAGAAATAAGCGTTATTTATCTAGTTTATCAATCATAGTAAAAAATCGATGCGTTTAGTAAAAATTGTACCAATTATCAAATTTATATATACTACTAATTACTGTAGACTCAATATTTTACTTTCATTTATATAATATTTACTGTTATAATTAAAAGCATTTACAAAATCCTGTAATCTAATTTAATATACTGGTATAGGTAGTTCATGCCTATACCTTATGTTTTCTATTATAATAATTTAAAGTTTATTTAGTATTGCATAATTTACTTTACCTCTCTTATTTTAATAAGGGAGGTTTTTAATTTTAATTATACATTTTAAGTTTTAATTAAAGCACATCTAAAGACTATGAAATAGGAAATTTAACGTTTAGTAAAATTATAAAATCTATCACTTTAACGGGAAATATAGCGAATTTTTACTTCTGGAAATACAATTTTTACTTTAACTATTGAATACATAGATATAGTAAATGATGGATGTTATTTTAAGGGCAGGACTTATCTCATAGTCCATAGTCCTATGTTTGTTATACCAACATTTAGTTCTCCGCAGATATTTATCTGCGGTTTTTAATTTTATAATATTTTAACATTTCATTTTTTTACATTAATAAATACAATTTTATAAAATCATTGAAGCTGGGACAATATTGATTCGTCCTAGTCTCTTTTCATATTGGCAGTAGCTGACTGCATTGAAAATGCGCTTCAAACCAAGCTTGTTTCAATACTAGTCATCCTTGCCGGGGTGGGACGACGAAATCATTTTTTCAAAATCAGATTTCTGTCCCACTCCCTTTTTACGTCAATTAACTATTGAGTACAATTTTTGAACCTTTTATACATTTAATTAAAAGTAGGTTATTTGCAAGTTAGTTTTCATTTTCTTTAATTGTTAAATTTCTCAATATTTAAGTAGATTTTACTTGTGAAGTTATGTTTTTTACTAATATTCGAAATGCTATTTAATAATGATCTGTATTGAAATAATATTTTGAATAATAAAGTTTTCCAATTTGTGATTAGAAAGATAGTTATTAAGAAAATTTTCATTATTGGAGACTTTATGAATATACATTTAAAATCCATATTTATATAAAAGGAGAAGAGGTTATTTAATGAATAATAACAAAAAGGTTCAGAAATACTCTATTAGAAAATATAGTGTTGGCGCAGCATCAATATTAATTGGAACATTATTATTTTTAAATCCAAGTACTGCAGAAGCACAAGAGTTAGAACCTAAATCTAATGAAACAACAACAAAAGAAAATGAAGAACTTTCACAAGGTAATGACGTAACAAATACAGATGAAGTACAAGAACAAGAACTAACAGCAGAAGTGAATACTTCTCAAAAAACTGATGAACCATCAGACGTTGAAGAAATAAGTTCACAAGAAGAAAAAACGCAAAAGCTAGATGAAGTAGAAGCGCAAGAAGTAACATCAGAAGAAAATAAAGTTCAAAGTACAGATGAGTCAAAAAACAAAAAAGAAGTAACTAGACAAAAAAGTAACGAACAAAATGCAGATGAAGCACTTGAGCAAGAAGTAAATACACAGGTCAACCAAATTCAAAACTTAGATGAAGCAACTGACGAAGGGAAAGCACCTTTAGAAGAAAAAGAAGTGCAAAAATCAGATAATGAGCAAACGCAAAAAGTAAACGAACTGCAAAACATAGATGAGTTAAAAGGCAAAAAAGAAGTATCTTCACAAAATAAAGCAACGCAAAAGTCAGGTAAAAAAAATGAGCAAGAGTTTACACCTGAAGTAAAACAACAACTAAACAACGATAATTCAATCGAAGAAGTAACACAAGAAGTGAAGGAAGCACAAAAAATAAGTGAAGCACCTAATCAAAAAGTAAAGCTCAATATTAAATCAACACCTCTAAAAAGAAGTAAAAGACAATTGCCTGAACTACCACCAAGTAACACGGATATACCAGTAGTACCTTTACAAAACCGTGCAGCTAGTCATACATTTTCACCACGCTCAGTAAGTAGTTCATATCAAGCAAGGTACTTTTCTTCGATGCGTGGGTTTAATGATATAACAACAAATTCTACTAGAAGAGATGCGATTGAAATAATAGAAAAACATAAACAGCATCTTACAGAAAAAGAACGAGAATTTTATTTACGTAATATCGCAAGAAAATTAAATTTACCAAAGAATGAAAAAACGTGGAATAATTTATTTAGAAATAGTATTGATAATAAGTTGATTGGTCGAAAAGTTGCTAAAAATCAAGTTAATGACGTTAATAAAGTATTGGAAAGTATGAAAAATTTAATAAATAACCGACAAGGGAATTTTTACACAGAGATATCAAACAACAATGTGAAAAAAATTACAGCCAATGATTTACGATATGTTAGCACTGAAAAAAGAGGTGGAAAATATGTTGTAAGTTTTGATTTGACTAAAGAACTTGGGTCAGGGGTTAAAAGATTTGAAACACTTTCATTAAAAGTAAATGATTCACTAAACTCAAAAATTGAAAAAGTTCTAGTTGATTATATACCACATAAAGGACTTGCTGAAGCAACGAAAACTTTAAATCGTGATAAATTAGGTTATTATAGTTTTACAACAGAACCAAAGAATAAAGCTGGAGCTTCCGCAACTTTTAAATTAGTACTAAAATCAGCAACTGAAATTGATAGTGCAAAAGATCAAATTGGTGTTCAATTAATTAGTGACACAAACTATCCAAATCCGGTGCACGGAGTTAATTTGGAATTAAAAACTGTCAATATGAAGCCTATTGCTCAAAAAGTTAACAGTGATATTAAAAAAATCAAAGAACAAGAAGCTAAGGGGCAAGTGCAACCACCGGTAGATAATCAAGCGAAAGATGAAGCAACAAAAGCAGTAGTGGAAGCTGAACAAGCAGAACAAGCTGCGAAAGATAAATTAACAAAAGCTAACGAAGATGGTGTTATTAATCCCAACGAACATAAAGAATTAGAAGAAGCGTCTAATCAAGCAGATACAAAGAAAAAAGCAGCAGAAGCGAAAGTAAATGCTTTATCTGAAAATCAAAAGGGAGATTTGCCACAAAGGTTAGATAAATTAACAGGTATTGTAGTCCCAAGTATTAATGATCAAGACAGTAATGGTATCTCAGATGATTTAGATCAAGCAAAATCCGAAGCAACAAAAGCTGTGGAAGAAGCTGAACGAGCTGACAAAGAGGCAAAAGAAAAGTTAGCCAATGCCAATAAAGATGGAGTTATTAATCCAAACGAACATCAAGAATTAGTAGCAGCATCTAAACAAGCAAAAGAGACAAAAGCAGCAGCAGAGGCAAAGGTAAATGCTTTATCTGAAAATCAAAAGGGAGATTTACCGCAAAGGTTAGATAAATTAACAGGCATTGATATTCCAGGAATCAACGACAAAGATAGCAATGGTGTTGCGGATAACATAGATAAAGCAAAAGATGAAGCAACGAAAGCAATAGAAGAAGCTGAACAAGCAGACAAGGTTGCCAAAGAAGCGTTTACTAAAGCTAACGAAGATGATGTTATTAATCCGAAAGAACATCAAGAATTAGAAGCAGCGTCTAAGAAAGCAAAAGAAACTAAAGTTGCAGCAGAGGCAAAGGTAAAAGCATTGCCTGAAAGTCAAAAAGGAGACTTACCACAAAGATTAGAAGTATTAACAGGCATTGCTGTCCCAGATATAAATGACCAAGACAGTAACGGTATTGCGGATAACATAGATAAAGCAAACGCTGAAGCAACAAAAGCTGTAGAAGCAGCTGAACAAGCAGACAAGGTTGCCAAAGAAGCGTTAACAAAAGCTAACGAAGATGGTGTTATTAATCCCAACGAACATAAAGAATTAGAAGCTGCGTCTAATCAAGCAGATACAAAGAAAAAAGAAGCAGAGGCGAAAGTAAATGCTTTATCTGAAAATCAAAAAGGAGACTTACCGCAAAGGTTAGATAAATTAACAGGTATTGATATTCCAGGAATCAACGACAAAGATAGCAATGGTGTTGCGGATAACATAGATAAAGCAAAAGATGAAGCAACGAAAGCAATAGAAGAAGCTGAACAAGCAGACAAGGTTGCCAAAGAAGCGTTTACTAAAGCTAACGAAGATGATGTTATTAATCCGAAAGAACATCAAGAATTAGAAGCAGCGTCTAAGAAAGCAAAAGAAACTAAAGTTGCAGCAGAGGATAAAGTAAAAGCATTACCCGAAAATCAAAAGGTTGATTTACCACAAAGGTTAGATAAATTAACAGGCATTGATGTCCCAAATATCAACGACAAAGATAGTAATGGTGTGGCTGATGACTTAGATCAAGCAAAAGATGAAGCAACAAAAGCTGTGGAAGAAGCTGAACGAGCTGACAAAGAGGCAAAAGAAAAGTTAGCTAATGCCAATAAAGATGGAGTTATTAATCCAAACGAACATCAAGAATTAGTAGCAGCATCTAAACAAGCAAAAGAGACAAAAGCAGCAGCAGAGGCAAAGGTAAATGCTTTATCTGAAAGTCAAAAAGGAGACTTACCACAAAGGTTAAGTAAGTTAACCGGCATTGATATTCCAGGAATCAACGACAAAGATAGCAATGGTGTTGCGGATGATTTAGATCAAGCAAAAGATGAAGCAACGAAAGCAGTAGTAGAAGCTGAACGAGCTGACAAAGTTGCGAAGGATAAATTAACTAAAGCCAATGAAGATGGAGTCATTAATCCGAATGAACATCAGGAGTTAGAAGAAGCATCTAAGAAAGCAAAAGAAACAAAAGCTACAGCTGACGTAAAGGTAAAAGCATTGCCTGAAAATCAAAAGGGAGAATTACCACAAAGATTAGAAGTACTAACAGGCATTGATGTTCCAAACATAAATGACCAAGATAGTAATGGTGTTGTTGATGACTTAGATCAAGCGAATGATGAAGCAATGAAAGCTGTTGAGGAAGCCGAAAAAGCGGATAAAGTGGCGAAGGAAAAGTTAGCTAAAGCCGTAGAAGACGGAGCTATTAATCCAAAAGAACATCAAGAGCTAACTGAAGAAGCTAATCAAGCAGAAACAAAGAAAAAGGCAGCATCAGAAAAAGTAAATAAATTGCCTAAAGATAAACAAGACAATTTACAAGAAAGATTAGATAAATTAACAGGTATTAAAGTACCAAATGTCAATGATCAAGACAGCAACGGCTTGGCAGATGAGTTAGATGGTACGTTAGCTGACGTAACTAAGGCAGTAGAAGCTGCGAAACAAGCTGATGCAAAAGCGAAAGAAGCACTAGTTAAAGCCAACACAGATGGGAAAATTAGCCAAGAAGAAGTCAACAAATTAACAGATTTAGCTAAACTAGCGAGAGAAACAAAAGCGACAGCAGAAGTATTAGTCGAAGAATTACCAGAAACACCGAAACAATTAAAAGAAAAGAAAGCAGAATTTAATGAAGTATTAGGTCAACTAACGGGTATTGTAGTACCTACAGTGACGAGTAATGTAGTACCAGGACAACAAGACAACATGAATCAGGCAAAAGCCGAAGCAATGAAAGTTGTAGAAGAGGCTGAACGAGCTGACAAAGTTGCGAAAGATAAACTAACTAAAGCCAAAGCAGATGGCGCTATTAATCCAAAAGAATATCAGGAGTTAGAAGAAGCATCTAAGAAAGCAAAAGAAACAAAAGCTACAGCAGAGGCGAAAGTAAATGCCTTACCAGAAAAACAAAAAGAAGAAATGCCACAAAGATTAGAAGCATTAACAGGAATCAATGTTCCAGGAATTAATGACAAAGATAGTAATGGTGTCGCTGATGATTTAGATCAAGCGAAAGCTGAAGCAATGCAAGCTGTTGAGGAAGCTGAACGAGCTGATAATATGGCGAAGGAAAAGTTAGCTAAAGCCGTAGAAGACGGAGCTATTAATCCAAAAGAACATCAGGAGTTAGAAGAAGCATCTAAGAAAGCAAAAGAGACAAGAGCTACAGCAGAGACAAAGGTAAATGCTTTACCTGAAAGTCAAAAAGGAGACTTACCACAAAGATTAGAAGCATTAACAGGAATTAATGTTCCAGTAATCAATGACAAAAATAGTAATGGTGTTGCGAACGACTTAGATCAAGCAACAGCCGATGCAACTCAAGTTGTAGAAGAGGCTGAACAAGCGGACAAGGTGGCAAAAGCAGCATTAGCAAAAGCTAACGAAGATGGTGTTATTAATTCAAAAGAACATCAAGATTTAATAGACTTAGCTCAACAAGCTGAAGCAACGAAAAAAGTTGCCTCAGAAAAAGTAAATGCCTTACCACAAGATAAACAGGTCAACTTACAAGAAAGATTAGATAAGTTAACAGGTATAAAAGTACCAAATGTAAATAGTGATGTATTACCAACAGCACCAAGTGAAGACGATAAAGAAATGAAGCCGGAAGTATCAGGTGAAGATGGTAAAGAAACGACACCAACAGCATCAAGTAAAGCCGGTAAAGTCATGACACCAGAAGAATCAAGCAAAGGTGATAAAATAACAGTATCAAATGCGTCGAATGAAAATAGTAAAGTGATGAAACCAGAAGTATCAGGTGAAGATAGTAAAGAAACGATACCAACAATACTAAGCGAAGATGGTAATGAGGTGACGTCAGAAGAATCAGGCAAAATTAATAAATTAACGACACCAACAGCGGCGATTGAAGATGTGAATAAAGTAACACTAGAAGAATCAAGCAAAGATGATAAAGAAACATCATCAACAGTAACAAGTGAAGTAATTGCTCCTAAAGCATTAAGTAAAGACGGCAAAGCAATGTCATCAGAAAATCTAAATAATAATAGTAACAATACTATAAATGAGTTACCAAAAACAGGAAACGATGGTATTAATAGTTATATTTACACAGGTGTATTAGCCTTATTTGGATCACTATTACTGGTTGTAAGAAGAAGAAAAAATAAATCAAATTAATAATCAAAAGGCGTTAAACGTATAATACGTTTAACGCTTTTTAATAATTTAAAATATATAAGGACTTCAGACGAGAAGGGGTAAAGTTTTGAAATATGCAAATTAATAAAATTGGAACCATTTTTTCCATCGATAACCTATTAATAAAGCAATGTTCATCATGATATGGATAATTTCAAATTCATAACCACTAACGTATCCTCGTGAAAGTTTTAATGTGAAAATTGAGCCTAACATGACACCAATATAGAAAATATTTACATATGGCGTTAAAAATCCGATAAGTAAAGCTATACCACCGATAACTTCACCATATGAGAGCAACAAGGCCATTGTTGGTGATAAGCCTAAAGAACCTAAAAAGTTATATGTTCCTTGTAAATCAACAAATTTTAATGTGCCATGGACTAAAAAAGAAGTTGCTAACATCAGTCTAATTATAAGTAAACTGAATCTCATGCGATTAATAGTTTGATTTTCAATATGAGGGGATAAATGTTTATTCTTAAATGACATAATTTTCTCCTTATTGTTAGTACTAAAATTTATTTAGAGTGTGTCTAAAAACTATATTTAAGATATTAACAAATTGAAATGGTAGAAGTTTATGCTTGTCATAACTAGTAAAATATAAACCAAAGTTAGCAATAAAGTAGATATAAAGCTCTAATTTAATCAGTAAAAGATTTATGTTTTACTAGATTAAAGTCATATTTTACCAACAAATAATAAACAATCACAGAAATAACAGATATTGCTATAATAAATATAGGTGTTGAAACACCATTTATCTCCATTAGTAACTTATAGGGTTAGAGACAATCGCGTTTGCGGTTGTCTTTTTTTATAAATTTAGGGAATCATTTTGAAGTATTCTAAGGAACATGACTTACTAATATTATTTTTAAGACTAATCAACCTATAGATTTTTTACATTTTTTACTTTTAATTTTACTTTAATTACTGAAGTGCATTTCAAACAATAAAATAATGATACAATGCCGTTGTATTTAAATATAAATACATTTATTTATGTTTAAATATTAAATGGCATTTTTCTTTTGTATTACTCAAGATATAAAGCCATCCATACAAAATTAGAAGGAAGGTGATTAATAAGAAGTAAATGATAGTGGTTTTAAAACAATAATACTCAGGTTTAAAACATAGGATGACTTATGAAGCGTGCAATTAATATTACAGAGATATCAAGAATTTTCAAAAATTATTTGCTCTTTATCATTATCTTGCCTTTATTATCTCTAGTGGCAAGTATAGTAGTTACATTTTTTCTAATTGAAGACAAATATGTAGCAACAACCCAGTTATTGATAAATCAAAAAGAAAATACACATCAAAATGTTCAAGATATACAAAGCAATATTCAATTGATCAATACTTATTCTGAAATTGTTAAAAGTCCAAGAATTTTAGGTAAAGTTGCAAAAGAATTAAAAGGACAGTATGAAGCGGATGAAATAAAGAACTTTTTAAATGTAACAAATCAAGCGAATACACAAGTTTTAAATATTTCTATTTTTCATAATGACAAAGAAGTAGCAGAACAACTTGCAAATACAGTAGCTAATGTTTTTAAAAAGGAAATTCCTAAAATCATGAAGGTGGATAATGTGTCGTTGTTATCTAGTGCAACTAAAACAGGTCATCAGGTTGCGCCAAACGTACCTTTAAATTTATTTATAGGTTGGGCTAGTGGATTGTTAATATTATGCATTATTATTTTCATTAAAGAGATAACTGATAAACGAATAAAGTCAGAACAAGATGTTTATGACCAGATGAACTTACCAGTGTTAGGCAGCATTCAATATTTTAAATAGAAAAGAGGAGACTAATGTTTAAACGTAATACTAAAGAACAATCAACACTGTTTGTACATGACAATCCTAAATCTATTGTCAGTGAGAAATTTCGAACAATAAGATCAAATATTATGTTTTCCATTGCAAATACTAGTGATAATAATATACTTGTCACTTCGGAACATGCATTGTCAGGCAAATCCACAGTTTCTTCAAATATTGGTATTTCTTATGCTCAGGCAGGGTATAATACGTTAATTATAGATGGTGATATGAGAAAGCCTACGCAACACTATGTGTTTCAATTATCTAATTTGACTGGTTTATCAAATTTAATAATTAATAAAACGACGTTTAATGATGCTATAAAAGCTACACATATTGACAATTTAAGTGTTCTGACTTCAGGACCTATACCACCTAATCCATCAGAATTGATTGCATCTAATAAGTTCAAGCAGATTTATGACATAGTATCTAAAGATTATGATTTCATCATTATTGATACACCACCAGTTAATACGGTTACTGATGCTCAATTATTTGTACAACATACAAAAAATGCAGTATTAGTAATTGATACTGAAAAAAATGATCGTGATGAGGTGAAAAAAGCACAAGAACTGCTAAACGCTGCAGGAGCTAAAATATTAGGTGTCATATTAAATAAAATGAAAGTGACAAAATCATCGAGTTATTACTATTACTATGGAACTGATTCAGATGATTGATATGCACAATCATATATTACCTGCTATAGACGATGGTCCTCAATCAATTGATGGTACATTAAAATTATTACGACAGGCAAAACAACAAGGCGTAACAGGTATTATAGCTACGCCTCACCATTTAAGCCTTAAGTATAATAACCCTATAGAAACAGTAATAGAATCAATAAATAATGTGATGCAAATACCCGAAGTCATATCTATATGTTTGCCAATTTATCCAGGCCAAGAAATAAGAATTTCAGATAAGATTTTAACTGATATTAAAAATAACCAGATTATTGGTTTAAACTATTCTAAGTACTTACTTATTGAATTTCCGTCTAATGAAATTCCTCACTATTCACAACAATTATTTTTTGAATTACAACTTCAGCAATTTATACCAATAATAGCGCATCCAGAACGAAATAATGTTTTTTTAAAGCAGTCAGATACTTTGTATTATTTAATTAAAAATGGGGCTTTAAGCCAATTAACTATTGCTTCTGTACTAGGAAAATTAGGAAAAAAGATACAAAAATTTGCATTGCAATTAATTGATCATAATTTAACACATTTTATTGCTTCTGACGCTCACCATTATTGTTATAGACCGTTTGAAAATAATCAGTTGTATCAAAATACAAAATTAAAACACTATGCTTCAGAAATAACTCAAATGCTAAAAAACTCACAGTGCATCATTAAAGATGAATCTATATTAAAAAAACAACCGTTAAAAATTGATAAACGCTTCTTGAAATTATTTTAGATAAGAGAGGTGAATTGAATGACACACATCAATGCAAAACAACGATTATTCATCCTTATAATGATTGATTCTATTATTGTTACGTGCTCAATCTTTTTAGGAGACTTTATATTAACTCCTTTTTATGAAATTAATTCTATGCATAAATTATTTATTACATCTATCTGTTTACTGGTTTGTCATTTTCTAACTGCATATTTTTTTGATTTATATCATAGGGCATGGGAATATGCGAGTATTAATGAAGTACTACTTATTGTTCGATCTGTTTCAACGTCTATACTATTAACTTTAATTATTATTTCTGTAATTACATGGTCACAACCTTTTTATAGTTTGTATTTTATAACGTGGATGTTACATATTATTTTAATAGGTGGGTCACGGTTATTTTGGCGAATATATCGCAAGAAGGTAAATGGTGCACCGGTTTATAAAAAACCAACATTAATTGTTGGTGCGGGAGAAAGTGCGTCGTTATTAATAAGGCAAATGTTGAACAGTCCAAGTATGGCTATGGAACCTGTAGTAGCTGTTGATGATGATTATAATAAGCAAAATATAGTGTTAACAGAACGAGTGAAAGTGCAAGGTTATACTACGGATATACCAGATCTTGTAAAACGATATTGTATAAAAAAGATAATTATTGCAATACCTTCAATTGAAAATAAGAAAATGAGGGAGATAAATCGAGTTTGTAATATCAAAGGTGTTTCTTTATTTAAAATGCCTAATATTAATGATGTATTAACAGGCGAACTTGAAGTGAATCAATTAAAACGTGTAGAAGTAGAGGATTTATTAGGGCGCTCCCCAGTGGAGTTAAATATGGACCAGATCGCGCAAGGACTTACAGATAAAACAGTGCTTGTTACAGGTGCTGGTGGTTCGATAGGTGCTGAAATATGTAGACAAATTTGTCAATTTGAACCTCGAAAATTATTAATTTTAGGACATGGTGAAAACAGCATATATTTAATACATCAAGAACTGATGAAACAACAATATACCAATATTGAAATTATACCTATAATTGCTGATGTACAAGATAGAAAGCAAATCAACAATATTATTAAACAATATAAACCTTTTGCTATTTATCATGCTGCAGCACACAAGCATGTACCATTAATGGAAATAAATACAGAAGAAGCATTTAAAAATAATGTAATTGGTACAAAAAATGTTGCGGAATTAGCTAAACGACATGCTGTACAGAAGTTTGTCTTGATTTCTACAGATAAGGCTGTAAATCCTTGTAATGTAATGGGAGCAAGTAAGCGTATAGCTGAAATGATTATTCAAAGTCTCAATGATGAACAACATGTTACTCAATTTGTAGCAGTAAGATTTGGAAATGTCTTGGGTTCTAGAGGATCAGTTATCCCCTTATTTAAAAAGCAGATAGCTGAAGGGGGACCTGTGACTGTAACTCATCCAGATATGACGCGTTATTTTATGACAATACCTGAAGCAGCTAGATTAGTATTACAAGCTGGAGCATTAGCTAAAGGTGGAGAAATATTTGTGTTGGATATGGGTAAACCAGTTAAAATCGTCGAACTAGCAAAAAACTTAATTCGATTAAGTGGTAAAACAGAAAATGATATTAACATTGAATTTTCAGGAATTAGGCCCGGTGAAAAACTGTTTGAAGAATTGTTAAAAGATGATGAAATTTACCCGACTCAAATCTATGAACAAATTTATATAGGAAAATCTACAGTGTATCCTATTGAAAAACTCTATCCGTGTTTAGCTAAAATTAGAAGCGGTGAAATTAACATAATAGATTTTGCTAAGCGAAGTGAACATTATTTTGAATAAATCGTTTGCTTGTTATTTATTAGGTAATATTTTGTTTGGCGTTAGTCAATGGCTCATTATTTTATTAATTATAAAGCTAGGAACGAGTATAGAATTAGGTGTATACACATATGGCATCGCTGTTATAGCACCGTTAATTTTGTTTATGTCTTTTGGCTTTAATACATTAATAGTGACTGATAATTATCTTGAAAAACAAACAATGGTCATGTTGAGATGTTATTGCCTAGTCGTAACACTACTATTTTATAGTGCTATCATAGCTTTTTTTACGAATTTAACACATACGTCATTTCTTTTATTGATTGTAGTTGCAGTTAGTAAATTGGCTGAAGCTGCATTAGATATTAATTTTGCATATTTAATTAAACTACAAAAATACGGGGAAATTGGCCTTTATAAAATATCAATGACTTGTATTCAACTTATTTTACTAATCATCTGTTATGTTTATTTTCATTCATTAACAATGGCCGTATTTTTATATAGTGTGATTATATTGATTATGTTTATACGACTAAATATAAAACATTTATTTAGAGCTATATCATGGTCAGTTAGCTTGAAATTACTGAAATTAGGATTGCCGTTATCAATTACACTAGCGTTATCATCATTAAATACCAACATACCTAAATATATATTAGAGTCTGTTTCGACTATAGAAAATGTCGGAATATTTAGTAGTTTACTTGTCATTTATTCAGCTGGTAATACTTTGTTTTTTTCTATATATAATTATTTTTTACCTAAAGTTGTTGAGAAAAAATCAGACACATCTTATTTATGGAAAGTATTATTAACAATTTTGGGACTACTCTTTACCACTCAATTAATATTAATTTTGGTTGGAACTAATAATTTATCGGTTATACTTCAAACACTGTTTACTTCGTCATATGTACATCTACAAAAGGAATTTATGAATGTTATTGTTGGTAGCATTTTTGTATATGCTAGTATTTTATTTGATTTATTTATCAACGCTTATCAAAAATATATTTACAATACATTTATTCAACTACTCAGTGTAGGTTTAGTTGCTATTACATCGATAGTGTTAATACCATATTTCGAAATATATGGGGCAACACTTGCATTTTTAATCTTTGGGATTACGGTAAGTATTACAAAATTAATAATATCTATCATGATTATACAGAGGGGTAACATATGACAGTTAAAGAAGTAGGGGTCATCATTAGTTCAATCGCTTGTTTAATCATTTTTATGTGGTTAAATTACAGCAATATATTGTTGCTACTCTGTATCAACGTGCTTATATTTCTGTGGTTATTCTATCGGGAATATAATAGGAAATTTATTATCATCTTGCTTATCCAGTGGTTGATGTATGTCATATTATTAGTTATTCATCAATATTTTTATGCATTACCAGGGTCAGGGAATGATGATTTACGTTTTGAAGAATTGGCGCAACGTTTTTATATAAACTATTTATATAGCGTGAACTTAGAGATTTTTCAAAATTCAGCGTTTTACTCACAAATGATTTCGCTGTTTTACCTTTTTGGTACACCTCATATTTTGATACCAGGTTTATTAAATATAACCGTCCATAATCTTACTGTAATGCTGTTATATCATATTTGTGTACATTTATTTAAGAATACCAATGTAGCAAATATTTCAACCATTATTTATATTTTATATCCACTTCACATTACTTCAACTATTATTACTTTAAGAGAAATTTATATTACCTTTTTTATTTTATTGTTTATTTATGCATTATTGTTATATCATCGTCGAAATAACAAATGGCATTTAACTATATGCGTTATCGCAATTGGTTTAGGTGCCTTATTTCATATTGGCTTATTAGGATTATTGCTTATATTAGCAGTGTATTTTATGTTTTTATCAGCTCATTCAGCAATAGTAAGAGTTTTTTTAGTGTTAGCTATCATTTTAGGTTTTATTGTGTTGATTACTTATAATGAGGATTCAAAACTGACCTCAACTTTAAAAAATGAGCAGCACTTGGAACCAACAACTTTTAAAGCTAGAGCGGATTACCTTCATATAAATGAAGAAAAAAATATACAGACTAAAACTAAGCAAATCATTTATTTTCTAGTAAAACCACTACCGTGGGAAATTAGAAATTTTTCAGACATTATTGGTGTTGTTAACATAGCATTCATACTATTAGGCACATATTTGGCTTTTAAAGCATATATGTATGAAAGGAATAAGGATATTTTAATTGTTTTATTAGCAATCTATATTGTATTTATCATCTTCTCTTTAGGTACATACAATTATGGTACTGCGTTAAGACATAGAGATAAAGTAACGATGTTATTTACGATGTTTATTAGCTATTATGCGTTCATATTAAGGAAGCGGTGATAACTATGATTCGACGTATATTAAAAGTTATGACAGCAATTTTAACACTTTTACCTAAACGCTTATCTTTATTATTGTATGAACTTAATAGTAATACGAATTGCACATGGCAAATTGCATTACGATACTGCATTGTAGGAAGTTTATGTAAAGCAATTGGCCACAACGTTTATATCGGTAAACGTGTTACTTTAAAAAACATTGAAAATATCACAATAGGCGACAATGTCAGCATTCACGATATGTGTTACATCGATGGATATGGCGGTGTTAAGATAGGCAATAATGTATCTATTGCTCACAATACCTCCATATTGACATCAACACATACTTGGTCAGACCAATCTATACCTATTAAGTATAACCAAGTTATAGCAGGTAAGGTTGTTATTGAAGATGATGTATGGATTGGATGTGCGGTCAGAATATTATACAAAGTAACTATTGGTCAGAGATCAGTAATAGCTGCTGGAACTGTTGTGACTACAAATTTACAATCTGGTTGGTTAGGAGCTGGCATACCTATGAAACATAAAAAGAAATTGGAGGATTGGTGATATGAAAGTATTAATAACAGGCATAGCTGGTTTTATTGGTTCACATGTCGCTAGTAAATTACTACAAGCGAATATTCAAATTGCAGGAATTGACAATTTAAATAATTATTATGATGTGTCATTAAAACATGCCCGCCTAGACAATATTGGGAGAGAAAATTTTCCTTTCTATCAAATTGATATAGCAGACTATGAAGCTGTTAATAAAGTATTTTTACAAGAAAAACCTGATGTTGTAATTCATTTAGCAGCACAGGCAGGTGTGAGGAATAGCATTAAAGTGCCACACAGTTACATTCATTCTAATATTGTTGGTTATTTGAATATTTTAGAATGTTGTCGCTATTTTCATGTTGAGCATTTAATATATGCTTCATCGAGTTCTGTATATGGTGCTAATAAAGCACAGCCATTCAGTACTGCAGATCCTGTTGACCATCCGATAAGTTTGTACGCGGCCACTAAAAAAAGTAATGAACTTATGGCTCATAGTTATAGTGCATTATATAATATTCCGACAACAGGACTCCGTTTTTTTACTGTTTATGGTCCATGGGGGAGGCCAGACATGGCATTATTCAAATTTACGCGCGGTATTTTAGAAGAGGGCGAAGTGGATGTATATAATTATGGGAAAATGGCTCGAGATTTTACTTATGTGTCTGATATTGTTGAAGCCATTTACCGTTTATTAGGACACAAACCTGCTCCTAATGCTAATTGGGATCCTTACCATCCAAATCCTAGTGATTCTTTTGCGCTCTATAAAATATATAATATTGGTAATAATCAACCTGTTAATATACTCGAATTTATCGAAGCTATTGAAACTAAGTTAGGAAAAAAATGTATAAAAAATTTCAAAGATCTTCAACCAGGTGATGTGCCGAAGACGTTTGCTAATGTAGATGATTTATATCGACAAATAAACTTTAAACCATCAGTGACTATTACAGAAGGCGTAAATAAATTCATTGATTGGTATTTATCGTATTATAATATTAGTAAAGGATGTTGAACGTGGACAAAACGATAGCAGTAGTTGGCTTAGGCTATGTTGGATTACCTGTTGCTGTTGCATTTGCACAGAAATTTAAGGTAATAGGTTTTGATATTGATGAAGACAGAATAAAACAATTAAAACAAAATTATGATCAAACTTGTGAAGTGGCGGAACAAGCATTACTAGATACAACGATTCATTTTACTACTAAAAAAGATGTCTTAAAACAAGCTGATGTAATAATTGTAGCTGTACCTACACCAATAGATGATCATAACACACCAGATTTAACCCCATTAATCCATGCTAGTAAAATGATTGGTGAAATTCTTCAACCTGGCATGATCATCGTATATGAATCGACGGTATATCCAGGTGCAACAGAAGAAGTGTGTATACCTATATTAGAACAGCAATCTAATTTAAAATATAATGAATCCTTTTATGTAGGGTATTCACCGGAAAGGATTAATCCAGGTGATAAACAACATACTTTTGATACCGTTAAAAAAGTAGTGTCGTCAAATAATCCTGACATTGGTAAGGAACTTGCTCAACTTTATGAACAAGTAGTAACAGCAGGTGTTTATGTTGCACCAGCAATTAAAGTTGCTGAAGCGGCTAAAGTGATAGAAAATACACAAAGAGATATTAATATTGCATTAATAAATGAATTAGCCGTAATTTGTAAAGAAATGCATATTGATACTGTCGAAGTATTAAAAGCAGCAAAAACAAAATGGAATTTTTTACCATTCTCTCCGGGTCTCGTTGGAGGACATTGTATAGGTGTAGATCCTTATTATTTAACCTATAAAGCTCAGACGATTGGCTATTATCCTGAAGTTATTTTAGCGGGGCGACGTATTAACTCGAATATGGCGAAATATATTGTTGCTCAATTAGTAAAATTGATGATTCAACGTAATATTCCTGTTCATGGTGCAACAGTTAATATATTTGGTATTACATTCAAAGAGAATTGTCCAGATTTAAGAAACTCACAAGTGTTCACAATTATTAAAGAACTAAAAGCTTATAATATGACATTACAAATACATGATCCTGTGGCGGATAAAACCTTGGCACTTTCGTTGTGTGACATTGAATTGTTAACTGAAACAGTTATGACACCGGCTGATATTGCCGTCTTTGCAGTAGGACATGATATATATATAGATAACAAAGCTAATTATCTAGAGCTCGTTAAACCAACAGGTATTGTGTGCGATATCAAGTCAATATTTGATGTTAAAGATATACTGAAAACGCAATACTTGTGGAGGTTGTAATTGTGAAAATATTACAAATTGCAGCATTAGAAGTGACACATACTAAATTATTAAAGCAACTAAATACTACATGTATTGAGCAACAATATGATGTTCATTGTGCTTGCTATACTCCTCAAAAACCTCAAAACTATTTCCAAGATAATATGTATTTTCATAATATTTATTTACCACGTCATATCAATGTAGTGACAAACTTTATATCACTCTATAAATTAATACAGCTAATGAAAAAATTGCGGCCTGATGTTGTACATGTACATACGCCAATTGTTGCAGTATTAGGTAGAATTGCTGCAAAAATAGCTAAAGTACCATGTATAATTTACACAGCACATGGTTTTTATTTTCACGAAAGTATGACAAATTTTAAATTTCAAGTGTATTTTAATATTGAAAAATGGATTGGCAGATGGTGTACAGATTATTTGTTTGTTCAAAGTAAAGAAGATTACTATGTTGCGAAACAGGCCAGATTTTTATCAAAAAAGCATAAGAACAATTATGTGCATATTAGTAATGGTATCGACCTACGTGAGGAGTTTAATTATCACAAAATGGATGTTGCGGCCGTATCCCAGTTGCAAAGTAAATTAAAAATCACTCAATCTGACATAGTGATTACTTTTATAGGTAGACTAGTTAAAGAAAAAGGAATATTAGAGTTATTGTCTGCTTTTAGGCAAATAAATGATCATAGACTTAAATTGATAATTATTGGTGATCTACATCAAAGTGAACGTGATCAAATGACAATTAGACAATTAGAAAAATATCGTAATGAAAATAATATTATTTTTACCGGGTTAGTTCACAATGTAAATTATTATTTATATTTAAGTGATATCTTTTGTTTACCATCATATAGAGAAGGGATGCCTCGCTCAATATTAGAAGCTATGGCTATGAAAAATGCAATAATTGCAACTGACATTAGAGGTTGTAGAGAAGAAATAATAGACGGACAACATGGTTATTTAGTGCCTACACAGTCGAGTGATATGATTGCTCAAAGAATAAATGAGCTAATTACTAATCCATATAAATTAAAACAGTTCCAAGATGCAAGTTATCAAAGAGTTAATAAAAAATTTAACGAATTAGATGTTGTAGCAAAACAATTAGAAATATTTAAGATTATAGAAAGTAGTGACACATCATGTTAAAAAGGTACTTCGATATTGTGATTAGTTTATGTGTATTATTTATGGCTTTACCATTGTTAATAATAGTGGCTATTTTAATTCAAATAAGTATGGGGAGACCAATCATTTTTTGTCAACTACGGACAGGAAAAGATGCACAGCCTTTTAAATTGTATAAATTTAGAACGATGACTAATAAGTACGATGAGCACAATAACTTATTACCGGATGAAAAAAGAATGACGAAAATAGGAAGGTTTATACGTAGTACAAGCATAGATGAATTGCCACAACTGATAAATGTGTTAAAAGGAGATATTAGCATTGTTGGTCCTAGACCACTATTAATGGACTATGTAGCTCTGTATAATGACAGACAAAAACAACGTTTATTTGTGAAGCCGGGCATAACTGGCTTAGCTCAAATTAGTGGTAGAAACTCATTATCATGGGAGCGGAAATTTAAATATGATGTATGGTATGTCAAACATCAATCAATGAAATTAGATTGCTATATTATTGCTAAAACAGTGATTAAAGTTTTATTACGTAAAGACATTTGTGCTCAAAACCATGTAACAACAAAGCCATTTAAAGGGTCTTCATCATGAAACCAGTAATGATTATAGGTAATGGCGGTCATGCCAGTGTAGTAACAGATGTAATAAAATCTCTGAATAATTATTATATAAAGGGATATTTAGATGATGTTCAAAAAGAATATATACGAAGTGACGGTTTAATTTATGATGCAATTGCACACATAGATCGTTATAAAGATAATTATTTCGTAATTGCTATTGGAGATAATCAACAAAGAGCAGCAGTGTACCATCGACTGGGGTTAGATGATCAATACTTTGCAACAATTATTCACCCAACTGCCATTATTGGCTCTAACGTAATAATACAAGCTGGCTGCGTAGTAATGGCTCATGCTGTTATACAAACAAATACATTTATTGCTAAACAATGTATTATCAATACTAAAGCATGTGTGGAACATGACAATAACATT
This sequence comes from Staphylococcus arlettae, assembly GCF_025560845.1. NCBI lineage: Bacteria > Bacillati > Bacillota > Bacilli > Caryophanales > Staphylococcaceae > Staphylococcus > Staphylococcus arlettae. The sequence continues at coordinate 1,071,898 of NZ_CP094803.1, forward strand.
CAAAGTTTTACGCATATTGGACCCAATGCTACCTTAGCTGGAAATGTTCATGTTGGCAGTGAATGTCTTTTGGGAGCTAGCGCAACAGTAGTACCTAATACCATTATTAGAAATAAAGTTACAGTTGGAGCAGGTTCGACAGTAATCAATGATATACAAAGTAATCTCACGGTTGTAGGTTCACCTGCACGACAAAGAGGTGATAACAAATGAATGATGAGAGAATTTACTTGTCACAACCACATATGGGTGGGAGAGAGCAATATTATATAAAAAAAGCTTTTGCACAAAATTGGATAGCACCATTGGGTGATAACGTTAATCAATTTGAACATAAGGTGCGCAATTATGTTGGAAGGAATGCTGCTGTAGCAGTGAGTAGTGGTACAGCAGCGATACATTTGGCACTAATTGAATGTGGAGTAAAACAGAATGATTTTGTATTTTGTCCATCTTTAACATTTTGTGCAACTTGCAATCCTATATTATATTTAAATGCCAAGCCAGTATTTATTGATTCGGAAATTGAAACTTGGAATATGTGTCCTCAAGCACTTCAAAAAGCATTTCATCAATACGAACGTCAAGGTTTAAAGCCTAAAGCTGTTATCGTAGTGAATTTATATGGACAGCCGGCAAAATATAATGAGATTTTAGATATATGCGACTATTATGATGTGCCAATTATTGAAGATGCAGCTGAATCACTAGGCTCTATATATAGTAATCGTCACAGTGGAAACATAGGTGATTTTAGTATTTTATCTTTCAATGGGAATAAAATTATAACAACAAGTGGCGGAGGTATGCTGTTATCCAATAATGAACATGCTATAGCACATGCTTTATATTTAGCCACACAAGCTAAAGAGGATGTTTTATATTATCAACATAGTGAAATGGGATATAATTATCGCTTGAGTAATATTAGTGCTGGTATAGGTATTGGACAAATGGAAGTCATCGACGAAAGAGTCGCACAACGAAGAAGGATATTTCAACGATATCAACAAGAATTGCAATGTATTTCCGCAGTAACCTTCCAAGAAGAAATCGCAACAACCGTTTCTAATCGTTGGTTAACAGCTCTGCTAATCGATCCACGACAAAGCAATGTTACAGTTAAAATGCTATTACAAATGTTTGAAAAACATAATATAGAAGCAAGACATGTTTGGAAACCTATGCATTTACAACCATTATTTAAAAATTTTGATTTTGTTTCATTAGAGCAAGATAATGCGGGATACATTTTTGAACATGGTATTTGTTTACCTTCTGCTTCAAATATGTCGTTATTACAACAAGATAGAGTCATAAACATTTTACAGGACACGTTATTGCGACATCAGTTGTGAACAAAATGAACTAAAAGCTGAAGCGGTTAAGATCTCTGTAAGATAATAATGCAATAGACTGGAACAATATTTTGCTCCAGTCTATTGTTATATATGTAGTTAATTATTTGAAAAGTGTTTAGCTAGATTTTTTAAATAACTGTAAAGTTCACTAGGGAACCCTATATTTTTAGCAGTAGTACCTTTATGATTATCAATGAACGCCTCGGGAGAAATAGAAAAAACACGCTGGAAGTTTTTTAAGTAAGTTGAATAAGATTTATAACCATATGATTTCCATATGTCTTTGTGGTTATTAGAAGATAGTATCTCTACAGCTAAACGATAAATTTTGACTTTCCTAATATATTTTATTAAGGATATATTCATTGTTTCAGAAAAAACGCGAGATAAATAACTAGAATTTACATAAAATTTTTCAGCAATAGTAGCTAATGTAAGATTTTCTTTATAATGTTCATTGATGTAGATTAAAACATTATTAATTAGTGGATTGGATGCTTCCAAATTGTGTTCTCGATAATAATTACCTAACCTAATAAAGTTAATTAAACGAATAATACTAATATCTGCATTAAAATAATCTTTTTCGTATATTGAAATGATGGTGTCCAGTAACTCTTTCTTAATAAAATTATCAATTTTACTTTGATCTAGTTCTAGATTGTCCCAATTGAATAATGAAAAACGATTAAAACTTAACTTATTAATATTTAAGGCAATCACTTTGCCTGAATTAATGAGTAGTTTTGGAGCTGAATAAGGTTGTATTAAAAAAAATTCATGTTTATGATAACTACCTAAATAAGCTTTATCATATAAAGTGACACTACCAGTTAAAACAAAAAAAAATACTAATTGTATTAAAGCTTTCATTTATATTAATATCAGCATTGTGAATTTGATAATTATAATCCATTGTATCTCTCTTTCCTTCTTCATAGTATTGTGCCAAACCTATCATATCACTTACAATTGCTAAATAATTTACCATCAAAAGCAAATTATTTATTGATAATGGTCAAAAAATTAAAAGTAAATTTGATATGTCTAAAGTTGAAAAGCAATTGTGAGAAGGTCGTGTTTTTATAAAATATGATAATTAAACTATTGTATGTTTCGAGTATTATAAATAAATTAAAATAATCTTTTTGGAATTAATTAAGCGCTAACGGTGATCGTTAGCGCCGGCTTGGAGATATGAATTGAATATTCAAAAGTTTAAAGAGAATAATAAAAACATCCCTATAAGATATCATAGAGTAAATGACAACTACTCCGTTAGTAGAAGTAGCTAACTATATTATAACAAGGTCAAAGATAAATTTTATTATCATTTTGGAATTAGAAAAAAATGGCAGACGAATAGTAAAATAAAAACACTAGTCTAGGAGACTAGTGAAAAATAGTAATAGCAAAAGGCTATATTTTGTAATTCTATTGATGAAAATGAACGGTAACACAGTTACTAAAGTTATTTTTTTTGAAAGCACAGTACTATATACCATTTGTCTTCATAAAAACAGTAAAATGAAGACAACAAAATTATATCAAATCAAAATTTTTTATAATATATTTTTTGAGGATGTGTAAAAAAACTAATAATAAAAGTAAAAATTAAGCTTTATTATTTTGTTAATATTAATAATGATAAAATTTTCGTATTTATGCTTTGATAGTTTTTATTAAAAATTTAATTAGTAATATAATTATTGTTGGGGATTCTATATACGTGAATATATACTTATGTTAGTTAATAATGAATTTGGAGAAATAGCATAAATAATTTCCAAATTAATAAACAACAGCACTTTTGATTTTTACTATATAGTTATCAAATTTTACTACATATTTTGAATGCACTATAGTTTATTATAGAAGTGCTATAATAAACTTGTGTGATAAATAAACACATAAAATTTTTCATAAAATATATTCCCTAATAAGATGGGAAGAGGTAAATTATGTGCAAATTATTTACTTCTTCCTATTTTTATTAGTTATAAACAAACTGTTTTTTACTTAAATAGAGGCATTTTTTACTAATGGTTAAAATAAGCTATACATTAACAAAATATCATACTATATTTGTAATGAGGTACGGCACATACAGCTAGAATTAATAACATTTTATTTGTTGTTAATACATCATCCACAGACGTGTTTTACCTCAAACACACTTGCTTTCTCCTAAACTATTTGTTTAATTAATATTCTTTTTGTTAGTTACAATCAGAGTGTAATGACTAACATAAGTATAGGTAGTGCATCCATATAAACTGCCTCACTCAATCATTTAACATAAACAAAAAGCGAATTTTGTGTAGAAAATTAGCCTGAGTTTTAAAATGTGCACACGACTTGATTCATTTCAGTCGTGTGCATTTTTGTGTTGTGAATGAAGAAGAAACTACGAAATGATGGGTATATGCAAAAGAGAGAAAATAGTTTAATTTGTCCTAGCTGTTTGTATGACGAAATTATTAGCAGTTAATGATAATTAAAATGTGTGCCAAAAAATAACTACTTTCGTTATAATAGATAATATGAGATGGAGGAATGTGACGTGGAATTTTGGTTAAAACAACAAGCAAATCGTAATGGGGATGCGGTGTTTATAGACAATGGGAAGACAAAATTAACCTTTAACAGTTGCTATCAACGTGCAACACATCTTGCCTACAGTATTCATAATTTAAATCAAAAACGTGTAGGTATGTACATCGATAACAGTATAGAATCAATTATACTTATTCAAGCTGCTTGGCTCGCTGGGGTAGAAATTGCAATGTTGAATACACGTTTGACAAAAACAGAGATGCAAAATCAGATGCATTCAATCGATGTCGAAGCAATTTTGACAACTTCAGATTTAACTTTAGATGGCTTTGATATTTATACTTATGCGTATTTAATAACTTGTGCTGAAGAACAATCATATGAAGCACCTTTTGACATTAATCGTATTGCTTCAATTATGTTTACTTCTGGTACAACGGGTCCTCAAAAAGCAGTACCTCAAACATTTGCCAATCATTATGCTAGTGCTATAGGTTGTGAACAAAGTCTAGGTTTTGATGCCAATACAAAATGGTTGTCAGTGTTACCTATTTATCACATATCTGGTCTTAGTGTGATTTTGCGTGCATTAATTGCAGGATTCACTGTAAGAATAGAGCCAAAATTTAATACACAGCAAATATTGCACATCATTTCTGAAGAGTCACCGACACATGTGTCATTAGTACCACAAACATTAAAATGGTTAATGGATGCGGGGTTAACTCAGCCATATAACATAGAAAAAATTTTACTCGGCGGTGCGAAGTTATCTGCTGCTTTAATCAACCAAGCATTGTCCAATAAGTTACCAATTTACAATTCATTTGGTATGACTGAAACTTGTTCACAATTTTTGACTGCTTCACCGACAATGTTGGAGCATCGTCCAGACACAGTTGGTAAACCTAGTGATAATGTACAAGTGAAAATTGTACGACCAGATAATAAAGGTCATGGAGAATTAGTGATCAAAGGTAATAACGTTATGGAAGGGTACTTATATCCTAATGAGTTGAACGCTATTGATGAACAAGGTTATTTTAATACTGGAGATATTGCTGAAATAGACGATGAAGGTTTTGTAATGGTATATGATCGGAGAAAAGATTTAATAATTAGTGGTGGGGAAAATATATATCCATTTGAAATTGAATCTGTGGCAAAAGCATGCAAAGATGTGGAAGATGCAATGTGTGTCGGTACGTTTGATGATATTTGGGGAGAAGTACCATATTTATATTATGTAGCTAAAGATACTGTGAAAGAGTCACAATTACAAGACTATTTACAAAATCATTTAGCAAAATATAAAGTTCCAAAGTATTTAAAGCGCGTATCAGCGTTACCATACACCTCTACTGGAAAATTACAGCGTCAACATTTGTAAAATAGGAGTGACTTATGATGAAAATAGTAGATATGAAACTATATACTGTTGAGTTACCTTTTAAAGCGCCTATTGTGACGCCGAAAATTACACTGTCTACAAGACAAGCACTTATTTTAGAATTGGTTACTGATGATAATTCACACTATTTTGGGGAATGTAATGCGTTTGACACAGACTGGTATTTTGACGAAACGATCGAGGTAGTAAAACAGCAATTACAGCAATGGTTTGAGGCTAATAAGTATAAAGCATTTTCAACATTTGAAGATATCCAGCAGATGGTTATTTCGCTAGAAGCGTATCCAGCGACTCGTAGTACAATTATTATGGCAACATATCAAATGTTTTATAAGCTATATAATATTACTGTCGATTACGGTGCGACCGTTAGTGGGTTGACTGCAGAAAGATTACAACAACTTAGAGATACACAACCGAAAAGAGTAAAGGTGAAATGGTCTAATACAATAAAAGCTGATTTACAACATCTAATAGCTTTGGCACATAGGCCGAATCTCGTTATAGATGGGAATGAAAGTATTGCTAAAAATGATGCTGCGCGCTTAACGCAATTGTATGCTGATGATATCCTTTATATTGAAGAACCGTTTTATAATTTAACAACATTTAACCAAGTGCCGAATCTGCCATTAGCTATAGATGAAAAAGCTATATCAACTACAGCAATTTTAGATATTGTAAATAATTATAATGTTGAAGTAGTAGTTTTAAAACCATTCCGTTTAGGCGGATTGGACAGAGTGCTTTCACTTATTCAAAAACTTGAACAGTATAATGTTAAAACGGTCATCGGTGGCATGTATGAATATGGTTTGAGTCGCTACTTTACAGCAATGCTCGCTCAATATGCAACTTACCCGGGCGACATCACACCAGCAGGTTATTATTTTCAGCAAGATATTGTGAAGGATTCAGGTTTGTTAAATAATGGAAGACTGGAATTTAATCCTCCCGTTATAGATTTAACACAATTGACCCCAGTGCTTTAATGTTTTTTGTTTTTCTTTTTTAGAGGAACTGGATCGAATCCTCCTTTGTGTAACGGATGACATTTTAAAATTCTCTTAATGCCTAGCCAGCTGCCTTTGAATGCTCCATAAACTTCTATAGCTTCTTTTGTATAAGCTGAACAAGTTGGATAAAATCGGCATGTTGGTGGAGTAAGTGGTGAAATAAAATTTTGATATAGATAGATAACTCCTAAAAACAGTTTTTTCATATTATAGCCTCCAACGTATTTGTAAACATGATAATTTTAACATAAATAAGAGGTGTCAGATGAGTATAAAGTTTAAAGATAGAGATAATAATGATGTACTATTAAAGTTCAAAGAAGAAAATGATTTTGCTGATGCAACACACGTACTTACAATTCCTATTTATACAAATAAATTGTTGTTTACACAACATAAAAAACGCGGTATAGAGTTTCCAGGGGGCAAAGTGGAAGTAAATGAAACATCACAAGAAGCTGCTATTAGGGAATTGCATGAAGAAACAGGTGCCACAGTTAAGGAAATGCATTATATAGCGCAATACCATGTTGCTCGAAGTGACTTACCTAGTTTCAATAAAGATGTTTATGTTGTATTAGTTGATTTTATCGAAGAAAAAGAGGACTATTTAGAAACAACAGGACCTGTTTTATTTGCAACAATTGAAGAAATTCCTGACACTGATAAAAGCTTTTTGCTAAAAGATGATGCAATATTAAGTTGTGTAGATAGGATGATGAATCTTGGCTATTACTAAAACAAAGAAAATGCCTATAGATGTTCGCAATCACAGTGGTTATGAGATTACATATTTAGTGGATGATTTACAAGTTAAAGCGCTATTATTATTACCGTATCAGCGTGTTAAACGTATCGTAGTTTATTTACGTGGTGGTAAAGGTCAAGTAGGGAAGGTGAGAACAGGCAGATTACTGCAATTTGCCAATGCTGAAACGTTAGTAGTAGGCCCTTATTATCGAGGCAATAATGGTAGCGAGGGAAAAGACGATTTCTACGGTGAAGATTTAAAAGATGTGACGACCTTAGTGAAGCTATTACACACACAATATCCAGATGCAGCAATTCACATGATAGGATTTTCGCGTGGAGGATTACAGGGGCTCCTGACATACTATGACTTACCAGTATCCAGTTTTATCATTTGGGGTGGTGTGTCTGATATCAAACTAATGTATGAAGAGCGCGTGGATTTGAGAGGAATGTTGCGGCGTATGATTGGTCACCCTAAAAAACAAGCAGCTGCTTACCAGTTGCGTGATGCCATGCAATATATTACACCAACAAGCCCACCTATATTAATAGTCCATGGTGCACAAGATCACCAAGTAGGTATTCATCAAGCGTATTATTTAGCTCAAGCGTTGAACGATATCTCGTTAACTTACCGCACCTTATACCAACAACAAGAAGGGCATGTGCCAAGACCGTTTGCCTTGTCACCTGTTTTGAATCAGATACAACAGTGGATGTCAGATGTTGAACACCAAACGATTCAAGATGATTATGCAATAGAATAAATTACAAAGAGGCTGAGACAAATTGATATGCTCCCTTCAAAGTAGACATTAAAAAAATGAAAACTTTGAAGGGAGTATTTTTATGTCTAGAAAATTAATTGACTTAGATTTATTACAATCAGTTTTTAATAATTATGAAAATGGTATGAGTTTCGAAAGCATTGTAGAAATAGTTGATGTTAATCTATCTCCAGAATATCTCCGTTATATGTACAATAGGTATTTAACAAACGGCTTATATTCTTTAATACGTAACTCACAAAATAATAAGTATTCATTTCAATTTAAAATGAATGTAGTTCAGGAATATTTGGATAATGATATATCTTATAAAAAATTGGCCATTAAATATAATATTCCTGCCCATGAAACTGTACGCAAATGGGTAAATCGTTATACTGGAAGAAAAGAGAATACCAATTATTCTCCAAAACAAGAGGTGTATACGATGAAAGGTAAAACAACAACATTCAAAGAACGTCTTATAATTGTAGAATACTATTTAGATAATGAAATTAGTTATAAAGATTGTGCTAAAAAATATGATGTTAGTTACGGTCAGTTGTACCAATGGGTACAAAAGTATAAATCACATGGCCGTGATGGCCTCCAAGACGGTAGAGGCAAAGGCAAACCTAAATCTATATTAACACCAGAAGAACAGAGAGAAGCTGAAATCCAAGAACTAAAAGATCGAAATAAAATATTAGAAATGGAAAATAAAGTCTTAAAAAAATATCAAGAAATAGAAAGAGAGATGATAAATCAACAAGCAAAAAAATCGCAGCATATGAAACGATTGAAGCGCTAAGAAATGAATTTCCAATTAAACATTTATGCCAAACTTTAAATATTTCACGCGCAAGTTATTATAAATGGTTACATCGAAAGCCCACACAAAAAGAATTTGAAAATAAAATATTAATAAAAGAAATCAAACACATTTATGAAAAATATAAAGGCATTTATGGATATAGACGAATTTATATTTATATTCGCCTATATTTGCATAAAAAAGTAAATCATAAACGTGTTTATCGGTTAATGAATCAACTAAATTTAAAAGCAGTTATCCGCCGTAAACGCAAGCGCTATAAGCCTTGTACTCCTCAAACGATAGCCGAAAACGAATTAAATCGTGAGTTTCAAGAAAGAGAGGCTAATAAAAATTGCTAACAGATGTAACTGAGTTCCAACTTGAAAATGGAAGTAAAATATATCTTAGTGCAATATATGATTTGGGAACAGGTAAAATCGTAAGTCATTATTTGGGAAATTCAAATAACAATCAACTCGTATTTAAAACATTTGATAAGGCAGTCAAGACTGTAACTAGTACCGAAGGTATTATATTTCATAGCGATCGTGGTTTTCAGTATACTTCCCGATTATTTAAAAATAAGTTAAATCACCATAAAATGATACAAAGTATGTCTCGTGTTGGAAAGTGTATTGATAATGGTCCTATGGAAGGTGTTTGGGGAATTATTAAATCTGAGATTTATAGAGGTTCTAAACGGTTTAAATTCGAAAGTATAGAAGAAGCATTTCAAGTTATAAATAAATATATAAAGTTTTTTAATAATGAAAGAATTACATTAAAAATGGCTAATCTCGCATAAAACGAGACTAACCAATTTTTTAATTATTTACTTGTCTACTTGACTGGGTGCAGTTCAAATTACTTATGTCCCAGCCTCTTTTCATATTATTATAATTGTTTAAATCCGCCTTTGATTGCGAGTTCTTGTGCTTCAGTACCGAATTTTTCAAAATTCTCATTAAAGCGATTAATTAAGTCTTGTGCTTGCTCTTTATATGCAGCAGCATCGCTCCAAGCATTAATTGGGTTTAAAATTGTCTGTGGCACATCATCTACTTCAACAGGGATACTTAATCCGAAAGTATCGTCCTTCTTGAATTCAGCATCTTTCAATTGACCTGTGATAGCTTGATTTACCATTTGGCGTGTATAGTTTAGGCTAATTCTTCTACCTACACCATATTTACCACCAGTCCATCCAGTGTTAACTAAATACACATCTACTTCGTGCTCGTCGATAAGTTCACCTAAAATATCAGCGTATACAGTAGCATTGAGTGGTAAGAATGGAGAACCAAAGCATGTAGAGAATGATGGTTCAGGTTCAGTAACACCACGTTCTGTACCAGCTAATTTAGCTGTAAAACCACTTAAGAAATGATACATAGCTTGATCTTTTGTTAACTTAGCGATTGGTGGTAATACACCGAAAGCATCAGCAGTCAAAAAGATAATTGTATTTGGATGCGCTGCTTTTGATGGTTTAACAATATTATCTATGTGATCAATAGGGTAAGCAGCTCGAGTATTTTCGGTATAGTAATTGTCATCGAAATCAACATCTCCGTAATTATCAACAACTACATTTTCTAATACAGTACCATATTTTATAGCATCATATATTTGTGGTTCTTTTTTCTGTGATAGATTGATAGCTTTAGCATAGCAACCACCTTCGATATTAAAAATACCGTTTTCGTTCCAGCCATGCTCATCATCACCGATAAGTTTTCTTGTAGGGTCTGCTGACAATGTAGTTTTACCGGTACCTGATAAACCAAAGAATAACGCGACATCTCCTTTTTCACCAACATTTGCAGAACAGTGCATACTTAAAATGTCACTTTTTGGTAATAGGTAATTCATTACAGAAAAAATACCTTTTTTCATTTCACCGGCATATTCAGTGCCACCGATTAAAATGACTTTGTGTTTAAATGATGTAATAATAAATGTTTCAGAGTTTGTGCCATCGATGGTAGGATCAGCTTTGAACCTTGGTGCAGAAACGATTGTAAAATCTGCTTTAATGTCTTCTGCTTCTTCTTTTGAGCTAGGTTTAATGAACATGTTTTGAGCAAATAAGTTATGCCATGCTAATTCATTAATTACCGTTAAGTTCAACTGTGAATCTTCATCGCTACCTGCATAACCATTAAAGATGTATAGCTCATCTTTTTCATCTAAATAATCTAATACTTTATCATATAAATTAAGGAAAGTTGTTTCATCAATGGGCTGATTGATTTCTCCCCAGTCGATATCATCTTTATATGATGGTTCAGAAACGATGAATTTATCTTTTGGTGATCGACCTGTATATTTACCTGTTCTTGCGTTTATTGCGCCTAGTTCTGTTAGTTCACCTTCATTATTATCAATGATTTTATAATTTAATTCTGTTGTTGATAATTGAAATAAGGAAGTGTTTTTTCTTAAAATGTTTTGTAGTTTATTAGTGTAAGTATACGTGTCTATCGCCATACTTAATCCCTCCATCGTTATTTTAATGTAAGCCCTTACAGTTAACGAGTATAACATAATTACATAATTAATCCATACCAATTTTCGATAAAATTTGAATAAAAGTTAAATTGACATAAGATGCCAGATTAGTTACTATATTAGTAACGGATTCTCTTATCCTGAGTGGCGGAGGGACATGGACCCAATGAAGCCCAGCAACCTCTTCTTAATTGAAGGAAGGTGCCAAACCGTTTGCAGACCTATATTGTCTGAACGATAAGAGCGAATGGACGTACAGAGCCTTCTCTCTATTTATATAGTGATGAAGGCTCTTTTTTATTAAGCTCAACAGATAGAGAATTTTCGTAATTTAAAGCTAAAGGAGCACATTATGACTTACAATAGAAGACTTTTTACTTCAGAATCTGTAACAGAGGGACATCCAGATAAAATTGCAGACCAAGTTTCTGACGCAATTTTGGATGAAATTTTAAAGGATGACCCAAATGCAAGAGTGGCATGTGAAACAACAGTAACAACAGGAATGGCACTTATTTCAGGAGAAATATCTACATCTACTTACGTCGATATTCCGAAAGTTGTCAGAGAAACAATAAAAGAAATTGGCTATACTCGTGCAAAATTTGGTTATGATAGTCAAACAATGGCTGTTTTAACAGCAATAGATGAACAATCATCAGATATAGCACAAGGTGTAGATACTGCATTAGAGTATCGTAATGATATTTCGGAAGAAGAAATAGAAGCAACTGGAGCAGGTGACCAAGGCTTAATGTTTGGTTATGCTACGAATGAAACGGATACATATATGCCGTTACCAATTTTTTTATCACACCAACTTGCAAAACGCTTATCAGATGTTAGAAAAGACAAAATACTTGATTACTTAAGACCAGATGGAAAAGTACAAGTAACAGTGGAATATGATGAGCAAGATGAACCAAAACGTATAGACACAATTGTCTTATCAACACAACATGCAGAAGATGTTGAATTAACACAAATTGAACAAGATATTAAACAGCATGTAATTGAACCAACTGTACCGACAGCATTATTAGATGCAGAGACTAAATTTTATATTAACCCAACAGGTCGTTTCGTAATTGGAGGGCCACAAGGTGATGCTGGATTAACTGGCCGTAAAATTATTGTTGATACGTATGGTGGTTATGCACGACATGGTGGGGGATGCTTTAGTGGTAAGGATCCAACCAAAGTAGATAGATCTGCTGCATATGCTGCTAGATATGTTGCTAAAAATATTGTTGCTGCTGAATTAGCTGACAAATGTGAAGTTCAATTGGCATATGCTATTGGTGTAGCTGAACCTGTATCTATCGCAATTGATACTTTTGGAACAGGTAAAGTAGGCGAAGCACAATTAGTTGAAGCAGTAAGAAATCATTTCGACTTACGTCCGGCAGGCATAATCAAAATGTTAGATTTAAAACAACCAATCTATAAACAAACAGCAGCTTATGGTCATTTTGGTAGAACAGATGTATTGTTACCATGGGAAAAACTGGATAAAGTTAATTTATTGAAAGATTCGGTACAAGCATAATAACAATTTCAAAAATATGTGAGTTTTCCATCGAATGATAAACAGTTTTCTATTATAATGTAAGTATTGAAGAAAAAAGGAGCGAAATTGTTATGAATTCATTTGGACCAATTGAAATTGGTTTGATTGTAGCTGTGATCGTAGCAGTCATTTGCTTGATATTATTTTTAGTTACACTTAAAAGTAAGAAGAAAGCACAACAAAAAGCAGAAGAGCATTATCAAAAAAAAGAAAAGCAATTACAGGATTCTTATGCTGAGGAATTAGAAAAAGAAAGAATTGAAAATAAGAAAACTGTAACTAAACAAAAGGAAGATTACGATCACACTGTAAACTCCAAAAATCGTGAAATTGATGCGTTAAAACTTTTCTCGAAAAATCATAGTGAATATGTCACTGATATGAGGTTGATTGGTATTCGTGAGCGTTTGGTGAATGAAAAACGTATTCGACCAGAAGACATGCATATTATGGCAAATATCTTTTTACCTCGAAATGAGTTTAGTGATTTGCAACGTATTAGCCATTTAGTTTTAACACGAACAGGACTTTATATTATTGATTCACAATTATTAAAAGGTCATGTATATAATGGTATAAGCGGTGCTCAGTTTGAAGAAACGCCAATGATGTCACAAGTATTTGATACATTAGACTTAGATAAGAAGGATCCTCAAGTATTAGTATTGGATCAAAATGACGATACACAGTCATTATCAGTAGTTAATTATTCTAATCATTTGGAAGCTGTTGAAAAGTTAGCTGGTGACTTACAAAATGAATTGAATTTAAAATATACACCAACAACAATTTTATATTTCAATCCTAAAAATGATGGTGGGGTTACTATTTCTAACTTTGCGCAAACTGCTAATAGTAAAGTATTAGTTGGACCAGAACAACTTGATGAGTACTTTAATAAATTTGTTTTCCACGGTAGAATTCAATATAATGTTGAAGATTTACAGCAAGTAATGGATAAAATTGAATCATTTAATTAATATACAAAACTGAGCGTCAAAATAATAGACGCTCAGTTTTTGTATATTTTACACTTTTAAGCATAATCTTTTGTTATTTTTAGTAATTTTTATATGATTAGACTATCTTAAGTTGGAAGGGGTATTAATTTGGAAACAGTAGAATTTTATAATGGTAATAAAATGCCAGTAGTTGGTTTAGGTACATTCCGTGTTGAAAATAATGATGATTGTAAAGAGGCTGTAAAACATGCCATCATTAATGGTTATCGAAGCATCGATACTGCAATGATTTATGATAACGAATCAAAAGTTGGAGAAGGTATTGCAGAAGGCTTAGCTGAAGCTGGAATTGCAAGAAACGAATTATTTATTACATCTAAATTGTGGTTAGCTGACTACGGTCGTGAAAATGTTCAAGCAGCATACGAAACAAGTTTGAAAAAACTTGGATTAGATTACTTAGATTTATATTTAATGCATTGGCCAGGGTTAGATGAAGCTGTAATGATTGATACTTGGCAAGGTATGGAAGATTTATATAAAGATGACAAAGTTAAAAATATTGGTGTAAGTAACTTTACTGTTAGTCATTTAGAAGCTTTATTAGCACAAGTATCTATCAAACCTGTAATTAACCAAGTTGAGTTTCACCCGTACTTAGTACAAGATGAACTTCGCCGTTATTTAGAAGTTCAAAATATAGTGGCTGAATCTTGGTCACCATTAATGAATGCTCAAATTTTGGATGATGAAGTAGTAAAAGCTGTGGCAGAAGAAGTAGGCAAAACTCCTGCACAAGTCATCATTCGTTGGAATATAGAAAATAATGTCGTTGTTATCCCTAAATCAATTACACCATCAAGAATTGATGAAAACTTAGATGTATTTAACTTTAGTTTAACAACTGCTCAAATTGAAAAATTAAATGCTTTAAATGAAGATAAACGTATTGGTCCTAATCCGGATGAGTTTAGTGGGCAATAAACTGATAATAAAATCCCTAGTGTAGGTAATTACACTAGGGATTTTTTCATTTTTTAACTAATAGTATAGCCTATAAGACAAGCTATAAAAGCACCAAGATATTGCAATACAGAATATAAAGTGAAATGAAACAAATTTCTTTCTTTGTCAATAAATTGTACAAGTTCTGATGCCAAAGTCGAAAAAGTCGTTAAGCCACCCAAAAATCCAACAGTGGTTAGTGATAATATTAAGTTATCTGACGTCTGATTCATAATAATTCCAATTAGCAAGCTCCCGACAAGATTGACGAATAAAGTAGCAATAGGTATACGGGATACAAAGTGACGATTACAATAATTTGTAATGGCACCTCTAACTACTGCACCCAAGCCTCCTCCAAACATAATACATAATAAATTAAGCATTTAACCAACTCCCAATTTTGACACCTAAGTAGCAACATAAAATGCCTAATGCATAACTTATAATAGCGTATATAAATAAATGAACGATCGCTTGATGATTAAGCATAGTAACTAATTCAAATTGAAAGGTCGAAAATGTTGTTAAGGCACCTAAAAATCCAGTAGTAACAGCTTTTTTTAAGTGTGGATTATTTCGAAAATAATTTAACGATAGTACACCTAATAATCCCATTAACGTAGCACCTGTTAAATTTGCTAGTAAAGTACCGATAGGAAATGCTGTCGAATTGTTATTAAACAAAGATAATCCATAGCGTAACGCCGCACCAAACGCGCCGCCTATAAAAATATATAAATACTGCATAGTATATTACCTTCCTAACATAAAAAATAGAGCGAGAAAGAACCCAAACAAATTACACTTGGAATTCGTATACCCGCTCTCACGATGTGACATGTTTACTTCGTCATTTTATTATGGATGTATACATGTTACTTAATTTGTGTTGATTTAATGTGAAATATACATTTATGTAGTCTTACTTACACAATTATAATTAATTAAAAAATGATGCCAAAAGTAGCAAGTGAAGATAAAATATGTATAATAATCACGATTAATAAGATGAATGGTAGTAGCTTGCTTGCTTTTTTAACCCAATCCGTGCGTTCTTTTGAATGCTTGATTGATTTATCTGAAAGAATGATAGCAGCAATTAAAATTATTGCATTAATAAAGCTACAGACAAAAATTAATTTAATCATAGAATCAAATATCTGATCTAGCAAAGGGTTGTAAGTATTGAAACAAAAACTTACTAATATTAATAGCCCAGATAAATAAAAATAAAGTTTTGAGCGTGCCATATTTACCTCCTATAGCGTATCATTTGATAATAATAACACACTTTTACAAAAAGTTAATAGTATTAGTGATTTCTCTGTGATACATACTCATACCATAGTTGAGTAATTATAAATTGTAGGTATAAGAATGGAATTAATATGTTTTAAATAATGAAATTATATAAAGTATAGGCAAAAAATTAGAAATTTTATGGCAATGGTGGTATAAATGAAATGTATGGTTTAATAGCTTTAAGACAATTCGAAGAGAATTGTTTATATTAGTCAGGAGGAATATGTAATGACAAAATTAAATGTTGAAGTGTTTGCAGATGGTGCAGATATTGAACAAATGAAAGCTGCTTATAAAAATAAAGAGGTTGATGGTTTTACTACTAACCCAAGTCTAATGGCCAAAGCAGGCGTAACGGATTATAAAGCTTTCGCAGAAGAAGTTGTACGTGAAATTCCTGATGCTTCTATTTCTTTTGAAGTATTCGGTGACGATTTAGAAACGATGGAAAAAGAAGCTGAAATCTTAAAACAATATGGTGACAATGTTTTTGTTAAAATTCCTATTGTTAATACTAAAGGTGAAACAACAATTCCTTTAATTAAAAAATTATCAGCTGATAATGTACGTTTAAACATTACTGCTGTTTATACTTTAGATCAAGTTAAAGAAATTACTGATGCTGTAACAGAAGGTGTGCCAACATATATCTCTGTATTTGCTGGACGTATCGCTGATACTGGCGTAGATCCAGTACCAATGGTTAAAGAATCAGTTGAAATTGCACATAGTAAAGCAGGCGTTAAATTATTATGGGCAAGTTGTAGAGAAGTAATTAACGTAATTCAAGCAGATGAATTAGGTGCAGATATTATTACTTGTCCTGCAGACGTTGTTAAAAAAGTAAATACTAACTTAGGCAGAGATATCGAAGAACTGTCAGTTGATACAGTTCAAGGTTTCGCTAAAGATATTCAATCATCTGGCTTATCTATTTTATAATGAAATAGATTGTGTTCGGGATATAAATAGCTCTGACTTTAATATAAACGTCAATTTCTATTGAAAAGATATAGAAATTGACGTTTTCTTTATTTTTTGAATGACTAAATATAGTTTGCCCGATGTTGTAATGTGTTGACACCCAGGGGAATAGCATGTGAGAGTGACTACAGGCTCGAACTATAACCCAGGCAAGCTAGCACGGTCAAAATTGAACGTTTTTAAATAAACAAATGAATGTCAGACAATGATATAGCTGTTATCAAGGATAAGGTACTTTTAAGATAAAAGGTTCTACTATTGAATCATTGTGTTATTTACTATAAACTTTAATGATAAATTGAAATGAACGAAATAGAGCGAGGTATAGTACATGAGTTCGAATATTTTTCAACAGAAAGTGAAAAAACAGCTGTGGTTTTTGAATAAAAAAGAAAAACGTACTTTACATAAAGTTTTAGAGGAAGCAACTTCAAAAGATTCAGAGGTTGATTTAAAACGCCCAGTAAGGTTTTCTAACCAATTTTTAAAAGAGTTTATTTTTCAAGAAAAAGTCGTTTCAGTGACGACATTGTTTCCTTTATTAATTGGTATTTTGTTTGCCTATATTATTTTAATTGGTGTGTTTTTATTTGGTTTTATTACAAGTTTGACTGCAGTCCAATATTTTATAAAACCGGAAGTGTCGTTATCTCCTCTGGTAGTTATTTTAACACTGATAGGTTCAATTTTATTAGTTATTTTGAGCTTATATTTTATTAAGGTTGCTACTGCATACTTTACTAAAAAGTTATTGGAATATAAACATAATTCGAAATTATAACTGACAGCTAATTATAAGTTTGTTTAAATAAATGGATAAGGACAATACTTTCTTGCCATTTTTTTAGAATCAGATGATAGGGTTCATCAATAGTCAGAAACTGACTGTTATTAAATTGAATAATTGAAGCGGAGCCTTTTGTTTTTACTCCACTTATCGAATGCGCATTGATATAATATTGTATCGGTGCGCGTTTAGGTTTTAGTGGAAATAGAATTAAAGTGTCGTGGATGAAGATAGGTACTAACTTATTAATTTTAAGCATGGCTTTGGCATGTTTGAGTTGTACAGTTAAAGATTTATTATTGATTTCTAATAAATATTTTACTACATTGTAAGGCGTGGTTGGATAAATGTAGTAATGGTTTAAATGTTGACAAAGTGTCTTTGTTTGTGTACTTTTTTGAGTGTGTAAATATAATATATTTGCTGAAGAATGCATATGAACGTATTCCTTTCATATTTTAAAATAATTTGAATATTTCACTTGTACAGCCTTTTTATAATTTTTAATTGTAGATAATGATAGTTGCATAATATTAGCAATTTCATATTGCTTATAACCTTGTAAAGATAGCAAGAACCATTGTTGTTCTTTGTGAGATAATTGATTGCTAAACTGTGTATACAAAATGGAGGCTTCAATAGAGGAGAAATTATTCGGAGCTTCTAAGTGGCACAGATTGATATCGACAAAATGATATTTAAGATGTTTGGAGCGAAATTGATCAATCAAATGGAAACGTAATCTGATATATAAATATGACTCTAATGAGTTGGAATGCTGAGGATTATAATTAATGAGTAATTGCCATAAGTGAATAAATAATATTTGAAAATATTCATCATAATTATACGTGATTTTATATCGTTTTAATAGTTTGTGTATTAACTGTTGATGCTTTTGCAATTCGATTGAAATTGTCATTATAGTTCCTTTAAGGTTGTAATTACAACTTGAATTTCCGGATATAGAGATTTTATTACGATTAATAGAAATTTTCATTTGCTTAATTAGATAAATAGGTGTTAAATATTAGTAGTAGATAGAATAAATAAACAACATAGCGATTGAATACATGATTAACTCAAAGATATGACATTTTATCTTAATTTTTGTATAAATAGGGAGGTTTCATAATGGATTACGCACACTTAAATTTAGAGCATTTTTTCTCTAGACATGATGACCTAGACATAATAAAAGATAAATCAGATTTTGTAATGATAAATAATACGACCAACGAAATGTTATATCGTGATGGAGATATTGAAGGTACGATTGATTTGAATCGCTATTATTATAAAAATAGATCTCAAGCAGTTAGCTTTATTATGATGGATTATTATAGAAGTCAAGAGTAATGAAATTAAAATTTCATTACTTTTTTTATGAATTTGTGACAACTTAGGTATTAAATTGTCTATTTTACAGTAAAGTGTTAGACTTTATTATCGAAGTCTTATAATTAAATACGATAATTTTGACCTTAGAGGTGTGAACATGACAAAGCATAGTAAAGGCTCTATATTATCAATTATTGGTTTATTGGTAATATTAGCTGTCGTTGTGAGTATCGTCTTTTCAATGATTTCTGATCAAATCTTCTTTAAAGATGTTAAAGAAGTAGAAAAGGTAGAAAATCTCAAAGTTTCTTTAGAAAAGGCGTCGAAAAAACAAATTCATAACTATACTAGTCAACAAGTGTCTAGTAAAGATAATAAAAACTGGCGAGATGCGTCATCTGGAGAAATTAAAGCTGCGATGGATAGTAGTAAATTAATTGAAAGCGATACTCAAAAATATCAATTTTTAGAACTTGATCGCTATCAAGGAATCGATGAAAATAGAATTAAGAGAATGTTGATTGATAATCCTACTTTATTAAAACACTCTGACGATTTTATTAAAGCAGCAAAACATAAACATGTAAATGAAGTATACTTAATTTCACATGCATTGCTAGAAACTGGCTCTGCTAAAAGTGAATTAGCAAGTGGTGTGGAAATTGACGGCAAAAAATACTATAATTTCTTTGGTGTAGGCGCACTTGACGAAGATCCTGTTAATACAGGCGCTAAATACGCTAAAAAGCATGGTTGGGATACGCCAAGTAAAGCCATTGAAGGTGGAGCGGCATTTATCCATGATCATTTCTTATCTAAAAAAGAACAAAATACATTATATAGTATGAGATGGAACCCACAAAATCCAGGTAAACATCAATATGCAACAGACATTAAATGGGCAGAAAGTAATGCAAGTTTAATGGCCAACTTTTATAAAGATATGAAAACTGAAGGTAAGTATTTCAAATATTTTGTCTATAAAGATGATGACAAACATAAATCGCAATAATAAAAACTAGAAAGCTGAGATATAAATCTCCGTTTTCAAAATAATAGGAGACTGGGACAACATTGATTCGTCCCAGTCTCTTTTCATATTGTCAGTAGCTGACTGCATTGAAAATGCGCTTCAAACCGAACTTGTTTCAACGCTAGTCATTCTTGCCGGGGTGGGAAAACGAAATCATTTTTTTCAAAATCAGATTTCTGTCCCACTTCATGTTTTAGTCGAAACCTTTTTTTCGTGTTGGCAGTAGCTGACTGCATTGAAAATGCGTTTCAAACCAAGCTTTTTTCAACGCTAGTCATCCTTGACGGGGTGGGACGACGAAATCATTTTTCAAAATCGGATTTCTGTCCCACTCCCTCTTTATATTTTAAGTCTTTTATTTTGAACAAAGGCTGCCTGGTGTATGTTTCAAACATATAGTTTCTTACTATTCCATCGGGTGTCAGCACGTTACATCATCGAACAAATTATATTTTGTTGTTCAAAAGGTAAAAAAGCATCAAATTCTATATATTTTGAATAGAACTTGACGCTTTTTCCAATCAGATTTATGTCCGATCTCGTGATTTTTGTTAATAAACTTTATTTTTTCTAGAGATAAGTAATAATAATAAAAGTGTCGAAATAAATACTTTGAAAATAAGCTTCATGTGATCACATCCTACTCTAAATACTAGCGTTGCCTATTATACATGTTATAAAACAAAATAACTATTCTTCAAAATAATGATGTTTTTCTAAAAAATTCTTGGCAACGACAGCAGGTTCAAGACTTTTACCATCTGCTTGGTAGTTCAATTTTTGCATATCTTGTGTTGAAATTTTATTGTTTAATTTGGCAATAGATTTTTTGATTTTCGGATTGTCTTGTAGAAAATCATTAGGTGCAACTGCACTTGCATCGTATGGAGGGAAGAAATTTTTGTCATCTTTCAACACAACTAAATCATAGGCAGAAATTCGACCATCGGTAGTATAACCTAATGCTACATCTAACTTTTTATTTTTAAGGGCATCATAGACTAAACCAATTTGCATAGGCTTTAATTTATTGAAGCCAAAACCGTAAAATGATTTAAATGGTTTATAACCATCGCCACCACGTTTAATCCAAGTTGAATCTGTACCTACGTTTACTTTATTTTTAATCTTTTTCAGATCTGAAACAGTACGCAAATTATATTTCTGTGCTGTTTCTTTAGTGACCATGAAAGCGAAAGTATTTTCAAACCCATAAGAATCAAAAAATGTTTGATCAAATTTTTTATTGAACAATGTTTGTGTAATTGACATTGCTTTTTGAGGGTTTCTAATAGGTTGCTGTTCTAGTACACCAACTAAATCAGTGCCAGTATATCGTGTGCTAGAGATATCAGCATCATCATTGATCATTGCGTTATGTTGGATTGTAGCTGAACCTAAATTATTAATAATAGAAGCAGAGTATTCACCATTTGAATCATGTTCAATTTGTTCTTTTAACATGTATGCCATGATTTGTGATTCACTCGTAGCCAAAGCAGAGATTTTGATATTTTTTTGGTTATTGCCACCACCTAAACCGGGTAAATCACAACTTGCTAATATAGAAAAGCTTAATATAATTAATATTGCAAAATACTTTAATCGTTTCATTGATTACCGTCCCATTTAAATTACTTTATTAAAATTAATTTTTTGTATGTAAATAGAGTATCATAGTTGAAAGAAATAATTAACAAGAGCTATGAAAAATTGTTGTATAATGAAATTATTTATAGAATATAGTATTGTTAAATTTATCAGTAATCAATTACAGGAGGGGTCATATGCGAGTAGCAATTATTGGTGCTGGTACAGCCGGTGTATCAGTACTAAGAGAAATGGTTAAATATGAAAAGTTTAAAGATTGGTACGTTGATGTATATGATACACCTAAAAATATGGGGAAGGGCGTCCCATTTCAAAATGACAGTGATCAATTGTTAATTAATTTACCTGCTAAGGAAATGTCTATTAATATCGAAAATCAACGAGAATTTTTCGATTGGTATCAACAACAAAATGTTTTTAAATTTGATAATCCAGAATATTTGCCGAGATTTATTTTTGGCCATTATATGAAGTCTTATTTAAACTATTATTTAAATCAATTTGACAATATTAATAAAATTTCAGAAAAGGTTGAGGAAGTATTTATTAATTCAGATATTGGAGATACACAAGTTTCATATAGCGTGTGTACTAGTATGGATATGACAAGTTGTCGAACTTATGATTGCGTATTTTTAACAATTGGAACATTGTCTTATCACGATCCATATAATTTAAAAGGCACAAGCGGTTATATTCAAACTCCGTATCCAACGTATAACACCTTAGATGAAGTGAAAGACACAGATAACATTGCAGTGATTGGAACTGGTTTAGCTAGTTTAGATGTAATACGCTACGTAGCTGAACACCATCCTAATTTACCTTTAACAGTGACTAGTAGAAGTGCAAAATTACCGCGTGTGCGTGGCAATATGCCAGAATTGCAATTTCAATACATTACACCTGAAAATTTTAATACTATTAAAAAACGACATTTTGGAAATATGCCGTTAACAGAGGCGATAGCATTATTTAAACAAGAATGTGCACATTTTGGTATTTCCTTAACTGAACTATTGAGCAAAGAAAATCGCACCCACGTAGAACAACTCCAATTTGATTTAACGCATGCTGAGGAATTAGGTACGTTACAAAGTTTACTCGAAGGAATTAAAGAAAATATGAATTGGATTTGGAATAGTTTTAATCGACAAGATCAAGAACAGTTTTTAAATCATTATCAACATATACTCAAAGAAAATTCTAATCCGATGCCTCCGAGAACAGCTGAATTACTTATTGCTGAGATTGAGAATCACAACATAGTGATTAAAGCTAATTTACAAAATATTACATATGATGGGCAACATTTTTGTATATCATATGGTGAAGACAAGAACAATTGTGAATACTATGATGTCATTATTAATGCTACTGGCTCAAAGTCACATTTATCTGAATTAGATGGGGATGATCAACTCGTGCTAAATTTAGAAAATAGGCAAGTAATACAAGCCCATCCTTTAGGTGGTATTCAAATAGTGCCAGAGACTAACCAAGTAATTAGTCCTAGATATGGCACATTACACCATATGTTTGCATTAGGCCAACTTACAAATGGCATTAACCAATCACGAAATGGCGTTAATATGATAGTTAAACAAGCAGTAGATGTTGTGAAGTTGCTTCTACAGCAATCGAAAGCATAGCTTGTAAAAATAAAAAATAAACCCGACTTTAATAATATGGATTGTTTTTACTGTATAAATAGTGTATTATAATTTATGTAACTTAACATAAAGTTACTTGACTCAAACATCATTAACAATTTCATACGTAATTCTTTCGGGGCAAGGTGAAATTCCTAACCGGCAGTATAAAAGCCTGCGACCCATAAATGTTTAGCATTTATGGCTGATCTAGTTTGATTCTAGAGCCGACAGTTAAAGTCTGGATGGGAGAAAGAATGAAGATATAACACAACACTACTATAGTGTTTATTTGGTCATGCCATTTTACGATAGAGGTATGTCATTATTTAAGTTACACAAATGTTATATAAATATATCCCGCACCTGAAAACTCATGTTTTTCAGGTGCGTTTTTTTATTTAAGAGGTGATAAATTGAGTCAATTTTTAAATTATGCAATAAATTTAGCACACATGGTACAAGGTCAAACAGGAGTCAATCCACCTGTAGGAGCCGTAGTTGTACGTGATGGTCGAATTGTTGGCTTAGGCGCACATTTGCAACATGGTGATAAACATGCTGAAGTTCAAGCTTTGGAAATGGCCAAAGACCTAGCCAAAGATGCAACGATTTATGTGTCATTAGAACCATGTACTCACTTTGGCACTACACCGCCATGTGTTAATAAAATTATAGAATATGGAATTACTAAAGTTGTTTATGCGATGAAAGATACTACATTAACCTCAAATTGTGATGAAATTTTAACTAATGCAGGTATTGATGTGGACTATCGCTTTCAAGAAGATGCAGAAAATTTATATAAAGATTTTTTTACAGCTAAAAATGAACAACTTCCTGAAGTAACTGTAAAGGTGTCTTGTAGTTTAGATGGTAAGCAAGCTACGGATAGCGCACAAAGTAAGTGGATTACTAACAAACAGGTTAAGCAAGATGTTTTTAATTTGAGACATCGACATGATGCGGTACTGACAGGTAGAAATACTATTGAACATGATAATCCACAATACACTACACGTATTGAGAATGGTAAAAATCCTATTAAAGTTATTTTATCTAAATCAGGTACGATTGATATGGGGTTAGATATTTTTACAGATCCACAATCTAAAGTATGGATTTATACAGAAAATAATAAATTGTGTTCACAAACATCTAATGTAGAAGTAATAGTTCTCGATGATTGTTCCTTAAATAATATTTTAAGTGATTTATATCAAAGAGGTATTGGTAAATTGCTAGTAGAAGCTGGTCCGACCGTGACGTCTGAGTTTCTCCAATCTAGCTTGGTAAATGAACTCATCTTATATTATGCCCCGAAAATTATAGGTGGTTCTGGTAAGTATCAATTTTATCAAACAGATAATGTTCTTGAATTATCAGATATTCCGAATTTTGAAATTGTTAATTCTGAGTTGCTTGAGCAAAATATCAAATTAGAACTGCGAAAGAAGTGAGCAAAGATGTTTACTGGAATTGTTGAAGAAGTCGGTACAATCGAACGTAGTCAAAGTAGTAATGCTGTAGTTGAATTAACTATCACATGTCAAACTATCCTTGAAGATATGCACATTGGAGATTCCATTAGTGTAAATGGTGCATGTTTGACAGTTACTGACTTTACTAACCACGGTTTTACTGTTCAAGTAATTGAAGGTACAGAAGCAAAGACGTATTTAAATCAACTGAAACAAGGTAAGGAAGTAAACTTAGAACGTGCGATGAGTGGACAGGGTCGTTTTGGTGGACATTTTGTCTTAGGACATGTTGACGAAGTAGCGACAATTACACGCATACAAACGTCTGATAATTCAAAAATAGTGTCAATCAAGCCACCGAGTCACATACTTGATGAGATGGTACAGCAGGGTTCAATCGCTGTTGATGGTGTAAGTTTGACAGTTTTCAAACTGGGTGACAAAGAATTCGATATTCATTTAATCCCTGAAACAAGAAAATCAACGATCTTGAATGATAAACGAGTTGGTGATTATGTGCATTTGGAGACTGATATGCTATTCAAGTATGTGCATAAAATAGTTGGTAAGCAATCAACAACTTTAACTGCAGATAAATTAAAAGCTTTCGGTTTTTAAAGGAGGGGCATACTATGCAATTAAATCGAATTGAAGAAGCATTAGAAGCACTGAAGCTCGGTAAAAGTATTATTGTAGTAGATGATGAAGATAGAGAAAATGAAGGTGATCTTGTAGCTGTAACTGAATGGATGCAAGATAACACAGTAAACTTCATGGCGAAACATGGAAGAGGATTGATCTGTGCGCCTGTAAGTTCAGATATCGCTGAAAAATTAAAATTACATCCGATGGTTTCTGATAATTCGGATGTCTATGGCACGCAATTTACAGTTAGTATCGATCATGTCGATACAACAACGGGTATTAGCGCAGCCGAAAGAATGTTAACTGCAAGAGCACTTATTGCTACATCTACAACGTCCGCAACATTTAATAGACCTGGACATCTCTTTCCACTAATTGCGAAAGATGATGGCGTTTTGGTACGTACAGGACATACAGAAGCATCGGTTGATCTAGCACGATTAACAGGTGCCAAACCTGCAGCGTTAATTTGTGAAATAATGAATGACGACGGTTCTATGGCTAAAGGTGATTCTTTAGAAGCCTTTCGTGAGCAACACCAATTAGTAATGATTTCTATAGCAGATTTAGTTGAATATCGAAAACATACTGAATCACATATTGAAGCACGTGCTAAAGTACAAATGCCTACTGAATATGGTGATTTTGATATGATAGGTTTCACAACTGCTAGTTCAAGAGATGAAATTGTAGCAATCATCAAAGGTGAGCCTCGAAAAACTGAAAATGTGCGTATTCATTCTTCTTGTATGACTGGTGATATTTTTCATAGTCAACGTTGTGACTGTGGTGAACAGTTGGCAGAATCAATGAAATATATTAATGAGCACGGGGGTGTGATTTTATATTTACCGCAAGAAGGTCGTGGCATTGGATTGATTAATAAATTAAAAGCTTATGAGCTCATTGAACAAGGTTATGATACTGTAACAGCTAATCGAGCATTAGGTTTTGAAGATGATTTAAGAGAATATAAAGATGCGGCAGCAATTTTAAAATATTTTGGTATAGAAAATGTGAATTTGTTGAGTAATAACCCAACAAAATTTGCTGGTTTAGAAGATTATGGCGTGAACATTGCACGACGCGTAGAAATCATTGTACCAGAAAACGAACACAACCATAGTTATATGGTTACAAAAAAAGAAAAAATGGGTCACTTAATATAGGAGGATTTAATTATGAATTTTGAAGGTAAATTAATAGGCACGGATTTAAATGTAGCAATTGTAGTGAGTAGATTTAATGACTTTATCACTGGACGTTTATTAGAAGGTGCTAAAGACACATTAATCAGACATGAAGTAAATGCTGATAATATTGACGTAGCATATGTACCAGGTGCGTTTGAAATCCCATTAGTTGCTAAAAAGTTAGCTGAAAAAGAGAAATATGATGCAGTTATTACATTAGGTTGTGTTATTAAAGGCTCAACATCACATTATGATTATGTCTGTAATGAAGTTTCAAAAGGTATTTCAAGAGCTAATGATGTAACAAATACGCCAGTTATTTTTGGTGTGTTAACAACAGATAATATCGAACAAGCAGTAGAAAGAGCCGGTACTAAAGCTGGAAATAAAGGTTCTGAAGCGGCTATCAGTGCAATTGAAATGGCTAATTTATTAAAATCTATAGATGCATAATTTATAAATTATTAAGAGTTTGGGTTATCAACAACCAATTCTCGAATGAAAAGGACGAATTCATATGACAATGGATTCGCCTTTTTTATATTAAAATATTACCGTAAAATTTCGTCACAAAATATATAACTTAGTGCTTACAGTAAAAGAAAACGTCAATTTCTATCGTATTAAAATAGAAATTGACGTTAATAAATTCGTCGATAATATTAATATTCTAACACCTTTAGCGTCAGTGGCAAAAATTATTTTGCCTTTTTAGTGATGATACTTAATAGCGAACCAACAGCTACAGTAGCACCAGCGATAATGCCTAGTTTTTTAAGCATTTTAGGAGAAGTGAACTCCTTATAAGCTAAAACTAAGTTTTGTGGTCGTTCTGCTAATCTACGCATAAAGTAACTAAACCAATCATCACCATATGGGACATAAATACAGAAATTATAGCCTTGTTTAGCGATTTCTTCAGCTAATTCTGTACGAAAACCATATAGCATTTGAAATTCAAATTGTTCTTTATCTATGTTATTGTCTTTAGTAAATTGTTTAACATGATTTATTATTTGATCATCATGCGTTGCTATTGATGTAACGTGATTACAATTAAGAAGGCGTTTTTCAATAATATTTATATAATTTCGATCAATTTCATCTTTTGTTTGATATGCGATGAATTCATTTTCTTTATATGCGCCTTTAACTAAGCGTAAACGCAGCTCAGGGTATTTATCTATTAAAGCTTCTGCTTTAAATAAATATGCTTGAATTACAGTACCTAAATTTTTAAATTCACCTTTTAAACGGTCAACTGTTTGAATAACATCGAGTAGAGAATCATACTTCTCAGTATCGATATTTATGTGCATATTTTTAAATTCATTAGCTTTTAGCAAAATTTCTCTTAAATTGCGATAAGCTAAATCTAAGTCAAATTCAGCTCCTAATTGACTGATTTTTATAGACATATGTGCATCTAAATTATAATTATTAATGGCATACATGACTTCTAAGATTTGGTCTTTAGCCATGATTGCCTCTCCTTCAGTAGAGACATATTCTCCGAGGTTATCAACAGTCACGACGATACCTTTTTCATTTAGTCGGGAAATGGTTTCTACCAAAGCTGGAATGGTGTTGCCTGCAACAACTTTATTAGCACCAAACATGGGTCCTAGTTTTTTAGCAGTGTTGTTTAAGGCCTTGTTGTTTGATAAAGCAATGAAAAAATTTTTAATGATTGGCATATGTATTCCTCCATTCTCACAATTATATTTAGTTCTATTTAAGTGTATCATGAATTTATTAGGGAAGAAATCGTTTACAAGTTGATTTTATACAAAATTATTTACTTAATACACAAAATTAAGTAACAATAAAAATGTTGGTGCTATTTTTCTATTTTATAGGTGTAAAGTTGAAGATGATACACATTAAAATGGAAATTTTATAGCAGTATTTGATACAATTAATATAATGAATTCTATTGAGAAGGGGAAGTATTGACATGTGGAAGTGGGAAACAGAGAATGAAGCAAAAGGTGTAGTTGTTATTGCACATAATATGTTAGAACACACAGGTAGATATGCTTATTTAATCACTATGCTTCGCCGAAATGGATATCACGTTATAATGGGCGATTTACCTGGTCAAGGTCAAACTGCGAGATCAAATAAAGGTCAAATTGAAAGTTTTGATGTCTATCATGAACATATTTTAGATTGGATTAGGATTGCTAATGAATATAAAATACCTACATACATTTTAGGCGTTGGTCTTGGAGGATTAATTGTTTTAAATCTATTAGAAAAAGTAGAGGTACCTGTAGAAGGGTTAATGTTAATTTCACCATTATTGGAATTCAAAAAGAACAATAAAGTTAGAAAAGATAAAGTAATTTCTAATATTGGAAGATTAGTTAAAGATACTCGCTTTAATATGGGTATAGAAATTGAAGACTTAACTAGAAACGAAGAAGTTATACAAGAAACTAAAGAAGATCAATTGATGTTAAGTAAAGTGAGTTATAATTGGTATAAACAGATTGTCGAAGTAATGAAAGAAACTGTGCAGCATTTGCAAGATATTGATCCTATACCTACACTAGTTATGTCTGCCAGTGAAGATAAAATAAGTGATATTAAAGTCACGGAAATGCTGAAAGATAAAGTTAAAACAAACGAGTTATATTATAAAGTTTGGCCAGGATTTTATCATGAAATTCATAATGAGCCAGAAAGAGATGAAGTCATGCGTTATATTTTATCGTTTTTAAACAATAGTGCGAGTACTATGGGTTTTATCGTTAACGATGAAAATAATGTATCGTAAACATTAAAATATAAAGTTATGTCAAAGCGGTTTAATTTATATTGAATATAGATTAAATCGTTTTTTTATTAATATATGTGAAAATAATCACAAAAATATTGAAAGTTTGTGATCGGTTTGATATAGTTTAATTGTGAAAAAAATCACATTATCTTACTGTATAGGAGAGATGGTTATGAATGTTAAACATGGAAATAAAGTAGTGTTAGTTGGAAATGGTGCTGTCGGTTCTAGTTATGCGTTTGCTATGGTAGTACAAGGTATAGCAGATGACTTAACGATTATTGATTTAGATGAGACAAAGGTAACTGGAGACGTTGCAGATTTAAACCATGCGGCTCCTTATAGTTCAACAACAGTAAATATAAAAAAAGGTGATTATAAAGATTGTGCAGATGCTGATATTATTGTAATTACAGCAGGTGCAGCTCAAAAATCAGGAGAAACTAGACTAGACTTAGTAGAAAAAAATGCTAAAATAATAAAGTCGATTGTTTCTACAATAATGAAGTATCAATTTAATGGGATTTTTTTGATAGCTTCAAATCCAGTTGATATTTTAAGTTATGTTGCATATAAAACTTCTGGATTACCAAAAAACCAAGTGATTGGTTCTGGTACAGTATTAGATACTGCTAGATTAAAACACCAGATTTCAAAATATGTAGATGTTGCTCCAGCGAGTATAGATGCTAACATCATAGGGGAACATGGAGATTCTGAACTTGCCGTATGGTCACAGGCAAATATCGCAGGTCAACCTGTACTTGAAATATTAAATAATAATTCACAACATAAACAATTGATTGACACGATATTTCGTAATACACGAGATGCAGCATATGAGATTATCCAAGCTAAAGGCGCAACTTATTATGGTATTGCTCAAGCATTGGTGCATATTACTCAAGCCATTTTAAAAAATCAAAATATTGTGCTAACTACGTCTAGTTATTTAGAAGGTGAATATAATCAACAAGATGTCTATATTGGTGTCCCAACGATATTAAATAGAAATGGGGCAGTAAATGTGATAGCAATGCCATTAAATGACGAGGAAAAATTATTATTTAATGAATCAACTGAAATTTTAAAAGAAATGCAGTCAAAAATAAAGCTAACTTAATTGCATATTTCTTTGATTGAATTTAAAATGTGTATAAGATTAATTTTATTAAAAAATGTAATATTCATCCAGTGAATGTTGTTCTCAAAAAAGAATACTTACTAAAATTAATAAAATTAATTTTTTCATGTTTTATTATTATTTTTATTGGGGGTTATTATTATGGGAAAGGCGCTTCAGAATAAGGTTGAAGGCATTTTAAGCCTAAATCAACTTTTAAACGATGTTGAAGCAATCTTTGACAGTATAAAGAAGGAATATAAGATGTCTAAAGAAGAAGTCTTAATATTGCTTACTTTATGGAAAGAAGGCTCAATGACACTTAAAGAAATGGATGATTTCGTTCATATTAAATCATATAAACGTACACGTACGTATAATGATTTAGTCGAAAAAAAGTGGATTTTGAAAGAAAGACCACAAAATGATGAACGTACAGTTATTATTCATTTCAATGAAGATTTAAAAGAGAAAAGGGAAGCTCTTTTAGATTTCATTAAAGATGAAATTGCAGCTAAAGAAACTAGTTTACAGTCTAGTTTAAAATCTATCTTAAATGTTTAGAGCAATAAAAAACCTCAGAACAATGTTCTGAGGCTTTTTATTATCTTTTTTCAATGGCACATATAAAAGGTGGGTTATTTTGTTGATTTATAAATTGATATTGTAAGATATGTGCTTGCTGTTGATCAAAATCATGTAAATATTTCATAAGCGCATCTTTTTCGACAGCGCCTTCTTCATGACCAGAATAAATAACCAAAATTATGATGCCTTCAGTGGCTAACATATTAAAAATTGAATTAATAGCTTCTATTGTAGATGACGGCTTAGTCACTATTGACTTGTCGCCATTTGGTAAGTAACCTAAGTTAAATATCGCTGCGTCAATTGTACCGTTATGTTTGGATGTAAGATGTTTTGACGCATTGGCATGACTATCCTTTATTAGCGTAACATTATGATAATTTTCTGTTTTAGCACTAGTAGCTGCCAGTGCTTGTTCTTGAATATCAAAGCCATAGACATGACCTTGAGGCACTAAGTTAGCTAAAAATAGAGTGTCATTACCATTGCCACAAGTTGCATCAATGACAATGCTTTGAGGTGTGACATGCGATTCTAATAATGTTTTAGCAAAAGGTAATATTCTTTCTAGTTTCATGATTGTGTCACTTTTTCAAAATATTTACCTTGGTATGAGTTTCTACGTGCTAATTCATTGTCGATTTCATTTAATACTTCCCATTTATTTACGCTCCACATTGGTCCAACCATTAAATCAATTGGGCCATCTCCAGTGATGCGATGTACGATCATCTCTTTAGGAATAATTTCTAACTGATCACAAACTAAATTTGTATAATCTTCTTGAGACATGAATTCCAACATGCCTTTTTCATATTGCTTAACCATAGGAGTACCTTTTAATAAATGTAGTAAGTGAATTTTAATTCCTTGAACATCCATTTGTGCAACTTCTTTGGCTGTTTCCATCATCATATTATAATTTTCACCTGGTAAACCGTTTATGATATGTGTACATACATTGATATTATGACGTCTCAATTTTGCAACACCTTCATAATATGTTTGCATATCGTGTGCACGATTTATTAAATCAGATGTTTCTTGGTGTACAGTTTGTAAACCGAGTTCAACCCATAAATAAGTTCGTTCATTGAGCTCAGCTAAATATTCTACCACGTCATCAGGTAAACAATCTGGTCTAGTACCGATTGATAAACCAACGACACCTTCTTCTTTTAATGCTGTTTCGTATTTCTCACGTAAAACTTCGACAGGTGCATGGGTATTGGTAAAAGCTTGAAAATATGCAATATATTGACCTTCATGCCATTTTTCGTGCATTTTATCTTTAATCTCTTTAAATTGTACTTCGATTGGATCAACTCTATTTCCAGCAAAATCACCACTGCCTGCTGCTGAACAAAATGTACAGCCTCCATATGCTACTGTGCCGTCTCTGTTAGGACAATCAAAACCGCCGTCTATCGCAATTTTAAAAATCTTTTGTCCAAATTTATTTTTTAAATGATAGTTCCATGTATGATATCTTTTGTCTTCAAAGGCATAAGGGAAATAATTACCCATTTTACATTTTCCTTTCTAAAATCATTCTAGTTAAAGATTTTAACATATTTTAGTGTTATATTGTTTACTGTATGAGTAGATTTTTATAATTAGAGAGGGGCTTTATGTATGAATATGCCTAAATCAGTGTGGTGGCTCGTTATTGGTATGGCATTAAATATAACAGGCTCAAGTTTTTTATGGCCATTAAATACGATTTATATGAATGAAGAATTAAACAAAAGTTTAACTGTAGCTGGTTTGGTATTATTGATTAACTCCATGGGTATGGTTGCCGGTAATTTACTTGGCGGTACGCTTTTTGACAAGCTAGGAGGCTATAAAACTATATTATTAGGCACAGCTATTTGTTTGTTTAGTACAACTCTATTAAACCTGTTTCATGGTTGGCCATGGTACGCTGTATGGTTAGTGTTGCTAGGTTTCGGAGGTGGACTAATCATTCCAGCAATTTATGCTATGGCTGGTGCTGTTTGGCCAAACGGTGGACGTCAGACTTTCAACGCTATTTATTTAGCGCAAAACATAGGTGTAGCATTGGGAGCTGCACTAGGCGGATTTGTTGCTGAGTTAAGTTTTAATTATATATTTATTGCAAACTTATGCATGTATATCTTATTTGCTATTGTTGCGATTTTTAATTTTAATATTAACCTTGAAGTAAAAGTTAAACCTAATGACAGTCTAACGTTATTTGCAAAAGAAAATCGACCACAATTATTATCTTTACTACTTATTTGCGCCATGTTTAGTATTTGCTGGATTGCATATATTCAATGGGAAAGTACTATTGCGTCATTTACGCAACAAATTAATATTTCAATGGGACAATATAGTTTGTTGTGGACAGTTAATGGTATTTTGATACTCGTTGCTCAACCTTTAATTTTACCAATTATACGATTGTTAAAAGGCAATTTAAAATATCAAATATATATCGGTATAGCGATTTTTATCCTTTCCTTTTTTGTAACAAGTTTTGCACAGCAATTTTCTATTTTCATGATTGGTATGGTGATATTAAGTCTAGGTGAAATGTTTGTATGGCCTGCAGTTCCCGCTATTGCACACAAATTAGCTCCGACAGGTAAAGAGGGCGCTTATCAAGGGTATGTAAATTCAGCATCAACTATAGGGAAAGCAATAGGGCCAGTCTTTGGAGGCGTTATTGTAGATACTTTTAATATGCAAATTATGTTTTTAGCCATGATGGCATTGTTATTTATTGCGCTTGGATTTGTCTATCTGTTTGGAAAAGCGGATGCTAAATATGTAAAAAATGACTAATATTATTTCTATAATGCGAGTGACTGTTGATTTTTCCACTTGAAAATCAACCCAATTTCAAATATCATTAGTAATGTATCGGAGTAGTAACTTATCTAACTTTTCTACAGAGAGCTAGGATGGTGTGAACTAGTGTAAAGTGATGAGTGAACTTACCAACGTAATAAATAATGGATTAATAACATCTCTAACTACTTAATGAAATGAGTGCACGAAAGTGAATGAGGGTGGTAACGCGGCTAACGTCGTCCCTTGAAAATTAAGCATAGTTTGAGGTGTTTTTTTATTGAATAGGAGGAAACATGGTGAATTACAATCATAACGAGATTGAAAGAAAGTGGCAGCAATATTGGGAAGAGCATAAAACATTTAAGGCTAGTGATAATTTAGGTCAAAAGAAATTTTATGCTTTAGATATGTTCCCGTACCCTTCAGGAGCAGGTTTACATGTTGGTCATCCAGAAGGCTATACTGCAACTGATATTATTTCTCGCTACAAACGTATGGAAGGATACAATGTATTGCATCCAATGGGATGGGATGCTTTTGGTCTTCCAGCGGAACAATATGCATTAGATACAGGTAACAACCCTAGAGAGTTTACACAACACAATGTAGATACATTTAAACGTCAAATTAAAGAATTAGGCTTCAGTTATGATTGGGATAGAGAGATTAATACCACTGATCCTGAATATTACAAATGGACACAATGGATATTTATTCAACTATACAATAAAGGTTTAGCATATGTTGATGAAGTTGCAGTAAATTGGTGTCCAGCATTAGGTACAGTGTTATCAAATGAAGAAGTTATAGACGGTGTATCAGAAAGAGGTGGACATCCAGTCTATAGACGACCAATGAAGCAATGGGTATTGAAAATTACTGAATATGCTGATCGTTTATTAGAAGATTTAGAAGACTTAGATTGGCCAGAATCAATTAAAGACATGCAGCGTAATTGGATTGGTCGTTCAGAAGGGGCATCAATTCGTTTTGACGTGGAGGGCTTCAATGACAATATTGAAGTATTTACTACACGTCCGGATACAACATTTGGAGCATCTTTCTTAGTTTTAAGTCCAGAACATGAATTAGTTAATAAAATTACGACAGAAGATAGAATAGATGCTGTAACGGCTTATCAAAATGAAGCAGCTAAAAAATCTGATTTGGAACGTACAGGTTTATCTAAAGAAAAATCTGGTGAATTTACAGGTGCCTTTGCTGTTAATCCATTGTCAGGTGAACAGATTCCTGTGTGGATTGCAGATTATGTATTGTCTACTTACGGTACTGGTGCTGTAATGGCAGTACCAAGTGGTGACCAACGTGACTATGAATTTGCACAAACGTTTAATTTACCAATTAAAGAAGTAATTGAGGGCGGTAATCTTGAAAAAGAAGCCTACACAGGTGACGGCCCACACGTGAATTCTGGTGAGCTAAATGGTTTATACAATAAAGAGGCAATTGAAAAAGCAATTGAATTACTAGAAAGACAACAAGCTGGCGAAAGAAAAATCAACTATAAGTTGAGAGATTGGTTGTTCAGTCGTCAGAGATATTGGGGTGAACCAATTCCAGTAATTCATTGGGAAGATGGCTCAATGTCAACAGTGCCAGAAGAAGAATTACCAGTATTATTACCTGAGACGGATGAAATTAAACCATCTGGAACTGGTGAATCACCATTAGCAAATATAGATGAATTTGTTAATGTTGTAGATACAGAAACAGGTATGAAAGGCCGTCGAGAAACAAATACTATGCCACAATGGGCTGGTAGCTGTTGGTATTATTTACGATATATTGATCCACATAATGATAAAATGCTAGCAGATCCTGAAAAATTAAAACATTGGTTACCAGTAGATTTATATATTGGCGGTGTTGAACATGCAGTGTTACACTTATTATATGCAAGATTTTGGCATAAAGTACTGTATGATTTAGGAGTCGTACCAACTAAAGAACCTTTCCAAAAATTATATAACCAAGGTATGATTTTAGGTGAAGGTAACGAAAAAATGAGTAAATCTAAAGGTAACGTCATTAATCCAGATGATATTGTACACAGTCATGGTGCCGATACATTACGTTTATATGAAATGTTTATGGGTCCATTAGATGCTGCAATTGCTTGGAGTGAAAATGGTTTAGATGGTTCTCGTCGTTTCCTTGACCGTGTTTGGCGCTTATTAGTTAACGAAGATGGTACTTTAACAACAAAAATTGTCGATACAAATGATAAATCGTTAGATAAAAGTTATCATCAAACGGTTAAAAAAGTTACGGAAGACTTCAACTCATTAAACTTTAATACAGCAATTAGTCAATTAATGGTGTTCATTAATGATTGTTATAAAGCTGATGAATTATATCGTCCTTATATTGAAGGGTTTGTAAAAATGTTAGCGCCGATTACACCACATATTGGTGAAGAATTATGGTCGAAACTTGGATATAATGAAACAATTACTTATCAGCCATGGCCAAATTTTGATGAATCACTACTTATCGATGATGAAGTTGAAATTGTTGTTCAAGTTAATGGCAAAGTACGTGCGAAGTTAAATATTCCTAAAGATACTTCGAAGGAACAAATGGAAGCTCTTGCTTTTGATAATGCTCAAATTAAAGCTGAAGTTGAAGGCAAAGATATTAAAAAAGTTATCGCAGTTCCTCAAAAATTAGTGAATATTGTAGCTAAATAATATAGATTGGAGTTTTTAATAATGGAAACTATAACTATTGAAGAATTAAAGAGTAAGATTATTGATTCAAATCCAGTTCATATAGTTGATGTTAGAACTGATGAAGAAACGGCAATGGGTATTATACCAAATGCTAAAACAATTCCAATGAATCAAATTCCAGAGAATTTAAATTATTTCAATGACCATGACACTTATTATATTATTTGTAAAGCAGGTCCAAGAAGTGAAAGAGTTACTCAATATCTAGAAGAAAATGGTGTTCATGCGGTGAATGTTGAAGGCGGTATGAATGCTTGGGGTTCAGATGGTCTAGAAATTAATAGTATTTAAGTTAAAAAAGCTTTTGATCGTTTTTAAGACGGTCAAAAGCTTTTTACATTTATATGTTAAATTGGGCAGCATTTGAACCGGCAACATGGCCAGTAACTAATGCACTCGTGATATTATAACCACCTGTATAACCATGAATATCTAACACTTCACCACACAAGAATAAACCTGAATTCAATTTGGACATCATAGATTTCGGGTGTATTTCTTTTAATGAAACACCACCACCTGTCACAAAGGCTTTATCTATAGGAAGTGTGCCGTTTACGGTAAACGTGAACCCTTTAAATAAATTTGCTAATGTCAGCAGTTGTTTATTGGAAAGGTGATGAGCGGTAATATCAGATGGAATTTCTGCTTGTTCCAACATAAATAACAAATAGCGTTCTTCAATAATTCCATGTAAACTATTTTTTATCTGTTTATCAGGTTCATCAGCTAATAGTGATTGTATTTTTTCTGTTACTGCGTTAATTGACAAATTAGGAAAAACATCAAGTTCCATAGCAACATCAGTTTTCTTTTGATTTTGTTGTTCTTTATAGACAAACTGACTACAACGTAATGCTGCTGGTCCGCTTACACCAAAGTGAGTAAAAATCATATCCATTTGATGCGTAATACGTTGCTTACCATTCTTTTTTAACACGCTTAAGCCTACATTTTTTAAACTTAAACCTTTTAGCTGTTTACTTTTAATAAATGGCTCAGGTGACGTTATTGGTACTTCGGTTGGGAACAGTGTTGTAATTTGATGACCTAATGCTTTGGCAAATTTGTAACCATCGCCTGTAGACCCTGTTAGAGGTACGCTTGTCCCGCCAGTAGCAATAATAACTGTATGACTCGTAAATGATTTGTTGTCATTAAGTTGAACTGTAAATAGATCATTAGCATTTTTTGTAATTTCTGTAACAACACTTTCCTCTAGAATTTCAACATTATTGCGATGTAATGTATTAACGAGTGTATCAACAACATCTTGTGCTTTATTAGATACTGGGAACATACGTCCATGATCTTCTTCTTTTAATTTGACGCCACGACTTTCAAAAAATTCGATAATCGATTCATTATCAAAAATTGAAAAGGGACTATATAAAAACTTTCCGTTGCCGGGAATGTTTTTAATTATTTCTTCGTAGGGCAGTCTATTTGTAACATTACAACGGCCACCACCAGAAATTTTTAATTTTCGACCCAACCCTTTCTTTTTTTCTATTAATAGTACTTTGTCATGGTTTTGGCTAGCTGCAGCAGCTGCCATTAAGCCACTAGGGCCACCGCCTATAATTATTGTTTGATACATTAGTTAGCCTCCAATTAGAATATACGTTTATTTTAAAGCAATATATGTTTGGAAGCTAGTGAACTAATAATGTTTACTTGCTTTGTCAGCAATTAGGTATATAAACTTAGCTATGTTAAACACAATGAATTTTGATTTCTTATTATTTTATATGTTAAATGAACTAATAGAATTATATTTAGAAGATAATAATTGTTACAATGGTTTACGTACTTTACTAATTTAAGTTTAATTTTACTTAAGTATTGATTTATTTTACACAGTAATTGTATGCTATATACATTTATATTAAAGTGTCGTACTGTTATAACGTAATGATAGGTGATTATATCATTACATATTTTTCTAATTGTCTAATTATGTTTTGACCAATTTCTAACATAATAAAAAGGCCTTTAAATAGTGTCTTTCAAACTGTCGGCAAAGTTTTTACTTTGTTGGCAGTTTTGTTGTGCACGCTTTCAGCGGGCACTGCTTCAGCCTGTAGTCTTCGGCGAGTGCGATTCCCGCAGGAGTCGGCCCAAGTCACTGCCAATATTATAGAAAAGACCTTAGGAGGACTAATATCTAAAGTCTATTTACTGACAATATAATAAGAGACTATCAACAAATCTTCTGACTTTGTTGGCAGTTTTGTTGTGCACGCTTTCAGCGGGCACTGTCTCAGCCTGTAGTCTTCGGCGAGTGCGATTCCCGCAGGAATCGGCCCAAAGCACTGCCAATATTATATAAATTCAACACTGTTGCTGTTTATTATGTTAAATAAAGCAATTGATAAAAAGATTAATATGAAATGATTGCTATCTCTGAAGGAGTTTCTTATAAACATTGTTATAGTCCTTTAAATAGGGCATTTTTATTTTAAGTTAACCGTATATTATTAATAGCAACACAACAAAGCCACCTAGTTATAGGTGGCTTTCAGTCATTAAATATAGTTATTTCGCAAAATGTATTATATTTCGCTATTGGAGAACTTTCTTTATATTATCAAATATTAATCGCTAATGTAGCTAATTTAAAAAAGCAGAAAAAAAATAGATTAATTAAAGTAAAAAAAGAGCGATGAATCGAAATAATCACAATGAGTGTATTGAATGATTATGTGTAATTAATTTAATGAAGTTAAATTCGTTTTAAATTTTTTACTTTTTGAAGCTGAATATTTACTAAGTAGTGAAATTGCCTAGTAATATTATATAAAATTATTCTAATATTATATTTATAAAGTGAGTTTGACAACATATATATAAATCTTAATGATTTATTAATTTTTTTGAGGTAGATTTAATGTATATAAACACAATTACTGGCAAAGAGATTGAACAGTTAAGCAATCGATACAGTAAGATAATATTTATATATATTTATTAGAAATTTACTGTTATTACATAGTATTAGAAGTTATAATATTAAATAATTTAAATTGTACTTTAATATTAAGAGCTTATTAATTAGTTGAATATATTTATAGAAATTTTAAAAATAAAAGAGGGATATTATGGATTATAGCTATAAAATTCATGAAAAAAATGTTGAAATTAATGAAAATTTAGATGAAGTTAAAGTGATATATATATTATCAGGTAAGGCAGAACTACATGATAAAATTTCAGTTGAACATTTTGAAGAGAATGAATTTTTGATTATTGAGCCTTATACCTCTCCGAAACTTTTAGTTACTACTGGCATTGTGATGGAAATAAGCATTAATAAATTTAGTTTTAACCGTTTTTCGTTGTATAAAATGAGGCAGTTGGATGTCGAAAGTCAACAATTAGATTTAGCAATAAAGAAACAATTTTTAGACACAGTTATTTATTTGTATGAAGAGGATTTCTTTAATGCCGATATTAATGTAGTTAAACTTATTAACTATATTAGGGCTGCGCAATACTATTCACAAGATAACTTAGGGATTAATAATAATTTGATCAAAACGATTTTGAAATATATTTTTGAACATCACAAAGAAAATATAACATTATCTAAAATTTCTAA
Organism: Staphylococcus arlettae; assembly: GCF_025560845.1. Lineage (NCBI taxonomy): Bacteria > Bacillati > Bacillota > Bacilli > Caryophanales > Staphylococcaceae > Staphylococcus > Staphylococcus arlettae. The sequence continues at coordinate 1,112,332 of NZ_CP094803.1, forward strand.
GGTTTTTTATGTTAATCCGAGTTACTTATCGCGTGTTTTTTCTGAAGAAATGAATATTTCTATCACTAAGTACATTATTAAAGTTAAAATTTATCGCTTAGCCGTAGAAATGTTAACAATGGATACAACTAAAGATTTGTGGAGAAATTATGGTTATAAATCATATTCTACATTCTCAAAAAATTTTAAAAGTGTATTTATGAAATCACCGGAACAATTTTTGGAAGATTATAAAACGCCTGATGTTAAAGAAAGCTATGACTTTAAGTTGAATTTTGATTACCTCAAGCAATTATCTCAAAAGATTGATAATGCTATACAATCTTAATGTCGTGGTAATTTCTTCATTAAGATATTATCATAATAATACATAACTGCTGATTTTATTATGTTGTTAAAATTATCGCTAATAAAACATGCATTATTCATATAAATTTAGGAGGCTAGGATAATATTAATTTGTCCTAGTCTCATTTCACATTGATAAGAGCTGACTGTATTGAAAATACACTTCAAATCAATCTTTTACAATGCTAGTCATCTCTGCCGGGGTGCGACGACGAAATCTTTCTGTCCCACTCCTTTTTCATATTTATATTTCCTTATTATTAATATGTTTGTATTACTACATAATATGACTTATTTTATGTTTAAAAACATGATAATATAGATTTTTCAATATAACATCAAACGTTTGTATGAATTGCAACATAAGGGAAAGTTGAATTTGTAAACACGCTTTTAAAAAATAGTTATAACTAGTCAAAGTAATGAACACTTATATATTTATCTGTGTTATTTTTATATATGTATAACTTTGAAAAAAAGTGTGTATAACGTTATCATTGAAGTTATGATTTTAAAATTAAATTGAGATAGGAAGATATAAATGAGTGAAAGTAAAGAATTGGTTCGAGGGACCTTTCTCATAACATTAAGTATTTTAATTACTAAAGTTTTAGGTGTCCTTTTTATCATTCCATTCTATGCAATAGTTGGAGGAGAAGAAAACCTTGCGCCATTTAACTATGCTTACGCACCTTATAATATTGCAATTGCTGTAGCAACTGCAGGTGTTCCGTTAGCAGCTTCAAAATATGTATCAAAATATAATGCGTTAGGTGCATATAAAGTCAGTCAAAAATTGTATAAATCCAGTTTTATAGTGATGACCGTAACTGGAATAGTAGGTTTTGCCGTACTATACTTTTTAGCACCGACAATTGCTTCTATCACATTAGCACAAGATTCAAAAGACTCAGGTGGTTGGTCTGTTGCTGATATCACTTGGATTATAAGAATAATTAGTGTTGTAGTTATCTTTATTCCATTATTAGCTACATGGCGTGGTGTGTTCCAAGGCTATAAGTCTATGGGGCCTACTGCAGTGTCAGAAGTAACAGAACAAATTGCGAGAATATTATTTATTCTAATTGGTAGTTATGTAGTGTTAAACATTATGAATGGTTCAGTATTACTTGCAAATGGTGTGGCAACTTTTGCTGCAGCAATTGGTGCCATTATGGGTATCTTTACGCTATGGTATTACTGGCGTAAACGTAAACCAAATATTGAGAAAATGGTAGCCACTGATGATACGGGTATCACGGTATCTTATGGCAAAATGTACAAAGAAATAATTTCGTACAGTATTCCATTTGTTATTGTTAGTTTGAATTTTCCATTATTTAATATAGTCGACCAATTTACACATAACAATGCCTTAGGTTTGGCAGGCGTACCACAAGAATTACATGACCAATTCTTTACTATGTTAAATATGACGACAAATAAAATAGTTATGATTCCTACGTCACTAGCATCTGGTTTTGCTGTCAGCTTAATACCATTTATTACGAAAACATATGCTACTGGACAATTAGACAATATGCATAGACAAATCAGAACGTCATTAGGTGTTTTAATGTACATTACGGTGCCAGCTAGTCTAGGTATTATGGCATTAGCATTGCCGTTATATAATGTCTTTTATAGTTACAATGTTGAAGGTAGCCACTTACTCTTCTACTATGCACCTGTAGCAATATTAATAGCATTATTAAGTGTTACAGCATCAATGTTACAAGGTATTGATAAGCAAAAACTTACGGTATTTGTCATTCTAGCTGCTGTAGTGATTAAGATTGTATTAAATACACCGCTAATATATATGTTCCATACATCAGGTGCTATTTTAAGTACAGCGATCGCGTTGCTTTTTGCTAATATTTGTAACTTTGTAATTCTTAAAAAATATGCGAAATTCAACTTCAGTGAAACTTGGTTACATTTTGCAAAAATCTTTTTATTCGGTTTTATCATGATGTTAGCTGTTGAATTAACTTACTTCATTTTACAATTTATAGTTTCTCCAGAAAGTAAAATGGGAGCATTGATAATAGTTGTAGTAGGTGTAATAGTAGGTATTTTAGTTTATGGCATAATTACGATGAAAACACATTTAGCAGACCAATTTTTAGGTGAAATACCAAATAAAATACGTCGTAAACTAGGTGTGATTAAATGAGAATAGATAAATTTTTAGCTAATATGGGTGTCGGAACACGTACTGAAGTTAAACAATTATTGAAAAAAGGTAGAGTGACATTGAATGGTACTGTTGAAAAGTCAGCAAAAACGAATGTCAATGCGTTAGAAGACTACATTGCTGTTGATAATAACCATATTGTTTATATTGACAAGCTTTATTTGATGTTAAATAAACCACAAGGTTATGTGTGCGCTACTGAAGATAATCAACATCAAACTGTAATAGATTTATTTAAAGACTATAAAGATTTTCATATTTTTCCAGTAGGAAGATTAGATAAAGATACTGAAGGTCTACTTCTTATTACAAACGATGGTGATTTTAGCCACCAGTTAATGAGTCCTAATAAACATGTGTCCAAAACTTATGAAGTCTTATCAGAAAAAAGTATTACAAATAATGATATAGAATTATTTAAAACGGGTATTGAGTTACATGATGGATTAGCTAAGCCTGCTACTTTGGTAAAAGCACAAGAAGAAAGGAAATCATTTGTAACTATTACCGAAGGAAGGTATCATCAAGTTAAGCGCATGTTTCATGCTATAAACAATGAAGTACTTGCGTTAAAGAGAATCTCAATAGGAGATTTACAACTTGATGAACAGTTAGCTGTCGGCGAATATCGTCATTTAAAAGAGCAAGATTTTGAACAATTAGGAATAAAATAATTAAAGAAGGTGTAATTTTATGTCAAGATTATTAAAAGCAGTTGTAGGTATTGGGGGCACAGCAGCAGCTGTCGTACTTTCTAAAAAAGAAAATAGAGATAAGTTGAAAGGTGAATACGACAAATATAAGTCAAACCCAGAATCTTACAAACAAAATGCTAAAGATATAGCAAGTCAAATTAGCAGTAAAGCAGGTGAAACTGTTAATGAAGTAAAACAAGACCCTAAAGGATATGTCAACAAAGTGAAACAAGATCCTAAAGGCTATATCAATGACCAAAAAAATCGTTTTAAAAATGTAAAATCTTCAGATGAAGATCAAATTGATGAAGCTCGTTTCACGGATGAAGGTGCAGCTGATCCATCTAACAACTTAAGAGTTGTCACTGAAGAAGAATTAAAAAACAACAAAAATAAATTTGACAACGATGAAAAATAACAGTTATTAACTAAAAGCCTAACTCACGTATAAATGAGTTAGGTTTTTCTAATATATTAATTAAAATATAACAGTTGCGATATTACTTGCTATAACAAGACTCAACTGTTTTTGTATTAATGTTACAGTAAAAAAATCAAAATAATATTGTCATCTCGCTGTAGTTTATGTGTAACATCATGTAAAATATATTTTAAACTAGTATTTAAGAAAGAAGTGGATCGTAAATGTGGAAAGACAAAGTTCTAGCTTATGAATCACAAATTATTGATGATTTAAAAGGCTTATTAGCAATAGAGAGTGTTAGAGATGATAGTAAAGCATCAGATGCATATCCTGTTGGCCCTGGGCCACGCAAGGCATTAGATTATATGTATGAAATTGCTGAACGTGATGGTTTTGGGACACATGATGTTGATCATATTGCTGGAAGAATAGAAGCAGGTGCTGGCGAAGATGTGTTTGGCATCTTATGTCACGTTGATGTCGTTCCAGCTGGTGATGGCTGGGACACAGATCCTTTTGATCCAGTTGTAACGAGCGATAAAATAATAGCACGTGGCACATTAGACGATAAAGGACCAACAATTGCTGCTTATTATGCAGTTAAAATTTTAAATGAAATGAACGTTGACTGGAAAAAACGTATACATATCATTATTGGAACCGACGAAGAATCTGATTGGAAATGTACTGATCGTTATTTTGAAACAGAAGAAATGCCAACATTAGGATTTGCACCTGATGCAGAGTTTCCAGCGATACACGGTGAAAAAGGTATAAGTACGTTTGATGTCATCCAAACAGCAAAAGCTGAAGACATTGATGAACCTGATTATGAATTGTATAGCTTTGTATCAGGTCAGCGATATAATATGGTACCAGATGAGGCAATTGCCAAAGTTTTAGTGAAAGAAAATATGACTGATGTCATTCAAAACTTTGAAAATTACTTACAACAAAATCAACTAGATGGTACAAGCACAGTTGATAGTGGTGTTTTAGAATTAAAAGTTTTTGGTAAAGCAGTTCATGGTATGGATCCATCAAAAGGTACGAATGCAGGGTTATATTTATTAAACTTTTTAGCAAACTTAAAATTAGATAAAACAGCATCTAACTTTGTAGCATTTAGCGAACGCTATTTGTTTAAATCAGACTTTGGAGAAAAAATGGGTATGAAATTCCATACGGATGTGATGGGAGACGTCACTACTAATATTGGTGTTATTAATTATAATAACCAAGAAGGTGGTAGTTTCGGTATTAATTTTCGTTATCCTGAAGGGTTTGAATTTACTAAAGCACTGACACGTTTTGAAGAAGAAATTAATGCACTTGGATTTGATATCGAATTAGGTAAAAATCAGTCACCGCATTATGTAGATAAAAATGACCCATTTGTGCAAAGTTTAGTGGAAACTTATAGAAACCAAACAGGTGATCATAGTGAACCATATGTTATTGGTGGTGGCACTTATGCGCGCAACTTAGATAAAGGCGTAGCATTTGGTGCTATGTTCAAAGACACTGAAGACTTAATGCACCAAAAAAATGAATATATGACTAAAAAGCAATTACTTGATGCAACTAGTATTTACTTAGAGGCATTATATAAATTATGTGTGGAGGGATAACTATGACTAAAGTTTTAATTAATGAACAGTTAGTTGAAGAACATGACGCAAACGTACCATATAACGACAGAGGGTATACTTTTGGAGACGGTATTTATGAATATGTACGTGTGTATAATAATAAATTATTTACTGCGAAACCACATTTTGAACGTTTATTAAGAAGTGCCAAAGAAATTGGTTTAGAACTTAACTACACAGTTAACGGTCTTATTGATTTAGTACAAGAATTAATTGTCGCAAACAAAATTATTAATGGTGGCGTGTACATACAAGTGACACGTGGTGCTGCTCCTCGTGATCATGCCTTTCCGACACCTTCTGTAAAAGCAAATATTATGGGATTCACAAAAAGTTATGACCGACCATATAAATCCTTAGATGAAGGTATTAATGCAATTACAACTGAAGATATTCGTTGGTTACGTTGTGATATTAAAAGTTTGAATTTATTAGGTAATGTTTTGGCTAAAGAATACGCAGTTAAATATAATGCACAAGAAGCGATTCAACACCGAGGCGAACAAGTTACTGAAGGATCATCTAGTAATGCATACGCTATAAAAGACGGTGCAATTTATACGCATCCAATTAATAATTTGATTTTGAATGGTATTACAAGACAAGTAATTAAAGAAATTGCTGAACAAAATAATATTCCTTTTAAAGAGGAAGCATTTACCGTAGATTTCTTGAAAAATGCGGATGAAGTTATTGTTTCAAGTACTTCAATTGAGGTTATGCCAGTTGTTAATTTAAATGGTGAAGCTATTGGAAACGGTAAAGTTGGCCCAATTACACGAAAATTACAAGAAGGTTTTACACATTATATTGAGAATGAAAGTGCAGTTCCTTTAGAAGCTGAAAGATAATTTAACATATTTATGTCAGTTGAAATGTGGTATAATTTCAACTGACGCTATTTTATGAATCATATCTTACATAGGAAGTAAAAAGTGACTTTTTGTTTCTCATTTTTGGTTGAAATAAATACCCAAACATTATAAAATCTTTTATGAGTCTTGAAATTGAACAAGCAATTTCATAAAACAGAAACGATATTCTTATTAGCAAGAGAGACGTGGACGATTATATAAAAAAGCTAATAAGTACATAGTATGAACTTAAAACGTAATGGGACAAATACGTAAATAATTACGTTTAATTACGAGGTTTCGTACATTTTTTGTTAACAATTGTTATATATGGCTCTTGAAAATAACTTTCTAGAGCCATTTTCTATTGAAAGTGAGGTGAACGTGGTGGAGCAATTTTATCAATTAGGGTGGACGCTAGATTCTGCAGGCGGTGCTTCAGGTGAAGCATATATGGCTGAACAAGATGGCCAAAAATTATTTTTAAAGCGTAATTCGAATCCTTTTATAGCTGCATTATCTGCAGAAGGTATTGTGCCTAAACTAGTTTGGACGAAACGCATTGAAACTGGTGAAGTGGTAACAGCTCAGCATTGGAAAAATGGTCGTGAATTGTCATTCAAGGAAATGCATCAAAAAAGAGTTGCACAGCTATTGAAGAAAATTCATAATTCTAAAACGCTACTTAATATGTTGAAGCGTATGGAAATGGAACCTATAACTCCTACAATTATGTTACGCAAAATCAATGCCTCATTATCTCGAGAAGTTCTAACACATCATGTTGTACGAAAAGCGTTAACGTATTTAGAAGAGCATTTACCAATACTAGATTCTCGGTTTTTTACTGTTGTTCACGGCGATGTAAATCACAATAATTGGTTATTGTCAGATCGGGATGAACTTTATTTAGTTGATTGGGAAGGTGCTATGATTGCCGACCCTGCGATTGACATAGGTATGCTCCTATATAACTACGTTCCTGAGCAACAATGGTCAGAGTGGCTAAATATTTATGGTGCGAATGACACTATCGAATTGCAGAAGCGAATGAAGTGGTATACAGTCATTCAATCAATCGGTATGGTACAATGGTACGAAGAACAAAAGCGTTATAAAGATATGAATACGTGGTTGAAATTTTTAAATGAAGTTATGACGAATAATGCATTTATTTAAGGAGTATAAGTAATGAGAATGCGATATAAACCTTGGGCAGAAGATTATTTGAAATCTCACCCAAGTATTGTAGATGTTGATGGTACGCATAATGGTAAAATGCAAGCGTGGTTCGATAATGATGCACCCATTCATATCGAAATTGGATCTGGCATGGGGCAATTTATTACAACATTAGCTATACAAAATCCTGACATTAATTTTATCTCTATAGAACGAGAAAAAAATGTCATGGTCAAAGTTTTAGATAAAGTTTTAGAACACAATTTAACTAACATCAAGCTAATATGTAACGAAGCGGGTGAGCTAACCGAATATTTCATGCCAAATGAGGTATCACGAATTTATTTGAATTTCTCAGATCCGTGGCCAAAGCGTAGACATACAAAGCGCAGATTAACATATGCATCATTTTTAAAGTTGTATAAAGAAATCTTAAAAGATGATGGCGCAATTCATTTCAAAACTGATAATAGAGGCTTGTTTGCTTATAGTCTTGAAAGTATGTCGCAATTCGGTATGTATTTTACAAAAATAAATTTAAATCTTCATCAAGAAGACGATGAAGATAATATTGAAACAGAATATGAAAGAAAATTTTCGGATAAAGGTTCGAGAATTTATCGCATGGAAGCACAATTTCATTCAAACTAACGTTGTTCATATACTGAGCAACGTTTTTTTGTGAAAATTTATATTTATTTGTAAAATGTTTATAATGATAATAAGAGTTCCATATCAAGGAGGAATATTATGCAATTAGGACAATTTACGATTCATCAACTCAATGGAGGCATTACTAATATCGATGGTGGCGCAATGTTTGGTGTTGTACCAAAAGCATTATGGACAAAACGTTATAATGTAAATGATAAAAATCAAATTGCCTTACCTACGCATCCAATTTTAATTCAAACAAATAATCAACATATTTTAATAGATACGGGTATCGGAAATAGTAAATTGACGGAAAAAGAGCGACGTAATTTTGGTGTGGATTATGAAAGTCAAATCGAAGTAGAATTGAACAAATTGAATTTACAACTGACAGATATCGATATCGTCTTGATGACTCATATGCATTTTGATCACGCTTCTGGTTTAACTGACAATGCAGGAAATGCAATTTTTAGTAATGCTGTACATTATATACAACAAGATGAATGGCATGAATTTCAAAGTCCAAATATTAGAAGTAAATCAACCTACTGGGAAAAGAATAATGGAACATTTAAAGACCAACTTATTTTGTTTGATGGAGAAATAGCAATATGTCCAGGCATACGTATGCAACATACTGGAGGTCATAGTTTTGGACATTCCATTATAATTATAGAAAGTGAAGGGGAAAAAGCGGTGCATTTAGGAGATATTTTCCCAACGACGGCACATACGAATCCACTTTGGGTGACAGCTTATGATGACTATCCTATGCAGTCTATTAGAGAAAAAGAGCGCTTATTTCCGTATTTTATTCATCAAAATTATTGGTTTTTATTTTATCATGATGAAAATTACTTCGCGGTAAAATATGATAACAAAAAGAATATTGTCGATTCTGTATCGAGAAAATAGGGAGTGGGACAGAAATCTGATTTTGAAAAAAGATTTCGTCGTCCCACCCCGGCAAGGATGACTAGCGTTGAAACAAGCTTGGTTTGAAGCGCATTTTCAATGCAGTCAGCTACTGCCCATATGAAAAAAGTTTCGACTAAAACATGAAGTGGGACAGAAATCTGATTTTGAAAAAAAGATTTCGTCGTCCTACCCCGGCAAGGATGACTAGCGTTGAAACAAGCTTGGTTTAAAGCGCATTTTCAATGCAGTCAGCTACTGCCCATATGAAAAAAGACTAGGACAATCTATATTGTCCCAGCCTCTTTGATGTTATTTAATTCTCAATTATATCTAAAATTTCACCAGTACGTGCATCTGCATAAAAATCATAATATGTACATGTATCATTTTTAATTGTAGTGATACCACCTTGATAAACAATATATTCATGACCAGCTTTATTATACTGTAATGGTTGCTGAACAATATATGAACCAGCAACGTGCATGAAATACGTTTTTACTTCACTAAGTATTTTATCTGGATTTACAGTGCGCTTATTATAGAGTCGTTTAATTAAATAAAACATCCCAATACTTACAATAAATGATATTGCTGCAATAATACACCAATTTTTTTTGTTAAACATCATATCATCTACCCCCAACGAATTCATATTATTAGTTTACCATAATGATGATGATATAATAACTATTAAGGAGTGAGTAAACTTGAATTTAGATCAAAATAAGACTTTAGAACGAATGAAAATATTAACGGAGTTACACGGTGCTCCAGGATTTGAAAGTGATGTACGAAATTATCTTAAAGAAGAGATGGCACCATTTGTCGACGAATTTGTACAAGATCGCATGGGAGCAATATACGGTGTGAAACGTTCAAAATCAGCTGATGCCAAAAGAGTGATGGTTGCAGCACATATGGATGAAGTTGGTTTTATGATTACCAATATTACTTCAAACGGTTTACTCCAATTTACTAATCTAGGCGGAATAGCTAATGACATTTGGCAAGGCCAACGTTTAAAAGTTAAAACACGAAATGGTGAAGAAATATTAGGCATTGTTGCAAATATACCGAAACATTTTCGCACTGGTAATGAAGGTGCCCCTAAAATTGAAGACTTGCTGCTAGATATTGGTTGTGAAAATTCTGAGCAAGTATCGTCAAGAGGGATAGAAATTGGTGATACTATCGTACCAGAAACGCCATTTACACAATTATCTGAACATCGTTTTGTGAGTAAAGCATGGGATAATCGTTATGGTTGTCTTATTGGCATAGAGTTATTAGAATTAGTACAAGATATGGAGTTAGATGTGGATTTATATGTTGGCGCAAATGTTCAAGAAGAAGTTGGATTACGTGGTGCAAGATCAGCAGCTGAATTAATTGAGCCAGATGTAGCTTTTGTCGTCGATTGCTCACCAGCTAACGATATGAAAGGTAAACAAAACCTTTCAGGCGAACTAGGGGAGGGGACTCTAATTCGTATTAAAGATGGTACTATGATTCTCAAACCTACATTTAGAGATTTTTTATTAAATAAAGCTCAAGAACATAATATTAAACATCAATATTACATTTCACCCGGTGGCACAGATGGAGGAGAAATTCATAAAGCTAACCAAGGTGTACCAACTGCTGTTATCGGTGTTTGTGCACGTTACATTCATAGTACCAATGCTGTATTTGATATTCGAGATTATACAGCTGCCAGAGCGTTGTTATTTACTTCAATTAAGGATTTGACTAGTTCACAAATCGAACATTTACAATATAGTTAATTAAGGAGCATATAAACATGAAAAGTTTAGAAAGTGAAAAACAATTTGAAGAATTAAAACAAGCCAAAACTGTATTTTTATTTACCGCAGATTGGTGTCCTGATTGCAAAGTCATCGAACCTGATTTGCCACAGTTAGAAGAAAAATATAATGATTTTAATTTTATTTCTGTTGATAGAGATCAATTTATGGATATTTGTGTTGACCATGGTATTATGGGTATTCCAAGTTTTTTAGTTTATAACGACGGTGAATTATTGGGTAGTTATATTGGAAAAGAACGTAAATCAATTGAACAAATTGATGACTTTATTGCTTCACTATAAATAGATAGTGAGAACGAGTATTGTAAAATGATAAAACTATACCCTTTGAACGTATATTTTTTCTGTTCTAAAGGGTATATTTATTGTAAACTGTATAAAGGCACGAATATAGGAGTGTTAATCAATGAATGTCTTTCAAATGAGAGATAAATTAAAAGAACGTTTAAAGCAATTAGATGTAAAATTTAGTTTTAATCGTGACGATGAAACGTTACGTATATATAGAGTTGATAATGGAAAAGGCGTAACAATTAAATTGAACGCGATTGTTGCAAAATACAAACAACAACAAGAAAAAATTGTAGATGAAATCGTTTATTATGTTGAAGAAGCAATCGGCCAAATGAAGGATGACTCATTAGCAGATTTAGAGCAAGTTAATGTTATGCCGGTGTTACGTGCACCAAGTTTTGCAAAAGAAAACAAAGATGGCGTACCATTTGTGATAGATGAGCATACAGCTGAAACTTATATTTATTATGCAGTTGATTTGGGAAAATCATATCGCTTAATAGATGAAAAACTGTTTCAACAACTAAATATATCTAAACAACAATTAAAAGAAATGGCATTATTTAATGTCCGAAAATTAGAAAACAAATATACAACAGATGAAGTAAAAGGTAATTTATTTTACTTTATTAATTCCAATGATGGTTATGATGCTAGTAGAATTTTAAACACTTCATTTTTAAATGAATTTGAAAAACAATGTGAAGGCGAAATGCTAGTAGCAATTCCACATCAGGATGTGTTGATTGTCGCAGATATAAGAAACAAAACGGGTTATGATGTAATGGCCCATTTAACTATGGAGTTTTTTACTAAAGGACTAGTGCCAATTACTTCATTATCCTTCGGTTACGAAAGTGGTCACTTTGAACCAATATTCATTTTGGGTAAAAATAATAAACAAAAACGTGATCCAAACGTTATTCAAAGATTAGAAGCAACAAGAAAGCAATATGAAAATAAAGATAAAAAATAAGGAGTTTTAAGTATGAACCTTTTTTACAATAAAGAAAAAGTTGGAGATGTAGCATTTTTACAAATCGAGCCACATGAAGGGCCGTTCTCTTATGAAACAAAGGGGAATGTTGTAGAAATTACTGCGGATAATAAAGTAGTAGGATACAATGTTTTCAAAATAGCAGATAAAGTAACAATTACAGATAATGGTCATGTTAAATTGACTGAATCTATTATCGATGCGTTACAAAACGCTATTGTTGAGGCAGGGTTCACTCAACAGTTGAACGCGGACTTGTCTCCAAAATTCGTTGTAGGTTACGTTGAAAGTAAAGATAAACATCCTGATGCGGACAAATTGAGTGTATTAACTGTAGATGTAGCTACTGAAAAATTACAAATTGTGTGCGGAGCACCAAACGTAGAAGCAGGTCAAAAAGTAGTGATTGCAAAAGTTGGTGCGGTTATGCCTAGCGGAATGGTAATAAAAGATGCGGAACTGCGTGGAGTAGCTTCTAGTGGAATGGTGTGCTCAATGAAAGAATTAGACTTACCGAACGCGCCAGCCGAAAAAGGTATCATGGTGTTAGATGATAGTTATACGGTTGGACAAGCATTTTTTGAAGAATAAAAAAGGAGGATGAGCGTATGAGCTGGTTCGATAAATTATTTGGTGAAGAGAACGACTCACAAGACGATTATTTAGCTAAAAGAAATCAACGTCGTCACAAAGCCAAACAAAATCAAAATGATAAAGACTCATTACTTCCTCAAAATAATGATGTATACGAGCGACCTAGAGGTAAATTTAGGTTTCCAATGAGTGGTATAGAAGATACCGACGCCAATCATTCAACTAGCAATGAGCACAAGTCATCTTCTAATGAGCAACAATTTAATGAAGTTACAAATGATGGGAGACAGCGTTCTCGAAGACACAGAAATTCTGCCTATGAACAAAATATTGATAGACAACCAGAATCAACATCAACGACTCATTCATATAAGCAAGTAGAAAGACCAGATAATAAGCAAAATAATAAGAGAATTCGTATTCAAACAGAGGTCTTGAGAGCACAATATTCAACACCATCTTCAGAAAAACGGCATTATCATAAAAGCGATTTTAAAGCGAGTGAAGTACCTTCGGCAATTTTTGGTACTCAAAAGAGACACAAATTAGAAAATGGTGTTATCACAAATAAAGAACTAACATCTGATACAGATACAAATGAGTTATCAAATTCAAACCAAACAATGATGAATGCTCATGAAGTGAAGCAGTCAGATTCTGCGCAACATCAAACTTCAATTGAAAACAATGTTAAAGAAAATGAAAGTTATTCCAATGATGATTTGCTTAGAAAAGGTAATAAGCGCCAAGACCAACAAAACACAGCTGAGCAAAAGCAAGTGAAAAAGGATAACACTGTTAATATTGAAAACTTTTATGCATCACAAATCGTCGAAGAGATTCGACGTGAAAGAGAACGTAAAGTTTTACAAAAGAAACAATTTAAAAAAGCTTTACAACAAAAACGCCAATCACATGAAGATAGTCCTAAAGATAATATCCAAAAAGCTATCGATGAAATGTATGCCAAACAAGCACAACAATATGTTGGAGAAAGTTCGCTAGATGAAGTAGATAGTGATGATTTGTCAAAAGACCAATCAAATACCGAACAACAGCATCAACGAGACACAGAGCATGCATTTGATAATGAGAGTAGCGCTACTGATATTACTGAATCAGAAAACTTTATGTATGAAGAAGTAAATTTAGATAATATTAGTGATGTACAATATGTAGATGATGACCAAACGTCTATTGAAGATACAGAACAACAAGCATCTACTATAGAACCAAGTACTACAGAAAGTACATATGAAGATTCAGTAGAGCAATCAGCAGCTGATGAAGCAATAGCAGATGCAACTTATAGAGAAATATCGGAAGCGTCTACGAATGACCTCGAAGAAACATCACATAAGCAAAATTTTGACCAAGATATTCTAAATGAAGAAGCGGAAGTTGAAGAAACAACGGAAGCCATTAATGAAAATGAACAAGAAGAATTGTCAGAAGACGCTGCTACAGCTAATGTAACTACAAATGTTGAAGATAGCTCTGACGATCACGATGATGCAACTACAGAATTTAATGAAAATCAACATAATGATTTAGACTCGAATGATGCTACTGAACACGTTAACGATGAGGACACGACAATTAATCAGGAAAATGTACAGTATGAAGCTGCTACGTTAAATACAGAAGAAGATGCCGAAACAGATGATTCAGTACACAATAATTCATCTGAAGCACAAAATACGGCTAGTAACACAGCAATAGAAAACAATGTGGATGAAAAGGCGGAACAACAAACGAAAACTGTTCAGCAATCGCAATCTACAGTAAAACGTCCTATTGCTAAAGGTAGTAAACCATTTAATGTAGTTATGACACCTTCTGATAAAAAACGTATGATGGATGCTAATAAAGCAAAAAAAGTAAGTACTAGTACAACAACTTCTTCAAAATCAGTAAATGTACCTGAACTTAAACCTACATCTGACCAATCTAATCAGACGAAGGAAAATTCAGATAGTGCCACAGTTACAAATGAAACAAATAATATTGCAAGTGCGGTAGATTCGACGAGTGAACATCATACTAAGCAGGGTGCAACACATGACCAAACAATAGAGCATAGCACTCAACAAAATGATGTAACTGAAACGACACAAGATACAGAACAACATGAAAGTAAAGAGCAACCACAAGCAACACGTACAATTCGTAGAGGGCCAAGCGTAAAATTACCTGATGTGGCTTTACTAGAATCACCAGAGGAACAAGAAGTAGATGATGCATGGATCGAGGAGAAAAAGCAAGAATTAAACGATGCTTTTTACTACTTTAACGTACCTGCCGAAGTACAAACTGTTACTGAAGGACCAAGTGTAACTCGTTTTGAACTTTCTGTTGAAAAAGGAGTCAAGGTTTCTAGAATTACAGCATTACAAGATGATATTAAAATGGCACTTGCAGCTAAAGATATTCGAATTGAAGCACCAATTCCGGGTACCAGCTTGGTTGGAATTGAAGTACCAAACCAATCTCCAACTAAAGTGAATATAAAATCAATAATTGACAGTGAGCAGTTTAATGATGCCGAATCAAAATTAACTGTAGCTATGGGTTACAGAATTAATAATCAACCATTATTAATGGATATAGCTAAAACACCACATGCGCTAATTGCAGGGGCAACTGGTTCAGGAAAATCGGTATGCATAAATAGCATATTGTTATCACTTTTATATAAAAATCATCCGGAAGAGCTAAAATTACTCTTAATTGATCCAAAAATGGTAGAATTAGCACCATATAATGATTTACCTCATTTAGTGTCGCCAGTTATTACCGATGTCAAAGCAGCAACACAAAGTCTTAAATGGGCTGTTGAAGAGATGGAGCGCAGATATAAATTATTTGCACAATATCACGTTAGAAACATTACTGCTTTTAACAAGAAAGCAGCATATGAAGATAGGTTACCTAAAATTGTTATAGTTATTGATGAGTTAGCCGATTTAATGATGATGGCACCACAAGATGTAGAACAATCTATAGCGCGTATTGCTCAAAAAGCACGTGCTTGTGGTATTCATATGTTAGTAGCAACACAGCGACCATCAGTTAACGTAATTACAGGTTTAATTAAAGCGAATATACCGACAAGAATTGCCTTTATGGTATCTTCAAGCGTTGATTCAAGAACTATTCTTGATAGCGGTGGTGCTGAGAGATTATTAGGCTACGGCGACATGTTGTATCTTGGTAGCGGTATGAATAAACCTATCCGAGTACAAGGTAGCTTTGTTTCAGACGAAGAAATCGATGATGTTGTAGATTATATTAAACAACAACGTCCACCAGAATATTTATTTGAAGAAAAAGAATTATTGAAAAAAACAGAAAGTCCACCACAAGATGATTTATTTGATGATGTATGTCAATTTATGGTGCAAGAAGGCCATATTTCAACATCATTAATACAAAGACATTTCCAAATAGGTTATAATCGTGCCGCTCGAATAGTTGACCAATTAGAACAACTTGGTTATATATCAGAAGCTAATGGTTCTAAACCTAGAGATGTTTATTTAACAGAAACTGATTTAAATGAAATTTAATATATATAAAAGGGAGTGTTCGTATGACACATTATCATTTTGTCGGTATAAAAGGCGCTGGTATGAGTTCACTAGCACAAATCATGCATGATCTTGGCCATGAAGTACAAGGTTCTGATATCGAAAGTTATGTTTTTACAGAGGTTGCATTAAAAAATAAAGGTATAAAAATACTTCCGTTTGATGCCAATAATATCAAGAAAGATATGGTAGTAATTCAAGGCAATGCCTTTCCAGATACACATGAAGAAGTTACAAAAGCGCATGATTTAAATTTAGAAGTAATTCGTTACCATGACTTTTTAGGGCATGTCATTAATCAGTATACTTCTGTAGCAGTAACAGGAGCTCATGGTAAAACGTCAACTACTGGATTATTATCACATGTAATGAACGGCGATAAAAAAACGTCATTTTTAATTGGTGATGGTACTGGTTTAGGTATACCAGCTAGTGAATATTTTGCTTTTGAAGCGTGTGAATACCGAAGACACTTTTTAAGTTATCATCCAGATTATGCTATTATGACTAACATTGATTTTGATCATCCAGACTATTTCAAAGACATCAATGATGTTTTTGATGCATTCCAAGAAATGTCTCGCAATGTCAAAAAAGCAATCATCGCTTGGGGTGATGATGAACATTTACGTAATATTAAAGCAGATGTACCTGTTTATTATTATGGTTTTTCACAAGATGATGATGTATATGCAGCTAATGTACAATTCAATGAAAATGGCACTACATTTGATGTGTATATCAATAACACGTACTATGACACATTCTTATCACCACAATATGGCGACCATAATATTTTAAATAGCTTAGCAGTAATTACTATAAGCTATTTAGAATCTCTTAATGTCGACAATATTAAAGAAGCATTAGAAACATTTGGTGGCGTTAAACGTCGTTTTAATGAAACTAAAGTAGCCAATCAAGTGTTAGTCGATGATTATGCACATCATCCAAGAGAAATTAGTGCTACGATTGAAACAGCAAGAAAAAAATACCCGAACAAAGAGGTTATTGCTGTATTTCAACCACATACATTTAGTAGAACAAAAGCCTTTCTTGAAGAATTTGCAGATTGTTTAAATAAAGCAGACCACACGTATTTATGTGAAATCTTTGGCTCAATTAGAGAAAATACTGGAAATTTAACAATTCAAGATTTACTTCAAAGAATAAATGGTGCTACACTGATAGATGAAGAAAGTGTAGACATATTAGAAAAACATAGCGATGCAGTTATTTTATTCATGGGTGCAGGTGATATTCAAAAAGTTCAACGTGCATATATGGATAATCTTGGCGTTGTTAACGAATTTTAGTATGTTTATGTTAAAATGAGTTGGGTATTTAAATAAAATAACAACATATGTTTATTAGGAGGCGTTTTTAATGGAATGGATTTTACCCATTGCTGGGATTATTGCAGCGATAGCTTTTCTTATCTTAGTTATTGGAATCGTTGTGGTTTTAATTTCAGTGAAGAAAAATTTAGATCACGTAGCTAAAACTCTTGATGGTGTTGAAGGACAAATTCAAGGTATTACACGTGAATCAACAGATTTACTTCATAAAGCAAACCGCTTAACTGAAGATATTCAAGGTAAATCTGATCGATTGAATTCAGTGGTTGATGCTGTTAAAGGTATTGGTGATTCAGTACAAACATTAAACGGTTCAGTTGACCGCGTGACTAATTCAATTACGCACAATATTTCTCAAAATGAAGACAAAATTTCTCAAGTTGTACAATGGTCAAATGTGGCAATGGAAATTGCTGACAAATGGCAAAATAGAAGAGGTCGTAGAGAAAGTGCAAACTACAAAACGAGCAGTGTAGCTGGTGACACAAATCATAGCTATACTACACGTGTAGATAATAAATAATTAATAAATATACTTACACAAATGCACTTAAATGGGGTTGTTACTTTATTTAAGTGCATTTGCTATAGGAGGCAAATATTATGGCGTATTATAATCGTGATAACTATGAAAAAAACTTAGAAAGTTATGAAGTTCCTGAAGAGTATAACAATAATGAAGAAAGAAATAATTTTGTCTATGGTTTTGTTGTTGGAGCAGTAATTGGTACAGCAGTCGGCCTAGTTACTACTAAATCTAAATCTAAAAACACTAAAAAAGAAACAACTAGTGATTTTAAATCCAGTATTACGTCACAATCCCAAAATGCTAAACAACAAGCAGACACAGAAGTAAATAATATTAAATCTACTGTGAGTCAATCTGAGCGTGATGCACAAAAAGTCGCTATCCAACAAGAGTCTGCGTCTCATGATTTAGCAAATACGTCTCCAAAAGCTCAAGAAGCAGATACATCATTAGAGAATAATACGTCAGATCAAACAGATAATGACGATGCGAATAAGAGTAATACAGCAGGTGTTGCTGGTGCAGCTGGCGTAGGTGCAGTAACAGGAGCAGCAGGAGCAGCATCTTTTGCACAAGACGAAAACAATAATGCTGACACAGAGCAAAGCACTTCATCTAGTAATGATGTAGAGCCTACTCAAAAAGAAAGAGCAGCACAACAAGAAGCAATTAAAGAAGAGGCTTCAGAAAATAATTTAGCGGAACCTGGGCAATCAAATGAAAATGGTTCCCAAAATGGTAAAGCAGCAGTTGGAGCTGCAGGTGTAGCTGGAGCGGGTGCAGCAGCGGCAACGGGTGCAGCGGCTACAAATAATGATGAGGCTAATGCTAGCTCATCAGAAGAAGCATCAGCAGAAGAACAAAATACTAAAGATACTTCTAACAAAGTAACTGCTGAAGGTTTAGCACAAGCTGCACAGAATAAAAACCATGCTTTACAAAACGACGACACACGCGCACAAAACACAGCTAACTTGCTTGAACCAGAAGCACCCCAAACTACTCAAAAATTTAACACTGTACCTAACCTTGTTACTAAGCAAAGTGATAAAGACAATGCGAACATTGCAGGCGCAGTGACAGGAGGTACTGTATTAGCTGGTGGAGCAGTTGCAAGTACTAGTGAGAATGAGAAAGCACATACAGAAAACAAATCAACTTCAGAGCAATCAACTTCAACTGAACAGCCATCAGCTGAAAAGAGAGTTACGCAAACTCATGAATCAGTATCATTTGAAAATGGTCACATTGTTCATGATAAAGCTACGAATAATTTAACTAATGATCAAAACACAGAAGATTCAACTTCAACAGTGAACTATAAAAAAAATAGAACTTCACAAAGAACAAGTGAAGAAAAAGCTAAAAGTAAAATTGAAAAAAGAACCTTCGACAAGTAAAACTTAAAATAAAAAATTAATTGTTTAAAGTTAAAACTAGTCACATATGTTAAGCGCAGGATAGAAGTCAAACTAACGTCTTGATTTCTATCCTGTTTAATTTTTAATTAACTTTAATTTTAGAATAGTGTGAAATTTACCCTAGCAAATGACAGAAAATTCAGTTAGTATTAGAGTTATTCTATTTTAAACAAGATAAATTTACATTCATGACTTGAACTTAACGTCAGTTATTGTTAGAATTACTTTTAACAAATATTTTATCGCTTTAAAGCAGAATAAAATATAAGTTTTTAAAATCTTCATAGAGGTGAATAAAATGACGGATAAATTACAAGCGTACAGAGATGAAATAGTTGAAATTAATGATGAAATTTTAAAATTATTATCTAAAAGAGGCGAATTAGCACAACAAATTGGAGAAGAAAAAAGTAAACAAGGTACTACGGTTTATGATCCACAACGTGAAAAAGAAATGATCAACATTCTTTTAGATAAAAATGAGGGACCGTTTAATGATAATGTCATTAAGCAATTATTCAAAGAAATTTTTAAAGCCTCTACCGATTTACAAAAATCAGAAAATGAAAAACATTTATATGTGTCTAGAAAATTAAAACCTGAAGATACAATTGTACAATTTGATAACGGTGGCATAATTGGTGATGGCAATAAATCATTCGTGTTTGGCCCATGTTCTGTAGAGTCTCAAGAACAAGTAGATGCAGTTGCTGCTGATTTACATGCCAAAGGTGAAAAATTTATTCGTGGTGGTGCATTCAAACCACGTACATCTCCATATGATTTCCAAGGATTGGGTGTTGAAGGCTTAAAAATATTAAAAAATACTAAAGATAAATACAACTTAAACGTTGTTAGTGAAATCGTTAATCCAGCAGACTTTGAAGTAGCTGATGAATACTTAGACGTATTCCAAATTGGTGCACGTAACATGCAAAACTTTGAATTATTAAAAGAAGCAGGACGTTCTAACAAACCAGTATTATTAAAACGTGGTTTATCTGCAACAATTGAAGAATTCATTTATGCAGCAGAATACATTGCTTCACAAGGTAATAATAATATCATTTTATGTGAACGCGGTATTCGTACTTATGAAAAAGCTACACGTAATACTTTAGATATTTCAGCAGTACCAATCTTAAAACAAGGTACACATTTACCAGTCATGGTTGATGTTACACACAGTACTGGACGTAAAGATATTATGTTACCAACAGCAAAAGCTGGTTTAGCAGTAGGCGCTGACGGTATTATGGCTGAAGTACATCCAGATCCATCTGTAGCATTAAGTGATAGTGGACAACAAATGGATTTAAACGAATTTGATAAGTTCTACAATGAAATAAATCCTTTAGCACAAATGTACAATAGCAAAAAAATAAAATAATAATAGTTATATGATAAAAACCTCTTGTGTTTTTAACTACAGAAATTAGATATTGTATTATCCATGGGATATCGATATCTATAGTAGTGAACATAAGAGGTTTTTTATGATTTTTAAAGCAATAACATAGCTCGCTACGGTTGTGATATATGACATAATTGTGACATTGAAACAAAATTATTTTCCTAGACAATAAAATATGATAAACTTTGAAAATGTAATGAAAACGGGTTATAATGACAAATAAACCGCTTACAAGGAGGAAACTATGACTGTTACAATTTATGACGTAGCGCGTGAGGCTAGAGTATCAATGGCAACAGTATCACGTGTTGTGAATGGCAACCAAAACGTGAAACCAGAAACGCGAGATAAAGTTAACGAAGTAATCAAGAAATTAAACTATAGACCGAATGCAGTAGCACGAGGTTTAGCAAGTAAACGAACAACAACAGTAGGAGTAATCATACCAGATATTTCTAACGTTTATTATTCGCAACTTGCACGTGGATTAGAAGATATTGCGACAATGTACAAATATCATTCAATTATTTCAAATTCTGACAATGATCCAGTCAAAGAAAAAGAAATCTTTAATAATTTATTAAGTAAGCAAGTAGATGGAATTATTTTCTTAGGAGGTACTATCTCTGAAGAAATTAAAGATTTAATTACTAAGTCGTCTGTGCCGGTTGTAGTTTCAGGTACAAACGGTAAAGATGCAGGTATCGCTTCAGTTAATATTGATTTTGAAACAGCTGCACAAGAAATTACAGAGCAGTTAATTTTAAATGGTGCAAAAGAATTCGCTTTTGTTGGTGGTAATTATTCTAAAAAAGCACAAGATGACGTATTAGCTGGTTTAAAAACAGTATTGGCAAAACACCAATTAAATTTAAATGAAGACAACATCTTTAATGGTAATGAAACGTATAAAGATGGGGTACGTGCTTTTGAAGCATTAAATAAAACAAAACCAGATGCAATTCTATCAATCAGTGATGAACAAGCCATTGGTTTAGTGCACAGTGCACAAGACAAAGGTGTGAGTATTCCTGATGACTTGCAAATAGTTAGTTTTAATAACACACGTCTAGTGGAAATGGTAAGACCACAATTATCAAGTGTAATTCAACCATTATATGATATTGGTGCAGTAGGCATGAGATTGCTTACAAAATACATGAATGAGGAAGAAATCGAAGAACCGAATGTTATTTTACCTCATAGAATTGAATATCGTGGTACAACAAAATAAGACACTATAAAAAGCTGACACATTCAACATGTGACAGCTTTTTTATTATATATAAGTAGAATTCAAAGCATTGTAAATGACGGTCTTGAGTCAAATTATACTTTAATTGTTATTCAAACCATGAAGCTACTTGTTTTGCATGTTTCGTATTTAGTGCTGATATTTCTTTTGTTCTAGGAATATAAGGATAATCTGTACATTCATCGGACCAAGTTTTTGGTAAGGAACAGGGTGCATATTGTTGCCATTTAGTAAGCCATTTTTGTGGTAAAGGACCTTGTTGTTTTGGCTCACCAATAAGTGCTAAAAATACGTGTGACCAAGCAAGAGGTACAACTTTCCATATATTATATCCTCCGCCACCAAACATCAGTACTTTCCCATCTGTATACTTATCCGCTAGCATTTTAATATAGTATGGGATTTCATATAGCGCATCAAGTGTACAACTCATATGTGTCAGTGGGTCTAAATAATGAATATCGACCCCATGGACGCTAATAATAATATCAGGTTTAAATGTTTTAATTACCGGTTCAATCGTTTG
This sequence comes from Staphylococcus arlettae, assembly GCF_025560845.1. Classification (NCBI taxonomy): domain Bacteria; kingdom Bacillati; phylum Bacillota; class Bacilli; order Caryophanales; family Staphylococcaceae; genus Staphylococcus; species Staphylococcus arlettae. The sequence continues at coordinate 1,135,071 of NZ_CP094803.1, forward strand.
TTTAAAAGATTCTAAGTATGAATCGTTTTCCGTAAATGGTTCTAAAGGCAAATTAACGGTGTAGCCGAATCCTTGTTCACTACCTCGTTCTGTATAGTGTCCAGAACCCGGAAAGAGAAATTTACCAGTTTCATGTATTGAATAATTTAACACATGATCATTCGTATAAAAACTCCATTGTGTACCGTCTCCGTGATGCGCATCTGTATCGATACATAATACTCTACTATTATATTTTTGTATTAGATGAGCAATAGTAATTGCCACATCGTTATATACACAAAATCCATTTGCTCTACCAGGCAGAGCATGATGTAAGCCTCCACCTAAATGGCATCCATTAGTAACTTTATTAGTCATAATTGCATCAGCTAAATTCAAAGCTCCTCCCACAATACGAGCACTGTGTTGATGCATATGCTTAAACTGCATAGTATCTTCACCATCTAAACCATATTTTCGGGCTTCAACATCGCTTAAAATACCATGTGATGCATGGTGCATAGCTTGTATATAATCATAACTATGTATTAGGGCAATTTCTTCGTCTGATGCAAGTCTCGGTTGTATAAGATGATGGTTATGTAATGCGTTTAAATCAACGAGTAATTCTGTTGTTAATTTTAAACGCATTTGATTGAATGGATGGTCATTTTTAAAACGATATTGTAATAATTCATGTGCATACACATATCCCGTTTTGTTTTCAGTAATCATAAAATTCTCCCCTTTAAAAGAAAAAGCGATTCATAAAACGTATGTCATCAAAAGCTTGTAATTGATCGATAGTAATTCTACTGCCAATTCTTGCCATTAAGCAGTTAGCTGGATGACTAGTAATTTCAGGATCATCTGTTGCGAAAATTTCTAAGTTCCCGTATCCCATCAATTTTTGCATGAGTTTTTTGTACTCGTATACATCGAGACCAGAATTTTTCAAATCCCAGTGCCAATAATATTCTGTTGTGAGTATGATATAATCTTCAATTTCATCGCTCGCAAGACTAGTTTGAATAAGCTCCTTACCTAAATGCAGTTTGCGATAAGGTAAACTAATTTCAATCGCCCCTAATTCGATTAAATATTCTAGCTCCCCTGTAGACCAACGTTCCAATGGATCTGGATAGTGAAAAGTGACATAACCAATAATATGTGACTGCTGCTTTAAGATAAAGATGCGGCCTTCATCTAGTGTGCTTATTTCCTTGATAGCTTCAAATTGTTCATCTGAATATCGGAAAGCAGTTAAACCTTGGTCAAAACTCATTAAATCCAGTTGTGCTTTCGAGACAGGACCTTCAATGATATATTCAACATCATCAATTGAGTACTGTTTTGAGATATAAGTTTTTTTGTGTTCCATAACTCACTCCACCTTCAAACTTAAAATAGATTTAAGGCATTATTTATATTGATTATAATTGAAAATAACATAAATTAACACAGTAATTATTTTTATGTCAGATATTTTTGAAAATTGTGTCTATATTAGATATAATTACACTACAGTATTAGAAAGCGATTTCATTTAGAGGGGGATTTACAATGAAAGTAGAAGTATATAAAGGGGATCAAGGAAACTTTAACCTTACAGACTATGACAAAGTGTACAACAATTTTGACTGGAAAGATGTTGAAAAAGAGTTTTCTTGGTATGACTCTGGTAAAGTAAATATGGCGCATGAATGTATAGACCGCCATGTTGATAATGGCAAGGGCGACAAAATTGCTCTACATTATAAGGACGATAAGAGAAAAGAAAGTTATACTTTTAACGAAATGAAATCAAATGTAAATAAGGCAGCTAATGTGCTTAAAGATAAAGCTAATGTAGAAAAAGGGGACAGAGTGTTTATCTTTATGCCTAGAACACCTGAGTTATACTTTGCATTGTTTGGTATTTTAAAATTAGGTGCCATTGTTGGTCCATTATTCGAAGCATTTATGGAAAAGGCAGTGGCTGATCGTTTAGATAATAGTGATGCCAAAGTAATTGTAACCACGAATGCGTTGTTACCTAGAATCCCGCAAGAAAAGTTACCTAATCTTGAAACTATTATTGTTGTGGATGAAGAAGTAGAAAATGGTTATGTTGACTTTAATAAGGAATTAAAAGTAGCAAGTGATCAAATAGAAACAGAGTGGTTAAACTTAGATGATGGTCTTATTTTACACTACACATCTGGTTCAACTGGTCAGCCTAAAGGCGTGTTACACGTACAAAGAGCTATGCTAGTACATTATATTTCAGGTAAATACGTATTAGATATGCAAGAAGATGATGTATATTGGTGTACAGCTGACCCTGGCTGGGTGACGGGTACATCTTATGGTATCTTTAGTCCATGGCTAAATGGTGTTACAAACTGTATTGCAGGGGGACGTTTTTCTCCTGAAGCATGGTATAACATGATTGATGAATTTAATGTCACAATTTGGTATACCGCACCAACAGCATTGCGTATGTTAATGAGTGCTGGTGATGATGTTATTAAAAAATACGATTTATCATCGCTAAAAACTATTTTATCAGTCGGTGAACCATTAAACCCTGAAGTTATTAAATGGGCATATGATGTATTTGGTAAACGTGTATTAGATACATGGTGGATGACTGAAACAGGTGGCCATATGATTGTAAATTACCCATCAATGGATATTAAATTAGGTTCTATGGGAAAACCATTGCCAGGAATTGAAGCATCTATTATTGATGATCAAGGTAATGAATTGCCTGTGAACAGAATGGGAAATTTAGCGATTAAAAAAGGCTGGCCATCAATGATGACGGCTGTCTGGAAGAATCCGGAAAAATATGAATCTTATTTCATTGGAGATTGGTATGTATCTGGTGACTCAGCTTATATGGATGAAGATGGTTACTTTTGGTTCCAAGGTCGTGTTGATGATGTAATTATGACAGCAGGTGAACGTGTCGGACCATTTGAAGTTGAATCAAAATTAGTAGAACATGAAGCTGTAGCAGAAGCTGGTGTAATCGGCAAACCTGATCCTGTAAGAGGCGAAATTATTAAAGCATTTGTTGCATTAATTCCAGGTCAAGAACCTTCAGATGAACTAAAAGAAGATATTCGCGTATTTGTCAAAGAAGGATTAGCAGCACATGCGGCGCCTAGAGAAATTGAATTTAAAGATAAATTACCAAAAACACGTTCTGGTAAAATTATGAGACGTGTATTAAAAGCTTGGGAATTAGATTTACCAGCTGGTGATTTAAGCACAATGGAAGATTAAAATTGACATCGCTTTTTAAATAAAAAAGTGGCAATTATTTTTAATAAAAAAGACTAGAATGGCATTGCTGTTCTAGTCTTTTGTCATGTTGTACATTAGGTGATAAAAAGAAAATTAATGTAAGCGCTATCTTAAATTGTCGACAATATTGCTTAAGTTCGTTAATATAAATATGGAAGAACTTTTTAGATGATACTCATTTGTGATACCATCGAATTAATTTATTACAAGGGGCGAATTTAGTTGGCACATTTATCTGATTTAGAAATTGCAAATCAATCAACATTAAAACCAATTGGTGATATTGCTGAAAAGGCAGGTATACCTGCTGACGCTTTAGAGCAATATGGTCATTACAAAGCGAAAGTTGATATTAACAAGATTGATAAAAAAGACAAAGGCAAAGTTGTACTAGTTACAGCGATGAGCCCAACACCTGCAGGAGAAGGTAAATCAACAGTGACTGTTGGTCTATCAGATGCATTTAACCAATTGAAAAAGAATGTAATGGTGGCATTAAGAGAGCCAGCGTTAGGTCCAACATTTGGTATTAAGGGTGGCGCTACTGGCGGCGGATATGCTCAAGTCTTACCTATGGAAGATATTAACTTACACTTTAATGGTGATTTTCACGCAATTACAACAGCAAATAATGCATTATCTGCATTTATAGACAATCATATCCATCAGGGAAATGAATTAGATATTGACCAACGTAGAATCGAATGGAAACGTGTCTTAGACATGAATGATCGAGCACTACGTCAAATTATCGTCGGTCTAGGTGGACCAACACAAGGTGTACCACGTGAAGATGGCTTTAATATAACTGTTGCATCTGAAATTATGGCAATATTATGTTTAGCGACTGGCATTAAGGATCTTAAAGAAAAAATTAGCAAAATTACAATAGGCTATACTAAAGACCGTAAACCTGTATCAGTAGCTGATTTAAAAGTTGAAGGTGCCTTAGCTATGATTCTTAAAGATGCCATTAAACCAAACTTAGTACAAACAATTGAAGGTACACCAGCACTTGTACATGGTGGACCATTTGCTAATATTGCACATGGATGTAATTCAATCTTAGCAACAGAAACAGCTCGAGATTTAGCGGATATTGTAGTAACTGAAGCTGGATTTGGTTCAGACTTAGGTGCAGAGAAATTTATCGATATTAAAGCACGCGAAGCAGGTTTCGAACCGTCAGCAGTAGTAGTAGTAGCTACAATAAGAGCGTTAAAAATGCATGGTGGTGTAGCTAAAGATCAGTTGAAAAATGAAAATGTATCAGCGCTTCAAGACGGTATTGTCAATTTAGAACGACATGTAGATAATGTGAAAAAATATGGTCTGGAACCTGTTATTGCATTAAATGCATTTGTTCATGATACCGAAGCTGAAACAGAGTTTGTTATTAACTGGGCGAAAGAGAAAGGCGTACGCTTATCATTAACAGAGGTATGGGAAAAAGGCGGTCAAGGTGGAATTGACTTAGCACAAAATGTCTTAGAGGTTATCGAAGAGCCTCAATCATTTAAACATTTGTATGATTTAGACTTACCATTAGAAGAAAAAGTTGAAACAATTGTGAAAGAAATTTATGGTGGTAGTAAAGTGACATTTACATCTAAAGCCCAAAAACAATTACAATCATTTAAAGATAATGGTTGGGATAATTATCCAATTTGTATGGCAAAAACACAATATTCATTTACAGATGATCAAACACAATTAGGTGCACCATCTGACTTTGAAATTACGATTCGTGAATTAGAAGCCAAAACTGGTGCTGGATTTGTTGTTGCACTAACTGGTGCAATTATGACTATGCCAGGTTTACCTAAAAAACCAGCAGCATTAAATATGGATGTTACAGACGATGGACATGCCCAAGGCTTATTCTAACGATAAGCTATAACTTGTTATATGTTATTCATAATAAAGGTAGAACTGAACACTACAGAATGTAGGTTCAGTTCTACCTTTTACTTTAATTCTTATTCACAGCTTTGTAATTTCTGTTTTAAATTCTCTTGTTCTGCTTTATTAAACGTTGCTTTTGAAATTTTGTCTTCAACAAGCATTCGTTTTAACACATAGTGTTGACGATCTAAACCTATCTGTAATTCGTCATTCGACTTTAACTGGCCATTTTCTTGATAGGGAGTGTATAAGTATGGACTTTGTAACAAACCTACAATGTAAGCTGATTCTGCCACAGTTAAATTATTTGAAGATTTACCAAATAAACTAAAAGACGCAGACGCTATACCAGTTATATTAGCACCGTGGCTATCTCTGCCAAATGGAACGATATTAAGATAGGTATACAAGATTTCTTGTTTACTTAATAGTTGTTCTGTGCGCATTGCCAGTACTAACTCATTCGCTTTTCTATTGTAAGTTTTTTGATTGGATAAGATTTGATTTTTTACTAATTGTTGGGTAATGGTACTTCCACCAGATGATATTTCTGTATTGAAAATATCTTGACCCACCGCACGTAATAATGCTTTAGGTAAAATACCATTATGTTTAAAATATAAACTATCTTCTGATGATGTTAATGCTTTAATGACATTTTCATTGACATGAGCTGGGCCAACGATCAAAGTATTAGTTGTATTATTATATGCAGCTAACACAGAATCATTCTTAAAATCTAGTGCTTCACTACCAGGAAAATCAAGTAATTGTGTTTTTAATTCATGGTCCGTCATATGTGATGCTTCTTTGGTAATATGATCAAAATAAATGACTGAGGCAGCTAATAAAATGATTGAAATTGAAGCCATGATAATAAAAGTACCTATAAACAAATACTTGAGTTTTTTATAAAGTTTTTCGAACTGTTCCATTTTATGAACATGATCATTATGTGTATTTACTTTATGATCTATGTGACTCTGTTTCATTAGCTACCTCCTTATATTGTATACATTATAACATAGAATATTATTGACTTTTAAAATTGAGTTACTTATAATAAGATTCAATTCGATATTATTTTTGGATTAAAGGAGAAGTAGCTGATTAATAATCTTCAGAGAGATAGTGGTCGCTGTGAACTATCGTTTGTTATTGAGTGAATACACCTTGCTTGTTTACAAACATAATCCAACGTTTGAGTTAATGAACGTATCATTAATAAAGTTGATGGACTTAAAGTTTGGTGGTACCGTGCATATGCGCCCTTACATTTCGTAAGGGCGTATTTTTTTGGTTATAAAACTTAATTCAAAAATAATAAGATATTAATAGGAGGGTTTATCATGGCAAATGCATTAATTGAAGATTTACAATGGCGAGGTCTAATATACCAACAGACTGATGAATCAAATTTAGAAGCGTTATTAAATAAAGAGCAAGTATCATTATATTGTGGCGCTGACCCAACGGCTGATAGTCTACACATTGGTCATTTATTACCATTTTTAACGTTACGCCGTTTCCAAAATCATGGTCATCGACCAATAGTTTTACTTGGTGGTGGTACTGGAATGATTGGAGACCCGTCAGGTAAATCCGAAGAACGTGTTTTACAAACAGAAGAACAGGTGGAGCAAAACGTTGCTGGCATTGCACAACAAATGCACAAATTATTTGAATTTGAGACAGAAAAAGGTGCGCAACTCGTAAATAACAAAGATTGGTTAGGAAAGATTTCTTTAATCGACTTTTTAAGAGACTACGGTAAACATGTCGGCGTCAATTATATGTTAGCAAAAGATTCAATTCAATCACGCTTAGAAAATGGTATATCATTTACCGAATTCACATATACTATATTACAAGCCATTGATTTTGGTCATTTAAATCAAACTTACAACTGTAAAGTGCAAGTAGGGGGATCTGATCAATGGGGCAATATAACTAGTGGTATCGAATTAATGAGACGTATGTATGGTCAAACAGAAGCATATGGTTTAACAATTCCATTAGTTGTTAAATCTGATGGTAAAAAGTTTGGTAAATCTGAAGGAGGAGCTATTTGGTTAGACTCAGCTAAAACAAGTCCTTACGAGTTTTACCAATTTTGGATCAATACTTCAGATGATGATGTCATTAAGTTCTTAAAATACTTTACATTTTTAGAGCACTCTGAAATCGAACGTCTGGAGCAATCATTGCAAGAAGCACCGCATTTAAGAGAAGCACAAAAAGCCTTAGCTGAAAATGTGACAGCATTTATTCACGGTGAAGATGCATTAAATGATGCCATTCGTATTTCACAAGCATTATTCAGTGGCGATTTAAAAGCTTTATCATCACAAGAATTAAAAGAAGGCTTTAAAGATGTGCCACAAGTAACATTGAGCCATGATACAACAAATATCGTAGAAGCTATTGTAGAAAGTGGTATTTCATCTTCAAAACGTCAAGCTCGTGAAGATGTTACGAATGGTGCCATTTATATAAATGGGGAACGTCAACAAGATGTAGGATATACATTTACAGCAGCAGATAAAATTGATAATGAATTCACTATTATTCGTCGAGGCAAAAAGAAATACTTTATGGTAAATTACAAATAAAATTTCTCTCTAACATATTATTTTATAGACATTAAATAAGGCTCAAACCTATATATAGGTTTGAGCCTGTTTATATTTATGGCATTAAACTACTGTCGTCACTTTGACTTGAATTGGACTCTTTTGAAGAATCTTTAGAAGTGTTAAGTTCTTTTAATGTAATATCTACAGTTTGTGTCTTACCTTTACGTTCGATGGTAATTGTTACTTCGTCTCCAGGTTTTTTATGTTGATATAAGTAAGATTTTAAATCAGTATCTTCTTTGACGTCTTGATCATCGATTTTAGTAATAATATCGCCTTCTTTTAGACCGTTATCTCCATCGACTTTTGCAACATAGACACCATCTTTACGATTGGTTTCTAATTCTTTTTTGTATTCTTCTGGAATATCACTTAAATTGAGCAAGCCAATACCAATTGATGGGCGTTCAACTTCTCCTTTTTCGACTAACTCTTTAATTGTTACTTTGACTTCATTACTTGGTATAGCAAAGCCAATACCTTCAACTTGTTCGCTAGCAATCTTCATTGAGTTAATTCCTACAAGATTACCGTTGATATCGACTAAGGCACCACCTGAATTACCTGGATTAATAGCGGCGTCTGTTTGTAGTACATTTACTTTGTTATTACCAGCAGAAGTTTGTGTATCAATTGTGCGTTCGCTTGCAGAAATGATACCTGACGTAACCGAATTAGCAAATTCTAGGCCAAGTGGGTTACCCATTGCGAATACACTATCACCTGTTTTTACTTTTGAGGAATTAGCGAATTTTATTGCTTTTGTGCCTTCAGTGTCATTGATTTTTAACACTGCGATATCTGTAAGTGCATCTTTACCTACTAATTTCGCATTAACTTGTTTGGAATTATGTAGTTGGACTTTGATATCACTGGCACCATCAATAACGTGATTATTAGTTACTATATATGCAGAACCATTACTTTTTTGATAAATAACCCCAGAACCTACACCAGCTTCTTGTGATTTAGATGATTTACCTTGTAACAAATCATTGAGGTTTTGTGCTTTCTGCATATTGATTACACCTACGATTGCTGGCGACACATTATTAATCATTTGATTAACAGAATTATATTTATCGCTTTTACCATCTAAGGTATTGCCACCTTTACTGTTAGATGTTTCTTCTACAGTTGCACCATCATGATTAGTAATTGTCCCATTAAAAATCTTTCCAATACCAAGGACTAATAAAGCGCCTAAAACACCAGCGATTAATGCTACTATAATTGTTTTGAACCATGGGAATTTTGGTTTTCTTGGCTGTATTTGTTGATAATTATAGTTATTATGTTCTGCTGATGAATTAGTTTGATTATTATTATTTTGCTCATGACTGTTATAAAAATCTGACATATTTTACCTCCTGAATCATACACTATAACTATATTATGAAAGGTTTATCGCTTTTTTTCTAGTATATTGCTATCGTACTTTAGACTGATTTAGATATTTTCTTGTTTGAAACATAACTAAGTGATAGAATCTATAAGGAAGTATAAGGCAAAAAGAGTAGGTGAAAGCATGTATAAATTTATTAGTTCAATTTTATATTGGATTATAGTAAAAGTTAGTAAATCACTTGTTGTACAAGGTAAAGAACATATACCACAATTACATAGATATGTAGTCACTTGTACGCATGAAAGCTATAATGAAGTAATTATGTTAGGTATGTCTATTTACCCAAATCAAATTCATTATATGGCAAAAAAAGAATTATTTATAAATAAATGGTTTGGAAAGTTTTTAAAATCACTAAATGCATTTCCTGTAGATAGAGAAAATCCAGGACCAAGTACGTTAAAACGACCGATTAAACTATTAAAAGAAAATAAAACAGTAGGTATTTTTCCAACAGGCCAACGTGCCGAGTTTACTGAAGACGCTCCCTTAAAGCGAGGTGCAGTGACAATTGCTATGATGGGTGGAGCACCTATTTTACCAGCTGCCTATGTTGGACCTAAAGAAATTAAAGGGCTGATTACGGATACAGCATATATTAAATTTGGTGAACCTATTGAAACGAAAAATTTACCTAAATCAATGAAACGTAATGAAAAATTAGAATATTTAACAAAAGAATTAGAAAATAGAACAAGACAATTACAAAATAAATTAAATGAATATGTAAACCAAAAGTAAGTTATAATTTTCATTAATAAAATTAAAATTATGAAGATGGTGCGATTTTGAATTTAATTGTGTTATTATGAAAATGTACAATTATGTATTAAATGCATCATGACCACGTGTTAAATTTGTACACGTGGTCTTTTTTGGGGAAAAGATAATTATAGAGGAATGAGGGGATTTTATGTACAATTTCTTCCAGCGTTTAGGTAGGTCGTTAATGTTACCTGTTGCTGTGTTACCGGCAGCTGCAATAATAACAGGTATAGGGAATGCGCTAGCGGCAATTGGCATCTTACCACATGTTGCCACATTTTTTACGAATGCAGGGTCGACGATACTTGAACAATTGGGTATTTTATTTGCGGTCGGTGTAGCATTAGGAATGGCTAAGAAAAATGATGGAGCAGTAGCTTTAGCAGCTGTCGTAGGTTTCTTTTTAACGACAGTCGTATTAAGTCCTGCCAAATTGGCACCATTATTAGGTGTTAAAGAAACGGGCGTTGATAAAGCGTTTGAGCAAATGAATAATGCGAATGTTTTTATAGGATTAATTGTAGGACTAGTTGCAGCATATGCTTATAATAAATTTAGCCAAACAGAATTACCTACAGCTTTATCGTTCTTTAGTGGTAAACGTTTGGTGCCAATTATGACAGCTTTCTTTAGTATTATTTTAGCTGTAGTGTTGTTGTTTGCATGGCCATATATTTATAATGCAATCGTAGCATTTGGTATGTGGATTATGGGCTTTGGTCCTACTGGTGCATTTATTTACGGCTTCTTTAATAGATTATTAATACCTACAGGACTACATCATGCTTTAAATTCAGTATTTTGGTTTGATCTAGCAGGTATCAATGATATGGCTAAGTTCCAAACGGGTGAAGGTGCAGTAAAAGGTGAAACAGGACGATATATGGCTGGTTTCTTCCCAGTTATGATGTTCGGTGTGCCTGCCGCTGCATTAGCTATGTACCATACTGCTGAAAGTAAGCAGAAAAAGCGTGTGTATGGCTTGATGTTCGCAGGGGCCATATCAGCGTTTTTTGTAGGTGTGACAGAACCAATTGAATTTTCATTTATGTTTGTTGCTCCGATATTATTTGTTATACATGCCTTTTTAACAGGACTGTCATTATTTATTGCAGCATTATTCCAATGGACTGCCGGCTTCACCTTTAGTGCAGGATTAATAGACTATGTTTTATCGTTAATTAATCCGAATGCTAATCAACCATGGATGTTGTTAGTACAAGGTATTGTATTTTTTGTTATTTATTATGTTGTCTTTAGAGTAGCAATTAAAGTATTGAAACTTAATACACCTGGTAGAGGAGATAATCTTTTAGCAGATCCAACGAGTGAAACAGATGCAAAGCAAGCAGATGAAAACACAAACTCAAATGACCGTAAATATAGTCAAACAGCTATACAAATAATTGAAGGACTTGGTGGTAAAGAAAATATTACTTCTTTAACAAACTGTGCAACACGTTTACGTATGGAACTAAATGATAATGATGTACTTGATGAATCTAAAATTAAAGCTGCAGGTGCAGTAGGTGTTACAAAAAGTGGAAAGCATAATGTACAAGTCATTATCGGTACTCATGTGCAGCAAGTCGCAGATGAAATTGAAATGAAGATGGAACAATAAATAGCATAATATAAAGAAGAGCAAATGATTAAATTCATTTGCTCTTCTATGTATAAAATAGTAAAATTGTGTGGTATCAGAATTTTCTGAATTAGGAGAGTGAGTAAGATGAAATCAGTATTGTTTGATGTTGATGGCGTCTTTCTAAGTGAAGAAAGGTGCTTTGATGTTTCAGCGTTAACTGTATATGAAATATTAATGGGTGACGCGTTTTTAGGTCTTGATCCATCAGTTGATTTTAAGACATTAACTGACGATGATATTCAAGACATAAGAAGTGAAATATTTGATAACGACAAGATTCTAGAAAAGTTGAAATCATTAGGACTTAATTCAAATTGGGATATGCTTTTTGTTGTAACTGCATTACATTTTATTGATGTCTGCAAACAGTTAACAAGTATACAATTAGCAGAAGTTCTAGATGACCAAAAATTTAACCAAACTACATTACAAAGTATTGGTTCTGCTGTTTCTGACGTCACACTAGATTATTCAGCACCACTCGCATTTTTAGATAAAGTGCAACCAGGAAAAGATTTTATTTATCAAGCATTAATAGAACATGCTGCTACTACTTTACATACGTCTAAAACTGCTTTATTTGAATTAAAAAGTGCGTTTTGGACATTAGCACAAGAAGTCTATCAAGAATGGTATCTCGGTTATAAGTTATTTGCTGAAGTTGAACAAAAAACTAATCGTACGGACTACAAGCAAGGGTATATTTATAATGAAGTCGTTTTACGCCCTCTCGATGAGATTAAAACATTATTAGAGGATTTAAAAACGGCGGGCTATCAAATTGCAATTGCTACAGGACGTCCACGCACTGAAACTATCGTTCCCTTTGAAACAATTCACATAAAGGAATTATTTGATGATGAACATATTGTAACTGCGAGTGAAGTACTAATCGCAGAAGATTTATATCCAGAATTAAAACCATTAGGTAAACCCAATCCATTTAGTTATTTAGCAACACTAGAAGGTAACGATCAATCTAAATATCAACATTATGCTTCTAATCAAGAGAATCGCGTAAATAAAGATGATGTTTATATAGTAGGGGATTCCTTGGCAGATTTACTGAGTGCTAAAAAAATTGGCGCGACATTTATTGGGCCACTTACAGGGTTGAAAGGCCAAAATGCACGTGAAGAGTTAGAAGCTTATGAAGCGGATTATATTATTAACCATGTAGGTGAAGTTAGAAATATTTTATTATAAAGTGTAAATATAAGTACGAACTTTATAGTGATAGTGTGAATATAAACTCAAGAAAAATGACCCTTCATTAATTATATGAAGGGTCTTATTTTACTTTCAAAAGTATACTGATTTTGTAATGTGCTGTCGCCCAGGGGAATAGTAAATGTAAGGGTCTACAGTCTGGAACTATACATCAGACAAGTATGCAAAGTCTAAATCTTTAGCATTCAAATATAAAGAGGACCAATCCAGATTAAGGATTAGTCCTCTTATTTTGAGAATGCGTATTTATGTCACAGTCTTTTTAGTGGAATAACTTATTTAAATAGTTTTTTGATTACCGAAATATAATGATTAAATAGAATAATTAGTGCTGTGTTGCAAATCTAATTGTACATTACGGATTAAATTAAATCCTTCAATTTGGTATAAATCATTAATTATTTCTTCATTGACTGGATGGTCTACTGATAAAATCATTAAAGCATTTCCACCTTGGTTTGTACGGCCTAAATGCATTGAAGCAATATTTATGCCATATTCACCTAGAATTTGACCAGTTTTACCGACAATACCTGGACGGTCTGTGTGATTAACAATTAATTGATTTTTTTCAGGTTTAAAGTCGACAGGATAGTCGTTAATTCTAACTATGCGTGGGCCATAACCATTTAACACTGTGGCACCAATTTTTATTTGAGTATCATTATTAGTTAAAGTTAATTCTATATAGTTACTAAAGCCATGACGTTTGGTATTTTTTTCTATATTATATGAGACACCTTGTTCATTTAATAAAACAAGAGCATTGATTAAGTTAACACGTTCTGCTAAGTCTTGACTTAATACTGAACTTACTAAAGTACGCGTGATTAAACTAGTATCATCTAAAGCTATATCACCTTCATATTTAATGTGTAATTCACGTGGAGCTTTATCTAATAATTGAATACCAACTTCTCCAGTTAATTTACTTAATTCAATAAATGGTTTTACTTCTTCATGTGTTTCATCAAATGTCATGCGTGGTGCATTTACAGCATGTAAGACATTACCATTTTCAAAAATATCAATAATTTCATTAGCTACTGATACTGCAACTTTTTCTTGCGCTTCGACTGTTGAAGCACCTAAATGAGGTGTAACAATAACTTTATCATGATTTGCGAAAGGTGACTCTGTAGCAGGTTCTGTTTCAAATACGTCTAGTGCTGCACTTTGAATTTGATCATTATTTAGTGCATCTAATAAAGCTGCTTCATCAATGATACCACCACGAGCAACATTGATAATTTGTAAATTCGGCTTAGCTTTATCAAAGAATGCTTTACCAACGATACCTTTTGTTTTAGGCGTAAGTGGAGTATGCACCGTAACAAAATCGGCTTGTTCGGCTATTTCATCAACAGAAGCACGCGTAACTTCTAACTCTTTAGCTTTTTCTTCAGATAAGTATGGATCAAAAGCTAAAATTTTCATACCAAAGCTTTGAGCACGTTTGGCCACACCTATTCCTATTCTACCAGCACCTATAACACCTAAAGTTTTTGTGTATAATTCTGTACCGCGATACGCTTTACGATCCCATTTACCTTCTTGCAATGATTTATGAGCTTGAGGGATATTTCTAGCCATTGATAAAATCATTGCCATGGAATGTTCAGTAGCTGAGATAGTATTACCATCAGGAGCATTGATTACAATAATCCCATTTTTTGTTGCAGCATCAATATCTATGTTATCTACACCGACACCTGCACGTGCAATAACTTTTAAATTTTTGGCAGCTTCAATTACTTGTGCATTGACTTGAGTCTGACTACGTACAATTAAAGCTTCATAATTTCCAATTTCATCTATTAACTGTGCTTCAGTTAAATCTGTTGCAGTAGTTAAATCAAAATTAGAGTGTTCATGTAAACTAGCTAAACCTTCTGGTGAGATTGGATCAGATACTAAAATTTTATACATATGCTTTTACTACCTCCATATATTGTGTTAATGCTTTACCAATTAATGATGTATTTCTATATTCAGAAATGATAATTTCTAATGCAGAGACAACTTGTAAAATATCGAAAGGTGAAATTTTACCCATGTGACCGATACGTAATATTTGTCCTTTTAAATGGCCTTGTCCGCCTGCAATAGTAATTGAGAAACGAGATTTCAATTCATTTTTAATATATGCTAATTCATCTTTGCCTTGTGGTACAAAAGCTGTGACAGTAGGGGAAGCATATTGATCTTCTACTAGTAAGTCTAAATCTAATGCCTTAAGCGCACTTCTTAAACCGTCTCTAATGCCATAATGACGAGCAATTACATTATCAAAGCCTTCTTGTTCAACAAGTTGTGCATATGCGTTAACGCCTCTGAATAATGCAACATTAGGTGTGAAAGGTGTGGAGTTGTCGGCCAAAGAATTCAAATACTTATTAAAGTCTAAATAAAATCTAGGTGTTGTCACTTCACTGAATCGTTGTTTTGCTCTGTTATTATATGCAACAAATGCTAGTCCCGGAGGTAACATTATGGCTTTTTGACTACCTGATATTAAGACGTCGATATTGTCACGAGCAATATTAGCATCAACAGCACCAATACAACTGACACCATCAACAATGTAATAAATGTTCTCGTCAAATGATTTAAGTGCTGCGCCCAGTTCACGGACTGGATGTAATACCGCGGTAGATGTTTCACAGTATTGACAATAAACAGCAGTAATATCGACGTTTAGTTCTGTTATGAAATCGATGAATGCAGGAACATCAACAGCTTGTCCCCATTCAACATCAAAGATATGTACGTTTTGGTAATATGTTTCGGCAATTTGTTTAAAGCGGTTGCCAAATGCACCAGAAACAATAATAACGATGTGATCATCAGGATTAGCAATATTTAACATACTTGCCTCTAATGAACTCGTTCCGCTTGATGTTAAAATCATCACTTCGTTCTCTGTGCCAAAAACAGGTTTGATTGCTTGAAATGCTTCTTGTGCAATTGCTTCGAAATCGCTTGATCGGTGACCGACCATTGGTTCTTGTGTTGCATGTAGTATTTCATCAGGTACAGGTGTAGGACCTGGTGTTAGTAACAATGGATGATATTGTTTCATTTCAAATTCCCCCAATACTCAAGATTTTTCAAGTTTAGCAAATTTTCAGACAATATAAAAGTGCAAAAGTGAACATTAATAGAAAAGAACCCCTAAAAAAGAGGCTTTGAAAGGGGTTACATTGTGATGGTTTACACGTTTGTGAAATTAAAAATATTTTTTTATTTTATTTGACGGAACATTCTATTTTCACAGCAACGTTCCCTCGTATTGAGTTTGAAATCATACAATTATTGTCTGCAATCTTTAGTAATTTCGATAATTTGTTGTTCAACATTTCTTTTTCTGAATCATCAATATCAATAATAGGATAATGTGTAATTGTATCCATTTTGAATTTTCCTTGATCGAAAATGGCAGTGCCTATTGATTCTTGAGTTATGGCGATTTGATGAAAACCGGAACGTTCTAATACAGCAGCCAAAGAAATGATATAACAAGATGAAGCTGCAGAAACTAGTAATTCGTCAGGATTAGTACCTGTACCATTACCACCTAATCCAGCTGGAATAGAGATAGGGGCATTGATGACATCTCCCTCAGTATTACCAACTGATTCTCTTCCGCCTTCCCAAGTAGTAGTGACTTTAAAATCATGTTTAACCATATTGATGTTACCTCCATAAAAGATATGATATTTTTAGTGTAGGCGATAAATGAATAGAAAGAAAGAGGAGTGACTTGAAACATGGGTTCTAATGAATGTTTAGTAATTGCCCATCGTGGTTTGGCGGCAACTTATCCTGAAAACACTTTAAAAGGCATTGAAGCAGCGTTGCAATTAAATATCGATTTTTTAGAAATAGATGTACATAAAACGAAAGACAATGAGTTGGTTGTGATCCATGATGATACAATTGATCGTACTTCTAATGGTAGTGGTCGAATACAAGATTATACATTAGCGGAATTAAAAAAGTATGATTTTGGAAGTTGGAAAGGTGAGGAATTTGCAGGTTTAACTATTCCAACGTTGACGGAAGTTT
This sequence comes from Staphylococcus arlettae, assembly GCF_025560845.1. Taxonomy (NCBI): domain Bacteria; kingdom Bacillati; phylum Bacillota; class Bacilli; order Caryophanales; family Staphylococcaceae; genus Staphylococcus; species Staphylococcus arlettae. Next base: position 1,152,007 of record NZ_CP094803.1, read on the forward strand.
TAGATATGGTTGTGCAATATAATCAAAAGTTACTTATTGAAGTGAAAAAGCCTAAACAATATCCCGGCATAGAGGATTTGTTAATATCAATGTTAACAGAACACAAAATAGCTACAGAAGATGTAGTAATTCAGTCTTTCGATAAAAAAAGTATGAAGTATATTGCCTCACTTACAATAGGACATCAATTAGGTGTGTTGTTAAGCAGAAAAAGATACTGGTATCAAAAACCTGACTTCAAGGCACTGGCCGAATATGCTACTTTTGCAAACCCAGACTTTAAGTTGGCAACTGCAGAATTTGTGCAACAAGCACAAGCACATAAGCTTTTAGTTGCTCCATACACTGTGAATGACTTAACAACTAAAGACCAACTATTAACTGCAGGTGTTGACGGTATTATTTCTGACGCACCAAATATGCTATTCAATATCGAGTAATTTGATATTGAATAGCATATTTTTGTGATATTAATGTTAGTTACATCATTATTATTCTAGTGTAACCAATTTCGTTTAAGTAACCCCATAACGTAACAGTCACTATATTGACCGCGAGTATAAAAATGTTCTTTTAAAGTACCTTCAATTTCAAAATTTTGACTGCTATAGATATGTACCGCTTTATCATTGGTAGTATCAACGAATAAATATATTTTGTTTAAGTTTAATACTAAAAATGCATAATCAATAGCCATCTTAAACGCGGATTTTGCATAACCTTTACCATTGTATTGTGGATCTACTATGATTTGAATCTCGCATGTACGATGTATAAAGTTAATTTCTACAAGTTCGACAACCCCGATGCGTTTAGAATCTTCTTCGATAATGAAACGACGTTCGGATTCATCTAAAATATGTTTTTGATACAAAGATTGTAATTCACTTAAAGATTGATAGGGTTCTTCAAACCAATAAGACATAATAGAATATTCATTGTTTAAATGATGGACAAATTTTAAATCAGTAGCTTCTAATGCTCGGATAATCATTTTCCCACTCCTTTCCTATATTTTATATAAAATTGGAAATAAAGTAAAAAAAACCAAGAAGTCTACTAAGAGATCTTCTTGGTTTAGTAACAATAAAGCTATTATCTTGAGTAGTACTCAACGATAAGTTGTTCATTGATTTCAGCTGGTAATTCACTACGCTCAGGGATACGAACAAATTTACCTTGTAAGTTATCAGCGTCGAATTCTAAATAATCTGGTACGAAGTTATTAATTTCTACAGATTCAGCGATAATATCTAATTTTTGAGATTTTTCACGAATTGAAATTTCTTGACCAGGTTTTAAAGTGTATGAAGGGATGTCAACACGTTTGCCATCTACTTCAACGTGACCGTGGTTAACTAATTGACGTGCTTGACGACGAGTACGAGCTAAACCTAAGCTATAAACAACAGCATCTAAACGAGCTGCTAATAATTGCATGAAGTTTTCACCGTGTACACCGTGTTGGTTACCAGCAATTTCGAAAGTATTACGGAATTGTCTTTCAGTCATGCCATATAAGTAACGTAATTTTTGTTTCTCACGTAATTGTAAACCATATTCTGATAATTTTTTACGTTGGTTAGGACCATGTTGTCCTGGTGCGTAAGGACGTTTTTCTAATTCTTTACCAGTACCACTTAAAGAGATACCTAAACGACGAGATTTTTTCCAGTTTGAACCTCTGAATCGAGCCATAATAAGACTCCTCCTTTTTCTTTTTTGTAGTTATGAAAAAACAAAAAAGAGTGTTACATGCTTATTTGGATATATTATTTTATGTGTCTTCACCTCATAGCGCTGGTTACGCGACACGTCCTCGTTGGGAATAACATAGAGCCAACTAATATGTAACTGCTACTTTCGTTTATTCACACAAAGTTCATTGTAACATCATATTACGAAGTGTCAATACTTTCTTCTCAGAAATTGAAAGTAATTGATTAGTTTAGTTGTTCTTCTATAATTTTAACCATTTCTTCAAGTCCGATTTTATCATCAGCAGTAAAACGATTATGAATTGGTGCATCTATATCAAGCACACCAATAACTTTCCCGTTTTGATGTATAGGTACAACGATTTCAGATTTACTGTTTGCATCACAGGCAATATGACCTGGGAAGGCATTTACATCTGCTACTACTTGTGTTTGATTTTCAGCAACGGCTGTACCACAAACACCACTTCCAACCGCTATATGTACACATGCCGGATGGCCTTGAAATGGTCCTAAAATCAATTCACCTTGCTCCATTAAGTAAAAACCTACCCAATTGACTTGATCTAAATTATCATTGATTAATGCAGAGGCATTGCTTAAGATAGCAATTAAGTTATGCTCATCTTCAATTAACGATTTAAGTTGTTTTTGAGCCATATTGTAATTTGTTTGTTTTATTTCTACCATATTTTATAAACCTCGCTTCAAATATTGTGAATAATATAATGACAAATGGTATAGTAAGTAATTAAAAGATTCAAGTGCTTGAACTTGGAATAATGTGTTTTTTGGTAGGTAAGTTGAAAAATGTAAAATTAATCTGCAAATTTAACTGATTTCTATTTTAATGTCAAACCAAATTACGTTATAATTGAAATGATAAAATAGGAGGAGAAAATATATGGCACTATATATTATTTTAGCAATTATTGTCATTATACTGATAATAATCGGTGTATTATTCTATATGCGTTCAAATAAAAGCCACATCATTGAAAAAGCTGAAGAACGAAAATTAAAAGTAGAGCAATTACCTTATAATGAGAGTTTATCAAAACTATCAGATTTAAAATTAACAGGTGAAACAAAAAGTACATATGACGACTTAAAGGCATCATCACAACAAAGTAATAACCAATACCTCGCACCAGTAGATGAGAAAATTCATAATGCTGAAGGCTTACTTGGCAAATTTAAATTTGCTCAAGCTCAATCAGAAATTGATGAGGCACATGAGTTAATGGATCAATATGAGCAAAATTATGAAAAAACTAATACGCAAGTAGATGAAATTGTAAACATACATAAGAAAAGTGATAAATTGTATGAAGAATGCAAGAATGATTATCGTGAAATGAATCGAGATGTACTTGCGAATAGACATCAATTTGGCGAGGCTGCAACACCTTTAGAAAATGAAATCGAGTCGTTTGAACCTGAAATGCAAACGTATGAGACGATGAAAGAAGAAGGTAATTATAACCAAGCATATCAACATATCAATACATTACATGAAGATATGAACTTCTTGAAAAAGGATATGTCAGAAATTCCTGATTTAATTCGTGAAGCACAAAAAGAATTACCGGGACAATTCCAAGATTTGAAATATGGTTGTAGAGATTTAAAAGTTGAAGGTTATGATTTAGATCATGTTAAAATCGATAGTTCTTTACAAACGTTGAAAACGGAATTAAGTTTTGTTGAGCCAATGATTAGTCGTTTAGAGCTAGATGAAGCTAATGAAAAATTAATCAGTATTAACGATCGTTTAGATGAAATGTATGATTTGATTGAACATGAAGTGAAAGCAAAAAATACAGTTGAAGAAACAAAAGAAACGATTACTGATAATTTATTCAGAGCGAAAGATATGAACTATACGATTCAAACTGAAATTGATTATGTGCGTGAAAACTACTATATCAATGAAAGTGATGTTCAAAACATAAGACAATTTGAAAATGAAATCCAAAATTTAATTACAGTATATGATGATATTTTACGTGAAACTTCAAAATCAGCAGTTCGATATAGTGAAGTTGAAGACAATTTGAAATATATTGAAGAACACGTAACTGTTATTAATGACAAACAAGAGAAACTACAAAATCATTTAATTCAACTACGAGAAGATGAAGCGGAAGCAGAAGATAATATCCTTCGTATACAAAGCAAAAAAGAAGAAGTTTATAGAAAATTATTAGCTTCCAACTTGCCAAGTGTACCAGAACGCTTCATTATTATGAAAAATGAAATTGACAATGAAGTTCGTGAAGTAAATGATAAATTTGAATCACGACCAATTCACGTCAAACACTTGAAAGACAAAGTGTCTAAAGTAGTATTACAAATGAACAAATTTGAAGATGAAGCTACTGATGTGCTCGTAAACGCAGTATATGCAGAAAGACTTATTCAATATGGTAATCGTTATAGAAAAGATTATTCTAACGTTGATAAAAGCTTAAATGAAGCAGAACGTTTATTTAAAAACAATAGATATAAACGCTCAATCGAAATTGCTGAGCAAGCACTAGAAAGTGTTGAGCCGGGAATTACACAACAAATTGAAGATAATGTTACTAAAGAAAGTGTTTAATCGTTAGTTAAACATTAGCTAACAATTTAGTTGTAAAACCGCCAAAAAATATGCTATTTGATATTGTATAGAACTAAGGTGAGAGTGAGATATGACCTCAAATTAAAATTATTTGAGGTCATTCTTACTCTCATCTTTCATTTTTGTCAAAAAATAGTATAATGCTTTAGTAGATTATAATACGAAATGCACTATTAATAATTAAGTCATTGATATATCTAACATGTATATGAAATATGAAGGAAACTAAAGGAGTGTCAAAATGATTTACCTAGATAACGCGGCGACTACTAAACCTAACCAAGATGTGTTAGATACATTTGTGAAGGTGAATCAAAGCTTATATTTTAACCCTAATAGTCCTCATAAAGCAGGATTACAAGCAGAACAACTATTACAACAAACGAAACGTGAAATAAAGGAGTTATTGCAGTTAAATAATGCTTTTGAAGTGTTGTTTACTAGTGGTGCGACAGAATCAAATAATATTGCATTACAAGGTATTGCACGTAAGAAAAAAGCGTTTGCTCCAGAAATTATTACCTCAGTACTTGAACATCCATCAGTATTAGAAGTTGTCAGAGCTTTAGCAGACGAAGGTTTTTGTGTGAAGTATGTAAACATTACTGCTGAAGGGCAAGTAGATGTAAACCATTTAGCTTCAATGATGTCTGATAGGGTTGGTTTGGTTACATGTATGCACGTAAATAATATCATGGGACAAATACAACCCATCCCAGAAATTGCAGAAATAGTGTCACAGTATCCAAAGGCACATTTTCATGTTGATGCAGTGCAAGCAATTGGTAAAATACCATTATATTTTAATCAAGTAGATAGTATGAGCCTGAGTGGTCATAAATTTAATGGTTTGAAAGGCCAAGGAGTACTATTTGTTAGAAATATACATCAACTCGCTCCAATAATGTATGGTGGCGGACAAGAATTCGGTATTCGTAGTGGTACAGTCAATCTACCAACGAATATTGCCATAGTAAAAGCAATGAAATCAGCTGTATTAAATCAAGCATCGACATTTAATATGCTACAAACATTAAAAACACAATTGATTTCATTTATAGAAGAGTTTCAAGGTGTTTATTTGAATTCTCCGGAAGGTAGTTCTCCTCACATAATTAATATTGCTTTCCCGGGAGTTAAAGGAGAAGTATTGGTTAATGCCTTTTCCAAGTATGATGTTATGCTGTCGACGACGAGTGCATGTTCGTCCAAAAAAGCGAGCTTAAATGAAGTATTATTAGCTATGGGAATAACTGAAAAACGGATTGAAGGTAGTATCCGTCTTTCATTAGGCAGTCATACGACAGTTGAAGATATTGAAGATTTTAAAGCGCAATTTATAAAAGTGTATGAAGAAATTAAGGAGTTGTTAAAATGATATACGATCATATTTTAGTAAGGTATGGTGAGTTAACGTTAAAGGGTGCCAACCGCAAAGTATTTGTAAGTCAATTACGCAGTAATGTGAAACGTGCCTTAATGCCGTTACAGGGTTATAAAGTCAAAGCAAATAGAGATAGAATGTATATTGAATTAGATGACAATGCTGAGATAGAAGAAATTATGGAACGATTGAGCCATGTGTTTGGCATCCATTCAATAAGTCCAGTACTGAAAATAGATAAAACAATAGAAGCTATTAATGCGCAAGCGATTCAATTTGCCCAAAGTTATAATGCCGGTGAAACATTTAAAATTGACGTAAAACGTTCGGATAAACAATTTCCGTATGATACGTATCAATTACAAAAGGAAGTAGGCGGAGCTGTACTTAAAAATAATGAACAGGTTGTAGTAAATGTTAAAAATCCTGATCATGTTATTAAAGTAGAAGTGCGATTAGATGCAGTATATGTTTATGATCGTACAATATATGGTGCAGGTGGTTTGCCAGTTGGAACAGGTGGTAAAACGCTACTTATGTTATCTGGTGGGATTGATTCACCTGTTGCAGGAATGGAAGTTATGCGCCGTGGCGTAACTATCGAAGCTATTCATTTTCATAGTCCACCATTCACGAGTGAAAAAGCAAAAGAAAAAGTTATTGAATTAACGCGTATTTTGTCACAACATGTTGGTCCAATTAAATTGCATATCGTGCCATTTACGGAATTACAAAAACAAGTAAATAAAGTAGTAAATGAACGCTATACAATGACATCAACACGTAGAATGATGATGCAAGTTGGGGATAAATTAGCGCATAAAATTGGAGCGCATGCTATTGTTAATGGTGAAAATCTAGGACAAGTGGCAAGTCAGACGCTAAAAAGTATGTATGCTATCAACCATGTAACTTCTACTCCGATACTAAGACCATTATTAACATTAGATAAAGAAGAAATTGTAACAAAAGCTAAAACAATCGGTACATTTGATATTTCAATTCAACCATTTGAAGATTGCTGTACTATTTTCACACCCAAAAATCCAATTACCGAACCGGATTTAGAAAAAGTTGTGAATTATGAAAGTGCATATGATTTCACTGATATGATAGATCGCGCTGTTGATAATATTGAAACGTTGACAATTACTAAAGATTATCAAAGTGAAAAAGATAAAGCTACGAGTGAATTAGCAGATGAATTGTTTTAAATAATACACTGAAATACGACTAGATATAAAGGGGTTAAAACAATGGTGGAATGGGATATATCACTTATACTGATAATTATTTTATTAGGATTTTTAGCGGCATTTATTGACGCAGTAGTTGGGGGAGGAGGTTTAATATCAATTCCAGCTTTATTAGCAATTGGTATGCCTCCAGCTGTTGCTTTAGGAACGAATAAATTAGCGAGTGTTTTTGGTTCAGCAACAAGTGCTTTTAGATTTTTGCGTTCAGGTAAAGTAGATTTGGCAGTAGTTGCAAAGCTATTTCCATTTGTTTTTATCTTTTCGATTATTGGCGCTAGCCTCGCTACATTTTTGCCTGCTGAATTATTGAAGCCTATTGTGATTGTAGTTTTAACAATAGTTATGATTTATACTTTGATAAAAAAAGATTGGGGTAGTATACGCACGTATAGTAAATTAACAGTGCCGAAAGCGATTATATTTACAGCCTTTATGAGTTTAATCGGTTTTTATGATGGCTTTTTAGGTGGCGGAACTGGCTCGTTTATGCTATTTGTATTATTGATGTTTGGTTTTGATTTTTTAAGCGCAGCTGGCAATGCTAAAGTATTAAATTTTGGTTCTAATTTAGGTGCGTTAGTATTATTTATTAGCTTAGGTCATGTAGATTATTTTTATGGTTTTATCATGGCAGCTAGTATGATTGTTGGTTCTTATATTGGTGCTATGTTTGCGATTAAAAAAGGTGTTGGGTATGTTAAGGTGTTATTTGTTAGTGTCACTGCTATTTTAATTGTGAAAAGTGCTTATGACTATTTTCAAAATATTTTATAACAATCAAGTAATATAGAGGTTGTAGTATAAATTTACATTATTCTATCTGGCAAATACTGTAAATTTAACACTACCTCTATTTTTTGTGTTTTATTTATTATAGTATTGATAACAAGAAAGTATTTATAGCAATAAATTTTAAATGGAATGGAGTGTGGAAGATGTCCAAAAAAAGAATAGTTGCGATAATTTTAGCAGCAGTTATCGTTATAGGCGGTATTGTGATGAGCTCAATAGCAGCTGTAGTTGGATCATTTGTATCTGATTCAGCAGACATGAACTTAATGTCTGAAGAAGTAGAATCAGAAGGTGATAGTGCTAAACGTATTGCTCATTTAACATTGAATGGTCAAATTATGGAAGGTTCAGGTGGTGGCCTGTTTTCTGGTGAAGAGGGCTATAATCATGATTTGTTTTTAAAAGAGCTAGATTCAGTAAAAGAGGATAATACGGTTAAAGGTGTATTATTAACTGTGAATACACCGGGTGGTGGCACATATCCTAGTGATGAAATTTATAAAAAAATTCAACAACTAAAGCAAAGTGGTAAAAAGGTATACGTACATATGGAAAGTATGGCTGCTTCAGGGGGCTACTATATCTCGGCACCAGCTGACAAAATATATGCTGGACCTCAAACGATGACGGGATCTATAGGTGTTATAATGTCTAATATTGATTATTCTGAGTTACAAGAGAATTTAGGCATTAAAGAAAATGTTATTAAATCAGGTGCACACAAAGATATTATGAGTGGTTCTCGTGAGATGACGGACGAAGAGAAAGATATTATGCAATCCATGTTAGATGATAGTTTCGATCGTTTTGTCAATATAGTAAAAGACGGTAGAAACATGTCAGAGGAGAAAGTCCGTAAACTTGCAGATGGACGTTTATATAGTGCACAACAAGCAGAAAAAAATGGTTTGATTGACGACATAGCGTACGAAGATGAAACGATTAAAGCATTGAAAAAGGATATCAAAGCTAAAGATGCAGAAGTATTTAAATATAATGGACAGTCAGGTGTCTTTGGTTCTTTATATAGTGCTAAGACAGCAGCATCACAATTAAGTAATCAACTCGAAGATGTTAAAGCTATATTTACGAATAATACAGATGCTCGTCCAATGTACTTGTATGAAGGGTAGGTGATAAGTAATGATGAATGACGACTCAAACTACAACAGACAATATAATGAGGATGAAACAACAGCTCGCCCAACTATGAATAATGAAAACAATGACAATACACCAATGACTGATGATTTAGTGCATAAACAAATAATGAAGGTGATATATGCGGGATTTGGCATACGTTTTGTCAGCTTTATAATTGATTTACTTATCTTATTTGGTATTCATAGTTTATTATTAAAACCTATATTTGCCTTTACACAAATTGATAAACAGAAATTATGGATTGATTATTTTAGTGTAGCTCATTTATTGGACGCCTTAATATTTTATTTATACTTTGTATTAATGACGAAATTCTTCAGACAAACGTTGGGTAAAATGATTTGTAATATTCGGGTAGAACGTGATGATAGATTAGCGTTAACATGGAAAGATGTGCTATTTCGTGAATGGATAGGTCGCATCATTAGTGGTACTTTCGGTAACTTACCTTATTTAGTTACCTTGTTCACAGTGAAGCATAAAGGAATACACGATTACTTTGCAGATACTGTTGTTATACGTAATAAATATGCATATTTATATTACAAAAAGTAAATATAGTGATTTTGCTAAGATGTAATATTTTATTTCTAACAGCTAAACCGTTATAATTTCTATGGAAACATATATTTAGGAGGGTCAACAATGACACAAATAACTTTTAAACAAGAGCCAGTGACATTACTAGGCGAACAAGTTAAAGAAGGACAAGAAGCACCAGACTTTACAGTGTTAGATAATTCAACGGCTGAAGTTACATTATCAACATATGAAGGTCAAAAGAAATTAATAAGTGTTGTACCATCAATTGATACTGGCGTGTGCGATCAACAAACACGTAAATTTAATGAAGAAGCAAGTCAAGAAGACGGCGTTGTGTTAACTATCTCAGCAGACTTACCATTTGCACAAAAAAGATGGTGCGCTTCAAATGGTTTAGATAATGTTATTACACTAAGTGACCATAAAGATTTATCATTTGGTAAAAACTATGGTGTTGTTATGGAAGGTTTACGTTTATTAGCACGTTCAGTTTTTGTTTTAGATAAAAATGATAAAGTAATATATACAGAAATAGTATCAGAAGGCACTGATTTCCCAGATTTTGAAAAAGCCTTAGAAGCATATAGAAGTATTTAATTTTAGTAAAATAAATATATTGGTAATGTCATCATACTACAAACAGTATCGTTGACATTGTAAATGAAACTGTTCATAATAATTTGGTGATTTAAGATAAAAATGTATCTTATTGAAAAAAATTATGAACAGTTTTTTTAGAAAGGATTATTATCATGACTCAAGAAAAAACAGTTATGGAACGTTTATTCCAAACGCTAGATGAAAAAGCAAAAGCTTTCAATGAAGAGAATGGGCAAAGTTTTATTGAAAACTTGGGTCTAGCAATGGAGCATGTATATAAAAATGAGCGAGAATTATTAGAGCAAGCGACTTTACAAGATAGAAGAAAAGCATTTCAATTTGCATATTTAAGTCTTTTGCAAAATGAAGAAATTCAAGCAAATCATCAAATTACACCAGATTCAATAGGCTTAATATTAGGTTTTTTAGTGAAACAATTTATGGCCAATCAAACAGAATTGCATATTGCTGATATTGCTAGTGGCGCAGGCCATTTAAGTGCTTCAGTACATGAAGTAATGACTGATGTTACACTCATGCATCACTTAGTAGAAGTTGACCCAGTACTATCAAGAGTGAGCGTACATTTAGCAAACTTTTTAGAGATTCCTTTTGATGTATATCCACAAGATGCCATAATGCCACTAGCATTTGAAGAAGCGGATGTCATAATTGGAGATTTACCAATAGGTTATTATCCTGTTGATGAACGTAGTCATGAAATGAGTTTAGGGTTTGAAGAAGGCCATAGTTATTCTCATCATTTATTAATAGAACAAGCGATTACAGCATTAAAACCATCAGGCTATGCATTTTTAATTGTGCCAAGTAATCTGTTCGAAGGGGATAATGTAAAACAGTTACAAAACTATATTGCTACAGAAACCGAAATGCAAGCATTTTTAAATTTACCCGCAACGTTATTTAAAAATGAAAAAGCTAGAAAATCTATATTAATTGTGCAGAAAAAAGAAGTGAATGTAACAAAACCTGTAGAAGTCTTGCTAGCAAATATTCCTGACTTTAAAAATCCACAGCAATTCCAAGGGTTTTTAGCTGACTTAAATACTTGGATGACAGAGAATCACCCAGAAATTTAAACTGTATTACTCTTGAATTTAAACTGTATTAATGGTTAAATAGATAAGGATAAACTTATATTGAAAATGGAGGCCAAAGCTTATGTCAAAATTAATTTTGGCGATTAACGCTGGTAGTTCATCTTTGAAATTTCAACTTATTGAAATGCCTGAAGAAAAAATAATTACTAAAGGTTTAATCGAAAGAATAGGATTAAAAGACTCAGTCTTTACTATAGAAGTAAATGGCGAGAAAATTAAAGAAGTAACGGATATTGCAAACCATGAAGATGCAGTAAATATTATGTTAGATAGTTTTAAACATCACGGTATTATTGATAGTATTTATGATATACAAGGAACTGGACACCGTGTTGTACATGGTGGCGAGACGTTCCCAACATCAGTATATGTTACGGATGAAGTTGAATCACAAATAGAAGCATTAAGTGAATTAGCACCACTACACAACCCTGCAAACTTAATGGGGATTCGTGCTTTCCGTAAATTATTACCTGAAATTCCACACGTAGCAGTGTTTGATACTTCATTCCATCAAACGATGCCAGAAAAATCATATCTGTATAGTTTGCCTTATCAATATTATGAAGATTATGGAATCCGTAAGTATGGTTTCCATGGAACAAGTCATAAATATGTTTCTCAACGTGCAGCTGAAATCTTAGGTAAGCCAATAGAAGAATTACGTATTATTTCTTGTCATATTGGTAATGGTGCATCTATAGCAGCAATTGATGGAGGAGAATCTGTTGATACATCAATGGGCTTCACACCTTTAGCAGGTGTAACAATGGGCACACGTTCAGGTAATATTGATCCAGCATTAATACCATTTTTAATGGAAAAAACAAGCAAAACAGCAGAAGAAGTATTAAATACATTAAATAAAGAATCTGGTTTACTAGGTATCTCAGGTACATCAAGTGATTTAAGAGATATTATAGAAGACAGTAAAGAAAATAAAGAACGTGCGCAACTTGCATTAGATGTCTTTGCGTCACGTATTCACAAATATATTGGTTCTTATGCTACACGTATGCATGGCGTTGATGTTATCGTCTTCACTGCAGGTGTCGGTGAGAACTCTGATCCAGTACGCGCTAAAGTACTTGAAGGATTAGAATTTATGGGTGTTTATTGGGATGCTAAGAAAAATGAATCTATCCATGGCGAAGAAGGATTTATAAACTATCCACATTCACCAGTTAAAGTAATTGTTATTCCAACGAACGAAGAAGTAATGATTGCACGTGATGTTATTGAATTTGGTAATGTTGATTAATAAAAATAATTAAAAGAGATAGGGATATAACTCCCTATACTCAAAAAAGAGGGCTAATCTTTAATAAGGATTAGTCCTCTTTATATTTAAAAGTATTCGATTTTGACCGTGCATGCTTGCCTGGGGTATGGTTCGAGCCTGTAGTCTCTCACTCATACTAGTCCACGGGCGTCAGCACCTTACAAAATCGGGACAATTATCTTTTATAGTCAATGCTATTTTACGACTATGACACTTTTTTACATTGATGTACAACATAACAAAATAAATGCTAGTTATAGTAAGTATATTGTCTATTTTATGGCAATACTTCAAAAGCAATAATTTGTGTTTGTTGTTCTTTGTTAAAGTTATTATCTGCAACAAGAACAAGTGTGTCATGACCATTTGGCAACTTTTTGCCGAATGTAATACCTTCAATATTATCTATATGCTTAAGATCAGTTTTATTGAGAGAAGTCACTAATTGCTTTTTTAATGGTTGAACTTTGTGATTTTTTAAAGATGACATATTTTTAATATTTGTGGCATTCTCTGTACTATATTTATAGACTTTAACATGGTTAGTATAGGAATTATCTTCTGCTTGAACGCTGGCACGTTCTAGTGCTAAAAATTCGTGATCATTAATTGCTAAAATTTCTGTAATTCCGTTATTGGCGTCTTTATTTTTGCCTGGTTTTTCAGGTATGGCATCAAGTGGATAAGCATATTCTGCTAACACATTACCTTGTCTATCATACTGCGTAATACGTGAAGTTGACCCAGAATTAATTGTAGGTACAGTATCATCTTGTAATAATGGGCCTTCCATAGCAGTCCAATAAGATTGACCGTCAGCAGAAAATGTACTGCCTTCTAGTGCCATATTATTGCGAAAGCCTTGCTTGTCATTGGCAGACATTTTAAACGGTTTATGTATAGGTAATTCTGATATAAATGTGCCGTTAGATGTAGCTTGGCGAATAAATGGGTTTAAACCTAGAGTTCGATCACCTTCACTCGTGTACCATAGATGGTTGCTCAGTGGATCGAAGCGTATTGATTCTGGATCTGCCACAATATTCTTTGAAGATTTATCATATTGCTTTTTATTAGTATAAGTTGAACCATTTGGTTGTTTTAATGTGTTGACGTCTTTGAAGTTAATGTTGTTAAAACCTTGTTGATTGTAATTAATGTTGGCTTCGTAATAACGAGAGGGACTATGTTCTGAACGATCATCACTAATAAGTAACCACTTATTATTCTGAGGATTGTAACTAATTCCCGACAATCCACCGACAACAGTATTTTTATATTTTGTATTGTGTGGAATGGTTTCGCTGTCGATGAGTTTGATATTATTTACAGTTTTAGGCTTGTCTGACTGATTGTTGGCAGCGTCAGTATTGTTTGTATGTAGAGTGGTGAAAGTAGTTAAACTAAATGCAATTATGCATGTGATGCCAGTTTGTTTAAGCTTGTTCATGAGTCATCTTCTCCTTTTTAAAATGCTATATTAAGGATAAAGGTTAGATATGAATTGAGTTTAAATTAGAGCTATATTTTTTGTAAATGGGTGGGTATGGAGATTAAACTTTTATGTATTTAAAGAGATAGCATACATATATTATGGTATGCTATCTCTCATCAAATATTATACTAATAAAGTATTTTTAATTTCGTGCTTCACGTTATCTGATTAGCGAGCACTATAGTGTGATCTTAATTTTTCTGTAGCAACTTGTGGTTGGAAGTCTTCTGGAAGTTCTTCAGTACGAACAACTAGAACATCACATGGTGAGTGACGTACAATAGCTTCTGATACAGAACCTACAATAAATCTTTCTACAGCATTAAGACCAGAAGTACCACACATAATTAAATCAGCGCCAACATCAGTGGCTAATTTTTTAGGAATAATTGCTTTTGGAGAACCAAATTCTAAGCGAGTAACAACATCTTTAACACCTGCATTTGCTGCCACTTCTTTATAACCATTTAGTAAATCTTCAGAGAAATTTTTAGATTTCTCAGTGAATTGTGCATCGTATACTTCATAAGATGAGTAAGTTCTAGAATCAATTACATTTACCACTGTTAATTGTGCATCATTACGTTTTGCAACATCTACAGCTTTGTTAAAAGCCCATTCTGCTTCATGTGATCCGTCAACTGCGATTAAAATATTTTTATATGTTAGCATCGCAATTACCTCCTTACTTTTAATTAATTTTATTATACCATTATTAACAGAATATTTGTACAATTTAACTATCTACAAATATGTAAATTTTGTGATTGCGCTTTCATTGCTTTCGCGTTACGATGTTTATGGAGGTGGATGGAATGAATATTGGTATTCCAAAAGAGATTAAAAATAATGAAAACAGAGTAAGTTTATCACCAAGTGGGGTACACGCTTTGGTCGAGCAAGGGCATACTGTTTTGGTAGAAACAGCTGCAGGATATGGTTCTTATTTTGAAGATGTTGATTACCAAGAAGCTGGGGCACAAATTGTTAAAACACAACAAGAAGTATGGAATGTGGATATGGTAATGAAAGTTAAAGAACCATTAGAAGAAGAATTTAAATTCTTCAAAGAAGGTCTAATATTATTTACATATCTACATTTGGCTAATGAACAAAAATTAACAGAGGCTTTATTAGAGAAAAATGTAGTGAGTATTGCCTATGAAACAGTGCAGATGCCTGACCGTTCATTACCTTTATTAACTCCAATGAGTGAAGTGGCAGGTCGAATGTCTACACAAATTGGCGCAGAATTTCTTCAAAAATATAAAGGAGGAATGGGTATACTATTAGGTGGTGTACCTGGTGTTGCCAAAGGCCGTGTTGCAATTATTGGAGGCGGGCAAGCTGGTACAAATGCTGCTAAAATAGCTTTAGGTTTAGGGGCAGATGTTACCATATTAGATGTTAATCCAAAACGTTTACAGCAATTAGATGATCAATTTGGAGGACGCGTACATACTATTATGTCAAATCCATTGAACATCGAAAGTACAGTCAAAGAAAGTGATTTAGTTATAGGGGCAGTACTTATCCCTGGTGCAAAAGCGCCAAACCTTGTAAGTGAAGCAATGATCAAACAAATGAAAGATGGCTCAGTAATAGTAGACATTGCGATAGATCAAGGTGGTATCTTTGAGACAACCGATCAAATTACTACTCATGATAACCCGACTTATACGAAGCATGGTGTTGTGCATTATGCTGTTGCCAATATGCCGGGTGCAGTTCCAAGAACTTCAACTATTGCACTAAACAATGCAACGTTACCATATGCGATTCAAATCGCCAATAAAGGATATTTAAAAGCGTTACAAGATAATGAACCTTTATCACTAGGTTTGAATACAGTTAATGGTAAATTGACTAATAAAGGTGTAGGAGAATCATTAAATATACCTTATACATCAATTGCAGAGCAATTAAAATAAATAATAAACAGGACGATGCTTAAGCATCGTCCTGTTTTAATGTAAACTATATTAAACAATTTTTGTGCCATGTACTTCTTGAAAAGGGAAAGCTTCCAATAGTTCTGGCAAATTATCTTGAGTTAAACCGCCGCCCGGCATAATTTCAATTTTGCCACCTGAATTGACAACTAATTTACCTAGGTGATTGAGATTATTAAAAAGATTACTTTCTTTAGGGCCGCCATGTGTTAATAAACGAGTGAAGCCAAGATCAATCAATTGATGCAAAGCTTTAATTTGACCATGTTGATGAATAAGGTCAAATGCCATGTGACATACGACAGGTATAGGTGCTGAGAGATTGCGCAACGTTTTCATTTGCCATTCATTCAACACATGGTCCACTGTTAAACAACCAAAGACAAAATAGTCCACTTGAAGCGCTTTAAAGTGTTTAATGTCACGTTGCATAATTTCAAAATCATATAAATTGTAAACAAAATCCCCACCACGAGGACGAATCATAACAGCAAGTTCAACTTTATGGGCTTTACAGATTTCTGCGGTAATTTCGACCATACCGTAACTAGGTGTAGTACCACCGACAGCTAAGTTATCACATAATTCAAGACGGTCCGCACCATTTGCGATGGCGCTTTCTACTTCTTCGATCGTTTCTACAACTGCTTCTTTAATCATTTGTCATATCCTGTCATTATTTTATGTCCATCTTCAGTAACTACAATATCATCTTCTATACGTACACCTGCTACTTCCGGTACGTATATCCCAGGTTCAATGGTTATGACCATACCTGCTTCAAATTGATTGTGATTACTGCTAGAAACATCTTGATATTCATGTTCTTCTAAACCTAAACCATGGCCGAGGCGATGCGGGAAGTATTCACCGTAACCCGCTTCAGCGATAATGTTTCTGGCAATGTGATCAACGTCGCTAATTGTCACGCCAGGTTTAATTGCTGCAATAGCTTCTGTTTCAGCTTTTAACACAACATCGTAAATTTCTTGTGCCTTAGCATTTGGTGTACCAAATTTCACCGTTCGAGTCATATCACTGCAATAGTTATTATAAATAACGCCTAAGTCGAATAGGACAAATTCATTATTTTGTAATTTTCGGTCGCCTGGTGTACCGTGAGGTGATGCAGCATGATCTCCAAATAGAACCATAGTATCAAAACTCATTTCATGTACACCATAAGCTTTGATTTCATTTTCAATATGATTAACTACTTGGCGTTCGGTTACACCTTCTGATAAGTATGAAACACCAATTTCAATACATTTATCTGCCAATTCACATGCTTTTTGAATAGTAGCAATTTCGTCTGCAGATTTAATGTTACGTAAGGACTTAACTGTTGCATCAATGTCATTAAATTGTTGGACTCCAAATGCCGCAGTTAATTCACGTTGACGTTTCAAAGTGAGGTGTTCCGCTTCAACTAATAAATTATTTGCACTGAATTGATATTTATCCAAAGCATTTTCAGTATCTAAATAGCCGATAATTTCCCCTGTAAAAGGTGATGCTTTTACTTCCTCAACTTCTAGTTGAGGACAAAATAAAACTTGTGTACCATCAGCTTTGATTAATAATGCAAGTAAACGTTCGTGTGGATCACTTAAATAACCCGTAAAATAAAATATATTAAGTGGTGTTGTAATCCAAGCTGCATCAGCTTGTTGATGTTTAATTTCAGTAATTATTTGCTCTGTTTTCATTTGTTATTGCCTCCTAGTAAGTAAATACATTTATATTAATTTTAGGTTAGTTAACTCTAATATTCAAAAATAAACTACTTTAATGTTGGAATTTAATGCGCTTTTTTAGTGGAAAACTTGGATTTCTTAATGAATAAGTGTTATAGATAAAGAAAGATGTGGTATATATAACAGTAAACATAGCAAATGGGAGGCACTATTAATGAAACTATCATTTCATGGACAATCAACAGTTTATTTTGAAGCAAATGGTAAAAAAGGGATAATCGATCCTTTTATTACTGGTAATGAATTGTCTGATTTAGATGTATCAAATTTGGAAGTAGATTATATTATTTTAACACATGGACATGGTGATCACTTTGGTGATACTGTGGAAATCGCACAAAAAAATAATGCAACAGTAATAGGTACAGCTGAATTAGCAGATTATTTAACAACTCATGTAGGCTATGATAATGTGCGACCAATGAATATAGGTGGAAAAGTAAGTTTTGATTTTGGAACGTTGAAATTTGTACAAGCATTCCACAGTTCAAGTCTTACAGATGATAATGGTATTCCAGTTTATTTAGGTATGCCAATGGGAGCAATTTTAGAATTGGAAGGAAAAACAATTTATCATACAGGAGATACAGGATTATTCAGCGATATGAAATTAATTGCTGATAGACACCCAGTAGATATTTGTTTCGTACCGATTGGCGATAACTTTACGATGGGGATTGATGATGCAAGTTACGCCATTAACCAATTTATAAAACCACAAATTAGTATACCTATCCACTACGATACTTTCCCATATATCGAACAAGATCCGAACGATTTCAAGGAAGCTGTTAGTGTAGGGGAAGTACAAATATTAAAACCGGGTGAGGAAGTATCACTTTAGTTAACAAAAGTCTGGACACATTGTTGTTCCAGACTTTTTATTATGAACGTAAATAAAAATATTAAGACATACATTATTAATACCAGCGCTAATTTGAAATTACTTAACAATTAGGACTGGTATCTCAGCTCTTTTAGCGATTTTATGGCTCACGCTACCAAGCACAATTTTTTTCTTATCAGAAGCTTTACGGTTACTTAAGACGATAATGTCGAATTTACCACTGTTAGCTTGTTTGACTAATTCAACTTTAGCGTTTCCTCGTACAATAATTTCATCATATTTAATACCATAACCATCTAAAGCTTCGCGTGTACTGGCTAAACCCTTACTTCTTTTTTCAATCAATTTGTCTAAATGAACGCCCGATTTAATAGAAGCTTGTGCATCTTGTTCATTGATTGCGTTGAAAATTGTAACTACAGTACCTTCACCTGCTATTTTTGAAACTTGCTCCAAAGCTTTTTCGTTTTCAAGTGTTGTATCCACACCTAGTAAAATATTTTTATACATTTTACACCCTCCTTCATTCCTATTTTAATCAATAATATGCGCATTTTGCAATGATATCTAAATGTTTAATGAAAAAATTTTAATATTATTTACTTAAGTAAGTATAGTAAAACTAATATTTATAGAAAGTAATGAATTTGTTGCATCGCATTTTGTCGCATAAAAAGTTATAATATTTAAGAAACTATCAAATAAATGAGGGCAGTAGTATGACAAAACATGAACAAATTTTATCATATATTGAATCTTTATCTGTGGGCCAAAAAATATCTGTACGTAAAATTGCTAAAGATCTAGAAGTTTCTGAAGGCACAGCCTATAGAGCGATTAAAGATGCTGGTCAAATTGGATTGGTAGCTACAATTGACCGTGTAGGCACTGTAAGAATTGAAAAAAAGAATAGAGAAGAAATTGAACAACTTACATTTAGTGAGATTGTTAAAATTATAGATGGACAAGTATTAGGTGGGAGAAATGGCTTAATTAAAACGTTAACTAAATTTGCTATAGGCGCTATGGAGTTAAATGATGTTGTGAAATATTTGAGTCCCCACACTTTACTTATAGTAGGTAACCGTAAAGATGTACAATTAGAAGCATTAAAACGAGGTAGTGCTGTATTAATTACAGGCGGCTTTACTACTACTAATGACATTATTAAATATGCAGATGAGCATGATTTACCAATTATTTCTTCAAATTATGACTCATATTTAGTTGCTAATATTATTAATAGGGCAATGTACAACCAAATGATACGTAAAGAGATCTTAGTAGTAGATGACATTGTTAAACCTATCGATGATACTACTGTACTTTTTGATGATATGACATTGACTGAATATAAAATCAAAGCGCAAGCTACTGGACATTCAAGATTTCCGATAATTGATGAAGAATGGAAACTTGTAGGCATTGTAACAAGCAAAGAAATCATCAATATGCAGGATGAAGATACGCTAGCAACATTTATGACAAAGTCCCCAATTAATGTGCAATTATCAACTACAATCGCTAACTGTGCACATATCATGATCTGGGAAGGTATTGAATTATTACCAGTAACGACAATAAGTAAAAAGCTTATTGGTGTTATAACAAGAGAAGATGTACTAAAATCAATGCAATTAATTGGAAGACAACCACAAGTCGGGGAAACCATTAACGATCAAATTGCCAAACATATAACGATTTCAAATGATATTATACAAGTAACAACAACACCTTTACTGACTGATCAATTTGGCATGTTAAGTAAAGCTGTATTCGTTGCAATAATAGAAGAAACTGTGCGTTATGAAATGCGTAAGTATAAAAAAATTGAAGTAATGATAGAGAGCTTGAATATTTTTTATATCAAAACTGTTCAAATTGAATCTGAAATTGACGTGCATTATGATATGTTAGATGTGGGTAGAAATTTTGCAAAATTAGAAGTAACTATGAAAAACGGCGCTCAAAATGTCGCTAAAGCAATGATTATGTGCCAAATTATAGATTAATATATAACTATTACGACGTTTGAAAATGAAAGGAATAGATAGCATATGGAAGCAATTAAAAACGAAATTATGAATGAAATAGAGAAATATGAAACAGTTATCATACATCGACATGTAAGACCAGATCCAGATGCTTATGGTTCCCAGTTAGGATTAAAAGGATATTTACAAGCTAAGTTTCCAACTAAACAAATTTATGCCGTTGGTGAAAGCGAGCCATCATTAGACTTTATCGGTACATTTGATGACATTAATGATAGTACATATGAAGGTGCGCTAGTTATAGTATGTGATACAGCAAATTCACCACGCATTAGTGATTCACGTTTCAGTTTAGGTGAAAAACTCATCAAAATTGATCACCATCCAGCAATTGACCAATATGGTGATATTAATTTCGTTAATGAGCAAGCATCATCAACGAGTGAAATTATTACTGATTTTATTATACATTTTAACGATTTAACCATTATAGATGAGACTGTAGCAAGACTATTATACATTGGAATTGTTGGAGACACGGGGCGCTTTTTATTCAATAATACGACGCCTCATACGCTTGAGATTGCTAGTGAATTATTGAAATTCCCATTTAATCATAATGATGAATTAAATCAACTTGCAGAAAAAGAACCAAGCTTATTACCATTCCAAGGTTATGTCTTACAAAATTTTCAGTTGAATGATAAAGGATTTTGTAAGGTAATCATTACTAGTGACGTGTTAGAAACATTCGACATTGCACCGAATGAAGCCTCTTTATTTGTTAATACTATTGCAGATATAAAAGGTTTAAAAATTTGGTTGTTTGCGGTAGATGAAGGTGAAGAAATAAGATGTCGCATTCGTTCGAAAGGCATTGTGATTAATGATGTCGCTAATGATTTTGGCGGTGGCGGCCATCCCAATGCATCTGGAGTATCTGTAGATAGTTGGGAGACATTCGAACACTTGGCAAATGCGCTAAATAAAAAACTGTAGGAGTAGAGGTGAAATCAAATGGTTGCGCATTTAAATATTCATTCGGCATATGATTTATTAAATTCGAGTTTAAAAATATCCGATGCCGTATCAAAGGCAACTAAAGAAGGGTATTCGGCTTTAGCAATTACTGATACGAATGTATTGTATGCGTACCCTCAATTTTACGATGCCTGTGTAAAAGCAAACATTAAACCTATATTTGGTATGACCATTTGGTTAACTGATGGATTAACTACTACGGAAACGGTATTGTTAGCACGCAATAACCAAGGGCTAACTGACTTATTAAAACTGTCATCTGCTGTTAAGATGAAAGAAAGAACTGAAACTACAATTGAATGGCTACAAAAATATGCAGCTGATTTAGTTATTATTTTTAAAAGCATTACCGATGAGCATCAGGTGTTGTTGGAAGCTTTTGCTGACCATGATATGGTTTATGTTGATCATCAAAGTGAACAGGTTACTGATATCCCTGCAGTATGGATACAAAGTGCTAATTACTTAAACGAAGAAGACGCTTCAACTATTCGTGCCTTACACGCAATTCGTGATAATACAAAGTTAGACTTAGTAAATGAAGCGCCAAATTATCACTCACATTTGTTTAGTACTTCTGAACATCTTGAGCTTGATGTGACAACTGAACAATTAGAAAGAACTGAAGAAATCGCCCAGCAATGTACAGCTAATCTATCGTATCATCAATCATTGTTGCCCAAATTTAAAACGCCAAATGGTATGGATTCTAAAGCATATTTACTGCAACAATTACAAGAAAATTTAGCTGCGTATGACTTAACACATCAAACCGCTTATGTTGAACGATTGCACTATGAATACGACATTATTACCAATATGGGATTTGAAGATTATTTTTTAATTGTGAGTGATTTGATACAATTTGCGAAAAATAATGATGTCTTAGTAGGACCAGGTCGTGGTTCTGCAGCGGGCTCTTTAGTTAGTTATTTGTTAGGAATTACTACCATTGATCCGATTAAGTATAATTTATTATTCGAACGATTTTTAAATCCTGAACGTGTGACTATGCCTGATATTGATATTGATTTTGAAGATACTAAACGTGAACGTGTTATACAATATGTTCAAGAAAAGTATGGAGAAATGCACGTTGCAGGTATAGTTACGTTCGGTCATTTATTAGCTCGGGCAGTGGCTAGAGATGTTGGTAGAATAATGGGCTTTGAAGATGTCACATTAAATGAAGTATCTAAATTAATACCCCATAAATTAGGCATTACATTGGATGAGGCGTATCAGAATAGTGATTTTAAATCATTTGTCCATAGAAATCATAGACATGAACAATGGTTTGACATTTGTAAAAAACTAGAAGGTTTACCTCGCCATACTTCAACACATGCTGCTGGTATTATTATTAATGATCAACCCCTTTATGATTTTGCACCTTTGACTATCGGGGATACTGGAGTATTGACCCAATGGACAATGACCGAAGTCGAACGTATAGGTTTACTTAAAATTGACTTTTTAGGGTTAAGAAACTTGTCTATTATTCACCAAATTACAAAGCAAGTTAAGTATGATTTAAATATTGATATTAATATTGAAGCACTTCCTTTTAATGATAGTGCTGTATTTAAATTGCTTTCAAGTGGGGATACAACAGGGATTTTCCAACTAGAGTCAGATGGTATTCGTAATGTATTAAAAAAATTACAACCGGAGCATTTTGAAGATATAGTTGCAGTGACATCATTATATCGTCCAGGACCAATGGAAGAAATACCAACATATATCTCACGTCGGCATAATCCTGCCAAGGTACAATATTTACATCCGGACTTACAGCTCATATTACAAAATACTTATGGTGTTATAATATATCAGGAACAGATTATGCAAATAGCTAGTAAATTCGCTGGGTTTAATTATGGTGAAGCGGACATTTTACGACGTGCTATGAGTAAAAAGAATCGTGCAGTACTGGAAAATGAGAGACAGCATTTTATCGAAGGGGCACTGCAAAAAGGTTACCCACAAGAACTTAGTACACAAATATTTGATTTAATATTAAAGTTTGCAGATTATGGATTTGCTCGTGCGCACGCAGTCAGTTACTCAAAAATTGCCTATATTATGACTTATTTAAAAGCCCATTATCCTACTTATTTTTATGCTAATATTTTAAGTAATACAATTGGCAGTGAAAATAAGACCGCCTCAATTATTGATGAAGCAAAACACCAACGTTTGAACATTAAGCCACCACACATTAATTTGAGTCACTGGTTTTATAAAGCTACTTCTGAAGGTATTTATTTATCACTTGGCGCTATTAAAGGCGTGGGTTATCAGAGTGTTAAGTTGATTGTTGAAGAAAGAAAACAGCGTGGTAATTTTAAAGACTTCATAGATTTTGCTCGACGCATACCGCAAAGAATTAAATCACGCAAACTACTTGAAGCACTTATATTAGTAGGCGCATTTGATGAATTTGGTAAAAATAGAGCGACGTTGCTACAAACGATTGATCATGTGATTGATAGCTCTTCTAGTATAGAACAAGACGATTTTATTTTTGATGTACTTACACCTAAAACATCATATGAAGAAACGGAAGAACTTGCTGATAAGGTATTAAGTGATTATGAAAAAGAATATTTAGGTTTCTATGTGTCGCAACATCCAGTTGAAAAATACTTTGAGCAAAAGCAATATTTAGGTATTTATAAATTGAGAAATGCGAGCAATAGATCACCAATTTTAATTCAAGTAGATACTATTAAAAAAATACGTACAAAAAATGGTCAAAATATGGCATTTCTAACATTAAATGATGGTGTTACAACTATTGATGGTGTAATGTTTCCCGATACATTTAAAAAGTATGAATTTGATTTAGTAGAAGACCAAATGTTTATCGTCAATGGTAAATTTGATACAAGAAACAATAAGCAACAATTGATTGTTAATGAAGTGCTAGATGTAGTGAACTATGAACAAACGGTTATCGCTCAAGCTACTCAAATCGTGATAAGAGGTCAGTATGATATTGACGAACTCAAAGCACAATTAAAATTACATGAGTCGAATAATATGCTACCAGTGAACTACTATAATGAAGCCCAATCAAGCATGAATAACCTTGGTTATATTGATAAACAAAGTATAGAAACATTCATAGATAGTTTTTCGCCAAATGATGTCCGTATTATATAGCTTTTATACAACCTTGAATTATGGTATAGTGAACTGATGATATATGGAATGTTATCATCAGTTTTTGCTATAAGAACGTAAAAGGTAATGTTAAAGCATGTCCAAATTTGAGCATTTGCAAATAAACTGTTTTTTTAAAGAGTAATTAGTTGTAATATAGTATATAGTATAATAAAAATATATATAATATCTTTATAAATTACATAAATGTAAGGGGACGATATTACATGACATTAAGAGATGAAGCATTAGAAATGCACAAGCGTAATAAAGGGAAATTAGAAGTTAAATCTAAAGTCAAAGTTACTAATAAAGAAGAACTTAGTTTAGCATATTCACCTGGTGTTGCTGAACCTTGTAAAGAAATACACGAGGATCCACGCAAAGTATTTGATTATACAATGAAAAGTAACACCGTAGCGGTGGTGACTGATGGTACAGCAGTGTTAGGTTTAGGTGATATCGGCGCTGAAGCTAGCATTCCAGTTATGGAAGGAAAAGCTGTATTGTTTAAAAGTTTTTCTGGTGTAGATGGCGTTCCAATTGCTTTAAATACTACCGATACTGAAGAAATTATTAACACTGTAAAGTTATTAGAGCCAAACTATGGAGGTATTAACTTAGAAGATATTTCAGCGCCACGTTGCTTTGAAATTGAAGAACGTTTAAAAAAAGAAACGAAGATTCCAGTATTTCACGATGACCAACATGGTACTGCGATAGTAACAGTTGCAGGATTAATTAATGCTTTACGCATTGTTGAAAAAGATCTTTCAGATATTAAAGTAGTATTAAATGGTGCTGGTGCAGCAGGTATTGCAATAGTAAAATTATTATACTCTTATGGCGTGCATAATATGGTAATGTGTGATTCAAGAGGTGCTATATATGAAGGTAGAACATATGGCATGAATGATACGAAAGAATATGTCGCTAAATGGACAAATAGAGATAAAACTGACGGTAAATTAGAAGATGTAATAGAAGATGCAGACGTCTTTATTGGTGTATCAGTAGCAGATTTATTATCTAAAGAGATGGTTGAATCTATGGCAAAAGATCCTATTATTTTTGCTATGGCGAATCCAAATCCTGAAATCAACCCTGATGATGCCAAAGCAGCTGGTGCCAAAGTTATAGGTACAGGCCGTTCTGATTTCCCAAATCAAATTAATAATGTATTAGCGTTCCCAGGTATATTTAGAGGTGCTTTAGATGTCGAAGCAACACATATCAACGAAAAAATGAAGCAAGCTGCTGTTGAGGCGATTGCGAACTTAATTCAACCAAATGAATTAAACCCAGATTATTGTATTCCTAGCCCATTTGATAAGCGTGTTGCGCCATCAGTGGCAAGAGAAGTTGCAGTTGCTGCTATGGAATCTGGCGTTGCTAGAACTGAAGTTGACCCAGACGATATATATAACAAAACAATGTCGCTAACGGATTTAAATTAAATCAAAGTAGACATAAATTGAAGTATAAATGGAGTGTAATTAACACTGGTTAAGTGGAGGTTTACCAATGTTTAAGGATTTTTTCAATAGAAGTAGTAAAAAGAAAAAGTATGTAACAGTATCTGATTCTAAACAAAATGATGTGCCTGCAGGTATTATGACTAAGTGCCCGCAATGTAAAAAAATCATGTATACAAAAGAACTATCAGAAAATTTAAATGTATGTTTTAATTGTGACCATCAT
Source organism: Staphylococcus arlettae (assembly GCF_025560845.1). NCBI lineage: Bacteria > Bacillati > Bacillota > Bacilli > Caryophanales > Staphylococcaceae > Staphylococcus > Staphylococcus arlettae. The sequence continues at coordinate 1,178,448 of NZ_CP094803.1, forward strand.
ATTGCACTAACTGCATATAAAAGAATAGATGCAATTTCGGATGAAGGCACATTTACGGAATTTGACAAAGGTATGACCTCTGCAAATCCGCTTGATTTTCCAAGCTATGAAGAAAAATTGCAAAAAGACCAGCAAAAAACAGAATTAAATGAAGCAGTTGTTACCGGAACAGCTGAATTAGATGGTATGCCATTTGGCGTTGCAGTGATGGACGCAAGATTTAGAATGGGCAGTATGGGATCAGTAGTTGGTGAAAAAATATGCCGAATTATTGAATATTGTACTGAACATCGTATGCCATTTATTTTGTTCTCTGCAAGCGGCGGAGCAAGAATGCAAGAAGGTATCATTTCTTTAATGCAAATGGGTAAAACAAGTGTATCCTTAAAACGTCATTCAGAAGCTGGATTGTTATACATTTCTTATATTACTAATCCAACAACTGGTGGTGTGTCGGCGAGTTTTGCATCTGTTGGTGACATTAATATAGGAGAACCTAAAGCACTCATTGGATTCGCAGGTAGACGAGTAATTGAACAAACGATTAATGAAAAATTACCGGATGATTTCCAAACAGCAGAATTTTTATTAGAGCACGGTCAATTAGATAAAGTGGTGCATCGAAAAGAAATGAAAGATACACTTACCACGATATTAAAAATGCATCAAGAGGTGAAAACGAATGCTTGATTTTGAAAAGCCACTTTTTGAAATTAGAAATAAGATAGATTCATTAAAGGAATCGCAAGAGAAAAACGATGTCGACTTATCTGAAGAAATCGAAATGTTGGAAGCATCACTTGAGCGAGAAACAGAAAAAGTATATACAAATTTGAAGCCTTGGGATCGTGTGCAGTTAGCACGTTTACAAGAACGCCCGACATCTTTAGATTATATACCTTTAATCTTTGATTCATTTATCGAGTTACATGGTGATCGTAATTTTAGAGATGACCCAGCCATGATAGGTGGTATAGGTTATTTAAACGGGCAAGCAGTAACAATTGTTGGTCAACAACGTGGGAAAGATACAAAAGATAATATTTATCGCAACTTTGGCATGGCTCATCCAGAAGGTTATCGAAAAGCATTACGCTTAATGAAGCAAGCAGAAAAGTTCAATAGACCAATTATAACTTTTATCGATACAAAAGGAGCTTATCCTGGTAAAGCTGCAGAAGAACGTGGTCAAAGTGAATCTATTGCTAAAAATTTAGTTGAAATGGCAGCATTAACAGTTCCAGTTATATCAATTGTCATTGGTGAAGGTGGTAGTGGAGGTGCTTTAGGATTAGGTATTTCTAATCGAGTGCTCATGCTTGAAAACAGTACGTATTCCGTTATTTCACCAGAGGGTGCTTCAGCATTATTATGGAAAGATAGCAACTTAGCTAAAATTGCAGCAGAGACAATGAAAATTACTGCCAAAGATTTACAAGAGTTAAATATTGCTGATGATGTTGTGACAGAACCACTTGGTGGTGCACATCATGATGTATCAACGCAAGCAGCAAATATTAAAGCTAAATTTGAAAATCATTTAGCTGCATTAAGTAACTTAGATGAACAAGCTTTAGTGCAAGACCGCTATGAAAAATTTAGAAATATTGGTTCGTTTAATGAATAGAATATTGTATACTAAAACGCTCTATGCACTGTCATAGAGCGTTTTAGTGCGAAGAAAGCGTTTTATTAAAAAGATAGCGCTTTAATTGTAAAAATTTTAAATTTATTGTTTCAAAATTTTAAATTAATGGTAAAGTGTATAAGGGTCAATTTGATTAATTTAAAAATGAATTTTATATTTGTTTTTAAAACGCTTCCTTCTGTTTTGGACAACGGTATTGTAACTAAAACGTTTACATTGATTGATACACCTTATTTTAATGGCGACTTATGTGAAATTATGGTATTTTTAAAGTAAGAAATTAAGTTAGAAAGGTATGTCGTCATGAAAAAAATTGCGGTTTTAACAAGTGGTGGAGATTCACCCGGGATGAACGCGGCAGTTAGAGCTGTTGTGCGTAAAGCGATATATAATAACATCGAAGTTTATGGAGTTTACCAAGGTTATCAAGGTTTAATTAACGATGATATTCATAAACTAGAATTAGGTTCAGTCGGGGATACAATCCAGCGCGGAGGCACTTTCTTGTACTCAGCCCGCTGTCCAGAATTTAAAGAACCTGAAGTACGTCAAAAGGGTATTGCTAATTTACGTAAACACGGTATTGAAGGTCTAGTAGTAATTGGTGGAGACGGAAGTTACCGAGGTGCACAACGTATAAGTGAGGAATGCACTGAAATTCAAACAGTAGGAATTCCAGGTACAATTGACAATGATATCAATGGCACAGATTTTACTATTGGTTTTGATACAGCGTTAAACACAATTATTGAATCAGTAGATAAAATTCGTGATACAGCATCTAGTCACGCGCGAACATTTATTATTGAAGTTATGGGACGAGATTGTGGAGATCTAGCACTGTGGGCAGGTTTGTCAGTTGGTGCAGAAACAATTATCGTGCCAGAAGTTGAAACAGATATTAAAGAAGTAGCAGAACGTATCGACCATGGTATAAAACGTGGTAAAAAGCATTCCATTGTTATGGTTGCGGAAGGTTGTATGACTGGTGAAGCATGTGCGCAAGAATTATCTAAATATGTTAATGTGGATGCACGTGTTTCCGTATTAGGACATATCCAACGTGGTGGAAGCCCAACTGGGCAAGATAGAGTATTGGCATCACGTTTAGGTGGTCATGCAATTGATTTACTTATGCAAGGAGAAACAGCAAGAGGCGTAGGTATTAGAGATAACGTACTAAGAAGTACTCCGTTTGATGAGATTTTCAGAGCGGACGAACATCAATTTGACTATAATATTTATGAACTAACAAAAGAATTATCTATTTAACTATTTGGGAGGCATTTACAATGAGAAAAACAAAAATTGTTTGTACTATTGGACCAGCATCTGAATCAGAAGAGATGTTAGAAAAACTAATGAAAGCAGGAATGAACGTTGCAAGACTGAACTTTTCACATGGTGATCACGCAGAGCATCAAGCTAGAATCGATTCAATTCGCAGAGTATCAAAACGTTTAGGTAAAACTGTAGCAATTTTATTAGACACAAAAGGTCCTGAAATCCGTACACACAACATGAAGAATGGTGGCATCGAATTAGAAAAAGGTACTGAAGTTATTGTTAGTATGACTGAAGTAGAAGGTACACCAGAAAAATTCTCAGTAACGTATGATAATCTTATTAATGATGTCGACGAAGGTTCATATATTCTATTAGATGATGGTTTAATTGAATTACAGGTAAAACAAATTAATAAAGATCAAAATGAAGTAGTTTGTGATGTGTTAAACACTGGCGAACTTAAAAATAAAAAAGGCGTTAACTTACCAGGTGTTAAAGTTAATTTACCAGGTATTACAGACAAAGATGCAGAAGACATTGTATTCGGTATCCAACAAGAAGTTGACTTTATCGCTGCAAGTTTTGTGCGCCGACCAAGTGATGTATTAGATATCCGTAAATTACTTGAAGATAATAACAATGAAACAATCAGCATTATTCCAAAAATTGAAAACCAAGAAGGTATCGATAATATCGAAGCGATTCTTGAAGTTTCTGATGGTTTAATGGTTGCACGTGGTGATATGGGTGTTGAAATTCCACCTGAATCAGTACCAATGGTGCAAAAAGACTTAATTAGAAAATGTAATAAATTAGGTAAACCAGTTATTACTGCAACTCAAATGTTAGATTCAATGCAACGTAACCCACGTGCTACAAGAGCAGAAGCTAGTGACGTAGCAAACGCTATCTATGATGGTACAGATGCAGTAATGTTATCTGGAGAAACTGCAGCTGGTTCTTATCCAGAAGAAGCTGTTAAAACAATGAGAAATATTGCGGTTTCAGCTGAAGCAGCACAAGACTACAAAAAATTACTTTCTGACCGTACAAAATTAGTACAAACGTCATTAGTTAATGCTATCGGTGTTTCTGTGGCACACACTGCTTTAAACTTAAATGTAAAAGCAATTGTTGCTGCAACTGAAAGTGGTTCAACAGCACGTACAATTTCTAAATATCGTCCTAAATCAGACATTATTGCTGTAACTCCAAAAGGATCTACAGCTCGTCAGTGTGCTTTAGTATGGGGCGTTTATCCTGTAGTTAAAGAAGGACGTAAAACAACTGATGCATTATTAAATAATGCAGTTGCTACTGCAGTTGAAACTGAACGCGTAAATAATGGTGACTTAATTATTATTACTGCAGGTGTACCAACTGGTGAACAAGGTACTACTAATATGATGAAATTACACTTAATAGGCGATGAAATTGCAAGTGGTCAAGGTATTGGTAGAAACTCAGTAGTTGGACATACATTGGTAGTTAATAGTGCAAGTGATTTAGAAGGTAAAGATTTGTCTGATAAAATCATTGTAACGAAATCTGTAGATGAAACATTAGTACCTTATATAGAGAATGCTATTGGTTTAATTACAGAAGAAAATGGTATTACTTCACCTAGTGCGATTATTGGTTTAGAAAAAGGAATCCCAACAATTGTAGGTGTTGACAATGCAACTACTGAAATTCAAGATGATGCATTTGTTACTGTAGATGCGAACCAAGGTAAACTTTTTGAAGGTTACGCAAACGTACTATAATTAACAATTAATTAAGAGAAAAATTGAGTTGAAAGCTCATACTGAAAAACGACTAATCCGTTTAAATGCGGATTAGTCGTTTTTTTATTAAATATTATATTTATGTTGAAAATTGTCTTGTTGCACATGTACATAGACTTATTAATTAAAGTAGGGACTGTACAAAAACCCCCTATACTTAGACCAAACATAAGATCTAAGTATAGGGGACAAATTATAATTTATTTTGCAGATTGATTTAGCATTCGTTTGTAACGTAAATACATTAATGCAAGTATGATAAACCAAATTGGTGTTAAGAATACAGCTATTCTAGTATCAACATTGACAAATAATAGGCAAAATACAAGGAAAAAGAACAGTAATATTGCATAGCCCATATATTTACCACCTTTTAATTTATATTGTGCTGTTTTATGTTGTTCTGGGTTGTGACGATGATAATTAATATAAGCGATAGTAATCAATGCCCATACAACAATAAATAGTACGGTTGAAACGGTTGTTACATAAGTAAATACTGTTGTTGCATTTGGAACAATATAATTCAATAACGCTGCAATTAGTAATAACGCTGAAGAAACAATAATTGCGATGTGTGGAACACCGTTTTTATTCGTCTTAGTGAAAATAGGTGGTGCTTGTTCTTGATTAGATAGACCGAATAACATACGACTATTTGAAAATATTCCACTATTACAAGATGAAGCTGCAGCTGTTAAGACAACAAAATTAATAATACCCGCTGCGAAAGGAATACCTAGGATAGCAAATAATCTAACGAATGGACTTTCTTCAGGATTAACTTGCGCCCAAGGAATAATTGACATGATGACAGCTAATGCTCCTACATAAAAGACTAAAATTCGTAATGGAACACTGTTGATCGCTTTGGGTATTGTTTTAGTTGGATCCTTTGTTTCACCTGCAGTCACACCAATTAACTCTATTCCAACAAATGAGAATACCGCCATTTGGAAAGACATCATAAAACCGCTAATACCTTTAGGGAAAATCCCGTTATTATAAAGGTTTGTCAGCGATGCATGTCCGAATTCTGTTTTATAAGCCATAACAATCATCACTATACCAACAATAATTAATGCAATAATGGTCACAATTTTGATAATGGCAAACCAAAATTCAAGTTCACCGAATAAACGAGCGCTTAATAAGTTGAAAACCATTAACACAAGGACACAGAATAAAGCACTCACCCAGTTCGGTATTTCAGGAAACCAGAAACTTACATATTGAGCAACTGCAGTAACTTCAGCCATTCCAGTAATAATCCAGCATAGCCAATATGTCCATCCAGTGACGAACCCAGCAAAAGGTCCTATGTATTCATTCGTAACATCAGCAAAAGATTTAAAGCCGGTATTTGAAACTAAAATTTCGCCTAAGCCTCTCATAAACATGAAAAGCATGAAACCAATAATAATATAAGTCAATAAAATTGATGGACCGGTTAATGCTATGGTTTGACCTGCGCCAAGAAACAAGCCTGTACCTATCGCTCCCCCGATAGCAATAAGTTGGACATGTCGGCTATTTAATTCTCTATTTAGTTGTTGTGCCATAGTTTAAACTCCCTTAGTTTATTTGTGTTTATAATTATGCTACTCAAAAGCGAATAATACAACTGTTTTTATAAGTATGTAGCAATTACATTTTAGTAAATCATTTTTTATTGTTATCAAAGATGATAACTATTTAAAAACCTATAAAAATTGAAGAAAACAGTAATTACTATTAAAATGGAGATATAGCAATCTACTATTTTGTGGAAAGTTGAAGATGTAAGTATGTAAAACTAATTTCTTATGAAATTACTCAAGTATACAAACATGGGTATTCACAAATTGTATTTGATTGGATATAATAATGTTTGTAAGCCATTTCATAATGAAATAGAAAAGGGGAATTTTAATATGGCAAACATACAAAGAGGCTTGGAAGGGGTACTTGCTGCCGAAACAAAAGTAAGTTCAATCATTGATAGTCAATTAACATATGCGGGCTATGACATCGATGATTTAGCTAATCATGCCGAATTTGAAGAAGTTGTATTCTTATTATGGCACTATAGGTTACCAAATAAAGAAGAGCTTAGTGAACTAAAATCTAAATTATTTGAATATATGAGATTAAATCCTAGAGTGTATAATCATTTCCAAGAGTACGCGACTGATGATGTACATCCTATGACAGCTTTAAGAACTTCTGTTTCATATATTGCGCATTTTGATGAGCATGCTGAAGATGAAGATGAAAGCCAAACAATGGAGCGTGCGATTCGAATTCAAGCAAAAATTGCTTCTTTAGTCACAGCTTTTGCAAGAGTACGAGAAGGAAAAGAACCTGTAAAACCAAGTGAAGACTTAAATTATGCGGGCAATTTCCTATACATGTTAAGAGGAGAACTTCCAACTGATATCGAAGTTGAAGCATTTAACAAAGCGTTAGTTTTACACGCGGATCATGAATTTAATGCTTCTACATTTACAGCAAGATGTGCTGTATCATCATTATCAGATATGTATTCTGGTATCGTTGCTGCAGTAGGATCATTAAAAGGACCATTACACGGTGGGGCAAATGAACGTGTAATGAGTATGTTATCTGAAGTAAAATCAGTGGATGATGTTGATTCATATATTGATAAAAAGATTCAAAACAAAGAAAAAATAATGGGCTTCGGTCATCGTGTATATAAAGATGGCGACCCAAGAGCGAAATTCCTTAAAGAAATGAGTAAAAAAATCACTTCTGAAATAGGCCAAAGTGAATTGTTTGATATTTCTGTGAAAATCGCCGATAAAATGAAACAAGAAAAGAACTTAATTGCTAATGTTGATTTTTATAGTGCGACAGTGTACCACAGTTTAAATATCGATCATGATTTATTTACACCAATATTTGCGGTAAGCAGAACATCAGGCTGGATTGCACACATTCTTGAACAGTATCAAGATAATAGAATCATGCGTCCACGTGCACAATATATTGGAGAAACAAACAGAACATACTTACCGATAGAAGAACGATAATAAAAATAAATTATACACACTAAATTTGGAGGTTTTTTGACATGGCAGGAGACAAAATTGTAAAAAATAACGACGGGTTATCAGTACCTAACCAACCAATCATTCCATATATCATAGGTGACGGTATTGGACCAGACATTTGGAAAGCGGCAAGTCGTGTTATTGATGCAGCCGTTGAGAAAGCATACAATGGCGAAAAACAAATCGAATGGAAAGAAGTATTAGCTGGTCAAAAAGCTTATGATGAAACAGGTGAATGGTTACCTAAAGAAACGTTAGATACTATTAACGAATACTTAATTGCTATTAAAGGGCCATTAACTACACCAATTGGTGGTGGGATTCGCTCTCTTAATGTAGCATTACGTCAAGAATTAGATCTATTTACTTGTTTACGTCCAGTACGTTGGTTTAAAGGTGTACCATCACCTGTTAAACGTCCTGAAGATACAGATATGGTTATTTTCCGTGAAAATACTGAAGATATTTATGCTGGTATTGAATTTAAAGAAGGTACTCCTGAAGTTAAAAAACTTGTAGATTTCTTACAAAATGAAATGGGTGCTACTAATATTCGTTTCCCAGAAACATCAGGTCTTGGTGTTAAACCAGTTTCAAAAGAAGGTACAGAACGTTTAGTTAGAGCTGCTATTCAGTATGCTTTAGACAATAACCGTAAATCAGTTACTTTAGTTCATAAAGGTAATATTATGAAATTTACAGAAGGTGCTTTCAAACAATGGGGTTATGATGTTGCACATAATGAATTTGCTGATAAAGTATTTACTTGGCAACAATATGACCAAATCGTTGAAGATGAAGGTAAAGATAAAGCAAATGCTGCTCAAGAAGAAGCTGAAAAAGCTGGTAAGATTATTATTAAAGATTCAATTGCTGATATTTTCTTACAACAAATCCTTACACGTCCTGCAGATCATGACGTAGTAGCTACAATGAACCTTAATGGTGATTATGTATCAGATGCATTAGCTGCACAAGTAGGCGGAATTGGTATTGCACCTGGTGCAAACATTAACTATGAAACTGGACATGCTATTTTCGAAGCAACACACGGTACAGCACCAAAATATGCAGATTTAAATAAAGTAAATCCATCATCTGAATTATTAAGTGCAGTATTAATGTTAGAACATTTAGGATGGCAAGAAGCAGCAGATAAGATTACAGATTCAATTGAAAAAACAATTGCATCTAAAGTTGTAACATACGACTTTGCACGTTTAATGGACGGAGCTAAAGAAGTATCAACTTCTGCTTTTGCTGATGAATTGATTAGTAATTTAGATTAATATAATTTTATTTACAAGCCCAACTAAGTAGTTATTATTTAGTTGGGCTTTTTAATGACTTTCTTTATGTAGTTAGGTGATGAATAACCATATCAGTTTAAAAAATTTAAAATAATGTTAAGATATTATTAAGAATTGTTTGAGCTACTACTTCTAGGGAATTATGAAAATAGTAATAAAGCACATACTGTGAGTGTTGCATGGAAATCACGATTATTGTATATATATTGCGAATCATATATTTTGTAAAATTTGTGTAAAAATATTATAATGTGTGTTATTTTTATTAAATTTTAAGTTATAATTAAATTGTAAACATAAATATGGAGGTACACTATGTCACAAAAAGTACTTGTAGTAGATGATGAACAATCAATCGTAACGTTACTGAAATATAATTTAGAACAAGCAGGATACATAGTAGAAGTAGCATATGATGGAGAAGAAGCATTAGAAAAAGTTAGCAACACCAATCCAGATTTAATTGTCTTAGATGTTATGCTACCTAAAAAAGATGGTATTGAAGTGTGTAAATCAATACGAACTGACAAAAATTTAGTACCTATTTTAATGTTAACAGCAAAAGATGATGAATTTGATCGTGTATTAGGTTTAGAGCTCGGTGCAGATGATTATATGACAAAGCCATTTTCACCTAGAGAAGTTGTTGCTAGAGTGAAAGCAATCTTACGTCGTTCTGCAATGATTGCCGAAGCTGAACCGGCTGGTATTGATGAGGATGACATAATTATTGGGTCTATTAGAATAAAACCAGAATATTTTGAAGTTTATCGAAATGATGAATTACTTGAATTAACACCAAAAGAATTTGAATTACTCTTATATTTAATTGAACGTCAAGGCAGAGTAATTACACGTGAGCATATGTTGAATTCTGTTTGGAATTACGAATTTGCTGGAGATTCAAGAATTGTAGATGTACATATTAGCCACTTAAGAGATAAGTTAGAAGAGAACCCTAAACAACCAAAGTTAATCAAAACAGTGCGTGGTTTAGGTTATAAAATGGAAAGACCTAAGGTTTAATGCTTAAATTTCACCAACGGCTATTGTTATTATTATGTACGATTACAATTGTGAGTTTTATTGCTTTAGGAGCAATTATTTCTCATGTGATTTATTCTACTGTTGCAGTAGGACAAGAAGGAGATATGGAAAAGAAAGCACGTCACTTTGTACATTTGTATAAAAACGATAAACAACATGAATTAGAAGCACTTGCTGAAAACGAAAATTTGACTATTAAAATTATGAATAGTAAAAAGTCATTATTTTCGTATCAAGATGACGTCAAAATTAATCAAGCAATTTTAAATGAAGCCAACCCAACAAATTTAATTTATGACGAAGTAAATAGTGACCGAAGATTTACTTTTAAGAGTGATGTGGATGATTACCGTGTATTAATTAGTGGCGTCAATAACGAAATTATTGAATTGCAAATTCAATTGTGGAAGTATATATCGCTCATTGGCTTGTTTGTATTAATTATTATATTTCTAGTCGTGCGCAGTATTGATCGAACTTATATTAGACCAATTAATGAAGTGACGTATGCTACTAATCTGCTTGCAGATGGTTATTACCATGTCCGTGTACCAGAAAGTAATGTGAAAGAAACGCGAGAATTATTTGTTACTACAAATGAATTAGCACGTAAGTTGCAGCGTTTAAATCATAAGCAAAAATTACAGTCCAATCGTTTAAAAACTACAGTAGAAAATATTCCAAGCTCTATTTTAATGATTGATAAATATGGTGAAATCGTTGTTGCTAATAAAACGTATTATGAGGTATTTACACCTGAAGAAACTGCAGAACATAAAAGTTATGTAGAGTTTATTGATCCAGCAATACATGAGCTGCTTACTGAAGCTTTTAAAGTTGAAAAACCAATTTACGAACAAGTGAAGTTAAATATAGGACAAGTGCATGAAAAATATTTCGATGCAGCGTGTGTTCCAATTTTATCTCGGACTAAAAAGAATTTATATGGCATGGTTATCGTATTACATGACATTACAAATTTGAAGAAATTAGAAAATTTACGACGAGAATTTGTAGCTAATGTGTCTCACGAATTGAAAACACCTATTACTTCTATTAAAGGATTTGCTGAGACGTTATTGGACGGTGCGAAAAATGATCCGCAATCATTAGATGATTTCTTGAAAATTATTTTGAAAGAATCAGATCGAATTGAAACATTAGTTTTTGATCTGTTGGATTTGTCACATGTTGAGCAACAAACTGAATTGGAAACTGAATATATTAGTTTGACTGACATTGTAGAAACAACGATTGAAAATGTTTATACTATTGCCGAGCAGAAAAACATTAATATAATCAGAGAAATTACACCTGATATTATAATTGATGCGAATGAAGGAAAAATTGCCCAAGTAGTATTAAACTTGTTATCTAATGCAATTAGCTATTCTACAGTAGATAGTGATATTATAGTACGCGTCTATAAAGATGGACATAAGAGTATATTAGAAGTAGAAGACTTTGGTATGGGCATTAGTGAAGAAGATCAAAAACATATATTTGAGCGGTTCTATCGTGTCGACAAAGCACGAAGTAGAGATTCTGGTGGTACAGGTCTAGGACTATCAATTACGAAACATATTATAGAAGCACATAATGGACGTATTAGTGTGAATAGTCAATTGAATGAAGGATCGACGTTTAAAGTAGTGTTTTTTGATGTGCAATAATTAAATAAGAAAGTTATTAAAATGTGGGAGTAAAACGTGAAATCAAATTGTGACTTTGGTTTCTGTCTTACTCCTGCTTTTTATATAAATTCATATAACGAATCAGTACGGTATCAATTAAGAGTATGATAAAATGTATATCAAAACAGTTCTGGAGGTTAATATGGTGAAAAAGTTAATTTTAATAGATGGTAATAGTTTAAGCTTCCGTGCTTTTTATGCATTACCATTATTACAAAATAAAGCTGGCATCCATACAAATGCAGTGTATGGCTTTGCAATGTTATTAGAGAAAATCATAAAAGATGAAGCACCTACACACTTTTTAGTGGCTTTTGATGCAGGTAAAACAACTTTCAGACATGAAACTTATGGAGAATATAAAGGTGGTAGACAAAAAACACCACCAGAATTAAGTGAACAATTTCCTTATGTTAGACAACTTTTAGATGCATATGGTATAACACGTTATGAATTAGACAACTATGAAGCTGATGATATTATCGGTACGTTGAGTAAGGAAGCAAATGATGCAGATTTCGAAACTATTATTGTTACTGGTGATAGAGATTTAACACAATTGGCAACAGATAAGGTAACAATTTATTATACTAAAAAAGGGATAACTGATGTTGATCATTATACTCCAGAATTTATAGCTGAGAAATATAATGGTTTATCACCTGAGCAAATTGTTGATATGAAAGGTTTAATGGGCGATACATCAGATAATATTCCTGGTGTTGCAGGTGTAGGTGAGAAAACAGCGATAAAATTATTATCGCAATTTACAACTGTCGAAAACTTATATGACCATATAGATGATGTTTCTGGTAAAAAGTTAAAAGAAAAGCTGGAACTAAGTAAAGACGATGCGTTAATGAGTAAGAAACTGGCAACGATAAATTGTAACAGTCCTCTCGAAGTCTCACTGAATGATACAGCTATGCCACAAGAACAAGATGAAAGTGAAAAAATAGAATTGTTTAAAAAACTTGAATTTAAACAATTACTAGAACAATTAGATGTTGATAGCGGTCAGAGCCAAGAAGAGCAATTAGAGTTAGAGGTAATGACAGATTTTTCAGCAGTTAATTTTTCTCAATTATCAGAGGCGACAATTCATTTTGAATTGGAAGATAGCAATTATTTAAAAGATGCTATTTTGAAATTCGGTTTGTATGATGGCGTAAATCATGTTGTGATAGATGCTACAACACTAAGTCAGCACAGTGAGTTAGTAGCATGGCTCGAAAATGAAGAAACTAAAAAAATAGTTTACGATGCTAAAAAAACATACGTTGCTGCCCATAGATTAGACATAAATATTAAAAACATTGTGTTCGATGCGATGTTAGCATCTTATATTATTGACCCATCAAGAGCGATAGATGATGTTCAATCAGTAGTGTCACATTACAATCAACACTTTGTACCATCAAGTGTATCGATTTATGGAAAAGGCAAAAAACGCCAAGTGCCAGAAAGTGAAACGTTAAATGATTATGTCGCAGCTATTTTACATGCTGTTTATCAAGCAACGTCACACATGCAAGCACAATTAGAAGAATTTAATCAAGTTGCGTTATTACAAGATATGGAATTACCATTAGCACGCATCTTAAGTAACATGGAAGAAACAGGTATATACACAGATGGACAAGCATTAAAAGAAATGGAAATAGAAATACAACAGAAATTAGATACATTTATTGCCAATATACATGATGCGGCAGGAGAGTCATTTAATATTAACTCACCTAAACAACTTGGAGTTGTGTTATTTGAAACATTAGAATTACCTGTCATTAAAAAAACTAAAACAGGTTATTCAACTGCTGTTGATGTCTTGGAACAATTACAAGGTGAACATCCTATCATAGATTATATTTTAGAGTATCGTCAGTTATCTAAATTACAATCGACGTATGTTGAAGGCTTGCAAAAAGTTATTAGCGAAGATAATCGTATTCACTCTAGATTCAATCAAACATTAGCACAAACAGGTCGTTTGTCCTCAGTAGATCCAAACTTACAAAATATTCCAGTACGATTAGAAGAAGGGCGACGTATTAGAAAAGCGTTTAGACCTACATCAAAAGATAACGTAATTTTGTCTGCGGATTATTCACAAATTGAATTAAGAGTGTTAGCGCATATCACGCAAGATGATAGTATGATTCAAGCTTTTAAAAATAATGAAGATATTCATACTGCAACAGCGGTTAAAGTTTTTGATGTTTCACCAGATGAAGTTGATAGTTTGATGCGCCGACAAGCAAAAGCAGTAAATTTTGGTATTGTGTACGGCATTAGTGATTACGGTCTAAGTCAAAGTCTCGGTATTACTAGAAAACAAGCAAAACAATTTATAGATGATTATTTAGATAGTTTTCCTGGAGTTAAACAATATATGCAAGATATAGTAAAAGATGCTAAAGCTCAAGGATATGTAGAAACACTATTGCATCGTAGACGTTACATTCCAGATATTACTAGCCGTAACTTTAACTTGCGTAGTTTTGCGGAAAGAACGGCAATGAATACACCAATTCAAGGCAGTGCAGCTGATATTATTAAATTAGCTATGGTGAATTATGATCAAGCCATTCAAGATCAAACATTTAACGCAACATTATTATTACAAGTTCACGATGAATTAATATTTGAACTACCACGTGATGAAGTAGAAGAATTTAGTAAATTTATAGAAGATATTATGGATAATGCATTATCACTTGATGTACCACTTTTAGTAGAAACAAGTTACGGTGATACATGGTATGATGCAAAATAGAAAGAAGGAATAATATGCCAGAACTTCCAGAAGTTGAACACGTCAAACGTGGCATACAACCCTATGTCGTAGGTGAAAAGATAAACCGCGTCATATTTTCATCTAAAGTTATCGAAGGTAAAAAGCAACAGCGTGAAACAATTATTAAAGGTATGGCTTTAGATACGTTCCAAACCTTTACGGAAGGTTATGTCATCGATGCTATCGAACGACGCAGTAAATACATTGTATTTCATTTAGAAAAAGATGGCGCGACGCGTATTTTGATTAGTCATTTAGGTATGGCTGGTGGATTCTTTATTGTAAATCATGTAGATGATATACCAGTCGAAAATTATCGTAAGCATTGGCACGTAATCTTTGAATTGAGTAATGGGAAACAATTAGTTTATTCGGATATTCGACGATTTGGAGAAATACGTAATGTTCCATCCTTCGAAGCGTACCCGTCATTTTTACAAATTGCGCCAGAGCCTTTTGATCATGACGCGTTAAATTATTATTTAGCGTGTTTTGATCACAAACGTTATTATGATAAACCTATTAAACAAATGATTTTAGATCACCGTGTCATCTCTGGTTGTGGTAATATATATGCTTGTGAAGCGCTATTTCGTGCAGGTATTCATCCAGCTAGAAAGACTCAAGATTTAAATCATCAAGAACGAGAAATGCTATTTTTATATGTTCGAGAAGTACTTGAAGAGGGTATTAAAAATGGTGGAACAAGCATTTCAGATTATCGTCATGCTGATGGTAATACTGGTACAATGCAACTACATTTAAATGTATATAAACAAAAGACATGTAAGGTGTGTAATTCGATGATTGCTACCCAAGTTATTGCGACGAGAAATAGTCATTTCTGTCCAACATGTCAAAAATAAAGGAAGCGTGAGAAAGATGCCGAAAGTTATAGGACTAACAGGTGGGATTGCAACCGGAAAATCAACTGTAGCTGAATTATTAGAAATCCATGGTTTTAAAATCGTTGATGCAGATGTTGCCTCTCGAAAAGCTGTTGCTAAAGGTAGTGAAGGTTTAGCCCAAGTTAAAGCAGCATTTGGTGATGAGGCTATTGCTGAGAACGGGGAAATGGATAGACAGTATGTTGGCGATATTGTGTTTAATTACCCTGAAAAAAGATTGGAACTCAACGAAATTGTACATCCTATTGTTAGAACAATTATGGATGAAGAAAAAGATCAATTTTTAGCAGAAGGGTACAATGTCATTATGGATATTCCTTTACTTTATGAAAATGACTTACAAGAAACTGTTGATGAAGTATGGTTAGTTTATACATCAGAAAGTATCCAAATAGATCGATTAATGGAAAGAAATGATATGTCACTAGAAGATGCTAAAGCACGTGTGCTAAGTCAAATTTCCATTGATAAAAAACGACGTATGGCTGATCAGGTCATAGATAATCGAGATTCTAAGCTCGAACTTAAACAAAATTTAGAGCAGTTATTAATTGAAGAAGGTTATTTAGATAGCAGTGAGTCATAAATTAAAAAATCACTATGGGAAAATGTTATTTCTGTAGTGATTTTTTATTTTTTGTTTAGAAAACGCTTTCAATTAGCGATGTTTATGTTATACTAATCTCATAAAGTATAACACATAAGTGAGGAGTGCTTCTTATGACAACGAATATTGCAATTAATGGAATGGGCAGAATAGGTCGAATGGCCTTAAGAATTGCTTTGAAAAATAAAAATTTAAATGTGGTAGCAATTAATGCGAGCTATCCACCTGAAACAATAGCGCATTTAATTAATTATGATACAACTCATGGTACATATGATTTAAAAGTAGAACCAACGGATCACGGCATTAAAGTAGATGAGCATGAAATTAAATTACTTGCTGACCGTAATCCTGAAAATCTACCATGGAAGTTGTTAGATATCGATATTGTTATTGAAGCTACTGGTAAATTTAATCACGGTGATAAAGCAAGTGCACATTTAACTGCTGGGGCTAAAAAGGTGTTATTGACAGGTCCATCAAAAGGTGGAGATGTTCAAATGATCGTTAAAGGCGTGAATAATAACGATCTTGATATTGAACAATATGATATTTTCAGTAATGCTTCTTGTACAACGAATTGCATTGGCCCTGTGGCGAAAGTACTTAATGATAAATTTGGTATTGTAAATGGTCTAATGACAACTGTACATGCAATTACTAATGATCAAAATAATATTGATAACCCACATAAAGATTTAAGAAGAGCACGTTCCTGTAATGAAAGCATAATACCTACATCAACTGGCGCTGCCAAAGCATTAAAAGAAGTAATGCCAGAATTAGATGGTAAATTGCATGGTATGGCTTTAAGAGTACCAACTAAAAATGTATCGTTAGTAGATTTGGTCGTTGATTTAGAAACTGATGTTACAGTAGATGACATAAATCAAGCATTTAAAGAAAACGACTTGCAAGGTGTATTAGCTACAGAAGATGCACCATTAGTGTCAGTTGATTTTAATACAAATCCACATTCAGCTGTTATCGATACTCAAAGCACTTTAGTAATGGGTGATAAAAAAGTTAAGGTGATTGCTTGGTACGACAATGAGTGGGGTTATTCAAATCGTGTCGTTGAAATAGCAGCTCAAATTGGTGAATCATTGAAAGAAAATTCGAAGGTAGTTTCAAGTTAATTCGTAAATATTAGATAAAGATAAAAATAAATGCCAAACCCAGAAGGGATTGGCATTTATTTTTATTTGCTAGTATAAACTAGATAATAATAAGGATTCTTTTGTATCATATTATTTTATAGTATAATAAGGCGTAATCTACAAAAGAGGGTGAAAGTACCATGAAATGTCCGAAATGTAGCGCGACGCATTCCCGTGTTGTTGATTCTAGACATGCGGATGAAGTAAATGCGATTCGCCGAAGAAGAGAATGTGAACAATGTGGTACAAGATATACCACATTTGAACATATAGAAAAACGTCCACTTATAGTGGTGAAAAAAGATGGCACACGTGAACAGTTTCTACGTGAAAAAATTTTAAATGGTTTAGTACGGTCGTGCGAAAAAAGACCAGTGCGATACGAACAATTAGAAGAGATAACAAATAGTGTTGAATGGCAATTACGTGATATAGGACAAGCTGAAGTTTCGTCGAGAGAAATCGGTGAATATGTGATGAATTTATTGATGCATGTAGATCAAGTTTCCTATGTTAGATTTGCATCAGTATATAAAGAGTTTAAAGATGTCGATCAATTATTGCAATCTATGCAAGGTATCTTATCTGAAAATAAACGGAGTGATTCATAAATGGGGTTACAATCTGCTAAATTTGGGCTGAGACCACAAGATGATTTTCAAGTTAAACGAGACTTTCAGCTAACAAACCATAATTTAGCTATTTTAAATCGTTTATTTACGCCATTAGTTGGCTCAAGTGCAATTGGGCTTTTGCATTATTTAAACCAATTTGTTGAGTCAACATCTAATCAAGTAAACACACATTACATTATTATGAGTGAATTGAAAATTAATTTAAAAGAGTTTAGACAACAAATGGATATTTTAGAGGGCATTGGTTTAGTAAAAAGCTTTGTAAAACATGAAGATAACACTTCATCATTTGTTTATAAATTAGTGCAACCACCTACTGCCCGTCAATTTTTCAGTGATCCAATGTTATCTATCTTTTTGTATAATGAAGTCAGTAAGCAACGTTACCATCAACTAAAATCAGATTTTGAAACATCTACTGCTATAGATTTAACTGAATTCCAAGAAATCACACGCAAGTATACTGATGTGTTCAAATTGCCTAAAGGTAATTTAGTAGAAGATGTAAGTCAAATGCCACAAGAATCTACATATAAAGGTCTGGATTTATCGGCAGTGAATTTTGATTTTGAAACGTTGTACGACCTTCTTCAAACACATTTCATTAGCGAAGAAATAATAACTCAAGAAGCTAAACATTTAATTATTCAATTAGCTACATTATATGGTTTAACACCTGAAGCTATGAAACGTATTATCTTAAAGTCAATTACAAGTGCACAACAGTTATCATTCGAAGATATAAGAAAATATGCGCGCACGTATTATTTAATGGAACATGAACAACATTTACCTTCGCTACAACAAAAAGATCAAATTACAGCGCCGAAACCATCAGCAGAACAAAATGATGATGATAAAAATTGGTTACAACAATTAGAAAATACGAGTCCAATAGAAATGTTAGCATCTTGGTCTAGTTCTGAACCAACTACACAACAAAAAGTAATGGTGGAAGAGTTGGTAGAACGAGAAAAAATGTCATTTGGAGTAATTAACATCTTATTACAATTTGTTATGTTAAAAGAAGATATGAAATTACCTAAAGCATATATATTGGAGATAGCTTCAAATTGGAAAAAATTAGGAATTAGTACTGCAGAACAAGCATATCAACATGCACTAAAAGTAAATCAACCTAAACCAGAGACACGCGTTGCCTCATCACAATCACGATACAAAAAGCACCAATTAGCTTCTAAAGAAATGACTCCAAAATGGTTGTTGGAGCGAGAACAACAAGCATCGACTGAAAGTGATGATAATAATAAAAAGGTAGATAATGATAATAATGAAGAGGAAGATCAAGAAAGAGCTGCTTTCTTACAACATTTAAAAGAGAGATGGGGGGAAGATGACGAATGAAACGTTTCGATCAAATAATGGGTGACTCTAATCAGTTGTTTAAACGTATTGCAAAAATTAAACATGATGTAGTAAATGATCATGATGTTAAACAATTTTTAGAACAACATCAGGCTGAATTAACCAATGCGATGATTGATGAGGATTTAAATGTGCTACAAGAATATAAGGACCAACAAAAGCACTATGATGGTCATAGTTTTAACGACTGCCCGAACTTCGTTAAAGGTCACGTTCCAGAATTGTATATAGACAATCAACATATTAAAATTCGTTATTTGCCTTGTCCTTGTAAAGTTAAACATGACGAAGAAAAATACAACGCTCAGTTAATTACTTCACATCATATGCAACGTGATACATTAAATGCAAAATTAAAAGATATTTATTTAAAAGGTAAACGATTAGAAGTCGCACGTGCAGCAGATGATATTTGTAACGCGATTGCAAATCAAGATGCTAATATCAAGGGCATGTATTTACATGGTGAATTTGGGACAGGTAAATCATTTATTTTGGGGGCAATTGCCAACCAACTTAAAACGAAAAAAATACCATCAACTATTATTTATTTGCCTGAATTTATTCGCACTCTGAAAAGTGGTTTTAAAGATGGCACATTTGAAACAAAGCTAGCTAAAGTGCGAGAAGCTAATATTTTAATGTTAGACGACATAGGTGCTGAAGAAATTACACCGTGGGTACGTGATGAAATTATTGGACCGATTTTACATTATCGTATGGTCCAAGAGTTACCAACGTTCTTTAGTTCTAACTATAACTTCAAAGAATTACAACATCATTTATCAGTGACCCGTGATGGTACAGAACTTACAAAAGCTGCTCGTATCATGGAGCGAATTAAGACATTAGCTACACCTTACTATTTAGATGGCGAGAATTATAGAGATGTTTGAAATTTACAGTAAATGTTGTATAATGTAAGTAAATCTAAATCAAAATAATACAAAATGAGGACATGATAATTAAATCACTAATATACAGCAAGTCATTAGTTGATGAGAATATGACTATTATATTTAGTTATTACTCCCTCCTAGATAGTGTTTGTAATGAACACTCGGCTCAAGACCGTTATCTTATGTAGAGTTAACATATTGTTGTCAGACATATATGTTGAATTAGGGTGGTACCACGAAGACCTCGTCCCTTATTGGGATGGGGTCTTTTTCTATTGTTTTATTTTGATTAAGAACTTGAATTTTTAATGGAGGGTAAATAAACATGGATCAAATAAATATTCAATTTCCAGATGGTAATAATAAAGCGTTTGATAAAGGAACAACAACTGAAGACATCGCACAATCAATTAGTCCAGGACTTAGAAAAAAAGCTGTAGCGGGTAAATTCAATAATACATTAGTGGATTTAACGCGTCCGTTAGAAACTGATGGTGACATTGAAATAGTGACACCTGGTAGTGAAGAAGCGTTAGAAGTGCTACGCCATTCAACAGCTCACTTAATGGCACAAGCACTTAAACGACTATACGGAGATGTGAAATTTGGTGTAGGTCCTGTAATAGATGGTGGATTCTATTACGATTTTGATATGGAACAATCTATATCTTCGGATGACTTCGAACAAATTGAAAAAACAATGAAACAAATTGTTAATGAAAACTTCCCGATTGAACGTAAAGTCGTTTCACGCCAAGAAGCTCAAACGTTTTTCGCAGATGATCCATATAAACTAGAATTAATTGATGCGATTCCAGAAGATGAATCAGTAACATTATATAGTCAAGGTGAATTTACTGATTTATGTCGTGGTGTACATGTACCATCAACAGCAAAAATTAAAGAATTCAAATTGCTATCAACTGCTGGTGCGTATTGGCGTGGTGACAGCAACAACAAAATGTTGCAACGTATTTATGGTACAGCCTTTTTCGATAAAAAAGATTTAAAAGCACATTTACAAATGCTAGAAGAGCGTAAAGAACGTGACCATCGTCGAATTGGTAAGGATTTAGAACTTTTCTCAAACAATCCATTAGTAGGTGCTGGTTTACCATTATGGTTACCAAATGGCGCAACTATTCGTCGTGAAATTGAACGTTATATTGTCGACAAAGAAGTAAGTATGGGTTATGACCATGTCTATACACCAGTGATGGCGAATGTTGACTTATATAAAACATCTGGCCACTGGGACCACTATCAAGAAGATATGTTCCCAACGATGAAATTAGATGAGCAAGAAGAAATGGTTTTAAGACCAATGAACTGTCCACACCATATGATGATTTATGCCAACAAACCGCATTCTTATCGTGAATTACCTATACGTATTGCAGAATTAGGTACAATGCATCGTTATGAATCTAGTGGTGCGGTTTCAGGTTTACAACGTGTGCGTGGTATGACTTTAAATGATGCACATATCTTTGTGAGACCTGACCAAATCAAAGAAGAATTTAAACGAGTAGTAAATTTAATTATGGAAGTTTATGAAGATTTCGGCTTTGAAAATTATAACTTTAGATTAAGCTATAGAGATCCAGCCGATAAAGAAAAGTATTTTGACGATGATGAAATGTGGAATACTGCGGAAAATATGTTGAAAGAAGCGGTGGATGAATTAGGATTAGATTATGTTGAAGCTATAGGTGAAGCTGCATTCTACGGTCCTAAATTAGACGTTCAAGTTCAAACTGCAATGGGCAAAGAAGAAACTCTATCAACTGCACAATTAGACTTCTTACTACCACAAAAATTTGATTTAACATATATTGGTAATGACGGTGAACAACATAGACCAGTAGTTATTCATAGAGGTGTAGTATCAACAATGGAACGCTTTGTTGCTTTCCTAACTGAAGAAACAAAAGGCGCATTCCCAACATGGTTAGCACCTAAGCAAGTTGAAATCATTCCAGTCAATGTAGACTTACATTATGATTATGCACGAAGCTTACAAGATGAGCTAAAATCACAAGGTGTAAGAGTAGAGATTGATGATCGAAATGAAAAAATGGGTTACAAAATTAGAGAAGCACAAATGCAAAAAATTCCATATCAACTCGTAGTTGGAGACAAAGAAGTAGAGAACAACGAAGTGAATGTACGTAAATACGGATCACAAGATCAAGAAACTATTGAACGTGATGACTTCATTTGGAGCTTAATTGATGAAATCAGACTTAAAAAAGCAAGATAGTATTGAAACAGTATGAGAAATCATGTATATTGAGTGTTAGTGAAATAAATGAATAAAAAAATTGAGTTAGAGGTTGCGTTTTTAATTAGTAACTGTTCAAGTGTTTGATGGAACAATTGTTGAGCAAGTGAAAGGTAAAAATGCCGAAATAAATAATAACCATTAGTATTATTTATTGGGCCAGTTATCGAAAGGAACTGGACTGTCACACATGTGAAGTGCTACCTATATATATGATAAAAAAGGTTGCATATCAAATGGGTATGTAACCTTTTTATATTACATGATTCAACAGTTACAATGGGGAATGAACTGGATGTAATGAAGGAGTAATTATAAAGTCATATCAGTGTAAACCTCTAAGCATTTCAGAAAGGAAGCTTAGATGTAATGAAGGAGTAATTATAAAGTCATATCAGTGTAAACCTCTAAGCATTTCAGAAAGGAAGCTTATATGGGAAATAATACGAATCAAAATGGCGGTGTACAAAGAGGACTTAAAGATCGTCATATTTCAATGATTGCAATCGGTGGTTGTATCGGTACTGGATTGTTTATGACTTCTGGTGGTGCAATTCATGATGCTGGTGCACTTGGAGCGTTATTAGCATTTGCAATTATCGGTGCAATGGTGTTCTTCTTAATGACATCATTGGGAGAGATGGCTACATATTTACCAGTGTCAGGTTCATTTAGTACCTATGCTACTCGCTTTGTAGATCCATCTTTAGGATTTGCATTAGGTTGGAATTATTGGTTTAACTGGGTTATTACCGTTGCAGCAGATGTGACAATCGCGGCACAAGTTGTTCAATATTGGTCACCATTACAAGGGCTGCCAGCATGGGGATGGAGTTGTCTATTCCTAATTATAATTTTTGGACTTAATGCATTATCTGTTAGAGTATATGGTGAAAGTGAATATTGGTTTGCTTTAATAAAAGTAGTAACTGTAATTATTTTTATTGTCATAGGACTGTTAACAATAGTTGGTATTATGGGCGGCAAATTTGTAGGATTCGAAACATTCACAGCTGGAGAAGGACCAATTTTAGGTGATGGTTTCAGCGGTAGCTTGTTGACCATTTTAGGTGTGTTTTTAGTTGCTGGATTCTCATTCCAAGGAACAGAATTAATTGGGATAACAGCAGGTGAATCAGAAAATCCTGAACGTGCAGTACCAAAAGCGATTAAACAAGTCTTTTGGAGAATTTTATTGTTTTACATTTTAGCTATTTTTGTAATTGGAATGTTGATTCCATACAACAGTGATGCATTAATGGGTGGCGATACTAGTGTTGCGACTTCTCCGTTTACACTTGTATTCCAAAATGCAGGGTTAGCATTTGCGGCATCATTTATGAATGCAGTTATATTAACATCTGTATTATCTGCCGGTAATTCCGGTATGTACGCTTCAACACGTATGTTATATTCTATGAGTAAAGATAAGCTAGCATTTCCTATTTTTGGCAAAACAAATAAATATGGTGTGCCATACATGTCATTGTTAGTAACAGCACTTATAGTTATTGCTATCTTCTTATTACAACATATTAGTGGCGATGCTTATGAATATATCGTGGCAGCGAGTGGTATGACTGGATTTATAGCTTGGGTTGGAATAGCAGTCAGTCATTATCGCTTTAGAAAAGCGTTTGATAAACAAAATTATGATAAATCTAAATTAAAATATAAAGCGAAACTCTTCCCATTTGGGCCAATATTCGCAGGTGTTTTATGTGTGCTTGTTATTGTTGGACAGGATGTTGATTTCATTAAAACAGGTGATTTTAATTTAAATCGTTTTGTCATCACATACATGGGTATTCCAGTATTTTTAGCATTCTTTATTTATCACAAATTACGCTATAAAACAAAAATGATTCCATTAGATAAAGTAAACTTAAATCAAGATGTTGATATGAAATCAACTGAAAATAAATAATAAAAACTATTGACTATTGTCGTGGTTACTGGTATTATTAGTAACGTTGAATACGAAACGTACCAAGAAGAAGCTCCCGCTTCTCACCTGTAGCGACGCAATAAGCTGTTGGCAGGTCAATAATACATGCAAAGACATGTGTGAAGCAGAGCGGGTATCTTGTATACTCGCTCTGTTTTTGCTTGGGATAATTTCGTAAAAATCTTGGAGGTGTCAACCATAGCTAAAGATCAGACTCAAGTTAATGAAAAGATTCGCGCAAAAGAATTACGATTAATCGGTCAAGATGGTGAACAAATTGGTGTTAAAGCCAAAAATGAAGCACTTGAAATGGCTGATAGAGTTGGTTTAGATGTAGTCGTAGTTGCTCCTAACGCTAAACCACCTGTTGCAAGAATTATGGATTACGGAAAGTATAAATTCGAACAACAGAAAAAAGAAAAAGAAATGAAAAAGAAACAAAAAACGATTAATGTAAAAGAAATTCGTTTAAGCCCAACTATTGAAGAACATGACTTTCAAACTAAATTAAAGAATGGTCGTAAGTTCTTATCAAAAGGCGACAAATGTAAAGTTTCTATTCGTTTTAGAGGTCGTGCAATTACGCATAAAGAAATTGGTCAACGTCAATTAGAAAAATTTGCAGAAGAATGTAAAGATATTGCTACTGTTGAGCAAAGACCTAAAATGGAAGGGCGTCAAATGTTTATCATGTTAACGCCAATTGCTGAAAAATAATTTTTGAAAACACAGGAGGAATTGTATCATGCCTAAAATGAAAACACACCGTGGAGCTGCTAAACGTGTTAAAAGAACTGGTTCAGGTCAATTAAAACGTTCAAGAGCTTTCACATCTCACTTATTTGCAAACAAAAATACAAAACAAAAACGCCAATTACGTAAAGCTAGATTAGTACACAAATCAGATATGAAACGTGTAAAACAATTATTAGCGTATAAAAAATAATCGAGCGATTTTAGAGTGAAATTTGACATTAAAAAGATCTAACACAATTTTGAGGAGGAATTTATTATGCCACGAGTAAAAGGTGGAACAGTAACAAGAGCTCGTCGTAAAAAGACGATCAAATTAGCAAAAGGTTACTTTGGTTCAAAACGTACGTTATACAAAGTAGCTAAACAACAAGTAATGAAATCAGGACAATATGCATTCCGTGACCGTCGTCAAAGAAAACGTGATTTCCGTAAATTATGGATTACACGTATTAACGCTGCTGCACGTCAACACGACATTAGTTATTCAAAATTAATGAACGGCTTGAAAAAAGCTGAAATCGACGTGAACCGTAAAATGTTATCTGAAATCGCAATTTCAGACGATAAAGCTTTCGGTGAATTAGTTGCTAAAGCAAAAGAAGCTTTAAAATAATATTTACTAAAAAAGAGATGTGGTATGACTGCATCTCTTTTTTATTTTGAGATGTATCAGAGTTTTGATAAAATAACTGTGAAGTCGTATCTGAAGGAGATTATCATGTCAAAGTTTGATGAAATGATTACAGTAGTACCAAGAACTATATTATTTAATAATGAAAAAAATCAATTTAATGGTTTTCTGTCTAACAATGGTCAAAAAGGCTCAGAAATTTTTGAGACATTGTCACAATATGAAGTGAAACGTCGTAGAGATATGGAAGAAGATCCAACGTACAAACAGTTAATATCGTATTGTTTGTTGCAAAATGAAGAGGGTCAAATTTTGGTTTATGATCGCTTGAGCGGTGGAGGCGAATCACGGTTGCATGGACAATCTTCTATAGGTGTCGGTGGTCATATGAATGATATCGTAGGAGCTGCATCAATAAATGAAGTTTTACGTATCAATGCACAACGTGAGTTAGAAGAAGAAATTGGTTTATCTGAACAAAAAACACAAAATTTACAATACATAGGTTTTATTAATGACGATACAAATGAAGTGGGAGAAGTTCATTTAGGAGTCGTGTTTAAAATAACCGTAGATTCAAAAGATGTTGAAGTTAAGGAGACGGATACATTAAAAATCAAGTGGGTAGAACAAGGTAGTATTGAAAATTATGATGATTTTGAAACTTGGAGTGCATTGATTTTAGAAGCATTACAGTAGAGGTGGATTACATGTCTGATATCATTCCTTTTCCTCGGTCAAAAGATAAATTAATTCGTGATATTAAAATAGCTTATAATCAAGATGATTTAGAGGAAATGTATTCTTTGTTTGATAATTATGAGGAGCATTTTGAATTAGACGAAACATTGTCATTATTGAAGTGTTCAATGTTATATCGTATGAATCATTTTTTAGAATTAAGAGAAGAAGCAATTATATTATTAAAGCAAGGTTTTACGAATTATGATGAATTAGTCATATATTATGTGGAAAGTTTAAATGGCTTAGGTCAATATTTTGAAGCCATCGAGGTCATTGACCAAATCATAGATGAAGTACAAAATCATAAAACACGCATGGAATTATTACCTCTCAAGTCTTATGCACTAAGCCAATTAGAGCAACATAATGCGCAAGTAGCTTCACAATTACAACAATTTGATACTTTAGAGATACGTGACCAAATTAACACTATTTTAACATTGATAGACAATAGTCAATATTGTTATAAAGATACAGTAGCCAGTTTATTGAACAACACTGATATTCGGAATAATGTTATTTCTATAATGTTAGAATATTTACGTTTTGCACAATATGAAGAAGTAGTGCATATTAGCAAATTCAATCAAAATTTATCACTAGTTCCTAAAGACTTACCAGGCTTAGAACACACAACCATGAAACAACAAGTAATACCTGAAGTTGTAAAGTGTTTAGATGATGAAGGTACACAATTACTTGAAGAGGCATTACATGTTATGAATAATCATGCAATATTACTCTACCCAATTGACATCCAAACAATTGGTTCTGTTCCACAGTGGATTAAGGCATATGAAAACTACTTTAAATCCATGTTAGGTATTGTACAACCGCAATCAATAGATGAGGTAAGTGAATTTATTCAACGGTTAGATCAACTAGAGTAATTTAATAGAATTCGGGTAGACAATAACCGTTAACATATTTATGCTAAATTATATAATTAAAATAAAATGCAAAGAACGAAGTTCAACATTTGTGTAGGCACAACACGTGTGATATACTAATGTAGTTGAAAAAATAAAATAGGATAATCATGGAGGTTTTTATACATGACAGCAACTTGGGAAAAAAAAGAAGGTAACGAAGGTGTATTATCAGTTACCGTTCCAGCAGAAAAATTAGACAAAGCTTTAGATCAAGCTTTTAAAAAGGTAGTAAAACAAATCAACGTACCTGGTTTCCGTAAAGGAAAAGTACCTCGTCAAATTTTTGAACAACGTTTTGGCGTAGAAGCTTTATATCAAGATGCAGCTGATATTTTATTACCAGAAGCATACGGTGAAGCAATTGACGAAACTGGTATTAAACCAGTAGATCAACCTGAAATTGATGTAACACAAATTGAAAAAGGTAGCGACTTCAAATTCGATGCAACAGTTGTTGTAGAACCAGAAGTTCAATTAGGAGACTATAAAGGTCTAGAAATTGAAAAACAATCTACTGAATTAACTGAAGAAGAAATTCAAGAATCAATTGACCATCAATTAGGTCATTTATCAGAAATGGTTGTTAAAGAAGATGCAGCTATTGAAAATGGCGATACTGTAAACATCGATTTTGATGGTTATGTTGATGGTGAGCAATTCGAAGGTGGCCAAGCTGACGGCTATGACTTAGAAATTGGTTCAGGAATGTTTATTCCAGGATTTGAAGAACAATTAGTTGGTGTGAAAGCTGGAGAAGAAAAAGACGTTACCGTTACATTCCCAGAAGAATATCATGCTGAAGAGTTAGCTGGTAAAGAAGCAACTTTCAAAACTAAAGTTAACGAAGTGAAATACAAAGAAGTTCCAGAATTAACTGATGAAATTGCAAATGAATTAGACTCAGAAGCTAACACAGTTGCAGAATACAAAGAAAACACTCGTAAACGTTTAGCTGAACAAAAAGAAACTGATGCTGAAAATGCTCAAAAAGAAGAAGCAATTAACAAAGCTGCGAATAATACAACAGTAGATATTCCAGAAGCTATGGTTAATACAGAGCTAGATCGTATGGTTCAAGAATTCGGTCAACGTATGCAACAACAAGGTCTAAATCTTGAAACTTACTTCCAAATTTCTGGCCAAGACGAAACTCAATTAAGAGAACAAATGAAAGACGATGCTGAAGAACGTGTTAAAACAAACTTAACACTTACTGCTATCGCTGAAGCTGAAAATGTAGAAGTTTCAGATGAAGATATCGATAAAGAATTAGAAAAAATGAGTGAACAATTTAATATTTCAGTTGAAGATATTAAACAAACACTTGGCAATACAGATATCGTGAAAAATGATGTACGTATCCAAAAAGTTATTGACTTACTAGTTGACGAAGCTAAATTAGTAGAACCAACTAAAGAAGACGAAGAAGCATAATACAAGTTTAATAAGTTGAGCAGATTATTAGTTGTATAATATGTAAAGCTGTATAATACAAAATTGTTGAGTAGCAGATGCATTAATTATGATGTATCTGCTTCACTATTATGTGCAAATAACTTGTAGTTTTAACTGTTTGCATATTAAAATGCTATCTAGTATAGTCTTTAGGGAATAGGGGTGTAAACAGAATGTTCAAGTTCAATGAAGATGAAGAAAATTTAAAATGTTCTTTCTGTGGCAAAGATCAAGATCAAGTGAAGAAATTAGTTGCAGGAAGTGGCGTATATATTTGTAATGAGTGTATTGAATTATGTTCAGAAATAGTTCAAGAAGAATTAGCTCAAGCTGAACCAGAAGGTTTAACTGAATTACCAACTCCAAAAGAAATTATGGATCAATTAAATGATTATGTAATTGGTCAAGAAAAAGCTAAAAAATCATTAGCGGTGGCTGTATATAATCACTATAAACGTATCCAACAGTTAGGTCCTAACGAAGATGAAGTAGAGTTACAAAAAAGTAATGTTGCTTTAATCGGACCTACAGGTAGTGGTAAAACACTATTAGCACAAACTTTAGCAAAAACATTAAATGTACCTTTTGCGATTGCAGATGCAACAAGTTTAACAGAAGCAGGGTATGTTGGTGATGATGTAGAAAACATCTTATTACGTTTAATCCAAGCAGCAGATTTCGATATTGATAAAGCTGAAAAAGGAATTATCTATGTCGATGAAATCGATAAAATCGCGCGTAAATCAGAAAATACATCGATTACAAGAGATGTGTCAGGTGAAGGCGTTCAACAAGCATTGTTGAAAATACTTGAAGGTACTACTGCTAGTGTTCCGCCACAAGGTGGCCGTAAACATCCAAACCAAGAATTAATCCAAATTGATACTTCTAATATTTTGTTTGTACTTGGTGGTGCATTCGATGGTATTGATGAAGTTATTAAACGTAGATTAGGTGAAAAGGTTATTGGCTTTGCAAGTAGTGAAGCTTCTAAATATGATGAAGATGCAATTCTTGAACAAATTAGACCAGAAGATTTACAAGCTTATGGTTTAATTCCAGAATTCATTGGTCGTGTCCCAATTGTAGCTAACTTAGAAACATTAGATGTTGAAGCGTTGAAAAATATCTTAACTCAACCAAAAAATGCATTAGTAAAACAATATGTTAAAATGCTTGAATTGGATGATGTTGAGTTAGAATTTACCGACGAAGCATTAGCTGCGATTAGTAACAAAGCTATAGAACGTAAAACAGGTGCTCGTGGTTTACGCTCTATTATTGAAGAAGCATTGATAGACATCATGTATGATGTGCCATCTACTGACGGCGTTGTTAAGGTTAAAATTACTGAAGAGACTATCAATGAAGAAAAAGAGCCTGAATTGTACGACAAAGAAGGCAATTTAATTAATAATGAACAAACATCAGCATAAGCGCTATATAGTCTAATGATGATGTTATATAGAAGTGAGAATAGGAAATCAAATGATTTTTATTTGATTCCTGTCTCACTTCTTTTTTATTTTGTGAACATGTTATGATTAATTGTGATAAGCCATCGCATTCTGAGATGTTCTATACTATAATTAAATGGTTAAATTAGATGAAAGTGGGTCAATTATGAATATTAATCCAAATGAAATAGAAATACTGATTAGTGCAGTAAAATCAGAGCAATATCCTGAAACAGGACTAAGTGAAGTAGCATTAAGTGGACGCTCTAATGTTGGAAAATCATCATTTATTAACAGTATGATTGGTCGCAAAAATATGGCACGCACATCACAACAACCTGGTAAAACACAAACACTCAACTTTTATAATATTGATAATCAATTGGTTTTTGTAGATGTACCAGGGTATGGTTATGCTAAAGTAAGTAAAAAGCAACGTGAAGCTTTTGGTAAAATGATAGAACAATATATAACTGAACGTGATAGTTTGAAACTGGTAATTCAACTTGTTGATTTACGACACAATCCTACTGAAGATGATATTTTAATGTATAACTTTTTAAAATATTACGAGTTGCCAACGTTGGTAATTGCTACGAAAGAAGACAAAATTGCCAAAGGCAAAGTACAAAAGCATTTAGATAACATTCAACAAAAATTAGAGATGGAACCCGAAGATCAAATAATAAGCTATTCAGCAGTGAAAAATAATAAGCAAAAAATTATTTGGAATACTATTGCTTCTTATTTATAATCATTATTAAAAGATACTTAAAATTATGAAATAATGGCCGTTAGGGCAGTAATTATGACAAATATTTGAATTTACTTTATAATTCTTCTAATTTAAAGGCGCAACATACTTAACTCACAAATTAGATGTGTTATAATTTAATTATTGGATTATGTATGGAGGGCGTTATAGATGCATTTTATTGCAATTAGTGTAAATCATCGTACTGCCGATGTAGCATTAAGAGAAAAAGTTGCTTTTAAAGAAGATGCCATACGTTTAGCAAATGTTGATTTATTTGAAACTAAATCTATTTTAGAAAATGTAATCTTATCAACTTGTAATCGTACGGAAGTGTATGCTATTGTCGACCAAATTCACACAGGACGTTATTATATACAACGTTTTTTAGCACGTGCTTTTGGTTTTGATGTAGAAGAAATTAAAACAATGACAGAGGTACATGTCGAGGATGATGCTGTGAATCATCTTATGCGTGTAGTTTCTGGCTTAGATTCGATAGTATTAGGGGAAACACAAATTTTAGGACAATTAAGAGATGCGTTTTTTAAAGCCCAAGAAGAAGATACAACAGGAACAATATTTAACCATTTATTTAAACAGGCAATCACATTTGCTAAAAAAGCACACAATGAAACAGATATTGCTGACAATGCAGTAAGTGTGTCATATGCTGCGGTTGAATTAGCAAAAAAAGTATTCGGAAAATTAACTCATAAAAAAGCACTAATCGTTGGTGCTGGAGAAATGAGTGAATTGTCACTACTTAATTTAATAGGTGCTGATGTTAGCGATATTACAATTTTCAATAGAACTGAAAGTAAAGCACAACGTTTAGCTGAAAAACATCAAGTTGCGAGTGCACCAATTTCAGATTTAGCTGCACATTTAAGTTCGGCAGATATTGTGATTAGCTCTACAAGTGCAGAGTCATATGTTATTACTAATCAAATGCTAGAACAGATTGAAGCCCCAAGAAAAGCGGATTCATTAGTGCTTATTGATATTGCTGTACCAAGAGATATTGAACCGAATATTACTGCGTTACCAGATGTTTTTAATTATGATGTGGATGACCTAAAAGGTTTAGTTGATGCCAATCTCAGAGAACGTCAATTAGCTGCAGATGCAATTGCCGAACGTATACCACAAGAGATTACTAATCATAATGACTGGGTTAACATGCTAGGAGTAGTTCCAGTGATTCGTGCCTTAAGAGAGAAAGCAATGACTATTCAATCAGAAACAATGGATAGTATTGATCGCAAATTACCAGGATTGTCTGAACATGAACGCAAAGTGGTATCTAAGCATACTAAAAGTATCATTAATCAAATGTTAAAAGATCCTATTAAACAAGCTAAAGAAATTAGTACTGATAAGAAAAGTAATGAAAAATTAGAGCTATTCCAAAACATTTTTGATATTGAAGCTGAACATCCTTACGAAGAGCAAAGAAGAAAATCAGCAGAAAAATTAAGTCACATTCTTAGTTTTGAATAGACGAAAAAAATGGTGATAGTATGCAAGATGCTTTATTTATAAGGTTTCATGAACTTATTTTGCTGATATATTTAATTAGTATTGCTTGTTATTTTTATGACTTTTTTAATAAAAATTTCAAAATAAGGAATACGGGCTTTATTACTTTAGGGATTGTTTGGGTATTACAAACAATCTCTTTATCTATCTATGTCAACCAGACTCATCAATTACCGTTAACGAATATATTTGATATATTGTTTTTAATAACTTGGTTGATTATAGCGATATCATTAGTGATTAGCGTTATAAAGCCAATAAATTTTTCCATATTTTTATTTAACTTAATAGGTTTTATCTTAATAGCATTAAACACATTTCAACCTACTGACCAATTGGAAAAAGGTCAAAAATTAACAATAATGAATGAATTATTAATTGTGCATATCGGTTTTGCAACGATAAGTTATGCCTTTTTTGCTTTGTCATTTGTAAACTGTATTTTATACTTA
Organism: Staphylococcus arlettae; assembly: GCF_025560845.1. NCBI lineage: Bacteria > Bacillati > Bacillota > Bacilli > Caryophanales > Staphylococcaceae > Staphylococcus > Staphylococcus arlettae. The sequence goes on from NZ_CP094803.1 coordinate 1,211,621, forward strand.
TTACAATACAATAATTTAAAACACAAACGTTTTAATCAAAAATATTTTAGATTAGGAAGTGTAGCTACACTAGAGCAAATAGTGTTTTATTGTTCATTAACAGGCTTCATATTATTAATTATCAGTTTAATCTTGGGTGTGCAATGGGGATTGAATACTATAGGTTATTCCATATTATATGATTCCAAAGTATTGTTTTCATTTGTAATAGCCATTTTTTATGCACTTTATCTATTCTTCAGAATTAGACAATTAATAATGAAACACAAACTTATTTATTTTAATGTTATAGTATTCGTATTATGCATGATTAATCTATTATTTGGCTCAAGTGTTTCTAGTTTTCATTAACTCGGTAAATCAGTAAAATTAAGATAGTGAAATAAGAAAAGGTGGTACGTAATATGCGTAAATTAATTGTTGGATCACGTAGAAGTAAACTTGCAATGACGCAGAGTCAGCAGTTTATTGACAAATTAAAAGCGATTGATCCGACGCTTGATATAGAAATTAAAGAAATTGTCACTAAAGGTGATAAAATTGTGGACAAGCAATTATCCAAAGTTGGTGGCAAAGGGTTATTTGTTAAGGAAATTCAAAATGAATTGTTTAATAAAGATATAGATATGGCTATTCATTCTTTAAAAGATGTGCCAAGCGTTATACCTGAAGGGCTAACTTTAGGATGTATTCCTGACAGAGAAATTCCTTTTGATGCATATATCGCCAAAAACCACGTTAAATTACAAGATTTACCAGCAGGTAGTATTGTCGGTACAAGTTCTTTACGTCGTGGTGCACAGATATTAGCACATTATCCAGAGCTAACTATTAAGTGGATACGAGGTAATATCGATACACGCTTAAATAAATTATATAACGAAGATTTTGATGCTATCTTGTTAGCAGCTGCTGGATTAAAACGTATGGGATGGTCAGATGACATTGTAACGACATATCTTGATAAAGACACGTTAATTCCCGCTATAGGTCAAGGTGCATTAGGTATCGAATGTCGTGCGGATGATACTGAATTATTGGAGTTATTACAACAAGTACACAACCAAGAAGTGGCAGATTGTGTAACTGCAGAGCGTACGTTTTTAAAAGCAATGGACGGTAGTTGTCAGGTACCTATAGGCGGATATGCGTCAATAAATGAGCAAAATGAAATTGAATTTACCGGTTTAATTATGTCACCAGATGGTAAAGAACGCTATGAACATACGGTCAGTGGTACAGATCCTGTAGCGTTAGGTGAACAAGTAAGTGAAGTGTTAAATGAACAAGGTGCTTATGAAATAATCAAAGCATTAAACGAAAATCAATAATCGTTTGAGGTGAAACTATGAAACCAGTTATTGTGATGACGCAAAGTAATCCATATACAAATCAACAAGCAATTATTATCCATAAACCTTTTATTAAGATAATTCCTTTGCAATTTGATTTGACGGTACTTTCGTCACACTATGACTGGCTTATTTTTTCTTCCAAAAATGCGGTGAAATATTTTTATCCATATTTATCACAAGTAGCAGTTGATAATATAGCTGTTATTGGTGAAAAAACGGCCGATTATTGTCGGTCTTTGAATATCACTGTGGATTTTTGCCCTGAAGACTATTCTCAAGAAGGCTTTCTGGAGCGTTTTCCATTAACTAAAAATGATCAAATTTTGTTGCCATCAAGTGGTTTTGCTCGCCAGTTATTGCAACAAGAATTAAATCAACGCGGTGCAAATGTCACAAAGGTTGACTTATATAAACCTGTTTCGCATACTGAAAATATCAGTGAAGTCAAACAGTTGATTGCACAGGGAGAAGTAGATGCAGTGACTTTTGCGAGTTCTTCAGCTGTTAAATTTTATTTTCAAGATCCTGTTCCTCGTTCAAAAGTTGCTTATTATGTAATAGGACAACAAACTTATCATACAATTAAGCAATATGACGTTACAGCAAAAATTGCGTCTAAACAAACGTTAACAGCATTAGTACAAAAAGTATTAGAAAGTAGGGAATAATATGCAATTTGATAGACATAGAAGACTTCGTTCTTCAAAAACGATGAGAAATTTAGTCAGTGAAACACATGTGAGAAAAGAGGATTTAATTTATCCCATATTTGTTGTTGAACGAGAAAATGTCAAAGAAGAAATCGTATCAATGCCTGGTGTGTTTCAATTGAGTTTAAATTTAGTTGAATCAGAAATAAAAGAAGCTTATGATCTTGGTGTCAGAGCATTTATGTTCTTCGGTGTACCTAATGAAAAAGATGAAGTCGGCTCTGGTGCGTATGATCACAATGGCATTGTCCAAGAAGCGACTAAAAAAGCAAAATCATTATATAGCGATATTCTTATCGTAGCGGATACTTGTTTATGTGAATATACTGATCACGGTCATTGTGGTGTCATTGATCCTGTTACGCATGATGTGGATAATGACCAATCATTGCCACTATTAGTTAAAACAGCAATTTCACAAGTTGAAGCAGGTGCAGATATTATTGCTCCAAGTAATATGATGGATGGGTTTGTTACAGCAATTCGCAAAGGATTAGATGAATCGGGTTACTACAATATTCCAATTATGAGTTACGGTATTAAATATGCATCAAGTTTCTTTGGTCCATTCCGTGATGCAGCGGAGTCAACACCTGAATTTGGAGATCGTAAAACGTATCAAATGGATCCAGCAAATCGTCGTGAAGCACTGCGTGAGCTAGATAGTGACTTAGCTGAAGGTGCAGATATGATGATTGTAAAACCTGCATTAAGCTTTTTAGATATTATCCGTGATGTGCGTAATACAACGAATGTTCCCGTTGTTGCATATAATGTTAGTGGTGAATATAGTATGACTAAAGCTGCTGCTTTAAATGGATGGATTGATGAGCAAGCAGTTGTAATGGAACAAATGATTTCAATGAAACGCGCAGGTGCTGACTTAATTATTACGTATTTTGCCAAAGACATTTGCCGTTATTTAGATGAACAATAAGGAGGAATTACCATATGCGTTATGAAAAATCAGAACAAGCCATGTCAGTAGCCGAAGATTTAATGCCAGGAGGCGTCAATAGTCCAGTACGAGCATTTAAATCTGTGGATACACCTGCAATTTTTATGGAGCGTGGTGAAGGTTCAAAAATATACGATATTGATGGTAATGAATACATCGATTATGTATTGAGTTGGGGACCGTTAATTCTAGGTCATAAAAATAAACAAGTCATTGATAAATTACATGAAGCAGTAGATCAAGGTACTAGTTTTGGTGCTTCTACGTTACAAGAAAATAAATTAGCACAATTAGTCATTGATCGTGTACCTTCAATTGAAAAGGTTCGTATGGTATCTTCTGGTACTGAAGCAACATTAGATACATTACGTTTAGCACGTGGATATACTGGACGTAATAAAATTGTTAAGTTTGAAGGTTGCTATCATGGTCATAGTGATTCATTACTCATTAAAGCTGGATCGGGTGTTGCTACTTTAGGATTGCCTGATTCACCTGGTGTACCTGAAGGCACAGCCAAAAATACAATTACAGTTCCTTATAATGATTTAGAAGCGATTCGTGTAGCTTTTGAACAATTTGGTGATGATATAGCAGGTGTGATCGTCGAACCTGTTGCCGGTAATATGGGAGTCGTACCACCAATAGAAGGATTTTTACAAGGTTTGAGAGACATTACCACTGAATACGGTTCATTACTTATTTTTGATGAAGTAATGACAGGATTTAGAGTTGGTTATAATTGTGCGCAAGGTTATTTCAATGTTATACCGGATTTAACTTGCCTAGGTAAAGTAATTGGCGGTGGATTGCCAGTAGGAGTATTTGGTGGCAAAAAAGAAATTATGGATTACATTGCTCCGATGGGAGACATCTATCAAGCAGGAACACTTTCAGGTAATCCACTGGCAATGACAAGTGGTTATGAAACATTAAGCCAATTAACACCAGAATCATATGAATATTTTAATCATTTAGGTGATATGTTAGAAGCAGGTTTAACAGAAGTGTTTGAAAAACATAATGTACCAATTACGGTGAATAGAGCAGGCTCTATGATTGGTTATTTCTTAAACGCCGGACCTGTCACAAATTTTGAACAAGCAAATCAAAGTGATTTAGAGTTATTTAGTGCTATGTATAGAGAGATGGCGAAAGAAGGCATTTTCTTACCACCATCTCAATTTGAAGGAACATTTTTATCTATGGCACATAGTGAAGATGATATTAAATTTACAATTCAAGCATTTGATAATGCATTAAGTCGAATCGTTACTAAATAGCATTAAGTCAATTTTGTAGAAAATAGAATCAATTATATATTTAAGGAGTAAGTTCAGAATTATGAGTGATTCTGGTCTTACTCCTTTTTGCTGCAAGAAAATTCAGAGTTTTTACATAATTATTTTTTATCACTTATTGATAAATTGATAACTTTTACTTATGTGTTTTTAGAAGTAATTCAAAATATAATATGGTCTTTAACGTAATTATTTTAATTATTACTATGATATAATTGAATTAAATAAGTGATTGTTAAACAGTGTTTAGTGAAATTGAAAAAGAATTGTTTTTTATGAAAGTTGTGAATATGTATGAATATAAAATTAAGAAATAATATTATCGTATTGATTTTAGCAATTACTTTTAGTTTGATTCTTCATGCAGCCAATATTTTACTGCCGTTTATGTTTGGTCCTATTCTTGCAGGTGTAGTGAGTATTAAATTTTTACGATTAGATGTGCAATGGCCTTTTTGGATTAGTCAGCTAGGTTTAATATTACTAGGTGTTCAAATAGGCTCTACTTTTACTGAAACAGTCATCTTTGATATTAAAAATGATTGGATGATTATTGTTACAATTACCGTACTTTTACTCGTGTTAGCCTTATTGATTGCGTATTTCTTTAAAAAAATTGCTAACGTCAATACTGAAACTGCAATTTTAAGTGTTATACCAGGTGCCTTGAGTCAAATGCTCATAATGGCAGAGGAAAATAAAAAGGCAAATATTATGGTTGTAAGTCTAACACAAACATCTCGAATTATATTTGTAGTAATTCTTGTACCATTTATTTCATACTTTTTTAAAGACCCAGTGACAACAGGCGCTAATGGTGCACAAGAAGTGCAACAAAAGCTTACTGAAACATTAACCTTTTCTAATGTTTTGGTGTTACTCATCGCTATTGCTGTAGTATATGCAATAATGAGTAAAATTAATTTTCCAACCAAGCAAATGTTAGCACCGATTTTAGTGTTAATTTGTTGGAATTTAATTACTGGTATAACATTCACGTTGGATAATCCAATAATTGCAGCAGCACAAGTAATGTATATGATTCGTATCGGTATTCAAATAGCAAAATTAATGGATCAAATGAAAGGTCGAATAGCATTAGCTATAGCATTACAAAATGTTCTGCTAATTATTTCATCATTTGTTATGGTTTATTTATTTACATTCGTGTCAAACCATTCTATTAATGACTTGTTTTTAGGAGCAGCACCTGGTGGAATGAGTCAAATTGTATTAGTTGCAATTGAAACCGGTGCAGATGTTGCGATGATTTCAAGTTATCATATCTTTAGAATATTCTTTATTTTATTCTTAATTGCACCCTTGATCAATCAATTCTTAAAGTATCTCGAGTATAAAAACAAACATAGCTGAATGATAGAATAATTAATTGTGTGACAAACACAAAAAAGAGCGTGGGGAATACGGATAGTATGCCACGCTCTTTTTTTGATTCATACATAAACAAGCCCTTTATCATACAAAAATATAATAAATTAACTGAATCCTTTACCTTTGTAGTACTTTGGATTATTAGGACAGTTTTCTAAGTGGGCATTATACAGCCCGGCTGCTTCTAAAAATGAATAAACTGTTACTGGTCCTAAAAATTTAAAACCGTATTTTTTTAACGTTTTTGATAATTCGGTAGCACGTTCATCGACCGTTTTACGATCTCCAGATTGTTTATAATGCAAATCGATAGGTTGATTATCAACGTATGACCATAAGAAGTCACTAAAGCTACTAAAATCACGTTCTATTTCTATATAACCTTTGGCTTGACCTATAATTGCTTCAATTTTTTTGCGATGATGAACAATATTTGGAAACGTCATAAGTTTATCTACATCATTATTAGTCATTTGTGCAATTTTATGGGGATCAAAATTATAAAAGGCAGCTTCATAGGCTTCTTTTTTCTTCAAAATAGTGAGCCATGATAATCCGGCATGTTGAGACTCTAAAGCTAATAATTTAAAAAGTTTTTTACTATCGTAAATTGGATGTCCCCATGCTTCATCATGATATTGCAAATACAGGGCATCTTTAGTACCAAATGCACATTCATTCATAATTTTCACTCCATTTCATTGACTTATTTTTGTTTCCATTATACTATAATTAAGTAAAGAAAAAATGTCTATTGGGAAGAGTAGATGCTTCAGAATTTATAGAGAGTGCATGGTTGGTGAGAATGCATAATTCGTAGTATTGAAGGTAGCCCACTATGAACTTTAACTGAAGGTCATCATTGATGACAGATAGGTTAAAGCGTGTTTGAGCGTTAATCATTAATTAAGTGCGTAAAATTTATGGATAATAAATTTTGCGAATTTAGGTGGTACCACGGTTAATCCGTCCTATTTTGATAGGGCGGTTTTTTTAATTTTTAAGGAGGAAAAAGAATGGAAATGAAACCTAAGTATAATCCCAATGAAGTAGAAGCAGGACGTTATGACTATTGGGTTGAAAACGGTTATTTTAAAGCGAGTGAAGATGATACAAAAGAAACATATACGATAGTTATCCCACCTCCAAATGTAACAGGGAAATTGCATTTAGGGCATGCTTGGGATACAACGTTACAAGATATTATTACGCGTATGAAACGTATGCAAGGTTACGATACTTTATATTTACCAGGAATGGACCATGCTGGTATAGCAACACAAGCTAAAGTAGAAGCTAAACTTAATGAACAAGGTATTTCTCGACATGATTTAGGCAGAGAGAAATTTATCGATCAGGTTTGGGATTGGAAAGAAGAATATGCTGGATTTATTAGACAGCAATGGGCAAAACTCGGTTTAGGCTTAGATTATTCAAGAGAACGTTTCACATTAGATGATGGTTTAAGTAAAGCCGTGAAAAAAGTCTTTGTTGATATGTATAACAAAGGTTTAATTTATCGTGGTGAATACATCATTAACTGGGATCCAATTGCTAAAACAGCATTATCTGATATTGAAGTTATCCATGAAGACGTTCAAGGTAAGTTTTATCATTTTAAATATCCTTATGCTGACGGAGATGGCTACATTGAAATAGCGACGACTCGACCAGAAACAATGCTTGGAGACACTGCTATTGTAGTAAACCCAAATGACGAGCGCTATAAAGATGTAATAGGCAAACATGTTATTTTACCAATTGTTGGTCGCGAGTTACCTATTTTAGCAGATGATTATGTAGATATAGAATTTGGTAGTGGTGCAATGAAAGTAACTCCTGCACATGACCCAAATGACTTTGAAATTGGTAATCGTCATGATTTAGAACGCATCGTTGTTATGAATGAAGCCGGTGTGATGAACGATAAAGCAGACAAATATGAAGGTTTAGACCGCTTTGATTGTCGTGAACAATTAGTTAAAGATTTACAGGCTGAAGATTTAGTCATTAAAATTGAAGAACACGAACATTCTGTAGGTCATTCAGAACGTTCAGGTGCTGTTGTTGAGCCTTATTTATCTACGCAATGGTTTGTAAAAATGAAACCACTTGCTGAGCAAGCACTAAATAATCAAGAAACAGACAATCGTATTGATTTTGTACCAGCCCGTTTTGAAAAAACATTTAATCGCTGGATGGAAGATATTAGAGATTGGACAATATCTCGTCAATTATGGTGGGGACACCAAATTCCAGCATGGTACCATAAAGAAACAGGTGAACTATTTGTATCTGAAGAGCCACCAGCAGATAGTGAAAATTGGATTCAGGATGAAGATGTATTGGATACTTGGTTCTCAAGTGCATTGTGGCCTTTCTCTACATTAGGGTGGCCAGATGTGGAGGCTAAAGATTTCCAACGCTATTTCCCGACAAATGCTTTAGTCACTGGCTATGACATTATCTTCTTCTGGGTAGCGCGTATGATTTTCCAAGGTCTTGAATTTACAGGCGAAAGACCATTCAATGACGTGCTATTACACGGTTTAGTACGTGCTGAAGATGGGCGTAAAATGAGTAAATCATTAGGAAATGGCGTCGATCCAATGGACGTTATTGATGAATATGGTGCAGATAGTTTACGCTATTTCTTAGCAACAGGTTCGTCACCAGGACATGATTTACGTTACTCTACTGAAAAAGTAGAATCCGTTTGGAACTTCATTAATAAAATTTGGAATGCCGCACGTTTCAGCATTATGAATATCGGAGAAGATTTTACAGTAGAGCAAGTAGATTTATCTGGTAATTTATCATTAGCAGATAAATGGATTTTGACTCGCTTAAATGAAACGATTGAAAATGTAACACACTTAAGTGAAAAATATGAATTTGGTGAAGTTGGTAGAGCATTATATAGTTTCATTTGGGATGATTTCTGTGATTGGTATATTGAAATGAGTAAGATTCCTATGAATGGTGATGATGAAAGTCAAAAACAAACTACTCGTTCTGTATTGACTTATGTATTAGACAATACTATGAGAATGTTACATCCATTTATGCCTTTTGTAACGGAACATATTTGGCAAAACTTACCACATGTTGGTGAGACGATTGTCCAAGCATCATGGCCAACTGTAACGGAAGCTCATGTGTATAATGACAGTAAAGAAACAATGGAACATTTAGTAGAGATAATAAAATCAGTACGTCAATCTCGACTTGAAGTTGACACACCATTATCAAAAGCAATTCCAATCTTTATTCAAGCTAAAGATGAAAACATCAAAGCGACTTTAGAAGAAAATGCATCATATTTAGATCGTTTCTGTCATCCAAGTGAATTAACGATTGAGCTAGATATTGCCATACCTGAAAAAGCGATGACGTCAGTAACTTCTGCTGGGGATGTTGTATTGCCATTAGAAGGCTTAATTGATATGGATAAAGAAATTGCTAGATTAGAAAAAGAATTAGAAAAATGGCAAAAAGAATTAGACCGTGTTAATAAGAAATTGGCGAACGAAAACTTTGTAAGTAAAGCACCTGAGAAAGTTATAAATGAAGAACGAGATAAAAAACAAACTTACCAAGAAAAATATGATGGTGTAAAATTAAGAATACAACAATTAAAAGCATAGGAGTCTTAACCATGAATTACCTAGATAGCTTATATTGGATACACGAACGGAATAAGTTTGGAATCAAACCAGGCGTAAAACGTATGGAATGGATGTTAGCCCAATTAAACAATCCACAAAACCATATTAAAGGCATTCATGTTGGTGGTACTAATGGTAAAGGGTCTACAGTCGCTTATATCCGTTCTGCACTTGTTGAGAACGGGTATGAGGTAGGCACATTTACTTCACCATTTATCGAAACATTTAATGAACGCATTAGTTTGAATGGTATGCCAATAAGCGATGATGAAATTGTAAAACTAGTAAATATTGTGAAACCTGTCAGTGAAGCTTTAGAAGTAGAAACTGACCTGGGCACTGCTACTGAATTTGAAATTATAACAACAATGATGTTTGTTTATTTTGGTCAACTACATCCTGTTGACATTGTTGTTGTAGAAGCGGGATTAGGCGTGAAAAATGATTCGACTAATGTTTTCAAACCACTACTATCCATTTTAACGAGCATTGGACTAGATCATGTTGATATTTTAGGTGATACATTTGCAGATATTGCTAGAGATAAAGGTGCAATAATCAAACCAAATACACCTGTTATTTATGCAGTTAAAAATGAAGAAGCAATTAAAATTATACGTGATTATGCTGAAGAGGCAGACGCTAAGGCAATTGAATTGGATCGCGACATTACTATTGTGTCAGAAGAAGATGAATTTACTTACAGATATAAAGATTATGAATTAGAAACATTAGTGCTAAATATGTTAGGTGAACACCAAAAAGAAAATGCTTCACTTGCCATTACCGCTTTAATTGAATTGAATGAAGCAGAAGTTGTAGATTTAGATTTTAATAAAATGATTGATGGTATCGAATCGGTAAGCTGGAGTGGACGCATTGAACAAGTTAAAGATCAGCCCTTGATGATTGTAGATGGGGCGCATAACAACGAAAGCGTGCAAGCATTAGTGGAAACGATGAAAAACTACTATCACAGAGAGCATATGGATATTTTATTTTCGGCAGTTAAAAACAAACCGATTAATGAAATGTTAGATCAACTAAAACCTATAGCAAATAATTTATATATTACTGAATTTGATTTTCCTAAAGCATTACCAAAAGAAACTATAAGTGAAGAAGTTAACTATGAACATAAAGAACTTGTTGATGATTACGTATCATTTATAGAAAATTATGACGGCGATGGTTTGATAATTACAGGTAGTTTATATTTTATAAGCGAAGTAAAAGCTAAAGTTAGCTTTTAATAAGATGAACCCAAGACTTATTGATAGTCTTGGGTTTTTCAATGTGGTATAAGTGTTATTCAACATATAAAAACACTAGTGTTGCAGAATGTCGACAAAGTTCTTAAATTTGTTGGCAGTTTTTGTGCACGCTTTCCGCGGGCACTGCCTTAGCCTGTAGTCTGCGGCGAGCGCTATTCCCGCAGGAGTCGGCTCAAAGCACTGCCAATATTACACAACAAATATTATAATATATAAATTAAACAGAAGTGTTGTTAAATAAAACAAATGATAAATGAGAACAATAAAAATTATTTCCATCTCTGTATGAGTTCCTAATAATCATTTATTTTGTAAATCGATGTGATAATTTGATTTAGATTTTGTTTCAAACTGTCAAAAAAGTTCTCAAATTTGTTGGCATTTTTGTGCACGCTTTCCGCGGGCACTGCCTTAACCTGTAGTCTGCGGCGAGTGCTATTCCCGCAAGAGTCGGCTCAAAGCATTTCCAATCTTTAGAAAAGCGTTAGGAGTACTAATATTTAAAGTCTGTGTACTGAGATACGACAAAAGTTTCTGTGACTAGTATGCTAATTTGTATTGTCATGAATCTTAAAAATTTAGTGTAAAAGGAGCAATTATGTCTGAAAGACCACTACTATTTTGAAAAACTATGTAAATAAAAATAAACAAACCCATCGCAAATTAGGCGCTGAACCCTTAGAATGAGAACTTAATAAAAACACTATGTTCTAGGCTGCTAATTCCCTATATTTTCTAGGGGGATAAGTAGCCTAGTTTTTGTTGAATTCGATTATTATTATAGTTTTTAATGTAATTTTCGACAATATCTATTACAATTTGGTTAGAGCTATTGAGCTCATTGTTTATGTAGAAAGTTTCACACTTTAGCGAGAAATGGAAACTTTCTATCGGGGCGTTATCAGCTGGTGTTCCCTTTCGGGACATACTTCTGATAATGCCTTTTTCTTCGCATAATTGATAGTAAGCATAGGATGTATAAACACTGCCTTGGTCACTATGTAGTATGCAATTCTCAGGTATATCTATTTGATTCAATGTATCATTTACTAAGCTTTGACCCTGTTTGTTATCTATTTTATACGCCACAATTTCTCCGTTATAAACATCCATAATTGAAGATAAATACAACATAGAGTTACCGAAAGGTAAATAAGTAATATCAGTTGTTAATACTTCCATTGGTTGGTTAGCTTTAAACTGTCTTTGTAATAAATTATCTGTTTTATAATAAGGTTCACCAATTTTTTTAGATTTTTTAGGTCTAACTCGGCAGTTCAGATTATACTCTCGCATGATTCTCTGAACTCTTTTATGATTAATTGACGCTGAATACAATTGATTAATCAATACTGTAATTTTGCGATAACCGTAGGTGAATTTATTTTCTTCACATAATTCAATAACCTTTTGAGTCACTTTATCTTTTTCCTTGTCCTTATGTTTCCATCTATAGTATGTCGATTGAGGTATTTCTAAAACATCGAGTATCATTTTGATTGAATACTTATGCTTGAATTGATCAACTAATTCTACAATTACTTTGGATACCACTTCCTTTCTAACTCCTTGTACTTTTTTAAAATATCTATTTCAATATCTTTTTTCTTATTATCTAACTTTAATTGTTCTACTTCTGATAATTCTTTCACGCCTTTGCCGTAAGTATATTGCTTGCCTCTTTGTTGATAAAATCTATAAGTTTCACCATTTCGATACCATCGCCACCAAGTTTTTACCTGTGTGCTATTTTTGATATTTAATGCTTCCATAATTTCTTTTACAGTATATCCAGCTTCTTTCATTTCAATCGTTTTATATTTTGTTTCTATTGAAAAAGACATTATTTTCATAGAAAAAACACCTCCGTATGATTCATTTTAAATGAATTCAACGAAAGTGTTTTTATTTTATTCCCACTAATTGGGGTCAGTTCAATTAATGCGAAAGGCTTATTTACGACCTGAAACACTTGTGTTTTAATATGAATATTCAATTGAGTCAAATAATTGTTTGTAATTCTGTTTAGCACTTTCAAAAGTTAATTCAGGTTTTGTGTGAACATTTTGTAATGGCTGTTCGATAATAAGTTTCATATATTTTGTTAATTCAGATATATTGTCCTGCTCTACAAGGTAACCATTTTTACCATGGTCAATAATTTCAGAAGGGCCATATCGTACATCATATGAAATGACTGGACAACCTACATTGATACTTTCCATAACAGATAATCCGAAGCCTTCAAACGAACTTGTTAATAATGAAGCTTTTGATTTTTGGAATTCCATTAATGGATTATTTGTAAATCCATTTATATCAATATTATCTTGTAATTCCAATTCTTCAATTAATTGTTCTAGCTTCCGCTGTTGTCCGAATTCATCTCTACCATATATAGATAATTTAGTAGTAAATCCAGATTTTAGGAAGTTATGATATGCGTATAAGATATGATTGATTTGTTTCTCTTCAGCTATACGACCTATAAAAACAAATCTATCTAATTGCTCTACATTATCAGTAGATTGATGCGGCATTATAAAATGTGGAATTATTGAAATTTTATCAGGATCAATGTTAGTAACATTGAGTATATCTGATTTTTGTTTTTCTGTTAGTAGTAAATATTGGGTAACCTTTTGTGGATTTTCTAAAGCCATTTTATATGATTGGTTAATTGTTTTATTGTCATTTAAATGACTGCTATGAAATACGAGTATATTTTTAGTTTTATTTTGTTGGTTTAATAATGGTTTATCTAATAATCGTGCATCACAAAAGACAACATCATTTTCGTTAAATTTATTTTCAAAATAGTGTTGAAACAACTGCTTTTCTGTTTTGAAAGTCAGGTGTGGTCTGCCATGTCTATACGTTTGTATGTAAATTAAACTATTTTTTTCATTATCTTCGAACATCTTTGTACAATAAATATTTCCATTTTTGTCAAAGAACTCTTCATAAATTCGTTTTTTACTATTAGGTGAGTAATGTAATTTTTTATGTAATACACCATAATTATTGTATTGCCAACGCTGTATTCTTTTTTTACTTATGGTTGACATAAAATCTTCAAATTCAAGTATGTTAGTATTTTCTTTAAACTTTCTATAAAGAACATAGGTTTTATCGTTGCTATAATAACGCACTATATGTTTGGAAGTATCCACTACATGAGTTAAACCTTCAATTTTTACTGAAGTTTCTATATATGTTGTTGTGCTACTATCGTAAGGCTCTGAACATGAGAGTAACTTGTAGTCAGCCAACCAATCATAAATATTATCATAACGTATGTTTTCAGTTACTTTTCCTTCTGTTAAAAACTTTCTATAAACATCATTGTAATTAGCATTATAATTTGTAGTTAATATAGTAGTAGGTATATTTAACGCTTGATCTAAAAACTTACTTCTTTCTAATAATGATTTCGTTCTACCACCATGTAACGGTGGTAATGTTGATGTAACAGTGTATATCATTTGAAACCCCCTATACTGTAACACAACTCTTAATCTTAAAATTCATACAATGAACAATGTAAAAATGTTTTGTATTATTTTTCGATTCTCCCATGAGTTATGCTTATTTCCATTGCTACTAAAATATCGATTGCAATAACTGTAAAGTATGATTTTGTAATAATTTTTATTGCTGTGTTTTATACTAAAAAGTTTGTGTATAATAAACGGGTGTTGATTATAGTTATAAAATAAAATTCACAACAATTCAAAAATACATACTAACTAATACCAGAATATTTACAAAGATTATATTGAAAATTATTTTAGGTCCATATTTTTATTATAGCAAACGACATAATAAACTGATATAGAAATAACACAATAATTTTATAAAATTATTCGATGATATAAATTCTAGTTGCATAATTTGAATTAGGAAAAATGTGTTGAAAAAATAATAATATGAGCCATAAATACTTATAGTTTTATTCAGACAATTATATAACTAAAAATTACATGTAAGACTTGAATCTAGCTAAAAATAATAGTGTGAAATAGTGTTTTAAACGTTACTTCGTGGATAAATGAGTAGTGTAAATTATTAGAACTTTGTATTACTAACACACTTATTGATTAAATGAGAATTTAGTATTAGAGGGGAGTTGATGGTGCTATAATTTAAGTGGGAGTGTGATACATGATTATCAATGTTATTTTTTGTTCTGTTTTATTCAGCTTTTTGTATCAAATTTCAACGTTTTCAACGCTTTCTATTCGGCGTCTGTTCAAGCGTTCTCAATGTGATTTATGCCAAAAAGTACTACCATTGTATCGCCTAATTCCAGTCGTCAGTTATATTTTACAATGTGGACGCACACATTGTTGCAAACAGCCACTACATTATAGTTATTTCGTAGGGGAATTGACTGCAGTGGTTATAGGTATCTGTTTGTATCATTTTGATGTGATTTTAGACGATACTACTTTTCTATTACTTGTCCTTGTGTTACTCACTTTAGCTATTAATGACCTCGTAACTTTATCTATTCCACTACATATAATTGTTATTGCAGTAATTTGTGGTGTAGTATTAGCACCTTTTTATTTACCTCAGTTTTTTATCATTACTTTCGTATTACATTGCTTCTTTTTATTATTTAAGGATGCCATCGGGTACGGTGATATTCTCGTATTTTCATATTTAAGTTTATTTGTCCCAGCACCTCATCTATTACACATTTTCATGATTACATTTATCTTAGCTGGTATAATTGGTTTGCTTCATTGGCTTATTCATCGAAATGTTCAAGCCAAATTACCCCTCATACCTTTTATCTTTCTTGCACTAGTCATTACTTCTTTTAATATTATTCCATTTTAGGAGTTGAACTATATTGAAAATTAAAGATCTTGCAACTTCAGAAAAACCACGTGAGCGCTTGTTATATAAAGGAGCTGAACATTTATCTAATGCGGAATTATTAGCTATATTATTAAATACTGGGAGAAAGGGATTTTCTAGTATAGATATAGCACATGAAATCTTAAGTACTGTCGATAGTATTCATTATTTAAAAAAGTTAACTATTAGTGATTTGCAAAATATAAAGGGAATAGGTACATATAAAGCTATTGTATTAAAAGCTGCTTTCGAATTAGGAGAAAGAATGCATTCAGGTAGCATTGAAAGCCAAATCAAAATAACAAGTCCTCAAGATGTGGCAACATTTTTGATGGGAGAAATGCAACATTTAACACAAGAAATATTTGTAGCATTATTTTTAAATTCTAAAAATATAGTAATTAAAAAACAGACCATTTTTAAAGGGACGCTTACAAGCGCTATTGTACATCCGAGAGAATTGTTCAATGCGGCAATTCAGTGGGCAAGTAATGCAATTATTGTAGTCCATAATCATCCATCAGGGGATGCAACACCTTCTGATGAGGATATTCAAACTACAAAACGTTTAATTCAATGTGGTGAAATATTAGGTATCGACATTATAGACCATATCATTATTGGTAATGGTAGTTATGTCAGTCTTGTAGAAGAAGGATACTTTGATTAAAGGTATGGAAAATCAACTTAAAAAAGTGTAATTAACGCTAACATAACTAAATGCACACCTAGTTTGAAGGACAGGAGTGCATTTAATTATGCCTTAAATGATAATATAAAATAATATATTAATGTAAATTATTAACAATCATTCCCAATTAATCAATATAGATTAATTAAAGTTTAATATTATTGAAGTAAAATTGAACATTATTAAAGATTATGCTATCCTAATCATTAGGAGGGAAGTTATGAAAAACAGTGATATGCCTTATTGGATGAGTAATCTCGAAAGTGAAGATCTTGAATTTATTAAAAATTTTATGGTTAACTCAGGTTCATTGAAAGCTTTAGCAAAATACTATGACGTTTCGTATCCTACATTAAGGCAACGATTAAACAATGTAATAACTAAAATTGAATCAGTACAAGATGATAAAGAAGATACATTAATTAATCATATTAAAAAGTTAGCGATTGAAGAAAAATTAGACTTAAATGATGCAAAACGGTTACTCGATATCTATAAAAAAGAAAAAGGAGACTGATACAATTTGAGTAAGATAATGATTTTCGTACCAGTACTATTATATGCACTAATATTAGCCATACAATATTTTTTATCTAAAACCGGAAATAAATTAATTGGTGCTATTATACCAGTGTTGTTTATCATCACGATCACATATTTATATCTATCTGGGCAAATAGGATTAAATCTGATAGGTACCATTATATTTGGAATTATAGGTTTATTATTCTTATTTGGACAATGGGACAATGCGCAAAAAAGTAAGAAGAAACAAGCTCAGTTAGAAATGGACAAAATGAAAAGAAAAGATTTATCTTAATTTATACACTTACCCCACAGTACGATAAAACTGTGGGGTATTATTATATTACAAGAGTTAAATATAGAAGATTAAAGATGTATTGGAGGGCTATATCAAAATATTGCATTAATGGAAATACATATAATTACAGTTATAGCGGAAGATTAATGGTAAAAACCAACCATGAAAAGTGTTGGATTTGTATATCAAGATTAACTTAATGGTTAATCGTTTTTTGTAATAATTGTTGTTTAACACCGTATTTTAGAATAGTTTGTCCTGTGTTGTAAAACCCGACTGAATTATATAAATTATAAGAAATTACATTATCTTCATTGACTACAAGTGCTATAAATTGAACGTGTGGATAGTGTGTTTTAATAAAATCGTCTAATAGCAATAAACACGATTTAGCGTATCCGTTTTGTAGAAATCTAGCATCGGTTGAAAAAGCTTTTAAAAAAATTGTGGCATTTTTAGTAGATGTAAAATACTGAGCATATTCGCTTGCTTGTTGTAAAACAAAAAAGGTAACTAAGTTATTGTCGACATTAAATCCGAGAATACAATTCATATCAGAATTATACTGTGCATTATTGATATGAACGGATGGGGTTTTAGGAAAATGAATTTGATCGTAAGTCAGTTGGTAACTCATTATATAAGGTAAAAATTTACTTTCGTAATTTACCAAAAACATTTATAACACCTTCTTGCTTGTTGAAATTATAATTAATAATACTTTATAATGTATAATAATTCAATAATAATTTAGGTTTATTTTAATTTTATACTGTATTTAATGTTATTATTGGTGATTGGTTTGATTTGATATGATGAATAATAATACAAAAATGGCCGAATGATAAATTGAGTTGATAATTTATATGTAATATATTTGTAGAATGTTATTTGATAATATTGATAGAGTATATTTCAGTATAAATATGTATTGATATGAGTTATGAAGTGCTTTAAGTCTTAAATTCAGCTGATTAAATGAAAATTAAAAGTAGGTGTGTGAAATGCATTTTAAAAAGGCAACGATTGAAGATGTTGCGATAATACATAAGTTAATGATGGATGCATTTGCAGAATACGCAAATGTTAAGGTGCCGTCTACTGCATTACTAGAAAAGGAAGATGATATTAGAAAATCATTTTTACATCATAAGGAAGAAGCAATTATTGCATATGATGCAGATAAACCAGTTGGGATGTTAAGGTTTAAAATTAATAATCAAGCTTTGAGTTTTCACAGAGTTTCTATTGATCCAAAAGTTCAAGGTAGAGGTATTGGCAAGCAGTTATTAAATTATTTGGAATATCATTCTTACCAGAATGGCATAACTGAATTGGTCTGCAAAGTGCGTATGAATGTTACTAAAAATATGAAATTTTACAGTGATTTAGGATATGTTATCAGTGATAAGAAAATACTCACTAAACCAAATAACCAACTTTTAGAACTTGCTACCATGACGAAATTGCTTAACTAATTCAAATAACGTCACTACTAAGGTAAAAGTTGAACATTTATTAAAATCATAGTTTGAGTTAATGCTATCAGTTATATCATTAACTTTATGTTTCTAATCTTGGTGAATATATTAATATTAAAAATAGAGAGGGAGGAGCGTTATGCAACAATTATTTAAAAGTTGTACGCTTTTTAATGACTTAAGCACTGTACATACAAATCTAACAATAACTAACTTTGAAAGAGAAAGATGGAACAATGATTATGAAGCGCTAAACTTCTCTGTTGGTAAGCAAAGGATTAAAAGTAGATTAGCCAAAAAGACGCCTAAAAAGGCAGGGTATTTTGTTGCTTTATGGCATAAAAACGAGTTTGCTAAGAACATACCGTTTAATGAAGCGGATTTTGATGATAAGTTAGTGATAAATATTATCGATAATCAATATAAAGGGCAGTTTATATTTACCAAAGAAATATTAATAGACAAAGGCATCATTACTACAAATGCTCACAAAGGTAAAATGTCCTTCCGTCTTTACCCTTTATGGTGTGAAGATTTGAATAAGAGTGCTACTAACACTCAACAGTGGCAATTGCCTTATTTTATAGATATGACTAATGGTTATGATGCAATGAAAATCAATAAATTGTATTTCAACTAAAGCTTTATGCAACTATTTTATACATATTCATTTTCTTGAAGGGAGGTCATGACATGAAAACAGCAAAATACGCATTAGTAATCTTTATCTCTTTTTTTCATTCTTTTTACTTTTTAGTATTGGTACATACTTCATGTTTTAGTCGAAACCTTTTTTCGTGTTGGCAGTAGCTGACTGCATTGAAAATGCGCTTTAAACCAAGCTTTTTTCAACGCTAGTCATCCTTGCCGGGGTGGGACGACGAAATCATTTTTTCAAAATCAGATTTCTGTCCCACTCCCTTTTATAGCTATATTTTTGTAATATCATTAATATGGATTATTATTAGGTGATTTTAGGACGATATTATGTCACTAAAATCTAATACATTAATGCTGTTGTTAGCATCAAACTGACATTTTCGATACAATACCAATAACTATTTAAAATTATGATAGTATTTAACTAGGGAGGTAATAATGACTATGACACAGAAGAATTTCCCAAAAGATGCAATGCGTGTATTAAAAGAAACGAGTCGTACATTTTATATACCGATTACTTTTTTAGACAAAGAATTAAAACATACGGTAGCCTCTGCTTATTTAGTAATGAGAGCAATTGATGAAATTGAAGATCATGAAGAAGTAGAGAATGACACGAAACATACTATTTTAATGCAAGTAAGTGACTTATTAAAACAACCTTTTGATGAAGAACAGTATCTGCAACTTTTGGCACCAGTTAAAAATAAAATGCCAGAGGTCACTTTACGCTTAGGTGATTGGTTACGTGCGTGTCCTGAAAATACTGTGCACATCGTAATGAATAGTGCTCACGAAATGGCATATGGTATGGCCAAATGGGTGAAAGCGGATTGGAATATTCAAACGAAAGAAGATTTAGATGATTATACATATTATGTTGCTGGTCTCGTAGGTGTGATGTTGTCAGATATATGGGAACAAAGTGCTGGAGTGAAAACAGACAGAGACTTAGCGATTGGCTATGGCCGTGGACTACAAGCGGTAAATATTTTGCGTAACGAACAAGAAGATTATGACGAACGTGGTGTAAGTTTTGTCCCGGATGATTGGACGCGTCAAGACTTATTCGATTATGCAGATGAAAATTTGGCTAAAGCCGATGAATATATGAAGTCTATTAATAAGAAGACAATTTTACTATTTTGCAGATTACCATTAGCATTAGCTCATAAAACACTCAAAGCAATGAAAAATGGTCGCGAAAAAATATCTCGTCAAGAAGTAGAAGAAACAGTCGAAGAAGTACAAAAAGATTAATATTAGATGTGACTTAACCATTTGTTGTAACGCAAATGGTTTTTTATTTGTGAATGAGTGTCATAAGGCTTATTGATTAAGTGAAAATCCTTTCGGGTAAACTTAAATGTAGTGATTAAATATATTATAAATTTACTAGGGAAGGTAGGCTAATTTATGGCTTTAAATAATAATTTTGAATTAAATGATGGAACTATACTTCCACATGTTGGATTAGGAACGGTTAATATTCAAGGTGGTACAGGTGTCAATGCTGTACAAAATGCGTTAGACATTGGCTATAGACTTATTGATACGTCAACTAATTACAACAACGAAGGTATGGTTGGAGAAGCGATTCGTCGTTCACATATTGCTCGTGAAGATATTTATGTGAGTGCGAAACTACCTGGTTCAAATCATGACTATGATAAGGCTATCCATATTATTCAAGAATCATTATATCGCACCGGTCTTGACTATTTTGATAAATATCTTGTGCAATGGCCAAACCCTAAACAAGGTAAATATGTCGATGCGTGGAAAGCTTTAATTGATGCACAAAAATATGGTCTGATTAAAACGATTGGTGTTTCTAATTTTATGCCTGAGCATTTAGATCGTATTATTGAAGCTACTGGTGTCACACCAGCTACAAATCAAATTGAAATTCAACCCTATTTTAATAATAAAGATCTTATTCATGAAAATAGTAAACGAGGTATAGTATCAGAAGCATGGAGTCCATTAGGACGTGAAATAAATGATGTACTTGTTAATGATACAATTTTAGATATAGCTCAAAAATATAATCGAACACCGGCACAAGTAATAATGAATTGGGTTAATCAACTAGGTGTTTTCCCGATTGTTAAATCAGATAATTACAAGCATCAACGTAGTAACTTTGAGTATTTAAATTTTGAATTAGCAAGTTCGGATATTGAAAAAATAAATTCACTAGATAAAGGTGAAGCAGGTCGTGTGGAAGGTCAAAACCCTTACGATTATGAAGAATTTGTTTAAATTCGTAGGATATGTGGGGTGACTTTTCAGACTGTAACATAAACGTTAATTGCTATAAAGGTTATATAGTAATTGACGTTTTTTGTTTTTCTAAAATCTTGTAGCTCTTTAAGGTTATATGTTACATATACGCGTATAAATTTGTTTGTACGTCTAAACGATATTCGAGCAAAATTTAAATAGCATTCATAAATCCACAAGCAGCTGCTACTTAAAAACTGCCCACAAAATCAGAGACTTTGTCGACAGTTTGAGACCAATCCACACAAATGGATTGGTCAATTGTAATTTTGAGTATGAGATGATGATTTCGGTCTTTTTTGATTAAAGAAAATTATTTTGTAAAAAGTCTAATACTGCTAGTAATAAAGGTGTGCCTGTCATGTAAATTCCTCCTTTGTCATGTTAGTTACTCCTTCATCTATTAATTTAAAATTAATGAAATGACAACTAACTAAGTTGAAAAGTATGTAATTCACGATGCCAAACTAAAAATAATTTATAAATAAAGTATAAAATTCGTATTCATATAAGTATAATTATTAAAGAAAATTTATTTTTAAATCAATAACTATTCTTTGTATATAGATTGTGGGATTAAATTATTTAAAGTTGTATCTAGTGCAAAGAGCTGAATTTTAGTACTATAGTATAAGTATAAAAAGTTTATCAAATAAAATAGGTGTTTAAATGGTGAGCTAGTTTAGTTGAAGCAACTTAGAACAAAAACTCTGAGGAGTGAAGAACATGAGTATTACAACAGTAATTATACTGGCTTTTATTTTATCTATGCTTTTTAAAGTAGGAAGATTGTTAATAAAAAGTCTATTAGCAATGGTTTTTGTATTAATTTATATTTATATTTTAGTGTTTGTATTTACTTGGATTATGCAAAATACAAGTTGAAAAATAAGTAAGAACAATTTATACGATTTAGAGTAGGCGTGTACAATAGCTAGAAATTTTGGCTATAAACCCTTATAGAATTACAGAATCGAATAGATTTAATTAGTAATTTAGGTTATTATATTATATATCTATATAGGATAATCTGAAGTTTAATGAGGGATAAAATATGCAGGGAAATAATAAAACTAAAATTATTTTAATTACACTGGCGATTATTATATTTACCTTATTAGTGTGTGGCATATTTTATGGTGCGTATTATTTTATTAAAGAAAATGTCAATTTTAGTGCACCAAATACAGCTTCTGAACAAAAAGAAGGTAAACGAGATAAGCCGAAAGTAGATGTGTTATCGAGTCAATTTAGTAATGACTTTATGCATGCTGATCGTCGCGACGGCTATGCCAATATTACTAAAGGTATTAAACGAGACAGTTTAGAAAATGAGTTGGGCAGCCCTGATGATAAAATTAAAGTCGATGATGTGCGTGTGTGGGTTTATGGCAATGTTGGTGTTAATTTTAAAGATGATGAAGTGAATCGCGTCTTTATCGTACCCCAAAAAATTACTGTACAAGAATTCCAAAATTATCATGGCAGTGCGACTATACATCAGGCTGATGGAGCATTAATTTACGATGATAATACGAGCAATAGTTATACTATTAAAGTTTATGCCGATAAAGAAGGTAAAATTGAAGGTATCGAAAATATTGACCAATTAAGATAGCAATTAAATAGTGAGTGATTATTGTTGTAAGCAGTGGTAACCGATATCGTTACCGCTGCTTTTATTTTTATTCAAAAATGTATTAAATAATGTATATAAATGATATTATTTATATACATTATTTAGCTAGTAACTTAAGATATAAAGGGAGAGGTTTAATGAAATCTTATGCGAGAATTACTGCTCAAGGCGCTTATGTACCATCTAAAATTATGACGAATGCTGATTTTGAACAAATTGTAGAAACTTCTGATGACTGGATACGACAACGTACTGGTATAATCGAACGTCGCATTACTGAAGCAGATGAATATACTAGTGATATGAGTTATAAGGCTATAATGGATTTGCAACAGAAATACGATGTAGATTTATCTGATGTAGATATGATTATACATGCTACCATTACTCCTGATTACCATACACCGAGTGTTGCATCATACATTCAAGGTCGTTTAGGATTAACAAACGCAGGTGCGATGGATTTAAATGCTGCATGTGCTGGTTTTACTTATGGTTTGAATGTTGCCAACGGGTTAATTAGCTCTGGTCAAAACAAAAAGGTATTAGTAGTTGGTTCAGAAGCATTATCTAAAATCACTGATTACACAGACCGTAATAAATGTATATTATTTGGCGATGGTGCAGGTGTGTTTTTAGTTGAATATGTTGAATCTGATCCTAGTTTTATAACAAGTCATTCGGGTTCTGATGGTGCAAAGGCTGAGAACTTATATTGTTCTGCGTTATCATCAGAGATGTATGGTAATGAGTTAGAAAATGAGGGCAACATCGTTCAAAATGGACGAGGCGTGTATAAGTGGGCAGTTGGAAACATACCTAGTATTATCCATCAAACATTGACCAAAGTTGATATGACACCACAAGATATAGATTGGTTTGTACCGCATAGTGCAAATGCGCGCATGATAGAGTCTATTTGTGATAAAGCGCAAATAAATGTTGATAAAGCTTTAATGAGTCTTGCTTATTACGGCAATACTTCCTCTGCGACAATTCCATTAGCGATTGATTTAGCGCTTAAAGAAGGTAAAGTACAACAAGGAGACAAAATGTTGTTAGTCGGTTTTGGTGGAGGTTTGGCGTTTGCATCCACTTTGATTAAATTGAGTTTATAATTTAGTATATTCATCGGTACACATAGATACGACATTTATTACGGGGCAATATGGACATCAATGCAAAAATACTACTAAATAATTGTCTTGTTTTGTCATTCTTTGCTATACCAATGTATATTATAAAGAGCAATAATATGATGTTAAATTTTAAATAGTGTATAAGTATGAAAATAATTAATTATGTGGTTTAGATATATACTAGACAATGTGATGCGCAAGCACATTGAGGTAGAATTTATATTAAATATGTACGAGGTGATAATTTGGGAATCGTGCTTCTTATAGGTTTGTTTATTCCAATTATTTATATAATGCGTGTTGTTCAAGCGCAACGAAAAATTGATAAACAAGTGTTTGTAAAAACGTTAATTTACTCACTCATAGGGGCTATTGGAGCGAGTATTATTATTGCAATAGTTGGTCAACAAGGGCGTGCGTTTTTTAGTTATTTAATAAGTGGTATCATTGTTGGAATAATCTGGGCTTGTTTATTATGTGGTTGTTATGCAATATATCAACGTATTGGTAAAAAATTTAAATGAAGAGGCTAAGACAAATTGCCAAAGCCTCTTGCTTTATGGTATGAAATTAAAACTAAGGTTAAAGTAATCCATTATCCATAGTACGCCTTGATAACCTAAGTAAATACATAAGATGATTATTCCTACTGAAATTAAGAAACGTAGGATAGATAAACCAACTCTGAAAAATAAAATAACTAATAATGCTAGAAGTATAATAGTTAGAATACTCATTAAGTTCACTCCCTTTATATGTATTTTACTATAATTTGCGATGTTTTTATATCAGTCAAAAGTTATGAATAAATTAAGGCTGTAGTCTGATGTGATTTGGACACGGTAAGGCTATAATTATAAGAAATTAGGAGGAGCGATTTCATGAGGTTTATTTTCAGTATTGTTAAAAATATAATAGCTGTTATAGCAATTATTATAATTGTGTTTTTTGCCTTGAAATATGCACCATTTTTAAAGGATCAAGAGTGGAATCCGATGTATGAAAATAAACCATCATATCAAAGTAATACTACAGATCCTCAACTAACTAGGGGACAACGTTATTCTGTTGAAGATAATGATTTATTAAATAACGTACCTTTAGGACAAACTAAACAAGTATTTGACTGGTTAAATAAAAAAGAATTTATGTCTGTTTCTGGTTTAGGACGAATGGGTTATAATGATGAGTACCTTGCTGGTCAAAGAAGAGATAAATTTATTATCTATAAATTTGGTGAAGATTCAATTAGGGTGTACTCTACAGAAATAGAAATGCACCAAGATTTACAACGGTTAAGTCAAGATATAGAATTAAAACCACGGGAAGCATACGACTAATAGTTTGAATTCTGTGATTAAATAAGTTACTTTAATCTTGAGAATGAATGTAAAGGTTGGTGTCTAAAAATGAGTGAACAATCTAAAGATAAGAAAGCAGACGAGCAATCTAAGGCGCAAAATTTATTTGCTCGCTGGCGTAAGGATGAAACCTTATATAAAGAAGATCAGAAAGATTCTGATGAATCTAAATCAGAATCAAATACTGATAAAGACGCATAGCGTTTGATTGAAAGGCTGGAGCATAATTATGTTCTGGTCTTTCACTTTATTGTGGCTTCAATTTAATAAAACTGGATGCAAAAATGTATCAGCTGTCCAAATAACATAGTAAGTTATCAATATAGGGATAGATAGAGTTTTCCTACGATTTTAAGTAAATAACAGTAGCATCAATAGAAAATGGTGAAAATGTATAAGTTATTTTAGTATCTTTATCACTTTTCTTGGTATAATAAGATATATAAATTTATATAAAGTTAAAGTAGAAAATTTATTATGAAGTAGTAAATCAAGATTGAAATATAAAGTTTTAGGGAAAGTAAATTTCGTAGTGAAATTGCTAGGGTTATGGCTTTATTTCAATACGTTTGTGCTATAAAATGATAAGAGAATTGAAAATTTAAAGTGTGCTAATAGAGGTGTTTAGTTTGTCAAAGTTTTTTAGAAATAACAAACTCATTGTTATTTTGTGTGCCATTATAGTTTTTATATCTTTGATAGGAATTTCTTTAAGGTCGCAATCTCAATTACATGCTGAACAGTATGTAGGAGATACTGTAGCTTTTGGACAACGTGCTGTGAGTTATCCTGTACAATTTGTTTCTGGTTTCATTGGAGATTTATTTTCTACATCGAATAATGACAAACCTTCAAATAAGGAACAACAGTTAGAAGCGGAAAATCAACGCCTGAAAGCTGACAATAAGAAATATAAAAAAGAATTAGATATAGAAGATATTTCTAAGTATGACCCTATTTCTAGCACAGTATTGTCAAGAAATCCTGATCAATGGATGAATACATTTGTCATAGATAAAGGATCAAAGAATGGCGTGGAAAGTAATATGGCTGTTATGACTTCTGAAGGTTTAGTTGGCCGAATTTCCAAAGTAAATCAATTTTCATCTCAGGTGGATTTGATTTCGACTAATACCCGTTCTAATCGTTTATCAGTTAACATTCAACATGATGATAAAAATGTGTTTGGATTAATTGATCAATATGACGCTAAGAAAGAAGAGCTTGTTATTACTGATATCAATAACAAAGATAAAGTTGAAAAGGGTGACAAAGTAGTAACGAGTGGTTTGGCAGATCAGTTGCCAAGTAGTCTTTACATAGGTGAAGTAACAAAAGTAGAAAATGATCAATATGGTTTGTCTAAAGAGATTAGGGTTAAACCTGCAGCTTCACTAGCCGATTTAAATCATGTATATGTTGCAAAACGAGATCCACAAACAATACCTGATGAAAGTGCAGCAACGTCTGAAAATGAAAGTGGTGTAGAATAATGAGAGCCTTATACTACTTTTTAATCGGTGTAGTTTTATTTTACATAGATACAATTGTTGGTTTATTAATACCGATGCAGATTGGTAGTAAGGCGATTATTTTTGTCCCACATTTAACATTAATGTATATACTAATCGTTTGTATCTATCGTAGTTTTGGAGTTGCTTTAGTGTTAGCGATTGTCTTTGGTTTGGTTTCGGATTTATATTTCGGGGCATTTTATGGCTTATACTTGTTTGGCTATATTTTGTTAGTAGTTGTAATGGACTTTTTTTTCAAGGTGTTTTACCGAGACAAAGAAATGCTTTTTATAATTATTATAGTCAACACTATAGCAATCGAAATATATGCAGCTATTATGTATGGAGCAATTGGCCTCATTCAGTTTGATTTAATCGACTTCTTAGCGTTCAGACTTGTTCCTACATTAATATTAAATATTGTATTGCTCATTATACTCTTTCCGATTACTACCAAATTTTTTGAAAAACTACAATTGAAGATTGACAGCAAGAAACGGTAATGCTAAAATGCAGTAGTTGAGTAGTTTCAAGCTACATACAACCGCTCGATTACAGGTTATAAGTACATTATGTCACCTGTAGTTGGCGTGACTTAAATTATAGGAGGTGCAAAGTATGTTTGCTATTATTGAAACAGGTGGAAAACAAATCAAAGTTGAAGAAGGCCAAGAAATCTTCGTTGAAAAATTAGACGTAAATGAAGGTGACGCATTCACTTTTGACAAAGTATTATTCGTAGGTGGAGACGCAGTTAAAGTTGGTGCTCCAACAGTAGAAGGTGCTACAGTTTCAGCTACAGTTCAAAAACAAGGACGTGGCAAGAAAATCACTGTCTTTACTTACAAACGTCGTAAAGACTCTAAACGTAAAAAAGGACATCGTCAACCTTACACTAAATTAACTATCGACAAAATCAACGCATAATTATGATTACAGTCGATGTTACATTAAATGACGACGGTCGAGTGACCGACGTTATAATGGACGGTCACGCTGATTATGGTGATTATGGACATGATATAGTTTGTGCCGGTGCTTCAGCAGTATTGTTCGGTAGCGTAAATGCGATTATGGGACTTACAAGCGAAAAGCCAGATATAGACTATAATGACGATGGAGGACATTTTCATATAAGAAGTGTCGATACCAATAATGAACAAGCACAATTAATTCTTCAAGCTATGCTTGTGTCACTACAAACCATAGAAGAAGAGTACAACGAAAATATTAGACTAAATTATAAGTGAGGTGCAACTCAATGCTAAAATTAAACTTACAGTTCTTCGCATCTAAAAAAGGGGTAAGTTCTACAAAAAACGGACGTGACTCTGAATCAAAACGTTTAGGTGCTAAACGCGCAGATGGACAATATGTTACAGGCGGTTCAATTTTATTCCGTCAACGTGGTACAAAAATTTATCCTGGTGAAAATGTAGGTCGCGGTGGTGACGATACATTATTCGCTAAAATCGACGGCGTTGTAAAATTCGAACGTAAAGGTCGCGACAAAAAACAAGTATCTGTATATTCAGCTGCTGAGTAATTTGTCTTTGTTAACACCAGAAGTCTTAACTTCTGGTGTTTATTTTTTGTCTTTATTTTCTATAGAACAACTTAATGATATAATATAAAGGATATTGAAATAAAACCGAGAAAAAAGAGGTGAGAAGATGTTTGTCGATCAAGTGAAAATATCACTTAAAGCTGGTGATGGTGGTAATGGTATTACCGCATATAGAAGAGAAAAATATGTACCATTTGGTGGCCCCGCTGGCGGTGATGGTGGTAATGGCGCATCTGTTGTATTTGAAGTGGACGAAGGACTAAGAACGTTATTGGATTTTAGATACCAAAGTCATTTTAAAGCCAAAACAGGTGAAGCAGGTCAAAGTAGTAATATGCATGGTAAAAATGCAGAAGATTTAGTACTTAAAGTTCCACCAGGTACGATTATAAAAAGTGTTGAAACAGAAGAAATCCTTGCTGATTTGGTTGAACATGGTCAACGAGCTAGTATAGCTAAAGGTGGACGTGGTGGACGCGGGAATTCTCGCTTTGCATCACCAAGAAATCCGGCACCAGATTTTAGTGAAAATGGTGAACCAGGTGAAGAAATAGAAGTTACTTTAGAACTGAAATTAATGGCAGATGTAGGTTTAGTTGGCTTTCCTAGTGTAGGTAAATCAACATTGTTATCAATTGTTTCTAAAGCTAAACCTAAAATTGGAGCATACCATTTCACAACAATTAAACCCAATTTGGGTGTAGTATCAACACCGGATAATAGAAGTTTTGTTATGGCTGATTTACCAGGTCTAATCGAAGGTGCGGCAGATGGTGTCGGCTTAGGACATCAATTTTTACGTCATGTAGAACGTACTAAAGTTATCGTACATATGATTGATATGAGCGGTTCTGAAGGACGAGATCCTTACGAAGATTATCAAATTATTAATAAAGAATTAAGAGCATATGCAAGCCGTTTAGAAGAAAGGCCACAAATAATTGTGGCTAATAAGATGGATATGCCAGATTCGGAAGATAACTTAACTTTATTTAAAGAACAATTGAATGATGATAATGTTAGTATTATTCCGCTATCGACATTTACACGTGAAAACTTAGATAAGTTGTTGTACACCATCGCTGATACACTAAATACAGTAAAAGATGTCGATTATAGTGAAAAAGAAGAACTTGGAGTCAACAGAGTGCTTTATAAACATACACCAAATCAAGATACGTTTACGATTACACGTGATGATGATGGTGCTTATGTTGTTAAAGGTAAAGCAATTGAACGTATGTTCAAAATGACTGACTTTAACAGCGACCCTGCAGTTAGACGATTTGCTAGACAAATGCGTTCTATGGGTATCGATGATGCACTTAGAGCACGTGGTTGTGAAAATGGTGATATAGTTAGAATTTTAGGCGGCGAGTTTGAATTTATTGAATAGAGGTGCTTAGGATGGACAGCAAAGATTATAAAAAGTTTTATTTAATTCGTGAAGATGTATTACCAGAGTCAGTTGTAAAAACATTAATGATTAAAGATGCTTTGAAAAACGATCCCACACTGTCCATTTTCGAAGCAGTTAAACAGTTTGATTTATCACGAAGTGCTTTTTATAAGTATCGGGATACAATCTTTCCCGTCGACGAAAAGATGGAAAATACAAAGGAATTTACATTAATCTTATATGTCAATGATATTATTGGTATGTTGGCAGAAGTGCTAAATAAATTGTCAGCATTAAATTTATCCGTATTAACAATTCATCAAAGTATACCTATGGATAATAGGGCGACAATAACGGTATCATTAGATGCTAAAGGAACTAATTTAGAAATTGATGATGTTATAGCGTCGCTACAAACAATAGATTATGTATCAAAAGTTGAATTAATAAGTATGACAATATAAGGAAGTGTTGAAGTGTACGCATATATTATAGGAAAGTTAACCCAGTTGTTTCCTACGCATCTAGTAATAGAAACAAGTGGTATTGGTTATGAAATACAAACTCCAAATTCATATCGCTTTCAACAGCAATTGAATCAAGAAGTGAAAGTATACACATCGTTTATTGTACGTGAAGATGCACAATTATTATATGGCTTTATTAATGAAGAAGAAAAAGACATGTTCTTAAGTTTAATAAAAGTTACGGGTATTGGACCTAAATCTGCTTTAGCTATTTTGGCGAGTAGTTCACCAAGCGAAGTGAAACAAGCTATTGAAAATGAAAATGATTCGTATTTAACTAAGTTCCCAGGGATTGGTAAGAAAACAGCACGTCAAATTGTCTTAGATTTGAAAGGCAAGGTTCAAATTACTGAAGAAAATAGCGATACGTTATTAACTATAGATGCTTCGACAGATGGTCAATCAGCTATAATCAAAGAAGCATTAATGGCACTTGAAGCATTAGGTTATTCCAAACGTGAAATTTCAAAAGTAGAGAAAGTCTTGGCAAAAGAGTCTAATCTAACTGTAGATGATGCAGTAAAACGTGGATTACAAATTTTAGTATCATAAGATTGAATTAATGAAGTATGGGGTGAATGAAATGGACGATAGAATGGTTGATCAGTCAATGCATGAAGATGAATCTTCCTTTGAGTTATCATTGCGACCTACAAGATTGCGTCAGTATATTGGCCAATCTTCAATTAAGTCTAATTTAGAAGTCTTTATTAAAGCAGCAAAGCTGAGAGAAGAACCATTAGATCATGTATTACTTTTTGGTCCCCCAGGATTAGGAAAAACAACATTATCTAATATTATTGCTACTGAAATGGACGTTAATATTCGCACTGTGTCTGGACCCTCATTGGAACGTCCTGGAGATTTAGCGGCAATATTATCAGGTCTTCAACCTGGCGATGTCTTGTTTATTGATGAGATACACCGTTTGAGTAGTGTAGTGGAAGAAGTGTTATACCCAGCTATGGAAGACTTTTTCCTTGATATTATAATTGGAAAAGGTGAAGAAGCACGAAGTATTCGCATTGATTTACCACCATTTACTTTAGTGGGTGCTACTACAAGAGCAGGTAGTTTAACTGCACCACTAAGAGATAGATTTGGAGTACATCTTAGATTAGAATATTATCAAAATCATGAATTGAAAGAAATTATTATCCGAACTGCTGAAGTACTTGGTACCACAATTGATGAAGAA
Organism: Staphylococcus arlettae; assembly: GCF_025560845.1. Taxonomy (NCBI): domain Bacteria; kingdom Bacillati; phylum Bacillota; class Bacilli; order Caryophanales; family Staphylococcaceae; genus Staphylococcus; species Staphylococcus arlettae. Next base: position 1,243,436 of record NZ_CP094803.1, read on the forward strand.
AGTGCAGAAGAATTAGCAAAGCGGAGTCGAGGTACACCACGAGTTGCCAATAGATTACTCAAACGTGTCCGTGATTTTCAACAAGTTAATGATGATGATCAAATCTATATCGAAACAACAAAAAGAGCATTACAGTTGTTACAAGTTGATGATGAAGGTTTGGATTATATCGATCATAAAATGATGAATTGTATTATTCAACAATATAATGGTGGACCGGTAGGACTGGATACAATTGCTGTATCAATTGGTGAGGAACGGATCACTATAGAAGATGTCTACGAACCTTTTCTTATACAGAAAGGGTTTATAGAGCGAACACCAAGAGGGCGTAAAGCAACTGCTTATGCACATGAACATTTTAGTAATAATGGAAAGAAGGACTAGTATTGGATATTGAACAATTTGACTACCATTTGCCTGAGGACTTAATCGCTCAAACACCATTAAAGAATAGAGATCAAAGTAGATTGTTAGTATTAGGCAAAAATAATGGTGATATTGAACATCATCATTTTAAAGATATCATCGATTACCTTAATCCGGGTGATACATTGGTTTTAAATGATACAAGAGTTATGCCAGCTCGCTTATTTGGTATAAAAGAAGAAACTGGTGCGAAAGTTGAAATGCTAATGTTAACTCAAATAGAAGGTAATGATTGGGAAGTACTTTTAAAACCTGCAAAGCGTATTAAAGTTGGTGATAAGCTAAACTTTGGTGAAGGTAAAATTATTGCTGAATGTATAGAAACCTTAAATCAAGGTGGACGTATCATGCGTCTACATTTTGATGGGATATTACAAGAACGATTAGATGAATTAGGTGAAATGCCGCTACCACCATATATTAAAGAGCGCTTAGACGATCCTGATAGATATCAAACAGTTTATGCCAAAGAAGCAGGCTCTGCAGCTGCACCAACAGCCGGTTTACATTTTACAGATACGTTATTAGCTGATATTAAAGCAAAAGGTATCAACATTGCCTTTATTACTTTACATGTCGGTTTAGGTACTTTTAGACCAGTCAGTGTTGAAGATATTAATGATCACGAAATGCACAGCGAATACTATCAAATGACTCAAGATACTGCGGATTTATTAAATGCAACGCAGTCACAAGGTGGACGTATCATTTCAGTTGGTACAACTTCAACAAGAACATTAGAAACAATACGTCAAACAAATGATCAATTTTTAGCGGCAAGTGGCTGGACTGATATATTTATTTACCCAGGATTTGAATTTAAAGGTGTAGATGGGTTGATTACTAATTTCCATTTACCAAAATCAACGTTAGTGATGTTAGTATCCGCATTTAGTACACGAGAAAATATTTTAAATGCTTATCGCACAGCGGTAGATGAACGATATAGATTTTTTAGTTTTGGAGATGCAATGTTAATTATTTAGGGAAGGGAAGGAGATAACTATGCCTGCAGTTACATACGAACATATAAAAACTTGTAAGCAATCAGGTGCACGCTTGGGTATTGTTCATACACCCCACGGTTCATTTGAAACACCAATGTTTATGCCTGTTGGAACAAAAGCGACAGTAAAAACAATGAGCCCCGAAGAATTACACAATATGGAAGCAAAAATCATACTTGGAAATACGTATCATTTGTGGTTACAACCAGGAAATGATATCATTCGTAAGAGTGGGGGATTACATCAGTTCATGAATTGGAATGGTCCTATACTTACTGATTCAGGTGGTTTTCAGGTATTTAGTTTAAGTAATTTGAGAAATATTTCTGAGGAAGGTGTCGAATTTAGACATCACACAAATGGTTCGAAATTATTTTTAAGCCCTGAAAAAGCTATGCAAATTCAAAATGATCTTGGATCAGATATTATGATGGCATTTGATGAATGTCCACCAATGCCGGCTGAATATAAATATGTTAAAGATTCAATTGAACGTACAACGAGATGGGCTGAAAGATGTTTGCAAGCACATAGTCGACCTGAAGATCAAGCACTGTTTGGAATTATCCAAGGCGGTGAGTATAAAGATTTAAGGCAACAAAGTGCTGAAGAACTTGTAGCGCTAGATTTTCCTGGCTATGCTATTGGTGGTTTATCTGTTGGCGAACCAAAACCAGTAATGTATGACATGGTAGAACACACGGAGCAATTTATGCCAAAGGATAAACCAAGGTATTTGATGGGCGTAGGCTCACCAGATGCATTGATAGAATGTAGTATTCGTGGTATGGATATGTTTGATTGTGTGTTACCTACACGTATTGCCAGAAACGGTACATGTATGACATCTGAAGGACGTGTGGTCATTAAAAATGCAAAATATGCTGAAGATTTTGGACCTTTGGATCCTGATTGTGATTGTTACACATGTAAAAATTATAGTCGTGCATATTTGAGACATTTAATTAAGGCAGAGGAAACGTTTGGAATACGTCTTACTACATATCATAATTTACATTTCCTACTTAAATTAATGGAAAATGTCCGACAAGCGATTCGTGAAGATCGGCTTCTTGATTTTAAAGAAGAATTCTTTGAACAATATGGACTAAATGTAGATAACCCTAAAAACTTTTAAAGAGGAGAAATAGATAATGGAATTTACTTCATTAATTTTACCAATTTTATTATTAGCATTAATGTGGTTCTTCTTAATTAGACCACAACAGAAAAAAGCAAAAGAGCATCGTGAAATGGTTTCACAAATCCACTCAGGACAACGTGTTACTACAATCGGTGGTATTAAAGGTACAGTTCGCAGTGTTGATGAAACAACAGTAGTGTTAACATTAAATGGAAACGGTACTGAACTTACTTTAGAAAAACCTGCTATTAAACAGGTTGATCCATCTTAATTTTAATAATACTGAAATTGGTAGGAATAATGATTTCCTATCAATTTTTTTATTTTACAATAATTTTGCGCTATATGACGTTTTAGTTACATAAGTAATGTGGGTTTTTGTTGATATTGTGATATGTTAAGATATATAGGTCGCTTAACAAAGTATGTGTAAACCTATTATGACTTGCACAAATATAATTTTATAAAGTATTCTTTAAGTATAAGTATACAATGAGGTGTTGACGTGAAAAAAAGTAGTAAAATAGTCGCGTTTTTATTACTCGTCGTCATTCTATTTGCAGGAATGGGACTGACTTATAAAAACGTAGTAAAGGATGTTAACTTAGGTTTAGATTTACAAGGTGGCTTTGAAGTCCTTTATCAAGTAGATCCTTTACAAGAAGGAGATAAAATCGATAACGATGCAGTTCAAGCTACTGCTAAAACCTTGGAGAATCGTGTGAATGTGCTTGGTGTATCTGAACCAAAAATCCAAGTAGAAGATCAAAATCGGATACGAGTGCAGTTAGCGGGAGTTGAAAATCAATCACAAGCCCGTGAAATCTTATCATCACAAGCCAATTTAACGATACGTGATGCTGATGATAACATTAAGTTAACAGGAAAAGATATTCAACAAGGTTCTGCTAAACAAGAATTTAAACAAAATACGAACCAACCTGCTGTTACTTTTAAATTAAAAGACAGTGACAAATTTAAAAAAGTAACAGAAGAAATCTCTAAGAAAAAAGAAAATGTTATGGTCGTATGGTTAGATTATGAAAAAGGCGACTCATATCAAAAAGAAAAATCTAAAAAAGATCCAAAATATGTTTCAGCAGCATCTGTTGATAAGCCAATTAATTCAGACAGCGTAGAAATTTCAGGTGGATTTAATGGTGAGAAAGGTGTTCAAGAAGCAAAACAAATTGCAGACTTGTTAAATGCCGGATCATTACCAGTTGATTTAAATGAAATTTATTCAAACTCTGTTGGTGCACAATTTGGACAAGATGCATTAGATAAAACAATTTTAGCGTCTATAATCGGTGTAGCGATTATTTACTTATTTATGCTAGGATTTTATAGATTACCTGGTTTAGTAGCGATTATTGCGTTAACTACTTATATATATCTAGTTATGGTTGCATTCAACTTCATTTCAGGTGTCTTAACTTTACCAGGCCTGGCAGCATTAGTGCTCGGTGTAGGTATGGCAGTCGACGCTAATATTATAATGTATGAACGAATAAAAGATGAGCTCAAAGTTGGCCGTACTTTAAAACAAGCCTATAAAAAAGCGAATAAGAGCTCGTTCTTAACGATTGTCGATGCAAACTTAACAACAGTTATCGCAGCAGCAGTATTATTCTTCTTTGGTGAAAGTTCTGTTAAAGGTTTCGCGACAATGTTATTACTCGGTATATTAATGATTTTTGTAACAGCGGTATTCTTATCCAGAGGCTTACTATCGTTACTAGTGTCATCTAACTATTTCAAAAACAAACTAAGTTGGTTTGGAGTTAAAAAATCAGAACGATTTGATATTAATGACGGTAAAGATGTACACGATTTAAAAACACCTTATGAAAAATGGAATTTTGTGAAATTAGCAAAACCTTTATTATCTTTAAGTGTCATAATTATTATTATCGGAGCGATAATACTATTTGTCTTTAGATTGAACTTGGGAATCGACTTTACAAGTGGTACTCGTGTCGATTTTGAAGCAGATAACAAAGTGTCACAAGATAAAGTGACCCAGACATTAGAAAAAGATAACTTTAAACCCGATCAAGTATCTATAGGTGAAAATGGTAAAAATATCAGTGTGCAATTCAAAAATGATCTTAACAAAGATCAAGTTGCTAAAATTAAAAACACAGTTGATAAGACATTTGGACATGATCCTACAGTAAACACTGTGTCTCCTGTGATTGGTCAAGAATTGGCTAAAAATGCCATGATGGCATTGATATATGCTGCTATTGGCATTATCATTTATATTTCTTTACGTTTTGAATGGCGCATGGGTCTGTCCTCTATTTTAGCGCTCTTACATGATGCATTTATGATTGTAGCAGTATTTAGCTTGTTTAGAATCGAGGTAGATATTACCTTTATTGCAGCAGTCCTTACAATCATTGGTTACTCGCTAAATGATACAATCGTAACATTTGATAGAGTACGTGAAAACTTGCATAAGGTTAAGGTTATTACCGAACCTCAGCAAATAGATGATATTGTCAATCGTTCAATCAAACAAACGATGACGCGTTCCATTAATACTGTGTTAACAGTAGTTATAGTAGTAGTAGCGCTATTAATTTTCGGTGCTTCTAGTATCTTTAATTTCTCATTAGCGTTGTTAATCGGTTTAATCTGTGGCGTCTTCTCATCTATCTTTATTGCAGTTCCTTTATGGGGTATCATGAAAAAACGTCAATTACGCAAATCTGACGATGGCAAGTTAGTCGTTTACAAAGAGAAAAAATCAAACGATGAAAAGATTTTAGTATAAAATAAAACGAGATAACACTATACACGTTACAACGGGAGTGGTTGAATGAAATCAAAAGTTTTTGATTGTTCACCACTTCCGTTGTTTTATTTTGATACTGCTATAATGATAAATATACTGTATAAAGGAAACTACTTTTTATTTATACTAATATTTTGTATAATGACTGTTGGAAATGAGGGAGAGTTAAATGATTAAATCAAAATTTAATTGGGATATCCAAACATCTGAACAAGCCATTTCAGATGATATTATTACTGATTATAAATTAACTCCTATAATTACTAAAATTTTAGAGAGTAAACATATAACAACACGTGAACAAATAGAGATGCTAATCAATACATCTTATATTAATCATGACTCTTGGCGTTTGAGTGATATGCAAAAAGCCATAGATCGCATTAACCTAGCAATTGATCAAAATGAAAAAATATTAGTATATGGGGACTATGATGCTGATGGAGTAACCTCAACAACCATCTTAGTTAACACATTAAGAGAGTTAGGTGCACATGTTGGTTGGTATATACCTAATCGTTTTTCAGAAGGATATGGTCCTAATGAAGCAGCTTTCAAACATGCATATGAAGAAGGTATAAATTTAATCATTACGGTTGATAATGGTATTCAAGGACACTCTGAAATAGAGATGATTCAAAGTTTAGGTGTCGATGTAATTGTCACGGATCATCATGAAATAGGGCGTACCATGCCTGATGCTTATGCTATAGTTCATCCAATGCATCCAGAATACGATTATCCTTTCGAATATTTATGTGGAGCTGGAGTAGCGTATAAAGTAGCGCAAGCATTATTAGATAACCCTCCAGAGTATTTTCAGGCTTTAGTAGCCATTGGTACTATCGCTGATTTAGTATCACTTACAGATGAAAATCGTTCATTAGTTCAACGAGGATTAGAAATTTTGAATAGCCATTGTCCAGTAGCGATTCAAGCATTGTTAGAACAAGCAGGTTATAAAGATGAGATTACCGAAGAGACAATAGGTTTTATCATTGGGCCACGCTTAAATGCAGTTGGTAGATTAGAAGATGCAGCACTTGCAGCCGAGCTATTAATGACTAACGAATTAGAAGAAGCACAATATTTAGCTGAACAAGTTGAATTTTTTAATCAAGAACGTAAAGATATTGTTGCTAAAATAACAGAAGAAGCATTAGTTATGGCTGAGCAACAAGTACAACAAGGCGCTAAATTTTTATTGTTAGCACAAGAAGATTGGCACGAGGGTGTTTTAGGTATTGTCGCATCAAAAATAGTAGAGACATATAGTTTGCCAACGTTGATTTTAAACATTGATACAGTACAAAATCATGCTAAAGGTTCTGCCAGAAGTATAGATCAAGTTTCGATGTTCGAAATTTTAACTGCACACTCGGATTTGATTTCGAAATTTGGTGGACATCACATGGCAGCTGGAGTTACTTTGCCAATAGATAATGTAACTGCATTAGCAGATGGTTTAAAATTATGGATGGAAGAATTAGCAACTACAACATCATTAGAACCTCGAAAAAAAGTGGACGTAAAGATCACCGAAGCAGACATTACTTTGCAAAATATTCATGACATACAGCGTTTACGACCTTTTGGCACAGATTTTGCATTACCGTGCTTTGCACTAGAAGATATTATGGTCCATCAAGCTAAAGGTATCGGGCAAGATAAAAAGCATCTAAAATTGTCACTCGGTGAGGGCCAATTACAAGCCATTTTTTGGCAAAATGGTCATTTAACGAGTCAGTTGAATACAGAACAACCGATTAATATTATAGGTACTTTACAAATAAATGAATGGAATGGACATCAATCACCACAATTCATGCTTCAAGATTTATCGAGTACCAATTTACAAATTTTAGATTATAGAAGCAAAAGTAAAATTACTGATTTGAATTCAGCTGATACGGATGTAGCATATTTGATTCATCCACAACAAGATAAATTAGGAGAAAATTATTATTACTATGGAGAAGCCATCACGCAAAACTATGAGAAATATGTTTTCAGAGATTTGCCTTCGACCGTAGCAGAAATTAAACATACCTTAAAGCATGTTAAAGTATCTCAAATATATTTAATGTTGAATCATCAACATTCTGTATATTTTGAAGGTGTTCCTAAAATGGATCAATTTAAGCAATGTTATAAAGCATTAATGTCAAAAGGTGAAACTAATTTAGCGCAAGATGGTATACAATTGTGTGATTTTTTAAGTATTAAACCTAATTCACTTAAATTTATTTTGAAAGTTTTTTTAGATTTGAACTTTATAAAAGATGAAAATGGTATAATAACTGTAAACAATGATACAGGTAAAAAAACGATTGAATCTAGTAAGTATTATCAAGCGCGACTTGAACGCATGGAAGTTGAAAAGATTTTACTTTATCAAGATATAAATCAGCTTAAACAATGGATTAAAGCAGAATTAGTGAGTTAAATAGGAGGAAGTTTGAATGGATTTAAAACAATATGTATCGGAAGTACAAGATTGGCCTACACCGGGTGTGAATTTTAAAGATATTACAACTATAATGGATAATGGTGAAGCATATGGCTATGCTACAGATCAAATTGTAGATTATGCCAAAAATAGAAATGTTGATTTAGTTGTAGGACCAGAAGCAAGAGGCTTTATTATTGGATGTCCTGTGGCTTATTCAATGGGTATTGGCTTTGCACCGGTACGTAAAGAAGGAAAATTGCCAAGAGAAGTTATTCGTTATGAATATTCTTTAGAATATGGTACTAATGTATTAACGATGCATAAAGATGCTATTAAACCAGGGCAACGTGTTCTTATCACAGATGACTTGTTGGCTACTGGTGGTACGATTGAAGCAGCTATCAAATTAGTGGAAGAGCTTGGTGGTATTGTTGTAGGTATTGCATTCATTATTGAGTTGAAGTACTTAAATGGTATTGAAAAAATACAAGATTACGATGTAATGAGTTTAATTTCGTACGATGAATAATTAAATATTTTTAATGAAGAAATAATAGTGTTGCTGTAAATGGTGATGTTATTATTTCTTTTTAAATTAAAATTCTGTGTATTCACATTATTTTAATTAATACATATGGATACAATGTGTTAAATTATAATTGCTGAGGTTGTTAAATTAAAAATAGTACAATTTAATAGCTTAACTCTTACATAACTCGTTTATTTATTTTACAACATGTAGTATCATATAACTATTATTTATAAAATTGTGCGTATAATAGACTAATGTATAAAGTTATTAGTCAACATAGGTAACTTTACCGTATGAACATTTTAAATGATTAATTTTTAAGTGTGGGGTGTCTTAAGTGAATAACGAATATCCATACAGTGCTGACGAAGTACTTTATAAAGCGAAATCGTATTTATCAAAAGATGAGTACGAATATGTGTTAAAAAGCTATCATATTGCTTATGAGGCACATGAGGGTCAATTCCGTAAAAATGGCTTGCCTTACATTATGCATCCAATACAAGTGGCTGGCATTTTAACTGAAATGCATCTAGATGGACCTACAATTGTTGCTGGTTTTCTACATGATGTGATAGAAGATACGCCCTATACATTTGATGACGTAAAAGCTATGTTCAATGAAGAAGTGGCGATGATAGTTGAGGGTGTAACAAAACTTAAAAAAGTTAAATATCGATCTAAAGAAGAACAACAGGCTGAAAATCATAGAAAGTTGTTTATTGCCATTGCCAAAGATGTACGTGTAATTTTAGTGAAGCTTGCCGACCGCTTGCATAATATGCGTACTATTAAGCCAATGCCAAGAGATAAACAAATTCGAATTTCGAAAGAAACATTAGAGATATATGCACCACTTGCACATCGTTTAGGGATTAATACAATTAAGTGGGAGTTAGAAGATACTGCATTACGTTATATTGACAGTGTTCAATACTTCAGAATAGTTAATCTTATGAAAAAGAAACGCAGTGAACGTGAAGCGTATATTCAAAATGCCATTGACCAGATTCAATCTGAAATGAGTGCTATGTCGATTGTTGGTGATATTAATGGCAGACCTAAACATATTTATAGTATATATAGAAAAATGGTCAAACAGAAGAAACAATTTGACCAAATTTTTGATTTATTAGCGATTAGAGTAATCGTTAATTCCATCAATGATTGTTATGCTATTTTAGGTTTAGTTCATACCTTATGGAAACCAATGCCAGGACGTTTTAAAGATTACATTGCCATGCCTAAGCAAAATATGTATCAGTCATTACATACGACTGTTGTTGGGCCGAATGGAGACCCATTGGAAATACAAATTAGAACGTTCGAAATGCATGAGATTGCTGAGCATGGTGTAGCTGCACACTGGGCATATAAAGAAGGAAAGCAGGTCACTGAAAAGACAGAAGATTTTCATAATAAATTAAATTGGTTAAAAGAACTAGCAGAAACTGATAACACAACTACAGATGCTGAAGAATTTATGGAATCTTTAAAATTTGATTTACAAAGTGATAAAGTTTATGCATTCACGCCAGAAAGTGATGTTATAGAATTACCATATGGCGCGGTACCAATTGATTTTGCTTACACTATTCATAGTGAAGTTGGTAATAAGATGATAGGTGCAAAAGTTAATGGGAAAATTGAACCAATTGATTATGTATTGCAAACAGGAGACATTGTTGAAATACGAACAAGTAAACATTCCTACGGACCAAGTAGAGATTGGTTGAAAATTGTAAAATCTTCTAGTGCGAAAAGTAAAATCAGAAGTTTCTTCAAGAAACAAGACCGATCATCTAACATAGAAAAAGGTAAATTTATGATAGAAGCGGAGATTAGAGATCAAGGCTTTAGAGTTGATGACGTGCTTATCGATGAAAACATAGACGTAGTCAATAATAAATATAACTTTGCGAATGAAGAAGATTTATATGCTGCAGTTGGTTTTGGTGGTGTTACAGCATTACAAATTGTAAACAAGTTAACTGAAAAACAGCGTATTCAAGATAAACAAAAAGCTCTAAATCAAGCACAAGAAATTACTAAATCCGTACCTATCAAAGAGGACATTACGACAGATAGTGGTGTTTATGTTGAAGGAATTGAAAACGTATTAATTAAACTATCGAAATGTTGTAATCCAATCCCAGGTGATGATATTGTAGGATATATTACTAAAGGGCACGGAATCAAAGTTCACAGAACAGATTGTCCAAACATCAAAGATGAAAAAGATAGATTGATAGATGTAGAATGGGTAAAATCAAAAGATTCAACACAACGGTACCAAGTCGATTTAGAAGTTACTGCATATGACCGTAATGGTTTATTAAACGAAGTATTACAAGCAGTAAATTCAACTAATAGTAATTTAGTGAAAGTATCTGGCCGTTCAGATATTGATAAAAATGCAGTTATTAATCTAAGTGTAATGGTAAAGAATGTAAATGAAGTTTATCGCGTAGTTGATAAAATAAAACAACTAGGCGATGTTTATACTGTAACTAGAGTTTGGAATTAGAGGTGCCACATATATGAAAATCGTTTTGCAGAGAGTAAAAAATGCAGCAGTTACGAATGATTCAATAAATAATCAGATTCAACAAGGATATTGTTTATTAGTAGGTGTTGGTCAACAATCAACGTCAGACGATATTGAGATATTAGCAAAAAAAATTGCTAATGCACGTTTGTTTGAAGATGACAATGGGAAAATGAATTTAAGTATTAAAGACATTGCAGGTGAAATTTTGTCAATTTCACAATTTACATTGTATGCAGATGTCAAAAAAGGCAACCGTTCAGGATTTACAAAATCTATGAGTCCTGATAAGGCGAATGAACTTTTCGAACTATTTAATGATGCCTTACGAGCATATGATTTAAATGTATTAACAGGTGAATTTGGCACTGATATGCAAGTTGGCATAACAAATGATGGACCTGTTACTATTATTTACGAAAGTCAGGATGGCAAAATTATATGAAACGGCTCAATACTTGGTTAAGCAATCATAAAATGAAAAATATCCCCACTCTAATTGTCCTGGTAATTTTTATTGTATTTGTCATTATGTTAATTGCCTTTTTAAATCACAATGACGAAGATAGTAGTACTATTTATATTACCGAAGATGCAGATATGCTTACTGGACCTAATGCAACGTATCCCAAAATTAAATCTGTATCTAAAGGACAAAACTTCCATAAAATAGGTGAATCCGGTAAATGGATTGAAATAGAATCCAATAACGGTAAAGAAAAAGGTTGGATTGCTGGTTGGCATACTAATTTAAATATTGCCCCTGATAAGACAGCAAGTGCAAAACCACTAAAAAATAAAACAATAGTACTTGACCCTGGTCACGGTGGAAGTGACCAGGGAGCTTCAAGTAATACACAGAAAAAAAGCTTGGAAAAAGTATACACTTTAAAAACAGCTCAAGAATTGAAAACGTTATTGGAAAAAGAAGGTGCCCATGTCAAAATGACACGTGAAACTGATGAATACGTTACGTTAGATGAGCGAAATTTAAAAGGTGATGCTTTTATAAGTATACATAATGATTCATTGAAATCACAAAAAGCAAACGGTAGTACCGTTTACTGGTTTAAGAAAAATCAAAAAGCATTAGCAGAAACTTTAAATGCAAGTATTCAAAAAAAGGCATTATTATCTGATCGGGGAGCAAGACAACAAAACTATCAAGTATTGAGACAAACAAACGTACCAGCTGTATTGTTAGAATTAGGCTATATAAGTAATCCTACTGACGAAAATATGATTCGTGATGAATTACATCGAAAAATAGTTGAACAAGCAGTGATTGACGGGTTACGTTCATATTTCGCTGAATAAAAAGGTTGCAAAAATAATGTAAAGTAGTTATCATTATTATGAATTAGATAAATAAACCGTTATGATTCTTGAAATACTTAAACAAAAAGGTAACACGTAAATGTGTGTAGAGATATAAATCTTGGCTGAAAATTTATACTGAGTCGTTTAAGCTATATGAACACAAGAACAGGTGCTTTATACAAAATAAAGCCGTTTGACGAACGTTACTCGTCTAAAGTGGACTATAACTTATATTTTATAGTCAATTAGGGTGGCAACACGGCACAATCGTCCCTTGTATGATAATTCATCATGCAAGGGGCTTTTTTATTGTTAAAAGGAGAGATAATATGATAAATATTCCAAGAGGTACACAGGACATACTTCCTGAAGACACTAAACAATGGCGATATATTGAAAATAAATTAGATGATTTAATGACTTTATATAATTATCAAGAAATTCGTACACCTATTTTTGAAAGTACTGAATTATTTGCTCGTGGTGTTGGCGATTCAACTGATGTTGTACAAAAAGAAATGTATACTTTTTTAGATAAAGGCGATCGCAGTATTACTTTGCGACCTGAAGGTACCGCTGCAGTGGTAAGATCTTATATCGAACATAAAATGCAAGGTGATCCTAACCAACCTGTAAAATTGTATTATAACGGTCCTATGTTCAGATATGAACGCAAACAAAAAGGACGTTACCGCCAATTTACACAATTTGGCGTTGAGGCAATTGGTGCTGAAAATCCTAGTATTGACGCTGAAGTTTTAGCTATGGTTATGCATATATATCAATCATTTGGATTAAAGCATTTAAAATTAGTTATTAATAGTATCGGTGATGCAGATTCACGCAAAGAATACAATGAAGCATTAGTAAAACATTTTGAACCAGTAATCGGTGACTTTTGTTCAGATTGTCAATCACGTTTACACACTAACCCAATGCGTATTCTTGATTGTAAAGTCGATAAAGATAAAGAGGCGGTAAAAACTGCACCCCGTATTACCGAATTTTTAAATGCTGAATCAACTAAATATTATGATGAAGTCAAACAACATTTAGACAATTTAAATATTCGTTATGAAGAAGATCCTAACTTAGTAAGAGGTTTAGATTATTACACTCATACTGCATTTGAATTAATGATTGATAACCCGAATTACGATGGTGCAATAACGACACTTTGTGGTGGTGGACGTTACAATGGTTTACTTGAATTATTAGGCGGTCCAAATAATACTGGTATTGGTTTTGCATTAAGTATTGAACGCTTATTATTAGCATTAGAAGATGAAGGTATTGAGTTGGATGTCGAAGATGATTTTGATTTATTCATTGTTACGATGGGTCACGAAGCTGATAACTATGCCGTTAAATTGTTAAATGAACTTCGGCATAATGGTGTGAAAGCTGACAAAGATTATTTGAGCAGAAAAGTGAAAGGCCAAATGAAACAAGCGGATAGACTACAGGCAAATTATACAATTGTCATCGGTGATCAAGAATTAGAAAATAATGAAATTGACATTAAAGATATGGCTACAGGAAATACAGAAAAAATTAATTTAGATGAAGTTGTCGCATATTTTAAAAAGAAGGAGTAGATGAAAGTGAGTAAGAGAACAACATATTGTGGATTAGTAACAGAAAATTTATTAGACCAAGAAGTAACATTAAAAGGATGGGTTCATAACCGTAGAGACTTAGGTGGTTTAATATTTATTGATTTAAGAGATAGAGAAGGTTATGTACAAATCGTCTTTAACCCGTCATTTTCAGAAGAAGCTTTAGAAACAGCTGAATCCGTTAGATCAGAATATGTTGTAGAAGTAACAGGTGTAGTCACAAAACGTGATCCTGATACAGTAAATCCTAAAATAGCAACAGGACAAGTAGAAGTACAAGTTTCAGAAATTAACATTATTAATAAAGCTGAAACACCACCATTTTCAATTAATGAAGAAAATCAAAATGTTGATGAAAATATTCGTTTGAAATATAGATATCTAGATTTACGCCGACAAGAACTTGCGCAAACATTTAAAATGCGTCATCAAACAACACGTTCAATTCGTCAGTATTTAGATCAAGACGGCTTTTATGATATAGAAACACCTGTATTAACAAAGTCTACACCAGAAGGAGCACGTGACTACTTAGTACCTTCACGTGTACATGAAGGAGAATTTTACGCTTTACCACAATCACCACAAATTTTTAAACAATTATTGATGATTAGTGGCTTCGACAAATATTATCAAATCGTTAAATGTTTCCGTGATGAAGATTTACGTGCTGACAGACAGCCTGAATTTACACAGGTCGATATTGAAATGAGTTTTGTAGGCCAAGAAGATGTAATGGCAATGGGCGAAGATATGCTGAAAAAAGTTGTAAAAGATGTTAAAGATATTGAATTAACAGAACAATTTCCACGTATGACATATAATGAAGCGATGACACGTTTTGGTTCAGATAAACCAGATACTCGTTTTGGAATGGAATTAATTGATGTGTCACAACTTGGTCATGATATGGACTTTAAAGTGTTTAAAGACGCTGTAAATAACAATGGACAAGTAAAAGCTATAGTGGCAGAAGGTGCGGCAGATCAATATACAAGAAAAGATATTGATGGTTTAACAGAATTTGTAAATATCTACGGTGCTAAAGGTTTAGCTTGGGTTAAAGTTGTAGAAGATGGTGTTAATGGTCCAATTGGTCGTTTCTTTGAAGATAGCCATATTGCTACTTTACAATCATTAACTGGAGCAAAAGCAGGTGACTTATTACTTTTCGTAGCTGATAAACCAAATGTAGTTGCTCAAAGTTTAGGCGCTTTACGCTTGAAATTGGCGAAAGAATTATCACTTATTGACGAATCAAAATTAAACTTCTTATGGGTAACTGATTGGCCACTATTGGAATATGATGAAGATGCAAAACGTTATGTTGCAGCACATCATCCGTTTACATCACCAAAACAAGAAGACATTGCTAAATTATCTGAGTCTCCAGAACAAGTACAAGCTAATGCATATGATATTGTACTTAATGGATATGAATTAGGTGGTGGCTCAATCAGAATTCATGATGGTGAGTTACAAGCAAAAATGTTTGAAGTGTTAGGATTTACTGAAGAACAAGCGAGAGAACAGTTTGGCTTCTTATTAGACGCATTTAAATACGGTGCACCACCTCATGGCGGTATCGCATTAGGACTTGATCGTTTAGTTATGTTATTAACGAATAGAACTAATCTTAGAGATACAATTGCATTCCCTAAAACAGCTTCAGCTACATGTTTATTAACGGAGGCACCAAGTGAAGTTTCAGATAATCAATTAGAAGAATTATCTTTAAGAATTAGACATTAATAAATTATATAAGTTTTAATTCTTGCTAATATATAATTATGTGTTATTATTATCTCATAAGGTAGTCATCTGTAGTGTTCGTAAGTTGCTTTTTAATTTGGGCCTAACACTCTTTGATCAGGGAGCCCAATAGGTTTTCTCATAGCGCACACGCCTCAATTAGGAGGACTTGCAAAATGAGAAACAGGGCACCCACCTGTATTTAGCAGGCCGAATGATCAAGCTATTATAACTACGACATAAACGGACTCTATCGGTACGCAGGACTTCGGTCTTGCGTATTTTTTTGTGAATAAAAAATTAAAATCTATGTAAAATTCATGTATAATTATATTTGATGGAAAGTTAAATTTATAAGGAGTTTGATTATGAAGCACCAATTTTCGAGAAATGAATTGGCATATGGTCAAGAAGGTTTAGATTTATTAAAAGAACAAACAGTAGTTGTGTTGGGTGTCGGGGGTGTTGGTACTTTTGCAGCAGAAGCATTAGCTCGTACTAATATTGGACATATCATTTTAATCGATAAAGATGATGTCGATATTACTAATGTTAATCGTCAAATACATGCCTTAACAACAACGATTGGTCAAAGTAAAGTTTCCTTAATGGAAGAACGCATTAAATTAATTAATCCTGATTGTAAAGTGACAGCATTGCATATGTTTTATACAGAAAATACTTATGAAGATCTTTTTGCAAATTATGATATCGATTATTTTATTGATGCAAGTGACACAATTATGTATAAAGTCCATTTGATGAAAGAATGTTTAGAGCGTAATATCAAAGTGATTTCTAGCATGGGTGCAGCTAACAAAATTGACCCTACACGTTTTGTAATTGAAGATATTTCTAAAACACATACAGATCCTATCGCTAAAATCATTAGAAGAAAATTAAAAAAATTAGGTATTACAAAAGGTGTACCAGTAGTATTTTCAGATGAAAGTCCACTCGTTATTAGAGAAGACGTAAAAGAAACTGTTGGTGATGCTAATGCACCGACTAGAAAAGGACAAATGCCACCGTCTTCGAATGCATTTGTACCAAGTGTTGTTGGCCTAATTTGTGCAAGTTATGTCATTAATGATATTTTAAGTGATATCCCTGTGACACGTATTAAAGATAAAGGACAATAGTAGCAAATTCGGTGGTTTTTTAGTGTGCAAAACATGCGGTTACAAATTTTGAGCCACTGATTTTGTTATTATGACTCTAAAAAATATGGATCTGGTAAAACATTGATTTGTCCCAGTTTTATGTTGACAGTTTTTTTATGCACGCTTTCGGTAGGCACTGCCTCAGCCTGTAGTCATCCGATAGTGCAATTCACGCTGGAGTCGACATAAATAACCTTTAATAGGACATGAAAAATTATATAAGGACAATAATGTTTGTCCTAGTTTCTTTTCATATGGGCAGTAGTTGACTGCATTGAAAATGCGATTTAAACCAAGCTTTTTTCAACGCTAGTCATCCTTGCCGGGGTGGGACGACGAAATCATTTTTTCAAAATCGGATTTCTGTCCCACTCCCTTATTTCTGTTGACTTTGTGTAATATTGTCAAAGATTTGTTTGAACTGTTGTTCGCTTTTGGAAGTAGTTTTCGGTTCATAATATATTTTATTTTTTAGTTTATCCGGCAAGTACTGTTGTGCAACAAATCCGTTATCATAATTGTGTGGATATTTATAACCAATTGCACGTCCGAGTTCTTTAGCTCCACTATAATGACCATCTTTTAAATGATTAGGAACTTGTCCTGCATAGCCTTTACGTATATCTGAAAGGGCATGGTCAATTGCTGTAATACCTGAGTTTGATTTTGGAGATAAGCATAATTCAATGACTGCTTGGCTTAATGGAATTCGTGCTTCAGGGAATCCTAGTCTTTCAGCTGCTTCAATTGCTGCTAATGTACGTTGACCTGCATTAGGTGACGCTAAGCCTACATCTTCATAACTAATAACTAGTAAACGTCTAGCTATTGTTGGTAAGTCTCCAGCTTCGATAAGTCGCGCGAGATAATGCAAAGCTGCATTAACGTCACTACCTCTAATAGATTTCTGGAAAGCACTCATTACATCGTAGTGCATATCACCATCTTTATCACTTAAAAATGCCCCTCTTTGAAGACAATCTTTTGCATCTTGTAACGTAATATGTCGTCCATGTTCTGATGTTTCTGAACTTAAAACTGCTAATTCTAAAGCGTTTAAAGCGCTTCTTACATCACCTTGACTCTGGGTTGAAAAATATATCAAAGCATCTTCATCTATAGTGGGCGCATAAGATTTTAACCCATTTGTTTCATCATCTAGTGCACGTTCTAATGCTAAACGAATATCATCTTCGTTTAAAGGATAAAGTTCAAAAATTTGAGCTCTTGATCTAATAGCAGGATTAATCGCATGATATGGATTTGATGTAGTTGCACCAATTAATACTATTTTGCCATTTTCTAAATGTGGTAATAGAAAATCTTGCTTTGTTTTATCTAATCTATGAATTTCATCCAACAGTAAAATGACTTGACCAGACATTTTCGCTTCTTCAACTACCATTTGCATATCTTTTTTAGAATTGGAAACTGCATTTAATTGCCTGAACTTATACTGTGTACTTCCAGCAATTGCTTTAGCTATACTAGTTTTACCAATGCCTGGAGGGCCATAGAAAATCATGGAAGATAAACGTTTAGTATCAACCATTCTTCTAATTATCCCTCTAGAACCTACTAAATGTTGTTGTGAGATGATTTCATCTATATTATTGGGACGCATTCTAGCCGCTAATGGTTCATTTGTCACATCATTCACACCTTTCTAATATTATATTAACGTAAAAAATGATAAAATGGGAATAAATAAGTAGACGAATTAAGTGAGGTTATACAATGAAAATATCAACAAAAGGAAGATATGGATTAACATTAATGATATCTTTAGCTAAAAAGCAAGGACAGGGATGTGTATCCTTAAAATCAATCGCTGAAGAAAATAACTTAAGTGACTTATATTTAGAACAACTTGTTGGCCCGTTAAGAAATGCTGGCCTTATTAGAAGTGTACGTGGTGCTAAAGGTGGCTACCAACTAAGAGTGCCTGCTGAAGAAATCAGTGCTGGTGATATTATAAGGTTGTTAGAAGGTCCTATAACATTTGTAGAAAGTATTGAATCTGAACCACCTGCCCAGAAGCAATTATGGATACGTATGAGAGATGCTGTGAGAGAAGTTTTAGATAATACAACGTTGCAATATTTAGCAGATTATAAAGAAACAAATAATTTAGATGGCTACATGTTTTATATCTAATCAAATAAATTATTATTTTTATGTTTAATAATACTATGTAGTGGTATAACTGTAACATGTATCGATGAAGGAGGTAATTACATGGCTGATGAAAGCAAGGTAGAACAAGCCAAAGGTAACATCAAAGAAACAGTCGGTAATGTGACAGATAATAAAGACCTTGAAAATGAAGGAAAAGAAGATAAAACTTCTGGCAAGGCAAAAGAAGTAGTGGAAAATGCTAAAAATAAAGCAAATGAAGCAATTGATAAATTAAAAAAATAAACTTATATTAAATTGAAAGGGGCTATTAAAAATGGCTGAAAATTTCTTAAATAAAGCAAAAGATGCTGCTAAAAGCGTATCTGATAAACTAAAAAATGTTGATAACGAAAAAGCACAACAAGCGAGTGAACAAATCGATAAATTCACTGGCGGCAATAAAGAAGATAACAACGATAATAAAGATGAGAAATAATAAAAAGCAATACCTACGTGGTATTGCTTTTTTGTTATTTTAATTGCTGTTGTTTACTTTAGAAATTACATTATTTAAGCGTTTATAGGAAGCTAGTTGTTCTTGTTGGTCGTAAACATAACTTATAGCCATTAATTCATCAATGTCACCATGCTCTTGCATAAATGATTCTAATTTAGCTTGCACAGTTGCTTCAGACCCAACTAAAGATTGCTCCATACGCTGTTTAGCTAATTCAAATTCACGAGGTGTTAAAATACCTTGTAAATCATCAGTAGGAGGTTGAACCGGTTGCATTCTTCCACGTGTTACACTAACCATGACTTGTGCTTGTGTAGTAGCTAAAAATTCTGCTTGTTCATCAGTTTCTGCGACAATTGCATTTAAGCAAACAATCATATAAGGTTCAGCTAAATACTCTGATGGTTCAAATAATTCTTTGTAGATTTGTATTGCTTCATGCATTTGTTGAGGCGCAAAATGACCGGCAAATACATAAGGTAACCCTTTACGCGCTGCTAGATGTGCAGAATCTGTTGATGACCCTAGAATATATAGTGGCACATTTTTATCGACAGCTGGGTAAGCACGAACGTAGCTTTGTTTATTTCCTGGTCCAAAATAAGTAGCTAGCAGTTCTACTTCTTCTGGAAATTCATAAACACCATTATGTTGGTCTCTTCTTAATGCGCTTGCAGTCATCATATCCGTGCCAGGTGCACGTCCTAAACCTAAATCTACACGATCGGGGAAAACAGTTTCCATCGTACCAAATTGTTCTGCGACAACTAGTGGTGCATGGTTAGGTAACATAATACCACCAGAACCTACACGGATACGTTTGGTATGTTCTAATGTGTGTTGTATTAGTAACGCTGTTGCTGAACTAACTAAATTAGGTGCATTATGATGTTCTGCAATCCAATAGCGTTCATAACCTAAGTCTTCTAAATTTTGTGCTAGTGATACCATGTCACTGATAGCATCTTTATCTGTTTGGCCTTCTCTTATAGGAACCAAGTTTAATGCTGAAAGTTTTATATTAGGCATTGCTCGTTGTCTCCTCCTTTAATTATGTTCGTATTGCTCAGTATATCAGTCCAACTTCTGCTTGCGTAAAATTATGCTCACTGCTATAATGTAGTAAATTTAAAACGTTAGGTGGCCTTATTAAGACAATGGATAAATCTCATAAGCAATTTAAACTACAACAAATCTATACAAAAATCGCGCTAGTTGGGATGTCTCTGTCTTTTTAAGTATGTAGCAATACTAAATAAATATCGTTATCAAATGAATAGAGACATTACAGCTTTGCGTTAAAAGAGGAGAAGTGTAATGTCTTTTTATTATGCTCAAAAACCATTTGAACTATACGGGAAAACATTAATCGAAACGGTAGATATACAAATACAACAAGGAAATCATGTAGCACTAATAGGTGACAATGGTGTTGGCAAAACAACACTGTTAACTGCAATACACAATAAATATCCAGATGACACATATTTGATGCACCAAAATTTAGCAATGTATGGTGAAGAGCATGCACTAGATTATATCATGAGCGTGGATGCAACACTGTTAACTTTAAAACGAAAAATGACTCAAGATTTAGATGCACTTGGTGAATTCATTGATTTATCAGGTTATGAATTTGAGCAAGACATTTTAACTAAAGCTAAGCTTTTTCAATTGTCAGCTTCTGATTTAGATAAAAAAGTGAAAGAATTAAGTGGGGGACAGCAAACAAAAATAGCTATTATTCGTGCATTGATGTCCAATAAGCCGTGTCTGTTATTAGATGAACCAACGAATCATCTCGATAGCCATATGGTTACTTTATTAGCCAATATGATCAATGAATCTAAACAAACTATTTTATTAGTATCACATTTGAGGTCATTTATTAATATAGTAGCAAGTCAAATTATAGAAATTACCTCACAGAAAACTACAATGTATGAAGGTAATTATGAAAACTATGAACAAATTAAATCAATAGAACAACAATCACAAGTTAAAGCATTTGAGAAGGCGCAAAAAGAAATCAATGATTTAAAGTCATCTATGGATCAAGTACAACGTTGGCATGCGAGTGTAAAAGCCAAAGCAAGTGTTCGTAATCCATACGAACAAAAGAAATTGAGTAAATTGATGAAGCGTGCCAAGGCAAAAGAAACACAACTAACACACAAAATAAATGAACAAGACATTGTTAATCCTAATCAACATGATGTAACACAGTATCAGTTTAAAGAAACCGATACATTTCAAAATAAATATTTACTACAATTTAATCAAATGGGTTACGACATTAACAATACTAGCCTGTACCACCAAGTTAATTTGAATATAAGGAAAGGTGAAAATATCTTGGTTACAGGTAACAATGGTAGTGGTAAATCAGTACTTGTAGATATTATTACTGGGAAGAGAGCACCAACAACAGGTACTGTAAAACATTCACCTTCATTGAAAATCGCTTGTTTTGATCAAAAGCATGATAATTTAGCAGATAATTTATCACCTAAAGACTTGGTTATGAAGTTGGAAGGTATGACGAATAGTCATGCACAAACAATATTAAGCGCATTCCAATTTACTACTGATCAGATACTACAGCCAATCAAACATTTATCGATGGGTGAAAAAAGCCGTTTACAATTTGTATTACTTTATTTTGCTAGCCCACATCTATTAATCTTAGATGAACCGACAAATTATTTTGATATACGTACACAAAAATTAATAATGTCAATGATTGAAAGCTTTAATGGACAAGTGTTTATTGTCAGTCATGATGCTGTGATCATCTCCGAGTTTCAAGCTACGCATTGGCATATTGAAAATAAAACAATAGTGAACAAAGATTTAGAAGTAAAAGAAGATTTTAATATTGAAGCTACCAAAAATTTATTAGAAGATTATAAAGATATTGATGCATTTGGTAACTTTCAAACAGACAACTAGAAAATTTAATCATATGGTGCTATCATGGGAACATTGATAAAATTGTGAGGAGTGTCAAAACATGGAAGTATATGCAGACTCAGCTGCAACTACCCCAGTTAAACCAGAAGTTATAACTAAAATGATGGATATTTATGAGACGCATTATGGTAACCCTTCTTCTATTCATAGTATTGGAAGAGACGCAAGAAAGTATTTAGATGAATCGCGTAGAACAGTAGCTAAGTTTTTTGGTGTTAAACCTAGCGAAATTATTTTTACTAGTGGTGCAACTGAATCAAATAATACAGCAATCAAAGGCATCGCTTATCAGCAAGCACATAAAGGTAAACACCTTATTACCTCAAAAATTGAACATCATTCTGTACTCCATGTGTTTGAACAGTTAGAACGTGAAGGATTTGAAGTAACATATCTTGATGTAGATACTGAAGGCATAGTTAATTTACAACAATTGCGTGAAGCTCTGAGAGAGGACACAGTGCTTGTATCAATTATGTTTGTAAATAATGAAATTGGCACTGTTCAACCAATGTATGATATTGATGCTATTGTAGCTGAATCAAACGCATTGCTTCATGTAGATGCAGTTCAAGCGGTAGGACATTTACCAATTGACATTCAAGACTTTAATATCGCAGCATTAAGTATAACAGCGCATAAATTTGGAGGACCAAAAGGTGTAGGTGTCCTTTATGTAAAAGCAGATACGCCGGTAACATATTGGCAATTAGGTGGCGAACAGGAAACAAAACGTCGTGCAGGCACTGAAAATGTACCACAAATTGTTGGCTTAACAGAAGCATTGACGCTAGCTAATGCAAATTTAGATGACAATAATGTACACTTAATGAATTTGAAAAATTTGTTTATTGTAACTTTACAAGAAAGATCGGTCCCATTCGAAATAAATGGTTCTATGACAGATTCTACTGGTCATATTGTGAACTTATATTTTCCATTTATAGATGTTGAAACTATGTTAACGTTACTTGACCTATCTGGTATTTATGTATCATCTGGCTCAGCATGTACAGCCGGTTCAACAACACCATCTCATGTGTTGGCAGCGATGTATGAGAATGATGACAGAGCAAAACACTCAGTACGATTTAGTTTTAATGAGTTATCGACTGAACAAGAAATCAAATATATAGCGATGGAAATTCACAAAATCTATCATAAATTTAAGGAGGAAGTATAAATTGAATAATGAAGGCGTACGAGTAGTAGTAGGTATGTCAGGCGGTGTTGATAGTTCTGTAACAGCACATTTGTTAAAAGAACAAGGGTATGATGTAATCGGTATTTTTATGAAAAATTGGGATGATACTGATGAAAATGGTGTTTGTACAGCAACAGAGGATTACAATGACGTTATCGCTGTTTGTAATCAAATAGGAATTCCTTACTATGCAGTGAATTTTGAACAAGAATACTGGGATAAAGTATTTACTTACTTCTTAGATGAATATAAAAAAGGAAGAACGCCTAATCCTGATGTAATGTGTAACAAAGAAATAAAATTCAAAGCTTTTTTAGAACATGCCTTAAAACTAGGTGCAGATTATGTAGCAACAGGTCATTATGCACGTGTTCAACGATTCGATGATGGTCATGTTGAAATGTTACGTGGTGTTGATAATAATAAGGATCAAACTTATTTCTTAAATCAACTATCACAAGATCAATTACAACATGTTATGTTCCCACTTGGTGGCATTGATAAAAAAGAAGTGCGTCGCATTGCAGAAGAACAAGATCTTGCAACAGCTAAGAAAAAAGATTCCACAGGTATATGTTTCATTGGTGAACGCAATTTCAAATCATTTTTATCACAATATTTGCCTGCACAATCGGGTGAAATGCGTACGTTAAACGGTGAAAACAAAGGAACACATGCAGGATTGATGTATTATACTATTGGTCAACGTCATGGCTTAGGTATTGGTGGCGACGGTGATCCTTGGTTTGTAGTAGGTAAAAATCTTGATGAAAATGTATTATATGTCGAACAAGGTTTTGATCATAATGCATTGTACAGTGATTATTTAATTGCTTCAGACTTTTCATTTATTAACCCAGTGGATTTAGCACAAGGTTTTTCATGTACTGCGAAATTTAGATATAGACAACGAGATACTCAAGTTTTTGTACAACAAGAAGATGACAATTCAATTCGTGTTACGTTTGATCAACCAGTAAGAGCGATTACTCCTGGGCAAGCAGTTGTGTTATATGACGGTGATGTATGTTTAGGCGGAGCTACAATTGATGATGTTTTCAAAAATTCTGGACAATTAAGTTACGTCGTATAAATTAATGCAGTTTATAGACATAACAATAGTAAGTTTAAGTTAGAGTTAACTTACTTTAAATTGAAATTTAATAAGCGTTCAATTTACACTTAAAGCGTAGATTGTTTGCTTTTTATACATATACTTATAGACCTAAGTTAAGTAACTTTACGGTATTAGGAAAAAACTTTATAACTAAAGTTAGAACTAGTTAGCCACTTATATTTCACATTGTCCAATGTTTTAAGCTTTTGTATGCTATAAATAACAAGATAAGAAAAGAGGACTAACAATGGAACAAGAACACATATATGAATTCATAAAAAATGGTGAAACTGAAAAAGCATTACAAGCACTTTTTGATAATATAGAAGCACAGCCTGAAGAAATTGAAAATTATATTAATGCAGGTATTTTAATTGCTGAAGCAGGAGAAGTTGAACATGCTGAAACTTTTTTTCAAAAAGCACTAACAATTGATTCAGAAAATGGTCCAGTATATTATAATTTAGCTAATGTATATTATAATGAAGGTCGTTTTAATGAAGCAATTCGACTATATCAAACTGCGTTAAAATATGATGTAGACGTGGTTGATACGAATTATATGATTGGTATGTCATTTAACCAATTAGAAGCGTTTAAAGAGGCTATGCCTTTTTTAATGACTGCTGCAGAAAAAGACGATCGTAGAGATGTAGAAGTTCAATTTCAATATGGCTTGGTGTTATGTCATTTAGAAATGTTTAAGCAAGCAATTACACAATTAAATCGCGTATTGAGTTTAGACAATAAGCATGTAGATGCATTATATAATTTAGGGTTAGCAACATATATGGATACTGAAGATATAGATGTAGCATTACGTTATTTTAAGCAAGCAGTTGCAATTAACCCCGAACACCATATGAGTCAACATGCAATCCAGACATTCGAAGCAATAAAAGAGGAGGAGTAAATCATGGCAGATCCTACACTGTTTAACTATTCAATGATTAAAGGTACAGTAGATGCTATTTTGTTTCAAAACAAAGATAATTTGTATACTGTATTAAAAGTTGATACAATTGAAACCAATGAATCATTAGATAGTATGCCTACAGTTGTAGGGTTCTTTCCTGAAATTGTGGAAGGTGATGTCTATACATTTAAAGGGCAAATAGCTACGCATCCTAAATATGGTAAACAATTAAAAGCAGATATTTTTGAAAAGGAATTACCACAAACGAAGGAAGCAATTATCAGTTATTTGTCTAGTGACTTATTCAAAGGTATTGGTAAAAAGACGGCTCAAAATATTGTTAATACACTCGGTGAAAATGCCATTGCTGATATATTAAACGATTCACAAGTTTTAAGTAAGGTGCCGAGTTTATCTGCAAGCAAACAAAAACAAATTGCAGAACAAATTGCTAGCAACCAAGAAACAGAACAAATAATAATTAGATTACATGACTTAGGCTTTGGGCCGAAGTTAGCAATGAATATATACCAAGCTTATTTAGGTGAAACACTCAATGTAGTAGAAAAGACACCTTACCAATTAGTATATGATGTCAAGGGTATTGGTTTTAATAAAGCTGATATGTTAGCCAAAAATATCGGTATTCAATATAACGATCCAGAACGTTTAAAAGCAGGAATACTCTATATACTAGAAGAAGAGTGTATTAAACAAGGACATACCTATTTACCTACGCAATTTGTTTTAGAATTGGTACAGGATATTTTATCTAATCCTCCATCTGAAGTCATAGATCAATCGATATTAGCTAATCAAGTTGAACAGCTAGTCAATGAAGATAAATTAGTACAGCAAGAAGCTGAATTAGCTATTCCAAGTTTGTATTATTCAGAAATAAAGAGTGTCCAAAATTTATATCGCAATTTCACGTACACTAAAAAATTGAAAGATATTGAAATGTCCGACTTATTATTAGAAATTGGTAATATAGAGGACCAAAATACAGTCAGTTATGCTGAATCACAAAAAGAAGCACTACAAACCGCTATTAATTCAAAAGTGATGTTATTAACAGGAGGACCTGGTACAGGGAAAACAACTGTAATAAAAGGCATCGTAGAATTGTATGCTGAAATACATGGCCTTTCTTTAGATTATGACGATTATAAAGAAGATGATTATCCTATTGTGTTAGGTGCTCCGACAGGGCGAGCGTCTAAACGATTAGCTGAAGCTACAGGATTAGAAGCTATGACCATTCACCGACTTATTGGTTGGAATCAAGAAACACAACCTGAAGATATTTTAGATAATGAAATTAAGGCTAAATTGATTATTATAGATGAGATGTCGATGGTAGATACTTGGTTATTTCATCAATTTATGAGTGCAGTACCGTTAGATGCACAAGTCATTTTAGTTGGTGATGAGGATCAATTACCGTCAGTTGGTCCCGGACAAGTCTTTAAAGATTTAATTGACTCTGGAGTTATTCCTAGAGTTAATTTAACTGAAGTATATAGACAGCAAGATGGATCTAGTATTATAGAGTTAGCGCATAAAATTAAATTGGGGTTACCAATAGATATTACCGAGCGTTTTCATGACCGTAATTTTATCAACTGTCAAACAGAACAAATACCACAAGTTGTTGAAAAAGTTGTAGCTAGTGCTGTTAACAAAGGGTATGATATGAGTGATATTCAAGTATTAGCACCTATGTACAAAGGTTCTGCAGGCATTAAGCGATTAAATCAAGTATTACAAGATATATTAAATCCAAAAATAAAAGATACGCGTGAAATTGCATTTGGTGAAGTTTTATTTAGAAAAGGCGATAAAGTATTGCAATTGGTTAATAGACCAAATGATAATATTTTTAATGGAGATATCGGAGTAATTGTAGGTATTTTTTGGGCTAAAGAAAATGCCTTAGATAAAGATGTATTAGTGGTTGATTTTGAAGGTAATGAGATAACATTTACACGACAAGATTTAATGGAATTAACACATGCTTATTGTACATCTATCCATAAATCACAAGGTTCTGAATTTCCAATTGTCATTATGCCTATGGTAAAACAGTATTTCAGAATGTTACAAAAGCCTATTTTGTATACAGGTCTGACACGTGCAAAACAATCATTGGTCTTTTTAGGTGATCCCAATGCATTTACAATTGGTTTAAAGACAAATGGTCAAGTAAGAATGACTCAATTATGTGACTTACTGCAAGCTTACTTTGATAGTGACTCAGGTAAAGATGATGACCAAGAAGATATTAACCAGCAACTTAATAGTACAGTTACTTTGACTGAGAGTACCATATATCAAATTGACCCAATGATTAATATGGGGCAATTATCACCATATGACTTCGTAAATGATTGACATTGACAACAAAAGAAAATAAAATAAAGTTAAGTTTGCATAGAGACGAGTATATAATCTAAGACAAACAGAGATGTACTGTGTGGTGAAAAGTACAGCTTGGATTATAGAATGCTACTTTGTGTCAGTAATAAATATTAAAACGAGTGATATTCTCAATAAGTGATGAGTTGCATTTATTCATGCATCATCGTTATTAATGAATATAACTAGGGTGGTACCGCGATTTGTTCGTCCCTTTTGAGGATGGACTTTTTTTATGCTTTTTTATAAATTTAAAAATTTATACAATGAGTTATATATTGTAATGGAGGAAAAGTAATGAAACAATTAAAAGCGAGTGAAATAAGACAAAGTTTTATTGACTTCTTTGTAGAGAAAGGACACATGGTTGAACCATCGGCACCGTTAGTACCTATAGATGATGATTCACTTTTATGGATTAACTCAGGTGTGGCAACATTGAAAAAATATTTTGATGGAAGAGAAATTCCTAAAAAGCCAAGAATTGTTAATTCACAAAAAGCTATTAGAACGAATGATATTGAAAATGTAGGCTTTACGGCTCGACACCACACATTTTTTGAAATGTTGGGGAATTTTTCTATCGGTGATTATTTTAAAAAAGAAGCCATTGAATATGCTTGGGAATTTTTAACAAGTGATAAATGGATGGGCATGGAAGCGGATAAACTTTATGTCACAATTCATCCAGAAGATGTGGAAGCCTACAATTTATGGCATGACGTTGTTGGACTAGATGAAAGTAGAATCATTCGTATAGAAGGTAATTTTTGGGATATTGGCGAAGGCCCATCTGGTCCTAATACAGAAATATTTTATGACCGTGGTGATGCATTTGGTGCAGATGATCCGGCAGAAGAAATGTATCCTGGTGGCGAAAATGAACGCTTTTTAGAAGTATGGAACTTAGTATTTAGTGAATTTAACCATAATAAAGATCATACTTATACACCATTACCTAATAAAAACATTGATACAGGAATGGGCTTAGAGCGTATGGCTTCAGTATCTCAAAATGTTCGTACTAATTATGAAACGGATTTATTTATTCCAATCATAGAAGAAGTTGAAAAAGTTTCTGGTAAAAAATATTTAGTTAATGACCAAGATGATGTTGCTTTTAAAGTAATTGCCGATCATATTAGAACGATTTCTTTTGCCATTGCTGACGGTGCATTGCCTGCTAATGAAGGACGTGGTTATGTCCTAAGACGTTTGTTACGTCGTGCTGTACGATTTAGCCAAACGTTAGCTATTAATGAACCATTTATGTATAAATTAGTTGATATTGTTGCTGAAATTATGGAACCTTATTACCCTAATGTGAAAGAAAAGTCAGATTTTATCAAACGTGTAATAAAATCAGAAGAAGAACGTTTCCACGAAACATTAGAAGAAGGCTTGAATATTTTAAATACTTTAGTAGCTAAAGCGAAAGAGAGCAACCATACAATTGCAGGAGAAGATGCATTTAAACTTTATGATACGTATGGCTTCCCTGTAGAATTGACTGAAGAAATTGCTTTGCAAGAAAACTTAACTGTAGACATGGACACGTTTGAAGTGGAAATGCAAAAGCAACGTGATCGTGCGCGACAAGCTAGACAGGATTCTCAATCAATGCAAGTGCAAAGTGAAGTCTTGAAAGATATCACTACAGATAGCCAGTTTGTTGGCTATGATACTACTACTCAAGAGAGTAAGATTACGGATATTATCCATAATGGTGAACGCGTAACTTCTGCTGAAGCAGGTGAGGAGATTTACTTCATTCTTGCAGCTACTCCATTTTATGCTGTTAGTGGTGGGCAAGTAGCAGATAAAGGTCTTATCAGTAGTGAAGACTTTGAAATTGATGTAACAGAAGTCACTAAAGCACCAAATGGTCAAAATTTACATCATGGTACAGTACGTTTTGGTCAAGTTAAAGAAGCTGCAACGGTACAAGCTACTGTCAACCAGCAAGAACGTTTAGCTATTAAGAAAAATCATAGTGCAACGCATTTACTACATGCTGCATTGAAAGAAGTGCTAGGAGATCATGTCAACCAAGCAGGGTCACTTGTTGCACCAGAACGTTTACGTTTTGACTTTTCTCATTTTGGTGCAATGACAGATAATGAAATTGCACAAGTTGAACGTCGTGTAAATGAAGAAATTTGGAATCACCTCACTGTAAATATTAGCGAGATGCCAATTGAAGAAGCTAAGCAAAAAGGGGCGATGGCTCTATTCGGTGAAAAATATGGAGATGTGGTAAGAGTTGTTGATATGTCACCATTTTCTATTGAATTATGTGGTGGTATTCATGTTCAAAACACATCTGAAATTGGTTTGTTCAAAATAATTAGTGAATCTGGTACAGGTGCTGGTATACGCCGTATTGAAGCATTAACAGGTCAAGCAGCGTTCTTACACTTAGAAACAATCCAGCAACACTTTAATGACATTAAACAAGCTGTTAAAGTTAAATCAGATGAACAAGTACTTGAAAAAGTAGAGCATATGCAACAAGAAGAAAAAGCATTGAACAAACAATTAGAGCAACGTAATAAAGAAATTAATTCATTAAAAATGGGAGATATAAGCAATCAAGTTGAAGATTTAAATGGCCTCCCAGTTTTAGCAATTCAAATCGAAGTAGATAATGCAAAAGCAATACGTGAAGCAATGGATGATTTTAAATCTAAATTACAAGATACAATCATTATTTTAGCAAGCGATGTCGGTGGAAAAGTATCATTAATTGCCACTGTGCCTAAAGCTTTAACGGAAACTATTAAAGCTGGTGATATTATTAAAGAAATGGCACCAATCGTCGGAGGTAAAGGTGGCGGTCGCCCTGATATGGCTCAAGGTGGCGGTACACAACCTGAAAACATAACAGAATCATTACGTTCTATTAAAGATTATATTAAATCACTGTAAGTCTTGTGTATTGTAAGTTAAGATAAAGGTAAGAATTTTTACTATTATTTAAGGAGTGTTGATTATGGAAAACTTAGATAAAACTATGAAGTTTAATTACAATGAAGTTCCAAAAAAAGATGTTAAAACGGTTTTAAAAAATGTTTATGATACATTAGAAGAGCGCGGTTATAATCCTGTAAATCAAATCGTTGGTTACTTATTATCAGGTGACCCTGCTTATATACCGAGACATAATGAAGCAAGAAACCAAATCAGACACATTGATCGTGACGATATTATGGAAGAACTTGTCTCAAATTATTTAGAAGAAAAAACAGATAAATAATTATGTTGAAAAAGAAAATATTAGGCCTTGATGTAGGCAGTAAAACAGTAGGAATTGCGATAAGCGATTTAATGGGATGGACAGCCCAAGGTTTAGATACACTCCAAATTAATGAAAGCGAAAATCAATTAGGCATTGATCAGCTTGTACAAATAGTAAAAAAAGAAAACGTTGGAACGATCGTTATAGGCTTACCAAAAAATATGAATAATTCTATTGGATTTCGAGGCGAAGCTTCGTTACAATACAAGGAACAGCTTCAAGAAGCTCTTCCAACTGTAGAACTTATTATGTGGGATGAAAGATTAAGTACTATGGCTGCAGAGCGGTCATTACTTGAAGCCGATGTTTCTAGACAGAAAAGAAAAAAAGTAATTGATAAAATGGCCGCAGTGTTTATCTTGCAAGGTTATTTGGATTCAATTCAATAAAAAGGAGAAATTTAAGATGACTGAACATAACCAAGATGCAGAATTACAAATCAATAATGAAGAAGAGATGCTAACGCTATATGATGAAGAAGGTAACGAAGTACTTTATCGTAAAGTTTTAGAATTTTATCATCCAGAATTTAAAAAAGAATACGTAATCTTAGCAGAAGAAGGTGCAGAGTCAGACGACGATGATTTAATTGAATTAGTTCCAATGATTAATGAACCAGATGAAAATGGTGAAGGTGGTAAATTCTTGCCGGTTGAAACAGATGAAGAATGGAGCATAATTGAAGAAATTGTAAATACTGAAATGGACGATGATCATGATCACGATCACGAACATTAATTGATGCATCTAAAAACTACTTTCTCTAAAAGGAGAAAGTAGTTTCAGACTGTCGACAAAGTCCCGACTTTGTTGGCAGTTTTTTAATACACGCTTTCCGTGGGCACTGCCGATTCCTGTAATCTTTGGTTAGCGCAATTCTCACAGGAATCGGCATAAATTACTGCCAGTATTATACAAAGATTACTTGTTATCAAATCAATGAGACAAACAATTAAAGCAATAGAAACAAATATAGATTATGTACTGATTTTGTAACATGCTGACGCCCGGAGAAATAGTATGAGTGAGAGACTTCAGGCTCGAGCTATAACCCAAGCATGCACGGTCAAAATTGTAAAATTTTAAATATAAAAAGGTTTGGACGAATCAATGTTATCTCAGTCTCTTTAATTTAAAGAAAGTTAACATTAATTAGCGTTTCGTTGGGAATATACTTAAAATTCATTTTTAATTATGGTAAAATATATAAAGTTAAATTTATAGACACATATTGATGATCAACAATATGATTATCATCAAAAGATATTACATACTAATCAGTCTCAAAGAAAGACTGATTTATTTTTATGAGCTATGCTATGTATTTAAAAAAGGAAGTTATTGATGTGGATAAAAACCAAACATATTTATTAAATTTACACAAACAAACAGATAATGAGATAGAAAAATTAAGACCTTTCGCAGAAGAAAATCAAGTCCCAATTGTCGACAAATTATCATTAGATATGATTAAGCAGCTGATACGTGTCCATTGCCCTAAACATATCTTAGAAATTGGTACCGCAATCGGCTACAGTGCTATGCAATTTGCTTCGGTAAATGAACAAATACATGTTACTACAATTGAACGCGATGAGAAAATGCAACGACTGTCTAAACAACATGTGACTCAGTTTGGTTATGATGATCAAATAACACTTGTTCAAGGTGATGCGCTAGAGCAATTTGAAAATGTTATTACACATAGTTATGATATGATATTTATTGATGCTGCTAAAGCACAATCTAAAAAGTTTTTTGAACTCTATAGCCCATTGTTAAACGAACAAGGAATGGTTATTACAGACAATGTTTTATACCATGGTTTTGTTGCTGATATTGATGTTGTAAGGTCACGTAATGTTAAACAAATGGTAAAAAAAGTTCAGCAATATAATGAGTGGTTAATGAATCATCCTGATTTTGTTACTAATTTTCTCAATATAGATGATGGCTTAGCAATCTCAATTAAAGGAGAATCAAAATGACAGAACTGTTAGTTACTCCAAAATCGATAAATCATATAACAACTTTGATAGCAAAAGGCGCTGATGCATTCGTTATCGGTGAACAGAAGTTTGGCTTAAGGTTAGCTGGAGAATTTAATAGAGATGCGATGAGAGAGGCTGTATCATTAATACATGACCATGGGAAAAAAGCCTATGCAGCCGTAAATGGTATTTTTCATAATTATCATTTAAATGCCTTAGAAGACTACATCAATTTTTTACACGACATAAATGTCGACCGTATTATCTTCGGCGATCCAGCAGTAATTATGTATGTGAAGCAACAAAATAATCCAATTACTTTACATTGGGATGCTGAAGCTCTTGTTACTAATTATTTCCAATGCAACTATTGGGGAAATAAAGGCGCATCGCGTGCAGTTTTAGCACGTGAATTAAGCTTAGAAGAAATTATAAACATCAAACAACATAGTGAAGTAGAAATAGAAGTACAAGTTCATGGTATGACGTGTATGTTTCAATCAAAACGTATGTTATTAGGTAATTATTACACTTTCCAAGAACGTCAAATGAAAATTGAGCGCCATAACACTAATAATACATTGCTATTATATGATGATGAACGTGATAATAAATATCCTGTTTATGAAGATTACAATGGTACTCATATTATGTCACCTAATGATATCTGCTTAATAGAAGAGTTAGATGTGTTGTTAGAACATGGTATTGATGCCTTGAAAATTGATGGTGTGTTACAATCAGAAGAATATATCAATATATGCACAGCCCAATATAGAGAAGCTATTGATTTGTATAATGAAGATCCAGAAATGTATGAAGATGAAAAATTCATGCTTGTTGATCCTATAGAAGCAATACAACCTGAACATCGTCCATTTGATGAAGGCTTCTTATATAAACAAACGGTATATTAGGAGGCTTAAACATGAAAACAACAGCTGAAATAGCATTACAGCCAACAACAATTAAAAAACCCGAATTACTTGCACCAGCTGGTAATTTAGAAAAGTTGAAAATTGCGGTACATTATGGCGCTGATGCAGTGTTTTTAGGTGGCCAAGAATATGGTTTGCGGTCAAATGCTGATAATTTTACAATGGCAGAAATCAAAGAGGGTGTAGAATTCGCCCACAAATATGGAGCTAAAATTTACATTACAACTAATATCATTGCACATGATGAGAACATGGAAGGTTTAGACCAATATTTAATCGATTTAGAGGCTACAGGTGCTACTGGCATAATTGTAGCAGATCCGTTAATTATTGAAACTTGTAAACGAGTAGCACCAAAATTAGAAATACATTTATCTACTCAACAATCATTATCCAATTATAAAGCAGTAGAGTTTTGGAAAAATGAAGGTTTAGATAGAGTGGTGCTAGCTAGGGAAACAGGTGCCATGGAGATGCAAGAAATGAAAGATAAGGTTGATATTGAAATAGAAGCTTTTATTCATGGTGCGATGTGTATCGCATATTCCGGTCGTTGTACGTTAAGTAACCATATGACAGCTAGAGATTCAAATCGTGGAGGGTGTTGTCAAAGTTGTCGTTGGGATTATGATTTATTAGAGGTTGATACATCTGGAGAACTTGATATGTTGTATGATAATGAACAGGTTACACCATTTGCTATGAGTCCCAAAGATTTAAAATTGATAGAATCAATACCCAATATGATGAATATCGGCGTAGATTCATTAAAAATAGAAGGCCGTATGAAATCAATGCATTACATAGCAACTGTGGTTTCAGTATATCGTAAAGTTATAGATGCTTATGCTGCAGATCCAGACAATTTTAAAATCCAGCCCGAATGGTTAATCGAATTAGATAAATGTGCTAATAGAGACACTGCACCAGCATTTTTTGAAGGCACTCCTGGATATGAAGAGCAGATGTTTGGTGATCAAGACCGTAAGAAAACAACATATGACTTTTGTGGTTTGGTACTTGATTATGATGTTAATAGTCAGATTGCAACTATTCAACAACGCAATTATTTTAAACCTGGTCAAGAAATAGAATTTTTCGGCCCTGAAATTGAAACCTTCAAACAAGTAGTGACACACATTTACGATGAAGAAGGTAATGAATTAGATGCAGCAAGACACCCATTGCAAATTATTCAAATAAAAGTAGATCGTCCTATTTATACGCACAACATGATGAGAAAGGAAATTCGCTGATGACAAGTACGACCATAATAGGTATTGCCGGTGGCTCAGGTTCTGGCAAAACCACAGTTACAAATGAAATTATGAAAAATTTAGAAGGTCATAGTGTTGCACTTTTAGCTCAAGACTATTATTATAAGGATCAATCCCATTTATCATTTGAAGAAAGATTAGAAACAAATTATGATCATCCTTTTGCGTTTGACAATGATTTGCTAATCGAGAATTTAATTGACTTGAGAAATGGTAAAACTGTAGAAGTGCCTACATATGATTATAAAAATCATACGAGAAGTAGCGAAACAATTGCATTTGCACCAAAAGATGTTATTATCGTAGAAGGTATATTTGCGCTGGAAAATAAAACATTAAGAGATTTAATGGATGTTAAAATTTATGTTGATACAGATGCAGACTTGCGTATATTAAGACGGTTATTGCGTGATACAGAAGAAAGAGGACGTACAATGGAATCTGTTGTTAACCAATATTTGAATGTTGTACGACCAATGCATAATCAATTTATTGAACCTACTAAAAAGTACGCAGATATAATTATTCCCGAAGGTGGAAGTAATAAAGTTGCAATCGACATTATGACTACAAAAATCCAGACTTTAGTTAGTAAACAATAGTATTATAAAGGTAAAGGAAGATGACATTATGGAAAATCAAAAGCAATATCCAATGACCCAAGAAGGTTATGACAAATTAGAAAATGAATTAGAAACATTAAAGACAGTTAAAAGACCAGAAGTAGTAGAAAAAATTAAAGTTGCACGTTCTTTTGGGGACTTATCTGAGAACTCAGAGTACGATGCAGCTAAAGATGAACAAGGTTTCATTGAACAAGATATTTTACGTATTGAAAATATGTTACGTAATGCTTTGATCATTGAAGATACAGGTGATAACAATCAAGTTCAAATTGGTAAAACAGTTACATTTGTAGAATTACCTGGTGATGAAGAAGAAAGTTACCAAATTGTAGGTTCAGCAGAAGCAGATGCATTTAACGGTAAAATCTCTAATGAATCACCAATGGCTAAAAGTTTAATTGGTAAAAAATTAGATGATGAAGTTCGTGTGGCATTACCTAATGGTGGCGAAATTAATGTTAAAATTGTAAATATTAAGTAAAAATAATGTGAAATTATAATAATACCCTGAAAACTTCACTGTTTTTAGGGTATTTTTGTGCAAAAAATGTAAAATTATATATGTACGGAATTGTTGTGATTTGTTAAATTGGTTTAGATAATAATTTAAAAAGATTTAGATTATTGTGCGACACTGTAATTATTAAACCTAAGAATATTAAACTATTAAATGGTTTTTGCTTTTTAATTGATATATCAATTAAATAGTAAACAAAATAGAAAGTAAATGATATAATACAAACGTATGACTGTAATTATCTGATAATTATAATAACTCAAGGGGAGGGTTTATTATTGGAAACGAAAATTCTAAATGAACAAACTATTATTTATTATTTTCAAAATGAAATAAATCCAGAAATTTTTCAACATGTACAAGTAGCGACAGAGTATATTAAGCAACAAGATATTCCAGCAATTTTAGAAGTTATTCCTTCATATCGTGCTATCATGCTTACAATTGATATAACGAAGGATAAACCACAAAACATTATCAATCAGTTGCAACTCGATACGTTAAATCTAAATAATACTGAAGTTAATCAGCCAAAAAGAATTATTAATATTCCAGTGTGTTATGGAGGGGATTATGGTCCTGATTTGGAAGAAGTGGCTGCCGTACATAACCTATCTACAACACAAGTGATTGATTTACATACTAAAGAAGACTATTTGATATACTTACTTGGCTTTATGCCAGGCTTTCCATTTTTAGGTGGTTTAAGTTCTCAATTGCATACACCAAGAAGATCAGAACCGCGTACACAAATTCCAGCAGGTTCTGTAGGGATAGCTAATAATCAAACAGGGTTGTATCCTAAATCTTCACCCGGAGGATGGCAAATCATAGGACAAACACCAATTGAAGTTTTTAATATCGAACGACAACCCATGTGCTTGTATCAGCCAGGTAATTATATTCATTTTTATAGTATAACTACTGAAGAGTTTCAGCACATTGTCGAACAACAAAGCGCAGGTAATTATAACTACGAAGGGTTGGTGACATTAACTGATGAGTATTAAAATATTAAAGTCTGGACTCTTTTCAACGATACAAGATTTAGGTAGGTTTGGATTTCAGGATCAAGGATTTTCTATAGCTGGTGCAATGGATGAATATGCGTTCACTTTAGGTCAAAAGTTAATTGGAAATGAAGGACCTGCTATTGAATGTACATTAATTGGACCAACGATCGAATTTATGAGTGATAATACTATTGTAATAACAGGGGGTTGTTTTGATGCTAAATTAAATGATGTGAAAATTGCACATCAGACTGTTGTTGCAGTAAAAAAAGGTGACGTGCTTTCTTGCAATCAAGTATTACGAGGTGCTAGAGGGTATATTCTATTCGGTCGACCTTTAGCAATATCACAAATAGCTGGAAGCTATTCAACGCATACTAGAAGTAATATTGGTGGTTATAAAGGGCGTAAATTGAAAAATAATGATGTCATTAACACAAAACAATGTAACCGCTATCAAGAACGTATAGGTTACTGCTATGCGGATGAAATCTTAAATTATGATGCGACGACAATACATATTGTAGAAGGACCACAATTCGAAGCATTTTCATCAACTGCGATTACAGATTTAGTAAGTACTGAATTTACTATTTCTGAAAATGCAGATCGTATGGGTTATCGTTTAAATGGTACAACCATTCAACCGCAACAATCAGCGGACATTATTTCTGAACCAGTAGCCTTGGGTAGTATTCAAGTTCCAAATGATGGTAATCCAATTATTTTATTAAATGATAAACAAACTGTAGGCGGTTATACCAAAATAGCTAATGTGTGTCAAAGTGATTTATCAATATTAGCGCACAAAAAACCTGGTGATAAATTAAATTTTCAATGGATTTCTATTAAAGAGGCTACTGACAAATTGATTGAACAAAAACAAAAATTTGCAGAAATACTAACATCTATTGATGAACAACCACAATTTGATTTAACTCAAATGCGCAGAACTGCTACTAAAATCAATACATTATTAAAAGGGGAATCATAATGAAATTAGATCAAATAGAACAATTAATTAAACTTGTAAAAGAAAATGACGTTAAGAACTTCAAATATAAAGACCATTCCAGTGAAGTGGAAATCGACTTTACGTCACCACAACAAACAACGGGGACGCAGTATGCAACGATTGCTAATGAGGCGAATGACAACACTCAAGCAGCGACTCAAAATAATTCAACTGCAAGTCAAACAATTACAGCACCTATGGTTGGAACATTTTTCTTACAAGATGAAAAAGAACTTACTAATCCTTTAATACAAGTTGGTGACGAAGTTAAAAAAGGTGATGTCGTAGGTTATATAGAAGCTATGAAAGTTTTGAATGAAGTAACAAGTGAGGTAGAAGGTAAAATTTCAGAAATCACTGTCGGACATGGTGATAATGTAGAATACAATCAAGTTATTATCAAAGTGGATTAATTAACTTCTAGAAAAGGGGGCATTTGTGATGCATCGATGTTTAGTCGCAAATAGAGGCGAAATTGCAGTACGCATTATTCGTGCATGTCGAGAATTAGGTATAGAAACAGTGGCAGTTTATGCTGTAGGAGATGAGCAAAGTTTACATGTTAGTCTCGCTGATCAAGCAGTATGTATTGGAGAAGCAAACGCTTTAGATAGTTATTTGAATCAAGATAGAATTATTAGTGCAGCACAAATTACTGAGTCGACTGCAATTCATCCAGGCTATGGTTTCTTATCTGAAAGTCCTTCATTTGCGGATAAAGTAGAACAAAATGGCTTATATTTTATAGGACCAACTAAAGAAACAATGGAGTTGATGGGGGATAAAATTACAGCAAGACAAACTGTTGACGCAGCTAAAGTCCCAATTATACCAGGATCTAAAGGCGCTGTAGAATCACTTTCAGAAGTTGAAACGATTGCCTCAGATATTGGTTACCCACTTGTGTTAAAAGCCGCAAGTGGTGGTGGCGGTAAAGGGATTAGGATTGTTAAATCTAGAGATATGTTAGAAAAGTCTTTTAAAGAAGCTAAAAGTGAAGGTAAAAAGTATTTTGATGACGATCGTATTTATGTAGAAGCATTTATTCCTGTTGCAAAGCATGTAGAAGTACAAATTGTGGGAGATGGGGAGCAAAATTATGTACATTTAGGCGAACGTGATTGTTCTGTACAAAGAAAAAATCAAAAATTAATTGAAGAATCACCATGTGCAGCATTAAGTGATAAACGACGCCAACAAATATGTAATGATGCAGTAGCTGTGGCGCGAGCAGCTAATTATCGAAGTGCTGGTACAATAGAATTCTTGGTAACAGCAGATGATTATTATTTCATTGAAATGAATGCCAGAATTCAGGTTGAACATACAGTTACTGAAATGCGTACCGACACTGATTTGTTACAAACACAACTATATTTAATGCAATATAATAAATTGCCGTTCACTCAAGAAGATATTCGATTTAGTGGTCATGTAATAGAGGCACGTATTAATGCCGAAAATCCTGAACAAGGATTTCAACCTTCACCAGGGACAGTACAAGCATTACATTTACCTCAAGGCTTTAATGTGCGTGTAGATTCTTTACTTTATCAAGGTTATACTGTATCACCGCATTATGATTCTTTAGTAGCCAAAGTTATTATAAAAGCCGATAACAGATCATTGGCGATATCTAAACTTAAAGTTACATTAGATGAAATGGTAATAGATGGTTTTACTACAACAGCAGATTTTTTATATGCAGTTTTATCTTATCCTACATATGCGAATGGAAATGCTGAAGACGTTGATATTAAGTTTTTAGATAGACACCAAATTATAGGAGGTAGAAATTCATGAAAGTAGATTTAAATTGTGATTTAGGGGAATCATTTGGTAATTATACAATAGGTAATGACAATAATATTATACCAGTTATTACTTCAGCTAATATTGCTTGTGGTTTTCATGCAGGTGATGAAAATGTTATGTATCAAACGATTAAACTAGCAAAAGAAAATAATATAGGTATAGGAGCGCATCCGGGTTTACCAGATTTACAAGGATTTGGTAGACGTAATATGGATTTATCACCTTCAGAAATCTATAATTTAGTAGTTTATCAATTAGGTGCTTTATCTGCATTTTGCCAAACGCAGAATGTTAAATTGAACCATGTTAAACCTCATGGCGCGTTGTACCAAATGGGGGCAAGAGATAGTGAAATTGCGCAAGCCATTGCACAAGCTGTATATGATGTAGATAATACGTTAATCTTTGTTGGGTTATCAAATACATTATTAATTTCAGAAGCTCAAAAAATTGGTTTACAAACTGCTTCTGAAGTCTTTGCTGATCGCCGTTATGAGGAAAGTGGTCAACTTGTAAGTCGAAAAGAAAGTGATGCACTCATAACAGATACAAATGAAGCAATTGAACAAGTATTAAATATGGTGAAAAATCAAAAGGTAATTGCTAAAACTGGTAAGGAAATAGATATCCAAGCAGATACCATTTGTGTACATGGTGATGGTCAGAATGCTTTAGATTTTGTTACGCAAATCCGAGAAAAGTTATCAAATGAAGGTATTTTGATAACTAAATTAGGGGGATAATTTATGGGAGAAAAATTAAAAAATGGTGAAACTGATGGTCAATTTACAAAAAATCATAAAAGACTGCTATTAGGTTCAGTCTTTTTAATGGCGACATCAGCTATTGGACCAGCCTTTCTAACACAAACTGCAGTATTTACTGCACAATTTGCTGCTAGTTTTGCTTTTGCCATTTTATTGTCGATATTAATTGATATCGGAGCACAAATTAACATTTGGCGAGTACTTATAGTAACTGGAAAAAGGGGTCAAGAGGTAGCTAATGATATATTCAGTGGACTAGGCACATTTATATCCATTTTAATTGCCATAGGTGGGTTAGCATTTAATATAGGTAATATTGCTGGTGCTGGTTTAGGACTAAACGCCATTTTTGGCTTAGATGTTAAGGTTGGAGCTGCAATTACTGCAATATTATCTATTACTATTTTCCTAAGTCGTAGTGGCCAAAAAATTATGGATGTAGTCACGATGTTTTTAGGTGTGCTTATGATAATTGTAGTGGCAATCGTAATGGTTAAAGCCAATCCACCTTATGGAGATGCATTAACGCATATGGTTGTACCTGAAAATCCAATGGCATTAGTGTTACCGATTATTACACTGGTAGGAGGTACTGTAGGTGGTTACATTACTTTCGCTGGAGCACATAGAATATTAGATTCTGGTATTAAAGGAAAAGCCTTTTTACCGTTTGTGAACAAAGCTGCAGTGGCCGGTATCTTAACTACTGGAGTACTAAGAACACTTCTATTTTTAGGTGTATTAGGTGTGGTTGTTACTGGTGTAACGCTTAGTTCAGAAAATCCGCCCGCTTCAGTTTTTGAACACGTGCTAGGGCCAATAGGGAAAAATATTTTTGGTGTAGTATTGTTTGCTGCAGCCATGTCATCAGTTATTGGTTCAGCGTATACGAGTTCAACATTTTTAAAAACTTTACACAAATCATTATATACAAAGAGTAATTTAATGGTTATTCTATTTATTGTTGTATCAACTATTATTTTCCTATTCTTAGGTAAGCCAGTAACATTATTAATTGTTGCAGGCGCGTTAAATGGTTTAATTTTACCAATTACACTCGGTACAATTTTAATTGCGAGTAAGCGTAAATCAATTGTTGGTGATTATAAACACCCTACGTGGATGCTTGTTTTCGGTATTATCGCAGTTATTGTAACGGTGGTAACAGGTATTTACTCATTACAAAGTTTAAGCACGCTGTTTGGAATGTAAAGTTAGGATCAATATATGTATAAGCGTAAATTCAACACCGACTATTTGTTGAATTTACGCTTTTCTTATTTACACCATTACTAAAATGATAATAGTACATAAATATTATCTATAGCCGATTAAATGAAAATAACTTGTTGGCAGTTTTTTGTGTACACTTTCCGCAGCCACTGACTTAGCCTGTAGTTTTTGCTAGTGGTCTTCCCGTAGGAGTCGCTTCAATTCACTGCTAATGTTAAACTGAAAAATTATAATATATAAATTAAACAAAGGCGGTGTTTATCATATTAAATAAATCAACTGACAAAATAAAAGATGTTTAGCTTATTAGTTGATGGGTATTAACTAGTAGACAATATTTTTATACTTTCATTTTGTGCGAACGTCATTCAAAATACAGAATGGCGTTTTTATTTGCTATTATTAAATTGCAATAAAATATTAGGATATACGTATATATTTGCAGTGTATTACTTGGAGATTATGTATTTCAAATC
The DNA here is from genome assembly GCF_025560845.1 of Staphylococcus arlettae. Lineage (NCBI taxonomy): Bacteria > Bacillati > Bacillota > Bacilli > Caryophanales > Staphylococcaceae > Staphylococcus > Staphylococcus arlettae. The sequence goes on from NZ_CP094803.1 coordinate 1,286,434, forward strand.
TTTGTATCGAGCATTCAAATGAAATGTGATAAAATAGCAAAGGCTATGAATTTACAATGAGGTGACTTATAATGATAGGTATAATTGGCGCAATGGAAGAAGAAGTTGCGATATTAAAAAATAACTTAGTGAACTTAAGTGAGATAACTGTAGGTCACGTGAAATTTTATAAAGGTTTATTAAACAATAAGGAAGTAGTTTTGTCTCAAAGTGGTATAGGTAAAGTGAACGTTGCAATTTCTACTACTTTATTGATTGAAAAGTTTCATCCGGACATGATTATCAATACTGGTTCAGCTGGAGCATTAGATGAACATTTATCAGTAGGTGATGTTGTAGTTAGTAGTGATGTTGCATACCATGATGCAGATGCAACTGCTTTTGGTTACGAGTTTGGACAAATTCCACAAATGCCATTAACGTTTACTGCTGATGACAGGCTGTTGACACTTGCAGAGAATGCTATTAACGCTATTCAACATACTGCTAAGACCGGATTAATAGTTAGTGGTGATAGTTTTATTGGTTCTACTACACAAAAACAAAAAATAAAACAACAATTTCCAGAAGCGTTGGCTGTAGAAATGGAAGCCACAGCAATTGCTCAAACTTGTTATCAATTTAACGTACCTTTCATTATTACACGTGCTATATCAGATTTAGCAAATGGTGATGCAGGTATTTCATTTGATGAATTTTTAAAAACTGCTGCTGTATCGTCAAGTAATATGGTAGAATGTTTGATTAAATCAATTTAATAATAAAGGTGAATTTAATTATGGGGATATTTAAAAAGTATTTTATGCCAAACGAATATGTAAAATCAATTTTTCAAATTGATATTGCAAAATTAGCTGAAAGTGGCGTAAAAGGTATTATAACTGACTTAGATAATACACTAGTAGGTTGGGATGTTGAAGAACCAACTGAAGAGGTAAAGGCATGGTTTCAAAAAGCAAAAAAGCATGGTATCACGGTAACAATCGTATCTAACAATAATGAACGTCGTGTAGCTGAATTTGCCAAACCATTAGAAGTAGACTGTATTTTTAAAGCTCGTAAACCAAGAGGTAAAGCATTTAATCGTGCTACTAAACAAATGGCATTACAACCAGATGAAGTTGTAGTGATTGGTGATCAAATGTTGACTGATGTATTCGGAGGCAAACGACGTGGCTTATTTACAATAATGGTAGTACCTGTTAAACAAACAGATGGATTTGTAACTAAATTTAACCGCATTATTGAACGTAGATTATTACAACATTTCAGAAAAAAAGGATACATTACATGGGAGGAAAATTGATTGAGTGAATTAGACGAACTTAAATGTATAGGTTGTGGCGCACCATTGCAATCTGACAATCCAGAAGCGGCAGGCTATGTCCCAGAACATAATTTATTTCGAGAAGATGTTATTTGTAAACGTTGTTTCCGATTGAAAAATTATAACGAAGTGCAAGATGTCGGTATGAATAGTGATGATTTCCTAAACTTATTAAATGGCTTAGCAGATAAAAAAGGCATTATTGTTAATGTTGTCGATGTTTTTGATTTTGAAGGTTCATTTATCAATGCGCTAAAACGCATTGTTGGTAATAAAAAAGTTATACTAGTAGCAAACAAATTAGATTTATTACCTAAACAAATCAATAAGCGTCGAGTGACAGAATGGTTAAAGAAAACAGCACGAAAATATGGGCTTGAAGCGGAAACAGTTGTTCTAATATCGGCTGAGAAAGGCTGGGGTATTGACGATTTAATGCAGGCTATTGAGTCACATCGTAATCAACAAGATGTTTATATCGTGGGCACTACAAATGTAGGTAAATCTACATTGATAAATAAATTAATTGAACAAAGTGTCGGTGAAAAGGATACAGTAACAACATCTCGTTTCCCAGGTACAACGCTTGATATGATTGATATCCCACTGGATGAAACTTCATTTATGTTTGATACGCCAGGTATTATACAAGAATATCAAATGACACATTTTGTTAGTGATAAAGAATTAAAAACAATAATGCCTAAAAATGAAGTAAAACAACGTGTTTATCAATTAAATGAAGGACAAACACTATTTTTTGGTGGTTTGGCACGTATTGACTATGTTGTTGGTGGTAAACGACCATTAATTTGTTATTTTTCCAATGATTTAAATATCCATAGGACTAAAACAGAAAAAGCGAACGACTTATGGAGAAATCAACTAGGTTCAGTACTAACACCACCAAGTGATCCGACAAAATTTGATTTGGATAATGTTAAAGCTGTTAGATTAGAAACTGGTAAAGAAAAACGTGATGTAATGATTGCCGGTCTAGGTTTTATTACTATAGATGCTGGTGCTAAAGTTATTGTGAGAGTACCTAAAAATGTAGATGTGATATTAAGAAATTCAATAATGTAAGGTGTGATTAACATTGAAGTTTGCAGTAATTGGAAGTCCTATCGAACACTCATTATCACCTGTAATGCATAATGCCAATTTTAAGACGGTTGGTGATCAACACACTTACGATGCATTACGCATTGATCCTCAGCACTTTCATTCAATCAAAGAAATAATTAAGGAACAGGGTTTAGATGGCTTTAATGTTACAATCCCGCATAAAGAAAGTATTATTCCTTATTTAGATGAGATTGATGAACAAGCCGAAACGGTGGGAGCAGTTAATACCGTTTTAATCCAAGACGATAAATGGATTGGCTATAATACAGATGGTATCGGTTATGTAAAATCTTTAAAAGAGGTTTATCCCGATTTAGAAAATGCATATATTTTAATTTTAGGGGCAGGTGGTGCAAGTAAAGGCATTACAAATGAATTAATAAAATACGTCAATCCTAAAATTACAGTTGCTAATAGAACATTATCACGCTTTGATCATTGGAATTTAGATGTCAATACTGCCTCATTAGTAGATGTTGAACCAGTGTTGTCAGAGTTTGATATAATTATCAATACAACACCTGCAGGTATGGATGATAATATAGAATTACCTATTCATTTAGATTATTTATCACCACAAACACTTGTGAGTGATATTGTTTATGTGCCGTTTAAAACGCCTATTCTAGCTGCTGCCGAACAAAAAGGAAACCCAGTTCATAATGGTTTAGATATGTTTGTGTATCAAGGAGCAGAAAGTTACAAAATATGGACACAACAACAACCGAATTATGATGTTATGAGAAGTACAGTACTAAATTATTTATAAAGGAGCATATCTATGCTAACTGGAAAACAAAAAAGATTTTTAAGAAGTAAAGCACATAATATTGATCCAACGTTTCAAATTGGTAAAGCAGGTGTTAATGACAATATGGTCGCACAAATTGCTGAACTGTTAGAAAAACGTGAATTAATAAAAGTTCATATTTTACAAAATAACTTTGAAGATAAAAATGATTTAGCGCAACAGCTTAGTGATGCTACAAGTAGCCAAATTGTCCAAGTCATTGGGTCTATGATTGTTCTTTATAAAGAATCTGAAGAAAACAAGCAAATCAATCTACCATAATGACACAATCAATTGTGATTTATGGTGGACAATTTAACCCAATTCATCTTGGTCATATGATAGTTGCTAGCGAAGTGTATGCACATATCAAACCTGCTAAATTTTATTTTATTCCTAGTTTTATGTCTCCATTAAAAAGCCATAATGACTATTTAGATGCATCATTGCGAACAAAAATGATTAAACTTGCCATCGAAGACTTAGGTTTTGGTGAAATTTGTTATGATGAAATAGAACGTCAAGGTCAAAGTTATACTTACGATACTATTATGGAAATTAAAAAGAACCATCCGTTAAGTAAACTTTATGTAGTAATTGGCACAGATCAATACGAACAACTAAATAAATGGTATAAAATAGATGAATTAAAATTATATATAACCTTTATTATTGTAAATAGAGATACATCAACACAAGAAGTCGCGTCTGACATGGTTGCACTAAATATCCCACGTGTAGATATTAGTTCAACCATGATTAGAAACCGCGTCAAAGATAACCAGTCAATTAAAATGCTAGTATCTAATAGTGTTGAGCGTTTTATCAGAGGAGAAGGATTGTATGAAAATTGAACAAGCAGTTGCATTAATTAAAGACAAATTACCAGAAAAACGAGTGACTCATTCACTCAATGTTGCTGAGACAGCTGTAAAATTAGCTGAAATTTATGATGGCGATGCCCAAAAAGCTGAGCTTGCCGGAGTATTACATGATTATTGTAAGTATGATGATTTAGGTACAATGTATCAAATTGTCACATCACGTGGTTTAGATAGTAATTTATTAAGCTATGGTGTTGAAATTTTACATGGCCCTGTAGCAGCTTTAATCATGCAAGAAACATTTGGTATAGACGACGAAGAAGTGCTACTAGCTATTAAAAATCACACAACTGGCAGAGCTCAGATGACTAAAACAGAAAAATTAGTATTTATTGCTGATTATATCGAACCAGGTAGACAGACCCCAGGCGTTGAAGAAATTAGAGAATTAGCATACAATCAAGGTAGCTTAGATAAAACCATTTATGAAATTTCTAAGCGTACAGTGTTATATTTAATCAGTAAAGATATTAATGTTTATGACGCTACCATTGCATGCTTGAATTATTACAATTATAGTGACGAAAGAGTAAAGGATGATTAAATGAATTCAGATCAATTATTAAACATTGCTGTCGAAGCAACAGAAAACAAAAAAGCAGAAGATATTATTTCAATTAACATGAAAGAAATTAGTGATATGACTGATTATTTCGTAGTCTGCCACGGAAATAATGAAAGACAAGTGCAATCAATAGCTAAAGCCGTTAAAGATAGCGCACAAGAAGCTGAAATTGAAGTGAAACGCATGGAGGGCTATAACGAAGCAAGATGGGTCCTTATCGATTTAGCAGATGTTGTTGTTCATATTTTCCATAAAGATGAGCGTGATTATTATAATGTTGAGAAATTGTATCGAGATGCTCCTATCGAAACGTACAGACAGGCTGTTTATTAATTATGGTCCAATACGAGGAATTGAGTTTATTTTATGATCAATTAACATTTGATCAACCCTATGAGTCTTGGCTAGCAATAGTCAATCAATTTTCTAATGATAAGCAATCAATTCTAGATATTGGTTGTGGAACGGGTAGTTTAACAAGCTTATTAACTGAATTTGATCAAGTCACTGGTATGGATTTGAGTATCGATATGTTAAGTTTAGCCTCATCAAAATCACAAAGTGTAAATTGGATAGAAGGTGATATGACCGATTTTAATTTAAATCAGTCATTCAGCGTCATTTCAATATTTTGTGACTCATTAAATTATTTAACTAGTAAGGCAGAAGTCCAATCTACTTTTGAACACGTTTATCAACATTTATCACCTGATGGTGTGTTTATGTTTGACGTTCATACCATTTATAAAATGCAAACGCTTTTCAATAACCAAAGTTATATTAATGAAACAGCAGATGTGTTTTTAGGATGGGACGCAGTAGTAGGAGAAGAACCTTACAGTGTATGGCATGATATGACGTTTTTTGTGAGCCAAGCAAATGGCGTTTATAAGAGGTTTGATGAATCACATTATCAACGTTCTTTTGAAGAAGCTGAATATCGACATTTATTACAAGCTGCAGGCTTCACAAATATATCGACATTCGTAGATTTTGATACAACGAATCACAGTGAAGAAGGCTACAGACTATTTTTCATTGTTCGTAAATAAAGTAAAATCACTCCTTTGTACGTGTATTGTATAAAGGAGTGATTTTATATGTTAAAACGATTTGAACAACTGAAGTTGTGGATTATCGATAGAATAATTTATGTCGTAGGTGCATTTTTATTATGTTTTTTTATTGGTGTGTTGTTAGTTAAAGTATATTCCACACCATCGCAATCAAAAGAAGTTGTTCATCCTTCGCATATTAATGATAAGGCTAAAGAAGTTAAGTCAAATTCTGCTGTCTCTAATTCAAAAGGAAATGAGTTTATTTATGTTGATATAAAAGGATCCGTTGAAAAGCCTAATGTCTATAAAATGAGATCTTCTGATAGAGTAAAGCAGTTATTAGAAAAAGCAGTGCCGACAACGGATGCTGATTTGAATCAAATTAACCTTGCCGAAAAATTAATAGATCAAAAATTAATCATTATTCCTCGAAAAGGGGAAATAACAACAAATATAGCTACACAGTTTAAGACTGATAAAAGCAATCAACAACAAGTAAATCTCAATACTGCAACCGAAGAAGAATTGAAAAATGTCAATGGTATTGGACCGGCTAAAGCACAAGCTATTATTGAATATCGAACTAATAATGGTCCTTTTGAGAGTGTTGAACAATTAAAAGAAATCAGAGGCATTGGTGACAAAACATTCGAAAGATTACAAAGCGAATTTACTGTTTAATAATGTTGCATAATTAAGGTATACAAATTAATCTATAATTAATGATAAATTATACATATAAATTGGAGGCGCTCAAATAATGGAACGAATCAAATGGGAAGAGTATTTCATGGCACAAAGTCAATTATTAGCATTACGTTCTACGTGCGAAAGATTATCGGTAGGTGCAACAATTGTTAAAGATAATAGAATTATTGCAGGTGGCTATAATGGTTCTGTGGCAGGGGAAGTACATTGTATTGATGAAGGATGCTTAATAGAAGATGGTCATTGTATTAGAACAATTCATGCTGAAATGAATGCTTTGTTGCAATGTGCCAAACAAGGTGTGTCGTCAGCAGGAGCAACTATTTATGTCACACATTTTCCTTGTCTCAATTGTACAAAATCAATTATTCAAGCTGGTATCACAACAATTTATTATGCTGAAGATTATCATAATCATCATTACGCTATACAACTTCTTGAACAAGAGGGTATTGAGTATAAAAAAATACCATTTAATCAACAACATGTAGCTCAATACTTATTGAATAACTAATTTTATGCTTTATGTTGCCGTTAGTTTTTTAATAGGTATAATGTGGCTACATATTAAAAGCTTAGCGATATTTCTTTTTTTATTGTCTTTATTTATACTCTATCGAAGAAAGCAACATCTTTTTGTATATATTGTTGTACTAATAATGCCCATTATTAGTGCAACTTATTATACTTCTTATCTCCATAATAATAACCTCGAAACACAAACACTTTTAGCACACCCAGAAATCAAACAACATGGAACTTTCATTTCCTTTAAATCACATCATAACCATAAAGTAGTTGGAACAATACAACTTAATAATCAACATTTTTCATTTCATCATTACAATTACGGTCAACAAAAGCAGCAGAAAATAGATTTAACGCACTTCAACTGCCATATTAAAGGATATTTTCATACTAGCAAAGCTAACGATGTAGTTGTTATAGTCAAACAAATTGACGTTAAATCATGCCATAAAGATACTACCAAACTGCCTAACATTTTTAACACGCATAAAAACTTTATTTATCATCAAATGGAAAAGTATGGTGGAAAAGAGTATGGTCGTGTTTTAGCACTACTTTTTGGAGATGTACATTTATTATCAGTAGACCAACTTGAAGATGTTAAAAGAATAGGAATTTACCATTTGCTAGCAGTCAGTGGTTCCCATATTGTTAGCATTATAATTATAATTCAAATGACATGTACAGCGTTGCGCATACCTATACCTGTTATAAAGTGTTTATTATGTATTGCATTACCGTGCTATGCCTTTTATGTTGATTTCGTACCAAGCGCATTACGTGCAATTATATCAGCTTTATTAATTATACTGTTGCCTCGAAAAATACTACAACATCCTATTGATATTTTAGCAACTACCTTTTTAATTGTTTTATTATTATTTCCCGCATATATTTACGATATAGGATTTCAATTCTCATTTTTAATTACATTATTTATATTACTTGGTAAGCCACTAATAGCTAAAGATTATCCATTACGTACATTTTGGCATCTTAATATTATTACGTTTTTAGGAGCTTTTATTATTAGTGCTGTGCATTTTAATGAAATTCAATGGGTGGGGTTAATTGCCAACTTATTTTTTATTCCATTTTATACATTTCTATTATTTCCATTAGCAATAGTATGTTTTTTATTAAGTCATATTACGCATGCATTATATTTAATTAAACATATTATGCAATTGTTCTTTTGGTTACATGATTTACTAGTGAATTTATTGTTGCCATTAAGTCATTGGCAATGGTATATCCCGAAATTAACTCATATTGAATTAGTATTTGTGTTTATTAGTGTCTTAACAATTTTTATGTTTTATGTAATGAAATGGTATCTCAAATGTGCTATTGTCTGTTTGAGTTTGACATTAATTATAGCGCTACTCCCATTTGACCATCTAGCTAGGTTTACATTATTTGATGTTGGTAATGGAGATGCCATGCTTTTTGAAACACCACTGCATAGTACTGTAATGATTGATACCGGTGGAAAGTTGATGCCATCAAATAACGATTATCGTGGCAGTATAACTAAATATAAAATATTACCAGCTTTAAAACAAAGAAATATTCATCAGTTAGACTATTTAATTATTACGCATCCTCATTTAGATCATATGGGTGAATTTAAATATTTAGCCTCTATGGTAAAAATAAAATCACTTATTATCAATCCTTCTTCATATCAGTCAGTACAATATAGCAATATATTTACAATCGCTAAACTTCATAATATTTCAATTATAGATAGCACGACAATTACACATATAGATTTGGATGAATGTAGCATACAATTATTAGATGCAGCTATTATAACTTCGGATGATAAAAATGAACATTCTATTATTACGTTGATAAACTATAAACAGTATCAATTGCTCTTAATGGCAGATGCTACAATTCGCAATGAACAATTATTATTACAACGTTATAACTTAAAAAATATCGATGTATTAAAAGTTGGTCACCATGGTAGTATAACTAGTAGTAGTGGTGAATTTATAGCGTCCATAAAACCTAAAATTAGCGTTATATCGGCAAGTAAGAATAATAGATACCAATTTCCAGCATCACAAGTAGTATCAAGGCTTGCCAAGTCATCTGACAAGATTTATAATACCGCGCAACACGGTGCAATTACTATTGTGTTTGACGCACAAATGAAAACTTCTGTGGAAAAATCATAGTGATATATAGAGAGTCGGATATACAAATGCTATAATAAATATTGTTTGTCGTTTTGAAAGGATGCTAAGAATGAGCGAAAATATTATTACAATTTATGGCGAAGTACCTGAATTGATAGAGAAAAAAACGAATGAAATTGTAGCTGATTATTTAGAAATGCCGAAAGATGAATTCAATTTCGTGAAATTTAATTTATATGAAACGGATTTGTCGACAATAATTGAGGAATCATTAACTTTACCGTTTCTTTCGGATAAAAAGGTAGTGTTAGTACAAAACGCGTATGTTTTTACTGGAGAAAAAGCACCTAAAGATGTTAATCATAATACAACACAACTACTTGAATTTATTGAAAAATATGACGGTGAGACGCTTATTATTTTTGAGGTTTATCATTCGAAATTGGATGAGCGAAAAAAATTAGTGAAAAAATTAAAAGAGCAGACTCAATTGAAAAAAATAGAACAAATGTCTGAAGAAGAAATAAAACAATGGATTAAACAAACGCTTAATCAAAATTACAAAGATATTAAACAAGATGCATTAAACTTATTTATTGAGCTTACTGGTGTGAATTTTAATATAGTAAAACAAGAATTAGGTAAATTAGAATTGTTTTTAGGAGATAGGCCTACAATTAATAAACAGGATGTATTACAAATTGTAAATAGAAGCTTAGAACAAAATGTGTTTTTGTTAACAGAATATATCCAACAAAACAAGAAGACTAAAGCTGTTCAGTTAGTAAAAGATCTAATTGTAATGAAAGAAGAACCTATTAAACTATTAGCCTTAATTACAAGTAATTATCGCTTATATTATCAAAGTAAAATATTAAGTCAAAAAGGTTATAGTGGACAACAAATTGCTAAAACAATAAATGTACATCCATACCGAGTAAAACTGGCATTGAATCATGCGCGTCAGTACAGTATCGATCAATTATTAAATATTGTAGATAGTTGTGCAGAAACAGATTATAAATTGAAATCATCATATATGGATAAGCAGTTAATTCTAGAATTGTTTATTTTGTCATTATAAATAAAAAAAAGTTCAAGCAAAGGCTTGAACTTTTTTATTATTTAGCAGCTGTCATTAATGATGATTTAATACGGTCAGCTTTGTTTGAGTGGATTAAGTTGCGTTGTGCAGCTTTATCTACTTTTTTTACAGCTAAACTTACTAATTCAGCTTTGTTATCAGCATTATTGTTGATTGCTGATTTAGCTTTTTTTACAGCTGAACGCATTTCAGTTTTTTGTGAATTATTACGATCTTCAGCAACTTGTGTAGTATTAACACGTTTGATTGCAGATTTGATGTTTGCCATGTGTGTCACCTCCTAAAAGTGATCTTCGCTATCAAAATTAATTTTGATTACAACAAAAGATATTTTATCAAATCAATGCGCTTTCTGCAATCATTTATTTAAGCTAGATTGCATGATTACTTAATTTGAAAATAATATTTGGCATGTTGTCCGAATATCTTTATAATGAATATGTTACAGATAAAGTTGAAAAAAGTATATAGCTTTTGATAAGTTTGCAATAATAGATTAAAAACGTTATTATATCAAAGATATGTTACATATTTACGGGCTAGAATTATGAAAGTGAGACTGATAAAACATGGATAAACAAGAACGATTGAATAGACGACAATATATACGAAACTTTTCAATTATTGCACATATAGACCATGGGAAATCTACATTAGCTGACAGAATACTTGAAAACACTAAATCCGTGGAAACACGTGATATGCAACATCAGTTATTAGATTCTATGGATTTAGAACGAGAACGTGGAATAACAATTAAATTAAATGCTGTACGCCTAAAATATGAGGCTAAAGACGGTGAAGTATATACATTTCATTTAATAGATACACCGGGGCATGTCGACTTTACTTATGAAGTGTCTAGATCTCTAGCGGCATGTGAAGGTGCTATTCTTGTCGTGGATTCAGCACAAGGTATCGAAGCACAAACATTGGCTAATGTTTACTTAGCACTCGATAATGATTTGGAATTATTACCTGTAGTTAATAAAATTGATTTACCTGCAGCTGAACCAGAACGTGTAAAACAAGAATTAGAAGACGTTATTGGTATAGATCAATCAGATGTAGTCTTAGCAAGTGCCAAATCAAATATTGGTATCGAAGAAATTTTGGAACAAATTGTCGAAACAGTGCCGCCGCCAGAAGGTGATCCAGAAGCACCGTTGAAGGCTTTGATATTTGATTCTGAATACGATCCTTATAGAGGTGTTGTTTCTTCTATACGTATTGTAGAAGGCGTAGTTAAACCTGGTGACCGTATTAAAATGATGGCGACAGGAAAAACATTTGAAGTGTCTGAAGTAGGTATCAATACTCCTAAACAACTACCTATAGACGAGTTAACAGTAGGTGATGTTGGTTATATTATTGCGAGTATTAAAAATGTCGACGATTCTCGTGTAGGTGATACGATAACGCATGCAGAACGTCCAGCCGATAATCCTTTACAAGGTTATAAAAAGATGAACCCGATGGTCTATTGTGGTTTATTCCCGATTGATAATAAAAACTACAATGATTTAAGAGAAGCATTAGAAAAACTACAACTGAATGATGCATCACTTGAATTTGAGCCGGAATCGTCACAAGCATTAGGCTTTGGCTATCGTACAGGATTTTTAGGGATGTTACATATGGAAATTATTCAAGAACGAATTGAACGTGAATTCGGTATTGAATTAATTGCTACTGCACCTTCTGTTATATATCAATGTATTTTGAAAAACGGAGAAGAAGTGACAGTAGATAATCCAGCGCAAATGCCTGAAAGAGATCAAATTGATACAGTCTATGAACCTTTTGTTAAAGCGACAATGATGGTGCCGAATGACTATGTAGGTTCAGTAATGGAATTATGTCAACGTAAACGTGGCCAATTCGTTAATATGGATTATTTAGATGATATTCGTGTGAATATAGTATACGAAATTCCATTAGCAGAAGTAGTGTTTGATTTCTTTGATCAACTTAAATCAAATACAAAAGGTTATGCTTCTTTTGACTATGAGTTTATAGACAATAAAGAGAGTGACCTAGTGAAAATGGATATCTTGCTTAATGGAGAAAAAGTTGATGCTTTAAGCTTTATTGTGCATAAAGATTTCGCCTATGAACGTGGTAAGGCATTAGTTGAAAAACTAAAAACTTTAATCCCACGTCAACAATTCGAAGTTCCAGTACAAGCTGCAATAGGTCAAAAAATTGTTGCCAGAACTAATATTAAATCTATGGGTAAAAATGTTTTATCTAAATGTTACGGCGGAGATATCAGTCGTAAACGTAAATTGTTAGAAAAACAAAAAGCCGGTAAAGCTAAAATGAAAGCTGTTGGTAATGTTGAAATACCTCAAGACGCGTTCTTAGCAGTGTTGAAAATGGATGAAGATTAACAATAATTATTTGGGGTTTAAATCAATTGATTTATGCCCCAAATTTTATTGTGCCTTGAAAGAGAAAGTGAGGTAATAAATATGGAAGTAAAGAGTGCATATATCCATATACCTTTTTGTGTAAAGATTTGTACTTATTGTGACTTTAATAAATACTTTATACAAAACCAACCAGTGGACCAGTATTTGGATTGCTTAATTAAAGAGATGTCTACGAGCAAACAACGACAATTGAAAACGATGTTTGTAGGTGGCGGTACACCAACAGCATTAAATGTAAAACAATTAGAGAGATTACTAATTGCTATCAACGAAACATTTGATATTGAAACAGAATATAGTTTCGAAGCAAATCCAGATGAATTGACAATGGAAAAACTGCAGTTATTAAAAAAATATGGTGTGAACCGACTGTCGATGGGTGTACAAACTTTCAACCCTGATTTATTAGCAATATTAGGACGAACACATGGTACAGAAGACATATATCAAGCAGTACGTAATGCACGAGAAATTGGTATTGAATCTATAAGCTTGGATTTAATGTATCATTTACCTCAACAAACATTGGCTGACTTCCAAGAAAGTTTAGATTTAGCACTTAATTTGGATATAGATCATATCTCAAGTTATGGACTAATATTAGAACCCAAAACACAGTTTTATAACATGTATCGTAAAGGCAAACTAAAGTTACCGAATGAAGATATAGGTGAAGAAATGTATACGCACTTAATTCAACGCATGAAACATTCTGATTTACAGCAGTATGAACTTTCTAATTTCGGAAAACAAGGACATGAGTCTGAACATAATAAAGTATATTGGAAAAATGAAGGCTATTATGGATTCGGTGCAGGTGCCAGTGGGTACGTAGATGGAGAACGTTATACTAATGTGAATCCAGTTAATCACTATATTAAAAAAATAGAAAATAATGAACGCCCTTTATTACATTCTTCGTGGCCAACTAAAACAGAACAAATGGAAGAAGAAATGTTTCTTGGTTTAAGGATGAACAAAGGCGTTAATAAATTTCATTTTAAACATAAATTTGACGTTGAAATAGATGAAATTTTTGGTCAAACGTTAACTTCATTGGTTGACCAACAACTTTTATCATATTATGACGGTAACTATGCACTGACAGAGCGGGGCAAAGTGATTGGCAACGAGGTTTTTGAAGCCTTTTTATTGAACGTGTAAAATTATAAAAATTTTCAAGGCTTTAACATTGACTTACTTTGACCAATTTGATAAATTATAATTAGCACTTGAAACAAATGAGTGCTAATGAGGTGAAAACATGATAACTCATAGACAATTGAGCATATTAAATGCCATTGTTGAAGATTATGTCGATTTAGATCAACCTATTGCCTCTAAAGCTTTAATAGAGCGACATAATTTGAATGTAAGCCCAGCTACTATTAGAAATGAGATGAAACAATTAGAATCTCTAAACCTAATAGAGAAGACTCATACATCATCAGGTAGATCACCGTCAGAATTAGGGTTTAGATATTATGTGAATCAATTATTAGAACAAACATCTCATCAACAACACAAAAAAGTCCAACGGTTGAGAGGACTACTTATTGACCATCAATATGATATTTCGTCAGCTTTACATGCTTTTGCTAATGAACTGTCGATGGCTTCTCAATATACAACGTTGGTAATGCGTCCAAATCATAAGCAAGATATTATTAGTAATATTCACCTTATTCAAGCAAATGATTATTTAATTATAATGGTTGTAGTGTTTGCGTCAGGTCATGTTGAACATTTGCATTTAACATCAGCTAAACGTATTAGTAATGATGAATTAAACAAAATTTCTAATTTTGTTACTGACAAATATAATGCGTGGTCATCTTTACAATTTGAGCAAGAACTTAATTCGTTTACACAGTCTGTCAGTGAGCAAGACTTTATTAAAACGATGTTTGAGACGCTACAATTACATTTCGATAATCAAAGTAATGGCATTTTTATGGGTGGAAAGGTTAAACTGATTGATGCATTGAATGAATCAAATGTCTCATCAATTCAACCAATATTACAATATATTGAATCAAATAAAATCACTGAATTGCTCGATGACATGTCTAATTCATCTATAAATGTAATGATTGGGCATGAAATTGATACAAGTTTAAGTGATATATCTATCGTATCTAGTGAATACCATATAGATGATAGGTTGAAAGGTCGAATAGCAGTAATTGGACCTACTGCGATGAATTATCAAAATGTGATACAATTACTAAATCGTATTTGGTAATTTAAAGTATTGGAGGGCAGGAAATGACAGAACAAAATGAATCAGTAAGCAAAGAAACAGATGCACAAGACATTTCGTCAGAAACTACTGACACAACACAAACATCTGTTGATTATGCTGAAGAAGTAAACAACGAAACAAACACAACATCTCAAGAAGATGTTGCAACAGAAGAGGGCGTAAGTGAAGAAGTTGATCCTAAAGATGTTGAAATTGAAAACTTAAAAAAAGATGTAAAAGAAAACGAAGATAAGTATCTACGTTTGTATGCAGAGTTCGAAAATTACAAACGTCGTATACAAAAAGAAAATCAAACAATGAAAGAATATCAAGCTCAAGGAGTATTAAATGATATTCTACCAACCATTGATAATATTGAGCGTGCTTTACAAATCGAAGGAGAAGACGAGCAATTTGTTTCACTTAAAAAGGGTGTACAAATGGTTTATGATAGCTTGTTGAAAGCACTTAATGATAATGGTTTAGAAAGAATTGAAACAGAAGGCCAACAATTTGATCCAAATTTCCATCAAGCAGTAATGCAAGATGAAAATAGTGAGTTTGAATCTGGCCAAATCACCCAAGAACTACAGGCAGGATACAAATTGAAGGATCGTGTTTTGAGACCTTCAATGGTTAAAGTAAATCAATAAATTTATTTTTTGATGAAAATACCCAATTTTAATTAACAAACAGGAGGAATTTTGATATGAGTAAAGTAATTGGTATTGACTTAGGTACAACAAATTCATGTGTTGCTATTTTAGAAGGTGATGAGCCTAAAGTAATTCAAAACCCAGAAGGTGCTAGAACAACACCATCAGTTGTTGCATTTAAAAATGGTGAAACTCAAGTAGGTGAAGTTGCTAAACGTCAAGCAATCACTAACCCTAACACTATTCAATCAATCAAACGTCATATGGGTACAGATTATAAAGTGGATATAGAAGGTAAAAATTATACTCCACAAGAAATTTCAGCTATGGTACTACAAAACCTTAAAAAAACAGCTGAAGACTATTTAGGTGAATCAGTAGATAAAGCAGTTGTAACTGTTCCAGCATATTTCAATGATGCTGAACGTCAAGCTACAAAAGATGCTGGTAAAATTGCTGGCTTAGAAGTTGAACGTATTATTAACGAACCAACTGCAGCAGCTCTAGCTTACGGTTTAGATAAAACTGAAGAAGACCAAAAAGTATTAGTCTTTGACTTAGGTGGCGGTACTTTCGACGTGTCAATTCTTGAATTAGGTGACGGCGTATTTGAAGTACTATCAACATCTGGTGATAATAAACTTGGTGGCGATGACTTTGACCAAGTTATCATTGATTATTTAGTTAGTGAATTCAAAAAAGAAAATGGTGTTGACTTAAGCCAAGATAAAATGGCGTTACAACGTCTAAAAGATGCAGCTGAAAAAGCGAAAAAAGATTTATCTGGTGTATCTCAAACTCAAATTTCATTACCATTTATCTCTGCAGGAGAAAGCGGTCCTTTACACTTAGAAATCAGCCTATCACGTTCAAAATTTGAAGAACTAGCTGATGACTTAATTAAACGTACAATGGTACCAACTCGTCAAGCTATGAAAGATGCTGGTTTATCTAGCTCAGATATTGATGAAGTTATTTTAGTTGGTGGTAGTACTAGAATCCCAGCTGTTCAAGAAGCTATTAAAAAAGAAATTAGCAAAGACCCTCATAAAGGTGTTAACCCTGATGAAGTTGTAGCTATGGGTGCTTCAATTCAAGGTGGCGTTATCACTGGTGATGTTAAAGACGTAGTATTACTTGATGTTACACCATTATCATTAGGTATCGAAATTATGGGTGGACGTATGAATACGTTAATTGAACGTAATACTACAATTCCAACATCTAAATCACAAGTTTATTCTACAGCAGCTGATAACCAACCAGCAGTAGATATTCATGTATTACAAGGTGAACGTCCAATGGCATCTGATAACAAAACACTTGGCAGATTCCAATTAACAGATATTCCACCAGCTCCTCGTGGAGTACCTCAAATCGAAGTAACATTTGATATCGATAAAAATGGTATCGTTAATGTAACTGCAAAAGATTTAGGTACTAATAAAGAGCAAAACATTACTATTCAATCAAGCAACACTTTATCTGATGACGAAATTGATCGCATGGTTAAAGATGCTGAAGAAAATGCTGAAGCAGACGAAAAACGTCGTGAAGAAAGTGATTTACGTAACGAAGCTGACAGCTTAGTTTTCCAAGTTGAAAAAACAATCACTGATTTAGGCGAAAATGTGAGCGAAGAAGATAAATCAAATGCTGAAGAGAAAAAAGAAGCATTAAAATCAGCACTTGAAGGTTCAGATTTAGATGATATTAAAGCGAAAAAAGAAGAACTAGAAAAAGTAGTTCAAGATTTATCAGCAAAAGTATATCAACAAGCACAAGAACAAGCGCAACAAGCTCAAGGTGAGCAAGGTCAAGCGCAAGATGACAATGTAGAAGATGCTGATTTTACAGAAGTTAATGACGACGATAAACAAAAATAATCACTTTACTTCTAACTAGCAACATTGTTAAATTAATATAAGACACAATTGCTTAGCCAAAGTAAGTCAAAGTCAATTGCACATTGGCTTTGACTTTTCTTTTTTTCAAGTACTATAATTATGAAATTAATATAGAAGGAGAGATTCACAGTGGCCAAAAGAGATTATTATGAAGTCTTAGGTGTAAGTAAAAGTGCATCAAAAGATGAAATTAAAAAGGCTTACCGTAAACTTTCAAAAAAGTATCATCCAGATATTAACCAGGAAGAAGGTTCAGATGAAAAATTCAAAGAAATCTCTGAAGCTTATGAAGTGTTAAGTGATGAAAATAAACGTGCTAATTACGATCAATTCGGTCATAACGGTCCACAGGGTGGTTTCGGTGGTCAAGGATTTGGCGGCCAAGACTTCAGTGGATTCGGTGGTGGCGGATTCGAAGACATATTCAGTTCTTTCTTCGGAGGAGGACGCCAACGTGATCCAAATGCACCACGTAAAGGTGACGATTTACAATACACTATGACTGTCACATTTGATGAAGCAGTTTTTGGTACTGAAAAAGAAATCTCTATCAGAAAAGATGTTACTTGTCATACTTGTGATGGTGAAGGTGCTAAACCTGGCACATCTAAAAAAACATGTCATTACTGTAATGGTGCTGGCCATGTTTCAGTAGAACAAAACACAATTTTAGGTAGAGTAAGAACTGAAAAAGCTTGTCCTTCATGTAATGGTTCTGGTCAAGAATTTGAAGAACCTTGTGAAACATGTCATGGTAAAGGAACTGAAAATAAAACAGTTAAAATTAAAGTTACTGTACCAGAAGGTGTAGACAATGAACAACAAATTCGTTTAGCTGGTGAAGGTGCACCTGGCGAAAACGGTGGACCACATGGTGATCTATACGTTGTATTTAGAGTGAAACCATCAAATACATTTGAACGTATGGGTGACGACGTAGCTTATAACTTAGACATTTCATTTTCACAAGCAGCATTAGGTGACGAAATTAAAATTCCAACGCTTAATAGTAGTGTAATGCTAACAGTCCCTGCAGGAACACAAACTGGTAAACAATTCCGCTTAAAAGATAAAGGTATTAAGAATGTACACGGTTATGGCTATGGCGATTTATTTGTTAATGTTAACGTCGTTACACCAACTAAAATTAACGAACGTCAAAAAGAAATTTTACGTGAATTTGCTGAGTTAAACGGAGAAGAATTATCTGAACAACCATCAAACTTTAAAGATAAAGCTAAACGTTTCTTCAAAGGAGAATAAATAATGAACTGGACAGAAGTTTCAATTACAGTTAATCATGATGTCACAGCGTTGGTGAGTGATATACTAGAAAATTACGGTTCCAATGGGGTTGTACTGGAAGATTCTCACGATTTATATCATGATTTCGAAGATAAATATGGAGAAATATATGATTTAAAAGCTGAAGCATATCCTGAACAGGGCGTCAGAATAAAAGCGTATTTTAATGACCTGAAATATTCTCCTACGTTAAAAGACAATATAGTGAATGATATCCAACTGTTACAAGGATTGGATAGCCAAGTTTTCAAATATGAAGAACAAACTATTCAAGAACAAGATTGGGAAAATGAGTGGAAAAATTATTTTCATCCTTTTCGTGCTTCTAAACGCTTCACTATTGTGCCAAGTTGGGAAGAATATAACCAAGAAGACGATTCAGAGCTATGCATTGAATTAGATCCTGGTATGGCATTTGGAACTGGGGATCATCCCACTACAAACATGTGCTTAAAAGCAATTGAAACATATGTAAAGCCAACGGATTCTGTAATTGATGTTGGTACAGGTTCAGGTATATTAAGTATTGCGAGTCATTTGCTAGGAGTGCAGCGCATTAAAGCTATCGATTTAGATGAAATGGCAGTACGGGTAGCCGTAGATAATTTCGAAAAAAATAATTGTGCGCATGAGATAGAAGCAATACCAGGTAATTTGCTAACTGAAGAAACTGAAAAATTTGATATAGTTATTGCCAATATATTAGCGCACATAATTGATGAAATGATTGAAGATGCTTATAATACGTTAAATAATCAGGGTTATTTTATAACTTCTGGTATAATAGAAGAAAAATATGAAGCTATAATAGAACATATGAAACGCGTTGGTTTTAAAATCATTTCAGTAAACCATGATAACAGCTGGGTTTGTATCGTGGGACAGAAAGTGAGCGATTAAATATGCAAAGGTACTTTATTAACCAAAACGCTGATTCAGATCAGCGTTTTTTTATTACAAATAACGAAGATATTCATCATATTAAAAATGTAATGCGTAATCATGTCGATAATGAATTAATTTTAAATTTCTTAGATCAACGAGTATTCAAATGTAAAATAACGGCAATTTCACAAGATGCCATAGAGGTTGAACCGATACAAGAATTAGAAATTTCTACAGAATTGCCACAAAATATTACGATATGTAGTGGTTTAATTAAAGCAGACAAGTACGAATGGATGTTGCAAAAAGCAACAGAATTAGGTGCAAGTAAATTTATTGCGGCCGAAATGGATCGTTCAATTGTCAAACTGAATCAAAGCAAAATAACTAAAAAAATAGAGCGTTGGCAAAAGATTATAAAAGAAGCTGCAGAACAAAGTTATCGACTAACTATCCCTAGTATTGATTATATTTCGAATTTAAAAACATTATATGATAACATAGATGGATACGATTATATATTAATTGCATATGAAGATGCAGCAAAAGATGGTGAAATTAGTCAATTCAAATCAGTGTTGCAACAACTAACACAAGGCGAAAATATACTTGTGATATTTGGACCTGAAGGTGGATTATCGGCAGATGAGGTAACTCTATTTGCTTCAGTGGGGAAGCAAATTGGGCTAGGACCTCGTATTTTACGGGCAGAAACAGCACCACTTTATGTGTTAAGTGCAGTTAGTTATCAAAATGAATTATTGGGGTGATATTTATGTCTACAGTTGCTTTTCATACTTTAGGTTGTAAAGTAAACCATTATGAGACTGAAGCAATTTGGCAATTATTTAAAGAGGCAGAATATGAAAGAGTTGATTTTGAAACGAATGCTGATGTATTCGTGATTAATACATGTACTGTGACAAACACAGGTGATAAAAAAAGTCGACAAGTTATCCGTAGAGCTATTAGAAAAAATCCAGACGCAGTTGTTTGCGTTACGGGTTGTTATGCTCAAACATCACCGGCTGAAATCATGGATATCCCAGGTGTTGACGTTGTTGTAGGCACTCAAGATAGAACTAAATTAATTGACTATATTGAAGATTATAAAAAAGAACGTCAACCCATTAATGGTGTCGGCAATATTATGAAAAATCGCACGTACGAAGAGTTAGAAGTACCGTACTTTACCGATCGAACACGTGCATCTTTAAAAATCCAAGAAGGCTGTAATAATTTCTGTACATTTTGTATTATCCCTTGGGCTAGAGGATTAATGCGTTCTAGAGACCCAGAGAAAGTTATCGAACAAGCTACACAATTAGTAGAATCAGGTTATAAAGAAATTGTGTTAACAGGTATTCATACAGGTGGTTATGGACAAGATTTAAAAAATTATAATTTAGCTCAATTATTACGTGATTTAGAAGAAATTGATAATTTAGAACGTATTAGAATTTCATCAATTGAAGCCAGCCAATTAACAGATGAAGTGATTCAAGTAATAGCTGCATCAACTAAAGTAGTTAGACATCTACATATTCCATTGCAATCTGGGTCAGATAGTGTCTTAAAACGTATGCGTCGTAAGTATACAATGGCACATTTTTCAGAACGCTTAACTCGTTTGCATGAAGCGTTACCAGGTTTAGCTGTTACAAGTGATGTTATAGTTGGCTTCCCTGGTGAAACTGAAGAAGAGTTTCAAGAAACGTACGACTTTATAGTAGACCATCATTTTTCAGAATTACACGTCTTTCCATATTCATCAAGAATAGGAACACCTGCAGCTAGAATGGACGACCAAATTGATGAGCAAGTTAAAAATGAGCGTGTGCATCGTTTGATTAGTTTGAGTGATCAACTTGCCAAAGCATACGCTTCACAATTTGATCAAGACGTTCTAGAAGTCATCCCTGAAGAGCAAGGTGATCAACCTGGCACACTAGTAGGATATGCAGATAACTATATGAAAGTTCAATTTAGTGCAGATGAAGATTTAATAGGTCAATTAGTTAAAGTTAAAATCACTAAAGCTGATTATCCTATTAATGAAGGACAAGTGTTACGTGTGATTTCTCATGCTTCTAATCAAACTGAACATACAATAGTAACTTAAATTATGTCTGCTTAAATTACAGCGTGAAATCTGGATATTTATACACTTTTTAGTTAGTTGGAATTATTTACTTTTAAAATTACCAACTCGAAAATCGGACATCAAATTTGTATATTACTGCGTTTAAGGCTAGCTAAATACGATAGTGAATAGGATCTTAAGCGGTGTGTAATATGAATCTTTAAATTGAAATTTTACTGATTGACCAAAGAACTCAGATATATTATACTAATTTATACATAGTAATTTACTGTGTATATGATAATAAAGTTTCGTTGATATTTGGAGGGAGGGAAATACACATGTCTAAAACAGTAGTCCGTAAAAACGAATCACTTGAAGATGCGTTACGTCGATTCAAACGTACGGTTTCTAAAAGCGGTACAATTCAAGAAGTACGTAAACGTGAATTTTACGAAAAACCAAGCGTTAAACGTAAAAAGAAATCAGAAGCTGCACGTAAACGTAAATTCAAATAATTAATAATTTCGTTGACTCCCTCAACAATATTAATTATATATAAAACCTTAGCTGAACTAACAGCTAAGGTTTTTTTGTTCTTGAAAAAATAAGCTACGTATCAAGGAAGCTACATTATAAATTTAATATTTAAATCGATTTTGTAATTTTAACATCGATATTAGTTAAACTATATTAATAGCTATCTGTTTATTGTATAATTAGAGGTAAGAGTGAGGTGAAATCGTGGAGTTATTATCAAATATACATATGCAAAATGTGCTAAATATGATTCAAGGTGAAAGTTGGTTGATGAATTTAGCGGATTTTATTGTAAATCCAATAATTACGCTAATATTGACGAGTATTATCTTTTTAGGTTTCTTGTATCAATTATACTCTAAAAAAATTAATATCATCGGTATTATTTCAACTTTAGCATTACTCATATTCTTTTTAGGCTTTTTAGTGAAAGGCGACGTTAATGTTGTGTCGATTATTTTATTCGGCATTGGCGTTATTTTTGTCATTATTGAATTATTTGTCGTCGGAGCAGTAATTGGCTTGATTGGAATGGGGTTAATTATATTCAGCATTATCACATTAGGTGATAATTTAATTTTTATGATTGGTAATGTAGTTATTGCACTAATTTTATCAATTATTGAGTGGGTGATATTAGTGAAAATATTCAAACGCAATATTCCATTTTTAGATAAAGTCGTATTAAAAGATTCAACAAATACTGAATCAGGTTATACTTCCCATGATGATCGCTCTCATTTAGTTGGTAAAACGGCCACTACTTTAACGGACCTAAGACCAGCTGGTATTATTTCTTATGGCACTGAACGTATCGACGCTGTCTCAGATGGCTCGTTTATTTTACGAAATAAAGAAGTCACAATCTTGGAAGTAGAAGGTACAAGAGTTGTCGTAAGAGAAATTTAAAATAAAAAGGAGATTCAATATGATAGGTTTATTAATTATAGTCGTTATAGTTGTTATTGCCTTACTATTATTATTTTCTTTCGTTCCTGTAGGCCTATGGATTTCTGCTATCGCAGCAGGCGTAAAAGTCGGTATAGGTACACTTGTAGGAATGAGATTGAGAAGAGTATCACCACGTAAGGTTATCGCTCCATTAATTAAAGCACATAAAGCAGGTTTAAATCTTACGACGAATCAACTAGAGTCACACTATTTAGCAGGTGGTAATGTAGATCGAGTTGTAGATGCTAATATTGCTGCGCAAAGAGCAGATATTAATTTACCATTTGAACGTGGCGCTGCTATTGATTTAGCAGGACGTGATGTACTTGAAGCAGTACAAATGTCTGTAAATCCAAAAGTTATTGAAACACCATTTATTGCAGGTGTTGCTATGAATGGTATCGAAGTTAAAGCGAAAGCTAGAATTACAGTTCGTGCCAATATCGCGCGTTTAGTTGGTGGTGCTGGTGAAGAAACAATCATCGCTCGTGTCGGTGAGGGTATTGTTTCGACAATTGGTTCTAGTGAACACCATACAGAAGTATTAGAAAATCCAGATAACATTTCCAAAACTGTATTAAGTAAAGGTTTAGATTCTGGTACTGCATTTGAAATTTTATCGATTGATATTGCTGATGTAGATATTAGCAAGAATATTGGTGCAGATCTACAAACTGAACAAGCACTTGCTGATAAAAATATTGCGCAAGCAAAAGCTGAAGAACGTAGAGCTATGGCTGTTGCCCAAGAGCAAGAAATGAAAGCCAAAGTACAAGAAATGCGTTCTAAAGTTGTTGAAGCAGAAGCAGAAGTACCATTAGCTATGGCTGAAGCATTACGTTCAGGAAATATTGGCGTTGGTGATTACTATAACTTAAAAAATGTAGAAGCTGATACAGGCATGCGTAATGCCATTAATAAGAGAACTAAAAAAGATGAAGATGAATCACCGGAAAAATAATTAGGGGTGATTAAATGAATTTAGGTATTATAATCTTTGTAATATCTGTAGTAGTTACAATCATTGGCGCGATTCGAGATAATAGTCACAAGCAAAGACAACAACAGCAACCTAAAAAAAATCCACAGCAAGAATCACAGCCGAAAAGAGGATTTTTCGAAGAACTTGAGAGAAAATTCAATGAGCTTGAAGAAGAATTTGATTCAAGTCGCCAATCTGATCGAAAATCATCTAACCCTGAACCACCTACACCACAACCTACAGAAACTACCGCACAAGAGGAAGTGGACAGACATACTGAGTCAAAACAACAACCAGAATCGACACCTAGTAAGAATAAAAGCGAGGAAAATCTGAAAAAAGAACTCGAAGACTCATTATTAAACGATTTAAAAGATATTCGCTCAGAGATGGATAGAGAGCAAGAGAAACAGTTACAACGGATGGACAAGAAAGCACGTGCCATTATCAATGATCAATATTTATCAGCGAGAACTAAACGTTTTCGTCTGAAACAACTAATGCAAAATTATCAAAGTGGCTCAACGAGTAGTCAAAATGATTTACGGTTTGATGAAGATGAAGTTGTTAATGGTATTGTTTGGTCTGAAATATTAAATCAACCTAAACGATTGTAAGTAAAAGCCTGGAACATTTTGTTCTAGGCTTTTTAATTTTATACTTTTGTTCACACTTTATCGTTTGTTCTAGGCTTTTTAAAGGATAAAATTATAATTAGTATTTACGCTTTAGTTGTTTACGCAATGCACAAATTGTGTAATATTAAGTCAAATGATATTTTAATGTAAATATGTTGTTAAATTATAGCTAAATTACGCTTTTTTAAATGCACTTTAAAATATTATTGTTGCTTAACGTGGTATAATATAAATGTAAAAAGTTGTTAGCTTAATCTTATTTGGACTTGAGAATACAATTGCTTTTTACCACTATACAAACAATTAATTGTATTCTAAAATCAGATAAGATTAATTACTATTAATTAGAAATCTTTATTGTAAAGGAGCGCCTATATGCCTGGTATAATTCAAATAGACGATATCAATGAAGCTCAAGCTCTCATTGGAAATAATGATGAACATATTAAAGCTATCGAAGAAGGATTTGATGTCGTCGTACATGCTCGCGGCCAAGAAATCGCAGTAAAAGGAAATATTGTGGAGCATGTTGAAAAAGCAGAATCGGTATTAATAAATTTATTGAAAGTGATTCAACAAGGCATTAATATTTCGCTGAAAGATGTTGAGTCAGCTATAAAAATGGCTCAGAACGGTACAATAAAACAATTATTAGATTTATACGAAGATGAGATTACTAAAGATGCTTTCGGTAAAGTAATTCGTGCAAAAACAATGGGTCAACGTTTGTATATCAATGCTATGAATCGAAATGATTTAGTTTTTGGAATAGGGCCTGCCGGTACAGGAAAAACATTTTTAGCTGTTGTATATGCTGCCAAACAATTACGTAAAGGGAATGTGAAACGTATTGTCCTTACGAGACCAGCAGTTGAAGCTGGAGAATCACTAGGATTTTTACCGGGTGACCTAAAAGAAAAAGTAGATCCTTATTTAAGACCTTTATATGATGGATTAAACACTGTTTTAGGAAGAGAACAATCTGCAAGATTTATCGAAAGAGGTATTATTGAAATCGCACCGCTTGCATATATGAGAGGACGTACACTAGATGATGCCTTTGTTATTCTAGATGAAGCACAAAACACTACACACGCACAGATGAAAATGTTTTTAACACGTTTAGGTTTTGGCTCAAAAATGGTAGTTACTGGTGATCCAACCCAAGTGGATTTACCTAAGGGAATAAAAAGCGGATTGAAAGAAGCCACGAAAAAATTAAGTGACGTTAAAGGTATAAGTATTTTAAAACTTGATCAAAGTGATGTTGTGAGACATCCGTTAGTTAGTAAAATTATAGACAAATACGAAGGAGTTGAGTAATCGTTGTTTACAATAGACTTTAGTGACCATACAGAGGAAGTTGATACTACTTGGTATAATCAGATAGACAAGTTACTCACATTTGCAAAAGAGCAAGAAAATATTGAAGGTGAAGCTGAACTTTCAGTAACGTTTGTTGATAAAACAGAAATACAAAGTATTAATCATATGTATCGTGATAAAGATAAAGTGACTGATGTCATATCATTTGCTTTGGAAGAAGAAGAACCGGAAATTGTCGGTATCGATATGCCAAGAGTGTTAGGGGATATTATTATATGTACAGACGTCGCCAAAGAACAAGCAGATGCATATAACCATACTTTTGAACGTGAATTAGGTTTTCTTGCATTACATGGCTTTTTGCACTTGTTAGGTTATGACCATATGACTGAAGAAGAAGAGAAACAAATGTTTGGCAGACAAGATGCCATATTAGACGCATATGGACTGACGAGAGACAAGTAGTTATGAAACGATTTAAATATGCTTTGCAAGGACTTAATACGATAGTTAAAAAAGATTGGAAATTTACTATACATTTATGCTGTGCGGCAATGGCTATTTTGCTAGGCATATTTGTCGGTATAAACAAAGTCGAATGGTTATTTTTAATAATAGCGATTAGCCTAGTGCTCGCGTTTGAAGCAATTAATACTGCTGTTGAATATGTTGTTGATTTATGTACAAAGGAGTATAATATACTAGCCAAATATGCGAAAGATATTGCTGCCTTTAGTGTATTAATTGTATCAGTGATGTCGCTTATTATAGGGTTGATTATTTTTATACCATATTTGTTGGCGCTGTAATATAGAATAAGTTTATTTTTATATACGCTTCATTAATGGGAGGGGAACATAATGACATTTCAAAAACATTATTTTAACGAAGTACGAGAAGCACAAAAACGAGCACATGCACCTTATAGTAACTTTAAAGTAGGTGCTTATTTAGTTACCAAAGATGGACAATCTTTTTATGGGGCAAATGTTGAAAATGCTGCATACCCAATGACTATTTGTGCAGAACGTTCTAGCTTAGTAGCCGCTATTGGCCAAGGCTATCAAGCTGGAGATTTTGCAGCCATTACTATTACTGTAGATGCTGATCTACCATCATCTCCGTGTGGAGCATGCAGACAAGTAATGAAAGAATTGTGCGATGATGATATGCCTGTATATATGACAAATCAAACAGGCGAAATGATAGAATCTACAGTAGGCGAATTGTTGCCACTTGGATTCTCCGGAAAGGATTTAAATAATTAATGGAACATAAATCAGGATTTGTATCAATTATCGGTAGACCGAATGTCGGTAAATCTACTTTTGTGAATAGAGTTATCGGACATAAAATAGCAATTATGTCTGATAAAGCACAAACAACTAGAAATAAAATACAAGGTGTTATGACTGAAGATGATGCACAAATTATCTTTTTAGATACACCTGGTATTCATAAACCCAAACATAAATTAGGCGATTATATGATGCGTGTAGCAAAAAACACACTTTCAGAGATCGATGCGATTATGTTTATGGTCAACATTAACGAAGATATTGGTCGTGGTGATGAGTTTATCATGGAAATGTTAAAAACAATTAAAACACCAGTGTTTTTAGTATTAAATAAGATAGATTTAGTACATCCAGATGAACTAATGCCTAGAATAGAGCAATATCAAAAATATATGGATTTCACGGAAATCGTTCCAATTTCTGCACTTGAAGGTCACAATGTTGACCATTTCCTATCTGTACTTAAGTCTTATTTACCAGAAGGACCTAAATATTATCCAGATGACCAAATTTCTGACCATCCAGAACAATTTGTCGTTGGGGAATTAATTCGTGAAAAGATATTACACTTAACAAGCGAAGAAATTCCACATGCAATAGGCGTTAATGTGGATCGTATGGTTAAAGAAGATGAAGATAGAGTACGCATTGAAGCAACTATCTTTGTTGAAAGAGATTCACAAAAAGGAATCGTCATTGGTAAAGGTGGCAAAAAGTTAAAAGAAGTTGGCAAACGAGCTAGAAAAGACATTGAAATGTTGTTAGGTTCCAAAGTTTATTTAGAACTTTGGGTTAAAGTACAACGAGATTGGCGTAATAAAGTTAATTTCATTCGTCAAATGGGATATGTAGAAGATCAAGATTAATTTTAGCTTGAGGTGAAATGTAAATGTTAATCAAGCAAAAAGGTATTGTTATTAAAAGTGTTGACTACGGTGAGTCAGATAAAATAATAACGATATTAAATGAGCATGGGGCGAAAGTACCACTTATGGCAAGAAGGGCCAAAAAGAATAAAACAGGATTACAAGCTCATACACAGTTATTCGTGTATGGGTTGTTTATTTATTCTAAGTGGAAAGGTATGGGAACATTAAGTTCCATAGACGTCATCAATCAAAATTACAATTTAAGATTAGACATCTATGAAAGTAGTTTTGCTAGTTTATGTACTGAAGTCATTGATCGTGCTATAGAGAATGATGAAGTATCGCAATTTAATTATCAATTATTATCATTTGTCTTGCAAAAGATTTCAAATGGTGTATCAGCACAATTAATGTCTGTTATTGTCTTGCTAAAGAATATGGCGAAATTTGGGTTTTCAGCCATTTTTGATCATTGCGTTCTTACTAAAAATACAGACCAATCAACCCTTGCTGCATATAGTTTTAAATATGATGGTGCAATTGCCGAATCGGTTATTGATCAAGATCCGCATGCCTTTAAGCTTTCTAATAGAGCGCTGTATTTATTATCAATCTTACAACAATTGCCAGTATCAAAAATGAATAATTTGAATATACATTCTGACATAGTAGATGAAATGTCTGAATTAGTGATTTTATTGTATAAGGAATATGCAGGTATGTATTTCAAAAGTCAAAAGTTAATAAATCAGTTGCATAGATTAGACAATAACATTGAAGATAATTAAAAAGTACGAGACAAAAGTATCTTTGACTAAAAAATAAACGCCAACTTCTATTGAGTAGATATAGAAGTTGGCATTTTCTTTAGTATTATGAAATTTTCTCAATTATTATAGTACTTTAACATTTTGTTATAATTGTCATTAATTTTTTAATAACAAAATATAAATTGTACTAATTTAGTAACGTGTTGACGTCCGGGGAATAGTATGTGTGAGAGACTACAGGCTCGAACCATACCCCAGGAAAGCATGCACAGTCAAAATCGAATATTTTTAAATATAAATAAAGAGGACCCATCCATATTAAGGATTAGTCCTCTTATTTGAGAATGGGGATTTATATCCCAACCTCTTATAATTTAATTAAAATTTAACTTTATCAGTTAAGAATGCTTCTAACTCAGCAATTGGCATACGAACTTGTTCCATTGAATCACGGTCACGTACTGTAACTTGTTGATCTTCTAATGAATCGAAGTCAAATGTAATACAATAAGGTGTACCAATTTCATCTTGACGACGGTAACGTTTACCAATTGATTGAGATTCATCAAAATCAATTGAGAAGTTAGCACTTAACTCTTCGAAAATTTTAATGGCTTCGCCTGATAATTTTTTGCTTAATGGTAACACTGCTGCTTTATAAGGTGCTAAAGCAGGGTGGAAGTGTAATACTGTACGTGCATCTTTACTACCTTCAACACCTTCTTCTGCATATGCATCACATAAGAAAGCTAATGTTACACGATCAGCACCTAATGAAGGTTCGATACAATAAGGAATATACTTATCATTTGTTTCTTGGTCATGGTAAGTAAAATCTTCACCTGAATGTTCGCTATGTTTTCTTAAGTCATAATCTGTTCGGCTTGCGATGCCCCATAATTCACCCCAACCAAATGGGAAACGATATTCAATATCTGTCGTTGCATTTGAATAATGAGATAATTCATCTTCATCGTGATCACGTAAACGTGTATTGCTTTCACTTAAACCTAAGTCTTTCAACCATTGGCTTGCAAATGTTTTCCAATATGATTGCCACTCAATTTCTTCTCCTGGCTTACAGAAGAATTCAAGTTCCATTTGTTCAAATTCACGCGTACGGAAAATAAAGTTACCTGGTGTAATTTCGTTACGGAAAGATTTACCAATTTGACCTATACCAAAAGGTAATTTTTTACGCATTGTACGTTGAACATTTTTATAGTTAACAAAAATACCTTGCGCAGTTTCAGGACGTAAGAATAGTTCATTTGTAGAATCTTCAGTTACACCTTGGAATGTTTTAAACATAAGGTTAAACTGACGAATATCAGTCCAGTTTGCAGTACCACTTACAGGACATACGATACCTTCATCTTCAATAATACGTTTCATTTCATCGAAACTTAAGCCATCAGCGACAAAGTTTTCGTCACCTTTTTCATTTAACATATAATCTTCAATGATTTTATCTGCACGATATCTAATTTTACTATCTTTATTATCAATCATTGGATCGTTAAAGTTACCTAAATGACCAGAGGCTTCCCAAGTTTTAGGATTCATTAAAATGGCTGCATCAATACCAACGTTATATGGTGATTGAGTAATGAATTTTTGCCACCATGCTTTTTTAACGTTGTTTTTTAGTTCAACACCTAGTGGACCATAGTCCCAAGTGTTAGATAAACCACCATAAATGTCACTACCAGGGAATACAAAACCTCTATGTTTTGCTAATTGTACTACTGTTTCCATATCTTTCGTCATATCAAAATGCACTCCTTTTTTACATAAAAACGCCCCAAGACAAAGAAAATTACACATAGTAATTTAAACATTGCCTTGGGACGAGTTAATAATAATACCACAAATGTTGTGTGTTATTTCTAATTTTTTGTTAACCCGCGGTTCCACCCAAATTAGTGTAGCCACTCACTTTTAAATTTATTTTTAATTGATTACGCCATTATTACTTGCTAAGCTCTCACCGCCCTTAGCTCGCTTCAATGTTTATTCTAATCTATAGTTTAACTATTAGCAAGTAATTATATGTATTTGTAGCAGGAAGCAATTCAATGTATAATTATGATGTATGAGTAAAGGGGTGAAAGGCTATAGAACTTAGTAAAAGGCAACAACAAATTGTCGATATTGTAAAGAATAATGGACCGATTACCGGTGAGCATATAGCAGAGCGATTAGACCTTACTAGAGCTACTTTAAGACCTGATTTAGCTATTTTAACAATGTCAGGTATTTTAGAAGCACGACCACGAGTAGGTTACTATTATGCAGGAAAGCCTAAAAACAAATTAATTTCAGATCAATTAAAAAAATATGTAGTCAAAGATTATTTATCTCAGCCTGTTGTCGTTAAAAATGAAATGTCAGTTTATGATGCGATATGTACTATTTTTTTAGAAGACGTAAGTACATTATTTGTGATTAACGAAGATGGTGATTTTATAGGAGTTTGTTCACGCAAAGATTTGCTAAGAGCTTCTATGATTGGTGACGATATTCATTCAATGCCTGTAAATATCGTCATGACAAGAATGCCTAATTTGAATTACATATTAGAAAATGAACGCGTAGTTTATGCAGCGAATTTAATGATTGAAAAAGAAATAGATTCGTTACCCATAGTAAATAAAAAAGATAATGGTAAATTTGAAGTTAAAGGTAGAATCTCTAAAACTACAATAACTAATATTTTTGTATCATTATTTAATGAATAGGTGGTTAATGAAATGGAAAAGATAAATTTAATAGTTGCATCAGATTCTATTGGCGAAACAGCAGAATTAGTAGCAAGAGCATGTATATCTCAGTTTAATCCCAATCAGTGTGAACATGAAATATTGAGATATCCTTATATAGAAGCATTAGAAAATGTTGATGAGGTCGTACAAGTAGCTCGTGAAACGGACGCCATTATAGTGTACACGTTAGTGAAACCAGAAATACGTAAATATATGGAAGCTAAAGTAAGAGAACTTAATATTAAAAGTGTTGACATTATGGGACCGTTAATGAACATCTTATTAGAACGCATAGATGAACAACCGTATTATGAACCAGGATTAGTACACAGACTTGATGAGGCTTATTTTAAAAAAATAGATGCTATCGAATTTGCGGTTAAATATGATGATGGTAAAGATCCAAAAGGATTAGAAAAAGCGGATATAGTATTATTAGGCATATCTAGAACTTCTAAAACGCCATTATCACAATATTTAGCACATAAAAGTTATAAAGTAATGAACATTCCTATTGTGCCAGAGGTGGTTCCGCCTGAAAACTTATTTAATGTTGATCCATCAAAATGTATCGCTTTAAAAATTAGTGAGGAAAAACTTAATAGAATTAGAAAAGAACGGTTACGTCAACTTGGTTTAGGTGAAAGTGCAAGATATGCTACAGAACAACGTATAAAAGAAGAGCTTGATTACTTCCATAATTTAGTTGAGAAAATCCGTTGTCCTGTTATTGATGTCTCTGATAAAGCTATTGAAGAAACAGCCAATGATATTATTAGTATTATTGAGCATAATAATTTCAAAAAAGGTATTTAACAGTTATAATTGTATAACTAATGTGTAATAGGTGATAAAATTTGCGAATTGAACAAGCAGTAATAAATGATATAAAAGATAAAACAGATATCCTTGATTTAGTAAGTGAATACGTAAAATTAGAAAAAAGAGGGCGAAACTATATTGGTTTATGCCCTTTCCACGATGAAAAAACACCATCGTTCACCGTTTCAGAAGATAAACAAATTTGTCATTGTTTCGGTTGTAAAAAAGGTGGTAACGTCTTTCAATTCACTCAAGAAATTAAGGATATTTCCTTTGTTGAAGCAGTAAAAGAACTAGGTGAGCGTGTTAATATTACTGTGGATTTACCATCTGAAACACCATCAAATGATGGTCATCAAATTGCATCAGATGATTTGAAGATGATTGAAATGCATGAATTAATGCAAGAATATTATCATTATGCTCTAAAAAAAACTGTAGAAGGTGAAGCAGCGTTAAATTATTTAAAAGAACGTGGTTTTACAGATGAATTAATAGATGCGCGTCAAATAGGTTATGCACCTAATAATACGCATTTTTGTCATGATTTTTTACAGAAAAAAGGCTATGATATTCAACTTGCATTTGAAGCTGGTTTATTATCACGTAACGAAGAAAACTTTAGTTATTTCGATAGATTTCGAGATCGAATTATGTTCCCATTAATGAATGCTCAATCACGTATTGTAGGATATTCAGGACGTACTTATACGAATCAAGAACCAAAATATTTAAATTCACCAGAAACACCAATATTTCATAAAAGGAAATTACTATATAATGTAGATCGCGCCCGCAAAACGATTAGAAAAGTAGATGAAGCAATATTACTTGAAGGTTTTATGGATGTTATCAAAGCGGATCAAGCAGGATTAAAGCAAGTAGTTGCAAGTATGGGGACACAGCTATCGCAAGAACATATAACATTCCTTAAAAAATTAACTTCCAATATTACTTTAATGTTTGATGGAGACTTTGCAGGAAGTGAAGCTACATTAAAAACAGGAGATGTTTTACTAAAACAAGGCTTTAATGTGTTTGTAGTACAATTACCTAAAAATATGGATCCTGATGAATATATTGGTAAATATGGTGCGGATGCATTTAATCACTTTGTAAATCATGAAAAAAAAGCGTATTTAATTTATAAAGTATTATTGCATCAAGATGAAATTAATAATAATGATTTAGCTTATGAAAAATATCTTAAAGAGATTACGAATGAAATTGGATTTATGCAATCGCCAATTTTAAAGAAAAAGGTATTGCAAGAAGTAGCGGAATTGTTTAAAGTTAGTCAGGAAAGTCTAAGTAATGAAGTAGGAGCCGTACAATCGTACTATGAACCTCAAATTCCAAGTGTGCCCAACATACCACAGTTCACTAATTTAACTAAACAAGAAAAAGCAGAACGAAACTTGTTAAGACATTTCATGAATGATAAAGATACATTTTTAAATTACCACCAATTAATTGTGCCTGAAGACTTTACAAATGAGTATTTTAAGCGTATATTTAATGTTTTACGTGAGTTTTATGCCGATAATGGTACGTTCGACATTAGTGATGTGTTGCAATATATCGACATTTCAGAGATAAAAGAAGCATTTATATCTTTAGATAATTATAAGATAAATGAAGAACCGTTTGAATATGAAATCGATGACTATATCAACACTATTACTGCTAATAGAACAGAAGAAACTGCAGTATCTTTAAATCAAAAATTAAATGATGCATTACGTCTTGGTGATACGGAATTACAAAAATATTACTTAGCAAAGATTGTAGACTACAATAAAAATAGAATGAATTAACAGTTACGGTACAACTCAACTTACAATTGTATAATTATGAGGTTAACAATGTTTAAGTAACGTCATAAATGGCAATGAGTACTAATAAACTCTCACAATTAAACAAAATGTATTCGTTGATATTATATTCGGGAGGCCTTTTCATGTCTGTAGATAAAGTTAAAGTAAAGAAACAAACAATTGACCCATCTCTAACTTTAGAAGATGTTAAAAAACAATTAATCGAAAAAGGTAAAAAAGAAGGGCATTTAAGCCACGAAGAAATTGCAGAAAAACTGCAAAACTTCGAAATGGATCCAGATCATATGGATGATTTTTTCGATCAGCTAAATGACAATGATATTAGTTTAGTAAATGAAAAAGATAGTAATGATACAGATGATAAAATTAATCCTAACGACCTAAGTGCGCCTCCAGGTGTCAAAATAAATGATCCTGTCCGTATGTATTTAAAAGAAATAGGACGTGTTAATTTATTAAGTGCACAAGAAGAAATTGAACTGGCAAAACGTATCGAAGATGGTGACGAAGTTGCTAAGTCTAGATTGGCTGAGGCAAACTTACGTCTAGTAGTCAGCATCGCTAAACGTTATGTCGGTCGTGGAATGTTATTCTTAGATTTAATTCAAGAAGGAAATATGGGACTGATTAAAGCAGTTGAAAAATTCGACTTTAATAAAGGGTTTAAATTTTCAACTTATGCGACTTGGTGGATTAGACAGGCAATAACTCGTGCTATAGCCGACCAAGCACGTACAATTCGTATTCCAGTGCATATGGTAGAAACAATTAATAAATTAATTCGTGTTCAACGTCAATTATTACAAGATTTGGGAAGAGATCCAGCACCTGAAGAAATTGGTGAAGAAATGGATCTACCACCAGAAAAGGTACGAGAAATTTTAAAAATTGCTCAAGAACCTGTATCATTAGAAACCCCAATTGGTGAAGAAGATGACAGCCATTTAGGTGATTTCATCGAAGATCAAGAGGCGCAAAGCCCTTCAGATCACGCTGCTTACGAACTTTTAAAAGAACAATTAGAAGATGTGTTAGATACATTAACAGACCGTGAAGAAAATGTTTTACGTTTAAGATTTGGTTTAGATGATGGTAGAACACGTACATTAGAAGAAGTTGGTAAAGTGTTTGGCGTTACAAGAGAAAGAATTCGTCAAATTGAAGCAAAAGCATTAAGAAAATTAAGACATCCAAGCAGAAGTAAACGTCTTAAAGATTTTATGGACTAATTTATGGCTCTTTTGTACTTTCTATGTGCAAAAGAGCTTTTTATTTAATACAAGGGAGTTAACTCATGATTCAAATTAATCAACGCTTAAAAAAAGTTAGTGAATATATAAAAGGTGATTATCTGGCTGATATTGGTTCGGATCACGCTTATTTACCTATTTATGCAATTGAAAATAATTTAACTGCACGAGCTATAGCTGGTGAAGTAATTCGTGGACCCTTTGATGCATCAGTAAAAAATGTGCGCGCACATGGTTTAGAATCAGTAATTTCTGTTGAACTAGGTGATGGTTTAACAGTACTAAAAACGGATAATGCTATAACATCTATTACTATATGTGGCATGGGCGGACCACTTATCACTAAAATATTAAGAGCAGGTCAAGAAAAATTAACTAACAGACCCCGTCTAATTTTACAAAGCAATATACAATCACAGCCTATACGCGTTTTATTACAACAACTAAATTATACAATTGTAGATGAAGTGTTAATGACAGAAAAAGGCCATACGTATGAAATAATTGTGGCCGATTATTCACCAGAAATTAAAAATTTATCACTGTTAGAATTGAAATTTGGCCCTATCTTACTGTCACAAAAATCAGAACTGTTTTATCAAAAATGGGAACGTGAGTTAACAGCATTAGAGCATATATTAACACAACTGAATCAAACTACTCACAGAGAACGAATTACGGAAATCGAAAATGAAATTCAAATGATTAAAGAGGTGCTTTAAATGAATATTAAAACACTACTACACACAATCGAACAACATGTTCCATTTACAACTGCTGAGTCATGGGATAATGTAGGTCTATTAATAGGCGATAAACAAGCTAAAATATCAGGTGTTTTAACTGCGCTTGATTGTACGATTGAAGTTGTAGATGAGGCTATTTCTAAAGGTCTCAACACAATTATTTGTCATCACCCATTAATATTTAAAGGTATAAAATCAGTAGTAGAACAAGATGGATATGGTGCGATTATTAGAAAAATAATTAAACATGATATCAACCTAATAGCATTACATACAAATCTAGACGTCTACTCAGATGGCGTGAATAAAATGCTTGCCGATAAAATGAATTTAACCAATCTAAAACCTTTAAATTCAGCAGACCACTATTATTACAAAGTTCAAGTATATGTACCTCAAAATAATGTTGAATCGTTAAAACAAAATCTTAGTGAGCACGGCCTAGCTGAAGAGGGTAATTATGAATATTGCTTTTTTGAATCAGCTGGTACTGGTAATTTTAAACCAGTTGATGGTGCTAATCCTCATCAAGGTAAATTACATTCAATTGAGCAAGTTGCAGAAGTTAAGCTGGAATTTATGATAAATAGTTCTCAAAAGGTATTGGCACAACAATTAATTGAACAATATCATCCATACGAAACACCTGTGTACGACTTTGTTGAAATGACTAAAGTTGCTAACTATGGCTTAGGGGTTATCGGTGAGTTACCAGCAACACAAAATGTCTCAGCTTTTACTGCATCAATTAAAGAAAATTTAAATATGCCAAGTGTACGTTATATTGGTGATTTAAATGCACATATTAAAAAAGTAGCTATCATTGGTGGTGCAGGGATTGGTTATGAATATCAAGCACAAGCATTGGGTGCGGATATTTTTATAACTGGCGATATTAAACATCACGAAGCATTAGATGCGAAAATAAATCAGATGAATTTATTAGATATTAATCATTATAGCGAGTATGTGATGAAAGAAGGACTTATCAACTTACTGAATAACTGGTTACCCGTTGAAAACATCGATTTTACAATGGTGGCATCAGAACTAAATACTGATCCATATAACTATTTATAAAAATACGCATAAATATATTCAAATTCATGTGTTCTTCCTTTATAATAAGTAAGATGAAATTTAAGGAGGCCAAAATATGGCTAATCACCCATTTGAGAATTTTAAATTGGATGCCGAATTAATTGAGGCGGTAAAAGATTTAAAATTTGATAAACCAACAGAAATACAAAGTAGAGTAATTCCTAAAATATTAAAACAAGCTAATATCATAGGTCAGTCACAAACAGGAACAGGTAAATCACATGCTTTTTTACTTCCATTAATTCAAAATATTGATATTTCAATTCACGAACCACAGGCTGTTGTAGTAGCGCCTACGCGTGAATTAGCACAACAACTATTTGACGCAGCACAACACTTAACGCAATTCAAAACAGATGTTTCAGTCAAACTATTTATTGGTGGTACTGATTTCGAGAAAGACAGACAACGTGCCAAAAATCAACCACAATTGATCATTGGCACACCTACACGTGTAAATGATTTAGCTAAACATGGTGATTTACATGTACATTTAGCATCATATCTCGTTATTGATGAAGCGGATTTAATGATAGATTTAGGCTTAATTGAAGATGTCGATTTAATTGCTACTCGTTTAGATGAGTCTGCAAATATCGCTGTATTTAGTGCAACTATTCCTAAATCTTTACATCCATTCTTAAATAAATATTTAGAGCAACCAGAGTTTATTGAAATTGAACACACTACTCAAAACAAAAAGAATATCGATTTTTACTTAATACCGACTAAGGGTGACGCAAAAATTGATAAAACTCTGAAATTGATGGATGTTATTAATCCTTATTTATGTATTATCTTTTGTAATAGTAGAGATAGTGCTAACGAATTAGGGCAACAATTAAATGAAGCAGGTATCAAACTTGGCATGATCCATGGTGGACTTACACCTAGAGAGCGTAAACAACAAATGAAACGCATTAGAAACTTAGAGTTCCAATATGTTATTGCAAGTGATTTAGCTTCGCGTGGCATTGATATCGACGGTGTTAGTCATGTTATTAATTTTGATGTGCCTAATGATATTGATTTCTTTACACATCGTGTAGGACGAACTGGCCGTGGACAATACCATGGTATAGCTATAACGCTTTATAGTCCCGATGAAGAAGCAAATATTGGGTTAATAGAAGAACGCGGTTACGTCTTTAAAGATGTTGATATTAAAAATGGTGAGCTACAAGCTATAAAAGCACATAACAAACGACAATCTCGTAAAAATAAAGATGACCATTTAACTAATCAAATTAAAAATAAAGTTAAACGTAACAACAAAAAAACAGTTAAGCCAGGATATAAGAAAAAATTCAAACGTGAATTAGAAGAATTAAAGCGTAAAGAACGTAAACAATACAGTAAACGACAAAATAGACAAGCTAGAAAAAATAAAAAAGGATAGGTGAGTTTTATGTTATTAGGATCTCATGTATCAATGAGTGGTAAAAAAATGCTTGAAGGATCTGCCGAAGAAGCATATAAATTCGGAGAATCAACTTTTATGATTTATACTGGTGCACCTCAAAATACTCGTCGTAAAGCTATTGAAGATTTAAATATTGAACGTGGCCAAGCGTTTATGGCTGAACACGGTTTATCGAATATTGTAGTACATGCACCTTATATAATTAATATTGCTAATACCGAAAAACCTCACGTCTTTAATCTTGGCGTTGAATTTTTACAAAGTGAAATAGAACGTACTCAAGCAATTGGAGCACGTGACATAGTTCTACATCCGGGTTCACATGTCGGTGCAGGTGAAGAAAAAGGTACTAAAAAGATTATCGAAGGTTTAAATGAAGTACTAACAAACGATAATAATGTACGTATCGCTTTAGAAACAATGGCTGGGAAAGGTTCAGAAATAGGTAGATCATTTGAACAAATCGCTGAAATTATTAACGGTGTAGAGCATAATGAACGCTTATCTGTATGTTTTGATACATGCCACACACATGATGCAGGGTACAATGTAAAAGAAGATTTCGATGGCGTATTAAACGAATTTGATAAAATCGTAGGCGTTGATCGAATTAAAGTAGTGCACGTAAATGATAGTAAAAATCCTATTGGCGCCCATAAAGACCGCCACGAGAATATTGGATTTGGTCATATTGGATTTGAGGCTTTAAATTATATTGTACATCATGATACTTTCAAAGATATACCGAAAATTTTAGAAACACCTTATGTGGGTGAAGATAAAAAGAACAAAAAACCACCATATAAATTTGAAATTGAAATGTTGAAAAACCAACGTTTTGAAGCAGATTTAAAAGAGCAAATTTTAAATCAGTAATTATCTATAGATTAAGTTGAGACGATATATATTGTTAACTAACTGTGATTATTAAAACAGCCAATAGTAACTCCTATATCGTACTTAACTTAATCTTTTTATCTTTAAGTCGTAAACATTACTATTTACATATATACAAGTAAGCTGTATAGTATTACTCGAGGTGAAAAAATGGCTACACCAGTTTTTGAATTAAAAAATTTAGATTATTATTTTGATAATAAAAAAGTATTGGATAACATTAATATTAAAATCAACCCGGGTGAGTTTTTGGCCATTGTTGGTCCAAATGGAGCAGGGAAATCAACATTATTAAAAGTTATTTTAGGGTTATTACCAATACAAAAAGGAAAAATCTTTGTTGATGGCAAAGATTATAAAGGTAAACAATCGCTGTTAAAAATTAGTTACGTATCTCAAAAAGCACTATCATTTAAAGCAGGGTTTCCAGCAAGCGTCAAAGAGGTTGTTCTTAGTGGCTTAACTAAACGTAAAAGGCTAGGTCAATGGTTTAATAAACGTGATGACGAAAAAGTTAGAGCTGTGTTAACACGACTAAATATTAGTCATTTAATTGATAAAAATATCGCTGAATTGTCTGGTGGACAACAACAACGGATTTTAATTGCGCGTGCATTAATTAGTAACCCAAGTGTGTTAATTCTAGATGAACCTACTAATGGAATTGATGCAAAACACGTTAACGAATTTTACGACACATTAGATAAATTGAAAGCTGAAGGTGTTACTATTATTTTGGTGACACATGATATTGGAGTAGTAGCAGATACTGCAACAGAAGTTGCTTGTTTAAATAAACACATCCATTTTCACGGCACTACTGAAGATTTTAAATCACTAGATGAAGTTCAAATTTCTAAAATTTACGGACATCCAATTCAATTTGTCGATCATCAACATGATAGGGAGTGCTGTACAAATGATTGATGCACTATTGAATTTTGATTTTATGCGTTATTCACTTTTAAGCGGTATTTTAATAGGTTTTATCGCACCATTAATAGGTGCTTTTATCGTTGTTAGACGCTTATCACTTATTGCTGATGCACTAAGCCATGTTACACTTGGCGGAATTTCTTTTGGCATGTATGTTATTACTTTATTACCTGCCTTGACTTTTATTAATCCGATGTGGTTTGGTATATTATTTGCTGTTATCGGTGCTTTGTTAATTGAGAAATTACGAACGTCATATAGTAATTATCAAGAAATTGCAATTCCCATCATTATGAGTACAGGGATTGCGTTAAGTGCTATTTTCATATCACTCGCAGAAGGTTTTAATCAAGAAATAGTAGGCTTACTTTTTGGTTCAATTAGTGCCGTGACAATCAGTGATTTAATTACAATATTAATT
Source organism: Staphylococcus arlettae (assembly GCF_025560845.1). NCBI lineage: Bacteria > Bacillati > Bacillota > Bacilli > Caryophanales > Staphylococcaceae > Staphylococcus > Staphylococcus arlettae. The sequence continues at coordinate 1,327,766 of NZ_CP094803.1, forward strand.
GTTGTTGTAATTGTATTGTTTTTCATTTTAACCTTTTACAAGGAACTTTTTGTCTTATCATTTGATGAAGAATATAGTAAAGTAATCGGAATACCAAAATGGATTCAATTTGTTTTTATTGTCATCGTCGCTATGGTTATTTCTGCATCTATGCGTGTGGTAGGAATACTCTTAGTCAGTGCATTAATTACATTACCCGTTGCAATTACTATGCGCTTAACGAAAGGATTTAAGCAACTTATTATTTGGAGTATTATTATTGGTGAAGTTTCAGTTATAGGCGGATTGATATTAGCATTTTACATCAATATATCACCTGGAGGCGTCATCGTTGTTTTATTAGTTTTATTATTAATGCTTACTATGTTATATCAAAAATTAAGTACATATAAGCACAAAGGAGCTGATACGGATGAAAACTGAAGAAGCGATTAAGATTATTAAACAACATGGTCATAAATATACTGATAAACGTCGAGATATGTTAAATATCTTTGTGGATGAAGATAAATATATTAATGCAAAACATATACAACGAGGCATGGATCAACACTATCCAGGTATTTCTTTCGATACTATTTATAGAAACTTACATTTATTTAAGGAACTTAATATTATTGAAAGCACTGAATTAGATGGTGAAATGAAATTTAGAATTGCATGTACTGAACACCATCATCATCATTTTATATGTGAACAATGTGGTGACACAAAGGTCATAGAGTTTTGTCCAATGGAAGAGATTAAATCGAAATTACCAGGCGTTGAGATTAAACAACATAAATTGGAAGTTTACGGCATTTGTGAACAATGTCAATTAGCATAATAATTTATAAATATGATTGAAAATAAGGCTAATTCAAATTTTGAATTAGCCTTATTATTTTGTTACCACGTGTGCAAAACATTACCAAAAGTGTCTTTTTATTTAAAATGTAAACGTAAAACATAGGTCAATAGTATGAATTACTTTTTATTTTATAATTTCTGACATTTATATGTTTAAATATTGCGAATTTGAGATATACTAATAAAGTAGCAAAGATGACAACTAATCTTTCAAAACAGTTATGCGCTAAGCATTTTGATTGTTGTAAGTAAGTTTAATTGTTATGCTTTATATATGATTAATTAGGAGGATGATTATTTATGGCTTTTGAATTACCAAATTTACCTTACGAGTTCGATGCATTAGAACCACACATCGATAAAGAAACAATGGAAATTCATCATGACAAGCACCACAACACATATGTTACAAAATTAAATGCAGCAGTAGAAGGTACTGATTTAGAATCTAAATCAATTGAAGAAATCGTCGCTAACTTAGATAGCGTACCTGAAGATATTCAAACAGCTGTGCGTAACAATGGTGGAGGGCATATCAACCATTCATTGTTCTGGGAATTATTAACTCCTAACTCTGAAGAAAAAGGTACTGTAGTTGATAAAATTAAAGAACAATGGGGTTCTTTAGATGCATTTAAAGAAGAATTTGCAAATAAAGCTGCAGCACGTTTTGGTTCAGGTTGGGCATGGTTAGTAGTAAATAACGGTAACTTAGAAATCGTTACTACACCTAACCAAGACAACCCATTAACTGAAGGTAAAACACCTATTTTAGGTTTAGATGTTTGGGAACATGCATACTACTTAAAATATCAAAATAAACGTCCAGATTACATCAGTGCTTTCTGGAATGTTGTTAACTGGGAAAAAGTTGACGAATTATATAATGCAACTAAATAAAAAGCTCATTTTATGACGACCTTTAAATGAGGTCGTCATTTTTTTGACTAAAATAATAGAAAAAATTCAACATTTCATATATCATTTATAGTGAGAACTTTTGAATAGAGGTAGGTTGATTTGTTAAAAAGATTAAAAGAAAAGTCAAATATTGAAAAAACAAGAGCTACAATGAACAAGAGAATTAGTTTTATTTTTGGCATTATTGTGTTCATTTTTGCAATTATAGTATTGCGCCTCGGTTATCTACAAATTGCCCAAGGTTCTCATTATAAACAGTTGATAAAAAATAGTGAAAATATTACTGTAAATGAATCTGTACCTAGGGGCAGAATACTAGATCGAAATGGAAAAGTAATTGTAGATAATGCATCAAAAATGTCTATTACATACACACGTGGTAAAAAAACGTCACAGTCTGAAATATTAGACACAGCAACAAAACTTTCCAAACTCATTAAAATGGATACGGATAGTATTACTGATAGAGATAAACAAGATTTTTGGGTGCAAAAGCATCCACAAAAATCTAAAGACATGATGCAACATGAAGAAAGTTTATTAAATGACGGTAGCATTACGCAAGAACAATATGACGAAACATTACGTAACAAAATCACTAAAAAACAATTGGATTCTCTTAGTGATGATGATTTACAAGTGTTAGCAATTTATAGAGAAATGATGGCTGGCTCAACTCTAGATCCACAAACTATTAAAAATGAAGATGTCAGTGAGGAAGAGTACGCAGCCGTATCACAAAAACTTTCAGATTTACCTGGTGTAAATACTGCAATGGACTGGGATCGAAAATATCCTTATGGCGATACATTGCGTGGTATTTTAGGTGACGTATCGACATCTAAAGAAGGTATACCTAAAGAATTAACAGATAAATACTTATCTAAAGGTTATTCACGAAATGATCGTGTCGGCAAATCTTACTTAGAATATCAATATGAAGATGTATTACGTGGTAAAAAGAAAGAAATGAAATATACTACGGATAAATCAGGAGAGATAATTGATTCTAAAGTAGTCAACCCTGGTTCACGTGGAGATGACTTAGTACTTTCTATTGATGTAGACTTGCAAAAGAAAACTGAAGAATATCTAGAAAAGCAAATTAAAAAATTGCGTAGTGAAGGTGCTAAGGATATGGACAATGCTTTAATGGTTGTTCAAAATCCTAATAATGGTGACGTCTTAGCAATGGTAGGTAAACAAATTGATAAAGATGGTAGTCTCACTGATTTTGATATCGGAACATTTACAGCACAATATACTGTAGGTTCGTCAGTTAAAGGGGGTACACTCTTAGCTGGTTATCAAAACGATGCTATTAATGTTGGAGAAGAAATGATTGATGAACCGCTCGAATTTTCAGGTGGATTGAAAAAACATTCTTACTTTAACCAAGATGGAAAAGTAAGAATTGATGATAAAGAAGCATTAATGCATTCTTCCAACGTTTACATGTTTAAAACTGCTTTAAAAATTGCTGGGTCACCATATACACCAAATATGAACTTACCTTCAGATATTTCCATTGCTGGTCAAAAACTACGTAAAGGTCTTAATCAAGTTGGTCTCGGTGTGAAGACAGGTATAGATTTACCAAATGAAACAAGTGGTCAAATTGAGCCATTAAATAATAATCCTGGTAACTACCTTGATTTAGCTATTGGTCAATATGATACTTATACTCCTTTACAGTTGTCTCAATATGTTTCAACGATTGCTAATAATGGTTATCGTATTCAACCACATATCGGTCTTCAAATTCATGATGCAACTAATAAAGATTCATTAGGTCCTGTCAAACACAAAGTTAAAGGCAACGTGTTAAATAGAGTAAACAACACGCAAGATCAAATTGACCAAGTTCAAGAAGGTTTTGATATGGCGTTTAACGAAGAAGAAGGAACTGGTTATGAAAGCTTTAATGATACTACCGTTCCAAGTGCTGGTAAAACTGGTACTGCCGAAGTATTCCAAGATGGTAAACCTAAAGTTAACTCAACTTATATTGGTTATGCACCAATAAAAGATCCACAATTAGCATTTTCAATAGTTTATACGAATCAACCTGTTCCTGAACCATGGTTAAATGGTGGAGATGTTGGTAGAGATGTTATAGATTATTATTTTAAAAATAAAAAATAATGGCATTTAGCTATTAAAAGTAACATAATTTAATTACAAAACGTTGATGTATGGCATTTGGTATAAAATAATACTTTTCAATTTTCATGCAAAGTGGTATGATTAATTAGTCGTATTTTGAAAAGGTAAGGAGGAATTAGCATGCGCGTAAACGTAACTTTAGCTTGCACAGAATGTGGTGAAAGAAACTACATTTCAACAAAAAATAAACGTACTAATCCTGAACGTATAGAAATGAAAAAACACTGTGCTAGAGACAATAAACATACATTGCACCGTGAAACAAAATAATAATGTCTGAAGATAACCAGGTTCTTGATGAACCTGGTTATCTTTATGTCAGTGAGTGATTAATGACATGATAATGGAATAACGTTATAATAAGGACAGTATAAATAAAAATGAAGGTGAACATGTGGATAAAAAAACATTGCGCACAAATATGATTAAACAAATGAAATCATTTGTTGGTGAAGCTAAACGCACAGCTGATTTACATCTTGCTACTCAATTATATCAATCAATAACATATCAATCTGCACAACGTATTGGGATTGTTTTAGCAATGAGTCACGAAGTAGATACATACCAAATTATTAAACATATGCTTAATGACGGCAAAGAGGTATTTGTACCTCATACTGATTATGAGAATCGTGTTATGACATTTAAAGAAATTAACGATTTATCTCAAATTGGTAAGGATGACAAGGGGATTAACTATATTACTGCAGACACAACGATAACAAATGAGCTAGACTTAGTTATTGTACCGGGAGTAGTTTTTAACGACCAAGGATACCGTATAGGCTATGGTGGAGGCTATTTTGATAAATTTTTAAGCCAACACGAACAACAAACACTGAGTTTAATTTATGATTTCCAATTAAACGATTTCGAACCAGAGTCTCATGATCAACCAGTAGAAACATATATTGTAGCAACAACTAAATGACGGAGGCAAAAATGATTACAAAAAAGCATTTTTGGAAATGTGTTTATTTATGGATTAGATATTATAATTATCAACTTAAACACTATAACCAAGATACAGAAGAAGTTTGGTTAGCGCATAAACAACGACAAACAATAAAAATATTTAGAAACGACGTGCAATCAGCACAAGAAATTCGATTAACAAAAGAGAGAATTCAAGAACACAGAGAAGATATCGCAAACTTTGTTGATTTTGAACCTCAAAACATAGACATTTACTGTTTTACAAATAACCAATTTGTTGAAGAACATTTAAATGAACATCAACCTATAAAACTAACAATTAAAGTATTACATAATGATGTAAGTATTGAACGCACTATGCCTAATTACATTATGAAACGATTGTATCAAAACAATAATGCGAAACACACAACTACTACATACAAACAAAAATCATTAAATCAAAGTCCTATTGAAAAACACATGATAAAATTTTCACCAGTCACTTATACATTGATAGGTATTAACGTCATTATATGGCTATTAATGATTTTATTTTTCAATCGTTTTTCAGAATTAAAACTATTAGATGTAGGTGGATTAGTACACTTTAATGTAGTACATGGAGAATGGTATCGATTAATTTCTTCCATATTTTTACATTATAATTTTGAACATATCTTAATGAATATGCTAAGTCTCTTTATTTTTGGCAAAATAGTGGAATCTATCGTCGGTCATTGGAGAATGTTAGTAATATTCTTATTCTCAGGGTTATTTGCGAATTTTGCTTCATTATCATTTAATATTGATACTATTTCAGTAGGAGCAAGTGGTGCAATTTTCGGTCTTATCGGTTCATTATTTGGATTTATGTATATAAGTAAGATTTTTGAACGCAAATTAGTCGGTCAATTGCTTATCGCATTAGTAATCTTGATTGGTATTTCGTTATTTATGGATAACATCAATGTTTGGGCTCATATCGGTGGTTTTATTGGTGGTTTGTTCATTACACTTTTAGCATATTATTTTACCGCAAATCGTAATGTTTTTTGGATTTTACTGGTGCTAATTTTAATATTATTTATCGCATCACAAATAAGAATCTATACAATTAAAGAAGATAATATTTATAACACTATTATTGCTAAACAGATGAAGGAAGATAAATATAAAGAGGCTAAGCAAATGGTTGCTGAAACAATCGACAAAAATTATGACGATGATGAAACATACTATTTAAAGGGATTGATTACGACTACTGTTGATTCTAGAGCTGAAGCTATTTCCGATTGGGAACGTGGACTGAAAACATTTCCTGATTCTGGATTGTTAAACTACGAGTTAGCTGTCGCTAACCGTGCATTAGACGATAAAGATGAAGCATTGAAATATATCAATGCAGCATTAAAATTAAATCCTGGTAATGAAAATTATCAAAATTTAAAAAAAGAATTGGAAGACTAATATGCAAGAACAAATTAACGACTTTTATGATGTCTTACAGTTATTAAAAAAATATGGCTTCATTGTTTATTTTAAAGATAACAATGATACGCTAGAAATGATTGAGCAAGAAATTAATACTTTATATCATTATAATTTATTATCAAAACATAATTATCTAAAATGTAAAATGATAATTAGTCAACGCAGGGAATAATAAACGAAGTCGCCTATATAAACCTAGAATAGTCATGACTATTCTAGGTTTTATTTTGTATTATATGAATCAGTAAAATAAAGTTGAGAGGTAAGAAATAGTTATATTTACTTCTTTGTGCATTGAAGAAGTTAGTTCAAAAATAAAAATTGTATTTTTTAATATTTGTTGCAAAAGAAAACCATAATAAGAGTAAACAAATTGACAAAGTTAACTATAAATTTGATAATTAATGCAAGCTATATAACAGATGAGCATTTGCTATGTATTATGATATAATTTAAGTAACTGAATAAATGAATTCGCGTGTATATATTCATGGTGAACATTTTGTTTAACGACAGCTTTTCTTGTTTTAACGTTTGCTTACAGCTGATAGTGAGTAAATTAGGATTTCAACATAATTCTTAAACACATTGTTTATAACACGCCATCAAACAAACTAGAAAAGGATGAGTAGGTAAATGAGTAAAATTATTTTAGCAGCCGATGTCGGTGGCACAACATGCAAACTTGGAATATTTGATGAACAATTAGAAAGAATAACTAAATGGTCTATAGATACAGATACATCAGATTCAAGTGGATATAACCTATTGAAAAATATTTACGATTCTTTTGTAGCTCAAGTAGCTAATTTAAATTATAACTTTGATGATGTTTTAGGTGTTGGTATTGGGGTGCCAGGACCTGTAGAATTTGAAACGGGAACAGTTAATGGGGCTGTCAATCTGTATTGGCAAGGTAATGTCAACGTGAGAGACATCTTCCAACAGTTTGTGGACTGCCCAGTTTATGTTGATAATGATGCGAATGTAGCTGCTTTAGGTGAAAAACATAAAGGCGCAGGCGAAGGTGCTGAAGATGTTGTAGCAATTACACTTGGTACTGGTCTTGGTGGTGGCATTATTTCAAACGGTGAAATTGTACATGGTCACAATGGATCTGGTGCAGAAATTGGACACTTTAGAGTAGACCATGATCAACGTTTCAATTGTAACTGTGGTAAATCTGGATGTATAGAAACAGTTGCATCAGCGACGGGCGTAGTTAATTTAGTTAATTTTTATTATCCAAAATTAACATTTAAATCATCTATACTAGAATTAATTAAAAATAATAAAGTAACTGCAAAAGCTGTATTTGATGCTGCGAAAGCTGGAGACCAATTTTGCATATTTATAACGGAACGTGTAGCTAATTACATCGCTTATTTATGTAGCATAATTAGTGTGACAAGTAATCCGAAGTATATTGTTTTAGGTGGCGGTATGTCTACGGCAGGTTTAATATTAATTGAAAATATTAAAACAGAATATCATAACTTAACATTTACACCAGCTCAGCACAATACTGAAATCGTTCAAGCGCAACTTGGAAATGATGCAGGAATTACTGGCGCTGCTGGTTTAATTTATACGTATGTACTTGAAAAGGACGGTGTCAAATAATGGCAATTGTGGATGTAGTAGTAATTCCTGTTGGAACTGAAGGTCCAAGTGTCAGTAAATATATTGCAGAAATTCAAACCAAATTAAAAGAATACAAAAAAGCTGGTAAAATAGACTATCAATTAACACCTATGAATACTTTAATCGAAGGAGATTTAAAAGATTTATTGGAAGTTGTACAAGTAATCCATGAATTACCTTTTAATAAAGGATTAGATAGAGTCTGTACGAATATACGTATTGATGATCGCCGTGATAAATCTAGAAAAATGGATGAAAAATTAGATTCAGTGCAACAACATTTAGATAAAAGTGGTGACCCAAATGAGAATATCTAATTTAACTTTAGGTCCTGTAGATACCAATACTTATTTTATCGAAAATGATAAAAACATAATTATTGTAGATCCTGCAGCTGAAAGTGGTCAAATTATTCAAAAAGTTAATCAAATTAATAAAACAGTAAAAGCAGTGGTGTTAACACATGCTCATTTTGATCATATAGGTGCTTTGAATGATATTGTTACAAAGTATAATGTACCTGTTTATATGCATTCTAAAGAATTTGATTTTCTTACGAACACTCAAAAAAATGGCTCTGAAAAATTCAAACAATTTGGTTTACCTGCCATTACAAGTGATGTAAAGCCTGAACCATTAAGTGAAGGAAAAGCACAAATTGCAGATTTCACTTTCGATGTATTGCATACACCAGGACATTCACCGGGCAGTTTAACTTTTGTTTTTCCTGACTTTGCTGTAGTTGGTGACACTTTATTTAAACAAGGTATTGGTAGAACAGACTTATACCAAGGTGATTATGAGACTTTAGTGGACTCAATCAAAGATAAATTATTTGAATTAGATGGTGATTTACCATTATTCCCTGGACATGGACCACATACTACAGTTGATGATGAACAATTAAATCCATATTTATAAATAGCAAGTAAAATTATCACCTTCTACGTGTATATATGTAGGAGGTGATTTTTTGAAGAAGATATTATGACCAAGGCCATCAAACAGAAAACGTCTGATATTCATTTTATACCAGTCGAAAATGAAGTAGTTATTAAATTGCGGGTGAATGAAAGTTTAATAGATTTTCAAAAAATGACTAAGCATACCTATGCTAAACTTTTAACTTATATGAAATATCAAGCATGCCTAGATGTTTCTACACACCACATTGCACAAAGTGGCCGTTATATTTATAACTATAAGCAGTTATATTACTTACGTATTTCCACGTTGCCGTTATCATTAGGAATTGAAAGCTGTGTTATTAGAATAATTCCACAATACTTCTACCAATCAACTGAAGAAATGCAATTGGATTATTTATATCATTTAATGACGAAAAAACAAGGCTTGGTGTTATTCACAGGTCCAACAGGCTCGGGGAAAAGTACATCAATGTATCAAATGAGTTTGTATGCAAAAGAACAATTAAATTTAAATGTGATTACTATTGAAGACCCAGTTGAAAGAATTATAGATGGTATTACGCAAATTTCGGTAAACACTAAAGCTGGCATTGACTATCACAATTCTTTTAAAGCTATTTTAAGATGCGATCCAGACGTAATCTTAATTGGTGAAATAAGAAATGCTGAAATAGCTAAACAAGTCATACACGCGAGTTTAAGTGGACATCTTGTTTTGACAACATTACATGCCAATAGTTGTGAAGGGGCATTACTTCGTTTATTAGAAATGGGGCTCACAAATCAGGAATTAGTACAAACTATTATTAATATTACTAACCAACGACTCATTACTTCTAATGACAAGCATCGATATTTAGTAGCAGAAAGCTTATCATATGAAGATATACATTACTTCTTTAACAATAATTATAGACTACCAGAAGATTTCCAAACTTTGCCGAATATATTAAAACGATTATCGCAAAAGGGGGTTATTTGTGAAAAAGTGGTACAAAAATACATTTAACCAAAAAAAGCTCAGTGATAAGGATAAAATTAGTCTTATTGGTCGTTTACATGATTTACTTACACATGGTTTTACAATTTCTGAGGCATTTCACTTTATAATAAAACAATACAACATTCCAGAACAGTATAAAGCTGAGTTACTGGCATATATAGCTGAAGGTGCAACGTGTAATCAACTGTTATCACAGCTAAAGTATCCAAAACCCACGATAATGTTAGTATTATTTACTGAAAAATTTAGCGATTTAAACGAATGTTTACCACATATTCAAGACTATTTAAAAAGAAACTATGAAGTAAAGCTATACTTGTTAAAAGCTTTACAATACCCCGTTATTTTATGTAGTATATTCTTCTTGATGCTCACCATTTTAAATCATACAGTTATTCCAGAGTTTGAAACGTTATTTGCAACAATGGATGTGACTCGTTCTCCATTTCAACACTTATTGACATACTCGATTATGGTCTTACCGAAATTTATTAGTATATTTTTTATTAGTATATTCCTCATTTTAATTATTATGCGTAAAATTATTCAACGTTTACCCATTAATAAACAAATTAGATTACTTTCTAAGCTTCCAATTTTCCACCATTATTACCGTTTATATAAAACATATCAATTTGCTTCTGAATTCGCGTTATTTTACAAACACGGTGTTACCTTGCATCACATCGTAAACTTATATCAGCAACAGGAAGATTTATACCTCAATTATTTAGCTTCTGTAATTGCAATTCATACCACTAAAGGAGATAAATTAGACCAAATATTATCACGTGTACCTTGTATTGAAACAGAATTAATTACATTTATACAACAAGGTGAACGCAGTGGTAAATTAGGTATTGAGCTACAACTTTATAGCACAATCATTATTGATAAAATTCAAAATAGATTTCAACAGCAAATTCGTTTTATACAACCCACAATCTTTCTAATACTAGCGATATTAATTGTCGCACTTTACGCAGTAATTATGCTACCGATGTTTGATTTAATGCAAACTTTAAAATAATAACTTATTAAAAGGAGTAAATATGAAAAAAATGTATAAAAGAACTGTTACAAAAGCTTTTACATTAATAGAAATGTTACTCGTACTATTAATCATTAGTTTATTACTCATACTAATAATCCCTAATATTGCAAAACAATCAAAGCATATACAAAATACAGGTTGTAAAGCACAATTAAAAATGGTCGATAGCCAAATAGAAGCATACACATTAAAAAATAATCAAGCACCAGCAACAATAGATGACCTTGTTCGAGAGGGGTATATTAAAGAGAATCAAAAACAATGTAAATCCGGTGCAAATATTACAATTACTAATGGTGAAGCTGTTGCTAGCTAGGCACGCATTTACTTATATTGAAATGTTATTTGTTTTATCAATTATTGCGATTATATTGTATATGCAAATGAAATTTCTACATGACACACACAGCGTTTATACACGTGACAATCAAATTCAGCAGTTGATTCTAAAATTTTACTATTTTAAATCTAAAGCAATTAAAGAAAACCAATCTATAACAATGTTTTTCAAACCATATAATCAAGAAATATCTATGATGGATATGCAAAATACATCATATCAACCCATACTAATTACTAATGGTTTCATCCATCCTAAAACTAATTTAAAACACCTGACATTTGATAAACATGGTAATACACATCAATTTGGTTCATTATATATTAAATTACAGCAGCAACTTTTCCGAATAATATTTAATATTGAAAAAGGGACTATTAGATATGAAAAAGTTAAAGAGTAATATATTGCTGGATAGTTTATTAACATTTTCACTAATCATGACGCTTTGCCTCGAAATTATTCCATTAACTTATCAATTAGAAACTACACTTCAAAATCAATTGAACAAACTAGAGGCTAAAAGAATTTTACTTTATGATTTAACTTTATCCAAGACTATTGATAAAAAGTCTAAAACAATTGCTCAATATAAAATTACCTATCATTTAAAAAACGTGTGTATTAAGAATCACAGTTTGAAAGAAGATCTTTGCTATGAATATAAAAATAAAAAGCTTTAGTTTTATCGAAATGCTATTTACGATGTTGATTTTAACAATTGCTGCTCATTTACTCCCATTACTTATCAAACAAGCAGTACTATTTAATTCACATTACACCTCTACACAATATATAGAACTAGAATTATTTGCACGTGATATCACTCAATCTATCGTTACTTCACAACATAAATTAACAATTATTCATCCCCAGAAATTTTCAATAGCAACCTCGAAAAATCAAACATATTCTTATAGTTATAAAAATGGGAAAGTTATTAAACAAGTAAATGATAACGGATATATTATTTTATTGAATAATGTATTATCTTTTCGTGTAGCAACAATAGCAACCCATCATTTAGCAATACATTTAAAATTAGTAGAAAAGGGGGAATATTTTGAAAAAACAATCTATTTATAGTATGAAAGGGTTTTTATCCTCTTTTGTTGCCGGGTTTTTTATGCTATATTTATCTTTAATATCTTTCTATTTAATTCATCATAGTTTAAAACTTAAAACTTTAAATAATATAGAAAAATATTATGATTCCCAAATTGAAAAACACATATAAAAGGAAGATTTCATTCATGAATAGTGCTTTAACGCCAATAGTATTAATAGGATTTATGGGTACTGGCAAAACAACATTAGGTCAGTACATGGCAAAAGCTAATAATTACACATATATTGATTTAGATCATTATATTGTAGAACAAGAACAAAGAACCATCCCAGAAATTTTCGAGTCAGATGGTGAATCTGTTTTTAGACAATTAGAAGCATTTTATTTACAACAATGTCTCGAACAGTACGATATTATTGCTACTGGTGGAGGTATTATTGAAGGTGAACAATCGCTCCAATTGTTGAAACAAGTAAAATATGTTTATTGGTTAGATTGTGAATTAGAGGTTTTATATGAACGTGTGAAATCCGACGAAAATCGACCGAATGCGAATAACAAAACATTTCCTGAATTAAAATGGTTGTATTTATCTAGGGTTTCAAGATATAATGAAATCGCATTCAAAAAAGTTAATAGTAATCAAAAACTTTGTGATTTACAGAGTGAAATTATACAAAGTTTGATTAGCGATTGATCAGTGTTGGAGAGAATGACAATGTATAAACGTCATCGCCGAAGGTGCAAGTTTAACGAAACTCTCAGGCAAAAGGATAACACTGTGACGCGTTCCTGAATAATGTGACAGGGTAGCTTATTTAGCTATCCTGTTTTTTTAATAAATATTTAATTGGGGGTATCTTGATGTCTAGTAATCTTAAACAAACGCCATTGTACCAAACATTTGTGGACAGTGGAGCTAAAATTGTAGAATTTGGTGGTTGGGCAATGCCTGTCCAGTTTTCTAGTATTAAAGAAGAACATAATGCTGTTCGAACTGCGGTAGGATTATTTGATGTTAGTCATATGGGAGAAGTACTAATAGAAGGTCCAGAAGCTGACCAATTGGTTCAATACCTACTTTCAAATGATACCGATCAGCTTACTACAGAAAAAGCACAATATACTGCTTTATGTAATGAGGATGGTGGCATTATTGATGATTTAATAACATACAAATTAGCTGACCAATCTTATTTACTTGTTGTCAATGCAGGTAATACAGATAAAGATTTTGAATGGATGCAACAACATGCACAAGATTTTGATGCTCAAGTAACGAATGTATCAAACCAATATGGTCAATTGGCAGTTCAAGGTCCTGAGGCACGTGGACTTATACAGGAGCATGTAGATATTGACGTATCCGAAATGAAACCATTTGAATTCAAAACAAACGTATCTTGTTTTGGTAAAAATGTAATTCTTTCACAATCAGGTTATACCGGTGAAGATGGTTTTGAAATTTATTGTGAAGCACAAGATACTGTAGAAATATGGGATAACCTTATTGATAACAATGTAGTACCTTGTGGATTAGGTGCTAGAGATACACTAAGATTGGAAGCTGGTTTACCTTTACATGGTCAAGATTTAACTGAATCAATCACACCATATGAAGCTGGAATTGCTTTTGCGGCTAAGCCATTAATAGAGGCTGATTTTATAGGGAAATCTGTATTAAAAGATCAAAAAGAAAATGGATCTAAACGCAGAGCTGTTGGATTAGAAATGATAGATAAAGGCATTCCAAGAACTGGTTATAAAGTATATGACCTGGATAATAATGAAATTGGTGAAGTAACTTCGGGTACGCAATCTCCATTTTCTGGTAAATCAATCGCTTTAGCATTAATTGAGAGAAGCGAATTTGAATTAGATAAAGAAGTATTGGTTCAGGTTAGAAAGAGACAAGTTAAAGCTAAAATCGTTAAAAAAAATCAAATTTCAAAATAGTATTGAGGGGTGTACAAAGTGAGTCATCGTTATATTCCATTAACTGAACAAGATAAACAAGAAATGTTAGATGTTATAGGTGCCAAGTCCATTGATGAATTATTTGGAGATGTACCTAAAGATATTTTATTAAACGACGAATTACAAATTGCTAATGCTGTTCCGGAAACAACATTATTTAGAAAGTTAAGTCAAATCGCAAGTAAAAACGTCACTAAAGAAACACATACATCATTTTTAGGTGCCGGTGTATATGATCATTATGCGCCATCTGTAGTTGATGCTATGATTTCTAGATCAGAATTTTACACTGCATATACGCCATACCAACCTGAAATATCACAAGGGGAATTACAAGCTATTTTTGAATTCCAAACGTTAATTTGTGAATTAACAGATATGGATATTGCCAATTCTTCTATGTATGATGGAATGACAAGTTTTGCAGAGGCATGTATTTTAGCCTTCAACCAAACTAGAAAAAATAAAATTGTCGTTTCTAAAGGCATGCATTACCAAGCATTACAAGTGTTGAAAACATATGTAAAAACACGTGAAGAGTTTGAAATTGTAGAAGTTGATTTAGATGGTACTATTACAGATTTAGATAAATTAGAAAAAGCAATAGATGATGATACTGCTGCAGTTGCAGTACAATATCCTAACTTCTATGGTTCTATTGAAGATTTGGAAAAAATTCAATCCTTTATCGAATCTAAAAAAGCATTGTTTATTGTCTATGCGAATCCACTTGCACTTGGCTTATTAACTCCACCTGGTACTTTTGGAGCTGATATTGTTGTTGGTGATACGCAACCGTTCGGTATTCCAGCACAATTTGGTGGACCACACTGTGGCTTTTTCGCAACAACTAAAAAATTAATGCGTAAAATACCTGGTCGCTTAGTTGGTCAAACAGAAGATGATGATGGTAACCGTGGCTTTGTATTAACATTACAAGCACGTGAACAACATATTCGTCGTGACAAAGCAACCTCAAACATTTGTTCAAACCAAGCATTAAATGCACTGGCTTCATCAATATGTATGTCAGCACTTGGTAAACAAGGCATATATGATATCGCAGTTCAAAACTTTGAAAATGCTAACTATGCAAAAGAACAATTTAAAGCACAAGGTTTTAAAGTTGCAGAAGGTACATCATTTAACGAATTTGTTGTAACATTTGATAAACCAATCGCAGAAATTAACCAATTATTAGCTGAAGAAGGCTTCATTGGTGGTTTCGATTTAGGCCAAGTAGATTCAAACTTAGCACAAAATATGTTAATTGCAGTAACTGAGTTAAGAACAAAAGATGAAATAGATACATTTGTTGAGAAAGCAGGTGAACTCAATGGTAGTAAGTAAATCAACACCATTAATATTCGAACGTTCTAAAAAGGATAGATATGCTTATTCCTTGCCGCAAAAAGAAATTGATAATGATGCAGTTAATCGTCTTTTAGATGATAAGTTCATTAGAAAAAACAAAGCAGAATTCCCTGAAGTAGCTGAATTAGATTTAGTGCGTCATTATACTGAATTATCTAATAAAAACTTTGGTGTCGATTCAGGTTTTTATCCACTTGGTTCTTGTACGATGAAATATAATCCAAAAATCAATGAAAAAGTGGCACGAATACCTGGATTTGCGGAATCACATCCATTACAAGAAGAAGATCAAGTACAAGGTTCACTGGAAATTGTTCATAATTTACAAGAAGAACTGAAAGCAATTACTGGTATGGATGAAGTTACATTACAACCCGCAGCAGGCGCTCATGGTGAATGGACGGCTTTAATGATCTTTAAAGCATACCATCAAAAAAATGGTGAAGGTCATCGTAATGAAGTAATAGTACCAGACTCAGCACACGGTACTAACCCAGCATCAGCTGCTTTTGCAGGTTTTAAAGCTGTCACTGTTAAATCAAATGAACGTGGAGAAGTCGATGTTGAAGATTTGAAGCGTTTAGTTAATGAAAATACAGCTGCTATTATGTTAACGAATCCAAATACTTTAGGTATTTTCGAAAAGAATATTATGGACATCCGCAACATTGTTCATGAAGCAGGTGGATTATTGTATTATGATGGAGCAAACTTAAATGCCATTATGGATAAAGTAAGACCTGGTGACATGGGCTTTGATGCTGTTCACTTAAACTTGCATAAAACGTTCACTGGTCCTCATGGTGGCGGTGGTCCAGGATCTGGTCCTATCGGCGTTAAAAAGGAACTTGCAAGCTTTTTACCAAAACCAATGGTCGTAAAAGAAAATGATACTTTCAAATATGATAATGATATTGAAAATTCCATCGGTCGTGTTAAACCGTTTTATGGTAATTTTGGTATATATTTACGTGCATATACCTACATTCGAACTATGGGTAATTTAGGTTTGAAAGAAGTTTCAGAAGCAGCCGTACTTAATGCGAATTACATTAAAGCACGCTTAAAAGATCATTTTGAAATTCCTTATGAACAATATTGTAAACACGAATTTGTTCTAAGTGGTTCTAAGCAAAAATCTGAAGGTGTTCGAACATTAGATATGGCGAAACGCTTATTGGATTTTGGTGTACATCCACCAACAATTTATTTCCCACTTAACGTAGAAGAGGGCATGATGATTGAACCAACAGAAACCGAATCCAAAGAGACTTTAGACTATTTTTGTGACTCTATGATTCAAATTGCTGAAGAAGCTAAAAATGATCCGGATAAAGTGTTAGAAGCACCACATACTACTATTATTGATCGTTTAGATGAAACACAAGCTGCGAGAAAACCTGTTTTAAAATTTGAAAACTTACGTAGCGAAAAATAATTAGAAAACCCCCTGATGAACTTTTAAAGTATCATCAGGGGGTTTTTAAAAATTAGCAACGATTTTTAAGAGTATTTACTTACATTAATTTAGTTGAGCATTACTCTATCATTTAAAATTATTACCATCAATTTATTATTTTTTAGATTTAATTTTGCCAGTCCATTTTTTATAACCGCCTTTGAGCATGTACAAATCAGTGTAACCGTTTTTCTTTAATGTACGTGCTGCACGATAACTCGCAATCCCATTCGCATCACAAAGATAAATAGGTTGGTCTTTTCTTAAACCTTGAAATCTTTGTTTAAACATTGTAATAGGAATATTTCTTGAACCAACAATATGGCCATAATCATAGTCAACTTTTTCTCTAACATCAATGACTTGTGCTTTTCTTAAACCGTTATGAAATTCATTTTGATTTAATTCAGTAACAGCTTTTTTATTAAGCATATAGTTAACTATCATATAAACAATGATAATAATTAGTATTGCTAATGCTATAAACCAAAAACTACTCATCTTGCATCCTCCCTATTTTCCCGATAATATATATTATAAGACTGTTATAACGATTTATCAAAATATTTTTGTTATAATGTTAAAGTTCTGTAAACGATAACAAAAATAAATGTTCTTATTTAATATTGATTGGAGTTTTTTATTGTGACTGAAACTTGGAATTTTATAAATACTGGTAGTAATGATCCTTACTATAACATGGCATTTGATGAGGCATTACTAAATTTTGTATCAAGAGGTGAAATTGACCCAGTTATACGCTTTTATACGTGGAACCCGGCTACCTTGTCAGTGGGATATTTCCAAAGATTAACTAAAGAAATTGACACTGCAAAAGTCAAAGCACTTGGCTATGGTTTAATCAGAAGACAAACCGGTGGTAGAGGTGTACTACATGACAAGGAATTGACTTATAGTGTTATTGTTCCTGAATCACATCCTAACATGCCTAGTACAATAACAGAAGCATATCGTGTTATTTCTGAAGGGTTACTTGAAGGATTCAAATTATTAGGATTTGATGCATATTTCGCAATTCCACGTTCCGAAGAAGAGCGAGAAAAGTTAAAGCAACCACGTAGCGCTGTTTGTTTTGATGCACCTAGTTGGTATGAATTAGTAGTAGAAGGGCGAAAAATTGCCGGTAGTGCACAAGTTCGTCAAAAAGGTGTTATATTACAACACGGTTCTTTATTACAAGATGTTGATATTGATGAACTTTTCGACTTGTTTATTTTTAAAAATGATCGCTTGAAAGATAAAATGAAACAAGCGTTTGTCGATAAAGCTGTAGCAATCAATGATATTGCAGAACGTCATATTTCTATTGCTGAAATGGAATCAGCATTTGAAGCTGGCTTTAAAAAAGGTTTAGATATTGAATTCAAACCACTCAAACTTACGCCATCACAATTACAAGAAGTAGATGAATTAATAATAAAATATAAATCTGATGAATGGAATTATCGTAAATAATGAGCTTCATATGCATCTGCACAATAACTTAATACGCTGTTAATTAAACGATTCAGTTATTGATAGTCTAAAACTGTCGACAAATCTTCTGACTTTGTTGGCAGTTTTTATGCACGCTTTTCCCGGGCACTGCCTTAGCCTATAGTCTGCGGAACGTGCTATTTTGAATAACTTATATAAATAAAAATAAACCTTTCGCAAATTAATGCGAAGGGTTTATCTACGTTTTGAGGCTATGTTACTACTTGTCACTCAGCCCTTTATTTTATAGCATGTTGCAAGTTGTAATTAATGTTTATTACGACGTTTAGATTTTCTAACTGCTCGTTTATATTTCCGCTGATCTGGTGTTAAAAAGAAAAAGTAATAAATTAAATAAATAATCCCACCTAATATGGCTAAACTAATAACCATTTGCACGAAACTAAAAATAAACGTATCTAAGTTCATAATTAGTCCAAATAGTGCAACCGCTATGACAAAATAAAATAAAATCTGCTTCATCATTGCTATTATGCTCCTTTCATGTAAGTTATTGTTCGTTAATACTTACTTCAGTTAAGTCTTGTTGCCCTGCTTTTAATTTCTTTTTATCTTTGGCACTGTATCCCTCTTTAATTTTAGCTAAAGCTTTTGATAAGTCTTTATTAAGTGTTTTTATATTTTTGTGCTTACTTTTTGCATCTGAAGACATGTCATCAGTATCAACCTTGCCTTCATATGTAGCGTATGCTTTATCAGTATTACTAATTAACTTGTCTAATTTACTTTGTATTTTCTGATCGGCTTTATTTTTAGTTAAGTCTGGTTCAAGTGAATTATAGTCACTAATGACATTAGCAATATCATCATAATATTTTGATGATGCTTTCATATAATTAACACGCTTTTCATTACTTTTAGCTTTTTTCATATTTGCTTTATCTTGCTTCAAATCAGCAATTTTAGCTTTTTGATCAGTTATACTTTGGTTTAGTTCTTGAATATCTAATTTTAAATTATGATTTTTTTCTCGTAAATCAGTCGATTTTTCTTCTAATGGCGCTAGATTTTGACTACCACATCCCGCGAGTATACATGATGCGCCAATAATTGATATTATTTTCTTTTTCATCATTTTCTCCTAATTCAAAAACTATTTATTATCATATTATTTATGCTATCATTTTAATGTATATAAAGAAAATGTACAAATTTATTGAATAGGGGGATTCAGCATGGACAAACTTGAACAATTAAGATCCTTTATTGCACAAAAACATTTAGATGGTGTCATTGTATTATCTGAATATAACAGACGCTATTTATCAGGTTTTACTGGTACGAGCGGGGCGTTACTTATCACAAAAGAGGAACAGTATTTGATTACTGATTTCCGTTATATTGAACAAGCAACAAGTGAAGCACCAGCATTCCATATAATTAATCGACAAAACAGTCTCATTCAATCTCTAAAAGAACAAATAAGCACACTAAATTTACAAAACATTGGTTTTGAAGGAAATTTAGTAAGTTATGATGAGTATTTACAACTCAGTAAATCTTACGTTAGTTTAATTAGTATTAGTGGCGCAATTGAAAAAATTAGAGAAGTTAAAAACCCGACAGAAATTGAAATTATCCAAAGTGCTGCGAATATTGTAGACCAAGCGTATGAGTACATTTTAACAGTAGCCAAAAGTGGTATGACGGAACAACAATTAAAAGCTAAATTAGAAAGTAAATTATTAGAGCTTGGTGCTGAAGGAACATCGTTCTCTACTATTGTTGCATCTGGACATCGTGGTGCCTTGCCTCATGGCGTTGCAAGCGACAAAATTATCGAACAAGGAGATATGATTACCTTAGACTTCGGGGCATATTATCAAGGTTATGCTTCAGATATTACTAGAACATTTGCTATTGGAGAACCTAATCCAAAACTTAAAGAAATTTATAACATTGTATTAGCTGCAAATCAGAAAGCTATAGAAGCTGCTAAAGCTGGTATTTCTAGTAAAGCATTAGATGCGGTTGCCCGTGATTACATTACCAAGCAAGGATATGGTGAGGCATTTGGTCATTCACTTGGACATGGTATCGGTTTAGATGTACATGAAGGGCCAGTTTTAGCAAAAAATACAGACAGTGCCTTACAAGTTAATAATTGTGTTACAATTGAACCCGGCATTTATATAGACGGATTAGGTGGCGTACGTATCGAAGATGATATTTTAATCACAGAAAATGGTTGTCAACGCTTTACTAATTCCACAAAAGACCTTATTATTTTATAGAAGAGCGTATATTTGAGGAGGAAACTGAATGATTTCGGTTAATGATTTTAAAACAGGTTTAACAATTTCAGTAGATAATGGTATTTGGAAAGTAATTGATTTCCAACACGTAAAACCAGGTAAAGGTTCAGCGTTTGTGCGTTCTAAATTACGTAATTTAAGAACAGGTGCTATCCAAGAAAAAACCTTTAGAGCGGGTGAAAAAGTTGAGCAAGCGATGATTGAAAACCGTCGTATGCAATACCTTTATGCAGATGGTGACATGCATGTATTTATGGACAATCAAACTTTCGACCAAATAGAACTAGCAGCTGATTATTTAGAAGATGAACTAAAATACTTAAAAGCTAACATGGAAGTCCAAATTCAAACTTATGAAGGTGAAACTATTGGCGTAGAATTACCTAAAACAGTTGAATTAGAAGTGACTGAAACAGAACCAGGTATCAAAGGAGATACGGCAACAGGTGCTACTAAATCTGCTACTGTTGAAACAGGTTACACTTTAAACGTACCTTTATTCGTTAATGAAGGTGACATTTTGGTAATCAATACAAGCGATGGTAGTTATATTTCAAGAGGCTAAGCCAATAACGAATCTTGGATAATAACTAAACGACAGACAAGCGCTTATGTTAGTGTAATAGTAATAAACTCTATCTGAGTATCAAGTCTACACTCAGCGAGTCAGAAATCATTTCACCTTATATGATTTCTGACTCGCTTTTTATTTTTATGATATAAATACACAAAAATGTAAATTAAAATGATAAAATAATTAATATACGCAATACCAACGTGCATATACTTGAATTGCGTTTTTTAGTCAAGTAAAATAAGCATGGTAGATGAAAACATTCTGAAGGAGTTATATTTATGAATTTTAAAGAGATAAAGGAATTAATAGAAATTTTAGATCAATCAAGTCTTACTGAAATCAATATTGAAGATAAAGGTAATGTAATTAATCTTAAAAAAGAAAAAGAAACTGAAATCATTACACCACAAATTTCACAACAACCTGTTCAACAATCAGTTGCTCCAGCTGAAACACCGGCAACACTACCTAGTGCATCAACGGATGTCACAACTACATCTAATGATAGCGATGCGAAAACAATTAATGCACCAATGGTAGGGACATTTTATAAATCTCCTTCACCAGAAGAAAGCGCCTATGTACAAGTTGGTGATACTGTAGCAAATGACACAACAGTATGTATCTTAGAAGCAATGAAATTATTTAATGAAATTCAAGCTGAAGTTACCGGGGAAATTACTGAAATCTTAGTTGAAGACGGTCAAATGGTTGAGTATGGCCAGCCGTTATTTAAGGTGAAATAATGAATAAAATTTTAATAGCAAATCGCGGAGAAATTGCCGTTAGAATTATTAGAGCATGTCATGAATTAGGATTACAAACAGTAGCTATTTATTCTGAAGGCGATAAAGACGCATTACATACTCAAATAGCAGATGAAGCATACTGCGTTGGACCAACACAATCCAAAGATTCATATTTAAACATCGCAAATATTCTTTCTATTGCAACTTCAACTGGTTGTGATGGCGTACACCCTGGGTACGGTTTTTTAGCTGAAAACGGAGACTTTGCTGAATTATGCGAAGCATGTCAATTGCAATTCATAGGTCCTAATTATGAATCAATTCAAAAAATGGGAATTAAAGACATTGCTAAAGAAGAAATGAAAAAAGCTGATGTTCCAGTTGTTCCTGGTAGCGAAGGATTAATTAAATCTATCGATGATGCAAAAGATATTGCTGAAAAAATAGGTTATCCTGTTATTATTAAAGCTACCGCTGGTGGTGGCGGTAAAGGCATCAGAGTAGCTCGTGATGAAAAAGAATTAGAAAATGGCTATAAGATGACACAACAAGAAGCAGAAACTGCTTTTGGTAATGGGGGTTTATATTTAGAAAAATTCATCGAAAACTTCCGACACATAGAAATTCAAGTCATAGGCGATAAGTTTGGCAATGTAGTTCATTTAGGTGAGCGTGATTGTACAATACAGCGTCGTATGCAAAAACTAGTCGAAGAAGCACCATCACCCATATTAACGCAAGATAAGCGCGAGGAAATGGGACAAGCAGCTATACGCGCAGCTAAAGCAGTTAACTATGAAAATGCGGGTACAATTGAATTTATTTTTGATTTAGATAGTAATAATTTTTATTTCATGGAAATGAATACACGTATCCAAGTTGAACATCCAGTAACTGAGATGGTCACAGGCGTCGATTTAGTTAAATTACAATTAAAAGTGGCCATGGGCGAAGCGATACCTTTCAAACAAGAGGATGTTGTTATAAATGGTCACGCAATGGAATTTCGTATCAACGCAGAAAATCCATACAAAAATTTCATGCCATCTCCAGGTAAAATCACACAGTATTTAACGCCAGGTGGCTTTGGAGTTAGAATTGAATCTGCATGTTATACGGATTATACAATCCCGGCATACTATGATTCTATGGTTGCTAAACTTATAGTACATCAACCTACACGAGAAGAAACAATTATGACTGGATTACGTGCTTTAGGAGAATTTGTAGTTTTAGGAATTGACACGACAATTCCATTCCATATGCGCTTGTTAAATAACGAAACATTTAGAAGTGGTTTATTTAATACAAAATTCTTAGAAACGCATAATATTATGGATGAAAAAACAGACTAGGAGGTTTGTTTATGGTAAAAGTTGCAGGACATGCACAGTCTAATTTAGGAAATATAGAAATTTCAACAGAGGTACTTGCAGTTACAGCAAGTATCGCTACATCTGAAATTAAAGGTATACATGGTCATTTTAAAGAATTGAGAAATGCGAATTTTGATGAAATTACGCAACGTCAATTAAATAAAGGAATCCAAATTGAAATTAAAGATGAAGATTTATATATCGATGTCTTTTGTGCTTTCGAACAAGGTGTAAATATCTCTGAAACAGCTAAAGCTATTCAAAACGCTATTTATAACGCTTTAACTACAATGACTGCAATTGAACCGAAGCAAATTAATATTCACATTTCGCATATCGCTGCAGCCAAAGGAAATAATAAATAGTAGGTTATTTAGTGACTGAGCCGTAGATATAAAAGAATGACACTTGAAGGAGTTAACAATGAGTAGAAAAGAATCGAGAACACAAGCGTTCCAAACATTATTTCAAATTGAAATTAAAAATAATACACTGACGATTAATGAGGCAATAAACTTTATTAAAGACGAAAATGAAGACTTAGATTTCGACTTTATTACTTGGCTAGTAACAGGCGTTAAAGATCACGAAACGGTATTAGATGATAAAATCCAACCCCATTTAAAAGAGTGGACTTTAGATAGACTGTTAAAAACAGATCGTATTATTTTAAGGATGGCAACTTTTGAATTATTACAAAGTGACACACCTAAAAAAGTAGTTATTAATGAAGCTGTGGAATTGGCAAAACAATTTAGTGATGATGATCATTATAAATTCATTAATGGTGTATTAAGTAATATTGAGTAAAAGAGTGGTAGATAACATGGCTGACTATTTAAGTGTTTCTGCTTTAACAAAATATATTAAATATAAATTTGATCAAGACCCTCATTTACAATCTGTATTAATCAAAGGCGAATTGTCCAACTTTAAAAAGCATTCTAGCGGACATTTGTATTTCAATGTTAAAGACCAGAATAGTGTGATTAATGCGATGATGTTCAAAGGCGTTGCAGCAAAGCTAGATTTTACACCTAAGGAAGGCGACCAAGTATTACTTGAGGCGCGTGTCTCTGTTTATGAGCGTCGAGGAAACTATCAAATATATGTAAATAAAATGCATATGGATGGCGTAGGAAATTTATATCAAAAACTAGAAGCATTAAAGAAAAAATTATCTGAAGCGGGTTATTTTGATGAACGGCATAAACAAGAGATACCAAAGTACCCCAAAAAAATAGCTGTTCTCACAGCAAGTACAGGTGCAGCAATCCGTGATATTTATTCAACGATTAATAATAGATATCCTCTTGCTGAGCAAGTACAAATCAGTACATTAGTTCAAGGGGAACAAGCTAAACAAGATATCATTGAAAAGATTCAATACGCTCAATCATTAGATGTAGATACTATCATCATTGGTAGAGGTGGCGGGTCTATAGAAGATTTGTGGAACTTTAATGAAGAAGAAGTTGTCAAAGCAATATTTAATTGTCCTAAGCCCATTATTTCTGCTGTAGGACACGAAACTGATTTTACTTTAAGTGATTTTGTAGCTGATATTAGGGCAGCAACGCCTACACAGGCAGCGGTAATCGCTACACCTGATCAATACGAATTGCATCAACAGCTTCGCCAAGTTAAATTATTTTTAACACGAAATATTAAACAACATGTTCAACAACAACGTAAATATTTAGAACATACAGCTTCTTATTATAAATTTAAAACACCATCATTACTTTATGACCAGCAAATTCAAAAGCGTGATGATTTAGAGAAACAATTAAAATTGAATATGCAGCTAACGTTACAAAATAATAAGCAACAATTATCATTGTTAAAAGGTCAATTTAATTTAAAAACTTTTAAACAAAATATTGTGACACATCGTAATCAAACGCTTCAAAAACAACAAGAATTAACTAAAATTATTCACGCTCAGCTCCATAACAAAAAAACAACACTTGCGAGTAAATTGGATAATCTTAATACTTTAAGTCCAACTAACACAATGTTGCGAGGTTATACAATTGTAAATAAAGATGAACAAGTAATTACAAGTACACAAGATTTAAAAGAAAATGATAATATTGAATTAACAATGAAAGATGGTATCGTTGAGGCTCAAGTAAAGAAAGTTAGGTGTAAAGATGAGTAACAAACAAAGTTTTGAAGAAATGATGGAAGAACTAGAAACAATCGTTCAAAAGTTAGATAATGAGAACGTATCTTTAGAAGAGTCATTAGAATTATATCAGCGTGGTATGAAACTCTCTGCTAGTTGTGATGAAACATTAAAAAATGCAGAACAAAAAGTCAATGAATTAATTAAAGAAGACGAAGAAGTAAAGGAACAAGATAATGAAACAAAAAGTTAACACATTCACTGAAGAAATTAATAATGCAATAGCAGTTATAATACCACAATCACCTTTATCAACTAACTTAGAAGAAAGTATGAGTTATTCATTGGAAGCTGGAGGCAAACGTATTCGCCCAGTTTTACTTTTATTAACATTAGATATGTTGACTAGTAACCATGAACAAGGATTATCACCGGCACTCGCCTTAGAAATGATTCATACTTATTCATTAATTCATGATGACTTACCACCAATGGACAATGATGATTATCGCAGAGGCAAACTGACTAATCATAAAGTTTATGGTGAATGGAAAGCGATCTTAGCTGGAGACGCTTTATTAACTAAAGCATTCGATGTCGTGTCGCATGACGAAACACTATCTGACTCCGTTAAACTGAAATTAATACAACGCTTGTCACAAGCAAGTGGTCATTTAGGAATGGTTGGCGGACAAACATTAGACATGCAAAGCGAAAATCAAGAAATACAAATTGATTTAGCTACGTTAGAACAAATTCATAGAACTAAAACAGGTGCCTTAATTACATTTGCCGTCATGGCTGCTTCTGACATTGCACAGGTAGAAAATCATGTTGCTGATGCATTGTATGAATATAGTGATCATATTGGACTGATGTTCCAAATCAAAGATGACTTGCTAGATATATATGGCGACGAAGAAAAGTTAGGTAAGTCTGTTGGAAGTGATCTAGAAAATCATAAGAGTACTTATGTTTCATTATTAGGATTAGACGGTGCTGAAGAAAAACTACAACATCACACCGATGCTGCTTATGATTGTTTAGCTCAAATTGAGCAACAATATGATACATCCAATTTGAAATATATCATTGAACTATTCGTTAATAGAGATCACTAGTTAATAATAGGTTGTGATATAAAGTATATTACTGTAGCAATTATAATGGTATTACAATATAGCCATTACTAATATACTTTTATTCCAACCTATTTTATTTTTATTTAACCGAAACAACAATTTTATATTTATACAGTTAATTTATTTATATTAGCAACTATTTCAGGTAGAAACACTGGCCAGTAAAGAATCTAACTAAATTGCCAAGTTATATATACATTCTTAGTAGTAGATAATATCGCTGTATGATAAAATCAATGTATAAATATTCGTATATAGAGGTGTTATCATGGCTAAAAAGTCAGTTAGACATATTAAAATTAGAGAAATTATTTCTAATGAAAAAATTGAAACGCAAGATGAACTTGTTAAACGCTTAAATGAATATGAATTAAATGTTACGCAAGCGACTGTTTCAAGAGATATTAAAGAATTACAATTAATTAAAGTTCCAACGCCTACAGGACAATATGTTTATAGTTTACCAAATGACCGCAAATACCACCCTTTAGAAAAGCTAGGGCGCTATTTAATGGATTCTTTTGTCAACATTGATGGAACAGAGAATTTACTAGTGCTTAAAACACTGCCTGGTAATGCACAATCAATTGGAGCAATTTTAGACCAGATTGCTTGGGATGAAGTATTGGGTACTATATGTGGTGATGATACTTGTTTGATTATTTGTCGTGATAAAGAGGCAAGTGAAAACATTAAAACTAGAATCTTTAATTTATTATAGTTAGAGGGAAGTGATTTTACAATGTTGCAAACCTTATCAATAAAACAGTTTGCCATCATTGATGAATTAGAAATTCAATTTGGTGATGGCTTAACTGTACTTAGTGGTGAAACTGGTGCTGGAAAATCAATTATTATTGATGCTATAGGCCAGTTAATTGGTATGAGAGCTTCATCTGACTATGTACGTCACGGTGAGAAAAAAGCGGTTATAGAAGGTATCTTTGATATTGATAATAGTCAAGAAGCTATAGCTGTGTTGCATGATTTAGCTATAGATACAACGGAAGATTTTTTACTAGTTAAACGAGAAATTTTCAGCTCTGGCAAAAGTATGTGTAGAATCAATAATCAAATTGTTACGTTACAAGACTTACGTAGAGTAATGCAAGAATTGCTAGATATACACGGACAACATGAAACGCAAACTTTACTTAAACAAAAATACCATCTACAGTTATTAGACCATTATGCAGAGGATCAGTATAAATCATTAATTGATGATTATACACAGACCTTTAAAGCTTACAAAGCTAAAAAGAAAGAGTTGCATGATTTGGAAAGTGCAGATCAAGCATTATTACAACGTTTAGATTTATTGAAATTTCAAAATGATGAACTGTTAGAAGCGAACCTTGTTGAAGGTGAAACAGAGCAATTAGAGATGGATATTAAACGTATTCAAAATTCTGAAAATCTAAACTTAGCATTGAATAATGCTCATATGACTTTAACTGATGAACATGCTATCACAGATAGATTATATGAATTTAGCCACCAATTACAGACTATTAATGATATATTACCGAACAAATATGACAGTCTAAAAGAAAATGTGGACCAAATTTACTACACATTAGAAGATGCTAAAC
The DNA here is from genome assembly GCF_025560845.1 of Staphylococcus arlettae. Classification (NCBI taxonomy): domain Bacteria; kingdom Bacillati; phylum Bacillota; class Bacilli; order Caryophanales; family Staphylococcaceae; genus Staphylococcus; species Staphylococcus arlettae. The sequence goes on from NZ_CP094803.1 coordinate 1,356,303, forward strand.
ACCAAATTTATGATGAATTGTCAAATACTGAATTTGATGAACAATATTTGAACGAGTTAGAGTCACGTATGAACTTACTAAATAATTTAAAAAGAAAATATGGTAAAGATATTAGTGAACTAATACGTTATCAAACAACAATAGAAAACGAAATTAATAAAATAGAAAATTATGAAGAGAGTACTTCACAGTTAAGAGAAGAAATTCAATCCTTATATCAACAAGTATTATCTAAAGGTAAGGCGCTATCACAAGAACGTAGAGCTGTAGCACAAACATTACGTGATCATATTGTAGCGGAAATTCAAAATTTACAAATGAAAGATGCTAATTTGGAAATTTCTTTTAAACCATTAGATGAACCGAACATAGAAGGTATAGAATTTGTCGAATTTTTAATAAGCCCTAACAAAGGTGAACCGTTAAAAAGCTTAAATAAAATTGCTTCCGGTGGTGAATTATCCCGAATCATGTTAGCTTTAAAAAGTATATTTGTTAAATCACGTGGCCAAACTGCAATTTTATTTGATGAAGTCGATTCAGGTGTTTCCGGACAGGCTGCACAAAAAATGGCAGAAAAAATGAGAGAAATTGCACAACATATACAAGTCATTTGCATTTCCCATTTACCACAAGTTGCAACAATGAGTGATCATCATTTACTTATAAGTAAAGTCGCACATGAAGATAGAACAACATCAAAAGTCACTGAACTAACAGATGATAAACGTATTGATGAAGTAGCTCGTATGATATCTGGGGCTAATGTAACTGAAATCACGAGACAAAATGCAAAAGAAATGATTGAACAAAATCGTTAAATACTAACCAACACTATGCCAATGAGAGTATTATTAATACACTTGAAAGGTGTTGAATGTAATGCAATATCAACATTTAGTACAAAACACTTCGTCTTTAGAAGGTAATGTCGCAATCATTTTTCCCAATAACGAGAAAATTATGTCAGTCGCAATTGAAGCTCTAAAAACAACGAACGTAAATATTTACCTGTATGATACTACAGATTTAACTGAGTTATTGCGTTCTTTTGATATTGATACCCAATATTTATTACGTATATCTACGCAAATTTTAGATAATGAAATTGACTTGTTTCAGACTGTTGCCAGCGATTTAATTAACGGTAAAATTAAAGTATTGATGAAAGGGAATATTGATTCAACAAAATTGATATCATTCCTCAACCAATATCCATCATTAGTACTTAACAATAAGATATTAAGCCATGTAGCTTGTTTTAATATACCAAAGTACCATAAGATGTTATTATTAAGCGATGTGGCCATTAATAACAATCCTACAGTGTCTGATAAAATAAAAATTATTGATAACCTTTTAACATTTACTCAAAACTTAGGATATAGCAAAATAAAAGTAGCTATGTTATCTGCAGTAGATGGTGTGGACTCACAAGTCACTTCTTCTGTTGATGCACAAGAAGTAACACAACACTTTTCAAAAAGTGTAAGACCATATTTATTAATAGATGGACCACTCGCTTTTGATAATGCTATAAGTATGGAAAGCGTAATAAGAAAATCAATAAAATCCCCAGTAGCAGGTGATGCTGATGTATTGATTGTGCCTAATATAGATGTAGGAAATGCACTATATAAGTCATTTTCATATTTCGGGGACGCTTCTGTGGTTAGTTTAGTACTAGGTACTAATTTTCCAATCGTTGCCACTTCAAAAGCTGATAGCAAAAGCAATATGTTAGATTCATTATATTTTAGTTTAAGACTCAAAAAGCAATAACAAAATTAATTTAATTGCTATCATTTTTATAAATTAATAAAATAAGTTAAACTGTAAACATAATAAAACGAAAATGTTTACATAACTAATATAAAAAACAAAAGTAGAAATTACACAAAGACATACATTTTGTATACTGCTAAAATCACTATGTACTCATTCAAAGTGACATATGTTGATTTTAGCGGTAACTTGATTGTTTACACATTCCTTGTATTTTACGATAAAAAAGAAATGTCACGTCAATAAATGTTAGTTAGGAGCACAAATAATGTCAAAAGAACAATATGATTTAGTAATTTTAGGTGGAGGAACTGCAGGTTATGTTGCTGCAATAAGAGCAACTCAATTAGGTAAAAAAGTTGCTATAGTAGAAAATTCCTTATTAGGGGGAACATGCTTACATAAAGGTTGTATTCCAACTAAAGCCTTACTCAAATCAGCAGAAGTGATGCGCACAATTAATCATGCATCCGATTTTGGTGTAGATGTTGATTCATTTAAGCTTAATTATGAAAAAATACAAGAGAGAAAACAAGAAATCGTATCACAAATGCATAATGGTGTTTCACAATTAATGAAATACAATGAAATTGCCGTATTTAACGGAAATGGTCGTATATTAGGACCATCTCTATTTTCACCACAAAGTGGTACTATTTCCGTTGAATATGAAGATGGGGAATCGGAATTAATACCAAACTCAAATGTATTAATCGCTACTGGTTCTGAGCCTCTGTCATTACCATTTTTACCTTTTGATCATCAAGTTGTTCTTTCGAGTGACGATATACTTAACTTACAAAATCTTCCTCAAAATTTAGCAATTATTGGTGCAGGTGTTATAGGTTTAGAATTTGCATCGATGATGACAGATTTTGGTGTAGACGTAACTGTTATTGAAGCAGGTGAGCGAATCGCACCGACAGAAAGTAAGACTGTCGCAAAAACACTAAAACAAGATTTAGAAACACGAGGCGTAACTTTTCATGAAAAAGTGCAGCTCAGTGCAGAAGATATTTCACAACAAGATGATATAATTGAAATTAAAATTGCAGAATCTGAACAACGTTTTGATAAAGTATTAGTTGCTATTGGTCGCAAACCTCGAACTGAAGATATTGGATTAAACAATACAAAAATTCAAACAACAGATAAAGGTCATATTATTACAAATGACTATCAACAAACAGCCGACCAACATATTTATGCTGCAGGTGATTGTGTCGGTAAATTACAACTAGCACATGTTGGTTCTAAAGAAGGGATGGTTGCTGTTGAACATATGTTTGACCAAACGCCTTTACCAATAAATTATCAAATTATGCCTAGATGTATATATACACAACCAGAAGTTGCTTCGTTAGGTTTGAATGTCGAAGAAGCCAAAGCAGAAGGTTACAAAGCTAAAGCAGTAAAAGTGCCATTTAAAGCAATTGGCAAAGCTGTTATCGAAGATACTAAAAACCAAAGTGGCTTTTGTGAAATCGTGATTGATCAAGACCATGATACTGTATTAGGTATTAATATGATAGGACCGCATGTAACTGAATTAATCAATGAAGCATCATTGTTACAATTTATGAATGGCTCAACATTAGAACTTGGTTTAACAACACATGCTCACCCGTCATTGTCAGAAGTATTAATGGAGTTAGGCTTAAAGGTTGAAAATCGATCAATTCACGTTTAATAAGGAGGAAGAAATTTCATGTTTGATTATAAAGATGTAGGTCTTTCAACAGAAGACTTAAAATTAATGTATAAATGGATGGACTTAGGTCGTAAATTAGATGAACGTATGTGGTTACTTAATCGTGCCGGTAAAATACCTTTTGTCATAAGTTGTCAAGGCCAAGAAGCAGCACAAATAGGTATGGGCTTAGCGATGAAAGATGGTGATATTTCTGCACCTTATTATAGAGATTTAGCACTTGTTACTTACTTAGGAATGTCACCACTTGATACAATGCTTTCTGCATTTGGTAAACGTGACGATATTAATTCAGGTGGTAAGCAAATGCCAGCACACTTCAGCAATAAAAAAATTGGCATATTATCACAAAGTTCGCCCGTAGGTACACAGGTCTTACAAGGTGTGGGAGCTGCATTATCATTAAAAATGGATAAACAAGCTAATATTGCATTAGCAACTTTAGGTGAAGGTACTTCTAACCAAGGAGACTTTCATGAAGGACTTAATTTTGCAGGCGTTCACAAACTTCCATTTATTTGTGTTATTGAAAATAACAAATATGCTATTTCTGTGCCAGAGTCATTACAATACGGTGCGGAAAAATTATCTGATAGAGCTATCGGGTACGGTATTCACGGTGAGCGTGTTGATGGTAATGATCCAATTGCAATGTATAAGGTGATGAAAGAAGCAAGAGAACGTGCGTTAAATGGTGGCGGCTCAACACTCATCGAAGCAATGTGTACACGTATGACAGCACATTCTTCTGATGATGATGACAGTGGCTATCGCTCTAAAGAAGAGTTAGATAGTTTGAAAACAGAAGATTGTAATGCATCATTTAGAGCATTTTTATTAAATGAAGGCATCATCGACGAACAATGGTTAGATGATTTAGAGCAAGAACATAAATCGATTGTCAATCAAGCAACAAAAGAAGCAGAAAAAGCACCATATCCATCTCCAGAAGAAACTTATAGTTATGTCTATGAAGGAGGGAGCGTCAACAATGGCTAAATTAACTTACTTAGCAGCTATTCATCAAGCTATGGACCAAGCTATGGACCAAGATAACAATGTATTTATATTAGGTGAGGATGTTGGTTTAAAAGGTGGCGTTTTTGGTGCTACATTAGGTCTGCAACAAAAATATGGCAGCGAACGTGTCATCGATACACCGTTAGCAGAGTCTAACATTGTAGGAACTGGTGTAGGTGCAGCAATGATGGGAAAACGCCCAATTGCAGAAATACAATTTGCTGAGTATATTTTACCAGCTACCAATCAAATTATGAGTGAGGCAGCTAAAGTTAGATATCGTTCTAACAATGATTGGAGTTGTCCTTTAACAATACGCGCGCCATTTGGTGGTGGTATTCACGGTGCCTTATATCATTCACAAAGTATCGAGAGTGTCTTCGCTTCTACACCTGGTTTAACAATTGTTATTCCTTCAAATCCTTATGATGCAAAAGGGTTGTTATTAGCATCAATTGAATCAAATGATCCCGTACTCTACTTTGAACATAAAAAAGCGTATCGTTTATTGAAAGAAGAAGTGCCTGAAGATTATTACACAGTGCCAATTGGTAAAGCTGATGTTAAACGACAAGGTAATGATATTACTGTTTTCACTTATGGTTTATGTGTAAATTATTGTATTCAAGCCGCTGACATGCTTGCCGAAGAAAATATAAGCGTTGAAGTTGTTGATTTACGTACAGTTTACCCACTAGATAAAGAAACAATTATCGCAAGAGCTAAAGAAACAGGAAAAATCTTACTCGTTACAGAAGACAATTTAGAAGGTAGTGTAATGTCAGAAGTAGCAGCTATAATCGCTGAAAATTGCTTGTTTGATTTAGATGCGCCAATTATGCGTCTTGCAGGACCAGATGTACCATCTATGCCATTTTCTCCACCGTTAGAAGATGAATTTATGATGAATCCTGACAAAATACAAATAAAAATGCGAGAACTAGCAGAATACTAAGGAGGCCTCACAATGGAAATTAAAATGCCTAAACTAGGTGAAAGTGTGCATGAAGGTACAATTGAACAATGGTTAGTATCGGTCGGTGACACTGTAGAAGAATATGACCCGTTATGTGAAGTTATAACAGATAAAGTTACTGCGGAAGTGCCATCGTCATATGCCGGAACTATTACAGAAATTACTGTGAATGAAGGTGAAGTTGTAGAAGTTGGAGCAGTGATCTGTCACTTGGCAGTAGAAAATGAAGCGTCTACGGAAGAAGCATCAACTACAGCTAATAATGAAGAGGTTACAACATCAACACCTACTGAAACTCCATCTGAAACAGAGTCAGTTCAACAAGATTCTACTAAACCGAATAATAATGGGCGCTTTTCACCTGTAGTATTTAAACTTGCATCTGAAAATGAAATTAACTTATCACAAGTTGTAGGGACTGGATTTGAAGGACGTGTCACGAAAAAAGATATTGAAAAGGCCATTAAGGAAGGTACAGCTAAAGAGGCTTCGCATTTTGTTAATGCGCCGACGCCAACTGTCGATGACCAAAGCAGCATAGCTACACAACAGGCTGGTTCCTCTATTCCAGTAAATGGTGTACGTAGACAAATCGCGCAAAACATGGTCAATAGCGTTAATGAAATTCCACATGCATGGATGATGATTGAAGCAGATGCTACTAATCTAGTAAATACGAGAAATTATCATAAAGAAAGTTTTAAAGCAAAAGAAGGTTACAATATTACATTCTTTGCATTCTTTGTAAAAGCTGTTGCAGAGGCATTAAAAGCATTTCCGTTGTTAAATAGTAGCTGGCAAAATGATGAAATTGTTATTCATAAAGATGTGAATATTTCTATTGCAGTTGCTGATGAAGATAAATTATATGTACCTGTAATTAAAAATGCTGATGAAAAATCAATCAAGGGTATTGCTCGCGAAGTAAATGATTTAGCCCAAAAAGCACGCTATAAAAAATTACGTAGCGAAGATATGAAAGGTGGTACATTCACCGTTAACAATACTGGAACATTTGGTTCAGTATCATCGATGGGCATTATTAATCATCCACAAGCAGCAATTTTACAAATTGAATCAATTATCAAAAAGCCTGTCGTAATTGATGATATGATTGCTATTCGAAATATGGTTAATTTATGTTTATCTATTGATCATCGTATTTTAGATGGCTTACAAGCTGGTAGATTTATGAATTATGTAAAATCACGTATCGAACAATATTCAATTGAAAACACAAGTATATTTTAAGCAAAACTAATTAAAAAATCTTTATTGGAGCGAGATTAAGAAACGATACAAATTGTTCTTCTATCTCACTCCTATTTTTATGCATGTGAAACACGCGGGTTGAACAATTACCAAGAAATTAGTAAAATAATGATATTAATAAAGATATGGAAGGTGACCTGGTTATGGATTTAAATTTCGATTTATATATGAATGATGTCGTAGACCAAGCTAGAAACGAAATGGTCGAAGCGGGATATGAACAATTAACGTCTGCTGAAGAAGTAGATAAAGTATTACAACAAGATGGCACTACTTTAGTAATGGTAAACTCAGTCTGCGGATGTGCAGGTGGTATGGCTCGTCCAGCAGCCGCTCATTCTCTACACTATGATACGCTCCCGGATCGCCTAGTGACTGTTTTTGCTGGTCAAGATAAAGAAGCAACACAACAAGCACGTGATTACTTCGAAGGTTATGCACCTTCAAGTCCATCATTTGCATTAATTAAAGATGGACAAATTACTGAAATGATAGAACGTCATCAAATAGAAGGTCACGATGTGATGGATGTTATTACGCAATTACAATCTTTATTCGATAAATACTGCGAAGAAAGATAAAGAGGCCAAATATCATGCCACGTTTAAATCCATATAAAATAGGATTTAGGACGATAAAGACGGCCATTGGAATGGCACTAGGAATTATTATTGCACAACTGTTAGGGTTAGATAATTTTTCTTCTAGTGCCATTTTAGTTGTACTTTGCATAAAGCATACAAAAGTTCATTCTGTACAAGCAATAGCTTCACGTTTTGTATGTTGTACGCTAATATTGATATTTGGTTCAATTATTTTTAATTACTTCGGACAACACGCACTAATACTAGGTCTTATCGTACTGTTTTTTATACCGCTAACAGTAGTTTTAAAGGTTCAAGAAGGTATAGTAACCAGTTGCGTAATCTTGCTTCATGTCTTTAACGCACAAATTATTGATATAAATTTATTTTTCAATGAGATTTTATTATTAATTGTAGGTTTAGGTATAGCCTTTTTAATGAATATGATTATGCCAAGCTTAGATAAAAATTTAAAACAATATAAGCATGAAATTGAAGATTATTTTACAGAAGTTTTTAAAACATATAGCGAAGTATGTAGAGATCCGAGCCGTTCATTAGATTTATCGTTTTCTCAAATCCAATTTACCATCAAAAAAGCAAAATCACTTGCTTTTAGAGATGTTAAAAATCATTTTGGCAGAAATGAAAACTCATATTATCATTATTTTGATATGCGTGAGGAGCAGCTTGATTTGTTACGCAGAATTCAAAACATGTTGCAAAATATAGAGTGTTCAGATTTATTATTAGACCAATTAAGTAACTTATTATTAGAAATAGCCGAAAATGTGAATAGTAATGATTATACTTTACTGCGTTTACATTCATTATATGAAATTCGACTTGAATTAGACAAAATGCCTTTACCACAATCACAAAACGCATTACAAACAAGAGCTAGTCTTATGCAGTTGTTAAATGAATTGGAAGAATATTTACTAATCAAATCAGATTTCGGATCTTTAAAAATGCATCATGAATCACACAGTGCATAAAAAGAACCTAAGTGAGTAACATTAATTCACTTAGGTTCTTTTTAATTACTATCCCATCATTGGAGCAAAACTTGATAAAATCAAAGCTAATACTACTGCAACGAGCATGACCACAATGATAACTCTTAATACTTTATTATTATTCACTTAAAATTCCTCCGTAAAACTTATAATATCTTATCCACAATACATAGTTTACTCTAATTGTTAATATAAGCATATTTTATAATATATTGCTGATGAATGGAAGTAATCAAATATGTTTCGTAAATGACTAATTTTGTTTACACTTAACAATAATGACTATAATACTAATACTATGCAGAAACACATATTTTAGGAGTGGAACTATGATCAATCAAGAACGTTTAATTAATAATTTTTTAGATTTAGTTAAGATTAATTCTGAATCGGGATATGAAGCATCGATTCAAGAATATTTAAAATCATACTTCCGACAATTACATGTGCAAGTCACAGAAGATAACGCCGGGTCATACGAATATCTCGGAGCCAATAATTTAATTTGTACATTAGCACCATATAATGCACATGACAATAGCGATAAAATTTACTTTACTAGTCATATGGATACCGTGGCACCAGGTAAAAACATCAAGCCAGTAATAAGTGAAGACGGATATATTTATTCTGATGGTACTACAGTTTTAGGCGCAGATGATAAAGCTGGCATAGCTGCAATCTTAGAATTAATACATACATTACAAGATTATGATATTGCACACGGACAAATACAGTTTATTATAACTGTAGGTGAAGAATCTGGGCTAGAAGGCGCTAAAGTATTAGATAGTACATTATTAGATGCAGAATACGGTTATGCAGTAGATGCCAGTGTTCCTGTCGGTACTACTGTTATAGGTGCCCCGACACAAATGAAATTAGTAGCAACAATACATGGTAAAAAGGCACATGCAAGTACACCAAATAAAGGAATAAGTGCTATTAACATAGCTGCAAAAGCCATTAGCAATATGCATTTAGGTCAAATTGACCATGAAACGACAGCAAATATTGGTCGTTTTGAAGGTGGCTCTGCAACAAATGTCGTTGCAGATAAAGTAACTTTACAAGCAGAAGCACGTTCCCATTCTCCACAAAAAGTAGAAGCTCAAATTAATCATATGAAAAAAATATTTGAAGCGACCGCTACGAATTACGGAAGCTCAGCAACAGTAGAGACATACCAAACCTACACAGGTTTTAAAATTGATGACCAAAGTAAAGTTATACAAGTAGCACAGTCTAGTGCAACACAATTAAATTTAGAACCACAAACAGTTATTGCTGGAGGTGGATCCGACGGTAATATTATTAATGGCTATGGTATTCCTACAGTGATTTTAGGTGTTGGTTATGAATTTATACACACAACTGAAGAACGTATGGAGATAAAATCGTTAACAGCATTAGCTCAGCAGTTACTTAAAATCACACAAATTGCTAATCAAGGTTAGAAACTCATTTAGTGATGTGATTACTGCTTTGTGATACAATAAACATGTAAACTTTAATAAGAGAGGTTAGTAATATGACACAACAAATTGGTGTAGTAGGTTTAGCAGTAATGGGTAAAAACCTTGCTTGGAATATTGAATCACGTGGTAATAGCGTTTCAGTATTCAATCGTTCATCTGAAAAAACAGATGAAATGGTAAAAGAATCCGAAGGTAAAAATATCCATCCAACATATTCAATTGAAGAGTTTGTTAATTCTTTAGAAAAACCCCGCAAGATTCTATTGATGGTCAAAGCTGGTCCAGCTACAGATGCAACAATAGATAGCTTATTACCGTTATTAGATAACGACGACATTCTTATTGATGGTGGTAATACAAACTATCAAGATACAATTAGACGTAATAAAGCTTTAGCTGAAAGCGGCGTTAACTTTATTGGTATGGGTGTATCAGGTGGTGAAGTAGGAGCATTAACAGGTCCTTCTTTAATGCCAGGTGGACAAAAAGAAGCATTTGATAAAGTAAGTGATATACTTGAATCTATCTCAGCAAAAGCTAAAGATGGCGCACCATGTGTTGCTTATATTGGCCCTAATGGCGCTGGCCACTATGTAAAAATGGTACATAATGGTATCGAATACGCTGACATGCAATTAATTGCTGAAAGCTATGCAATGATGAAAGATTTATTAGGAATGTCTCATGAAGAAATTTCTAACACATTCAAAGACTGGAATGCAGGAGAACTTTCTAGTTACTTAATCGAAATCACTGGTGATATCTTCACAAAACTTGACGAAGGTTCTGATGAAGCACTTGTTGAAAAAATATTAGATACTGCTGGACAAAAAGGTACTGGTAAATGGACATCTATTAACGCATTAGAATTAGGTATTCCATTAACAATCATTACTGAATCAGTATTTGCAAGATTTATCTCTTCTATAAAAGAAGAACGTGTAAATGCGTCTAAACAATTAAATGGTCCTAGTACAAACTTTACAGGTAATAAAGAGGAATTCCTTGAAAAAATTCGTAAAGCTTTATATATGAGTAAAATTTGTTCATATGCACAAGGTTTCACACAAATGAAAAAAGCTAGTGAAGACAACGACTGGAATTTAAAATTAGGCGATTTAGCTATGATTTGGAGAGAAGGTTGTATCATTCGCGCTCAATTCCTACAAAAAATTAAAGATGCGTATGATAATGATTCAAACTTACAAAATTTATTACTAGATCCATACTTTAAAGATATCGTAACAAATTATCAAGATGCACTACGTGATGTAGTTGCAACTGGTGTGCAAAATGGTGTACCAACACCTGGTTTCTCAGCAAGCATTAACTATTATGATAGTTACCGCTCTGAAGACTTACCAGCAAACTTAATCCAAGCACAACGTGACTATTTTGGTGCACACACTTATGAACGTAAAGACCGTGAAGGTGTTTACCATACACAATGGATTGAAGACTAATTATATTTAGCATAAGCACTCATTGAGAGTGCTTTGCTTTTCAACATATATGGAATCGATTACATTTCTTAAACTATTTTTATATAATTAATGTTTCAATCCATATCTATACATATTTTAATTAATCTATTTTAAAACGGAGGTCTAAAATGACGACTAAAAAATGGTGGAAAGAAGCAGTTGCCTATCAAGTTTATCCAAGAAGTTTTAATGACTCAAATAACGACGGTATAGGTGATTTAAATGGACTAATTGCTAAATTAGATTATTTAGTAGACTTAGGGATCGATATTATTTGGTTATCCCCAATGTACAAATCGCCAAATGATGATAATGGTTACGATATTAGTGATTACTTTGATATTATGGATGAATTTGGTACTATGGCTGAATTTGATGCTTTGTTAGAAGCTGTGCATAATAAAGGGATGAGGTTAATTCTAGATTTAGTTGTTAATCATACTTCCGATGAACATCCATGGTTTATCGAATCACGTTCCAGTAAAACTAATGCTAAAAGGGATTGGTATATTTGGCAAGATCCACAACCAGATGGTAGTGAGCCAAACAATTGGGAAAGTATTTTTAATGGTTCTACATGGGAATATGATCAAAAAACTGAGCAATATTATTTCCATTTATTCAGCAAAAAACAACCTGATTTGAATTGGGAAAATCCAGAAGTGCGACAAGCTGTCATTTCAATGATGAATTGGTGGTTTGATAAAGGAATTGATGGTTTTAGAGTAGATGCAATCACTCATATTAAAAAGTCATTCGACAAAGGCAATTTACCAACAACGAATCAGCAGAAATTTGCACCAGCTTTTGATGCTGCAATGAATCAACCAGGTATTCATACATGGTTACAAGAAGTCAAAGAGGGTAGCTTAGATCATTATGATATTATGACTGTTGGTGAAGCTAATGGTGTTAGCCCCGCTGATGCACACCTGTGGGTTGGTGAAAATGAAGGTAAATTCGATATGATTTTCCAATTTGAACATTTAGGATTATGGCAAACAGGGGAAAGTAGCTTTGATGTATTAGCATATAAAAATGTTTTAGCTACATGGCAAAAACGTCTAGAAAATAACGGTTGGAATGCCTTATTTATCGAAAATCATGATCAACCACGCCGAGTATCAACTTGGGGAGATGATCAACAATTTTGGTATGAATCTGCAACAAGCCATGCAATCGTCTATTTCCTACAACAAGGGACACCATTCATTTATCAAGGACAAGAAATAGGTATGACTAACTATCCTTTCGAGCATATTGAAACCTTTAATGATGTTGCAGTTATAAATGAATATAATATTGTTAAAGCTCAAGGTGGCGACACAGAAGCCTTGTTACACAAACATAAAATGGAAAACAGAGATAATGGTCGGACACCTATGCAGTGGAACACTGATAAACATGCTGGCTTTTCAACTGCTGAACCTTGGTTCCCAGTAAATCCAAACTATAAAGATATTAATGTGGCACAACAACTTGAAGATCCAGATTCAATTTTAAATTTCTATAAGGACTTAATTAAAGTTAAAAAGTCGGATGATGTGTTCACTTATGGTCAGTTTGACTTAGTTGATGAAAATAATAGTCAGGTTTTTGCTTATACTCGTAAATTAAATGACATAACTTACTTAATAGTTGGAAATTTAACTGATAAAAATGCGCAGTTATCGCTAGATAATAATAGTAATAAACCACAAACAATATTACATAATTATGATGGTGATATTGATTTACAAAATTTACAAGCTTTTGAAGCAGCAGTAATTAAATTATAATGGTAACAGGGAGTGGGACAGAAATCTGATTTTGAAAAAATGATTTCGTCGTCCCACCCCGGCAAGGATGACTAGCGTTGAAAAAAGCTTGGTTTAAAGCGCATTTTCAATGCAGTCAGCTACTGCCCATGTGAAAAAGGTTTCTAATAAAACATGGAGTGGGACAGAAATCTGATTTTGAAAAAAATGATTTCGTCGTCCCAACTAGTATTGAAACAAGCTTGGTTTGAAGCGCATTTTCAATGCAGTCAGCTAACTGCCAATATAAAAAGAGGTTAGAACAAATCAATGATGTCCTAGCCTCCATAACGTAGACAAATCCTTTGCATTAATTTGCGAAGGATTTGTTTATTTTTTATTTAAATAGCTTTGTCAAAATAGTAGTGATTTCGTATATTAACTTAGTAGGAGTAATGTCGACCAATCGAATCATCTGATACATATAATCTATATCCTGTTGGCAGTGATTTATGCCAACTCCTGTGGGCCGAAGACTACAGGCTGAGGCAGTGCCCACTGAAAGCGTGCACAAAAACTTACAACAATTTAAAGAGGCTGGAGCGAATTTATAATGTCCCAGCCTCTAATCAAATATCTTGTTGATTTACAGGTAACCATAATTGTATTTTTGTAAAGCTATCCTCAAAGGAAATATCGAAAGGATACACTTCTACATATAAACTGTTATGTTCATAAGGTAATGATAATTGTAAACTTGTTTCGATATAGTGCCATGCCTCATTTGTTACATAATCAATTTCACCTTGTAAATTAAACTTAGCGTATTGTCGTTCTGGTAAATAACGACTTTCTAAATGCTCAGGGTATCGATCACTCGGCACACCTACAAATATTTCTACGCCATATTCTAAAGGGCAGCTAATAACATATAATTCATGTGGACTCATATTATTATAGCGCTGCAACTCAGTTATTTTACCTTCTATCACTAAATCTTCTAAAAAGTCAGGTACTTTAAAAGGATTTTCAATATCTACAGAGTTAATGAATTTTGCATAACCTACCAAATTCAGACCAGCAGTTATTTCCAATCTAAATGTATAAGGTGCTTTTTCAGTGGTAGTTACTTTCAAATATTGCCTATTTTGTACTTTTAATCGTTCTTTTTTAGCATTTGCTTGTAATGGTGAAATACCATGAAAATCACTAAAATCATATGCAAAATCATTCGTATTTGCATAATGATATTTTTTTGCTATATCAACTAAACGACCTGATCCATCAAGAAGTTCTTGTGCAGCAACAGTCATTTTTCGTGCTTGTGCATACTCACTCGGTGATAAACCAACAATCATTTTGAATGATTGATCTAAGTGATAAGGTGAAAGACCTACGTAATCACTCAATGTTTGCAAATGAAATTGTTCTAGCAAATGGTCTTCAATATAAACGATTGCTTGCTGAATTTGCTTGATAACGTCCAAAACTTTCACCCCTAAAACTTACAAAGCCGAAATCATAAAGCAACAGAAACTATGTTACAAAAGTTGCTTTCGTTTTATAAAAAATCTTATTATTACTTATGTATAGTTTACCTTATTTGAAGCTTAATAACACCTATATTGGTGTGTAACATTTTGCCCTATAAAATTTGTAGCGTTGGTGTTTCCAATAACTAAAATAATAACACAAAAAGGAACAAAGAAAAAAGCGACAACATCAGTGTAAAAAGACACTGTGTTATCGCTTTTTTGTGCTTTTAATTATTAATGAATATCATCCCACCAATGGAAACCATCTCTACTTAATAGTAAATCACTTTCCAATGGTCCATTAGAACCAGCAGTATAGTTAGGGAATTCAGGTGCTGTTTGATCCCATTCATTTTGAATAGCATCGACAAATCTCCAAGTTGATTTTAATTCTTCCCAATGAGTAAAGTTAGTAGCGTCACCATTTAAACAATCAAATAATAAGTTTTCATAAGCATCAACTGTATTCATTTTATCTTGTGCACTCATAGCATAAGATAATTGTACAGGTTCTGTCTCAATGCCTTGAACATTTTTCTTAGCATTTAAATGCAATGATACGCCTTCATTTGGTTGAATATTGATTACTAATAAATTAGAATCTAATTTTTTATCTGTTTCATAGTATAAATTCATAGGTACTTCTTTAAATTCAACAACTACTTGAATCGTTTTACTCTTCATACGTTTACCTGTACGAATATAGAATGGTACACCAGCCCATCTAAAGTTATCAATTGTCAATTTACCAGCGACAAAAGTAGGGGTCGTTGAATCTTCAGCAACACGATCTTCATCACGATATTTTCTTACTTCTTGTCCATCAATAACACCGTTATCATATTGACCACGTACAAAGTTTTGGCTTACTTCTTCCGGTTCTAATTTACGTAAAGATTTTAATGCTTTTACTTTTTCAGCACGAATGTCTTCACTGTTTAAACTAATAGGGGCCTCCATAGCTAATAATGCGACCATTTGTAACATATGATTTTGTACCATATCTTTTAGTGCACCACTTGATTCATAGTACCCGCCACGATCTTCGACGCCTAATACTTCAGAAGAAGTGACTTGTATATTTGAAATGTATTTATTATTCCATAATGGTTCGAACATCGCATTTGCGAAACGTAAAACTTCAATGTTTTGTACCATATCTTTACCAAGATAGTGGTCAATTCTATATATTTCTTCTTCTTTAAATGAACGTCGAAGTTGTTCATTTAATTGTTCAGCTGAAGCCAAATCTGTGCCAAATGGTTTTTCAATCACTAAACGTTTAAAACCATCTGTATTTGTTAATCCAGAAGATTTTAAGTAATCAGAAATCACACCAAAGAATTTTGGAGCCATCGCTAAATAAAATAGACGATTGCCTTCTAATTTAAATTCTTTATCTAATTTATTACTGTACTCTAGTAGAGATTCATAACTTGCTTCATCACTCACATCATGTTTGTGATAAAAAACATGTTCCATAAATTTATCTAAATGCTTGGTGTTTTTAACGTGTTCTTGAATTGATGATTTCACTTGACTACGGAAATCATCGTTAGTTAACTCTCTTCTACCTATACCGATAATCGCAATATGCTCATTTAAATTTTCTTGTTGGTATAAATGAAATAACGATGGGAATAGTTTTCTGTGGCTTAAATCACCTGTTGCTCCGAATATTGTTATTAAACATGGTATATTCTTATTTCTAGTACTCAAGATAAAAACCTCGATTCTTTTTTAAAATCTTCTTTAATTATAGACTAATTAATCGTATAGTTCATACCATTTTGCTTATAATCAATTTTTTCTTTACTATAACATTCTTAATTTTATATGCTAAAATGTATTCAAGAAGAGGGGGCACGTTCATGGAAATCACATTTTTCGGCACAAGTGCTGGCTTACCTACGAAAGAACGTAATACACAATCTATCGCACTTAATTTAGAACCTTATTCTAATAATATATGGTTATTTGATGTTGGTGAGGCTACACAACATCAAATCTTACACCATTCCATAAAGTTAGGCAAAATAGACCATATTTTCATAACACATATGCATGGTGATCATATTTTTGGACTACCCGGCTTATTAACAAGTCGTTCGTTCCAAGGTGGGGAAGGCAAACCATTGACTATTATAGGTCCTAAAGGGATAAAATCATTTGTCGAAACAACATTAGCTTTATCTGAATCAAGATTGAATTACACATTGACATTTATTGAACTCGACAATCATTTTGCGTATCAGCATAATGGTTTTACAGTTACAGCAGATATTTTAAATCATGGTATAACTTCATTCGGTTACCGTATTGAAGCACCACAAACCTCTGGTAAGATAGATGTCCAAGCTTTAAAATCAATAGGGCTAGAACCGGGACCTAAGTATCAAGAAGTAAAAGAACACGAAACGTTTGAGTTTGAAGACGTTATTTACAATTCTTGTGATTTTAAAGGGGCACCGACACCGGGACCCATAGTTGCTATATTTGGAGATACTAAACCTTGCGCAAATGAATATCAAATTGCATTGAATGCGAATGTTATGGTGCATGAAAGTACATACATAGAAGGCGACAAAACTTTAGCGAATAATTATCACCACAGTCACATTGAAGATGTGTTTGCTTTAATGCAGAAAGCTAATGTTAAGCATAGTCTAGTAACACATATTAGCAATCGATATACACTTGAAGAGGTGGAAGCAATATATAATGACTTATTGCAAGGTGACACATTACCAAGTTTTCAATTTGTTAATGATTTTGACTCTTACCAAATATAAATAGATGAAGTAGCCTTGGACTACTTCATCTCAGTTCATACACAATGTCTAAATTTAACATTACATCGACTATACGTAATAAATGATAGCTAATTATTATTTATTTTAATAATTAGCAGTGCTTTAGCCGACTCCTGCGGAAAAGGCACTTGCCGAAGACTACAGGCTAAGGCAGTGACCACAGAATGTGTACACAAAAAAACTGCCAACAAAGTTGTAAACTTTATCGACAGTTTGAAGAGACTAGGACAATATTAATTGTCCTAGTCTCTTTTCATATTGGCAGTAGCTGACTGCATTGAAAATGCGCTTCAACCCAAGCTTGTTTCAACGCTAGTCATCCTTGCCGGGGTGGGACGACGGAATCATTTTTTCAAAATCAGATTTCTGTCCCACTTCATGTTTTATTCGAAACCTTTTTCATATTGGCAGTAGCTGACTGCATTGAAAATGCGCTTTAAACCAAGCTTGTTTCAACGCTAGTCATCCTTGCCGGGGTGGGACGACGAAATCATTTTTTCAAAATCAGATTTCTGTCCCACTTCATGTTTTATTCGAAACCTTTTTCATATTGGCAGTAGCTGACTGCATTGAAAATGCGCTTTAAACCAAGCTTATTTCAACGCTAGTCACCCTTGCCGGGGTGGGACGACGAAATCATTTTTTCAAAATCAGATTTCTGTCCCACTCCCTTAAACTTCGTCATCTTGATTTGATAATTCTACACTTCTATTAACTGCAGAACGTAGACAATCTTCAAAAATACCTTCAATATCATATTCCGATAAGGCATTTAAACCTGCTTGCGTAGTACCGCCTTTAGAAGTAATATTTTTTCTCAGTTGTTCCATGCTCAATTCAGAACGTTCAATCATTTTACTTGTCCCAATAATTAAATTTCTAATTGATTCTTCTACTTGGTCTTTTTCTAAACCTAAACGCGTACCTGCAGTTACGTATTGTTCGAATACATGATATAAAAATGCTGGGCCGCTTCCTGTAATTGCTGTTACTTGGTGTAAATTATCTTCTGATACTTCAATAACAGAGCCAAATGCATTAATTAGTTCATCTACTTCTTCTTTTGAAGAAGGGCCGAAGTTGTTTGAAAAACTTATACCAGTCACCGAATGTCCAACATGTGCATTTGTATTTGGCATTATTCGTGCTACTGGATTTTTTGTATCTAGTAATTCTTGGATATAGCTTATCGGTAAGCCAGCCATAATTGATATGAATTTATTTTGTTGAGAAATATGTGGTTTTATGCGTTCAGCTAAATTTTCAAAATCATATGGTTTTGTACCTAAAAAAACGTAATCGGCATCAGCAAGTAGGGCGTGGTCATCATAACTATAGTTCACACCTAATTCTTCTGCATATGCTTTTAGTGCACCTTCATTTGATCTGTTCGTTAGATAAATGTCGTTCGACTCAATAACATTTGAGTTTACTATGCCGGTGAATATAGCATGTGCCATATTGCCTGCCCCATAAAATACTAGTTTCATGTAGTTTCAACACTTCCTTATCTTTTGATGTTTCTATACTAACATAGATAATGAATATTCCTAATATTTTCTGTCGATACTTACATATCAATGTCGTTTATCCTATAATTAAATCATTACAAATAAAGGAGCGTTATAATGAGTAGTCAACACTTTGTTTTGACCGGTGCTACGAGTGGTGTAGGGTTATCCTTATTAAAGTTACTGCTACAACAAAAAGTTAGAGTAACTGTTTTAGTACGGTCACCACAAAAATTAACAGCATTAAAAAATAAAGACGAAGACAATTTATTGCAAATTATAGAATGTGATTTACTTAATATGGATGATATTAATGGGTTGCAACAATATTTTCAAAACACCACGATTACTGGCTTAATTTATAGTGCAGGAATGGGTTACTTTAAATCTATATCTGACCATAGTGCCCAAGAAATCACTGACACATATAATTTGAATGTAGTCCATTTCAACTTATTATTTAAAGTTTTGCAACCTTATTTAGCTACAAAAGCTACAATTGTCGGTATAGGGAGTCAAGCTAGTCATATTACACAGGCATATGCTGCTCATTATGGTGCCAGCAAAGCTGCTTTTAATCAATTACTCAATGCATTACGTCTCGAGCATCCTAATTACCATGTCATGGTTGTGAATACCGGTCCGATTGATACTGCATTTCATCAAAAAGCTGATCCTTCATTAACATACGCCCAAAAATATCAATCAATAATGCTTGATGCGGATACATTAGCAAAAGATATTATTAATGGTATCATTTGGAAAAAGACAGAAATCAATAAACCTTATTGGATGAATGTATTACTTAAATTTTATAATTTAGCACCTCGTACGTTCGAGCGATTGTTACCTAAATTATTCAAAAACAAACAATAAAAAATGGTCACATCTAAACAAATGATAGTTTACGATGTGACCATAATAATATTTTTATATTAATGGATTGATATTCAAAATATGACTTTTTACTGTAGGTGTTGTGTGTAATTTAAATCTTTTACGCGTTCACGTGCTGCTTTTAATTGATCGACACCAATGGCTTTAGCAGCTTTATAATTTTCAATATTTTCATCTAATTGCTCAACGCTACTTGCACCTACAATAATGGAACCTAACGCATTTTGTGATTGTAAATAGTTAAAAGTTAGTGCTGTCAGGTTATTTTCTACTTCTTTAACAGAAGCGATTGTTTCTCCAAGTTCTTGATAACTATAGTCAAAAATACCGTCAGCAAATTTGTTATCCAACGCTTGATTGCTGTTTGCTGTTAATAATCCTTTAAAAACAGGACCACGTGCTAAAATTTTAACATTATGTGCATGTATTTCATCTACAAGCGCTTCGGGTCTGTTATCAATTAAATTAAATTGAGACATGAGTGTTTCAATGTCACTATGCTCTAAATAATAACGAATAACATTTGGTCGAATAGAAGAAATACCATAAGCTTGAACTATACCTTCTTGCTTTAATTCCTCAAATGCACTTATCGTTTCATCTAACGGATCATCAATTGTGCCTCCGTGCAATTGATAAAGTTGTAGTTCGTCTAAGCCTAATCTGTGTAACGACGTTTTAACAGAAGATTTTATGTGTTTTTTTGATGGATCCCAAAATGTCGAACCATCTTGTTGTAAATGATTACCTACTTTAGTACCTACAACAATATCATCTCTATTTTGGTATTTTTTAAGTGCTTTACCTACGATTTCTTCATTCACACCTTTATCATAAATATCAGCTGTATCAAAATAAGTGATACCATGTTCAATTGCACGTTCAATGATACTTTCAGCATGATCATATGCTGTACCAAGACTCATACAACCTAAACCAATTTCTGATAATTCTATGCCACTTTTTAATATGTTCTTTTGCATGTTAATACTCCTTTCGATACACTAATTAAATAAGATAAAGAGGTGCCATTTAGTCGTTGCAAAACACTGAATAATTAACATATGACATAATGTAAATATGCCCATGTGTTTATACTACACCTCAATTATCAATAAATTAATCTTAACAATAACTTATACTAATTAAAAGGACAGTGATTACGATGGAACTAAACGAAAAAACAATTGCCAAAACTACGATATATAATGGCAAGATTATAGATTTAGAAGTCCACGATATAGCTTTACCCAACGGACAAACGTCAAAACGTGAGCTTGTTAAACACAATGGCGCTGTTGCAGTATGTGCTATAACACCTAATAATAAAATCATATTAGTGAAGCAATTTAGAAAACCTATAGAAAATACTTTATTAGAAATACCAGCAGGTAAACTAGAACTAAATGAAGACAGAACATCGGCAGCACAACGCGAATTAGAAGAAGAAACTGGTTATATTGCTGACGATTTACAGTTAATCACAGAAATGTATGGTTCTCCAGGGTTTACAAATGAGAAAATATCAATTTATTTTGCTGATAACTTGAGAATTGGTGAAATGAATTTAGATGATGATGAGTTTGTAGAATTACATGAATTATCAATTGAGGAAGCAACCACAAAATTACAAAACGGCGAAATTACAGATGCCAAAACCATTATAGCCATTCA
The DNA here is from genome assembly GCF_025560845.1 of Staphylococcus arlettae. Taxonomy (NCBI): domain Bacteria; kingdom Bacillati; phylum Bacillota; class Bacilli; order Caryophanales; family Staphylococcaceae; genus Staphylococcus; species Staphylococcus arlettae. Next base: position 1,377,798 of record NZ_CP094803.1, read on the forward strand.
ATACCTATTACTTAATTATAATCATTCTAAATAAAAAGTATTTAAACTTGCACATTTTATCAATTATTGGTATTTTATATATGAATCATTATGTAAATTAAAATGATTATAATTATTAGTAGAGGAGTGAGGCTTCCGTGGAAGAACGATTAAATCGCGTGAAGCAACAATTACAACAGTCATCATACAAATTAACTCCACAACGTGAAGCAACTTTAAGAGTTTTAATTGAAAATGAAAAAGATCACTTAAGTGCTGAAGATGTCTATTTAAAAGTAAAAGATAAAGCACCTGAAATAGGTTTAGCAACGGTTTATAGAACATTAGAATTATTAGCCGAATTAAAAGTAGTAGATAAAATTAATTTTGGCGATGGCGTTGCTCGTTTTGATTTACGTAAAGAAGGGGCTAAACATTTTCATCATCATTTAGTTTGTATGGAATGTGGAAAAGTTGAAGAAATTGAAGAAGATTTGTTGCCACAAGTAGAAGAAAAAGTAGAACACGATTTTAACTTTAAAATTTTAGATCACCGATTAACTTTTCACGGTGTGTGTGAAACTTGCCAATCAAAAGAAAAGTAAATCACAACCACTTAAATGTTGAGGTGTGAATATGGAAACAATCAAAGATGAATACTTGAAATTCATACAGTTAGAGAAGGGCTTAAGTAGTAATACTATAGGCGCTTACCGTAGGGACCTAAATAAATACATTACATATCTACAAGATCATAAAATTACACATATAGACTTTGTAGATCGTCAAACTTTACAACAATGTTTAGGTTTTTTGCATGATGAAGGTGCATCAACAAAATCATTAGCAAGATTTATTTCAACCGTACGTAGCTTTCATCAATTTGCTTTAAGAGAGAAATATGCCGCAAAAGACCCTACAGTTCTTATTGAAACGCCTAAGTATGATCGAAAATTACCTGACGTACTTGCAGTAGATGAAATTTTAAGATTGTTAGATGCTCCTGATTTAAGTAAAAATAATGGTTATCGAGATCGAACGATATTGGAATTATTGTATGCTACTGGTATGCGAGTTACAGAATTAATTGATTTAGAGGTTGAAAATGTTAATTTAATTATGGGATTTGTCAAAGTGTTTGGCAAAGGAGGCAAAGAACGTATTGTCCCTTTAGGAGATACAGTAATTGACTACTTATCTACATATCTTGAAACAGTTAGACCACAATTGTTAAAAACAACTGTAACTAACGCTTTGTTTCTGAATTTACATGGCAAGCCTTTGTCACGCCAAGGTATATGGAAAATGATAAAACAAAACGGCATCAAAGCTAATATTAATAAAACTTTAACTCCTCATACGATGCGCCATTCATTTGCAACGCATCTTTTAGAAAATGGTGCTGATTTACGTGCCGTACAAGAAATGTTAGGGCACTCGGATATATCAACCACACAATTATATACGCACGTGTCAAAATCACAAATTCGTAAAATGTATAATGAATTTCATCCAAGAGCATAACAATTAAAAATCCACAAGCACTGAAAACAGCGCTTGTGGATTTTTAATTGAAACCGTGTAATTTTCGTTGTTGCAAAGCTTGCTTTCTAGCAGCAATTACTTCTGAACGATCACGTTTTATATGATGATGAACAATATAGTCGTCATCAATTACATACGGTGTCACTATATAATTGGGAAATTGTTGGATTATCTGTTGCTCAAACGCAGTGTTAAGGGGTAAATGGACAGGCGCAAAAGGCTGCTCTTGACCCACGTTATCTATCATATTTTGAACTAATGATTTATAGGTAGTTATATCTAAGCCTAAATCTGGTTTAATGTTAACTGCATTTATTACGGACAATGCCTTTATAAATGATCGTTTTGCTCCTATTAAATTGCCTCTACGATAATGATAACAACCTGTAGAAAATAATATTAAACTAACAATTGCATCATTTTTATTAAAATGGGGATTTTCTTTCCACGCTTCTTCTAAAATATCATGACATAAAAAATAATGTTGTTCAGTATGAAATTGAAAATAAAATAATTTCAATGCTTCTTTCATTTTATATCGCTCCAAAATTTAATGTTCTTCGTAAACATGGTATAATATTTTAGTGAATTACGCACATAACTTGCAATATGAGGTAGATAAAAATGTATGAAGTGAAATTAGATGCTTTTAACGGACCTTTAGATTTGTTATTACATCTTATCCAAAAATTTGAAATAGATATTTATGATATTCCTATGAAGTCTTTAACAGAGCAATATATGCAATATATTCATGCAATGAACCAATTAGAAATCAATGTTGCAAGTGAATATCTCGTTATGGCCTCCGAATTATTAATGATTAAAAGTAAATTATTATTACCACAAACTGAAACAGAAATTGAATTAGAAGATGATCCCCGTGAAGATTTAGTTGGACGTTTGATTGAATACCAAAATTATAAAGAGTATACAGAACTGTTAAACTCTAAAAAGGCAGAACGTACTTGCTATTTTTCAAAACATCCAACTGATTTATCTCATTTAGAGCGCAATGAAACGTGGGATAGCAATCAAACTATTGATTTAACAGAACTTATTATTGCATATCAAAAAGTAAAAAATAGAATCGCTTTTCAAACACCTAAGACTGTAGACATACATAAAGAAACTTTCACAATTCAACAAGCAACAACGCAAGTACAATCAAGATTGCAACAAGAACAGTCATTCAATTTTTTTAGCTTATTTAATTTTACCGAACCCGTAGAAATGGTCGTTACACACTTTTTAGCAATATTGGAAATGTCAAAATCGGGAATTATAAATATAGAACAAACAAAAAGTTTTGAAGATATTCACATTATAAGGGGGGTAAACTATGGCATTAACGGATAAAGGCATCTTAGAAGCCCTGTTATATACAGCTGGTGATGAAGGCCTCGAGACTAAACAACTAATTGAAATTTTGGAAATTACAGAAGATCAATTAACAACGTTAATCAATAATTATGAGTCAGAAGGTCTGATGATTCAAAAATTTGGGACGACATATGTCTTAACAACACAAAAAGCTGCTGCGCATTATATCGAAAAACTAATCGAACAAAAATCAAATATGAAATTATCACAAGCTGCTATGGAAGTGTTGTCTATTATAGCTTACAACCAACCCCTTACACGTGGAGACATTGAAATGATTAGAGGTATTAACTCTGATGGTGCAGTTAAAACACTCATTGCAAGAGGAATCATCGAGGCAAAAGACGAAGATAATTCACGTAGCCAACAACTCTATACTACAGATTTATTTTTAAATGTCTTTGGTTTAGACAGTTTAGAAGCTTTACCTACAACAGATGAAGAAGACGAAGAAATAGAAGAATTTTTCAGTAATTTAGTTAACCAAAAAGGAGGATATAATGAGTAAAGAGTTCGAAAGATTACAAAAACGTATTGCAAATAGTGGTTATACATCACGCCGTAAAGCAGAAACATTAATAGTTGAAGGCAAGGTTAAAGTTAATGGAACAGTAACTGATGAGTTAGGAACGAAAGTAAAACCATCTGACGTCATAGAAGTAGAAGGTATTAAATTAGAGCAAGAAGACAAGCTTTATATTTTATTTTATAAACCATCACAAGTCATAACAAGTGTCTCTGATGATAAAGGCCGTACAGTTGTTACTGATTATTTCAAAGAACTTGATACGCGTATTTATCCAGTAGGCCGGTTAGACTATGATACTTCAGGGCTATTATTACTGACAAATGATGGTGAATTTACCAATTTGATGACGCATCCTAGATACAAAATTCAAAAAAAATATGTTGCTAAACTTAAAGGCTACTTAATGCGTGAAGAAGTAAAAGCATTAGAAAAAGGTATTATGCTTGAAGATGGTTTAACTCAACCAGCAATCGTTAAAGTTAAAAATCAAGACAAAGAAAAGAATACAACATTAGTAGAAATTACTATTGCAGAAGGTAGAAATCGCCAAGTAAGACGTATGTTTGAACACTTTGGTCATACAATAAGCAAACTACAAAGAATTGAATTTGGACCGCTCAATTTGAAAGGCTTAAATGCAGGTGAAGGTCGTGTCATGACACCTCATGAAGTTAAAACTATACGTCACATGGCAGAAAACGGCTAATTAATGTGACTAATCTATGACATTAGCAAAATCTTTGAGAAAAACTTCACAAACTTGTTCTGTTTGTGAAGTTTTTCGTTAATTACTGTGATATAATACAATTAAATTATAAAGTAATCATGTGTGGGAGGTATTAAACATGCCAAACGAAATACTCGTCGTAGATGATGAGGATAGAATCAGAAGATTATTAAAATTATACTTAGAAAGAGAATCTTTTGAAATTCATGAAGCGAAAGATGGTAAAGAAGCATTGGAAATGGCTATTCACCATGACTATGCTTGTATCTTATTAGATTTAATGTTGCCAGAAATGGATGGTATAACTGTCGCTTCTCGACTAAGAGAATATAAGGAAACACCTATTATAATGCTTACTGCTAAAGGCGAAGAAACGAATCGTGTTGAAGGCTTTGAATCTGGTGCAGATGATTACATTGTTAAACCATTTTCACCTCGCGAAGTTGTATTACGTGTCAAAGCATTGCTGAGACGTACTCAAGTAGCACACACAGAACAAAGTGAACCACATGCTAAGGATTTGATTGAATTTGATCATCTGGTGATAGATAATGATGCACATCGTGTTTTAGCTGATGACAAAGAAGTGAATTTAACACCTAAAGAGTATGAATTATTAATCTTTCTCGCTAAAACTCCAAATAAAGTTTTTGATCGTGAACAACTATTAAAAGAAGTTTGGCATTATGAATTTTATGGAGATTTACGAACTGTAGATACTCATGTCAAACGTCTTAGAGAGAAATTGAATCGTGTCTCTAACGATGCGGCTCATATGATTCAAACTGTGTGGGGTGTAGGCTATAAATTTGAGGTACAAACAGACAATGAATCGACTGAATAATGTTGTCATAAAACTGTGGTTAACTATTATCTTTATAGTAACGACAGTTTTAATTTTATTAAGTGCCGCTCTCATCACTTTTATTCAATCATACTTCACACAAGAAACTGAAAACTCTTTACTTGAGGACGCTAAACAAATTAGCCAACTTGTCGCAGATTCCGATAATAAAGACATTGCTATTGAACATAGTCGCAAGTTAATTGAAGGACCAGTGGGCTTAATTATTATGCCTGATAAAGACAAAGCACAATCCAATAAAAATCAAATCAAAAAACAAATGTATGAAATTATACAAACAGACAAAGACTATCAACAAGTATTTGATGACGGTAAACAAAAATCTGAACATATTAATATTACCGTTAATGGAAAACAACGTACTTATGTGCTTATTGGCTATCCAACTCAGCATATTTATGGCCAGTCGGACAGTAAATATAGCGGTGTATTCATCTATCAAGACTTAAAAAGTATAGAAGAAACAAATAATGCTATTACTGTCATTATTCTTATTATTGCTGTTATTTTTCTTGCTATTACTACTGTCTTTGCATTCTTTTTATCTTCAAGAATCACTGAGCCATTAAGACAGTTACAAACACAAGCACTTAAAGTATCACAAGGCGAGTATACCCAAACGCCTCCAGTAAATTCCAAAGATGAAATAGGCGAGCTATCACGCGCATTCAACACAATGAGTTCTGAAATTCGACAACATATCGAGGCCTTATCATCTTCCAAAAATATTAGAGATAGTCTCATTAACTCTATGGTTGAGGGTGTTTTAGGTTTTAATGATAAACGAGAAGTTATTCTGTCTAATGAAATGGCTCGAGATATTATTCACTCTATGGATGAATACAGCTCAGAAAAACTAGATCAACAAAATGAGCGAACATTAAGAAATAAAACGACACAATTTGAAGAATATGAAATTAACACCCGTTATTTTGTTATAATAATGAGTTATATTGAACAAATTCAACCTGATGGCCGCAGTGGTATCGTTGCTATTATTCGTGATATGACTAATGAGCATAATTTAGATCAAATGAAAAAAGATTTTATCGCTAATGTATCACACGAATTACGAACACCAATCTCACTGCTTCAAGGTTATACTGAGTCCATAGTCGACGGTATCGTAACTGAACCTGAAGAAATTAAAGAGTCATTATCTATTGTATTGGATGAAACTAATCGTTTAAACAGATTAGTCAATGAGTTGTTAAATGTTGCACGTATGGATGCAGAAGGTTTAACAGTCGAAAAAGAGCTACATTCTATAGATGAGTTATTAGAAAAAATGCAACAAAAATATAAACAACAAGCAATTGATTTGCAATTAGAAATGTATTTAAATGCTAACACTGGTGGTCAATATTGGTTATTTGATTTAGATCGAATTGAACAAGTACTGACAAACTTAATTGACAATGCTACTCGTTACACTGAATCAGGTGATGTTATTACTATTAATTATGGCGAAACTGACACTGAAGATATCTTATATATCAATGATTCAGGTACAGGTATCGCACCTGAACATTTAAACCAAGTATTCGATCGATTTTATAAAGTTGATACATCTAGAAAGCGTGGTAAACAAGGTACTGGTTTAGGCTTATTTATTTGTAAAATGATTATCGAAGAACATGGTGGTAACATATCAGTAAAAAGCGAACTAGGCGTTGGAACAACGTTTATCATTAAATTACCTAAAGCATAATTAATTATTAATCTATCTTGAGCAATAGTATTGTTTTTAACCGAGTAATAAGCTATGATATATCTATAAAATTTGTATATTCATCTTCGGGGTAGGGTGCAAATCCCAACCGGCAGTAATCAAAGCCTGCGACCCATATTGTTGTTTTTAGACAATATGGCTGATCTAGTGAAAATCTAGAGCCGACAGTAAAGTCTGGATGGGAGAAGATGGAGGATTTAGGCATTTTATTTAGCATTTTTCCTCCTATTCGAAGTAAGATGAATGGAAGGAGAAAACTAAATAATGCGTAATAATCAAAAAAAGCTTATCACTATAAGTATGTTAAGTGCGGTAGCGTTTATTTTAACTTTTTTAAAGTTTCCTATACCATTTCTGCCACCGTATTTAACATTAGATATAAGTGATGTACCTGCACTATTAGCAACTTTCACACTTGGACCTGTAGCAGGTATCATTGTAGAGTTTGTTAAAAATTTACTTAATTTCTTATTTAATATTGGGGATCCAATTGGTCCTATGGCAAACTTTTTTGCAGCAACATCATTTTTAGTGGTTGCTTATCTTGTAGCTAAAAATAAACATAATACTAAATCCTTAATTATTGGATTAATCAGTGGCACAATTGCTATGACGATAGTCTTAAGTATACTCAATTACTTTGTATTGTTGCCACTATATGGCATGATAATGAATTTAACAGACATTATGCATAATTTGAAAATTATTATTGTTTCTGGTGTTATACCATTCAATATTATTAAAGGTATTGTAATTTCAATTATCTTTATCTTATTATATCGTCGTCTTAGTAAAGTGATAGAATCATAAAAAGTGCACGGGATATAAATATTTCTGACTAAAAAATAAACGTCAATTTCTATTAAGAAGATATAGAAATTGACGTTTATTTTAGTTTTATGAAATTTTCTAGCTCGCTGTACTATTTTCTTTCGTATATATATTACCATTTAGGAACACCAAATTTTACTTTATGGTATTGATTTTGAAATGTGCTGACGCCCTGAGGAATAGTATAAGTGAGAGACTACAGGCTCGAACCATACCCTAGGCAAGCATGCACGGTCAAAATCGTAGGTTTTAAATATAAGAGGAGACTGGAACGAATCAATGTTGTCCCAGCCTCCTCTTATTTTGAGAATAAGGATTTACGTCCCATTCTCAATTCTTACCGTGATTGTCAATCGTCATCAACAAGCACTTATTCAAATTTTAAAGCATCCCCATCAAATGGTTCCTCTTCAATTTTAATAGAATCTGTTGGACAACCTTCCAATGCATCTTCCATATCTTCATATAATTCTTCAGGCACTTGCGCTGTGCCTTGGTTGTCATCAAGTATAACATATGCTATACCTTCGTCATCGTAGTCATATATATCAGGGGCAGCGGCGCCACATGCACCACATGCTATACATGTATCCATATCTACTATCGTATATTTAGCCATTTCTTTCGCCTCCTTTGACAAAAATGCTACAATAATATCATACCTAATATTGTAATCATCCCATTTATTTTTTTCAAATGTTTTTGTTTAATAAATAAGAGGAGTAAAACATGTATAATATATTAAATTTTGTGCATTCGCAAGCACATGATTACAAAACTCAAAAAAGCATATTTAATATTATCACAGGCAAAAAGTCTCATCAAACCTTTTTTGATGCTTCTAGCCAACATCTACTATCATTTTATCATAGTTTACCCAACTTAAAATATCAGTCATTCGAGCGAATTTTAACGGAAACTAATGATAATCATACTAATTTAACATTAAAGTGCAACAATAAGCATACCTATGACAGTATGCGTAACACTTTTAATGCCTTACAATTACTTATCCAAACTATTTCGTGTGATATACACAAATTTTACCAATTCACACCAGTATCTCAACAACTACAAGTTCAAAAACAGGTTAAAAAACTATTTAATACTATTAAAAAGCAACAAGAAACAGATAATTTTCTAGCCGAACTACAACAATTGTTGACTGCCATTCATGATACAAACGGTAAAACTTACATACATTATTATTTACAAGGCTATAATGAAAGTATGTATACGCGACAACAAGTTAGTTTAATAGAGAATATCCCACAACATCTTTTAATGGAGTTAGAATACAATGATTTAGTTGAGATGGTTACCCAATTAGAGAATAATTCAAAATATCCATTACTTCATCAACTCGTTTTGCATCCACCTTTATTAAATAAAACTGAACAAACTTTGCACAGTATACTGGCGCAGCAATCTTTAAATGATATTTTACGAGAGCAAAACGTCAAAATAAATACAATTGAAGATCACCTCATTGAATTATTTATCAAAGGTTATTTATCTGATTATGAAACATATGTAACTACTCAAATGATGGGGGACTTTAGTCACTACTATCCTGAGCATTCAAATGAACGATTGAGAGATATGAAAGCAAGATTTTCTGATTTAAGTTATTTCCAACTTAAACTACTGATTGTCGGTTATCAAAGAGGTGAACTAAATGCTACATAAGGCACTAAAAACTTGGTTTGGTTTTGATCATTTTAATGAAGGACAAGAAGAGATCATTACAAGCGTTTTAAAAAATCAACCTACATTAGGTATTTTACCAACAGGAAGTGGCAAAAGTTTATGTTATCAATTGCCAACTTATATCAAAAGACAACCAACACTTATCGTTTCACCCTTAATATCCTTAATGGATGACCAAGTGAGTCAAATGAAAGCACAAGGAGAATCATCTGTCAGTTGTGTACATTCTGGGATGGACGCTGAAGAAAAACGTCAAAACATCGACAAGTTATCATCTAGTCGCTTTATCTTTTTAAGTCCCGAATTCTTATTACAAGGTACTAATATTAAGCTCATAAAAAATATAAATCTCGGCATGATTGTCTTAGATGAAGCACATTGTCTATCTGAATGGGGCTATGATTTCCGACCTCATTATGCATTAATTAGAAAGGTAACAAAATACTTTCCACAAGCTACATTGTTAGCGTTAACTGCTACAGCTCAACCTTTTTTAATCGATGATTTAAATGATATGTTGGAAACAAAGTTCCATCAAATTAAAACAACTATGAATCGAAATAATATTATGTTGTCTCATAAAAATTTTAGTAACGATGACGAAAAATTAACATGGCTATTACCGTTTATAGAAAATTCTGGGCCCACAATTATTTATGTATCTTCTAAAAAAATGTGTGCCACTCTTGCACATGCTATATATGAACATGGCTTTTTAACTGGAATATATCATGGAGATATGTCTTACCAAGAAAGGCATACTGTTCAACATCAATTTATTAACAATGAAATTCCGGTTATTGTAGCTACGAGCGCTTTTGGTATGGGAATTAATAAAAAAGACATAAGAACTATTATTCATTATCATTTACCAACGAGCCCCTCAAACTATTTACAAGAAATAGGAAGAGCTGGTAGAGATGGTACTTTAAGCCAAGCGATTAGTTTATATCAACCAGACGATAGTTTCTTATTAGAAACCTTGTTGTTTACTGACGCCATATCAGAAAATGATATTCAATTATTTGAACTTGGTGAATTAATTGATATGAATAAGCATGAAATATTAACAGTGTTAAATGAAATATATACAATCCAAACGCTTAAACGTATCTTTAACACAGTATTTCGACGAAAACAGTTAAGCTATTATAGAATGCTTGGTTATATAAATCTTGATCAATGTCGAAGAAAATACTTACTAGAATTTTTTGGTGAGTCATTTATTAACAAGCCCACTTATTGTTGCGATATAGACAGTGAAGAATTAGACCTAAAACAATTAAATAGAAAAAAAGTAAAACGAAAAATGGATTATTTAGAAAAATTACAAAGTTTGTTCAAATAAATGAGTAATTGCTTTACTTCACTTTTTTAATCAAGCTATAATAAAGCATATAACAAGTATAATTTTATTTTCATTAAATTGTTATACATATCTACCATTGTATAGGGTATAGCTTTGTATGCAAAAAAGCAAAAGGAAGGATGAGCGGTTTGTCTAATAATAATTTTAAAGATGATTTCGAAAAAAATCGTCAATCTATTGACCCGAAAGAACATCTAGATACAGATAAAGCGAAAGGTTCTGTAGACAATGAAACGGAAAAAGTCACAGATAAGGCTGACGAGCAATTTCCACCAAGAAATTCACAGCGTAGACAACGTAGTCGTAGTACTGCTACAAATCAACCAAATTCAGAACAAGACACTGTGAATCAAGAAGATCATGATGAACAACATCCTACAACAGACAACAACGATTCAGATGTAGAACGTCAACATGATGAACATGATACTGACCGTGATGCGCAACAGGACTCAAACAATGAGCCTGATTCACAAGATGAATCAAGTAACAACAAGAAAAAAGGGGCCGCTGTTGCAGGTAGTGCTGCTGCTGTTGGCGGAGGTGCTTACGCTGCCAAAAAACATCATGACAACAATCAAGAAGGGCAACACGATGATGCTCAATCACATGATGATAGTGATAAACAGCAAGATCAAGAGAACAAGCAGGTAGATTATCAGCAGCAAAATGATGACAATGACACCAATAATGATTCTAAAAATCATAAAGGTAAGAAAGCTGGTGCTGCAGCCGCTGCAGGTGCGGGAGCTGCTGGTGTAGCTGGTGCGAAATCACATGATAAAGATAACAGCAAACAACAAGAATCAAACAAAAATGAATCAAAAGATGGAAAAGGTAAGAAAGCCGGTGCAGCCGCTGCAGGTGCTGGTGCTGCGGGTGGTGCTGCTGCCGCTTCCAAAGCTTCACATTCTGGTGGTAATGGAGGCAATGGCTCCGCTGGCAATGGTGGCAACGGATCCGGTGATAATAGTCAACATGATAACGACGGCAAGAAGAAAAAAGGACTACTTGGTAAATTATTGCCTATACTTGCCGCGATATTAATTTTAGCAGCTATTGCTATTTTTGCAGGAATGGCTTTAACTGGTAACAATGATGATGGTAATAGCGATAACGACAATAAAGTTGCAAATAAATCAGACGATAAAGATAAAAATGCTGATGACAAAGACAATAGCAAAGATAAAGACAAAGCTTCAGATAGTGAAAATGACAATGATTCAAACAACGAACAATCATCAGACGAAAACAATAATGGTGATAACGCAACATCTGATGATTCTAATGCTAATGATTCAGCTAACAACTCAAGCAATTCAAGTGACTCAAGCAACTCACAATCATCAGACAAAGATGGTCAAAGCACTGCTAACACTAGTGGCGAAAATGCTAGCGATGCTAGTAATGCTGGTAGTTCTTCTGATCAAAATAGTCAAAGTCAATCACAACAAAGTCAGCAAAGCTCTGATAATCAACAATCAGATCAAGCAAACAGTAATACGTCCGATTCTACAGACGATAGTAGTCAAGCCACAAACAATGATTCACAAGGTCAACGTACACATGTTGTAAATGGTCAAAACTTATATCGTATTGCTATTCAATATTACGGTGAAGGCTCACCAGAAAATGTTGAAAAAATTAGAGAAGCTAATGGTATCTCAGGCAATGACATTCATAATGGTCAACGTCTAGTAATACCTCAATAATGAAAATGAAAGACCGAGCAGTAATTGCTCGGTTTTTTTTGTGCAATTTTAATATAAGTTTTATAAAAATTCAGCGACTTGCAACACAATTTCATTTCGATTATTTGGATTTTTCTATACTATTGGTATAATATATTAGTGGTTAAAGGAGGCAGACAATAATGCAAACTGTAGAAAGCATAATTATCGGTGGTGGCCCATGTGGTTTAAGTGCCGCAATCGAACAAAAGAAAAAAGGAATCGAAACATTAGTAATAGAGAAAGGTAATGTTGTAGAAGCTATTTATAATTATCCTACACATCAAACATTTTTCTCATCCAGTGATAAATTAAGTATTGGTGATATTCCTTTTATTGTAGAAGAAAGTAAACCACGTAGAAACCAAGCATTGGTTTATTATAGAGAAGTAGTAAAACATCATCAACTTAATATTAATCCTTTTGAAGAAGTATTAACTGTTAAAAAAATCAATAATCGTTTTACTATTACAACAACTAAGGATGTATATCAGTGTCGCTTTTTAACTGTCGCAACAGGTTACTATGGCCAACATAACCAGTTAGAAGTTGAAGGTGCAGAATTGCCTAAAGTAAATCACTACTTTAAAGAAGCTCATCCTTACTTTGGACAAAACGTGGTTATTATTGGTGGGAAAAACTCTGCGGTTGATGCGGCTTTAGAATTAGAAAAAGCGGGCGCACACGTTACCGTTTTATATCGAGGTCAAGATTATCCTAATGCTATTAAACCTTGGATATTACCAAACTTTGAATCATTAGTGAGAAACGAAAAAATCAATATGGTATTTAATGCTCAAGTAACCAAAATTACAGAAACATCTGTTCAATATGAAAACGATGGTCACACATATGAAATTCCAAATGATTACGTCTTTGCAATGATTGGATATCATCCCGATTATACTTTCTTACAATCTATTGGTATCGATATTAATACTAATGAGTTTGGTACTGCTCCCGTATATAACAAAGAAACATTTGAAACAAATGTAATCAATTGTTTTATCGCCGGTGTGATTGCAGCAGGAAATGATGCAAATACAATATTTATTGAAAATGGTAAATACCACGGCGGTATAATTACTCAAAGTATTTTAACTAAAAAGCAAACACCTTTAGAATCTTAAAAAAAGCTAGTGTCTTATAATATATAGACACTAGCTTTTTTATTATAATTGTGATTCAAAATATTTCTTTAATTGTTCATAAGACAAATTATTACTTAGGCCAACTAATAATTTTAACCTAGCTTTAGGACCGTTTAGACCATTTGAGAAAATAACACCTTTTTGTTCTAATGTTGCTCCGCCACCTTCATATGCATAAATGGGGCCGACTATACCATTAAAGGAACGAGAAACTAATACAATTGGAATGTTTTTAGCTAAACATTGTTGCAAACCTTCTAAACATGTAGGAGGTAAATTACCTTGTCCTAATGCCTCAATGATAATTCCATCAACATTCTCATTACTATAAAATGATAACACATCACTTTTCATTCCCATATAAGCTTTGATTAGAGGAATATTGAGTTCAGCATTAATATTATTTAAGATCATATGGTCATATGGGCGATGATGAAACTGAACACTATTTTTAGTAATAACACCTAATGGACCGTGGTTAGGACTTTGGAACGTATTAGTATTAGATGTGTGTGTCTTTGTCACGTTTCTTGCAGTATGAATCTCATCATTAAAGACAACCATAACACCATTATTTGCTGCTTCATCTGTAGATGCTACTCGAATAGCGGAAATAAAATTATATAAACCGTCTGAACCAATTTCATTTGATGAGCGCATAGCTCCAGTAATCACAACTGGTTGTGTTATATCCATTGACAAATCTAGCAAATAGGCAGTTTCTTCTAATGTATCAGTGCCGTGAGTAATTACATAACCATCATATTCATGTGTACTGTGTGCTTCTTCAATTATTTGTTTCAATTGTTGGATATGATGAATTTGTATATGTGGTGATGGTACATTCATTGGGGTTATTTCGGTTACATCTGCATACTTTTCAATTACCTCTGCGTGATTTGATATTGGATTATTAGCATTGGTAACAACTTGATTTGACTCATCTTGCGACATACTAATAGTACCGCCTGTATGGATGACAAGAAGATTTTTCATGACTGCATTCCTCCTATTTATAAACTACGTATTTATGATAAAATATAATTCATAATACAACAAGGAAGGGTTTCGTACAATGAATTTAATTAATATTGCATTAGATGGACCAGCAGCAGCTGGTAAAAGTACAATTGCTAAATTAGTAGCAGCTAAGTTAGCAATGATTTACGTAGATACAGGTGCTATGTATCGCGCTATAACATATAAATATTTACAACAAAATAAGCCAGAAGATTTTGCCAAGCTAATTGCATCAACAACATTGTCTTTAACGTATGATGAAGACAAAGGCCAACGCATTATACTTGATGACAATGATGTAACTGATTTCTTACGAGAAAATGATGTTACAAATCATGTATCATATGTTGCTTCAAAAGAGCCTGTAAGAACTTTTGCCGTAAAAAAACAACAAGAACTTGCGAATAACAAAGGTATTGTCATGGATGGGCGAGATATCGGTACTGTCGTTTTACCAAATGCTGATTTAAAAGTTTATATGATTGCTTCTGTAGAGGAACGCGCAGAACGTAGACAAAAAGATAATGAACTAAGAGGCATCGAATCAAATATCGAACAACTAAAAGCTGAAATTGAAGCGCGAGATCATTATGATATGAATCGTGAAATTTCACCATTAAAAAAAGCAGACGATGCACTGACTTTAGATACTACAGGTAAATCTATTGAAACAGTAACTAACGAAATTTTAGAAATGGTCAATAATATTAAATAAATAAGTCAATTAAATTAATTTTCATAGTTGATTTATAGAATTTCGTCTTTTTTTTCAAAATTTTCTTATTCTACGTTTATAATTTAATTAAAATAGGGTACTTAGAAACTATATGTTTCAAAAATTGCAAGAATAGTTTAATTCGTTTTGTTATATACTACTAAAATAATTGATAAATTGTGGAGTTCTAACTTCACTTTTACATAGTTTTTATACAAAACATGGGTTGCTGTGGTATTTCTTGACAATTTGGTTACTTTGTAAGATGTTATAATTATGTAGTGTAATAAGGAGGCAGACAAGATGACTGAAGAATTTAATGAATCAATGATTAATGACATTAAAGAGGGAGATAAAATTACTGGTGAAGTTCAATCATTAGAAGACAAACAAGTGATTGTCCATGTCAATGGCGGTAAATTTAACGGAATTATCCCAATTAGTCAATTATCAACACATCATATCGATAATCCAAGTGATGCGGTAAACGTAGGTGATGAAATTGAAGCATATGTTACGAAAGTCGAATTAGACGACGAAAACGAAACAGGTGCTTACATTTTATCTAAAAGACAACTAGAAACAGAGAAATCTTATGACTATTTACAAGAAAAACTAGATAGTAATGAAACTATTGAAGCTAAAGTTACCGAAGTAGTTAAAGGCGGTTTAGTAGTAGATGTTGGACAACGTGGGTTTATTCCTGCTTCATTAATATCAACTGATTTCATTGAGGATTTCTCTCATTTTGATGGACAAGTTCTAGAATTAAAAGTCGAAGAATTAGATCCAGAAAATAATCGTGTCATTCTTAGTCGTAAAGCTGTACAAGAAGTTGAAAATGCTAAAAAGAAAGATCAACTTCTCCAATCACTAACTGAAGGTGATGTCATTGAAGGTAAAGTCGCACGATTAACTAACTTTGGCGCCTTTATTGATATTGGCGGTGTTGACGGTTTAGTTCACGTATCTGAATTAGCACATGAACATGTTAAAACACCTGAAGATGTAGTTGCTATTGGCGACGACGTTAAAGTTAAAATTAAATCTATAGATAAAGATAGTGAACGTATTTCCTTATCTATTAAAGACACTTTACCTAGCCCGTTTGAATCTATCCGTGGCGAATTCAATGAAGGTGATATCATTGAAGGTAAAGTCGTACGCTTAACTAGTTTTGGTGCTTTTGTGGAAATTAAAGCTGGTGTGCAAGGCTTAGTTCACATTTCAGAAATAAGTCACAAACATATCGGTACTCCAGGCGAAGTATTAGAAGCTGGTGACATAGTGAGTGTCAAAGTCCTTGGTGTCGATGTCGAAAATGAACGTATCTCTTTATCAATCAAAGCAACATTACCAAATGAAGATGTTGTCGAAAGTGATGATGAAACGACGAAATCATATTTAGATACAAGTGACGATGAAGAAGACAATCCTACATTAGGAGATGTATTTGGAGATAAATTAAAAGACTTCAAATTTTAAAGTTTTCAATTAAATATTAAACTTAAATCTTGTCCTGATTGACAGAAGGGCAAGATTTATTTTATGTTCAAAATTATAATAATTTCAGAATTTATTAACTTTGTTGATAAAACAATTAATATTAGTAATGTAAGCATATACGTCGTTAAAGGGTATTTATAAAAAACTGCCGAATTAATTTCAGGAAAGTTGTTTCAAAATTTCTTTTTCTTTAGTGATGCCATATGATAGAATTATAGAGATTTAATATAGAGAGGAAGTTAGGTAATGACTAAACCTATAGTAGCAATTGTCGGTAGACCGAATGTCGGTAAATCTACAATTTTTAATAGAGTAGTGGGTGAACGTGTATCTATTGTCGAAGATACTCCAGGTGTTACTCGTGATAGAATTTATTCTACAGGAGAATGGTTAACTCATGACTTCAATATCATTGATACAGGTGGTATTGAAATTGGAGATGCTCCATTCCAAACTCAAATTAGAGCACAAGCAGAAATTGCGATTGATGAAGCAGATGTGATTATTTTCATGGTGAATATTCGCGAAGGTTTAACACAAAGTGATGAAATAGTCGCACAATTATTATATAAATCCAAAAAACCAGTAGTATTAGCAGTCAACAAAGTTGATAATCCGGAAATGCGCAACGAAATTTATGACTTTTATGCATTAGGTTTTGGTGAACCTTATCCAATTTCTGGTTCACATGGCTTAGGATTAGGTGATTTATTAGATGCTGTTGTTACACATTTTAAAGAAGATGTGGAAGATCCTTATGATGAGGATACAATTCGTCTTTCTATAATTGGTAGACCGAATGTCGGTAAATCTAGTTTAGTTAATGCAATTTTAGGTGAAGATCGTGTTATTGTGTCGAATGTTGCTGGTACAACACGTGATGCGGTTGATACAGAATATTCATATGATGATCAAAATTTTGTCCTTATAGATACTGCTGGTATGCGTAAAAAAGGAAAAGTCTATGAATCCACAGAAAAATATTCTGTCTTACGTGCTTTAAAAGCAATAGAACGCTCAAATGTTGTACTCGTAGTCATAGATGCTGAGCAAGGTATTATAGAACAAGATAAACGTGTCGCAGGTTATGCGCACGAAGAAGGAAAAGCCATTGTCATCGTTGTCAATAAGTGGGACACTGTTGATAAAGAAACGAATACAATGAAAAAATTTAAAGATGAAGTGCGAAAAGAGTTTCAATTCTTAGATTATGCCGAAATCGCGTTCGTCTCTGCAAAAGAACGCCAGCGATTAAAAACGTTATTCCCATATATCAAAGAAGCAAGTGAAAATCATAAAAAACGTGTCAAAAGTTCAACACTTAATGAAGTGGTTACAGATGCAATTTCTATGAATCCTACTCCAACCGATAAAGGACGTAGATTAAATGTATTTTATGCTACTCAAGTAGCTATAGAGCCGCCAACTTTTATTATTTTTGTTAACGATGTAGAATTAATGCATTTTTCGTATAAACGTTATTTAGAAAATCAAATTCGTGATGCATTTGGTTTTGAGGGCACACCAGTGCACATCTTACCTAGAAAAAGAAATTAAATCGGGGGGATTTACTTATGGTACAAGTTACCGTATATGGAACTGGAAGTTTTGGTACTGCATTAGCTAACGTTTTAGCTGAAAATGGACATGATGTCTTAATGTGGGGAAAAAATAATGAAACAATTGAACAAATAAATTCGCAACATGTAAATACCAAATATTTAAAAAATGCAGAATTAAACCACCAAATAAAAGCAACTAACGATCTAACGCAAGCAGTTACATTTGCAGACGTATATTTAATTGCCCTACCTACTAAAGCAATTAGAGAGGTTTTAGGACAAATCGATGCGTTAATCACTAATAAGAAGATTTTTATCCATGTTGCTAAAGGGATTGAAAACAATACCTTTAAACGTGTTTCAGAAATGATAGAAGATACAATTTCGTCAGAACATAATGATGGCATTGGCGTTTTATCTGGACCTAGCCATGCCGAAGAAGTTGTCATCAAACAACCAACTACAGTAGCAGCTTCTTCCAATAGTGAAACTATTAGTAAATTAATTCAAGATTTATTTATGAATGATTATTTACGTGTGTATACAAATAGTGATTTAATCGGTGTAGAACTCGGTGGCGCCTTAAAAAATGTCATTGCTGTTGCCAGTGGCGTAATAGCAGGTATGGGCTTTGGTGACAATGCCAAAGCAGCTCTTATGACTCGTGGTCTCGCAGAAATTAGTCGATTAGGCGAAACATTAGGTGCAGACCCAATGACTTTTTTAGGTTTAGGTGGCATTGGTGATTTAATAGTTACATGTACATCTACCCATTCAAGAAACTATACTTTAGGTTATAAACTAGGCGAAGGTAAATCTTTAGATACAGCACTTGATGAAATGAATATGGTAGTAGAAGGTGTCTATACAACAAAATCTGTTTATCAATTATCTAAAAAGTATAATGTCGACATGCCTATTACCGAAGCTTTATACAATGTGTTGTTTGAAAATACACCTGTTGAAGAAAGTGTTAAGTACTTAATGGAGCGTGGAAAAAAAGCCGAATAACGAAGTAATTTTACACTATTAAGACAATAGATTACTTTTTTAAATAAAAATCCCTTTAATTCAAGCTTTTTCGTATATAAATCATTGCAGTAGCAATATTTGTTGTGTTAAAGTCATAGCATAATGATATTAAGATATCATTATTAACCCTAGGGGAGGTGAATTCGTAATGAACAAAACTGATTTAATCAACGCTGTTGCAGAACAAGCTGATTTAACTAAAAAAGAAGCAGGTTTAGCTGTGGATGCAGTATTCGAATCAATTCAATCATCACTTTCTAAAGGTGAAAAAGTACAATTAATTGGATTCGGTAACTTTGAGGTACGTGAACGTGCTGCACGTAAAGGACGTAACCCTCAAACTGGTAAAGAAATTGATATCCCTGCAAGCAAAGTTCCAGCATTCAAAGCTGGTAAAGCTTTAAAAGACGCAGTAAAATAATTCTTTACTTTACATCAAAGCCCTTTAATAAAGGGGCTTTTTCTTTTTACATAAATTAATACATATAATATAAAATCAATAAATAAAACGTTATTTTTGTCTAAATATATATAAGTTGTTAACATTGATAAGTTAGAAAGTGCATATTGGGCAACCAACTTTTTGTTTAATGTTATAATAGTTAGGCTGACCATATAGAATAAAAAGTTTTCTTAAATACTTTAGTCATCCTTGATTTTAATTTCTATCATATAATGTTACTATGTATATTGATTATAACGTGAGGTGTGAACATGGAATCAACATATACTATATTAAAAAAACAAATTACACAAAGACTTGCTGATGTACCTTTACATCAACCTATACATATTAATCGCGCATTAAGTGACGTACTTGATTCATATGACATACCTGAAAAAGCGAAACTAGCTTGCCTCACTATTGACACAGCAATGTGTCATTTAGATGCCGTTCCAGGTGATCATCTTTCTAAACAATCCATATTAATTGGTGATTTGTTGAGCGCACATTTTTACACGATTTTAGCTGAACTAAACAACCCTAGTTATCAAGCAAAAATTAGCCAAGCAATCGTTGAAGTAAATGAATTGAAATCTTCTATTCACCATAACCAAATAGATAAACAGCAAATAGAAAAAACTATATTGACCATTGAATGTCTGTTTCCTATTGTGACCATTCAACATTATATTGCTGATGTTAATACGATTGATATTCAAGCAAAAATGTTCAATCATGATGATGCACATTTATCATTCTATTTAAGACAATATTCGAAAGAGGAACAAAATACATTTTTCAAGAATATAAAACAAAATTATATTCATAAAAGAGGTAATTTAAAATGACTGAAAACAATGCTAAAAAAGAACAAGTACATACAGTATTCCAAAATATATCAAATAAGTATGATCGTTTAAACAATATCATAAGTTTTGAGCAACATGTTTTATGGCGTAAACATACGATGAAAGAAATGGCTGTAACTAAAGGAGCAAAAGCATTAGATGTTTGCTGTGGCACAGCTGATTGGACAATTGCTTTAAGCAAAGCAGTCGGCACTACTGGTGAAGTTTATGGCGTCGATTTTAGTGAAAATATGCTCGCAGTGGGCGAAGAAAAAACAAAAGATATAGATAACATCACACTTATTCATGGAGATGCTATGGACTTACCGTTTGATACAAATTCATTTGATTACGTAACTATTGGCTTTGGCTTAAGAAACGTTCCAGATTATTTGGCTACATTAAAAGAATTGAATCGAGTACTAAAACCCGGAGGTATGGTGGTTTGTTTAGAAACAAGTCAGCCAACATTACCTGTGTTCAAACAATTTTATAAAATGTATTTCAAATTTGTAATGCCAATTTTTGGTAAAATTTTTGCAAAATCTAAAGATGAATACGAATGGTTACAACAATCTACATTTAATTTCCCAGACAAAGAGAAATTACGTCGTTTATTTAATCAAGCTGGTTTCAGCAATATGAAAGTACGTAGCTATACAGGTGGCGTTGCTGCAATGCACCTTGGCTATAAATAATACGAAACAACCAAAGGTGATTAGCGTGGCAAAGTTAAATATGAACAGTGAAATAAAGAAAATTGAACAACGATTACAACTAGCAATCACTAGTAAAGACAAAGTACTCGAAAATGCTGCTTTCCATTTATTGTCTTCTGGGGGTAAACGTGTTAGACCTGCATTTGTTATCTTAAGTAGCCAGTTTGGTGAAGATAGAACTGAGTACACCTACAGAGTTGCAGTAGCGTTGGAACTTATTCACATGGCAACACTAGTCCATGATGATGTAATTGATAAAAGTGATAAACGACGCGGCAGACCTACAATTTCTAAAAAATGGGACCAAAACACAGCAATTTTAACCGGGAATTTTTTGTTAGCACTTGCTTTGGATTATATTTCGTATATTCCTGATAATCATGTACACGCTGTTATCTCTAATGCGATTATAGATGTTTGTAAAGGGGAACTCTTTCAATTTCGAGATCAATTTAATGCGCAACAATCCATAACTAACTATTTACGCCGTATCAATAGAAAAACAGCTCTTTTGATTCAATTATCAACTGAAGTCGGTGCCATTTCTTCTGGAGCAGACGAAGAAACTGTGCGTAAATTAAAGATGATTGGTCATTATATTGGTATGAGTTTCCAAATTGTAGACGACATATTAGATTTTACTAGTACAGAAAAACAATTAGGAAAACCAGTAGGTAGTGATTTGATGAATGGCCATCTCACATTACCAGTTTTACTTGAGATGCGCAGTAACCCAATGTTTAAAGCAAAAATTGAAGCGTTACATAGTGATAGTCCAAGAATAGCTTTTGACGAATGTGTCTCAATTATAAGACACTCTGACAGTATTAAAGTGGCTCAAAACATTAGTGATCAATACTTAAATAAAGCACTAACACTTATTGAGTCCTTACAAAATAAAGAAGCTAAAAGTTTATTTAAAAAATTGATACAAAAAATGAGTAAAAGAAGTATGTAAGTTATGTAAAAACATTGAAAGCGCTTTTACATCCTGTTATTATAGTGTTATGCTGATTATATATCGTATAACATAATTCATGCGGTTAATTTAACAATTATTCAGCGTGATACATAACACAGGGGGATTTACGCACAATGGAAAGAACATTCTTAATGATTAAACCGGACGCGGTACAACGTAATTTAATTGGTGAGATTATTACTCGCCTTGAAAATAAAGGACTTAAATTAGTAGGGGCTAAGTTAATGTCAGTACCAAAATCTTTAGCCGAAACACATTACTCTGAACATGTTGATAAACCATTTTATGGGAGTTTAGTATCGTTTATTACATCTGCGCCAGTATTTGCGATGGTTGTTGAAGGTGAAGATGTTGTAAGTGTATCACGACATATCATTGGTACTACAAACCCAACTGAAGCGGCACCTGGAACAATTAGAGGAGATTTAGGCTTAACAGTAGGTAGAAATATTATCCATGGTTCTGACTCAGTTGAGTCTGCTAAAAGAGAAATTAGTTTATGGTTCAATGAAGACGAGTTGACAGATTATCAACAAACACGTGAACCGTGGATTTATGAATAATATAAATAATTAGTATAAAGGCAGGAATACAATTCAGTATTCTCGCCTTTATTTTTTATGCCTAAAACAGTAATATCATATCCGTTTTATAGCTTTCAATGTTACACTGGAACTAAAATAATCATATCGAGCTAATTATTTATTAAATTTTCTGTTAATATGATTATCTGAATATGGTAAGATAGAAAACATATCATTAATTTAAAGTATTAAAGAACGGAGTGTGCATATATGAGATATTTAACATCAGGCGAATCACATGGCCCACAATTAACGGTGATTATTGAAGGAGTACCTGCTAATTTAACAATTAATGTTGAAGATATAAACGAACAAATGTTTAAACGCCAAGGTGGTTATGGTAGAGGACGTAGAATGCAAATTGAAAAAGATACGGTTGAAATCGTTTCTGGTGTTCGTAATGGTTATACATTAGGGAGCCCTATCACTCTAATCGTCAAAAACGACGATTTTACACATTGGAAAAATATCATGGGTGCAGATCCAATAAGCGAAGAACAGCAAGAAAATATGAAACGTGTTATCACTAAACCTCGTCCGGGGCACGCTGATTTAGTAGGAGGTATGAAGTATAACCACCGCGATTTACGTAATGTGTTAGAACGTTCTTCTGCACGAGAAACTGCAGCACGAGTAGCTGTAGGTGCAGTTTCTAAAATTCTTTTAAAACAATTAAATATTGATTTCTATAGTCGTGTAGTTGAAATTGGTGGCGTTAAAGACCAAGGTCTTTATGACTTAGAAACAATTAAATCTAACGTTGATAAAAATGATGTACGTGTAATCGATGAAAGTATTGCTCAGTCTATGAGAGATAAAATTGATGAAGCGAAAAAAGCAGGAGATACCTTAGGTGGTGTAGTACAAGTTATTGTAGATGGATTACCTGTTGGTATTGGAAGCTATGTACACTATGATCGTAAATTAGATGGCAAAATTGCCCAAGGCGTCGTGAGTATCAATGCATTTAAAGGTGTAAGTTTTGGCGAAGGTTTTGATGCTGCTGAAAAACCAGGCAGTCAAATTCAAGATGAGATATTATATGATGAAACAAATGGATACCACAGAGGCTCTAATCATTTAGGTGGATTAGAAGGGGGCATGTCTAACGGAATGCCTATTATCGTTAACGGTGTAATGAAACCTATTCCTACGTTATACAAACCTTTAAACTCAGTAGATATTAATACTAAAGAGTCTTTCAAAGCTTCTATCGAACGTTCAGACAGTTCAGCTGTACCAGCAGCAAGTGTAGTGGTTGAAAATGTTGTTGCTTTTGAAGTTGCAAAAGCACTATTAGAGGAATTCCAATCTAATCACATTGAGCAATTACAAGCACAAGTTGAAGAACGTCGCGCTTTAAATATCGAATATTAATCACCAAATATTTAACACGCAATTTAATTTTCAAATATCGATTTATAAGATAGGTGAGACTATGAAATTAGAAACAACATATCAATCCAATAATTATCCAATAATTGTTGAGTATAATGCTATACAGCAATTACATCCATTTGTGCAATCCTACAAAGATATTGTGCTCGTAGTTGATGCTAAAGTAGAAGAACAATGGGGCGAGACTTTGGATTTCATTACCTCTGAATATGACGCGCACAAACTTGTTATACCTTCAGGGGAAGCTACGAAAACATTAGCATATTATAATGAAATAATAGAGGAATTACTAAGTAAAAATCTAACACGTAATACTTGTTTACTTGCAGTAGGTGGTGGTGCAACAGGTGATTTCACAGGTTTTCTAGCTGCTACATTATTGCGTGGCGTGGATTTCATACAAATCCCAACTACAATTCTAGCGCATGATTCAAGTGTCGGTGGAAAAGTAGGAATTAATTCTAAACATGGTAAAAATTTAATAGGTGCTTTCTACAGACCTAAAGCTGTTATCTATGACTTAAACTTTTTATCAACATTACCGTATAGTGAAATTATTAGTGGTTATGCTGAAGTTTATAAACATGCGCTTTTAAATGATAGTCATGCTGTCCAAACTATAGAACAGCAGTACAACTCAAGACAACGTTTAAGTGACTTAGTAGATATCGAAACTTATATTTACAATGGAATTAATACAAAATTAAATATCATTATTCAAGATGAGAAAGAAAATAATGTCCGTAAACATTTAAATTTAGGTCATACTTTTGGTCATGCAGTAGAATATAAATTCAAAATTCCACACGGTCACGCTATTATGATTGGCTTAATATATCAATTTATAGTATCTAATATTAATTTGAATACAACTTTTGATATTCAACGGTTTATTAATTATCTTCATATTTTAGATTATCCTTTAACATTAATAAGTGACTTTGATTTTGACTCACTATATCAATTGATGTTAAGTGATAAAAAAAATGACGATGCCGGAGTACAAATGGTTTTATTACAAAACTATGGACAACCAATTGTTCAACACGTAGACAAAACCGTTCTCAAACAAGCATTTCACGAATTACAAACATATTTTAAAAAGTAGGTGACCCATTTGAGTAATAAAGAAATAATTGATGTCAATGGCCCTTTAATAGGCGAAATTGAAGTGCCAGGTGACAAATCCATGACACATCGCGGTATCATCTTAGGTTCTCTAGCAAGTGGAACTTCACGCATCTATAAACCTTTATTGGGTGAAGACTGCTTACGAACAGTTGAAATATTCCGTCGCTTAGGTGTTGATATTACTGTTAGTGCAGAAGTCATAACGATAAATTCTCCAGGTTATAAACATTTTGTCACACCACACCAAGTCTTATATACAGGTAATTCTGGAACAACGACAAGATTGGTGGCAGGTTTGTTGTGTGGATTAGGTATAGAAACTGTAATTTCAGGTGACACATCTATAGGTAAGAGACCAATGGATCGTATCATGAAACCATTAAAAATGATGGGAGCAAATATTTCAGGTATTAACGATAATTACACGCCTTTAATTATCAAGCCTGCAACAATAACTGGTATTGATTTCCAAATGGAAGTAGCAAGTGCTCAAGTAAAAAGTGCTATTTTATTTGCAAGTTTGTTTGCAGACAGTGAAACAACGATAAACGAAATCGATGTAACACGTAACCATACAGAAACAATGTTCCACCATTTTGGCATACCTATTGAAACACAAGTGACAAAAATTAATATCAAACCACATGCTATTGATCATATACAGCCTGCAGATTTCCATGTACCAGGAGATATTTCTTCAGCAGCTTACTTTATAGTTGCAGGATTAATTACCCCAGGCAGTGATATTACAATTCATAATGTTGGCATAAACGATACTCGTTCAGGTATCATTGATATCGTACAAAAAATGGAAGGCAACATTACTTTGTTTAACAAAACTGATGGGGCAGAACCAACTGCATCAATTCGAGTACAATATACACCTAACTTGAAAGGTGTGCATATCGAAGGTGATTTAGTACCTAAAGCTATTGATGAAATGCCAATCATTGCTTTATTATGTACACAAGCTAACAGTTCAAGTGTGATTAAAGATGCCGAAGAGTTAAAAGTCAAAGAAACCAATCGTATCGACACAACAGCAAATATGTTAAACTTGTTAGGTTTCATGTTACAACCTACAAATGATGGTATGATTATACATCCATCTCAGTTAGAACAAACAGCAACAGTCGATAGTTTTACCGATCACCGAATAGGTATGATGTTGGCCATTGCGTCATTACTTACAACTGAAACATTGCCAATAAATCAATTTGATGCAGTTAATGTTTCTTTCCCAGGATTCTTGCCGAAGTTAAAACAATTAGAAAACGAGGGATAATTAAGATGCAAGATATCTATAAGCTTATTGATGATATCAACTTACAAAAATTAGACAATTTAGAAACACGTGTGAATGATGCACTGAGTTCACCAAATGACGATGCATTATTCATCTTAGGCGAAACTTTATTCAATTTTGGTTTAACACCACAAGCCGTTGAAGTCTTTCGTACTTTGTATCATAAATACCCTGATGAAAGTGAATTACTAATTTATTTAATTGATTGTTTAATCGCAGAAAACCAAACTGACGAAGCGCTTGAATATTTAAGTGAAGTAGGTGTATCTACTGAACGCTTAATGTTAGAAGCGGATTTATATCAACAACTAAACATGTTAGAGGTTGCGATAGATAAACTAACAGAAGCGATTGATTTAGAGCCTAATGATCCTATTATCCATTTTGCTTTAGCAGAACTTCTTTATTTTGATGGCCAATACTTACGTGCTACAGCAGAATATGAAACAGTTCTTGAAACTGGTGAATACGAAATTAATGGTGTTAATTTATTTTCACGCTTAGCTGACTGTAGTTTACAAAGTGGAAACTACAGCGACGCCATCAAAATGTTTGATGAAATGAATGAAGACGAAATGAATTCTGAAGACTTCTTTAAAAAAGCGATTGCTTATGAAAAAAATGATTTAACTCAAGAAGCTATAAAATTGGTACAATCATTACTTTCTAAAGACCCTGATTATTTACAAGGCTACTTTTACTTACAACAATTATATGAACAAGAAAAAAATTATCCAGATGCCATTGAAATTGGTAAAGAAGGGTTACGATTAAGTCAATTTTATAAAGAACTGATGGTTTCAACAGGTACAATTGCGCTTGAACACGGAGATGCAAATGAAGGCGTTGAATTATTACTACAAGCATTAGATGTAGATAATGCCTACCAAGAACCATTGTTAATTTTAAGCGACTTATATCGCAACGAAGAAGATTACGAATCCCTTATTGGGTTGATACAATACGTTGATGAAGAAGATATGGACCCAGTATTTATGTGGCATCTTGCACATGCGTTAGGTAAAGAAGAACGAGATAAAGAAGCTCAACATTTCTTTGCATTAGCATATCCAACTTTAAAAACACAAGTAGACTTTTTAAGTGACTATTATTTTTATTTAATTGAAATCGGCGATATAACTACTGCGAAACAATTACTATTACAGTTAGTTGAATTAGAGCCAAGTAATGATACGTGGCAGGATGAATTAGACAGAATTCAATAAATGAGGTGATTAAAATGACAGACAATTTAAATCAATTGAAAATAGACTTTATTGAATATTTACTATTTCAATATGAGTTTAAATCAAGAATCAGTGTCTGGACTTTAAATTATCTTAAAAGCTCTTTACAACAAGCAGAACGTATTCATTTTGTAGATTCAATCGTAAACAACCACGTTACATTAACACTAGCTACCATTCAATCTAATTCAAACGCCATTACATTACAAACGAATACCCAATTGTACAAAAATAGCAATGAAATTTTTAATTTCATTGCTAATTCTTCGTTTGCAATTGATATTAAAATAGATTTTGGTACGCAATTACGTAGAGAACGTCGTTTAGATGAATTACTGGTAGCGCAATTATTACAATCTCCATACTACATTACCTATTTCAATGATATATATACAATTCCTTTATCAAAGCATAAAGAAAATACGATTATAGCCAATTTGCAAGAAAATATTGATTTAAGTTTGCAAATGAATGATAAAGATCTTTTTTACCAACTAACTCAAATTTTAAATATTTTCAAACATAGAAATCATAATTCAACAATGAGGGATTGATAAGATGCCAATTAATTCACTATTAAATTTAATTACTTACAATAAAAAAATGCTATGGTTAATATTGCTATGTAACATATTAGGTACTTTGTATGGATATATATGGTACGGGGGACAACTAAGTGTAACTGATTGGCAATATAAAATATTTGTTCCTGATAGTCCTACCGCTTCACTTTTTCTTTGTATAGTATTGATTGCTTATTTATTTGATAAAAATCTACCTATTATTGAAGCATTAGCCTTTGTCACACTTATCAAATATGGTATTTGGGCTGTTATAATGAATATCATTATGTTTATTCAATACGATAATATAACTATAGTCGGATGTATGTTAATAATGTCTCATGGTATTATGGCATTAGAAGCTTTCTTATTTTATCGCCGTTTTAAAATTACACTAGTCGGTTTTATTGTTGCTATGATTTGGGCGTTTCACAATGATATTATTGACTATGTCTTTATGCAGTATCCATATTATGATTTTATTGAGTCTCATTTAGCAAGTGTAGCCTATCTTGCTTTTTGGTTATCGGTAATTCCATTACTATTGTATTTGATACGCTTGAAGCAATGTAAAACATTTGACCATTCTTAACGTTCACAGTAAAATGATAAACAAAGGAGTGAATTTTCTTGTCTTTTATTTATATGATAATATATTTTGTTATTTTGATGGTGTTACCACTTTGGGCACAGCATAAAGTAAAATCAAATTATGAAAAATATTCACAAGTAAGATCTACAAGTGGTAAAACTGGTCAGGAAGTTGCATTAGAAATATTACATGCGAACGGTATTTACGATGTTGATGTAGTAGAAGGACAAGGCTTTTTAACTGATCATTATGATCCACGTAAAAAAGTCGTCGTGCTTTCACCAGCTAACTTCAGCAGACCTTCAGTTGCAGGAACTGCAATTGCAGCCCATGAAATTGGACATGCAATCCAGCACGCGCAAGGCTATTTCTTCTTAAGATTTAGAACTGCTTTAGTGCCACTTGCTAATATTGGGAGTTCTATAGGGTATTTAGCTGTTTTTGCAGGTATTATTTTGACAAGTCTGCAAAGTACCTTAGGTTCAACAGCATTATGGATAGGTATTGCATTAATGTCATTCGCAGTTCTCTTTTCTATTATTACGTTACCAGTTGAGTTTAACGCTAGTAAACGAGCTATGCAGCAAATTCAACAATTAGATGTTGTAAATGAAAAAGAATATAAGCATGCCAAAAAAGTATTAACAGCTGCTGCTATGACTTACGTAGCATCTACTGCTGTTGCATTAGCAGAACTTGCTAGATTTATTTTAATTGCACGTTCAAGCGACTAATAATAATATTAAACACCTTTTCGTCAAGAAAAGGTGTTTTCTTATGTCCAATTTTCTTTCTTACTATATAGTTACTAATTACAATAAAGAACATTGCAACATTAATGCATGGCTGTATATTTTAGTCTATACTATATAAGAAATGATTTAAAAGGAGCGATTAATATGAAAACTATGAACACGATGCAACAAGAAGTCGATACCTATATAAGTCAATTTAAAACAGGATATTTTTCTCCATTAGCCAATTTAGCTCGTTTAACTGAAGAAGTAGGAGAATTATCTCGTGAAATTAATCATCTATACGGAGAAAAGAAAAAGAAAGATAGTGAAGCAGATAATACAATTAAAGCAGAATTAGGTGACAACCTATTCGTATTGCTATGTATTGCTAATTCATTAGATATAGATATGACTGAAAGTTTTAATGAAACATTAGATAAATATAATGGTCGAGATAAAAATAGATTTGAATAATAGAAAGGGTGAATCATCCTAATGAAAATTGGAATTACATGTTATCCATCAATGGGAGGCTCAGGCATCATTGCTACAGAACTTGGTATTATGTTAGCTGAACGTGGTCACGATATCCATTTTATTACTTCAAATATACCATTTCGAATACGTAAACCATTACCAAACATTACATTTCATCAAGTAGAAGTTAATCAATATGCCGTTTTTCAATATGCACCCTATGATATTACTTTAAGTACGAAAATAGCAGAAGTCATTAATGAATATGATTTAGACATTTTACATATGCATTATGCAGTACCGCATGCTGTATGTGGTATCTTAGCAAAACAAATGTCAGGTAAAGATATTAAAATAATGACTACACTGCACGGTACTGATATTACGGTACTTGGCTATGATCATACGTTAAAAAATGCAATCAAGTTTGGTATAGAAGGTAGTGACCTAGTAACGAGTGTGAGTCAATCTTTAGCCAAACAAACTCAAGATATTATTAATACTAATAAACCCATTGTGCCAATCTATAACTTTGTACGTGAACAGGAGTTTCCTACAAAAAGAGATAATCAACTGAAATCCGCTTATGGTATTGCAGATCATGAAAAAGTTATTATTCATGTGTCAAATTTCAGAGCAGTCAAACGGATAGATACTATTATAGAAACGTTCACCAAAATTCATGCTCAACTACCATCAAAATTACTTTTATTAGGCGATGGGCCTGAATTAATGGATATGAAGCAAAAAGCAAAAAGTTTAGGCGTTGAAGATCATGTGCTCTTCTTAGGAAAACAAGATTGGGTCAGTGAATTTTACCAAATGTCGGATTTAGTATTATTGCTCAGTGAGAAAGAAAGTTTCGGTTTAACACTATTAGAAGCAATGAAATCCGGAGTTGTACCAATTGGCTCCAATGCTGGTGGTATAAAAGAAGTCATAAAACATGATGAAACTGGTTTTATTGTAGATGTTGGAGATAGTGATACAGCAAGTGAATACGCCTTGCAATTACTAACAGATCAAAACTTATACAATAAGATGCAAACTGCCATGTTAGCAGATATTGACGCTCGTTTTGCATCCAATTTAATTACAGATCAATATGAAAGCTACTACAAAAAAATGTTAGAGGGAAATCATGAGTAACTTATTATTTGAACAAGCCAAACCCATTCTTCAACATATTAAATCTCAAGGCTACGAAGCTTATTTTGTAGGTGGATCCGTGCGTGATTATTTAATGAACAAAGATATCCATGATATAGATATTACTACAAGTGCGACGCCTGATGAGATCGAATCTATTTTTAGTAAAACTATTCCTATAGGTAAAGCACATGGCACAATTAATGTATTGTATCAGGATGAAGCCTATGAAATAACGACGTTTCGTACTGAAGGTGACTATGATGATCATCGTCGTCCTAATGATGTTGCCTTTGTTCGTGATTTATATGAAGATGTTAAACGTAGAGACTTTACTATGAATGCAATAGCTATGGATGAAAATTATCATGTTATTGATTATTTTCATGGGCAGCAAGATATTGCAGAGCGTATTATTACAACGGTAGGTGAAGCGAGCGAGCGTTTTGAAGAAGATGCTTTACGTATTATTAGAGGATTACGTTTTCAAGCACAGTTAGCATTTCATATTGAAACAAACACATATCGAGCGATGCAACAGCAAATGAGTCACATTTCCTTTTTATCTATTGAACGTATTGTAGTAGAATTAAAAAAACTTGTGCAAGGTCAACACGTTTCAGTAAGCTTTGAAAATATGAAACAACTAAAGGCTTTTACGTATATTCCATTTTTCCAACAATCAAATATGGACTCTATTACAATAACAGAGCCTATATCTTTTAACTTATTTATCGCGATAATCCAAGTTAAACAATCTACAGAACTGTCGTTAGCACAATTAAAAATTAGTAATCAAGAAAAACATACGATTCACGCTCTTAGCCAGTTAATGTCAGAAATAGGTGAATTACAAAGTAAAGCTACATTAAAACGTATCGTCTATGATTATGACATGAAATTATTATTAGAATTAGTAACACATAGAACACTACTTGAAGCGAATCAAATTAAGTTACCTTCGCCACTTATATTTAATAAAGCCACATTAGCTGAAACTGCTAAACAATTGCCAATTGATACACGTAAAGCACTTGCAGTTACTGGCAAAGATCTATTAGCACATTTACAACAACCTAGTGGTCCATGGATGAAAGATATATTAAGAAAGATAGAACTCGCTGTGATACAAGGTGAAGTGAGTAATTGCAAAACTGAAATTTTAGAATGGGTGGATAATAATGTCTAAATATAGCAAAGATGTGATACAAATTTTATATCAACATCACTTAGATTATGTTTCAGGTCAATACATTGCCGAACAATTAAAAATTTCACGTACTTCAGTGAAAAAAATAATGGATCAATTGAAAACTGAAGGTTGTGAAATTGAATCTGTAAACCATAAAGGTCATCGCTTAATAAATCTACCAGACAAATGGTATAGTGGACTTGTATTACCAATTATCGAAGCACAGCAACTATTTGATCATGTAGCGGTTTATGATTCCTTACCTTCAACACAATTAGAAGCGAAACAACAATTAGTAGGGAATAAAGATACCTTTTTAATACTCAGTGATGAGCAAACACAAGGGACAGGTAGGTTTAATCGGCCATGGAATTCTGCAAAACATAAAGGTTTATGGATGTCTGTCGTTTTGAGACCAAATGTCCCGTTTAGTATGATAACTACATTTAATTTGTTTATCGCTTTAGGCATACGTGATGCGATTCAACAATTTAGCAATGAAAAGGTATCAGTGAAGTGGCCCAATGATATTTATATTAAAGACAAAAAAGTATGTGGCTTTTTGACCGAAATGGTAGCGAATAGTGATGGTATTGAAGCGGTTATTTGTGGTATTGGCATCAACATGCACCATGACCACAACGATTTCACTGGTGAGTTAGCAGACAAAGCTACCAGTATCTGTATGCACACAAATGAACAACTTAATCGCTATTACTTTTTACAATCACTAATTAAAAATATAGAATATCGCTACAATCAATTTATTAATAATTCTTTTGACACTATTCGTGATGAGTATATTGCTGCATCGAATATTTGGCATAAACGTTTACGTTTTACAGAAAATAAAGAACAGTTTTATGGTGAAGTAATAGATATTGATAATAATGGCTTTTTACTAGTAACAGATGAAAACAATCAAACGAGAAAATTAATGAGCGCAGACATTGACTTTTAATATCTAAGAAAGGAGGATAACACTATGACTCAACCATGTTATGCAGTTGTGGATTTAGAAACAACAGGTAACCAATTAGATTTTGATGAAATTATACAAATAGGTATTACTTTTGTTCGTGAAAATAAAATAATTGGTACGTATCACTCTATGATAAAAACAGATTTAGATATTCCTCCATTCATTCAGGCACTTACTTCTATTGAAGAAGATATGCTAAGTCAGGCACCTTATTTTCATCAAATCGCACATGATATATACAACCAATTAAAAGATTGTATTTTTGTAGCACATAATGTTGCGTTTGATTTAAACTTTATCAAAAAATCATTCAAATCATGTGGTATAAAATTCAAACCTCGTAAAGTTATGGATACACTAGAGTTATTTAAAGTAGCTTTTCCGACAGATAAAAGCTACCAGCTAAGTGAACTTGCAGAAGCACATAATATACCTTTAAATAATGCGCATCGCGCAGATGAAGACGCTACAACAACAGCTAAATTAATGATTGTAGCATTTAAAAAGTTTGAGCAATTACCATTAGATACTTTAAAGCAATTATATTACTTAAGTAAAAATCTAAAGTACGATTTATTTGATATCTTATTTGAAATGGTCAGACTACATAATCAAACAGAAATTCCTAAAGACTTTGAACGTTTTGAACAAATCATTTATAAAAAGCAAAAAGACTTTAAAGCACCATCGTTGAATTATTCTGGCACATTAAAAACGTTGTATTCTGACATTACTGCTAAATTAAACTTAACTTATAGACCGCAACAACTTTATTTAGCTGAAATAATTTTGGAACAATTAATGCAAAGTGAAAAGGCAATGATTGAAGCACCTTTAGGTAGTGGTAAATCTATAGCATACTTACTCGCTGCACTAATGTACAATATTGAAACAGGAAAACACGTTATGATTTCCACTAACACCAAACTGTTACAAAACCAATTATTAGAAAAAGATATACCTATGTTAAAGCGTGCTTTAAATTATAAAATCAATGCTACATTAATTAAAAGTAAACGCGACTATATTTCATTAGGTCTAATTAGTCAAATTTTAAAAGACGAGTCTAATAATTATGAAGTCAACATCTTGAAGATGCAATTACTTATCTGGGTGACAACTACAAATACAGGTGATATACAAGAGTTGAACTTAAAAGGCGGACAAAAGATGTACTTTGAACAAAAGTTAGAAACTTATGTTCCAGTACGAGGAGATGTGCATTATTACAACTTTATAAAACGTAATGCACACAATATTCAAATTGGTATTACCAATCACGCACATCTTATACATTCAGCACAAGATAATTCAATTTATCAACTTTTTGATGATTGTATTATCGATGAAGCACATCGCTTGCCTGATTATGCGTTAAATCAAGTAACCAATGAGCTAAATTACGCTGATATTAAATATCAACTAGGTCTGATTGGTAAAACTGAAAATGATAAATTACTAAAATCAATAGACCACTTAGAACAACAACGTATTTTAGAAAAATTAGATATCCCACCTATAGATGTCTTTGGTTTAAAAACATCAATAAACGAAATACATGAGTTGAACGAGCAGTTGTTCACTACTATTTTTGACATTATTAAAGCTTCAGATATCTACGATGACGAAATGCATAAACTACATTTTGTTTATCATTTTGACCATGAACCAATTTTACGTGCATTACATGCCATAACGCATAAATTAAATATGACATTAGAATATTTTAATGGTATGAGTCACAAAGTTATTAAATCTGTACGCAAGCAATTGTTGTATATTAATGATCAATTTCGAGCTATTGAAAACAGTTTAAAACATGGACACACAAGTTATTTATCAATTAAAAATATTAATCAAAAATCAACTATTAAACTTAATGTTAAAGACTATAACGTTAAAGATGTTCTTACAAAACAAGTATTACAAAAATTCAACTCGTTAACGTTTATTTCAGGAACTTTGACTTTTAATCATTCGTTTAACCACTTCAAAAATTGGTTTAATGAGGATGTTGACTTTAATACTTACGAAATAGATAATCAAGTCTATTCTGCCAACAAGACAACTGTGTTTATGCCAAATGATGTCGTATCTTATAATTATAAAAATATAGATGATTACGTGGCTTCTATTATTAGCTATGTTGCTGAATATGTCTCTATAGTAGGGTCTAAATGTTTGATACTATTTACGAGTTATAAAATGATGCACATGGTTCAAGAATTACTAAACGAACTACCTAAATTTGACGATTATGTCATTTTAACGCAACAGCAAAATCAAAATTACAAAATTGTACAACAATTTAATAACTTTAATAAAGCTATACTATTAGGTACTGGAACGTTTTTTGAAGGTTTTGATTTCCAATCTGACGGCATCAAATGTGTCATGATTGCTAAGCTTCCATTTATGAATCAAAATAATACCAAATTTTGGCTAATGGAATCTGAATTCTCATCAACTTTCAAAGACTATATTTTACCAGATGCTGTAACTAGATTTAGACAAGGTATTGGACGTTTAATACGTAATGAACATGATAAAGGTATTTTGGTTTCGTTTGATGATCGCTTAATAAATAGCAGCTATAAACAATTCTTTGAACAATCATTAGAAAACTATCAACAACGCAAAGGTGATATTAAACAATTTCGTAATGTCTTAAAACACCTAAAACGTTAAAAGTTTGTATAATTCCTAAGTTAGTAACTAGAAGTTAACTATCGATTTTGTTAAAATATATAAGGATAAATGAAATACAAATTAGGAGACTGGTTATGAAAACAACAATTAACGAAGCAAAAAAATACCTTAACCAAGAAGTAACGATTGGCGGTTGGTTACATAATAAACGCTCAAGTGGTAAAATTGCCTTTTTACAATTGCGTGATGGCACAGGTTTTATGCAAGGTGTGGTCGTCAAGGCAGAAGTGAGTGAAGAGACATTCCAACTTGCTAAAGATATTACACAAGAATCATCTTTATATGTGACTGGTACTATCACAGAAGATACACGTTCGGATTTAGGTTATGAAATGCAAGTGCAATCTATTGAACTAATTGATGAAGCACATGACTATCCAATTACACCTAAAAATCATGGCCCAGAATTTTTAATGGATCACCGTCATTTATGGCTACGTTCTAAAAAACAACATGCTGTAATGAAAATCAGAAATGAAATTATTCGTGCAACATATGAATTTTTCAATGAAAATAATTTCACCAAAATAGACCCACCTATTTTAACTGCAAGTGCACCTGAAGGTACAAGTGAATTGTTCCATACGAAGTACTTCGATGAGGATGCTTTCTTATCACAAAGTGGACAGCTTTATATGGAAGCTGCAGCAATGGCTCACGGTAAAGTTTTCTCTTTTGGTCCAACATTTAGAGCAGAAAAATCAAAAACACGTCGCCATTTAATTGAATTTTGGATGATTGAACCAGAAATGGCGTTTTACAATCATGCAGATAGTTTAGAAGTTCAAGAGCAATACGTGTCTCATGTTGTTCAATCTGTACTCAAAAATTGTAAAATTGAATTAAAAGCATTAGATAGAGATACATCTAAATTAGAAAAAGTGACAGCACCATTCCCACGCATTACTTACGATGATGCTGTGACATTCTTAAAAGAACAAGGTTTCGATGATATTGAATGGGGTGATGATTTTGGTGCACCTCATGAAACAGCTATCGCAAATCATTATGATTTACCAGTGTTTATCATCAACTACCCAACTAAAATCAAACCGTTTTATATGCAGCCTAACCCTGAGAATGAAAATACTGTATTATGTGCAGATTTAATCGCACCTGAAGGTTACGGTGAAATAATTGGTGGGTCAGAGCGTATTAATGACTTAGAGTTAATGGAACAACGTATTACAGAACACGGCCTAGATGCTGAAAGTTATAGTTACTATTTAGACTTACGTCGTTATGGTAGTGTTCCTCATAGTGGTTTTGGTTTAGGTCTCGAACGTACAGTAGCATGGATTTCTGGTGTGGAACACGTTAGAGAAACTTCTCCATTCCCACGTCTATTAAATCGTTTATACCCATAAAACTTCACAACACATTGTCCAGTCATGTTGTAAACGACTGGACTTTTTTCATAGTTGTTTATGTTATAAAAGGAGGCGTGTAACTAAATGAATAAAAGACAATTGCAACAACGACCTGTCGTAATTAGAAAAGAATTACTGGATCATTATAATGAATTAGGTATCAATGAAACTGAATTAGTCATTTTAATAAAATTATTATACGCTGCTGAAACTTCAAATAAACAACCCCCTATAGAATCATTACAACAGGGGACTTCATTAGAAGCACGACAAATTACTGCGGTGATTCAAAATTTAATTCAACGTGATTTACTATCACTTGAAGTACACAAAAATGAAGAAGGCAAATTCACAGAGTATATGGATTTAGAGCAATTTTATGAAAAACTCAGTCAAATTCTAGAACAAGAGACGATCGCTATCCAGAATGATACAGATGAACTTGCTTTTAATACATTATTCCAACAAATTGAACAAGCATTTGGTAGACCACTTTCACCTTATGAAATGGAAACTTTAAATCAATGGATTGACGTTGATCAACATGATTTAACAGTTATTCAAGCTGCCCTTGATGAGGCAATGAGCCAAGATAAATTAAACTTTAAATATTTAGATAGAATTTTATTAAATTGGAAAAAACACAATGTTAAAACCATAGAAGATTCTAAACAAATTAGCAGACAATATAACCAACCAAAAATGAAACAAACGGTCAAAGATATTCCAAAATTTGATTGGCTAAATGGAGGTACACCCAATGATAAGTAATAAAAAAGCATTAGCAATGGTCGACACAATTGCTGATATGTTTCCTAATGCTGAATGTGAATTAATCCATGATAATCCATTTGAACTTACTATCGCCGTCTTATTATCTGCACAGACTACTGACATATCAGTAAATAAAATTACACGCTCACTATTCAAAAAATATAAGACACCAGAAGATTACTTATCAGTAGAACTAACAGAGTTAGAAAATGACATTAGAACTATTGGCCTTTATCGTAATAAGGCTAAAAATATCCAAAAATTATGTCATTCTTTATTAGAAAAGTTTAATGGTGAAATCCCACAAACGCACAAAGAATTAGAAAGTTTAGCAGGAGTAGGAAGAAAAACAGCTAATGTCGTTATGAGTGTTGCTTTTGGTGAGCCATCATTAGCAGTAGACACACATGTAGAAAGAATTTCTAAACGCTTAGGCATTTGTCGTTGGAAAGATAACGTCAGACAAGTAGAAGACAAATTATGTAGTATTGTTCCTAGAGAAAGATGGAATAAAACACATCACCAGCTTATATTTTTTGGACGCTATCATTGTTTAGCGCGCAGTCCTAAATGTGATGTCTGTCCGTTATTTTCTGATTGTCGAGAAGGGCAAAAGCGTTATAAAGCAGCCTTGAAAGAAGGGTGATTAATGATTACGAAAGAAACATTTATAGAATTAGAACAAAAAATCGATGTCTATGCACAACAAAAACAACTAAAAACTACCGAAGCACAAGAGTATCTCGATCAATATTTACAATTAATTGTTGATTACTTTAAACAAATCAACGAAATTGAAGAAATTGATTTTAATACATTAGATAGTTTAAATGTTGTACCTATGAACTTCCAAGAGCGCTATGAATATATTCTTGCTCGTAAGCATCATTTTATGGGCTATAGACAAATGAAAACTTTAAAAACAGAGTTAATTAAAATGAACGCTGCTTATCAAATAAGACAAAAAAACTCCAATCTCAAATAGTTGAGATTGGAGCTTTTTATTAATGTTGCTTAGTTAGCAACTGCTTGTTGACTTTGTTGATTTTGTTGAGTAGTGGTACCACTTCTATTTGTCGTAGTTGCATTATTGCTTGTACCAGAGTTGTTTGAAGTGCTACTACTGTTTGAGCTACTGCTTGAACTATTACTTGATGATGAGTCATCATCATCACTGCTACTACTGCTACCTTGGCCTTTAGGATCTTTATCTGTCGTATTGTCATCCTTATGACCGTCAACTGATAAGTCGTCTGGCTCGCTGCCATTAACTGAATCAGGTTTAGAGAAGTCTTCGCCATCTCTAGGTGCAATATCACTCATAACATCTTCAAATAAGAATTGTGGGTATTCTTGTTCTTCATGACCAACGAAGGAGTTTGTACCACCTTGTTTAACTTCACTGAAGCCCATCCACACTGACATACTGTACTTAGGTGTAAAGCCATTTATCCATACATCTTTCGCTGCATCGTCAGGTAAGTTGTATTGTTGATATGTTTGTGCACCGTACGTACCAGTACCAGTTTTTGCTCCCATATTCACTCCATCTACTTTATGTCCATATGCAGAACCATAAGGTTCGAAAGTACCTTTTAGTACTTCTGCAAGCATATAAGCAGTAGAATCTTTCATCGCTTTATTACTTGAATGGTCAAATTCTATTGTTTCACCATCTTCTTTAACAACTTTTTTAATTGAATGTGCGTTGTTATATTCACCACCATTTGCAATGGCAGCAAATGCAGAAGCAAGTTGTGTAGGTGAGAACTCAGATGCTGAACCACCAAGTACTTCTGAAGGTCCTAAATCAGCTTCATACTCTAAACCGACTTTTTCAGCGAATTTCTTCGGTGCATCATTACCTGCATTTTCTTTTGTTGATTCCCAAGCTTTTAATGCTGGAATATTGAAACTTTGTCTTAAAGCATCATATAACTTAACTTCACCGTGACTTTCAGTATCATAGTTTCTAAATGTAACACCGTCTACTTGGTAAGACTCTTCATCTTGGATTGCATGGTTTGTTGCCCAATTCATATTTTCTATGGCTGGACCATATGCCAAGAATGGTTTTAATGAAGAACCAGTAGGGTGTGCATCCGTTGCTTGGTTTCTGTCAACGACATCTTTATAATCACGTCCACCAGAAATAGCAACTAAACTACCATTTTCACTATCAACGATTGAAGAACCAACTTGTTGATCGTCGTTTTTATAATAACTTCCATTATTTATACGATCTTGTAAAGTTGATTGGACATCTTTATCCATATTCGTATAAATTTTAACACCACTATTTAATACAGAAGCTAAGTCTTTGTCTTTAAATTCTGGGTTGTTCATAAGTTCTGATTTAACAAAGTTGATGTAAGAATCATATTCCGGATTCTTGCTTTCATCACTTACTTCTCTATCTTCAGCTGAACGTTGTACTAAGTTATCTTGTAATGATGTTTTCTGTGCTTCTTCTTTTTCTTCCTTAGAAATCTTATTATGATGTTCCATTAAATACAACACAGTATCTTTTCTTGATTCAGCTTGTTTTGGATGGTCGTAAACATTATAAGTATTTGGTACTTGTGGTAAACCTGCTAAATAAGCTGATTCCGCTAGGTTAAGATCTTTCAAGTCCTTATCGAAATAATACTTAGCAGCAGCCTTAACACCATATACACCGTCAGAGTAATAAATCTTATTTAAGTATATTTGGAAAATTTCATCCTTACTATACTCTTGCTCTAAACGATACGATAAGTATGCTTCTTGCGCTTTACGAGCAATTGACTTTTGGTCGGTCAAGAATGATCGTTTAACAACTTGTTGTGTTAATGTTGAGGCACCTTGAGAACCAAAACCACCTGTAAAGTTTTTAAGTACTGCACCAAACAAACGTTTATAATCTAATGCACCGTGATCATAAAATCGACTATCTTCAGTTGCCAATACTGCATTTTTCATATTTTCTGGCACATCTTCTAAGTCGACATGTGCACGACGTTGACCATTATCCAAAGTTTTAACTAATTCACCATCTTTATCGTAAATTTTAGCAGGCATTGGATCCTGTAGTTTGGCTTCATTAAATGCTGGTGCTTTCCAAGCATAGTAAGCAAATAATAAAATTCCAACCAATGCTAATACGATAAAGGCGATAATTATAAACCCGATGATTTTAATAATCGTTCGCTTAATATTCCTATTCTGTTTTCCTTCGGACTGACCATTCTTTTCTTCGGTAGTCCTTTTCTTTTCTGTCATACGCGGTCCTCACTTTCATCTAATATCAACTTATCAACTGCTTTGAGATAATTCAATCGTGGTTGATACTGATAAGGAATATAGTAACCATTTTTTCTCAATTCTTCAACCGTTATCGACTTTTTACCGTCATTTTTAAATCTTTTCCAAAATTTTTGGAATTTAGCATAAGGTAAAAGATACACCTCATCTAAAGATTTAAAACGAATTAACAAAAAAACAATACCTTGATGTTGATAACATGCATCCATATGTGTAACTTGATGTTCGTGAATGTTACTTAATGGAAAAGATGTTTTGTTTTTAGTTTCTTTTGCTTCAAAGTCAATATAATGACCTTGATAAAGTCCATTATAATCAGTTGTTGAAGGCGTACGAAAATAAGCTTCATTAATTACAGCTTTACTTCGTTGAGGATAATGAACATTAACAATTTGCACAGGGGTAGGCTTTTTATGTATGACAGCCATCCCATGTTTTAAATAATAACTGTTTGAATGTTCAATATCATTTTCAAGTGACATCCCTCGGCCACCATAATCAATTTTACTAGATTTCAGTGTCCCAGTTCTTCCGACTTGAGCCTTATTTACTTTAAATGGTTTTCCATTTGGATAATTCATTGTTTTCACCACTTTAGTTTTAATTTCAAAACTTCATTCATTATACATGATGAAGTGTAATAAATCCAAATTGCGAAAACAAAATAGTGTATTTATTACATCATAAATACACCAAATACATTTTAACGCTCTTTCTTGAATTAAACAATAAATGTAACCAATTTAACTGGTTGTAGAGGTTATTTTTATACACAACATTATCAATGACTATAAAATCATTTTATGGTAAGTTTATTGAGTAGGAGGTATTCTCATGCCGCAATTTATACAACAACTAATCCATGATGTGCAACATATGGAAGAGCAATACAAAAAAGCTAAAGCAGGAGAACTATTCGATTTTTATGAAATTGTTAAACCATTCACTGATTTGGTCGATCAACATATTGCTGTGCTGAAGAGTTATGAGCCTCATATTTTAGCATTACCATATATGAATAAAATGAAATTTGATATCTTAGTGTCTAACATTGAAGAGCTTTCGGTTGAATGTCATTTCAAAAGAACTAGTCGTAAACTTTTCACAGAAAAATTAAAAGCTGTACATTACGATTTGAGTTATATTCAAGACAATGGTGTTAATTTATGATGAAAACAATATATGTTACAGGTTATAAATCATTTGAACTCAATATTTTTAAAGATGACGCACCGGAAGTAAGCTATTTGAAAAAGTTTATCTCGCATAAATTAACTCAATTGATTGACGAAGGCTTAGAATGGGTATTAATACAAGGCCAACTTGGTATTGAATTATGGGCTGCAGAAGTAGTAATTTCATTAAAAGAAGATTATCCCGACTTAAAATTGGGTATAATAACACCATTCTATGGCCATACAGATAAATGGAATGAGCTTAATCAAAACAAATACCGTTACATTGAGCAACATGCCGATTTTGTCGATAGCGTGTTCCATACGACGTATCAGAGTCCTTATCAATTTAAACAAACAGATCAATTTATGTTAGACCATAGTGACCAAAGCTTACTAATTTATGATGAAGAACAAGAAGGTAGCCCAAAATATTTCAAGCTAATGTTAGTTGAATTTATGGAAAAAACAAACTATACTTGTGACATAGTAACATTCGATGAATTAACTGAATTCATTAATGACATACAATGGTCTCAAGAACAAAGTTTCGAATGAGGTGGAGAATAATATGGCAGATGTTTCATTAAAATTATCAGCAAAAGATATTTACGAAAAAGACTTCGAAAAAACAATGACACGTGGTTATAGAAGGGAAGAAGTAGATGCCTTTTTAGATGATATTATTGCAGATTATCAAAAAATGGCAGACCTTGATAGTGAAGTCGTGAAGTTATCA
Organism: Staphylococcus arlettae; assembly: GCF_025560845.1. Taxonomy (NCBI): domain Bacteria; kingdom Bacillati; phylum Bacillota; class Bacilli; order Caryophanales; family Staphylococcaceae; genus Staphylococcus; species Staphylococcus arlettae. Next base: position 1,421,606 of record NZ_CP094803.1, read on the forward strand.
GAAGAAAATAGCAAATTAAAAAAAGAACTAGAAGAATTAAGATTACGTGTTGCCACATCAAGACCACAAGAAAATAAAAACTTTTCTTCAAATAGTAGCAACAATAACAACAATGTTGATATTTTGAAACGTATATCTAATTTAGAAAAAGCCGTATTTGGTAAATAACCGTTACTAATACGTGCCTGTTTTTTGTACATAATAAGTAAGTTTTGATTTTCTCAAAACTTACTTTTTTTATTTGTTTATATTTCTATAAAATGATATAATCATTCAGATGGTGTTTTGGGTAATCGCTATAGTGATATAGAGGAAAGTCCATGCTCACACAATCTGAGATGATTGTAGTGTTCGTGCTTGATGAAACAATAAGTCAAGGCATTAAGTTGACGGCAACGAAATAACCTAAGTTTATAAAATATGGTTAAATTAGTTTGAAAGTGCCACAGTGACGTAGCTTTTATAGAAATATAAAAGGTGGAACGCGGTAAACCCCTCGAGTGAGCAATCCAAATTTGGTAGGAGCACTTGTTTAGCGGAATTCAACGTATAAACGAGACATACTTTTGCGAGAAAAAGATGTGTAGACAGATGGTTACCACCGACGTACCAGTGTAACTAGTACACGTTATGAGTACAACGGTACAGAACATGGCTTATAAAAGCATCATCCCTAGTTCCAAAGCTCTCCTAACACGGAGAGCTTTTTCTTATTTTTATTAAATTTAAAGATACATATCAACTTATATCTATTTAAATAAACTTTTGATACGATATAACTATATATTTGAGTGAAGGAGCAAAAACATGTATAAACTACTAGCTGTATGTCCTATGGGATTAGAATCCATTGTAGCTAAAGAAATACAAGATTTAGGTTACGAAACAACAGTTGAAAACGGTAAGATATTTTTCGAGGGCGATGAAACAGCTATTGTGAAATGTAATCTATGGTTACGAACTGCAGACCGAGTAAAGATTGTAGTAGGAGAGTTTACTGCAACAACATTCGATAATTTATTCGAACAAACAAAAGCATTACCGTGGGAAGCAATCATAGCAGAAGATGGTAATTTTCCTGTTCAAGGTAAAAGTGTGAAATCTGTACTTTATAGCGTTCCTGATTGCCAAGCAATTGTCAAAAAGGCAATTGTTGAGCGTTTGAAAGTTGCATATCAAACACGAGGTTGGTTAAGTGAAATAGGAGCTAAGTATCCTATCGAAGTGTCTATATTAAAAGATAAAGCATTACTGACAATTGATACTTCTGGTTCTGGATTAAACAAACGAGGCTATCGTTTAGCTCAAGGTGAAGCACCGATAAAAGAAACTTTAGCGGCAAGTTTAATTAAATTAGCGAACTGGACCGGAGACACACCACTTATCGATCCATTTTGCGGGTCAGGTACTATCGCAATTGAAGCGTGTTTAATAGCACAAAATATCGCACCAGGATTTAATAGAGACTTCGTTTCGGAATCATGGGACATTATGCCAAACGATTTATACAATCAAATGCGTGACGAAGCAGATCAAGCTGCTGATTATGATCGTGAAGTAGAAGTACTTGCATCCGACATTGATCCTGACATGGTTGAAATTGCTAAACGTAACGCTGACGAAGTAGGTTTAGGCGATATTATTAAGTTTAGCGTTAAAGATGTAAATACATTAACCGTTGAAGCGAATAGAGCAATTGCGCTCATTGGTAATCCACCTTATGGAGAACGTATAGGGGATCGTGAAGAAGTAGAAGAAATGTATAAATATATTGGCATATTAATGAAACAACATGCACAATTATCCACATATATTTTAACAAGTAACAAAGAATTCGAGTACTTAGTAGATAAAAAAGCAACAAAACGACGTAAGCTCTTTAATGGCTATATCGAATGTACCTATTATCAATATTGGGGAGAGAAAACTCCAAAGAAGTCTTAACACAAAACATACCGGGGGTAGATAGAGATGAATAACGAATTTAAACGCGGAATAATTTTTGCCTTCGGTGCATATATTTTATGGGGGATTTTACCTTTATATTGGGAACTTATTCAAGGCTTTGGTGCCTTTGAAATCCTTGCATTTAGAATTATATTTTCAATGATTTTCATGGTCTTTATAGTACTTATTGGTAAGAATAGGCAGGCCTTTGTACGTGATTTAAAAAGCTTAATAGGTAGCCCAATCAAACTCATAGCCATTATAGTCGCAGGGTATGTTATTACCATAAACTGGGGAACATTCATCTGGGCTGTAACTAATGGTCATGTACTACAATCCAGTTTAGGTTATTATATCAATCCAATAGTTAGCATATTACTTGCGCTCATCTTTTTAAAAGAACGTTTTAATAAATTTGAATGGTTAGCAATAATTTTAGCTTTTATTGGTGTTTTATATATGACTATTAAAATCGGTGAATTTCCATTTGTTTCTTTATTGCTAGCTTTTTCATTTGGAATTTATGGTCTAATCAAAAAATTAGTACCCATTGATGCCATCAGTAGTATTACTATAGAATGTATTGTAACAGCACCAGCTGGGTTTATTTATTTATGGTATATATGGCAACAACAGCAAATGTCATTTGGAATAAATAGTTCATCGTTATGGCTTATTTTTTCAGGGGCTGTAACTGCAGTGCCACTTATTCTCTTTTCAGCTGGAGCAAAACGTATACCATTATCTCTTACAGGTTTTATACAATACGTCGGTCCTACACTTATGTTTATTTTAGGTATTTTTGTATTTAAAGAACCATTTGATGTCGACCAACTAATCACATTTGTATTTATCTGGTTAGGTATTATTGTCTATAGCATTTCACAATATTTAAAAATCAAGAAATCAAAAAACCCAGTTGTTAATTAACAGCTGACTTGTATTATTATTAATAACTTTGATTAAAAAGTTATTTAACATTTACTACTTGTGTAGTCGATAGTTAAGTAACTTTTTATTTTGTTATCCTCTGACTATCAAATTATAAACGTACAATAAGTGTAATTTTTATGCGTTTATTACTAGCCTTAAGCGGTTAACTGTATTATGGTAGAGATAAAGTAACAAAACTCGAATAAGTCTTAACAAACAATCATTGTTATAAATAAATATTTGCTAACTTTTAAGTACTGAAACATTGCTATTGATAAACAAAAATTTAAAACAATTGGAGTGATTATATGAGCAGAGTATTAATTATAGGTGCCAATGGTGCAGTATCCAAGGCAGCTATAAACTCTTTTTTAGAAAACACAAATTATACTTTACGATTATTTTTACGAGATGCCAACCGCTTACCTGATTATGCGTCAGATCGTATAAGGGTCAGAGAAGGCGACGCTACTAATATAGATGATGTTACACATGCGATGGAAGATGTTGATATTGTTTTTGCTAGCTTATCAGGTGAATTAGACAAAGAAGCTCAAACTATCGTTCAAGCAATGGAAGTTAGCACAGTTAAAAGACTTATATTTGTAACTGCACTAGGGATACACGACGAAGTCCCAGGCAATTTTGGGGAATGGAGTGCAGCAAAAATTGGTGATAAACTGTCCATTTATAAACAAGCTGCTCATACGATAGAAACTTCTTCTTTAGACTACACATTATTACGCCCTGCATGGTTAACTGAGAAAAACGAAGTTGACTATGAAATTACAGACAAAGCAGAAAAATTTAAAGGGACTGAAGTATCACGCAAAAGTGTAGCAGAAGTAGCAGTAAATATCGCAAAAGATCCGAACTTATATTTACGACAAAGTATTGGTATTAATAAACCTAATACGGATGGCGATAAACCAGCTTGGGCATAAACACAATATAAAGTATGAAACCTATAATACTATCAATTTAACAGGATAGTTATTATAGGTTTTCTTATACATAAGACGTATGTACTAAATTTATACAGTTTATTAAAAATAATGTTATCACTGTCTTTTGACAAACAGTAATTTGTTATACAATGAAGATAATTAAACAGGTTAAAAAGGGGATTGCAAATAATGTCAAACACACAGCAACTCGACATTTTATATAAATTAAAAAAGGAAGTAGCAAAATCTAAAAATGAACGTTTAACACATATTATTAATCAAGTGATTAAAAAAGTGTATCTTAATCAATTTACAACAACATTTGTTGGGCACTTTTCTGCAGGTAAATCAACATTAATTAACTTATTGCTTGAACAGCAAATTTTGCCAAGTTCACCCGTACCTACAACAAGTAATACAGCCATTGTTTCTGTCGATGAGCGTGAAGGTATCATTGCTAATTTAAGTAATCAACAGTACACAGAGCTGACTACTTACGACGAAGTAAAAGCTATGAACAAAGCCAATATTGATGTAGAATCTGTAGAAATTAAGTTTCCATCAACGAAATTTAACAAAGGGTTTACTTTGCAAGATACGCCTGGCGTTGATTCTAATGTTTCTACACACCAAACGAGTACAGAACAATTTATGTATACTAGTAACATTATTTTTTATACGGTAGATTATAATCATGTTCAATCGGCATTGAATTTTCAATTTATGAAACAACTGAATCAAGCTGGTATTCCTGTTGTCTTTGTAATCAACCAAGTAGATAAACATAACGATGAAGAATTAGCCTTCGAAACATTCCAAGATAGAATAAATAAATCGCTTGCGGACTGGCAACTTGATATAGAAAAAATCTTTTACGTTTCTAAATTCGACAATCCACATAATGAAATCTCACAATTATCTGATTTTCTCGTTGAACAAGACAATAACCGTGAAGCATTAGATACTTATGTAGATCGAATAGTTAAGTTTATTACTGATGAACAGTTATCATATATCCAACATGAAATACATGATATTTTAGAACAACTAGCGATTGACGAAGAGGATTTTGATCAAGCATATTTAAACTTCCAACAACATCAACAAGTAAGCGAGGAAGCTCAATTATTAAATAATCCAGAGAAACTTTATGACTTTTTAGCGCACAAACGTAAAGATATTTTAGATAATGCATATATTATGACACATGATATGCGTGAATTAATTCGTAACTATCTTGAAAGTCGAACTAAGAATTTTAAAGTTGGTGGACTATTTAATAAACGTAAAAAAACTGAAGAAGAGCAAGATAAAAGATTATCCGTAGTGATTTCTAATTTACAAGATAAAGTCAATCAACAAATTCGCCAACCATTAAGAGAAGATATGTCTTTCTTAACAAGATTTATTAATTCAACCTCGGTAAATGAGGCAATACTTAATCAGCACTATGATATAACTGCGAGTATGATTAGTGATTTATATAAACCACAAATTAATATTAGTAATCAGTATGTACTTACATTTTGTGATGAAATTATACAAACGATACAGCAACATATTAAAAAAGAAACCGAACCGCTTTTCGACAAAGCGATCAAATTATCCAAAGCACAAGATATTGGTTCGGATGAAGTAGATGATTACAATGATTATGAAAAATTTATGGAGCTTAGAAATTTAAGGGAATCATTAGAAACTAAAAACTACCGTCATTATTATATTCACATTGATGATTCTTTAGATAAATTAATCGATCGAACAAAAATTACATTTACACCACAACAAGAACAAAATTTATCAAACAATGCACAGCATGATGCTTCAATGTCTCAAGTTGAAACCGATGATCAAAGCGATAAAATATTAGAAGGCTTAAAGTTAATCAGTGATGTACCAATGTTTGATCAAACGAAACAAGATATCCAATCAACTGTTGAACGCATGGAGCAAAAAATAGTTAAAATAGGGGTCTTCGGTACTTTTAGTGCCGGCAAAAGTAGTTTAATTAATGCACTACTAGGTAAGCAGTACTTGATTAGTTCACCTAATCCAACAACTGCTGCAATGACAGAAATATCTTATGGACATGACAGTGCGATAACACTTAAATCGGAAGAGCAGTTATTAGAAGAACTTAATAATATGTTTGAAATTAATGCAACGTCATTTCAATCATTCTCTGAATTTTTTAATACTGATATCGAAAAATTAAAACATCAATTAGAGAAAAACCAACTCGCATTTGTCCACGCACTAGAAAATCATTACGATGCTTATAAAGCTAAAACCGCTTCTGGTTTAGTTCATCAAATAGAAAGTGATGAAATTCGTAAGTGGAGCGCCGTTGATGAATATGCAGCCTTCGTTAATACAGTACATTTAAAATTGCCGTTAGAATGGTTAAAAAATAAAATTATTGTAGATTCTTTAGGTTTACATTCTAATAACCAAAGACATACTAATGAAACTGAGAAAGTATTAACATCTTCAGATTTAATTTTGTATGTAAGTTACTTTAATCATGCATTCACAGATAATGATAAAAAATTCATCGAGCATATGAAAGAAATGAATCAACTTAACTCAAATCAAGCATTTAAAATGATTATTAATGCTACTGATTTGGCTGAATCAGACGAAGATTTATCAGCAGTGTTCGAATACGTAGATCATGCTTTAGCACAAGTTAATTTGGCATCAAAAATCTATCCAGTGTCTAGCAGGCAGGCATTACAAGATGATGACACATCAATGCAAAAATTACGCGATGATATTTCACACTTTGCCTTAGTCGAATCTAAGCATATTTTACAACAACAGATGTTACAACGATTAACTCATGTCTCACAAGCATACACTGAACTTATAGAAGAATTTAAAAACAACAAAGCTCAAATTGAACAACGAACACAAAAATTAACGCAATTAAAAGATACAGCGGTCTTACCACACAACATCATTCAAAATACAGAACAACGTACAGATAATGAAGTAGAAGACCAAATTTACCATTTAAATGAACGGTTAAAATTACAACTTAAAGATGAAGTGAAATCAGTTTACAATAGTCAAATGACTAAAAATAAAAACTTTAATGAAGCAAAAACACATGCGACAAAAATTTATTTAAATCAAATACATCAACGTTTCTATTTGGAACAAACACTATTATTTGAACGTATCAAAAAACACTTTATAGAGCAGTTTAATCAAGAAGTTGCACCTATACAGCAATCATTAGAACAGTTACATGTTTTCATTTCACCAGAAATCGATTTGACTCATATAAAAACTGACCATCCATATTTAAGAATAGAGTTACAAGATATGTTAGCTGCGTTACCGAAATCTTTAACTAAAAGAAAACTATTAGAAGCCAATACGCAACAAACGTTGCAAGAAGACATAACTGTTGCAACAACAAACTTATTAACATCCGATATTGCTGACTTTAGAGAAGCATTAAATGATTCAGTGACGACAATGGCTGAAATAGCTGAAACAAATTTAAAACAATTAGAATTAGAAATTCAAGCTCAAATTAACGAACTACTATCATTCGATATTGATGATTCCTTAATTAAGCAACTAGAAATCACCAATAAGAAATTACAAACATTGTTAGCACAATAAAGAAAGAAGGCACTTATATGGCAAATAGAATATTACTCGTTGACGGTATGGCGTTATTATTTCGTCATTTCTATGCAACGAGTATACACAAACAATTCATGCGTAATTCAGCAGGTATACCAACGAATGGCGTTCAAGGTTTTGTTAGACATGTATTCACTGCACTTAAGGACATTGAGCCAACGCACGTGGCCGTGTGTTGGGACATGGGACAACAAACTTTTAGAAACGATATGTTTACAGGATATAAACAAAACCGTCCTGCACCTCCAGAAGAGTTAATACCACAGTTTGATTTTGTTAAAGAGATTTCTGATCAGTTCGGCTTCGTTAATGTGGGAGTAACAAATTATGAAGCCGATGATGTCATCGGTACATTAGCTCAACATTATTCTGAAACAGATGAAGTATTTGTCATTACAGGTGATCGTGATATCTTACAATGTATTAACCAAAATGTTGAAATATGGTTAACTAAAAAAGGGTTCAATATTTATAATCGCTATACGTTAGATCGTTTTACAGATGAATATGGACTTCAACCTAAACAATTAATTGATGTTAAAGCATTTATGGGTGATACTGCAGATGGATATCCGGGAGTAAAAGGCATTGGTGAAAAAACTGCTATTAAGTTAATTCAACAACATGGCTCAGTGGAAAATGTTATCAATGCAATAGACCAATTGACAGTTGGCCAACGTAATAAAATTGAAAACGATATGGATAACCTTAAAATTTCCAAATCATTAGCTGCAATTCATACAGAAGTACCACTTAACTTACAGCAGTTGTTAACTGATATGCAATTTGGTACAACTCTGACAAATGCTTTAAATATTTGTCACCAACATGAATTACATGTGTCACAAAAATATTTAGCAACACATTTCAAATAATAAAAAGAAGGAAGTCAGTTATTTTGACTTCCTTCTTTTGCTTTGCGTAACCATTTTATATAGCGCTTGTTGCGCATAATGATTCGCCTCTTTATTTTGCGCTCTTGGTACCCATTTTACAAACATTAACTCAAACATAGGTGCTTTAGTCATTATTTGTGAATAGTAGTGTTTAAACTTTTCATTTTTAACAGCTTCTTGATTCATACTATCTTCAATTAATTTTGAATCCGTAAATACTAGAGCATTAGACACGTTATGTTCTAGTGCACACGATAGTGCAAAATCAAAGGTTGCCCATTCTGCACTATGATTATCTAATTCACCCAAATATTGTTCAAATACTAAACGCTCATCGTCATTCACTATAATTACTGCTCCAACACTTTCACCTGGATTACCAGCTGTTGCAGCATCAAAATAAATTTTAGCCAAATGTCTTGCCACCTTACTGTTATAATCTATCTATTACTAGACTAGCATAAAGTTTTTCAAAAGCTAAATACAAACTAAGTATTGAATAATAATTACACTTAACTATAGTTCCAAGCGTTACAACTTAGACTAGTTTGATGTGTATAATAACAGACTGTAAGTTTTATTAATCAAGGCATTTCTCATAAGTAGATCAAATATTTGCGAAATCATAAAACTTTATTTATTACAATTTAACCAATGCTCCTTAATGAGAACTAACTGTTATAAATTATAATTAGGCACTATAGTCTATATAACATCGGAAAATGGAGTATAATGCTTAGTAGGATTATCCACCTAAGGAGGTAAATCATGAAACAGTTATTTATAATACATGGCTATCAAGCCAATCCTAATAGTCATTGGTTTAACTGGATTGCACAAAAAATACAACACTATGGCTATACTACCGATATTATTGAATTACCAAATCCTCATAAACCTGAATATCATGCTTGGTATGATACTTTAAAACATCATATGGATCATGAATTAAATGATCAAACGATTATAATTGCTCATAGTTTAGGTGTTATTACAACGCTTAATTACCTTGCGCGTTTGTCAAAAGCACCAAATATTAAAGCATTAATTTTAATTTCAGGCTTTCACGAAAAATTACGCAATTTACCCGAATTGGATGCTTTTATCTCACAAACCATCGTAAGGAACATCAATGCTCAACATATTTTGGCGCTTGCAGCTACAAATGATCCTATTGTCGATAACGCCGCTTCTAATCGTCTCTCCCAACTATTAAATATTAATACTATAAACATTGAACATGACGGTCACTTTTTAGCTGAAGAAGGTTATACTTCTTTTGAATTTCTGTGGACTCAACTACAGCATATATTAAATGACAAAAAAGACTGAGGTTGAATAAACATTCAACCTCAGTCTTTCTTTTTAATAACCTTCGTCTAGGTTCTTAATTTTACCTTTTCTATACATAGATTTAGCCCAATAACCAAATGGAACATTGAAAATTGTAGAAATTAATTTTAATAAATACGTAGTGATAAAGATTTCAAACACCGCACTATTAGGCATTGTGCCAAGAAATGCGATAGACACAAATAATGCTGTATCTATAATATTACTAATAATAGTACTGCCGTAAGCTCTCACTATAAATGTTTTATCCGAACTAAATACTTTTTTAATTAGATTAAAAATCATTACATCTAAATGTTGGCCGATAATATACGCAATAATTGAACCTAATGCAATACGTGGAACAACATTAAAAATTGTCGCAAGTGCATCTTGAGAGTTATCAACTGAAGAAGGGATGAAATGTAATGACATTTGCATCACTATAATCATTACTAACGTCGAACTAAATCCTAACCATACAGCTCTTTTGGCTATTTTTCTGCCATAGATATCATTTAAAATATCTGTCGCTAAATAAATAGAAGCGAACATCACATTACCTAATGTAGCCGATATAGTAAATAAATCTACTGTTTTAATCACTTGAATATTAGCAATAATCGTACCTATAGCTACCCAAGTTATGAGTCCATGTTTGCCAAAAAATCGATACATAGCTACTAACAATATGAAAGTAACTAAAAAAGTTAAAACACCAAATATTTCGTTATACATTTTCTTTCCTCCTAAATTTTGATAATGCGGGTGTTTAGAAACCGCAAAATTCAACCTATTCATTCTAATAAAATAACTATTGAAAAGCAATAGCCTAAGTTAATTTGTCATATTAAACTTAAATGTTATAACATCGGTTTTCAAATTTATAAATAATAGCTGTTATTTGCTATAATAATAGACACAATACGTATCTATCGCTAATATTTGATATACTACAAATTATAATATTTACAACTGATTTATACACACTAGTGGGCGACATTGCTAATTGATGTTAAAATAAAATTAACGCTTGAATGATAGTAAAATATACTATTATGTTCGGTCGTCTCTTAGTGCTAACAAGTTACATGAATTAGGAGTGTGAAAACTATCCTTACGTATACGGAGAAAGAAGCTATTGTGGCTATTGATAAATTGATGAACACATATTGTCATCAATGTTTACTAAAATCTCATATTAAACATACACAAGGAAAAACACAGGCACATCATTTTTGTATAAATGAATGTTCTGTCGGTAAACAAATTAAACAATTAGGAAATGAATTACAATAGGAGGTCATAGGATGGAAATTGTTAGAGTTGAACCAACACCTAGTCCAAATACAATGAAAATTGTATTAAGTGAAAAGAGGGAAGATAATAAATCAAACACCTATACTACAGTAAAAGAAGAGCAACCTAAGTTTATCAATGATTTATTAGCGCTAGAGGGTGTAAAATCAATTTTCCATGTCATGGACTTTTTAGCGGTTGATAAACAACCTAAATTTGATTGGGAAGATGTATTACCTCAAGTTACTGCCACTTTAAATGATGAAAGTGAAGAAGAGACTGCCACAGCACCAGATGAACACTTTGGTGAAATAAAAGCTGAAGTATTAATGTTTAAAGGAATACCATATCAAATTAAACTTAGTTCATCTGACGAAGAAAAACGTAAACAATTACCAGAAATATATGTAGACAGTATGCTAGCAGCGCAAAAAGAAAATGATAACGTCGTATTTTTAAGAAAATGGGAAAACTTTGGTGTACGTTACGGTGATTTTGATGAAGTTATGTCAGAAATCACTGAAGAAATCTATGCTTTATACCCAGAATCACAATTGTCGACGCTTGTAAATAATGCTTTACAAACAGATATTGTTATCCCAGAAAAACATTATCAACATGTAACTTTAGATGACTTTAAAGCGACGGATGATTGGAAAGCACAATTACGTATGTTGAAACATTTCCCAACGCCAACATTAGATGATATTACATTATTAGATTATGTGATTTCAGAAGCAGCGAAAGTACCGTTACGCAGAGAAGCGGTTGTATTACTTGGGATGATTGAAGATGAACGTGTTTTACCTTATTTGTATAAAGGCCTTAACGATAAAAGTCCAGCAGTTAGAAGAACCGCAGGAGATTGTTTAAGTGATTTAGGCTTTAAAGCAGCATTACCAGCAATGGAAAAAGCTTTAGCTGACCCACAAAAAATTGTCCGTTGGCGTGCAGCTATGTTCCTATTCGATGAAGGTGGTCCAGAACAACTTGATACATTAAAAGCTCACGTTGAAGATTCTGCTTATGAAGTCAAACTGCAAATTGAAATGGCAATATCACGTATTGAAAATGGTGATGAAGCTTTAGGTTCTGTTTGGAAACAAATTGCAAATCGAAATAAGTAACTCATACATGTTAAAGATACATCGTAAATAGTGAAATTAAATTAGGAGAGTGTAACAATGAATGCTTACGAAGCTTATATGAATGAATTATCTAAACAAATGCGCGAAGAACTTACTACACATGGTTTTAATAGCTTAGAATCTGCGGACGCAGTTACGAATTATATGCAACAAGTTAATGCTGAAGATACTACTTTTGTAGTAATCAATTCAACATGTGGTTGTGCTGCAGGCCTTGCACGACCAGCAGCAGTTACTGTTGCTGAACAAAACGACAAAGTACCTAATCATAAAGTGACGGTATTTGCTGGCCAAGATAAAGAAGCCACTGCAGAAATGCGTAATTATATTCAACAAGTACCATCTAGCCCATCATACGCGCTATTTAAAGGGACAGAGTTAAAACACTTTATCCCAAGAGAGCATATTGAGGGTCGCGACATTCAAGATATCTGCATGGATATTAAAGATGCATTTGACGATCATTGTTAATATTTGAAAACTTAACAAGCAAGATAACTGTTGATTTATTAGCGATTGACACACGTGTCAATCGCTTTATTTTTCAAGAATAATGATTACGCTTTAAAAAAATGTCTTTATGAAATATTATTAATATAACGATTCAATGTGGAAGGAGTGTGGTGATTATGTTAAATGCTTTTGATCAAGCTTATCATGATCTATGTAACGAAGTACTAAACATTGGTAGTACAAAAGATGATAGAACAAAAACTGGAACAATTTCAAAATTTGGCCATCAACTTCGCTTTGATTTGTCAAAGGGATTTCCGTTATTAACGACTAAAAAAGTTTCATTTAAATTAGTTGCTACAGAGTTATTATGGTTTATTAAAGGCGACACTAATATTAAATATTTATTAGAATATAATAATAATATTTGGAATGAATGGGCATTCGAAAATTATATTAATTCTCCAGATTATCACGGACCAGATATGACTGATTTTGGTCATAGAGCGAATCAAGATGAAGATTTCAAAGCTTTATACCAAACTGAAATGAAAAATTTCAAAGCTAAAATATTAAATGATGAAACTTTTGCGGCAAAGTATGGTGATTTAGGTAACGTCTATGGCAAACAATGGCGTGATTGGGAAGATAAAGATGGTAACCATTTCGATCAATTGGCAACTGTCATTGAACAGATAAAACAAAATCCAAATTCCAGACGACATATTGTATCTGCATGGAATCCAACTGAAATTGATACGATGGCATTGCCACCTTGCCATACAATGTTCCAATTTTATGTTCAAGATGGCAAATTAAGCTGTCAACTATATCAACGTAGTGCCGATATTTTCTTAGGTGTACCTTTTAACATTGCCAGTTATAGTTTATTAACACATCTCATCGCCAAAGAATGTAACTTAGAAGTGGGAGAATTCGTTCATACATTTGGTGATGCACATATTTATTCTAATCATATCAATGCTATTGAAACGCAATTATCTAGAGATAGTTACGCACCTGCTACAGTTAAAATAAATAGTGACAAGTCAATTTTTGATATTAATTATGAAGATATTGAATTAATAAATTATCAATCGCATCCAGCGATTAAAGCACCAATTGCAGTATAAAAGTCTCTAAAGTTATAAAACAGTTAAATTTGTTATATAATAGACACCAAGTTAAATTAATAATTAAGAAGAACTAAGTTTTTTAAAGGAGGAACTTCATGACGCTTTCAATATTAGTTGCGCATGACCGCCAACGTGTCATTGGCGCAAACAATGACTTACCTTGGCATTTACCAAATGATTTAAAACATGTAAAACAATTAAGTACTGGTAATACATTAGTTATGGGGAGAGCAACTTATGAATCTATCGGTAAACCTTTACCTAATAGAAAAAATGTAGTACTTACGCGAAATCGTTCTTTTCATCCTGAAGGTGTAGAGGTGATACACTCTTTAGATGAAATTAATAATTTGCCAGGTCATGTTTTTATATTTGGCGGGCAAACATTATTTGAAGCAATGATTGATAAAGTCGATGACATGTATATAACGGTAATCGAAGACAAATTTAATGGCGACACGTTTTTCCCACCTTATACTTTTGAAGAATGGGATGTTGTTTCCTCAGTACCTGGTGAGTTAGATGATAAAAACACCATCCCACATACGTTTTTACATTTAGTTAGAAAGAATAATAGGGGGATAGCAAATGAAAAACAGGATAATAGTAACTGACTCTACATCTGATCTATCACAAGATTACTTGAATGACAACAACATACATGTTGTACCATTAAATTTGTCAATTGACGGAGTGTCATATGTAGACCAAATTGATATCAATTCAGAAGACTATATACAACGCATTGAGGAAGGTGCAGATGTTAAAACAAGTCAACCGTCTATAGGCAAATTTATAGAATTATATAATACTTTAGGTGACAATGGGGATGAAATTATAAGTATTCACATGACTTCCGGTTTAAGTGGTACTTATCAAACTGCATTGCAAGCGAGTCAAATGACTGATAGCAATGTTACTGTAATAGATTCAAAATCGATTTCGTACGGTTTAGGCTATCAAATACAACATTTAGTTACTTGGTGTAATGAAGGACATTCCACAGACGATATCTTACTAAAACTTGAAGAATTACAAAAAAACATCAAACTGTTTGTCGTCATTGGTCAATTAAATCAATTGATTAAAGGTGGACGCATTAGTAAAACTAAAGGGCTAATCGGTAATATGATGAAAATTAAACCTATCGGCACATTAGTCGATGGGAAAATTGAATTAATGCATAATTCACGAACTCAAAATGCGAGTATACAGTTTTTAAAGAAAGAAGTTTCTAAGTTTATCAAAAATCATAATGTTAAATCTATCGGTATTGCTCATGCCAATATAATCCAATTCGTAGATAAAATTAAAAAGCAATTTGCTGAAGAATTTGATCATCATACCTTTGATGTCAATACGACAACGCCTGTAATTACTACACATACAGGTCAAGGCGCGATTGGATTAGTAGTAGTTCGTTCATAAAGCTAATACAATTAACTATAGTAATTCAAATATCTTATTATTTCTGCTGTTAATAATTGCAAAATCCTTAATATATTATATATTTTATGACACACTAGTATTAGAGGGAGGTATTTTATGGCTTATGCAACATTAGCAGGTGGTTGTTTCTGGTGCCTCGTTAAACCATTTACTTCTTATCCAGGTATCGAAAGCATAATATCAGGTTATGCTGGTGGCCATGTAGAGAACCCGACTTACGAGCAAGTAAGTACAGGGCAAACCGGTCATGTTGAGGCAGTACAAATTTCATTTGACTCCGATATCACTTCTTTTGAAAATATTTTAGATATATTTTTCAAAACATTTGATCCAACAGATAATTCGGGTCAGTTTTTCGATAGAGGTCCACATTATGAGCCAGCAATATTTTATCATGATGAACACCAAAAAAAGGCTGCCGAGTATAAAATTCAACAATTAAATGAACAACAAATCTTTAATAAACCAGTCATTACACCAATAAAACCATATACAAATTTTTATCCAGCTGAATCTTATCATCAAGATTATTATAAAAAGAATCCTTTACATTATCAGCAATATCAAAAAGGTTCTGGTAGAAAAGCGTTTATTGAAAAGCATTGGGGGGAACAGAATGATTAAGAAAAGTAAATCAGAGCTATCTGAAATGGAATATTTAGTAACACAAGAAGATGGTACTGAACCACCATTTCAAAATGAATATTGGAATCATTTTGAAAAAGGGATTTACGTAGATAAATTATCAGGCAAACCACTGTTTACATCAGAAGAAAAGTTTGAATCTGATTGTGGTTGGCCTAGTTTCTCTAAAGCATTAACGGATGATGAAATTGTCGAATTAGTGGATAAATCTTTTGGTATGGTTCGTACAGAAGTAAGATCTGAAGACTCAAATAGTCATTTAGGTCATGTGTTTAATGACGGGCCACAAGAATCTGGTGGTTTACGTTATTGCATTAATTCTGCAGCAGTACAATTTATACCGTATGATAAATTAGAAGAACTAGGGTATGGTGATTTACTAACCCATTTTAATAAATAAGGAGCGAATACGATATGTTTAAAAAATTATTTGGAAAAGGTAAAGAAGTTAACAAAAATACGGAAGTTTTTGCACCAATAACTGGACAATATATTCAAATCGAAGATATTCCTGATCCAGTTTTTGCCCAAAAAATGATGGGAGAAGGCTTTGGAGTTAATCCTAGTGAAGGTGAAGTAGTTTCACCTATAGAAGGCAAAGTAGATAATGTATTTCCTACCAAACATGCTATTGGTTTAAAAGCTGAAAATGGTTTAGAGTTACTTGTACACATCGGTTTAGATACTGTACAACTTGATGGTGAGGGCTTTGAAGTATTAGTAGACAGTGGAGATACTGTCAATGTGGGTGATCCAATTTTACGTTTTGATATTGACTATATTCAAAAAAATGCTAAATCAACAAATTCTCCAATCATCATTACTAATTCAGATCAAACGAGTGATATAAACTTCGCTGAAGCTACTGATTTAATAAAAGGTGAAACTAAAATCGCTGATGTGACAATGAAATAATGAAAAACCACTCATTTTATCAATTTATATTAACCGTGAGAGGTCGAAAAGATGCAAAAGGTGAGCTTGCCGAAGAAATTTTTGATGACTTATCTTTTCCAAAACAAGAAAAGGATTTCAACCAATTATCGGATTATGTTGAAACTCACGGCAATTTTACAGTATCTATGGCAGTATTCGATGATTTATATGAAGAATACCAAGAGTGGCTTAAATTTTAAATATCAATATATTTGAGTTTCACATTTTAGATATATTAAAATATAAAAATAGAGTAAATAGCTGGGTGAAACGTATGAGTTCAAACCCAGCTATTTTACTGTTTAGTTAGATGATTAGGAAGTGAATTTATGACAGAACCACAAGATACACATACTGAAGACAGCACAGAGAAGTCTCAACCAGCTACAAAATACTTACAATTCAAACGGCGAAAATTTATTTGGCTTGTTATAGCTACTATTATATTAACAGCTTTGATTACGGTTTTTGCTACAATTTCCATCAGTAATTTTATGTCTGGACTTACTAGTGAACAACGTAAGGATGTAGCCAAAATAGAACAAGCCTATAAAACAATTGATAACGAATACTATAAAGACGTAAAGTCTAAAGAATTATCAGATGCTGCTATAAACGGTATGGTCAAACAACTTGATGACCCTTATTCAGAGTATATGACGAAACAACAAACTAAAGCATTTAATGAAGATGTCTCCGGTGATTTTGTCGGCATTGGCGCTGAAATGCAGAAAAAAAATGACCAAATTCAAATAACAAGTCCTATGAAAGACTCACCAGCTGAAAAGGCAGGAATACAACCAAAAGACATTGTTACTAAAGTTAATGGTAAATCTGTTAAAGGTAAACCTTTAGATGCTATTGTAAAACAAGTGAGAGGTAAAAAAGGTAGTGAGGTTACACTTACGATAAAAAGAAATGGTGAGGAACAAGACATTTCTATTAAACGTAATACTATACATGTGAAAAGTGTTGAATACGAAAAACATGGAAATAGTGGTGTGTTTAAAATCAATAAATTCCAAGATAGTACAGCAGGCGAATTAAAATCTGCAATTATTAAAGCACGCAAACAAGGAATTGATAATATTGTACTAGACTTACGAAATAATCCTGGTGGTTTATTGAATGAAGCAGTTAAAATGGCAAATATCTTTATCGACAAAAATAAAACTGTTGTGCAATTAGAAAAAGGGGAACATAAAGAACAGGTAAAAACACCGAACGACTCACTAAAAGAAGCTAAAGATATGAATGTTGCTATCTTAGTTAATGGCGGTTCAGCAAGTGCTTCAGAAGTCTTTGCAGGAGCCATGAAAGCTCATGAAAAAGCTAAAATATATGGTAGTAAAACATTTGGTAAAGGGATCGTACAAACTACTCATGAATTAGACGATGGTTCTATCTTAAAATACACTGACATGAAATGGTTAACACCAGATGATAAATATATTCATGGTAAAGGGATAAAACCTGATGTTAAAATTGACACACCTGGATATCAATCATTAAACGTTATTCCAAATAACAAAACTTATGTAGAAGGTGACGAAACTAGCCATGTCAAAACAATAAAAATTGGACTTAAAGCATTGGGTTATTCCATAAATAACGAGTCTAAAACTTATGATAATGAATTAACTGAAGCAATTAAAAAATTCCAAAAAGATCAAAAATTAACTGTAAATGGTAATTTTGATAAAGAGACGAACAATAAATTCACTGAAATGTTAGTCAACAAAGCAAACGAAAAAGATACAGTACTTGATGAATTACTTGATAAACTTAAATAATACGAGGTGTCAGTCAATGATTCGTAATGCAACAATGAAAGATCTTGATTCAATAATGGTTATCGTAAATCAAGCAAAAGCAATTATGCAACAAGATAATAATCCACAATGGGATGACAACTACCCATTACAACAACACTTCGTGGGTGATATTGAAAACAAATCACTTTATGTGTTAGATGAAAATAATACGGTTTATGGTTTTGTTGCGGTCGACCAATCTCAAGCAGAATGGTATGATAGCTTAAAGTGGCCTATAAATAAAAATCAGGCATTTGTAATACATCGATTAGCAAATTCCCCTAATTATAAGGGAGGCGCTACAAAACTTTTTGCTTTTGCTTTAAATTTAGCCAAAAGCCACGAAGTTGATTATGTACTTACTGACACGTTTGCATTAAATTATCGTGCACAACAATTATTCACTAAATTTGGCTTTACTAAAGTAGGCGAAGCCACAATGGATTATTTTCCATTTGATAAAGGGAAACCTTTTTATGCTTATTACACCAAATTAAAATAATAGAGCGAGGTTGTTTTATGTCGAAAATAGCATTTACCGGTGGCGGTACTGTTGGTCATGTTTCTGTTAATTTAAGTTTAATTCCTACAGCATTAGCAAAAGGACATGAAGCTTTTTATATAGGATCTCAAAAAGGGATTGAAAGAGAGATGATTGAATCACAGCTACCAGAAATCAAATATCATGTAATTTCCAGTGGGAAATTACGTCGTTACCTGTCTTTTGACAATTTCAAAGATATCTTTAAAGTCCTTAAAGGAATCATCGATGCGCGTCGCGTATTAAAGAAAGAAAAACCTGATTTGTTATTTTCTAAAGGAGGATTTGTGTCTGTACCTGTAGTTATAGCTGCTCGGTCATTAAAAATACCAACTATCATTCATGAATCTGATTTAACTCCAGGATTAGCAAATAAGATAGCATTAAAGTTTGCTAAAAAAATATACACAACATTTGAAGATACGTTAAACTACTTACCTAAAGATAAGGCTGACTTTGTAGGTGCAACTGTCCGAGAAGATTTGAAAAGTGGTAATAAATCGCGTGGTTATCAATTAACGCAGTTTAGCAGCGACAAAAAGGTCTTACTAGTGATGGGAGGTAGCCTCGGAAGCAAAAAATTAAATGATACTATAAGAGGTAATTTAGATGCATTACTCAAAACATATCAAATCATTCACCTAACTGGTAAAGGACTATTAGACGAAAAATATATTAATCGCCCAGGTTATATTCAGTTTGAATTTGTGAAAGATGACTTAACTGATTTATTAGCTATTACCGATACTGTTGTTAGTAGATCTGGTTCTAATGCGATTTATGAGTTTTTAACGTTACGCATTCCTATGTTACTCATTCCATTAGGTTTGGAACAGTCTAGAGGAGACCAAATTGACAACGCTAAAAATTTTGCATCAAAAGATTTCGGTAGATATATTTTAGAAGATGAACTTTCTGAAAACCAACTAGCTGAACAATTAGCTGATATAGAACATAATAGATCAGACATTATTGATAAAATGAAAACTTATAAAGAAAGTTATACTAAAGAAGATTTATTCGATAAAATCGTTACAGACGCAGAAGCTTAATAAGGGGGGGCGTGGTGCAATGTCACACTGGAAAAGAATTTCATTATTAATCATCTTCACCTTAATATTTGGTGTCATTGCATTTTTCCATGAATCAAGATTAGGAAAATGGATTGATAATGAAGTATATGAATTTATATACTCATCAGAAAGCTTTATTACAACTTCAATCTTTTTAGGTGTAACAAAAGTGGGCGAAGTTTGGGCAATGGTATGCTTATCATTGTTATTAGTGGCATTCTTAATGCTAAAACGCTTAAACATTGAAGCATTATTTTTTGCTATAGTTATGAGTTTATCTAGTACATTAAACCCTCTATTAAAAAATATTTTTGACAGAGAACGACCTACTTTACTCAGATTAATCGATATTTCAGGTTTCAGTTTCCCTAGTGGACACGCTATGGGTTCGACAGCCTTTTTCGGCAGTGCGATTTATATCTCGAATCGAGTAATGAAAGGGAAATCAAAAGGATTTATGATTGGCTTATGTGCATTATTTATCATAATGATTTCTTCTTCTCGCGTTTACTTAGGTGTACATTATCCTACAGATATTATCGCGGGAATTATAGGTGGCGTATTTTGCATTGTTTTAGCGACGCTAATGTTACGTAAAAAATTGAATATCTAAATTATTAGGTTATTTAGATAAAATATAAAGCTGACTTTACTAAAGTAAAGTCAGCTTTTATAATACGTTGACTCGCAACGTTAGTCTTTTACGGGCATATAAAAGGGGATATTTCTGAAAATGATCAATGCTAATAAGAACGTAATGTGTGGGGGGAATGTCTTATTTAGTATTGATAATCATTTTCAATTACATTATACAACATTGAGAATCATTGTCAATTAAATCCTTAGAATTTTTTAAAATTTTTCGTTTTATGAGTTAAGTTAACACATTATTTAATGTAATGAGCTATTCTATTGTTCATTCGAATAGCTTGCTAAAATAATATGGTTATAATAAGATTATTTAATTACTAAGATGTGTATGAGGTGCGATGTATGACAAAAATATTAATTGTTGAAGATGAGCAAAACCTTGCTCGCTTTATCGAATTAGAACTAAAACACGAAGCGTATGAAGTTGAAATTGAAAATGATGGACAAACCGGCTTAGACAGAGCATTGGAATATGAGTTTGATTTGATTTTACTTGATTTGATGTTACCAAATATCAACGGTTTGGAGATATGTCGTCAAATACGTCAAGTTCAAAATACACCTATTATCATGATAACTGCGAAAAGTGACACCTATGATAAAGTTGTTGGTTTAGATTATGGTGCAGATGATTACATTGTAAAACCATTTGATATAGAAGAATTACTGGCACGAATTCGTGCTATGTTAAGACGACAACCACAAAAAAATGAGATTAACATTAATGGTTTAGTAATTGATAAAGGTGCATTTAAAGTATCTGTTAATGGTGAACATGTTGGACTCACTAAAACTGAGTATGACTTATTATTATTACTTGCTGAAAATATTAATCATGTTATGCAGCGAGAACAAATAATAGAATATGTATGGGGCTATGATTCAGAAGTAGAAACTAATGTAGTTGATGTTTATATTCGTTACTTACGTAATAAGTTGAAACCTTTTGATAAAGATAGCTACATAGAAACTGTTAGAGGCGTAGGATACGTGATACGAAGATGAAACAACGTAAATTAAAAACTCAATGGATGCTTATCACTACTACAATCACATTTTCTACTATATTAATTTTTAGTTTGATTATTATATTCTATTTAAGTAGTGCTTTGAGGCACAATGAAGTTAGCGAGGCAGAACGTAGTTCAAACGATATTAACAACTTATTTCAATCGCAACATATTAAAGATATTACACCACTAGATTTAAATGCATCATTAGGTAATTTTCAAAAAGTTATTTTGTTTGATGATCACGGCCAACAAATTATCGAAACATCAAATGACAATTCCATTAAGTATTCTCCAACTTTAAAGCCATCTAAATTTCATCAGATTGAAATCGAAAGTACTGGCAACAAAGATTACCTAATCGTTACAAATAGCGTGCACAATGATAATTTTGATGGTTACAGTATGATTGTTCATTCATTAGATAATTATAATACATTAGTAAACTCGCTTTACTTTTTCGCTTTTGCTTTTGGAATAATTGCTACTATTTTAACAGCTATTATCAGTTATTTTGTGTCATCACAAATTACTAAACCACTCATTACAATGTCTAATAAAATGCAACAAATTAGAAGGGATGGTTTCCAAGAACAATTACAATTGCCTACAAATTATGAAGAAACAGATAATTTAATTGATACATTCAACGAAATGATGGCTCAATTAGAAGAATCATTTAATCAGCAACGACAATTTGTAGAAGATGCATCGCATGAATTGCGTACACCATTACAAATTATTCAAGGTCATTTAAATCTTATACAACGGTGGGGTAAAAAAGATCCTGCAATCTTAGAAGAATCATTAAATATTTCACTAGAAGAAATGACTAGAATTACTAAATTAATCGAAGAACTTTTACTATTAACTAAAGACAATAACAATGTAAACGAGCGTGAAATAGAAATAGTAGATATTAATAAAGAAATTAAGTCACGCATTAAATCTGTTGAACATTTGCACCAAGATTATACCTTTGAATTTATACCATATCCTAAACCTTTAAATATTAAAATCAATCGCTATCAATTCGAGCAGGTGTTGATTATATTTATTGATAACTCCATGAAATATGACCAGAAAAACAAACAAATAACAATTCAAACCGGTCTTAAAAACAAACAAATTTCAATAGAAATTACTGACCATGGCTTAGGTATTCCGCAAGAAGATATTGAATTTATCTTTGACCGTTTCTATAGAGTAGATAAATCTCGTGCACGTAACTTAGGTGGCAACGGCTTAGGACTGTCTATTGCGAAAAAAATAATCGAATACTATGGTGGAACAATTCAAGTTGATAGTGAATTAGGAAGTTATACTACATTTAAAATTACATTTTAACAATTAAATATAATAATACAAAAATAACTATGATTAGTTTGTCGAAAAGAAGGGCAAAGTACAACTGATTGTAGTTATTTTTTTAATTACAGCAACTTTTTAATCAATAAAGAAAGTATCAAAATATAGATACAATAGCAATTTTATTTTGTTGATTGATTTTTGCGTTATACAAGCTTTTGCTACTTTAATTTCAATTGATTTAATGCTATTATTGATTTGTAAGCGTTTCAACTATTTTGTGGAGGGTGTAAAATGAGCAACGAAAGACAGGTAACTGAGGCACCTGTAAATTTCGGGACAAATCTAGGATATATTCTTGATTTGTATGACAACTATTTAGAAGATCCGACTGCAGTCCCTGAAGATTTGCAAGTCCTTTTTAGTACAATTAAAAACGGTGAAGCTAACATCGAAACCAAATCAGGCGTTCAAAGCGCTAATACCAAAGCAGATAGCACGATCAAACGTGTTATGAGATTAATCGATAATATACGTCAATACGGGCATTTATTGGCAGATATTTATCCAGTTAATCGTCCTGAAAGAAAACATGTACCAAAGTTAAATATTGAAGATTTTAATCTTGATAAAGAGACTTTGGAAAGTATTTCGGCTGGTATTGTATCTGAACATTTTAAAGATATTTACGACAACGCATACGAGGCTATTGTTCGTATGGAAAAACGTTACAAAGGTCCTATTGCCTTTGAATATACACACATTAATAATAATAGAGAGCGTGTATGGTTAAAACGTCGTATAGAGACACCTTATAAAGCCACACTAAATGACAATCAAAAAATTGAATTATTTAAAAACCTTGCACATGTCGAAGGTTTTGAGAAGTATTTGCATAAAAACTTTGTAGGCGCAAAGCGATTCTCAATTGAAGGCGTCGATACACTAGTACCAATGTTACAACAAACATTGAAATTAGCAGGTAATGAAGGTATACAAAACATTCAAATTGGTATGGCACATAGAGGACGTCTTAACGTCTTAACACACGTGCTAGAAAAACCATATGAAATGATGTTATCTGAATTTATGCACACTGATCCAATGAAATTCTCACCAGAAGATGGTAGTTTATACCTGACTTCAGGCTGGACAGGCGATGTAAAATACCATTTAGGTGGCGTGAAAACAACATCTTCTTATGGTATTGAACAACGTATTTCACTTGCTAATAACCCAAGTCACTTAGAAATTGTTGCACCAGTTGTTATTGGTAAAACAAGAGCAACACAAGATGACACTAAAAAAGCAGGCTCGACAACAACTGAATTTAATAAATCTATGCCAATTTTAATTCATGGTGACGCAGCTTATCCTGGACAAGGTATCAATTTTGAAACAATGAACCTTGGCAATTTAGATGGGTATTCTACAGGTGGTACGCTACATATTATTACAAATAATAGAATTGGTTTCACAACAGAACCTGAAGACGGACGTTCTACAACGTATTCATCTGATGTTGCAAAAGGCTATGATGTGCCAATTATGCATGTTAATGCAGATAATGTAGAAGCCACTATCGAAGCTATTGAAATTGCAATGGCATTCAGAAAAGAATTCGATAAAGACGTGGTTATTGACTTAGTTGGTTATCGCCGTTATGGACACAATGAAATGGATGAACCATCAATCACTAATCCAGTTCCATATCAACAAATACGTGATCATGATCCAGTCGATATTTTATATGGTAATCAATTAGTTGAAGAAGGTATTATTTCGAAGGATCAAATGAATAATATTTTTGATGAAGTTCAAAAAACATTACGTGCTGCACATGATAAAATCGATAAAAATGACAAAATGGATAATCCAGATATGCAAAAACCTGAGAGTTTACAACAACCTTTACAAGGTGATGATCGTCAATTTACTTTTGAACAATTACAAGAAATAAATGACGCTATGCTATCTTATCCGTCTGATTTTACTGTGTTGAAAAAACTAAACAAAGTATTAGAAAAACGTAAAGAACCATTTAACTCTGAAGATGGATTAGTAGACTGGGCACAAGCTGAACAATTGGCCTTTGCGACTATTACACAAGATGGCAAACCAGTTCGTTTGACTGGGCAAGATAGCGAACGCGGTACATTTAGTCATCGTCATGCAGTATTACATGATTCAGAAAATGGCAATACATTTATACCGTTAAATCATGTTCCAAATCAAAAAGCTACTTTCACAGTTTATAATTCACCATTATCAGAAGCAGCTGTAGTTGGTTTTGAATACGGCTATAATGTACAAAATAAAGATTGTATGACTATTTGGGAAGCACAATACGGAGACTTTTCAAATATGTCGCAAATGATTTTTGATAATTTCTTATTTAGTGCACGAGCTAAATGGGGAGAACGTTCAGGTTTAACATTATTATTACCTCATTCATTTGAAGGTCAAGGACCAGAACATTCTTCTGCAAGACTTGAAAGATTTTTACAACTTGCGGGCGAAAATAATATGACTGTTGCAAATCTTTCAAGCTCAAGTAACTATTTCCATTTACTTAGAGCGCAAGCTGCTAATTTAGGTACTCAATCAATGAGACCATTAGTAATTATGTCTCCAAAAAGTTTATTGCGTAATAAAACAGTTTCAGATCCAATTTCTAAATTTACTTCAGGCAAATTTGAACCAATTTTAACTGAAGAACACGATAAAGAAGCTGTTAAAAAAGTGGTTTTAGCGTCAGGTAAAATGTTTATCGATTTAAAAGAGCATTTGGCTAAAAATCCAAACAATTCTATTTTATTAATTGCTGTTGAAAGATTATATCCATTCCCAGCATCAGAAATAGAAGCTATTTTAAATGATTTACCAAACTTAGAAACTGTCGCTTGGGTACAAGAAGAACCTAAAAACCAAGGCGCATGGTCATTTGTTTATCCATACTTAAAAGAGTTAACTGTAGACAAATATGATTTAAGCTATCACGGACGTATCCAACGTGCAGCACCAGCTGAAGGTGATGGCGAAATTCACAAACTCGTACAAAATATGATAATTGAACAAAGCACAAATAATAACTAGGGGGAAGTTAGGCATGCCAGAAGTAAAAGTTCCAGAATTAGCAGAATCAATCACAGAAGGTACCATTGCAGAATGGTTAAAACAAGTAGGAGATAGCGTCGATAAAGGTGAAGCTATTCTCGAATTAGAAACAGATAAAGTCAATGTTGAAGTAGTTTCAGAAGAAGCAGGTGTATTACAAGAAACTTTAGCCAACGAAGGTGATACTGTTGAAGTTGGTCAAGCTGTTGCAGTTGTAGGAGAAGGTTCAGGCAATGCAAGTAACAGCAATGAAGATACTTCATCACAACAATCAACTGAAGCATCTTCAACTGGAGAGGCAGCGTCCACTTCAGATGAAGCACCAAAAGCAGAACAAAATGACTCTACAGATTCAACACAACGCGTTAATGCAACACCATCAGCACGTAAATATGCTCGTGAAAAAGGCGTTAATTTAAACGACGTGGCAGCAAAATCAAACGATGTTGTACGTAAAGAAGATGTTGATCAACAACAAAATGGAGCAGCTGCTTCAAACAATAAACCGGCTGAAAGTAGTAAAAAACAAGAAACACCAGCTCCAGCAGCTCAAAAACCTTCAAAACCAGTTAAACGTGAAAAAATGTCGAGACGTAAGAAAACTGCTTCTAAAAAATTACTAGAAGTATCAAACAATACAGCAATGCTTACAACTTTCAATGAAATTGATATGACAAACGTTATGAACTTACGTAAACGTAAAAAAGAACAATTCATTAAAGATCATGATGGCACTAAACTTGGTTTCATGTCATTCTTCACAAAAGCAGCTGTTGCAGCATTGAAAAAGTATCCTGAAGTTAACGCTGAAATTGATGGCGATGACATGATTACTAAAGAATACTACGACATTGGTGTTGCTGTTTCTACAGATGATGGTTTACTTGTACCATTCGTTAGAGATTGTGATAAGAAGAACTTTGCGGAAATTGAAGCTGAAATTGCCAATTTAGCAGTTAAAGCACGTGATAAAAAATTAGGTTTAGATGATATGGTCAACGGATCGTTTACTATTACAAATGGTGGTATTTTTGGTTCAATGATGTCAACGCCAATCATTAATGGTAGTCAAGCAGCAATCCTAGGCATGCACTCTATCATCACACGTCCAATTGCTATTGATGCAGAAACTATTGAAAACCGTCCAATGATGTACATTGCATTAAGCTATGACCACCGTATCATTGATGGTAAAGAGGCAGTAGGCTTCTTGAAAACAATAAAAGATTTAATTGAAAACCCAGAAGATTTACTATTAGAATCTTAATACACAACATAAAATAGTTTATTAACGTCAATACAACGGCGCACAGCGTCGTTGTATTTTTATGTATTTATTCATTTGTGGGAAATTCCCATAAAACTTCTCCTTTATTAGCTTAAGTATTTGTAAGATTAACATGGCGACTGTTAATCTAAACATCAACTTTTCACGTTATTGGGCTGCTCTTAATTGAGTAGCCTTTATCTTTTATATGGATACATGATATAAATTTGGCGTATAGCTTCGTATATACGTTACGTATGCTATGAATCTCATCCTTAAACACGTGAATTATCTAACTGCGCTATGCGCTAAAAACGGGCTTAAAATTCAAATTAGAGACATTGTACGAATATATGCGTAAGGTGTTATTATACTTGCAAACGATAAATTTGTGAGGTGTTGAACATGACTGAAAATGAACACAATACAAGTAGAAATAGAAAGCGCAAACCACTTACATTGCATGAGAAGTGGAGAATAGACGGAGAATTAATTAGAAAGAGCGACCCTGAATATTATGATAGTGAGCAATCTAAAAAAGATTTTAAGGCAAACCTTGAGAAAATACAAAAAATTCTTCAGAAAAATAAAGAACAATAGCTAATATTAAAGCTTTAATATGAAATAGTTAATTAATCTTAATACAACGGCGCACAGCGTCGTTGTATTTTTATTTCATTACCGTCATTACGTAAATTAATAATGTATAACGATATGTAACCGTGCAGTTTCATTATGTTCATTGTTATATTGATGAAACATATTGCCATTAAATTTAATAGATTCATGCTGCTGTAAAATGAACTTTTCTCCATCTAATGTAATTGTTACTGTCCCATCATATACCGTTATATACTTCATAGAGCCAGCACCATGAGGAGATACACTAATTTTTCCACTTGGTTCAATGACAGCCATAAAACTTTCAATTTTTCTTTCAATATCAAATTTAAATATAGAAAATATTTGATATTTGTTGTGCTCTGAAGATAGTGCTTGTGTCTGATCTAACGTTATTTTGTTAATGATAGCATCACTTTCTTGCGTTAATTCTGTGAAAGATACTTTTAATCCACTAGCAATTTTCCATAACGTAGTAATAGATGGTGTTGATGTTTTACGTTCTATTTGACCTAACATTGTTTTACTAACTCCTGTAAGTTCTGATAAATGGTCTAGTGAATAACCATGTTGTTTTCTAAATAACTTTATATTGTCAGATATAATTTCATTAATTTCTTTCATAATTTATACACCTCAAAGGTCATTATAACGTACAAAAAGAACAAAACAAAGAACAATCGTTAAAGTTAACTATTTGTGCTTTATATAAATTATAGAGGTGGGGGAGGTCTTTATTTACCGTCTCAATGCCTATTTGAACCGCAACAAGAACTTTTGTGTTAACTAGTAAATACACTGTCAGCACAACTATAAATTAAAAAAGCAACGTCTGTTGATAGACATTGCTTTAAAGATTTTATTATAAAACCCAAATTGTAAACTTCATTCACTATAATATTAACCGATAAAAATAAGAATGATACCGATAATTAATAATGCTATAGACACTCGGGGTTTTGATTGTTGAAATAAATTACTTAATAAAACTATAGCAATACCAATAATGAGGAATTGATTATTAAATGTCGTCACTCCCATAAAGTCACCAATCATCATTATTAGTCCATAAATTAATACAATGATTAATAACACTGTACAGAGTACAGAAATAAATCGGGCTATTTTCAAAATTACCATCTCCAAATTGTTAGTGATTTAAATGCTACATATCACATTGTACTAGTGAAATGAGCTAAAACAAAAGTATGTTTGAACTTTTTAATAATAAATTTCAATTGTTATATACAACAAATTAATGATCAAACATTAGCTTTCTACTGTAATATGTCTGTTTCATAGTTTAAAATAAGCTACTGTATAACTAACTTTTTGATAAAGCATATTTTCATAATTAAAAATTTAAGGAGGGGTTTTATGACTAGAAAAGTAATCTTAAATCTTGCAGTAACTTTAGATGGTTTTATAGAAGGGCCAAACGGTGAAATTGATTGGTGCATTATGGAAGATGATATGCAATTCGATAAATTTTTAGAACAAATTGATACGATTCTGTTTGGACGCAAAAGTTATGATTTATGGACCGAATATCAACCTAATAGCAATACTCCGCAAAGTGAATATCATATGTGGGAATTAATGCAAAACACCCACAAATATGTTTTTAGTCGTACACTACAATACTCTAATCCTACAACTACTTATATTAATAATCATATTGCCAACACTGTAAATCACTTAAAAGCTCAACCCGGCAAAGATATTTGGCTTTACGGTGGCTCTAGTATTATCACAACATTTTTAAATCAAAATTTAGTCGATGAATTGCAGTTAGCTGTGCATCCTATTATTTTAGCTGCTGGTACTCCACTTTTTGAAGCTATTAACAACCAAAAACAGTTAGAACTCTCTACAGTAAATACTTACAAAAGTGGAGTAGTACAATTAATTTATCGTCAAAGTACAAAAAATAAGTCAGAAAACAGTTAAACTTAACACTGCATCTGACTTAGTATTCGATTAACACTTGTTGTTTACTAGTTTGTATGCAATTAAAGTTGCTTAAATTGAGTAGACAATGACTTCGATAATGGCAATAATTAAAAATACTACAAATACTATACCGAAAATTTTATTATTTGGCGCTTTATCTTTGGACGACTTTTGGTTGTTTTTATTTTTCAAATTCGTAAAGAATGTAATGCCTGAATACACTGCAATTAATACTGTGATGCCAAATAATAAGAAGAAGTTAATCATTCAAAAACCTCCTTATTTAATATTATTGTTAATAAGATAATATTAGTTGTTTATATCTTTATTTTAATACAAAATATCATTTTATCAACTTTGTTTCTTGTTAATTCAACATATTCAAAGTTCATTCTATAAATTAATTAGAAAATACGTTATAATAAACCAAAAGAATGTATTGAGGTGTCTATGAATGAATGGTCTTAGAAGTGTTACGATTGGAACGAGCGATTTAAACAAATCTCAAGCACTATTAACTGATGTGCTAGGTATGACTGTTGGACAAAAAAAGCATGCTTTACGTTTTGGCGATGCAGACTTAGCGTCTGGTACTCGTGTACATGTAGTAGAAATTCCTAACTATAATATTGCGAACAACCAAATTAACAGCATTGGTTTACGTGTACCCACAGATGAAGCTTTATTAGAGTATCAAGCTATTTTGAAAGAGGTTGGTATAGACTATAGCGCTATTACAACTTTAAACGATCATCAATACTTTCACTTTAAAGATCATGATGGGCAACAATTTGCCATTTACTCCAATGAGCATAATAGTGGGACACCTTTAGGTATGCCATCTTTTGATAGTTCAGTGAATCCATTGCATCAAATTCAAGGACTTGCACCGGTTATTATAAAAGTGAATGAACCATTACTAACACAATCTATTTTGTCTAAAGTGTTTAATCTTACTCATTACGCAGAATATGTTGCATCGGACAACGATGATTTCAAAGTTCAAGTTTTCAAAATTGGTGATGGTGGATTAGGGGGCGAATTGCATTTATATCCTGCTGCCGAAGAAATTAACATGCCTGCACATGGGATTGTAGAACAAATAGAATTCGCAACTGAATCAACAGAGGAATATCAACATGCTTTACAACAATTAGAAGTTATTGGCATTCCATACCAAACACTTGATCAAGGTGACGCCCAATCATTAAGAATTTCAGAAAATAGCGGAATTACATTTATTTTAACATTAGAAAAAACAAAGTAATGAAAGGATTTTATAAAAATGCTACACGAAACATGGAAAACACATGAACCACTTAAGAAAGTAGAAGTTGTGCATACAAATGCACAAAAGTTTAAAGTATCTGATATGTTGACAGTAGGCAAACAATATGATGTCATCAATGAAACCGAAGAATATTATCAAATTATTGATAATGCTGGTTTAGTTGGTGGTTATTATAAAACTTATTTTAAAGAAGTTTAACATCTAACTACAAGACATTAATATTAAACATGAGTAATACATGATTAGAATAGTAGACTAGGGTGATTTTTTACTCCAGTCTCTTTTTTAATGACAACACATTTACTGATTATAAGGAGTTATTTTTCATGGTAAAAACACAATATATCAATTCTGATGAAACTATATTCAATGATGCATCGGCATTATTACGTTTAAATAAAAATATATTACTCAAAGGACCAACCGGTTCAGGTAAAACTAAGTTAGCTGAAACATTAAGCGAAACAATAGAGACACCGATGTATCAAGTCAATTGTTCTGTTGATTTAGACGCTGAAAGTTTGTTAGGCTTTAAAACAATTCAAACCAATAGTGAAGGCCAACAAGAAATTGTTTTTATCGACGGCCCTGTTATTAAAGCAATGAAAGAAGGACATATTTTATATATTGATGAGATCAACATGGCTAAACCGGAAACATTGCCAATTTTAAATGGTGTACTTGATTATCGTAGAAAACTAACAAATCCATTTACTGGTGAAGTTGTTAAAGCTGAACCTGGGTTCAATGTAATAGCAGCAATCAACGAAGGTTATATTGGTACCTTGCCAATGAACGAAGCTTTGAAAAACCGTTTTGTCGTTATACAAGTGGATTATATAGATGGTGATACGTTAGGTAATGTTATTAAAGAGCAAAGCCAACTAGATGACGACAATTTAATTTCACGTATTATTAAATTCAATGAAGATTTACGTACAATGACAAAACAAGGACAAATTTCTGAAGAGGCTGCTAGTATTCGTGCATTAATTGACTTAAGTGATTTAGCAACAATTATGCCAATTGAAAGGGCAATACAGCGGACAATTATAGATAAATTAGAAGACGAGAGAGAACAACAAGCTATCATCAATGCGGTTGAATTAAACTTTTAGTGAGGGATAAGTTATGAGTGATCGTTTTATAAAATTTAACGACGAACAACTAGATGCCAAACAAGTAATGATGTTACAAGACTTGTCAAGATTATTACTAAAAAACAAAGAAACACATGTCAAAATTCAAAAATTCCCTTATTTCGATCCAATCAATAATGTGTTGATAACAAGCTCTTTTTGGTCACATCGACCAACACATATTGAAACTGCAGGTTTAAAAACAGATGTCATGCTTGCAGCATACGGATACCAGTTAATGGATTCAACAGTCGTTAATGATGTGATTAATAATGTAGAATCATTTACTCACACGAAGTTTTATCAACAGTTATTTAAATTGCTCGAAGATAAAAGAATTTTAAATATCATTATACAAGAACGACCTAGTACGCAAAAAGCAATTATTCTAAGAAATAAAGTAAGACAGCAATTTATAGAGACACAGATAAATGTCTATAAAACCAAAACAACATTTACTGATTTATTATTATTGCACTTGGCGCACTCATTTTTAACTGAAAACTTTTATGACATTCCTCATATTCATCCACGAATTGATGATATTTTAGTTAATATGTACCAGTATTTACCTAATTTTTT
Organism: Staphylococcus arlettae; assembly: GCF_025560845.1. NCBI lineage: Bacteria > Bacillati > Bacillota > Bacilli > Caryophanales > Staphylococcaceae > Staphylococcus > Staphylococcus arlettae. The sequence continues at coordinate 1,454,754 of NZ_CP094803.1, forward strand.
CTACAATGAAAACTCTGAAGACAACAAATTTTTAGCTGATCGAATCATGTATCAAATAGACGATATATTAAAAGAAGATATGCTTAATGAGTATTATCATCTACCTAAACAAGTTTATAGTGCTATGGAAACGCAGTCTTTTGAAGACTTGCGTCGTACAGATGCTAGTAACACTGATGGTACTAATGAACAAGAGAATTCTGAAGATATCGAGAGCGAAAAAGCGGAAACTAAAAGTGCTGACAGTCAATCTTCAGGTGGTGCATATTTAGAAATGGAACTTCATGAAGGCACTAATAGTGACGTTGCAAGTGACAATGATACTGCTCGTGAAGGCGATCCTAGTGATGATATGACCGATATGCAACTTAAAAAAGGAAAAGGTTCTAACCAAACTATAGACAACGAAGAGGGCGGCTCACTAGGAAGTAATAATCTATTTGCTCTGACTGGTATTAATGAAAATGTTGATATTGATTGGCGCGTTCCAGAAATAAAACCTGATTTTCAGCAAGCTTATAGAGAAGTAGAACAAGATGTAGCTTTTGAAACTAAAGATTTAATCAAAATCATTAAAAAAACAATTGATCGTGAACATGATGATGAACGCCATAATTTAACCAAAGGACGACTACAAAAAAACTTATTAAATTGGTTTATTGATGACCAATATAAATTATTTTATAAAAAACAAGATTTAAGTCAGTCATTTGATGCAACTTTCACTTTATTAATAGATGCCTCAGCCAGTATGCAAGATAAAATGGACGAAACCATAAAAGGTGTAGTCTTATTCCATGAAACGTTAAAATCATTAAATGTAAAACATGAAATTTTAGCTTTTAATGAAGATGCCTTTGAAGCTGACGAAAATACGCAACCAAACATTATAGATGAAATCATTCATTATGATAAATCTATCTATTCAAATGAAGGACCACGTATTATCGCGTTAGAACCCCAAGATGATAACAGAGATGGCGTTGCTATACGTATTGCAAGTGAAAGACTACTCAGACGTTCTCATAATCAACGATTTTTAATTGTCTTTTCAGATGGCGAGCCTTCTGCATATAACTACAGTCAGGATGGTATTTTAGATACTTATGAATCCGTAGAAACTGCACGTAAAATGGAGATTGAAGTTTTTAATGTATTTTTAAGTCAAGAACCTATTACCGAAGATATCGAACAAACGATACACAATATTTACGGACAATTTGCGTTGTTCGTAGAAGGTGTTGAAAACTTACCAAGTCAGCTTTCACCATTACTCAAAAAACTATTGTTAAAATCTTTTTAACCGATTTTAGCAATAGTTTAAAATATTCTGAAAAGTTATATAGACTTATTGTCGTTAATCGTGGTAGAATAATGAATATTATATTTTTGGAAAGATTGAAGGAGTATAAAATATGAATAAAAATACATGGATTATAGGTTTCATGCTTTTCGCTATCTTTTTTGGAGCAGGTAACCTAATTTTCCCACCGAGTTTAGGCCTAGATAGTGGACAGTACTTTTGGCCGTCTATTTTAGCATTTTCACTTACAGGGATCGGTTTACCATTATTGGGAGTAGTGGTAGGCGCATTAGATAAAGAGGGATATATCGGTTCATTAAATAAAATATCACCTAAGTTTTCTATTGTTTTTCTAATTGTTATTTACTTAACGATTGGACCATTGTTTGCGATTCCGCGTACAGCTGCAACATCATTCGAAATGACTGTAACGCCAATTGCACATACAAATAGTAGTCTTGCTTTATTTATTTTTACAGTTATCTATTTCTTAATTGTTTTATATTTATGTATTAATCCAACTAAAATGGTAGATCGTATCGGATCTTTATTAACACCATTATTGTTAATTACTATTTTAGCTATGATTATTAAAGGTTTTATTGATTTTGGAAGTAATTCAGCAAGTAAGGAATCAGAGCTATTTACATCTAATTTAGCAGGTTTTTCACAAGGATTTACAAACGGTTATTTGACTATGGATGCGATTGCAGCAATTGCATTTTCAATGATTGTAGTTAATGCTGTGAAATCTACAGGACTCACTCATGCAAATCAAATATTTAAACAAACATTATTAGCAGGTGTTATTGCAGCAGTAGCATTATTGTTTATTTATATTTCTTTAGGCATTATTGGAAATCATATGAATATATCGCCAGATAAAATTGCCAGTCTAACTGCTAAAGATCAAAATATTGGTACATATCTATTGACGACCATTGCTACAACTGGTTTTGGTTCACTTGGTAAGTATGTGTTAGGTATTATTGTAGCGCTTGCTTGTTTAACAACTGCGTGTGGTTTAATTGTATCTGTATCCGAATACTTCCATAAAATTGTACCTAAAGTATCGTACAAAGTATTTGCAGTTATTTTTACAATTATCAGTTTTATCCTAGCAAACCAAGGATTGAACTCAGTAATTAAAATGTCAGTACCGGTTTTAAGTATTGTATACCCAATCGCTATCACATCAGTATTACTCATTTTAATTGCACGTATTGTACCAACAAAACCAATCGCACAAAGAATTCCAGTTACAGCGGTAACTATCATTGCAATTTTAAGTATTGTCCACACTCAAGGTTGGATTAAATTAAGCTTCATTGATGTTTTACCGTTAAAAGAATATTCATTAGAGTGGTTCCCAATTGCCGTATTATTTACAATTATAGGTTATATTGTGGCTACTTTAGTCAAAAATGAACAACCGATTGTCTATGAAAAAGAATAATTAACACTAATAAACAAGCACTTCCCAAAAAGGGAAGTGCTTGTTTTATTAATCAATGTAATAGGGAAGTTACACGATGTTAACCATAATTATTGTGGTTTATTTTTCATATCCAATAAATGTTGTTTTAGTTCTCCCTCTAGCTCGCTGAGTTCACCTTCAGCCTGTTTACGTTTATCTCTACCTTGTTTTTGAATTTGAAGTGTTTGTTCTATCGTCTCTATAATATCACTTTGAGTCGTTTTCAATGTTTCTATGTCTACTACACCACGCTCGTTTTCTGTGGCAGTTTCTATAGCATTTTGTTTTAATAGTGCAGAATTTTTCAACAGTAAATCATTCGTTGTATCAGTAACTGCTTTTTGTGCGGATACTGCATGACGTTGTCTCATTAAAGTTAAGGCAATTGTCATTTGATTTTTCCATAAAGGTATACTAGTTAAAATAGAGCTTTGAATTTTTTCCGCTAACGCTTGGTTAACATTTTGTATCATTCGAATTTGCGGTGCTGTTTGGATGGCAATTTGTCTTGACAGTTGTAAATCATATATTCGTTTATCTAAACGTTCTACAAATTGACTCAAATCAGCGGCATCTTGCACTACCATTTGATTATTAGAATTTTGTGCTTCTTTTTGTAATTTTGGTAATTCTGTACTTTCAATCAATTGTTTTTTACGTTTTGCTGCCTCAATATATAATGTTAAATCGTCAAAATAGTCCTTATTTTGGTCATATAACTGATCCAATAACTCAACATCTTTTTTCAAATTCGTTTTATGTTTGTCTAATTCAATAGAAATACGATCAATCTGAGAACCTATTGATTGCATTTTAGAAAAAATTTCATTCACAGATGCTTTAGTACGTTTGAAGAATCGTTTTAATTTTGATTGATTCTCAGGGTTTAATTCATCTGGATTAACTGATTTTAATTTAGCCATTAAACCATTAAGTGAATCTCCAACCGGGCCGATATCCGATGTTTTCACATCGTTTAATATACGGTGTGAAAATTGAGACATATTAGATTGTGCTTCGGTACCGAAATTTAATAACCCATCATGATCCATCGGTGTAATAGACGAACTTAATTCCTCAATCTTTTTTTGCTCTTCTGGTGAAAATTGCTTCGTTTGTTGGATGATTTGTCCTTCATTCGCAGCTTGCTCGTCAATAAAAGAATCAAGAGGGTGTGCATTAATTGAATCTTGCTCTCTTGTCATAACCTATCTCGCTCCATTCTTTCGTCGATATTTCACTTCATTTCTGACGTTTTTGTTCAATTTTATTTAGCTCTATTTCGATATCTAGTTTTTCATAATCTTCTTCGTTAATTCGTTTTAAGTCTGCTACTAAAGTACGGTTAACTTCATCTAAAGTAATACGTGTTTGTTCTAGACGTTGCTTATCTTCTTTAGATTTTTTGGGTGATTTTGAGAGTCGAGTATATGCTTCAATTAAATTCAAAGCATTATCAATATGTGAATAAAAGAAACTTTCTACTAAGAAAAACTTAGCTGGTTGCTGTTTTACAGCGTAGTAAATAGCACGTGCAATACGATATATTTCATTCACTTGTCTGAAATCTTTAATTGATCTCACATTAATAAATACTTTTAATATGCGTCTAATCTTGTCTTGTGCATGGCTTAATTGATGTTGTACATAGCGATGCTCTCTCCGTGATAACCCAATTTCTTTAAGATACTTTCTCGATGATAAGCGTTGCGTAGGGAAGTAAGAACCCAAAAACGCAGCAACTGAAATTAATACATCAAAAATTGCCTGAATATCAAATGCAAACACTGAAATAAACCATACTACAATCGCAAACGGTATCGCGACTATCATCCCCAAAATACGAGAAATATTGTATCTCAAATTACATCTTCCTTTATTTTAAATAGTTTTAAATTTTGTCAGTGTCTTGTCTATGTCTAATTCTTCGACAGTAAAGTTCTCAACATGTGACGCAGGTGATGCACCGGCTATAACTGCTTCAACAAAATGATTAAGCGCTTCTGGTTCACCTTGCGCAAAAACTTCTACATAGTCTTCTACATTTTGTACAGTACCTGCAATATTATATTTAAGCGCCAGTCTTTCTGTATAAAAACGAAAACCAACACCTTGTACCATCCCAAATACTTTAATGTGTTTACGTAGCATACAAATCACCTCTTAGGTCTATTATACGAAATTTTTTTCTACAAAACTAATATTTAAGTTTTTCTACCTGTCCTTTATCGGCCAAAAGTATGAGTCAGAAAACTTGATTTTGTCAATATTAAAGTTAAAATATTACACATAGAGTTAATTTCATATTTATTAACACATTTACATTACATTAAACTATTGCCAACAATACAAATGTCAAAATTAAATGAAAATACATATGAAAATGAATTTTTGAAAAAGGGGAGCTTTAACCATGTGGACAGTTGCAAAAATTAGAGCTGATTACGAAGGCTGGTGGCTATTTAGTGACTGGACAGACCATATTATAGAACAACAATCGTTTTCAACTTACGATGAAATGTTAGAAGCATACCGATCTATAATAAATAATAGTAAAGATAAATTTGATAATTTTTTAGTAGGGAAACATAATATCCACGCGTTTTATAACAATTGTGAATTAGGATTCTGTGAAGATTGTGATGAGGATTTACAAATATTTTATAGTTATATTGTTTTAAATAATGATAAAGTTTATTATGATCTTCCAAAATTTAACTAATTTGAATTTTTCAATTATGTATTGCATTTTAATATGCAATCCCGTATACTTGTAAGTAAGCAATTGTTTTATTCCATATTGCAAAGAATATTGTAATAACAGATTTCTGTAACATCGTATTTTTTGTAATATGCGAATAAAGCATATTGAATGAATTTTAGTCTTGGAGGTTTCACAATATGAAACAAGGTACAGTTAAATGGTTTAATGCTGAAAAAGGATTTGGTTTTATCGAAGTTGAAGGAGAAAACGACGTATTCGTACACTTCTCAGCTATTAACCAAGAAGGTTACAAATCATTAGAAGAAGGTCAATCAGTTGAATTCGAAGTAGTTGAAGGCGATCGCGGTCCTCAAGCTGCTAACGTTGTTAAACTATAATTTATAGATTATAAATTGACTTATAAAAGAACCTTAAAAAAGGTTCTTTTTATATGTCCATAATGATTTAAAGCCCCTTGTATGTTCGACATACAAGGGGCTTTTTCTTATTTTGTATCATTAATAATTAATTGACGCAATGACTGCCTTTTTATCACTTCACGGGCTTTACCGTCTTTCAAGAAAAAGACAGATGGCTTTTGCATTTGATTATAGTTAGATGCCATAGAGTAATGATAAGCTCCTGTCGATTGAATAGCGAGATAATCACCGCGACGTACTGTAGATGGTAACTTTGCATTCTTGATAATAATATCACCAGATTCACACAGTTTCCCAGCTATAGTCACTGTTTCATCTGCTACATCATTTCTATTAACGAGTTTAGCTTCGTATTCAGCATCATATAATGCTGTACGAATATGATCACTCATACCACCATCAATAGAAACATATTTATTTACATTTGGAATTGTTTTAATCGTTCCCACTTCATAAAGTGTAATACCTGCTTCACCTACAATTGAGCGTCCAGGTTCAATTCCAATTTCAGGTATTGGATAGTCTTCTGCTGTAGCAACATCTTTGATCGCTGTAGTGATTTCTGCAATACCTTCTTCAATAGGGAAGCTCACATCACCGTCAACATATTTAATGCTGAAACCTCCGCCTAAATTAATCAAATCTACAAAAACGCCTTCAGCTTTCAACCATTGAATAACTAGTTTAGATGTTTCAATCATAGCCTCTGTACCTTCTATTTGAGAACCTACATGGAAGTGAACACCTTTTAAGTTTAATTTTGTGGCATTTTGCACCGCTTCAATTCCTTGTTTTGCTAAACCATGCTTAATGGATAAGCCAAATTTACTGTCTTCTTGACCTGTTTGAATAAACTCATGTGTATGTGCTTCAACTCCAGGATTCAAGCGTAGTACTACATCAACAACATCAGAAGCATAACGATTAATTAACTCTATCTCTTCTAAATCATCAATAACGATGTAACCAACTTTATTTTCTAAAGCATATTGTATCTCTCTTTTAGTCTTATTATTACCGTGGAAGTGAATTTGACTAGGATCGAAACCAGCTTCTAATGCAGTATAAAGTTCACCCTCAGACACCACATCTAATTGTAAACCTTCTTCCGCAACTAATTTAACCATTTGAATACATGTAAAGGCCTTTGAGGCATAAGAAATATTATATTTCAAGCCGCTTTGTTTCATGGCATTATGATATCGTTGCATTTGTGTTCTAATTTGTGATTCATCATAGACGATAGTAGGGGTACCAAAGCTTTGCGCTATAGTTTTTAAGCTTGTACCACCCATTGTAAGCTCGCCATTATTATTATATTCTACAGTCATTATTATCTATACTCCTTTATCAATGAATCATGATTCATTGCACTTAATTGTTCTGAATTTGCTCCCACACCTTTAAACGTATGTTCATCTATACGTATATCATTATTATATAGTATCACTTCATCTTGTGCATGTACTTCATCGTCTACTTCAACAAACATATGACTCATCATTAATGCACGAATAGGGTAACGACGACCGTTAATAATCACTTCGTGTTGTGCTCTCGTTTTTAAAATACCATCACCATAACCAATATCAACTACGGCTAGTTTCGTCTGATTACGTTGTGCCTCAAAAGCAAAACTATAACCACAATAATCTCCAGCATTGACAGTTCTCACTTGAATAACATTACCTTTCACCGTTAATGCTTGCACAATATCCAATGTTGAGAGGGTGCTATAAGGTCTCGAGCCGTAAAGTGCAATACCGATACGTGCATGTGTATGATTGGGTAAAATGCCAGACTCACGATAATAACTTGCACTGTTTTGAGCATGTATCATATCAAATTGATGACCTTCATCTAATAATGTATTAACAATATTTAACCAATTTGCTTTTTCTATCTCATACTCTTCAACATCAAATTCATCAGCATAGCCAAAGTGTGTCCACAAACCACGAATGTGCATTTTTTCTGCTTGGTGGTTTTGTTGATGATGTTGTAATACTTCGCGTAATTCAGCTAATGTTTTCAAACCTGAACGATGTAACAGATTTTCATATTCTAAATGTATATTGATACCGGCTAACGCTTCATAGTATTGATAATAAAACTCTAATGAAGGGAGCGTCATTTCGATATTATATTTACGTACTGTATCAAAGTCATAGACAGCATTCATTAAAAATACCGTCGCTTGGGGTGCAAGTTTACGAACTCTAATCGCTTCTTTTAGTGAAGTTGTGCTAAAAGTAGTAATACCAGCTTTTAAAAACTGTTGTACAGCAAATTCTAAACCGTAGTGATAAGCATTGTTTTTTACTACAGCCATAATAGAATTATTGTTTTGTACGTGCTTTACATTATTGTAAAAAGTTTGTATATCTACTGACCAAGTGGCTGTCATTGTGCTTGCACCTCTCCGTAATGATTTAAAATTTGATCATAATAATCTGCGATTCTAATTAGCATAGCTTCATTGAAATTTAAATGTGCAGTATGTAATCCCGTAACAAATCCACGTTGCTCATCTTTAGTACCAACAAACACAAAATAGCTAGGTGCTAATTGGCTATAAAAACTAAAATCTTCGCCAAAAAGGTAAGGTGTCGTTTTATCTACAACTTGTAATCCAGCATTTTCTAGACATGTTACTACATGTTTTCTCAGTGAAGGGTCATTGTACGTTGGTGGGTAACCTTCTGCAAATTTAACTTCACACTCAACACCGAATAATAAATCAACACTTTCTGCAATTTTTAACATTTGTTGCTTCACAACTGCCAAATCTTGAGTATCATATGTGCGAATTGTCCCTTCAAGATATCCTTGACTTGGCACAGTATTAATTGCTTCACCAGCTTCAAATCTGCCCATATGAACGATATTTCTTTTAAGTCCATTTAAATGGTATTGTTGAATTGAACCCACTTGCGCCAATACATGTTGTAATGCTTCACCACAAGAATGACCTTGTTCCTTATCAGCAACATGACTAGATAGTCCTTTTAAAAAGAAACGATACTCAGTGGCACTTGCTGTAATTTCTTCATCGCGAATTGCAACTTTTCCTTCTTCGACAAAGGGCATTACATGTACTCCGAAAACAGCTTCGATAGGGTACGCTTCAAAAGCACCAGCTTTTATTAAACGATTGGCACCGCCACCTGATTCTTCAGCGGGTTGAAAAATAAACACTATATTTTGTGGTAACGTACCAGCATCTGCACGTGATTTACAACGCTGTAAAAATAACATTAATGCAGTAGTATGACCATCATGACCACATGCATGCATAACATTATCATTGAGACTTTTATAATCAACATCATTTTCTTCAAATATCGGTAATGCATCAATATCAGCACGATAAGCAATTGTTTTTTGACCATTTCCAGGTATATACGCTACTAATCCTGTGTCTAGTGGTCGTTCATAGTGAACACCTAAACTATCTAGAAAGCTCGCAATATATTGCGTCGTTTCATATTCATGTAAACTTAGCTCAGGATATTGATGTAAGTGCCGTCTATGTTTCGTAACAAATTCAAGTTCATTCATATTAGATCAGTCCTTTTAGTTCATGAGTTATATTTGTTCAATCATTATGTATTATAAAAATAGGAGGGAGAGAAATATCATTGTTAGTGTTATGCTCTAAAGTACTACTAAACATGGCACACAATGATATAACTCAATCCTCCTAAAAAATTTTATTGATGATTTAAGTATAACTTATTAGTTATTTAAGTTTCTTAAAGCTGATACAATTTCACGTTTTGAATCTTCAACATCTGATGTTTGTTTTATCACTTTAGCTGGAGTACCGGCTACAACTGCGCCTGCTGGAACATCTTGAGTAACAATTGCTCCTGCTGCCACAATTGCTCCTTGACCTACACGTACACCTTCTAAGATTACGGCATTAGCACCGATTAACACATCATCCTCAATGACAACTGGAGAAGCACTAGGGGGTTCAATGACACCTGCTAATACAGAACCGGCACCTACATGTACGTTTTTACCAGTTGTAGCACGACCTCCTAATGTCGCATTCATATCAACCATCGTACCTTCGCCAACAACAGCACCGATGTTAATCGTTGCACCCATCATTATTACTGCACCATCTTCAATAGTGGCTTGTTCTCTAATAAATGCACCTGGTTCGATACGAGCATTAGTATTCGTCAAGTCTTTTAATGGGATTGCTGAATTACGACGATCTTGTTCGATTTCAACATCTGTAAAACTTGCTTCATTGGCACTATAGAATGGTTGCCACTCTGCCGCTTCACAAAAGATGACTTTTGAACCTTCAGATCCAAATACTTTAAAAGTTTCAGGGAAAGTCACGTTGGAGAAATCTCCATTAACATAAACTTTCAGTGGTGTAGATTTTTTTGCATCACTAATATATTGAATAATTTCTTCTGCTGATAAATGTTGTGTCATAATTTAATTAGCTCCTTTAATTTATAAATTATCAAAAGTATAATATCCTTGAGTTTGTTTCACAAGTTTTTCGGCTGCACTTATAGCGCCATTTGCAAATATGTCTTTTGATTGTGCACGATGTGTAATTTCGATTGTTTCATCAATACCTGCGAATAAAACCTCATGTTCACCAACGATTGTACCTCCACGCTTGGCATGTATACCAATTTCGTCATCAGTACGTTTTTCATTAACTTCATGTCGATCATAAACTGGTGTTGTTTTATCGCGCAATGATTCTATTACATCATACAGTTTTACTAATGTACCACTAGGTGCATCTACTTTTTTATTATGATGTGCTTCCGTTAATTCAATATCATAATCACGTAACAGTGGTACAGCTGCTTCTAATATTTTAGTAAGTGCATGAACACCATAACTCATATTTGCACTGAAAAAGACTGGCATTTGTGTACTTAATGCTTCTAAGCGTTGAATAATCTGTTCTTTTTCACCAGTTGTTGCAATTACTAATGGTAGTTTAAAAGATTCTTCTAATAATGGTAATAAGAGTTCAGGATTAGAAAAATCAATCGCTACATCTGCATCTTGTGCATCAGCAATATGTTCAACAGTAGGGTAGGGATATGTATTATTGCTGTCCCTAACGATTACCCCTACAATTTCATGACCTTTTTCTTCCGCTAGTCGTGCAACACGTTCATTCATTGCACCGTAGCCAATAAGTAATATTTTCATCGATGTTCACCCGCTTTATAATATGCATATGCTTCTTTTAAGACATTTTCGTCTGATGTTTCTAATGGTACAAGTGGTAAACGTACTTCATAATTACCAAAGCCTTCCACCGTAGTCAATACTTTGATTGGGATAGGGTTTACATCTACCGCTAAAGTATTTAACAACGTTTCAATCGGTGCAAAGCTTGCAGTTATATCTTCACCATTTTGTTGTGCTTCAAACAATTGTTGTAAATCATCAGCAATAACATTGGCTACAACTGATATTACACCATGTCCGCCATCTTTAAAATATTGTACGATATTATCATCATTACCACTATAAAGTGCAAATTGATCTGTATCTAGACGCTGTTGTAAATCATGTAAGTAGTCAAAATCATTAGTTGCATCTTTTAAGGCAACAATATATTCATTTTGACTTAATGTTTCTACTGTAGCTGCCTCGATTGTCATATTAGTGCGAGAAGGCACATTATATAACACTACTGGTAGTTGAGCAGCATCGGCGATAGTCGTAAAATGTTCGATTAATCCGCGTTGGTTCGTTTTATTATAATACGGTGTAATCAACATAATAGCATCTGCACCCAGTTCTCTTGCTCTCACAGAAGCTTGAATAGATTTTTGAGTACTATTTGTACCTGTACCAGCAATAACAGGTATACGTCCATCTACAGTGTTAATCACTTCTTCTAAAATTTGATCTTTTTCTTCGTCAGATAGTGTAGGATTCTCAGCTGTCGTACCATTTACAATGATAGATTGAGCACGCTTGTCGATTAAATAATTCACATGTTTTCTAAGTGCAGTATAATTTACTTCGTTATGGGTGAAAGGCGTAGTTAAAGCTACACCAACACCCTCAAAAATATGTGTCATATTATTTAACTCCTTTCAAATTCATAACTTGTTCCAGTATTTGAACAGCGTTTAAAGCTGCACCTTTCAATAAATTATCAGAAGTGCACCACACATGGAATGTGTTGTCTAAAGAATCATCACGTCTAATGCGCCCAACAAAGATTTCATCTTTGCCAGTAGAATTAATTGCTAAAGGATATTCATTATTTGCTGGATTATCTTCTAAGACAACACGTGAGTCATTGTCAAATAACTGCTGAATATCTGCAACTGTAGTATCTTTATTAACAGTGACGCTCATATGAACACTATGACTATCTTGAACAGGAACACGTACACATGTCGCTGTTACTTTTAAAGCATCATCTTTTAATATTTTACGAGTTTCATCAATCATTTTTTGCTCTTCTTTTGTATAGCCATCTTCTAAAAAGACATCTATATGTGGGAGCACATTATTATAAATAGCATGTGGATATGTTTCAGGTGCTTTACCGTTTGCACCTTCTGCTAATTCTTGTTTACCTTTCACACCTGAACCTGAAACAGCTTGATACGTAGTATACGCCACACGTTTTAAACCATAAGCTTCTTGCATTATTTTTAACGGGACAACTGATTGAATCGTTGAACAATTTGGGTTAGCAATAATTTTTCTAGTTAATTCTGGTTCGTTTACTTCAGGGACAATTAAGTCAATGCCTTCGACCATACGCCATTGACTTGAATTATCGATGACCACGGCACCAGCTTGTTCGAAAATAGGGGAGAAGTGCTCACTTGTACTACCGCCTGCACTCATTAATACAAAATCATATTGTTCATTTGCAGCTTCTTCTGTTAACTCTCTGACAGTATATGTTTTACCTTGAAAAGATACTTCTGTACCAGCTGATCTCGCTGATGAAAACAGTACTAATTCATCAAATTGTATACCTTTTCTATCTATTGTATCTAACATATTTCTTCCTACTAAACCTGTTGCTCCTGCAACTGCTAATTTTGTCATAATCGATACACTCCATTTTCTATTTTTTAAATTATTTGCTTACATTTCAAAGGCTTCATATAATGCCGCAACAGCACGTTCACCATTGTCTGCATCAATAACATATGAAATGCTTATTTCAGAAGTCGTAGTTTGATAAAATGCAATGTCGTTGTTGATTAAAGTGATAAATGCTTTTGAAGCCACGCCAGAGATATCTCTCATTCCTGAACCAATTAAAGAAATTTTGGCATATGATTCATTTATTTTGAAATCTAAAGCGTTGTAATCTTCTGACAACTCTTCCAATAGTTTTGAAATTTGAACTACATCAGTATCTTTAATTGTAAATGATAACTGTAAACCTTCAATATTTACAATTTGTGAAATCATATCCACGTTGACTGATCCTCGATCGAGTTGTGTAAACAATCTTGTTAATAATTTATTATCTGGTAATGGGTAACTAATTGTCACATGCATCATATGCGTATCTAAGGCGACACCAGTCACCGCTTTTTTCTCTAATAAATCTGTTTGTGCCATTATCCATGTTCCTTTCACATTTGATAAAGTTCTACCTAAGTAGAGTGGGATGTTATAATTATTCGCTAATTCAACACTTCTAGTTTCTAATACACCTGCTCCTAAAGCACTCATTTCCATCATTTCTTCGTAAGAGACAGCTGACAAACGATTCGCTTTAGCATATACCCTAGGGTCTGTTGCATAAACACCATCTACATCAGTATAAATTTCACATGGGGTGTTGTTGCAAGCAGCTAAAGCGACTGCCGTTGTATCAGAGCCTCCACGTCCTAATGTGGTTAATTCAAAGTCATCATTAATACCTTGAAATCCTGCAATTACTAGCACATCATGTTGTTCAAATGCTTTGTGAAATGTATCTGGATTGATTTCAGCTATTCTACTTTTCAAATGATGGCCAACTGTTTTAATACCAGCTTGGTAACCAGTCATTGCTTTTGCACTTATACCAATATCATTCAATGTCATTGCTAAATATGATACAGTTTGCTGCTCACCAGTTGTTAACAGTAGGGCAAGTGCATCGTCTTTAGGTGTTTCAGTCAACATATTTACATTTTCCATAAGTTGATCTGTAGTTTTTCCCATCGCACTAACTACTACAATTAATTGTTCACCTTGTTCAACTCGTCGTTTTAGCATTTCCGAAATATTCCTAATTTTCGAAAAATCACTAACAGACGAACCTCCAAACTTTAAAACACTTCTATTCACTTACATATCCTCCTCAAAGTATTAGGGGAGAATCACAAATCATATAAAAAAAGAACAAGCTCTAAGTGCGAACCTGCTCTAAATCTATATACAAGTGATGCACTCCATTATTTTAAATAATGACAGACCTTAAGCTCTTAACCACAAAGTCCAACAAAACAATAAGCTGCTATTATTGTCGTTTCGGCATCTCACCCTTTCAATTTTAGCTACTAGCAGATAGTTTGTCCTAAAATTTACTAATGATTGATGCGCCTCATCTAATTCTTATTAAATTGGTTATGATTCATATTATACATATAGGGCATATGACTGTAAACCTTTAAATTCATTTTATTTGAATTCACTGAAAACTTATTCATTTTATATGTTTAAAGTTAATATTAAAGTTATTTTACACTTTAAAATGCATTAAAACTCTTCATATATCGCTGGATTTTGATCTTTGCGACGACCATCTTCACGCGTTAAGTTATTTATCTTAGCAATTTCTTCAGCATCTAATGAAAAATCAAAAATATCAATATTTTCCAATTGTCTTTGGTTAGACGTTGCTTTAGGAATTGGGACAATACCATTTTGCACGTGCCATTTTAAAATTACTTGAGGTATTGATTTATTATATTTTTCAGCTATCGTAGCAATTGTTTCATCATTAATTACGTTAGAAGCTCTACCGATAGGGCTCCATGCTTGAATTACAATACCTTTTTCTCGATGATAGTCTATAACATCTTGTTGGTTAAAGTAGGGGTGTAATTCTATTTGATTGATGGTAGGAAGGACTCCTGTTTCTTGCTCAAGCGTATCTATATGTTCAGGTAGGAAATTACATACACCAATTGATTTTAATAACCCAGCTTTTTGAGCATCGATAAGCGCCGTCCAAGCCTCTACAAATTTCCCTTGTTTTGGATTAGGCCAATGTATAAGGTATAAGTCAATATAGTCAACATTAAGTCTATAAATAGACTCTTGTATGGCTATCATTGCGCTATCATAGTCATGATAACGACCTGGCAATTTAGATGTTACGATAACTTGATCTCTAGCTACGTGACTTTGTGATATTGCCTTACCAACAGTACCTTCATTTTCATAATTATAAGCAGTATCCAGTACACGATAACCATTGTTCAAGGCATTCACAATTGCATGTACACCTTGTGTCCCATTTAATTTATATGTACCAAAGCCAACAACGGGTATAATGTGACCATCGTTTAAGTTTAACTTTTCCATAAGTTATATCCTCCTTAAGTCAATTTAGTTTCATTATATATATCCATACCATTAAAAAACACTATTTTGCATAAAATTAGCCTTAACGTGTGAGTAGAAATCACGTTAAGGCTAATTGTTATAAGTCATTATTTATTTAATACACCAATTTCTTGTAAATAAGCTTCGTATGAAATTTCTTTAGATAGACTGCCTGGTTGATTTAAATCGATCACGCGGTTTGCAATTGTGTTGATAAATTCAAAGTCATATGAAGTGAAAATTATAGAACCTTTAAAGGACTCTAAACCATCATTGACAGCAGTAATACTTTCTAAGTCTAAGTGGTTAGTTGGTTCATCAAGTAATAAGACGTTAGCACTTGAAAGCATCATTTTACTTAACATGCAACGTACTTTTTCTCCACCTGATAAGACACTTGCTTTTTTCTTAACTTCATCACCACTAAAGAGCATACGTCCTAAGAAGCCACGTAAAAATGTTTCAGTTTGCTCATCTTCCGGAGCATATTGACGCAACCAATCAACAAGATTAGTGTCAACACCATCAAAATATTCTGAGTTATCTTTAGGGAAATAACTTTGAGAAGTTGTCACTCCCCATTTCACGCTACCTTCGTCAGGTTTCATTTCACCTGCTAAAATTTTCAATAAAGTCGTTTTAGCAATTTCACTATCGCCAATCAGTACAGCTTTATCATTTGGATCCATCGTAAATGAAATGTTATCTAATACTTTTTGACCATCAATTGTTTTAGATACATTTTCAACAAATAATAAGTCATTACCAATTTCACGTTCTGGAGTGAACTTAACATATGGATAACGACGTGATGATGGTTGAATATCATCTAACTCGATTTTCTCAAGTTGTTTTTTTCTACTAGTTGCTTGTTTAGATTTCGAAGCATTTGCTGAGAATCGTGCCACGAAGTCTTGTAATTCTTTAATTTTTTCTTCTTTTTTCTTGTTTTGATCTTGAGCCATTTTCATTGCTAATTGACTAGATTGATACCAAAAATCATAATTCCCAACATATAATTTGATTTTGCCATAATCTAGGTCAGCAATGTGTGTACATACATTATTTAAGAAATGTCTATCGTGTGAAACGACAATAACAGTATTTTCAAAATTAATTAAGAAATCTTCTAACCAACTTATTGCTGGAATATCCAAACCGTTTGTCGGCTCATCGAGTAATAGCACATCAGGTTGCCCAAATAAACTTTGCGCTAGTAAAACTTTAACCTTTTGGTTGTTTTCTAATTCTGACATTAATTTATCTTGTAAATCTGCTTTAATACCTAAACCTGAAAGTAATGAACCAGCGTCGGCTTCTGCGTTCCAACCGTCCATTTCAGCAAATTCACCTTCAAGCTCAGCAGCTCTAATACCATCTTCATCACTGAAATCAGGTTTCATATAGATAGCATCTTTTTCTTTCATCACTTCGTATAAACGTTCATGACCTTTAATCACTACATCAATAACTCGTTCTTCTTCATAAGCAAAGTGATCTTGTTTTAAAATAGCTAGTCGTTCATTTTTGCCCATAGACACGTTGCCCGTTTGAGCATCTAACTCACCAGATAATATTTTTAAAAATGTAGACTTCCCAGCGCCATTTGCACCGATTAACCCATAGCAATTGCCTTCTGTAAATTTAATATTTACGTCTTCGAATAATTTACGATCACCAAATCGTAAACTCACATCAGTAACTTGTAACATGCACTTACTCCTTTATCGTTATTCTAACGGACAAATTATAACATACTTATATCTTTGTTTCGAGCTTTCTAAAAAGGATTAATGCTTGTTAACGCTTGGCGTGTTATAATGGTACAGAATAAATATGTGCGAAGGAGACAAATATGGCACGAGAAGAAAAAGGAATTGTAGGAACGATTGAATTCTTAAAAGTTGTTGGTTTGCAAGGATCAACTTATATGTTACAAGGCCCAAATAACGAAACAGTTAAATTAAACCAATCAGAAGTTAATGAAGAAGACGAGTTAGCAGTAGGGGAAGAGTACAGCTTTTTTATCTATCCTAATCGTTCAGGAGAACTATTTGCAACCCAAAATATGCCAGACATCACTGTAGATAAGTACGATTTTGTAAAAGTATTAAAAACAGACCGAGATGGTGCCCATGTAGATGTTGGATTACCAAGAGAGGTCCTTATCCCATGGGAAGATTTACCTAAAGTAAAAACTTTATGGCCAGAACATGGTGATGAATTATTAGTCACTTTAAGAATAGATAGTGAAAACCAAATGTTTGCTAGATTAGCAACAGAAACAATAGTTGAATCAATGTTCACGCCTGTCCATGACGATTCAAAACAAAACGAAGTAATTGAAGCAAGGCCATATCGTTTACTTAGAATTGGTAGTTTTTTACTGTCAAAAGATGGTTATAAAATATTTGTTCATGAATCAGAACGTAAAGCAGAACCAAGATTCGGTGAACTAGTCAATGTACGAATTATTGGTCATAACGACAAAGGGGAGTTAAATGGATCATTTTTACCATTAGCCCATGAACGTTTAGATGAAGATGGCCAAATCGTTTTTGATTTACTTGTTGAGTATGATGGTGAATTGCCTTTTTGGGATAAATCAAGTCCAGCAGCAATTAAAGAAGTATTCAATATGAGTAAAGGTGCTTTTAAAAGAGCTATTGGTCACCTTTACAAACAAAAAATCATTAATATCGAAACTGGCAAAATTGAACTTACTAAAAAAGGATGGGCTAGATTAGAAAACTAGTTTCTTCTATTATTATAGGTAATGTTCAATAATAGAATTGAGCTTTTAAAAAATCTAGATCATAATAAATAAACACCCCTTCACAAATAAATGTGAAGGGGTGTTTCAGAACGTGGACAAACCCTTCGCAAGTTAATGCGAAGGGTTTATTTATTTTCTTTTTTTATAGTTTTTTTCAAAATTGCAGTGGTCTTTCAGACCATTACTGGGCCTTTTATTAGCCACATTGCGATTTTTTTAAGATTCATGGCAGCACAAATTAGCGTGGTATCCATGGAAACTTTGTCATGTCCTCTATATCTCGTCCATCTCATACCATGCTGTTCTTTTGCATCGCCAAATTTTCTCTCTATTGTTTGACTTCGCATTTTATATTGTTTTTTAATTGTATCCACAAACCTTAAATCTTCAACTATATCTAAATCATCTTGCCAAACATGTCTTCTAATTTGTTTTATGGCATCTTTACTTTCAGTACATTTATTTAGTAGTGGACAGTCTCGACATATTGAAGCATCTGATACATATAATCTGTGTCCTGTTGGCATTGTTCTTTTATATAGTAAAGTTTCATCATTAGGACAAATATAAGTATCATAATGTTCATCGTAGATGAAATCTTTTGTTCTGAAAAAACCAGGTTTTCCTTTAGGTCTCGTATATGGCATTGCTGGTACAATTGCTTTTTCAAGCAAAAAGTGTGCATTAAAAGGTGTTTTATAACCTGAATCAATTGCTAATGTGATAGGCAACATCTGCTTGGTTTCCAATCTTTCAATCATTGGTTTGAGTTGTGTACTGTCGTGAATATTACCAGGTGTCACGTGCTTATCAATAATATAACCATTTTTATCTACACATGCGTGTAAACTATAAGCAAATTGCTTTTCTCGTTCACCTTTAACGTAGTACCCAGCTTCTGGATCAGTCGTACTTACTTTTTTGGTTTTATATTCCTCCTTGCTTTTATTTTTTATTGGCTTTTTTCCTTGTGCTCGCCTTTGTTCATTTATTTCATTATCCAATTCTTCTTGGAAGTGAAGTGTATCTTTTTTTACAATTTTTTTGATGTATTTATTCTTATTTGCATTTGCTTTAATATGTGTAGAATCAATGAATAAAGATGAGTGATCTATTAAGTTATTTTTGATAGCTATTTCTAGTATTTTCTCAAATATTTGTTCAAATAAATCTGTATCATGAAAACGACGTGTATAGTTCTTACTAAAAGTTCCGTAATGAGGTACTTTATCTAAAAAGCTATATCCTAAATACCAACGGTAAGCTACATTTGTTTCTATTTCTTTAATTGTTTGTCTCATTGATTTAATGCCAAACAACCTTTGTATGAGTAATATTTTTACTAAAATAACAGGATCTATAGATGGTCTACCATTATCAAGGCAATATTTGTCTTCGACAAGTTCATACACAAAATTTAAATCTAATATCGCATCGACTTTACGTAATAAATGATTATTAGGGACTAATTCAGAGATAGAAATCATTTCATATTGATCTCTTTTATCAATTGATTTATTCAACATAATAAACACCACCACTGTTTAATTTACATATATTATAATGTTTTTGTGTAATATTGGCAGTAATTTATGCCGACTCCTGCGGGAATATCACTAGCCGAAGACTACAGGCTAAGGCAGTGCCCGCGGAAAGCGTGCATAAAAAAACTGCCAACAAAGTCGGAGACTTTGTCGACAGTCTGAAACACCCCTTCACAAATAAATGTGAAGGGGTGTTTATTTATATATATTATAATATCGGCTGTATTTATGCCGACTCCTGCGGGAATAGCTCTCGCCGAAGACTACAGGCTGAGTCAGTGCCCGCGGAAAGCGTGCATAAAAATGCCACAAAGTCATAACTTCATCGACAGTTTCACTAAAGCACAATTAATGTACCAGTTTCATTTTATCTACTTAATACTTTCTTAATAATTAACTAAAAATTCCTCAAAATACATTTAATTATAAGTAAACAAACCCAAAATAAACTTTTCAACACAAAAACTAAATAATAATTTTGCTAATTTTAGTATTACGTAATGTTATCGTAATATTTATACCTCTTTAAACCCTTGATATGATTGACTTTCACAAGCTATGCTTTCGATTTTTAATTTTGTAAACGCAACGATTCAATTCTTAACGAAACATTTACAATTAGCATATTTGAGATTAATAATTCGTCTGTATCATAAGAGTTGTAATAAATACATATAACTTGTTTTCGAGTTATTGATTCTATTTAGGAGGATGTTTCAATGAAAAGATGGCAGTTAATTGGTACTACAGTTGTTGGTGCTTCGTTTTTACTAGGAGCTTGTGGCGGTAGCGGAGGCTCTGGTGAAGGCAAAGATGTTGAAGGCGAAGTTAAGGGTGACGGTTCTTCAACAGTAGGTCCAATCATTGAAAAATTAAATGAAAAATTTGTTAAAGAGTTTCCAAATATAACAGTTTCTTCTGGTACTTCTGGTACTGGTGGAGGATTTGAAAAATTCATTGCTGGAAGCACTGATTTTGCAAATGCTTCTAGACCAATCAAAGATGAAGAAAAGAAAAAATTAGAAGATAAAGGTATTAAATATGAAGAGTTCAAAATTGCAAAAGACGGTGTAACTATTGCAGTTAACAAAGAAAATGACTTTGTTGATGAACTTGATAAAGATCAATTGAAACAAATTTATTCTGGTGAAGCTAAGTCTTGGAAAGATGTTAATCCAGAATGGCCAGATAAAGAAATTAAAGCTTTCTCTCCTGACCAATCACACGGTACTTATGATTTCTTCACAGAAGAAGTTATGGATGACGGTGATATCAAAGCAGAGAAAAATGCTGATACAAACGTAATCGTTTCTTCAGTACAAGATAATAAACAAGGTATTGGTTATTTCGGTTATAACTTCTACGAACAAAATAAAGATAAATTAAAAGCAGTTAAAATCAAAGGTGATAGTGAAGCAAAAGAACCAACTAAGAAATCTATTCAAAATGGTTCATACCCTTTAAGTAGAGACTTATATGTCTACGCAAATGAGAAAAAACTTAAAGACAATAAAGCTTTCCAAGAATTCATTGGCTTCATCTTAGACGATAAAGGTAAAGCAGCAGAAGATGCTGGATATGTTGCACTTCCTGAAAAAACTTACAAAGAACAACAAGATAACCTGAAAGACATTACAGGTGGAGATAGCAAAGAAGAAAGTAGTAAGGAAGAAGAAAAATAATTATAACATCAATTCTTTAAGATTGGGATAAGGAAAATGGCAGACGAAGTAGACAGCACTTCGTTAACCATTTTCCATAACTGTTCACCTTTATAACACTTACGAAACACCGTTTTTGTAAGTAGGTGACAACAGTCCCCAATCTTTTTTAAATTTGGGAGCTTATTATATAGAAGGAAGGTATTTTTATGGCGGATAACAATTTCTCTGTTAGTGAAATGATTGCTCAAAACAACGCCAAAAAGAAAGGTACAAGCGACAAAATTGTGCCTGTCATCTTAGGAACTATTGCAGTTATTTCCATATTAACGACAGTAGGTATTTTAGTAACTTTATTAACGGAAACAATCACATTCTTTACACGCGTACCAATTACAGAATTTTTATTTACGATGGATTGGAATCCATTCTCATCCACACCTAAATATGGTATTTGGGCATTAATTTTAGGTACTTTGAAAATTACAGTTATAGCAACTATTGTAGCAGTGCCAATCGGCTTAGGTGCAGCTATTTATTTAAGTGAGTATGCATCACAACGTGCACGTGCAATTATCAAACCAATTTTGGAAATCCTTTCAGGTATTCCAACTATTGTATTTGGTTTCTTTGCTTTAACATTTGTAACACCATTATTAAGAGACATTTTCCCATCATTAGGAAGCTTTAACTCTATTAGTCCTGGGATTGTGGTAGGTATCATGATCATTCCTCTTATTTCAAGTATGAGTGAAGATGCAATGTCCTCAGTTCCTAATAAAATGCGCGAAGGTGCTTTAGGCTTAGGTGCTACAAAATTCGAAGTGGCGACTAAAGTAGTATTACCAGCAGCTACATCAGGTATCATGGCATCAATTGTTTTAGCCATTTCACGTGCAATTGGTGAAACAATGATTGTCTCACTCGCTGCAGGTAGTACACCAACTGCCTCATTAGACTTAACTGGTTCAATCCAAACGATGACTGGTTTCATTGTTCAAGTCGCAACTGGTGACGCTACTTTCGGTTCAGACATTTATTATAGTATTTATGCAGTAGGATTCACGTTATTCCTATTTACACTAGCAATGAACTTAATCTCTCAATGGATTACGAAACGCTTTAGAGAGGAGTATTAATATGACACAAGCAAATAATCAAACAATCTCTCAAGCACAATCAAATAACAACAAAGTGTTAGTAGATCAAAAATCAGTAGAAAATAAATTAAATGGACGCTTGAAAACAAATAAATTTAACAAATGGGCGTTCTTCGCCTGCACAATGGTTGGACTTGTTGTATTAGCGGTATTATTAATTGATACTATAATTAAAGGTGCTGGACATTTAACGCCATCTTTCTTTACAAGTTTCTCATCTTCAACACCATCGATGGCAGGTATTAAAGGCGCATTAATCGGTACAGTTTGGTTGATGATTACTATTATCCCAATCACGATTATATTAGGCGTAGGCACAGCGATATATTTAGAGGAATATGCTAAAGACAATGCATTTACTCAATTTATTAAAGTAAGTATTTCTAATTTAGCTGGTGTACCTTCAGTCGTATTTGGTCTGTTAGGTCTGACTATTTTCGTACGTGGTATGGGAATCGAAGCACTAGCATTAAGTAACTCTATTCTAGCAGCTGCTTTGACAATGTCTTTATTGATTTTGCCAGTAATCATTGTAGCAAGCCAAGAAGCAATCCGTGCTGTTCCTAATACAGTGAGAGAAGCTTCTTACGGACTTGGAGGCAATAAATGGCAAACAATTAGAAGAGTCGTTCTGCCGGCCGCTATTCCTGGAATTTTAACTGGTTTTATTCTTGCATTATCGCGTGCATTAGGGGAAACTGCACCGTTAATCTTAATTGGTATTCCAACAGTACTTATGGCATTACCATCAAGTATTTTTGATCAATTCCAAGCATTACCAATGGCAATTTACAACTGGGCAAAACTACCTCAAGCAGAATTCCAAAACGTAGCATCTGCAGGTATTATCGTATTACTTGTTATCTTATTATTAATGAATGCAATCGCAATATTCTTGCGTAACAAATACAGCAAAAAGTTTTAGGCACAATATTCTAGCATAAAACAAACACCTCATTAAGTAACCTATATTTTAACCTTAATGAGCATCTATAAAGGAGTTTTAATTATGGTAAACAATTTAACTGCAAATAAAGATGAAAAAGTCGAACTAGAAAAACATACAGCACAAAATCAAGCACCGACTACGCCATTAGACACTAATTCAAACAACAAAATAGAAAGTTCAGATAAAAACAAAAGTATTGTCTACTCTACGAAAAATCTTGATTTATGGTATGGCGATAACCACGCATTAAAAAATATTAACTTAGATATTTTAGAAAACAATGTAACAGCAATTATCGGTCCTTCAGGTTGTGGTAAATCAACTTATATTAAAGCATTAAATCGTATGGTTGAATTAGTACCTTCTGTAAAAACAGCTGGAAAAATCATGTACAGAGATCAAAATATTTTTGACGATAAATATTCTGTTGAAAAATTACGTACTAATGTAGGAATGGTCTTCCAGCAACCAAATCCATTCCCTAAATCAATTTATGATAATATCACTTATGGACCGAAAATTCACGGTATAAAAAATAAAAAAGTATTAGATGAAATAGTAGAAAAATCTTTACGTGGCGCGGCAATTTGGGATGAATTGAAAGATAGATTGGACACTAATGCTTATAGCTTATCTGGTGGTCAACAACAACGTGTATGTATCGCTAGAACGTTAGCTATCGAACCTGACGTTATCTTGATGGACGAACCAACATCAGCATTAGATCCAATCTCAACATTAAAAGTAGAAGAATTAGTTCAAGAATTAAAAGAAAAATATTCGATTATTATTGTAACGCATAACATGCAACAAGCAGCACGTGTATCTGATAAAACAGCGTTCTTCCTTAACGGTTATGTCAATGAATACGATGATACTGAAAAAATCTTCTCTAATCCAGCAGACAAGCAAACAGAAGATTATATTTCTGGACGCTTCGGTTAATAAACTATGGCTATTATTAGACATAATTACGAAGGCCAAATCGGCGAACTCAATAAAGATTTACGCCGGCTTGGCCTTCGAGTATATCGTAACATTGACTATGCTTTAGAATCGCTGAGTGTTAATGATCGTGATTATGCACGCCAAGTAATAGCACTAGATAAGGAAATTAATGCACTTGAATCAGAAATTAATGAAAAGGTAATTATGCTAATTACACGCCAAAAACCTATAGCAACTGATTTACGACTTATGATGGCTTCATTAAAAATAGCTTCTGATTTTGAACGTATGGGTGATAATGCTGCAAGTATTGCCAAAATACGATTACGTGCACAATTTAGCGATAATTATGTATTAACACGGTTAAAAACAATGGGTAAATTAGCTCTGTTAATGCTCGTTGATTTAAATACAGCAGCAAATAACAATGACCTGACATTAATAAAAGAAATTATCGCTAGAGATCGTGATATTGACGATTTATATCGAAACATTGTCAATACGACTTATCTGATTGATAACGATCCTTTCGTTTCAGGACAAGCACATCTAGCTGCAAGACACTTGGAAAGAATAGGCGATCATATTTGTAATATTGCAGAGAATTATTATTACTTTATTACAGGTGAACGTTTCGAATCATACGATAATTAAAAGCTACCAAGCCATATGCTTGGTAGCCTTTGTTTATTTATTTTCAATAATATTTGTTAAATCTTCTAACTCATTCACGAGCTCACCAATATAATTAATCGTCGCACGCAATGGTTGATCTGTTGTAATATCAATACCTGCAACTTGTGCTAATTCTATAGGTGATTTGCTTCCTCCAAGTTTCAATGTATTTAGCCAATCATTTACTGCACTTTGGCCTTCATTTTTTATCCGTTCTGCCATAACCGTTCCAATAGTTAGTCCCGCAGAGTAAGTATAGGAATATAATCCCATATAATAATGAGGTTGGCGCATCCATGTTAATTCAGCACCATCACTTAACTTAACACTATCTCCGAAAAATTGACTATATACATCTCTCATTATTTGATTTAATTGGGGCGCAGTTAACGATTCGCCCGCATCTACTTTTGTATAAACTTCACGTTGAAATGCAGCTTCTAACAAATGCGTTACCATATTATGATAATACGTTCTTGAAATTATTGATCCAATAACCCAACGCTTAAATTGTGGATCTTCACTGCGTTGAAATAGGTATGTTGCCATTAACATTTCATTCATTGTAGAAGGCGCTTCTACAAAATACATAGATGCCTCTGATTCTAAATAATTTTGATGGTGTTGCGCTAAATTGAAATGACCTGCATGTCCAAGTTCATGCGCTAAAACAAATGCTTCAGCCATTTTTCCTGTCCATGAAATAAATACGTAAGAATGTGAAGCATACGGACTTGCACAATATGCACCAGTTTCTTTGCCTTTATTTTGAGCAAAGTCGATCCAACGATCTCTATATGCAGTTTCAACCATATTCAAATAATCATCACCCAAGACATTCAGTGCGCCATAGATATATGATTTAGATTCTTCAATTGAAATTTCAGGTTCATACAAAGGGTCAATCGAAATCTTCAGATCTTCAAAGCGCATTACTTCTAAATTATGTACACGCTTCAACAACTTAGCATATTTTTGCATAATAGGGGCAAGTTCGCTCATGATTACATCAATTTGTCGATCAAACATTTCACGTGTTACTTCTTGGTCTTGTAATAAATAATCTATAACAGAATCATATCCTCTTAAATCTGCTTCTATCTTTTCTTGTTGTACTTGCATATTATATGTCGTTGCAGTAGTATGTTGATATTTTTTTAAAGCATCACTAAAAGTCGCAAAGCTTTTCTGTCTAAATTCTGGATCAGCATTATCTTCATAATCATTTTCAAATGTAGCGTAATCCATAGGATAAACAGCGTCATTATGCTTAAATGAATCAAAAGCAATATCTAACATCTTAGTATTGCCGTATAGTTCATAAGGCTTTTCAAAAATAGGGGAGAAACTCGCTAAAGCTTCCTCTACATTAGGTGCCAGTTGATATGGTTTGCGCGCTTTTAATTTAGTTAAAAAGTGTTTGTATTGAGAATGATCAATAACACGTGCTAACTCTTCATCGCTTAAAGCTAATATTGTAGATTCAACGAAGGCGAGATTACTTGCTATTTTGCCATATGTCGTACTAAATTTAGAACTTAAATTTTGTGCTGCTTCGTTTGTAGTATCAACACTTAACCTTAATTCAACATAGTTTGCCATACGATCGACTTCTATTAATATTTGTGAATATTGCTGTAACATTGATTCAATCTTATCTACAGTTATTTGAGTATCAAAATTTGCACGAAATTGTTGAGCTTGTTTAGTAGTCTCGGTTAATTGTGTATAAAAAGCTTCATCAGATATAAATAAATCAGTAATATCCCATTGTTCTTCACTAGGGACTTCATTTCTAAATGGTAAGGAAACCATCATTGATTTCACTCCTTTTCATTATGTATTCACTTTGCATTATACATTAATCACTTACTAAAGATATACTAAGGACAATTATTACGTGAGATACAACTATAGTCGCTATACATATAAAGTATTTTCAGATAAAATGTAGTTAACAAAGACTTTATGTCAATTTTATAAGTTTTGTGAGGAGCAATTAATATGAGTATATTTGATATGCCGAACTATTTGTGGATTACTTTTGTAGCAGCAATATTATTGACTGTATTTTGTAATTTAGTATTAAACAAATGGTTTTTCCCTGCAATTACCACTTTTATTGTTTTAGCAATTGCAGCATTTTTAATACCTAACTTTTACAACATTTCATATGAACCATTGTTGGGTTATGCTGCATTTTTAGCAATCTTTTGTATTATTATTACATTTTTATTATGGTATTTTACTCGAAATTGGAGACGAAAACGCAAAGAAAAAAAACTTAATAAAGAAATTAGAAAACGAGGCGGTATTCCTCGACAAGAAGTTGAAGAATATACACGCCACAAACAATAATAAAAAAGCGTTACAGGAAGATTTAATCGCCTGTAGCGCTTTTTATTTTTATTTAAATGCATTCTCAACATCATTTAATTGATCCATTGTTGCTTGCAGACCACCTTCGTTAAAAAACCAATCATTAGCCTCAAATAGGGTAATCTCATTATTTTTCACAGCTTTAACATTATTTATGACTGGGTTTTTTAATGCTTCCGGCACTCCATTCGTCTTACCATCCTTCGATCTATCTATTACAAACAACTTGTCAGGGTTTGTATGTGCTAAATACTCATACGAAATGACCGCGCCACTTGAACTAGCCTTCATATTTGTATCAGCATGTCTAATGCCTAAAGTTTCATTAATAAATCCACCAAATCTTCCTGTGGAGCCATACGCCTTCACATCTTTGTCATCCACGTTTAAAAATAATACCTTATCTTCGTTAATGACTGTTTTAGTTTCTAACAGTTTCTGATCTAATTTATCGCTCATATTGTGTATAGTTTTTTCTCGTTTAAATATTTTACCAATAATCATGGCATTCTCTTCTACGGATTGGATATAATTATCGAAGTGGGGGCTTACAAAAATAATTTTTGCTTGTGGTGCAGCTTTTTGCATTTCTTCTAATGTCTTAGAATGCGCTTGTCTAAAAGAGGAAAAAATAACTTCTGGCTTAGCTTTTGCTAAAGTTTCATAATTAGGGCGCCCAGGATTCCCTAAATTAGCATATTTATCGTCTTTAAACGCTTTTAAACGTTCTGGTAAAAAAGAGGCATTTTGACCTTTAGATACGGCTACTATGCGATCTTCTAAATACAAAGATTGCATAGTATCTAATGCACCATAATCCATTACAGCAACTCTTTTAGGATGGATTGGTACTTTAACAGTTTTAGATTTCATAGTACCACGATTATGATTCTTAGTTTGCTCTTTAAATTCATATGTATTGTCGATACTGACAGTTTTCGTCTTTTGGTGTGATATTGATTGTTTATTAGTATCACATGCAGTAACCATTATCATTACAACAATGATACTAAAAAGAATAATTATGTTTTTCATGTAGTATGCCTCCTATAACAGAAGTATACTGTAATTGATAATCGTTATCAATTAATTTTGATTAATATATTACTGTAATATGTACATTATAATTATATGTTTGCAAATTACACATAGCTTTTTCTAAGTCGAGTAAGAATGAGCAAATATCATAATTGCAACAGCAATTGGCAAAATATATAACATAACCAAATAAAGTTACGATGATATATTGCTAACTCATATTAAAATAATAATAATGAATCGAAGTACTAAATAAGCTATAAATATTACTTAACTAAAAATAACAAACTACAAAAACTATGCTAATCATTATTAATAAGTGGATATTCAGCAGAAAAAGCGTTCCATATATAACTTCCTATAATATATATTATGTAAACTAAAATGTTTTCTAAAAGTTAGTCGTCAATTAACATATATAATATCAATATTTAAGATCATATATTACCATCCATTAATAATGCTCACATATAAATTATATATATCACTTCATTTGTCTTGATTGATTAATTTATCTATAGTCTAGTAAATATCACTGACTCATTTGTCATTACTTATACGTTTGTTCACTTAATTAAATAAAATTGCTCAGAAATCAAAATCTCAGCATCTTTAAATTACAATATAATTATTAATGTACTTATAGTTATAGCTGATATTCATTAAGTGCTTAAATCAGCAAGATTAACTCATAATACACACATTAACACTTGATTAATCTATAAAATCTATCTAAGTAGCAATCCTTAGTTACAGGGTTTAAATTATTTGCTAAAATACATTATAGTTTACATAACATAAATATGGTTATTTATGTTGCAGCGTAAGTTATTATATTTTTTCGCATATTTAGCATTTTCAGTTATAAATAACTGCTTAATTTGCCATTGGGAACATCACACTTACTTACCAATATCAATATTCGACTCAGATAATTTTACATAATTAAAATTTACTTACTTGTTATATTACTTATACTTTTTATACATTATATTCATTTAGTACTATAATGTAATGGTTTCTGATCTCTTAATTTATCGTCATGTTAGAAGTTGCCTGTTAAAGACAATAATTTGCTAATATCACTTTATAAATTTACATAACATAAATATAGTTACTTCTTTTGACATAAAAATCCCGCCATATTCTTAATACGGCGGTTTAAAACAGTTATTTTTTAATTTTCTTACGGATATTATTTAAAGAATTAAATAATTTATATTTTGCTTTTTTAATTGGTTTGTAGAAATCTCCAATTAACTCTTCGATTTGTACATTAAAGCCACGTTTGAATCGATATACACCATAGTCTTCACTATTTTCAGTAAAGTCTCCTGATAAGCCATAGAAATTGTAACGCTCATAACCATGTTCAAAGCAATAATTTATCATATGCCAGTGCATCATATATGGTCCCATAAAGTGGTTATATTTTTCTGAAGAACCTCCTGAAAAATAGTTTACTTCATAAGCATTGGCGAAAAATACGCCTGAAGCTAAGTTTAAAATAGTACCATCTGTTTGACGTAATTCACTCGCTTGTAGTAATTCTGATTTGTCGTGTTCAATTTGCTTATCTAATTCGCTAATTTTTTTCAAATGTTTCTCTGTCTTATTTTCATTTTGCATCATTTGATCACGACGCGCTTCTTTATCGTTGATATTGTTTTGAATCGTTTCAATACGCTCATCTAAATTGACATAAGCAAGTGGAATTAAGGCTTTATCACCATAATTATCAATAAAATTATAGAAATAGTCATCCGTTTTAGATACAAAACCAGCTCTTTCTTCCGTTTCTCTATATAAATTTAAGAAAATATCAAATTCATCTCTACCCAAGAAACGTACGCGCACATTATTATTAATGGCCTTATTAATATTTCTTTTTCGTTGACTATCAAATTGTTTTTTTAATGATGCAGGTGTTTCACCTGCTAAATTTAATACACCCATCCATCTTACTTGGCTTGATGTATCATATGATGTCGTAAAACCATGATGTTCATAACCGTAAGCTTTGAATAAATTAACGAGTGCATCATTTTGATATCTATTACTATATGGATTAACATCCTTATCATATATGTGATAAATCCAATACGGATCTAGTTTGACGTATAAACAGTTATGTTGATGTAAATATTTATCTAATTCTCTCAAATAATAATCTACTAATCCTAAATCACTGTAGTCCATTACTGGCCCACGATTTGAATAATAGACATAACTCCCCATTGTCGGTATTTTAGAGAACAGACTAGCTGCAACGACTTGATTGTTGTCATCTTTTAATCCTAATAAAACAACTTGAAATCCATCCTCTTCCCTAGTCGCTATATTTTCTTTAACTTGAAAATAATGACTTTCTAACGCTGGATTTTGTACAAAATTGTCATATTCTTTGACAGTTAACTCTGTAAATTTCATTCTAGCTTAGTTCCCTTCTATTAATGTTTACTCACTTTATCTTTGACCTTTTTCAAGGCTTTATAGACGTTATACATTGGCTTATTAATTGGTTTAATAAAGTCTCCAACATACTCTACTACATCGGCGTTAAAGCCTTTTTTAAACTTAATAACACCTGCATCTTCTGCATCTTCAGAAAAGTCACCACTAATACCATAGAAATTATAACGATTAATATTATGGTCAAGTGCATAGTTAATCATTTGCCATTGAATCGCATAACTACCTGCAAAATGTCTAAATTCATTTGCTGTTCCACCTGCATAATATACAACTTCAAATGGGTTTATAATGAAGAATGCCGCTGAAATTGGTAATTCATTACCATGTTTTGCTTTTAATGCTTCAGCTTCTGCAATTTTCTGTTCATTTGTTTGTAATTGTTTTTCTAAATTTTCTTTTTTATTGTGGGATTTTTTATTATCTGGACGTTTTTCAATATCTTTAATAGCTTTGTTGATATCTTTTGTCAGCACTTCCCCTTCGGCTTTCAACTCGTCTATATATTCCACGAAATCTATGTAAGCTAATGGTACGAGTACACGGTCTTTATAGTATTTAAAACGATTGATATAGAAACTATCATCTCGATCATGAAAGTCTTTAGATTCTGATGTATCTTCCATAAATGAGCGGAAAATTGGTAATTCTTCTTCTGTTAAGAAGCGTACCTTCACGCCATTTTTTTGAACTTTTTTCGTATTACGTTTACGTAAACTATCCATATTATTTAAGACATCTTTAGCTGTTTTATCTTGTAAATCTAAAACTGAATGGAATCTAATTTGAATAATTGGATCAAAGCCAGTTACAAACCCTTGATGTTTATAACCTAATGCTTTCATTTTATCAAAGAACCAATCATTACCAGCATTGTTTAAAATGTCACCATCGTGATTACGATACTGATAAGGTAAATATGGATCTACACGGAAATATAACGCATTATGTTTTTTTAAATACTTATTTAATTCATTAAAGAAATAGTGTACTAACTCTTTGTTGTCGAAATCTATTACTGGACCACGGTTTGAATAGAAATATTTAAAAAATTTCATTACTGGTACTGCCGTTAGCAAACATGCTGCAATAACTTCATTATTATTGTTCTTAACACCTACTAAATGTGTTTCTGTACCTTCTGCAATTTTAAGTTCATAGTTTCCTACCATTTGCGTAAAGTGACTATTCTCCATCTTATCAGCAAATGTGCCAAACTCTGTCGCCGTTAAATTCGTAAATTTCATTTTATATACTCCTAGTTCATCTATTAATCTTTTTATTCTTCAATCTTAACTATTATACAATATTCATCATTAAAACAAAATTAATACCCTTATTGTTCAGTCAATAAATCAATTTTCATGATAGTTTAAAATCATTATCCTACATATTATTATACCATTTATTATAGGTTAACAAACAAAAAGAGAACGGTATAGAAATTAAATTTTTTTAATTTCTATACTGCTCTCTTTAAATTTATTATATATCATATACCTTGTACTTTATGAATCAGTTAATCGTTATTGTGTTAATGCATCTCTTAACGTTTCACCGATGGCAATGCTAGATTGAGGGTTTTGTCCTGTAATAAACAAACCATCTTGCTCAACATGTGATACAAAATTATCTTTAGTGACAAATTTTGCGCCTTGGTTTTCTAATTCGCTTTGTGTTAAAAATGGTACTTTGTTTTCTAAGCCCATAGCACGCTCTTCTTCATCTGTAAATGCTGTTAAAGTTACATCTTTAACGATAAAGTTACCATTTTTATCTTTAGCGCCAACAAAAGCACTTGGACCATGACAAACAGATGAAATAAATTTATTTTGTTCTTTAAATTCTGCAAGTACTGTCGCTAGCTCTTGATTGTGTCCAAAGTCAAATACTGTACCGTGTCCACCTGGTAAATAAATCGCATCGTAATTATCAACGTTTACCGTTTTAATGCTAGGTACATCATTAATTTTATCCACAAAATCACTGTATTGCTCTAATTCACCGTTTTGTGTAGAATTTGCATCAATCGGTACTGCACCACCATCAATAGATACAAGGTCTACTGTAATATTAGCTTCTGCTAAAATACGATATGGCTCACTTGCTTCTTCTAGCCATAAACCTGTTTGTGAACCATCATCATATTGATTTCTACTAGTTAAAACAAATAATACCTTTTTACTCAATTTCAGTCACCTCTAAATTAGACTTGAATACATAGTTTAACTATGTATTTGTATTTTACAGTTTTTTAAAATGGATAAAAACTAATTTGCTTAAGCATCTAATACGTGACGAATTCCACTAAAATATTGACGTGATGTAGCATTATCATCTTCGTCTAAACGTCTTACAATCTCACTGCCTATCACTACACCATCAGCCGCTTCAATAATGTCAGCTACATGGTCTGTAGTACGTATGCCAAAGCCTGCTACAACAGGAACTTGTGAAATTGACTTGATATAATTAATACGTTGTTTTAACTCTGGATGAAATTTACCATTTTCACCAGTAGTTGCATTCATGGTAACTGTATAAATAAAACCTTCAGCATGTTGCGCAATTTGTTCGATACGTTCTTTTGCAGTTGTCATAGCAACCAATGAAATAATTTTCACTTTACGTTCTGGATATCTCTTCTTCATTTGTTCAATGAGCTCAAACGGCAAATCAGGTATAATCAGACCATAAACACCTGCATCTTCACAAGCAGCGAAGAATGCTTCTTCACCATAATGATGAATAATATTATAATAAGTCATTAATACGTAATTACTATTAATGTCGGCTTTATGTTGTGTGAGTTGTTCTAAAATATAGTTCACACTAATACCTTCCTCAATTGCCTTTTTACCTGCATCCATAATAACAGGTCCATCAGCTACAGGGTCTGAAAATGGCACACCAATTTCAACAATGTCTGCACCTGCCTCACTCAACATTTTTAAATTTTGAATAAATGAACTATTGCCCATAATATACGGTATAAACAATTTCGACATTAAATTTCACCTCTTGCTTTCATGTAATTTCTAATCGTATCCATATCTTTATCGCCACGTCCGGACACCGTAACTACCAATACTTCATCTTTACTCATTTCAGGTGCCAATTGTTCTACATAACTTAACGCGTGGGCACTTTCGATTGCTGGAATGATACCTTCAGCTTTAGTAAATCGTACTAGCGCATTCATCGCTTCATCATCGCTAGCAGTTACATAGTTAACTCTACCGATATCTTGATAATAAGAATGTTCGGGACCGACTCCTGGATAATCCAAACCTGCTGAAATAGAATGTGCAAGTTGAATTTGGCCATGATCATCTTGAATCAAATACATTTTCGAACCATGTAGCACACCTGGCTTCCCTTGACTAATTGCTAAGGCATGTTGGTCCGTATTCTTTCCTTTACCTGCTGCTTCAACGCCGTATAGTTTAACGTCATCTTCAATAAATGGATAAAATGTACCTATAGCGTTTGATCCCCCACCGATACATGCAACTACTGCATCCGGTAAGCGCCCTACTTTGTCCGTAATTTGCGACTTAATTTCTGTCCCAATTACGCTTTGGAAATCTCTGACCATCGTTGGAAATGGATCTGGTCCTAAAGCTGAACCTAATAAGTAATGCGTATCATCAACATGACTTACCCAATATTGTAAAGCGCTGTTAACTGCATCTGACAATGTTCCTTGGCCATTACTCACAGATTCTACTTTTGCTCCTAATAATTCCATACGAAAGACATTTAGAGATTGTCGTTTAATATCTTCTTCACCCATAAAAACAACAAGTTCCATATCAAATAAGGCTGCGACTGTTGCACTTGCCACACCGTGTTGACCCGCACCAGTTTCAGCTACAAGTTTGTTTTTGCCCATTCTTTTAGCTAATAAGGCTTGTCCTAAAGCATTGTTGATTTTGTGCGCTCCAGTATGATTTAAATCTTCGCGTTTTAAATATATTTGCGCGCCACCTAATTGCTTTGTATAGCTTTCAGCAAATGTTAAAGGAGTTTCTCGCCCCACATAATCTTTTAAATAATACTGTAATTCTTCATAAAAAGAAGGATCCTTTTTTGCCTTTTGATATGCTTGTTTTAATTCAATAATAGCTGGCATTAATGTTTCAGGGACATATTGACCACCATAGTCACCGAAAAAGCCAAATTCATCCGCTTCTGTTTGTATTTTTTTATTCATGTGTCGATACTCCTTTGACCAATTTAATAATATCGTTCATTTTATCTTTATCTTTATACTGGTTAATTTCTATTCCACTCGCTATATCATAACCACTATGCGCTAAATTTAACTGTTCTATTTGTTGAATACTGTCATAGTTTATACCACCTGCAATTAAATAAGGTATATCTCTAATTTGTTGCAATATTTGCCAATTGAAATGTTGACCTGTACCTCCATATGCTTTCGAAGGCGTATCTATAATAAATAAATTGACATAAGGTTGATACGCTACTAAATTAGCATTTAATTTTTCGTTTGCAGGTAAGGCTTTAATAATATTTAGCTGTGGAAAATGTTGTTTAACTTGCGCTACAAACTCCACTGATTCATCTCCATGTAATTGAATCGTAGACAAGCCTGTTACTTGGACCAATTCTGTTATTTTATCCATTGTTGGATTCACTACAATAACTACAGTCTGTTTATCGTTTGGTACAAGTTGGATTAATGACTTAATAGTTGCTGTACCTACAAATCTTTTACTTTTGGGGTAATGAATAAAACCGATGGCATCAATGTCTAAATGCCGTGCTTGCTTTACATCTGTTGCTGTACGAAAACCACAAAATTTTAGTTTCATACTTTGACTTTATCCAGTTTTAAGCTCGGTAAAAATTCACTCAAATCATCACTTTTCATTAATGATTCTCCAATAAGTAAGCCATCAATACCTGAATTCACAATAGACTCAACATCGTCTTTAGTGTGGATACCACTTTCTGAAATATAATGATAGCCTGCTTGTCGTCCACTTAATATTTCGTTTGTATGTTTAACATCTGTGACAAAACGTTTTAAATCTCTATTGTTAACACCTATTATTTCGGGATCTAACTGATATGCTCTGGCTAGTTCTTCTTTGTCATGAACTTCGACTAGCACTTCTAAATTTTGTTTAGTTGCATACGTGTATAATTCTTTAAGTTGTTGATCTGTTAAGACATTAACAATTAATAAAATGATAGAAGCTCCAGCTTTTTTGGCCACATCAATTTGAATTGGATCAATTACGAAGTCTTTGCATAACACAGGTAAGTTGGTTTCTACTGTTAGTGATTGTAAACGTTCGTAACTCCCACCAAAATACTGTTCATCTGTTAATATAGATACCGCATTGGCTCCATAAGCTTCATAATCTTTAACTTGTTGTACTAAATCCTTACCTGGTAATTCTGGTAATGACGGACTTTTAGATTTAATTTCTGCAATTACTGCAAGTTGCTCTTTTGTTGTTAAGCTCTCTTTAAATGGCTGTTTATGGGAAATATCTACCACTGGTAGTGTTTCTAATTTCTTTTGATAATACCCTTCAGCTAATAATTCTTTTTTATACTCTACAATTTCATCTAGAATAGTCATATAAGTAACCTCCTGTTTGTTTATATTGTTCTAACGCCGCACCTGTAGCAATTAAGTTGCGTGCTGTTTCAACACCTTCTTTTATTGAAGAAACCTTTTCTGCTACATATAGTGCAATGCCTGCGTTTAATAACACGACATCTTTTTTCGCCGATTGATCTTTATTCGTTAATATATTTAGTGTTATTTCTAAATTGTCTTGTGCTGTTCCACCTACAAGCTCTGTATTCTTTGCAGGTGTTAAACCCACATCTTCTGCGTTGATAGTGTAATTATAAATTTTTCCATCTCTAATTTCATATAATAAATTATCTCCGGATAATGTTGCTTCATCCATACCATTTGCACCATGCAGTACAATCGCACGTTTTCGTCCTAAGTCGGCTAAAGTATGTGCAATTTTATCTAGTTGTTCGGGTTCATATACACCCATCACTTGGTAGTCAAGTTTAAAGGGGTTAATGAGTGGACCTGTTATATTGAAAATAGTTGGTACATCTAACATTTTTCTTACCGGTTGAATGTGTTTCATTATTGGATATGTTTCGGTAGCACTTAAAAACACTAACCCTGTATCTTTTAAATATTGTGGCGTTTCCTCTATGCTGCTAGTAGCAACTTGCATAGCTTGTAGTAAATCTGTACTACCAGAAGCAGAAGTCACACTTTTATTACCATGTTTAATGACAGGTACACCTGCACTAGCTACGACAAACGAAACTGTTGTTGAAATATTAAAGCTATTTGACTTATCTCCTCCTGTGCCACAGACACACATACTTCCAGGGTATACAGGTTGTTCTGTGTACATGGATTGAATTAAGCTACGTGAAATAAATGTTAACTCTTGTTGTGTTAATGGTTTAGCAGTAAAATTTTGCAATAATGCTACTTTATCCTCTAAGTCATAATCTGTAGCGATTAATAAGTCGATAAATTCAGTCATTTCATTTTGATTGAGTGGTTGTTGTTGCTGTAATTGTTTGAGTAATGTCATTTTGTGTGCCCTCCTTAGTAATATTGATAAAATTATTAATAATTTGTTCTCCAAATTCTGATGCAAATGATTCTGGATGGAATTGAATTCCGTAATGTGGTCTAGTTTCATGTTCAAATGACTGAATACAATCTGTTGTTTCGCCCGTGATATTTAATACTGATGGAAACTGATTAGGGTCACTGACTAATGAATGATACCTCATTATTTCTGAATTTTCTGATACTTCTTTGTACAACTGTGTTGCTTTAACGATACGCATTGTATCGACTTTACCATGTTTAACAGTTTCTCCTTGTATTACTTTGCCACCGTAGTAACAAGTTAATGCTTGAGAACCTAAACAGACACCTAAGATTGGTTTAGTTTGGTAATGATCGATGATATTCATTAAGTATTGAGTATCTAAAGGATGTCCTGGTCCTGGCGAAATCACTACGCCATCAACATCTAGTTGTAAAATTTCGGGATCATCCGGGTACTTTACTACTACATCTTGTGTTTTTGCAATAATATCAACGAGATTATACGTAAATGAATCATAATTATCGACAATTAATATCATGGTGACACCTCCAATAAACTTTTCGCTTTCAATTGTGTTTCAGCAAATTCTTTTTCAGGAATAGAATCATATACGACCCCACACCCTGCTTCGACATTAATATGCGTGTCATCTACCATCATCGTGCGGATAGCTAAAGCAAAATCTAAATCGTGATTACAATTAATATAACCAATGCCCCCACTGTAGACGCCTCGTTTTTTAGGTCGTTGTTCATATATGCGCTGAATAGCTCTTAGTTTAGGTGCTCCTGAAACAGTTCCAGTAGGTAATAAGCTTGCCACAACTGTCATCGGTGAATAATTATCTTTTAAAGTTCCAGTGACTTCACTGACGATATGCATTACATGTTCATAGCGTTCAATTAGCATTAATTTTTTAATTTTGGAAGAACCCGCTATACTCACTCTATGAATATCATTACGTCCTAGATCAACCAACATACGATGCTCACTTAATTCTTTTTCGTCTGTTTTTAATTGCTGTTCGTTATGATAATCTTCTTCTTCAGTTTTACCTCGTTTAATTGTGCCAGCTATTGGATTAGTTACAACTTGTTGTGCTTGCACTTTAACAAAACTTTCTGGCGAACTCCCTACAATAATAGGTTTATCCATATCGATGTAATACATATAAGGACTTGGATTTTGTCGTTTTAAGTTTTGATATAATTGATATGCAAATGTTTTTACATTTTCTTTAAAGTAATGAGGATAACTATAAATAATAGATGGTACAACTTGAAACATATCACCTTGCTGTATTAATGACTTCATGTAAGACACAGTATCCATAAATTGTTGTTTCGTTACATTTGAAGTAATTACTTTTTCTTGTTGTTCATATGGTAATGGTTCAGAAAAAATTTCTACCTTAGTTAACTCTTCTAAACGTCGGTTAATGTTGTCTTCTAATGCTTGTTCACTTCGCTGTGAAAATAAATCAGTTGCAACTATATACAAATACTCATTGTAATGGTCAAAAATATACGCATCTTCGACCATATAAAATTTAGCATCATGTTGTTGATGATCATCTAGGGCTATATTTTGTAATACTGGAAATTCGTGTCGTACTAGGTCAAAACTACATGAGCCGACAAAACCAGAAATAAATGGTAATGCTGATAATTCTTCTTCTTCAATAAGTGCTTTATAGTGATCAATATATGATTTCATCTGCTCATATGGTTCAGTTGTTTCTGTCTTTGTTCCTTCTGGAGTCGTAATTTGTAACTGTTTATCATCTAGTATAAGTTCCCCATACATATCAAAGATAACGATAGAGTAACGACCTTTAAGTTGTGATTGGTCTGCACTTTCTAAAATTATTTTGTTATTTCTTAATCTGGCAAATGCTTCTGGTGTTACTTCAGCATTTATTTTTTTATATTTAACTTTCATTTACTTTCCCTCCTAACAAAAAAATCAGCATCCTTATATTGCTATAAGGACGCTGACGCGCGGTACCACCTAATTTAGCCGTATTCAAACTACAGCTCACTTCATTTTTATTTAATTGACCTTCAACAAAACCCAATTTCGTTACATGGTGGTGTTAGTTTCCATCAACCACTAACTTTCTGTTACTACCTAGCCATGTACTACTTCATTTTGTTTGCTATTTTACATATAAAAAGCACCACAATAACGCAAATCTGTAAGGACGCGTTACCGTGGTGCCACCTTAGTTAACATATTTATGTTCACTTTACTGCTATAGTATTGTATTTAAAAGCCCATTTCACCACATCAGTTGTGCTAATTTACATCACCCATTAGCTTTCTGCTTACTACAAATCTCATGTGTTACTTATATCTTTTAAATTTTATACTTGCTTTCAACAAGTAATTACTTAGCATGTTACAACTTTCATTTCTATTTGTCAAACATCTTTTTACTTTTAATTCGAATAATTATAGTTAATGAAAAAATTTTACTTAGTCATTTTCTCCTCTTATCCTGTATTCGTTGCTAATCGTTATATTACTTTAATTGCTTATTTAATTCGTATATGACAATAGTATCATTTATTATTTTCCAGACTTTCAAAACCCATCGATTTATAAACCACTAATTTATGCTCATGTGCCCTCTTTTAAAGCCAGTTTGATGTTAGATATAACTTGCTACATATTGCATATCTTATTCTGCTACTATACACTGTTATTATTCTGAAAATTTCGATCGAGGTGTCCACTACTATGAAACAAATATTATTCGTTGGTTTAGGTCTGATTGGTGGGAGTTTAGCTAGCAATTTGCGTTATTACCATAATGATATTGAAATTACTGCATATGATGCAGATCAATCACAATTAGACAAAGCTTTATCCATCGGTATTATTGATTATCAATCAACTAATTACGAACAAAGCATTAAACAAGCTGATATTATAATTTATGCTACACCGGTACAACAAACAATTAAATATTTACGTGATTTACCTTCACTCCAACCTAAAGATGGTGTCATTGTTACAGATACTGGTAGCACCAAGTCGACTATTCAGCAATTTGAACCATTTTTATTAGAACATCATATCCATTTAATTGGTGGTCACCCAATGGCAGGTAGCCATAAATCTGGTGTATTAAATGCGAAAAAACATTTATTTGAAAATGCTTTTTACATTTTAGTACATGATGAAGCACAAAATCAGCAAGCTTATAACACGATACAAAATTTATTGGCAACAACCGACGCTAAATTTATTTCTACGACTGCTGAAGAACATGATTTCGTTACTGGTTTAGTTAGCCACGTACCACATATTATCGCCTCAGCTTTGGTACATTTAAATTCCAATCATGTGGCTGAATCTGACCTTGTTAAAGATTTGGCTGCTGGAGGGTTTAGAGACATTACGCGTATTGCTAGCAGTAACCCTTTCATGTGGCGAGATATCACATTAGAAAACAAAAATACTATTCTACGCATCATGCGAGAGTGGCATACACAAATTGGTCACATCATTGAACTCATTGAACACCAAAAACCTGATGCCTTATTCGACTTTTTCAATGATGCTAAAATTTATCGTGATCAACTACCAGTTAAGTCACAAGGCGCATTGTCTATAGAGCATGATCTTTATGTCGATATTCCAGATAAACCGGGGATGATTAGCCAAGTAACAAATACCCTGAGTTTACATAATATTTCTATAAGCAACATAAGAATTCTAGAAGTCCGTGAAGATATTTACGGAGCATTACGCATTAGTTTTAAAAACCCAGAAGATCGCAAAAGAGGTGCAGAGGCGCTAAGCGACTTCGATACTTATATACCATAATAAAACGGCTGGGACATAATAGCTTCGTCCCAGCCTAATTTTATATTATTAGAGCAGCTGCCTGAACTGCAATTGCGCTTTAAATCAAGCTTTTCCAGTACTAATCACCCTTCTCAAGTAATTACAACTGTAACTATGAAGTCACGTCACTTCTAGCGCAGTTACATTTTATGTCCAGCCATTAACCCTAAACGTCCATGTTTTGTGCCCGCTTCAGTATAGGATGCTGCCTTAGATACGATACCTTTACCATACTTTTGATGTAATGCATCAATTGTTTTAGCTAAGTTTTCATTTCTTTTTCGTTCATATTCATCGATAAATAAGTTGAGTTGCCTATCTTCTTCATTTATAAATTGTGTTAAAGACACACTTAATGTACGATATAGTGCTGAACGATCACATAACTGATCAGCAAAGTTATCTATTACTTTCAGCATATCACTTTCTAAATTAGTTGGATCATCTAACGTATATTGTTTGCTCACGCCTCCTTCATCACTATAACCGAAACTAAAATGTATTGTCCGTGCAAGTTGATTTCTCGCTCGCGCTCTACTCGCCACATCTTCTACTAACTCTTGCATCACTACTTTAGCTTCTTCATAACGATAATCACGCATCAAAATCTGACTTTTACAAATTGACGGATTGGTTACCTTATATTTTTCTCTTACTTTACTTTGATCAATGCCGTTAGCATGTAAATGTAAATCAATACCGATAATACCAAAATCTCTTTTTAAAAACTGATAAGGGTACTTAGCTAAATCCCCTACCGAAAAAATTCCTCTCTTTTGCAATTTCGCTTCAGTTTTCCGATTAATACCCCAAAACTCACTTAATGGTTTAATAGGCCAAAGTTTTTCTGGAATATCATGATAACGCCATTCCGCAATTCTATTAGTATTGTGCTTTGCTTCAATATCCATCGCTACCTTACTTAATAGCATATTAGAGCCAATACCAATTGTACAGTCAATGCCTGTCTCGTCCTTAATTTCACTTCTTAACCTTTCACAAAAGGAATGCAATGTTGTACTAAATCTATGATAACTATCGGTCACATCTATAAAGAATTCATCAATACTGTATTGATGTAAATCCTCCGGTGGTACATAACGTAACGCAATTTTAGAAATAGCTATCGATACTTCTAAATATTTACGCATACTTGGATTAATAATAAAAATGTCTGTTCTATGCGGTATTTCAAATAACCTTGATCCTGTTTTAATACCTAATGCTTTAAGTGCTGGTGTGGCAGCTAAGACAACAGACCCTTGGCGTTTAGTATCTGCCACTACTGCTAACTTAGTCGTTAATGGGTTTAATCCTTTCTGGAGACAAGAAACACTCGCAAAAAAACTCTTTTGGTCAATACACAATACATCTCGTTCTTCTAATAAATTATAATCATACATTTCCATAGTCATAACCTCCCACAAAACAGAACAAGTGTTCGGTTATAGTGTATACCATTTTCTAAATTATTTCAAAGACTAAATTTATTTTTACAAAGCATTATAATTTCAAAATACTTATGTTTTAATAAAACTAAGCGCTACAAGAAAACTACTTACAACAATGATTACTACAGTGAAAGGACTAAATTTATGACGTATAATATTATAGAAGTTACAAAAAGTGATTATCGGCAAGTAGCAGTTTTTACTGCGAAACTATTATCTGAATTACGTGGCACTACAGTGTCCTCAAGCAATTACTTAGTTACCAGTCAACAGCTCATTCAACACAATCCACAGTGGACAGGTTTTTTAATTTATGATGAATCAGTAGCAATAGGCTTTCTATCCCTCTATCAATCAACAGCACTTTATGCCAATGGTGATTTAGGTATTATTCAAGAACTTTATGTAGAGCCTAGTTATAGAAATCGTGGCGTCGGATCACAACTAATTCATCAAGCAGTGACATATGGTAAAACAGTGAACTGGCAACATATAGAAGTGGGAACACCGAACATAACACGTTGGCCTCGTACTTTACATTTTTACGAAA
The DNA here is from genome assembly GCF_025560845.1 of Staphylococcus arlettae. Lineage (NCBI taxonomy): Bacteria > Bacillati > Bacillota > Bacilli > Caryophanales > Staphylococcaceae > Staphylococcus > Staphylococcus arlettae. The sequence continues at coordinate 1,498,362 of NZ_CP094803.1, forward strand.
ACCAAAACTTTACAACCATCGGTTCACGCTTAAAATTATACTTACATACATAGCAACAATTTTTATCTTTCGCATATATAACAAGCTTAGTAATAAATATTATTCATTATTTGACCTTTCAATTTTCCACGTAATGGTTAAGTGTTCTAAAGCTGCAACATTAGTATATAAATGCTATATCTATAGTCTCCACTGAAATAGTTTGAATATTCATGCTATAATAAACTACAACTTACTATGAGGAGGAAGTCATATGCCAATTATTAACGTAAAATTATTAGAAGGACGCTCTGACGAACAACTTAAAGATTTAGTTTCTGAGGTTACAAACGCTGTAGAAAAGTCAACTGGTGCAAATAGAGAGGCTATACATGTCATCGTAGAAGAAATGAAACCAGAACATTACGGTGTGGCAGGAGTCAGAAAAGTAGATCAGTAATAAAAATATGTACACAGTTAATGCTATTTACATAATAAAAATACAGACAAACCTTAGGTGACAGTTGTTCGCCTAAGGTTTGTTCATTTATATCTATTATAATATTGGAAGTGATTTGAACCGACTCGTACTAACCGAAGACAAATAACCTAAAGTAGTGTCCACGTAAAGCGTGCACAAAAAAACTGCCAACAAAATCAGAGACTTTGTTGACAGTTTGAAGGCACCAAATAAGTGCCTTTTTATTCATTGAGGAATTTTTCCACTTCTTTTTTATTTGTTGCTTTGTCAATTTCTAAAGCACTACCATCCATTAGTGATTGAATATCTTGGTACGATCCCTCTACTGGTAATGTTATAGAATCCACGTTTTTATCGCCTCTAATACCAAAGTTTAATCCTGATTGAATCAATGCAGAATCCGGCATATTAGTGTTTAAATAACCACGTAAAATACCTGCTACTTTTGGTAATTTCGGTAAAGTATCAAGGCTCACGAGTTCTTTTTTCAATGATTGCATTACTTGTTGTTGGCGACGCACACGACCAAAATCACCTTCTGCGTCATGCCTGAATCTTGCATAACCAAGTAATTCTTTACCATCTAAACGATGATTACCTTTTTTCAATGATACACCTATATTTTTAGACATATCTTTTTCAACATCAATTGGGACACCATCAGGCTCTAGCTCATCAATCATTTTTTCAAAGCCAGTAAAATCTAAAATCGCATAGTATTCTGGATCAATACCTAAATTCTTTTTCAGTGTCTTACGTAGTAATTCAGGTCCACCCATCGTATAGGCAGAATTAATTTTATGCTGACCATGTCCAGGTATATCTGCATATATGTCTCTCATTACAGACATCATTTTCATTTTTTTATGCACGTAATCATACTGTGCAATCATAATAGAGTCTGTACGGGACATACCATCAGCTTCTTTATCAGCGCCAAGAACCATAACCGTAATTTTTCCATCATTTTTAGCGGCACCATTAAATTTTTCTTTTTTTATGGTTTTACCATGTTCTTTAGCGTAATCAATACCAGAATTATACCCATGAATAGCATAACCAATTACTATACCTAAAATAATAATGATAAATAAAATTATAAAAGGTAGTTTTCTTACTCTTTTTTTCTTTCGTGATCGCCTTGGTGGAGTCTTGTGCGGCGTATCACCTTCATTAAATTCTCTCTTTTGCTTATCTTCGCTCATATAATATCAACCTTATATCTTCAAAATTACAAATCTATGTACTATAATTAATACATATTAAAGTTATATAAATTTAATGTAAAAATCAAGTAATTTCTAAATAAATCGGACTAAAGGGCTATTCAGAAAGGATGTTAAGCATGAATATTAACAAGGCGTATTTCGCTGGAGGTTGCTTTTGGTGCATGGTTAAGCCGTTTGACACTTTTGAAGGTATCGAAAAAGTAACTTCAGGTTACATGGGAGGTCATGTTGATAATCCAACGTATGAACAAGTAAAAACTGGTACTACAGGTCACTACGAAACAATTGAAATAGAATATGATGTGGCCTTATTTTCCTATAATAAATTATTAGAAATCTTTTTCTCTGTCATTGACCCAACAGATGAAGGTGGCCAATTTCAAGATAGAGGTGCACAATATAAAACTGCAATTTTTTATACCAATGACGATCAAAAACAAGTTGCTGAAAATTATATCGAACAACTAAAAGATACATTTGAACACGATAAAGCAATTGCTACTAAAATTTTACCCGCTTCAACTTTTTATCAAGCTGAAGAATACCATCAAGATTTTTACAAAAAAAATCCTGAACGCTATGCTGCGGAACAGCAAGAGCGCCAACGTTATCAGCAATAACAAATCATCCGACGTTACATAGTATAGCCATCATGCTACTATGTAACGTTTTTTTATTTTACGTGCTTATTATTCTTTTCATTTTATAAGTTTTTTGACCCTTTAATGATAAAATGTTACTTTTATCTATCTTGTACGCCATTGAAAACGCTTACTAAAACTGTTATAGTAAACATATGCCTTGGTTGAACAAAGGGGTATTCGAGATATCGAGTATAGTTAGATTCAAAAGTAATATCTACACAATATTACGCGTTAGTTTATTATAGTTAATCATATTACTTACTTCTCTAAATTTATTAACTATAAAATTGATTAAACATTTAAACTCCTTAGCATAAAAGCCACCGTGTCCATAACGGTGGCTTTTATTATTTGCATTAACGTCTAATCACATTTAATACTTTTAATAGACTTAACCATAAAGAACTTTTCTTGCGATAGACTAAAAATCTAGATTCCCACTGTGGTTTAAACTTTTCTTTGTAACGCCTTAAACCTTGAAAATGATAAATTCTATTGAAGTGTTCAAACACACGCCCTGCTAATCGCTCTCCTGTGTATGAAAAAGGTAGTTGCCCCACATTAGATAGCGTAGCCATTCCCATGTTAAAACGTTTGTAACCTGCTTCTTTCGCCCACAACAACATGTGTAAGTATAATGCATCCATTAATGGCATTTCCTCTTGCGGATCCCACCTAATCAAGTCTACAGATATAGTGTCTCGATAATAAGTGGGCATAAAGTTGCAAAAGGCAATAATTTGTTGTTGTTCATTTTTAATAACTGCAATAGGTGCTTGTGCTAAATAATATTCATAAAAAGCACCTACAGAAAATTGCATTTCTTTTCGACCAGCTAACCAATCATCACTTATTTGCTGTAGAGCAACCATTAACGACTGTGTATACGGTGGCTTTACAACCTCAAACGACATCCCCTGTTCTGATAATTTATTAAGTGTAGCACGTAATCCTCGTCGTTTTTTACCGGCAACAGTAAATGTGTCTAAATCAATGACTGCCTCTTCACCTAATTTAAAAAATTGATTACCAAAGTTATGATACAATGCTAAATGTTTATCTGTAACCTGATAAAAGATAATATCATAACCGATATCATGCGCATGACTATAAAATTCAACTAATAAAGCGTTAAAATAATTTTCATCTCCTACCGGATCTCCTAAAACAATATAAGCACCCTTTTTCAAACGATACATTAAAAAGGCACGTTGACTTCCATCAATAAAGCATTGCTTATCATCTGTGTAAATCAGATGACTCAAATAACTACCACCATATTCTTGAATAATATTCTCACATATTTTGATATCTTCTCCACTATGATGTAGTTGTACTTTCCGTTCAAAATACCACACAATCGTCCCAACGATAAGTACTACAAACAACACTGTAAACCAGAAATAATAACGTAAAATAGACGTATCAACTTGAATCTGATACACATCTAATGTATAAAGTGACTCGTAAATGTACACATGATTTAAATATAGTACAAAACTACTAACGACAAGCATCCAGCAAAATGACGCTAATCTAAATGGTCGCTTCAACACTCTGGCACGTCTATAAAAGACGAGCAATAATATGAGCATAATTGTGAGCCAGCCTATTAATATTAGTGAAAAATATGTAAACAGTGTAACAAACATGATAAGTAATAACGCTACTGCAGAAACCATAATCGCGCGTTTAGATAGTTTGTAAACACCTACAACATTGAGCATTAATAATAAACAGGCACAGGTATGCACAGAGACAATAATATAATCTAAATAATGATTAGCATTATATAAGCCATCAATAATTATCGTTAAATTATTCAAGAAAAACAATACACTCGTAAAAAATAATAAAATAGACATAGAAAATACTGGTATTTTGGCAATGATATCTTTTTGATACGACTTAAAAAGTGACGTCATATCTATAACAGGTATAAACACTTTAGACTCACCGAAATAGCGTTTGGCAGCATCTTTAAATTCAAAGATAGAAAGGATTAAGGCAATTAGTACTGGGAAAAAATAATAAGCGAATCGGTACAATAACAGAGCAAGGACAATTTTTTCTTCAGGTACATTCAATGCTTGTAAACCTAATAGCAAAATCAAATCAAAAGCCCCAAAGCCTCCAGGAATAAAACTTATTAAACCTGATAGTGCAGCCACTATAAATACACCCATAAATACTGGGAATGATAATTGTACACCAACTATAAAAAGTGCAAAATACAAAACTAATGCTGCTGCAAACCATTCAAAACCAGAAACAATAGTACAATAAACACCTAAATATTTATTCTGCTCATTGACTGGACGTATAATACTGCCAATAACAAATAATGGTAAAAACAATGCAACAATATATAATAGCCATCTCACCCATGGATAAGCACTAAACAAATGTGATACATCAAAAACATGTGCAACAACTAATATTGATAATAAACTTAATCCCGTTAACATCGATATTAAGACGACTGAAATTGCCTTTACCAATACTTTTTTATTTGTAGTTTCATTTTTATATGCCATGTAACGAACGGTTGCACCTATAAAGCCACCAAATCCTGCTACTGCATTTACAGCGTTAATAATATAGCCTAAGCGCATAGCTTTCCATAACGTTATGCGCATATGCATCGCCTTTGCTAACACGACATCATAAAGTGAAAGAATGATAAGTGAAGCACCACCACTAACAAAAAGCGTAATAAGCCACCAACGATTAAGTTGGCCAAACATAATTAAAGTCTGTTTGACATTCACATGTGCTAACTCTCTCGCTAAATTAAACACTACAATCCCCAATAGCGCTACTGCAAAGGTTACTTTTAATGTTAGTAATATTTTCTTTTTAAATTTTCTTGTCATAACACCACATCGACTTCTAAAATTTTTATATTTTATAAAAATATAGCATAAAACCTTTGACTATGGAATAAAAATAAAATTAAATAGCTTTAAATGTTAATATTTCTCACGACAAAGTTGATCAACTAAATATACAGCCTATGAAATGATGCTGTCTGCCGATAATAAAAATTCAGAGATAGTAAGCATTTCTATTGATCTCTTTTATCCTTTGATTTATTCAACATAATAAACACCACCATTATTTAATTTAAATCTTTTAAGATTGGCAGTTATTTGGGCCGACTCCTGCGGAAATGGCACTCTCCGAAGACTACAGGCTGAGGCAGTGCCCGCGGAAAGCGTGCACAAAAAAACTGCCAACAAAGACAGAAACTTTGTCGACAGTCGAAAACTAAATCTAAAATCAATATTGTATCGACTTTATGTAATAGACGATGATTAGGAGCTTTATTTAGAAATAGCAATCATTTCAAATTATCTCTTTATCCTTTGATTTATTCAACATAATAAACACCACCATTATTTAATTTAAATCTTTTAAGATTGGCTGTTATTTGGCCGACTCCTGCGGAAATGGCACTCGCCGAAGACTACAGGCTAAGGCAGTATCCGCGGAAAGCGTGCACAAAAAAACTGCCAACAAAGACAGAAACTTTGTCGACAGTCGAAAACTAAATCAATCTCTAATATATTCTTGTTCATCATTTTTAAATTCATACTCTCCAGCATCATCACCATAGTATTTATTGTATCTACGTTTATATAAGAAATATAAATGAGAAACTAATACTTTAAGAATTGCATAAGCAGGAATACCTAATATCACACCTACAACTCCTAATAAGTTTCCAGCACTTAACAATATAAAAATAATTGTCAGTGGATGAATTTGTAAAGTTTTACCCATAATATTCGGTGATATAAAATGCCCTTCAATAAATTGTACTGCCGTCCAAACTACGATTAATTTCAACAGCATAATTGGTGACGTAATTAACGCAATAATAATAGCCGGTGATATAGCTATCGTAGGTCCAATATATGGCACTACACTCGTTACAGCAGCGATACAAGCTAAAATCAAGCCATAATCTAAACCGATAATAGAATAACCAATAAACAATAAGACACCAATACAGAGAGACACAATAATTTGTCCTTGAATGTATGAACCTACTTGAACACTCATTTTATCTAATAAATCATGGTAGTCTTTTCTGAATTTAGGTGGCACAATTTTTGTTGAAAAATCTTTAAAACGATGGCCATCTTTTAACATGAAGAATAAAACAAATGGTGTTGTTACGATGACTACCCCAACATTAACAACTGTTTCCGCGATGTTTTTCACTTTCGAACCAAAACCATTAAAGTAATCTGAAATCATAGATGGAATTTTTTTAGCTAGCGAGTTTAAATAGTCTTGAATTTGACTATAAAAATTCGAAGCTACAGTGTATTTTGTAATATCATCTATAAATTGATTAACTTTAGTAATGTAATGCGGGAAATTCGTACCGAATGTTTTAATTTGACTACTAATCACTGGTATTAATAAATTAATAGCTAACGATATAACACCAATAATTACTAAAAATAAAATAATTACTCCCCAAAGTCTTGAAATATTATAACGTTCCATTAAGTTAACTATTGGGTTAAATAAATAATAAAGAATTAATGACACTATAATAGGTGCTACTATAGTGTTAAAAACAATAATAAATGGTTTGAATATGTAAGAAACTTGATCAAATATAAAAATTACTATACCAATCAAAATCAACATAAATAAACCAAAAATTAAATCTTTACCACCTAAAAAGCGCATAAATCGCGTTTCAGGAAAATTTAAATTTAATTTCTTTTTACTCTTTTCTTGCCGCTTAACATTTTCTTCGCTCGACATAATCTTCACCGTACCTTATAAACAAACTTATTTATACATCTCATTGTATATGAAAACATGATTTATTATAACCAACTGTGTTGTTAATTATTCTCCATACTAACACACGATGTCAATTTAAAAACTTCATATCGTACTCCAGTTATATAAATTACGTTATAACATAGCATTCTACCCGTTTTATAGTAATTTCATGCATATATAATATATACATAACTACCGTGTATTAAGTCAAACTCAATACACGGTAGTTTACTTTAAGAATTCATATTTGAAAATTGTGGATCGATACGACTTTTCTTCGGTACCTCTTGTGTTGGTTGTGTAACCTTTTTCTTCGGAATAGGTACAATATAATTACCATATGGTAATTTACCAATAACCCACACCATACCAACTGATAACGCAACAGCACCAATAAAGATGAATACAAATTTACTTTGTGGTGCAATCTCATTAATAACTGGTAATCGTTTCATAAATTGAATGCCAACATAATGTACCAAGTAAATACCCATTGAATAGTTACCAATTAGCGTAAATGTTTTCAGCAATATCTTATCTTGCTTAATCCAGACATATAGATAATTTAAAAAGACAATAAAGAACGGAATATAAATTAAGTTAGAAATATGTGCCGAACTATGTAAGTTTTCTAAATCTATTACTGACAAATAGATCAACAAATAAAATGAAAATTATTACCCATAATACTTTTTGATATTTAAATATCAACGCTTTAATTTCATCATAAAATTTAGCATAAACAATGCCAAACATGAAAAATGATATCCAATTAAGAATAAACATTTTATCATTAACAAAACGGTCTAAACTTTCTATACCGAGTGACACAGGCTGTACCTTAATCCAAAGCACATTGATAACCGTAAGTATTAAAAATGCAACTATCAACGGCCAACCCTTTTTAAATCTATGAATGAATGGGAATAATACATAAAACTGAATAACCGTTAAAATAAAATATAAATGGAAATTAGCTTTACCATAAACAAAATAATTCACTAATTCACCATCAGGTTCTAAATTATGTAAATAAAATGCTCTGTATAATAAGTAAAATATACTCCATATAATATAAGGGATAAGTATTTTAGTAAAACGTGATTTAGCAAAGTGTGACATACTAAAACCTCGATTCACTACCGAAATAGTCAGTAAAAACCCACTAATCACAGCAAAAACTGGCGTGCCTAGTCGTGCTAATTGATTTATATACCCTAACGGTTCAGAAGTAAAGCCACCTGTACTTGCTGAATAAGCTATACTATTCACAGTGTGAATGGCTACTACTAGCATAGCTGCTACTGCTCTTATGACAGGAATTTCATCATAATATTTCATATTGTATGCCAAACGCTCCCCTCAACTAATCAAACAACTCTATAATAACTATAATATTTGCAAAAGTAAATAGTATTTATATACAAAAACAATTATACATAAGTTAATATTAAAATTATTTTCTTATAGTAATTTTAATATTAACTTTGTTAATTTAATGTAAAAAAGACAATCATTAAACTATTTTTTAATGATTGTCTCTTGTAGTGCTATATTAAAGTTATATGTATAAAGCTTCAGATTATTTAAGGCTGGTCAGATATTGTGAAGTGGTGGATATGAATTGCAAGATAGACAATTTCCGATTCATGAATTGTAACATTTAACTCTCGTTGGATTAATCTCATAATTTTTAATGCGACATTGTAACAAAGTGCATAATGCGCTTTAACCATATCTTCAAATACTTGAGAAGCAGCTGCACGCTCATCTTGTTGAATACGTCTAATTAAAAATTGCACATGCCTAATGAAACGTTGATACTTTATCGAGTGCTTATCAATTGTTTGTTGTAGATCATGTTCAATGATTTTAGTTGCTTTACTCACCATGTTGTACATCGCATTAACTTCATGAATAGAAATTGCATTCGTATTTGATGCTATGTGTAACGCTATAAAACCAATTTCATCTTCTGGAAAGTCTACATCTAATTTAGCATTTAATTGCACTATGACACGTTGTGCCAAGTCATATGACTCACTGTATAGTTGCTGTGTTTCTGCGATAAAAGGGTTCGTAATTTTTTGTTGTTGCTGCAATCGTTTATATGCAAAAATAATATGATCAGTTAAGCTTATAACAAGTTTCTTATCATCAATAACAGTTTCCTCACTCGTAATTAAATCCACTGCTTCAATGATAGCATGAATAATACTCTCATCTGTTTGAGCAACTAAAAGTTTATAATGATCTAATTGATGTTGTTGATCCAACTTATAAACCTTTTCTATTGAATCACCACGTTGCACTTTCATACCAGGTTTTTTATTAAAACCTATACCTTTTCCAAGTAAAATAACTTCTTGTCGATCAATCGTACAGATAATGACATTATTGTTTAAGATTTTGGTAATGTGATACTGGCTCATACGAATCACCTTTCTTTTATATCATTAAAATTATATATTGAATCATTTAAAATGAACAGTAAAAGATTAAATTACTTAAGAATTAACGTAAAATAACAAAAAATAGGACGAGCTAAAAATCAACATATAACTGTTTGATTTCATATGCTCGCCCTACAAGATTAAATCACTAAAGTGTTTCTCAACAATAATAACCAATCTGTAAACATTGATTTATTAATATAATGATTTTTCTTTTTTATTTGCGCCCCAGCTTTCAATACCAAAAAGATTAATTTCCAATTCTTCTGGTTTAAATACTGGTTTTTTGCCTTCTTTACGTTGACGTTGATAATCACGCATAACAGCAAAAGCGATATTAGAAAGACCAATAATGGCTATTAAGTTAACGATTGCCATTAAGCCCATAAATAAATCAGCAGTGCTCCACACTGTTTCTGTTTTTACTACTGCTCCTACAAATACTAGAACAACAACTAAACATCTAAAAATAAAGAGTAATACTTTGTTTTTAGATAAAAATTCTATGTTTGATTGACCATAGTAATAGTTACCAATAACAGAAGAATAAGCAAATAACGTAATCGCTACAGTTAAGAAAATACCACCGGCACTTCCTAGATGCTCATTTAGTGCTGATTGTGTTACTGCAACACCAACGGGTTGGTTTTCACCAAATTCTAAGCCGCTATATAGTAAAATCATTATAGCTGTCGCTGTACAAACTAGCATAGTATCAAAAAACACACCTAAAGACTGTATTAGTCCTTGTTTTACTGGGTGTGGTGCCGCAGCAGTAGCCGCTGCATTGGGTGCAGAACCCATACCAGCTTCGTTAGAGAACAGACCACGTTTTACACCTTGTAAAATAGCTGCACCTACTGCGCCTCCTGTTACTTGTTCGAAGCCAAATGCACTTTTAATTATAGTTGAAATTATAGGTATAATTTGATCGTAATTCATAAGTAAGATAACTAATACTAAACCAATATAAATTATTGCCATCACAGGTACAATAATAGATGAAATATTAGCAATACTACGTACACCACCAAAAATAATGACTGCAGTAAAGAAAGCTAAGACAATACCAGTAATCACTGGACTCACATTGTACTGTGTATTTAAAGATTCAGCTATAGTGTTTGATTGCACAGTGTTAAAAACAAAAGCAAAAGTAATTGTAATTAATACGGCAAACACTACACCTAACCAACGTTGATTTAAACCTTTAGTTATGTAATAAGCCGGTCCACCACGGAAACCACCATCTTTATCGGGTACTTTGTAGATTTGAGCTAATGTTGCTTCAATAAAAGCACTTGCTGCACCAATAAAAGCTATAACCCACATCCAAAACACAGCACCTGGACCACCTAAAACGATTGCCGTTGCAACACCAGCAATATTACCTGTACCAACACGAGAGCCGGCACTAATCGCAAACGCTTGAAACGGAGAAATACCTTTTTTACCACTATCTAATGTTTCAGGTTTTTCACCAATTGCGCGAAACATCTCTGGAATCCATCTCAATTGCACGAATTTTGAACTAATAGTGAAATATAAACCTGCTGTTATTAATAAACCAATTAAATACTGAGACCAGATCAAATCATGCCCAGTTTGAACCATTACTTTAAACCATTCTGGAATTAAACTGTCAAAATTATTCACATTAATCCCCCTTTATGAATTTAATTTTTATGTAAATAAAGAGCAAGAGATTTATATATGAGCGTAATTTGTGCGACTATCAACCCATAATAAATCTCTTGATTTATTTTATGTTATAGACCTCTTTATTACATAAAATATTTTATCATTAAATGAAAGAGGTTACTATTCTTTTTTTATAGACTATTTAACAACCAAATTATTGATCTCACCGAATTCATCAACATCAACTACAAATGAACCATTAGTATATTGTTCAGTTAAGTGAATATCTTTAATTAAACCACTTTCTTGTTGATTAGTTGAAAATATAGTATATGAAGTATCATCAGGTTGAATAACACATGCTGCAACAATACGATGTGGATTACCTTTTAATTCTTTCAATAATGTTATGCCGCGTTGTGCGCGTTTAGCAAGTTGTAAGACACGATAATCGATTCGTTTCAATGCACCACGATGTGTCGCCATTAAAATTGTATTCTCAGGCGCGACAATTTGCGTTAGTACCACATAATCTTCAGCTTTAAGATTAATTGACTTCACTCCTGCTGCTCGTAAGCCAGTATCCGATAATTCTTCAGATGGATATGTCAGTGACATGCCTTTATGCGTTAGTACTGTTAGTGTTTGTTCATCAGAAATGCGCATAATATCAATAACTGCATCATTTTCTTTTACTTTCATAGCAACTAAAGGTTTATTATATCTTGTTGTTTTAAACATGGATACATTACTTTTCTTAATCATTCCATTTCGAGTAGCGATAATATAATATGCATCTGGTTTAAAGTCATTTTCACAATACGCATCTATCACAAATTCATCATCTTCCAACGGCACAATTTGTGATACATGCTGACCTAAATCTTTCCACTTGATATCAGCTAATTTGTGAACTGGAATAAACAAATAGCGCCCTTTATTCGTAAACACTAAGGCAGTATCTAATGTGTTAGTGTCGATATATTTTAATAAACTATCTCCATCTTTAACACCGATTTCTTCCACACCACTAGCATTGAAACTACGCAGCGAAGTACGTTTAATGTAACCGTGGCGAGTGACACTTAGTATTACATTTTCGCTCGGTACCATAACTTCTTTATCGATTTTAATTTCTGAAATTTCCGCTTCAATTACAGAGCGTCGTTCTGTTTTAAATTTCTTGCGAATTTCAGTCAATTCTTCTTTAATAACAGCCAACAAGGCATCATGATTATCTAAAATATGACGTAATTTGTCGATAATTGCTTTTAGTTCATCATGTTCGTTTTGTAATTGTACGATATCTGTATTCGTTAAGCGATAAAGTTGTAACATTACGATTGCTTCGGCTTGTGCTTCTGTAAATTCATACTTCTCGATTAAGTTTTCTTTAGCATCCTTTTTATTTTTGGAATTACGAATGAGTTGAATCACTTCGTCTAAAATCGACAGCGCCTTCATTAGACCTTCAACAATATGCATTCTACTTTCTGCTTGATTCAAGTCATATTGTGTTCGTTTAGTTACAACATCTACTTGATGATTTAAATAACTGTCGATAATTTCACGAATACCCATTAATTTTGGACGTCCATCGCTGATAGCGACCATATTAAAACTATATGATACTTGTAAATCTGTATTTTTATATAAATAATTCGCTACAGCTTCATGATTAACATCTTTTTTCAACTCTATAGCAATACGTAATCCAGTACGGTCCGTTTCATCTCGTACTTCCAAAATGCCATCTACTTTTTTATCAGCACGCAGTTCATCAATTTTTTTGACTAATGAACTTTTATTAACTTCATAAGGGATTTCAGTAACAACTAATTCTTTACGTCCATTTCTTAAAGTTTCCACGTCAACAGTTGAACGGACTACAATTTTACCTTTCCCAGTTTCATATGCTTTTTTAATGCCATCTACACCTTGAATAATAGCACCAGTTGGAAAATCTGGTCCTTTAACATAACGCATTAATTGACTCACAGTAATATCTGGATTGTCTATATATTTAAGTGTAGCTTGAATCACTTCAGCTAAATTATGAGGTGGAATATCTGTCGCATAACCTGCTGAAATTCCTGTACTACCATTGATTAATAAGTTTGGTAAACGCGCTGGTAATACCATAGGCTCTTTTGTCGTATCGTCATAGTTAGGCATAAACGGTACAGTATCTTTATTAATGTCTCTGACTAGCTCTTCCGAAATTTGACTCAGTTTAGCTTCTGTATAACGCATAGCTGCTGCAGGGTCATTATCAATACTACCGTTATTACCGTGCATTTCAATTAACACATGACGTAATTTCCAATCCTGACTTAACCGAACCATCGCATCGTAAACGGATGTATCACCGTGTGGATGATACTGTCCAATAACATCGCCGACTGTTTTAGCACTTTTACGGAAATTTTTATCATACGTATTGCCGCTATCATACATGGCGTACAAAATACGACGTTGAACAGGTTTTAAACCATCACGTACATCGGGTAATGCACGTTCTTGAATGATATATTTACTATATCTACCAAATCGATCGCCTATTACATCTTCAAGTGATAGGTCTTGAATTACCTCACTCAATCTACATCCTCCTCATTCTGATGATCTTGTTCTAGTATTTGAATTTCACTATTATCTAAAATACTTAAATCTTCTTGTAAACCGAATTCAACATGACTTTCAATCCATTCTCTTCGTGGTGCAACCTTATCACCCATCAATGTCGTAACACGCTTAGAAGATCTTAATTCATCATCAACTTGAACTCTAATTAAAGTTCTTGTTTCAGGATTCATTGTTGTTTCCCATAATTGATCAGGATTCATTTCACCAAGACCTTTATAGCGTTGTAAAGTAACGCCTTTACCAAATTGTTGTTGTAACTTTTCTAACTCTTCATCTGTCCAAGCATATTCTACTTTCTTGGTTTTTCCTTTACCTTTTTCCAACTTGTAAAGTGGTGGTAAAGCGATGAATACACGTCCTGCCAACACTAATGGTTTCATGTATTTAAAGAAAAATGTTAGCAGTAATACTTGAATATGAGCCCCATCAGTATCGGCATCAGTCATAATAATAACGCGATTATAGTTACTATCTTCTATTTTAAATTCATTACCGACACCCGCACCAATAGTGTGAATGATAGTATTTATTTCTTCATTTTTGAAAATATCATCTAACTTGGCTTTTTCAGTATTAATAACTTTACCTCGAAGCGGTAAAATTGCTTGATATTTACGGTCTCTGCCTAATTTTGCCGAACCACCAGCAGAATCACCTTCGACTAAATACAATTCTTTTTTCTCTGTATTTTTACTTTGGGCTGGAGTCAATTTACCTGATAAAAGTGTATCTTTGCGTTTATTCTTTTTACCAGAACGAGCGTCCTCACGTGCTTTTCTAGCTGCTTCACGTGCTTGTTGTGCTTTCACAGCTTTTTTCACAAGTGATTTAGACAGTTGACCTTTTTCTTCTAAGTAATAAGGTAATTTGTCGGCAACTACTGAATCAACTGCACTACGTGCTTCCGGTGTACCTAATTTTGATTTGGTCTGTCCTTCAAACTGCAACAGTTCTTCAGGAATACGAATAGAGATAATCGCAGTCAAACCTTCTCTTATATCATTACCATCTAAATTTTTGTCTTTAGTTTTTAATTCGTTAATACGACGTGCATAATCATTAAACACGCGAGTCATGGCAGTTTTGAAACCAACTTCGTGTGTTCCACCGTCTTTAGTGCGGACATTATTAACGAAACTTAAAATACTCTCTGAATATTGATCATTGTATTGAAAAGCTACTTCAACCTCAATATCATTGGCTTGACCGTAGAAAGTTGTTACATCATGTAACACTTCTTTACCTTCGTTTACATAACTAACAAATTCTTTTATACCGTCTTCATAGTGGTAGACTTCTTCACGTTCTTTACCTTGTCGTTTGTCGGCTAATGTAATTTTTAAACGTTTAAGTAAAAACGCTGATTCTTGCAAGCGTTCACTTAACGCATCAAAGTTGAACGCTGAAGCATTTTTAAAAATCTCAGGATCAGGTTTAAATGTTACTTTGGTACCTGTTTTTTTAGTTTTTCCTTTTTTCACTAATCCAGTGGCTGGTTTGCCGCCATCTTTAAAACTTTGTTGATAAATTGTTCCATCTCGATAAATTTCTACTTCTAACCAAGCACTCAAAGCATTCACTACAGAAGCACCAACACCATGTAAACCACCTGACGTTTTATAGCCACCTTGGCCAAATTTACCACCAGCGTGCAAAATAGTAAAAATAACTTCAACAGTAGGTTTACCAGATGCATGAATTCCTGTAGGCATACCACGTCCATTATCTTCTATAGTAATACTTTCATCTTTATTGATTGTTACTAAAATTTCATTACCATGGCCATTCAAAACTTCATCGACGGAATTATCGACAACTTCATATACTAAGTGATGTAAACCACGCTTATCGGTTGAACCAATATACATACCAGGTCTTTTTCTAACAGCTTCTAACCCTTCTAAAACCTGAATGGAATCATCCGAATAATTATTTTGCTTATTCATTGCCAATCGTTTCGCCCTCCTACAAACGTACGTTCGTTTTTAAAACTATACAATAGTTATTCTTATATAAATTTAGCTAAATTGCAAGCGTCAAAGTAACATTTCATTAACAAATCATTTACTTACTTTAAATTATGGTCGTTTTATTATAGTATCATATGGTAAAATAAAATTAATGTCATTAAAGGATGTGTAAATGTATATGATGATTGTAATTATGTTGATACTGAGTTACCTCATTGGTGCATTTCCAAGTGGCTATGTTATAGGGAAATTATTTTTCAAAAAAGATATTAGACAATTTGGAAGCGGAAACACTGGTGCAACTAATAGTTTTAGAGTTTTAGGTAAACCTGCTGGGTTTATCGTTACATTTTTAGACATTTTCAAAGGATTTATTGTAGTATTCTTCCCACTTTGGTTACCTGTACATGCAGATGGCCCAATTACTACTTTGTTTACAAATGGTTTAATTGTAGGTGCATTTGCAATACTAGGACATGTGTACCCGGTATACCTAGGATTTAAAGGTGGAAAAGCAGTTGCTACTAGCGCTGGCGTAGTATTTGGTGTGAATCCTCTATTATTAATAATTTTAGCAGCCATTTTCTTCGGGATACTTTATTTAACTAAATATGTTTCACTATCAAGTATTATAGCATCTATTTGCTGTGTGATTGGTGCACTATTAATTAGAGACTATATATTATTAGTTGTCAGCATATGTATTGGTATATTATTGATTATTAGACATAGAACAAATATCGTTAGGATTTTTAAAGGTGAAGAACCTAAAATAAAATGGATGTAACTTTTTTATTTTGCTAAGCTTCATACCACACTAATCTCGAAATCAACATTAGCTATTTACGTCAAGGTCATGTTACTACAGAACCTTGATACACACGAGGAAGTAGTATAGAGTTCAAAAATTTGAATTTTATACTACTTCCTTTTATATTTAAATTTGTAAGTCATAAGTATGAATTTTATGTAAATTTTTTGAGAATATTCTTAAATCTAAAAATTTTGAAGAAAAATGTGCTATACTGCAATTATCATTATCCAAAAGGGGTAATGTTAGAGTATTGGCAATATGTTAAAAATACTGTAGTAAGACAAGTGCTTACGCAGAAGGGAGACTTTAATATGCAATTAAAACTTTCGGAAAATGCGGTATCTTGGTTTAAGGAAGAACTTGATTTGCCTGAGGATAACAAAGTCTTACAATTCTTCGTACGTTATGGTGGAGAATTCCAATTAAAACAAGGATTCAGTCCAGCGTTTAGTGTTGACAAAAAAGACGATGTCGAAATCGGTTATGAAACGAATTATAACGGTTTAGACGTTGTTATTGCAGAAAAAGATTTATGGTATTTTGAAGATGATAATTTATTTATAGATGTAACTGACAATGAAGATGAAATTACTTACATTGCTAATTAATTCATATAAAAGCGCCTAAACCATTACAAATGGCTTAGGCGCTTTTGTTTTTAATATTATATGGATTGTTCTCACTTCGTAATTGCACTTAAAGTATAGTGCAAAGTTTGCCAAAACTACATTATTTGCGCATTATTATTTTTTAACTTCTAAATTTTCTCCTGCTTTATTACGTTCATCGACATCTTTATATACTGCATGCCACTCTGGGAAGGTACGATCTAATCTTATTGGTTTCCCGTCTGCTTTTCGTATGCATGTGAGCGTTGTAGAGCCTGTTGTAGCTAATTCTCCTGCCTCATTGTATATTTCATAACAATAAAGTGAACGTAAACGAGAATAGCGCTCTACCCAAGTTTTAATTGTTACTTTTTCAGGATATGTAATTGATTTAATATATTTAACATTAATTTCCGTTACAGGTGAAATAACACCACTATCTTCCATAGCTTTGTAACTAAAACCTAATTTAGTTATATAGTCCGTTCTCGCCACCTCAAACCATGTTGGATAATTCCCATGATAGATAACGCCCATTTGATCTGTTTCTTGATATCTTGCTTCTATTTCAGTGAGTGTATAAATCATTCTCTTTCCTCATTTCAATTAATACATTACTGTTTAAATACTAACATAGAAAAACGGCTATGAAAGCTCAAAAGCTCACATAGCCGTTAGATGTTTAAAATTATTCTGCTAATTTATTTCTTAATACAAGTTGTAAGATACCACCATGACGATAGTAGTCTAATTCAACGTTAGAATCGAAACGAGCTACTGCTTCAAATTCGATTACTTTGCCATTGTCTTTTTTCGCTTGTACTTTAACTAAATCATGTGGTTTCACGTTTTCATCAACGTTAACAGAAATAATTTCAGTACCATCAATACCTAAACTATCAGCTGATTCACCATCTTTAAATTGTAATGGTAATACACCCATCATAACTAAGTTTGAACGATGGATACGTTCATAACTTTGCGCGATGACAGTTTTAACACCTAATAAGTTAGTACCTTTGGCAGCCCAGTCACGTGAAGAGCCCATACCATAATCATTTCCAGCTAACACAACTAAACCTGTGCCATCTTCTTTATATTTCATAGCAGCATCATAAATTGCCATTTGTTCGCCTGTTGGCCAATAAGTTGTGAATCCACCTTCTGTACCTGGAGCTAATTGGTTTTTAATTCTAATATTCGCGAACGTTCCGCGTACCATAACTTCATGGTTACCACGACGTGAACCATATGAATTAAATTGACGAATTGGTACGTCATGATCTAATAAATATTTACCTGCTGGCGTATCTTTACCAATCGCACCTGCTGGTGAAATATGGTCTGTTGTTACTGAGTCACCAAATTTACCCATTACACGTAAATCATTTAATGGTTCAATCTTACCTGGCTCTTTAGAAAGGCCTTGGAAGAATGAAGGGTTTTGAATATAAGTTGATTCCGGATCAAAGTCATATAATGGTTGGTCCGTAACATCAATCTCATTCCACATTTCGTTATTATTATAAACTGACTCATATTCTTCTTTGAATAATTCAGGTGTAACAACACTATCAACAGTATCTGATACTTCTTTGATTGAAGGCCAAATATCTTTTAAGAATACATCTTCGCCGTCTTTACCTTTACCAAGCGGTTCATTTTGTAAATCAATATCAACAGTACCTGCTAATGCGTATGCAACTACTAATTGTGGTGATGCTAAGTAATTGGCTTTTACTAATGGATGAATACGACCTTCGAAGTTACGGTTACCAGATAATACTGAAGTAACAAGTAAGTCTTCTGAAGCAATCGCTTTTTCAATTTCTTCACGTAAAGGACCTGAGTTACCGATACATGTAGTACAACCATAACCAACTAAATTAAATCCAAGATCATCTAAATATTGTTGTAGGCCAGAATCTCTTAAATAACCTGTAACAACTTTTGAACCTGGAGCTAAAGAAGTTTTAACAAATTCAGGAACTTCTAAGCCTTTTTCAATTGCCTTTTTAGCAACTAAGCCAGCCCCTAGCATTACATATGGGTTAGATGTATTTGTACATGATGTGATAGCTGCAATAGCTAAATCACCAGTTTTCATAGTTGTTGATGTACCATCATTAAATTCGATTGTTGCAGTTTTGTCGAATTCACTTTCATCAAATCCGTGACCTTGGTTACCCGCTGGTGCCGTTACAGATTTTTCAAATTCTTCCTTCATATCGCTCAAGAAAATTAAGTCTTGAGGACGTTTTGGTCCAGATAATGATGCTTCAACTGTAGATAAATCTAAGTCTACAACGTCTGTATATTCTGGGTCTTCTTTGTCAACATCAAAGAACATGTTGTTTTCTTGTAAATATTTTTTCACTAATTCAATATGATCTTCTGAACGACCAGTTAATCTCATATATTTCAGTGATTCTTCATCTACAGGGAAGAAACCACATGTTGCACCATATTCAGGCGCCATATTAGCAATTGTTGCACGGTCAGCCAATGGTAAATGTTGTACCCCTGGTCCGAAGAATTCAACGAACTTGCCTACAACACCTTTTTTACGTAATTCTTGTGTTACACGTAGAGCCAAATCAGTAGCTGTAGAGCCTTGAGGTAAAGCGTTAGTTAAGCGTACACCAATTACTTCTGGAATTGGGAAGTAAGAAGGTTGTCCTAACATACCTGCTTCAGCTTCGATACCACCAACACCCCAGCCTAGTACTCCAATACCGTTAATCATTGTAGTATGTGAATCTGTACCTACTAATGTATCTGGGAATGCTACTTCTTCTCCATCTACGTCACGCACATGAACAACATTTGCTAAATACTCTAAGTTAACTTGGTGCACGATACCAGTTGCTGGTGGTACTGCACTATAGTTATCAAATGCTTTAGTTGCCCAATTAAGGAATTGGTAACGTTCATAGTTACGCTCAAATTCTAATTTCATATTTCGTTCTAAAGCGTCTGGGTTCGCATAGCTATCAACTTGTACTGAGTGGTCGATAACTAAATCTACAGGCACCTCTGGATTGATTTTATTTAAATCTCCGCCTACGTCATCCATAGCTTTACGTAGTGATGCTAAGTCAACGACAGCTGGCACACCTGTAAAGTCTTGTAAAATAACACGTGAAGGTTTGAACGGAACTTCTCCTTCTGCCCCATCCACGAATTTTGATAATGTTTTAATATGATCGTCAGTAATAACGAAACCATCTTCTTGACGTAAAACTGATTCTAATAACACTCGAATTGAATATGGTAACTTAGAAATTTCAGTTAAACCTTGCTCTTCTAAAGTGTTCAAATCGTAATAAGTATATGATTTTCCATTTAGGTCAAACGATTTTTTCGCTTGCGCTTTAATATTAGAAGCCATATATATCCCCCCTGATATTTATTAATTGTGCCGTTAACTAAATTGTATTATTATCTTTTGCTGAAAACAACTACATAACGCTAGTTTCCCGGCAAAATTAGATTTGATTTTCCAATCAGTTAACATAAGCGTACCTTATCATACCATTAAAGTGCAATAAGTAAACATTATCAATTGAGAATCATTATCATTGGATGCTAAATAAAAAACCGAGAATCAATATGATCCTCGGCTTTAGTAAAATATTACTGTTCTGTATTTCTGAAATCTTTACGACGTTCAATAATGTCGTCTTCGTATTCATCTTTTTGTAATTCTACATAATCTTTCATTCGGTGTTTATTAGGTGTCAATGTTAAACCTAAGAACTTACGCTCTTGGTTTGCATCTTTGTAAAATGAAATCATCATCATTATTACTACAAAGGAGAATGGCAAGGCACTAATAATCGCCGCACTTTGTATGGCGTTTAATGCTTCGGCACCGTCCCCTCCACCTGCAAATAATAATACAAAGGCAATAAGTGATTGTGCGATACCCCAAGTCACTTTAACAAAGTTTGTAGGTTCTAATGAACCAAATGATGTTTGCATACCTAATACAAATGTCGCAGAGTCTGCAGATGTAATAAAGAATGATCCAATTAATACAAGTGCAATTAACGATAATACTATACCGAACGGCAAGTCATTAAATACACCAAAGAGTTGCGTTTCAGCTGACATTTCAAATAATTTAGGGTCTTTTTTCCCTGCTTCAATACCAAGCACACCAAAGACACTAAACCAGATGAAACTTACAATTGCTGGTACTAAAAGTACGCCACCAATAAACTCACGAATTGAACGTCCTTTAGATACACGTGCAATAAAGATACCAACGAATGGGCTCCAGCTTAACCACCAACCCCAATAGTAAAGTGTCCAACTAGACATCCATTCACGTTTTTGAGGATTTTGTGCCGCTGTATCAAAAGAGTTCGCTAAAAATGAATTTAGTAAACTACCAGTTGAGCTTGTCATCATGTTTAAAATTAGTACTGTAGGACCAATAATTAACACAATAATCATTAGTAATAAACCTAAACTAATGTTTAAATTACTTAAATATTGAATACCTTTACTTAAACCTGACCAAGCACTTATAAGAAATAAAATTGTTACGATTGTAATAATGATACCCTGTACCCAAATATTATTTGGAACATCAAATAAATAGTTCAAACCACCATTAATTTGTAATGCACCCATACCAAGTGATACTGCCACACCAACTACTGTAGCGAATACTGCAAGCACATCAATAATTGTCCCAATAGGTCCTTCAACTTTATTCCCTAACATTGGTCTTAAAGTTCTAGAAATTAAGCCTGGCTCACCTTTTCTAAATTGAGCATACGCTAACGCAAGTGCAACTACTCCGTAAATTGCCCAGGCATGGAATCCCCAATGGAAAAATGTAGAGCGTAATGCTTCAGTATATGCAGCTTTAGTTTCAGGTTCAGCTGTTGGTGGAGCAGCAAAGTGTGCCATTGGCTCTGCCGCACCATAGAATACTAAACCAATACCCATTCCTGCACTAAATAACATTGCAAACCAAGATATTGTATTAAATTCAGGTTTGTCATTGGGTTTACCTAATTTAAGTTTACCAATTGGACTGAACATTAAAAACACACAGAAAAATACAATAATCGTTGTTAGAATGAGGTAGTACCAACCTAATTTATCAGTAATCCACAGTTTAATCTCATTCGTAACGTCTCCAAATTGCGTTGGCCAAATTGCACCAATTAGTACAACTATCGCCACTACAATTGCACTATAAATGAAAACGGGAGAACGTTTGTTATTACGATTAGTCGTTTCAGATGATTTCATAAAAATTAACTCCCCTTCATAAATTTTATTGTAAGGCTAAATCTTATAATATTATTTAATATTATAGCCACGTTTTAGGATAGCAAAACTAGCAAAATTAATCAAATCGTCTTTAATTAATTTCTTTTATTATACAATATAATTCCCAAGTTAAATGTACTTTAAAAAAGTATTTTCATAAATTTATTTATATAGTATAATCAAATTTAATATAATAGCAAAGTGAGGGAATTTAAAAATGTTAAAAGAATTTAAAGATTTTGCATTAAAAGGTAACGTACTGGACTTAGCCGTTGCAGTAGTTATGGGTGCAGCTTTCAACAAAATTGTTACTGCCCTAGTTACATATATCATTATGCCTTTAATTGGTTTAATTTTTGGTACTGTTGATTTTGCGAAAAGCTGGTCATTTATGGGTATAAAATACGGTATGTTCATTCAATCAATAATTGATTTTATCATTATTGCATTTGCATTATTCATCTTTGTTAAAATTGCTAATACCCTTATTAAACAAGAAGACGAAGAAATTGAAGAAAATACAGTATTATTGACTGAAATCAGAGATATCTTAAAAGAAAAAAATTAATTAATAAGTGCCTGGGACATAAATCTCAGAAAAATAGCACTCAGACGAATTAAATCATCTGAGTGCTTCTTTTTTTATTCAATACTTCGTATTGTTGGCTCGCTTTCTTAGGCGACAGCTTCAGCCTGTAGTATTCAGCTTATCCTATCCCCTCAAGAATCTCACCAGAATACGGCGCATTCATAGATAATTTTTACATTAAAATACTTTAAAAAGTAAGTTCCTTACACATCATTTAATAAACACGACTCAACTAAATTAACGAGGTGTTTTATATATAAAGGTTATAACATGACTCAACTAACACTACCAATGGAAACCTTAATTCTTATCCCCACAAATGATATGTCACGACATGTTAATGAAATCGTTGAAACAATCCCTGAAAATGAATTCGATGAATTCAAACATCATAATGGTGCTACATCATATCATCCCAAAATGATGTAGCACCTGTTTTTGGATTTATGAAAACTTTTTGGGTTTCACTCGAATGTCGGTTAGAGGCATAAATAAAGTCAAAAGAGAGCTGGACTTTGTATTAACGGCACTTAATATAAGAAAAGTAGTAGCTCAACGAGCTACTATAATCAAAACAATTATGAAAAAGGCAATTTCTATTGAAATAATATAGAAATTACCTTTTTTCACTTGTCCGAGCATTTTATGCCCCAGGCTCTTTCGTATATTTACAACAACCCTCTAAAAATGCACTTCATAAATTCATGCTCCATTACTGCTGTTTAAACTGTGTCACACTTTGATATCCTTCAGTATTCACCTCTAACATTAGAGGAATACGTTGTTTTAGCTCACTTACATGTGAAATAATACCAACCATCCGGCCTGTAGACTTCAAACTTAATAATGTATCTAATGCCGTTTCCAATGTTTCTTGATCTAATGTACCAAAACCTTCATCAACGAACATAGAAGATAGTACAATTCCACCCGCTTCTTGTTGCACAATTTCACTCAAACCAAGCGCTAATGCTAACGAGGCTTGAAAGGACTCTCCACCTGATAATGATGAAATATGGCGTGTTTGATTTGAATAGGCATCAAAAACATCTATTTCTAAACCACTATAGCCTTGAGAAACTTGTTGTCGACGTTTCAATTGGTAACGCTGATTGGTCATCAATGCTAAACGTTGATTCGCTTGACCTAATATACGTTCTAAGTAATGTATCAATACATAGTTTTCTAGTGTTAATTTGTGCTCATTTTTCCCTGCTATTATTTCTGACAACTGAAAAATTTCTTGTTGCGTATGCAAATAATCGTTCAACTCTGCAATTAAACTTTTGATTGCTGTAAATTTCGCCGTGTTAAATTCAACTTTATATTGATGTTGATTTAATTCTGTAGTTATTTGCGTTAATGCTGATTGGTGTTTTTGCACTTGTTGGTCTAATTCATCTATATCAGCAACGGTTTGATTACGCGTCGCTGCTTCTAGTTGTGAAACCACAATTGTAATAGCTTGTTTTTCCTGTTCAAAATCACTAATTTCTATTTCAATTGACGCTTTATTACTCAGTTGTTCCATTGCAGAGTGGACTTGAGTCATTGCCGTAAAACCGATGCGTTGCATTTCTTGTTGTACTTTTTCTTCTGTTGATTGAAGTTCATTTTTGACATCTTGTAATTGTGCTTCTATATATTTCTTACTATTATGTTCAATATTTAATTGATGTTGGCACTGTTGCAAGTCATTATTTAATCGCTCAAGCGTTTTATCAAAATTCGTCACTTCTTCATTTTGCGTATCATATGCTTTAACGAATTCTGTCGTATCGGAATACTGTGTCACTCTTTCAAAGTCATTGATTAAGGTTTCAAATTGTTGATATTGCGCTTCAGATTTTTTCAAATCTAACTCTAAAGTATGTGCTTGTTGTTCTAATTGTTGTAATTGTGTTCGTTGATTTTGAATATAAGTATTACGTTGTTTTGCCGCAGTGCGTTGATCTTGAATTTGAGTAAGTTGTTGCTCTAATTCAGCAATATCATACGTTTCATCCATATTTACAGGGTTAGCTGTTTGTTGTGTTGTCAAATGCTCTAATGTTGTTGTATGTTGAATAATTTGCTCCTTACATTGTTGCATACTATGTTCTAGCTTACTTAATTCCTGTTGACGTTTGCTTAAATTTTCAAAATCTATGTGTTGCGCTAGATCATGTACTTCATTACCACATACTGGACATGTATCACCTATATTTAAAGTAGTTTGAATTTGTGCAATCGCTTCTTGTTTATTACTAAATTGTAAATTGACTTGATCAATGTCGTTATAACTTGCAGTTAACTGCGCTAAACGTTGTTCCTGTTCTTTCAATCTAGCTTGTTGCTGCTCAATTTCTTCTTGATTTTTAATATATTGTTGTTTTGCCGTTACGTTACGTTGGTATTCCTTAATTTGGTTAGTCAACTCGTATATTTGTTGGTCAATTTTTTCAATAGCCTCATAGTCCGGTTGCTCATCTTTTAGTTCATTGTGTAACTGCTCAATCCGCTCTTTAACTTCCGTCAATTGTTGACTCTGTTCATTATATACTTGTTGAATGTCTGTAATTTGATTATATGCTGTTTTATATTTCTCGATGTGCTGATAAAACATTTTAGTATTAGATAAAAATTGGCGTTGTTGTTCTATTGTTTCACTGTGATTTTGTTGTCTATCATAGTGTTGTTGTAACTCCGTTTGCTCTTGTACCAACTGTCCTATAGTTTTTTCAACTTGATATAATTGTTGTTCTGTTGCTAGCCGTTTTTCATCCAATGTTTTTTTATTTTCAATTAAATTGGCTAATGGTTTGACTTCATTTAATTTTGTTAATGTTTGCTTTAAATCTTCAATTTCAGGTTCTCGTTCATTTAACTTTGCTAACTCGGCTTGATTTTGCTGAAGTTTGTGGAAATTATCTTGCAGTTGTTTATTATGCTCGAGTTGCTGTTGTATTGATTCTAATTGTTGTTGCTGCGATTGTTGTTGTTTTGTTAACTGCTCCAATAGTTGATTTCCAGTGCGCTCAAATTCAGGTATAACTTTCAATAATTGTTCCGTTTGTCTCACAGGAGTTGCTTTATGTTCTTGTAAAGAAGCATCGTTAAATGTTTCAATATCATGCCAATAATTCTCAAGTTGGTCGAAATTTCGTTCTATTTGATCACGACTCTCTTTAACATCATCAGTAAGTTGCTTTTGAATCATTTCAAAACGTTGACTATCAAATAAAGTTCTCAAAATTTCCTGCTTCTCTATGCTCTTTGATAATAGAAATCTTTTAAATTCACCTTGTGGCAAAATAAACAATTGTCTAAATTGCTCTGCATCTACCCCTAATAAATCTTTGAGCATTTGATTACCTGCAGTAATTTTACTTTCTCTTAATTCATAACCATCTTCAATGTATTGAAATATATCTAATTGGCCATTTGTCTTGCTCACATTGCCTTCTTTATAAAATGCACCTTGTCGTTCCACCTTAAAATAAGAGTCACCTAATTTAAATTCAAATACGACAGTCATTGGCGATTTACCATCTGCAAAATGACTTCTTAAATCTAACTCTTTGCGCCCCTTAGTAGAGGCTTCTCCAAACAAAGCATAGACAATAGCATCGAAAATCATCGTCTTACCCGAACCTGTTTTACCACTTATTAAAAATAATTGGTTTTCATGTACGTTTCTAAAATCTATATATTCATTTAAAAACGGACCAAAATTGGTTAAAGTTATTGAAATTGGTCTCATCTTTTATTCTTCTCCTTCCAACAAGTCATTGAGTAATTGCACTATTTTTTTATGTTGTAGCTCTGATAGTGTCGAATCAGTCATGCTTTGATAAAAGTTATTAATAATTTCTGAATCATTGAGTTCACGAAGTTCAGTATTATTTTCAACACTTGCCGTTTCAAAGTTAAACGACACATTTGTGAGTGATAATGTATTAGGATATATTTGTTTGAGATGCATCATCGGATCAGTCACATGCGTCATATTTTTCAACTTAAAATGAATATAATTTTCTTTATTTTTCAGAGGAATATTTTCTTGTATTGCTGCTTCGTAATCACCTTCTACAACTTCCAATTGCCGTTTAGGCTCTAACGGTATAAATAATTGCTGTTGTTCCATTTCATCAATCAATAACATTCGATAGCCTTTAGGCTGATTAACTTCTGAAAATGAATATTGTAATAACGAACCACTATAATGGATAAACTCTGAATCGATACTAAACGGATGATGTAAATGACCTAACATAACATAATTAAATGGTGCAAAAACATCCTGTTCTACCGACTCAACTGTGCCAATAGAAATTGGTCTTTCAGAGTCTGAACGTGTGCCACCTTGAACCGTTATATGTCCTATTAATACATTAAATTGTGATGTATCTAAATTTTCAGCCATATAAGTGATGCAACTTTGTGTAGCAGCTTGATGCGTCGTAATAGTTTTATCATCAAAGAAAGCTTGTACTTCACTTATGGTTGCAAATGGTAAACAATAAAAATTTACATTTCCTATATTGATAGGTGTAGCCATAGTAGCTAACTCTGTTCTAATATACATTTGTGACTTTTCGAACCATTTAGCACCATAATTAAGTCGCTCTTTGCCATCATGGTTACCGTTTGTCACAATCATAGGTATTTGCATATGTAAATTTAATTGGTTAATTGTTTCTTCAAATAACATAATCGCTGCTTTACTTGGATAACTCGTATCATATACGTCTCCAGCAATAACTATTACATCAGGCTTCTCTTTTTGCATTGCTGCTACAAATTCATCTAATATATAAGCTTGGTCTTCTAATAATGACTTGCCATTTAAAATTCGTCCTAAATGCCAATCAGCAGTATGTATAATTTTCATTTTAGCCATCCTTTTTTGCAGAACGCACGTTCTATTGTTTGTTAATAGTTTATCATACCGTTTATAAAAAGAAAAAGGGAGTGGTAAGAAATCTAAGTTTTATTAACAAGATTTCCTCGTCTCACTCCAACATCGCTAAGCAGAATTGAAAAGCATAATTGAAGCGGATTTTTTAGTTCAATTATCATCTGACAATAAGAAAGAGGCTAGGACAAATCCATTTTGTCCTAGCCTCATTATAAATAAAAATATTACTCTATTTATTAACTTACAAATACTTGCTTACCGCTAAAGTTTCATAACTATTTATACAAGGTTACGTTTTACTTTTTTAAATTTATATAGCATTGCCAATCTCCATGGCACAATCATACAAAAGGCAAGTAAGAAAAACATACCTGCAATTTCACCTGGATCAATTTGACTACTAACAAATACTTTAATTATTGTTCGAATCAGTAATAAAGTAATTAAAATAATGGGAAAGGCTTTAGATCGCTTCATATAAATTTGATGGCCATCTGTTTCAAAGCGTGACGTCCATATTAGAACGGTCGAAAACAATAAACCTAAAATAATACATTCAATAATTTCAAGTCCTGACAATCTAAAGTAAGGTATCACATACATTAACGCACCAGTTGCCATGAAAAACGGAGGTAAAATGATTTTCTTTTCGTTAACAGGAAATTGTTGCGCTTTCATTCTTATAACTATTACACCTATGCCCATTAAAAAAGCAACGACAATGGAGAAAACTAAATATAACACGACGACACCTTCTTTTATATTTTACAAATATCACAAACGATATTATAACATTCCCTCTATAGTTATTCATCATTTTGTCTTAAATTATAGCGCTGCCAAACAATAATCGCCACAAAAATTACATAAATTCAATTACCAGCTATCTTTGTTCATTTAAGACAAAAAAATAAGCCTTTTTCAAGGCTTATTCCCAAATCAATCCTGACAATTACATTGGAACTGATGAGTTTAAATTGTTTAACAAATGTCTCAAATAAGTCATGTCTTGTGTTTGGATTGCTTTGTTATATTGTAAAAATTCGTCATTATTGCAAAAATTAATATGTGCACAAGCTAATCTATCCAAGACTTCTTTGTCTTCCATATCATATGCATCTTTCATTAATTTTCCCCCTTCTATGTTTGATATTATATAATAATTGTAAATTATGTGCAAATAGTTTGTCGGAATTGTGCGAATATTACAATAATAATACCATCATTCTACAATAAATATTTCATTATATTGATTTTATATTTTATATGTTCCATAACCAAAACACATTAGATTTGCCAACATAAATTAAGAGCGGATAACTACGTTCGACAGTAGTTATCCGCTCTTTAATGGTCTATTAATTAGACTTCTTCATGTTTGAGTCCATATTTTTGTTCATCATTGTCATCATTTGACCCGAACATTCAAAAACACTTTAAAATCAACAATTTAACTTTAAAAACTTAAAACGATTTAAAAGCGCCACGAAAGCATTTTAAAACTTCTTTTAAAAGTTTTGTTGCCAATTTGTTGCCACTATATATGTAAGACATTGCTTTTAAGTGTTCGTGTTATCATTTATAAAACAGAACAAGTATTCTTGTTTTTGCTTGAAATAACGGTCGCCGTTATGAATGAATTTTTAATGACAGTAAAAAATGAGACAGTATTAACTGTCTCATTCCCTTAAAATAAGTTAATAAAATAAATTCATTGAATCTGACAGGCAAAGTTTGGAGAACTATGACCTAAATGCAATTTAACACAACTTATAAGTCATTTAAAGAGATAACAATAATTTCCCAAAAATTTAGTAGAAGTTATATGATTTTTTTTGATATGATTAAGAAAATCACTAAAAAGGAGTTTTCAAAGATGAAATATTATATGACTCT
Source organism: Staphylococcus arlettae (assembly GCF_025560845.1). Classification (NCBI taxonomy): domain Bacteria; kingdom Bacillati; phylum Bacillota; class Bacilli; order Caryophanales; family Staphylococcaceae; genus Staphylococcus; species Staphylococcus arlettae. Next base: position 1,528,316 of record NZ_CP094803.1, read on the forward strand.
TATATCTGCTTTATCAACCTTAATTGCTTATTTAATCCCTATTTTATCTTTTAATAAATTTTTTAATGGCGAATTATACTTCTATAATGGCATGATACTTTTAGTTATATTACTAATAGTCAATATTCTTTCTATCATTCATGGGGACCGTCTAGTAAATACTTTTTTATTGTGCTTAAGTATTATCGCTACACTTATTTTCACTTTTCCAATATGGCGTACATTAATTTTCAGCTTCATATGATATAAAAAATTATAAAATTATAGAAATTTGATTATCAAATTTTGGTTCTGAATAAACATTTAATAACATATCTTTTGCTTGCATGAAGTTTTTATTTAGATTAAACACTAAATGAATTTCTTTGACATTATTAGCTTTAATGTTTGCTATTATTTGGTTGTTCATATTATCAACCGATTCATTAAGTTCTTCACTTATTTTAGGTTTTGGTTTTTGCGTGTCAATGTTATTAGTTAAAGCAAACTTATTATATTTCAGAGTCACATATGCGTTTCTGTAATTAGCAACCCTTAATGTTATTATCATAGATTTTTTACTTTTTTCAATATTTTTTATTTTATAACCGATATCATTGAGTTTCACTTCATTCTCTTTATCAAATGTCATATCTTGTAAATATGTAGGTGGAGTGTAATCATTTTCTTTGTTTAATTCATAAATAAGAAAAGAAACACAAGTAACATATAAGATTAAACCGAGTAATATTATAATACCATTTTTGATACTAACCCACCTTTCTTTTTAATTCTTACATTACACAACATATTAACATATATAATAAGTTTATAAAAAAAGGGACACAATAAAGTGTCCCTTGAAGTAATTAAAGCTTAGGCGTGATTTTACGATAACACGATGGTTTTTTTGAATCAATTAAGATATTTAAAAAGCAAATACATATTCATTTTTTCATAAACATCCCACCTAATCAAGGTGGGCTTTTGCGTATTCATATAGTTTTTCTGCAGTACCTAATTTTAAATTATCAATATCACGTTTACCTGTTCTCAATGTAGACATAACCGTTTGGCTTAATCCAGTATCTTTATAAATCTGGTATCCTGTTACATCACTGTTTATTAGTTTTATAATCATTTGTTTATATTCACTCATATTATCTCATCCATTCATACCATTTATATTTTTTATCACCAATTTTTTCAAACTTATTATTACCAATATATTTAATTCCATTACGTTTTAAATGTAAGATTCTTGCTACTTTAATGATAGTAGGTATCAAAGCTATTACAATACATATTATTATGGTTGGCAGATTCATAACTTGAAACCTCCAATTCTATATAATATAATTAATCATGAAAGAGGGAGCCCCCGAATTAACGGGAGCAGATGATAATTAGTTTCTCGGTTCATTATCTTGGTCGTGACATGAACCTTGATGCCAAAGTCTTAGTTGTTTTAATATCGCTGGTGCGAATACTATTAATGTTATTAGTATTTGTGTCAGCGATTTTATTATCATCTCTAACATTTTAATCACCCCCTTTCATGAGGGTTGTAAGGTGTATCTCAACCTTACATATATAATTATACTACACAAGGAGTAAGTAATCAATTATTTATTTACACTTTTTTTAATTATTTTATCTCCACAATATCTTTCAAATCCAACTTATCTATCCCTTTATTTTCGTATAGATGCAGCGTTTGTGTGTAAGGGTCAACTTTATGAATTACGCCTTCTTTTTCTTTAATATAGCCATTACTAAAGTACCGTACATTAATATGTGGGTCATTGAACATCTTAAAAACTAACGTTTCATTTAATCGTTGTAACTGATCATCACTTAATGATGGTCTATCAATTTTATTTTGGTCTTGTATGTATTGTTCTAATTGCTCGTATTGTTCGAGCAGGGTCTTGAAGGCGTTCCACTTAACTATGCCACGCCCTTGCGGTATGCGTGGATTAAGATATTCTCTAGGTATCTCATGGTAATCAGTTTCATATTTATATTCATCTGGTGCGTTAGGATTTATTATTTTCATAGTATCACCTCTTGAATATATAATAGAACACTTGTTCGTATATGTAAAGGTGTATGTTTCATGTAAATCGCCATAAAAAACCCCACCAACTGGTGGGGGGGGCAAAAACAACTATTCTATAAACTCGATTTTCTTTTCGTTAGGGTGGGTTTCTCTTAAAGCATTATCTAAATCTATATCTTCTATTAATTCTTCAATCTTATTTTTAATAATCATTATTAAACTTCTTTTATTTAAATCCTTAAAATCATCGAAAGTAATAGATATAATTTTTATTCCTGTCTTTAAATACAACTTCTTACATAACCCATGTGCATCACTCCATTTACTACCCGTTAATCCTTTTGGAGATATAAATATACCTAAAGTATTATTAGAAGCGTTAAGTAATGAGTGAAACTTACCGGTCCAAGTAACGTCAATTGGCTTTTTATAATTTTTACATTCAAAATATATAATATCCTCTATATTAAAATTATAGTTTTCTTTAACGTTGTTGAATAGCACACTCTTTTCTGCTCTTATATCAATTTCATTAGTACTAGTTCTGATATTGATTTTGCATTCAAATAGATTCGTTCCTTCAAGAACTTTAACTAATAATTTTTCTAATTTTTCACCTTTATCTTTAGTACTTTTTTCAATTTTCTCCATTTCTTTAAGATCAACAATCAACTCTTCATACCTATTATCATCTAAAATAAATTGGTCATCAATCTGTTCAATACTAGTAAATCTCAGCACTTCTATTGCTTCACTTATAGGATCACTCAAAGTTAGTCACCTCATATACAGGGCGAACATTTTTATTTAAATCTACTTCGATTTTTTGGTCAAGCTCATTATCATAATAATAGCTAGGTAAATTACCCAATTTAAATTTTTCCGGAGATGTTTCATGACCTAAAGTAATTTCAAACCTTAAGGTCAATATCCCTTCTTTAGTTAGCTCATTCATTATTTGTACGAAATCTTTGATGGGTAAATTAAACCTTCTTTTATATGTTCCAGGACGTATATAAAGACCACTCTCTATACTTTTAATAATACTCTTTTCCAAATCTTCTTTCATACCAATATTAATTTTCTGAGAAGTTATTACTGAATGTATTATATTTTGATATAATTTTATTTGTGACATCGTTCATCGCTTCCCTTCCTTTTTTACTTGAATTATAATCACTATAATAATTTAGTAAAGTATAATCTTTATTAGTAGCTATTTCAAATAAAAACTTTACTTGAATTTTATTATTAAACCTTAATGTAATCCAAGGCAAATCAGATTCTTTTTCTAACTCTTCGATATAATTCTTAAGCAAATCATACCCTTCATTACATTGTTGGAATAATTCTACATTTTCTTCTAATAGATTTTTTATTTCTCCTAAAATAGGAAGAATTATGTCTTTTGAACTAGAAGAATCTAAGGTTGCCTTAGCCCCACTATTTGTATTCATAGATTGTGCGCTTACTATCATTTCATTTTCGTCATCTTTTTTTCTTATTTGTTCTATCGTGTAGTTAAAATCAACGGCAGACAGACTTAAAAAAAGCGTATTTTCAATAAAATTTCTTATCTTATCAATTTTATTTAAGTAATATTGTGTAGATTCATTACGTCTGTAATATTGAGGAATACTTTCAGTAGATATTACGAGATATGCACCATTTTCAGAATTAATTATAGTAATTAAAGAAGTATTTATTCTCTTAACTTCGATAAGTGAATCATCAACTAGTTTGTGACCTATCTTTTCTTCCATTATTACAATGCTTTGCATATCTTCATTAAATACAAATTCTACATTTTCTTTATCATAAGTTTTATTTTTTAAAGGTTCTATATACTCCTCATAATTGGAATTATTAACTTTAAAAATAGCTGAATATTTATATAATTGCTCAAACAACACATCTACAAAAGCTTTTTTCACATTTGTAGGATCGCTTTTTATTTTATCTGATATTATCTCTTCAATATTATCTTTTTCTTGAACAGATCTCACTTCATGACTTTTTGTATTTTTCAAATAATTTCTTACTAATTTTCCTTTTTTATCATTATTAAACTCTTTTACAGTTTCTTTAATTAGACTCGTAACTTCATTCATATTATACCCCTTCTACATTATATTTAATACAGTAATATTCACATAATAATATAAAAATTAATTAAAGTATAGATGCAACGCAAAATAAGGCAAGCAAAAACGTGCCTACCCTAGCACTTTACGTATTATAGTAGAATGCTTACTTTTAAAAAAACTATTCAACTAATCAATTTCTAAAATTTCTTTTATATTGAGTGAGCCTCCAAGTTTTTTTATAGCTTGTTTTGCTTCAGATTCATTATTAAATATCTTCAAACCAATATCAGAATGTTCTCGACTCTTTGGTAATACTTGTTTTACGATTAATTTATTAGATGCGTCGCTACCAGTTGGGACAAAAATTTCAGTTGTTCTGAGTGATAATTCAAAAAAAGGCTCTTTGTTGCCTTCTATTCTCTTGTTTAAATTGGCAAAATATATTTTATTTCTCGAATCATTTTCTGTTTTTTCAGAATATAAATAATATGTTCCAAGCGTTTCTATTCCGTATGCACCATAGGGTGTATTAAAAAAACTTAAAATTGTATTCTTTTTATCCATGGGTTGCTATCCCCTTTTTCTATATTATAACTAACTACATAATACACAACACGTTAAAAAAAGAATAGATAGAACATAAAATCGAACACAAAAAAGCAGGGCAGACACTTCTATGTGCCTACCCTTGTATACTATGTGGTCAAATTTATTGTAACATATTAATAAACTTCAACAACTCTTAGCCGTTCGTGCCATACCCAGCCGTTATTGCTTGAGCTGTAAACACGCGCCCAGCCGTTTAATATCTCGAATATATAAAATTGATCGTAACCAGCACTGTAACTTTCGTTTGTTAAGTGCCAACTATAGTTATTATCACCTGTACGTTTTGCCACTGTTACACCGTAACTATCAACACAACCTCTAAAATATGCATTTTTAGACCAATTCAAATCATCGGGTGGAATTGAACCAATCGCTAAATCGTCTAAAACATTGACGTATGAATTAGTATCATCATGTAATTCGTTACCGCCACCCGGTTTAAATACTTTATTAATACGTAATCGTTCATACCAAACAAAACCGTCGTTGTCAGGACTGTAGACACGCGCCCAACCGTCACGAATTTCATAAATATATAAATCTTCATAACCGGCATTATAAGTTTCGCTAGTAACAACCATTACATTGTTATGGTTTGGTCTACAAATAGAAACGCCTTCACTATCTGCTGTTGCTCTAAAGTACGGTTGGTTAGACCACGTAAGTTTTTTAGGTGGTACATTGCCTAATTCTAACGACTTACCTTTTTTGCTTCCTTTAACTTTTGTCGGTTTGATGTCTGCTAAACCTACATCTTCATCTACAAAATCGGGAACAATGAAGTGTGTTAAACCTTCAAAATTATCAGTTCTCAATTTCGCCGGACTGTTTGCTAAAGTATCATAGTTTTGTTCTAAAATAACAAATGTTTCTGTGCCTCCACTGTTGTCCCAAACTAAACCAGTATGCCCCCATTTTTTATAAATACCTTCAGTATATACTGCGATTGTACCGATAGGTGGCACATAATCGGGGGTATTTTCAACGAGTTTCCAACCTTTAGGCAAAGCAACCCAAGTTAAATCTTTTGCATTACCCCATATTCTGTAGCCATTTGTTACGTGGTCTGCATAGTCTACGATTAAATCCAGACATTGAAAGGCAAATCGTTTATCAAAATCAACATATTGACCTTTGAGGCTGTGCATATACTCTATAGCCTCTTTGTATGAAACATTGGTTTTAGGGCTTTCTGTTGGTTTTTCTTTCGTTGGTTCTGATAATTCTTTTGAAGGTTCGCTATCGCTTTCTTCGTCTACGCCGTCAATGTATTTAGCGATGATTTTATCTAAATTACTAACATTACGACTATAACCGGCGTGTTCCAATAAGTTGCCCGGGTCTACTTTACCTATTTGAATATCTTGATGTCCCGGTAATTCTGTTTTGTAATCAATTTCCCAATAGTTACATAGATAAGATATAACACGTGCTAAATTATCTAGTGATTTTTGAGAACGTGATTTATCTGTGAAGTATGAACCTTCGACACCGAACGCCCCGTCGTTAGCATCTACACCGTACATTTGGTTGTCTGCACTTGCCCCATATAGTACATGCCACGCTTTTTCTGTAACGGGTATACAAACGATACATTCTTTGTCATCTACGAATATATGAGCACTTGCGACAATAGACCAATCAATATTATATGAATTTTTGTAATAGTTCACATTGTCTTGTGCTGTAGTGTCTAGGTTCCCTGTGTCGTGTGCTACCGCAAATTTCGGTTTACCAGTAGTTAAAGGTTGTCCACTTCGTCTTGTTCCAATTGGCAACCATTCATAACGTACCGGAACGCCATTCCATTTTTCTTGAGCCATTAAAAAACCTCCATTGTTTATATATAGAAACCGACTAAATTAATAGCCGGTTGATCATTTAATAATTAAACTTTGCCTCCACCTTGTTTTTGGTGGTCGTCTTTTGTCTTACCACTACGTTGTTTACCTGTTTCCCATAATCCAGTAGCCATGAGACCACTAATAACGCCTCCTAAAATACGAGCGCCTACTGATAATTCAGAAAAGATTTCTGGAATAAATACGGAAACACCACCAATAACACCACCGATTACGATTGATATTAAAGGTATAATGTTTTTAGGTATTGAACCTGTTTGTTTTACACCTTGTACAATTCCAATTGTTAATACTGATATGATTGTTGCAAAAGTTATAATTTGTTCCATTTTTAAAATCCTCCAATTAATAAAATAAAACCGACTAAATTAATAGCCGGTTTGTTCGTTATTACTTTTTAGCAATCGCCGAACCAAAAGCATGTTAAGAATGAACCTAGTACGGTTGCTTGTGTTAATAGTTTCAACATAAGGCTTCACCTCCCTTCAAAGAAAGAAATATTGGATAATAGCAATAGCTAACGGTATTAAAAAACTAAATACCATACCAATTGTCCAACGCCTTGTGTTCTTAATTTCTTTGTTAGTTTGTTCTCGTTCTTTCTTTTCTATTTGCTTTTCTTCTCTTTCTCTCTTTAAATCTTCGTTGAAATTATTCAAGGTAAACCGTAATTCTTGATTGATAAGTTTTTGATCTGCTTGATTTATGTTTATTTCGTCTAGCTTCTTTGATAACTCTTTGGAATACTCGTTTTGTTCCTTGTGTTTTGCATCTAATTTTTTATCCAAATCGTTAAAACTTTTTTCTATTTTTTGTTCAAGGCTAATGTCTTTCTGTTTAAGCTCTTTAATTTCTCTTTCCACTGTGCTTAAACGTGCGTCGTAAGATTCCAATGGTCTTATTACCCTCCAGTTCCGATGATGTAGTGGGTAATGTATTTCTTTGTTGATATTGCTTATTATGTTGTTGTGTTGCTTTCATTTGTTGAATCTGCTGTTTCATCAACGTTTGCGCCTGTTTTATCAAACAAAGTTCGTGTTATATTTTCCTCTGCGTAATAAACAACGCTCGGTTCTCCAAACATTTCGTTCATGCTGTTTTGTAATTGACAAGCCGATTTCACTTTGTCTACAGTATCGAATTTATAAGCGTTGAATGTACTTGTCGTACGTGAAAAGGCGCTACCGTTATACACTTTTTGCATTGGATATTCTTTACCTGTTTCTTTGTCTTTTTCCACCAAATAAAATGATTGTTCTTTACGTTCTAGCATAATAATTCACTCCTAATAAAAATTTTTATAATAAAAAGAAGCTAACGATTTAATCGCTAACTTCTTGTGATTCGCTTAACTCTTTAAATTTTTCGTTTTGCTCTTGGATAATCGCTTTTAACATTGCGTTTTCTTTCGTTAATCTTGCGTTATCATCTACTAGGTAGTTAACCATGTAGTCTGAATTAGGTTTGTGTTGTTCATTTTGATTATTTTGCATTTATTAATTCCTCCAATTTTTTAATTCTTTCATCTTGTTTTTGCATGATTATATCTTGTTCATCTTTTGCATGGGCTAATTCTTGAATTCCTTTTAACGACCACGATAACATTTCGTAATTATCTACGCCGTCCCTGTGTACCCATTCTATAGGTGTTTCACGTTCAATAACTACACCTCTATGGTTACGTTCGTAATCGCTACCTCTTTCTTCTTCACGTTTAAATGAATACAATTGTAAATCATTCTTAATCACATCTAATACTTCGTAATCCCATTTTTGAATGTCATATTTATAATTTTCAGATGAAGTAGCGTAATAACTTTTGAATCTAATATCTTGATATTTCGGGCTACCCCCGTTCCACCAATCGTTTGCTGTAATTCTCAATTCATTATAACCAACGCCAAAGTAAACATCTTTACCACTGTGATTAGCAAATGCATAGCTGTGTGTTGTTTTTATTGCACTAGCTCGAATTGAAGTATATTCAGTATCACCGTTATTATATCCTTTTTTATTAGTTACTCTTAATTCTCCATTGCTTTCAGTCATAGCATATAAATTAGTTGTTTTAGATTTCCAATCTCCGTATAATTTATCTGCATAAAAACTACCACTACCTATATCGCCTGTATTATTTGTAGCGTAAACAATAGATTCCATACTGTCTACGTCTTTTACCCCAGCTTTCTTGAAACGTATACCGGAACCAGCTAAACCGTTTGCGTTACTTAATTCTCCGTATAGAATACAACCGTCTGTATATTGAGCGTTATCATTATCTTTTACATATAATGAAAACTCATTAACTCCTTGACGTGTATTATAAAACGGTCTGAAATAAATTGATGATTCCCATGTTTCAATATTTGTAGTATATTTTGAACGTGTATAAATCCTACTATTTTCTGAATGTAAAAAGACTACACCATATGTTGAGCTTAATCTCACACCTCGTGAATCATCGTTCATTAAATCATAATGGAATTCTAAAGAACCGGCTTGATGAGAACCTACCCCACCAGCCATCATTGTTGACAAGCCCTTTTCAGTCATATAAAGGTTATAACCAGTATCTTCGTTACTAGCCATGATGAAACCATTTCTTATACCTATTGTTAAATTAGATATGTCGGTTACATTTCCCCAAGTCCTTGTTACATTACCACGTGAAAGAACTTCCTTGTTTTTAATGCTTAAATAATTAGTATCGTTACCACCTCTAATACCTAAATTATTCACATCGATATCTAAACCTTCGGGCGATAAGTTTAAACGGTTAATAATGTTGTCTTGGTCTACTTTGTTGTTTAAATCTTGTGCTACTACTTTAAAATCATCATTGACCGTAATATCTACGCTGTCGCCTCTGATTGTCACACCGTCATTACCAACGTTAAAACTTGTTATCTTACCATTTTCATCAAATGTGTATGTTAAACCGTTTGTCGTGTCTTGTGTGAGTGTTGAAACAACTTGCGATAATGTTTTATTACTTTCGTTAAACTCGGTTAAACTTACTCGGTCTTGTATTTGTTCGCCGTTTTGTTTAATCGATGTTTCCATTTCGTTTAAACGTGTATCGGCGTGTTCCGGTGCTTCTGCATAATCGCCGGCTTTATTACCTTCAACTAGCATTGCATTTTTTATTACAAAGTCTTTTGTTGGGTCTGTCATTCCGGCAAGACCTTTATAAAGATACATCTTTTCACTTTTTGCTTGTGCCTTAAACGTTGCTATTACTTTATTATCTACAACTGATATATCACGTCTTTCGCCTGCCGGGTCATAAGGATAATAACTTACACGATTTATCGGTTCTCCGGACAAGTCATAAATTTCATAAGACAATGTGTATTCATCGCCAACGGTTAATGGTCTAGTAAATTCATATTCAATGTGAAGTTCTGTATCTTCTACACCTATAAAATCATCACGTTCTTTTGTATCTAACATCAAGTTACGTGTACCAATATTAAGGTTCTGATACTCTTTTAATGTTACTCTGTCGTTGATTTCGTTACTTAATTGTTGGCGCTCTGTTTCTGCACTATCTAAACGATTAACAACATTTTCTTGGTCTGCTGTGTACTCACTTGTCGAAACTTTACTATTGATTTCATCAGATTGTATATTTAATTGTGCTGTATTGTCTTGCACTTGTGATTCAACTTCGCCAAGTTGTTGTGTAACTGTTGATTCATCAGCTTTTAAATTAATATTATCCTTCATTAACTTAATTTCTGTATTTTGTTCTTCGACTGTTGCACCAATACTACTAATATCATTTTGAAAATCTTCGGGAGCCGGTGTGTAATCTGTTGCCACCGTACCTTTTTCAAGTTTTAAATTAGTGATTCGTATAGTGTCGCTTTCCGATAATCTAACTGTTTGAGTTTTATTATCTGTTGTACTATCATTTGTAGGCTCTTGAGCGCTCATTGTATCGCCTATTGTTGTTTCTGCTGTGTTTGTATCGGAAGTTATATTTTGTTCTTCTGTGTCGTCCTGTGTGGTTTCTGCAGAGTCCTTTGTTTCATTATCCGTTTCTTTGTCAACAATAACGTTACCTCTAAACAGATTTGAATAACCTATTAAATCATAATCGCCGGTTTTCATTTCAAATGTTTCTGAAATATGTTCGGTATAACCTATTTCACGTGGCATTTTCTTTCTTGCGTGCATTGCAAAATCACTTGTCGTTCTGTCAAAAAGAATTAATCCAGTTGATAAGCCTGTAGGTTCTAATTGTTCTGCTAGGTCTGTTAGTCCGATAACTTCAACATCATATGAAATTGTGTATGTTTCTTCAGGTTTCAATTTTTGGTTGATATATTCACTAGAATAAAGGTTATCGCCCCAACTGGAAAATTCAAAACTTTGTGTGCTTTCAATATAGTGTTTAACCATTCCTTTATATTGGTCTGCATAGCTTACTAATAAGTTTCTTGCCCCTACTTCCAAACCGTCTACCTTTTCTTGAAAACTCGAAACACTAGCGCTTAATTCTTCTTTTGTTGCTTTAATATCAGTGTTTATTTTATCCACTAAATTGTCATTAAGCGTTTGGATTTCCCCGTCTACATAATCATTAACAGTTGTTTTTAAATCGTTCAATTGCTCTTGATTAGGTATATCAGCTAACAACCTTCCTGTTTGGCTATCCCATTCCCCATTCGGCAATGTATTTGCTACTTCAGTCATTGCATCGTTAAATTTTTCTTCGGTGTATTGTTGTTGCAATAATTTCAAACGCTCGTCAATGCTTATTTTAGCGTTTTGTACGCTATCATTTAGTTTCTGTAGGTTTTCCCTATAATTTTGGAACATTGCTTGTGTATCTATCAATTTACCGATTGTAGCCGTATCTTTATCCATGCTATCTAAATTAGTTTTGATTTGATTAAATACAACACTAACGCTGTCTAAATCTGTTTGTACTTGTTCTTTTAGTTCGGTATCAACTAAATATTGACTATTAATAACGTCGTATACATCAGTTTGTAGCATCGTATGTTGTAACTGCAAATCTTCAAATGTGCTTACTAATTCATTGTAAATCGTTTCTTCCCTTGTCATACCACCTAATTGTTGTACGTCACTTGCTGTTTGATTGTGCCATTCGTCGTTTCTGTATCTTCTTAATACAGCAACGTCCGGATTGCTTGTGTCGTACCATAACATGTCGTCAACTGGGTTTGTGGGTGGTTCGGGCTGCTTAACAATCTTTTGTTCGTAATATTTTTCTGTATATTCTGCTGTTTCTTGTAGTTGTGTGTTGAGGTTAGTTATATCATCATTTAATTTTTCTCTAATTTCTTGTAAACGTTGTCTGAAAAATTGGGTCAAATCTTCTTCGCTATATCTTATAACTTTACCGAAAGTATAAACACTTTCTTTTCCTAGTAAATCGTATTCTTCGCCAATTACTTCAGCCTCTAAATACAACGGTGGGTTAAAATCTTCGTCTTTAACTCTGATTGTATCGCCAATTGATGTTGTTTCATGTTGGTATAAGTAATCAATATCTAAAGAAGATATTTCGTAAGTAACACTAGCCGTTTTAATTTTATCTAATTCGTTTTCGCCTAATGCTTTTAATTTACTTTCTGTTATATCACTGTTTTCTGATTGTGGTTTGTAAACGTCCCAAATATAACGTTGAGGTAAACCAAATTGTCTTTGCGCTTGGTCGTCTGTTACAACAACCTCTGTTGTGTTTCCGTCGTCATCTTCCGGACCAACAACCATTAACGCCGTTTTAATTTCTGTGAAATCAACTTCTCTTGATAGACCCGTTAAATCTTTGCCAAATTTAACTTCTTTACCTTTAAATAAACTTTTTGGGTGTTTTAAAACTGCATAACGATGTTCGACTTCGTTAGAACCTAATTCAATATAAAAATCTAGTTCCATATCGTAAGTAGTTTCTAACTGTAAACCTACGTCATATGGTGCTTTGTGTTCCGTCCATTTCGTTGTTTTTATACCGTTATATTCTGTGTCCGGCGCAACTTCCCACCCTGTATCTCTTAATACTTCATACAAGGCTTGTGTTGCTGTCATATCTTTTAATTCTCCCGGAACGAACGGCTTAGCTGTTCCAATATCTTCAAGATATGATGCGTTAGTTTGTATTTCAGTTACGCCGTCCACATCATCAGAAATACCAGTTATAATAAATTCCCTGTATTTTCCGTTGCTATCTTGTGTAATAACTCGGTTACGCTCTCTAAACTTTTCTGCACGACTTGAAAGAATAGAAAAATCGAACGTTTCTTTTTTATCTTTTGCTTGTCTGTTGTGTTTTGCCTCGAACAAAGCACCGTCTTTTTCTGAAATAAAATCTATTATTTCACTTCTAAAGTTTAATAGATGTATCAATTAAACACCCCCAATCCAATTATAAGTATCTGTCACGCCAATAAAACGTTGTATCAAAAGTATTTTCCGGCATCACAATCATTTCATTTAATCCACTTTCTATATTAAAGAAATCACTAGCAAATGTTTTTTCTTGTAACATAGGTTCTTCGTTAACTATAACTGTTTTGTTTTTTGTATCTATCTTCACGTCATCGCCTTTTTGTATAATCATATCTCTTGTGCCTTCTTTTTTAGGTAATAACTCTGTGTTAAATGAACCTAAACCGTTCATTTCCATCCATTTATAACCATTATACTTTGCACTATATATTGATATAGCGCCGATAGGACGTTGATAAAACTCCCCACCGTCCGTAAATTCTTCAATATGAACATCTACGGGATTTGTTCTTGAGGGGTCGCCTACATGGTCGTATTTCCATGTTTTAACTTGGAAATTTGTTCCTTTGCGTCTTAATCTTATATACACAACCATACGGTCATATTTATAGGTGAACGGTGCGTTTTGGTGGTCGTAAATTTTACGATGGTCGCCATTCTGATTAAACAATGTAGCAACTATGTGTCCAGATTTACGGTTGTGATACACATTTTCATATCCGATCGATGCTATCAATCTGTTGTCGGTATCGTATATATGTTGAGCTGTACGCCCTGCGCCTAAATCTCCTTGTTCAAGCAAAAGTTTATATGTGATTTGCCAATCTTGAGCTGTACGAGGTAATGAACGTTTAGTGCCTGCGCCAACCCAACCGGAACCGTCCGGAAAATCAGTTGCTTTAAAACTTTCGCCAACATTAGCAATTTCAAAATTACCCCCAACTTCGCCACCTAAAAACCTATCGGGTATATTGCCGTCTACCATTTTGTTCCAACCTGTAAAATTGTGAAACTCTGTGTGGTATATGGGAGGATAATAATTTTCTATATCTTTCGTTACGTCATCATCGCCAATCATAAAAAATTCATCACTATCGCCGTTAAATCCTTTAGCCACCATAAAATGACTACTAGGTTCTAACGCTCTAGCTTGTATCACGATTGGTGTATCTTTCGTACCTGCATTATATAATGACGCTTGGTCTGAAATTGCTGTTTGTTTCGTTTTTTTACTAGCGTATTTATAAGGGTCTACACAAAGAAAATTAACTGTAGCTTTACCGAAATTAACAAAATAATCTTTATCGATTGTGCCTTCTAAAATTCCGTAATAAATTCTGTCGGATTCTCTAGCAAATATTATTGGTTTCGGTTCGTCTGTTGTTAACCATTCTGCCAAATCTTCGGCTATGTGTTCTAAACTTTCGCCAACTTCTAAACTGTCGACCATTAACTTAACTTCGATTTTTCTTACTTTATCCCTAACAGATGTTAGGACGGTTCCAGACCGTCCTTGTACATCAGTAGTGTTAATTTCTCTATCTTGTCCCCAACTCGTTGTATAGTCGGTGTAGTAACAGTAATCTTTTTCAATACCGTTAAATGAGAAATTACTCATTAGCAACCTCCTTTCTATCTACGATTAAATCGTTTATTTCTTCTTTCGATATTTTCAATTTCTTGTTTAACTGGTTCTGCAACTTGCTTACCAACTTTCTTATTATCAAGATAAATTGGATTGTTGCCACTGTTACGTGTGTTAACTTCGATTGTTTCGTTCGTTTCGTTGCCTTCTTCGATAAGTTCCATAATACGACGTAATGTTTCGCCTTCGGTACTGAAACCTAGCTTGTCGCCTGTTTCTTTCCAAATAGCTTGTGATTTAACTTTGTTAGCTGGGTCATGACTTATGACAGATTCACTGAATCCACCTTCGGCAAGCCATGCCATTTCGGGACTATTGATAATGCCACCACTAGCATAACCATGCCCATGACCGATTACATCAAGTATTGATGAACCGTATCTTGATTTTGCGTAACGCATACCAGCAATTAAGTTATCCATACCGTTCATGATGTTATCATGCCCCGGTAGTTTAAAGGCATTAAATGTGCCGGGCTTAACTTGTACAAGCCCTTTAGCTCGACCGTCCAACAATCCGTCAGTGCCACCGATAGCTTTAGCATCGCCTCCACTTTCGGTTTGTATTTGTCTTTGCCATGCACTTACGTAATCTTTTGAAGTCGGTAAACCGGCTTTTTTCAATGCTTTTTTAACATTCCAGTTACCACCAGAACCGCCAACATGTGATTTCAACCATGGTAACGGGTCAAATGGTTTACCGTCTTGCCTCATTTCATAGTGCAAGTGTGGTCCCGATGAACGCCCCGAATTACCTGATGTACCTAGTTTGTCGCCGGCTTTAACTTGTTTCGTTCCGTCAAATGCAAAGTCGCTTAGGTGTCCGTAAATAACTTCTAAACCACTACCATTTTTAATAGATACGTGATTACCAAAACCACTACCGTCTTGTGGTATTGCTCTAGCTAGTCCACTGATTGTTGAATAAACTTTTTCATAGATATAGTTTAAGTCAATACCCATATGTGGACTGTTGAACGGATAGCCGGGCGCTCTGCCGTTTGGACTATATGGGAAATTAATGTTATCCGGGGAAAAGTCTAGGAAACTACTGTTGCCGGCTGTTACTTGGGCAAACCAACCTTTAATCATATCGACTGCGCCTTTTTTCAAACGATTAAATCCGCCTTTGGCAAAATCGCCAACAATACCCGGAACACCGCTAAAGTCAATTCCCATTTTTTCAATGACAAAGTCTAGTAACTTACCGGGTTTCTTAGCCCAATCCATAACATCGCCTATTTTATCTTTTAACCATTCGCCACCTTCACTAGCTTTGGTTTTAACCCAATTAGCACCTTGACCAATTTTGTCGCCTGCCCAACTTAAAGCGTTACCAACTGTACCACCGTTTAAGCGTGGGTTTGCGTCGCCACCTAGCGTACTGTTTGTTGGTTTTTGGGTCAATAACGCGTGTGTTTGTTTACCGCTATAGACTTTTGTATTTTTAGGCAAGTATGTGTCAGTATCTCTATTTGGTGTAAAAGCAATTTTCCCGTTAGGGTATTTAATCATTTCATTACGAAAGCCACCCGGTCCATTGCCTTTACCTTTGTCGCCAACTGTAGCAAATGTGCCTTCTTTTAATGCACCGTCACTTGTTGTTTTAACTTTTCTATTCACTTGTTGGTTGTGCGTTGTACCAGTGCTTAAATGTGGTATTTCTTTATCAATACCCAGTTTATCGCCTACAGTATTAATGCCGTCAATTAATTTATTGATACCTTTTTTAACAGAATCGACCATATCATCAATAAACCCTTTGATTTTATCAATAATTTTTGATAAACCATCTTTCATGTTGTTAAACGTGGATTCGACACGGTCCCAAAGGTCTTTAGCAGTATCAATAACCGAATTTTTAATTTTACTCCAAATATCAGTCATAAAGTCCCAAACGTTATTGAAGATACGTTTCGCTGCATTCCATAATTTTGTGAAATAATCTTTAACACCGTTGTATAGTTTCAAGGCATAATCTACAACGAAATCACGGACTTTACGCCACACATCATACAAGAATTTACGAACAGAATTAAAAATTGATTTTGTTGAGCGCCATAATGACATGAAAGCACTTTGTACTTTATCCCATAAGTAACGAGCAAACGAAACCACTTTGTCAGAAATATAATTCCATGTTGAAATCAACCAATTTTTAACAGTTGTAAAGATTGATTTAATTGAACGCCACAACGACATAAAGGCGCTTTGTACCTTATCCCATAAATAGCGTGCAAATGAAACAACTTTATTAGAAATGTAATTCCACGTACTTACCAACCAGTTTTTAACTGTAGTCACGATTGATTTAACACTATTCCATAACCATGTGAAGTATTGTTTTACTTTCGTCCAAATATAGCGTGCGAAACTAGAAATCTTATTGTAAATATAATTCCAAGTACTGATTAACCAGTTTTTGACAGAAGTAAAAATCGACTTCGTACTATTCCAAAGCCATGTAAAGTATTGTTTTACCTTTCTCCATATCCAACGTGCAAAACTAGATATTTTATTGTAAATGTAACTCCATGTGCTTATTAACCAATTTTTAACCGTTGTGATAATTGATTTTACGCTGTTCCATAACCACGTGAAATATTGCTTAACTTTCGTCCATATCCAACGTGCGAATGATGAAATTTTATTGTATATGAAGTTCCATGTACTTACTAACCAGTTTTTAACAGTAGTGAATATAGTTTTAATACTATTCCAAAGGTAAGTGAAATATTGCTTAACTTTTGTCCAAATCAACCTTGCGTAATAATTTACTTTTGAATAAATGGCAAGCCATACGGCAAAAAGCCAATTTCTAACTGTCGTAAATATTGATTTGATGCTAAACCAAAGTTGATTGAACCACATCTTAACTTGGTTATACATTTGTACTATTTTTGCAACAACTTGCGTTTTAATTAATTTCCAAACCCAAACAAAGAAACTCTTAATGCCGTTAAAAATCGACATTATAACGGTTTTCCAAAGTTGGAAATAACCTTTTACAATTTGCCACCAAATTTGAACGATTAAAACAACACCGTTTTTAATGTTAGTCCATACATTTATTAAAAAGTTTTTAACAGCCGTAAAGATTGTAACAGCCCAATATTTAATTGAGTTCCATATACCTATTACAGCATTTCTAAAACCTTCGTTTGTTTTCCATAAATGAATGAAGATACCAACAAGCGCTGTTATAATACTGATGATGATAGTTACCGGTCCACCCATGAAACGAAATGCTAAACCTACTGCCTTCATGACTGGTGGTAATAATTTCAAAGCCTTCCATACTCTTTTGAATACGCCTCTTAAAATGCCTCCTGCTATAACGGCTGCATTAATCATACCTGTTAAAGCAATACCAGAAGCTACTACTTTAGACATTTGAAGGTGGGCTTGCATTAAACCTGCTATAAACTTACTTACTGTCACTGCAATATTTAGCATTATTGAACCTAGTGGGGCTAATGCTTTAACAAATTGAACGGATACATCAACGATATTACCTATTAGTTGCCCAACCATTGGGGCATTTTGTCTTATATAAGACAAGAAATTTTGGAATGATTTATTTTGGCTTAATTGCGCAGACCAGTTTTTAAACTTATTAGTCATGCTATCTAAACCATTTAAAACCCAACCGGTTTCACTGCTAAACGCTTTGAATAGGTTGATAATGCCATGAAAAACATTGCCAAAAATACTACCTAAAATAGGTAAATTTGTTTTCGTGTAACTGATAAAGTCTTTAATGCCGTTTGCTGTTGATGTACTGTTAGCCCATTTTTGGAAACTGCGTGCCATGTTCTCAAAGCCTTGTGATGCCCATGTGAACAATGGATTAAGTTGATTAAATAAAGCAACTGTACCGTCGCCAAAACTACCAATAGCATTTAAAATATTTTTAAATACTTGTGGTCCTATTCGATTTAAGATACTGAACATGTTTTGGGCGTTCTCGCTGTTTCTAACCCAATCTAGCAACTTATTTGATGCATTTGATGTAATACTAGCAACTTTATTTATTGCCGGTGTAAGTTGTGTTGAGGCAAATCTTGCAACGTTTATACCGTTTGCCATAACGTTAAATATTTGCGCTTGATTGCCTCTAACTAAACCGTCAAACTGCGATTTAATGCCGGATAGTGCGCTTTGATATTTTCGTGTTTCTGCTGTTGCTTTTAACAATCCTTCATCTAACATTGCTAATGCACGTTTTGACATGCCAACCATTGTCATTGCGCCTGCACCAGCAATACCAAATGCACCACCTAGACCAACAGCACCACCAGCTACGGCTGTTAGTGATGAACCAATAGCCATGACACTTGAAACAACAGCGCCGGCAACCGGTATGATTGCTGTAAAACTTGAAATCATTAAACCTTTAAACATACCACTAGCTACTTCGCCAACGTTACGCAAGGTATTGCCGATTTTATTTATTGTTTTAAACGTTTTTGAAAAGTCGTTTCTCATACCACCAAATGTACGTTTAACCGTTCCACCGACACTATTTACAACTCTTGTTGTCTTGCCGAATTTATTGTTCATGAAAACAATATCTTTGTTGAGTGATGACATTTCATTGCGAATTGAATTAAACGCAATTTTTGCTTTGCCGGGTAGCTGTGAAAAAGATATGCTTTTAATGTTCTTGTTTAGTTTCTGTGTTGTTTCATATGAGATATTACCAAATTGCTTAAATTCTGTTTCGGCTTGATGTAGCGTTGAATTAATTTCATGCATACTTTTGGAATATGCTTTGAAATCACTGGCGTTCATTTTCTTTTTCATGCTGTTTAACGACAGTTCAGTGCTGTTTAATTTGCTTTGCAAATCCTTAAAACTATAACCAACTGTTTTAAATTCATCGCCTAAAGACTTGCCGAAATTAATTTTATCCATTTCAACAAGTTGTTTATCAAGTTTGCCAACATCTTTTGATAAAGTATTAAATGCCTTACTTGTTTTGGCTGTCATTTTAGACGTATCAACATTTGATATTGAATTTTGTAAGTTATTAAAGGTTCTTTGTGATACTTCGCCGGTATCTTTAAATTCTTTTTTAGCACTGTTTAATTCTGATTTAACGTTACTTAAATCTACATCATCGCCCATTTCAGCCATTGATTTATCAATTTTAGAAACCGATGTATTCATCATATCGAAACGTTTGTTTACATTCTTTTCAGTCGCCGTTGTCTTATCATCAAATTCACGCATTTTGCGTTCCATTCGGTCTACGGATTTTGTAAACTTCGTTACATCAGCATTAAATTTTACATTAACTTTATCCATTTCAGCCATTCACTTTTTCCCTCCTTTCTTACCACTTGTTATATAACGCTATGAATTTTCGATTCGTTTTAACTTCTCGATATTGTCCCACTCTAATTCTTCACTTGAACGTGCTTGATTTTGTCCGGCGTTACTTTCTTTTCCGGGTTCAATGTTCTTCATGAATTTTTTATTTGCTTTTGCTTGGTTCTTGTCTTGTGGGTTTGCGTGCATACGTGAAAGGTGGTTAAGATATAAGCGTTGTTTTTCTCTGTCTGCTTCTTGTTCAAGGGTTTCAAAGTGAATTAGTAAATAACCTAGTAAATCAACTGCCGGTGCATCTATGACTTGTTCACGACCACCGACAATTGGACTTAGTGTATAAACTAAACTATCTTCGACTGTTATTGTTTCTTGCTTGTTGTTTGTTTTGCTTCCTTGTTGAAGTTCAGTGCCTTTCCCACTTTATCCATAAGTGATTTAACACGTTTAACGATTTTTTCAATATCGTTTACTTCAACGATTGCCTCAATAATTTCAAAGAATGTGTCCATATCTTGCACTTCTAAATAAGCGCTATCGATACCACTTGCTACACTCGTCAATTCAATTGTTCTTTCCGGTACTGTTTCGATTAAGAAACCAAACGCCGATAAAACATCGAAAATATTAAAATCTTCGCTACGAATTAAATCTTCAATATCAAAGCCTTCTTGATACTGACCGAATAGTTTAATTACTGTATCTTGAAATTCTTTGTTATCTTGTAAATCTTTTTGAATAGCGTTAACAACTTTTGCGATTGCGCCTAATTGTCCGGGTCTAATAGCTTTGATTTCTACTGCTTGTGATTGGTCTGTTTCGTGTAAGTTACCTTGTTTGTCTTGCTCGAATAATTGAATATTTACTTTAGTCATTTAAAATTCCTCCGATAATTGTTTGTTTTGCTTAAAATATTGTTTTTAAAAATAAAAAAGGTAGCCTAAACGACTACCTTATAACCTTATATATTACGCCGTAACTGTAACCGTTACTGATGAAGTCACATCGCTAGCATCTTGAGTTGACGCTGTAATTGTTGCTTCTCCTGTTGCTACTGCTGTAACTACACCACTGTTATCTACGGTTGCGATTGATTCATCACTTGATGTGTAATTTAATGATTTATCAACTGCATCAGTAGGTTGTACTGTTGGTTGTAATGTTACTGTTTCATCAACTGCTAATGTTTGTGATTCACTACTAAATGTAACGCTTGAAACTAATGTGTCTATTGTTTCATCTGCGCCTTCCCCTAAATTTTCATCGGGTTTTGTATTTGATGTTGCACCACTTAATAGTTCGTCCCATTTCGGTAAGATTCCGTTAGGGTCAACTGCACCAGTAAAGAAATAATTACCTTTACGACTAGGGTTTGCATTATCACGTGGGTATGCACTCATTGAGATTTCAAGTGAACCTTGTTCGTTTGCACTAGAAATTTCTACTTCATCGTTTGCGCCGGCTTTATAGATATTAATATCGTTATCATGATTATCGCCGTCTGCACGTCTATGAATACGTACTGGTTTAGCGTTCTTACGGTTTGAAGCGCCTAACGGTGCATCTGCTACACCAGTGATTTTTCCGTTTTCATCAATAGTATCTGTACCTGCAATAGCAAGTAGTAACATATCGATAGTTTGTTGAGCTGCCACGATACTAACCGTAACGTTGTAGCCGGTACTACGTTGGTCGTATGGACTGTTACCATAATCGGCAATAACAACATCTTCAAGTTCCGGTTCAAATGATACTGAACCACCTTCGGCTTGTAAGTAACTGTTTACGTCGCCGTTTTTACCGTCGAATTTAATAATGTTGTCGCCTTCCCCAATGATAATATCCGAAATACCGAATATAATTTCATCATCGCCACGACGTGTAGCTTGTGCAAAGTGCTGTAAGTTTAATTTAATATGGTCGCTTTTATCAGCGAACGGAAATACTTTTTGTTGTGTCATTCCTTTTTCCTCCTTGATTGTATTAAAAAAACGAACGTTATTTTTTACGCTCGCTTGCTTTCTTGATTTGAGATTGAAAATTTAAACTATATGACATGATGTTATCTTCATCTACACCTAATCTAGCCGGTAGATGTAAGCCGTCTATTGAATACACGTTGTAATCAATTTCACGTGTTTTATAACTAACTGTCATAGTGTCATATCTGTATTGATGTAATAACTCATAGATTTGTAGCGAAATATCGTTTGCTTTAGCAAAATCAGACGATTTAACAATGATTTGATAACGTGGTTGTACCAATTGCCCTTCATACATACTTGGTTGCTCTCCCGGGTCACTATACACAACAATTGTATTATCATTACGTGTCGTGAAATTTATGGAAATTAACATATCAGTTTGTATGTTCGATTTTAAATAATTCATTATCGCTTGCTCTATCATGTTTAACCTCCATAAGTTTCTGTAACAGCTTTAGCAAGTTCAGTGCGCCACCTACTTTGATTAAGTAGTTTTGCATTGGTTAAGTATTTTCTGCCCGGTTCAAAACTACCAACATTAGGTTTGGCACGTGTTAACTCGCCTCGTCCGTTGTAATAATAATCGGGGTATTTAACACCTCTAGCGTATTTATCGTGTATACCTTGTCTTGCCGGTTCCTCGTGTCTACGCAATGCATAAACTAAAGGGGAACCAACTGATAAAGACAATTGACCGTTTGCATATTTAACGCCTGTGCTTCTTATTGATTGTTCCAACTGTCCCGTATCTCGTGGCGCTAATGCTTTCGCATCTGCCTCTACTTGATAGCCTACTTTATTACCCTTTTTAGTCATATTGGTTACTAATTCTTTATCGGCTGTTTTCATCTTAGCAAGAAACTGTTCGGTATCTCGATTGTTGATACTGAAATGTTTATTTGCCATTAACAATCAACGTTCTAAAATAAGTTCTGCTTGCCGATAAATTAGTAGTTTCTGTATAACTTTTAACAGTACCCTTTTTTACTGTTCCACGCCTTGTTGTGTATTCAACTTCAACACCAGTTTCTATAGGGACATCATGCATTACGTCAACCTCATCTACTGCATCATCATATACAAAAGTTTTACTTCTTTGTAATTCAGCGTGTTCATTCACACGACATTTGAATGTTGATGTATCAGTTAATGGTTTTCCGTAATCGTCGTAAACTTCATTGCCGTTATCGTCGAGTAATGGAATTGAAATTGTAATACTTTGTCGCATTGGTGGAATCATATTAACCTACCTACTTGCATAGTGTTTTTTGTTGTACTGTTTTTCTCTTGTTCCTTCTCAATAATAGAAACAACATTAGGGCTTAATATTTCGTCTTGTTCTAATACGGCTTTCACATCTTTAACAGTATAATCAGTGATTCCTTGTCTTTTTAACATCGCTATACCTTCATACTCTGATTCAACATTGTACAAAGTCTGTAGGGCTATCATACGCTTTGATAAAACTACATTTGGATAATTAGTAAGGAAATCTTTTATTTGCTCTTGTGCGCCAAATATGTGCTTTGTAAGGTCATCACTTGTTAAATCGTCGAAATAATCCGGTGTAGGTAGTTTAGACAAATAACTTTTAACTTCTTGTTCGTTTATTTCCATACCTTACACCTCATTTCTCTAATTCTTTTAAAGCATCAATATAATCTGATTTTTTAGCTTTACGCCCAATATCAATATTATTGTCTTGCGCTAACTCTTTTAGCTCTTTAACTGTCATTGCTTCATAGTCAACACTATTTGTAGCGTTTGATTGTTTGTTGTCTGTTTCTTCGACTACTTCAACCAAATTATTAAGGCGACTATACTCATCATCATTTAGATAAATATAATCGCCTGTGCTAACTAATGATTTATGATGTGATATTGAGCCTTTAGTAACTCTACATTTCTTCATCATAAAACACCTCTATTCAATTATGCTGTTGCGCCGTCGTCTGCTGTGCCACCGTCTGTTGTGCTGTCATCAGTTGCACCGTCATTTGTAGTTTCTGGTGCTACATTAAGGTGTACAGTGCCGTTTACGTTTTTAGTAACTGGCATAACAACTTGCCCAACAATTGTTTTTTCTGTTACTGGGTCTTTATCAATAACAGTTACAACAAATTTGCCTTTTTCAAAGTTGTTTTCAACACTTGGTCCACTCATTGTAGAACCTAATACAGATGAACGTAATACAACTTTGTCATCTACTAAATGTTCGTGCGTTTCAATTTCGCCTAATTCGTTTTCAATTGCTGTTTCTGTATCATCAATAACAATTTGTGGCAACTTAACAGAATTTAATAATGCTGTAACATCTTCATCTTTTACGATACGTGGACTATTAGTGTCGTTAAATAATTCTCTTTTAATTTGACCTGAAGCAACTAACTTATTGTAAGTTGTTGAGTTCATATTAATAACTTCCGGTTTCTTACGTCCGTTTGTTTTTTGGAATTGCTTAACTGCATTTTGTAAATCTGTTACTGGTGTAGCTTCATCAGTTCCCCACTCACTAGCTACAGTAACGTTGTTTTCTTCCGGACGGTCTAGGTCGAAAGTCAAACGTGTTTGAGTCATTGGGTCTAAATAATCTACACGACCATTGTAAGCCATTTGTGAACGGATATACTCAACTGTATCATCAACTGAAACTGATAAATCGTTTGTGTCCATTAAAACGCCGTCAACAATTTTTTGACGTTCTGCGTCATTACGTGGATTTCTGTAGTGATACATTTCAATTTCATCTAGGAAATTAGCGTTTTGAATTTTAGTAAGGCTTGCAATTGCTTGCTTACCTTGACCTTTATTTTTGATTGGTGCGCCTGCGTTAAAGCCTGTGATTGATGCCGACGCATTAATTTGTTGTTCTACAATGTTATAAACATTTTCAATTTCTTCTACTTCTTCGATTGGGTATGCACTTGCTAAAGGATATAAATTTGGCGTATCTTGTGAACGCATTTTATCGGCTTCTTTAACAAATGCTTTTAAACTCGCTTGTTGTAAACGTGCATCTTCTAATACCATTAAAATTCCTCCTTATGATGTTAATAAAATTAAATATCGAATACTAAACGACCTTGTGTCGCTTGTTTAAAGTTGTCTGTAACGCCTTTGCAACGTGCTTCAATAACAGATGCTTTACGTACTGCACTAACGATTTCGTTTGTGTTAGGTTCTACGACAACATCGTTTGCCGTTAATACTGCACCTTTCATTGATGCCGGTGTACTTCCTGTTACAAGTTCAAATAATCCTGTATCTTCGTTACGAAAAATAGCTGTACCAATTGGCACTTCTGTAACTTCTGTGAAAGCCGAACCGTCTAATGTAGTATTACCTACTGTGTATTCAACATTCTTCCCGTCACGTAAAAACTCAACCGATTTACCAAATGATGTATTTGTTTTTGGTTTAAAATTCATTGGTTATGCCTCCTTATTTCCTAATAATCTTTGTGCATTATTTTTCCCAATTGCTTCTTCACTATCATCAAAGCCATTATTACCTTTTTTATTTCCGGGATTATAGCTTTGTGATTGTGATTGTTGTTGCTGTTGTTGTGAGCTTTGAGTTGAGCTATCAGAATTTGTTGAATCTACGAATAAATAAGAATCCGATTCACGTAACTTTTCTAATTGGTCTTGTAATCCGATTACCTCGTTTTCTTCATCATTGAATTTAAGGTTTTCAGAATCGAGCAAGGCTCTAACTGCCTTAACGTTACGTGCGCCAACATCACGTAATTTGTTTTCTAATTTATGATTAAATTTCAAATCTTTAATTTCTTTTTGGCGCTCTTTTTCTCTATCTTCATTCGCTTGTCGTAAGTCACTAATCGTTTGTTGCAAGTCGTCGCCGTTTTTAGCTTTCTCTTGCAAGTCTTTTAATTCGTTGTCTTTTTGCTTGTTGTCCTCTTTGTAAGAATCAACCGTGCTTTGCAACTCATTAAGTTTTGAATCTTTTTGACTTACTTTGTCGTTAAGACCTTGCACCTCTTGACCGTGTAATGTCATAACTTTTTCTAACGATTCCTCGTCAATTCCGATTTCTCTTAAATCATCTCTTGTGAAACTCATTTAAAATTCCTCCTTACGTTTTTTTCTACGGTGTGCGACACCGATTAGGATTAGCGTTGTATCGTAACGCCTACGAAACCACATATAAGATATTAAAAAAGTACACACCTTAAAGATGTGTACTTAAAATTTATGTTTGTCTTATATGTGAGGGATATATATAATGACTACAACTTTCGTTGCTTGTTATATTATAACGTATAACGTTATCAAAACACAAAAACCGTTATATTAGTCACTTGTGTAACTATTTAATTCATATAAGGTGTGTAATCTTCTATATTTTTATCGTACTCATTCGCTATTTCCTTATCTGCTTGTTCAATATAAGGGTATAAAACTTTAGGTATGAGTTTGAACACTTCTTCTAATGGTTCGTTATCTGCGTATGCGTCTGCTACATCATCAAATGTTAATCGTTCTTGAAATGGTGTTTCGAGGGCATACATTTCAATTGCTAATGGCATTACTTTATCAAACCAAATACTTTGCTCTTTTTTATTCATCGACAACACTCACTTTCCCACGATTTAATAATACATAATATTCTTGACCACCAATATACATTGCGTCATATCCTAACATAATTGCAATATTAGATGTATTACTTATAACACCTAATATAATATCTTTTTGACTCTGTGATATTTCTTCATTTGATTTAATATCCGTTCGCCATTCTTTCTTAATACGTCGCATTTGTTTTTTAGTTACTACATTCGCATCATCGCTAATTGTCATATGCATAATGTTTTTTTCTTTCTCGTTAGCATAGGTTGCGAACACCATTTCTTTGTTTTCTTCGGTCATGACTGCTGAATAAGTACCATGCCCGTAAAATCCTTTCCCGACATAATGGTTTCCGGTTTTGTATTGTTCGATAAAATGCATTGCATTTGTATTGTCTGAATCTTTCAAACCACGTATTAATTTTTTGTTATCATCTATTAAATCAAATTCATTTTTAGAGATTGATTGTGGTAAATCATTATATCCAAATTTTTCATTAATAACTTCTTGAATCAGTCTATTAAATTCTATTCCCTTTTCATTTTCTATATCTTTTATTTCGAATCTTAAACCATATTCTTGTGCATTAGATAGATTTGTTTTGAATTTTTCGTCGAAACCTTTACTCAATTGTGATGTAATACCAATCAATTCATCTAATGTTTCAATAGGTGGTAGTGTATTACCTTGTATGTTATTTTGAGCCTCGTTTTGAGCTTGTTTATCTTCGTCTTGATTATTTGTATCAGATACGTTGTTTGTGTCTGTGTGTGCTTCCTGTGAGCTTTGTTGTTCGCCCGATACATTGTTAGGGTCATAGACTTTTTTCATCTGCGATACCCATTCATGATATTTAGCTTTGTTGTTTGTTTTAACTTGTAAATATTCTTTGAATGTTTGGGGTCCGTCACTGCCTAATCGGTTGCGCATCTTGTTGTATGAAAGGCTGTTGCGTCTTGCTTTAGCTTTTGCCTTTTGGTCTGTGTTGTATCGCTCTATCTCTGCCTGCGTCCGACTGTCTTTGTTTTCGTCAAATGTTTTTGAGTGTTCCAAATCTCTTTTGACTTCATCATCACTTTTGAAATCAATAATATAAGGTCTAAAGTTACATTGACAATTAGGGTGTTTCGGAAATGTTGTATATAAATTGATATATGGGAATTGGTCGCCACGTTCTGTAGCAAACACATGCCCCCTATATCTTACACATTCCCCACATGTAGGAATATTACCCGTTACAGTTACATGTTTTATATCATCTTCAGCATATCTGTTTAAATGACTGTGGTTGTATGCTGTTTGCGTTTTGGTTCTTACTACTGTTTCTGCGTAAAAATCTAATGGCAAATGTTTGCCGTCTACTGTAACAAATGAAGTCATGTTTTGTTCGCCAAACTTTTTAGCAACTCTTTGTGACATTTGTTTGTTCGTCATGCCAACCATTAAACCTTTTGCTACTTCATCTTGTACATCTTTAATCGCAACATCTACATTATTTTTAGAATACTTTTTAGCTGTCCTAAATGCACTTGCTAAGTCTTGCATTGTATCGGTAACGATAGATACTATAGCGTCGGTATGCACAAACTGTTGAGCGATTGCGTTTTGTACATTGAAATTACCGGCACTTGTTATTAGTCCAGTATCGATTAACTGTTGTTGTGCATTAGATAAGCCTTTAGCATATTGTTCATATATCGTTTTCGGTACTTCTTTTTGAACACTACTACCTAAATCATCAAACAACTTTTCAATAGCCATATACATACGCTGTGTGTCTTTCTCGCTTTCGATATTCACACCACTTACTAACTCTTTAACTTGATTCTTCAAAAACTGTGATAACTTCTTAACTTGTTCCGGTGTCAATGCCATTCATAACACCTACTCATTCACGTTAAATTCGTTTATATTTTGTTCGTTGGATTCAATTGGATTACCAAACTCATCTAATGGATTACCGTTATCATCACGATTATTCATGAAGTTTTGTAGTGATTGATTACCTAAATCTAAACTCATGCTATCACTTTGTGTCTGATTGCTTTGTATTCGCTCGATTTCTTCTTGTAACCATTCTTCCGATTTTTCCGGATTGATACGTCTTATTGTTTCTTCTAATGATTGGACGCCTGCGTTATATTTAGCGATATTTTCGGTACTAACTTCTTCTTGTGGTTTCGGCAACATATCTTTAACGATAATGTTGGGTCTTTCAATTATGATTTCATCGTCTTTATCGTGTGCAAACCATAACGCCGATTCAAAAGCGTTTTGTAAAAACTCTACGTAATCATCACGTATCTTTTCAGATTTGATTACGGATAACATCAAGTCATAGAATTTAGCAACGCCGGATTGTGTGCCACTGCTTTGTTGTTTAACTAATTCAATAGCACTTTCGGACGTTTGCGTTTCTGCTAACATCATACGGATAATATCTTTAACATAATTCATATCGCCGATTTTACTTGTATCAATTTGGTGTATTTGCATTGATTGACCGTTTTCGTCTATTTCAGTGACTTCTAAATTACGGTGGTCTATCTTGTTTTCATCGCCGAAAGTATCAAGCGCAATTGCTTTAAGTTGTTCCATTGTTCCTTTAGGGATAGATATTCTAGGCTTGCCGTTACGCTCGAACGTTTGCGCTGTACGTGTAACCGTCCAATTAATTTCTTCTTGCTTACCTGCAATGCCACGTAAAGCCGAATTACCTAATTGATTCGTAAACGTTGGGTCATTCGCTAAATAACTTACAAATGTTCTTTGTCGTCCGTTGAATATCTTATGAGCGTCTGCTACATCGATTTGTAGTTTTTCTCGGATTAATTCCGGTTCTTCGACTAACACAAGATTGTTTTCATCATTCGACTTATACAATCTGTCTAACGTTTCAATAGCTTCTTCGCTCTCTCTTTCAGTATAAACATGAACGTATCTTACGCCGTTTTCTTCTTCTTCCTGCGTTGGTTCTAATTCATAAACTAAATCAACCCCTAATCCGTCATCATGTGGAAAGTAAACGTTACGTTCTTTAATATCAATTGCTATCTTGCCGTTCTTAATCATCGGTACGGCAACAATACCACCGTCGATTTGTAATTGGTTTAGATTCATAGTGTGATTGATATTACTATTCTTTTTAATTTGGTCTATCACTTCTTGTTGCTTGTCTGTCGTTTGACCGTTAAAGTCGTTTGTTTCTGTTTGTTCTATAAATTGTTCTTGTTTTTGCGTCTGTGTGTCCACTGTAGCTTGTTGTGTGTCATCTAGCATA
Source organism: Staphylococcus arlettae (assembly GCF_025560845.1). Classification (NCBI taxonomy): domain Bacteria; kingdom Bacillati; phylum Bacillota; class Bacilli; order Caryophanales; family Staphylococcaceae; genus Staphylococcus; species Staphylococcus arlettae. The sequence continues at coordinate 1,558,011 of NZ_CP094803.1, forward strand.
TCTTGTTGAGCTAAACTATTATTAGGATAATTTGTTTTAATAGCGTTTAATGTGCGTGCTACAAGCATACTAGGTAAATCAACTATCACACGACTTATGTTTATCATTAAGTATGGCGTGCGTACATTCTTTGAAGCCACTTCGTTTTGTGTACTGTACACATCTATAATCTCGCCTTGTTCAATTAAGTTAACGGCACGTGGAAATATTTCATGGTGCCTACCTTCATATAATGCCCTGTAGTAATACATATCATCATGCACTTGTTTAATAATTTCTTTATCAAATTTAACCCATGTGTTATCCGGATTTCTATATTGCATTGTGTCCCTCCTAATATCTTATGTCGTTATCAAATAACCTTATACGTTACATATTACCATGCATTACCTGTAATCACACTAGCCGTTGGTTTTGATGCAAAGTAGTTTAATGCTTGTGTCATAGCGTCCACTGTATCGTCGTGTACTGCGTTATCAAACATTGTTAATTCATCAATAAAATCTTCAACGCTAGGAACCTTTTTGCCAACAAATACATTGCCTGCCTCAAAGAATGGTGTTACAGCGTATGCTCTTGCTACCTTACTTTCTTTAGGTGTAATCGGTATGATACCACTAACTTTTTGTTTTAACGTCGTTATAATTGCCGGACCGTTTGCTTTGTCCTCAATTAATATTTTTCTACATTTAGGGTGTTTGTTCTTCATGCTTTCAACAACTCTAACACTTTGTGTGAAATCCATTTTTGCACGTATTTGGTCGATTAAATAAAAGTCTGCACCTTGCTTAATCCATACTTGCCCAACTGCATAGTCACTTGATTCACTATCTTTAAATGTAAAGTCCCAACTCATTAACATATCATCATAACGTGGTGGTACTTTGTCATAGTATTGTACCCATTCACGCTTAAATATCGTACCTTGTGCCGGCGACGGTCTTTGTTGGTATAAAGATGCCCACGTTCTCGAACCTACTTCACGTTTTTTAAGGTCTGCCCATTCTTCATCAAATCCTAATTCTCTACATAACGGCTCGCCTACTTCACGATTTAATAAATCGTCCTCATCTTCTGCGATAGCCGGCAATCTTAACCGTTTCCAATTATACGGGGATTGCTCTAACAAACGCCCTATAAAATCATCTTGATGCCAACGGGTCATAATCACTATAACGCTTGCGCCGTCGTGTAAACGTGTAGACAATGTACTTTCCCATTCGTCCCAAATGTTTTCACGTATCGTTTTACTTTGTGCCTCTTTTGCGTTCTTGATTGGGTCATCAATTACCATTAAATCAGCACCTTGACCGGTAATACTGCCTCCGATACCTGTAGCAATCATGCCACCGTTATAATCTGCTAATCCCCAATCTGTTGTACTATTGTTGTCTGCCGATAAATTAAGATTAAACAACTCATGAGAAAATTCTTCAAACTTGTTACGGTTTAACCTACCGAATTTACGTGCTAATCCTTCAGAATAAGCCGATGTAATAACTCTTTTTGTGGGGTTTTTCATTAAGAAGTACGACGGAAACGTTTCTGTAACAGACATTGATTTACCATGACGAGGAGGCATTTCTATCATTAAGTGCATTTGCTCGCCGTCTACTATTCGTTGTAAATAATCACAAATTAAATCAGTGTGTGCGTAATGTTCAAAATTTCCATGATGTGCCGTTTTTACATAACTACGGTAACTGCGCCTTGCACTTTCACGCTTTGCCTCTCTTATGATTAATTTCTTTTGTTCTTTTGTTATCGTCATTCTTCATCACTCATATTCGCTAATTTTTCTATGTCTTTATCACTTAATCCGGATAAATCGACTTTTTGGTCTATGCCACCTGCATGTTCGATATTTTGTTTTTCTCGCCATACTTCTTGCTTACGGTTTTTAAGCCAAAATATTTGTGCTGTTGTATTTGGTTTAGCGTATTTCTCCACGTCTACAACTTCGCCTGTATCTGTTAGCTGTTGTTCGATATATTTAAAGCCTAGTGCATTTTTAAATAAAGCGTTCTCTACTTGCCTATCAGCACTATCACGGCTAACCTTTAAGGCGTTAAGAAAGTTAGAATCCCTTTCTTGCCATTTGTACAATGTAGGCTTTGTAATACCGATATTATGGGCTATCTGTTCCATTGTTAAACCGTCCCTCGCCCAACCTTGCACACGTATTAAATTTTCTTCTTTTAACCAATCCTCTAATCTTACACGTTTAGCCATTATTCCACCTCCTAACTTAAAATATGGTAAAAAAATAAACGCCACTTAATTAAAAGTGACGTTTTAAACAAAATAAACAAAAGAAAAAGCTAAACAAAGAAAAACATTAGAACACCAATTAATGATGTTCTGAAATGATTTTACCACCTGTTTATAATTACAACCACGTTTGTCATTCACTGTAATAAACGTCACTCGCTATTAAGCAATATCATGCTTTTGTTTATACTGCTTGTATTCTTCATCTGATTTACACATGATTTGAGCTATCTCATTAATGATGTTTTGTACCCTTGTGCGTTTAACTCTTAATGTGTCTGCAATGTATTGGCATGTATGCCCTTGTATTCTTAAAGCAAAAACAATAATGTGTTGGTCTTTGTGTAGCTTGTATGAATTGTTATCAATAAACGCTATCTTCTGTTCTAAGTTGTGTATCACGTTGTTACTCCTCATTAGTTGCTTTGCTTTTTTAAACGTGGGGTCGCTTACACCGTTCCCTTTAGGCATCATAGCATCTTCGCCGTATGCCATTGCGCCTGCGCCCACTTCTACACTATCGTTGTATTCTTCAACTAAACAGTGCAATGTATGTACATCATCGTTGTATGTTTTAAGCATGTTAATAACTTGTTTTGGTTCGTATATCAAAATAGCACCTACTTTTTCATAAATTCGTTATGCAATATTCAAATAATCATAATAAACACCGTTCTTACTTTTGATTTGAGGTTTGTTTTCTCTAAACCAATCCAACGAAATTGATTTACGAGTTAAGTTGTTTTTCAAATACTCATATTCGCTAATTGTGAGCTTATACAGTTCATTTTCTTTAGTGAATAGTATTAATATAAACGCAATACCTTTTTGCTTATGTGCGTGCTTTAAATAGCTTTCTTGATGTGGTTGTAATCTGCTAAATTCAAATCTAGGTGTACTACATTGCTTTGCGTCGAAACACACAAATTGACCTTGTGAAACACCTGTAAAATCAACAGTGCTTTTCTTTGTGTATCGAAATGTATTTTTACGTGTGTTCCCGGTCATCGGTGTTGGTATTTTATCTATTAGCGCTAAACCACGTTCTAAATACTGATTGTTGGATTTCTCTATGACCTTTTCTAAAAAAGCGCCTCTATTTTTGTATATGGTGTTACTCATTGATTAGCACTTCTTTTCTTTGTAATAAATCGGTTAGATTATGAAAAGAAGGTGTGCCAACGTGTATTGGTACAATGTTTAAATTTTTAAGTTCCCAACCACCTATAATTTCATCATCTTTATTAATCATTATCAGGTTTGGTTCTGCGGGAATTGAATACATGAAATATGTTTCGTTCGTTTCTTCGTTTATATGTTCGCTTTCAAAATTAAGTTTGTCATAATCAATACGCATTTTAAAACCTCCCGAAATTAAATAACATTATACGTTACTTTATGTTATGCATATATGTTTCCGGTTTCTCATAAATGTTTTTAATATATGTTTTTGGTTTGTAATTCAAATAACCTTTAGTAAATAGGTATAGTGTTTTTGAACATTCCCAAAAAGATATAATTAAAAATACACTTATTATTTTGATTATAAATTTCCTCATATAAACCCTCTTTTATCATTATAACGTTATGTGTTATTCACGTCATAATTGTATCATTTTACGTTATTTATTTCATGTTATACAAATAAAAAAACCATTGAAATTAATCAATGGTTAAAAGGAGTTTGTAAACATAGCCTGACTTACGTCTGCACTAAAAATAAACAGAAAACTATAAAAATAATATAACTCAAAATTGAGAGGTCAAACAATGATCCTATACCGTTATATTAAAACATAATCCGTTACTTTTCAACTCGAAAACATAAAAAAACAACGCCTTTTATTGACGTTGTTTAAATATAATATAGTATTAAGATGTTTTATAATAAACTACTTATAAGTCGTAAATGAAGTTTGAAGTACAAGTTTACAACTTTATGACCGTTCATATATTGAAACGTATTACGTTATTAAACGCAAATAAAAAAACGACTTTGCAATTAATACAAAGCCGTTAATGAAAGAAAATAACAAGGTAATGCATGCAGATTACCGCATGATATACAACACTATAAAAGATAGTAAACAAAAATATAATAGGTTCAAACCGTCGTCTTTAAAAGGGTCATTAGTAAATATTGCTGATGACATAAACGCTAACTTTTTAAAAGACACTGGTAATTACAAGACTATTGATTATAATTTATCTTCATTATTGAACCTACCACTAACAATAATAGTGATATGAACATATCATAACGCAATACGTTACTCAATGCCAAATAAAAACACATCAAATAATAAATATCCAGTTATCATTAAAAATAGTAATATCGTTGTTGTAATTAAAAATATCCCCATAACTGTTTCTGCATTGTCTTTATGCTTAATGCCTTCCTGAATTGTGACGATACCGTCAATAAATGGGTACAGAAGCAACACATAAGCTATAATATAAAGTATGATTGTTAACACCTACTTGCTAATGAAAATAATATGCATTTACTAACCATTTAATCAATTCATCTTTATTGTTAATGTTTTCCAATTGTTCTTCTACACTAGGCATTGTTACACTTCCTAACTTCTGTATCATCATTGAATAAATAATTAACCGAAACGTCTAATTGTTTTGCTAAATAAGCGACTACATATATTGATACATTCTTTCTATTGCGTTCTAAATCGCCTATGTAGCTTTGCGACAATCCAACTTGCCTTGATAGTTCACGTTGTGACAATCTTCGTTTACGTCTATACTCTTTTAGATTTTCGCCAAAAGTCATTTAATCACTCCTTATTAAGTATTTCTTTAACTTTTTGAAGTATATCTTTCTTACACGTATCCTTTGTCTTTGTCTGCTGTTCCATCTTGCCTTGCGTGATTCCTTTCCATTTTCTTTTTATATGCTGTGATGAGTTGATCGATAGTGTAGTATTGGATTGCAAGCCCAAAAGGTAATGCTAAAATATATGCTCTTGATATATCATCTTTGCGGAAAACGGTATCTGGAACACCGACCAACATCATTTTAGATATTTTAAAATTAGCAAAATCAAACTCACCGTGAGGTTTATTATCTTCTAAAACAGCATCTACAATAGACTCTATTAAAATTTCATCGCGTTCCTGTTGGTTTACAATACTCAATCCAAACGCCAACATATCTGCCAATTCATCTAATTGTAAATCTAACGGCTTACCCGGTTTCTTCTTCCAATTTTTAAACGTTTCTAATGTGTTAAACCATTCAAAAAACTCAACCACATACGCTACTTTGCTATCCTGTAAATTAAGTGTTGGTATTCTACTGTCAAAGTCCTTTTGTATTTGTAATAATTCTTTTAACTGATCTACTGTAATTGTGTTAGTCATTTATTTTTCCTCCTTAATAGCCTTCTTATAAGCCTTGTTGCTTAATGGTATTGCTTGTATACTGCTGTCTTTAGTTAACTGTAATTCAGTGAATGATTGCGTTACTGTTACTTCAATTTCATCTGCCATCTAATCACGTTCCTTATACAAATGTCGTTTCTCTAAATCGTCCATAACCAATCCCAAACTAATAAGCTGTGTATCATTCTTATCAATTTCTAACATATCTTTGCGCCAATCTTTCAAAGCGTCCCACATGGTACGGTGAATTGTTAGTTTTCTTGTAAGACCTGTAAGGCGTTTGTTTTCACGTTCCAACCTTTCAGCTTTTGCTTTGTACCAAATTGCATCGCCTATTGATTCTTCATATTCAGATTTGTATTGGTTACGTTCTTGTTCTAACTTATGAATAATGTGTTTTTGCTTTTTCACATGCATTAAATCCACTAACCTTCACTCCTTTTATTCAGACTCCTCTATTTTGACCGTTACGCCGTCAATTGTTTCTATTTCTTCATAATGTCCGAATCCGTCCGAGATACTTTTATACTGCACAATGTCATTTGGGTCACATATCCCAAAATATTGAGCTAAATTTCTAAGTTTTCTTGCCCAACTGTCGTTTAAGTTATTGGTGTGTTCCGTTATACTTTCCATATAATCGTTCCAATAATCGAAATGGTTATTATCAGAAATGGTATATCGATGAAATGGTAGTGATTCAATAACTGTTGTATTTTTACCTTCTTCGTCAACCTCCAAATTTCCTACCACTTTACCTACAATTGTCATGCCTTCTGAATACTCACTTTTGCCCATGTCATAAACAATGACGTAACGCCCTTTTTCTAAGTCTTTAATTTTCATCTTTTTATCCACTCCTTAAATCAAAAAGTTTTGAATAATTCCAATTGTCCAACCTCTGCACTATTGTTTTCTGTTGCTTTTTCTTTGCTGTATTCAATGTCGTATTGACCGACAAAAAAGCCTTCGATTTCACACGTTTTATTGTTTTCATCTTTGCCTAAATACATATCAATATTGCCTGTTTCGTGTTTAAAAAATTCTATGTACGCAACACCGTCAATTCCTATTTCTAATGTTTTGTGTTCGTTCCAAACCTTTTCAATCATTTTTACCCCTCTGCACTTTTTAGATTGTTACAATAAATCATCTAAATTTATCTGACCTAGTTCATATTCGCTTACAACGTCGAAATTACGCTTAAATTCGTTTAATTGATGTTCGGTTAACATTTCATCTTTATAACTTATATTTGTGCCTGTGTGTCCTTTCAAATGGAAATCTGAATCGTTGTTTTTAGTAACTGTAGCCACTTTGTTTCTTGAATAGTCGTATAAATAGAATTGCAATGTTATTCCTCACTTTCAAAGTCTTTATCAAATTCGATGTTTACATCGTGTAGCTTTGCTAAATCACTTGTAATTGATTCTGTAGGGTCTGTATATCTCGTTACAATATCGCCTATCGTATCTATGGATAAATTCATATTACTTAATTTCAAAACGGCTGTTAGCAACTCGTTGTAATCATAGTCTTTCACTTGATTAAAAATATCTTGCCATTGTTCGTTGTTAGTTTCGTAAGTGACTATCGCTACTATCTGTGGTGTGTCGTTTTTCGGATTAATACTTTTGTAGTCGATTGGGAATATAACCGAATGACTACCGATAAAATCGTTTAATATATTTTCAAATTCCGCCATGTTGTCCGTATAACCACTTATTGTTTCAACTTGTACACTCATTTATTAGCCTCCTAGAATTGTTTCATCATTTGATTATATGTTGCCAACCAATATTGACTGAATTTAACTTTTTTAGCTTTTTCTCTTTGTTGCTCCTTTTTTAATCATTATTTTATACATTGTGTATTATTTCTCTAAAACGGCAAATCATCATCATTTATATCAATCGGACCATTGGCATTATTAAACGGATTACCTTGTTGTTGGTTACCTTGTGATTGGTTATTTTGCTGTTGCCAATTGTTTTGCGCTTGTCCACGCTGTTGCTGTGATTGTTGATTGTTAAAGTTGCCCTGCTGTTGTGCATCGTCGTTATTTCTGCCTGTGTTGATTAACTGAATATTATCTGTTACTACTTCGGTTAAAAATACTGTTTGACCTTCGTTGTTCTCAAACTGTCTTGTTTGCATACGTCCATGAATATTACATAAATCGCCTTTGTTTAAACGGTCATTCGCAATTTGCGCCGTACCTCTAAACGCTATGACGTTAATAAAATCTGCTTGATAGTTATTATCTTTGTCCTTGAAACTTCTTTGTACGGCTAATGTAAATCTGGCTACCTGCACACCACTTGTTGTTACTTGAAATTTAACTTCTTTCGTTAAACGTCCACTTAATGCCACTGAATTAATCATTTTAATAACCTCCTTCTTCGATTATTAATTCTTCTTCCAATTTTGATAAATTTTTATTCGTTTCTAATTGTGCAATGAATTCCTTTTTAGCCCCCGGCAAGTAGATTTCGTCATACATTTTCACAATAATATTTAACGCATGCTTTAGTTTAATTCTTGGTAAATTAGTATGTTTATAACTGAACATAAAATCACTAGCGTATATGCTATCGATCGCTAACGACATCATTTCTTTCTCTAAAACGCTATAGTCATTTATATCAATGAAATGTTGTTTGTAAATTTTATTAAATACAAAGATACTTTCAGTGAGGTTTTCTATATCCCATTGATTGAAAACAAATTCAATGCCCTCAACACCATTATTCATATGCTCTAAAATCATCTCTTCTTCTAATTCATCAATTAAATTAGTCATTATAAGTCTCCTAAAATTTTATTAAGTATCGTATTACGTTCTTATTTTCAGTTTTAAAGCACCTCACATTCCAAATATTAAACATATTTATATTTTTGGATATAATCTAAAGGATTATCTTTTCGCTTTAATTTGCTACCTCTATTTGCTTTGTGTGGTTTAACTTCCAAAATTGCTTGATTGTTCGCTTGTTTATATAACTGTCTTTCGATTTGATAATTTAGTTTGTCCTCGTCCCCGCCTGCGTAATCAATAACCTTTTGTGCATATTCCTTACTACATTTTAAAATTTCCTGTATTTGTTTCATTTGTGTTACCATGCGTCGCCCTCCCTATAATCTTCGCCTATTACATTTAAACGCTTACCGTTAAGTTGCATACGTGAGTAAACACGTTGCCAATTTAAATCTTTTTCTAGTTCTTTTCCTGTTAGGTTAGTCGTATATATATTATTTAAACCTGCTCTATTATCTACTATATCCTCCATTTTGCTTATTGCATGTGCGCTATCGTCTACACCTATGTCATCTAACACTAATAAATCTAAATCACTTAATTGTTTTATAATATCTTCGACTGTTTCACTTGCATCATTTTTGTAAGTTGTTTTTATCCGGTTCATTAATTTAGGAATGTGCATAAATGCCACTTTATAACCTTGATTCTTTAACGCTTTAGTTATTGCAAAAGCTAAATGCGATTTACCAGTACCAATTGAACCATGTATAATTAACGACTTTGGATTATCTAGTGAAAAAGTTTTAACGTATTCAACGGCTACGTCTTTTGCCTTTTGTTGTGATTCGTTTGTCGGTTGGTAGTTGTTCACTGTAGCTTTTTTGATTGAAGGGTTGATTTGAGATTGATTAAACATCTCATCAATCTTCCGTTGTTCATATTCTTTTCTACGTCTTTCGGTTGTTGCTTTCGCTTGTTTGATATTTTCACACTCGCAACCGTCTTTTACGGTATAACCACTTTCAAACTCGTGTAAATCGTATTTATGCCCACATTGTTTGCAATACAAACCATAAGTAACGTTTGTAGCTTCGTACTGCTTGAGTTGCTTTTTTAGTTTCGGACTGATTAACTTTTGCATTTGTTTACCTCCTAATCCCAATAACTAGGATCTTGCATTGCTTCTTTTAATGCTTGTCCTGTTAGCTTTCCGTCGGTTCCTGTACTTTTATATGAACGTCTATTATTTCTCGCTTGAATATCTTCTATCGTTTCTACACCGTCGTTATACCATGATTTCAATATAGAATTTACATACTTCCAGTTTGTCACATTGCTGTTAACTGATTCTTTCATTGCTTCAATTACAATCTCATTGCCATACTCTTTAAAATCGTCTATCCAATAACTAATTTGTTCTGCTACATAAGGCTTAAGCATTCCAAAACCATTTTCTTGATAGAAATCAAACGGCGACTGCTGACCACTACTACAACTGTTACTTGTATCATTGTTATTTGTAATACTGTTAATTGTAGAACTGTTAATTGTAGTACCTACATTTTGTCCCGTTACGTTTCTTCCCGGTAACTTTTGTCCCGTTACGTTTTGTACCGGTACGAAATTACCCGATACGGGATTATGTTCTATCTTGTAAATATTTTTACTAAATCCATTTTCAGTACGCTGTCTATCAATCGATAAATATCCTTGTTCTTCTAATTGTTTTCTATATTTCTTAAATCTTTTATCACTTATACCTAGTTCGTGACATATAAGGCTTACACTAGGAAAAGCAGTTTCATTTGAACCAGCATATGCTGACAAGTAACTATATAATGCCTTTGCCTCAATACTTAAATTTGTATCTTTCATAACTCGTTTAAATACTAATCCGTAACCACTGACTGAACTAGTAATACTATCCGCCATATTTTTCCACCTCTTAATTCCAATGTGTTAATTTAGCAAAAACTCTTTCATGTTCAGTTGTATTCGTTGCTATCCAATCATCTAAATATCTTAATGATTCGTTTGTTACAAATTCTAATTCGTGTTCGCTTTCTATTATTTCTTGATATATAATTTCATTTTCTGACAAAGGCGTAAGCATGAAAGTTACGCCCTTATCAGTTAGTTCAATGTTTTTGTTGAATTTAAAACATTTATATAAGAAGTTTGATTTGTGCGTTTGCATATTTTCACTCCTTGTTTGTAGTAGCGTCATTTATTAAACGTTCTAATTCGTTATTCATTTCTTGTTTAAACCACTCACTATTCTCACTAATGAAATTAGCTTCTACCTGAGTTTCCGGATAGCATGTGATACCTTCTTCTTTAGCAATACATCTCATATTATTGTCCCTCCTGTAATTGTTCCGGTTCATCGTTAACTTGTGAATAGTCTGTAACGTCAATGATATTGCCGTCATCGTCTAATTGTTGCGCTTTACTATCGCTTGATACTGCATCGTTCATTTCGATTGATTTAGGGGCAAATTTTAACAAGTCTTTTAAAACTGTCTTTTTAGCCATTGCATTAAAATTGGTTTTCCATGGGCTTTGCCAACCTTTTTGAACAGCTTTAGAAAATTGTTTTGCATGTTCGTCCACTTTTGCTTTACTCCAATACACAAAGTCATAGCCACCATTTAACAAGTGATATACTGCATAATATCCAATAGGTTCACTTTGTGGATTGTCTGCCGGTTTGTGTACTAAATCTTTTTGTAATGCATATTGATATTCAAAATAATCTTCCGAGTACACCTCATGGGCGTATATTGCCTTGTATTGCTTACTACGGTTAGCAAGCTCTATCATACCTAAATAGGAAACCTGTAATTGAACCTCTTTGCCATATGGTATTAAATACGCTTGCCCTAAATTAGTGTTTGGTTCTAGTCCGATTTGTGATGATTGCATTAATGCACCAATTAATGATTTCGGGTCACATTCTAGTAATTTAGGTGTGCTTGATACTGCCGTCATTGCTATACGTGCCATTCTTTCGGCGCTCATGTGTTGTGGTAATGCCTTTTGTATTTGGGGTGCCATTCTATCTAACAAGTTGCTAATTTCTTGTTTGGGTCCTACTGCTTTTTGTTGTGATTGGTTATTGTTTTCTTTCTTTTGAGTTAATTGATTTTTAAATTGATTTTGTGTAGCCATGTTTATATTCCTCCATATACGCTTTATATAAGCATTTGTTTATTTTAGATAGTTTTTGTTCGTAAAACTTACTTTTGTTCATTGTGTGCTTTCTTTGTACAATTTAAAGTTATTTTATATCGTTATCCGTTGTTTTCTTTTACATTCAAAGTACGTGTAGTGCTTGTTTTTTTATACTGCTCGTATAATTCCGGGTGTTCTTCTTTAAATCGTTTTGCATCGAATGTTTCTCGTTTTTGCTGTTTCCAACTTGCTTTGTAATCTGATACTTCGCCAAACTCATTTTCGCCCAATAACTCTTTAAGTTTGTTTTGATGCCCTTTCAATTGTTTGTCTAATTCTTTTTTTTGGTCTTTTATTGATAAAATACTTTTAAACAATGCTGTTTTTTCTTCGTCAAAGCTAACTACTTCCGGTTGTGTGTTTTTCCAAAAGTTATTTAATGCTTTTGAAGTCACTTCGCTATCGTCTGCTGGTGGTCGTTGCCCCTTAACAATGTATTCATTCCAAAATTCAACTTCTGCATTAATAATATCGTTTATGATTTCTTCGTCACGTTCGATTGGCTCGTAATGAAATTCACTATTACCAAACAATACGGCTATATATACAACGTCTACGCCTGTCACTGCCATATAGTGATAACATTGTGCCATGTAACTTGCCGGTACGTTTCCGTCTTTCCATTTATCTTTCATAAATTCGCTTGTTGTCTTACATTCCAGCAATGCATTTTCGCCAATGACCACCCTATCAACGTTAGCACTTATAAAATCATGATCTTTGTGATACATCATTTTGTTATGCTTGCGTACTTTTTTGCCGGTTGCTTCTTCAAATAGTTTCGCTACAAATTGTTCGTTGTAATGACCGAATTTAACTTGTATTTTGTCGCTTATATCTTCTTCGTAATCGTCTGCCCACAATTTCTTTTGCCATAAAGTGAACGGACTTTCGTAATTATTCATACCTAATATTGTTCCGCAATCAGAACCTCCGATAGAATGCGTTCTTAATTGTTTCCATTCTTCATCGCTCATGTTTTTAGTATTTATAGACTTCAATTTATTCATTTGATAAGACAATGTTTTTCACTCCTGTTATAATACTGATATAGACATTTTTCTCAATGTTTTATTTCTCTCGGTTTACGTCCGGTTGATTACCGGGCGTTATTTTATTTCATATTCTTTTCTGCTCTCATATCATCGTGTTCATCTTCCATCAAATAGCCAAATGCATTTTCTTTTTCGTCCTCGTCGTACATTGCGTCAAACTCTGACAAACCATATATTTCTCTGATTAATCCATTCATATACACCCTCCAATATCGTTTAGCGTTCCCCTATAACCTAAAACGATAATTATTGTAGAAAATTTTTTACATAATACTTTCCTAGACTTTTTACACCGAGAACAGCACCCATGAAAACGAAGAAATATAAAAATGTATGCCAAGTTCCGTCTTGAACAAAATATGAAGTGAAATAACTACAAGTAAATGTTAGTGCTATAGCTCCAAATACCAACGCTATATCAAACAATTCCTTTATCACTCTCAAGTTCTTCATCCTCCCAAAATAGTTCGTCTAAAGATGTGTTATAAAACTTTGCTAATGTGTGCATTTCCGATAACCTAAATTCATTTTTGCCACTTTCTTTGTTGCAATATGTTTGAACAGAAACATTTAATACTTTCGCTATTTTTTCTTGGTTAAAATTGTTTCTGTCTCTAAATCTTTTTACTTTTAACCTTGCTAATTTCTCCATTTTTATAACTCCTTCAAAAATATTTTAATTTTATTATTCGGTTAAACAATTCTGTTTGTTACAATTTAATTATCTCCTTGAAAAAGGAGGTGAATTTATGGAACTAAAGCACGATTGTATTAGGGATATACTACTGACAATTGAAAAGCTAGATTATACCCTTGAAGGTGCTAGTAAAGACAATTTTGAAAGCGATGAACAATTGTCAGAGTATACATCAAAAGAAATTTTATATACTCTTAAAAGATTAAGCGATGCCGGTTATATCAATGTTACGTTTGCAAAAGGCGAAGCTTATTTCGCTTTTTATAAAGTAAACTCAATGACATTTGAAGGACATCAATTGTTAGAAGATATTAGAGATGCTAAAGTCTGGTCAGAGACAAAAAAACAAGCATCTCAATTATCTTCAGTCTCAATTCCTGTACTTCAAAACCTTGCTAGTAAAGTGGCATCAAACTTTTTAGGGTTATAAAATTCTATATTCTAAGCCATCAATTGCGATAAAAATATTGTCGTATTTTGATGGCTCTTTTAAAGGAAAGTCTTCTTTCTTGATTTCGGCTATATTTTCTAAGTTACCTGTCAATGTACCCATTATTAATCTTTCATTATTTTTAAATGTAAATACAATCGCTGTTTTATTATTCATTCTTATTCCTCCAAAAATTCAGTTTTTGTTATACTCCTTGAGAAAGGAGGTGTATTAAATTGTCAGATAAAGAAATTGCTTTAGAGCTAACTAAAAGTTATTTAGAACATTTGAATATTAGAGTTAATAACAAAGCTATGCATTCTCAAACAAGTGCAGAAAACACTAGTAAGATGTATCAACATTTTTATAATGTCGTTTCACATTTAGATAATTCTGGTAAATAACTTTTATTTTGGAGGTGTAAGAGGTCTATGACTGCAATATATTCCTCTTCGCTCCATTCTTCTTTTTCTACTAGTTCGATAATTTTTAACGCTCTCTTGTGTAAATTTTTAAAGTCTTTCACTGTGATTCCTCCTAAAGAATTTGTTTTACTATACTCCTAATGAAAGGAGATGATTAAAATAGATATTAATGAATTTGTAGATGAACATTGGAGTGATCATGATAAAGAAATTGATAATTTAATCGCTAGCATTGAAATCACGAAACCACTCACTCGTACTGATAAATTAAATTTAAAGAAAATCATGAAAACTAGCGCTAAAATTCAATTATCTTTATGGGATAAAGTTAATTCATCTAAAACCGATTGAAAATATTTAGCTGTTCTAAAGTAGTATTTTAAAGTTTTACGCTTGTTATCAAATCCTTTAAACTCCAAATACCACAGTTTGAAGAACTGATAAGTAAAGCTAATAATTATAATATTAAGGGCTATTAATTGTAGTCCTTTTATTTTTTTGATTGATGCTTTATATCTATCTTTTTCATGTAAAATCTTTTTTGTCATTTTGATACCTCCTGTTATTCAATTTGTTTTGTTATACTCCTTGAGAAAGGAGGTGATTTAGTCAATATTATCTAACCATACTTCTAACAACCCTGTAGTTTCTCTGATAAGCTCAGGGTTCTTTTTTCGTTTAATATTATTCATCAATTCAAATAATGTATCTCCGGTATAATCTCTCAATCCTATATTTTTCTTTTTTATACGATTTAACTTTTCTTTTTCCACACATTTTTTAATTACATAAAAAGCAATTGACGCACAAGTTATACTATTTATTAATTTTGATTTATTCATTCTTATTCCTCCAAAAAATTCATTTTGTTATACTCCTAATGAAAGCTGTTCTAATTCATTTAGAGTGGCTTTGATATTGTTCTGAGCGATAACTTGATTAATTACTACTGATAAACTTTTGACTTGTTCTTCATTATGCTCCTCATAACCTGCTTCATATAGTATTGCATGTAATAACTCATGCATTAGCACTTGTTTTTTACGCTCGGTTGATAATCCATTTTTTATCTGTATAAGACTTTCTCTATATATACAAAGTCCTAAACAACTTGGATCGTTATCAACTTCTGTAACTTGAATCACATCGTAATTAATACCGCACACGTTAATTTGCATTACATTCTCTCCTTAACTACTTGGTTTTATTGAACTACTGAATAAATCATTTATAGGCATTTCATATACCTCAGATAGAATTTTTGCTTCTGGTAGTGTGAAATTTGCTTTACCAGTTTCTTTTAATTGATAGTGTTGTGCAGAAATGCTAAGTTTCTTTGCAATATCTTTTTGAGAATGTCCGTATTCCTTACGTATAATGTATAAAAATGGGTATGGTATTTTGTTCATTTCATTTCCTCCTATCTATCAATTTATTTTTCAATTGTTGGTAAAATATCGTTCTCTTTAAGCAACTCATAGATATATAAACGCCCTTTTTGCGTCCACTTAGTATTCATTCTTACCGATGTGCTTCCGTCTTTATGTTCAATCTCTGTTGTAGATGAATGCGTGTAGCCTTTATCTTGTATATTTGAGTAAAGTAACCATTGCCCCGATTGTTTATACTGTACTTTTAAATCATGTAGCAATTTATTAAGCGATTGTGCCGACATACCATAATCTTTAGCAATTTGCCCTACCGTTACTAAACTTTTATTATTTAGTATTGTGTCTAAATATGATGCTTTAGGCTCATATTCAGCTACCTTTTGTTTGTTCATGTTGTTTTCAAGTTCTAATTGTTTCTTCTCTTTTTGTTCAGCTATCCATTGCTCAGCTCTTTTCACTGGATCTTCTATCATATAACTAGCAATTGGTTGCTTTAGTTGTTTTTCCATTTCATTAAACTTATTAATATAAGCCATTTTGAAATCGTTATGACCTTGAATGTTGAACATGTATAAAGTGAAACCGTCTTTGGTTAAAAGATATTCATTTTGTGTTCGACCTCTTGAATCTTTATATTTACTAGGAATAATTAATGTGCTCAAATCTGAGCGTATTAAAATTTGATCTATATCTCTTCTTACATTCTTGTGCTCTCTTCTCAATTCCTCCGCTACTGTTCTGCTTGAAACAACTGGACCTAATTCTGAATTATTTTCTATTTGTACTTCTTGTAATACTTGCATTTTGATTGCCTCCTTTTATTTAGAAACTTCTTTTATTTCCAATATTTTTGCGATACGTTTCTTTTGTTCAAATGCATCTCTACGTCCGCGTAAAATGTCGGACATATAAGCACCAGAAATACCTAGCATGTCTGCCAATTGCTTACTAGACATATTACGTTTAAGTAATTCTGTTCGAACTTTCAATCCAAATTCTGTTGTTGGCATTTATATTACCTCCTAATTAGATATTCAACTAATTATTGACTTATCTAATGCGTTAAGCTAATATATAAGCATAGATAAATAAACCCATCATTTTATAGATAAGTGCCTTTAAACAAACAGTTATTCCGTTCCCCAACGAATTTGTTTTTTTATTGGCTTAGTAATTAGCATACTTAAACTATAATAGATATTTGACTATTAGTCAACAATTAATTAGATGGATTTCTAAAAAATAAAAAGTGGAGGCTAAAATGAATACTTATCAAGTGGTAAAAAAACTTGCTAATAATAGGTCTATGACTATCGCAGAACTAGAAAGAAAATTAGATTTATCAAATGGACAAATTAGAAGATGGCAAAAAGCAAATCCTAATTCAGAACATTTAAGATTAATAGCTGATTACTTCGATGTATCAGTAGACTACTTATTAGGAAGAGAAAAAGAAGAATATTCAGGCGAACAAGAAGATGATGTACAAATGTTTAGAGATAAAGATGCATTTGATAGTTTATCTCCAGAAGAACGAGAAAAAGTTTTAGAAACATTGCGTGAACAAGCAGATTTTTTAATTTATAAATATCAAAAGAGTAAAGAAGATAAATAATTTAATACAAAGGAGATGTCGCAAATTAAAAAAATAATTACTCTTTTAATGACAAGTTTTCTAATTTTATCGGCATGTAGTCAAGAAGAATACAAGTCGGAAGACAAAAAAGAAAATAAGTCATCTAATAAGAAAGTGAATGAAAATGATAAAAAGGAAGGAAAAGAAAGAAAATCTGAAGATAAAAATAAAAGCAATTCAAATGACGAAAAATCTGAAAGTAAAAAAGAAAAATCTAACAAAGAAAATGTGACTAGCAACAATCAATCGCAAGAGCAAGTTAACACACAAGAACAACAAACAACAAATCAATCTCCTCAAACGAGAGAACAACCAGCACAACAGCAAAAGCAACCAACACAACAGCAACAAGCGCAAAAGCAACCAGCGCAACAAGAAGGCATATACAACCCAGCAAGAGAACAAGCTATAAATGAAGGTATTGATATGGATAACCCTACCGATGCGGAAATTGAAAGAATGAGAGAACTCTCTAAAAATTCTCCACACGGTTTACAAACCGCACCCTCACAAGGTGGTTATAATCAGGAGGCTAACAATGAATGAGAATGAACAAGAAAATAATTCTTTAGAGGAAAAAGGAATGGTAAAAATACCTTTTTACACAATGGAAGAATTAGCAAGAAGAATAGAAAACGATGAACCTGTTACACAAAGAGATTTTGAAGAACAAAATAGAGGTGAAGAATAGCTATTATAATTAGCAATTTAATTGAGCATACAAGGAGGCAACCAATTGTCAAAAGTAGGTAATCAAATAAAATTCATTCGCAAGCAAAAAGGATTAACCCAAACAATGTTAGCAAGGAAAACGAACCAAACTAAACAAATTATATCCAATATCGAACGAGGCTACACAATACCAAACTACAAACAAATTGTTAGTCTAGCACACGCTCTTGATTGTACAACAAACGATATTGTTGGGGATTCAGAAAAAAATATGGAAAATTATCAAGCTATTATGTTTAAAAATAAAGTAGCATTTGACAATTTATCAAATGAAGAACGCCAAAGAATATTGGACACACTAGAGGACCAAGCAGACTATTTAATTATGAAAGCAATTCAAAAAAATGACGGTAACTAATCAATACCGTTATTTTTTTACAGCACAAAAGAACATACGTTCTGTATAAGGGGGATATATAATGAAAATTGAAAGTTTAGTGAATAATATAATCGAAGAATTAGACAATAATCATATCGACAAAAATATTGAAAGTATAAGTAATTATTATAATATCTTCGTGTTATATAACGAAGATGCCAGTGGTTATTTTATACAAAAGGGATTTGATGTTATATCTATCAAAATAGATAGTGCTACTAAAATGTGGGAAGATTTCATACATGAATTTGCTCATGTAATGATGCATGAAACAAATCAAATGTTTATGAATGAATTATTTAATGAAAAACAAGAAAACGAGGCTGAAAAATTTAGTTTTCTTTTCCAATATCCTCAAAAAGAAATTGAGGCTAATGAATTATTTACAGAAAGTGAACTAGCAAGTTATTTTCATTGTTCTTATGAGGTAGCAAGACAAAGATTGACAATGCTTTATAATCATTTTGTAACCGCAGAAATGAGTGAATTGTAATGACAGTCCATAAAGATCCTAACACAAATAAATGGTTTTATTCTGTAAGAGTTGAGAATGTACAAGGCGAAAAAGTACACAAGAAAAAAAGAGGGTTCGCTAAAAAGAAAGATGCTTTAATTGCTCAACAAAAATTTTTGGAAACTTACGATACAGAAATTGAAGCACAATATACATTTCGTGAAATAGCCGAAAGGTTTATGCAATATTCAAACGGGCGTAAAAAAGAAACTACTATTTATAATCAAAATAATTTAATTAACCACATTCTGATTCCCTATTTTAGAACAACACCGATAAAAAATATCAAACCAAAACATATCGACGATTTTTACCAATCTATTTTCAATAATTATAGCAATTCAATGTTAGGCAATATACGGCGCAATTTGTCTGCTATTTTTAACTTTGCTGTTAACTTCTACAATCTGTCACGAAATGTTGTAAAAGTTGTATCACTACCTAAACATGAAGAACGTCGCAAACAAGAATATTGGACTATAGACGAATTTAATCACTTTATAAATGTAGTAGACAACGTGGTATATAAAACGTTGTTCATGGTCTTGTTTTGGTCCGGCGCTCGTAAAGGCGAAATATTAGCCTTACGATATTGCGATGTTGATTTTGAAAATGAAGAAATAGAAATCAATAACTCATGGAACGACAAAACAATCACAACGGTTAAAACTACCCCGTCAGAACGTACAATAACGATACCAAAACACGTAATAGAACAATTAAAAGAATTAGAACAATATCAAATAGAAAAGTTTAAATACGTTAATAACGATGATTTTATTTTTACAGTAAGAAGTATATCAAAACCAATGGCATTAGCAAATGTGAACAAACAATTTAAAATTGGTATTGAAAAAGCAAACGTCAAACCAATTAAAGTTCACAACCTGCGCCATTCTCACGCAACACTATTAATTAATAACAACGTACAGCTATACACAATATCTAAACATCTAGGACATTCAGATATAACAACTACTGCGAACACGTACGGTCATTTATATCCGAACACCGAAAAGGAATTACAATCTATTCTAACCAACGCATATAATAATAGTTTGTAGTTTTGTTGCCAATTTGTTGCCAGTAGCAAAAATGACGGTATTTATTGACACTTACAAAAGTGCTTTAAATACCGTCATTATGCATTATTTAGACTTCTTCATGTTTGAGTCCATGTTTTTGTTCATCATTGTCATCATTTGATTTACTTTCTTTTGCGATGGTTTTTGACCCATTTGCATCATCATCATACGAAGCATTTCTTCATTAATTGGTGGGTTCTTTTTGAAATAATCCATCATATATTTTCTTGCTAAGAAGAAACCACCTACTAATCCAATGATTAGTGCTATTACGATTAATAAAACTGCTAACCAAACTGCCATTGTTTCACCCACTTTCCTATCCTAATGCATTTTACTAAATTAAATGTTTAATTTCAAGGAAGTTTAGCTTCAAACTCCTGTAACCTTATGTATTATATCAATATTAAATTCACTTTGTAAATACACTTACAAGAACATAAGTTCAACCACTAATTTAGCTTTAATTTATGTAACTTTCAATAGAAAATGACATGTTAATTTACTGTACACTTAAAATTTTTTGAATCATGATAAAAACAACATGACTTGAAGCATGTTTATCCATCAACATTTTGTAACGATAAAATTAAAGGCTAGGACACCTTAATGTCCCAGCCTTTACATAACTACAAATTATTAAAATGTTTGAATTTGATTTAACACATTCTCTTTAGTGAAACCGTATTTTTCTACGACTAAGTCACCAGGAGCACTAGCACCAAATGTATCAATACCGATAACTTTACCTTCAGTACCAACATATTTATGCCAGCCTAGAGAAGATGCCATTTCAATTGCAATACGTTTTGTAATTGATGATGGGATTACTGATTCTTTATACTCAGCTGATTGTTGATCAAATGCGTGCCAGTTAGGCATAGAAACTACTCGTACACCTTTACCTTGTGCATCTAAATCTTTAGCTGCATCAACTGCTAAGTTTACTTCTGAACCAGTCGCTAATAATAAGAATTCAGCATCTTTTTCTGATTCATAAACTACATACGCACCTTTACGTACGCCTTCTTCAACAACTGATTCTGGTAAGTCTAAAGCAGTTAAGTTTTGACGCGTTAATACAAGTGAAGTTGGTGTGTTTTCTGACTCTAATGCAACTTCCCAAGCGACACGTGTTTCATTTCCATCAGCTGGACGAATCACATTCATGTTAGGAATCGCTCTTAAACCTGCTAATTGCTCTACTGGTTCATGTGTTGGACCATCTTCACCTACAGCAATTGAATCGTGTGTGAAGATAAATGTTGAATTTAAGCCCATAATTGATGATAGTCTTAGTGCTGGTTTTAAGTAGTCACTAAATACGAAGAATGTTGCACCATATGGATGTAAACCACCGTGAGCAGCCATACCATTCACTGCAGCACCCATTGCGAATTCACGTACACCAAACCAAATATTTTTACCTTCAGGTGTTTCCGGAGTAAAGTCAACTGCTTCTTTAACATTTGACTTGTTTGAACCAGCTAAGTCAGCTGAGCCACCGAAGAATGATGGTACGCTTTGACTGATTGCTTGAATTACATCACCTGAATCAGCACGAGAAGCACCACTATGACCTGCTTCATATTTAGGTAACACGTCTTTATAATTTGTTGGTAATTTACCACTAATAGCTAATTTAAATTCTTCAGCTAATTCTGGGTATTTTGAACTATATTCTTCTACTAAGTTATTCCAAGCTTCTTCATTTTCGTTTGCACGTTTTAACATTTGAGTTTGGAAAATTTCATATACTTCTTCTGGTACGAAGAAACGTTTTTCTGGATCTAATCCGTAATTTTCAAATGCTAATTTTCTTTCGTCTTCACCTAGTGGTGCACCATGAACGCCATTTGTATCTTGTTTATTAGGCGCACCATAGCCGATAATTGTTTTCACTTCAATGATTGTTGGTTTATTACTAGATTTAGCATCTTCAATTGCTTTGTCAATTGTTTCTAAATCGTTACCATCTTTAACAAAGATATGTTCCCAACCATAAGCTTCGAAACGTTCTTTTACATTTTCAGAGAATGCTTTATTTAACTCTCCGTCCAATGAAATATCATTGGAATCATATAAAACAATTAATTTGTCTAATTGATTATGTCCTGCAAATGATGCTGCTTCATGAGAAATACCTTCCATTAAGTCACCATCTGATGCAAGAACGTAAGTGTAATGATCTACAACGTTAGCATCTTCTTTATTAAATTTACCTGCTAAATGTTTTTCTGCTAAAGCCATACCTACTGACATAGCAAAACCTTGTCCTAGTGGACCTGTAGTAACTTCGACACCATCCGTATGTTTGAACTCTGGATGACCAGGAGTTTTAGAACCCCACTGTCTAAATTGTTTTAATTCTTCTAATTCTAAACTACCTGAAACATGTAATAAACTGTAAAGTAATGCAGAACCATGTCCTGCAGACAATACGAATCTGTCTCTGTTAAAGAAATCTTTTGATTGAGGATTAAAATTCAAATGGCGTGTCCATAAAGTGTATGCCATTGGAGCTGCGCCCATTGGTAAACCTGGGTGGCCTGAATTTGCTTTTTCAATAGCATCAATACTTAAGGCTCTTATTGTATCAATCGCTAGTTGGTCTTTTTCATTAAACATCTAATATGACTTCCTTTCTTAAATAGCATGATTCATATATTATTATAACTTATTTAACTTATAATTAACAAAAAATTAGATTATCTTTTATCTTGGTCTTTTTCATCCAATACTTTTTTGATTTTATCTGGCGTCACATCGTTTCCTTCTGGATCAATGACCCTTGTGCTTTCTAATTGCTGCTTAAAGCCTTTTCTAAACGATTCTAAATAAGCTTTACGTAATTTAGATTGTTCCTTCGCTTCTTTTTCAGTTAGCCCTTGTGCTTTTTTCTTTCTAGCTAATTCATTAATTCTATTAATATCTACACCATTTGATTCAGTCATAATAACCTCCATAGATTTATATCATATAAATTTTAACAAAAAAAAGAGCGGAACTAAATGCATTCGCTCTTTTTTATCATTCTAATTATTTAATTACTGCCATCGTTTGGTTCGATGCTTGTTCGCTATTTAAATCTTGTTGTAATTGATTATTATTTTGTTCTTTGTGCTCTGTAGTTATTTTATGATCAGTCATTTCGTACGTTTGTTCTCTATTATTATTTATATCTGCCGTTAGTACAAATATAGTACATAACAGCATCGTAGTAACAAGTATTAATAAATATGTTTTGATTTGTGACATATAGATAGAATTCATATAGTATCTCTCCTAGAACATTTGTTTGTAAAAATACTTTAACAGAACACGTGTTCTTAGTCAATACAAAACGAACAAACGTTTGTAACAAATTTCAATTCATGCTATAATTGGATTAAATTAAATTAGGGAGTGCCTATTATGAGAGAATTAACAAAACGACAAAATGAAATTTTCGATTATATAAAGCAAATCGTGCAATCCAAAGGTTATCCACCAAGTGTTCGTGAAATTGGAGAAGCTGTCGGTTTAGCTTCTAGTTCAACTGTTCATGGTCATTTATCTAGATTAGAAGAAAAAGGCTATATCAAACGTGATCCTACAAAACCACGTGCAATAGAAATTGTCAGCGACCAACTTGGAGAACCAATAAATAACGAAGATACAATTCACGTACCAGTTATTGGTAAAGTCACTGCCGGCATACCGATTACTGCAGTGGAAAATGTAGAAGAATACTTCCCTTTACCAGAACATTTTACTTCTACACATAACAGCGATATTTTCATTTTAAATGTTGTTGGAGACAGTATGATCGAAGCTGGTATTTTAGATGGCGACAAAGTGATTGTGCGTAGTCAAACAATTGCAGAAAACGGAGATATTATTGTAGCTATGACAGAAGACAATGAAGCAACTGTTAAACGATTTTATAAAGAAAAAACGCGCTATAGATTACAACCAGAAAATAGCTCAATGAACCCAATCTATTTAAATCAAGTTTCTGTACTTGGTAAAGTGGTCGGATTATTCCGTGAAATGTAATAGTCTCCAAGCACTCTCATTCAGCACTATTTAACATAATAACTTGTAATCACACATACAAACTAAGAGGCTATGCCGTCACGGCATAGCCTCTATTTTGTATCTTTATCTTCTTTTTTGTCTAGAACTTCTTTTACTCGTTCTAATATATCTTCCGATTTATGTTTTTCATGTATTGTCATTAGCATCTCATCCTTACCTTTATAAGATACCCTAACATTTCATCACCAAACATTAGTTAGTATAGTTTTCCGTCCAATAAGGTTGACGCTCATTATTAAAAGCGACGCCTACTCCTAACTCATTATAACTAGAACGTAAGATATTTTTTCTATGTCCTAATGAATTCATTAAGCCTTCGTGTGCATAAATACTATTCATTTGACCATAAGCTAAATTTTCGCCTGCAGCATTAAATTTAATATCATCAGCTTTCAAACGATCAAATGGGGATTCATCATCTAAGTTGGTATGATCAAAATAATCATTCTCCGCCATATCTTTACTATGTTTTCTTGCTGTATCTGAAACATCACTATCATAATTCAATGTAGATAATTGATGTTGTTTTCTTTCAGCATTTACAATTTCAAAGTTTTGGCGTTCAAAACCTTCTTTTAATGCTTCAGATGGTGCACCATATTGTCCTTGCAATCGTTGTTCAAGCTGATCACTTACCAATAGTATTGCTGTTAAACCATTATCTTGATGTTTATCATAGAATGCCGTTGTATAGATTTGATTTTCATGAAATGTGTCATATTCATCATTCTCAATTTGGTATCTAACATTTCCTTTTTTCTTTTCAGTAATTGGTTCTCCTAATCTGTCTCTTACGACATCTTTAGGTGTACCATACTTGATTTTTGACTGTGATGTAATTGAATTTTGATTCGTATAAAGTGCATTGACTTTGTCGTCTAAATAACTGACCATCACAAAGTTACTATAATCACCAGTATAATAAGTATGCCAACTCGTACCATATTCATTGGAAGTTACACTCTTAGCTTCTCCAAATTTATTTTCAACGTCTGCTTTATCCATATTCATTTGAATATTACTTAAAGCAAATTGTTGTTCACTTGGCACTTTGAGTGACTTCGTAGATGATGACTGATTAGTTTGCCAAGCATTAATTTTTGCTTTGACCTCTTGTTGAACGTCTAACATAAAGGGTGACTCTTTTATTGGCACAATCAATACTATGCATAAAAAAATTAAACTATATAATAATATTTTTCTAATCTTCATCACCTACGTATTTTAGTCTCTATCACCGTTAAAGATAGAATTACGCACAATCACATAATCTACTTTTCGTAACGAATTCAAATCTTTACCGCCTGCATAAGAAATTGAACTCTGTAAATCTTGTTGCATTTCAATTAGAGTATCTTGTAGTGAACCTTTGTGTTCAACAAACATTTTTTTACCTTCAACATTTTTATGTTCACCTTTTTGATATTCCGAAGCACTACCAAAATATTCTTTGTATAACTTACCTTCAAGTTCTACTGTTTCTCCTGGAGATTCTTCATGTGCTGCAAAAAGAGAACCAATCATAACCATAGATGCTCCAAAACGCATAGATTTCGCTATATCACCATGCGTTCTAATACCACCATCAGCAATCATCGGTTTACGCGCTGCTTTACTACAATGGTTTAAAGCAGCTAATTGCCAACCACCTGTACCAAAACCTGTTTTAATTTTAGTGATACATACGCGTCCAGGTCCAATACCTACTTTTGTAGCATCTGCACCAGCATTTTCCAATTCACGAACGCCTTCAGGTGTTCCAACATTTCCTGCAATGACAAATGTCTCAGGTAAATGCGTTTTAATATGTTTTATCATATTAATGACCGAATCGTTATGACCATGTGCAATATCAATTGTAATGTATTCAGGCACTAACGCTTCAGCTGCTAACTGTTTTACAAAATCAAATTCTGGTGCCTTTACTCCGACAGAAATTGAAGCAAATAGACCTTTATTCTGCATTTTTTTAACAAATGGAATACGTGCCGCTTCGTCAAAACGATGCATTATATAAAAATAGTCTTGCTCCGCAAACCATTCCGCTAACTCTTCATTCATAACTGTTTGCATATTTGCTGGTACTACAGGCAACTTAAAAGTTCGCGGTCCAAATTTAATTTCTGTATTACATTCAGAACGGCTACTCACAATACATTTATTTGGTATCAATTGCACATCTTCATAATCAAAAATTTTCATAATAATATAAAACTCCTAACATTTATAATAAAACATAAAACTAATGGTAAGTTTTTACAGTATATAACATCTCATTCACTCAGCTTTCGATAATGAAAACGTTTTTTCACGAACAATATTACTGTATTACCATTAGATAATATACAATGTTTTACTTTAAATGTAAACGGACTTACGTCTTAAATTACCAACTAGATTTTTTCACACCAGGAATTTGACCTTTATGTGCATGTTCACGAAATGCAATTCTAGACATTTCAAATTTTCTCAACACACCTCTAGGTCTGCCACTAACCTTACAGCGTCTTGTTAAACGTGTTGGTGATGAATCTCTTGGTAATTTTCGTAAAGCTTCATAGTCACCTTTTGCTTTTAATTCTTTACGCAAGTCATAATATTTATTAACTAATGCTTCTCTTTTTTGTTCTTTTACTACTTTAGATTTTTTTGCCATATAACTTTCCTCCTACAAATCGTAATAATTACGTTTTAATAATATCACATCATTCTTAAATATCAAGTGAAAGTTTTTATCTATAATTACAATCCAAAACCAAGCAGACATTTACTTGTTATTTATAATAGTAGATTTATGATCTTTGTCTGTCTTAACTTAAATGATACTAACATCGTCCAATTAATTGTTGGTGTATCATTAAATCATTATCTTCAATATCTTTGTGACCTAATAGCACGTTTTTCCCTTGCGCAACAATGTGACATATGCTAAAATTTTAAATCGTAAGTATTCCTAATTGTAGAAAGGGTGTTAACTTTGCGCGTAAATATTACATTAGCTTGTACAGAATGTGGCGATCGTAATTATATTAGTACTAAAAACAAACGTACAAATCCTGAGCGTATCGAAATGAAAAAATATTGCCCAAGATTAAATAAATATACATTACATCGTGAAACAAAATAAGTAATTCTTATCTTTTGAATACGACAAGCATTACCAATCATCACTTTGGTGATGATTTTTTTATTATAAAAAAACAAGTGTGTAATCAAATTATGTCATTTTTGATTACACACTTGCTATAAAATATATCTAATCTATAAAGTTCTAATGTTAAATGTAATTTACAACTTTACTACTTAATCTTTCGCTTCAAGATCAACGTCTGCAATATCTATGCCTAACGCTGCTGCAACACCTTTACCATAATTTTCATCTGCTTTATAGCAATGACGAATATGACGGTGTTGAACTTCTAGAGTTGTTCCTTCCATTTCATTAGCTGTATTTACAAACATACGCTCTTGTTGCTCAGGAGATTGTAGTCTAAATAATTTTCCTGGTTGTTCGAAGTAGTTGTCATCGTCTTCTCTGAAGTTATGTTCATAAGCAGTACCTTCTACTTCTAATGGTGGTTTTTTATATTGCGGTTGATCTTCAAATGCACCTTCGCTATTTGGATAGTAATGTGGTCTACCGCCTTGGTTATTATCTAAAATGCGCATTTGACCATCTCTACTGAATGGGCAAATATTTTCAACTCCAACACCTTTAGGTTGATTTACTGGGATTTGCCAATGGTTTGCGCCTAATCTATAACGTTGTGCGTCTCCATAAGAGAATAAACGCCCTTGTAACATTTTATCTGGTGAAAAATCTAATCCGGGAACGATATTAGTTGGTGCAAATGCAGCTTGTTCTACATCTTGGAAATAGTTATCCGGATTACGATTTAATTCAAATTCACCAACTTCAATTAATGGATAATCTCCTTTGTACCAAACTTTTGTTAAATCAAATGGATTATCTTTATGCTTTTTAGCTTGTTCTTCTGTCATTACTTGAATATACATTTTCCATTTTGGATAATCTTTATTTTCTATCGCTTCAAATAAATCGCGTTGTGAAGATTCTCTATCATAAGCAATAGTTTGAGCTGCTTCTTCTGGTTGTAAATTTTCAATACCTTGTTGTGTTCTATGGTGGAATTTCACCCATACACGTTCACCTTTATCATTATACATTGAATACGTATGAGAACCAAAGCCATGCATATTTCTAAATCCTTTAGGAATACCACGATCAGTCATTAAAATTGTCACTTGATGAAGTGCTTCTGGTAATGATGTCCAAAAGTCCCAATTATTTTGAGAACTTCTCATATTTGTTCTAGGATCACGTTTTACTGCGTGGTTTAAACTTGCAAATAATTTAGGATCTCTAAAGAAGAATACTGGCGTATTATTACCTACTAAATCCCAGTTCCCTTCATCTGTGTAAAATTTCAATGCAAAGCCACGAATATCACGTTCTGCATCAGCTGCACCACGTTCACCTGCAACCGTTGAAAAACGTGCGAACATTTCAGTTTGTTTACCTACTTCAGAAAATATGCTTGCACACGTGTATTTAGTAATGTCATTTGTTACTGTGAATGTGCCAAATGCACCTGAACCTTTAGCATGCATACGTCGTTCAGGTATAACTTCTCTATCAAAATGTGCCATTTGTTCTAAAAAATACCAGTCTTGCATAAGTAAAGGGCCTCTTGGTCCTGCTGTCATACTATTTTCTCTGTCAGATACTGGTGTACCAAAAAGACCTGTCAATTTTTTACGTTCGCTCATACGAATAACCCCCTATTTGTTCAGATAATAATAATTATTATCTACTACATATTTTAATGTATACCCTATGTTCAAATCAATAAAACCACTATTAAAAATCGCATTTTTCTGAATTCTCTTTACGCTTTATTGCTTTAAAGTTATAAAAAATATTTGCTTGTGGTTCTCAAAAGCATTAAAATAGTGTGTATACAAAATTTAAAAGTAAATAGGAGCCTTATTATGGAACAAAATAAATTAAATCGAGGTCTCAGTTCACGTCATATTTCTATGATTGCCATTGGCGGCGCTATCGGTACTGGACTATTCGTTGCCACAGGTAGCGTTGTATCACAAGCTGGTCCGGGTGGGGCCATAGCAGCATATTTAATTATTGGAATCATGTTATATTTCCTTATGTCTTCAGTTGGAGAATTAGCAACATTTTATCCTGTCTCCGGCTCGTTTAGCTCATATGCTACACGTTTTGTAGATAGTTCATTAGGTTTTACTATGGGTTGGTTATATTGGGTGATTTGGACGCTTGTTGCAAGTGTGGATATTATTATTGCAGCTAGCGTATTAAGTTATTGGGATGTATTTCATTTCTTTTCCACTGTGACATGGAGCATGATCTTTTTAGTCATATTATTTTTACTTAATATTTTCTCAGTCAAAGCATTTGGAGAAGCTGAATTTTGGTTATCGTTAATTAAAGTAGTAACTATCTTAATCTTTATTGTTATTGGCGTATTAATGATAGTTGGTATTTTAGGTGGAAAAACGTATGGTATTACAAACTACTCTATCGGCGAAGCACCTTTTGTCGGTGGCTTGTCAGGCTTTTTGGGAGTTTTATTAATCGCTGGATTCTCAGTTGGGGGTACTGAAGTAGTAGCTGTTACTGCGGGAGAATCTGACAATCCTCATCGTTCAATGCCAAAAGCAATTAAACAAGTATTTTGGAGAATTTTATTATTCTATGTATTGTCTATTGCAGTTATTGCTGCAATTATCCCATATACTGATCCATTACTGCTAAACGAAAGTGAATCTGTTAGCCAAAGCCCATTCACTATTGTTTTTGATCGTGTCGGTATCGCTTTTGCAGCTTCAGTCATAAATGCTGTCATTTTGACATCACTATTATCTGCAGCGAATTCTGGATTATATACTTCAAGTCGAATGTTATTTTCGATGGGACATGATAAATTAGCACCTAAATTTTTGGCACGTTTAAATAAAGGTACAAAATTACCTATCGCTGCGATATTAACTACTTTCATCGTTGTGTTGGCAGTTATTGTCCTTGCTCAATTTCAATCTAATATCGTATTTACATTATTAAATATCATTGGCTCTTTAGTTATCATTGTATGGGGTTCAAGTATTTTAGCACAAATACGATTACGCATGGCTATTAAAAAGCAAAATAAAGATGCGCAACAAGTCTTACCATATAAAGCTCCATTTTATCCATTTGGTCCAATTGTGGTAATTATAGCTTTACTATTTTTATTTGTTGGTAACTCAGTAGGTACTATTATAGCTGGCGATATTGCTGGATTATTAAGAAATATCGTACCACTATTCATCTTACTCATTATTTACCTTACACATAAATTTATGTTCCAAACAAAAGTTATCAAACTTGAAGACATTAACTTAGATAATAAATATGAATAACTCTAAGTAAAGGACAAAACGGTTTCCCCGTTTTGTCCTTTTATTATGTTTACTTAACTAGCCCTCACAAATTTGTACCTTTGGTAATATTTTGTATTCAATTATTTTAACCTGTATCGTAATATAGTATAATTAAAGAAAATCAAGTACTTGAGGTGGAAAATTATGGTTGGACAAACAAATTTATTCGATGATGTACTCAAACCAGAAGAACGCTTTGTTATTGTTGTACAATCATTAGAAAATCTACACGACCAATTAATTAAGCGAACTCTACGAGAATATAGTAGCCTTAAACACGATCAAATGGAAAACTTATATGAGCATTTAAAATCACTGTTTTTAGAAGAGCCGTTTGCTGAAAATCAATCAGCATTTGCAATTACAGTTTATACTAATTTAGATTATGCTGCAGACCAAGTTTATGCCCACGTAAAACGTCATCGAGGCAAAAATGAGTGGACACATACAGCTAAATAGCTTAAGTCACGACTACTATAAATTTTGCTAAGAGATAAAGTAAGCTCTATTTTTCTAGTTGCCTATGTTACAGTTGACCATTAATCTACGCTGACTTCATACAAGTTATGAAGTCAGTTTTTTACTATTAAATTTAGTTTGTCAGTAATAACAAAATCTATAACTTTCTCTTTATTATGCTCTAATAAATCATTTATTAAATTATAAAAACACGTTTCACAGTTTTGTTTATTTAAGACTTAACTGTAAAACGTGTTTCCCATATTTATTTCTTTAATTCTATCATTGGTTATAATTTTTGTTTTAACGTATGAGGTATACCATTGTCTGCATTTGATAAGGTAACTTCATCAGCAATGGATTTCACTTCATCATTGGCATTACCCATAGCAACAGCATGACCAACTACTGAAAGCATAGATATATCGTTAGAACTATCACCAAAAGCAATAACCTCTTCTAAACTAATCCCTAGTTTATCACACAACGCACTCACCGCATTCCCCTTTGAAACATCTTTAGCCATAAATTCAAGGAAGTATGGTTTACTTGTAGTAACATCTATTTCATCGTTGAAGGAACCAGCAAGATCACTTTTAGCTAATACAATATTACAGACATAATCTACACCCATAACTTTCGGCACAGCATCTTGAATATAGGCTTTTAAATCATCAACTTTTTTCATAGGTAAACCCGTTAATTCAGCTTCAATATTCATGTATTCATGTTCACCTTCATAAATAATGTGGCCATCATGATATGTTAAAACGAAAAATGATTTTTTTCTGCAGTAATCAACAATTTGATCAAAGTTTTCTTTTGATACTGGTTTATTGACTGTTACATTTTCCGTAGCTACATCCACAGTATTGCCACCATTATAACTGATAACATGACTTTGATGTGCATCTAAATTTAACAATCGTGCTGTAGGTAGCATACCTTCAGTCGGTCTACCTGATGCTAATACTACTTTGTAACCTTCGTCTTGTATTTTAATAAGATAGTCTTTTGTTTCTTCTCCTACTTGATTTTCATGGTTCATCAATGTATCATCCATGTCCATGACAATTAACTTATATTTACTCATGTTGTAGTGCTCCTTTCCAATTAACCCTATAGTCCTATCATACTACAAAAAATTATGAATGGTATACGAGTTCAGATGTTACACCAGTTTCATTAATTGTCACTAGTTCTGAGCGACACTGTGAAAATTCATTTTTTAACGCTCTTACTAATTTCCCACTTTTTTCCTTGCTTATAAGCGTTAATATGGTAGGACCTGCACCACTAATTACAGTTGCGTATGCTTGATGAGATTTTGCAATTGCTTTAACTTGTGCAAACTCCGGTATTAAATGTTGTCGGAAAGGCTCATGAAACCCATCTTGCTCCATCATTTTGCCTGCCAATTCATAATTATGTTGAATTAACGCACTGATCATAGTATTACTGATTGCACTATTTTGCACTGCCTTTTTATACGAAAATGTGTCTGGCAGCACATTTCTTGAATCATCTGTACGTAATTCATATGACGGCACTGTGATAATTACATCCACTTTAGGTGTATCGATACTAGAAACTTCAGTAACATTTTCCACTTCATTATAGTAGCCTAACACTAGACCACCATAAATCGTTGGTGCTACGTTATCAGGATGTCCCTCGAATTCAGTAGCTAATTGTAATAATTCATACTGCGAGAGCTCAATATCACCAAAATAATTTGCTATGTATAAAGCACCAACTAACGCTGACGCTGATGAACCTAAGCCACGTGCTAAGGGAATATCACTGCGCATTTCGATGGATAATGCAGGCAAAACTACATCATATTTTAAGGCAACTTGTTGTGCTATTTGATAAATATAATGTGATTCGTCAGTAGGTAATCCTTCTACATTCGGACCTATATGATGAAAATGCCATTGTTCATCATTCGTAATTGTTACTTGTAAATACAAAAATTTATTTAATGCCATACCAATAGAATCAAAACCGACACCTAAATTAGCTGTAGATGCCGGTATTTTGATATTTAAACTTTTCACCATACTATAGTGCCCCTTTAATATAATCTAGAATGCTTTGTCTATCGTTTGGTAGAGGTTTAATAGGGTTATCTAATAATGAAATAGCAGTATCTGGGTCTTTTAAACCATTGCCTGTTAATACTGCCACTACTTTTTTACCTTTAGGTAATTTGTTTGCTCGGTGAAGTTTAATCAAACCAGCAATGGAAGCATTACTAGCTGGTTCACTAAATACGCCTTCTTTAGTTGTCATCAGTTTATAAGCTTCTAAAATTTCCTCATCTGTTACACTATCGATTTGACCATTTGATTCCTCCAAAGCATTCGTAGCTTTAGACCAACTTGCAGGGTTACCAATACGTATTGCAGTTGCAACTGTTTCTGGATTTTTCACTACTTTATTTTGAACGATAGGTGAAGCTCCTTCTGCTTGGAATCCAAACAATTGTGGTAATTGGGTATTTAATTGATCATGATATTCTTTAAAACCTTTCCAATAAGCTGTAATATTACCAGCATTGCCAACTGGAATAGCTAAAATATCAGGTGCCTCACCGTCAAGTTGGTGAACTACTTCAAAAGCACCTGTTTTTTGTCCTTCGATACGATAAGGATTAACAGAGTTAACCAACTCAATTTCGCCGTTTTCTGCAACTTCTTTAACAATTTCTAAAGCTTCATCAAAATTTCCTTCTATTGAGACAATTTCAGCACCATACATAACTGCCTGTGATAATTTACCTAAAGCAATTTTGCCCTCTGGAATTACAACAATTGCTTTTAAACCTGCTCTTGCTGCATAAGCAGCAGCAGAAGCTGATGTATTACCAGTGGATGCACATATAACAATTTTTTTGCCTTCTTCTTTTGCTTTAGTCATTGCCATAACCATGCCTCTATCTTTAAATGAACCAGTAGGATTTGCACCCTCATATTTTACGTATAATTCGATATCTAACATTTCTGATAAATTTTCACAATAAATTAAAGGTGTTTGCCCTTCATTTAAAGTTACTTTAGGTGTATTTTCATTAACTGGTAAAAATGTTTTAAATTCCTCTACTAAACCTTGCCATCTTTTCATTATGCATGAACCCCTTCTACTGGATATACTTTATTTACTTGTAAACCTGCTGCTTCAATTGATTGTTGCGGTGAATCGTCTACACCATAAACAATTAAACTTACCGTATCTTGATTTCTTTCTTGAACATCTAAATTTTTGTGCAATGGTAATGCACCTTTAATAGTTTCTGCAATATCTTTTGCAGTTAAACCTTGCTTGTCTACTACTACATAGTAGTTTTCTTTTTCTTTTAATGTAATCGTATCAGATTCATCGTCGATCATTTCTTTTGTTTTTTCTGTTTTCAATTCAAAATGTGGCGGCAGTGTGTGTAAATCATATTCAAAATGTAATGCTACGTTTAATAGATCACTTGCTACGGCACTACCAGTAGCTAAACTACCAGCACCTTTACCATAGAACATAGTTTCACCGACTGCATCACCGATTACATAAATTGCATTAAATTCATCTTCCACTGAAGCTAGTTGATGTGCTTTACTTATTAATGTTGGTGCCACAGAAGCATTCACTTGCCCATTTTCATATGTTCCTTTACCAATCAATTTAATTTTATAGCCAAGTTCATCAGCAACTTTTATGTCTGCTAAACTAACATCACTAATACCCGTGCGTTGCACATCAGTTAGATTAATGACCTGATTAAATGATAAATAAGAAGTGATAACCACTTTTCGAGCTGCATCGATACCTTCGACATCATCAGTTGGGTCCGCTTCAGCAAATCCTAGACGCTGTGCTTCAGCTAAAGCGTCGTCAAAAGATGTTTCTTCGCGAGTCATCTTACTTAGGATGAAGTTAGATGTACCGTTGAGAATCCCCATAAATTTACTAATGTTATTTGCATTTAATCCATTATTAATTGCATTTACTATCGGAATGCCACCTGCAACACTTGCTTCATATTTCAATGCGACACCATTTTGTTCTGCTAAATCTTCTAATACTCTTAAATGCACAGCTAGAAGATCTTTATTTGCAGTAATGACATGTTTCTTCTGACTCAAGGCACCTTTCAACCAATCTACTGTTGGTTCAATACCTCCCATAACTTCTACTACAATATCTACTGAATCATCTTCTAAAATATCGTTTACATCTTCAGTTAAATGATATTTAGAAACATTAATTGGTCTTTTACGTGATTTATCTTTCACTAATATATGTTTAATATTAATATCTTTATTAATCGTATCAATAATTTGTTGTCTATTTTCTTCAATAATCTTTACTACACCTGATCCTACAGTACCTAGACCAAGTAATGCTACATTTAATTCCTTCATAAGTTCATTCCTCCGATTGTTCTTCTAAAAAATACAATTGTACAGTTGAAAAATACTAGAATATGGTATAGTATAAGTTCATTCCCAAAATTTGTAAAGCTCAAGTTGTTGAAACATATTTATATCCTATCATTGTTATAGGTAAAACTAAACAAAATTTTCTGATTTTTTAGAAAGGTTGTAAAATTATGAAAGTAACTAAATTCGGTGGCAGTTCTGTATCTAATGCAGAACAAATAAAAAAAGTATTAAATATTGTAAATGCTGATCCAGAGCGTAAAATTGTAATTGTATCAGCACCAGGAAAAAGAACTAGTGACGACACAAAAACAACTGATTTGCTTATTCGTTTATATGAAAAAGTAATAGAAGGTTTAGATTATCGTCCTAAGCAAGAAGAAATTATTCAACGTTATGCAGATATTGTATATGCGTTAGAAATGGATGATGCAATGTTAACTACATTTGATCACACATTGACTCAATATATATTTAACTTAAAGTCAAAACCATCTCGTCTACTTGATGCGTTATTATCTTGTGGCGAAGACTTTAATGCTCAGTTAATTGCTGCATACAATAATAGTCAAGGTATTCCAACACGTTATATTTCTCCTGGTGAGGCTGGTATCGTAGTAAGTGATTTACCACAAAATGCTCAAATTTTAGATCAAGCTTACGAGAATTTATATCAATTAAGAGATTATAAAGAGAAGTTAATTATCCCTGGTTTCTTTGGTATATCACGCCAAAATTTTGTAGTGACATTCCCAAGAGGTGGTTCCGATATAACAGGAGCTATTGTCGCTAGAGGTGTCCGAGCAAATATTTATGAGAACTTCACAGATGTATCGGGGATTTATCGTGCACATCCTGGTATTGTTAAACAACCACAAGTCATTGATGAAATTACTTATCGTGAAATGCGAGAGTTGTCATACGCTGGATTTGGTGTATTCCACGATGAGGCGTTACAACCTTTACATAAAGATAGGATTCCAGTAGTGATTAAAAATACAAATCGTCCTGATGATTTGGGTACATTTATTAGACATGATCGAGAGATAAATACTAATAATGTGGTTAGTGGTATTAGTTGTGACACTGGATTTACAGTAATCAACATTAAGAAATATTTAATGAATAGACAAGTTGGTTTTACTCGAAAAGTATTAGGTGTTTTAGAAGACTATGATATTTCCTTTGATCATATGCCTTCAGGTATAGACAGTATTAGTATCATTATGCGCTCCAAAGAAATTAAAAATATTGAAGAACAAGTACTAAATGATATTCGTAAGCACTGTGATGTTGACGAACTAGGAGTAGAACATGATTTAGCTGTCCTAATGGTTGTCGGCGAAGGTATGCATAGAATTGTTGGTACTGCTAGCCGAATTACACATGCATTAGCAGAAGCTAATATCAACTTAAAAATGATGAACCAAGGTGCATCAGAAATATCGATGATGTTTGGTATCGATGTCAATGATGCTGAAAAAGCGGTAAAAGCAACATATGAATATTGTTATAACGGTAAGTGTCTATTGACATAAAAAATAATCCTTTAAATCTAGCAGTATAATTTTAAAATTATGCTTCGATAGATTTAAAGGATTTTATATTGCTTTTCTCTCAGAAATCAATGCTTGATTAATTCGATCATCGCCTACGACCAATCTTAGCATTACAAATTGATAATAACTTAGTGCCTCAATAACGTTTTTATAATTTGGCAATTGATGATAATCAATGGGATCCAACAATTCATACATTAACACAATTTCAGGTTTAACATAGTCTACGTCCCATTTGATTGAGTGAAAATATATATGCTTTGCAGGTAACCTAATATCGTTATTTAGTCTAAACATCCAATCATCGCCTTCTGTATCATAGACAATAATAGTTAAAACCATCGTGTCACCATCGTACACATTTGCATGTGTCAATGTTTTAAAATCAATTACAGAAAAGTCAGAAGAAGATTGATGCTCATCAAACAGTTTAATCGTAAACGTTTTAGGGACATGTTTAATTACTTCTGAAAAATACATACGTTCTACACTAATATCAACTTTCTGATTTAAATCAAATGCATCATATAAAAATAATTGTTTAGCGATTTCACCATTAAATTTAAATATATTTTTCGCTTTATCTATTAACTCATTCATTAAAGGGCTTACGTTTTTAAATTTTTGGTCACACAAAAAGTTCACCTCCAAAAGTAAGCGTTTCCATTACCTACATTATATAGTTTGTTGGCACATTTTTCAAATCATTATTTTATTAAATTTTGCATGGAATAAAGCAATTTTAAAAAGTTCCTAAACAATAATAATTTATATTTATAGGTAAGCTTAGATCGGGTTGATTCATAACATATATGCGTTGTGCATTTTTAATTAATGTTTGTTGAATTGGAGCAACAGCATGAAACGTCTGAAACAATTGATTTTCTACATAGTATGGTGCTGATATAAAATATTGTTTAATGTTATATTGTTTAAAAGTATCCTGTACACTTTCTCCTACAAGTACATGAAATGTAGAACAAACAGTGGCAGAAGGTATAATAATGTTAAAATTAGTATACTTACTGACATATTGAATAATATCAGTAGAGAAAGTAATGATAGAAATTTTTATATTATTTCTGACTAATGTGTCTATGACATTATATGCAATAGGATGATGATCAAATGCAATCACATCATCATTTTGTATTTCTTCTTGTAGTATCTTTAATATTGCTTTTGAAGTATGCATGACGTTCCTCCGAGTTTGAATTTTAAATATAAAATCGCTACTTTTTTGTACCCTAAAATACTTTTTATAAGTAAATCTGTGTAAATTTAGTGCAATATAGAAAATTTTTCACGATTTAGTATGCTACTAGTATTGTTATTATAGATACGAGTGTTATTATATAATCTATATAATTAAATTTAAAATTAATCATAATTGTGGTTTGAAACAATCCACATTTCACAAGTTAATACTTTTAATTACAAATTTCAATTAGATTAGGATGATTATTATGTTCCTCACTATTACACTTTTAATAATAATTATATTATTAATTGTCATACTATTTTTAAACCATCATTTTATGCAAAACAAACTAGATACTGAGACGTATGCCAAGACACAGCTCGTAACGAAAATTAGTTCGTTAACGTCAGAAAATACGTATTTAAAAAACGAAATGCTTAATATAGATGCTAACAATGACAAACATCATCACGGTATTCGCAAAGCAAAACAAGAATTAACTGACATTATGAATACTTTAATCGATACTGAAAAAATTAACTTTTTCGAAATTATTAATACGAGTAGTTTAGCAGTTAGGCATCCACTATTCGACTATGCACGTCCTTTTGATTATATAGTAATTACTGAAAAAGGATTATTCAATATTGATGTTAAAAATTGGAAACAAAAAACATTTTATCACTTTAATGCGGATGCTAATATTACGACAACTGATGGTGATGATGTAAATACTATTGACCAAGCTGTAGGTAGATACATTGCACAACAGTTCCATAGTCAATTCCAATCTACTCATCCTACGAGCTATACTTTTATAGAACGCATTAAAAATAATTCAGTTGTCTATGACTTTTACAGTCATGATCCATATAAAGAAGCTGCATCTAACACACAACTGTTAGAAAATAAAATCAAAGAAAAATCGAATCACTCTATAAGCAATATCGGCTTAGTTTACTTTGCAGATGGCTCTGTTAATTTAATTGACGGTCCTACTAAACGCGAACAATATGCTGAAACTGTATCGTCTAAATCTAATTTACGCGAGGTCATTACAAAAACGGTAGAACAATCTACAGAAGCATTATCACAAGAGCAATTCGATAAACTGGTAGCAATATTTAATTAATTATACAGCC
Organism: Staphylococcus arlettae; assembly: GCF_025560845.1. Taxonomy (NCBI): domain Bacteria; kingdom Bacillati; phylum Bacillota; class Bacilli; order Caryophanales; family Staphylococcaceae; genus Staphylococcus; species Staphylococcus arlettae. The sequence continues at coordinate 1,597,371 of NZ_CP094803.1, forward strand.
TATAAACAAATCATCTAAAAACATATAAACATTCAAAAAGGTAGTATGTACTCAATTTTAGTACATACTACCTTTTTAATGGTTGAATTTTATTCAAAACTATTAACTGTTGGATACACATAGCAGAAATATTAATAATCGTTAATTTATATGATAATTATAAATTTATGTGACATTATACTTTGTAAATTTTTCATTTTTGAACTATAATTATTTTTAATTTAAAAGGGGTTGATTAAAAATGAAAATTACGAAGTATTTGATCTTTATTTTAGGTGCATTAGGTGGTTTATTATACGGTTATGATAACGGTGTCATCTCAGGTGCATTATTATTTATAGATAATGATATTCCACTAAACAGTTTTACAGAGGGGTTAGTCGTATCATCAATGTTAATAGGTGCCATTATTGGCTCCGGTGCGAGTGGTCCCTTAGCAGATAAGTTAGGTCGTCGTCGCTTAGTGCTTTTTATTGCTATTATATACATTATTGGTTCAATCACGTTATTTATTGCTCCAAATATTACTATTTTAGTAATTGGTCGGTTAATTATCGGTCTAGCAGTCGGCGGATCTATGGCCACAGTGCCAGTTTATTTATCAGAAATGGCTCCAACTGAATTAAGGGGTTCATTAGGTACGTTAAACCAATTAATGATTACAATCGGAATATTAAGTGCTTACATAGTTAATTATGCATTCGCTGATATTGAAGGTTGGCGTTGGATGTTAGGTTTAGCAGTCGTGCCTTCAATAATATTACTAATTGGTATCGTCTTTATGCCAGAAAGTCCTAGATGGTTACTCGAACATCGAAGTGAACAAGCTGCAAGAGATGTAATGAAAATAACTTTTGATAATAACGAAGAAATTAATTCTGAAATTAAGGAAATGCGTGAAATTTCAGCTATTTCCGAGTCTACTTGGGCAGTAATTAAGTCGCCATGGCTGCGCCCAACTTTAATTATTGGCTGTATATTCGCGTTATTCCAACAAATTGTCGGCATTAATGCCATTATCTTCTATGCACCGACTATTTTTAGTAAAGCAGGTCTCGGAGAAGCCACATCAATTTTAGGAACTGTGGGTATTGGTACTATTAATGTATTAGTTACGATTATAGCAGTATTTATAGTTGATAAAGTTGATCGTAAAAAACTATTAGTCACAGGAAATATCGGTATGGTCACATCTTTAATTATAATGGCCGTATTAATTTGGACTATAGGGATTACATCTTCATCGTGGATTATCATTATTTGCTTATCACTATTTATTGTATTTTTCGGTATTACATGGGGACCAATTTTATGGGTTATGTTACCTGAAATGTTCCCTACACGTGCTAGAGGTGCTGCCACAGGTGTTGCGACACTAGTTTTAAATATAGGAACACTAATTGTAGCGCAGCTGTTCCCTATATTAAATAATGCTTTAAGTACAGAATGGGTTTTCTTGATTTTCGCAATGATTGGTGTCTTTGCACTAGCATTTGTCATTAAATATTTACCTGAAACAAGAGGTCGAAGTTTAGAAGAAATCGAATATGATTTACGTTTACGTACAGGTGCAAAATCAAAATAAATCTATCAACTTTTAAGCTTTAAATTAGCTACTAAAAAGATTATAAAGTTTTAATAATGATAAAAAAAGTGGGGCAGCAACCATAGTATTTAACATGGTTGTCGCCCCACTTTTTTAACTCCATATATTTTTATGTTCAGCTTTTGCTGCTGATTCAGCTTCTTTAAATACGTTTTTATATTTGCCATTAGGTGCAAAATATTTTTCTCTTGCTAAACCTTCTTTTACTAATTGTTCATTAAACATAGTTTTTTTATCTAACCATACATATGCTAATACTCTGCCATATCTGTCTTCTTTTTCCTTATCGTATTCTAAGAAGACATCTTGGTTAGTCAATTTTTCTTTAGAGTAATTAGATGCTTCCTTACAGTATGGTTGGACAGGTGTATTAGGTTTAACTGTCTCAGGTGTATCTACACCAATTAAGCGAACTTTTACACTTTTATTATTCTTATCCTTAGCAACAAAAGTATCTCCGTCTACTACCCGTTCTATATGTACTTGTTCAGCATCTTCAGGTCCGTTTTGTGATGATGATTCGTTATTATTAAATGGACCAGTATGATTAATAAATTGGAATAATAATACACCTAATACAACTATCACTACAATTAAGCTGGAAATTTTTTTGGTTGATTTCATAGTTGGCACCTACTTTTTTTATTGTCCCGATTTATCATATAAAATAACCATGCAGGCGTCAATATTTACTTCAATATATATAAAATAAGTAATGTCTAATTACATATACATCATTTTTGTGACAATCTTTATGAATACATGTTAAATACTATTTTAAATGTTATAATTTTTTTTGAATGGAGTTGATACAGTTGAGTATATTTAAAGAAAATATGATAACGCTTATAGCTATCGTCGTTGCTATTATAATAGGTCTTGTTTTACAATATCAGTTGCAATTACCTTTATTAGTATCAGCTATGTTAGCCATATTCATGGGTATATTTATTGGTTTCATTATTTTTGTTATCCGATCAATATTTAATAAGAAAAATTAGTAACTTTAATTTGTAAGTAATGTTTTATCTTTATAATTTATTATTTATATTTTGCACGCTTAAGATTTAAAGTGAATATACAGGGTATAACATAATATGTTAATATTTGCAGATTATCATATTCAAATATTAATTGTGTTATTTATGAAACTGAAGGGACAGAGAATATATGCAAATAATAAAATGCCTCAAAGAAGATCAACATATACTTTATACGATTAAAACAACAGATGGCACTTTATTGCAACATCGATTACCTATTGATACACCCTCAGATAAGGTGATTAAAATTTTAACGATTGTTGAAGAATATAATGCTCATAAAATATAAAAACTCGCACCTATTCAATTTTGGGTGCGATTTTTTATAGTACTTTAGTTTACATAATTTTTTTATACTAAACTTATAGTAATTTCATGTTGTTCTACAAAGTTTGAGCTTCTATGAGTTAACCGTTGTGACCAGTGTTAACATTGCTGTAAATGCGTCTTCTGTCGTAGGATATTTGTGCGCTTCAAATTCTCTAATCGTTGTGTTGAGTAACTGAAATTCAGTTTCTTCTTGCAAAACTGCATTAATTTCTTCTTCTAATTGCTCAATTGTTTTTGCTTTGACTGTTTTTAATTTAACCTGTTGCACGACCATCACATCCTTAATTTTATAATTATTGCGTACAATTGTTATTTTACACTTATATGAATAGAGATGCAAAATAAACAGTAACCTAATTTATTAGAGCTTAAAATTGACTGATTTTATAGTTTTACATTACAATTATGTTATCACTGTACTAAATGAGGTGATTATTTTCTTTAAGATGAAACAAACGCGTGCATTTATGTTCTATTTGGCAATTAGTTTTACTTTATTATTATTATATATAACACCATTTGTGCACGCCATTTTTAATTAAACAGCGCTAATTAGCGCTGTTTTTTTATTAGAAGTGAATAAGTTTATACTCAGTGAGAAATCTAATCTTATAGTCATTCATCACTCCACATGCAGAATGACTATTATCTCACAAATCTGTCCACCAATATCATATACAGATAATTTAAAAAGAGGCTAGGACGCATCAATGCTGTCCTAGCCTCTATAAGCAAAACTATTTAATTCACAAATTACTTATATAACTAAAGGGAACTACGGATATTAAATATCCATAACTGCATCATAATGAATTTATTATAATAGGTAAACAGTATATACAACTATAGTAAATATAGTAATTCTTAAAGTAAATTTATGCATTTATTCAACTGCTTTTAACGTATTTATTCAAATAGTTTTTTGAAATGTTGCTCTAACTTATTAAATTCTACAGCAGAGGTTATCAATAAAATATTATCGATATTATCCGAATTTAAAACATAATTTGTCTGCTGTCTAAACTTAACTCCTACAGTACCAAAAAGATTCATTATTATTTCTAAAGTTATAACTGTTTTTTTAGAAAAACCTGTGACGTTTCTATTCAATACTTCATATATTATGTTTCCTTCTTCTATTTGATAATTAACCTTATGTTCAAATTTTATATTACATTCATCCATATATGACTTTATAATGCTATTTATTAAGTTATTCTGCATATAGATCTTCGCTTTTCTTATGTTAATTGAATGCTCATCTCAAATTTATTTTACTTACTTTAACTCTAATATAAAAAATAGATTTATTATAGGAAATTCAATAAGTGGATTAAATTTGAAACTTCCATACACTTAATATATTCACTTTAATATGCACAGTAAATAAGCAAGATAAATTGATAATAATAATCTTTCATTTAGTAAAATCAATGCTACTGTTCATATGCTTAATTCAATTTGCTCTTTTTCTAACCTCTGCAATTCCACTTCTAAATCTTCTACAAATTGGTGTTTTCTATAACAGTTTCATGGCTTAAAATGCTCATTGAAGATTGAGCCATTTGTATTTGTAATTCAGTGTTGGCTACTTTGTTATACTTAAACTTTATATCGATATCCTTATAATCACCTTTAAGTTGTGATGTTCTATTACATACCAAAGTAATTCTTGAACTGCCACTTTCGTTTTGCGTGCTAATTTATCAGCCATTAAATTTGTATATAAAAATTCCAATGCAACACCACTTGGTGCAGAACCGAATTTGTCAGAACTAAAATCAACAGCTTGACCAAATAACATAATATTGTCATACAACATCTTTAAATATCTTTCTCTATTTTCGACAGGTACTTTTATTTATATATTCAGAAACGTTAGGTTTTGTTAAGTTTTCCGCACCTACTACTCTAGCTTTTTTTACTATATCCAGCGATTATCGCAGTCTTTATTGCATTACCACTGATTATATATTCATCAGCAAATTTCTGTTGTTTGACTGTTAATTTCATGTCATTCAATCACCCTCTTATGCTAATTGCTTATTTAAATTTGGGCACTAAAAAACGCCCTTTTAAGGCGTGGGATTAATAAATTGTAAAAGGTTTCGGCTTAGACATGTTATGATGTCTTACTTCTATACTATCTATCTCTCTGGCATTAAATTTAGAATCATCTTGTAGTGTAATTTCGCTAGAATTCATCTTAGCATTTTCTAATTTCCTTTTTATTTCATCGTATCTCTCTTGTTCACTAAATTTGTTGTAATCTATATTCAGAATAGAATATAAATATAAATCGTTTGTTTTGCCTATTTCCTCATTTTGATTATAAAATGTAATTTCCATATCCTTATTCCTCCATTATTTTATTGTACTACGCTTTTATTATAGCCTATATCTCATAAAAAGGCACACCACAAAGTGATGCGCTTAAATATAATATAGTATTAGTACAATATATGTGGATGGATAACCACAATACCAATATAGCATAGTTATATTTAAATGTAGTTCGCAAAAAGTTCGTAAAAAGTTCGCGTTTTATTCTTTGTACACTTCTAAATTAAGATGTATTCCTATTTTATTTACAGCTCTATTTTTCATTTCATGGTACTTTGTCTTGCCTAAATGTAACTCTGTGTAAAGAATATAATCAGTGTCATTTTCATATTTTAAATATCTATTATAGATAATTCTACGTTCTTCAAAATTTAACACTTGTAATGCTTCATTTAATCTATTGCCTAGAAGTTCTAATTCTTCTTCTAACATCTGCCTTTCTATCTTTCTATGCACTATAGATTCAATACCGTTTAATGTTTGTTTAGTTGATGGAGGAATAAAACTAAAGTTTTGCGTAAGTCTTGGTGATACTTCTAAAGGCAGCAATTCGACTAAGTATCTATAACGATCAAATAGCTTATAGACTTGTTTCCTAGTCTTTTTATAATCTACTTCAATTGTACTAAAAATTTTATGCATTTTATTCCCCTACTATATTTATACTTTTAACCAGCTATTTTTTACTTATATCAAACAAACCCTTGTTATATAAATGACATTTTATATATTTAAAATTGTATAAATTTTTAACAACGGGAGGTTTCAACATGAAATCAAGAAAAATTATTACTATAACTGTAGTGTATTCTTTGTTATTAGGTACGTTCACACCAATGTTAGAAGCAGCAGAAAATAATAGAACTAATATTCAAATAGATAATACTGATTTATATGAAAAATTACCTAAAGAAGTTCATTCTTATGATGAATTTACAAACGCTAAAGAGCCTGTAGTTATAGATCCTAATTTATTAACTGTGGCGCAACTTAGACAACATGGTGTTTCTGAAAATGATATTCGAGAAATACAAAGTAATAAGTCGGTTACAGAATATCGAGCTCCTCAATACGGAAAAGTATATGGCAAGAAGAAATGGTCACATAACTATACTAAATATCAAATATCAAATGCTTTAAAAGGTGTGGGTGGAATCTTAGTAGGATTATCTCGTTTGGTAAAGCATCCAGTCATTTCTGCTTCTGGCCCGATTTTAGGTGGTCTATCAAGTTTAAATAAAAATAAAAGATATAAAGGTATTAAGATAGGCGGAATTGCTTATAAGAAATTATATAGAAAAGGTTACTACACTACTCCAAAATTAACCTGGCTATACCATGCTACTTGGATGAAAAAATATTAGTTGATCAAGAGAGACTTTGTCTCTCTTGATTTATATTAGTGTATATAATACATAAAGAATAAATAATAATATCAATGTAGTAAAAGATAATGTCTTAATTTTTTTCAAACCAAAATATATAAATGTTAAAACCATTACTATATGGCAAGTTATTATCAATAACGCATCTATAGTTTTAGAGTCATTATATTTTAAAGAAACAAAAAATATGATGGTATACATTATAAATAATACATAACCTGCATAATCTAATAATTTAAGTATTTTGTTAGTAGCAGGATTTTTCTGCATTGTTATAATAAACGCAAATGCCAATAATACTAATATTATTGATGCTATAAACCACCATTTATTCATACCAGATTGCAAAAATATAAAATGAAATATAGCTAATAATATATAAGCTAATAAATAGATTAAAAATACCACAGAACTAATAAAGACCAATTTATTTTTGTCTTTCATTAATTATTCATCCTTCCAATTAATTTTAATTCTCTCTATTAAATTAATTGTACATATAAAGAATAATATTTCCTTTGTTTGTTTTATCAAAAGCTTTACTTTTTTAATTAAGCTTGTAACTATTCAACGTTTTCTATTCGTTTTTTAGCAATCTCATAAAAATTCTTATCTAACTCAAAACACATAAATTTTCTATTTATATTTAATGCTGCAACACCAGTACTTCCTGACCCCATGCAACTATCTAAAACAGTCTCGTCTCAATTGCTATACACTTTTATCAAATATTCTAAAAGTTCTACTGTCTTCTGTGTCAGGTGAAAACTTTTGCTATCTTTATTAAATTCTAAAACCTTAGGAACATGACTCTTTCCTATTGTAAATTGAAAGTTCTCAAATATAATTTTTTCAACTTCCTTAATTCATTATAGTTTTTAAAATCTTCCCACTTATCAAGTGGATTTCCGAAGTTATTTTTCTTCCAAATCATAGGATAATTAAATTTAATTTCAGTTACTTCATTGTAATTCCTTAAATTTTTTGTATATGGTTCTTGACTAAACAAAATAATTCTATCATTAAATCTGTAATATTTTAGTAACTGTGCCATTTCTTTAGTGTTCATGCCACAAGATTTATACTTGTAACGTATATTAATACAATTGGAGAGATTCATAAATATTTTATTTACACATTTACCTACCATAATTCCCCTACTAAATTAATTAGTATTGCCATAACTATCTGATTTTAACTTTGCTATAAGGTGGTTTCAAAGAGACTTAAAAGCTTCGGAAAAGCAAAATAAACACTTAGAGATAAAATTAAATCGTTTTTAAATGTAGTTAAAAAACGTGATATATCAATACTATATGTCCATATTTATGATAGAAACTGGTATACTTAGCTAATGCATTGTTATAGTCTGATTATGATAAAAAATTAAACTGTTAATAATACAAAATCTTATAATCAAAAAATAACAGATGAAATTCTACCAAAATAAAAAAGACCGTGTTATATATTTAACTAAAGATTTAGCGAAAGAATTAACTTAATTGAAATAGCTAAAAATTTAATCAGAATAGCAAATGAAAGTATGTATAATGATCCTTATAATTTTATATTTTGCAATTCATTTGATGGCCCTATACCACGTTGCACAACACAATAAAACATGTAACAGAAAAATTGTGAAACCTAAAAACGGTTTGAGGTTTGAGTATTCATAAATTATGACATACACATGTGGCACTTTTACTTGAAAGTAATGAGCTATACAGTACAAGTATATAGAGCTACGTAACAAAAATCATGAACAATACAGCTAAAGTTGATTTCCAAAAAATTAATACAAGAAAAAGAGTTTTTTAAAAAGTTTGCACCCAATTTGCACCCAAATGACTCTTAAAAAATAATTGGGTGCAAAAAACAACCCGAAATCATTCTAATAGAATGACTCGAGTTGCCTTAAAATCAAGTGTTTCCCCTCTTGATTAGCACCTAGTATTGTTTCATGTATTGTTCTCTTTCCCATTCTGAGACTTGTGATCTGTAATAGTCCCATTCAATTGATTTTGAGTTAATAAATTGATTATAGATATGATTACCCATTGCTTTTTTAATTGTTGGGTTTTCACGCATTGCTTTAATTGCTGTATATAAAGTTGATGGTAGATCTTGGATACCAACCGCTTCACGTTCTTCACGGTTCATTTCATAAATATTTTGATTCACTGGTTCAGGAACTTCTAATTTATTTTTAATGCCATCTAAACCTGCTTCAAGTATAGCAGCTAATGCCATATATGGATTTGCAGCAGGGTCTACTGAACGAATCTCAACACGTGTAGACAATCCACGTGAAGATGGTACACGGATTAATGGTGAACGGTTTTTACCACTCCAAGCGATGTAACATGGTGCTTCATAACCAGGAACTAATCGTTTGTATGAATTCACTAATGGGTTACATACTGCTGTAAAACCACGAGCATTTTTCAAGTTACCTGCAATAAAATGATATGCATCTTTAGTCAATTGCATGTCACTTTCAGGATCGAAGAATGCATTTTCTTTACCTTTAAATAATGATACGTTAAAGTGCATTCCACTACCGTTAACACCAAATAAAGGTTTTGGCATAAATGTAGCATGTAAATTATGTTGACGTGCAATTGTTTTAACAACTAATTTAAATGTTTGGATATTGTCACATGCAGTAACTGCATCAGCGTATTTGAAATCAATTTCATGTTGTCCAGGCGCTACTTCATGGTGACTTGCTTCGATATCAAAGCCCATATCTTCAAGTTCTAATACGATGTCACGACGACAGTTTTCACCTAAATCTGTAGGTGCTAAATCGAAATATCCACCATTGTCATTTAATTCTAATGTTGGTTCGCCTCTTTCATCTAATTTAAATAAGAAGAATTCTGGTTCTGGCCCTAAATTCAAATCAGTAAAGCCTAAATCTTTCATTTCGTTTAATACGCGTTTCAAGTTTGCACGTGGATCCCCTTCGAATGGTGTACCATCTGTTTTATAAATATCACAAATTAAACGTGCAACTTTTCCTTGTCCTGCTGTCCATGGGAAAATTACCCAAGTATCTAAATCAGGATGTAAGTACATATCTGATTCCTCAATACGAACGAATCCTTCAATTGATGAACCATCAAACATCATTTGGTTATCTAAAACTTTTTCTAATTGACTTACAGGTACTTCAACATTTTTAATTGTTCCAAGAATATCTGTGAATTGTAATCTTAAGTATCTAACATTTTCTTCTTTTGCAAACTTATGAATGTCTTCCTTTGTAAATGTACGTTTTGGCATCGTAAAATCCTCCAGTGTTTTATTTGATAAAGCGTGATAAATCTCCACGATTAATCGGAATCGTTTCTCGTTGTGGTTTCTGGGTAGTATCTACAATCATTTGTTTTCGAATTTCTTGTTCATCCTGTGATAAATGATTTTGGTCATCATTAAAAATTTGTTTAATTCCTTTGATGTTGAAACCTTTTTCAATTAAGTTTTTAATTTCTAATAATTGTTCCAGATCATTTAATGAAAATAATCTTTTATTTCCATCAGTTCTAGTCGGTTTTATAAGTTCATGTGTTTCGTAATAGCGAATTTGTCTTGGAGACAACTCACTTAACTTACTTACTACACTCATAGAGAAGACAGCCATATTACGTCTCAATGCATCATTTGACTTCATTCCCTCACCTCTATTTTTGAACTTATTAATAATTTAGCATAGACTAACTCGTATTTCAAAAATATGTTAGGTTTTCTGACATAAAATTTAAATCCTATGATACCAAGCCTTGAGAGCTATAAACGCACTAAAATTTTCAGATTATTCAAAAATATAGCTAATTTTATAAAAAAAGTTTGTTTAATTTTTCCTTCTTAACGAAGAAAAAAACTAAACAAACTAAATTATTACTTAATATCACAATAAGTTGTCTTGTTGTAATTGTTCTACTGCTCGTGTTACTGCTAATTTAACATGTTCATAAGTCAAGCCACCTTGTATATATGCTTCATATGGTGGACGTATTGGACCATCTGCTGATAGCTCAATAGAAGATCCCTGTACAAACGTACCAGCAGCCATAATCACATCATCTTCGTAACCAGGCATATAAGCCGGCTCTGGACTGAAATGAGCATTAATAGGTGAGGCATGTTGGATGCTTTGGCAAAAACGAATCATTTGCGCTTTATCTTTAAAGGATACTGTCTGTATTAAATCAGTACGATGTTCATCGAATGCTGGCGAAGTCTGCATATTAACTTTTGCCAATAATAAACTTGTAAATAACGCACCTTTTAAACTTTGACTGACTACGTGAGGTGCTAAAAAGAATCCTTGATACATTTCATGTAAACTATTCAATGATGCTCCAGCTTCTTTACCGATACCAGGCGCTGTTAAACGATAACCGCATCGTTGAATTAAATCAGAGCGACCCGCAATATATCCGCCAATTTTAGCTAGACCTCCACCGGGATTTTTAATTAACGAGCCTGCAATGATATCAGCACCACATTCAATAGGTTCTCTCTCTTCTACAAATTCACCATAACAATTATCGACAAATACAATAATTTCAGGATAATGCTTTTTAATTTCAGAAATAGCCTGTTCGATTTGCGCTAAATTTATCGATGGTCGTTGGTCATAACCTCGCGAGCGTTGTATAGCTATTACTTTTGTTGCAGGTGTTACGGCTGTCAGTACTTTCTCAATATCTATTGCACCATCTGTTAATGGTACTTCATTATAGGTTACTCCATGTTCCTTTAAACTTTCGATACCATTACCATTCACTCCAATAACTTCGAGCAATGTATCGTATGGTGCACCTGTAATATACATCAATTCATCACCATGCTTTAAAGTACTCTGCAATGCAAGAGTGATGGCATGTGTACCGGAAATTATTTGCGGTCGAACGAGTGCTTCCTCTGCTTGAAACACTTGTGCATAAATCTCTTCTAAATGGTCACGACCAAAATCATCATATCCATATCCAGTAGTTCCTTGTAAATCACTTTCAGAAACTTTCACTGCATGAAAAGCATCTAACACCTTTGCTTGATTAATATAAGCAGTGTCATCAATTGATTTAAAATAAGGCGTTAATGTACTTTCGACTTCTTCTATCAGTTGCGTAATATATTCCATTTTTCATAACTTCTTTCTCTATTCTTTTCTATAACCTTGAACTTTATATACTTCTTCAGTTTCATCAAATGTTAATTCAGTAACCAATGTATGCTGTTTCAAATAATATAAATGATCTGCATCTGCACTATTTACTGTTTCTTCGTAATACGACAATATTTTTTTAATTTGCTGTTGTAACAATGATTTTACCTTTTCAATATCGTCTTGTTGCTTGCTAGATACAAAGACATTAGGATGACTAGACGTTGGTATTTCACCACTATGCAAATCTTTCTTATTAAAAAGAATCGCTTGCGGAATTTGACCCATGTCTAAATCTCCAATGATACGATTAACGGTATCATATTGCGTTTTATATTCAGGATGACTACTGTCTACAACATGTAGTAATAAATCAGCATCTTTCGCTTCTTCTAACGTTGATTTAAAGGCAGCAATTAAAGTCGTAGGCAGTTTTTGTATAAAGCCTACAGTATCAGAAATAATCAAATTAAATCCGTTATTAATTTGTAACTGGCGCGTTTTAGGATCTAACGTAGCAAATAATAAATCTTGTTCATAAGTCTCTTCATTTACTAGCGCATTAAACCACGATGATTTTCCTGCATTTGTATAACCAATTAAAGCGACTTGGAATACATTGTTTTTTCCCCTTTGCTGACGATAACGCTCTCGATGCTCTACTACAGTGGATAGTTGATGTTTGATCTCATTCATACGTGTACGAATGTGACGGCGATCCATTTCTAATTTTGTTTCACCTGGACCACGTGTACCAATGCCTCCACCTAATCTAGATAAACTACGACCATGTCCTTGTAGTCTTGGTAGTAAATAATCAAGTTGCGCAAATTCAACTTGTAATTTACCTTCTTTACTGCGAGCACGTAACGCAAAGATTTCTAAAATCAATTGAGTTCTATCAATTACTTTAACGTTCAGTTGACCATTTAAAGATTTAGATTGAGCCGTAGTTAATTCATCATTTGTGACTACTACATCTATTTCAAAATGCTCAACATAATTTTTTATTTCTTCCAATTTACCTTTTCCAACATAATATTTATTATCAAAGTGATTACGGTTTTGAGTAAATTGACTTTTCACATCTAATTTACAAGTCGTTGATAAAGACTCTAATTCTTCCATTGTAGAAGTGAAATCAAAATGTAGTTCATCATCAGCATGTACGCCAACTAATACCGCCGTTTCTAATTGCTTCTTCGTCGTATAGCTTTTAGCTTGGCTCATAACATGCCACCTCTCTTTAAAGTTTTCTAAGCTATTTTACCATAGTGTATATCTAAAGACTACAGTAGTAAAGTATGTTAAGTTAGTAATATAAAGAGGTGAAAGCATAATGAACATTTATGATATAAACGTACAAATGCCTGATGGTAGCAGTTACACTTTGGATAAATATAAAGGCCAAGTTATGTTAATTGTTAATACAGCAAGTGAATGTGGCTTCACTCCACAATTCGAAGATTTACAAGCACTATATGAAGAATATAAGGATCAAGGCTTCGTAATACTTGGTTTCCCTTGTAATCAATTCGGCGGGCAAGAACCTGGAACTGGTGAAGAAGCTACACAAAACTGCAAGATTAATTACGGAGTAACTTTCCCTATTCATGAAAAAATTGATGTCAAAGGGGAAAATCAACATCCATTGTATAAATTTTTAACGGAAGCACAAAATGGCTTTTTTAACGAAAAAATCAAATGGAACTTTACTAAATTTTTAGTTGATCGTGAAGGAAATGTAATCAATCGTTTTTCTCCACAGAAAAACCCAAATCAATTTAAGCAAGATATCGAAACATTACTATAAAAATAAGGTTGCAATATAACTGAACCCCTTCGTCTCGACTTTAGTCGTAAAAAGTGTCTTAGTTATATTGCAACCTTTTATAATTTTAATGTTTTATTTTATTCCCCATCATCGATTGTAAACGTGCTGATGGCATGTTTATAAATGAGATGCTGCTTGTTTTGGGAAAATAAAGTCACACTACTTTCATCAAAGTTTTCAATTTGACCTTTCATTTGAAAACCATTAACTAGAAAAACAATAATATCTGTCTTTTCAGTTTTAAATTGATTTAGTAATTGATCTTGGTTGTTTTCCTTTGCATGCATATTACCTTCTCCTTTTCTGTATTAAGACGGAAATTTCATCAAAGATTGAAAAAAGTGATTGTTTCTCTTTATCTAACCAATGCACATTCATTTTGTTCTTAAACCATGTCATTTGACGCTTGGCATAATTGCGGGAATGCTGTTTTAATTTCTCCGTACCTTCCTCAAGTGATACAGAACCTTTAACAACTGGGATTATTTCTTTATAACCAATTGCTTGCATACTTTGACATTCTTCATAACCTTTGTCTACAAGTTGTTGAACTTCTTCTAATAATCCATCACGCAACATTATATCAACTCTTTTATTTATTCTTTCATATAATGTTTCACGCGTCATTTCCATCCCTAATAATAATGTATCATAATTTTCTGTAAATTGTTGAACTTTCTTACGTTCACTTAAAAGTTTTTCGGTTTTTAAATAATATTGAATTGCACGCACTACTCTTTTTCTATTATTGGGATGTATTGCTTCAGCTGATGCTGGATCAAAACTTTTTAAATACTCATGTAAATCATGATTATTTAGTGCTTCCAACTCCGTCAATCGCTGCTCAACTTCATTTGCTTTTGTTTCTGTTATCGTCTCATCTTGAAAAGCATAATCATAAATTAACGATTGTATATAAAGACCTGTACCGCCTACAATAATAGGTACGTTTCCACGAGCAGTAATTTCAGATATCAATTGTTGTGCGCGTGTTTTAAAATCATATGCAGAAAAAGTCTCATCAGGCATTAGTATATCAAGCATATGATGTGTTATACCTTCCATTTCTGGAACTGATATTTTTGCAGTGCCGATATCCATACCTTTATAAACTTGCATGGAATCACCACTAATAACTTCCCCATTAATTTCTTTCGCTAACTTTATACTAAGTTCTGTTTTACCTACACCCGTTGGTCCCACTATAACTATGATAAATGGTTTATCTTGTTGCACTTCAAATCACTCACTTTTCCTATATCATTTTGCTGTTAAAATCTGTTTTTGAATCCAATCATACATATGTTGCCAAATTATTTCATGCTCACGCTCAAATAATATTTCATGTCTTTTATTTTTATATATTTGAATGGTCACATGGTTTATATGACCTTGTTTGAAGATCTTACCAAGACGATGAATACCTTTACCATAGTTACCTAATGGGTCATCTTTACCGGAAATCATCAAAATCGGCATTGCTCTATGCATTTTACGTATATATTTTTGTCTATTTAATTTATTAATGTATCTGACTGTTTCATAGATCAATTGGTTAGATACGAGAAAGCCCGTATATTCGTCGTCAATAAAATTTTTGACATATTGTTCATCTGAAGATATCCAATCACTAGTCGTTTTAGGATTATTGATTTTTTTATTCAGTGTTTTATACATTAGATTATTTACCCACTTCAATCTCTTGCTTTTACCAAATATCAACGTGATTATCTTCAACAATGTTGCAATTGAGTAACCTGCAATTTTTGAAAAATAACCTGTACCACTTAGAATCAAACCATTTGCAGCATCAGGATATTTCGTGACAAATAAACGTGCAATAATAGAACCCATAGAATGGCCTATAACAATATAAGGTAATCCTTCATGGTTTGTACATAATGTTTGCGCTATTTCAAACGCATCATCTGCTACTTGTTCAAAGCTATCTATATGACCTCTATCTTGTTGATTACATGTTGGTCCGTGTCCCCTATGATTATGACGTATTACATCGTAACCTTGTTGGTTTAACGACATTACCAACCCATCATATCTATCCATATGTTCAGCCATACCGTGAAATATATGTATGACACCAATAGTAGTTTTTTTAGCTTTATCAAGTTTTACTGGTATCATTGTGCCATCTGCAACTGTGATATTTAATTCTTTTTGACCCATGGTTTTAGCCCTCCATTTGTGACTTATAGTTTGTTGATATAATATGTGTTCAGCTTGTATTCATATATAAGTATAACATCTTTAACTTGCTATTAAATATCTATACCCTAATCATTTAATCATTATTTATAGTCTGTTATGAGACACAATTATGATTTATCAATATAAAAAAGACGAGAGTGAAATCAATAGTTGATTTCATCTACTCGCCTCATATATGGCTATTTATTTGTTATTAATCAATTAGCTTATAGCTAATTAACATTTATGCATTGTTTAATTATTCTTTAACTGCTGGTTGATTATTGCCTGTTTGTGCTTCATTTATTGCAGTTTCTAATTCTTGTTTATAAAGTTCTTTTTGTACATCACTATAACCAAGTAATTCAGACATAACATCGATAACTTGTTCTTTGTAATTTAAGACGTCATCAATTTTGAAGTATAATTTACCTGTACGACGAATAAAGAAATCTGTTGGACGATATACCATTTCATTTTGAATTGAATAAATAAGTTCAGTATATATATCTAAAGGTAAACCTGTATCTTGATATTGAGCTGTTTGTGCAATTTTGAATAGTTCTTCTGCATTTGAACCATATTTAGATACAATATGACGTGCTAATGGTTCATCAATTTGATAAGCTTTAGCGTCTTTCACTTTTTCTTCAATATAATTGTCGAAGTTTTGACTACCACCAACGTCACCGCCTGAAATTGGTAAATGTTTTGTTTCACATGGTTTGAATTTTAATTTATATTCTTCTTTTAGACGTTTTGCTAATAAATCAACAATTTCTAATGCCATATGACGGTATCCAGTTAATTTACCACCTGCGATAGTTAATAAGCCTGATTTACCTTCCCATACTTCGTCTTTACGAGAAATTTCTGAAGGATCTTTACCTTCTTCTAAAATAAGTGGTCTAACACCTGCCCATGATGATTCAATATCGCTATCTTCAACTTGAACATCAGGGAACATATAATTAATTGCATCTATTAAATAATCTCTATCTTCTTGTGTTGCTAAAGGTGATGTTTTGTCGTTGTCATAAAACGTATCTGTTGTACCAACATACGCTTTGCCTTCACGTGGAATTGCAAAAATCATACGACCATCTTTTTCAGTATCAAAGTATACTGCTTGACCTAATGGGAATTTAGATTGATCGATAACAATGTGGACACCTTTTGTTAAACGTAATTGTTTATTATTACGTGCATAGTCACCACTACGTACTTCATCTACCCATGGACCACTTGCATTGATAACTTTTTTAGCACCAATTGTATAAGTTTCACCAGAGATTTGGTCTTCTACATTAATACCATTCACTTTTTCATTATTATCATATGTGAAATGCATTGATTTACTGTGGTTAATAATTGTCGCACCTTTTTCTTCAGCACGTTTCATTACTTCGAT
Source organism: Staphylococcus arlettae (assembly GCF_025560845.1). NCBI lineage: Bacteria > Bacillati > Bacillota > Bacilli > Caryophanales > Staphylococcaceae > Staphylococcus > Staphylococcus arlettae. The sequence continues at coordinate 1,614,704 of NZ_CP094803.1, forward strand.
TGTTAAACGTGCATCATCCGTACGATACTCAACATAAGAACCGCCACCTTTTAATCCAGCTTGTTTAACTAATGGTTCTTTGGCCAATGTTTCTTTTTTGTTCAACATTTTTTTGCGTTCTGAACGTTTAACACCAGCTAATCTATCATACATAGTTAGTCCAATAGAAGTAGTGAATTTACCCATACTTCCACCTTTATGCATTGGCAATAACATTCTTTCAGGCGTAGTTACATGTGGACCATTTTCATATACAATGGCACGTTCACGACCTGTTTCCGCTACTACACCTACTTGTAGTTGTTTTAAATAACGTAATCCACCATGTACTAATTTAGTGGAACGAGAACTTGTACCTTGAGCAAAGTCTTGCATTTCAACTAATGCGACTTTCATACCTCTTTCACTAGCATCTAACGCTATACCAGCACCAGTTATTCCACCACCGATGATAACAACGTCAAATGAGTTATCTTTTAAATCCTTTTTAATTTGCTCTCTTTTAAGTGTTGATAAAGTCATAATCCGAGCGCCTCCTATAAAATTAAAAAAGTAGAGACCTATCCTATACATATAATTTTGTACGAACAGAGTCTCTACTTCTCACTTGTATTATTAACTTACCCTAATTGTAGCATAGTTAATTATTTTAAGTCCAATATTTTTTACTCTTCATCTAACTTAAAAACTTGTGTTGCTTCAACAGCTTTTTTCCAACCTTTGTACAATTTAGTACTTTCAGCTTCTTCCATTTCTGGATTAAATGATTTTTCTAATTTCCAACGATTAGCGATTTCATCTTTACTTTCCCAGAAACCAACCGCTAAACCGGCTAAGTATGCTGCACCTAATGCTGTTGTTTCATTTATTTCTGGTCTCTCTACTTCAACGTGTAACAAATCTGATTGGAATTGCATAATGAAGTTGTTTTTAACTGCGCCACCGTCAACACGTAAGTTATTTACTTTAATATCAGAATCTTTTTCCATAGCTTCTAATACATCACGTGTTTGATAACATAATGATTCCAATGTAGCTCTAATAAAGTGTTCTTTTTCAGTACCACGTGTTAAACCAAAGATTGCTCCTCTTGCTTCAGCATCCCAGTATGGTGTGCCTAGTCCTACAAAAGCAGGTACGACATAAACACCTTCTGTAGATTCTACACGTTCAGCATAGTTTTCAGATTGTGGCGCTGAATTTATCATACGTAAACCATCTCTTAACCATTGTATTGCAGATCCTGAAACGAAAATCGAACCTTCAAGTGCATAATGTACTTTACCATCAAGTCCATATGCAATTGTAGTCAACAAACCACTTTTAGATTTTACTGCTTCTTCACCAGTGTTCATTAACATAAATCCACCAGTGCCATATGTGTTTTTAACATCACCACGGTTGAAGCATGCTTGACCGAATAACGCTGCTTGTTGGTCACCTGCAATACCTGCAATTGGTACTTCTTGACCAAAGAAATGATAATCAATAGTATTACCATAAACTTCACTTGATTCTTTAACTTCAGGCAACATGCTTTCAGGTATATTAAGTATATCTAACAATTCTTTATCCCATTGTAATTCATGAATATTGTATACTAAAGTTCTACTTGCATTTGAGTAATCTGTAATATGTGCTTGTCCACCAGATAACTTCCAAACTAGCCATGAATCAATAGTACCAAATAATAAATCTCCATTGTCTGCTTGCTCTCTCGCCCCATCGACGTTATCTAAAATCCATTTTACTTTTGTTCCAGCAAAATATGGGTCTAACAATAGTCCTGTTTTTTCACGGAATTTTTCTTCAAGTCCTTGTTCTTTCAACTCTTGACAAATTCCTTGAGTTTGACGAGATTGCCAAACGATAGCATGGTAAACTGGACGACCAGATTTTTTATCCCATACTACTGTAGTTTCACGTTGGTTAGTAATTCCGATGCCTGCAATTTGTTCAGCACTAACATTTTTTTCATTTAATACTTCTGCAATAACTGCTAATACAGATGTCCAAATTTCATTCGCATCATGCTCTACCCAACCTGATTTAGGAAAGAATTGTTTAAATTCTCTTTGAGCAACACCATCAATCTCTCCATCTTTGTTGAATAATATTGCACGTGAACTTGTTGTTCCTTGGTCTATTGACAAAATATATTTTTCCATATTAATTAACTCCCTTTCTCTCGGTTGATTATACTTAGAACAATTAACATCTCAAGTATGCTTAGTTTTCAATTATAATCCTGTACCCTGCAAAATTATAAATAAACTATTGTTCAATGACTATGTTTATTTGTTATTTAACTGCTTCAACTTCTCCAGTTTTATCGGCTCTATTTAATAATACGCCAATAACAAGTGTAATGATGACCACTACAATTGTAACAATAGACATGATATCAAATGCGCCTTTGTAGAACAATCTATAAATTACTGCACCTAACATTCCTCCTGCAATCGGTCCTAATACGGGAACAATTGCGTAACCCCAATTCGAAGTACCTTTACCAAAAATAGGTAAAATTGCATGTGCAATTCTAGGACCTAAATCACGAGCAGGGTTAATTGCATAACCTGTTGGTCCACCTAAACTTAGCCCTATAGCAATGATTAAGCCACCTACGATAAGTGGATTTAAGCCATCAGCTATTTTATTCATACCAATAAATAACAAACCTAACGTCAATGCTGTAGTACCAATAATTTCACTTAAAAAGTTAGCGAAATAGTTTTTAATTGCTGGTGCCGTTGAAAACACACCTAATTTTGCGCCTTGATCTTCAGTTGCTTTCCAATGTGGTAAATACATTAACCATACAATTGCACCACCGACAATACCACCTAGAATTTGACAGATGATATAACCAGGTACTACTCCCCAAGTCACTGCACCATCCATAGCCATAGCTATTGTAACCGCAGGATTGATATGTGCTCCAGAAATATTACCAACCGCGTAAACACCAAATGTAACTGCTAATCCCCATCCAGCAGCAATAACAATCCAATCTGCTCCAGAACCACCAGTTCTTTTTAAGTTGACGTTAGCACAGACGCCGCCACCAAAAAGAACAAGAATCAAAGTCCCCAAAAACTCTGCAAAATATACACTCATAGAGATTCCTCCTAATAAAGATAAAGAGACTCCTACAAATTATAGCCAGTTGAACGCTTCGAACCACCGGTTTAATAAATCGTAGAAATCTCCCATCTCTGTTCTAATATTAACTTGCCCTCATTTTACACTTTGTTTGTAAGCGTTGTCAATATTATCGTTAAAAAATTTGTCACAATTAAATCATTCTAAAAAAATACGTATCTTAAGATGTCCAGATTTGGTGATTATACAAGCTATAGTCACTGAAGATTTTTTTATTTTTATTTAAAAAGTTTTTCAAATAATAGCCTTTCAGATCATTACACAACCTTTTACTAACCACATTACGTTTTGAAGATTTATGTCAGCACACATAAGCGTGATATCTATGGAAACTTTATCTATAACATCTTGTTTTATTGTCAGTAAACAGATCTTAAGTATTAATTCTGCTAAAGTCATTTTTATAGATTGGCAGTAATTTATGCCGACTCCTGCGGGAATAGCACTCGCCGAAGACTACAAGCTGAGGCAGGGCCCGCGGAAAGCGTGCATAAAAAAACTGCCCACAAAGTCTGTGACTTTGTCGACAGGCTGCGGAGTGTGACAGAAATCTGTATTGTGACAACACCGTGTATCGTTTGTTACTGAACAGTTCCTAAATGTGATGTTTTATCCAAAAAATATAACTGATGCCTGCATGGTAATCCACTTTAGCTATTATTTTTGTGATACCAAATGGACTATGAATTAAATAAATAGTATCGGCAGTGATTTATGCCGACTCCTGCGGGAATAGCGCTAGCCGAAGACTACAGGCTAAGGCAGGGCCCGCGGAAAGCGTGCATAAAAAAACTGCCAACAAAGTTGGAAACTTTATCGACAGTCTGAAACTACTGTTTTAAAATTTAAACGGTAGTCAATTTTTCTATCACCATAAATCGCGATCACTTGTTGTAATATATTTCGCACCATTACTTACTGCTTGTTCTACTTCAGATACTTCTTTAATTAATCCCCCAGCAATTACTTTTGTGTCAGTTTCTTCATCTATAGCTCGAATTGCTTTGCTAGCTATTCCTGGCAATACTTCAACAAAATCTGGTTCGACACGTTTAATTAATTCTATGCTACGCGTTAAAGCATGGCTATCAATAATAAATACTCTTAGCACTGTTGTTGTATTTAATGCCTTGGCTTTTTTTATTACTTTTGTTTTTGTGGAGATAATTCCAGCAGGTTGGTAGTTTTGAATAATATATTCACATGCGAATTCATCATGACTCATACCTTTTATTAAATCAATATGAATAAATGTTTTCATTTGATGTTTATTTAACAAATCCATAATACTTTTTACGTGTCCTACATGTGTGTCTAACAACACACATTCATTGTAATCTGTCTCAATAAGTTTTTCTAAATCTTTCATTGTGCGGATTGCAGGTAGTATATGTGGCTTCATTTGTCTCTCCTCCTACATAATACGTTTAAATAATCGTTCTAATTCATAATTCGAAAAGTTAATGATAATGGGACGTCCATGTGGACACGTAAAAGGATCTTCTGCATCACGTAATTGGTCGACTAAATCTGCCATCTCATTATGTTTTAAAAAATGATTGGCTTTAATAGATTTTTTGCAACTCATCATAATGGCTGCTTCTTCTCTAATTTTATTAATATTTACTTTTTTATGTTCCAACACATATTCTATCATATCTTTAATGATTTCTTCTGCTTCTAATTTTGGAAACCACACTGGATAACTATCAACAATATAATCATGTCCACCGAATGGTTCAAGTTGAACACCAACTTTAGCTAATTCTTCTTTATATTGCTCTATAATCATTAATTCATCCTTAGAAAAATGAAAAGTTAAAGGAATTAATAAATTTTGAACTTCATTTGATACATGACCTATTTTTTCTCTAAAGTATTCATACTTAATTCTTTCTTGAGCAGCATGTTGATCGATCATATACATACCATCTTCATTTTGAGCGATAATATACGTACCGTGCACTTGACCTACAATTTCCATATAGGGTACTCGACGTGATGGTGTTTGTGAACGTTGGTCTTTAATATCAGATGCTGTAACTTCATTGTCAACGTTAACAGTTGGTACATCATCCTCATCTGTTAAATTAGATAGTACCTCGCGTTGTTTTGCCTTATAATCTGCGTCAGTCTCCTCTTGTTGCGCTGTATCTGGAATCGATGTTGAGGAAGACTGATTAGTGTAACCCGATTCTGATTGATCTTTTACTTGGCTCGATGGTTCATTAGATGACGGATAGTTTGACGTTGCCTCAGTAGATGCTTGATGATCGTTGTACTGTTGACGTTGTTCAAAGTCAATTTTTTGCTGTTCAAATTGGTCAAGCACTTTATTTTTTTTATTTACTTTATCCAAATCATTATGTGGGATAAGGATTTTATCGTGAAATGCTTCTCTTATTTTTTCGACAATTAATTTATACAGTTGTTCTTCTTTTGATAATCTAACTTCTAATTTTGTCGGATGAACATTAACATCTACTAATATTGGGTCCATTTCAATATTTAAATAACAAATAGGATAACGACCAATAGTTAATAATGTATGATAGCCTTCTAAAATTGCTTTATTTAACACAAAATTGCGTATATAACGTCCGTTAATAAATATTGAAATATAATGCTTATTACTACGAGAATGTTCTGGTTTAGCGACAAACCCTTCTAAATGATAGTCACTAGTATCTCCTTGTATATGTACCAAATCTTTTGCTACTTTCATACCGTAGATTTCAGCCATTACTTCGTTCGTACGACCAGAGCCATTTGTCTTAATAATTTCTTTGCCATCAGCAGTCAAAGTAAATCGAATATTAGGATGACTCATAGCCATTCTATTAACGATATCTGTTATTTTACCTAATTCTGTATATAGACTTTTAATGTACTTTAGTCTAGCTGGCGTATTATAAAATAAGCTTTCCACCAATATATCTGTACCTTGTTTTGCTTTTGCAGGTTTTTGTTGTAAAATCGCACCATTTTCAACATAAACTTCATGACCTTCAAGATTATCTGTACAACTTTTCAAAGTCACTTTTGCAACGGATGAAATACTGGCTAATGCTTCCCCACGAAAACCTAATGTTCTAATATGAAATAAATCATCATCGTCATCTAGTTTACTCGTAGCGTGTCTATGAAAGACTAAAGCTAAATCATCTTCACTAATTCCCGTTCCGTTATCAACCACTCTGATAGAAGATACGCCAGATTGTTCAACTGCAATATTTATTTCTGTTGCTTGCGCATCTATCGCATTTTCTAACAATTCTTTCACTACTGAACCTGGTCGTTCTACTACCTCACCCGCAGCAATTTTATTTGCTAAAGAGGTTTGTAACTCTTTTATTTTTCCCATGTTTCCACCTCTATTTCAATTGATTTTGTAATTCATTCAACTTAACCAATGCATCAATAGGTGTCATATTAGATAAATTCAACTGTTTAATGGCTATTTCTACTTCACTTTCTGTTTGTGGTACATCAAATAAATCAAAAGTAGCTTGTTCAAACTGATCATCTCGATCTGAGTTATGACTATCATCAGTAACATTATTTTCATCAGTTGTCGTTGCTGCTGCATTATCGTAAGCGATAGTTGGTCCTGTTACTGTATCATGTTGTTCAAAAGCATTTAATATAACTTGAGCACGTTCTATAACCGCTTCAGGTAAATGGGCTAATTGTGCTACTTGTATGCCGTAACTATCATCAACTGCACCATCTTTTACTTTGTGCAAGAAGATTAATTCACCATTATATTCATTTGCAGCTACATGCACATTTTTTAAACATTTTAATGTTTGATCTAATGTAGTTAATTCATGATAATGCGTTGAAAATAATGTTTTAGCATGAGAAGTATGCGCCACATACTCTATCATAGATTGCGCTAATGCAAGACCATCATATGTGGAAGTACCTCGACCTATTTCATCAAAAATAATTAAGCTATCTGCTGTTGCATTTGCTAACGCTTTTTGTGCTTCTAACATCTCCACCATAAATGTACTCTTACCGGATACTAAATCATCTGCGGCACCAATACGTGTAAAAATTTGATCAAATATCGGTAACACAGCACTACTACACGGCACATAAGCTCCCATTTGAGCCATGATACTAATTATTGCTACTTGACGCATATACGTAGATTTACCTGACATGTTAGGGCCTGTAATTAAATAAATAAATGTATCTCGATCTAATGTACAATCATTAGGTACATAATCATTATAATCCATTACACGTTCCACGACAGGATGTCTAGAATCATTAAGTTGCAAAGTTTTATCTTCACTAAAAGTAGGACGGACATAATTGTATTTTTGTGCAATTTCTGCAAAGCTTTGTAAACAATCTAGTTCTGAAATAATTTTAGCTTGTTGTTGCAGTTGCGCAGTGTAAGATTTTACATGTTCACGAATCTGCGTAAATAATTCATATTCCAAGTCAACAGCTTTATCTTCCGCACCTAAAATAATATCTTCTTTTTCTTTTAATTCATCAGTGATAAAGCGTTCTGCATTGGAAAGCGTTTGTTTTCTATTGTATCCATACTGTTCAGGATCAAATCCCTGTAAATTAGCACGTGTAATCTCAATGTAATAGCCAAACACTTTATTATAACTAATTTTCAGTGACTTAATTCCTGTGCGTTGTCGTTCTTTAGCTTGAAGCTCTGCTAACCATGTTTTACCATTTTGAGAGGCTTCTAAATATTCATCTAATTGTGAGTTGAATCCTTGTTTAAATAACCCACCATCTTTAACTGAAATAGGTGGTTCATCTACTAGACTTTGTTCTAACAACTGTAACAAATCATCTAATGGTTCTAATTTGAGAAATTGTTCACTCATTTGATTATCAAAAGAGTTCAATAACGTTTTTATATTCGGAATTTCCATAATCGAATGCTTCAATTGAATCAAATCTCTCGCATTGACATTGCCATAGCTTACACGTCCAACTAAACGTTCGATATCGTACACTTGGTTTAAATAGCCACGCAGTGTATCTCGTTCGATAAAATGACTTAAGAACTGTTCAACAGTGTTTAAACGTTGTTCTATTTGTTGATGATTTATTAACGGTCTATCTATCCATTGCTTTAATCGTCTCGCACCCATAGGTGTTTTCGTTTCATCCATAAGCCAGAGTAACGTACCTTTTTTAGATTTTAATCTAATACTTTCAGTTAATTCTAAATTTCGCTTCGCGTAAAAATCCATTTTCATAAAGTTAATAGCTTCATAAGTTACTACTGTCTCAATATGAGATAAGTCTCTTTTTTGTGTATGATGGATGTAGTCTAGTAACAACTGCGTTGCATAATACATAGTGTGATGTTGCAATTGATTTACGTTATACATCATATCAGTAATTGTATCTACGACTGTAATTGTTTCCGTAGTTAAGCTAATTTGTCTTTTTAAACTATCACTTATTGGCTTATGAACTACTATTTCATTAGGATTAACTGTCGTAATTTCATTGATTAATGTCGCTTCATCTGTAAAATGTGTAACTTTTAGTTCACCTGTTGAAACATCACAATAACTAAGTGCAAAATTCGTTTCATCTTCAATAAAACTTAGTATATAATTATTTTGAGTGTCATCCACACCACCGTGCTCCATTACTGTACCTGGAGTCACTACTCTGACAACTTCTCTTTTTACCATACCTTTGGTCAATTTAGCATCTTCCATTTGTTCACAAATCGCCACTTTATAGCCATTATTAATTAATGTTTCAATATAACTATCGGCAGAATGATAAGGCACACCACACATAGGTATCGGATTTTCTTTTTTGGCGTCACGTTTAGTTAATGTAATTTCCAATACACGAGATGCTTCTTTTGCATCTTCAAAAAACATTTCATAAAAATCACCTAGTCTAAAAAATAATAGACAATCTTGATATTGCGCTTTAATTTTCAAATATTGTTGCATCATTGGAGTTTCATTAGCCATGTTATTTTTTCACAATCCTTTATTCAGTCTTCTATGTTTACATTTATCACGTATTTTATATGTTAAGTGGAATTGTAGCCACACCTTTTAATATTTAACTCTTAAATTTTAACATAAATAAACAAGCAAGCCCATTTTAACAAAACCGTGTTCACCTAAGTTAAATTACTAAAATATGAAAAAAACGAAGGTCACACGACATACATTGATTACACTTTCAATACATTAAATTTAAAGTGTGATTCCAATATATGTATATGAACTCCGTTTAGTTTCATGTTCTATAAAAATCGTTGTAAAATTCCTTTTTTCTTCAACATCATTAAAATGATATAACTAATTATGGCACCAATCATACTTGATACAATAAAAGCAATCATTAAGGGTTTAATAGCAAAATGTTGTAAACCTACAATCCAAGCAAGTGGGATACATATTAAACTACCGATAATTCCTGTACCTATTACTTCACCAATAGCTGACATAAAGATATGTTTACGGTAAATGTAAAATACACTAGCTAATAAGACACCAATCATACTACCTGGAAAAGCAAACACACTGCCTGTACCAAAAATCATACGTAAAGTAGATGAAATAACTGCCTGAGCTAGGCCAAACCATGGTCCAACGAAAACAGCACATAATACATTAATTAAATGTTGTATTGGTGCAGCTTTCACTGGCCCTAACGGGATAATTATTACACTACTTAGCACAACATTGATGGCAATCAACATTGCTGTAATAGTTAATTTTTTTGTATTCAACCTGTGTTCACCCTTTCCATGATGTTACTTATTACTTTTGGTTGTTAGTTGAATCATTTAATTGGTTCAACTCATCTTCCATCGTGCTAATCATCATTTGCAATAAATCATTAGCATCATATTGCAATGAACGAAATTCTTCAACTATCGGCATAGTATTAATAATTGATTCAATGTCACTAATTTTATCTTCAGATTGTTTTAATGCATTCATTTTACCATAGTTATGCAAATTCACTGATTGCTTTTGGTTTTTCTTTAATTCTTGCATTTTTGATTCGATTTGATCATTTTGATGAATTTGGCGTTCCACCTGTTGATAGTCTTTAACTGTGTCTAAATCTTGAATTTGTTGGACAATGAAATCCGTTTCGGTTAATATTTGCTCTTTATTATACACTATGGCATCACCACTGTTTTTTGAGTTTGTTGTACAAACGTACCATTCAATGAGTATTGTTTCGCTTCGTCAATTTTTACATCTACAATTTTACCAATCATTGATTTGGGTGCTTTAAAGTTAACTAATTTGTTTTTATCAGTATAACCTGATAAAACAGTATCATCTCTTTTACTTGTACCTTCGCATAATACTTGAACTATTTCACCTTCGTATTTACTCATAGCACGTTCTGAGTAATATGACACTTTTTTATTCAATGCTTGTAAACGTGCTTTTTTCACATCTTGTGGTACATTATCTTTCATTTTAGCTGCCGGAGTACCATCTCTTTGAGAGTATATATACGTATAAGCATGTTCAAATTCAACTTCATCATATAACGACAATGTTTCTTCGAATTGTGCTTCAGTTTCATTCGGATAACCTACAATAATATCTGTTGTTAAAGCGATATCTGGAATCGCTGTTTTAATTTTATTCACTAATTCTAGATAGCTTTCGCGTGTATATTTACGTCCCATTATTTTCAATACTGCATCATTACCAGATTGTACTGGTAAATGAATATGTGGAACAATATTTCCACCTTTAGCAATAATATCAATCATGCGATCTGTAAAATCCCATGGGTGACTAGTCGTAAATCGGACACGAGGTATATCAATTTTAGAAATATCTTCTAATAAATCTCCAAGACCATAGTCAATTCCTTCGATATCTTTGCCATAAGAGTTAACATTTTGACCTAATAATGTGATTTCTTGATAGCCTTCTCTAGCTAAGCCTCTCACTTCTTCAATTATATCTTCTGGTCGTCTACTGCGTTCTTTACCACGAGTAAAAGGTACAATACAGTAAGTACAGAATTTATCACATCCATACATAATATTAACCCAAGCTTTAATATTACCTGCACGTACTTTAGGCAAGTTTTCTACTACATCGCCTTCTTTTGACCACACTTCAACAACCATAGCTTTTGATAAATATGCCTCTTCTAAAATGGCAGGTAAACGATGAATATTATGTGTGCCAAAAATCATATCAACATTTTGATAAGATTTTAAAATTTTATTTACTACAGATTCCTCTTGAGACATACAGCCACATACACCTATTAAGGCATCTGGGCGTTCTCGTTTTAAATGTTTAAGGTTACCTATTTCACTAAATACTTTATTTTCCGCATTTTCACGTATCGCACAAGTATTTATTAATATAACATCAGCTGTATTGATATCATCAGTTGCTTGATAACCTAAGGCACTTAAAATTCCAGCCATAACTTCTGTATCGTGTGCATTCATCTGACAACCATATGTTTTGATTAAAAAGGTACGTCCTAACCCCATATTTCTATATTTTTCTTCAATTTTAAAATCGTCGTTATATTGTACTGATTGCTTACCACGTTTTTTAGCTTCTTTTAAACTTGGTGGCTGATAAACATGTTCAAAATATTTACTATAATCTTTCGTTTCTTTCTCTGCTTTCTTATCGCGCTCATCTAAAATGTTTATAGATGATTGCTTTCTTTGCTCTTCATTCACTTAAAAAACCCTTTCTGTAGCCAAAGTGTTTATGAGTTTGTTTAGTGAAATATTACTAGGTGCTATAACACCGTTATAACACCTAAATCGTTTATAATATAGTTAATTATAATTTCACATATTGACTTGTGCCTAAAAGTAGTCTACGCCCACATTTGTTACAATTAGCGCACTTCATTAACGTTAAAACTCAATACACTTTATACATGCCCTTAATCATTCTTTTATTATATTAAATGTCGTCCACTTATGCAAAATGAATTATCAGCTACTCATTTATACATTAATACTACACTGCGCGTATTTGTCTATTACTCACTAAAGTAAAATGCTTATCTTTACTTGCTGTTTAAACTTCATCATATTTTCCTGTTAACGTCTCAATCGTAATGCCCTCTGGTGCATGATAAAATTTCACTTGACTTATAATACTAGGAACTTCTAATTCTACCATACGATCATTCAGTTTTTGCAATAATATTAAGCATTCATTCATATCCCCTTGCACTGTCGTATCAAGTGGTCCAACTCTATAATCAAGTCCTGAATCGTCTATGACTTTTATTGCTTCATCAACATATGGGATAACATCTTCTCCATTTGGCGTTTTTGGTATAATTTGAACACTCATTAACGTATCATCCATATCATTAACCCCTCTCAAAACAGTAATATTCTTCTCCAGTGTACCAAATAAGCAGATTGAGTAATAGCGCAAAACTCCTTTATTTTAGCAAGCCGTACTATGCTTACTTACAGTTCTATATTGACATAAATAATTCATTTTACACTAATATTATTTATTACTTGTTTCAATAGCTTTGATGATAGCATCTGCAAATGCATACATATGGTGATTCCAATTATCTCTACTTTCACGATGTTTTCTATTAAACTTATAATCTTTAAAAAAACTTTGTCTTAATGCTGTAGTTAATTCTAATTGCACTCCAGCATTTTGCTGTGTGTAATTAATAATATTATCATCTTGTTTACCCGATAGATGGTCAGGCGCTTTAGCTACTTTAAAGTTAGCTTTAGTTAACAACTGCTCAATTGAAGCCATAAGTGATTTGTCTTTACCACCAATATACACAATTGATTCATCACCTATACAACCATGAATTGCTACTGCTTGATACACTTTCGATACCATAACTTGCATAGTGGATTGATCGTAATGGCGAGAGGTGACATGTAATTCGACATTTTTTTGTCGTCGTAATCCTTTAAAAGTATAAAAGCTATAATGTCCTTTTTCTGCAATTAAATCACATACTTCTGTAGTTCCCGGTTCGATACCGCCACCGTGAATAGCTGCAATTAACACCGCTGATTTCACATCACGTGTTATGATGTCCCAATCCTTATTTTTAGTAGTTGCATTTTCTAATTCAGTCATTGTGCGAAATGTATCCATTAAAGGTACCCCCTTAGCAATAATAGACCGAATTAACACAATCGATATATTGCTTTATTCATATTGATAAACTTCAACTAGTGCCTGTGCGATTTGATACATAAACGGTGCCCAGTTATCTTTATTCACTCTATCTTGCTCTTTAAACTGACGATTCTTAAACAATGCTTTTCTAAATGCAACAGTTAATTCCAATTGGATACCTTGCTGGCGTTTACTTTGATTAACAAAGTTATCAGCATGCTTTCCCGCTATTGGCGATGGCGCATCTTTAACAACCACACCCTGAGCCGTTAATTTAGATTTAATTCGCTCAATATAAGTGCTATCTTTACCGCCAATATATATTTCTGGTTTGTCACCCATACACCCATGAATGGATAAAGCATGCTCCTTTTCTCTCACCATAGATAGTAATAATGGATCATCAAAATGATTCGCAGTCACGTGTAGTTCATGGTTTTTATTAGGGCGTATAGCATTAAAACTATAATAATCATAACCACCTAGTTGTGCAATCAATTGTGCAATTTCGCTCGTTCCTCTTTCAATTGCACCACCGTGTATAGCAGCTACAAGTACGTGACTGTCTCTATTTATTGTCTCAATTTCCCAATCTTCTTGAGCACTTGTTTGCTGAAATAGTTCAGTCATTGATGTATATTTATCTACCATAACTTGTGCTCCTTATATGTAATGTTTATTTGATTATACGAAATTTATTTCACATTAAAAAGAAGGAACGCAACTACAAAATCAATTTAATCGCGTTGATTTCATAGGTCGTTCCTATATTAGTAATATTTTAATTCATGTCATCACTATTCATTTATCTTTAGTAGCGATATTATACACAAATTTACTTGGGCATTTTTAAATAGTAAAATTCATCAATTCTTATTCTTAGACAAATTGCTCAATTAATTCATTGAATTGTGTTTCATCAATGTGAATATCTTTTTTAGCTAGTGACGTCTCACCTAGCTCGTCAATTTGCGATTCATAAGAAGGTGTTTCACTATCTTGATATACGATTCCTTTAACTAAAGATTCGTAAGCTAAAATATTACGCATTGCATTTTGCTTATCTGTAGCATCATAATCTTCGATATCTTCTATGCTCGTTAAATTTTCTTTAAACCAGTCATACGTATTAACTTTATTATATGTCACACATGGAGAAAACACATTGACAAAAGAAAATCCATCGTGGTTAATTGCATCTTCTATCATCTTCGTTAAACCTTTAATATCACTAGAAAATCCTTGTGCTACAAACGTCGCTCCAGAAGAGATAGCTAGCTCTAAAGGAGCTACATTTTGTTCAATATTACCTTTAGGTGTAGATTTAGTAATAAAACCAGGAGCGGATGATGGCGATGTTTGTCCTTTAGTCAAACCATAAATCTGGTTGTCCATAACTATATATGTCATATTCATATTTCGACGTAATGCATGTATTGTATGACCCATACCGATAGCATAACCATCACCATCGCCGCCAGATGCAATTACAGTCAAATCTTTATTTGCCATTTTCACGCCTTGTGCTAATGGTAATGAACGACCATGCACGCCATGTACACCGTATGCATTGATATAGCCTGATAAACGTCCAGAACAACCAATACCAGTAATAACTGCAACTTCCTCAGGTTCTAAACCAACATTTGCTGCTGCTTTTTGAATCGCAGCTTGCACTGAGAAATCTCCACATCCTGGACACCAATTGGGCTTCACATTGTTTCTAAAATCTTTAAATGTTGCCACTTAAACCAGCTCCTTTATTTCTTTAGCCACTGCTAAACCTTTTTCTTCTATTTCATGAGGTAAAAATGGTGTACCGTCATATTTAGTCTGGTTTACCAATTTATTACCTATATTCACATTCATTTTAATAATATTTGCTAACTGTCCTTGATAGTTGTGCTCAGCAATTATTACTTTTGATGCTTTATTTACTGCTTGCTGCACAAGTTCATTTGGGAAAGGATGTAATTGTCTGATTTGTAAATGATTTACTTTTATACCTTGCTGTTCTAAACGTTCTTTACCTTCAGCAATTGACCCTTTAGTTGATATAAATCCAATATATAAAATATCTGCTTCATCATGTTGTTCATCTATATCAACTGGATTATTAATGAGTAAATGTTGTGTTTTACGCATACGTTTTTCCATTTGTTGTTGTCTGTTATTAGCTGCTTCACTCGTTTTACCTTCTTCGTTATGCTCAACTCCAGTGACATGATGTATACCACCTTTCAAACCAGGAATCGGTCTAGGTGAAATACCACTTTCTGTTAAAGCATAGCGTTTAAAGTAGAGTTTATCATCTTCATCGCGTTCAATATCAGACTGTAATAAAGCGCCACGTTTAATTTCAATTTTATTATAATCTAAATGTTTTACTGTTTGTTTTCCTAATGATAATTGTAAATCACTTAAAACAATAACAGGACATTGATATTCCTCAGCTAAGTTAAATGCTTCAATAGTTAAATAGAAAGCATCTTCAGCGTCAGTAGGCGCAACAACAATCTTTGGTATATCTCCATGAGTACCATAAATCATTTGCATTAAGTCTGATTGTTCTTGCTTTGTCGGCAATCCTGTAGATGGACCACCACGTTGTGTATTAATAACCACAAATGGTGTTTCGGTCATACCTGACAATCCAATAGCTTCCATCATCAATGATAATCCCGGTCCGGCACTTGCTGTAAATGCACGCACTCCAGCATAATTGGAGCCAATTGCCATGTTAGCTGCAGCAATTTCATCTTCTGTTTGTACTACAGTTCCACCAACTTTTGGTAAATTGGCAATCATATACTCCATAATTTCTGATGCTGGTGTAATTGGATAAGCAGCCATAAATCTTGATCCTGCAGATAAAGCGCCTAAACCAATCGCATCATTACCAATCATATATAAATGCGGTTGCTCCGCAGTATCTGTTAATTCAAAATCACCAATTAATGTACTTTGTTGTTCTTGCATCAGGCGATAGCCTTCTTGCAATGCTTGAATATTCATTTCAACTACTTTATCGCCTTTTTTGCTAAACATGTTTGTAATTAAAGTTTCTATGACAGTAGTATCAATATTCATAATTGAACATGTAGCACCAATTGCTACCATATTTTTCATTAATGCAGTACCAAGTTCTTTCGCTGTTGCAGTAAATGGTAAATCTATGAGTTGCGCTCGACAATCTTCTGGTTTTTCTGGTTTAGCTTTACTGTCAGCTATAATAATGCTATCTTCTCTCATTTCATGATGATTGACTTCAATTGTTTCTTGGTCAAATGCAATGAGTAAATCTAAATCATCGCTAATAGCATGTACTGGTGTTGTTGATACTCGAATTTTATTATTTGTGTGACCGCCTTTAATACGACTTGAAAAATGACGATAGCCGTAGAGATAATATCCTTTACGATTCATAGCAGTGGCAAAAATTTCTCCTGTTGATTCAATTCCTTCGCCTTGCTGACCGCCCACTTTCCATGATATTTGTGATCTCATATCATCTTGCCTCCTAGTGGAAAAATAGTTCATATTTAATAATACCAAAAGAAACCACTCTATTACTATGTATAGAATGGTAGTTATTTAAATTCATACTAATGGACGATAGTTAGTTAAAGGGATGATCATCGTTGATTAACACACGCTCTATGTGCTTTGTACGTCCATTTTTATCTATATCTATTACTACACCTGATAACACGCTTCTACCATCATCTGGCAAGACGTGACGTTGTGGCAAACTTGTAATAAAACGAGTAATAACTTCATCTCTATTTATACCTAATATTCCATCATAATACCCTGTCATACCGACATCAGTAATATAACCCGTACCTTGAGGTAAAATTCTTTCGTCTGCAGTTTGTATGTGTGTATGTGTACCTACTACCGCACTAACTCGACCATCTAAATACCAACCCATAGCATTTTTTTCTGATGTTGTTTCAGCATGAAAATCTACAAAAATATAATCGGTAACTGCTTGAGCTTCTTTTATTAAGGCATCAGCTTTTTTAAATGGATCATCAATGTCCTGCATAAAGGCACGACCTTGTAAATTTATAATAGCTAATTTAATATCATTAATTTGAATAAAACGCATACCTACACCTGGTGCTTCATCAGGAAAGTTAGCTGGTCGGACCATTCTATTCGCTTCTTCTATAAAGTCATAAATTTGACGTTGACCATAAGTATGGTTTCCCATTGTTACAAAGTCTACACCTTCACGAAGCAATTGTTTATAAATCTTTTCAGTCAGACCTTTACCGTGTGCGGCATTTTCACCATTTACGATAGTTACAGTCGGTCTATATGTTTGTTTCAGTTTTGGTAAATATGTTGTTATGGCTTCACGTCCAATTTTGCCAACTATATCTCCAATAAATAATATTCTCATTACAAGTTCATCCTCTCATATTGTTAGTTTAATGTATATTAAACATATTGAAAAGGATTATAATTAAAATGATATAGTTAAATTTAGTTTTAAAATTTGGCTAAGTGGTATTTATATAAGTAGAGTATTGAAAACAAATATATAGGAGTTGTAAGTTATACATGTCAATTAACATTGATCCAGAAAAGTTTGCAAATTTAGTAGTTTCAGCCAATCCATCGAAAAGTGAGGATGCAGAAGACATTGCAAAAGACAGTCTTGAATTATATATCAATGCATATCGTTTAGCTGAAAGGTACGCTAATCTTTCTACAAATTGTTACGATACGGCAGAAGTAATCCAAGAAGTTAAAGTTACTGATCTGGAATTAAGTTAGTATCCATATACTTTTTAGTACAATTTAGAAAGCATATTGATATTAATAAAAAACGGTCGCCTTAAAGGCAACCGTTTTTATTTTGCATACTCAATTGCTCTAGTCTCACGAACAACTGTCACTTTTATATGACCAGGATATTGAAGTTCATCTTCAATTTGGCTCTTTATATCTCTTGCTAAGCGATGTGATTTTAAGTCGTCTATAGCATCTGGTGAAACAATAACTCGAATCTCTCTACCAGCTTGAATTGCGAATGCTTTATCTACGCCATCATAGCTTTCCGATAACGTCTCTAAGCGCTCTAATCTTCTAATATAGTTTTCTAAAGTTTCTTTACGAGCACCAGGTCTTGCAGCAGATAATGCATCAGCAGCAGCTACTAGAATAGAAATAATAGATGTTGGTTCAACATCTCCATGGTGTGAATGAATAGCATTAACCACTGTTTCAGTTTCATTATATTTTTTAGCCAATTCAACACCAATTTCTACGTGGCTACCTTCTACTTCATGATCGATGGCTTTACCAACATCATGCAATAAGCCAGCTCTTTTGGCTAAAGTTATATCTTCTCCTAATTCAGCAGCAAGCATGCCACTTAAATGTGCCACTTCAATTGAATGTTTTAACACATTTTGTCCATAACTCGTGCGGTATTGTAAACGACCTAAGATTTTAACTAAATCTGGATGCATATTGTGTACATTTATTTCAAATGTCGCTTGTTCACCTGCATCACGTATAATATCATCTACTTCTTTCCGAGCTTTATCCACCATATCTTCAATGCGTCCTGGGTGTATTCTACCATCAGAAACGAGATTGACTAATGCTGTTCTAGCAATTTCACGTCTGATTGGATCAAATCCTGATAGTATAACTGCTTCTGGTGTGTCATCGATAATTAAATCAATACCAGTAAGTGTCTCGAGTGTTCTAATATTTCTACCCTCTCTACCAATGATCCGTCCTTTCATTTCATCGTTAGGTAAATTAACAACCGATACTGTAGATTCTGAAGTATGTTCTGCAGCTAGTCGTTGTACCGTTGTTGCTAATAACTCTTTTGCATTTTTATCGACTTTTTCTTTGGCTTCTTTCTCTTTTTCCTTAACAAGTATTGCAATATCTTGTGACAATTCGTCTTCAACTCGTTTAAGTTGCTCATTAGCTGCTTCTTCTTGAGTGAGACCAGAGATGCGTTCTAATTCTTGTTCATGTTTATTTATTAATGATTGAACACTACTCTCTTTTGCATCTACTTGTTGTTGTCTTTCTTCAAGTTTAGATTCTTTTTGCTCTAAAATTTCATCTTTTTTATCAAGCAAATCAGATTTACGCTCTAAATTTTCTTCTTTTTGAAGTAGGCGACTTTCTTGCCTTTGAAGTTCTCCTCGTCGTTCACGAAGTTCATTTTCACTTTGTTCTTTTAACAACTGATTTTCTTCTTTGGCTTCAAGCAGTTTTTCCTTTTTTAGGTTTTCAGCTTCTTTATTCGCCTGATCGATGATATCTTCGGCAGTTTGTCTTGCTTGTAATTGCTTTTGATGTAGCAATTTACGGGCACTAAAATACCCTACAACAACTCCCAGAATAATACCTAGCAAAATGAGTAGGAGGTCTAATAAATTCACATAAACACCCCCCTTTTTCTAGGATTTGCTCTTTATATCAAAATAAATATGATTTTAATGAATTATATAACAATCATACAGTCCAATTGTACGTTTTAAAACTAAGAAGTGTCAAGATATCGAACTACAATTATATAATTTCAATTAACAGAGATTTTAATACTATATTAAAATAATTTATACATAATAATATGTATATTTAGATTATAACAAACTTTACAAATGATAACAGTCTAAATTTTCCATTGTTAATTAATAATTAGGATAAAAAATCATATTCTGTTTAATTTTATCTAGTGCTCAAGTGTGCAGTTGTAATTGATTACCAAAAAAGCTGTATAACAACAATATTTTGAGTTATACAGCTTACTTTAAAAAATTATTTATTTTAATTTCAACTATTCTTCATCGAATAAATTCGGTGTTGCTTCTTCGGATTCTTCGGTTTCTTCGATATCACCATCAAAAATACCTAATTTTTCACGTAATTTTTGATCAATATCCTTTTTAATTTCAGGGTTTTCTTTTAGATAAGTTTTTACATTTTCCTTACCTTGACCCATACGCTCTCCATTATATGAATACCATGCGCCTGACTTATCGACGATATCATTTTCAACACCTAAATCGATAAGTTCACCTTCTTTAGAAATACCTTTCCCGTACATAATATCAACTTCTGCTACTCTGAAAGGAGGTGCCACTTTATTTTTAACAACTTTAATTTTTGTTCTATTACCTACAATGTCTTGACCTTGTTTTAATTGCTCTGCACGACGTACTTCTAAACGCACTGAACTGTAGAATTTCAATGCACGTCCACCAGGTGTTGTTTCAGGATTACCGAACATAACGCCTACTTTTTCACGGATTTGGTTAATAAATACTGCAGTAGTGTTAGATTTAGAAATTGCCCCTGATAGTTTACGTAACGCTTGAGACATTAATCTTGCTTGTAAGCCTACATGAGTATCTCCCATTTCACCTTCAATTTCAGCTTTTGGCGTTAATGCTGCAACTGAGTCTACTACTACGATATCTACCGCACCACTTCTAACAAAAGCCTCTGCGATTTCAAGACCTTGTTCTCCGTGGTCAGGTTGTGATAAATATAAATTATCAATATCGACACCTAAAGCTTCAGCATAAACAGGGTCAAGTGCGTGTTCGGCATCGATAAATGCTGCAATTCCACCATTTCTTTGTACTTCAGCTATAGCATGTAATGCAACAGTCGTTTTACCTGAACTTTCTGGTCCATAGATTTCAATAATTCTTCCTTTAGGATAACCACCTACTCCTAAGGCATTATCCAATGTTACAGAACCACTTGAAACACTTGATACTCTGCGAGCTTTATTGTCGCCTAATTTCATCACTGAACCTTTACCAAATGATTTTTCCATATTTTTTATAACTGTATCTAAAGCTTTTTGACGTTCGTTATCCAATGTTGGACCTCCTAAATGAGTTTCATCTCAATTAATTATCTTAATCACACTATACAATCTATTTATCGTTTTTTCAAGTATTTTGCGAATATTTGTTCGTATTATGTTCGTTATGTTCAAAAATATCGAACATGCGTGCTTAATAACGCTATTTTAAAGTTTTTTAATATAAGTTAACAACCGTATTAATACTTGGTTCGGTGTACGCGATTTTAGTGTAACTTGTTGTGTTGCTACATTAAATGACTCGATATGCAATTGTTGATTTTTCAATATACCTATATAAACTTTATTTTGATGACGCAATACTGCTACACCTATTTGGGTATTATATAGTTTTTGAACGCTTGTTGTCGCAACTGTTAATTGCTCTGTTATTGACTTGGTACTGTCGATAAATTGTGGTGCATGAATAAGTACCCCTTGCAACAATTGATCACAATTATAATCACTCATTTGGCTATATAGAAGCCCTTCAGTCACGCCATCATAAAGTGCAAATGAGTGAGTAATTTGTTGCATAAATGCTTCTGCTAATGTAATTTCATTAGAGCCATAGTAATAATCACCTAGTCGGTTTAATATTTCTTGTTTGATAGGTGCTATTAAGGCAACACATTCAGCTTTTGAATGTGCATTGGCAGTTAATCTGATATTGACTTCATGCGAACCAGCTAATGGGGCAATTGTTGGATTGCTTTGATTATCTATTAAGTCCATAAGCTCCGTTTCCACTCTTGACTCACCTATTCCCGCAAACCTTAACGATTCAGAATAAATACTTTTTTCTCCATCTAGAAAATACGGCAATAATTCATTCTTAGCCATAGGTTGCATTTCTTTAGGTGGACCTGGTAATAGCACTACTTTTTTATCGTTGTAATCTACTAACATTCCAGGCGCCATACCTACTTTATTAGCTAACACTTTTGAACCTTCAATAACTAGCGCTTGTTGTTTATTATTTGGGGTCATTACTTGTTGATGTTGTGCAAAAAATTGTTCAATATAGTTCATTGCGTTTTGATCAGTTACAAGTTCACGGTTAAGTAACTGCGCTACAGTATGTTTTGTTAAATCATCTTTAGTTGGACCTAAACCGCCAGTCAAAACGACAGCATCATAATTGTCTAAAGCATGTTTTACTACACGCGTTAAACGCTCTACATTATCACCAACCACCGTATGCTCAACTACACTATGACCAATATCATTAAACAATTTAGATAGATATTGACCATTGGTATTAGCGATTTGTCCTAATAATAATTCTGATCCGACTGCGATAATTGAAATTTGCACTGCTGTTCTTCCCCCTTGTCGAAAATGACACTATCAAATACTTGAATGTAATACACTTTATTATAAAACAAATGTTTCCTAAAAATCTAAAAAAAAGTTTGGATACAAGTTTCTTACTTGAGTTCCAAACTTTAACTTATTATTTTGCTTTAAAGACGTCTCGTCCTTTATAAAAATATTCGATACCTGATAATATAGTAAAGAATACTCCAATGTACAGTAATACTTGACCTAAAGGAAAACCAATCCAATTAGCTAATGGGTCACCTAATAAGATCCATACTAACGCTACCATTGTGACAGCTGTCTTTATTTTACCTAGTTGCCCTGCTGCGCTAACAAAACCTTGTTCAATTTGTAATAAACGTAATCCAGTTACTGCGAATTCACGAGCAATGATAATTATAGCTACTATTGAATTTGTTAAATCAATTTGTACTAATGCAACTAATGCTGCAGACACCAATAATTTGTCTGCTAATGGGTCTAAAAATTTCCCCATATTCGTTACTAATTGCCACTTGCGAGCTAAATAACCATCCACAAAGTCACTCAACGATGCAACAATAAATATTATTCCAGCAATTAGTAATTCTATTCTAATATTATATCCGCCTATTATAGACACTGAACCGAAACCAAAATCCGCTAATGCGAAAATTAAAAAAATCGGAATTAGTATAACTCTAAAAACGGTTATCCAATTCGGTATATTCATGTATAATCCTCATTTCTCTATTTAAATCTAACAATCAATACTTCTTACAACACAATGACCGCTGAAATCCATATTAATGCAGTAATTATAACGATAGCACTAATAACGACAATTAACTGTAGCGGTTCTTTATTTTTACTTCTATAAGTAGGCTTGTCTTCTTGCGCAAATGCATTAATGGTAACATCAATATTGTTATCTTGCTGTGGTATCTCTTCTTTATGCGCGGCTATTAGCTGTGTTGAATCAATATTCACAGCTTTAGCATATTTTTCAATAAAACCTTCAGCATAAGCAGAATTATATAATGCATCAAAATCATTATTTTCGATTAACTTTAACGTTGCTTGTTTAATTTGGGTTTTTGACTCTAATTCATACAGCGTCATACCAAGTCGTTCACGTCGACCTTTTAAAGTTTGTCCTATAGAGCTCATGGTTGTAGTCCTCCTCGACAGTAAAAGTACGTATTATTGAAAGAAACCAAAACCATCACCAAATCCGTTTTCATTAAAATCTAAATTATTTTTACTTTTTACGGTTTTCTTTTTCATTTCTTCATAATGAATTTCTTGGTCTTTATCTTCTCTTAACTCAATAATATAGTCAAAATCACTCATATTATATTCACTGGCCTCCACAAACAAATCTGGGTGCTCTACTACTTTGATAGCTGGTAAGCTCATAACTTCTTTAACTAAATCTTGATGTTTTTCACTTGATTCACGCGCAGTAACGGCACCATCAATAATATAAACATGATCCGAATCATATTCACCTTTGATGAGTGAACTTCTAACCGTTTGTTTAATTAGCGTGGAACTAATAAATAACCAACGTTTATGCGCACAAACACTACCGGCTACAATAGATTCTGTTTTCCCTACACGTGGCATTCCGCGAATACCGATTAGTTTATGACCTTCTTCCTTAAATAGCTCTGCCATAAAATCAACTAATAAACCTAAATCTTCACGTTCAAAGCGGAACGTTTTTTTATCGTCTGCATCTTGTTCTATGTATCTGCCATGACGAACTGCTAAACGATCTCTTAGTTCAGGTTGTCGTAATTTTGTAATTGAGATATCGTCTATTTCTGTCACAATGTTCTCAAATCTACTAACTTTTTCTAAGTTATCAGATTTAATAAGCAAACCTCTACGCGCTTGTTCAACACCATTTATAGTTACAATGCTAATACCCATCATACCTAATAAACTGGAAACGTCGCCTAATAAACCTGCTCTATTCATTGTAATTTCATATTCTAAATACCATTCTTTTTTTACTGGCACTGCCATAACTAAACACCCCTTAGTTTTCATGCATTACAACAACCGTAAATAAAACTGTAATAGCACACGCATCTATTAAAAAGTATAATTATATGAACATTATAACATTGAAACATAATAATTTGTAAATCAATATTAAGTACTTATAAGTACCAGGCTCCGTTTACTTTTTGAACTGTACCTGTCACACTTTTAGCCATTGGATGACATAAGTAGGCACAAGTATGTGCAATTTCATGTGGATCAATTAATCTCTGTTGTGGTAGTTCATTCACAATAGCAGATAATTCTTCGTCTGACCACACTGTAGACATATTACCACTAACAATGCCTGGTGATATAGCATTAACAGTAACTGACGTCATCGCTAATTCTTGACTTAGTGCTTTCACAAATCCTAACTGTGCACTTTTCATTGATGAATATACTGTTTCGAGACTGGCTCCTGTTTCTCCCCAGATAGATGAAATAACAATAATTCTGCCTTGTTCACTCATTCTTAATTGATCTACAAAATATCTAATAACACGGATACATTCTCTGACGTGAATGCGATAGCAACGATCAATCTCTTCATCACTAGTATCTTGAAGTTGACCATAAAGAGCTGTACCGCTAGCGTAAATCAAACAATCTATATTTTGTATAGATTGGAAAAGTTCTTCATATTGTGGACTTGCGGTTAAATCACATTGCACAAATTGTACTGGATAACCTTTGAATTGCCTTATTAAGGTCGATACCTCTGCACGATGATACTGCACAATTACCTCATATCCATCATCTAATAAACGTTGCACAATGGCTTTACCAATCGTACCTGAGCCACCAATTACTACAGCTTTCATAGTTTACTTCATCTCCAAACGACTATCAACCATCTGTTCTATATTCAAGCATGTTTGTACAGTACTGTTGACACTCTCTAATGTTATATTTTCAACAATATCCAATAAATCAAAGAGACTGACACCCTCAAAATATAATTTAGTATACTGGTTAGCGATGTACTCTGGTGAATTTAGACCTGTAATAAATTCTCCAATAAATTGTTTTTTCAACAATTCAAAAGCTTCTTCATCCACGAGTTGACCTTTTTTTTGTTCCAATTCTGTTAATAATAAATCTTTTAATTTATCAGGTTGTTGCGTGGCGCTCGTTATGATAGAAAAACTATATGTTGGTTCAAGTACAAATTGATAGCCGAAAGTATCATCTATTAATTCATCTGTAAGTAGTGATTGATAAAAATCAGTTTCTTCGCCAAATACTAATTCAAAAAATAAAGTCATTTCCAAATCTTTACGTACAAATTGCTCTGGTTGAAGATTAGTTAACGGATCATTTTTAAATCCTAACATGAGTCTAGGTGACTGTAATTTCATAGTTTCTGTTACGACTTTTTCGTTAACAGAAGCTTTTTCAACTAAAGGATCACGTTGAATAACTGGTTGCGCTTCTTTATCTCGTTTATCTTCATGTTCTGTAACGATTTGTTCAATAGCATTAGGCTCAACGTCACCTACAACAAATAGCACCATGTTTGATGGATGGTAAAATGTCTCATAACATAAATATAAATCATCTTTAGTAATATCGTAAATACTCTCAACACTACCTGCAATGTCAACTTTTATCGGATGTGAATCATACATAGCACGTAAAGTGTTAAACATTAATTTATATCCAGGTTGTTCTTGATACATTTTTATTTCTTCAGCGATAATACCTTTTTCTTTATCTACAGTCTCCTTAGTGAAATAAGGTGTTTCTACCATAGTTAATAAACGTTTAATATTTCGCTCAATATTATCTGTCGCACTAAATAAATAACTTGTACGATCAAAACTTGTAAAAGCATTAACTTGAGCATTATCCTCAGCAAACGCTGTAAATAAGTCTTCTTCTTCATTTTCAAATAATTTATGTTCTAAAAAATGTGCCACACCATCCGGCACTGTAACAAATTCATCTTGATTGTGCGGTTTAAATTTATTATCTAAAGAACCAAATTGTGTAGTGTATGTAACAAAGGTCTTTTGAAATCCTTGTTTTGGTATGACAAATAATTTCAAACCATTATTAAGGGTACTTTCAAAAACGCGTTCATCGATTTGTTGGTAATATTTTTCGCGCATTACGCTTCCCCTCCTTTTGTTAAAATATAAATAGTATTTAACGTCGCTGCATTCACTAACTCAATGATTTGTTCTCGTGTCACTTGCATAATAGCATCTACATACGATTGATCTGTCATATCCGTTGTTAATAACAGATTGTTATTCATCCGTTCAATAATACTTTTTGGTCGATCTTCACCTTCATGGCGCTGTGAAATAATAACTTTTTTCGCTAACTCAAGTTTTTCATCACTAAATTCTCCAAATTTGAACTTTTCAAATTCTTTAATGATGGTCTCTTGTGCAACTTGATATTTATCAGCTGAAACTCCACTTAAAACGAATAAATAGCCATTTTTTGTATCGAGTTGCGAATGAATAGAGTACGCTAAACTTTGTCGTTCCCTTACTTCATTAAATAATACGGATGATGGGTCACCACCGAACATCATATTAAAGACTACTAATGCAAAATATGCCTCACTACCATAAGTTACCGGAAATTCGAAGCCCATATTTAACTTGGCTTGATCGATTTCATCATATTCGATAATAACATTCGGCTTGTGTTCTGTAGCGACTGGTTCTACTGTTGCAAATGTATCAAAGTGAGATGGTTGAATTTGGAAATATTGCTGTATGTAATTCTTAACTTGTCGTTCATCTACATTACCAACAACATAAATTGCACAGAAATCATTAGTAATCATAGATTGATATGTATCATATAAACTTGCACTTGATATGTGAGCTATGTTTTCTACTTGTCCACTCGCTAATTGACTGTATGGTTGATCGCCAAACATGTTTTTCAATAAATTTAGAAAAGCGAGTTGTGACTTATTATCTTCTATAGCAGCTAATTTTTTTGTCAGCAAAGATTTTTCTTGTGCTAAAAATCCTTCATCAAATTGTTGATTAGTTATTAAGGGGTTCCAGATAATTTCTGTTAATAATTTTATGCCTTGTTCAAACAGTGGAGTAGTATCTTTGAGGTATTTTTCATTAACTAATTCTAATGAAATCGTAATAACATGTTTATCTTTAAATTTAGACACAAAACTATTAACATAAGCGCCATATAATTCTGATAAACGACGATTCAAGGCTTTATCTGACGGCCATTTTTTAGTTGCACGCATTAATAATTTACTTAAAATAGCGCGTTCAGTAACCGTATCTTGGTTTAAAGGGGCCATAAATTTTAATGTAATCGTAGTGGTTTTAAATTTCGAAGTTGGTAATACATTAATATGAAGATTGCTCGTTGACTTGTTATTCAAATTGTCATTCCCCGCTTTCTTTTTGCTTATAGTCTATTTCTTACCGTTTTAAACTTTACTAAACTACTTTTAAAATAATTAAATGAATAAAATACAGGATTATGTTCATTATCATAATGAATAAGCTTTAATAACATGAGTCCTTCATGTGGTGACGCATTTAAAATATCTGAAATATGTGGTTCATAACTAATTGCTTCTATTTCTGTTTCAGCATAACTAATTTTGCGTTTAGAATTTTGCTCGATGGCATTAATAATGGATTGATTATTTGTTTGATATTGATAACACGTCAATTCTGATGTGGGTACTTTATCTAAACAATACACCACAGGAAACTGGTTTGCTGTGCGAATACGTTCAATAATAGTAACCATTGTTTTTTCAGGTAACGTCAAATATTTTGCGTCTAATGATGTGGCTGGCTTTTCGTCTAAGCTGATAAATTCAGTACCTGCTTGATAGCCTTGATTCGTAATCATTTCACTAATACTTACTAATTCACCTAATGGATAGAAGAAAGGGTGTAGCGATTTAACGCTCACACCTTCTTCTAAATTATTAGTTAAGACTTGTTCAGTAATTAGTTCATCTACACCATCATAGACATCATCTGTTTTTACTTTTAAATCTCTAGCAATTGCTAAATTACTAGGTAGTTTTTCTCCATGTGCTAATTTACCTTCTTTAATTTGGTTAATTATCCATTCTTTCACTCTATAAACTGATGTTAATTCCATATTTACACCTCATCGTTATCTAAATCAACAAGTATTTGTCTTGGCTTACTGCCTTTTTGTGGTCCAATAACTTGGTTGTTCTCTAAATCATCCATCAATCTTGATGCCCTGTTATAACCAATTCTAAATTGTCGTTGGAGTAGTGATGTGCTTGCTTTTTGTTGTTCTATAACAAATAGATATGCCTCATCATAAAGTGGGTCTTCACTTTTCATTTCTGATTTTTCTACGGGTGCATCGGGCTCCATTTCCTTAACATAATTTGCTTTTTGTTGCTCCACAACATAATTAACAACTTCTTGCACTTCTTGGTCGCTTAAAAATGCACCTTGTACCCTTGTCCTTACCGAACCACCATTTGCTACATATAACATATCACCTTTACCTAATAATTTATCAGCACCGCCACTATCTATTATTGTTCTAGAGTCAGTTTGTGAACTAACAGCAAATGCAATTCTTGAAGGAATATTATTTTTAATAATCCCTGTAATGACATCAACTGAAGGTCTTTGTGTCGCAATAATTAAATGTATACCAGCAGCACGTGCCATTTGAGTAATACGTTGTATTGCATTTTCAACATCTTTTCCTGCAACCATCATTAAATCAGCTAACTCATCTACAATAACTACAATGTAAGGTAACTCAGCTTGTTTTTCATCTAGTTCTTGATTTTGACGTTTAATATATTCATTATAGCCTTCTATATTTCGTGTAGAAGAATGCTGGAATAAATCATAACGTCTTTCCATTTCTGCAACTACTTTTTCTAACGCTTGTGACGCTTTATGTGGATTCGTTACAACTGGTATTAATAAATGCGGAATTCCATTATATACATTTAATTCTACCATTTTTGGATCTATTAACATAAGTTTTACTTCGTGTGGTTTAGCATTCAACAATATACTGGTAATGATACCATTAATACATACTGATTTCCCACTACCAGTTGAACCAGCAACTAATAAATGCGGCATTTTATTTAATTCTACGGTAATAGGGTCGCCTGAAATATCTCTGCCCAATCCTACTTCCAATTTATTGCTAGCTGGAAATTTTTCATCTAATACTTCTTTTAAGGATACTAACGAAATTTTATCATTAGGTACTTCGATGCCGACTGCCGAACGACCTGGAATCGGCGCTTCAATACGAATATCTTTGGCTGCTAATGCTAGCGCAATATCGTTATGCAAGTTTACAATTTTACTTACTTTCACACCTTGCGCTGGTTGTATTTCATATTGAGTTACGGCTGGTCCAATTTTGATTTGTGTGACACGAGCATCTACACCAAAGTTTTTTAATGTAGTTTCTAACAATTGCCCTTTTTTCTGCACTTCAGCTTTAGATGTCGTTTTTTGTTTTGCCGGTTGATTTAGCAACGAAAGTGGCGGCACTTTATAAGCTTCGTTTTCTACTTCACCTGCTTCTGAAATCGAACCAGACAACTCACTATCGGTATTGTCCTCTACTTCTTCTTCAGTAGGCGCAAGTTGTTTTTGTTGTTTGTGCTTCTGACGTTCCTCTGTAGCTGACACATCATTTGTTAGAGTATCGCCATGCCCTTTAGGTTGTTTAGCTGTTGCTGTGTGCTCATCTTCATTATCACTATGTCCATAAATCGGAATTGCCGGTTGAGCTTTTTGAGATGCTTCATTAACTTCAGGTAAGTTTGATACATCTTTCAACTCTTCATTTTTCGCAGCTTGCTGTGCTTGTTTTTCAGCTTTCACACGCGCTTTTGCTTCTTTTTTAACTTTTTGTTGCTGTCTTTTTGCTTTTAGATTGTCGGATGCTGATTCACTTTTAACTTTCAAAGATTCTAAAAATAATTTCGAAACATCACGATGCTTTTGCTTTAATAAAAGGATACCGCTTGAAATTATAAGTAACAGTGTAACGATAATTACACCTACAATAGAAATTAATGGTATAAATAATTCCAATAAATAAAAGCCAATCAAGCCACCACCAAAATTTGGAAAATGTGAGTTTTCATAAGATTTATAGACAAAAGATAAGACTGGTTCTCTTTTCGATTGGCTATTATGAGTAAAGTGATATATCACTTGCATTAATAGAATCAAAGTAAACTGTAGCATCACTGCTCCAGTTGTTCTACGTGTTTTAGGAAGACCGCGATACAAAGTAATATAAACTGTAGCTATTAATATTAATATATACGTTAAGTATCTACTCGTACCTACAAGATAATTGAAAAAGCTATCAATCATTCGTCCAACAATGCCTAACTGAAAGGCTCCTAATATTGTTAAAATAGTGATGATTATCGCAAAGACATATTTTAACGCATTATCTTTTTGTTTCTTTTGTTGTTTTGTAGACTTTTTACGCGTCGTCGCTCCCTTTTTTCTTGTCGTCGCTCGTTTTTTGGTTTGTGCCAAAACTTTACACCTCTTTTAAAAAGTTGAAACTAATCTAAACATAGCACAATGCTAAAAACATCTACCATGCTCTATCTCACAATTAGCGTTATGAATAATAAGAAGAGGCAGAGACTACCTCCTACAGGTATAAACAGCTTTGTAGATTGACATTTTTATGCAATCCCAACCACTATTTTTACATGCTTATAAAGCATTAGCCTCAACCTCTTTTACTCATAGGTTTATATTAAATTTCCGAAATAACTGGAATAATCATCGGGCGTCTTTTCGTACTTTCAAACAATAGCTTGCTAATTTGATCACGCATATTTTGCTTGATTTCTGACCTTTCAATACGTTTTTCTAATAGTCCTTGCTCTACTATTTCACGTACTTTTTCTTCAGCTTCTTTAAGGAGTGCTTCACTTTCTCGCACGTAGACGAATCCACGTGATTGAATTTCAGGACCCGCAGCAATACGTCTGTTTTTAGGATCTAGCGTAACAACAGCGATAAATATTCCATCTTCGGCTAATAAATGTCTATCTCGTAAGACGATGTTACCAACATCTCCTACACCAATACCATCAATAAGTACATTTCCTGAATTCACTTTTTCGTTAAGAATCATAGCTTCGCCATCATAATTAACGACATCACCTTTTTCCACTAAAAAGATTTTTTCAGGTTGCACGCCGGCTTCATTAGCTAATTTAGCATGTGCAATTTGCATTTTGAACTCACCGTTTACAGGAATGAAATATTCCGGTTTCATGATATTTATCATCATCTTTAATTCTTCCATACAGCCATGGCTTGATGCATGAATCTTTTTATTATTCGGTAAAATTTCAGCACCAGCTCGCACTAGCTCATTTAAAGTGTTGCCGATGATTACTTCCATATTTGCAGATGCTGTAATTGCTAAAAAGACAGAATCTCCAGGTTCAATGTTCATAATTTTATGTTTCTTTTGAGCCATTTGGCTTAACGCTTCAACTGGTTCACCTTGCATACCAGTTGCAATAATAATAACTTCATTCTTAGGATAGTTTTCCACTTCATTGATTGGGATTAACAAATCTTTGGGAATATCAAAATAGCCCATTTTTCTTGCTGTGTTAAATGAACTTTCTAATGAACGACCTAAGAATGACACTTTTCTGTTTAGTTTGCTTGCAACTGTAAGCACTTGTTGAATTCTAATGAAGTTAGAAGCATAACAAGAGACAATCAAACGACCTTTTACTTTTGTAAACGCGTCATACATATGAGACTCAATAACATTTTCTGGAGTATTGTATCCAGGTTTTTCAGCTTCCGTCGAATCACTGATTAAGGCAAAGACACCTTCGTCTCCAATTTCAGTCATACGTTTTAAGTCTGGTGCATAATGACCTTGTAAACTTTGATCAAATTTAAACTCTCCTGTATACACGATTGCACCATAAGATGTATGAATACATATACCTAAACTATCTGGAATACTATGCGCAGTGTTAAAGAAAGTGATATTTACCCCTTTGAAACGCATAATCGAATCATTATTAACAGTATAGTATCTTACTTTTTTATTAATATTACGTGCCTTCATATTTTCTTTTATTAATGCAATAGTCAACTTCGAACCATAAACGGGTGCATCAACTTGCTCAAGTACATATGTTACTGCACCAATGGCATGTTCGTGACCATGTGTTAAAAATATACCTTTTAACTTTTCTTTGTTTTCAATGACATACTGAATATCAGGAATAACAATATCTACACCTAACATTTCGTCTTCTGGAAACATTAATCCAGCATCTAACATAAACATTTCATCGTCTACTTCAACGATATACATATTTTTCGCAATTTCTCCAACTCCACCAAGGGGGATTATGCGAATATTGTTATTATTTTTCTTAATTAAACTCAAAATGGTACCTCCTAATTTTAATCCCCGACCATATATAATCTCATTTTATATTATAAGTTATATTAGGCTCTGTGTACACTATTAAAGTAATTTCCATGTTAAAAGTATCCTTACTTCTACTTTTTGTGACATAAAAAAAGAAACTAGTATTAACGTTATGTTTTTTGACAACTTTCAAAATGTGTATAATCAACACAACGTATACTAGTTTCTTGTTTATATAGATTATTTAGTTTCTAATACTTTATGAGAAGCATTTACTCTACCTTGTTTATCTATTTCAGTAACTTTAACTTTCAAAATGTCACCTAATGCTAATACATCTTCGACTTTATTAATGCGTTCTTGTGCAATTTGTGAAATGTGAACTAAAGCGTCTTTTCCGGCAAACAATTCTACAAAAGCACCATATTTTTCTATACGTTTAACTTTTGCGTCATAAATTTGTCCAACCTCAGCTTCGCGTGTAATATCTTCAATAATTGATTTTGCTTTATCAATAGCATTTTGATCGACTGCACCTATGAAAATTGTACCATCTTGTTCAATATCTAATTTAACACCTGTTTCATCAATAATTTCATTGATTTTTTTACCACCAGGCCCAATCACATCTCTAATTTTTGCTGGTTTAATTGTCATAGTGACAACTTTCGGAGCATATGCGCTTAACTCACTTCTTGGTGTATCGATTGTTTGTAACATGTGATCTAAGATTGCTAAACGACCTTCGCGTGCTTGTTCTAATGCTTCTTTAATGATTTCTTTTGTTAAACCATCAATTTTAATATCCATTTGTATTGCAGTGATACCTTCAGATGTACCTGCTACTTTAAAGTCCATATCCCCTAAAGCATCTTCCATACCTTGAATATCAGTTAAAATTGTATAACTATCGTCACGAGTTACTAATCCCATAGCTATACCAGCAACCGGTGCTTTAATTGGCACACCTGCATCCATTAAAGCAAGTGTAGAGCCACAAATTGATGCTTGTGAAGAAGAACCGTTCGATTCTAGTACTTCACTTACAATTCTTACCGTATAAGGGAAATCTTTAGGGTCTGGAATAATATGACTCAATGCTCTTTCGCCTAATGCACCGTGTCCGATTTCTCTTCTTCCCGGTGAACGTACTGGTCCAGTTTCTCCGACTGAATAGTTAGGGAAATTATAATGATGCATAAAGCGTTTCTCTGCTTCCTCACCTAATCCGTCAATAATTTGATATTCACTTAATGAACCTAATGTTAGTACAGAAAGTGCTTGCGTTTGTCCGCGTGTGAATAGCCCTGAACCGTGTGCTCTAGGTAACAAGCCTACTTCAGAATCTAATGGACGAATTTCGTCTGTTTTACGGCCATCCGGTCTGATTTTTTCTTCAGCAATTAATCGTCTTACTTCAGCTTTTACTAAATCATTTAAAATGCCTTGTACTTCTTTAATTAATGTCTCATTTTCTGGGTCTTCTTCATCTATAAATTGGTCGATCACTGCCGCTTTTAGCTCGTCTAATTTATCATCACGTTGTTGTTTATCAAATGTTAACACTGCTTGTTTTAGACCTTGTTCTTCAGTTAATTGAGTTACTTTGGCTATGAGTGAATCATCTTGTTCTGCTGGAATAAATTCTTTTTTCACTGGCTGAATGTAGTCAACAATTTCTTGTTGGAAAGCAACTAGACGTTGAATTTCTTCATGTCCAAAGAAGATAGCTTCTAGCATTTCTTCTTCAGTGATTTCACTTGCACCAGCTTCAACCATGTTCACTGCATCTTTATGACCAGCAACTTCTAAATCTAAACGTGAAACTGCTTTTTGTTCAACTGTTGGATTAATAATGTATTCTCCATCTATAAAGCCTACGTTAACACCTGCAATAGGTCCTTGGAATGGGATGTCAGAAACACTTAACGCTACTGATGAACCAATCATTGCCGCCATTTCTGGAGAACAATCTGGATCAGCACTAAGTACAGTGTTCATAATTTGAACATCATATTTATAACCTTTAGGAAATAGTGGACGGATAGGTCTATCTATTAATCTTGCTGTTAATGTAGCTTCATCACTCGGGCGACCTTCACGTTTTTTAAAGCCACCAGGAATTTTACCTGCTGCATACATTTTTTCTTCATAATTTACCATTAATGGGAAAAAATCTCCATCGCGCGGTTCTTTGGAAGCAACAGCAGTTGATAGTACAACTGTATCACCATAACGGACAAGTGCAGCGCCATTAGCTTGTTTCGCTAGTTGTCCTGTCTCTATTGTTAATGATCGATTCGCCCATTCAGTTTTAAAAACTTTTTTCTCTTGAGACATTATGAATCTCCTCTCCTATATCTATTACTTCTATCATATCATTTATTTAATTATTTTTATATTAGTCTAATGTTTTTTTATATTTCATTATGTAAATTTATACTTACATGGATAATAAACTACAAAAGATTATAAAAAAGGGAAAGGACCTTTTGGTTCTTTCCCTTTTGCATACGTCAAAAGATTAACGACGGATACCTAATGATTTAATTAATTCACGGTAACGTTGGATATCTTTACCACGTAAATAGTTTAATAAGTGTCTACGACGACCTACCATTTTCAATAAACCACGACGTGAATGGTGGTCTTTGTTATGCGTACGTAAGTGTGTATTTAAAGCGTTAATTTCAGCAGTTAATACAGCGATTTGAACTTCTGGAGAACCAGTGTCCGCTTCGTGTGTACGATATTCTTTAATTAATTCATTTTTACGTTCTTGTGAAATTGCCATATCAATTTCCTCCTTTTAATTTAAACTATACACCTCAATCCGAGCAAAGCGTCGGAGTTTCGACTTGCCAAGAGAAAGGATTGCAATGTAAATAATTACATTCGACTTAAATATTATATGATATATCATCACCAAAATCAACAGCTAATAAATATTTTGCTTGATCTTTATCTTTGTGCATTTGTTCTACTAGTGGATCGATACCATCAAATTTCACTTCTGGACGTAAAAAATGATGCCAGTAAACAGTCACTCGTTCACCATAGATATCCTCTTTAAAATCAAACAAATTCACTTCTATAACTATTTGTGCTTTTGATGGGTCATGAAATGTTGGTTTCACACCAACATTTGCAACTCCACGATAATATTTATCACTAGCCCCAATATTCATACTAACAGCGTAAACCCCTTTTTTAGGTAACACATAATCACCACTAGGCTGAATATTGGCTGTTGGGAAGCCTATAGTTCTACCTCTTTTTTCGCCTTGTACAACTGTTCCTTTAATGCGATAGTGATAGCCCAATTCATTATTTGCCTTTTGTAAGTTTCCTTCTTTTAAAGCTTTGCGAATTTCTGTTGTCGAAATTTTTTCTGATTCTATTTCTTGTTTACTGACAATAGTTGTTTCACATTGCTCTAATTGGTCTAAAGTCATCATATTGCCCTTACCAAATTTACCAAAAGTAAAATCGAAGCCTGCAATAATTTGTTTTACATTGTTTTTTAAAACGTATTCCTCAACAAATGTTTCAGCAAGCACATCAGCAAATTTTGATGAAAAATTGATAACAATACAATAATCAATGCCGTATTCATCCATTATTTCAATCTTATCATCTATTGGTGTTAAATAATCAGTACGTTTCTTTTCAGGATTTAACACAACTGAAGGATGGGGATCAAAAGTCATGACAGCTTTTTTCAAATTGTTTGCTTCTGCTTTTTGTTGCAACGTTTCGAATACTTTAGCATGTCCTTTATGCATACCATCAAAAAAGCCAAATGCCATTGCTACTGGCTCTGTGATATATTGGTCTGCTTGAATTGGATGAGTCACTTCTATCACTTTCATGTGTATATCTCCTTTAGTTAAAAACTTTCTTAGGTTTTATTTCATCTGATTTGGTAGGGTGCGGTACATAGATTGCAAGTGCTTTTTTTGTAGCACTATCTATCATCACAACAGTATCATCAATTACTTCTTCAAAAGTTTGTTTCGCAAATTTTTGACCATTCAGAATTTGTGATTTTAGTTTCTCAGACGATACATTAATGGCCTGCAACCCTTTTAAACCATATTCTATAGGAAAGAGTTTATCTTGTAACGCTTCTTGCTCATGCAATTCCGCTATTGTTTCCAAAGTCATACTCTCGTCAATATCAAAACCACCACTATTGATTCTCGTTAACAATGACATATGCGCTGGTAAATCTAATGCTTTACCTATGTCTGTGGCTAAAGTTCGTATGTAAGTACCTTTGCCACATGACACTCGAATATCAAAATGACATTGTGCTTGGTCAAATGTTAAATCACTCAATCTCATTATATCATATATCTCCACTTGTCTTTTTGGTCGCTCAACTTCTTCATTGTTACGTGCATATTCGTATAGTTTTTTGCCGTTCACTTTAACTGAAGAATACATCGGCGGAATTTGCGTAATTGTGCCTTCAAAGGCTTTGAGAACTGCGTCAATTTTTGCTGTAGTAATCATTGTTGTATCCACTTGCTGTTCAGTTAAAATATCCCCTGTTTGATCTTCAGTCGTAGTACTTCGTCCAATTGATACAGTAGCACGATAAGTCTTGCCCATATCCATAATATAATCACTGACTTTAGTTGCAGGTCCAATGCAAATTGGTAAGACACCTGAAACTTCTGGGTCAAGCGTTCCAGTGTGTCCAATTTTTTTCGTGCCTAAAATTTTCCGCAATTTAAAAACCACATCATGACTAGTTAAGCCACGAGCTTTAAATACTGGCAATACACCATTATACATATACACTACGTCCTTTACTTTCTATTTCAACTAGCTTTAAATATTGAAAAAGCTGGAACTCCAAATCACTACTGATTTATGTCCCAGCCCACCATTAATCTTTTTTATGCAAATCTTGTATCATACGTTCAATTTTATTACCGTAATCTATAGATTCATCATATTCAAAGTTTAATTCAGGTATTATACGTAATCTCATTCTTGAACCTAACTCAGATTTTATAAAGCCTTTTGCTTTTTCAAGACCTTTAAAAGTATCATCTACTTGTATATCGTTTCCTAATACAGTTAAGTACACTTTTGCTATGGATAAGTCATTCGTTACTTCCACATCTGTAATTGTTAAGAATCCGATACGTGGATCTTTCACTTTATTGTTAACGATGTCCATGATTTCTTGTTTCATTTGTTCTCCGACACGTTCTGCTCTCATATTCATTAATATCACCTCGCATATACTCATGAGATAGTCTACTTACTTCAAATTATAAGATAGTTCAATCTTTAACGTCAAACCTTATTTCTCCATTATTTAACTCGTTTAATAAAATCTTACTTTTGCATAGTAAAAATCTATCACCTAAAAATTTATATCGTACTATATATATATATACAGTTAAGCACTATTTTTATTCCTAACTGTTAAATCATGTAATAAAGTTACATAAAATTAAGATTTTCAAAACGATTTAACTGCCAAACTGTTTAATTTTATTGCTTAACTGTTATATCACAATTTTAACTTACCACAATTTCATATCAATAAAGTTATGTTATTTATAAAAATGTAAAATAACTTTAAATACAAAAACTATATTCCAAATAAATTAAGTGTGGTATAATTTAAAAGCTCAAAATATTATTGGGAGGAATAATTGGTTGGAGAAAACAGAAAGAGTTTTATACATATATACTCGTTTATTACATGGAATGAAGTTGAACAAAAGTGAGTTAGCACATAAATTAAACGTAAATGAACGTTCAATCCAAAGAGATTTTAGTGATATAAATAATTTTATTTTCGAAGATGACACTTGGGTTGATCAAAAAGCTAAAGTAGCATATGACACCACAACAGCAATGCATAGTTTACAAACGATACCTATCAAAATTAGAAAGCAAATGATAATTGCCTTATTATACCAAATGAAAGAAACATTACCCTTTATACAAGAAGAAAGTTATCGATTTTTAAAACAATATTCTTTATCCAATCAGCATCATAAATGGTATATACATAATTTACTTAATAATTTTCAGGTGAGTACGAACAAGATATTTTCAGAAACATTAATTGAAGCAACCCAATGTATCAATAATAAATTTAATATAAACATTCATACATCCCAAAATACTACAATTTATGTCAGTCCGTTATACATACATTATATCGACGACAATTATTGGCTGACATACATTTATAACTCCACAATAAGTTCTATACGTTTTAGTGATATTGTCAAATTAACTTCAACTACTACATCTTACGATATTTCCATTATGCAACTTACTAATATAGTGACAATTCAATGTGACAATAGCTTATGGCATTGTTTACAAAATGAATATGTTATCCTTGACTACGATTCCACCGAAAATTTTAAAACTGCTGAAGTTATTATGTCGCAAATAGAATGTCTATCTGTAGCTAAACGGTTTCCTCAAAAGATTAAAATTATTAGCCCTCAAAATTATAAAGAGGCGTATATCAACCATTTAACAGCTGCTTTAGCACACTATTCATCATAAATCAGACGTTAAATAAAGGGACGTCAGTACAGACGCCCCTTTAGTCTAAAAATTATTTAATGCTTGATAAATATCTGATTTACCCATTAAGCGATCTTCTTTTAAATGTTGTTTCCACTTATAAAAATCACTTTTTGACAATGTCCTTTTTTGTTTTAATTTTTCCAACTGCTCTCTATAACTTAAAATATTACCTAATGTTAAATACTTGTTTTGTTTTGAAGCAAAAACAAACATATTATCTATTAACATTTGACATTCTTCAGGTGTAAATACTTTTATAAAGTTAGAAGTCCAAAATTCTTCTTCACGTACAATAAATATTCTCTTACGACCATCTCTTACCATATTCGCAAATAATTCACCAATTTTACGTTGTGAAGGTAAGGTATGTCCACTTAGTGTTAAGAATTCTTTAGGCACACCGGCTTGG
Organism: Staphylococcus arlettae; assembly: GCF_025560845.1. Classification (NCBI taxonomy): domain Bacteria; kingdom Bacillati; phylum Bacillota; class Bacilli; order Caryophanales; family Staphylococcaceae; genus Staphylococcus; species Staphylococcus arlettae. Next base: position 1,654,641 of record NZ_CP094803.1, read on the forward strand.
TAACTGGTTTGATACGGAAAATAGTTAAATAACATAAGTCTGTTTGGATCTATATTAAATTGTTTTAAAATAGAGGATTCACTATAAAAGTATTTCATAAACCATATGTGTTGGTCTTCATAAGGTAGAAATTTTTTCTCATCAAATCCCAGCTCATCTCCGCGCAAATCTTGCAAAATACGATGTCTCAAGCGGATTTTACGTTCACCGTCAACTAACGGATTGTCTGTGCGAAAGTCATTTTCAGGTTGTTTATTTAAAATAATAATGTCAGCTTTCTTTGGATTACCAAAATAAGGTTGAGGAATCATTGGATTAATCGGCTTGTCTTTTAGTAATATATTGTGTCGCTGCTTATCAACGAAAATTTTATTATTTGCAAAATTTATCATTTTTTCAAATCTAGGAATAGTTGTAAAATCATTGCCAAATTGCGATTTAAAATACTCTAGGTCTTCAGGATGTAAAAATGCAGTAATGTCATTATTGTCAGCAATTAAATTCAAAGTCTTCTCACTGTACTCATTGTTATAATTTGCAAGATATTGTTTCCAAAAGTGATTTAAATTATTTAACTGCTTAGTTGTCATATAAATTCCTCCATCACATTTTCACTTACAAGTTTAAACGATTGCCTAGACACTTATTGTCAATCGATCATTAACTATTCCTTTTTAACGAAAAAATACACTTCTTAAACAACCAGAAGTGTATTTTTTCATTATCTAAGTTATCTTTTTATTTCTACCATCTCATAGGCTTCTATAATGTCGCCTTCTTTAAGGTCATTATATTTTTCAATTGTGATACCACATTCGTATCCTTGTGCCACTTCTTTAACATCATCTTTATAACGTTTAAGTGTGTCTAATTCACCTTCAAATTGTACGACACCGTCTCTGATGACACGAACGCCTGCATTTCGAGTGATTTTGCCATCGGTAACATAACTACCAGCAATTGTACCTACTTTTGATACTTTGAATGTTTGACGAACTTCTGCTTGTCCGATTACTTGTTCTTCGAATTCTGGATCAAGCATACCTTTCATGGCAGATTCTATTTCTTCGATAACTGTGTATATAACTCGGTGTAAACGCATATCTACGTTTTCAGCTTCTGCTGAACGTTTCGCACCTGTATCTGGACGAACATTAAAACCGATAATGATACCGTTTGAAGCATTTGCTAATGTTACGTCTGATTCATTAATCGCACCTACTGCAGTGTGAATAATACGTACATTTACACCTTCAACATCGATTTTCATCAATGATGCTGCAAGTGCTTCTACGGAACCTTGAACATCGCCTTTGATGATAACATTCAGGTCTTTCATCTCACCTTGTTTCATTTGTTCGAATAAATTATCTAGTGATACATTTTTACTTTCTTGACGTTGTTGTAAAATATTTTCTTCATGACGTGCTTCACCAATACGACGTGCTTGTTTTTCATCTGAGAAAATAACAAAACGATCTCCTGCTTGTGGCACATCATTAATACCTGTAATTTCTACTGGTGTTGATGGTCCAGCTGATTTAATTCGTTGACCTAAATCATTGACCATTGCACGAATTCTACCATACGTATTTCCAACAACAATTGAATCTCCAACATTTAATGTACCATTTTGTACTAGTAGAGAAGCAGAAGGTCCACGTGATTTATCTAACTCAGCTTCAATAACAGTTCCTACTGCACGTTTATCAGGATTAGCTTTTAATTCTTGTACTTCTGACACTAAAACTATCATTTCTAATAAACTATCGATACCATCACCACTTAATGCTGAAAGTGGTACGAAAATCGTATCGCCGCCCCAGTCTTCAGGTACTAAACCGTATTCTGTTAATTCCTGCATCACACGATCAGGATTAGCAGTCGGCTTATCAACTTTATTTACTGCGACAATTGTTGGAACATTTGCTTCTTTGGCGTGATTAATAGCTTCAATTGTTTGTGGCATTACACCATCATCAGCAGCAACTACTAAAATAGTAATATCTGTAACTTGAGCACCACGTGCACGCATTGTCGTAAAGGCTGCGTGACCTGGTGTATCTAAAAATGTGATTTTCTTGCCATCATTTTCGATTTGATAAGCACCAATATGCTGAGTTATGCCACCAGCTTCACCAGCAGTTACTTTCGTGTGACGAATTGAATCTAATAAAGTCGTTTTACCATGGTCAACATGACCCATAATTGTAACAACAGCCGGTCTTTCAATTGCATCTTCATCGTCTTCTTCATCATCAAAATAAATTGATAAATCTTCTTCATTAATAACTATCTCTTTTTCAATTTCAACACCATAATCATCAACAATTAATTCAAGTGTTTCTTCATCTAATGATTGATTAATGTTGGCCATAATGCCAAGTAAGAATAATTTTTTAACTATTTCAGAAGAATCTACATTTATTTTTTCTGCTAATTCACCAACAGTAATACCATCTTGATAAGTTATTTTAGCTGGAATTTCTTTTACTTCTGGTTGACTGTCACGTTGTTGTTTTTTATTTTGTTTACCATTATTCTTTTTGTTCTGTTGCTTTTTGTTTTTATTAGGTTTTTGGTTATTTTTTTGCTGTTGTTTTTGATTATTTTGAGCTGGTTTGTCAGCTTTTGACGCATTAGCTTTATTATTCGATTGAGTGCTCGGTTTAAACTTCTTGTTTAATTGGGCAATTTGATCGTCTTCTAATGCTTGCATGTGGTTTGATACTTCCACATTCATTTTTTTTAATTCATCAATTACATCTTTACTTTTTAAATTTAATTCTTTAGCATATTCGTAAATTCTTTGTTTACTCATATAGTCACTCCTTACGATATTCTTCTATCATAGACAATAGCTTTTTAGCAAAACCCTGATCAGTAATACCGATGTGCACACGGTCAGATTTTCCTATAGCTTGTCCTAATTCCGTTCTAGTTCCAAATATTCGAAATGATATATGGTAACTTTCACATTTATTTTGCACTACTTTTGTAGTATTGTCAGAAGCATCTGAAGCAATAATAACAAGCTTAACTTTGTTCTTTTTTATTTCATTAAGAACTACAGCTTCACCTGTTTTTACTTTGCCTGCACGCATAGCTAATCCTAAAAAATTCACGATATTTTCTTTATTCATTTTGGAATCTCTTCACGATAAATCAATCGAATAATTTCTTGGTATACTGGTGCTAAAGTGTCAGCATCAGCTTTAAAGTATTTTTCTAATACACCTTTTTGCTGTGCTTCTTCAACTTGTTGGACATTTTTAGAAACATATGCACCGCGTCCCGGTTTTTTACCTGTAGCATCAGCGAAGATTTCATTATCTTTATTAATTACCACTCTAATCATGTCAGTTTTCGGGTGCATTTCATTGGATAGTATACATTTACGCATTGGAATTTTTTTCTTTTTCATAAAGTAATCACCCCAATTATTTTTCTTGTTCTTCGTCGTCTGGTGTTGCGTCTATATCTTGTTCAATTGCTACATCTGCTTCTTCAGATAATGACAATGTATCCTCTTCAGCAATTGCCCCATCTTCATCTGTTGCAACATGAGGATATACACCTGCTTCACGTGCGTCACTTTCAGATTTGATATCAATTTTCCAACCAGTTAATTTAGCTGCTAAACGTGCATTTTGTCCACGCTTACCAATTGCTAATGATAGTTGATAATCTGGTACTACAACTATTGTTGATTGGTTTTCAGTATCTACAATAACTTCAAGCACTTGTGATGGACTTAACGCATTTTGAACGAAAACTTTTGGATCTTCATTCCACTGCACTATATCAATTTTTTCGCCACCAAGCTCTTCAACTACTGCTTCTACACGTGCACCTTTAGAACCTACACAAGCACCTACAGCATCAATGTCTGGATTATCTGAGTGCACACTAATTTTTGAACGGTCACCCGCTTCACGTGCAACTGATTTAACAACTACTGTGCCATCAAATATTTCTGGTACTTCTTGTTCAAATAAACGTTTTAGTAAGCCTGGATGACTTCTAGACACATATATTTGAGGTCCTTTTGTTGTTTGTTCTACTTTGTTAACGAAGACTTTAATTCTCTCATTAGGAATGTATTTTTCATTAGGATTTCTTTCAGCTTCTGAAAGTACTGCTTCAGTGCGTCCTAAATTAACATACACATAACGATGATCTACTCTATCGATTAGACCAGTAACAATGTCTTCTTCTTTATCGATAAATTCATCATATAAAATTTCGCGCTCTGCATCTCTTAAACGTTGCATAACTGCTTGTTTTGCAGCTTGTGCGCCCACACGTCCAAAGTCATTAGGTGTCACATCTTCTTCATATATATCACCTAATTCATACGCTGGGTTTTTAACAAGTGCTGTGCTTAAATCGATTTCGTCACGATCATCGAATACTTCCTCAACAACTTCTTTGCGCGCTATAACTTTAAATACGCCTTCGTCCATATTTAATTCAACACGAACATTTCGCGCACTATCATAGTTCTTTTTATAAGCAGTAATTAAAGCTGCTTCAATTGCATCAATCAGCACTTCTCTTGGAATCTTTTTCTCTTTTTCTAAATATTCAGTAGCTAACAATAACTCGTTACTTGACACTTTGTCCCCTCCTAATCACTTAAAGCATTACAGAATGACGTGCTTTAGCAATTTTGTTTCTTGGAATTTCAATATTTTTAGTTTTTGCTTTATCTTTAACTTCCATAACTATATGTTCCTCGTTGACAGCTTGTAATGTACCTAACCATTCTTTTTCACTTTCGATTGGTGCATACAATGAGACAAAAATAGGTTTATTCACAGCGTTTTGGAAATCTTGTTCATTTTTAATTGGTCTTTCGGCTCCTGGTGAAGCAACATCTAAATAATACATTTGTTCAATTGGATCATTTTCATCCATAACTTCACTTATTTTTTCAGATGCTAACGTACAATCATTTAAGTCTACGCCGCCTTCTTTATCGATTGACACTCTTAAAAAATGATCTTTACCTTCTTTTGTAAACTCAACGTCCACTAATTCATAATTTAAGTCAGTTAATACAGGTTGAATCAATGCTTCAACTTGTTGAATTATTTTACTCATGCTGACCTCCTTTTTTGGCAAATAGAAAAGAGCGGGTAATAAGCCCACTCTTCCTGCCTGAGTCTAATCTTTTAACAAATATATTATACCATATGTTCATGATGGGCACAAATAAGTATATATGCAAGCTCGTATTAACGTTGAGCTGAAGTGTATATTTACATATCTTACATAAATATTTAGCTTAACTTTATTTTCTTCATACATGCTTAATTTTACATATCAAAAATTGATAGTTGTGCTTTATCTGGTAAATTTGGTAATGAACCTAATTCATCAAGGTAGTCAATAACTTTTTGTGATAAACCGGCTTTTTTGTTTAAATCTTCCTTCGATAAAAATGGACCTTCTTCACGTGCATCTACGATTCGTTTCGCAACATTCTCACCTAATCCTGGTACCGAAATAAATGGAGGAATTAAACTATCTTCTTCTATAACAAACTCGAAAGCTTTACTTTTCTCTAAGCTGATAGGTTGCATTCTATAGCCACGTTGTGCCATTTCATTCATTATTTCTAATACTGTTAGTGTGTCTTTTTCTTTTTTTCCTAAGTCCATATATCGACTATACATATCTTTAACCGTATTTCTGATACCTTCTTTATCTTTAATCATAGAAATTAAATCAAAGTCAGAAGCTCTTACTGTAAAGTAGCTTGCATAATAAAATAATGGATGATGTACTTTAAAGTAAGCAATTCTTACCGCCATTAATACATATGCAGCTGCGTGAGCTTTCGGGAACATGTATTTAATTTTACGACATGAATCTAAATACCAATCTGGTACTTCGTTATCTACCATAGCCTCTACCATGTCATCTGTTAAACCTTTACCTTTACGCACAAACTCCATTGTTTTAAAGGCTAATGATGGTTCTAAGCCGTTATACATTAAATACACCATAATATCATCACGACAACAAATAACGCTGGATAAATCACATGTTCCTGATCTAATAAGATCTTGTGCATTACCTAACCACACGTCAGTACCATGGGATAGTCCAGAAATTCTAACTAATTCTGAAAAAGAAGTAGGTTTTGTGTCTTCTAACATTTGTCTAACAAATCCTGTACCAAACTCTGGTACACCGAAAGTTCCTGTTTTACATAATATTTCATCTTCTGTTACACCTAAAGGCTCAGGAGAACTAAATATACCCATAGTTGCTTTATCGTCTACTGGTATTGTTTTTGGATCAATACCTGATAAATCTTGTAACATACGAATCATCGTTGGATCATCGTGTCCTAAAATATCTAACTTCAATACATTATCGTGTATCGAATGGAAATCAAAATGTGTTGTCATCCATGAAGATGATTGATCATCAGCTGGATATTGCACCGGTGTAAAATCATAAATATCCATATAATCAGGCACTACGATAATACCACCTGGATGTTGCCCAGTTGTACGCTTAACACCAGTACATCCTTTTACTAAACGATCAACTTCTGCACCTCGTTTATGGATGCCTTGGTCATTTAAAAATCCTTTTACAAAACCAAAAGCTGTTTTTTCAGCTACAGTACCTATCGTACCCGCACGGAACACTTTATCTTCACCAAATAACACTTTAGTGTAGTTATGTGCCTCTGGTTGATATTCACCACTGAAGTTAAGGTCAATATCAGGTACTTTGTCGCCTTTAAAACCTAAAAATGTTTCAAATGGAATATCTTGTCCTTCTTTAATTAACTCGCTACCACATGTTTCACAAGATTTATCTGGTAAATCAAAACCAGAACCTACAGAACCATCATTAAAGAATTCACTTGTTTTACATTTAGGACAAATATAATGAGGTGGTAATGGGTTTACTTCGGTAATTTCTGTCATAGTAGCAACAAAGCTTGAACCTACAGAACCACGAGAACCTACAAGATAGCCATCATCCAATGATTTTTTCACTAACCGTTGTGAAATTAAGTAAATCACTGAGAAACCGTTACCGATAATACTCGCTAGCTCTTTTTCTAAACGGTCGATAACTATTTGTGGTAAATCCTCACCATATAACGCTTTAGCATTGCCATAACTCATTTCGCGAATTTCTTCATTTGCACCGTCCATACGTGGCGTATAAAGTTCATCTTTAATAGGTACGACACGCTCAATACGATCTGCGAGTGCGTTAGTATTCGCTACAACTACTTCATAAGCTTTTTCTTCACCTAGAAAATGGAATTCATCAAGCATTTCATCTGTAGTTCTAAAGTGCGCCTCCGGTAGTGTCGAACGATTTAATGGGTTACCAGGTTGAGCGGCAATTAAAATTTTACGTGCGATGGCATCATGTTCGTATAAATAATGCGCATTACCTGTCGCAATCACTGGTATGTTAGCCGCAGCACCTGCTTGAATAAGACGTTCATATATTTCGTGTAAAGTATTATTATCTCTTATCAATTCTCGATCAATTAGATCTTGATATAGTGCAGGTGGTTGCATTTCAATAAAATCATAGTATTTAGCAATTTTTTCCACTTGTGATTGATCTTTTTGCATAACTGCAGTAAAAATTTCACCTTCATCACATGCTGACCCTACTAACAAGCCTTCACGGTGTTCATCTAATAAAGAACGCGGTATACGAGGCGTTCTGTAATAGTACTGTACCAATGACGCGCTAACAATTTTAAATAAATTTTTCAAACCTTCTTGGTTTTGTACAATTAATGTTACATGATTTGGACGTGCACGTTTATACGCATCTTCATTTGATAATGATTTATTAATATCTTGATGATTCGATACATTCAGTGACTCTAACTGTTTCAACATTTTAATGAAAATGTATGCTGTTGCTTCGGTATCATAAATTGCTCTATGGTGCTGTGTTAATTCTACGCCGTATTTTTTAGCTAAGAAATTCAATCCATGTTTACCGTATTCGGTATTAATTGTTCTGGATAGCTCTAACGTATCAATAACACCATTTGTTGATGCACCTAATCCAGCACGCTCATATCCTGTGTCGATAAAGCCCATATCAAATGATGCATTATGAGCTACAAATATAGCATCTCCGACCCATTCTTTAAATTCTGTTAATACTTCATCCGCTTCTGGCGCATCGACTAACATGTCATCAGATATATGAGTTAAATTTTTAATAGTTTCTGATAAACGCTCATGTGGATTACTAAAGCGTTCAAATTTATCAATTATTTCACCATCATGCACTTTCACCGCAGCAAGTTCAATAATTTTATCGTATTGGTTTGATAATCCAGTCGTCTCAACGTCAAATACCACATACGTAGCGTCTTTTAAATTTCTATCCGTTGGTTTATAGGCAATTGGTACACCATCGTCGACTAACATACCTTCCATACCATAAATCATTTTAATTCCATTCTTTTCAGCTGCATTATGTGCATCTGGAAATGCTTGAACTACGTTATGGTCTGTAACAGCAATTGCTTTATGCCCCCATTTAGCAGCCTGTTCTACGTAAGATCCAATATTAGGGATGCCATCCATTTGACTCATTGCTGTATGTAGATGAAACTCAACTCTTTTGTCTTCTGCTTTATCTTGTTTTGATGCTTTTTTTATTTCTTCAATATCTGCCATCATCATCACTAAGTCACGCACAAAAGTATCTTCTTCAATACGACCTTGTGCTCTAACCCATTTACCTACACTTAATGCCTTGAAGTGTGCTAAATCATCTTTATTTTTACGTGTGAACATTTTTAATACTAATGAATCTGTGTAATCTGTTACTTTTAATTCGACAATATGTCGTCCACTTTTTAACTCTTTTAAGTTAATATCAAAAATAACACCTTCAATAGCAACTTTGAATTCTTCTTCAATAATCGATTCTATAGGTCTCACATTTTCAACTTGAATTGGTTTTCCTATTTGACACTTACTTACAGCACTTTCATTATTATCTTGCTGTTTGGCTTTTTCAGCCTTCATTTTTTCAAGTTTTTCAGTGGCTTCCTTAGCACTTTTCTCATCTTCTTCTTGTATATGTGCTTCTAATGAAGCTAAATCATCTTCCGTACTGACATTATCGGTTTCAAATATCACTTTATTAATGTTAAAACCACATGTTTTTAATGCTTTAACTAAGCTACCATTACATGCTTTATCAAAATGGTTACGTTCCACATCATTTTGGCACATAACTTTAATAGCATCGCCTGACATAATTAAACGTTTTTGCTTAAGCTGTCCTTTTACTTTTGGAGAAAGTTGTGTTTGGTCGATACAATGACTGAAATACTTCAATGCATATTCATCTTGTTGTGACGTATCTGTAATTTCAAAACTCCATCTAACATCGGCTATTGTTTTAAATTCTTCAGTTATAGCATTCGTAAATAACAGATAATCTTCAATGGATAAAAAATGTGGCAACGCAATTTGAAATTCCCATGTCCTATTCTTTGATGACACATCTATCCTTTTTAATTCACCATTTTCTAGGATAGTAGAATCAAGTTGGTTTGCAATTTTTATTTGGTCAGCTAGGATTCTAAATTTTTCCTGATTTGTCATTGTCATGACGAAAACCACCTTACTTTATATTACACTTTTATAATTAAACCTCTACATTTAGCATTTATAACTATAATAAATGCACCATTGTACAGTTACAATGATGCATTTACTTTCGAACATTTAAAATACGTTATATATTATAGCAAAAATTAGTATGTTTTGCTTCTGTTTTATTTTACTTGAGCATACAATGCTGTAACATAATCTACCAATTCAGACACAGCTACATCTTCACTTTCGCCAGTGTCACGACGTTTTACTTCGACAATACCTTCTGCCGCATTTTTACCAACGACTACTCTAACTGGAAGTCCAATTAAATCAGCATCATTAAATTTAACACCCGCACGTTCTTTACGATCATCATATAACACATCAAAAGATTGACGTAAGTCATCATACAATTGGTCACCCAATTCACGTTGTTCATCTTTTTTCGGATTCAATGTTATGACGTGTATATCAAAAGGTGCTATTGCTTTTGGCCAGATAATACCACTATCATCATTATTTTGCTCAACAGCTGCACTCAACGTACGAGACACTCCAATACCGTAACAACCCATTAATAATGTTTGTGCTCTGCCTTGGTTATCTAAAAATGTTGCATTCATTGCTTCAGAATATTTTGTACCCAATTTAAACACTTGTCCTACTTCAATGCCTTCTGCAAATTTTGCAATACCAGCATCGTTTGCTAATGATTCACCTTCAAGAATAAATCTGAAGTCCCCATAATTTTCTACAGTGAAATCTCTATCGACATTAGCGTTTAGTAAATGGTAACCATCTTCATTGGCACCGACTACAATATTATTTAAATCTTGTAATGCGTTATCTGCATAAATTTTAATATCTTTTTCAAAAATCGGACCTAATGAACCAGGATTAGCACCAAGTAAATTTACAATTTCAGCTTGTGTCGCTAAGTCAATGTGATCTGTTTCAAAGTAAGCTTTTAGTTTCACATCATTTATTTCGTGATGCCCTCTTACTAATACCATGATAAATTCACCATCAACTTTGAAAATCATTGATTTTGTAATTTCATCTAATGGTTTATTTAAGAAATCAGCTAACTCTTGAGCAGTGTGGACATTAGGTGTCTCGATTTTTGTTAACTCTTTAACATCATCGTGTTTAACATTCGGCACATAAGCTACTTCTGCTTTTTCAATGTTGGCAGCATAGTCTGTTGTTTCACTGTAAACAATCGTATCCTCTCCAATATCACTCAACGCCATAAATTCATGTGTATGGCTACCACCGATAGCACCAGAATCAGCTACTACTGGACGGACGTTTAAGCCTACTCGACGGAATATATTTGTATATGCTTGTGACATATCCTGATATGTTGTTTCTAGTGATGCTTCATCTGCATGGAATGAATAAGCATCTTTCATAATAAATTCACGGCCACGTAATAACCCAAATCTCGGTCTCTTTTCATCTCTAAATTTAGATTGAATTTGGAATAATGTTAATGGTAATTGCTTATAAGATTTCAGTTCATCTCGCACAATCGATGTTACGACTTCTTCATGCGTAGGTCCTAAGGCAAATTCTCTACCATGACGGTCTGTTAAACGCATCAATTCTGGACCGTAAGAACCCCAACGACCTGATTCTTCCCATAATTCCGCTTGTTGTAATGCTGGCATTAAAATTTCAACTGCATCGATAGCTTCCATTTCCTCACGCACAATTGTTTCAATATTATTTAATACGCGTGCCGCTAATGGTAAATAGCTATAAATACCACTTGTGCTTTGTTTTATTAGTCCAGCTTTCAACAATAAACGATGGCTTAATGCATCCGCACCAGCAGGTACTTCTTTCATTGTTGGTATAAAAACTTTAGATTGTTTCATTTAATTGCTCCTCCTAATCTTATAAGAAATAACGTTGTATATCATTCCACGTTACTAATACCATAATTATTAAAACAAAGACTGCGCCAATAGCTACGATCGTTGTTTCAGCTTTTTTATTTACAGGTTTTCTAAAAATAGCTTCATAAATAACAAATAAAATTCGGCCACCATCTAACGCCGGAATTGGTAACAAGTTCATTAAACCTAAGTTAACACTTAATAATGCAGTCCATGAAATTAAATTAATAATACCAGTTTTCACCACTGAATCTACCGAGTGATAAATACCTACCGGACCATTTAACATGTCGAATGAGAAATTACCTGTAAAAATACTTGCTATCATACTTACAATCGCAGTAAATATCAATTTACCAGCTTCTACAGATTGTGTAATTCCTGACAGTATCGGCTTAAATATTGTATGTTCTGTTTGAGATTCAAAACCTAAAATATATCGTGTTTCTGTTTTAGTTTTTGTTAATTTCTGTTCTATTTTCTTTGGTTTTATATTTAAATTTTCGGTTTTACCATCTCGTTTAATGGTAAGTTGTGTTGTTTTGTCTTTATTGTCTTGCAATGCCTCATCTATATCACTTTTATCATCTATATTATGACTACCAATCTTTACAATTGTATCGTCACTTTGCAAGCCAGCTTTATCGGCTGGTGAATTCCCTTGTACATTATCTACTGTATTGGTTGGTGTTCCTTGATAATAGGCAAGTCCAATAAACAATGCTAAAGTAAGCAAGAAATTGAAAAGTGGCCCAGCAAATAGTGTAAGGAATTTTTGATATGGCTTTTTATATGTGAATTGACGATTACGTGGCGCAATTTGAATTAAACTTCCATGTTCCACAAAATAAGCTTTTTTCGCAATATTAAAATGATGACGTTCTTGATCATGTGCAGTGACACCTTCAATAAACATGCCAGCTTTAAAATCGCACTGTTTTACTTCTAACGCTTCGATTTGTTGAAACTTGTGTTGGTCATCTAAAATAATGTGCGTAATTTCATCTTGCTCATTTGTTTTTATTTTAACATGCATACCAGGTTGGACTGGCGGTTCTTCTAAACCATCTCCAGCCATACGAACATAACCACCAACCGGCAATAATCTAATCGTATATAATGTTTCATTTTTTCTAAAACTAAAAATTTTCGGCCCCATACCTATGGCAAATTCAGGACACATAATACCCGCTCTTTTAGCGAAAAACATATGTCCATACTCATGAACAGATACGAGTACACCAAAAACGACAATAAATGCAAATATCGTTACTAAGAAACTCAAATTAACTACACCTCGTATTTTTATTTAAGATTATGTTTAAATGTGTGTTACAACCTGTCTAAATCATTCAAGTTGAACAGTAATTGTATCATGTTATACACATGAATATTATTATAACACTTCATTAGTTAAGCAATTTTCACACTAACATAAAAGTACTTTACTATGAATCAGTGACTATTAAATTTCACCTTGTTAAAAGGAGTTAAGAAATAAAATAACTTTACAATGACTGTTAGTTATTTTACCTCATTAACTCCTTCGCTACAACTTTATAAACATTATTCAATTTTATTTCCATACGAGTGCAGATCATTTAACTTGAACTATTTCATTAACTCCTACACTTGTATCAATAAAATGTTAACGAGTGGTAATACAAACATAAAGCTATCAAAACGATCTAATATCCCACCATGTCCTGGTAACAATCTACCAGAATCTTTTACACCAAAGTGGCGTTTGAATCCTGATTCTACTAAATCACCTAATTGTCCAAATGCACTTAAGATAATTGTGATTATCAGTAATAACCATGTTACAGTTTGAAAATCCACAAATAAAATCATTATTAATGGCACCAATAAACTACAGAATAATCCACCAATAAATCCTTCTATCGTTTTGTTAGGGCTAATTACAGGCCATAATTTATGCTTGCCCATTAAGCGTCCAAAAATATATGCACCAGTATCAGTTAACCACACAACTAAAAATGCAAACAATATGAAGTGTAATCCTTCAGAGCGAGTTTCATACAAATACATAAAACCTATTCCTACGTATGCCACTGACATCAAACAGAAAGCTGCATCCATAAAGCTGAATCTGTTTTTAGATAATACTGTATAACTTAAAAGTATAAAACTAATCGCAATTAAAGATTTTAATTGAAAGTCATTGACCCACGTGCCAGCATCTTGCGGCAACATAATAATTAATATACCTAGTGCACATATGATACCAGGAACTGATAAAAACTTAATCATATTCATATTCAACAATTCTTTTAATCCAATAAAAGCAAGCAAATACGAAAACAACATCAGTATGAATCCACCCTTTAGTAGTATAGGTAGAAAGACAATAAGGGCAACTATCGCAGTTAAAGTTCTAACTTTCATACTATTCTCCTATCTTTTATAGCCCACCAAAACGTCTCTGGCGTGACTGATAAATTTTTATACAATTTTCTAATTCATTTTTATCAAAATCTGGCCACAGTTTCTCATTAAATATAAATTCACTATATGACACTTGCCAAATTAAAAAATTACTAATACGTTGTTCTCCAGATGTTCTAATTAATAAGTCAGGATCTGGATACTTATTAGTAAATAAATGTTCTGAAATTAATGCTTCAGTAATGTCTTCAGCACATGCTTGTTCTTTTGACAACTGTTCGTATAGTGATTTCACACTATGCACAATTTCCGCGCGTCCGCCATAATTAATTGCAAAAATTAATTTCATGCCCGTATTATTTTTCGTATCTTCTTTCGCCTTATCAATGGCTTTTAATGTTGAAGAAGGTAAATTATCGATGAATCCAATTGTTTCTACTTTAACATTGTTTTCGATTAATTCAGGCAAAAATGTTTTCAAAAAGTTTACAGGCAAATTCATAATATAATTAACTTCACTTTCAGGTCTTGACCAATTCTCTGTCGAAAACGCATAAAGTGTTAAATACTTAATTCCCATATCACTTGCGGCTTTAGTAATTTTCTTTACTGTTTGCATGCCCTCATAGTGGCCTTTAATACGTGGTAATTTTCGTTTTTTTGCCCAACGACCATTACCATCCATAATAATCGCAATATGTTCTGGTATATTATGTAAGTCTGAATCACTATGTTCTTGAATTGACTGTGATTTCTTCTTATTTTTAAGATTTTTAAACATGGTATTTCCTCCGAGCATGGTCATCTCTGTATATTATAATAGCTTATTTATACAATTATCTACCATTTTATCATAATAAATAAGTACGTTGCATAAACAAATAAAAAACTGTACCAAAGTCTGATTTGATACAGTCCATATATAACATAATACTCTCTACACTTGTATGAAAGCATTATTACACATGCTAGTTTCAAATACGTATACTAACTTATGCATGAACAAATCGTCATCGGTACAGTAATAACCATGATTATACTGACATAATATCGTTTTCTTTTTCTTCTAACAGTCTGTCAACTTCTTTAATAGAATCATCAGTTAATTTTTGAACATCATCTGTTTGTGATCTTAAATCATCTTCAGTGATATCGCCATCTTTTTCTTGTTTTTTCAAGAAGTCGTTTGAGTCACGACGCACGTTACGAATAGCAACTTTCGCATTTTCAGCGATTTTTTTAACTTCTTTAACTAACTCTTTACGTCGTTCTTCAGTTAAAGCTGGAACTGAAATTCGGATTACTTCACCATCACTTGAAGGATTTACACCTAAATTAGCAGCGATGATTGCTTTTTCTACATCTGCAACTGATGATTTATCATAAGGTGAAATAACTAATAAACGTGCTTCTGGTACATTGATACTCGCTAATTGTTGAACTGGTGTTGGCGCTCCGTAATAATCTACAGTTACACCATTTAGTAGATTTGAGTTGGCTCTACCTGCACTAATGTTAGCTAATTCTCTAGAAAAACTGTCTATAGTCTTTGTCATCTTACTTTTAGTGTCGTTAATTATGTCACTCATTTTTTACACCTCAAATTATTTTGTAATTAATGTTCCTATTTTCTCGCCCATTACAGCACGTTTAATGTTTCCTTCTTCCATAATTGAGAAGACATTTAATGGAATATTATTATCCATACAGAAAGAAGAAGCAGTTGAATCCATTACTTGTAACCCTTCTTGTAACATTTGGATATGTGTTAAATGTTCGTATTTAATCGCATCTTTGTCGATTTTCGGATCTGCAGAATAAACACCATCAACATTATTTTTACCCATTAAAATTACATCAGCTTCTACTTCAGCTGCACGCAATGCCGCTGTTGTATCTGTAGAGAAATATGGATTACCAATACCAGCAGCAAAAATGACTACTCTCTTTTTCTCTAGGTGTCTAATCGCACGTCTACGAATATATGGTTCTGCTACTTGTTTCATTTCGATAGATGTAAGTACTCGAGTATCACACTCTAGTTGTTCTAAACTATCTTGTAATGCTAATGCATTCATTACTGTAGCTAACATACCCATATAATCAGCCGTACCACGGTCCATTCCTAAATCGGCACCTGTTTTACCTCTCCAAATATTACCTCCACCTACAATTACAGCGATTTCACAATCCATCTTTGCAACTTCAGCAACTTGACTCGCAACACTTTTAATTATCATAGGGTTAATACCACTACCCTTATCACCTGCAAGTGCTTCTCCACTTAATTTTAAAACAACACGTTTGTATTTTGAAGTTTCAGCCATTGTCTTATCCTCTCTATTGTAATGATATGTAATTGATACAAGTAAAGAAGACACAATAGGTCTTCCAATACAAAAGGTTGTCTTTTATACGGAGGCACAAAAGGTGTCTTCTTTCTTGTTCAACATTATGAAAGATTATTTCATTTGCCCTTTAACTTCATCAGCAAAGTTTTCTTCACGTTTTTCCATACCTTCGCCTACTTCATAACGTACGAAGTCAACAAGTTTTCCACCTTTAGATTTTAAGTAAGCTTCAACTGTTTGATCTGGATCTTTTACGAAGTTTTGGTCTACAGCACAAATTTCTTGTAAATATTTACGTAAACGACCTTCTACCATTTTTTCAACGATATTTTCTGGTTTACCTTCATTTAATGCTTGTTGTTTTAATACATCTCTTTCGTGAGCAATTTCATCTTCATTAACTTGTTCAGATGAAACATATTTAGGGTTAATAGCTGCGATATGCATAGCAACATCTTTAGCAGCTTCTTCGTCTGTTGTACCTTCAACAACTGTAAGCACACCAATACGTCCGCCCATATGTTTGTAACTACCGAAAGCATCGTTATCAGTTTTAGTTTTCATTGCGAAACGACGAATGCTTAATTTTTCTCCAATTGTAGCAATTGATTCTTTCATGCGCTCATCTACTGATTTACCATCAGCTAATTTAGTTTCAAGTAAAGCTTCTACAGAATCAACTTTTGTTTCAAGTACTTGTGTAGCAACTTCTTTAACTAATGCTTGGAAACCTTCGTTACGAGCAACAAAGTCAGTTTCTGAGTTAATTTCAACGATTGCTGCATCGTTTCCTTTAACTTCTACATGTACTAAGCCTTCTGCTGCGATACGATCAGCTTTTTTAGCTGCTTTAGAGATACCTTTTTCACGTAAGTAATCAATTGCTTTATCAATATCTCCATCAGTTTCAGTTAACGCTTTTTTACAGTCCATCATACCAGCGCCAGTTTTTTCACGTAATTCTTTAACAAGTTTAGCTGAAATTGCCATTTCGAATTCCTCCATTATTTCATGAATTATAATATTTATTTTTAAAAAAAGGTGATAAGCTTCATTATCTTATCACCCATTTTACATTATTCTTAGTTTGATTCAACAGAAGTGTCTTCTTCAGTTGATGCTGATTCAGTAGCTTCTTTTTTTGATTCTTCTAAATCAATATTTTGTTCAGCTGCTACTTCTTCATTAGATACACCTTGTTGACCTTCTAAGACTGCATCTGCCATTTTACCAGTTAATAATTTAACGGCACGGATAGCATCATCGTTTGCTGGGATAACGTAATCGATTTCGTCAGGATCACAGTTTGTATCCACGATACCTACGATTGGGATGTTAAGTTTACGTGCTTCAGCAATTGCGTTACGCTCTTTACGAGGGTCAACAACAAATAATGCTTGAGGCATAGATTTCATATCACGAATACCACCTAAGAATTTGTTTAAGCGGTCATATTCTTTTTTAAGTTCTACTACTTCTTTTTTAGGTAATACTTCGAACAAGCCATCTTCTTCCATTTTTTCAATTTCAGAAATACGTTTGATACGTTTAGAAATTGTTTTATAGTTAGTTAAAATACCACCTAACCATCTTTGGTTTACGTAAAATTGACCAGCACGTTCTGCTTCAGCTTTAACTGATTCTTGTGCTTGTTTTTTAGTACCAACAAATAGTACACGTCCACCATCTTCAGAGATTTGCTTGATGAAGTTATAAGCTTCTTCAACTTTTTTCACTGTTTTTTGTAAATCGATAATGTAGATACCATTTCTTTCAGTGAAAATGTATCTTTTCATTTTAGGGTTCCAACGGCGTGTTTGATGACCGAAATGAACACCTGCTTCTAGTAATTGTTTCATTGAAATTACTGCCATAATTAAAATCCTCCTATTGGTTTTTACCTCCATAAACAGCTCGTATAAACACGACGTATTAACAGCGCACCCTTTATACTTCTACTGTTTATGTGCGTATTGGCTCTTTAGCCGTTATTAAATATATCATAAGAAAATATATAAAGCAATAAAATAATATTAAAGATTTTCAAATTAAAAACGACGCATTGTAAAATATTACGTCGTTTTTAGTCTTAATTATTTAAAGCGCGATAGTTCATCTAAGAACTTTTCTTTCTTAACTTTGATAAATGTCCCTTTCATTCCTAAAGAACGAGACTCTATAACTCCGGCACTTTCAAGTTTTCTTAACGCATTTACAATTACTGATCTAGTAATACCTACACGATCAGCTACTTTAGAAGCGATTAATAATCCTTCTTTGCCTCCAAGCTCTTCAAAGATATGATCGATAGCTTCACTCTCTGAGTAAGATAAAGAATTTATCGCCATATTAATTGCAGCTTTGTCTCTAGCTTCTTGTTCTACTTCGTTATGTTTTTCACGTAGAATTTCCATACCGATTACTGTCGCTGCATATTCACCTAAGACTAAATCATTTTCTGAGAAGTCATCTTGTACACGTCCAAGTACAAGTGTACCTAAACGTTCTCCCCCACCTAAGATTGGGAAAATAGTTGTTTTACTTTGTGCAAATAACTCTTGGTTTTCTGGTGGGAATACTGTTAATACGTTAGCAATATCGATATTAGATTGAGTTTCTTTTACATCCATTAATTTGTCTGTATACTCTGTAGGGATGTGACGATTTTCAAGCATTTGAATAATACGTTCGTTTTTTAATAGTTCATTTAAACTTGATCCTAATATTTTCCCTTTTCTAGATACGATAAATACATTTGTCACTGTAACGCTACTAATTATTTGCGCCATATCCTTAAAATCAACTGCAATACCTTTATGCTTTTGTAAAAGTGTATTAAGCTCTCTTGTTTTTGATAATAGACTCATTATTGCTGCTCCTTTTTAATTTGAATTATAAAATAAATGCACTTAAATCTTTATTAGTTGAAATAGATTTTAATTTATCGTCTACATATTGTGGTGTAATATCTACAACAGCGTTTGGCATATTTGGTGCTTCATACGATAAATCTTCTAACATTTTTTCTAAGATAGTGTGTAAACGTCTAGCTCCAATATTATCTGTATCTTGATTTACTTGATAAGCAATTTCCGCTAATCGTTGAACTGCATCTGTTGTGAAATTCACTGTCACATCTTCTGTTTGTAATAATGCTTCATACTGTTTGATAAGTGATAACTTAGGCTCAGTTAATATGCTCACAAAGTCAGATACTGATAAACTCTCTAATTCAACACGAATTGGAAATCTACCTTGTAATTCAGGAATTAAATCACTTGGTTTAGATACGTGAAAGGCTCCGGCACCTATAAACAGCATATGCTCCGTGCTTACAGTACCATATTTAGTTTGAACCATGCCACCCTCAACAATCGGTAAAATATCGCGTTGTACACCTTGACGTGAAACATCTTGACCAGAATTTTGGTTACTTGTTGCCACTTTATCGATTTCATCAATAAAAATGATACCCATTTGTTCTGCTAAATTAATCGCTTCTTGATTCGCAGTTTCTTGGTCAATGAGCTCATCTGCAAATTCATCTGCAAGAATTTTACGTGCTGTTTTAACCGGAACTTCTCGTTCTACTTTTTTCTTAGGCATAAGTTGATTCATCATATCTTGCATTTGCTGATTTTGGTTAGTACCAAGCATACCCATGGCACCTGGATCTTGTTCAACTTTAATTCTAACTTTTTCTTCTTCAAGTTTACCTTTCAACAGTTCACTTTTAATTTCAGATCTTTTAGTTTTAATTTCTTCTGTAGGTGGTTCCTCTTCTTCTTCGTTATTTTGACCAAAGTTTGACATGGCACCACCAAATAGTGATTCTAACGGATTAGATGTTTGACTTGCTTTCTTCTTCATACTCGGAACAAGCAGTTTCACTAGTTTATCATTAGCTTTTTGTTCAGCTTCGTCTTTAACTAATAATTTCTTTTGTTCTTTAACTAAACGAATAGCAACATCAACTAAATCTCTAACCATACTTTCAACATCACGACCAACATAACCTACTTCTGTGAATTTTGTTGCTTCAATTTTAATAAAAGGTGCGCCTACAATTTTAGCCATTCGACGGGCAATTTCTGTTTTCCCAACACCTGTTGGTCCAATCATTAAAATATTTTTAGGTGCAATTTCTTGTTTTTCCTCGTCTGAAAGCAAGCTCCTTCTATAACGATTGCGCAATGCTATGGCTACTTTTCGTTTGGCATCATGTTGACCGACAATATATTCATCTAATTTTGATACTATATCTTTCGGCGTTAATTTAATTCCATTATCATCCATAGTAATGATTCCCTCCATCTTCTAAACACAAAAATTGATGTTATAACAACGAATTACTTTAGAATTAATTTCAAATTTCATGTAATTCTGATTTTTTTTACGTTAAACAACTATGACTATAATTCTTCTACTATAATTTGGTCATTCGTAAATACACAAATGTCAGATGCAACTTTTAGACTTTCATAGGCCATTTCCTTAGCTGACATATGAGTTGCATGGCGTTTTAAAGCTCTTCCCGCACTCAAAGCATAATTCCCACCTGAGCCAATTGCGATTAAATCGTCATCTGGAGCAATAACTTCACCAGTACCACTCACAACAAGAATAGAAGTTTTATCCATGACGATTAACATAGCTTCTAATTGTCTCAATTGTTTATCTCCACGCCACTCTTGAGCTAATTCCACAGCAGCACGTTCTAAATTACCACTAAATTGTTGGAGTTTAGTCTCAAATTTTTCAAATAATGTAAAAGCATCTGCCACACTACCAGCAAAACCAGCAAGAACTTTACCATCGTATAATCTTCTTACTTTTCTAGCAGTTTGCTTCATAATTACTTGTTCTCCCAAAGTCACTTGTCCATCTCCGGCCATAGCAGAATGACCATTGTGTTGCACAGCATAAATTGTTGTTGCATGTAATGAAGTGCTCATTGTTAACTCTCCTTTTTTGCACGTGGATGTGCATTTAAATATACTTTCTTTAATTGCTCATTAGATACGTGAGTATATCGTCCCGTCGTTGACAAGTTTACATGTCCTAATAACGATTGTACAGTTCTCAAATCAGCACCTTGATTAAGCATATGCGTCGCGAATGTATGACGTAATTTGTGGGGATGTATTTCTGTAACTCCTGCCGTTCTTTTTACCACATCATTTAATACATAACGTACACCACGCTCAGTAATAGGTGCCCCATTCATATTAACTAATAAAAAGTCATGATTACTATTTAGTTTAGGTTTAAATTCCTGCAAGTAAACTTCAATACTTTGTCTACAAAACTCACCAAAAGGTACAAATCGTTCTTTATGACCTTTTCCTAACACCTTAACTCCTGGTGTCTGCATATCTAAGTCTTGTATTTTAATATTTACCAATTCTGATACACGAATACCTGTGGCATATAGTAATTCTAATATCACCCTGTCTCTCATACCTTTTTTAACATCAGTCGAAACGGTTTGAAATAATGCTTCCATTTCTTCTTCATAAAAAAAGTGGGGTAAATATTGTTCTTTTTTAGGGTGTACAAGCTGAACAAATGGATTCACAACTGTCTCATCTTGTGTCATCCAGTATTCATAAAAACTTCTCAGCGTTGAAATTTTACGCGAAACTGTAGTTCTTTTCAAGTTTTTTGAATATAAAAAACTTAAAAAGTTTCTTGCGTCTTTATATTCAAACGTATTTAAATTCAAATATTCTTGCTCTAAAAATGAATTGAATTGCACAATATCGTCATAATATGACTTTAGTGTATGTTCGGAAAATTGACGTTCTACTTTTAACATATAAAGATACGCTTCTTGATTTGTTTCCAATAAAAACCCCTCCATCATGTAGCATTGTAGCATATTGTTGGAGGGGACTGCTAAAAATAACTATTAAATTGTGTCTAATATTCATAATTTTCCGAACACTGTATACAGTTATAATGTTTGTTTGTAGTGTTCTAAATAAGATAATGCACGATGAGCTAATGTTTCATAACGTTCTTTCTTATCTTTAATACGATTTTCTAAGGCAGGCAATAATCCAAAGTTCGCATTCATAGGTTGGAAGTTTTTTTCATTTTTCGCATGCGAAATATAATAAGCCATACTACCAATCATTGTTTCTCGTGGAAAAATAACTTCAGCTTTATCTTGCAATTTGTGCGCAACATTTATACCAGCTAATAAACCACTAGCTGCACTTTCAACATAACCTTCTACACCTGTCATTTGACCTGCGAAGTATAATCCGTCTCTACCTTTTAATGCATATGTTTCCGACAATACATCCGGTGAATTGATAAATGTATTTCTATGCATCACACCATAACGTACAATATCAACATTTTCTAAGCCAGGTATTAAACGGATTACCTCTTTTTGAGCGCCCCATTTTAAATGAGTTTGGAAACCAACAATATTATATAAAGTACCAGCGGCATCATCTTGACGTAACTGTACCACTGCATATGGTCTTTCACCTGTTTTAGGATCTTCTAAACCAACAGGTTTCATCGGTCCAAAAAGTAAAGTTTTGCGTCCTCGCTCTGCCATTACTTCAAATGGCATACAGCCTTCAAAATATTTCTCTTTTTCAAACTCATTTGTTGGTGCAACTTCAGCTGCTAATAATGCATCGTAAAATCGATTGAATTCTTCTTCGGTCATCGGACAGTTTAAATATGCAGCTTCACCTTTATCATAACGTGATTTTAAATATACTTTGTCCATATCAATTGAATCTTTTTCAACGATTGGGGCAGCAGCATCGTAAAAATACAATTGATCTTTACCAGTCGCTTCCACGATTTCAGCTGCTAGTTTATCTGTTGTTAGTGGTCCCGTTGCAATAATTGTATAACCTTCAGGAATACTATTTATTTCTTCATTTATTACCGTAACATTAGGATGATTTTTTAAAGTTTCAGTGATATAACCAGCAAAATCATGACGATCTACTGCCAATGCTCCGCCAGCTGGCACACGTGCTTTATCTGCAGCTTCGATAATTAAAGAGTTAAGTTGTCTCATCTCTTCTTTTAATACACCTACTGCATTTGTTAATGCATTGCCACGTAAAGAATTAGAACAAACAAGTTCTGCAAACTTATCTGTATGATGTGCAGGTGTCTGTTTAACTGGTCTCATCTCGACTAAATTTACTTTGATGCCTCTTTCAGCAAGTTGAAATGCTGCTTCTGAGCCGGCTAAACCTGCACCTATAACATTGACTGTTTGTGACATATAAAATCCTCCAATACATTAAAATAGCAACTACGATACCAATAGTAATAACATAACTATAAAACTAAAATCATTACTGATATCGTTAGTTGCTTATTGTTATCTTTGATAGTCAAAAGTTAATCCTAATACATATTAACATCTTTCCTATACTAGATAACAGCAATTATTCAATTATTTTTGTACTTCTTCTTTATAATCACAGTTTGAACATACAACCTGACTACTTCTACCTTTTTTGCGTTCTACCAAGTATTCACTACATTTAGGACATTCTCTTCCTACCGGTTTGTCCCAACTAATAAAGTCACACTCTGGATATTTTGAACAACCATAAAACAAGCGATTTTTCTTGGATTTACGTTCTACTACATCGCCTTCTTTACATTTAGGGCAAGTAACACCAATAGGTTTAATGATAGCTTTTGTATTTCTACAATCTGGGAAATTCGAACATGCCATGAATTTACCATAACGCCCCATTTTTATAACCATTGGAGAGCCACAAACTTCGCAATCTTCCCCTGCTGGTTCATCTTTTATTTCAATTTTTTCCATCTCTTCTTCAGCACGTTCTACATCTTGTTTAAAACTACTAAAGAAGTCTCTAATTACTTTCTTCCATTCGATTTCGCCTTCAGCAACTTTATCTAACAATGTTTCCATATTAGCTGTAAAGTCAACATCGATAATTTCCGGGAAGTATTCTTTTACTTGTTCATAAACTATTTCACCAAGTTCTGTTGGTACAAAACGTTTACTTTCATTTTTAACGTAATTACGTTTTTGAATCGTATCAATCGTTGGTGCATAAGTAGATGGTCTACCTATTTTCAATTCTTCTAATGTTTTAACTAATCTTGCTTCAGTATAACGTGGTGGTGGTTGTGTGAAATGTTGTGATGGTTCGATATTTGTAGCTGTAACCATTTCACCTTCATCTATTTTAGGTAATTTATTTTCTTGTTTGTTGTCACCATCATCATTTGCTTCGACGTAAAGTGTCATAAATCCTTTAAACTTGATTGTTTGTCCATTCGCACGAAACTTCAAATCATTTTGTGTTAAATCTAAAGCAACTGTATCTAGAATAGCTGGTGCCATTTGACTTGCTACAAAGCGTTCCCAAATTAATTTATATAAACGGTGTTGATCTCTAGTCAAGAAATCTTTCATTTCAGTTGGAGTACGTAATGTACTTGACGGTCTTATAGCTTCGTGGGCATCTTGATCACCTTGCCCTTTAGCTTTGCGATTTGATGTGTACGTATTACCGTAAGTATCTTGAATATATTGTTTAGCTTCTGCTTTAGCTTGATCTGAAATTCGTGTTGAATCCGTACGCATATAAGTAATCAAACCTACTGTACCTTGTTTTTTCAAATCAATACCTTCATATAATTGTTGCGCTAACATCATCGTTTTACGTGCTTTGAAGTTTAATTTACGCGCTGCTTCTTGTTGTAAAGTAGACGTAGTAAAAGGATTTGATGGATAACGTGTTTTCTCTTTTTTCGTAACTTTCGTTACTTCAAACTGATCGCCATCCAATTGTGTCGTTATCGTTTCAACATCTTGTTTATTTTTTAATTTATATGGTTTATTTTTTAAATGTAAAAATTTAGCGTTAAATTTAGATTTTTTATATCTAAATTCACCTTCAATTTTCCAATATTCTTCTGGCTTAAAGTTTCTAATTTCGTTTTCACGATCAATAATAAGTCGTAAAGCCACCGATTGTACTCTTCCGGCAGACAAACCTTTTTTAACTTTTTTCCATAATACTGGAGATATATTATAACCTACTAAACGGTCTAATATTCTTCTAGCTTGTTGGGCATCCACTAATTGCATTTCAATGCCCCTTGGATGTTTAAAGCTATCTTTCACTGCATCTTTAGTAATTTCGTTAAAGACTACTCGATTTTCATTTGAATCTTCTAAATCTAATATATTAGCTAAATGCCAAGCAATAGCTTCACCTTCACGGTCGGGGTCACTTGCTAAATAAACATTTTTCGCTTTTTTAGCATGTTTTTTTAATTCTTTTACAACAGGACCTTTCCCACGTATTGTAATATATTTGGGTTCATAATCATTATCCACATCTACGCCCATTTGACTACGAGGCAAATCTCGAACATGTCCCATAGATGCTATTACTTTATATTTTTTACCTAAATATTTTTCAATGGTTTTAGCTTTTGCAGGCGATTCAACTATGACTAAATTTTCTGCCAAAGTAGTTCCCCCTTGCACAATTTTTTTACATCTAATTTACAAAGATAAATAATAAACGGTGTATTTTGATTTTGTCAATGTTTTTAATTATTAAATCAATAACAACTATTTATTTACCTAAAGCAAAAAGTGTTAACCTACGCTATTTTCACATTTATTTTTACAAAGTATCTATACATTAGTACATTTATACAATTAATTCAATAAAAATATCAATTTTCCATATAATAAATTAAAATATCTTTCGCACTTAATACAACTTTTGCACCCTGCTGAGCCATATACATATTGCCTTGTGTTAATACATTAAACATATCTCCCGGTGCTACGTATACATCTCTATTTTGGTCTAAAGCACAATCTACAGTAATTTGAGTCCCCGATTTAATAGTTGATTCCGTTATGAACAATCCTTTTGCTAACCCACTAATTAGCCTATTACGTTGTGCAAAGTGATATTTGCGCACTGGCTGAAATGGTGGATATTCACTAATAACCACCCCTATTTGTTCCATCGTTTTCCGTGTACATAAAGTTTCTTTAGGATAATGAACGAGATGTCCAAATGCTAATACTGCAATGGTAGGAATACGATAATCTAATGCTAGCTGATGTGCAATATGATCGGCACCTTTTGCTAAACCTGAAACGACAGTTAAACCATGGTTTTTAAATGCAGGATATAAGTTCTGCAAAACTTTTGTAGTATAGGCACTCGCTTTTCTTGAACCGACGATAGCGATTGTTTGAATGTTGTGCAACAAGTCACGCTGTCCTCGATAAAATAATATAAATGGGGGATCAGTTATTTCCTTTAAAATTTGGGGATAAGCAGTGTGATCAATGGATATTGTGCTAACTTGTGATTGATATAAATGCTGTGCAATATCACTATCATCGAGCGATATAAATTTTTGCAGTGGCTTATGATAGTTATTGATCTTTGTGGTAGTCAGAAACCCTCTCAAAGCAGAGGTTTGTTTGCTGTTATTAATTGTGAAGAAATTAGGAAATTGATTTATTAATTTATAAATTTGTTGGGTAGTTAAGCCACTATAGAGTAATCGTAGATATTGTTTTTGGTACATAACGTTACCTCCTCTACTATGTATTATAGATAAGGCGTTATACTTTCTAATATTACAATTACATTTAACTTTCCACTGAATTGACATCCAATTTTAACAAGTAAAAACACACTGCGACAACACGTTTGTCTTGTGTTGTCACAGTGTGTTACATCGTGAATTTACTGCACCTCAAAAAGCACAAACCCCGACATATTTCGGGATTTGTGCACTCTAAATATTATTGTTTCACAGTTAATAATTGATCATAAATGCCTGCTTCTTTAGCAGCTTCAATTAATGTTGTTCCAATTTCAGATGGTGTATCAGCAGTTTTCACGCCACATTCATTTAATGTTTTGATTTTTTCTGCTGCAGTACCTTTACCACCAGAAATAATGGCACCAGCATGGCCCATACGTTTTCCTGGAGGCGCAGTTTGACCACCTACGAAGCCAACGACTGGTTTAGTCATATTCGCTTTTATCCATTCTGCAGCTTCTTCTTCAGCAGTACCACCAATTTCACCAATCATTACTACTGCTTTTGTTTCATCGTCTTCATTAAATGCTTGTAATACATCGATGAAGTTAGTACCGTTGACAGGGTCGCCACCAATACCTACTGCTGTAGTTTGACCAATACCTTCTTCTGTTAATTGGTGTACAGCTTCATAAGTTAATGTACCTGAACGAGATACAACACCTACGTGACCTTTTTTATGAATGTAACCAGGCATAATACCAATTTTACATTCGTCAGCAGTAATAACACCTGGGCAGTTAGGTCCTACGACACGTGTCTTTTTACCTTCTGCATAACGGTTAACTTTAACCATGTCAACTACAGGAATATGCTCAGTGATGCAGATTGCTAAATCTAATTCAGCTTCAATACATTCTAAAATTGCATCCGCAGCAAACGGTGCTGGTACATAGATTACTGATACATTTGCACCTGTTTGTTCTTTTGCTTCATCTACTGTGTTAAATACTGGTACACCTTCAACAACTTGTCCACCTTTACCAGGTGTTACACCTGCTACAATTTGTGTACCATATTCAAGCATTTGTTTTGTATGGAAAAGGGCAGTAGACCCTGTGATACCTTGTACGATTACTTTTGTATTTTTATCTATAAATACGCTCATCTTAGTGCTCCCATCCTTTCCTTACGCTTCTTTAACGAGTTTAACGATTTTTTGTGCGCCTTCAGCCATAGTTGCAGCAGGTTCAATAGCAAGTCCTGAATCTTTCAAGATTGCTTTACCTTCTTTAACATTTGTACCTTCTAGACGAACTACCAATGGTAATGTTAGTTCTACTTCTTTAACAGCAGCTACAATACCTTCCGCGATAACATCACACTTCATAATACCACCGAAGATATTAACGAAGATACCTTGAACATTATCATCGCCTAAAATAATTTTAAAAGCTTCAGTAACTTTTTCTTTTGTAGCGCCGCCCCCTACATCTAAGAAGTTAGCCGGATTACCGCCGAAGTGATTAATAGTATCCATTGTTGCCATTGCTAAACCTGCACCATTAACCATACAACCAATATCTCCATCTAATGCGATGTAAGATAAATCGTATTTAGAAGCCTCGATTTCTTTCGGATCTTCTTCTTCTAAATCGCGTAATTCTTGGATATCTTTATGTCTAAATAACGCATTGTCATCGAAATTAATTTTTGCATCTAAAGCTAAAACATCACCATCACCTGTAGTTACTAATGGATTAATTTCAACAATTGAACAATCTTTTTCAATAAATACGTTATACAGTGAAATTAAAAATTTCGCTGCTTTATTAATAGACTCTTTTGGAATATTAATATTGAATGCGATTCTTCTAGCTTGATAAGGAGCTAAACCTGTTACCGGATCAATAGTCTCTTTAAAGATTTTTTCCGGTGTATTAGCAGCTACCTCTTCAATTTCAGTACCGCCTTCTTCTGATGCCATAAGTGTTACACGATCTGTCGCACGATCGATAACAAATCCAACATAATATTCTTTTTGAATATCGCAGCCCTCTTCTATGTAAAGGCGTTTAATTTCTTTTCCTTCTGGACCTGTTTGATGAGTTACTAGTTGTTTACCTAGTAATTCATTAGCGTAACTTTCAACTTCAGATAGTGATTTCGCAATTTTTACACCACCAGCTTTACCTCTACCGCCAGCGTGTATTTGTGCTTTTACCACATATACCTCTGAACTTAATTCTTTTGCTTTTTCTACCGCTTCTTCAGCAGTAAATGCTACGCGTCCTTCTGGGACAGCAACGCCCATGGAACGAAAAATTTCTTTACCTTGATACTCGTGGATATTCATTCTCCATCCTCCTGTTTCTTAGGTTAAGTGCATTTCAATTATAAGAAATGTAAGCGCTATTGTAAACTGTTTCAGCCATCTTCTTTAGAATTATTTTAAATTTCTAAGTTTTTAACCTTGGATTTTATCGGTTCAAATGATTTTCGATGAACCTCTGTCACACCATAACGTGTAATCCCATCTAAATGAGCTTGAGTACCGTAACCTACATTTTTTTCGAAAGCATAACCTGGATATGTTTCTGCCAAATCTTTCATGTATTGATCACGATATTCCTTAGCTAAAATACTAGCAGCTGCTATAGAGATACTACGCGCATCCCCTTTTATCAGTGATGTTTGTGCAATATCTGTATCAATTTCCATAGCATCAATAAGCAAGTGTGATGGGGTTACCGTTAGCTTTTGTACTGCACGGAGCATTGCCAGTTTAGTCGCTTGATATATATTCAAAGTATCAATTTCTTTTACTGAAGCGACACCATAGGCATAGTCAAGTGCGTTTGTTTGAATTTCTTGTTGTAGCTGTTGTCGTTTATCGGCAGATAATTGCTTTGAATCATTAATTCCAATAAAGTCATATGTTGGATCTAAAATAACTGCACACGTCACCACTGGTCCTGCTAAAGGCCCCCTGCCAACTTCATCAATACCACATATCACTGCGTCCTGATGTTGTTTAGCTATATTAGTCTCAAACTGAGTCATCTCAACATATTGTTCACGTAATCTTACATCTTTTTCTAATTGTTTCTGCCTTTGGGTTATAGCTAGTTTTACACCTTTTCGTTCATCTAGTTGATGTTCACTTTGCGCTAAACTTTCTAAAGATGTAATTGTTTGTAATTCTTTTTTGATATCTTTAATCGTTTGTTTACTCAAAATAGTCACGCTCAATTTCTTTAAAAACATCGAAAGTATAAGTGCCTATTTTAGCATTACGAATTTCATTGATAATTAATTCAATAACCGCTTCATAGTCTACTTCATTACCACGTTGTAATAGCCCTCTGCGTCGTCCAATAGCATCAAACCATTCTAAGTTTTCGGCATCTATCGCTACTTCGATATTATAGTGTTTTTTTAAGCCTTCATAATCATGTTGTTTTAAAAATTCTAATCCATATATAGCAACTTCATCTAAATGAACAATACTATCTTTAATCGCACCTGTTATACTTAATTTTTTTCCAACGAGTTGGTCTTCAAATTTAGGCCATAATATGCCTGGTGTATCTAATAATTGTAACGACTTCCCAATTTTGATCCATTGTTGTTGTTTCGTTACACCTGGTGTATTTCCAGTTTTAGCGATTGCTCGATTTGCTAATTTATTAATTAATGTAGATTTGCCGACATTCGGAATTCCTACAATCATCGCTCTAATTGCACGTGGCTTCAACCCTTTTTCACGCTCTTTAGCAAACTTATCTTCTGTTGCTTGAATAGCTGCCTGTTCTACTTGTTTTAACCCTTTACCATGCTTAGCATCAACTGTTACAGGAAAATTACCTTGTGCTGAGAAATAAGATTGCCACTTTTCTAGTTCTTTCAAGTTTGCCATATCTTTTTTATTCAAAATAATTACACGTGGTTTTTGTTGTATCACTTCATCAATCATTGGATTACGCGAACTATATGGTATACGTGCATCAACCAACTCAAATACTACGTCTACTTTTTTAAGTTGCTCAGTCACTTGTCTTTTGGCTTTGGCCATATGTCCTGGGTACCATTGTATTACCATAAACATCACCTTTCACTTTTAAAAATTATATTTAGATTTAGTTATTTCGAATTTACCTTTGTTTATATTATGTCCATTACATATTTTAATATGATAACGTAAATTATGATAGCATTTCTTTATGTTCAACATTTTATTTAGATGTTAATCACAAATTTTCAAATCACGCTGTTGCTTCTAAGAAATACGGGTATAGTTACTGTATACGTTGTTATAGTGCAAAATGATTTGTAACTACATATTTCTTAATTGAATTTTTATCGCTTTATATATCCAATTCACAGGAGTTATAGAATGAGACAAAAACTACTAATATTCATGCTATTATTTGTACTAGCAGTGATAGGACATAGCTATATTATTTATAGATTTTGGGTGGATGGTATTTTATTTACTGGCCCAAATGATGGTATGGAACAAATGATTCCAATACAAATGTTTTTATATGATAATTGGTCTCAAGGCAATTGGTTCTACGCCACAGATTTCGGATTAGGTGGAGATTTTTTTACTGATTTAGCATATTATTTTTCTACTAATATTTTATTTATTATCAATGTCATTATTATCTCTATTTGCAAACTGTTTATACATATGCCAACTTCTGATGTAATGTTTTGGATGACAAATGCCATAGTGCTGTCTATCGCCAAAGCATTTTTAGCAATGTGCGCAACCTTTTACTATGCTCACTACATATTACGTAATAGACAAGTTGCTATTTTAGTTGCAGCTTTATTTGTCTTATCACCATTATATTTTAGATTCACTGTATATTGGCCATTTTTCAGTGACATTTTTATATTATTACCTTTGCTCTTACTAGCAATAGAAAGGTTTTTACAACATAAAAAAATTGGTTTATTTATCATCGTAGTTGCCATATCTTTGATTAATAACTTTTATTTTGCATATTACCAATGCTTAACTGGTATTATTTATTTGGCATTACGTTTAATTTTTAGACATAAAAATGATATTAAACTTTCTATTAAGCATTTTAGTGTGTTATTCATAGCTGCATTATTAGGTTTAGGCTGTAGCTTATTTTTCTTCTTCCATGGAGTTATGAGTTTTGTAAATAATCGTCGTATCCCATTTAACGGAGAGGTCCCTTTGTTTGAACCGTTAGATAAAAACACTAATTTATTTTATGATAACTACTTAATTGTCGTTATCTTTATTACAATTCAAGCATTATTGGCATTTAAGTTGTATAAACATTTTTATTTTAAATTATTTGCTTTATGTACTCTATTTTGTATAATAGCTGCATTTATCCCTTATATCGATCAAGTATTTAATGGTTTTTCCGCTCCACAGAAACGGTGGCATTATTTATTAGCATTTAGTAGTGCTATGCTCATTGGAAGTTATGTAAAATATTTTAAGACTTTATCTATCCGGCACTATTGTACGACTTCAGTAATTGCCATAGGCGTCATTTTTACGAGCG
This sequence comes from Staphylococcus arlettae, assembly GCF_025560845.1. Lineage (NCBI taxonomy): Bacteria > Bacillati > Bacillota > Bacilli > Caryophanales > Staphylococcaceae > Staphylococcus > Staphylococcus arlettae. Next base: position 1,687,043 of record NZ_CP094803.1, read on the forward strand.
CTTGGCTTGTTGACACTGTTGTATCTTGGGTTTATTTCGTACCAATAGTATGTGTTATAGGTTTATTAATTTTGCTATTACAACAACCTAAATACAAAGTAAAACTAACACCTCTGTATAGTCTGTCAATTATTATATTATTATTGTTAGTATCTTTTGTTTTTATCAAATACCAAATTTATTTTGCAGACCACCAACAACGGGCAAACAAAAATTACGTACAAAGTAGTATGTATAATTCACAACAACAGCGTGAACTTGTAAATAAGATGCAAACAACTAAAAACGATGATGAACGTATTGACTGGCGTGTCGATGAACAAGATAACACACCTATGTATCAACACTTTAAAGGTTTAAGTCTATATTCCAGTATTTTTCATCATAATATTTTAGACTTTTATTACGATCATTTAAAAATTAATATGGTTAATGAATCTGTCAGCCGTTATCAATCAACGAATGGTAGACAAAATTTAGCGAGTTTATTATCTGTAAAATATTTAATGCGCAAGGAACATCAATCTAATGTACCGTCATATTTTAAAAAAGTCGAACATCAAGGGCAATATGAAATTTATAAAAACCAATTACCTTTACCAGCTGTCCGTGTCAGTAATAAAATTTATGACGCTCGCAAACTGCATACGCCAATCGCGCGTGAACATGCTATGTTAACAGGAATTGTCTTACCGCATAAAGGTGTAGCTTTGCAGCAACAACCTAAAAATTTATTGAATGATGTAACAATTACAACTGATAATATTCAACAACAGCATAAAAATAAAATCAAAGTTACTAAAAATTCCGGACAAATAAAACTACATATACCTCAAAAAATAAGAAAGCAGTACGATGATTTTTATCTGACAATGAAAATTAAACGTGGGCTACCTGACAGTAATTTTTCAGTACAACTTAATCAATATCAAAATAATCGTTTATTTAACAATTCGACTTATAAAACTGGAGTAGACACACAGCTTTACAGAACCCAACCAGATAGTGACGGTAATATTTCAATTGATATAAGTCCATATGGAACGTATCAATTCCAATTACTTCAATTACATGGAGAAAATTACGATACACTCAAGCAAGCGACAAAACAACAACAATCGCACCATTATCATGATATTAACAACGGGGTAAAAGTTGATTTAGGAAAACATGAGAGCGGTATGGCACAAATTAATATTCCATATCGTCAAGGAATGACAGCTTTCGTGGATGGTAAAAAAGTCACTCCACAAAAAGTAAATTACTTCATGACTGGTGTACCAGTACGTTCAAATAACGACACTATCATTATTAAATATAAACCACCATTTTGGTTTACTATGATAATTATATCTTTAGTTAGTATAGTCATTAGTGTTATTTTCCGATTTATGTCATATAAAAAAAGCACGATCCATAAAAAGAAAAGAGGATAGTTGGCATGTTAAAACAATTATGGACAAATAAAATAACACGTTTGTGTTGTATTATAGCAATGGGGATTTTAGTTGCCTTGTTGCAATTTACACCTTATATTTATCGTTTTCTTACTGAAGGGGTTATTTTTAGCGGTAATGGCGATGGGTTTCGCCAGATGATGCCATTTCAAATGTATCTATATGAGCACTTTACGTCTTTCCAGAGCTTTTATGATCATTCTTTCGGATTAGGTGGCGATTATGTTAAAGACTTATCTTATTACTATGCCACCTCTCCATTTACATATATAAACTTTATTTTTGTATGGTTAGCAACACAATTATTTCATTTAAATCCTAGTGACATTGGATTTTGGCCTGGTAACCAGCTCATCGTTGCATTCGTTAAAACGGTAGTTACTTATACTTTAGCTTTTTATTACTTTAGATCTTTAAACTTAAAATTCAGCACAGTATTTTTAGCTGCCCTACTATATGGCGCGTCAACTATTGTCATTTATTTTAATTTTACCTGGTCATTTTATGGTGATTTACTCATTTTCTTACCGTTGTCTTTATTAGGAATTGAACGTTATTTCAAGCAACGTAAGCTTGGCTTATTCATTTTTGCCATTGCCTTAACGTTATTTTCAAATTTTTATTTTAGTTATTTTCAAGCGGTTGCTTTAAGTTTTTATTTTATTTATCGACTCTGTATTGTACACCCAAACGATATCGTAACGCGATGGCAAAAATTTTATACGATAACTATTGCAGTAGTATTAAGTACATTAGTAGCTATTTGGGGATTTTATACGGGAGTATCTTCATTTTTAAATAATGATCGCAAAGCTAATCCTGAATTTGAAATTAATCTTTTTACTGATTTTGCACGTCAAACACATTTCTTTTCCAATGGCTTTTATATTACTGTCACTGCTTTTGCTTTAGTTGCATTATTTGCTTTTAAATTATACAGACATTATTATTATAAAATGTTTGCCATTGCAACTTGGATAATGCTCCTCGGAGCTTTAACACCTTATTTCGATAGTATGTTCAATGGATTTTCAACACCACAACGTAGATGGATTTATTTATTCGCACTAACTACTGCTATTTTAATAGCTTTATTTGTGCAATATATGGCGGAATTAACGTTAAAATCATATATATATGCTTGTATACCAGCTTTATTGATTATAGTAACTATGTCAATCACAGTTACAGCACAGAAAATGAATTGGATGATTGTGTGTATAATCATTATGATTTTTGTTGGGTGCTTGATTTACAATAAGCCACTTATTACTAAAAAATGGGCACTACCTATACTTTTAGCTCTATTTGTAATACAGCAAGCTTTAATCGTTAACGATTACCATTTTAATAACATCAAAAAATATGAAAATACATTTGCTGATTTGGATGATTCTTCCTATCGAAGCAAAGTATTAGCACAAAAAATCGACTCAATTAATAAGTCTTACCCAAATGATCCATTAAACAGAATTGATTACATGTCACAATATGGACTGAATTCTCCGATGATTTACCATTTTAATGGTATAGCTTTATACTCAAGTATTTTTGATGGGGATATTTTAAATTACTACGATAAACAATTACAAATCAATATGCATACAGACAAAAATAGTACTTATCGCTTATTATCAAACCGTGCAAATTTAATGTCGCTATGGAATGTCAAAGATCGTATACGTCGTCCTAATGATCTTAATATGACTTATGGTTTTAAAGAACATCAACTTATAAAAGATGGTAAAGCTGAATTTATACATTCTAAAAATGAAATCGATTATCCTAGTGCACATATTACTAACAAAGTGTACGACCAATCTGATTTGAAATCACCATTAGATAAAGAACAAGCAATGTTACAAGGCGTTACATTCAATAACGATAAATATGTTAACTCTTCATTTGAAGCTAATGATAATTTGTTATCTAAAGCAGAGCAATCCATGCAAAATGCATATATAAATGATAAAAAGCAACTTGTCGTTACAAAAAATAACGGGGGTGTCGAATTTAAGCTACCACAGTCTATAGCTAAGCAGTATAAAGATATGTATGTAGAATTAGACATTCAGTTACTCGCACCAAATAAAGAACATTATGTAGGCATTAATGAATATAAACAAACTCGTAATGAATTAGATTATAAATATCGACGCTTGGTTAACCCAGTAACTATGCGAGTTAAAGCTAATGATGTCTTAAAGTTAAAATTAGCTCAAGGTATTTATAAGTATCGCATTAAAGGGATTTATGGCGAAAATTATAATACTTTACGTCGTAGCGCACAATCTCTAAACGAAGTCGATGTTGCACAACGTCGAGATGGTTATACTGTGACGAAACGTAAACAAGATAAAGGATATATCGTATTACCTATGGCCTATCGTGATGGCATGTATGCCAAAAGTAATGGTAAAGAAATCCCTGTCCTAAAGGGTAATGGTATTATGACTGTAATACCTGCTGAAAAGGGTCAAGAAAAATTAACATTACACTATAGACCCCCACATTTTTGGGTATTAATTACCATATCTGGACTGAGCATATTATTGAGTATTGGCTTCACGATATGGGTACGCAAAAAGCAACATTAAACACAAAAAAGACGAGCCTAAATATAGGCTCGTCTTTTTATTCGTCTTATACTGATTAGCGAATTTCAGGAATTCTAGCAGCTTTACCACGTAAGCTACGTAGGTAGTATAATTTAGCACGACGTACTTTACCGCGACGTTTAACTTCAATTTTTTCAATTTTAGGAGTGTGTACAGGGAATGTACGTTCCACGCCTACACCTGAAGAAATTTTACGAACAGTGAAAGTTTCTGACACGCCGCCACCACGACGTTTAATAACTACACCTTCGAATACTTGGATACGTTCGCGATTACCTTCAATAATACGTACGTGAACTTTTAAAGTATCACCTGGACGGAATGAAGGTATATCAGTGCGTAATTGTGACTTAGTTACTGCTTCAATTAATTTGTGATTAGTCATTTTTTTCTCTCCTTCAGCCTATGTTCTTGCCTTGACAAATATATAGCAGCGGACCATAGTGATTTTCGTGCTTTGCACACTTAAATTATATTAGCACAGACTATTTATTTTTTCAATTGCTTTTTATAAGTTTCTAATATTTTTTGGTCTTCTGTTGTTAACGGATACTGTTCTAATAAATCAGGTCTTTTAACCCAAGTATTAATCAGCTTTTGTTCATGTCTCCATTGCTCTATATGTGCATGGTTGCCTGAGAGCAATACATCTGGCACATCATGTCCTAAATACGATCTTGGACGAGTATACTGTGGAAACTCAAGCAAACCATCTTGAAAAGAATCGTCTTCATGTGATTGTTGATTACCTAATACACCAGGTATTAAACGAACGATAGCATCAGTCATAGTCATGGCGGGCAATTCACCACCTGTTAAAACATAGTCACCAATAGATACTTCATCCGTTACTAGCTGTGTACGGATTCGTTCATCATAACCTTCATAATGACCACAAATGAATACTAAATGTTCTGCTTCACTTAGTTCTTGTGCTAACGCTTGATTAAATGGTTTACCTTGTGGACACATTAAAATGACACGTGTTGCTTCAGTATGTTCAACTGCTTGCATAGCATTAAATACTGGCTCAGGTTTCAATACCATTCCTTGTCCACCACCATAGGGATAATCATCTACTTGGTTGTGTTTATTTTCAGCAAAATCTCTAAAGTTAACAGTATTCGTTTGCAAGACCCCTTTATCTTGTGCTCGCTTCATAATCGAATGATTCAATATTCCATCAAACATTTCCGGAAATAGCGTCAAATAATCAATTTTCATTAATCCAACAATCCTTCCAGTGGTGTTATATGGATTGTACGACCTTCCACGTCTACTTCCTTAACCACATCAGCAATATAAGGTATTAGATATTCTTTATCTCCTTTTACAACCCATACGTCATTTGCACCTGTCTCAAAAATTTCGATAACTCTACCTATCGGGGTATCTTCATCATCAAAGACAGTACAGCCAATAATATCTGAATAATAAAACTCATTTTCAGCTAACTCAATTTCCTCATGATCGCGTTCTTGCAATAATACTTGCCCTTTCAAATGCTCAATATCATTGATATTATTAATACCTTCAAATGTAAGCATATGTAGGCCCTTATGCATACGATGTGATGCTACAGTTAACATTACTGGTTCTTTGTGTGTTTGTTCTATCGTTAACATTTCGCCTGGTTGAAAACGTGTATCTGTAAAATCTGAATTTGATTTTACTTTTACTTCACCTTTAATGCCATGTGTATTGACGATTTTACCTACTTCAACTTTCATATATGTTCCTCCGAAATAAAATACTCATCTTCAAACTTTTATTAATCACGTAAATTATAACATGCTATAGTCTCTGTTTATATATTTTGTTACAGTTGCCTATGAGTAAATTCAACTTTAGCCTATAAAAAAAGAGTACCCTATATGGTACTCTTAAATATCACACTTTATAATCAACGATTATTTTTGCTCGTCGAATTTTTTCATGATACCTTCTTTAGATAAGATATTACGTACAGTATCTGTTGGTTTAGCACCATCATTTAACCATTTTAATGCTAATGCTTCGTCAATTTTAACTTCTGGAGCATTTACATTATTTGGATTATAAGTACCTACTTGTTCGATAATTCGACCGTCACGTGGTGAACGTGCGTCTGCTACTACTATACGATAAAATGGGTTTCTTTTTGAACCTAAACGTGTTAAACGTAATTTAACTGCCATTGTTTGATTCTCTCCTTTGATTTCTATAATTTATTTTCTACAAGAAATAATATTACCAGTTAATAGTTAAGTTGTAAAGAGTTTTCTCTTTACTATTTAAAAGAAAATAATATTTGTGCTATTGAGCTAAAATAATGAGTCCGAGACATCATTTATTACGTAAAATCAATATGATATTATATTTATATTTTGTATATACAATATCATCAATACAAAAACAAGTTATAGTTCAACTTTTTATTTGTTTTCAAAGATCCTAATTTTTGCATAACAAAACACATAGTGCACCGATTTTATATCGTGCTGACGCCCGAGGAATAGTATGAGTGAGAGACTACAGGCTCGAACCATACCCCCAGGCAAGCATGCACAGTCAAAATCGTAAAGCTTTAAATATCAAATTAAATTTTCATTGATAATGTCATTTAAGTCATACGAGAAACTTTATACTTAAAGTACATCGTTTATTTATTTTTGTAATATTTATTAAATGATACGAATGTGTCTTGTTTTTTAAATAACAAAATACATATTGTACTGATTTTGTAACGTGCTGACGCCCAGGGGAATAGTATGTGTGAGAGACTACAGGCTCGAACCATACCCCTAGGCAAGCACGCACGGTCAAAATCGTAAAGCTTTAAATATCAAAAAGACGAATCCATATTAAGGATTCGTCTTCTTATTTTGACAATGGCATTTATGTCCCAGTCACATCGTTTAAAATGGTAAATTCATACCTTTTAACATGTTTTCCATTTGATTTTTCTTACCTTTTTTACCTTTACCGCCAGAAAATTGTTTCATCATTTTCTTCATTTCATTGAATTGTTTCATAAGACGATTCACTTCTTGTAAAGAACGTCCAGAACCTTTAGCAATACGTTTTTTACGCGACACATTTAAAGTATTAGGATCATTTCGCTCATTTGGTGTCATAGATTGAATAATAGCTTTAATATGATCGATTTGCTTTTCGCTCATATTTAAATTATCCAATCCTTTCATTTTATTCATACCAGGAATCATTTTCATAATATCATCAAGTGGTCCTAAGCTTTTCACTTGGTCTAATTGTTCTAAAAAGTCATCTAGTGTAAACGAAGAACTTCGCATTTTTTGCTCTAAGTCTTTCGCTTTATCTTGGTCGACATCTTGTTGAGCTTTTTCAATTAAGCTTAAAACATCACCCATACCTAAAATACGAGAAGCCATTCTTTCTGGGTGGAATGGTTCTAAGCCATCTAATTTTTCACTCATACCAACAAATTTGATAGGCTTTTGCGTTACCGAGCGGATTGATAATGCTGCACCACCACGTGTATCACCATCTAATTTTGTTAATGTAACTCCTGAAACTTCCAATTGCTCATCAAATGATTGTGCAACATTGACAGCATCTTGCCCAGTCATAGCATCGACAACCAACATGATTTCATTTGGTTTCGCAATTGTTTTAACATCTTGTAATTCATCCATTAAAGCTTCATCAATATGCAATCTACCTGCTGTATCAATGATTACGAAATCTAAATGTTCTTCTTTAGCATGTTGTAAGGCATTTTCCACAATTTCTTGAGGCTTTACTTGATCGCCTTCGCTATAGACTGGTACATCTAGTTGCTTACCTACTGTTTGCAATTGATCAATTGCTGCAGGTCGATAGATGTCTGCTGCAACTAACATCGGTTTTTTATTATATTTTTTGCGCATAAGTAAAGCTAATTTACCTGCTGTTGTTGTTTTACCTGCACCTTGTAAACCTACCATCATAACTACTGTTGGTGGCTTATTGGCCATTGTAATAGTTGAATTTTCGCCACCCATTAACTGGGTTAATTCATCTTGAACTATTTTAATCACTTGCTGACCAGGTGTTAATGATTTCATTACATCTGATCCTAGTGCTCGATCTGACACTGTTTTGACAAAGTCTTTTACAACTTTAAAGTTAACGTCGGCTTCTAACAATGCGAGTCGAACTTCGCGCATCATCATCTTAATATCGGCTTCTGTTACTTTTCCTTTGCCGCGGATTTTTTGCATCGTATCTTGTAAACGATCGGATAATCCTTCAAACGCCATATCGAATCCCTCCTCTATTCATCAATTTCTTCTAATTGTTTAATATATGATAAAACACGCTCTGCATTATCACTGTGTTGTTTAATTTGGTCATATAAGTCTTTTCGCTTTTCAAAATTACGATAAAGTCCTAATTTAGTTTCATAATCTTCAACTAAATCGCCAGTTCTTCTAATATTATCATAAACAGCTTGTCTACTCACATTAAAAGTATCTGCAATTTCACTTAAAGAATAATCCTCTAAGTAAAACATTTGCAAGTAATTACGCTGTTTTTCAGTTAACAACGCTTGGTAAAAATCAAATAAATAATTCATTCGAATAGTTTTAATTAAATCATTTTGTGTCATGTGATTGACCCTCATCATCGGTAACATCATCAGAAGTATCTTCTGCTGGTAGTTCTTCCACATTTTCTTCAATCATATCTGCGAATAAGCCATAAACATAACTTTCAGGGTTAAACGGTTGTAAGTCATCTAGTTTTTCACCTAATCCGACATATTTAACTGGAATGTGCAACTCATTACGTATAGCTAACACAATACCACCTTTGGCTGTTCCATCTAACTTAGTCAATACTATTCCTGTTACATTAGTTACGTCTTTAAATGATTTTGCTTGAGATAAGGCATTTTGTCCAGTAGTAGCATCCAAACACAATAATACTTCGTGTGGTGCTTCTGGAATAGAACGTCCGATGACTCTTTTTACTTTTTCCAATTCATTCATTAAATTGGATTTATTTTGCAAACGACCAGCTGTATCACAAATTAATATATCTACATCTTTATTTTTAGCAGCGTTAATCGCATCATACATAACTGCCGCAGGGTCAGAACCTTCTGCTTGACTAACGACCTCTACACCAACACGTTCTCCCCATACTTTGAGTTGCTCAATTGCTCCCGCTCTAAAAGTATCTCCAGCAGCAAGCATAACTTTTTTACCTTCTGCTTGATAACGATGTGCTAGCTTACCAATTGTTGTTGTTTTACCTACACCATTAACACCAACCATTAGAATAACGTTAAGTCTTCCATCTTGTAAATCCATAGCTTCAGATTGATCATCATTTTGATGGTAAATTTCTACTATTTTTTCAACAATTACTTCACGTAAATCTTCTGTTTCTTGGATATTACGTTTTCGTGCTTCATCACGTAACTCATCAACAAGTTCCATTACTGTATTAAAACCAACATCAGCAGTTATGAGCATTTCTTCTAAAGCTTCGAAGAAATCTTCATCAACTTTACGATATCGTGCGATTAAAGTATTTAATTGTTCTTGGAAGTTTTGTCGTGATTTTTCTAAACCAGCTTTAAATTTCGCACCTAAACGTTGAGCTTCGATCTCTTCAAAGTCTTCAATCGATATTAGACCATCTTCATCAAAGTCAGCTTCTTTTAATTTTTTAGGCTTTTTCTTTGTTTCATCAGTTGTTTGTTCTTGAGTATCCAGTGTTTCATCTTGCTGTAGTTCTTGTTCATCAAGTGTTTCGTTTTGTTGTTCCGAACCTGTAAATTTATCTTTTAATCGTTTAAAAAAACTCATAACTGTTCCTCCTTCATGACGTCATCGATCGTATTAAGATTAACGCTTACTAATTTAGACACACCTGATTCTTGCATCGTAACACCATACAAACGATCTGAATATTCCATCGTGCCTTTTCTATGTGTAATTACAATAAACTGTGTTTGATCAGACAGATTTTTTAAATAATTAGCATAGCGAATCACATTTGCCTCATCTAGTGCGGCCTCTACTTCATCAAGTATAACAAATGGTGCTGAACGTACTTTTAATATTGCAAATAATAAAGCAATCGCACTTAGCGCACGCTCTCCACCACTTAGTAAGGATAAATGCTGTAATTTTTTCCCTGGCGGTTGGACTATAATGTCGACACCTGCTGCTAAATAATCATCATCTGTTAATCTTAATTCTGCTTGTCCACCACCGAATAAAGTTTTAAATACTTCCTCAAAATGACCTTGTACTGCATGAAATGTTTCTTTAAAGCGGTCTTTAACTTCTTGATCCATTTCCGTAATAATTTGCTCAAGAGTAGTTTTTGCTTCTCTTAAATCTGTACGTTGTTCATTTAAAAATGTATAACGCTCATTAATTTCTTCAAATTGTTCAATCGCATTTAAATTAACATTGCCCAATTCTTCAATTGACATTTTCGTTAATTTAACTTTTTTACGTAGTGTTTCGATTTCTTCTTCATTATCATATAAGTCTCGTGCACGTTCAAATGTTAATTGATATTGTTCAGATAAATGATCAATTGCGTGATTAATTAATACATCTAGTCGTGATTGTTCAGCTTTGATGTCTTGGTAACGATTTTCGATGGATAAAATATCTCTATTAGCTTCTTCCAATTTAATATCGTTAGCCTCTATTTCTTCATTGATAGTCACACGTTGCGCTTTTACATCATTAAGCTGTTCCGTAAACTGTTCTTTTTCGGCTTTACTTTGTTCTATATTTTTACGTACATTATCAAATGCTTTTTGACCCGTCATATCTTCAGAGTTGAAGAAGGCAATTTGTTCTTCAATTTTTGATTGCTGTTCCGTAGCAGATTGTAACTGCTTGTCGATACGTTCAACAGTTTGGCGTTGCCCTTTAAGTCTTTCTTTGACTACAGCCATATCTGATTGTTTTTGATGCAATTGCTGCTGCATTTGCGTAACACTTTCTTTACCTTCTTTTGATAACTTAGTATAGACTTCGATATCATTTTCTAGTTGTGCTAACGCTTCTGTAATTTCGGCCAAACGTTTTTTCTTATTTTGTAACGTTGCTTTGCTCGTTTCACTTTGATAACCATCATTTTTTTCAAACTCGAATTCTTCGTGTTCATTTTTAATATGCGCTTCACTTTTACGTAATTTATCTAATTCCAATTCATATTCATAAGCAACTTTTTTCACCTCATTATAGTCTTTACTATAAGTAAAATACTGCTCACTCAATTCATCAGATTGTGTTTTCAACGCTTTATATTGTTGTTCAAAAGTAGTGGTTTGTTGTTGATAGTCGGACAGTTGCTGACGTAAAGTTGTTAGCTCATCTTTTTGTGCTAATATACTTTTTGATTTTCTGTCACCGCCACCAGTCATAGAACCACCTGGATTAACAATATCACCTTCTAGCGTCACGATACGTGTACGATATTTAATATCTCGTGCTAATGCGTTCGCATTTTTTAAATCGTCTACAATAATCGTATTGCCTAAAAGGTTTTGAATGACTTTTTCGTATTGTTGGTCGGTGTTAATTGCTTCTGCCGCTACTGACATAAATCCTGTTGCTTGTTGTGCAGTACGATAAATATCTGTAGCAAGGTGTCTTGGTTGTATGACATTAAGTGGTAAAAATGTTGCACGCCCTAATCCTTGTTGCTTTAAGTATTGTATCGCCGCACGACCATCTTTTTCTGAGTTTACGATGACATGTTGCAACGATGCACCTAAAGCTGTTTCTATCGCTTTTGTAAGCTGTGATGGTACTTGAATGACATCAGCTACTGCACCATGAATTCCAGTTAATTTGTCATTTTTTGCTTTTAAAATATGTTTTACACCATTAAAGAAAAAGCTGTATTCTTCTTGTTGAGTAGCTAAACTATCAATTCTAGATTTCAACTTCTCATTGTAACGATAAGCTTGATGTAACTTATCTTCATATTCTTTTTGCTGTGCTTTCGTTTGTGTTAGCTGTTGCTCACACTGCGATAAATCTCGTTCAACTTTTTTCAACTTGCCTTGTGCTTCATCAAAATTTTGTTGTGTTTGTGTAATATCTGCTTGAATTGTTTTCAATTGTTCATAGACATCAAGTAATCTTGAATCAAGACGCGATTGTTTTGTTTCATTTTCTTGAATGGTATGTTCTAAAAACCGTATGTCATTGTTCACATCTGATTGTTCAGAGATGAGCGTATAATATTGGTCTTTAATTTCTTCTAATTTCTCGTCATGTTGCTCATCAGTTACATAAAGTTGGGACTCATATTTGTTAATTTCAGTAGTTAAGTCTTTCTGTTTTGTTACTAAAGTTTGCAACTGATCTTGTGCTTGCGTTTTTTCTTCTTCTAATTGCGCTATTTGATCTGCTAAATTAGCTTGTTCTTCTTCAAATCTTGCATTCGTTGCTGATTGGTTTTTTTGGCGCTCTTCTAATACGTTTAATTGTCCGTTATATTTTTCTACTGCCTCTGTTGCATCGACTAATCGCTGATTTAACGACTCGATAACTTCATCTAATCGGTATCTTTCGCCTTTATTTTTTTCGATAGTACGTGCATGTTGTGATTTTTCAGCTTCTTTAGCCTCTTGTTTACTTTTAAGTTGATTTAATGTTGTATCTAATTCATTAATATTTTGGTTATAACTTTCAATATCGTGTACCGTGACTATTACATCACTTTGTTCCATTTCTTTAGTTAAATGCTTATATTCTTTCGCAATCGCCGCTTCTTCACGTAAAGGTTCTACTCGACCTTCTAAGTCATATAATATATCTTCTACTCTGTTCAAATTATCTTCAGTTTGATCTAGTTTTTGAACTGACGCGGCTTTACGTTTTTTATATTTGAGCACACCTGCTGACTCTTCTAATATTTGTCTACGGTCAATAGGTTTGGCATTCAAAATTTCATCTACACGACCTTGTGAAATAATACTAAATGCTTCTTTCCCTAAACCAGAGTCTAAAAACAGGTCAATGATATCTTTCAATCTCGCCCTATCATTATTTAAATAATATTCACTTTCTCCGCTCCGATATAAACGACGTGTAACGGTTATTTCATCTTGGTCAACTTGCAATTTACCAGAGTGATTGTCTAGTCTTAATCTTACTTCTGCATAGTTTTGTGCTTTACGATGTTCCGCTCCTGAAAAAATAATATCTTCCATTTTTGCGCCACGTAAAGATTTCGCTGATTGTTCCCCTAATACCCATTTAATTGCATCAGTTATATTACTTTTACCGCTACCATTTGGGCCTACAATCGCTGTTACACCTTCATCAAATTCAACATTTGTATGTTCAGCGAATGACTTAAAACCAAATGCGTCTATCGACTTTAAATATACCATGCTATTCTCCTTAATAAGTCATTTCAATTTCACCTAGTGTTCAGTTGGTTACTTTTATAATGACAACTTACTTTTCATTGTTTTATATGCTTTTTCAGCTGCTTTTTGTTCAGATTCTTTTTTTGTTTTACCTTTTCCTTCAGCTACAGCTGTATCTTCTAAAATAACTTCAGATGTAAATAACCTGTGGTGCGCTGGACCTTCTTCATTAATGAGTCGATACGTTACGTCACCTTTATTTTGTTGGTGTACAAACTCTTGGAATTGCGTTTTAAAATCTACGACACCATCTAATACATCAGCTTCAACAAATGGGAAAATAATCCGTTCAGCAAAATACCACACTGAATCCAATCCTTGATCAAGATATAATGCACCTACAAAAGCTTCAAACGCATCGGAAACAAGTGAAGGGCGCAAACGTCCCCCTGTTTTTTCTTCGCCTTTACCTAATAAAATCAAATCATTTAGTCGTATTTTTTTGGCAAATATTACAAGTGAGGGTTCACAAACTATTGTGGCACGCATTTTCGTTAAATTCCCTTCTGGTAACTCAGGGTATTTATCAAACAAATAACGTGAAACCGTCAATTCTAATACCGCATCTCCTAAAAATTCTAAACGTTCATTATGTTCTAAACGATTCATATTAAAATCATTTATAAAACTTGAGTGAGAGAATGCTTGTTGATACAATTCGACATTATTATATTGTAGGTTTAATTCAGTCATCTTGTGTTGAAATCTCTCTCTAAAATCTTTAACCATATCTATCTTTTTGTTGTTGGTCAATACACTACCTCCTAGTAAACATAAATAAGTCATACACAGTAGATTTTACGTTAATTTCTTCCAAAACTAAAGAGAAAACTAAGATATTCATGATTCTTTCTATACTTGATTTAATGAAATACATCTTACTTTAGTTTATAAATGTTTGTACGAAAAAAATCTGAGCCATGTAAATGTGGCTCAGATTTTAATTTATTATTTTTCAAGACTGTTAATAAAGTTAACAGCGTCACCAACAGTGTTGATTTTTTCAGCTTCTTCATCTGGAATTTCAGTACCAAATTCATCTTCTAATTCCATAACTAATTCAGCAATATCAAGTGAGTCAGCGCCTAAATCGTCTTTAAATGATGCTTCAGCAGTAACTTTGTCAGCATCTACACCTAAACGGTCAACGATGATATCTTTTACTTTGTCGAAGTTTTCCACGTCGATTCACCTCCTTTTAAGGTCTAAGGATAGACCTTTTTATTTTCCCATTTTATCCTATGAAATACAAGTAGTATTTAGAAACACAATGGGCAAAATGACAAGCTTATATGTCATATATAAAGGACTAATATTAGTCCATATACATGCCACCATTTACATGTATCGTTTGTCCAGTAATATATTTTGCTTTATCTGACGCTAAAAATGCTACTGTGTTAGCGATATCTGTATCTTCACCAAAACGTGATAATGGGATTTGTTCTAACATTTGATCTTTAAGTTCATCACTTAAAGCATCAGTCATGTCAGAAACTATAAAGCCCGGTGCCACTGCATTAACTGTAATATTTCTAGATGCAAGTTCTCGTGCAGATGATTTTGTCAATCCTATAACACCTGCTTTAGTTGCTACATAATTCGCTTGACCAGGATTACCTAAAGCACCAACAACGCTTGATAAATTAATGATTGCGCCACTTTTTTGTCTCAACATCTGAGGTGTTACTTTTTGGATACAATTGAAGACACCTTTTAAGTTTGTATCTATGACATCGTCCCACTCTTGTTCTTTCATACGCATCAATAAATTATCACGTGTAATACCAGCATTGTTTACTAGTACATCCACTGAACCGAATTGACTCACAACTTCTTTAATCATTGCTTTAACTTCATCACCGTTAGCAACATTTGCTTGAATTGCAAAACTATCTACATTTTTAGCTTTAATTTCTTCAACAACTGCATCTGCTTTATCTTTACTACCTGCGTAATTGACTGCTACATTATATCCTTCCTCGGCAAGTTGTAGTGCTATACTACGACCAATACCTCTAGATGCTCCTGTTACTAATGCACTTTTACTCATGTTCAACCCATCCTTTTACGTCATCAATTGTTTGAATAGAAGTTAATTTAACATCTCTGTTGATTTTTTTAATTAACCCAGATAATACTTTACCAGGACCAATTTCAATAAAATGATCTACACCTTGTTCAATTAACCATTCTGTTGATTGGATAAATTGTACTGGTGAATATAATTGTTGGATCATATTTTGTTTAATCGTTGCTGCATCTGTAGCTGGTTTAGCATTGACATTTTGAACGACTGGAAATGCAGCGTCGTGCCATTCAAATTGATTAATGTACTCTGAAAATTGTGCTTCAATCACGTTCATCATAGATGAGTGAAATGGTCCTGAAACAGCTAAAGGCATTACTCTTTTGGCACCTAGTTCTTTTCCTTCAGCTACAAGCTTGTCAATTAACGATTTATGTCCTGACACAACAATTTGTCCTGGCGCATTTATATTTGCAGGTTCAATTAACTCTTCAGATGAAGATAATGACTGACAAATTTTATCAACTTCTTCGTAATTTAAGCCAAGTACTGCTGCCATACTACCTACACCATTAGGAAATGCTTCAGACATTAACTGGCCACGTTTTCTTACAATTTTAACTGCGTCTTCGAATTGCAATACACCACTTGCTACTAAACTTGAATATTCACCAAGGCTATGACCCATAGTAAAATCTGCATCAATGTCATTTAATGCTGCATGTAACGCTACACTATGCGTTAATAATGCTGGTTGTGTGTTTTCTGTTTGGCCCAATTTATCTTCTGAATCTGTGAACATTGTTTCTAATACATCAAAATCTAAAGCAGTTTGTGCCTGGTTTAAGATGTTTGTAGCAGAATCATCCACATTGTATAAGTCTTGACCCATACCAACTTTTTGTGATCCCTGACCTGGAAAAATAATTGCTGTTTTACCCATTTATGCTTCACCAACCGTTTCTCTCATTGTTTTGACAATCTCTTGTTCACCTGCTATTTTCGCTTGTTTAATAGCTGAATAAAAGGCTTTGGCACTTGAGCTACCATGTGCTTTAACCACAATACCATCAATTCCGAGCAATACTGAACCTCCATATTCAGCATAGTCCATTTTTTGTGTTAGTTGTGTTAAATCTTTGCGTAAGACCAATGCTGCCAATTTATTTTTAAAACTACTTAGTAACGTTTGTTTAAACATTTTACCAAAAGCTTTAGCTACACCTTCGAGATTTTTCAAAATCATATTTCCAGTGTACCCATCTGTGACAACAACATCAGCTGCATCTTCCATTAAACTTTTAGCTTCAACGTTACCACTAAAATTGAACTCATTTTGGGATTCCATTAAATTAAAAGTAGTTTTTGTTAACGAATTCCCTTTTGCAGCTTCTGTGCCAATATTTAATAGCCCTACTGAAGGTTGTTTAATGCCTCTAATTTTTTGCGCATATATATTACCTAATTGCGCATATTGTAATAGATGTTCTGGTTTAGCTTCTGCATTGGCACCTACATCCATAAATACGAAACCTTTACCAGAAATTGTTGGTAATGTTAATACTAATGCTGGTCTAGAAACGCCTTTAATACGTCCTACTACAAATAAACCAGCCGACATTAAAGCACCTGTATTACCGGCCGAAACACAGCCATCAGCTTCACCTGATTTAACAGCTTTTGCCATGCGCACCATTGAGCTATCTTTTTTCTTTTTAATTGCACGTACGGGTTCGTCTTCCATCGTAATTTCTTCACTACAATGGCGAAAATCAACACGATCGTGTTGAATTGTATTTTGCTGTTCATCTCCAAATAAAATGATTTCTAAATCTTCAAAATCTTTCACTGCTTGTTCTACAGCTTCAAGCACGATGTGAGGAGCATCGTCTCCACCCATCATATCAATCGCAATTTTAACCATTTCCTTCATCCTCACTTGTATAATACATTTTAAAGGTGCCACCAAAAACTTGTTGCTCTTTTACGTATGATTTTACTTCAATTTCATAATATTTATGGTCATTATTGATAACAAAAGCTTCTGCGGTTACCACATCATTTAATTTTACTGGTTTTAAAAATGTTACCTTACTTTCTCTAGTTAAAACAATAGGTTTATGTATTAATGCAACACACAGGGAATTTGCTTGAGCAAATAACACATGGCCTCGAGCAATATAGTTCCGCGAAAATACTGAGTCTTCGCCTATATTAATCATCGACACAGCTTGCTTATTTGGCTCTACATTTATTACATCCCCAATGATTTCACTGCCATCAATGGAGCGAATTCTATCATGATTTTCTTTAGCTACATGTTTAATACGTTTTCTAAGTTCAGGAATATTCAATTGCGTACGGTCTAAACGAATCGTTTGAATGCTCACTGCAAATTTATCGCTTAAAGCATTATCTGTAATAAAAGGGTTGCGTTCAATTTCATTTTTGATTGCTTCTTGTCTTGCCTGTTTTTTTAATTTCATGGCGAACCCTCCTGTTATTTAGTACCAAGTCTTAAACATTCCTCACATATCATAACACTTTCTATTTCTAATCCTCAACAATTATGTAGCATAGTTTATCAAAATTTGCTAAAAACGAAAATTCCTACCATGAGCACTCTAAAATTTTCCACCATTAAATTTTATGAAAAATTCTAATTTTTTTGATTTCTTTTTGTCTTTCTATTGAATTCCAAATAATATAAACGTACAATTTATTTAATTTCACTTTTTAATTTTACTTTAAATGTGAAAATGTTTATACAAAAATTCAGACCACTGAAGTTACGGAGGCTAGTAATGAAAAAATTTATATCTTTATCATTAGTTTCATTTTCGGCTGTTGCTTTACTTTCAAATAATAGTATTCATGCTGAATCATTAACTAAAAGTAACAGTTTGAAAGGTCAACAACTCCAAAAAGAAGTTGGACAAAAAGCAATATCAAATAGTAGTGATGTAGAGCAATTATTGCAAAATAACGCACAGCAAATCATTGAACATTCATCGAAAAAGCACAAAGAAGCTCAGGTCAAAAATCCATTCGCTCAATATAAAGTTATTAATCAACAACAAGATAAAAATGGTACAACGCACTACAGTTTAAAGCCAAAAGTAGATGGAGTCACAGTTGAAGATAGTACGATTAAAGTTCATATCGACAAAAATAATAATGTATCTTTAATTAATGGTAGCATTGATAAGCCACATATCACAGCCGACAATACAGCTAAACTGTCAAAAGACAGTGCAGTTACAAAAGCCTTTGACGCAATTAATCAATCCCAAGATAAAGTTAAAAACGCAAAAGGCTATGACATCGTGAGTAATAATGAACTAACAATTAACAGTGACAAACAGCGTTTAGTTTATAACATTGACTTAAATTATATCGATCCTAAACCTGCACATTGGAAAATACAAATTGATGCACAAACAGGCGAAGTTATCAAAAAACAAAACGTCATTGAAAATGTTGCTACTGAAGGCAGTGGTACGGGTGTGAATGGAGATACTAAGAAACCTTTACATATTGATAAAGCAAATAATAAATATTCTCTTTTAGATACAACACATAATGGTGCAATTGAAACTTTTACCGCAAATCAAAGTGAAATCAACTATAATGAAATATTAAATGATTCTGCAGAATTCACTGACCAAAAACAACGTGCAGGTGTCGATGCACATTTTTATGCTAATAAGGTTTATGATTATTACTTAAATAATTTTGATAGAGATAGTTATGATAATAACGGCGCAAAAATACAATCCATTGTAAATTATGGTAAGGATTATAATAATGCGGCTTGGACTGGACAATTTATGATTTATGGTGATGGAGATGGTGAGCAATTCGCACCATTTTCTGGATCTAAAGATGTTGTAGCACACGAATTAACACACGCCGTTACTGAAAAAACAGCTCAATTAACTTATCAAGATCAATCAGGTGCATTAAACGAATCATTTTCTGATGTCTTTGGGTACTTTGTAGATCCGGAAAATTGGTTGTTGGGTGAAGATATATATACTCCAGGTAAAGACGGTGATGCTTTAAGAAGTTTATCCAATCCGGAAGATTATAATCAACCTGCACATATGGATCAATATTATACAGGTACTGATGATAATGGCGGCGTCCATACAAATAGTGGTATTCCAAATAAAGCTGGTTATTTAACTATTAAAGCAATTGGTAAAGACAAAGCTCAAGAAATTTATTATCTAGCTTTAACACAATACTTAAGTTCTAATTCTAACTTTGTAGATGCGAAAATCGCATTAACTAAAGCCGCAACAGAACTTTATGGAGAAGATAGCTCAGAAGTAGACGCTGTAGACAAAGCATGGAATGATGTAGGTGTCACAGAGTCATAATATTAATTAATACTAGAGGCTAGGACAAAAATTTGTCCTAGCCTCTAGTTATTATTATTTAATCAAAACTGGTATGTAATAAGTTTTCTTCGATAAATACTCTTAAATGGGTGTACGCATCAGTAAAAAACGCTCCTGATTGTATCAGCTCACCAGCTTCATCTCTCGCAACTTCTAACATTTTATAGTCCTCTACAACATTAGCAACTAAAAAGTCAGGCAAGCCACTTTGTTTTACTCCAAAAAAGTCACCTGGTCCGCGCATTTCTAAATCTCTCTCACTTAATTCAAAACCATCTGTTGTTTGTGTCATAATTGTCATACGTTCTATCCCTGTTTCAGTTTTTGGAGAGGCAATTAATACACAGTAACTTTGATGTTCACTTCGTCCTACACGACCACGTAACTGATGAAGCGTCGACAGTCCAAAACGGTCGGCGTCGTATATCATCATGAATGTAGCATTAGGTACATTCACACCTACTTCTACTACTGTCGTCGATACTAAAATATCAATTTCATGATTACTAAACCGCTGCATTACAGTATCTTTTTCGTCCGCAGTCAACTTTCCATGTAATAAGCCTACACGTTGTTCACCATAATATTGTTGCAATGATCCAAACAAGGCAACAACATTTTGAACATCTTCTAAATGCTCAGAACTCTCAATGAGTGGGCATATGACATATGCTTGTCGACCTTTCTGTAATTCTGCTGTCATTTGATTTAGAACTTGTTCATATGCTTCATGTTTTGACCATGAAGTGATGATAGGTTTTCGTCCTTTTGGTAACTGTTTAATTGATGAGACATCCATTTCACCGAATACAGAAATAGCTAATGTACGAGGAATAGGCGTCGCAGTCATGAATAATACATTAGTCATAGCGCCTTTTTCGCGTAATAATTGGCGTTGATTCACTCCAAAACGATGCTGTTCATCGGTAATCACTAAACCAACTTGTTGGAAAACAACATCATCTTGAATCAAAGCATGTGTCCCAATTAAACAATCTATCTCTCCTGCTTTTAATTGCTCTAACAATAATTTTCGTTTTTTCCCTTTTACTGAACCTGTCAATAAAGCTACATTCATAGTATCACCAAATAACTGAACTAAACTTTCTGCATGTTGTTCAGCTAATATTTCAGTCGGTACCATTAACGCAGATTGATAGCCGGCCGTTTTTAAGGCGTACATACAAATTGCAGCAACCACAGTTTTGCCTGATCCCACATCACCTTGCAGTAGTCTGTGCATTCGAATAGGTGCCTTTAAATCACGAAAAATTTCATTCACACTATTTTTTTGCGCATCTGTTAATTCAAAAGGTAAGCGTTCAATAAATTGTTTGACTAACGTAATATTATATTCTACTTCAACTGCTTCATCCGAAGATTTTTCTAAGCGGTTTAACCATTGCATACGTAATTCAAACATGAATAATTCAGTAAATGCATACGTTCGACGTGCTTTCATCAATGACTGTTTATCTTTTGCAAAATGTAAAGCTTTTAACGTGTCAGACAACGACTCCAACTTGTATTTCTTTCTTAGTTCATCTGACAGCCATTCGTGAATAGTAACATCTTGTAATACTTGACGAATCATCTCACGTAATGGTTTTTGCTTGATACCTTCTTTTATCCGATAAACAGGTTCAAATTGTTCTTCTTCTGTATTACTTTGTTGAAAGAACATACGAGTGCCATTAATTTCCTGTTTATTACGTTGCCACTTCCCTTTAATAGTGACCATTTGATGTAACTCAATTTTTTTCTTTAAATAGGGTTGATTAAAAAATACACATTTAACAGCAATTTGATTGACCATTATATGTACAGTTAACTTTGACTTATTGCGACCAAAAAAAGCGACAGTTGGTGTTGAATAAACTTCACCCACAACTGTCACCATAGATTGATCATCTGCTTGATTTAAGTCAATTACAGTATTATCTTCATAGCGCATTGGTAAATATAAAATTAAATCTTCAACTGTATGGATATTCAATTCATTTAATACTGCCAAACGCTTCGGCCCTAAATCTTTTATTTTAGTTAAGGGATACGGGCTCTCTATTAAATTGACTTTTGTCATAATTAATCACCAAATATTTCTTGTTTTAAACGTTGCCCTGTAGGTGTTCCAGCTAAACCACCACGTCCAGTTTCACGTAAAGCTGAAGGCATTGTTTGTCCAATTTTATACATTGCTTCAATAACCTCATCGGTCGGTATTCTTGATGTAACTCCAGCAAGTGCCATATCTGCTGAAACTATCGCATTTGATGCACCCGCTGCATTACGTTTTACACAAGGTACTTCTACCAACCCAGCGACAGGGTCACATACTAAACCTAGCATATTTTTCAAACAAATTGCAAAAGCTTCGGCCGATTGTTGTGGCGTACCTCCAGCTAATTCTACTGTAGCACCGGCTGCCATTGCTGCTGCAGACCCTACTTCTGCTTGACAACCACCTGCTGCACCAGAAATTGATGCATTATTAGCTACAACAAAACCAAAAGCACCCGATGTTAACAAGAAATTTAGCATATCTTTTCTTGAAGGATTTAATCTCGGTTTCAAACCAAATAATACACCTGGAACGACACCAGCAGAACCTGCAGTTGGTGTAGCACAAATTTTGCCCATAGCAGCATTAACTTCATTTGTAGCAACTGCTTTGCTTACTGCATCTAAGAGTGTATTACCTGCTAATGATTGACCACTAGCAATATAATTTTTAATAAGTACTGCATCACCACCAGTTAAACCAGTAGTTGATGTCACGCCCTCAAGTCCTTCATCCAATGCATTTTCCATAGTTTGTAAGTTTTTATCCATATTTGCATATACTTCATCAGCTGTTAGTCCAGTGATACTCATTTCTTGTTCTAACATTACTTCATGAATTTTTTTATTTTCTGTTTCACAAATTTCCACTAATTCCTTTACACTTTTAAACATGCTATACCTCCATTAGGCGTCGCCCATGAGTGAAACAGTCACTACACCATCGACGTTTTTAATTTTTTCTATAATATCTTCGTTTATAGCATCGTCTAATTCGCAAGTCATTAATGCCTGATCGCCTTTTTCTTTTCTTGAGACTTGCATGCTACCAACGTTAATGCTCGAATCCCCAAGAATATTCGCAACACGCCCTATCGTACCAAATGTATCTTTATGGAAGACTAGTAGTGCTGGATAATTACCACTGATAGCGATATTAAAGCCATTGATCGCCACTACTTCTATTTTTCCTCCACCAATAGACACACCTTCTACAGAAATTTCTTTTTCACCATCACGCATATTTAGAATAGCAGTGTTGGGATGTGAGCGTTCTTCTGCCATTTCTATGAAGTTTACTTTCATTCCGACCTCTTCTGCTGTTTGTAAACTACTTTTAATACGATCATCATCTGTATCATAACCTAATAAGCCACCTACAAGTGCAACGTCCGTACCATGCCCTTGATACGTTTCCATGAAAGAACCATATAAATATATATCTACTTGTTTTGGTACTTGACCAAATAAGTCTTTGGCTACTAAACCAATTCTTACAGCACCTGCAGTATGTGACGATGATGGTCCAACCATAGTCGGACCTATAATATCAAATACACTTTTATATTTCATAATTATACCCCACTCTTAATTTTAATGTTTCTAAAGTGTTGCGCTTACATTTCCTAATGCTACATTATTATAACAAGAGAGTAAGCTTTTATAAACCGAAACTGGTTATAATGCTTATTCATAATGCTACTTCAACCATTGCTCAACGATGAAACTTTAAATAAACAGCACAAAAAAGAGCGGAAGTGAAATCAAATCCAACAAAAATTGATTTCCTATTCCCGCCCTAACCAGTATCTTGTTATGATTTAAACGCCTAAAAGACTAATTTAAACAAAACCATATTATTAAAAGATACTGTACCAGCTACCTTTTAATTTATTCCACTGAAAATAAATAAGGATATACTGGTTGCTGACCATGATGTAAATCCATTTCTATTTCTGGGTATTCCGCTTCTAACCATTGTTCAATGGCTGCAGTCGTATCATCATCAGCCTCTGCTCCTGCAATAATAGTAATGATTTCGCTGTCCTCTTCAATCATGTCTTGTAGTAATTGTTGAACCGCTATATTTTGCTCAACATTACTTGTCACAATTTTGTCTTCTGCTAAGCCCATAAATGCATCTTTTTTAATTTCCACACCATCAATTGTAGTATCTCTTACCGCGTAAGTAATTGCACCGGATTTAACTACAGATAATGATTCAAGCATACGTTTTTTATTGTCAGTTAACGTATCTTCTTTATCATAATTAAACAGCGCTGCAATGCCTTGTGGAATTGAACGTGTAGGCACTACAAGTGCTTCTACATCTACAATATCTGCTGCTTGTTCACTAGCCATTTGAATATTTTTGTTATTAGGTAAAATCAACGCACGTTTACAATTTGATTGTTTAATCACATCAATGATATCCTGCGTAGATGGATTCATCGTTTGACCACCATGAATTACATGTGTAGCACCCATCGATTTGAATAACTCAGAGATACCTTCACCCATAGAAATCGTAATAACTGCAGTTTCTACGTTAGAAGTGGTAGTTTCAGTTTGAGCTGTTTGGTTGTTTTGTTCTTTTTTAATTACCTCTCGATGTTGTTCACGCATATTTTCGGATTTCAATTTAATTAATTCGCCGTATTGCTGACCATAATTAAATACATCACCAGGTTTTTCAGTATGTACATGAACTTTTACAATTTCATCATCATTAATTACTAATAATGAATCGCCAAATTGACTCATATCTTCTCTAAACTCATTTTCATCAAATGTTTTAGCTTGTTCATCAAATTTAACCATCATCTCAGTACAGTAACCGTAAACGATATCCTCAGTATTTATCACACCATGAAAATCATGTGCTTCAGTCACTAATGATTCAGCGTCTATTTTTTGGCTATTATCTTCTATAGTTTCACCTTTTAAAGCCGCTAAAAATCCTTCATAGACCAATACTAAGCCTTTACCGCCACTATCAACTACACCTACTTCTTTTAATACTGGTAGTAAATTAGGTGTATTATCTAAAGATTCTTTGGCACTTTCTACAACGAAAGACATAAGTTCCAAACAATCTTCTGTCGATTGTGCTTTATCAATTGCTGCACTGCCAGCATCTTTAGCTACAGTTAATATTGTCCCCTCAACTGGCTTCATGATTGCTTTATAAGCTGTGTCAACACCAGCCTGTATACTTTCAGCGAGTTGTTGTGCATTGATTTCTTCGTTTTCTTCAAGTGCCTTACAAAAACCTCTGAAAATTTGGGATAAAATCACACCTGAATTACCTCGCGCACCCATTAAGAGCCCTTTTGAAAATGTTTTTCCTAATGCTCCTATATGATTGGATGAATTGTGCTCGACTGCTTCTCTTCCTGAAGTCATTGTTAAATTCATATTTGTCCCCGTATCACCATCAGGAACAGGATACACGTTGAGTGAATCCACTAAGTCTGCATGTTTTGATAAGTTTTGCGCCCCTTGTATTATCATATCGGCAAAAAGCTTACCATTAATTGTGCTAACCATTTCTATAATATCCTCCTAGTTTTTCATGCCGTTATTTATGCGCACACCTTGTACGTATATATTAATTGCTTTTACTTTTATTTTTAATGTTTGTTCCAATGTATATTTAACTGTAGATTGAACATTACTTGCGACCTCAGATATTTTGACACCATAACTTGTGATAATATACATATCCACAACTATTTCACCTAAATTTTCTTTAACCACAATACCTTTAGCATAATTTTCATGCCCAAGTATTTCTGCAATGCCATCTCTAACTTGTTGTCTTGAAGCCATTCCTACAATGCCATAACATTCCACTGCTTTACTACCAACAACGTTAGCTATCACTTCATTTGAAATATTGATATTACCATAATCATTTTTAATTTCCAATGTCATTTTATAGGCCCCCTCAAAATTTTCCCTCAACAGATGTTTGATTGTTTAGAATTACAATTAACGCATCGTAGAAAAATCTACTATATTTCACATCGTATAATTATAGCATAATTTATTCACTGTAAAAGTACAATGTTAAATATTTATAATTTTATTGCCATGACTTTCAATTTATGATATATTATCCAAGTATGTAGTAGACACGTGTATTTATATTTATTAAAGGAGGTACTTTCATGGGCAAACAATGTTACGTAACAGGTCGTAAAGCTTCAACTGGTAACAATCGTTCACACGCTTTAAATTCTACTAAACGTAGATGGAATGCTAACCTTCAAAAAGTTAGAATTCTTGTAGACGGAAAACCTAAAAAAGTTTGGGTTTCTGCACGTGCTTTAAAATCTGGTAAAGTTACTAGAGTTTAATAAATATAATGCACATTAAAAAGACCAGTCCTTATGTGGAGGATTGGTCTTTTTTTATGTTTAAGCATCTTTACTTTTAATCATTAACAAACTACCATTATCGATTATCACTTTGCCCCGTTCCTCATTCAACTCATTAGACACTGTTAATGTAGAACCGAGTGCTAATGTCTGATTGAATAATTCGTATTTAAAATGTTGCAATGTAATCGTAACTGGATAAATGACTGGTATAAAAGATACATACTGATAAGATTCATCTCTACTAACTATGTGCTGACCCTGTGGTAAATATTGTATTTCATTTTGAGCATCAATGATACGCAAATTGACATTACCTTGATGATATTCAGGCTTTTCTAAAATTTGCAAAGCACCCATAAAATGATCCAATCGCGCCCCAGTAGCACCATATATTTCTATATCATCATATCCTGCATCAATTGCTTCTGCTATTGCTAGTGCTAGATCTGTATCATCTTTTTCAGCCTCAACGGGGTTTATGTTCAGCGTTTCAACAAGTAACATTCTTTCTTTATCTGTGACTGAATCAAAATCTCCGACAGCCAGCTTAGGTGTAATGTCATGTTGTATTAAAATGAGCGCGCCTCTATCTACACCAATCCAGTGGTCATCATTTGCGGTTTCGAGTAATTGAGCCGGCAAATTACGGTTACCACATAGAATTTTAGCTTTCATATTATCAACCTTTCAGTTGTTTTGTCGCAGTTGCATAATCATTATGTCCAAAGAAATAGGAACCAGCGACTAACATTGTTGCGCCTTTGTTAATGACTTGTTGAGCTGTCATATCATTAATGCCACCGTCAACTTCAATATCAAAAGTTAAATTTAGTTGTGATTTCAACTCAGCTAAACTTTCTATCTTAGCTAGACTATTTTCGATAAATGCCTGGCCACCAAAACCTGGATTCACTGTCATAATTAGAACATAATCTACCATGTTTATAATTGGTTTAATGGCATCTATAGGTGTACCCGGATTCAAAACCACTCCAGCTTTCACATTTTGATTTTTAATCTGTTGCACTACCCTATGTATATGAGGTGTTGCTTCTACATGTACTGAAATCATATCTGCACCGTGTTGCGCAAATAATTCAACATATTGTTCAGGTTGTTCAATCATTAAATGGACATCAATGGGTAATGTTGTTCCTTTACGTACTGCTTCTAAAATAGGTAATCCTATTGATATATTTGGAACAAATTGTCCATCCATCACATCAAAATGGACACCATCTGCACCTGATGCTTCTATTTGTGTTAACTCTTCTTGTAATTTTAAAAAATCTGCTGATAATAATGAAGGATAAATTTTTGCCATTAGTATCGTTCCTTTCTGTTACTAATTTCGTTGTATAATTGAACATAATGATCATAACGAAATTGGGCAATGTTGTTATTTTCTAACTCAATTTTGACATTACATTTTGGTTCTTTTATATGGTTGCAATCTCTAAATTTACACAACTCCCCATATTCAGCAATGTCGACAAAATACGATTTTAGTTCTTCTTTTTGAATATGATCAAAATCTAATGCACTAAAACCTGGAGTATCTGCAATAAAACCATTATGCCGTTCATACAATTCTACATGTCGTGTAGTATGACGACCTCGATTTAATGATTTAGAGATATATTGCGTTTCAATATTTAACTCTGGGAAAAAGTGATTTAATAAAGTGGACTTACCAACACCTGACTGACCACTTAATACTGCTAAACCATTTCCCCAAGCGTCAAAAATTGCAGAAATATCATCTTCTAATCCAACGAATTGTGTTTGGTAACCCATAGCTTCATAAATTGTTAGAAGCTCTGTAATTTTGTGAACTTCTTCCGTCGTCAAAAGATCTTTTTTCGTAACTAAAATGCGCGGCCGCATATGATATGAGTGAGCAATAACCAAAAATCGATCTAATAGTTGTGTAGAAAATGATGGTTCTATCGCACTCATCACTATAATTAAATGGTCTACATTACTCACAGGTGGACGTTTAAGTTCATTTTTTCTAGTATGCACATTTTGTATATATCCTTCAGTAATATTTTCAACTTCAAAATCCACTACATCACCCACAATAGGTGAAAACTTATTTTTTCTAAATAATCCTCTAGGCTTAGTATCAAACATTTCACCATCGACATCTACACGATAAACGCCACTCAAAGATTTAATAATACGGCCTGTTTTCAATCTAGCACCTCTCTTCAGTATGTTTACTTCTATTATTATAGCAAAGGCTTATAAAATTAAATAATAAATAATATTAATTAAAAAAGGTTAGATAAAAAGTAGTAATGACATAAAGTAAAGCTTATACATGCACTTAACTTCACTTTATGCCAAATCGAGCACTTCTCAGTCACTCAATTCACTACTTTATCTAGCCTTCCATCAATTATTAAAAATCATATGGTATGTCTTTATCTGCGATTATTTTGCCATCTAAACGGACAGTATAACCTGCAGTTTCACCTTTTTCTATTTTCATAGGTATTTTAATTGTTTTGTCATCTTTAATTTTGAAAGTTTGAGTTGCAGAAGAACCAGAATGATCTTTGTCACGAACATAAACTTTAACTTCTTGACTCTCATCGTCTTCGCCACCATAATTTATATTGAAAGTTTCAGTATATGTTTTTACGTCTGACTCATCATCTTTTTCTTCTTTACCTTTAGAAACTACAAAACTAACTGTTGAACCTTCATCAACTTCTTCATCTTTTGGAGATTGACTAATAACCGAGTCTTTCTTAATGCTATCATGATTGCGCTCTTCGGTTACAGCAACATCAAAACCTTTGGCTTCTAGCGCTTCTTTCGCTTCTTTAAATGGTTTTTTCTCGTAATTGTCGACATGTACTTGTTTAACACCTAAAGATTGCGTTAGTTTAATTTGGCTAGACAATTTAACTCTATCGCCTGCAGTTTTATTTTGATCTTCAATTAATCCTTTTGGTGTATTATTTTTCGTATATGATTCAGTGACTTTTACATTATCAAAACCAAGATTTTCTAATTTGTCTAATGCCTGTTCTTTAGATAAACCATAAAGAT
The DNA here is from genome assembly GCF_025560845.1 of Staphylococcus arlettae. NCBI lineage: Bacteria > Bacillati > Bacillota > Bacilli > Caryophanales > Staphylococcaceae > Staphylococcus > Staphylococcus arlettae. The sequence continues at coordinate 1,716,486 of NZ_CP094803.1, forward strand.
TCGGCATTTCTTTTTTATTAGGTCCTTTTGATAATACTATATCAACTGTGCTTTTTTCTTCTAATCTTTGACCCTTTTTAGGTGATGTTTTAATAATTTTGTTTTCATCATATTTGTCACTATATGCTCTAGATATTTCACCTAATTTTAAATTATTATCCTTTAATGTTTGTTCAGCTTCTTTTTCTGTTTTACCACTTAAGTCAGGAGTTTCTAAATATTTATTGCCAAACATCCCCATAGCTATAAAACCGAATAAGCCAAATAATAATAAAACGAATATGAAGGCATAAAAGAACTTTTTATATTTGGATCTTTTTTTAGTTGGCACCGCATAGATTTGCTCTTCTGATGACTGGAATTTTTGTTGTTCTACAATTGGTATTTGCATCGTTTGGTCGATGTCTTTAATTTGTTCTTGTTTGGCTTTATTTGCTATTTCATCTTTATCAATAGCAATCGTTTGAGTTGTCATATCTTCGGATACATATTTATCCTCAGCGGCACGTTCAGATGACAATGCACTGTTTAAATCTGTTGTCATTGCATCTATAGATTGATAGCGATCTGCCTTATCTTTTTCAGTAGCTTTCAATACTACATTACTTAATGCTTGAGGAATTTCTGTACGATGATCTGAAACATTAGGTATTGCTTCTTGAATATGTTTAATAGCAATACTAATTGCATTTTCACCATTAAAAGGTGGTTTACCTACAAGCATTTCATATAATACTACGCCAATTGAATAAATATCTGTACCACTATCAGTTGCTTCACCTCTTGCTTGTTCTGGTGACAAATATTGCACAGTTCCTAAGACGTGATTTGTTTGCGTCATTGTCGTTTCGCTTAAAGCTTTAGCAATGCCAAAATCAAGTATCTTAAGTGTTTTGTCTTTTTCAATTAATATATTTTGAGGCTTAATATCTCTGTGTACAATACCCGTATCATGTGCATGTTTAATACCATCAAGAATTTGATTAGTAAAATTCATAACTGTATCAATTTCTAACGGACTATGTGCCTGAATAAACTCAGACAATGTTGGTCCTTCAATATATTCCATTACTATAAAAAAGCTCGATTCATTCTCAGTTACATCGAATACTTTAACAATATTTTCGTGGGACAATTGTGTTAGATTATGTACTTCTCGTTCAAACCGTTTAATCGTTTCTTCTTTTTCACCATGAGAAATCGTAATTGCTTTAATAGCAACTTTACGATTTAATATCGTATCTTCAGCAAGATAGACGTTGCTCATTCCACCGCCACCAAGTTTTTCTAACACTTTGTAACGATCATTCAACGTTGTACCTATCATACTTTATCACCTTCAATCTTAGCTAGTATTATACTAATATTATCATTGGAATCATTCGTCAATGCGATATCAATAAGCGAATGTCCTAAACTATCCATTGTTGCATCTTCATCATTCAAAATATCTTGAATCGGTTTATTTTTAACATAATCGGTTAATCCATCTGTATTTAACATCAAAAAATCATAGAAATTAGTTTTTTTCACAAATATATCCGGTGATACTAATTTATCTGTCCCCATTACCTTCGTAATAATATTACGTTGTGGATGATTAAATGCTTCTTCTTCTGTGATTTGACCAATCATTACTAAATGATTAACAAAAGAATGATCATTTGTAATTTGTTCAACTTCTCGACTATTCACTAGATAAGCACGTGAATCACCAATATTTGCTACTACTACATACTCATCAAAGACTAATGCACAGACACAAGTGGTTCCCATTCCACTATATTCAGGGCGGTCTGTCGATAACTGATAAAGTTCTCTATTAATACGTTTTAATGTTGTACGTAACCAACTTTCTGCCTGATCAGGTTCTATCAGATTTTCTTCTTCAAAACATTTTTGCAGTTCGTTTGTTACGTATTGGCTAGCAATTTCACCTGCTAGATGACCTCCCATGCCATCACATAAAACAAGCAATTGCTGCTGTGTTTTATTGTAAAATATGCCACCTGTATCTTCATTATTTTCACGGTATTGACCTTTGTCAGAATAAATTTGTGCCTTTAGCATTTGGTTCTACCTCGTTTCTACTTGACGTTCCTTTGCTCTTAATTGACCACAAGCTGCATCAATTTCAGAACCTTGTTCACGTCTAATTGTTGCATTAATACCTAATCGTTTAAGTTCTTTTTCAAATTTGAAAATATCTTCTTTTGGCGTTTTTACATAATTACGTTCAGGTACATGGTTTACTGGAATTAAGTTCACATGACAATTCAATTTTTGAATAAGATGTGCTAATTCACGTGCATGTTCTAGTTGGTCATTGACACCACCAAATAAACCATACTCAAATGTGATACGACGGTTTGTTTTCTCTTGATAATAATGAATAGCTTCCATCAATTTTTCAACATTATAAGCTCTATTTATAGGCATTAATCTTGAACGTATTTCGTCTTTTGCTCCATGTAAACTCACTGCAAAATTAATTTGAATATCTTCATCAGCAAAATCATAAATACGCGGTATAATACCAGATGTTGAAACTGTAATATGTCTCGCACCAATGTTTAAACCATTATCGTTATTTACTATTTTTAGGAAATCCATCATTTCATCATAGTTTTCAAACGGTTCTCCAATTCCCATAATAACAATTTGAGAAACGCGTTCTTCTGATTCGTCTAAGGCCTTTTGTACAGTAAGTACTTGTGAAACAATCTCTCCTGCTTCTAAGTTACGTTTCAAACCTCCGAGTGTGGACGCGCAGAATGTACAACCAATTCGACAACCTACTTGTGTCGTAACACACACCGAATTACCATATTCATGTCTCATTAATACTGTTTCTATTGTATAGCCATCCTGTAATTCAAATAAAAACTTAATTGTACCGTCTTTACTTTCTTGTTTAACTACCGTTGTTAATGTAGTAATTGCAAAATGTTCGCTTAGTAGATTTCTTAATTCTTTTGACAAGTTTGTCATTTCATCTATACTATCAACACGTTTTTCATATAACCATTCAAAGATTTGTTTTGCTCTGAATTTTTGTTGGCCATGTTCTACCAACCAATTTTGCATTTCATCGTAACGCAAAGAATAAATCGATTGCTTTTCAAAATCTGGAAGAAATTTATTTTTCTTCTTTTTTTCCGTTGTAATCATAATATTATTGTTCCTTCCTTTTAATTTTAGTAATAAAGAAGCCGTCAGAGTTAAAATCTTGTGGTAAAATCTGCATCGTTTTCACTTGTTCTTTAGTAATTGGATGTTCAATCAACTCAAATTCAAAATCCTTATTTTCTTTTAAAAATGTATAAATTACATTTTCATTTTCTAATTGTTCAACTGTACAAGTTGAATACACGATCGTACCACCTGGTTTCACATTGTGTTTGATATTGTTTAGAATCTCTAATTGCAATTCTAACAATGCTTGAATAGACGTTTGACTTTGTTCATATTTAATTTCAGGTTTATGGCGCAAGACACCTAAGCCACTACATGGCGCATCAACTAAAATCTTATCATAAACTTTATCATATTTTTGCGTAGCATCGTGTTGATAACTCAAAATGTTAGATAATCGTAACTTTCTTTTATTAAAATTGATTAATTCTATTTTATGTTCATGTATATCTGTTGCATCTACTTGCCCTTGGTTTGCCATCAGCTCAGCGATATGACATGCTTTTCCTCCAGGTGCACTACACGCATCTAAAACGCTGTCGCCAGGCTCGGGTGCTAAAACATTCGCTACAAACATTGAACTTTTATCTTGAATAGATACTAAACCATCTTTAAAAATTCTAGACTCAATTATAGTGTTACCTTTAATGTGTAAACATTCAGCAATATCGTGATCTTGTTCCACTTCAAATCCTTCATCTTGTAATTTTGCAATGACTGCTTCTATTGTAGTTTGAGTCGTATTAACACGGACGGTTTGATTTACTTTTGTCAAAAATGATTGCGCCATCGCTTCAGTTTTCTCAATACCAAAATGAGTAACCCAATGTTTTACTAGCCATTTAGGAAGACTGTATGCTATTGCAATACGTGTTTGATCATTGTTAATATTACTGAAATCAGGTAATTCTGTGCGCATGAAATTACGTAAAATTCCATTTACTACATTACCATTATGCGGTCCGCCTTTATACTTAGCTATTTCCACCGCTTCATTAATAATGGCATGTTGTGGTATACGATTTAAATACACATGTTGATAAATGCTCATCCATAATAAGAGTCTGACCCATCCTTTAATTTTAGTTTGCACAAAAGGTTTCAACATATAATCTAACGTATATTTACGTTTTAATGTACCATAGACTATTTCTGTATATAAATTTTTATCTGCACGTGATAATGGATATTCAGATAATATATTATTTATTTCAAGATTACTATACGCTTTGTCGTTAATAATCGCTTGTAACGAATCAAAAGCTAACATTCTAGCCGTAGTTGTCATCATTTAAGTTCCTTTCCAACAAGTGACGTTTGGACACCGCTTAAATAATTTGCAGCAAGCATTCGTTTTTTCCCCGCAACTTTAATATCAGTTAACGCTATTGCATCAGCTGATCCTGTTCCTACTATAATAGCTTTTTTAGTCGTTTCGATAATCTTTCCTGCTTCACCTTGTTTATTACGTTCGATTTTAGCAGCATAGATCTTCATGTTTGCATCGTCTAATGTAGTATAAGCAACTGGCCAAGGTGATAAGCCACGAATGTGGTTATATATTTCATCTGCTGACTGCTTCCAATTAATGTGTTCATCTTCTCTACTAATGTTAGAAGCAAATGTAGCGTGTGCATCATCTTGTGGTGTGCGCTCATTCGTTTCATTAATGATTGATGGTAATGTTTCTTTTAATAAAGTTGCACCTAAAAAGCTTAATTTATCATGCATCGTACCGACGTCATCTGTTTGTTCAATATCGATAGCTTGTTGTGCAATAATATCACCGGCATCAAGCTTAGCTACCATATACATTATAGAAATTCCTGTTTGGGATTCGCCATCAATAATTGCTTGATGGATAGGTGCACCACCTCTATATTTTGGTAATAAAGAAGCATGAACATTGATTGCCCCTAATCTTGGTGCTTCAAGTAAGCTTGTAGGTAAAAGTTGACCAAATGCAGCAGTCACTATCAAATCAGCCTCTAAATTAATTAACGTATCTAATTCCTCAGATGTCGCTAACTTTTCAGGTTGATACACTGGAATACCTTGTGCTACTGCTACTTCTTTAACAGGCGGTGCTGTTAAAGTTTTCTTTCTCCCTACAGGTCTATCTGGTTGAGTCACTACTGCTATAACATTATGTTCTGCAATTAACATTTCTAATACTTTTGTAGAAAAATCTGGTGTACCCATAAAAATTATTTTACTCATCGTCAAAATACGCCTCCATCTCATCCTCAGTTAAAATTTTTTCAGCGCGCTCTGTAAACAACACACCATTAAAATGATCTACCATATGTAAAATCATGCGTGCTACATCATCATATGCAGTAAGTTCTACATCATTGCCTTCTTTATCATTACTTTGTACTACAATCATATTACTTCTAGTTACTTCTCCGTATACATCAGGTAAACTTATGGAACCTTCTAAATCTGTTGTACATTCTTCTGATTGCTTAATAACGACTGGGTTGATAAGTTGTAATAAACCGTCAATTTCCATATCTATTATTGCAACTTGAGAATTTATATTAATTTGTGGAGCACATAACGCAGATGCTTCGACGTCATACATAGTGTCTTCTAAATCTAATAGTAACTGCGCTAACTCGCTATCAAAACGTTCCACTTTGTTTATTTTCTTCGTTAATATTGGATGTTGTTTTGCTACCAGTTGCCGAATCGTCATGGCATTGCCACCTCTCAAAAATTCATCATACAATTATAACTTATCTCAGGTGAAATTGCGACCTTAATATCCAGATACGTTTGGAATTAAATATACTACAGGTCTAACTACGTCTTCAAAATATTTCCACCTTAATTATAATAATTTGAGCTGCTCAGTGACATAATGCTTTGTAGTTAATTACACTTCTAGAGTGAGCAATTAATATAATAACAAAAAGACGTAAGGTCACTTTACTTCGTCATAAGTAATAGTTCGTCCTCACGTCTCTTAAATAATTTAAATTTTATCTACTTATACATGCCATAATAGTAGTAACTCTCGATTTATCACAAGTTACTACAACTTTCACAATCTATTTTTATTCCTTCATTGTAAGTTTCGTCCGTTGTTCACCAGTTGAAGTAAAGTTATTTGGTATGAGCCAACGCTGAAATTCACTTTTGATTTCAGGCCATTCCGCATCTAACATTGAAAACCAAGCTGTATCACGATTTCTATTTTTATAAATCTTATGTTGCCTAAAAATACCTTCGAAGGTAAAACCTAAACGTTGGGCACTACGAAATGAAGCTTTATTTAAAGCATCACATTTCCATTCGTAACGTCGAAATCCTAAAGTTTCAAAAATATATTGAGCTAATAAAAAATGAACTTCCGTGGCGATACGTGTGCGCTGTAACTTTGTTGAATATTGTATATGACCTACTTCTATCGATCCATCCTGTACATTAATTCTTAATAACGCTAATTCACCTAATGCCTCATTTGTTTCTTTATCAACTATTGCGAAAAAGTAAGGATCTGTTGAGTCAATTTGATTTTGAATAAATTGTTTAAACTGATTATAATCAGTGATTGGCTCTCTTGGTAAGTATGTCCAATTATTATTGTCTTTTTCATTTCCTAAATTTTTAAATAAATCATCAATATGTGTATTATCAATTTTTTCTAAGCGGCTATAATTACCTTCTAATACTTGTGCAGTAGGTTTTTTAGGCATTTCAAAGTCTGGCAATGCGAAACCAATTTGTTGATTATATTTATTATATGGCATGTTAATTTCTCCTTACTTAATGTTATAGATGAAGGTATTTTTATTTATGAAAGTGTTCTGAGTTTGAAAAGTGGGCTTACCTATTATTTTGTTTCCAACGCTTACCATTTATTACTGTATACGTTTGTGAATTATAAATAATATAGCATTCTAACTTGTAAAAAGTAAATATGTCGGTCATTATATTGTATAATTATTTTTTAACTTAACGTTGAAAAAAACTTGATTTGAAGCGCATTTTCAATGCAACCAGTATTGTCAATATGAAAAGAGACTAGGACGAATCAACATTGTCCTAGCCTCTTTGCTTAGTAGTTGTAAATATATCTCGGTCATCATAGATTTAAGTTAATATTAATGTGAAGCGGAAGTCACTCCACATAGTAAATTCTATAATTCATTTATATGTTTGTATAGACAGTATAATTGAAAGGTAAAATATTAATTATTGTTAGTAAAAACAATAATTTAACATCAATGATTAAATATTCTTCCATCTATAGAGACATCATTCTATACCAGACTGTCGACAAAGTTACCGTCTTTGTTGGCAGTTTTTGTGCATGCTTTCCGCGGGCACTGCCTCAGCCTATTTAGTCTTCGGCTCGTGCTTTTCCCGCAGGAGTCAGCTCAAAAAGCTGCCATTTATGATAGGAAAATATTGGTATTTATATTAAGTAGTAAAGTTGTCTATTATGTTGAATACATCAAATGACAATTGAGATCAACTAAAATGATGTTTATCTCTGAATTATTTCCTAATAATTATTTATTACATTAAGTCAATGTGAAATTGGACTTAGACTTTGTTGGCAGTTTTTGTGCATGCTTTCCGTGGGCACTGCCTCAGCCTGCGTAGTCTTCGGCTCGTGCTTTTCTCGCAAAAATAGGCATAAATCACTACAACATATAAATTGAAATAAATAAACCCTTCGCAAATTAATGCGAAGGGTTTATCTCTGTTCTGTATATGAACTGTTTAAATCTTTCAGGTATCTTTTCTCTAGCTTAGTGAATAGTTCAAGTTAAACTATCTGCCCTTTTTATTATTTAATAAGGTAATCAAACTCTTGAAAATATTGGCATAAAGCCATTTATCAACCTATTTTACATCATCATTTGTGGATTGATATCTATTTTTAACGATAATTTGTCTTTTATATATTGTTCATGATAATAATCATCTAAATATTGTAAAGCTTCATGTAATGCTGGTTCATTTTTATATTTTACCAGTATTTGAAAGCGATATTCGTTGTTTAAACGTGACAAAGCAGCTGGTGACGGACCTAAAACAAAAGCTTTATCAGAAATGTGTTGTAATAATATTTGATGAATATGTTTAGATGCTTCCATAACTTTTTTCATATTTTGATGTGCTATCGTAAAATTAATCAAAAAGAAATATGGTGGATATTTACCTAATTTTCGATAATTCATCTCTTTATAATAAAATGCAGTGAAATCATTCGCTTGCACATCTTTTATAGCATAATGTTCAGGATTATATGTTTGTATAATTACTTGGCCTTCTTTTTCATGTCTTCCAGCTCTACCTGAGACTTGAGTTAACAATTGATAAGTGCGTTCACTTGATCTAAAGTCTGGTAAGTTGAGCATCGTATCCGCATTTAAGACACCTACTAAAGTAATATTAGGAAAATCTAACCCTTTAGCTATCATCTGTGTGCCTAGTAAAATATCACCTTTGCCTGCACCAAAATCATTTAACAATTTTTCATGAGCACCTTTTCTCGACGTAGTATCTACATCCATCCTTATAATTTGTGCTTCTGAAAATACTTGTTGTAGCAATTCTTCTACACGCTGTGTTCCGGTACCAACTTGACGTATATGCTCGCTTTCGCAATTTGGACATTGATTTGTCGGTTGTTCTTGATGGCCACAATAATGACACTTTAGTAAGTCTGATGATTTATGGTACGTCAACGAAATATCACAATTTGGGCATTGTGGTACATGACCACAGTCACGACATAACATAAATGAAGCATAACCACGACGATTTAGAAAAAGGACGATTTGTTCTTTATTAACTAACCGTTGTTGAATAGCGCTACGTAAATTCTCTGAAAACATCGAACGATTGCCCTCACTTAATTCTTTACGCATATCAACAATATCTATTTCTGGTAACGCTTGATTATTTACCCTATTCGGTAAAGATAATAATTGATAAACACCCTTTTCAGCACGTGCATATGATTCTAAACTTGGTGTAGCACTTCCTAAAACTAATGGACACTGATGGTATTGGCTACGCCATTCTGCAATGTCTTTAGCATGATAACGAGGATAGTCTTCTTGTTTATATGAAGATTCATGTTCCTCATCAATAATAATCATCCCTAAATTTTTAAAAGGGGCGAATACACTGGAACGTGCACCTACGCTAACACTCGCTTGACCATCACGAATTTTTTGCCATTCGTCATAGCGTTCGCCTTTAGATAAGCCTGAGTGAAGCACCGCAACATCATCACCAAAACGCCGTTTAAATCGCAATACCATTTGTGGAGTTAATGCAATTTCTGGTACTAACATCATGGCTTGTTGCCCTTTATTTAATACTTCTTCGATAGTTTGTAAATAAATTTCCGTTTTACCTGAACCTGTAACCCCATGTAATAAATATGTTTGTTGTTTTTCGGCTTTTATCGTTTCTAATATACTATTATATGCTTGTTGCTGATCTGCAGTTAGTTGTTGATTGTCTTCTTTTTCAAAGACTCTAGCTTCAAATGGATCACGAGAAATTACAGTATCATACTTTTCTATCCAACCTTTATTCACAAGACCATCAATACTTGATTTAGAAAATGCCATTGATTCTAGCTCTGTTAATAATACTGTATGATGTTGTTCTTCGAGTAAGTAGGCATATAAGTCATGTTGTTTTTGTAATTTTTTAGTACTTGCTAGATCATTTAATACCGCTTCATGGTCCACTTCTGGCACAACTTTGACTGCACGTTGTTTTTTCTTTTTAGTATTTTGCGATAATATCGTTTGTTCCGCAACGACACCTATTGATAACAATTGAGATAGCGACTCTAAGTCGTTATTTTTTTGTGCTTCTTTGTATGCATATTGTCCCTGTGAATCAAATTTTGCTAGTAAGTGACTCGGAACTTGCTCAGTATCTTGTATAGTAAAAACTTTCGTATATTTAGCTTTGAGCGCACTTGGTAGCATGATTTCTAAAATAGAAATGCGTTTGGTCACAAAATATTTACTAAACCATGCACTTAAGTCTATTAATTCAGTAGTCAGTTCAGGTTTAATATCTTGTATTTCTTTGATTTCTTTTAACTTTGAAAGCTCAATGGATGAATCTGGTTCTTCAGATATTTGCATTACATAACCTTGTACCGTACGTGGGCCAAATGGCACTATAACTCTCATTCCAACTGCTATCATAAATTGTAATCGTTGAGGAATAATGTAATCAAAGGTGAAATCTACACTTTTCGATGGTATGTCGACGATTACTTTTGCTATCATTTTATTGCCACCTAGTTTCTAATGCGTCTAAAATTTTCGCTGCTAAACTAATTTTAGTATCTTTACCTAATGCTATAACCTCTTGATTAGCAAAATGCATTGTATAATCATTGTCATCCGAGCTAAATCCAATTGACTTATCACCTACGTTGTTAGCGATAATTACATTGGCATTCTTCTTTTGTAGTTTCTGTTGAGCATATTCTGTAATATGTTGAGTTTCAGCAGCAAAGCCCACTAAATATTGATGTGTTTTATGTTCCCCTAAATATTTTAAAATATCCGGTGTACGTTTAAATGTGACAGCTAATTCGCCATCTTGCTTTTTTAATTTATGCGTTAACGCTTCTGCTGGTGTATAGTCAGATACTGCAGCTGCTTTAAAAACAATGTCTATCTGTTTGTATTTAGACTTCACCGCTTCGAACATTTCTTCGGCGCTTTGTACTTGTATCACTTCAATATTTGCGTGTTCAGGCTGAGCTAAATGGGTGGGTCCCGACACTAATGTTACTTTGGCACCTCTATCAGCCAATGCTTCTGATAAAGCATATCCAATTTTACCTGAAGAATGGTTTGACAAATAACGCACTGGATCCAATTCTTCTATAGTTGGTCCTGCAGTTACTAAAGCACGCTTGCCAGCAAAGGAACTATGTGTGTGATTTGTTACTGGCTCTTCGTTAAAGAATGTTTCTAAACGCGTTAAAATTTGAAGCGGTTCTTCCATACGCCCTTTTGCTACATAACCGCATGCTAAATACCCTTCACCAGGTTCTAAAAATTGATAGCCATCTGATTTCAAAACAGCCATATTATGTTGCGTTCTGTTATTTTCATACATGTGTACATTCATAGCCGGTGCAATAAATGTAGGTGTTTCTGTAGCTAATAAGGTAGACGTTATCATATCATCTGCAATGCCATTACTTAATTTAGCAATTAGATTTGCTGTTGCTGGTGCCACGACAATTGCATCTGCCCAATCACCTAATGCGACATGTTGAATTTCAGCAGGATTTTCTTCTTTAAAAGTATTGGTATAGACTGGATTTCTACTAATTGCTTGAAACGCTAATGGTGTTACAAATTCTTGTGCATTTTCAGTGAGCATAACCCTAACTTCATATCCTGCTTGAGTTAATTTACTCGTTAAATCAATGGCTTTATATGCTGCAATGCCACCCGAAACGGCTAATAAAATTCGTTTCATTTTCCATTTACCTCCATGTTTAACATCGGTCTCTGTTTAATTATCTATTGCTACTTAAGTAACAGAAATATCGTCACTGTTATAAGTGCTATTAAAATCATTATACACAAAAAAACATTGTTATAAAAAAGACACACCTTGAATTTCAGGGTGTGCCAATCTATCAATATTCCAATAGCTTAGAAAAGTTATTTTTCAACTTTATCAGGATATACTTTACCGCCAGCAATTTCTTCTAAAGCTCTGCCTACAGCTTTTTTAGAACGGTATCTCTCTAATAATTCAGTGTCTTCGTGATCTTCTAATTCTCTTGCACGTTTAGCAGCCGTAGTAGCTACTAAATATTTAGAAGTAATTTTGTCACTTAATTGGTTTAATGGTGGATATAACATTATTTTTTGGCCTCCAATATCATTTTTCTATACTTTGCTTCAATACGTTCTCTTTTTAAATGCTCTGCAGCAACAATAGATTGTATACGTTGTTTAGCTAAATCAACTTCGTCATTAACTACCACATAATCGTATAAATTCATCATTTCAACTTCATTGCGTGCTTCTAGCACACGGCTTTGGATTTTTTCATCCGATTCTGTACCTCGACCAACCAAACGTTCACGTAAATGGTCTAAACTCGGCGGTGCCAGAAAAATAAATAACGCATCTGGAAATTTTTTACGTACTTGCTTCGCACCTTCGACTTCAATCTCTAGAAAAACATCATGACCTTGGTCCATTGTATCTTTAACATATTGAACTGGCGTACCATAATAATTTCCAACATATTCTGCATATTCGATAAATTGATCTTGTTTAATCAATTCTTCAAATTCAGCCTTAGTTTTGAAGAAATAATCTACACCATCTACTTCTCCTTCACGCATTTCACGTGTCGTCATCGAAATAGAATATTTGTAGGAAGTAGTTGGATCATCAAATATTTTTTTTCTTACCGTACCTTTTCCAACACCGGATGGCCCAGAAAGAACGATTAACAAACCTTTCTCATTATCCATGACTTATAACCTCTCTAAGCTATACTATATTATTAACATATAATACCATAACCACACTTCAGTTGTATAGCATACTCATATAAACTTTAACTATGACTCATGATTCTCTACATGTTACAATTAAATGAATGACTTAATGTAAGGTGGCTGAAAAAAATGGCATATGATGGCCTGTTCACTAGAAAAATGATTGAATCTCTACAATTTTTAACACGTGGTAGAATTCATAAAATTAATCAACCCGAAAACGATACAATTATTATGGTAGTTCGTCAAAATCGCAAAAATCACCAACTATTACTATCTATACATCCAAATTTTTCTCGTCTACAAATTACGGATAAAAAATATGACAATCCATTTAACCCACCTATGTTTGCACGTGTCTTTCGTAAGCATTTAGAGGGTGGGTTTATTCAAGCAATTCGTCAAATCGACAATGATCGTCGTATTGAAATTGATGTCGAAAGCAAGGATGAAATTGGTGACACTATATACCGCACAATTATTTTAGAAATTATGGGTAAACATAGTAACTTAATCTTAGTTGATGATAAGCGTAAAATCATCGATGGCTTTAAACATCTTACTCCTAACACAAATCAATATCGTACTGTAATGCCTGGTTTTACTTATGATGCACCGCCAACACAAAATAAAATTAATCCATTCAACGTGACTGGTACGGATGCTTTACAATACATTGATTTTAATAGCGGTAAAATTGCTAAGCAGTTACTCAATACGTTTGAAGGCTTTAGTCCGTTAATTGCAAATGAAATTGTTAATAGGCAACAATTTATGACAACACAAACTTTACCAGTGGCATTTGATGAAGTTATGGCTGAAGTAAATGAAACACCTGTACCTATATTCCACAAAAATCACGAAACAGGCAAAGAGGATTTTTATTTTATGCGCCTGCACCAATTCGATGATGATATAACAACTTATGCTTCATTAAATGAACTATTAGATCGCTACTATGATGCACGTGGCGAACGCGAACGTGTTAAACAACGTGCGAATGATTTAGTAAAATTTGTTCATCAACAATTGCAAAAAAATCAAAATAAATTATCCAAATTGGCAGCTGAACTGGAAGGAACTAAGGACAAAGAACAACAACAGCTGTTTGGTGAATTGATTACTGCTAATATTTATCGTATTGCACAAGGTGATGATAGTGTTACAGTATTGAATTATTATACGAACGAAGAATTGACAATTCCATTAAATCCAACAAAATCACCATCAGTTAATGCTCAACATTATTATAAACAATACAATAAATTGAAAACACGTGAACATGAATTACAACATCAAATGGAATTAACACAAGAAAACATTGCTTACTTTGAAAGTATAGAGCAACAGTTAACGCACATTTCAGTTGATGAAATTGATGATATAAGAGATGAGCTTGCTGAACAAGGATTTATGAAGCAGCGAAAACAACAAAAACAAAAAAAGAAACACACGATACATTTACAAAGTTACACATCAACAGATGGTATGCCCATATTAGTCGGTAAAAACAATAAGCAAAATGACCATTTAACGAATAAAAAAGCAGCAAAACATCACTTATGGTTCCATACTAAAGATATTCCTGGGTCACATGTAGTTATATTGGCTGACAATCCTACGGAAAATACCATTAAAGAAGCGGCTATGTTAGCAGGTTATTTTTCTAAAGCTGGATTATCTAGTCAAATACCTGTAGATTACACTGAAATTCGACATGTGCATAAGCCTTCAGGTGCCAAACCAGGTTTTGTCACTTATGATAATCAAAAAACTTTATTTGTAACACCAGATTATAATCACATTCAATCTATGAAAAACGAATAAACAAAAATCCGAAGTTCTGTCATTGCATAGAACTTCGGATTTTTATTATTAATTTTCTTCTGGTAAGGCAAGTTGGAAATTGACTCCAAAACGGTCAACAATCCATGTAAATTCTTTGAAAGTTGGTGGCATTTCCGTTTTCGGCATTAAAATAGCACCACCACTTTTTAATTTACTAAATAAACGTTCCATCTCCATTGCATTATCAACTGTTACATATAGAGACATTGCTGGTGTTATTTCTATATCGACTCCATTTATATTATCAATGGCCATTAACACTTGGTCTTTAATTCTAAAAATAGCGTGCTGTACTGCACCAGCCATTTCCCCACTCTCTTCGTCATATTTGACCATCGATAATATTTCAGCATCTTCAAAAGCATCCATGTAGAGATTTATTGCTTCTTCAGCATTACCGTTAAACATTAAAAATGTTGTGACTTTGGGTATGCTCATTCTAATTCCCCTTTCATTACTTCAGTAACTTAATGATAAAACATATACTTTGAGAAATCGAATAAAGCGCTGTACGATCCATCACTTCACATTCATAAATCCATTACCTAAGACATCACGAACATCATGAATAACTAAAAATGCATTATCATCAATCTCACTTATCATCCTTTTTACACGAGTAACTTGTGATTGAGGTACTACGACATACAGCATACTCGTTTCAGTTTTTCCGTAACCACCTTTACCATTAAGCAGTGTGGACCCTCTTCCAGTAAAGGAATTAATGGCATCACTAATTTTCTCATTCTCTGACGAAATAACAGTAACTGCTTTTTTCGGATTAAAGCCTTCGACAATAAATGCTGTAGCTCTTTCTGTAATAAAGAGCATTATTACAGTGAACAAGACATTTTTGACTGGTAATACGAGTAAAAATGATAATACCACAATACCATCTAAAATAAAAATGCCCTGTGATGTTTTCACGTCAAAATATTTATTAAGCATTTTTGCTACAACTGAGGTACCACCAGAAGTACTGTTGGCAGCTATGATAAAACCTGAACCAATACCAATAAAGACACCGCCAAATACTGCACTAATAATAAAATCATGCAGTCCAAGGTGCCAACTACTCGTTAAATCTAAAAATAACGAGAGTGAAGTGTTTGTAATAAACGTATATACTGCAGTCCATTTACTTAAAAATTTCCAACCAATTATAATAACGAGGGTATTAATAATTAATGAACTTATTGCAGGAGAAAATCCTAATGTATATTTTAATGCCAACGCGATACCTATCGTACCACCGTCCCCCATATTGGCACCAATAATAAACAAATTAACACCAAGTGCATTGATAAATGAGCCAATTAAACAAAATAAGACGTTTTTATAATGTTCTTGTATAAATTTTTTCATATGATCTTTTAACCCCCAGTAGTTTCTTATATTGATGTTACTACCTCAACACTTTTATTTAATTGCATAGAAATAAAATTAGTGTAGCATATTTCACTCAAAAAGACATAACTCTCATCACGTTAGCTTTAAAGCTTCATTACAATAAATAGCTTGCAAAATTGCTTTGGAATTTTACTCATGATATATTTAATAGTCGGGTTTATAGAAAGCCAAAACTTTACATTTATATAGAAACCGTTAAAATTAATAACAAATACCTATGGAGGTTTTAATTTATGATGTTTTATATTATTCCTGTAGCTATTGCTGTTCTTGTCTTATTAATCGGTTACTTATTAATTAAACTTTATATTAGATAAATATAAAAAGGGGTCGAGATTCAAAATAATGTATCCACTCACAATGATGTGTGCACACTATTTTGTCTCGACCTCTTATTTATGTGGTTTTAAATATGTCCTTTTTGCTTGATATCGGACTTTGCTTTTTTAAAAATATCTTTGTCTGTTGAATTCGACAGCCATTCATGACTATTCTCTTGTTTTACATTGTGTCTAAAATCTTCATCTTTTTGTAAAAATTTATTTACATGCGAAAATTTTCGATAAATCTCATCTGGGTTATTGGACATAGAGTATCCCCTCCACCTATCATTTTATGACAAGTTGTCTCTCCAATCAACTAATGTCTGTATATCATTAGCAGAAATTTCTCCATTTTCTTGTGCAACTTCAATCAATTCGTTATAGTCACTCAGTGTATAAAATGGCAACTTTTCTGCAGCGAATTGATCATCAGCTTTTTTTAAACCGTAAGTAAATATAGCTACAACACCTAACACTTCTGCACCTGCTTCTTTCAATGCATTAACTGCAGTAATAGAGGAGCCTCCAGTAGAAATAAGATCTTCAACTACAACTACTTTTTGCTGTTGGCAATTTGCACCTTCAATTTGATTTTGTTTTCCGTGACTTTTACTTTTAGAACGAACGTAATTCATAGGTAAGTCTAATTGCTCTGAAATATAAGCAGCATGAGGAATACCAGCAGTAGCAGTACCTGATACTACTTGTACTTCTGGAAAATGAAGCTTTATTAAATCAGTCAATCCGTCTCTAATCTCTTTTCTTACAGTTGGATAGCCTAATGTAACTCGATTATCACAGTAAATTGGTGATTTAATTCCAGAACTCCACGTAAATAAATTATTAGGAGATAAACTCACCGCTTTTATATCTAATAATGATTGTGCAATCGCTTTTGTCATTTATTGTAACCAACTTTCTTTAATAATATTGTATTGTTCCACTGGTGAACTACTTTGAGTAATAGGTCTACCAACTACAATATGCGTAGACCCCAATGCTTTTGCTTGTTGCGGTGTTGTAATACGTTGTTGATCATCTGTTGTTGCACTGTTTAATCTTATGCCCGGCGTAACTTTCAAAAATGTTGAACCAAACTGTTCTGTTAACATTGTCGTCTCAAGTGGTGAACATACTACACCATCTAAACCTGCACTATGTGCTAATGACGCATAATTTAGTACTGCTTCATCCATAGTAGTGTTTATCTTTTGTTCTTCATGTAACATCGTTTCTGAAGTTGAAGTTAATTGAGTAACAGCTATAATTTTAATATCTTGATTGTATTTGCGCAGCCCTTGGACAGCTTGTTTCATCATCATAGTACCACCTGCAGCATGCACATTCACTAAATCAACATTTAATTTACTTAATCCTTCCATGGCTTTACCTACAGTATTAGGAATATCATGTAATTTCAGATCTAAAAATATGTCATGACCTTTAACTTTAATATCATCTATTAATTGTGGACCTGTTTGATAAAAAAGCTCCATCCCTATTTTAACGAATAAAGGTTCGTCAAATTGATCTAAGAAGTCATGTACTGCACTAGCAGAATCGAAATCTAATGCTATAATTGGTAGGTTTTTCATTAATATTTTTACACCTCTCAGTTATGACATTTACATGTTACTCATAGTAAATGTCATACTTTCTATTACGTTTGTTAGTGCACTTGCTGTATCTAAAGATGTGAGACATGGTACACCATTTTCAACTGTAGTTCTTCTAATTTGGAAACCATCTCTTTCCACTTCTTTTCCTTTAGTCATGGTATTAATGACAATTTGAACTTCTCCATTTTGGATACGCGTTAACAAATCACCTTCAGCACCAATTTTACCTACAATTTCAACGGGAATATGATGTTCCATTAATTTCTGTGCTGTACCTTCTGTAGCTAATATCTTATAACCCACTTCATTTAAACGTTGTGCTAACAACACAATTTCTTCTTTATCCTTATCACTGACAGTCATTAGTACAGTGCCATGATCTTTAACTTCCACTCCACTTGCTGTTAAACCTTTAAATAATGCTTTTTCTAAAGTTTGATCTTTACCCATTACTTCGCCAGTAGATTTCATTTCAGGCCCTAATGTAACATCGACATTTTTTAATTTATTGAAACTGAATACGGGTGCTTTAACAAAGACGCCTTCGGTATATGCTTGAATGCCTTCTTGGTAGCCTAATGATTTTAATTTTTCACCCATTATTGCTTTCATTGCGAGTTGTGCCATTTGGATATTTGTAATTTTGCTTAAAAACGGTACAGTACGACTAGAACGTGGGTTTACTTCAAGTACATATACACCGTCATGTGCAATTACAAATTGGATGTTGATGAGACCTACAATATTTAATCCTTTTGCTAATCTAATAGTATAATCTTCCAATGTATAAATCTCTGCTTGCGTTAATGTTTGTGGTGGATAAACTGCAATAGAATCACCAGAATGTACTCCCGCTCGTTCAATGTGTTCCATAATTCCAGGAATAATTACCGTTTCGCCATCGCTAATGGCGTCCACTTCAATTTCTTTACCTGTTAAATAACGGTCTACTAACACGGGATGATCAGGACTAGCTTTAACTGCTTGATTCATATAATTTTCTAGTTCTTCATCACTGTAAACAATTTCCATAGCTCTACCACCAAGTACATATGATGGTCGTACTACTACGGGATAACCAATTGTTTGAGCATTTGCAAGTGCCTCTTTTGGTGATGTTGCTGTTTTCCCTTGTGGTTGCGGTACATCAATTGTATGCAGTAATGCCTCAAACTCTTTTCTATCTTCAGCACGATTTAAATCACCTAACGTTGTTCCTAATATTTGCACACCATGTTTACTTAATTTGTCTGCAAGATTAATTGCTGTTTGTCCGCCAAATTGAACAACAACGCCTTTAGGTTGCTCTAAATCAATAATGCTCATAACATCTTCTTCAGTTAGTGGTTCGAAATACAACTTATCAGAAATTGAAAAGTCTGTAGAAACTGTCTCAGGGTTATTATTAACTATGATTGCTTCATAACCTGCATCTTGTATTGCCCACACTGCATGCACCGTTGCGTAATCGAATTCAACGCCTTGACCGATACGAATTGGTCCTGAACCAAGTACTAGGATTTTGTCTTTTTCTGTTACTGCTGATTCATTTTCTTGTTCATAAGTTCCGTAATAATAAGGCGTTGCTGACTCAAACTCAGCTGCACAAGTATCAACCATCTTGTACACCGGTGTTATACCATGTGCTTTTCTCAATTCATATACTTCTTGCTCAGTCATTTCAAAACGATGTGCTATAACACGGTCGCTGAAACCGTAATTTTTTGCAAATTTTAAATAATTGATATCACCTTTATGTGCTTTTAAATCGTGCTCGATATCGATAATATGTTGAAATTTATTTAAAAAGAAATAATCGATTTGTGTCATGTCATGAATTTCTTCTAATGTTGTTCCTCGACGTATAGCTTCACCAATAAAGAATAATCGTTCATCATCTTGGTCTTGAATACGATTTTTAATATAGTCTAAATCGTAAGTTTCGCCATTAGGTAATCCTAAATGATGGACACCATATTCTAATGAACGTATAGCTTTTAGTAATGACTCTTCATACGTTCGACCTATTGCCATAACTTCACCAGTGGCCTTCATTTGTGTGCCTAATATACGCTCACCTTTTTCAAATTTATCGAACGGGAAACGTGGGATTTTTGAAATAACATAATCCAGCGCTGGTTCGAATGCAGCATATGAAGTTCCAGTTATAGGGTTTAACATTTCATCAAGTGTTAAACCAATAGCAATTTTAGCTGCTAATTTTGCTATTGGATAACCAGTTGCCTTAGACGCAAGTGCAGACGAACGTGACACTCGAGGATTAACCTCGATAATGTAATAGGACATAGAATGTGGATCTAAAGCTAACTGCACATTACATCCACCTTCAATGCCCAATGCACGTATTACTTTTAAGGATACATCGCGTAACATTTGATACTCGATATCTGATAATGTTTGACTCGGCGCTACCACAACTGAATCTCCAGTATGAATACCTACAGGGTCAATGTTTTCCATATTACACACAACAATTGCATTATCATTTTTGTCACGCATAACTTCATACTCGATTTCTTTAAATCCTGCGATAGATTTTTCAATCAAACATTGTGTAGCTGGACTGTAATGTAGGCCGTTAGAGACTATTTCTTGTAAGTCTTCATCGTTGTAACAAATACCGCCACCAGTACCGCCCATAGTGAACGCAGGTCTTACTATTAATGGATATCCAACACGCTCTTTAAATTCGAATGCTTGTTCAACTGTATTGACAATGTCACTTTCTGGTACTGGTACATCCAAATCGTTCATTAATGTTCTGAATAACTCTCTATCTTCTGCTTGTTGAATAGAGTCCAATTCTGTACCAAGTAATTGCACATTATTTGTAGCGAGTACACCACTATTATGTAATTGTATTGCCATATTTAAGCCTGTTTGACCACCAAGTGTTGGTAATAATGCATCTGGTTGTTCTTTTCGTATTATTCGTGCAATAAAATCGTGCGTTAGTGGTTCAATATAGACTTTGTCAGCAATTTCTTTATCAGTCATGATTGTTGCAGGGTTTGAGTTTACTAAAATGACTTTGTAGCCTTCTTCTTTTAAAGCTAAACAAGCCTGTGTTCCAGCATAATCAAATTCTGCAGCTTGACCAATTATTATAGGTCCAGATCCGATTACTAATATTGTTTTTATATCATTACGTTTAGGCATTGGCAATTGACTCCTTTGTATTAAAGTTGTTCATCATCTCAATAAATTCATCAAATAAGTAATTAGAATCAGAAGGACCAGGGCATGCTTCTGGATGGTATTGAACAGAAAAAGCCGGTAAAAATTTATGTCTCAATCCTTCAACTGTTCCGTCATTGATAGCTATATGCGTTACTTCTAAATCAGTGTTTTGTAGCGAATCTTTATCTATCGCATAACCATGGTTTTGACTAGTTAAAGCTATTTTATTAGTTTTCAAGTCTTTAACTGGGTGGTTTGCACCACGGTGACCAAATTTCATTTTAAATGATTGTGCACCTTGAGAAAGGGCAAATAGTTGATGGCCTAAACATATACCGAAAAATGGAATTTGTCCTAAGATACCTTTAATCATTGTTACTGCTTCTTTGACCGCTTCTGGATCACCTGGACCATTGGATAACATTACGCCATCTGGCTCCATTCTTATAATTTCATCAGCTGTAGTATTATGTGGTACGACCGTCACATTACAACCTCGGGCATTCAGTTCACGCACGATATTTTCTTTTTTTCCAAAGTCTACTAATACTACACTATATTTATATCCAGTTGAAATATATGATGTTTTTGTAGAGACAGTTTCTACTTCATTGTGTGGTAACACATATGTTTTTAACTTATCTACGATTTGAGTAATTTCTTCTTTATTGTCAGTAAAAGCTGCTTTCAAAACACCATGTTGTCTAATTTTACGTGTAATACTGCGCGTATCTACACCTGAAATACCTGGTATATCATATTCATCGAGCACTTCATGCAACGTTTTTTTCATTCTAAAATTACTTGGTTTGGCACTTGCTTCCTTCACCACTACACCATTAAGCGTGGGAATTAATGATTCAAAATCATCTCTGTTAATACCATAATTACCAATTAACGGGTACGTAAATGTAATGATTTGTCCAGTATATGACGGGTCTGAAATAGTTTCTTGATAGCCTGTCATTGCTGTATTAAATACAATTTCTCCAATTGTAAGTTGATCTGAACCTAATTGATACCCTTCATAATATGATCCATCTTCTAATACGAGATAACGCGTTTTTAACATTACATTTCCTCCTTAAATTTCACTTCACCTTCGACCATTGTTAGTACTGGATTACCATATACTTTGTAACCTAAGAATGGTGTATTAAACGCCTTAGAATGGAAATCTTCAGCTTTAATTTCACGTTCAGTATCTAAATTGATAATCGTCAAATCTGCCAAGCTACCTACTTCCAACTTACCATAAGGTAAATCAAACGTTTGTGCCGGTTTTATCGTTAAATAATCTACAAGTTGTTGTAATGTCCAACTGCCATTTTTTACAAAATGCGTATATAACAGTGGGAATGCTGTTTCACTACCTACAATACCGAATGGTGCCTTAGTCATAGGTTGTGCTTTTTCTTCTGCAGCATGTGGTGCGTGATCAGTAGCAATACAGTCAATCGTTCCATCTACTAAGCCTTCGAGTAATGCCGCTCGATCTTCTTGACTTCTTAATGGAGGATTCATTTTGAAAATTGCGTCGTCACCAGGTACGTCGTCTTCAGTTAACAACAAATGATGCGGTGTTACTTCTGCTGTCACATGAATACCAGCTTGTTTAGCATCTCTAATTGCACGAACACTCTCTTTAGTAGATACGTGACAAACATGATAATGTGCATTAGCTGCTTCCGCTAGTAATACATCTCTAACAATTTGAACTGCTTCACAAATATTGGGAATGCCTGGTATTCCTAATGCTTCACTACGTTTACCTTCATGCATAGCCCCTCCATAAATTAGACTGTTATCCTCACAATGTGCTACAACTGGTTTATTGACTTTTGCAGCTTGTTGCATAGCTTCATACATCATACTTGCTTCTTGTACTCCAACACCATCATCTGTAAAAGCAAATGCATTGTGCTCTGCTAACGCAGCAAAATCAACATGCTTTTTACCAGCTTGACGTTCAGTAATAGCTGCGTAAGGTAGCACCCGCACTTGTGCGTTATTTGCAATTAATTGATTTAAACGCTCTATATTGTCGACAGAGTCTGGTACTGGTCGTGTATTCGGCATAGGGCAAACTGTTGTAAAGCCACCTCGTGCAGCTGCTTTTGTTCCTGTTTCTATAGTTTCCTTATGCTCACCACCTGGCTCTCTTAAATGAACATGCACATCAATTAAACCCGGTGCTATGAACTGACCTTGTGCGTCAATAACTTCTACTGTTGAATCTACACTAATATCCGTGCCAATATCTTTAATATATTTTCCCTCTATCAAAATCGATGCTACTGATAATTCACCATCTCGTAATATTTGTGCGTTTTTAATTAATTGCATTTGTTTGTTCCCCTTTCGTTTGTAAAATATAATCTATGACAGCCATTCTTAAATACATACCATTTTCCATTTGTCTAAATATTCTGGATTTTGATGCTTCTACTAGGTTACTATCAATTTCTACACCTCTATTGACCGGTGCTGGGTGCATTACTATAGCATGTGCTTGCAATTGATCATATCTTGCTTGTGTTAAACCATATTCTTCATGATAACTGTTTGTTTCAAAAGTATTAACATCACCATTATCATGACGTTCATGCTGAACTCTTAACAGCATAACAATGTCGATTTGGTCTATAACTTCATCTATATCTACATATGGTGCATCTAATGTTTCATCACGCCATGCTTCAGGACTGGAGAACATTACGTTGGCTCCTAAAGCTTTCAAACTAAAATAATTACTTTTGGCGACACGTGAATTTTTGATATCGCCACAAATTAAAACATTCATACCTTCAAAAGAACTATATTCTTCATAAATTGTCATCAAATCTAGCAAACTTTGTGTTGGATGCTGACCACTACCATCGCCTGCATTGATAATTGGCACGTTAATATTTTTCAATTCTTCATAGTATTCATTTTGGAAATGTCGAATAATTAATAAGTTCACACCAATGCTTTCAAGTGTTTTACATGTGTCATATAACGACTCGCCCTTTTGAATCGAAGAAGTTGATGTTTCAAAATCTATTAATTTTAAACCGAGTTGTTGCTCAGCCACAAGAAAACTACTTTTTGTTCTAGTTGAGTTTTCAAAAAATAAATTAGCAACATATTTATTATCAAATTGTGTGGTTTGAATTCCTTGTTCTTTATATTCAATTGCCTTTTGTATTAATGTATTTATTTCAGCTGTAGTTAAATGTTCCATAGATAATAGATGATTCATGATTAGCCTCCTAGTCTTTAACTGCCTTCGTTGATTTAGGTAAAATTACGTTGAGTATAATGCCTGCTAATGCCGCTAATGCCATGCCTTCTATTTGCAAGTTAATACCTGTACTTTTTAAATCCAGCATTAAATTACCAATGCCAATTACTAGTATCACAGATGCGATAACTAAATTACGATTTTGTGCAAAGTCGATTTCACTTTCTACTAACATTCTCAAGCCACTTGATGCGATGATTCCAAACAAGAGTATGGAAACACCACCCATAACTGGTGTCGGTATTGATGAAATAATTGCTGTAAATTTACCTACAAAACCTAGTACTATTGCAATAACTGCTGCACCACCAATAACATAAATGCTATAAATTTTTGTTATTGCCAGTACTCCAATGTTCTCACCATATGTTGTACTTGGTGGCCCGCCAATAATACTAGCAAACATTGTCGATACACCGTCGCCGATAATTGATTTATCTAAGCCAGGATCTTTAAAGAAGTTTTTACCTACAATTTTATTAATTACCATTTGATGGCCAATATGTTCACTCACAGTGACAAAGACAATCGGTATCATAATAAGGATTAAGCCTAAGTGAAATGTAGGTGTATAATCTTTGAATGGTAAATAAATATCAGGAATCGCAAACCACTTTGCTTGCGCAATGGGTGCAAAATTAACAATTCCCATAAATGCCGCTACTACATAACCAGTCACAATTCCTATTAAGACAGGAATGAGTGATAAAAAGCCTTTGAAATAACCTTGGACCACGACGGTAACTACAAGCGTAATCATTGCTACTATTAAATAATTTAAGTTATAGCCCTCCATAGCATTCGAATTTTCAAACATCGCCATATTTACTGCTGTAGGAGCTAAACTTAATCCAATGACCATAATTACAGGACCAACTACTACAGGTGGGAGCAAATTCATTAACCAGTTGGTACCACTGATTTTGATAAATAGGCCTATAATGACGTACATTACCCCACTCATGAACAAAGCAACTAACATGTCTCCTAAATTGTGTGCTTTTAAACCCGAAATGATTGGAGTAATAAAAGCAAAACTAGATCCTAAATAAGCCGGGATCTTTGCTTGTGTTATTAAGATATATAATAATGTGCCAACTCCTGAAGCAATTAACGCTGCTGATATTGGCAATCCGGTTAAGAACGGGACAAGTACTGTTGCTCCAAACATTGCAAAGAGGTGCTGTGTACTTAAAAACGCCCACTTTCCTAATTTTGGCCTATCTCGTACATCTAACACTGGTTTAGCTGTACGTTCAAACATCATGTCATTTTCCATTTTTAATTCGCTTCCCTTCAAAAAAACTCTTTACATGAATTCATGTAAAGAGACGTCAAAGGTATACAAAGTAATTTAAATAGCGTTTAACTGCCAACAGTTATACCTATACTAAATTTTGTTTGTATCAAGTGAGCCGCAACTTAATCGCGACTCACTTCCTTTTCCAGTCTCTCGTACTGAATTAAAAGGTCTATTTAATTATTACTGCATTTTGCTCATCGATTTCATCTACAAATACTTCTACATCTTCATGACGTGCAGTAGGTATATTCTTGCCAACAAAATCTGCTCTTATTGGCAGTTCACGATGTCCTCGATCAACTAAGGTTGCTAGACCAATTTTTTTAGGTCGAGCATGTTTAAGTACTGCGTCTAATGATGCTCTCACAGTTCGGCCTGTGTATAATACATCATCAATTATAATTACTACTTTATTCGTAATATCCACGTCAATTTCATATGACTTTTCAGTCATAGTCGTTGAAACTTGTTCTAAGTCATCTCGAAATTGCGTAATATCAATTGTACCAGTGGGAACTTGTATATTTTCAATTGAGTTAATTTTTTGTTGTATGCGGTTTGCTAAAAAAGCACCACGTGTTTTAATTCCAAGTAATATTAGATTATCTGTGCCTTTATTGTATTCTAATATTTCATGTGCAATTCGTGTTACTGTTCTTTGTATCGCAGCCTCATCCATAATAACTCGTTCTGCCATGTTATATACTCGCCTCCTCGTGTTTTCAAAAATAACTAGCGCTTCAATGATACAAAAAAACCTCACATCTTCATTGAAGACATGAGGTTTAGATATACAGTCTGACACGCGAACGCTGGACGGCTTACCCGCCGGTAGCTCTTTCTTCACGTAGTCCACTACAAAAGTATGATAACTCCTGTAATATATAGAATATTATGCTCTATTCCAACTATATTTTCATATCTTCGAAGCCTCTCTGGACTTTCAATTAAAGATGAACGTTTTCTTTTTCAACTGTCATTAGTTTAACCCACTAGTTATTTTAAGTCAAGCGACTATATTAGAATTCTAATTATTCAAGTTAATTTTCACGCTGTAGATACTACTGTTAATTAAGATTCTACTTCTTCTAATTCAGTTAAAATTTCATTAAAATATTGTGGCAATGGTGCTTCTTGCTCAATGTATTCTTTTGTTATCGGATGCTCAAAACCAATAACTCCAGCGTGTAATGCTTGTCCACCAATATCCATCGTTTTTCTAGGACCGTATTTAGTGTCGCCAACAAGCGGGAAACCAATATATTTCATATGCACACGTATTTGATGTGTACGTCCTGTTTCCAATTGACATTCTACTAAAGTATAATTTTTAAAATGCTTTTTGACATTGAAATGTGTGACCGCTTCTTTTCCGTCGTCTACAACATCCATTGCTTGACGATCATTTTTATTACGACCAATTGGTGCATCTACAGTACCGTAATCATGTGGAATATTGCCATGTACTAAAGCTGTATATTTACGTGTCACTGATTTATCTACGAGTTGGTCTACTAAGCCTCGATGAGCAATATCATTTTTAGCGACCATTAATAAACCAGATGTATCTTTATCTATTCGGTGAACAATTCCAGGACGAACCTCGCCATTGATACCTGATAAATTTTTCATCTGATACATCAACCCATTTACTAGAGTTCCTGTATAATGACCAGCTGAAGGATGCACTACCATACCTTTAGGTTTATAGACTATCGCAACATCATCATCTTCATAATAAATATCTAAGTCTAAATTTTCTGGTTGTATGTCTGCCTCTACGACTTCTTTTTCAGTTACTTCAATTGTATCATTCATCTTCACTTTATAATTTGATTTAACCTCTTTACCATTAACACTAATAAGCCCATCCTTAATCCAATCTTGCATTTGTGTGCGTGACCAATCAGCATTAAATTCAGGTAATACTTTATCTATACGTTGCCCGGCTGATGCTGGACTATCTATAACAAATTCATGTCTATCCATATTAATAATACTCCTATCATTCCTTATTTATATCTGTTAATAGAGCTATAATAATCAAAATAACTCCTATTGTTAAACTAGAATCGGCCACGTTAAAAATTGGAAAATCATACCCTAAAATATAAGTATCTATAAAATCTACCACTTCTCCATGTAGCACACGATCAATAAAATTCCCTAAAGCGCCAGCAAATAATAAACTTAGTGCAAGTTGCATAAACAAATTATGTTTGGCTTCTCGTATATAGAACACTATCAACACAACTAAAATAATAACTGTAACAACATAGAAAAAGCCCATTTTCCCACTTAAAATGCCCCAAGCTGCACCGTCATTACGATGTGAAGTAATATTTAAAAATCCTGGCAATACTTCTACTGAATCACCTATCTTCATTGAAGTGGCAATAATATACTTCGTTAACTGATCAATAATAATTATTAAAAAAGTAACTGTTAACGATAATCCAACATAATACTGACGTTTCATGATCGTTCCTCCTATTTCACCTTGCTGTACAACATCTTTCATTATAGCTTACTCGTTAGTATAAAAAAAGTTCGAGTTGTCACAACACAATTAATTATTTTTCGAAAATCTACTTATGTAGATGTTGTAAAATGATAAGTATTGCTAAAACACATTTTACATAGCTAGTGTGAACCAACTAATTAACAGTTGCTAACTATACTACATGACCATATTTTCATTCTGATATTCTTAAATAACACTAAAGTGAAACACAGTATCAACAGCTCATTTTCATGTTGTCATTTTACCTTTAGCTGATTAAACCTGTACAATATCCCATCAGGACCTTGTAATTGCTTATGAGTTGTTTGAGGATTATGCATATCAATACACGCTAAACCATATGTTTGCTCATTGTTCATACGTTTAATATGAGAATTCCAATTATTTAATACTAAATGTTGTTGCTGATTACTATTTTCAAAATATAAAGCGTCTTCTGTTTCTCTAATCATTGCGCTCATACCAAAACAATCTTTATAATATTGCTTAACAGCATTTATACCTATAGTTTTGATATTAACATAGCCAATTTTAGCTAAATCTGGTATATGTTGCCACTGTTCCTGTGAAACATGTGTCATAAGTTGTGAAACATCAATTGGCTGGATGCCATGGTTATGTTCTTTTTCATTGGTACTAATTGGCTTAATATTTTGATTTGCAACATAAAACTCTAACCCGTTATGTTCAGGGTCTTCTATATATAAGGAAGTTGCAAATCTATGCTCTCCACCATTCATTGGAATATGATATTGATTTAGCTGTACTAGTAAATCCGCAAGTTCACTATATGAGGACAGTTCAATGGCTAAATGAAATAAACCTGCTTCTGATTGCAAAGGTTCTCTACCTGCTGCAAGTTGTTTAAATATAATAAAATGATTGTGTTGGCCTATCTCATAACGTACTTCAGTATATGATTCATTTACTATATTTAAGCCCAGAACTTCTCCATAAAACCATTTCATCAAAGCCTTATCTCGAACATTTAAAGTAATGCCATTAATAAAATGGTCTTTTACGTTTTCAGACATATGAAACACCTTTCTACAAATCTATTTCATTAATTATACTTTATTCATTTATAATGACAAAATAAAAAAACTGGGGACGCTATAGAAACCAAATAACAATCATTTGATTTCATATACGCGTCCCCATTAACATTGATTGCATTGTTCACAGTGCAAAATACCAACATATTGTGCACCTAAACAATCACTTTCGTCGTTATATATGTTACATAAGCTATTTATCAGTCATTCATTTTTAGTTTGTACAGTTTTAAATTAAAGTTTTCACAACTTCTTGACAACGTGGACAGAGATTTTCTAATTCTCCTACGTTACCTAATTCTGTACTATAATTCCAACAACGTTCACATTTTTCACCTTCAGCATGTTCGATGCGAATATCACCGTAAGGGTATGATGTACCGTTGTCAACTTCGTCTACTACTTCTGCTTGAGAAGTAATAAACAATTGTTCAAGATCCGTAAATTGATTTAGGAATGAAGTCACATCAAACTGGGCATTATTACCAATAATAACTTTAGCCTCTAACGATTTACCAATAACTTTGTCATTTCGTGCCACTTCTAACGCACGGTTCACATCATCGCGTAATTTCATAAAAGTATTCCATTTTTCTAATATTTCATGGTTTACTTCTACTACTTCAGGCATACGCGTTAAATGTACGCTTTCTTCTTTAACGTGAGGAATATGTGACCATACTTCTTCAGCTGTATGCGCTAAAATTGGTGCTAACAATTTCGTCATGTCGACAATAATTTGATATAGCACTGTTTGCATACTACGACGTTTATGTGCATCTTGAGCTTCAATATATAAAATATCTTTACCATAATCTAAATAGAAGTTACTTAGTTCAACGTTGATAAAGTTTTGTACTTCTTGATAGATATCTAGATAATCAAAGTTGTCATAATGCTCAATTTTACTAGCTGTAAATTCACGTAAACGGTTGAGTAAATACTGATCAATTTCTAATAATTCTGTTTCTGGTAATGCATCCGTTTCAGGATTAAAATCATTCACATTACCTAACATAAATCTTAGCGTATTTCTAATTTTACGATAAACGTCAGAAGTTTGTTTTAAAATTTCATCAGAAATACGAACGTCTGCCAAGTAATCAACACTACTTACCCATAAACGAGCAATATCCGCGCCTTTTTGTTTTACAATTTGATCTGGCACTATCGTATTTCCTAATGATTTACTCATTTTTTTACCTTCACCATCCATAACGAATCCATGGGATAGCAACATTTTGTATGGTGATTGTGCTCTTGTAGCAACTGCTGTAGTGATTGATGAATTAAACCAACCACGATATTGGTCACTACCTTCAAGATATAAATCTGCCGGGAATGATAGTTCTGGTCTAGCTTCTAATACGCCACGATGTGAAGAACCAGAATCAAACCACACATCCATAATATCCGTTTCTTTAGTAAATGTGCCATTAGGGCTACCTTCATGTGTAAAACCTTCTGGAAGTAAATCTTTAGCTTCACGCTCAAACCATACATTTGAACCATATTGTTCTACTAAATCAGCCACATGATTAACTGTCTCTGTTGTGATTACAGGTTCGCCATTTTCTGCATAAAATACAGGTAATGGTACACCCCAAACACGTTGACGTGATATTACCCATTCACCACGATCACGAATCATATTGTAAATTCTTGTTTTACCCCAATCAACTTTGAAGTGTGTATCTTCAACAGCTGCCAAAATGTCTGAGCGCACTTTATCAATAGATGCAAACCACTGAGGCGTAGCACGGAAAATAACTGGTTTCTTCGTACGCCAGTCATGTGGATAACTATGAGTGATAAATTCTAATTTTAATAATGCATGCTTCTCTTTCAATAGATCTGTAATTTCTTTGTTAGCTTTATCATAAAATAAGCCTTCAAATTGTCCAGCTTCTTCAGTGAAAACACCTTTATCATTAACTGGGCTAATAACAGGTAGATTATATTTTTGTCCGACAATATAGTCATCTTCACCGTGACCAGGTGCTGTATGAACACATCCTGTACCAGCATCTGTTGTAACATGCGTACCATTAATTACTACAGAAGTGCGATCCATAAATGGATGTTGTGCTTCAACATATTCTAATTCAGAACCTCTAAACTCTTTTTCTAACTCAATCTCATTTTCATCCCACTCAAGTTGGTTCACAACGTCTGAGATTAAATCTTTCCCAACAATGTACTTCTCACCATTAACTTTATATTGAGCATAAGTTAAATCAGGATGCACTGTAATTGCAACATTTGAAGGCAATGTCCATGGTGTAGTTGTCCAAATAATAAATTTTGCATCATTATCTACAATGCCTTTACCATCTTTCACATCAAACGCTACATATATAGAAGCTGAACGTTTATCATGATATTCAATTTCGGCTTCTGCTAATGATGACTCACTTGAAGGTGACCAATAAACAGGTTTTTTACCTTTATAAATTAGTCCTTTATCTGCCATTTCACCGAATAAACGTAACTGAGCAGCTTCATATTCTGGTTTTAAAGTAATATATGGATTATTAAAGTCACCTTTAACACCAAGACGTTTAAAGTCTTTTTTCTGTAATTCAATTTGTTCTAATGCGAATGCTTCACATTTTTTTCTGAAGTCAGAAATAGACATTTCTTTACGTTTAACACCTTTTTTCGCAAGTGCTTGTTCAATAGGTAAACCATGAGTATCCCATCCTGGCACATATGGTGTATAGAAACCTTGCATTGTTTTATATCTAGTAATGATATCCTTTAAAATTTTATTTAATGCATGGCCCATATGCAAGCTACCATTAGCGTACGGTGGTCCATCATGTAGAATGTATGAAGGATTTCCTTCATTTTGTTGTAATGCTTTTTGGTATATATTTTGTTGATCCCATTGCTCTTGAATTTTCGGCTCTTTATTCGGCAAACCGCCACGCATTGGAAAAGCCGTTTTAGGCATCAATAATGTTTCTTTATAATCCATTTTCTTCACTCCTCATATTCACTTTAAATTTTAGAACTAAAAAAGAACTCTAAGTTCAATTAACAGGGACGATTTAACCGCGTTACCACCCTGATTAACTCAACTTAGAGTTCTCTCGTTATAATTATGAAACTGTGCCATATAGTGATATAAACAACCGGTATATATTAGGCTCACACTATCCCTAATTCGCTGTGATATACGTATGGTTATTTACGCGTCTATATAGTATTTGTAATTATTTAGATTCACTATCTGATGATTGATTATTGTTATCTTGTGCCGCTTTTTGAGCTTTTTCAGCTTCTGTTAAATCATTATCATGCAAATGGTTAATATTTTCTTCTGTAACTTGTTCTGAATCCAAATCGTAGTTTAATAAATAGTCCCAATCTTCATTTTTTAATAAATCCAATTGCGCTTCAACTAGCATACGGAAACGAGATCTAAATATTTTAGATTGTCTCTTCATATCTTCTGTTTGGAATGACAAACGACGCGCCTTTTCAATAGCATCATTAACAATTTGATTTGCTTGTCCTTGTGCTTTTGATATTGTTGCTTCTGCTTCTTTCGTAGCTGCTGCTTTTGTTTCTTCACCAGCATGTTGTGCTTGCACTAAAGCGTCACTTACAGATTGATGTACTTCTTTATAAGAATTAATATTAGTTTCTTTATCATCGATGACTTTTTCTAATTGTTGTTTATCTTCTTTTAATCGTTCTATTTCATTACTTAATTGTTCTAAATAACTTTCAACTTCAGTAGGTTCTAAACCATTTTTCACACGTGTAAATGTTTTATTTTTAATTTCATTTGGTGTAAAAGGCATGGGATATCCTCCTTCTATATTACACTATTTTAGTTAATTCAAAAATATGTGTCTACCATTTCTTTCAATACTTTATTGTGTTTTTAAGACACTTTTATTATACATTATTTAAAAAGAGTTTTGTAACTGATGCGTACTTTATCTTTTTTTGTTTTGCCGCCGATTTCGACAACGACCGCTCTGCCATATCCTTGAATTGATAGTAAATCTTCTTGTGCTAATTGAAAATCACTAGCATCAATTATAGTATGATTCACTTTGACTCTCTTCTTATCAATAAGTTGTTTGGCTATAGTTCTAGATTTACGAATCATTTCTTTAAGTACGACATCCAATCGTAAACCACTCACCGTTGTTTCAAAATATTTCCATTGCTCATTAGATTGTATCATATTTGTCAGTGGAATAGTATTAAGTTTTACTGTAGCACCTTTGATACGCGTAAGTTCTAATATAATATAAGATTCTAGTTGTTTTGTCAAAACAAACTGTATACGCTCATTGACAATGATATCACCTAATTGTTCACGTTCTATTCCCAATGACATTATAGTGCCTAAGATGTGTTGATGTTGTAACGTTACAAACTTTTGCGGGTAGTCAATCTCGATTAGCACAATATCAAAATCGTCTGAATTAGGTTCAAAATAAGTAGGTGCAATAATGGCACGTTGTCTTTCTGCTTGATTGCCACCATAAAAATGAACATCTAAATCTTCAAAGCTTCCCACGATGACTTTTAAAATATACTGCCCTCTCGGATCTAAGAAATGTGTTAATACAGGCGCATATTGTTCGTTTGCTTGTTGGCATTTATCGAGTAACATATCGATAATTGCCCGTTCCTCTTGTCGAAAATGTTGATAAATATCTATTTTAGTTCACCCCTAACAACGATATAAAGCACCTAACGTCTTAAACGACAGGTGCTTTAACATTACTAAATATCTAATATGTACTTCGTTTGAACGTTAAGCCAAATTACTAATGATTAAGTTAAATATATTGGCTAAACCTCTTTGAAATAGTACAAGTGCTATAATAGCTACAATTGATGAAATATCAATAAAACCGATTGGTGGGATGATTTTCCTAAAAGGCTCTAAAAATGGTTCGTATATTTTTGATAAAAATTGGCCAAATTTATTTTCTCTAGCATTAGGAATCCATGACATAAAGAAATAGACAATCATTCCGTAATAATATATTTGTACTACGATTAATATAAAATTAAAAATAGTAGCTAAAAGTCCAATATCCATAATTTTCTAACCTCTATTCACCTTGTTCCATATTTTCAATATGGTCCGTAATACTACCAGCTACTTCTACATTATCTGGTGTACATAAAAAGATGTCTGAGCCGACACGTTGAATGTCTCCACCAATTGCATATACCGTACCACTTAAGAAATCGATGATACGTTTTGCAGACACCTTATCAATACGTTGTAAATTCACAAGAGTAGCTCGGCGATTTTTAAGTTCATCAGCTATATCTTGAGTGTCTGAAAAAACACGTGGCTCAAATAAACACATTTTTGAACTTTCTTGTAAATAATTGTGATTACCTTGGTCTTGATTCATATTAACAACATTCCTTGTATTGTTTTTCGGTGAATTGTGGTTCACTTGATATTTACGTTCATTTGACCCATTTTGCTGTCTTGAAGATTGTTTTTTAGGCACTGATTGAATTGCACGTGCGCTTTCTGTATTGTCATATTTAGGTTGTTGTGCTTGTTCATTAAAGTTAGTCTGAGCCTGTGCTTGCTTTTGTTGTCGTTGATTCTCGTTTTCTTCTACTGGTGGCGCCTCTAATTCTTCATCCTCTTCTTCAACTACGAAAAATCCGTTAAATAAGTCCTTTAAAGCCATCGGGCTCACTCCTCTTTTCCTACAAGTTTAGTCCCAATTCGCACAAATGACGCACCTGCTTCTGCTGCAAGTTGATAGTCATTACTCATTCCCATTGATAATTCTGTACAGGGCGCATATGATAAATTGAGCGCTTGAATTTCTGATTGTTTCTCTTTTAATGTGTTAAATAACTGTCTAATGTAGTCAACATCACCTGTTAGAGGTGCCATTGTCATTAAACCAACAACTTCTATATTGTCATATTCTTTAATAGCCTCGATAAAATCATTAATTTCATTGATAGTTATGCCTTGTTTAGATTCTTCCTCGGAGACATTAACTTGAACAAAACATTTTACTTTATGCTCTGCTCGTTTTTGAATTTCTTTAGCTAATTTCAAACGATCTAACGCATGAAAATAATCCACTTGATTAATAACTTCTTTTACTTTTCGTGTTTGAAGTGTACCAATAAAATGAAATACTGCGTCGTCAGGTAAAGCATTTTGTTTCGCTAGAAAACCTTCAACACGGTTTTCTCCAAAGTGTCTTAAGCCTGCATCGTAAGCTTCATTAGCACGGTCTATTGTAACATATTTTGTAACAGCAATCACGTTAGGTTGTGTGGAAATTCCTGCTTTCTTTATTGATGTATCTAATTCAGTTTTTATTGTGTCATAATTTTGTTGTACATTCACTGTATTACACCTCTTAATTTACTGTCCAATAAATGCTAACATCCGACCAGTTTTTCCTTGTTCAACTCTATACGAGAAAAACAATGATAAGTCTTCAGAAGTTGCATAATTAGTAATATAAATATTAGCTTCTGGGACGCCAGCATGCATTAATAATAATTTGTTCGCTTGTTTCAAATCGATACCATATCGATCTTCAGCTCTAAACTCGATATAATCTTCACTTGGGATAGCTAAAGTATCAAATTTTGATTTAATATCTTCATTAATTTCATATGAATTTGAGGTAGCAGGCCCAATGACTATCGATAATTCTTGTAAATCAAAATCAATCTTTTTAATTACTTCAATAACGATTTCGCTCACTGTACCTCTCCAACCAGCATGCGCTAACGCAATAAAGTTGTTTTTTGCACTATAAAAGTAAATAGGTACACAATCAGCATAACACATCGTCAGTAAGACATCCGAATCATATGAATACATAGCATCAATACCATGTAATGCATCTGTTAATTCATCAATATTAGTACCGCGCTGTGACTGTGTAATATGTGCGACACGATTTTCATGTGTTTGAATTGGAAAGACCCATTGTTCACGTGGATAGTTGATAATTTCTGCTAATTGTCGTTGATGTTGCGTCACATTATTTTGATCATCATCAATATATCTGGCCATATTAAAGGCATTTTGAGGGTATGGACTGATTCCTTGTTCTCTAGTGGTAATACCAAGAGTGATATTGTCGATATTTTGCGATTTATACAATAAAACATGATTATACTTTTCAAATTTTTCCATCATGTTTCACTCCTCCAAATGATTAATCATTATGTTTTATTAAATACATAGTATTCAGTTGTCTAACTATATGAAAAATGTCACCAGATCTCTGGATCTGATGACATTATAAAATGGTTAAGTTGATTCTAATTCCCTACCATTATTAACAGATAATCACAGTAATAACTTTAATTATCTTCTTGTTCTTCTAGAACGTCTTTCTTCTCTATTTCTGATGAAGCTTGGGATGTCATCTTCTTTTGTTGTATGACTTCTACCTTCACTTGATGACTCAGAAGATTGTGTTGATTGTGATGATTGAGCTGAGTTAGAAGCAAATGAATCATCTTTTGCTGAGCTAGTAGCACTTGAACCAAATCCAGTATTAGAAGCTTTACGTGCTTGAACTGATGGTTTGTCTTCGAAACCAGTAGCAATAACAGTAACTACAATTTCATCTTGTAATTCAGGATTAATAACTGTACCGAAAATCATATTCACATCTTCATCCGCTGCATCTTGTACAATATCAGCTGCTTCTTGTGCTTCGAATAATGATAGTGATTCGCCACCAGTAATATTCATTAACACACCTTGAGCGCCTACAATTGAAGTTTCAAGTAATGGTGAAGAAATAGCTTTTTTAGCTGCTTCAACTGCGCGATTTTCGCCAGAAGAAACACCAATACCCATTAATGCTGAACCTTGGTTAGACATGATTGTTTTAACGTCTGCAAAGTCAAGGTTTACTTCACCTGATACAGCGATTAGATCAGAAATACCTTGAACACCTTGTCGTAGTACGTTATCTGCTTCTTTAAAGGCTTCCATCATTGGTGTTGATTTATCAACGATGTCTAATAAACGGTCGTTTGGAATTACGATTAATGTATCGACAGCAGCTTTCATAGATTCAACGCCTGCTGCAGCTTGTGTTTGACGTTTACGTCCTTCGAAACCGAATGGACGAGTTACAACACCTACTGTTAACGATCCCATTTCTTTAGCAATTTTAGCTACAACTGGAGCAGCACCAGTACCTGTACCGCCACCCATACCAGCAGTAACGAATACCATGTCAGCACCTTGAATCGCGTCTTCAATTTGTTCGCGTGATTCTTCAGCAGCTTTTTTACCAATTTCAGGGTTAGCACCAGCGCCTAAACCACGAGTTAACTTTTCACCAATTTGAATCTTAGATTCTGCTTTTGATAAGTTTAATGCTTGTCCGTCTGTGTTAATTGAAATAAATTCAACGTTATTCATTCCATGGTCAATCATACGGTTTACAGCGTTATTACCGCCGCCCCCTACACCGATGACTTTTATTGTCGCTAAATGATTAAATCCTTGTTCAAATTCTAACATTTATATTTCCTCCTAGTTTTAATGGGCAATTAATCGAATAGAGATTTCATCAATTTTTTAAATTTACCTTCTTCTTTTTGTTCAGGCTCATGATTTTTGTTTTCGTATTCGTATGTATCGTCATTTTCAGTTGTACTATGTGACGATTCTGATGTTGTCGTTGTACTTGGTTCATCAGATACATATGATGGTTCATCATCTTGCTTGTTTGATTTTTTCTTAAACCAATCAAAACCATTTGATTTGGAAGCACTTTCTCTATTATCAGACTCGATTACTTCTTCTTCGAAATCTTCACTATCATGATTACTAATTGTAACATAATCTAATAATTCGTCGAAAGTAATGCTACTAGAAATAGTTGAAATTGCTGAAGAAAATTCAGGTTTTCTGATTCCCATTTGTGATGGTGTATGAATTCTAACTTTTTCACTTACCATGTCTTGTAGTAATTCTTTGACGCCGAGTAAGTTTGCAGAACCACCAGTGACAATGAAACCACCATTTACATTTGTTAATCCTAATTCTTGTAAAACATCAAATACACTAAAGAAGATATCTTCCATACGTGCTTCGATAACATCAGCTAAATCTTTTTGTGTATATTGGACGTCTTCTTCACTATCGATTTGGTCAACACTAAATACATCTTGATCTGAAGCTGAGTCAAAGAAAGCATGTCCGTATTGATGTTTGATTTTTTCAGCTGTTTCATGAGTTGTATTAAATGCTTCCGCAATATCTTCTGTGATGTCTCTTCCTGCCATTTGAACAGAGTCAGCATCAACAAGTTCGCCGCGCTCATAAAAGGCAATCTGTGTAATATCCTCACCGACATCAATTATACACGCGCCAAGCTCTTTTTCAGTTGCTGATAATACAGAGCCGTAATTATAAGCATCAGAATAAACATCTAATACATCGACTCCACATGACTCTACGCATTTAATCATATTAATTAAAATTGATTGTTGGATTGCGATTACGCCAGCTTCGACTTTAAGTGAATGTCTTGCAATTAATTCCTTAGGGTCAGAAACTTCATTATCACCATCTACAACAAATTTAATTGGAAAAGCGGTAATCACTTCTGTCTCAGGGACATCATTTTTTTCTCTAATGCCTTCTAATACAGACTCAATGTGCTCTCCTGTTAATTCAGTATCTTCATAAAATTCAATTTCATTAGCTTCATCATAAACTTCAGTACCGACAATCGGTAATTTTAGAAATACTTCTTTAATATCTACACCAGAAGCAATTGAGGCTTTTTTTATTGTATCTTTAATCGCTTGCTTAGCGATGTCAAAATCATCAATTAAGCCATTCTTAATACCGCTTGTGTAGGTTTGTCCTGTACCTATCACATTAATACCATTGTGAAATTTTTCGCCTACAATTGTTTTTACGCTTGATGAACCTATATCTATACTTACATAATAATGTTCCTCCATAGATAGGCACCTCCTGACAGTTACTTTCTATTTTACACTATGTTTAGTTTACAATACGTTGCGTAGCTTGTGAACTATAAACACATGTATTTGTCAAAATTTTTAATTAGTTTAGTCTGAATTCTTATTTATGTCATTTAACGCACTTTGTAATTCGTCTTTTGCTTTATCTTCTTTTGCGGTACCTTCTTCTAAATCCTTATCACTTTCTGACTCAGAATCATCAGATTGTGAATATGGTATAAATGAAGCACCTACAGACAAATCAATATATCCAGACTTTTTCAAATTACCAGAGTCATCACGTTCAAGTGATTGTGACATTTGAGGGTAATATTTCATTTTATTACCTATTGTATTAATATTTCCTATAATTTGAATATCATCCGTAGTAAATAACTTTATTTGATTCTTCAAATTAGATTTAGGATCATATTTGATTTCTGAAATCATCGCTCTAACTTTAGATGGCATTTCTGCTAAAGCCTTGATAATTTTCTCTTTTTTATCTTTCTCAAAACCTTCTAATATAGGTCCGTCATCCGTACTTGTGCCACTGTAATTTTTTAGTTCTTTACCATCTTCTAAAATAGGTACATATTTATCTTTCTTTTTCACCAACCCCACTACTTGATATTCAGTCACCTTAATCGTCATTGAGTTAGGAAAATGTTTTGTTACTTTAGCATCTTTAATTAACTTATGTTGTTTTAATTTATTTTCTGCATCTTTCGTACTAAAAGTGTACATCCTTGACTTTGAAGTGACATTGACCATTTTATCAATCTTACTTTTCGATACGTTATCATTCCCCACCACTTTGACATTATTAATCTTGCTCAGTGGTGTAAACATATAAAGTAAAATGATTATTATTATAAACAACAGTATCCCAAATATAACATATTGTATTTGTTTTTGTTGTTTTCGACGTCGTTCGCGCTTTTCTTTTAAGTATTCTGAGTCAAACTTCTTTACTTTATCAGCCAATATTCGTCACATCCTTTAAAAAGACGGTAATTGTGCTTTGAAACTATTGATGAATTTGTTGCCACGCTCTTCGAACGTATTATACTGATCCCAACTTGCACAAGCTGGTGATAACAAGACTACATCATTAGGTTCAATAATATCTTGAATTTTGTTGACTGCGTCTTCAACATCTATAGCTTTCACTACATATTTACCTTGGCTTTCTCCGAGTTTCACAAATTTATCTTGCGTTTCACCAAATGTAGCCATTACGCGAACATTATTCATATATGGGATAAGTTCGTCAAAACCATTGCCTCTGTCAAGTCCTCCACATAGCCAAATAATTGGTTGTTTAAAAGAATTGAGCGCAAATTGAGTTGCTAATGTATTTGTTGCTTTTGAGTCATTATAATACTTGTTGGTTTTATTTGAGCCAATATATTGTAATCTATGCTCAATGCCAGAGAATGTTGTTAAACTATCAATAATCGCATTTACAGGTACACCAGCCAATAATGCAGCAAGTACAGCTGCTAAAATATTTTCTAAATTGTGCTCTCCTGGTAACACTAAGTCATCCGTATGGATAATTCTAAATCCTTTGAACACGATATAACCATCTTTGATGTAAATACCTTCAACTTCTTGTTGCGTTGAAAAGTAGAATGTACGTGCTTTAACATTTTCTGATTCTATCAAATGGCGTTGTTGATAATTACAAATTAAGTAATCATTTTCATCTTGATTTTTATATATTTGTTTTTTGGCATTTTGATAATTTTCTAATGTTTCGTGATAATCTAGATGTGCCGAATAAATATTAGTAATTATAGCGATATGAGGCTTATATTGCTCTGTTCCTAGCAATTGGAAAGATGAAAGCTCTGTAACTAAATAATCCTGTGCAGTTACCTCTTGTGCCACTTTTGAGGCAACATATCCTATATTCCCAGAAATTCTACCAACTAACCTACTTTTTTGAAACATATCACCTATTAACGATGTCACAGTAGTCTTACCATTTGTGCCTGTAACACCAATAATAGGAGCCTCAGAGACCAAGTAACTTAATTCAACTTCTGTTAAAATCGTTAATCCTTTAGCAACTGCTGCTTCTAAAATAGGTGCAGTATAAGGTATGCCAGGGTTTTTAACGATGATAGGGTCATTATCTAACAATGTTAATGGATGTTCTCCACCAACTACCTTAATCCCTATATTTTCTAAATCTTTGGCGTGAGAGTCTTGTGTCAAATCTTTGCCGTCATTAACTACTACACGTGCACCCAATTTATTAAGCAACTTTGCTGCTTCGTAACCACTTTTTGCTAAACCAATGACTAAGACATCTTTATCTTCTAAACCTGTATATTTTAGCATTTTAGTGCACTCCCATCCATAATCCGATTAAACCTGTGATTAAACCAACTGTCCAAAATACTGTTACAACTTTCTTTTCATTCCAACCCACCAATTCAAAATGGTGATGTAATGGTGACATTTTGAAAATTCGTTTGCCTGTCAATTTGAAAGATGTTACTTGAATCATTACTGACAATGTTTCAGCAACAAATACAAATCCAATCAATAGTAATGATAATTCTTGATTTAATACAATTGAAATCGTAGCGAAAATACCGCCAAGGGCTAAACTACCAGTATCACCCATAAAGACTTTCGCAGGGTTCATGTTAAATGGCAAGAAACCAAGTAATGCAAAAATCATAATTATACAAAATAGACCAATTGAGTTTGCACCTTGGAAATACGCCATAATTGCAAACATTACAAATCCAATAATTGATAAACCTGTTGCTAATCCATCTAACCCATCTGTTAAGTTAACCGCATTTGAAAAACCAACTTGCCAAAAGACAATAAAAACTACGTAAGCAAGTGATAATGGAACTTCAATGCCTGTAAATGGAATATGAATGCCTGTAGAAAAACTAGTTAATTGGAATACTTGGCTTAATATGAAAAAGATAATCGCAATAGCAATCTGTGCTAAAAATTTCTGTTTACTCGATAAGCCTTGATTATTCTTTTTAACAACAATGATATAATCATCGATAAATCCAATCAATCCAAAACCAATTGTGACAAATAATAATAAAATGACCGGATTAGAATTATCCATGAATATAATCGCCAATATAGAGGTTACGATAATACTAATTAGGAATGTTAAGCCACCCATTGTTGGTGTTCCAGTTTTTTTCATGTGACTTTGAGGGCCTTCTTCTCTAATACTTTGACCAAACTTCATCCTTTTTAAGGTAGGTATTAAAACTGGTACTAATATAAATGTAATTAAAAATGCAATTATTGCGAGTAAATAAACCATCTTATTCTCCTTTTTATATATTATGGAATTGTAATATATCTCATTAACACCTAAAACAATATAACATGAGGAAAGAGGCTAGACAAAGGTACATATTAGGATAAAAAGCACCTAATATTAAACTTACCAAACTTTGTCTTGACCTCTTATTTACACCTCATTTATTTAAAGCTGTGTGTTAATTCGCTTTATTTATTTTGCTTCACTATCTACGTTTTCTGCTTCGAATTTCACTTCAATTTTATCATTTTTCTTAAGTTGCTGACCTTCTGATACAGATTGTTCGTTAACAAAGCCACTGCCTTTAGTTTCTATTTTTACATTTGCTAAACGTTCAAAAGCAATGACATCTTCTTTAGTCCAACCTTTCATATCTGGCATCGTAATGTTGCCGTTTGTTAATAGTAATACTTTACTATTAGGCAACACTTCTTTATCAGCAGATACAGATTGTTTTTCAACCTTTTCTCCATCTCCGATAACGATAGGTTTCAATGACTTAGCATTAAGACTATCTTCTGCTTTTTGAACTGTTTTTCCTGAGACATTAGGTACTTTACTATATTTAACGTCTGACATGTCTTTTGTCTTCTTGTCATCAACATTTAAATATTTCAATGTGTTTTCCATAATTGGGTTAAATGCTTTGCTAACTCCCATTTCATATGCTTCTTGATCATTTTTTTGCGCTAAGCTCATACCTGCGTAAACAATTACCTCAGGATCATCTTTCGGCGCATCTCCGATAAAGCTTACAAAATAAGGATTTTCACCTTCGACATAACCGCCATTATCTGAATCGGCTACTTGAGCAGTACCTGTCTTACCTGCTACCTCATAGTCATCAATTCGATAATTTTTGGCATTACTTTTTTCACTATTAACAACTTTATCTAGTTCTTTACGAACTTGTTTTGCTGTTTTTTCAGTAATTGGTTTACCAGCTGTTTGCTTTTTACCTTTATAGTAAGTATCTTTTGTAACTGGATTTGTTACCGAATCAACGAACCATGGTTTCAGCATTTCTCCTTTATTTGTAAAAGCAGATTGCGCTTGTAACATTTGTACTGGTGTTACAGTTGTAGATTGTCCAAAGGCTGACGTTTTTTGTTGCGCTTCATTTTCCCACGCAATTCCACCTGTCGATTCACCATCAAACATACCGTTTGTACTTTCACCAAATCCAAATTTTTCATACCACGATTTCATTTTATCTGCACCAACTAAATCTTGTAAATGCATCATTAATGTATTAGATGAATAAGTAAATCCTAGAGACATTGGTATCTCGCCCCAACCAACTTTATTCCAGTCAGAGATTCTTGAGCCCATTATATCTCTATGTCCAGATTCATATTTTTTATTAGGATCGAATTTACCTTCCTGGATAGCCGCTGCTAAACCAAATGATTTAAAGGTAGAACCAGGTTCATAAGTGTTTTGATACAAATCATTTGCCCATTTCTCACCAAAGTTTTTACCTGTTTCAGGATTAAATGTTGGTCGTTGACTAAATGCTAAGATTTCACCTGTATCAGCATCCATAACTACCGCAAATAAATCTTTAGGTTCATAATGGTCAACCATTTTATCAAGTGCTTCTTCTACAAAGACTTGAATATTAGAATCAATGGTTAAATGCACATCATCGCCACGCTTCGGCATTTTTTCTTTCTTAGTATTAGGAGCTAAGTAACCCC
Organism: Staphylococcus arlettae; assembly: GCF_025560845.1. Lineage (NCBI taxonomy): Bacteria > Bacillati > Bacillota > Bacilli > Caryophanales > Staphylococcaceae > Staphylococcus > Staphylococcus arlettae. Next base: position 1,760,788 of record NZ_CP094803.1, read on the forward strand.
AAATATCATGAATATATGACAATGAACCTTTTTGTCCTGATAAATAACTATCAAAGATTTTTTCTACACCCATCACACCTTTTAGCTCTCCTGAATCTGGATCTTTTTGAGCAATGCCAAGAAGATGTGATGCGAAGTTACCATTAGGATAAAAGCGTTCAGTTTCCGGATACAATGTAATACCTGGCAAATTCATCTTTTCAATTTTTTCTTTTTCTTGATATGTTAAATCTGTTCCTTTTTGTCCAAATTCAACTTGGAAACTTCCTTTTTGCTGTAGTCTTTTTTCGATATCTTTTGCAGATATATCTATCACTTCTGATAATTTTTTAGCTGTTTTCTTTTTATCTACAACGTGTTTAGGCTTGTCACTACCTTCACTTGCCTTTTTATCAACTACCGCTACTAATTTGTAACGTTCCACGTCTTCAGCTAAAATTTTACCATTACGATCATATATTTTACCTCTTTCGGGTTGCTGTTGCGTGTTTACTAAATATTTTTCGTTGGCTTTTAAAATTAAGTCCTCACCAGATGAGTGTCCGGTTAGCATGATATAAGAATACCTTAAGATTAACATAAAAAAGAGCAGCCCGAATCCAAGGATGAGTAGGACTGCCCCTATTTTATTTTGTTTTATTGGTATCTTAGGTATTCTGGGTTTTTTTAATTTAATTTTTCGCTTCGCCATTATTACGCACTACCTTTACATTGTCGTTCTTCAGGCTCATTCCTTCATCTTTAGCCTTGTCGTAAATGCGTTCATAAGAAGAGTTCTTTTTAATTTCAGATTCAATTGCGCTGTTCTCACTTGCTTGTTTTTCAATTTTTGTATCTAAATCTGCAATTTTACCTCGAGTATCATACGCATCCATTTTTAAAGATAGCATATATATACTTATCAAAGCAATAATTGTTATTAATCCTATGTATAACATTTTTTCAAACTTCGTTAATTGTACTACAACTTTCTTCTTTACCGTTTTGGTTTGTGGTTTTGTCGAGGGTTGTCTCTCAGGAGAATGTTGTTCTGCTTCATTATATGGTTCGTAAATTTTTTCTACAGCCACTCAAGGTTCACTCCTTATTTTAAAATTTCTGCAACACGTAACTTGGCACTACGCGCTCTATTATTACTATCTGTATCTTCATCAGTAGCAGTAATGGGCTTACGGTTAACACGTTTTAATTTAGGCGTGTATGCTTCAGGTATAACTGGTAATCCCCTTGGAACTTCAGGTCCTTTTTCATATTCTTGGAACATTTGTTTACACAAACGATCTTCTAATGAATGGAAGGTAATAACTGAAATTCTACCGTTTACTTCTACATAATTTATAGCTTGTTCTAAAGAATCTTCAAATGCTGCTAATTCATCATTAACTGCGATCCTAATAGCTTGAAAAATTCGTTTTGCTGGATGTCCACCTTTGCGTCGTGCTTTTGCTGGAATACCTTCCTTGATACTTTCGACTAATTCTAACGTTGTCTCAATAGGTTTAAGTTCTCTGTTTTGTTCTATGCGTCGGGCGATTTGTTTTGCAAATTTTTCTTCGCCATAACGATGAAAAATTCTTACTAACTCTTCAAACTTCCATTCATTAACAACTTCGTACGCTGATAACTCCTGTGTCTGATCCATACGCATATCAAGTTTTGCATCATGATGATAACTAAAACCTCTTTCAGGTACATCTAATTGTGGACTAGATACACCCAAGTCATAATAAATGCCATCAACTTTTTCAATATTTAATTCATTTAAAATTTCAGATAATTCACGGAAGTTACTATGAACAAATGTCACTTTGTGTAAATGTTCTTTCAATACATTTTTCGCATTTTCAATGGCTGTAGTATCTTGATCTATTGCAATCAAATGTCCATTATCACTTAATTGATTCAGTAAATATTGGGCATGACCTGCTCCACCAAGCGTACAGTCGACATACACACCATCTTCTTTAATATTCAAATAATCAATGGTTTCTTTTAGCATTACGCTGATATGATGAAACAATTCAATTCCTCCATTTAAAAATCAAAATCTATTAAATCTTCAGCAATCTCCTCGAAACTATCTTCTGACTCGTCATAGAAGTTATTCCAAGTATCTCTATCCCAAATTTCAATGCGGTTAGATACACCGATCACTGTACATTCTTTAGTTAAATTTGCGTATTGTCTTAGATTTTGTGGGATATTAATACGTCCCTGCTTGTCCAACTCAACTTCAGTAGCACCTGAAAAGAACATACGCATAAATTTACGTGCGTCTTTTTTTGTCATTGGTAAAGATTTCATCTTCTCTTCAATAACTTGCCACTCTTCTAAAGTGTAACCAAACAGGCATTTATCAAGGCCTCTGGTGATAATAAAACGTTCATTTAGGTCATATCGAAATTTAGATGGAACAATCATACGTCCTTTTGTATCTAATTGGTGTTCGTATTCACCCATGAACATTTATACTCACCTCACCTTCCCATATATATAATTTACCACATCTCCCCACTATCCTCCACTAATTATACAAATTTCACCAAAATTTTGTTTATACAAACAAAAAAAGCCCGATTTATCAATACGATAAATCGGGCTAAATCCTTATGTTATCAAGGTTTTAAGATAATATGATCAAAAGTGTAACGAAGTGGTGGATAAGTGGAGGGACTGAACACATCTATCCCATATTCGTTCATTATTTGTAGTGGATTCCAAATTCTTTCTTGTAATCCATCCATTGGGTGGAGAGATTCATTTATTTCATTAAAGTGTTTCATACTAATTGCATTTTCACGTTCTATGTTTAATAAATAACGTTTGAGCAAATAATCATACTGTGTTAAATGGATATCATTGTTTTTTGCAACTAATTGCTCATTATCATTATTACCTGCCACTTCAGATTTTATTGTTTCATAAAATGATTGTTGTTGTTGTTTCATTTCTTCAATTTGATCAATTACAGTTTGAGATGCGTGTTCACGAATAAAAGATGCTTTAGCATTATGGACACCATTTGTTAAAATGTCATCTACTGATAGTTGATATTTATTGATTACTTTTTCAATTCTTCCATTAATATAGCTGATTCTTAAACGAGGTAAAACTATCGGCATATCTACAGATAACGTGTTAAACACGCCGTGTAACTCTGCCCAATATTTAATTTCACTTGGCCCTCCTATAAAAGCAACTGTATTAAATAGCCATTCTTCCATTAGCGGTCTAGTCACAACATTATTTGAGAACCTTTCTGGCTCTTGTTCCGCAAGCTGTAAGAGCTCATGTTTTGAGTAACGTTTGTCAGACTTAGTTAATACAAATTCACCATTTTCATAAGAAATTAATTGGCGCATATTATCTTCTTCTAAAAATAAATGTACATTTGTATTCGTTTGAATCATTTGATTTAGTCCAGCTGCCATTGTTTGCCCCTGTGTGGCTCTAAATGCATGATCAATAGTTTCATGTTGTTCAATAATTGTTTGGATAAATGGTTTTTCTATTTGACGCAAGTCAGGATTATGCGCGTCAATTAACAATAATCCATAAGCTTTAAACACTTCATGTAATAAAGCTTTAAATATATCAGTCCAACTGTCATAACGCTCTATTATTGAGTGGCACAATTCTATTAATTCTTTTGTATGATTTGTTTCCGGCTGTTGTTTTAAAAATTGCTTCAATGCATCTTTCAATTGCAATTTGTTTGGATAATAATTAGAGACGCTTGTTTCAGGAGGCTCCATTGTATGATATTTAGTTTTATATAATTTCGCTTCCTTATTATTATACGTAAATGTATGATTTACTTCTTCAAAGTCATGATCTTCACCAGCGATCCAGAACACTGGGATAACTTGTTGATTATATTTGGAAGAAAGCGAATTACTTAATGAGATAATAGAAAAAATTTTATGAAATGTATATAACGGACCTCCAAACAAACCCGCTTGTTGGCCTCCTATTATAACTTTAGCCCCCTGTTGTAACTGAGCAATATTATTTTCTTGAGCTTCACTAAGTGATAAATCTTCCATGTAGTTACTGATAACTGCAGCTACAGCTTTTTCTCGACCATTTGTAGCTTGATCTAGTTTCAACTTATAATTTTGTTCATTCATAGCATCATAATTATAAAAAGCTGCTAATGTAGAATCACTATTTTTAATTTTTTCTATAAATTGATCTTTATCATTTAATTTCGTTGTCATACAATCCATTCGTAATTCTCCTTATGTTACTCTATTCCTAATAAGTATAAAGTTTATATTCTTCAATGACAATTTAACGGCTTACAAATTTTAAATTTTTTCTATAACCTAATACATCCATTATTGTAATAATATCTCTGCCACAGTTTTAAACTATCGGAAACAAAATGATTTATATACGTTTAGAACATTGTTTATTGTACTAATATAATAGAAATAGGTATAATAAAGTTAATACTAAAAAGGGGGAAGATGCTATGTCTGAAGTAAAGCGTCTTGATATTAACTATAAAACTGATGAACTATTCGAAGATTTTAGAAACTTCGGAAATAAAGATTTATATCTTGTAGATGAGCTTCGTGGAGAAATGATTGACGCTAGTTCCGACTCTCCATTTTACGGCGTTTACGTCGGTGATAGACTCGGTGCAAGGATGGCTTTATATAGAAAAGGAGAAGTTGAAGAAGAACACTTCCCTAACTTCGATGATTATTTAGTAATTTGGAAATTAGAAGTATTAAAAGACTTCCAAAATCGTGGTTATGGTACTAATCTATTAGACTTCGCAAAATCTCAAGATTTGCCTATAAAAGTCATTGCTCGTAATCAATCTAAGCAATTTTTCCTTAAACATGGCTTTAAAGATTTAGAGCAACAAAATAATGAAAACCATGACATTTTAACATGGGAACCATAAAATAAAAGGTTGTGTGGCTTTTTGCTACACAACCTTTTTCTATATAATAGTTAATAATTCATCAAATGATTGAATAGTATAATCAGCATGTATTTGTGTATTATTAGTATTCTGTCTTGGATTAAACCAACAGGTTGCAATTGCTGCATTTTTCCCACCGAGAATATCCGAAGTTAAAGAATCTCCTATAATGATACTATTTTTACGTTTTTCATGGCCAATTGTATTAAAAACGTAATCAAAAAATTCGGGCATTGGCTTTTGAAAACCTGTCTGTTCTGATACGAAGACGCCTTTAAAATAATCTTTAAATAAAGACTTAGCAATACGCTTTTCTTGGGTTTCTAATACGCCATTTGTAACAATATACAAATCATGCACTTTGCTTAATTGACGTAATGTAGTTAAAGTATGTTCAAAATAACTTAAAGGCGCATTTGCTAAAGCGTCTCGAAAAACTTGATCGGCATGAGCACCATTGACATTCATTTTATGTAATGCAAAATAAGCTTCAAATCGCTTACTCAATACCTCTTCCTTAGTTAAACGTTCATTTTGGAATGCTTCCCAATGCGCTTGGTTAATCTCTTTGAATGTTATTAAATCTTGTTCATTTAATGTTAATTGATAATTTTCTGCCAAAGCATAAAAAGCAAATTCTTCGGCGTCGTTAAAATTAACCAATGTGTCATCAAAATCTAGAAGTACCGTTTTTCTAGTCATATCTTAATCTCCAATCTATGCTACCTATAAGATTAGTTTAACAATTTATCGAATATAGAAAAAGACTAAGGTGTATACCCTAGCATAATATTGTCTTCGACAAGCCTATATGCAAAATTTAAAACTAATATCGCATCAACATAGCGCAACAAATGATTGTTAGTAACTAATTCATAATCAAAAATCATTTCATATTGCTATCTTTTACCAATTAATTAACAGAATAAACATCACTACTGTTTAATTTATATATTATAATATTTTGGGTAATATTAGCAGTGATTTATGCCGACTCCTGCGGTAATAGCACCCGCCGAAGACTACAGGCTTAGGCAGTGCCCGAGGAAAGCGTGCATAAAGAAACTGCCAACAAAAGTCAGAAACTTTGTCGACAGTCTAAGGTTAAGGTGTATACCCTAGCCCACAATAATTTTTATTTACTGTTAATCCATTAATTATACTTAGCAACAATTATTTGTGTTGTAATTTCTTCATTATTTTATCAATATATTTAGAAAAATCCTTACCTTTTCTTTTTCTTACTTGGTCATTAACTTTATACAAACCTTGTTCAAGTTTGCCATTTTCAACATATTTATTTAAACTTTTTTGTAATTTATCCTTCAATGTCATCTCTCCAGACAAGCTTATTTTTCTATCTTTAATTGTTACTCCACAGATAATAGCATATTCAATTTACAATACGATTACTGCACAATTAAAAAATGTATAATTTTTATAAAGATTATTAAAATAAGGCAATCGCAACCGATTGCCTTTACAAATGAATGTCTTTGTTCATTAACATGAAGTAATTTAAATTACATCTTAGTTTGAGCATAACTAGATGTAGAGAACTTTTTAGTTACAAGTTTACACAATAACATGTAACATATTTGTAATATATCATTAATTTCATTGAAAAGAAATAGTAATATAAATAATAAGACTATATACTTACATAGATATACACATTTTATTACATTATTCACAAAATGGAGTTGATTAGCTACATAATCGCATGTACAAAGCTTATAAATTTACTTTAGTTAATTTATTTTGCTACTATAACTAACAAAAATCCATGTGCTTTTGTTATAAATCTAAATTTTCATACAATTAAATTATAATAATAAAAATATCATCATACGTGTTTCATACTTCACTTCACTATGATAGTTCAGAAAGCGCGCTACTTTTTATGCAAATTACATATTTTACTTATCATATTGATTTTATATTTTCTTAGTAAGTGTAATTTACACTAGAACTATTTTGCTATTCATTTATGCAGTTTCTATACCATCACAAAAATTTTTCAATTCAGTAAAGTTTTTGTACCTATTGTCATTTACCTTCAACTTTTTCCTATCTTGTAAAAACTGCTCAGGTGGCACACCAAATACACTTTTAAAATTCTTATTATACGTTGAATAATTTTTATATCCGTACTTTTCATAGAAGCCTTCAGTAGTTTGAGTTATTAACATCTCCAACGCTATTTTATATATTTTAAATTTCTTGATATAGTTTCCCATAGTAATATTCATCTCTTTTGAAAATAGTCGCGACAGATAACTTGGATTTACATAAAATTGCTGTGCTAAATCGTTTAGTGTTAAACCTTGCTTATAATTAACGTTAATATAATCCAATACTTGTTTGATTACAGGACTCAGAACCTTAATATCGTCTGGATTATAATAATTATACATACGCACATAATTTATAAGTTTTATAACACTAACATCAGCATCGAACCACTGTTGTTTTTTAATTTATGATATAACTTCTAAAAAATGCCGCTTCAAAAAATCATGTCTTTCTGAGTAAACACTCTTTTCATGCTCTATGTTATAAAAAGCAAACCTATTGAAAATAAGCACGTTCATACTTAATTCTATTAACACACCAGTAAATTTAATGAGTGGTAATTGATCATAAGGTGTAAGTACAAAGATTTCACCCTGCTTATATTGAATTGAATTCATATCCTTTTTAATTGCAATAGTACCCGCAGCGACGAAACAAATTTTAACTTCATCACTGTTTCCAAATACTTCCATACAATTAGTATGTATATTATAACGGTAATCTATAAAACCACTCCTCTTCATATTTACTAATTATTACTAAACATGCTTATTTCTTTATTAATCTCACATTACTTAGTATTTATAAAATCACGTCATACGATGATAAATACAAAACGTAAATTATTTTATTCAAGTGTGTAGCTCATTATGCCATCTATATTAAAAGTTAATACTTCGTCCAAACATTGTTATTTATGTATCTTTTTTTAAATTATAGTTTTTAAGACTATTCATATAATAAGCTTCTCTTTATAAATACGTAAATATCATTCAATTTAAAAGTAAAATTTTTAAATTGAACAGTAAAAGCTCATTTCATCAGTGGATGATGCTGAATCAAATGACTAAATCTTGTTACACAAACTACTCTCCATATTACTTATAGTGTCCCTTTTTTTACTATTGTAATGACTATTACGCTCTTTTCACTTTTATTTGCTACACTGTATTTAGTCGATATATCCTATCGACAAACATTTAGTATTATTGCCAATCTCAAGTTTAAGAATAAACAGCATTTACTCTTTAGAGTTGGTGCTGTTTTTTAGTTATTACGATATTTTAATTTTAGATGTATAAAGTTCTATCAATTATGAGATTTAGCCTAGTTTTGCTATATACTAATTTTTACGATTTCAAATAGTTTTGATCACTACTTCTAAATATAAACTGTCCATATACAAAGTAGTTATTTTACATCTCGAAATAATGAAATATTTTTTCGAGTCATATTCATTTAAACTTTCATACTAGCGACGCACATAAAACAACCACCCATTGATCATAATAGGTGGTTGTACAAAAAAACCTTACATTAACTCTTTCCAAAATTATAAAACTATTGTATGTGGTTCTGTGTTCGTATCATGATTTGCTATTACTTCTACACAATTTTCGTCTTGGTCAATAAACTTAACCCAATTTAGTGATTCTTGTGCATCCTTTTTATTAACTAACACACCTGGCAATATATTTTGTTGCCAAGATTTATTTGCATATCCAAAAAAGATTATTAGCTAAAATATAACATATTGCGTTCTTAGTTGCTTTGTTAGTACTATTCCTCTTACGCTTATTATTTCTAAAATTAGTTGAATGATTGACAACATAACTCATGTTGTACTGATTTAAGGATAAAACATCTACTATATTAGATAGAAATTATAATTATAGTTGATTTATACACTCATTTATTAGTTAAACAAAATCAAGTATTCATTTGCTTTATATTTTTCTGTAGTTATTCAAAATATTTTTCCCAATCGCTATTCAATCCTGATTAGATGAGATACTTATTTTTTAAAATGTAAATAAAGAATTTGTTCTCCTTTAACTTTTATGATACTACTGCCAATAATTGTATATGTAACATCGTCTAGCAAATCTAAGCCCCCGAAATCTTTATTTTCAAATAATTTCGTTTCAGCATCATACCCATCAGTATATTCAATGCAATTAAAATCATCTACATAAATTGTTTTATCATTTTTTAAAATCACTTCACATTTCATTTCTAATCCCCCTTATCTTTAATACTACAACAATACACCGAAATACATTGCACTAAACATAAACGAAAACTATCAATTATACCAATAATCATAACTTCATACCATAATATAAGTGTACATAAAAAATACAGTCTTAAGTTCATATGTCGTATAGGATTGCTCTATAATTTCTAATCATCATTTTCTCAAGTTTGCTTCACTTGAGAATATCTATTCTTTTATATAGTGATTATTATTTTCTATAGTGTGGCATTGTATAACAAAAAAAGAAACCCCATCATAATGGGGTTTCTTTTCAGAACGTGGACAAACCCTTCGCAAGTTAATGCGAAGGGTTTATTTATTTTCTTTTTTTATAGTTTTTTTCAAAATTGCAGTGGTCTTTCAGACCATTACTGGGCCTTTTATTAGCCACATTGCGATTTTTTTAAGATTCATGGCAGCACAAATTAGCGTGGTATCCATGGAAACTTTGTCATGTCCTCTATATCTCGTCCATCTCATACCATGCTGTTCTTTTGCATCGCCAAATTTTCTCTCTATTGTTTGACTTCGCATTTTATATTGTTTTTTAATTGTATCCACAAACCTTAAATCTTCAACTATATCTAAATCATCTTGCCAAACATGTCTTCTAATTTGTTTTATGGCATCTTTACTTTCAGTACATTTATTTAGTAGTGGACAGTCTCGACATATTGAAGCATCTGATACATATAATCTGTGTCCTGTTGGCATTGTTCTTTTATATAGTAAAGTTTCATCATTAGGACAAATATAAGTATCATAATGTTCATCGTAGATGAAATCTTTTGTTCTGAAAAAACCAGGTTTTCCTTTAGGTCTCGTATATGGCATTGCTGGTACAATTGCTTTTTCAAGCAAAAAGTGTGCATTAAAAGGTGTTTTATAACCTGAATCAATTGCTAATGTGATAGGCAACATCTGCTTGGTTTCCAATCTTTCAATCATTGGTTTGAGTTGTGTACTGTCGTGAATATTACCAGGTGTCACGTGCTTATCAATAATATAACCATTTTTATCTACACATGCGTGTAAACTATAAGCAAATTGCTTTTCTCGTTCACCTTTAACGTAGTACCCAGCTTCTGGATCAGTCGTACTTACTTTTTTGGTTTTATATTCCTCCTTGCTTTTATTTTTTATTGGCTTTTTTCCTTGTGCTCGCCTTTGTTCATTTATTTCATTATCCAATTCTTCTTGGAAGTGAAGTGTATCTTTTTTTACAATTTTTTTGATGTATTTATTCTTATTTGCATTTGCTTTAATATGTGTAGAATCAATGAATAAAGATGAGTGATCTATTAAGTTATTTTTGATAGCTATTTCTAGTATTTTCTCAAATATTTGTTCAAATAAATCTGTATCATGAAAACGACGTGTATAGTTCTTACTAAAAGTTCCGTAATGAGGTACTTTATCTAAAAAGCTATATCCTAAATACCAACGGTAAGCTACATTTGTTTCTATTTCTTTAATTGTTTGTCTCATTGATTTAATGCCAAACAACCTTTGTATGAGTAATATTTTTACTAAAATAACAGGATCTATAGATGGTCTACCATTATCAAGGCAATATTTGTCTTCGACAAGTTCATACACAAAATTTAAATCTAATATCGCATCGACTTTACGTAATAAATGATTATTAGGGACTAATTCAGAGATAGAAATCATTTCATATTGATCTCTTTTATCAATTGATTTATTCAACATAATAAACACCACCACTGTTTAATTTACATATATTATAATGTTTTTGTGTAATATTGGCAGTAATTTATGCCGACTCCTGCGGGAATATCACTAGCCGAAGACTACAGGCTAAGGCAGTGCCCGCGGAAAGCGTGCATAAAAAAACTGCCAACAAAGTCGGAGACTTTGTCGACAGTCTGAAAAGAAACCCCATCATAATGGGGTTTCTTTTTTAATTGTGAGCTATAAAGCTCTGTTAGCGTCCTGGAAGGGATTTATTTACTGTTCATACTGTTTTATAGTATTTCAAAATAGCTTAATAACAGTAAGTTTAGTAATTTCTTTATTATACCTTTTCATAGTATTTCAAATTACTTTCCCCATATTTTCCCCAAACGCTATTCATTCCCGTATGCGTGAGATACTTAATAATATTAGTTTGTGCGTAGTTAATTTCACATAAATTTACTAGTTCAAATTTTATAACCAATATAATTCTTCACTTCTGCATAGCGTTCTATATCATATTCTAATTCACACTTCTTACTGACCCTTACTGTTGCATAATCAAATATTTCAATCATTTTAAATAATGCTTCTTTTATTTCAGTCATATCCAAATGAGGATAAGTGGAAGTCAATTTTTCATATTTAGAAGTCTCTATATAGTTAGGCAAGTATTTATAACTCTTACCGAAATTAACTTGAAAATTATATTTTACTCCCTCATCCCATGCTAGCATCATAAGTAACATACTTCTGCAAATATTCAAATGGTCTATTGAATATAGCAGTTCATTTCTCCATATTCCTTTCATTACATACGTAGAAATCCAATAAAACTCATTTATACATTCATCAAACAATTTCTGATATGGTTTGTTAATCCAGTGTCTAGAATCACTAACACTTTTGTTTTTGGGTAATAAATTTTCTTTATCAAGAAGTATTTCTATCAAATCATCTTCTTCTAAGTATTCAGGTATTTTATGTTTAGATAATAATGTTAGGTCAATTCTATTGTAATCGTCAAACAGCATTAATATTGGATATCGTTCTTCTAATTCAGATGGATATAAATCTTGTGCTTCTGGAAATTGAGTTATTATTCTATTGCCAAACTGATTTATCCATTCAAAATCAGTTACCATAGCTTCTAAATTTTCAACAATGTAAACAATATCAAAATCTTGATGTATATCTGGTTGAATATTTTCATTAACTCTAGATCCATTAATACATACTGCTTTTATATTTTTATCTTGTTTAGCAATATTAAGAATTAAGTCCATCATTTCTTTTTCTGTTCTCATTACACACCTCACTATATGACAATACTATTATAAACAACTTTTTAAATTTTGAACAATACCTGCTAGTCTTTTTTGGATAACAGTAAGTGGTCATTTTTGATCGTGTACTTTTACATATTGATTAAACACTTTTGTCTAAACAATATACATACTCATTTTTGAGTAATAGCTTTTGTTACATTAAATAACTCAATATATAGTTCTGACATTCACTCTGTGCTGCATCGAGAAATCAATTTACGGATAGTTGTTCGTTTGGTTCTCACAATAATTCTTCCTATTCAAAGATAAATAAACAACCCACCTATTCATTTAGGTGGGCTTTATTTATAATAGTAGATTGTTTTAAATAAGTGACTTCATATAAGTCGGCTAATTTCTTGATAAAATCAATTAATACTTTTTCTGTTATAATACGATTTTCAAAATCTGTCTTTAGTTTTATAAATAACTGCTTTTCTTGTTCAGTACTTATTTTTTTAAAATATCCCCACATATGACAATAAGCATTTATTATTGAGCCTTTAGTAGGCTGCTTATTTAAGGCGTATTGAATTTTTTGTTGAACTAATTCAATTTCAACATCATTATTCATCAAAAATCTAATATCATTATAAGCGTTTTGATCATGCCATAAAACTTCGTATTTATATCTACTCCACAGTTTTTCTTTTTGAAATTGTTTGTTAATGTTATATACCTTCTTTCAATGTTCTATTTAATAAAAAGGAACTATTTTACTAGCTTTAATAATATCTTTAGTAAAGAAAAATTGTTTGCCCTGTCCTGTGTATGAAGGGTTGAGTATCATATTTGCTTTTGCGTTATATAACCATTCGGGATGTATTCCTGAATTCAAAATATCCTGGAATTCTTGGAAATCTTTATTCCAATCTAAATTTGGTTCCATTTATAATCACCTCATGAATATGATAGAATGTTTGTTCGTATATGTAAACTTATCATTCTTCTAAATTTCCTAATATCTCAGTAACTTCTTGTCCTAGTTTTATTTTTACTTCATGCATTAGATTTTTAAATTGTTTTGTATTCTCGAAAAATTTCCGTTCTATATTTTCGTCTTTTATACCATTAATCCTCTTAACGAAATATTTATCATTTTTATTTTCAGCAGACCAACAAGTTGTTATAATCTCTCCTTGTACCCCAAATAATTCGTTATCATTTATTACTTTTCTTAAGTTTGGAAAATAATTTAGATACAATTCAAGATTTCCTAAGTAATTAGGTGTATTAATACTTGATTGTTGTATCGTATCCCTAATTTTCTTAACTTTTTGCTTCTCGACTTCTTCATTTTCTATATTTGAATTAATATAGTTTCTAATTTCTAAAATGATTATTCCTGTAGTGTATTCGAAATTTTTAAATTCTAATTGTAGTTCATTAATCACTTTTAATTTTTCTTTCATTACAAAACTTTTATTTTCGACTATCCTTTGCTTTTTTTCTCTGTAAAATTGTAAGCCTTGGTTCACTAACGCTACAGCTATTCCACCCGATAGAAAACCGCCTAACATTTCTAAAATCATTGTATTACCTCTTTTTATATCAATTATACCATGCTAATTCAAAATTGCATTTCACACAAAAAAATAGGGCAAGCATCTGGTACGTGCCTGCCCCAATCAGCCATAATATTATTTTTTTTAAACAATAATATTTTAACTTTTATTTTCTTTATTAAGTAACTTACGTAAATTTTGTTTAGTATTTTGACTTTTATCATCTATATTTTCGAGGTTTGGTTTTTTTATATCTTTATCTGAATCATATCCTGATTGAATATATCCGATATATTTATACAAATCTGGGAATAATTCACTTTCAATATAATGATATTCAGATAATTTACTTTTTATTTGAAACCTGATTGAATCTAAAAGTATATCATCAAAGTATTTTTTCAAAGAATTTATTTCAGTTTTTAATTCTTTTCTATATTTTTGCTGTTCAAATAAATCTCTCAAAACTTTACTTTCAATATTTTCAATTTTATCTGCATCATAAAGTTTTTTATTTAGTCTTTCAAGTTTAACATTACTATCCTCTAATAGCTTTGATGTTTTCTCAAGTTCTTTAAAGTTAAAACTCAACTGTAATCTAACTAAAGGTATTTTATGAATCTGAGTTGGTAAATCTCTTAATGCTATTTTATCAAAATTAAAAAAAGCACCTTTTTGAGCAATTAGTCTAGAATTACTTTTTAACATTTTCACTCTACTAAACAAATTTTTTTCTGTATGAACCATTTGATTTATGGAATAAAAATCAATAATAGCATTCTTAAAATCTTTCTTACTTGTATCAGAAACCATAAATAACAATGCTATATATGGATTTTCAGTAATGTCGATCAAACTTGTTTTCAAACCATAGTGTTGTAAATGCGCTAATTGTTGTTCTCTCTTATTAATAATTTTACTTTTAGCTATAGGAGGATAATATTTTATCACATCTGGATACCTGTACATTACATCTTGGTATATAAATTCAAAATCATTTCGTAATTTAGTATTTACATTTTCTCTTATAATTCCAGGTAACATTTCCCAATCTGTGCATTGCCCTCTATAATAATTAAAATCTTCTTCTAACTTCTGAAAGAATTCTTTATATAAATAAAAAATATTCCATTCTTTATTATTATTGCTTCTGTATGAAATTATATCATTTTCTATATCTTTTTTTATTCTTTCAACTTTTTTTAGTAGTTTTTCATTTTTGAAATTATCATCTATTTTTAATTCTAAGTTATCAATTTTATAACTAGCTACATTTCCTTTATGGGGGTCATTAATCTCGATATTAACCTTTATAATAATTTTATCAAAATAATCTTCTTCTTTATATTTGCTTATTACATCTTCATACGTAAATTTATTCATACTACTATAAAATCCCCAAATTCATTAATCTATAGCTAACTGCTGATTTAGATACGAATAATTTATCTGACATAATATTATATAATTCGTCTTTTTGAGATGAATTTAGCGGAGACCCAAAATCCAAGTTATTATCTGATAAAAACATTTCATATAGCGCCTCTACTTGCATTCTAGGCATTAATATATTTGCAGCAACTGTATTAGCTTTTCTCTCATTTTCAAAGTCTTTAACATCAGTATATGAATTAATATCTTGAGTTCTATGATTGGTTCCCTTATGTTTATATAAGTAGTGTGCTAATTCATGCGCTTTTGTAAATCTTTTTCTGTTTTCTGAATGATTTTTGTTTATATACATCTTACGATTAGGAATATCAATCCTTCCGGAACAATCGTATTCCATAAATTCCTCAATTATTTGAATATCTAAGGATTGAATTATTTTATCTATATTTATGGAAAATTCATCTGAAGTAACCGCTAAAGATTCAAGTATTTGATTGTTATTAAAAAGATCCACGATTTCTTTATCAAAAAGTTGATTGTAATATACTTGTGTATTTCTTTCTGCTACATTCATCTTCTTTCCCTCCTTATATACTATATTCATAAAGATTTGTACTCTTTTTTTATTTTTACTTATATATAGTATAGCATTATTTTTCTCTTGAATAGTACTATTTAATATAATTGATTTAAATAATATCTACTCCAACTTATCCAACAACTTATTTAACATCTGCCTAACTCGTTGCGCCTGAACACCAAATATATTTCCTACCTTTTCAAAGGTAACACCATTACATAATAGTAAAAATAGATTATGTTCTTTTTCAGTTGCTACTCTTTCTACAACAGATTCCAATTCATTGAAAAATATCACATCGTTAATATTGTTATCATCTAACTCATCTGTAGTTATTTGATCATTCACATTAAAGAAATCATCTATATCAATATCATTGTCATATGTTTTATCGTTTTCTATTGTCTTGTGGTAATTCAATATAAACTCTTTTACTGTTCCTTTATCATACCTCATACATAATCTACTGCCTTTGCAACACGCTTTAATATAACTTTTCTAGCTTGTCTTAACGTTAATTCACTAACACCCATCACATCAGCTATAACTTCATCTGAGTACTTTTTATCATCCCACCATGTGAGTTTAATAATCTGCTGCACTTTCACATCACTATCGTTATAAACTTGAGTAACGCCTTTTACAATCGATTCTAGGTTCATATATTGAAGTTCATTCATATCACCAGGTTTATTCTTATAGGTATCTACCATACTATGATAATTACGCATGTAGCGTTCTAATATAGGATAATCCACATCGTTTAAACTTCTAATCACACAACCAACTCCTCATGTTCGTTATTTAATGATTTTTTAACTTCTATTACAAAGTTTTTATAAATGACTTCACTCTCTTTTTCTTGCTGTTTATTACGCTCTAAACGCTTATGATGATGTACTTTATATAAATCTTCCTGTAACTTATCAATCGTCTTTAATGGCTTGTTACTACCATTAGATTTAAAGTATCTCATCACTTCTTGTTGCTCTTTAGGTGTGTAATTATGGATGATTTTCTTTAACAAATTTAACTTCTTAGTACTACTATTTTTAAAACGATTCAATTCTTCTTTTTGATCTATAATCCATAAAACTAATTTCTCTATTGGATATGAAACTGAAATTACACCCATCACATCATCACAACTCATATGAGATGTATTTAAGTGATACATTGCATCGATTTGTTCCTGTATTGCTCGAATCTTACTATTAATGAACTGTGGGTTATAATGCGTTAACAATTCATATTCAGTAATTTTCTTTTCTTCGTAATACCACAAAACTGATTTACAATGTTTTAATATCATAGTAGCCCTCCTAGAATTTTATAAATTAATCATTATCATCAATGCCAAACATTTCATATACTGATTTATCATTTGTCTTTTCTTTTGAAGGATCTAATATTTTTAATCGTGATTCTACAGTTAGCCCTAACTTAGGGGCAATGCTATTTAATTGAGATAACGAATCACGTTTTATAGCATGATTCTGATTAAGCTTTGTACCACGTTCAGTAACAATAATTGCATCCTCATTTTTCATACGTATAGTTGCATTGATGTAATCTGAATAGGCTGTACAATAAGCAGAAACTAATGCTAAATCTAAACTAGCTACAGGCAATTCTTGTAGTAATGGAAATATCCTATGCCATTCTTTTGTAGCCGTATCATCTAGCCATTCAGGAGGTTCTGGTGATAGTTTTGTTAATTGCTGCAATGCCTCTTCTGTAGCTTGTTTCGTTTCCTGCACTTCTGTAGTTAATCTACTCTTTTGTTGTGACAATAACTTTCTTTGAGCCATTAAAACTCCCCCTTTCTTATGCATTCTATTAAGTAAAGTTATTTTACTTTACACATTTTCAACTTTCATTTTCAACATTCGGTTAAGATTAAGTATCGATCGATTACAAATCTTTTTAAAATACATGAGCGCCTAACAGACCCCTGGCTTTTTATATTAGTAATGCTTAGATGGTAATAGCTGCGCGATTATGACGTGCATTTATTATTTATATAGCTTTAATCACAGTGTTGTTATATGCTCTAAAACAAGCTCTAAATGCCTTCTATGAAGTCCATTTTCAAATGTTTTGTATTACTAATCATTATGATATTTATTTCATTTTATAACTTTATTTAGTTAAATAATTCAACTCAAACTATAAATGTTTTCATTCTCAAAATACGTCATTATAATTGGAAAATTTATAACCATTGTATTAGTAATCTATTTGCTATTAACCTATTATCACTATTAAGCCTTTAACCTATGAATAAGTATGAAGATACTTATTGTATTCATGTTCATATTGAATGTTTATTTATAATTGTTTATTAATCTTCTTTTTATAATTTGTTTTAAATTAAATTTCAAATGAAAGAACAAAAACATTTTGAAATCATTTATCTTTTAAGTTTGTTCAGCAAAATTATTTCATTCATCAAACTTCTATTGATAATATAAATGAATTCATTATGATCTAATCATTTAGTTAAATACATTTTATTTATCTTATTAACATTGTTGATATAACAACTTAATCATTATCATCATTGAACTAATCTCTTTATTAATGTTCAATACAACTTCTATCATAATCTATCTTAACTACTTCTTAACTTAACATCACAACAACTTATTATTATTCTCTTCTGAATCAATGTTCATTATCAATATGTTAATCATGATCTAATAACATGTTTAAATATGATTGCTTAACACTAGAATCAACCAATACTATTTCCTTTACAATAAACCTTGATATTAAAACAGCCACCACCACAAGTATAAGAGCAGAACAAGTGATGATGGCGTACAAAGGAAGTATACAACTTTCAAGAACAAGCGTTTAAACAACCGATACCAGAAGAATTAGTTGAATGTTTTATAAAGCATTCAAGGTAGATTTCTACCTACTTACATTATACTACACAAAATATATTATAACAACATTATTTTATAACTTATTTATTTTGTGTTCACCGATACTAATTCAATCTTATCAACATTGCCAATTGTTGTATTATCCATACCTAGCATAGTAGCGTAACATTGTACTGACACTGAACGTTTATTCTTAGCTATGTCTATTAATTCTTTTAATCCCTCGCCCTTATCTTTCACTCTATCTACTTGAATACCAAAGCCTATAAATTCTTCTTTAATAACAGTAAGTACGCCTGCATCTTTACTGTTTGCAACAAATGAATGCTCATTGTTGTTTATTACAATATTGATACCATCAGTATCTTTAAAATTTTTAAACACTCTTCTAGTTAGAGAACCTTTTTTATAATTAATATCAGAACTAGCCACACCATCAACTGTAGCAATCCCAACTTGTGAATTTGAATATAATGGTTTTAAAATAATAGTATTCTTCTTTTCATCAAAGCCTAGTGCATAATCTTGTTTTATTGGACTTAATACTGTGTAACTCATTTTATATTCCCCCTCTTACCATTTATGATTTCCGTTGTTGTATTCCGAATCAGCACGACCATTTATATTAAATAACTTTTCCTTAAAAATATTGGCTAATGTAGTTGGGTCAGTATTCGTTCTAAATGGATCATCAACTAAATTCGTATTACGCTGTAAACTCAATCTCCATTGGTCTGGGTTATTTATTGCTGTATTCATATAATTACGTCTTGATGCTCTACGAATAGCCTCTACTTTATTAGCTGCAATCTTCTCATATACTTCATATGCACCATTTAATTTTTCATTGAATTCTTGTATTAGTTTACTGTTATTATCTTTTAATTCTTTAATCTCTTTATCATACGCAACATTAAATGCTTTTATATCTTCATCTAATAATTTATGATTGTCATCTTCACTTTGCTCATGTAATGCTACAATTTCATCTTCAAGTTTTCCTTGTTCTTTTTTAAGTGATGCAATCATAGCGTAATCATTTTCATTTCGATAATGTGACATCTTAAAATCAAATTCTTTTAATTTGTCAGTGACTTTGCTTTTTTCTAAAGCCACATGTTTTTTATTCTCTACCTTTGGTTCAATTACCTTATTAAATACTTCGATTGATTTTTCATTTACTTTAGTCATTTTAAAAACTCCCTTATTTTTTAGTTATAAAATCTTTATACGTTTTAATTTGCTTACTGCTTTTCATTTCATTAATACATTGCTTCACTTCTTCAATATCTTCACGCCTAGTTACATATCGCTTGATTACAGTATCTAAATAACTCTCTGATACATTACTTATATCGGTCGGTAATCTGGCAACAATTTGATTAACCACATCTCTATACCACATGTGCATGCCCCCTTTAATTATATGGATATAAACAATCTTTAATATCTGTTAATGATTTGTAGCTATACAACTTCAATTGAAAAGCTTACTTTTAAAGTTATTTAATACTACGCTCACTTATTGGATAAAACCAGTTTAGATCATCAGCACTTTTAGGCTTAAATCCTGCAAGTGCCATCGCTTCTTTCATATTGCTATTTGAGATATAAAAGCCATAGGGTTCACGTTCAAACATGTGCTTTAAGTTATAGCTCGAATAGTTTTCATTAACTGTCTTAATAGGTTCTAACTGCTTACACCACATTAATACTGTTTCTAGTTGTTCCATTGTCATATCGTTGAAATCAATTGCGTTAAATCCTAAATCGTTATCTGCCATATATCGCTGTAGTTCTTCATCGGTAAAATTAAATACTTCACGTGGATAATCCATAATCACACGATGTGCATTTTCTTTAGTTACTACTGTTCCATATCTATTGCCACTATTGTATAGGTATCTCATTTTCTTAATCTCCTTTTTGTCCGTATGTGTTAAAAAATTACTACTTATTACTATTTATTTTCTAAAATTACTACTTAGGGTAATCTCTCAAAGCTTTTTATACCAGTGGTTTTGAGCTATCAATTACTACAATTACTACAATTACTACTTTTTTTAAGGGGGTACGTTTATAAGAAACACACCGTTTTTTGTGTACTTTATATATAACCTCCTATTTTGAAAGTAGTAATAGTAGTAATTTTATATAGTTCAACGCCTTTAAACCTTTTAATACCAATGGTTACAAGAATTACTACTTTTGCTATAAATGTAGTAATTAAGTAGTAATACTAGTAATTTATTTTTTCAAAGTTAAATCCTAATTCTTTTATTATGGCTGTTTTGATGGCATAACCTTTTTGAGATTCACCAGCAAAAGTAATATTTTTTTGTTTGCCATAATTATTCGTTTCAAGGTATCCTCTTTCGTCCCATTGTTTAACAGTGGAATTAAATTCAGCACCTAGCATTTCTTTTATAGTTGGTGTCATAACCAATAAAAACTCATTTTTATAAATGGCCATTAATTCTGCATTATCATGGTAGTATTTATTGTAGGCAATACGACCTCGATTCGCATTTAACTTTTCAAGCAATTCTTCTAATAATTGTTTTGGTTTATCAATATTTTTATTATTCTTCATCATACTTGTATGTGCTTTATTCACATTAATATATGGGTCATGCTCAAAGCCTTCAATATCATTTAATATCTCACCAGTAATCTGCAGCAGTGCAAAACTACGTGCTATACGATCCATCACTTCATTTCCGTTAGCCTGTTTCATAAAATATTTAACGGCACTCTCAAATGATGATTTGTATTTATCTTTGTCAGCTCTATATTGCTTGATGAATAACTTACCTAGTAAACCATGATTATTTTCCATTGCTTTAGCTATATCGCCAAATTCAGCTTTATCAGTGTTAGGAAATGGGTCATCTTGTAAAGTAATAACACGCCCTGCAACACCTGCCTTATCGGGTGCAATATCTGGTATAGCAACCTCGCCACTTGAAAGCATGATATTGTTCCACGGTTCTAAATAATCAATAGAACGGTCAGAATTGCCACGACCTTTAGATTGCCCACCAGAAAATTGATATACAATACTTGGTATCCTAAATGGATTATCTGCCTTACGTGTGTCATCTTTAATTAAAGGGAATGAATTTAAAAACGAAGCCATACGCTCTACACTGACATTTGTGGCATTCCATTCAGTAACTAATTTACGATTTCCCCATATACTTGCACATATCTTTAAAGTGAATGTTTTACCACTTGAGGTACGCCCTGATATTTCACTTACAAAAGGATCTACATCGAAATCTTTGAGTAATACTGAAGCTAATGAGCTATAGAACATCATCATAACCATTGGGTTATTTTTAATTGGATTGAACACACCGTTTATATAATCATCAATACTACCTTTTGTTTCAAACGCATCAATCAACGCTCGATACCCCTTATCAGAATTAAATATTTTGTATTGATTATCTTGCTTATCTTCATCATAAGTTGAGATGAAATGACCGTTTATATTACCTAATCGTGTAGCTACATCGTAATCTGGTATCTTATTAAAACGTCTGTAAAAACTAAGATATTGAACGAGATTAGCTGCTTCATTTTGAGTAACCTCTAACCCTTTACTTGCAAGCTCTACTAAATATTTACTTTGAGTAATATCTCGAGCTAACACTGGTAATTTATATTTACGTTTTGCATCTTCAAATTCTAATTCATAATAAAATTCACCAGATTCAATATTTTTATATCTTTCAGTAACATAAGGTGGCGTGCTAGTAATATAAATATGTGCTACATCTATAACTTCACCTTTATTATTCTTTTTCTCTTTTTCCAGATATAACCATTTACCTTTAATTAAATAGGGTTCTGGGATTGTTGGTTTATCTTTATTAATTTCTTGAAATTTTTTAAATTTATTCATATTTTCAAAAACATCTTCTTGAGTTACTTCCATTTCCTCTACTGTCATATACCGTCCCCCTCTAGTTGCTCATATGTTTTTTGAGTATAGAATTAAATGTTTTATTAATTTCGCTATCGACCATCGGTGGATTACATGATTTACCCCACGCTGTCACGAGTCCATATACAAGTTCAGGTTCAACATATCTGCGTAATAGGTAGCCACTTATTGAAGCTAAAGATTGATTACGTTCACCTTCTCCTACACCGAAGGCTATATCACGCCAATATGATGAATCACGTTTTTTATATTGGTTTGAGTAATTAATAATAATTGGTTTATCTTTTTGATGATTGTCTAGATTTCTAGACAAACTTTCTAACTGTTCACTTGTAATAGCTGGTGCATCGTTATGCCTAAACATGTATGCTGCGATTTTATCCTTCTTAACTGGTAACGCCATAGCTTGAGATGGTACAAAACTAGCTTCATCTACTTCATAACCAACATGATTTGCTAACGCCCTACTATATTTACGATAATCCTCTGCACTCACAGGTTCATTTAAAGGCATCATTAAGCGTATACGTGGCTTATCAGTAGTATGTGAATGCGTGGTATGAAATGCCCAAGAATAGCTTTCTAATTGCTTGCAAATAGCATTGTATAGACCTTTGAAATCAGTAATTTTATCATAATCTAGTGCAATCACTGAACGATTAATAATATTGTCGTCTTTACGGTATTTCAGTATTGTTTCACCGTCTTTCACTTCATCTTTTACATCTCCATAAAGCACTAAACCACGTTTATATTTATCAGTATGATTCATTGGTATTTGTAATTTATTCAGCCAATCAGACCAATTCCATGTATCAAATGCTCTAAATGAGTTGGCATAAAGGCTGTCATATTGTATAATGGATATACGAAAATCGTTATCCAATTTTATTTTGTTAAACTCTTTCATGCTTTCACCTCTTTTTAATTGAGAGGCAACCATGATAAAATATCCATGCATGATTACCTCATGTGTTTGTTCTTATGCGTTATCTGTTGAGTTTGGTCGCTGTTCAGATGACGCTTTTTCTAATTCTCTAAACTCTTTAATAATCGTATCAAATTCGTTTATATACAATCTCAATAGGTCAAACATTTGTTTACTGTGAACATGAGCATATGAAAGAGCTTCATCTTTAGTCATAAGATAATTGCGGTCATACGGTAAACACTCATCGTCAAACCAACCTTGCGCTTCCTTCAAATCTTCAAAATTTTCCTTCAATAATTCTAGTTGTGTACCTATATTATCCATTTCAAAATTCATATTATTTATTCTCCTTCTCTAATTTGTTGCATTTGCATTTTTAAATCTGCTAAATCGATAGTTAACTTGTTATTTAAATTAAAAAGCAATTCTCCCAAATCTTCGCTAATTTCTTTTTCAAGTGGTTTTGAATTACAGTAATCAACTAACCATTGCATTAATTCGTTTGAGTAATCACTTTGCCCCATTAAATGATGCATTTTTTCTGTCTGCTCTATATATTCATCTTTTGTCATTTTATAACTCTCCTTGTTTATTAAATTTAACGACATTATCGCTTTTGCTTAATTTGATGTTAATTCCATGATAAGCACATACATTTTTTAATTTTTTTGCTTTTTGTTTGAATATTTCCATAGATTCATAAAATTGTTCAAACAAATCATCAATTTCTGATTTGATGTCGTCTATCAATATCACACTAATTGCATTTGCGCCGTCATAATCTCCTACTTCTCTGTAAGTTGTAACTTTTTCACTTAATACTCCTGACAGTTCTGAAAGTCTATCTATTTCACCACCTATTGAATAAACTTTATTAGAAGCGCTCGACATTTCTTCAAATGCGTTCAATATTTCTTGATTCATATTATTTTTCCTCCAATAATTGTTTTCTAATTTTTCTATCATTAAACCATTCTGTTATTGCCCATGACAAAACAGCTAGTGGCGTGTATAAAGCAAAACTATTAAATATATCTTCCGTCACATAACCTACTGCAAATGATGTCAATGAGCTTGCTGTGATAAGTGTTGCGAATAATTTCATGTTATCTTCTCCTAATAATCATTTTGTTTGTTAAATATTTCATGAAAATTTGTTTCTATATACTTCCGCATTGGTTCAGCACAAAATAACCATTTATTGTTATATTCATCTGGATAATGTACAAATGCTTTTAGATCCTCTTGAAATTTTGGATTATATAACAATATTTTTGTTGCTGTATTCCAACTTAAATTAATATGCTGTAGGAATTGCTCTCGATTCCAAATTGTTCGATGTTCAAGCATCGTCTGTTCGAAGGTTTTTTCTATAGTTTGCTTCATTGTGCCACCCCATACTTGTCATAAATACTTTCACTAACTTTAATATCCAAATTGAATTGTTGTTTTGCTTCAGTAAGTTTTACAACATCATCAAGTATCGCTTGTCGTACTTCTAACATATCTGGTGTCATTTCATCTTTGCCAATCATCTTTTTATAGCCAAATGCAGTAGATACTGCTTTATTAGCAATCGTATTCGCTTTAATGTAATTGATTGGTTTATCTGATTTGTGCGCTCTCTGGATAATAGCCATTGCCTCTTTTTGCTTTTGCTTATCCAACATACGAAACGCCTCATATCCTTTAAGACCAGTTGCTTGTCGTAATTCAACAAGTACATCACAAATCCAGTCTTGAAAGTCCAATGCTTCAGTTTTATTAGATCTCATTACAAGTCTGTATATACCTTTTTCATTAATAATAGTTACTACTTGTTCACCACCAAGGGTACACACTTTGTGAGTATCCTTTACATGGTTTGGTAATACTCTAGTGGCAGTATGTGCATCTCTAAAATCTAAAATTTTTGCAACATCTCCTGCTATTGCCCAATACTCACCGTCTTTTTCAATAAAACGAATTTCTTTGTCATCAAAAATTTGTTTAATCATGTTATGCCCCTTTATTTTAAAAAAGTCATCAAAGTTTATACCTAAACTGTCTGTAATGAGCTTTGCAGTTTTAGGACTAACTTTTTTATCTTTAAATAAGATAGTTAAAGTAGCAGGAGAAACTCCTATTAAAGATGCAAAACTGTTTTTCGTGTTGCCACTCATTACGATTTGCTTATTTAATTCTTTAGGGTCTTTGACTTCAATCATTTGCATTCACCTCATTTCTAGAGATAATATTTTATCTCTTTTGATTTGATTTAATTCTACTATAATTGTTTGTTTATGTCTAGAGATAATTTCTTATTTCTTTAACTTTATTTAACTCTACTATTTTCATTTTTATGTCCAGTGGTAATTTTCTATTTCTTTAAAAAGGTTTTAATGTTACTATTCATATTGAGGTGATTGTAAATGATCGAAAAAGAATTAAGTTCTAAAATAGGCGAAGAGTTAAAGAAGGCTAGAAAAAAGTATAAAGTGTCAGCCCAAAAAATCGGGGACGTGTTAGGATATTCTCAAAGTCATATTAGTGGTATAGAAAACGGCACAAAAATTATTCCAAACAAAAGATTTATCACTAACTATTTGAAATTTATTACCAATTCCAATTTTTCTGAAATGAATTTTTATATTAATAATATAAACGAAATAGCAAATGGTGAAATCCAACTTGCCACTTATTTAGATGATAGTACATCATTAATGAATGCGTTTGTTAATGATTACGAAGATGATACTTCAAAAATTAATTCTTTAAAATATGAAAAACGAAATGGAGAAAGCGATAAAGAGCATTTTGATTTTCCAATAAATGATATAATGTTTCATTTAACAGATCCAGAAAATCCAAAATACTTTAACAAAATTAAATTGAGTACAAGCGACAAAGAACATATAAATAAATACATCGAAGATTATATTGTTTTAAAATATAAAATTCATTTATCACAATTGAACGACTTGTATAATAAACATAAAATTAACGAAAAATTATATAATCAAGAATATTATCAAATTGATAGAATTTTAAAGTCTATTAAAGGGGATAACTATGGCAAGTTTTGAAAAACGTGGTAAAACGTGGCGTTATGTTATTTCGTATAAAGATGATTCAGGACAAAATAAGCGTATACAAAAAGGTGGATTTAATACTAAGAAAGAAGCACAAGTACATGCTAATGATCTAGAATATAATTTAAAGCGTGGTTTCGATATTTCCAATGATGTTATATTTGTAGATTATTTCAAACAATGGTATGAGATTAATAAGTTACCTCATGTGTCTAAGTCAACACTTAATCGTTATGAATCTGCTCATATGCATCTTAAAAATTATTTTAATAACAAATTACTTAAAGATATTAAACAAAGTGATTACCAACAATTCTTAAATGAGTATGGTAAATCTCATAATAGAGAAACTGCACGTAAATTAAATAGTTATGTACGCAATGCTTGTGACCAAGCTATACATGAAGGCTTAATATTACGTAATCCTACATATAAAGCTACGGTTACTGGTGATAATCCAAGTAAGGATGAAGATTTAAAATTTATTAATCACACCGATTATGTGAAGTTAAAGCATTATTTAGAACAAAAAAATACCACCTCATCACTTGTGCTTCTCATGGCACTTGTGACAGGTGGTCGATTTTCTGAAATTGCTAATATGAAACGTGATGATTTTTATTTAGGTAATAATAAAATTCACTTACCAGGTACAAAAACAGAAACATCAGATCGTATAATTTCTATAGATACTAATACTTTATATAAAGTTAAACAATATATTAATGATAAACCTGCAAATATGAATGGCTATGTGTTTACAGTAAATGGTAGCGTGATTTCAAATACTGCTGTAAATAAAGTGTTAAGAAAAGCATGCAATCATCTAGGCATTAAAAAAAGTATCACAATCAACGCCCTAAGACACACACACGCATCTGTTTTAATACACAACAGTTATAGTTTACATTATATTTCTAAACGATTAGGCCATGCCTCTACATTAGTAACGCAAAGCGTATATTTACACTTATTAGAGGAAACTTATGAACGTGAAGATAAAAATATAATTGAGTTTTTAGATAATCTTTAAATTACTTTCCCCATATTTTCCCCAAACAAAATTAAAACCCCGTAACCACAATGGTTAACGGGGTTTATTAGCGTCCTGGAAGGGATTCGAACCCCTGACCGATGGCTTAGAAGGCCATTGCTCTATCCAGCTGAGCTACCAGGACATCACGTTTTGAACACAATAATTATTATATCTAATTCATCTTTATAAAGCAATACTTTTATAATTAAAATAATGATGATTTTTCACTATAAATAGCCATTTTGCACGATTTATAACCTAATAACCCTCTTTTTTTCAATAACAATCATTAAGTAAATATAAATTATAATGCATAGTTACAACTCCACTTACTATGCATTATAATTCGACATTCACTTACACGCTTTTAGAGATCATAATTCAAAATTAATTGTTTCTATTATTTCATGTCGACGATTTCTAAAATTCAAAGTAACTGCATTAGTGTCTTCAGCAATTAACAGTTCTGCATAACTTTCTTCTTCACTGCTTCTTGATTGACTAATACTACCAGGGTTGATGACATGCACACCTGCAATATTTTCATATTTTGCAACATGTGTATGCCCATAAAATGCTAATTGACAGTTTGCTTCATGGGCACGTTCGGCCAGTTGCATTCTACTACGATTAACTTGATATAGATGCCCATGTGTAATAAATGCTCGGCAGCTTTCACTATTTATGACTTGTTCGTTTTCAAATTCTGGATAAAAATCGGTATTCCCTTTTACTTTATAATAATAACTAAGTTCACTATCTTCATAAGTAAACTCAGAATCTCCAAGATGTATGGCTACATCAGCATCTGGGTGGTGATTAATCACTTCAAATAAGATACCTTTTTCCGTATGATTATCACTTACAATTATCCATTTCGACATTAATTATCATCCTTTAAATAGCGTTGTAATTGGTCGATTGCCTTACCTCGATGGCTAATCTCACTTTTTTCATGCGCTTGTAGCTGTGCCATGGTTTTATTTAAATCTGGTACGTAGAATATTGGATCATAGCCAAATCCCTCATCACCAATTTTATTTAGTGTAATTTCACCTTGAACTGTGCCTTTAAATTGAATTGTTTTTTCATTTGGTGCACTTAGGCTAACGACACAAACAAATTGAGCACGACGATCCTCTGTGTCACCTAGCTGCTCTAATACTTTTTTGATATTTGCATCATCATCTTTTTCTAAACCTGCATACCTAGCTGAATATACGCCAGGCTCACCATTTAAAGCAAATACTTCTAATCCACTATCATCTGCGATTACAGGCTTATTTAAAGCTTGTGCTGCTGCTTCAGACTTTAATTTAGCATTATCTTCAAAAGTAGCACCTGTTTCTTCAACATCGAAACCTGGAATTAAATCACCGATTGGAATGATATTATACTCAGGAAAAATAACTTTAAAATCGTTTATTTTTCCTTTGTTATTAGATGCTATGACTATATCTTTCACTTACTACTTCCTCCTCTACATCGACTACTTCGACTGTAACATTCATTTTTAGCCATTCTGCAATAATTCTTTCGATATGTTCTGTATCCCCTGTCGCAAAAAATTTATGCTTAGGATTTTTTTGATAACCTGCATGTTCGTTACTGAATGTTAGTAATGCACTAACTTCTCTAGCTGTCTCTAATCCAGATGAAATCACTGTTTTATTACCACCAAAATAGTCATAGATTGGCTTATACAGTAATGGATAATGCGTACATCCTAATATTACTGTATCAGCTTTACAATTACGCCATTGTTTTAAAGTTTGATGGATTAAGATGCTCGTAATTGTCGGATCTTTATAGCGCATTTGCTCTACTAAAGGTGCAAATCCTGGACATGCTACGCCTGATACTTCGACATTTGGGTTGATATTCTTAATATGATGACGGTAAGCTTCAGATTTTATTGTACCTTCTGTACCTAAAATTAAAACATTTTGATTTTTAGTAGTCATAATTGCAGTCCTTGCGCCAGGTTCTATAACGCCAATAACAGGAATTGTTAATTGTTCTTGTAGCGTTTTTAATGCCACTGCAGTTGCAGTGTTGCATGCAATAACTAGCATTTTAATATCATATTGTAATAACTTTTGTGCCAATTGAATAGTAAATGCTTTAACTTCCTCACTTGCTCTCGGACCATAAGGACAGCGTTTAATATCTCCTAAGTAATAAATTGTTTCATTGGGAAGTTGGCGGATAATTTCACTAGCAACAGTCAAACCACCAACTCCTGAATCTATAACTCCGATTGGTTTATCCATATATGCGTTCATCCTCTTAATATTAGTAACTACTATTGTAGCACAGATACTTTTTTTAATTCATCTATCTCACTTTATATTACTTAGAAATTTTATATAAATTTTTTCATAAAAAAACCAACACCTGTTTACGCCACAGATGTTGGTATATAAATATTAATTTACTTGATGGTCAGAACCAAAGAATGATTTGAACATATGGAATGAAGTTTCTCTATTCAATGCTGCGATAGAAGTAGTTAATGGGATGCCTTTTGGACAAGCATTTACACAGTTTTGTGAATTACCACATTCTTGTAAGCCTCCACCGCCCATTAGTGCTTCTAATCTTTCGTCTTTTGTCATTGAACCTGTTGGATGTAAGTTAAATAATCTAACTTGTGAGATAGCTTGTGCACCAACGAAGTCATTTTTACTTGTAACGTTAGGACAAACTTCTAAACATACACCACAAGTCATACACTTAGATAATTCATAAGCAGTTTGACGTTTTTTCTCTGGCATACGTGGTCCAGGACCTAAATCATATGTACCGTCAATTGGTACCCATGCTTTCATACGTTTTAGGTTATCGAACATTCTAGAACGGTCAACTTGCAAGTCACGAATAACTGGGAAAGTGCTCATTGGCTCTAATCTAATTGGTTGTTCAAGTTGATCAACGATAGCTGAACATGATTGTCTTGCTTGACCATTAATAACCATAGAACAAGCACCACAAACCTCTTCAAGACAGTTCATATCCCAAATAACCGGTGTCGTTTTTTCACCTTTACTATTGATTGGATTACGTCTAATTTCCATCAGACAAGCGATAACGTTTAAGTTTTCTCTGTATGGAATTTCAAATTCTTCTTCGTAAGGCTTTGCTTGATCATTATCTTGACGCTTGATAATTAATTTGATTGTTTTTTGTTGGTTTTGTTGTTCAGTTGCTTGTTGAGTATCTGCCATGATTATTTACCTCCTTTAGACTTTTGCGTATAGTCACGTTTACGAGGTGGAATTAAGCTAATATCTACAGGATCGTAGGTGAATTTTGGTGCTTCTGTTTTTCCTTGATATTCTGCTAAAGTTGTTTTCAACCATTCCTCATCGTTTCTATCTGGGAATTCTGGTTTGAAATGTGCACCTCTAGATTCATTACGATTGTATGCCCCAATAGTAATAACACGAGCTAATACAAGCATATTCCATAATTGGCGAGTGAAGAATACTGCTTGGTTACTCCAAGTTTGTGTATCTTCAATATCAATATTTTTATAACGTTCCATCAATTCTACAATTTTACGATCTGTTTCTAATAAACTTTCATTTTCACGTACTACAGTTACATTAGCTGTCATAATTTCACCTAATTCGCGATGAAGTTTATAGGCATTTTCTTCACCTTTCATTGCTAATAAGTGATCGAATTTTTCTTGTTCTTCCTGTACACGACGTTCAAAAATTGTCTCATCTAAATCACTATATGATTTTTCAATATCTTGAATATATTTGACAGCATTTGGCCCTGCAACAGTACCACCATAAATCGCTGATAGTAATGAGTTCGCACCTAAACGATTACCACCGTGTTGTGAGTAATCACACTCACCAGCAGCAAACAGACCATTAACATTCGTCATTTGATCATAGTCAACATATAAGCCACCCATAGAGTAATGTACTGCTGGGAAGATTTTCATTGGTACTTTTCTAGGATCATCACCAGTGAATTTTTCGTAAATCTCAATGATACCACCTAATTTAACGTCTAATTCATGTGGGTCTTTATGTGATAAATCAAGGTAAACCATGTTTTCACCGTTAATGCCTAATTTTTGGTTAACACAGACATCAAAGATTTCACGTGTTGCAATATCACGTGGTACTAAGTTACCATAATCCGGATATTTTTCTTCTAAGAAGTACCAAGGCTTACCGTCTTTATAAGTCCAAATACGACCACCTTCACCACGTGCTGATTCACTCATTAATCTTAACTTATCATCACCTGGTATTGCTGTTGGATGAATTTGAATAAACTCACCATTAGCGTATTTAGCACCTTGTTGATAAACAATTGAAGCAGCAGATCCTGTATTAATCATAGAATTAGTAGTTTTACCAAAGATAATTCCAGGTCCACCTGTAGCCATAATTACAGCATCTGAGCCAAATGATTGGATTTCTGAAGTAGTTAAATTTTGTGCAACAATACCTCTAGCTGTATTTTCGTCATCCTTAACTATACCTAAGAATTCCCAGCCTTCGTATTTATTTACTAAACCATCTACTTCAAAACTTCTTACTTGTTCATCTAGTGCGTATAACAACTGTTGTCCGGTTGTTGCACCAGCATAAGCTGTTCTATGATGCATTGTACCACCAAAACGTCTAAAATCGAGTAATCCTTCGTTGGTACGGTTAAACATTACACCCATACGGTCAAGTAAATGGATAATTTTAGGTGCTGCTTCAGTCATTGCTTTAACTGGAGGTTGGTTTGCTAAAAAGTCCCCACCATATACTGTATCGTCAAAGTGTATGTCCGGTGAATCGCCTTCACCTTTAGTATTTACTGCACCATTTATACCACCTTGCGCACACACTGAATGTGAACGTTTAACAGGTACAAGTGAGAACAAGTCTACTTGTGCACCTTGCTCTGCTGCTTTAATTGTTGACATCAGACCGGCAAGTCCTCCACCGACAACAATAACTTTCTTCTCTGCCATATCTTGTCACTCCCCTAAATATCTCTAAAAATCAAATTAAATTAAAAAACTTATAGGAAAGCTAAAATCGCGCTAATTCCTATATATGATACAACTATAAATACGACTAGTGAAACCCATGTGAAAATTTGTTGAGATTTTTTAGATTGTAAAATACCCCACGTTACACCGAATGACCATAAGCCGTTTGCAAAGTGGAATGTAACAGCTAATAAACAAACGATATAGAAAATTAACCATCCTGGGTTAGTTACAATGTCATGTACCATATCAAAGTTAACTTCATGTCCTAATGCACGTTGAATTCTTGTTTGCCATAAGTGAATTGCAATGAAAACAAAAGTAATTACACCCGTGATACGTTGGAATAAAAACATCCAGTTTCTAAATGCTGAATAATGACCAACATTTTCTTTTGCCGTAAAGGCAATATGTACACCGTAAACTGCGTGATACAATATCGGAATATAAATCACGACAAATTCCAAAGCGATTAAAAATGGTAATGATTCCATAAATGCAGCTGCTTTATTGAACGCTTCTGCACCTTTAGTCGCTTGGTGGTTAACCATTAAGTGAACTAATAAAAAGCCACCTATAGGTATTACGCCTAATAATGAATGTAAGCGTCTTAAATAGAATTGATTTTTCGTATAAGCCAAAAGGAAGTCCCCCCTGTGAAACAATTAAATTTTGATTTCTTTATTGCTTTGTATCACGCAAACCAATTAAGCAAAGTATAATCATCAAAAAAATGAAACTTACATGTGATATAATTAAATATAAACTAAGCATTAAATTTTCAATACGTTTATATATTACACTACATACAATGTTCCATAATTAAATGATAATATTTCTCAATTAGAAAACGCTTCCAAATAAACCCAAAAAAAGAAACCTCGTTATTTCTTATTGTAACACTAAATAATTGTAAATTGGGCATGAGAATGATTCTCATGCCTAATTTTTTTTGTCACTATTGTCATGTAATGCATCATGTAGGTTTTTCGCAACATTTAGTGGTAAACCACTTTGTTGTAATTCCTCAATTGATGCATCTTTCATTTTTTTTATTGACCCAAATGTACGTAATAATTTAGTTTTACGTTTTGTACCTATTCCTTCAACGGTATCTAATACAGATTGTAATCCAGTTTTTTGTCGTGTTTGGCGATGGAATGTAATAGCAAAACGGTGTACCTCGTCTTGTATACGTTGTAATAAATAAAACGCTTGGCTATTCTTTTTCAATGGTACTAGTTCTGCTTCTTTACCATATAATAAATCTGCAGTTTGGTGTTTATCATTTTTTTTCAAACCTGCAACTGGAATATCTAAACCGAGTTCATTTTCTAAAACATCAATTACGCCATTCATATGACCTTTACCACCATCAACGATAATTAAATCTGGTAACGGTAACCCTTCATTTAAGACACGACTATATCTTCTACGTACAACTTCACGCATTGATTTATAATCATCAGGCCCTTCGACTGATTTAATTTTGTATTTGCGATAGCCCTTTTTATTTGGTTTCCCATCAACAAATGACACCATTGCTGATACAGGATCAACACCTTGAATATTAGAGTTATCAAACGCTTCAATTCGAATGGGTGTTTGAATTCCCATTCTATCACCAATTTCTTCTATTGCTTTTATTGTACGAGATTCATCTTTAGCAATTAACTCGAATTTATTCTCTAAACTAAGTTCAGCATTATGATTGGCTAAATCAACCATCTCTTTTTTCTTCCCTTTTTGCGGTTGAACAATTTTCGTATCTACTACCGATTGAACAACTTCACTATCTAAATGTTTAGGAATGTGTACTTCTTTAGGGAGGATATGTTGATTTAAATCATAGAATTGCCCGATAAAAGTATAAAACTCTTCTTCTTCAGTTTGTTGGATAGGAATCATTGTAGCATCACGTTTAATCATATTACCTTGTCTTATAAAAAACACTTGAATACACATCCAACCTTTAGAGACACTATAACCAAATATATCTCTAACCGTATTATCGGTCGAAGTAATTTTCTGTTTCTTCGTGAGATTTTGAATATGTTGTATTAAATCACGATACTCTTTCGCTTGTTCAAAGTCTAAATCTTCACTCGCAGCTTGCATTTTATGTTCTAAATTACGCATTATTGTTTTATCTTCACCATTTAGGAAATCCGTTATTTCTTTTGTCATCTCAGCATATTTATTTAAATCTACAGGATAAACACACGGCCCCATACATTGACCTATATGATAATACAGACATAACTTATCTGGCATTTTATCGCATTTTCTAAATGGATAAATTCGATCTAGTAATTTTTTCGTTTCTTGCGCTGAGTATGCATTTGGATATGGCCCAAAATACTTACCACTGCCCTTCTTAACCGTACGTGTCACAATAAGTTTTGGATGCTTTTCTTTTGTGATTTTAATGAAGGGATAACTTTTATCATCTTTTAATAAAATATTATAACGTGGTTGATATTGTTTAATTAAATTCAACTCTAATAAAAGTGATTCTGTTTCACTTGATGTGACAATATATTCAAAATTACGTATTTCACCAACTAGTCTTGTAGTTTTTGCGTCATGAGCGCCAGTAAAATATGAACGTAATCTATTTCGTAACTTTTTTGCTTTTCCGACATAAATAATTTGATTGTTGCGATCTTTCATTAAATAACAGCCAGGTTCCATAGGTACTACTGTTAATTTTTGTTTAATGTTTTCTTGATATTGTTCCACCATAGTTTTACCTCCCTTCGTTACAATTTCAATCATCATATTGCCGATATTTATACAAATAAAGAGCGTGAGACATCGTAAATGTTCCACACTCTCTTATTTAACGTATTAACAATAGCTGACTGTTGCACTGAAAGTCATATTAATAAACTTTAGTGCAGTTGGACAATAAATTACAAATACAGTCCACTTTATTTATTTTATACTTATAGATATTTGTCGATAACTTCAGCTAAGTTTTCTTTTGGTTGGAAACCTACTACTTTATCAACTGGTTCTCCATCTTTGAATACGATTAATGTTGGAATACTCATTACTTCAAATTTAGCTGCAGTTGATGGGTTTTCATCTACATCTAATTTTAAAATATTAGCTTTTCCATCATAGTCGCCTGCTAACTCTTCTAAAACTGGTGCAATCATTTTACAAGGTCCACACCAAGTTGCCCAGAAGTCTACTAAATTAACACCAGATTGGATATTTTCATCAAAATTTGAATCCGTTACTTTTACGATTGCCATAAATGCCAATCCTCCTTATTTTCAAATGATGAGCAAATTATAACAAATTTTATTTTCATATGCATAATACTTGCTCACTATTATTTTAATTCTACAACGGTAACACCGAAGCCACCTTCACTTGGCATTCCATTCCTATATGATGCCACACTTTTATGCTTTTTCAAATAGTTTTGTACACCTTTTTGTAATGCGCCTGTACCTTTACCATGAATAATATTCACTTGTTGGTAGTTACTTAACACAGCTTGATCGATATATTGATCTAATTCGCTCAACGCTTCTTCATATCGATAGCCCCTTAAGTCTAAATCCATTTTAATATTTTGTCTATTGGAACGCTTAACCATTTTCGTTGGTTGTTCTTGAGTTTTTTGTGTTTTTTCTAAATCTTGAAGTGGTAATTTCATTTTAATAATACCCATTTGAACTACCGCTTCGTCATCTCCTGACAACTCAAGTACTTCCCCTTTTTGTCCATAGGTTAATACTTTCACTTCATCACCCGCAGTGATTTTGTCCCATTTTTGCTTTTTGACATTTTGCTTAATGGATTTAGCTTCATATTGGTCATCTAGACGTTTTTTCTTATCGATAAGTTCATGTTCTTTTACATCTGCACCTTTTTGATCTCTCAACTTACGTAAGTCTTTAACAATTTCATCAGCCTCGTTAGTAGCTGCTTTAACACGTTGATTAGCTTTTTCTTTGGCTTCATCCATGAGCTGACGTTCGTATGCTTGGTAGTTGTGATATTGCTTTGTTAGTGCATCATGTGTAGCTTGTGCTTCTCTTAACAATTCGTCTAATTCAATACGTTGTTCATCAACGCGTTTAGAATTATGTTCTAATGACGCAATCATTTCATTTATTTCTTGCTCATCTTGACCAATCATGGATTTAGCTTTTTGAATCACACTCATTTTCAAACCTAATTTTTTAGAAATATCAAAGGCATTTGAACGTCCAGGTACGCCCATTAATAATTTATATGTTGGACTTAATGTTGTCACATCGAATTCTACACTGGCATTCATGACACCTTGTCTATTATAACTATAAGCCTTGAGCTCAGGATAATGGGTCGTTGCCATAACTAGACAATCAACTGCTCGTACATAATCTAAAATACTCATAGCTAACGCTGCACCCTCACTCGGGTCGGTACCTGCGCCTAACTCATCAAAAAGTATTAAACTATTACCATTCGCTTCTTCTAAAATTTCGACTATATTCGTCATATGTGATGAAAAAGTAGACAGTGATTGTTCAATAGATTGTTCATCACCAATATCACAAAAGACATTTTCAAATACACTTAACTGGGCTCCATCTAAAGTAGGTATTAATAAGCCTGATTGAGACATGATGACAATAAGTCCTAACGTTTTTAACGTTACTGTTTTACCGCCCGTATTTGGACCTGTAATAATAACAGTTGAAATATCTTCAGCAAATTCAATCGTATTGGCGACAACAGTATCTCTATCTAATAATGGATGAAATGCTTTAGGTAAATAGACTGTTCGATCTTGATGAAATGTTGGTTTTGTTCCTTTAATTGAGCGTGCATATCTCGCTTTAGCTGTTAAAAAGTCAATTTGTCCCATAACATTTTCTGCAGTTAGGCATGCGTCTGCTTCTGCTGCAACTTGTGCCGTTATTTCAATTAATATGCGCTCACGTTCGACAGCCTCATCATTTTTTAACCTACTGATTGTATTATTCATTTCAACTACAGATGATGGTTCGATATAAAGTGTTTGTCCTGAAGCTGATTGGTCATGAACGATACCATTAAAGTCTTGACGATATTCAGCTTTTACAGGTATAACATTGCGATCATTACGAACAGTAACAATAGCATCTGATAATTTCTTTTGATTACTTTGACTTTTGACGATTTTATCTAGATTTTGTTTGATTTTTTGTGTTGTATTTGAAATTTTACTGCGAATACCTTGTAGTTCATAACTAGCATCATCAAACAAATCATAAGCATCACATTTTTGATGTATTGTTTGATATAAATCCGTTAAAATCGGTAATTGTTCCATTTTATCATTTAAAATCGGGAACTGGATTTCTCCTTCGTCTTCCTCTACTAATTGATTGTAAAACGTCTTAAATTGATTTTGTATTTGGATCAATCGTTTGATCACATTGAGCTCATTTACATTTAATACGCCACCAATTGTCGCCCGATGAATATATTGTTGCACTTGTGCCAACCCACTCATACTAGGCATGCGATGTTTATTATAAATTTGGGCAATTTCATCTATTTCTGCGATTTGAAAAGTTACAGTATCAAAATCTATAGCAGGTGTCATGCCGCGAGCTTTTTCTCGACCAATATCACTCATGGCCTCATTTTCAACACTCTGCTTGATTTTATCGAATTCTAAGACATCTAATGATTTCTGTCTCATCTAATCCCTCTATTTCTTCAATTTAATATTGTCGTTTACAAATGACTGAAAAGCTGTGCGCGACATTGCATTAATAACTCGATTTTTTGTTACAAATCCTTTTTGCGCTGTTGCTACCCCATAAGCCATAAAATCTAAATGGTCAATATGATGGGCATCAGTATTAATTGTTAGCATTAGATTGGGATGTTTTCTCAACACATCAGCACTTAAATCTAATCTTTTAGGATTAGCATTAATTTCCAACACTGTATTCGTTTCTTCTGCCAAAGCACATAATTGCTCAATGTTAGGTTCATAACCTGGTCTTTTACCAATAATACGTCCAGTTGGATGTGCAATATGTTTAACATAAGGATTACGACATGCATTTTCTAAACGTTGCATAATCTCTGCTTCAGATTGATTAAAACTTTGATGTATTGCAACAATAACATAATCTAATTGCGCTAAAATTTCATTACTATAATCTAAATCACCATTAGGTAAAATGTCCATTTCTATGCCTGAATATATATCAATTTCATCATATTCAGCATTTAATTGTTTAATTTCGTCGATTTGGCGTAATAACCGTTCTTCAGATAAACCATTCGCTACTTTTAAACTTTGTGAATGGTCAGTAATTACCATAAATTCATAGCCTTTGGCAATATTTGCTTCCACCATATCTTTAATACTAAATGCACCATCACTATATGTTGTATGCATGTGGATATCGCCATTAATATCATTTAACTGTACAATTTGCTCTAAATTTTTATCAAATTCACTACCATCTTCTCTTAATGGAGGGGCAATCCAATTTACGTCGTAATGTTGATAAATTTCAGCTTCGCTTTGGTACTGTAATAAATTACCATCTGCTTGTTCTATACCATACTCACTAATTTTTTCATTACGTTCCTTTGCCATTTGACGAATACGTATATTATGATCTTTTGACCCTGTAAAATGTTGTAACGTATGATAAAAAGCTGCAGGTTCAATTAACCTGAAATCAACACCGATAATTTCATCGTCATAATCAATTTCAAGTGATACTTTAGTTTGGCCCACGGCAACTTCTTTGACTTTATTTGGTATTGTTAATAATGCTTGTTGCACTAATTCAGGTTCATCTGTGCTAATAATATAATCTAAATCTTTA
This sequence comes from Staphylococcus arlettae, assembly GCF_025560845.1. Taxonomy (NCBI): domain Bacteria; kingdom Bacillati; phylum Bacillota; class Bacilli; order Caryophanales; family Staphylococcaceae; genus Staphylococcus; species Staphylococcus arlettae. Next base: position 1,800,306 of record NZ_CP094803.1, read on the forward strand.
CTCATCTCTTTAAAGCGTCTAAAGCTACCTGCAACTTCAAATTTATCAATTTGATTAATAGTTTCCAAATGCGCTTTTATTTTTAGATTTAAACCACGCATTTGATCTATTGGGTATTTCTCTTTTCTAGCACCTAATGCTTTAACCGCTTCTAAAATATTTTGTTCTGTCTTTTTAGCAAAACCACTTAATTCACTGACTTTCCCTGCTTCACATGCTTGTTGTAAAGTTGTTTTATCAATGACATTTAACTCTTTATACAGTTTGGCAATTTTTTTACTACCTAAACCTTGTATTTTCATCAATGGAATTAATCCAGCAGGCACCTCTTGTTCTAAACTATTTAAAGTCATTGATTCTCCTGTTTGGTAATATTCATTAATGACTTCACCTACACCTTTTCCGATACCTTTTAGCTCAGTGACATCGTTAATTTCATCAAGTAGTCGTTCGTCAATTTCTAGACTTTGTGCTGCTTTACGATATGCTGAGACTTTAAATGTGTTTTCACCTTTCAATTCCATATATATAGCAATTTTTTCTAATAGTTGAATGATATCTTTTTTAGTCATTACAATTCCCTCCATAAAAAAAAGATAAAACAAATGACTTTTGCCTTGGTAGCAGTATGGCCGCTTTGTCTTATCCTCCTATGTTTTTATCCTTCATCACCTATGAAAGATATTAAATATTCACAACAAACTGAGATAGTATGGGTAGTTGTGTTATAAGTTGCTTCGCAATTATCGAAGATGTCAATTGGGATTGAATCCACGCGTTAGGGTAAAGTGAAGTAATATATAGCAACGGTACGAGATAAATACTTGCCGCAAATATACTGACAATGACTCCTATTCCCCTACTCATCTTACTTAACTTATGTGCTAATATTAAATTGTCAAACGTAACGATAATGGCATAAAAAATAAGTTTTGCCAGTGATGCTATTACAATAAAGGCAATAATATGATAGAAACGAGTTTCTAGATGATTAAATGATATTGCAAATGTTATATCATAAGCCTGTGTTTTAGGATAAGGCAAAAACAATTCCAAGCGCTCTGCTATTGGTAAATAATAGGATTTAGCAATAAATAAGGCTACCATCATCGTACCTATATGTAAAACACTAAATGCTGTACCACGTCTAAATCCAATAAATCCTAAAAAAATAATAAATAATAGACTTAGTACATCGATTATCATTGGTCTTTTCTATCTTGAAGTTGTTTAATCTGTTGTTGCAAACGTTCATTTTCCTCTTCCAATTGCACTTTTTCATGCATCACATTAACCGCTGTTAAGATTGCTTTTCTTGTAGTATCTAAACCAGCATTTTTACGGCCTAACTCCTTTAGCTTTTCATCTACTAAATTCGCTACATAGCGTATATGCTCTGGATTATCCGTACCAACAATTGTATAGTGTTGGTCATTGATATTGACGTTAATTCGATTTTTAAAATCACCCATATTTAGCGCCTACCTTTTTCAGTAATTTCCAATATATAGTTAAATTTATGTTTATTAAAAATTATTAATATATTTATCACACACCATTATACATGACTGTAAATTATTTTGTAAGACCTGTATTTGAATTGATATAGAACTGGTAATAATTATTATTTGCTGATTGATAATTTAGTAAATCGGCAAAATTAATTAAATCGATGTCTTTTTGTTCAAATATTTGCTAAATACCTTTATAACTCACTAATACGTAGAATATTATGTGGTAATGTATACTTTTATCTTTCCGTTGAATTGATGATATAGTCGCTAAATTTTCTACATTTATGATAAGATTAACGTTGTCTTTCAAACAATTAAAATTCAAAAGTGGTGACACATTATGGGAAATATCGTACATAAATTAACTAACACTGAAATACAAACATTAATGCAACAAATTAACTTTGATACAGCGCAATTACCACAAGGTATGAAAGCAAAAACAAAGTATAAAAGTACAGTGATATCAATTTATAATTCTAATAAAGTGATGTTCCAAGGTAAAGATGCAGAAGCTATTGCTCAACAATTACTACCTAAGAAAACAGCAACAACATCACCTTCAACAACCAAACAAACGCCAGCAACTTCTATAGCCTATAACCAATTTAATTGTATAGGAAGCGACGAAGCAGGTAGTGGCGATTATTTTGGACCTTTAACAGTATGTGCTGCATATGTTTCTACTGAAAATGTAGCTATTTTAAAAACGTTGGGTGTAGACGACTCCAAAAAATTAACTGATGCTAAAATTGTAGAACTTGCTGAACAATTAGTGACTTTCATTCCACATTCTTTACTGACTTTAGATAATGATCGCTATAATGACAAACAACATGCTGGTTGGTCTCAAGTGAAAATGAAAGCTGTACTACATAATGAGGCAATAAAAAACGTAGTTACAAAGTTAAATAGCGCACCGCTAGATTATATTGTTGTCGATCAATTCGCGGAACCTAAAGTTTACAAACGCTATACGTTATCAGCGTTACCTTGTGAATCAAAAACTCAATTTGAAACCAAAGGTGAATCTAAATCAATTGCTATTGCCGCAGCTAGTATTATTTCCAGATATGCTTTCGTAAAACACATGGACAAAATGTCACAACAACTTAATGCCACAGTGCCTAAAGGTGCCAGTAAAAAAGTTGATCTATTTGCAGCAAAACTTATTGAGCGACATGGTGTAAGTTTTCTTGATCATCTAAGTAAAAAGCATTTTGCCAATCGTAATAAAGCTCAGCAACTCGTTACCTCAAAATATCAATAAAATTAAACATAAAAAAGAGCCCTAGACATAAAACGTCTCTGACTCAAAAATAAACGTCAATTTCTATCGAGAAGATATGGAAATTGACGTTTTCTTTATTTTTTATAGCAAAATATAAAGAGGACCAATCCATTTTAAAGATTAGTCCTCTTTTTGTGAGCATTATCTTACTGTCGCACCTTGGGCAACTAATGCTTCTAAAATATTGTCATGTACAGCATTTACTTTATCATCTGTTAATGTATCTGCAGTATCTAAATAGTTAATTCTAATAGCTACAGATTTTTCGTCTTCTGCAACATGTTCACCTTGATATACATCAAAGACTTGTGCATTTTGGAAAATATCTCCACCATTTTGTTTAATTGTGTCTAATAATTTTGCTGATGGCAGATCTCTATTAATAACTAAAGCTATATCTCTTGTTACTCCCGGGAATCTAGGAATTGGTTCGTAGTTAATATAGCCCACTGCGACAGCCATTAACTTATCATAATTTAATTCAAAGACATAAGTTTGTTTTAAATCATAATCTTTTTCGACATTTGGATGTAACTCACCAATAAAACCAACAACTTGGTCATTCAAATAGACATGAGCTGTACGGCCAGGGTGTAAACCATCAATTTCTGTAGCTTCATAAGCGAATGATAGGTCTAATACTTCGGCAATACGATCTACAAAACCTTTGGCAATAAAGAAATCAATTGCTTCTTTTTTACCTTGCCATTGGTTAACAACATAATCCCCTGTTAAAATTCCGCTTAAATATTCAACTTCATCTGGTAATTCGCCTTCCTCGTTACCAAAGAAAACTCTACCAAGTTCATAGAGACGCACGTCATCATTTTTACGAGCTACATTATAAGCTACTGCATCTATCAAATGTGGAATTAAACTTTGACGTAACGTCGCATGTGCTTCACTCATAGGCATTAATAAATCAATTGTGTTATGTTTCTCTAATGTAAAGTCTTGCGCACGCTCTTTACTAATTAGTGAGTAATTAATAGCTTGACTTAAACCTGCCCCTTCTAAAGTCGCTTTAATTTGACGCGCTTTAGCTTGGTTATCTGTTAGTTCACCACTCGTAACTTGATCAAACACAGGCAATGTAGATGGAATTTCATCATAACCATAAATTCTAGCAATTTCTTCAATTAAATCCTCTTTAATTGTAATGTCTTTACGTCTTGACGGTACTAACACCTTAATTGTGTCACCGTCACTATGTGTTTCAAAGCCAAGTTGTACAAAAATACTTTCGATATCTTCAACTGTTAGATTAAAACCTATTGTGTTATTTACTTTTGCTACTGTTATCTCAATAGGTGTTACAAAACTACCTAAACCACCTGCTGCAACGCGATCAGCTAATACCGTACCATTGGCGTACGTTGCAAGTAAGTAACATGCTCTATCTACTGCTTCATCTACAAATTCAGTAGCGATACCTTTTTCAAATCTACTTGACGCTTCACTGCGTAAATTCAATCGTCTTGAAGTATGACGAATTGACACTGGATCAAAGATAGCACCTTCAATAACTACATTTTTTGTTTCCGCTGTGACTTCTGAAAAATCTCCACCCATAACACCAGCGATAGCAATTGGTTCTTGACCATTTGTAATCACTAAATCTGAAGATTGTAACTGGCGCTGTTGGTCATCTAACGTGTTCATCGTTTCTTGATGATTTGCATGACGTACCACGATAGAATCAGAACCGATTTGATCTTTATCAAACATATGCAAAGGTTGACCATATTCTAACAATACATAATTCGAAATATCTACTACATTATTAATTGGTCTAATGCCTGCTTTCATTAAACGCGCTTGCATCCATATTGGAGATGGTGCAATTGTCACATCAACTACTGCACGCGCACTATAATATGGTACATGATCTGTAGCATCAATCGTGACAGATAATTGGTCTGAGATGGAACTTGTCGCTGTTTCAGTAGTACTTTGTGGTTTTGTCATTGTCGTATTATAAAGTGCCGCTGTTTCATAAGCAGTACCTATCATACTTAATGCATCAGCTCTATTTGGTGTCAAATCAAATTCCATTACTTGATCGTTTAAATATAATGCATCCAATGCATTTGTTCCTGGAGCGACTGCTTCTGGAAATACAAAAATACCATTTTCAAATGCTTTTGGAACTACATTTTCGGCAATACCAATTTCTTGTAATGAACAAATCATACCTTCTGAACGTTCGCCACGTAATTTTGCTCTTTTGATTTTAATACCACCAGGTAATCTTCCACCTACTGTTGCTACAATTACCGTTTGTCCTTTATCGACATTAGGTGCACCGCACACAATTTGTACAGGTTCACTCTCACCAATGTCTACCGTACAAACATTTAATTTGTCAGCATTAGGATGAGGTGCTATAGCAGTAATATAACCTACAACTAAATTTTTGATATCTTCGGTGTAATCTATAATATCGTCTACTTCAATCCCTGTACGTGTAATTCTTTCAGCCAATACATTTACTGGTTGATTTATATCTATATATGATTCTAACCATTCTTTTGAAATTAACATTACGCTTCACCTCTATCTTCTACTGCTTTAAATTGATTTAAGAACCTTACATCATTAGTATAAAAATGACGAATATCTTCAATGCCATATTTCAACATAGCAATTCGATCTGGACCCATACCAAAGGCGAAACCAGTATATTTCTCTGAGTCAAATCCAGCTTTTTCTAGTACATTAGGATGTACCATACCAGCGCCTAATATTTCAATCCAGCCAGTATGTTTACAAACGTTACAGCCTTTTCCTTTACACTTAAAGCATGAAATATCAACTTCGACAGATGGTTCTGTAAATGGGAAATAACTTGGACGTAAACGGATTTCACGTGCATCACCAAAAAGTTTTTTAGCAAGTAATTCCAAAGTACCTTTTAAGTCACTCATTTTAATATTTTCATCAACTACTAATCCTTCAATTTGAGTAAATTGATGACTGTGCGTCGCATCATCTGAATCACGTCGATATACTTTACCTGGACAAATAATTTTTACAGGTGCTTGGCCATTACGTTGTTCCATAGTTCGCGCCTGAACAGGTGACGTATGTGTACGCATTAAAATTTCTTCAGTAATATAAAAACTATCTTGCATATCTCTTGCTGGGTGAGATTTAGGAAGATTTAAAGCTTCAAAATTATAATAATCTTGTTCCACTTCGTAGCCATCAACAATTTCATAACCCAAACCGAGGAACAAGTCTTCTATTTCTTCAATTGTGCGCGTTAAAGGATGTTTTGCTCCGATAGCAATTTTACGACTAGGTAAAGTCACATCAATTTTTTCAGTCGCTAATTGTTGTTCCAATTTAGCCTCTGCTAAAATTCCTTGGCGTGCTTCAATTGCATTTTCAATAGCTTGACGTACTTCATTCACTTGTTGACCGTATGCAGGTTTTTCCTCATTAGGCAAATCTTTCATACGTTTCATTAATGCACTAACCGAACCTTTTTTACCAAGATATTTCACTTTTATTCCTTGTAATATTTGTTCGTCATTAGCTTCATTTATATCTATTAAAGCTTGTTGCTTTAATTCCGACATTTCTACTGGTAGAGCCATAGTAGTTCCTCCTTATATTACCGTTTCATTTACTTCATTATTACAAAAAAAGACTTTCACCCCTCTGTAATTAAGGGACGAAAGTCTTTCCGTGGTACCACCCAAATTTATGCAATTGCATACACTTGTTAGACATTGGTAACGGAATGTGAGCCGACTTAAATTTCTTTAAGTAACCAAAAAGGTGAAAAAAATTATACATTATTGGAATAATTTACAGTCATGATTATTCTCCCTGAACAATAATTAGTGATAATTTACGTCTTTTTATTGGTTTATATTTTTTTCATTCAAAATAATTATATACGATGTTGGTAGTAAGGGTCAACCTTTCAAATGATACATTAAAATACTACCAGCAATGGCTACGTTGAGACTTTCAGCTTTACCATAAATAGGGATATTTAAATTCTGTGTTGTTTCGGCCAATAAGTCAGGGTTAACACCTTCACCTTCATTACCTAACAATAGTGCAAAATGATTTACATTTGCCACCTCATTAAATGGTTTTGCATCGTTAAGAGCCGTACCAAAGATATCTCCTTGGAATGATTGCATAAATGTATGTAAGTCGTCAGTAACGATTGGTAAATGAAACACACTGCCTTGACTTGCTCGTAATACTTTATCTTGATACGGATTCGCAGTCCCTTTTTCTAAGACGATTAAATCTAAACCAGCCGCATCTGCAGTTCTAATCAATGTCCCTAAATTACCAGGATCTTGAATACGATCTATTAGCAAAACTTGTGTTGCTTTAGTAGTATCATAAGTTGGTTTTTCGATCACAGCGAAAAAACCTTGAGGTGTAACAGTATCAGACAGTGCTTCAGCTACTTTGATGTTAATTTCAAAACATGTTTCAGCATAGTCCACAATTTGGCTATCTAATCGACCTTGTTCAACCATAAATAATTGTAAAATTTTTATGTCACTTTTAAAAGCTTCTTCAATCAAGTGATGACCTTCAATTAATGCCAAACCTGTTTTATCTCGTTCCCGTTTCTTTTTTAATTTAGTAGCTTGCTTAATTTTACTATTTTGTGCAGAAGTAATGTTTTCCATAACATATCCTCACTATCTTTAGTTTTTAAATCTGTGTAAAAGATGTAAGCCATAATTTTTCAATACATTTGTGAGCGCGTGATGTGATTCTATTTTCATTTTATCACCTGAATAATAAACCTTATCGCCTCTTAGTGGCTCATTTTGGTCTAAAAATTTAATTTTATAAGTATAACCACTATGTGTTTTAATTTTATTCATAATATGAAAATGGAGATGCGGTTCACTACTGTTGCCAGAGTTACCTATGTTAGCAATATGTTGTCCTCTTCTTACAATATCACCTACATCTACCTTGATAGAGTCACTTTGCAAATGGGTTACTATGCTATATTCATTTAGTTGATGTTGAATGATAACGAAATTACCTTCTGGATGATTCGTATTGGCTTCACCTGGGGTATTGTCTTTAATATTTTTTAATGTTTGTACTACTTTTCCATTGGCTGGAGCTACAACTGATTGACCATAACAATAATAATTTTCATTTTGATTAGGTGTACCTTGATAAGTCATATCTTCATTTACCATTGTTAAATCATAAGCATTACGCTGATATTTAAAATTAAAATGATGATTTAATAATTCATTATCCCCGCCGGCACTAACAAAATATTCTCCTTCAATTGGCATCGTATAATATTGTTTTGTCAATTTTTGCGATTTATTTTTTTCTAATGGTAATAACACCATACTGACAATTTCATTATATTTATTAAGTGTCACACTAACGCCTGCTTGCCCATTGTCAGCTATCCAAATAAATTCATCTGTTTTATTGACTTTTATATGGCGAAAAAGCGTGTGGGTAGTGCTAATTTTATTATACTCTTTTAGTATTGATTTTAACTCTACTAATGAAGTTACATCTTGAAAATAGTCACTAAAATGGTTATATAACCACTCGAAATCATTTGCTTCAATTTTCTCTATAATGTTCTGCTGTTTTAATGTGCTCACATTGTCACTACCAATCATTGTCATTAGATTTACATATCTAAAAAAATCGTCCAAAAATTATTGACTTAATAATTAATGAACGATTGTCTTGACTTAATGAAGTCATTTACATATTGAAATTATTTTGATACAACTTCTTCACCATTGTATGAACCACAGTTCTTACATACGCGGTGAGATAATTTGTATTCGCCACAGCTTGGGCATTCTGTCATACCTGGTACTGAAATTTTGAAATGAGTACGACGTTTATTTTTTCTTGTTTTAGATGTTCTTCTTTTTGGTACTGCCATGATTTATCCTCCTTATATTCAAACACAAAATCATTAATGTTCAGATTCAATAATCTATTATACTATAGATTACTTGAAACTGCTATTGCTCTTCGTCATATAATTGTTGTAATTTTTGAAGCCTTGGATCGACTTGCTTAGACTCTGACGCTTCTTGTTCTTTTTTAAGTTCAGCCGCTTGCGTTTCGTCAATAACTTGCCAACCATTACCTTCGCGCATCATTTGATCACTATTTTCTGCAAATGCACGCATTGGCTTTTCTATGATGACAAGTTCTTCTGCAATATCTTTTAAATTTATCATTCCATCAGTGGCATCGTGATAATGTTCATCATCTTCACTGTATGAATCAAATCCCTCTAAATCAAAAATTTCTTGAGAAGTAGTATCTAGCGGCACTTCTACAGGAACTAAGGTTCTGGCACATGACATGGTATAAACACCAGTAATATGCATATCTGCGATAACCTCGTTTGATTTAACGGTTAGTTCACCTTCTACCGTAATGGCAGATAAATCTAACAAATCCAATGAGTCTTTCAAATGATCAAAATTCACCGTTTGCTTAAATACAAATGGCTCATCTTGGTATTTTCTTAATTGCGTTATTGACCATTTCATATGGCTTCACCTCTAACAAGCACAAAATTTATTTTAACTTTATAGATTTAAGTTGTCAAGATTTTTTCTTAACACTTTTATATCTGTTACAATATCTATAATGAATACCGAAAGGAAGAAATGCAAATGAAAAGCGTTGCGTTAGTAACAGAGTATAATCCCTTCCACAATGGTCACTTATACCATGCCAAACAATCAAAGTCAATCTCAGGAGCAGATATTAGTGTCGCAATCATGAGCGGACAATTTGTCATGCGTGGTGCCCCTGCATTTTATAATAAATTTCTGCGCACACGTATGGCATTACAAGCCGTCGATATTGTTGTTGAATTACCTGCGTTTGCAGCAATATCTGCAGGCCAATACTTTGCTGAAAGTGCTGTTAAGGTTGCACAGTACCTCAATGTTGATCACTTGTCATTTGGCAGCGAATCTGGAAATATCACAGAATTTCAACAAGTAGCGCAACAATTAACACAATTGGAACATACACCAGCTTTCACCCAAAAAGTAAAAGAAGGTAAAAGTTATCCTCGAATTATAAGTGAACTGACGAATAATAATACAATTTTAAAGTCACCGAATAATACATTAGGTGTATCCTATGTGAGAGCAATTCAACAATATGCGCCACATATCCAACCTTGGACCATTTCACGTCATCAAACTAATCACCATGAGAGTAATATTATCAATCCAACATATGCTAGTGGTACTTCTATTAGAAATGCACTACAAGACAATGATCCAAGTTGGCAGTCTGTCGTACCTAATGATATTCAACAGCTATATACTGCGCCACATTTGACAGTAGAACAGTGCTTTCCATTTTTAAAGTATGCTATCATCACACACTCTATTGAAGCATTACAAGGCATTCATTTAATGAATGAAGGACTAGAACAACGTATTAAAAAGTATATTGGACAAGCAACCTCTTTTGCTGAATTAATGCAACTTTTAAAAACTAAACGTTATACTTATACACATATACAACGTGTCTTAATGAATATATTGTTACAGTTCTATCAAGGTGACAAGCCACAAAATATCGAAGCCGTGCATATATTAGGAATGTCACAACAAGGACAACGCTATCTAAAGCAACTCAAAAAGCAGTTCCCAGAACGTCATTTTGTTACTAATATCAATAAGCAAAATGGACACTTTTTCTCTTCCGAAATTCGCGCAACAACAGTTTATAATTTATTGTCACAACAACAAGCTACCGATTTCAACACCCCGGTAATTCGTACTGAAACTTAAAAACCTACTGTTTACAAAAAACGTATAACTACCTAGTGTGGATGCACTAGGTAGTTATACGTTTGCACAGCTATTATTTTTTAAACTTTTCATTCAATGCTTTTGCAACATGCTCTGGCACAAAATCAGAAACATCTGCTTTATATGCAGCTACCTCTTTGACCACACTAGAACTAATAAATGAATAATTAGTACTCGTCATCATATACAATGTTTCAACATCGCTATTAAGTTTTTTGTTCATTGAAGTCAATCTCAGTTCATATTCAAAATCACTTACAGCACGTAGTCCTCTAATAATAGTTTGTGCACCAATTTCATCACAGAAATCCACTAAAAGCCCACTAAAGGCATGCACAGTGACATTGTCTAAACCTTTAACAGATTCTTCAATTAAAGCCATCCGTTCATCCACCGAAAAAGTGCCTGCTTTACTGCTGTTTTTTAATACACAAATATGTATTTCATCAAATCGATCCGTACTTCTTTCAATGATATCTAGATGTCCAAAAGTAATTGGGTCAAAACTTCCTGGAATCACAGCTTTTGTAGTAGTCATATTATTCTCCCTTTTCTAGTAACAATGTGTCTGTTAGCCCGTAATGATACTGCTTTATTTTATGAAATGGTTCATACTTTATAGTTTCTTTATGATTAAACTCACAGATGATAATACCATGTTCTTTTAATAAATCAAATTTTGCTATTGCTTCTAATGCTTCGTCAATAAGCCCTTTATCATAGGGTGGGTCTAAAAAGATGTAATCAAACTGAATCTCTCGTTTACTTAATGCTTTTAACGCTCTATCTGCATTGTTTTTATATACTTCTGCTTGTGCTTCAATACCTAAACTTTTTAAATTACCTTTAATGACTTGTGTTGCTTTAAAATTTTGATCTACAAAAATAACTTTTTCCATACCTCTAGACAGTGCCTCTATACCTAAGGCACCACTGCCTGCAAATAAATCTAAGCCTAAGCCCGATACTTCATGTAAACTATTAAAAATCCCCTCTTTGACTTTGTCCATAGTTGGTCGTGTATTACGCCCTTCCATACTTTCTAACGGTTTACTTTTGTGTACACCTGAAATTACTCTCATTGTTATCTACACTTCCAATCTCACACCAAATTTTATATAATTTTATATGCACAACGTAAAAGGAGACATATAAAATGAAACAATCATTTATTTTGCTAGGTGAAGGTCTCACCGATTTGTTTGAATTTACAACATTAATTGAATATAACCATCAACGAATTGCAGCCATTGTCAATTTTCATACACCCATGTCGGACAAACAGCGTTCTTCTGTAGCGATAATTATGCATCCAACAACAGAACGACATTTTCAAGCTATGTACATTATGATAAATGCCTTTAATTATCCGTATCCAAAAACTAATAAAAAATTTGAACTCATTAAAGAATACGCAGAACAATATAATCTATCGTTTAAAGGGATTGATGTCCAACCACCTGAAACGTATCATGATTTAGATTTATATTTTAATTATTTGACCAGTGTTTTACGCATGCAAAATTGGATTCCACCGTTACAATAAATTCAAATTAGCGCTCGTTATATTTATGAAAGTTCATGTCTTTCTTTTTCATAAACTTTCTTCAAATATTTGTATGGTGACCCGTCAATTTTACGCACATATTTTAGCTTCATCAACTTGTGTACAATGGCGTCCGCTTCATCTTCATTTATATACAACATGACATATTTTTTTTGCTTATTTGAATGGACGATGTGACCGAATTTCCTAATTTGACGTTCGTGTTTCATATGTTTCAAATAAATAACTAAACTTGTTCTCGCTATAATATCCATATTATTTCACTCCATTTGTTAGCCACTTTATAATATCATGACTTTTTATTTTTATAAATAACAATTATATGTAGTAGTACGATGTTTGGGTATATAGTTTATAGGAGGTTATCTATAATGACTAAATTTAATGTATTAATCAAAAGTGCTTTTATAGGCACAGTGGGAGTAGTTGGCAGTTTATTCTTTCTCAAAAAATATAACTACAAACGCACAAATATGGCTGTCCCTACGTTTTTCACTCATGCAAGCCCTTATATTTTTGCACGTAGAGGCGGTATGGCCGTTCGTCCAGAGCACACACAACTTGCTTTTGATTATGCCAATAACCACAAAGTAACTGGTTTTGATATTGATATTAGGTTAACACAAGATTATCATTTAGTTGCTTTTCATGATAGTGAACTTGACCGCACAACAAATGGTTCGGGCGCTGTTATGACTCATAATTTAGCTGAATTACAACATTTAGATGCTGGATATTACTTTACAGATATAAATAAACACCACCCATACAGAGACCATCATTTGGCTAAAATACTATCGCTATCAGAAGTATTAACAAAATATCCTAATCAATTAATCATTGTACATATCTTAGATGCGCCTGATACTACTAATGCACATCGTATACCTAAGTTGCTCTTTGATATTATCGTACAGCATCACGCACAACACCGTGTTGTTGTTATGAGTCCATTCGTAGAACATATAACAGCATTCGCTGACTACAATGAGGAAGAGATTGCTGTTGGAGCAAGTCAAAAGGAAATGACTGAAGCATTTATTAAATACATTTTAGGAATAGGACATACGTTCAAACCTAAATCACACTTTTTTCAATTAACACCTCAAATAAACCATACAAAACGTCTAGAATACAACTATATTCAATGGTTACTACGTTTAAATATAGTTCCTAGTTATAGCCCAGTGAACAACTTAGATTTAATGCAAGAATTAACGAAACATGGTGTCCATTCGATAGTTACCGATCGACCAGATTTAGCTCAACGTTTTAATAATATTAAATAAAAAGTTAGCAAACATCTTTGTTCGCTAACTTTTTTACTTAAAAATTTTCAATTTATTTATATCACTGTCTATAACAATTGCTAAATAGAACAATTACACGAACCGCCAGTGGAACAACCACCAACATCTTTTTGGAAAAATGGATTACCTGCTTCAATTTTCACATTTTGTGAAACAGCGTGTGCTAGTTTGGTAATCACTTCGTCAACAAGTGTTTGAAGTGCCATCTCTTTTTGTTTAAAGTCCATCACTACAGGTAACATTTCATATGCTCTTTTACGTTTTCGCGTGTCCATCATTACTGTTTGATAATCAGGATGGTATTTGCCAAAGCGCATCACTTCATCGTATGATTCTTTCGACTTCAAAAATGCTTGGTACAATAAATGGGCTTCATCATCAGCTTCTAACGCTTGCTCCGCTTGACGATACGCGTCATATAAGTCTGAGTTACCAATCATTTCACCTAACATTTCAATTTTGTCGAGGACTTTTACTGTTTCTTCCGTTATCATCTTATATCCTCCTTACTTATCTTCAACAAAGATTAATGTATAATAATCATCCATTACTTCTCCACCCATAGTATTGTACTTAGTGTTCAACATTCGTGAACGGTGAATGTCTGAATTTAACCAACTATGAATCAACGTTGGCACATCATTAAATTCATATCCAACGTTTTGACTCGCTGAATTAAATGGAATTTGTCGTGCATCTAGTTGTTGTTTTAATGCTTCTTCTGTAAATTCTACACTTTCTGAATCTGTTGCCTCATATAAGTTATATGAAGCTATATGAGATAGCTCATTCTTAACATTTAAAGGTTTTGCCCCTTTTAATTTACGCATTTCATTAGTGATTTCATACAAAGTCATTAATTGGTTGGCATTTTGTTCATATGGTCTTTTAGGCTCTTTTTCTTTTTTGTCATTAGCTTCTTCATTTTCCACTGTTTGATACGGTTTGAAAGTTGTTAAAGCTTCACTATCTAAATAGCGAACGCCAACAATTTTGTTAGTTTGTTGGTCTGTATAAACTTGAGCATACATATGATCAAATTTAACTAAAGTTTGTGTTTTCATATCTTCATCTGATAGTTCTAAATCATATGTTTTATTCTGCGTTGAGATTGTTGGTTCTGGATTAATTGTTAAATCTTCAAACACACTCGAAGCATTATCTGATATTTTTAATGGCGATACATCAGATTTTGTTCCAGTAGCATAGACAGACTTGATAACGTTCTTTTTCGCTGAAACTAAATAATACTGATCTTTATCTTTAAATACATATGTTTTAAATCCATTTTGATATGGATAAACACGATCAGCTTGACCATATTTATCTGTTAAATTATTAATATTTTTTCCTATCCAAGTACCTACACCACTTTCAGGTGTTTTATTTTCTGTATCTCCCTTTTGCTGTTTGTAATCTTTATTCGACGTTGTTTGTTTACTATTGTTATTTGGATTTTCTAATACATCAAATTTTAATCTTGGAGAATAAAATAAATAAATTAGGAATAATATTAAAACTAAAGCACCAATAACTTTTATTATTAGCTTATTCATCATTCACCCACCTAATTCATCATATGGTCATTGTACACATTTTATCAAGTCATTAGCAAGAATCTTCATTATGGTTTAACAGTAACCTAGATGTATCAGTTTAGCCTAATAATAATTCGATGACTATTGATTACACTTCAAATTGTACAAAAATAAAAAGCTTAGCCTTATGCTAAGCTCAGACTGTCGACAAAGTCTCCGACTTTGTTGGCAGTTTTTTTATGCACGCTTTCCGCGGGCACTGCCTTAGCCTGTAGTCTTCGGCTAGTGATATTCCCGCAGGAGTCGGCATAAATTACTGCCAATATTACACAAAAACATTATAATATATGTAAATTAAACAGTGGTGGTGTTTATTATGTTGAATAAATCAATTGATAAAAGAGATCAATATGAAATGATTTCTATCTCTGAATTAGTCCCTAATAATCATTTATTACGTAAAGTCGATGCGATATTAGATTTAAATTTTGTGTATGAACTTGTCGAAGACAAATATTGCCTTGATAATGGTAGACCATCTATAGATCCTGTTATTTTAGTAAAAATATTACTCATACAAAGGTTGTTTGGCATTAAATCAATGAGACAAACAATTAAAGAAATAGAAACAAATGTAGCTTACCGTTGGTATTTAGGATATAGCTTTTTAGATAAAGTACCTCATTACGGAACTTTTAGTAAGAACTATACACGTCGTTTTCATGATACAGATTTATTTGAACAAATATTTGAGAAAATACTAGAAATAGCTATCAAAAATAACTTAATAGATCACTCATCTTTATTCATTGATTCTACACATATTAAAGCAAATGCAAATAAGAATAAATACATCAAAAAAATTGTAAAAAAAGATACACTTCACTTCCAAGAAGAATTGGATAATGAAATAAATGAACAAAGGCGAGCACAAGGAAAAAAGCCAATAAAAAATAAAAGCAAGGAGGAATATAAAACCAAAAAAGTAAGTACGACTGATCCAGAAGCTGGGTACTACGTTAAAGGTGAACGAGAAAAGCAATTTGCTTATAGTTTACACGCATGTGTAGATAAAAATGGTTATATTATTGATAAGCACGTGACACCTGGTAATATTCACGACAGTACACAACTCAAACCAATGATTGAAAGATTGGAAACCAAGCAGATGTTGCCTATCACATTAGCAATTGATTCAGGTTATAAAACACCTTTTAATGCACACTTTTTGCTTGAAAAAGCAATTGTACCAGCAATGCCATATACGAGACCTAAAGGAAAACCTGGTTTTTTCAGAACAAAAGATTTCATCTACGATGAACATTATGATACTTATATTTGTCCTAATGATGAAACTTTACTATATAAAAGAACAATGCCAACAGGACACAGATTATATGTATCAGATGCTTCAATATGTCGAGACTGTCCACTACTAAATAAATGTACTGAAAGTAAAGATGCCATAAAACAAATTAGAAGACATGTTTGGCAAGATGATTTAGATATAGTTGAAGATTTAAGGTTTGTGGATACAATTAAAAAACAATATAAAATGCGAAGTCAAACAATAGAGAGAAAATTTGGCGATGCAAAAGAACAGCATGGTATGAGATGGACGAGATATAGAGGACATGACAAAGTTTCCATGGATACCACGCTAATTTGTGCTGCCATGAATCTTAAAAAAATCGCAATGTGGCTAATAAAAGGCCCAGTAATGGTCTGAAAGACCACTGCAATTTTGAAAAAAACTATAAAAAAAGAAAATAAATAAACCCTTCGCATTAACTTGCGAAGGGTTTGTCCACGTTCTGAGCTTAGCCTTATGCTAAGCTTTGAGTTCTGTTAATTATCCTCCAAATGTAGCTTTTAATAGAGAAGTTGTTTCTCCTCCAGGATAAATAACATATAACAATAAATAAACAGCGACACCCGTAATAGCTGTAAAGAACCAAATAATCGATGCTACAGGCCCTACTTTACGGTGAATGTTAAATTTATCTTTAAATGCTGTGATTATTTGAATTATACCTAAAATTGCACCAATTGTTGCTAAATTAATATGAAATACTAAGAAAATTGTATAGTATATCTCTATTGAATCAGGACCACCAAAAGCAGTGTTTCCTATAAAAATAGTGCGTGAGGCATAAATAATAAAGAATATAAGTGCAAAAACAGCTGCTGTTAACATTACTTTTTTATGTGCTTCTATGTTTCGTTTCCAAATTAATCGCCAGCCTATTGCGATTAATATTGCACTAATAATAATACATGACGTACTTATAGTCGGTAAAATTGGTAAATTCATAAGTTCCATCCTTATATTTAAAATTTAAAACATCTGAATTAACGAAACGATAACTGTAAGAACAAAGAAAACAACTAAATAATTCAAAGAATATATAAACATATTTGTTGCCCATTTCGTTTGATCTACATTTTTCTTGAAACTCGTTAATCCCATTGCTAACCACCCTAAGTTAAGCAACGTGGCTAAAATTATAAAAGTAACACCTAAGTCTGCAAATAAAAATGGTAATGGTAATAAACACACTAACCATACAAACATTCCTATACGCGTTCTGTTAAAACCTTTAACAGATGGTAACATTGGAATATTCGCTAATGAGTATTCATCTTTTCTCTTGATAGCCAATGCATAAAAGTGGATTGGTTGCCAACAAAATACAACTAAAAATAGTGCAATTGCTGTCATACTTATATTTCCTTCTATTGCAGTCCAACCGATAAGTGGTGGTACTGCCCCTGGGAAACTACCAATTACAGTATTCCATACTGTGTGACGTTTTGACCAAATTGAATAAAAAGAAACATAGCCTACTATGCCCAATAGACCGATTACTCCAGATGGTACATTTAATGCAAATAATAACGCTTCCCCTATCAGCATCATGCCGAAACTTAACAGTAATAAGTTTCTTTCTGATATTCTGCCATTAACAGTTGGTCTTTTTTGTTTACTTGGCATGATACTGTCAATATCTTGATCATAATAATTATTCAACGCGCATGCGCCACCCATAATTAATGTTGACCCTATTAACATCATAAGAATTTGTGGTATTGACATGAGGAAGGAATGGTTTGCCAAAACAATCGCCAGCCATGAACCTGCGAAAGCAGGAATCAAGTTACCTTGTACAAGTCCCATTTTGATAATTTGTTGTAACTCTTTATAGGTTACACGACTTGTTGAATGTGACAAAGTTTGCTCTTTGTTCATAGTTCCCCTCCTAATTTCTCATATAATATCTATGATAAAGCATATTTAATGCGTTGACTAGATTTAATAAAATTTATTTGTGACACTTTAGCGACATTCAAAATCGTCATGATTAAGACACAATTTATATAATTATTCTTGTTATAATTGTTTTTAAGTGAGTTTAAAGACTATAAATTACTAGTCATTTTATAGTTATTGTACTTTTTGCAAAACTTGTAAATTATACTATACTATTATGTATTGGAAATTTTAGTCTGAATCAGGTTATTTTTAGTGGGGTGTTCATTATTGTTTAAAAAACA
Organism: Staphylococcus arlettae; assembly: GCF_025560845.1. Classification (NCBI taxonomy): domain Bacteria; kingdom Bacillati; phylum Bacillota; class Bacilli; order Caryophanales; family Staphylococcaceae; genus Staphylococcus; species Staphylococcus arlettae. Next base: position 1,818,910 of record NZ_CP094803.1, read on the forward strand.
AAACCTAAAATGGTTATCCATTTTAGCAACAATTATTATGGCTTTTGTACAACTCGGTGGAGCGTTAGTTACAAAAACTGGTTCAGCTGATGGTTGTGGATCAGACTGGCCATTGTGTCACGGTGCATTTTTGCCACAAAACTTACCAATACAAACATTAATTGAATTAAGTCATAGAGCTGTTTCAGGATTATCTTTAATGGTTGTCTTGTGGTTAACAATCGTTGCTTGGAAGCATATTGGTCATATTAAAGAAGTTAAACCTTTATGTATGATTAGTGTTGGCTTTTTACTATTACAAGCATTAATTGGTGCAGCAGCTGTAATGTGGCAACAAAATTCTTATGTTTTAGCGTTGCATTTTGGTATCTCTTTAATAAGTTTCTCTTCCGTTTTCGTACTGACTTTAATTATATATGAAATTGATCAAAAATATGAAGCTGACGAGTTATTTATCAGAAAACCTTTACGTGTTTATACTTGGATTATGGCTGTAATTGTATATTTAACAATTTACACGGGCGCATTAGTTAGACATAAAGAAGCAAGTCTAGCATATGGTGCATGGCCATTACCATTTAATGATTTAATACCACATAATGTGGCGGACTGGGTTAATTTTGCACATAGAGGTATGGCATTTATCGCTTTTGTATGGATTTTAATAACATTTATTCATGCCATAAATCATTATCAACATAATCGTACAATTCGTTACGGATATACTACTGCATTTATCCTTGTTATTTTACAAGTAATTACTGGTGCATTATCAATGATGACGAATGTTAATTTGTTTATCGCATTACTACATGCTTTATTCATTACGTTTTTATTTGGTCTAATCGCTTATTTCATCGTTCTTATGTTACGAACAATACGAAGTGGCGGTTGATTAAATCATTAAAAAAGAGAAACGCTTTGACGTCGCATCTCTTATACTGTCGACAAAGTCCACCGACTTTGTTGGCAGTTTTTTTGTGCACGCTTTCCGCGGGCACTGCCTCAGCCATTTGGTGATACCAAAGAGTTAACATTGATCTAAAAGACCTCTGCTATTTACTAAAATTAACTATTAACTATAAACAAACAAACCTTAGGCAATAATCTGAACTGACCCCAATTAGTGGGAATAAAATAAAAACACCTCCGTATGATTCATTTAAAATGAATCATACGGAGGTGTTTTTTCTATGAAAATAATGTCTTATTCAATGAAACAAAATATAAAACGATTGAAATGAAAGAAGCTGGATATACTGTAAAAGAAATTATGGAAGCATTAAATATCAAAAATAGCACACAGGTAAAAACTTGGTGGCGATGGTATCGAAATGGTGAAACTTATAGATTTTATCAACAAAGAGGCAAGCAATATACTTACGGCAAAGGCGTGAAAGAATTATCAGAAGTAGAACAATTAAAGTTAGATAATAAGAAAAAAGATATTGAAATAGATATTTTAAAAAAGTACAAGGAGTTAGAAAGGAAGTGGTATCCAAAGTAATTGTAGAATTAGTTGATCAATTCAAGCATAAGTATTCAATCAAAATGATACTCGATGTTTTAGAAATACCTCAATCGACATACTATAGATGGAAACATAAAGACAAGGAAAAAGATAAAGTGACTCAAAAGGTTATTGAATTATGTGAAGAAAATAAATTCACCTACGGTTATCGCAAAATTACAGCATTGATTAATCAATTGTATTCAGCGTCAATTAATCATAAAAGAGTTCAGAGAATCATGCGAGAGTATAATCTGAACTGCCGAGTTAGACCTAAAAAATCTAAAAAAATTGGTGAACCTTATTATAAAACAGATAATTTATTACAAAGACAGTTTAAAGCTAACCAACCAATGGAAGTATTAACAACTGATATTACTTATTTACCTTTCGGTAACTCTATGTTGTATTTATCTTCAATTATGGATGTTTATAACGGAGAAATTGTGGCGTATAAAATAGATAACAAACAGGGTCAAAGCTTAGTAAATGATACATTGAATCAAATAGATATACCTGAGAATTGCATACTACATAGTGACCAAGGCAGTGTTTATACATCCTATGCTTACTATCAATTATGCGAAGAAAAAGGCATTATCAGAAGTATGTCCCGAAAGGGAACACCAGCTGATAACGCCCCGATAGAAAGTTTCCATTCCTCGCTAAAGTGTGAAACTTTCTACATAAACAATGAGCTCAATAGCTCTAACCAAATTGTAATAGATATTGTCGAAAATTACATTAAAAACTATAATAATAATCGAATTCAACAAAAACTAGGCTACTTATCCCCTAGAAAATATAGGGAATTAGCAGCCTAGAACATAGTGTTTTTATTAAGTTCTCATTCTAAGGGTTCAGCGCCAATCATCACCTAAGGTTTGTTTACGTTGTGCGAGAAGCTACTAGACGGCACATCTCTTTTTTATCTTTATAATTAATCTACTGGTTCTTTTTCAATTTCGATTAATAAATCTCCTGTTTCAATAGCATCGCCACTTTGCACTGTTATCTTACGGACTACACCTTCAAATGGAGCTTGAATTGTTGTTTCCATTTTCATAGCTTCAGTAATTAACAATGCTTGGCCACTTTTAACAGATTCGCCTTCTTTAGTCTTAACTTCAGTGACTGATCCAGGCATTTGAGCACCAATATGATTTGGATTTAATTTATCTGCCTTTGGTTTAACACTTGCATTCGCTTTTACATTTTCATCTTGAATGTAAATACGACGTGCTTGACCGTTCATATCGAAAAATATCGTTCTAACACCTTTATCATCTGGCTCTGTAATAGCTTTTAACGTAATAATTAGACGTTTACCCGTATCAATCTCAATTTCAACAGTTTCATTGTGTCGCATTCCAAAGAAGAATGTTGGAGTATCTAGTATCGAAACATTACCAAATTGTTCTCTTGTCTGTATATATTGTTCATATACTTTAGGGTACAACACATAACTAATGATGTCTTGTTCTGTGACATCTTTAAGTTGTAATTGCTCTAGCTCTTGTCTTACTTGTTCAAAATCAACTGATGGTAAATATTCACCCGGTCTATCTGTGAGTGGTTGTTGGCCTTTTAAAATTACTTTCTGTAATTTTTCATTAAATCCACCAACAGGTTGACCTATTTCACCTTTAAAGAACGACACTACAGATTCTGGGAAATCAAGTTTATGTCCATCTTTAATAACTGAGTCTTCGTCTAAGTCATTTTGAACCATATACAATGCCATGTCTCCGACAACCTTAGATGATGGCGTTACTTTCACAATATCACCAAATAAGAAGTTCACTCGTCGATACATGTCTTTCACTTCATTATAGCGATTTCCTAATCCTAAACTTTTAGCTTGTTGATGTAAATTAGAATATTGACCACCAGGCATTTCATGTTTATATATTTCAGTATTTGGTGATTTGATATCACTCTCAAAGTCACTATAATACTGTCTGACAGTTCCCCAATAATGTGATAATGTCTCCAATCCATCAATGTCAGCACGCATATTTCTATCGAAGCCATTAAGTGCATAGTAAAGTGAGTTAGCACTTGGTTGACTCGTTAAGCCACTCATCGTCGCAACAGCCGTGTCAATAACATCTAAACCAGCGTCAATTGCTTGTTTATAGATTAATATGCCGTTACCACTTGTATCATGTGTGTGTAAATGAATTGGTAAATTCACAGCTGCTTTTAATTCACTTACTAATTCGAACGCTGCTTTCGGTTTTAATAAACCTGCCATATCTTTAATTGCTAAAATATGGAAACCTTCACGCTCTAAAGTTTTGGCTAAATTCACATAGTAATCAATTGTATAAATATTAGAACGTTCAGGATTTAAAATATCACCTGTATAACAAATCGTACCTTCAGAAATTTTACCTGCTTCCTGCACGGCTTCGTTTGCTACCTTCATTTGATCTACCCAATTAAGTGAGTCAAATATACGGAAAACATCTATGCCCGCTTCAGCACTTTCCTTCACAAACTTTTTGATGACATTATCTGGATAGTTCTTATATCCTACAGCATTTGATGCACGTAACAACATTTGGAATAACACATTAGGAATTGCCTTACGTAGACGTTCTAATCGTTCCCAAGGACTTTCTTTTAGGAAATTATAAGCTACATCAAATGTTGCGCCGCCCCACATCTCAAGAGAAAAATTATCTTGCATCACTTGTGACGTTTTAGAGGCTATATTCATCATATCCTTCGTACGTACACGTGTTGCTAGTAATGATTGATGTGCATCTCTAAATGTTGTATCAGTGATTAAAACATCATCTTGTTCTTTCAACCATTTCGTAACTCCTGCTGGCCCCTCTTTATCTAAAATCTGTTTAGTACCAGAAAGTTGACTTATCGTTTTACCATCTACTCGAGGAATCGGTGATGCTTCATATTCTGGTTTCGGTCTTTTATCAACATTTGGGAAACCATTAATAGTCACATTTCCAATATATTCTAACGTTTTAGTACCTCGGTCTCTTGTAGGTTCAATGTTAAATAATTCTGGCGTATTTTCAATAAATTTTGTTGTATAGTCACCACTAATGAATTGTGGATTACGCATTACATTGATAAGGAAAGGTATGTTTGTTTTAACACCACGAATTCTCATTTCTTGTAACGAGCGGTCCATCTTCTCTTGGGCTTGTTTGAAATTCATACCATGCGTAGATAGTTTAACTAGTAAAGAATCATAATATGGTGAAATTTCTGCACCTTGGAAGCCATCACCAGCATCTAAACGTACGCCAAACCCACCGCTTGATCGATAAGCAATTATACGTCCTGTATCTGGCATGAAATCATTTGTTGGGTCTTCAGTTGTGATACGACATTGCACAGCATAACCTAAAGTTTGTATTTCTTCTTGTTGTGGCATCGCTATACTGTCACTGAATAATGATGCACCATCAGCTACTAAGATTTGTGTTTTAACAATATCAACACCAGTAATCATTTCAGTAATAGTATGTTCTACTTGAACTCGTGGATTTACTTCAATAAAGTAATATTCATTGCCTGAAACTAAAAACTCTACAGTACCTGCATTCACATATTTTATTTTGCGTGATAAATCTAATGCCGCTTCACAAATTTTTTCTCTTAATGCATCTGGTAGTGCAACTGAAGGTGCGACTTCCACTACTTTTTGATGACGTCGTTGTACAGAACAGTCACGTTCATACAAATGTACAATATTACCGTGTTCATCACCCATAATTTGTACTTCAATATGTTTAGGATTATCTATATATTTTTCAATATAAACTTCACTATTACCAAATGATTTTTCAGCTTCAGATTTCGCTCTGTAAAAAGCATCTTCTAATTCATCGTTACTTCTAACGATACGCATCCCTTTACCGCCACCACCACTTGTGGCTTTAATCATCAATGGGTAGCCTGCTTCATTAGCAAAATCTTGTGCAGCTTCATAGCTTTCTATTGGGCCATCCGTACCAGGTATAACTGGTAAATCTGCTTTTATTGCTGTTTCTCTTGCTTTAACTTTATCTCCAAACATATCTAAGTGTTCAAGATGTGGACCAATAAATTTAATCCCTTCTTCAGCACAACGTTTGGCAAATGTTTCATTCTCACTTAAAAAGCCATATCCTGGATGTATAGCATCTACATTTGCACGTTTAGCAACATCTATAATACGTTCAATATTTAAATAACTATCCGCAGGGCCTAGATCTTCTCCCACTAAGTAAGACTCATCTGCTTTATATCTATGTAAAGAACCTTTATCTTCATTTGAATAAATTGCAACAGTCGAAATATCTAATTCTGTCGCTGCCCTAAAAATACGTATTGCAATTTCCCCACGATTGGCTACTAGTAATTTATTTATATTCCTCAAATCATGGTCCCCCTTAAAATTTTGAATTTTCTAAATAATTAGATACATTATATTATATCAAAATACGAACTTTGTATACAGTGATTAAAATTGATAATGCAAATTTCCGTTTATTTATACACCTAAAATTCACTGTAGAGACACTTGGCTATAACCTAAATCATGCCATAAAACGTATATTTGTCGTATCTCTAATCATATTATCACATTTTAAAAATTAAAAAAAGTTATTACTATTGATAACAAAAACTTATCACTATATGCAAATAAGCTAAGCAATTATAATTTTTCTAGAGATAGAAAAACAAACTTTACAGGCAGTTTACCTTGTAAAGTTTGTTTTATGTTAATCACCGTTGTCTATTAGTAAACGGATTATTTTGTTGTTGCTTTTTAAGACGCTGCTCATCAATTTTAATTTGTTTAGCAGTAATCAGCAATAAGCCCATAGCAATACTCAAACTAATCATTGAAGAGCCACCAAAACTCAAGAATGGTAATGGTACACCGGTTAATGGAATAGTTCCTGAAATACCACCCAAATTAACGAAAGTCTGGCTACCAATATAACTTGCTACACCGACACAGACAAGTTTATAGAAATAAGAGCTTGTTTTATTAGCTAGTTCAAACGCTCGATAAACAATAAAGAATAACAAGCAAATGACAAACAAGCCGCCTATTAAACCAAGTTCCTCACAAATAATCGCAAAGATAAAATCAGTGTGTGGTTCAGGTAGATAACCAAGTTTCATTATACTGTTACCAAGTCCTCTACCAAACAATCCTCCATTACCTATTGCCAATAACGAATTGGCAATATGATAACCAGTACCTTTTTCAGTACTAAATGGATTTGCTAGCGTACTGAAACGAGCAGTTAAATAGTCCGGTACTAATCCTAATAATAGTAATAACGAACCGATGATCACCGCTCCAACTAAAATAGTTAATATGTACTTAATGGACTTCTGAACACCAATACCAGCATAAAATAAAATAGCGAAAAAGATAATTAAAATAAGCAATGTTTGTCCCACATCTCGTTGTAAAAAGACGAGACCAATACAAAAACCTGCCAAAATAATAGGTGAGGTTAATAGTTTAGGTTGAGTAAAGACACGTGGTCGCTTTTTTTCTATCATATATGGTATATATAAAATGATACCAATTTTTAACAGTTCGGATGCTTGTAAATTCATAAATCCTAAATTTATCCAACTTTTAGAACCATTAATATTGCTTCCCACTACTAATGTGGCTAATAACAAAATTACTAAAAGCGCCATCATCCATTTTTGAAATCGAGTGGTAGCTAAAAATTTAACATTCAGGAAAAAAGCCATGAAAAAGACAATACATAAACTCATGATGACATACATCAGTTGACGTGTATAAAAGTAAGTTCCTGAAACTGGGTTACCACCTGTTAATGAACCTTTAGTGGCTGCTACCATACTAGCACTGTAAACCATAACTAACCCGATTAAACACATTAATAAATATGTAACAACTAATGGATAATCGATATATCGCGCATATTTACCTACTTGTCGAAATAGTTGCTTTATGTTTTTCATTTACATTTCATCCAATTCTAATATTAATATCTGTTTTTAACAGTTTAACCCGTAAATCTTAATTGATTTCGTTTTTAACTGTGCATAATATGTATAACTTCTAGATTATATTTAAATTGCACATTGTACATTATAGCAAATTTTATCCTATAGTTTCGAATAAAGTCATAGGTAATTTTAATTTATTTATTAAAAATAGCTAGAAAGCTCAATTGTAATATTGTCTCTCTAGCTAAAAAATTTGTTTATGTAGTTTTATTACTGTCATCAAACTTATTTTATGGTCTGTACTATGAATAAATATTTAACTATTTATACGTTATATTAAACATTGGTAAAAGCATCATGTAATTTAGAAAGTTCTTTTTCTAAACGTAACATTAGCGCTTTTCCTTCTTCTCTATCAATTAAACCTAATTGTGTTGCAAAATCAACTTCTTTTTGTAAACCAAACATTTGAGTATCGAGTACTTCTTCGTATAATGGGCATTGAGGCAAAGTAAGATTATCCATTTGAACTTTAATCAATTGGAGAATTCTATCTGCATCTTTATTTAACTGGTCATATGCCGCACTATTTAAATTTTTACTCTTTACCATGACATACTCCCCCTATCAAATGTAACTTTATATTAAAATTCTATCTTACACAGATTTAAAAAGCAAGTTAATTTAGGTAATATACTTCAACCTTTCATCTATGGTAAAATTAAAACATATTGTTTATGTTTATTACTTCGCTTTTTCACTTATTCTAAATAGGGCTAAAAAGTAATAGGCATAGTTATCAACTGGAATTTTGCTATTTGCAATACATTATATCTTTAATAAAAACGTAACCATGATGTAATATTAATTCACAAAATAGTCATAATTTCACTTTACTTTTTATAACTATAATTAGCATATAGTTGTGTCAACAATCGATAAATTTAACATAGGGAGCTGGGACAATGATACAAATTAAAGGTGCAGTAAAATTTCCAATTACATTAGATAGTACAACTTGGATTTTTGATGATCGTAAAGTCAAAATTGAAGATTTAGAAGCTGGTGTATTTGATGGTTCCAAACCCATTCAATTTAGTGATAACCGTGAATGGAATCGTGCCATTTTAGAAGGTCAAACAAATCCACCAACACTAAATTCTGAAATTAAATATAAAAAGAACGCTATGTTAGACGGTACATTTGTAATTAATATGGCGCCATTTTTCAAAAATGCTGAACCTTCGGCAAATGCTTCAAAAATTCGTTTATTTAATGATCAAGATGCTATTGAATTAGACATTGAATTATTACCATATTTATTTTTCAAATTTGCGCATGAAGGTAAACGTCTTTATACAGACAACGCCGTTAATAGTTTTATCTATACACCGGAAAATGGCTATTCACACCAATTTGACTATGTAACACATATTGAGGTGATTTAATAATGATTAAAGTACAGTGTATAATTTGTGATACAACTGTATTTATTGATGAGAACACTCTAGAAGCCAAACGTTTACGTAATGATCCGATGCACACATTTATGTGTGATGAATGTAAAAGTAGATTAGATCGCCCAAAACAGCGCCATCAATATACAACATTTAATCATCGATAACATAAAAATCCCAGTCCATGAATTTCATGGACTGGGATTTTTGTGTTACTCTTCATCTTGCATTAATTGTTTCACACGTTTTGCTTCTTTTTCACGAGCTGATTTTTCTAAGATTTTCTTTCTTAAACGTATGCTTTCAGGAGTAACCTCTACTAATTCATCGTCATTAATGAATTGCAATGCTTCTTCTAATGTTAAGACTCTTGGACGTTTCATTGTCACTGTTTGGTCTTTCGTTGCTGAACGTACGTTGGTTTGTTGTTTAACTTTAGTCACATTAACTGTTAAATCATTATCTCTATTATGTTCACCAACAATCATACCTTCATATACTTCAGTACCTGGTTCCATAAAGTTAGTACCACGGTCTTCTAAGCCCATAATTGCATATGCACTTGCTTGACCTTGATCCATTGAAACGAGCGCACCATTTCTTCTACCACCAATATAGCCTTTAATACGTGGTTTAAATTCTTCGAAAGTATGGTTAATAATACCATAACCACGCGTTTGTGACATAAATTCAGTAGTATATCCGATTAAGCCTCGAGCTGGTACCATAAAGATGATACGAGTTAAGCCATTGTCAGTTGTTGCCATGTCTAACATTTCACCTTTACGTTGACCTAAAGACTCAATAACGCCACCAGTATATTCTTGTGGCACTTCACATTGTACACGTTCGAATGGTTCACAAGTAACACCATCAATATCTTTTAAGATAACTTGTGGTTTAGAAACTTGTAATTCATAGCCTTCACGACGCATATTTTCAATTAATATTGATAAATGTAATTCTCCACGTCCTGCAACAATCCATGTATCAGGTGAATCAGTTTGCGTAACTTTCAATGATACATCTGTTTCTAATTGTTGATCTAAACGTTCTTGAATTTGACGTGCTGTTACAAAGTCACCTTCACGACCTGCAAAGGGTGAATTATTTACTTTAAATGTCATTTCTAATGTTGGTTCATCGATTCGTAGTACTGGTAACGCTTCTTGATGATCATGAGGTGTTACTGTTTCACCAACGTTAATGTCTTCCATTCCTGATACAGCAATTAAATCACCAGCAACGGCTTCTTGAACTTCAACTCTATTTAAACCAAAATAACCAAAGATTTTAGTTACACGGAAATTTTTAATTGTTCCATCTAATTTAATAAGTGAAACATTATCACCTACACGCATTGTTCCTCTAAACACACGTCCTACGCCAATACGTCCCACATAATCATTGTAATCTAATAATGCAATTTGGAATTGTAAAGGTTCTTCGCGATTATCTACTGGTGCTGGTACGTAATCAATAATTGTTTCATATAATGACTGCATATTTTCATCTTGTTGCTCTGCATCTAAACTCGCTGTACCATTTACTGCTGCAGCATAAACAACTGGGAATTCTAGTTGCTCGTCTGAAGCTTCTAATTCGATAAATAGGTCTAATACTTCATCTACTACCGCTTCTGCTCTTGCAGATGGTTTATCTATTTTATTTACAACTACAACAGGTTTTAAATTTTGTTCTAGCGCTTTTTTCAACACAAAACGCGTTTGTGGCATCGTACCTTCATAAGCGTCAACTACTAATACCACTCCGTCTACCATTTTCATGATACGCTCAACTTCACCGCCAAAGTCAGCGTGTCCAGGAGTATCTAAAATATTAATACGTGTCCCTTTATAATCTACGGCAGTATTTTTAGCTAGTATAGTAATACCACGTTCTCTTTCTATATCATTTGAATCCATCGCTCTTTCGTCTACATGTTCATTCTCACGAAAAATACCAGATTGTTTTAACAATTCATCTACTAAAGTTGTTTTACCATGGTCTACGTGTGCAATGATAGCTATATTACGAACATCTTCTCTAATTTGAGTCATTAATTATTTTCCTTTCTTGAGTAAATTCCCACTTTTAATTGCAACTTTTTTATTATATCATATAATTGGTTAAAGAAAACAATAAAGGTGTGGTCGGGATGCAACAAAAACAACAAAAATCTAAAGCAATTTTTTGGGTACTTTCAGTAGTAGCAATAGTATTCTTATTATTGTTTAGTTTCAGCTTAGCAGCTACAAATGTTCCACTGATGATTTTAACACTTATATTATTCATTGCAACATTTGGCGTTGGCTTTACGTTAAAAAAGAAATATCGTGAAAACGGCTGGTTATAATCAGTACTTTACTGTTTAATAAAAGAGAGCAAGGATTCGCAAATCACATTATGATGATTTGTAACCTTAGCTCTCTATTTTTATTTTTGCTGCATACGCTCATGTAAAACAGTAATCGTGTCTTGATGATAATTAAAATAAGAAGTTAATAATTCATTGTGTAATTGTTTATTTGCTATCACGATGGAATTTGCAGATGTAATAGATAAAGTAGCTCCTGCTAAATTAGAAGCAACCCCATTGACTTCATGGAGAATAATTAGTCCTCCAGCAAAATCCCACGGTTGTAGTCTTGGTGTAATATACGCAGCAAGTTTACCCGTAGCAACATAAATAATTTCTAAAGCTGCAGAGCCATATGCTCTTGCACTGCGCGCATCTTCTACTATTGGTTTAAACATTTCACCTAATTTAGGTTTAGTTAACCAGTTGGGATTTATAGCAATAATACTTTGTTTTAATTGTGTATCCTTTATGCTCGGTAATAGCGTCTCATTTTCAAATGCGCCTTCACCTACTTTTGCATGATATAACACATCATTCATCACATCATAAACAAAACCTGCATACGGTTGACCATCTTGGAAAATGCCGATTGAAATAGCAAAATTTTCACCTTGATGCACAAAATTAAGCGTACCATCAATAGGATCAACAACCCATACTACGCCTGATGTATCTACTAAATCATGTCCGTGACCTTCTTCACCTATTACAGCATGATTAGGATAAGTTTGCATGATATTATCATAAATATAATGTTCAGTTGCCTTATCAACATTCGTAACTAAATCATTAGGATTGGATTTGGTCTCAATTTCAAGATCTTGATCCATAATCTTCCTAACGTTATTGCCTGCTTCTAATATCAAGCCTTTTGCAAATTCGTATACAGTCATCATATCATCTCCTACCTTGCTTCATATTATACAGTAAATACACTATTAAACTCGACTATAAACTTTAAAACCCTAAAATTTCTCAAGGAATGCTTTAGTGGTATACATACACTTTTATTTTTGTCTAATTAATAACAATCTATGCATAACTATATTTTTTCAGTCGAAATTTATGCTACAATACCATCAAATAGACTGCTATTAGGAGGTCAACATGACAAAATATACTTTTAAACCCAAAGACTTTAAAACTTTTTCAATTCCAGGTTTAGACGCACGTATGTCAGCCTTAGATGATAATATAAGACCACAATTGCATGAATTAGGAGATTATTTCTCTCAATTTCTTGAAACTGCCACAGGAGAAACTTTTTATCCACATGTGGCCAAACATGCAAGACGTGTTGTCAATCCACCAAAAGACACGTGGGTAGCATTCGCTACTAATAAACGTGGTTATAAAATGCAACCACATTTTCAAATCGGACTTTTTGAGTCACAATTATTTGTGATGTACGGTATTATGCACGAAGCCAAAAACAAAGGACAACAAGTAGCTGTCTTCGAAAATAATATGGATGCTTTAAAACAATTACCGGCTGATTATAGTATTAGCTTAGATCATATGACTCAAGAAAAAACATACATCAAAGATATGGATGATGCTAGTATTCAAGAAGCAATAGAACGAGTTAAAAATGTGAAAAAAGGTGAATTTTTTGTTGCTCGCACACTTGAACCAAATGCGAATGAGTTAAAGTCCGACAAAGCCTTTTTAACATTTCTAGAAGATACATTTACTCAGTTATTACAATTTTATAAATTTTAATATTACATAATGAAAAACGCCAAGTGCTTCACCACTTGGCGTTTTTTTGTTAGTAAATATAAGGATCATTCTTTTTATCTTTCAACTCTTCTTCGGGGTTCCATGAATTCTCTTTAGTAAACTGACCCCTCGTTCCATCATTTTTATTTTTTTTCTTTGTAAATAAGCGAATTGCCACAATAAGCCATAAAACCATAGCAACTAAATTAGAAACAAACAAACTTATAATTGCAACAACTATAAATAAACTTGCCGCTAAAACTCTATTAGCTTTCATAATCAATGTTGCAATGATGGCAATAATACTAACTATCACCAGTGCCACTACTTGGATAATGTAACTCATATACATCATATCCGTAGATATAGTTTGTCCTTGTTGCTGTGTTATTTCATCAAACATGGCTTGAAATTCTTGGGTATTAGACTTCAATAAGAACAATCCAAAAATAACAATTATCACATATAAAATACTTAAACCATTAGCTATCCAAGCCATAATTTTTTCAGCTTTTAATTTCATTCTTATTCATCCTTTCTCTCGTTTTAATATTATCAAATTTTTAGAAAATCCCAAACATGTACGATTTATTCGAGTTGTAAAAAATACCGAAATTGTTTTCAATGACAACATAAAATAGCTACTTACATAAGATAATGTAAGTAGCTATTTTTAAGAGTAATTAAATTATTTTTCCTTTTCATCTTGCTGAGTATCTTCAGCTTGATTATCAACATCTTGTGATGTCACTTTTTTACGTTCTTCATAGTTCATTCTACGTTGTGCCACTGCACTTGGTTGTTGTTTGCGTTTTTCTTTAATACGTTTTTTACGTTCTTTCTTTTCTTCTTTAATACGAGATTTTTCCTCTGCCTTTTCCTGTTTTAATCTTTGGGCTTCTTCTGCTTTCTCTTGTTTTATGCGAGCCTTTTCTTCCGCTTCCTGCTGTTTACGACGCTCTTCTTCGGCTTGTTGACGTTGCATTTCTTCTTGTTTTTTCTGTTCTTCTTGAGAGACATAATCGTCATTACGTTCACCGTAGACACTGCTTACTTGACCAAAATCATCATCATGCGTATTATCATCTTTTTTCTTTTTGTAATTATATTTAGCTTGTCTAGATAATACTTGAGGTTCTTCGTCAGCTATATCAGCATTCACTTGTCGAGCTACTTCTGAACTATATCCACCACGACGTAATGAGTTTTTCTCTGTATCTGCTTCGACGTCTTCAACAGGTTCACTGTGTTGTTCTTCTGGTTCCGGCTCTGGTTCAACTGTTGTCTCTTGTTGAACTCTACCGTTTCTGCGTTTTTTAGCAGGTTCATACACGTCATCTTCATAGTCATCATCGTAACCATAATAAGCCGGTATAGCTTCTACTTTCTCTTTTCTTGCAAACATCATAATCGATACGATTAAAAATAATACAGGAATAATTAGTGTTACAAATAATAGCACTAATGGCAAAGTAATGAGTGTAGCAATTAAAAACAAGAAACCAGATAACATTCTAATATTCATTGAAATAAGTGCTAAAAATGAAATCAACAAACATACAATTAAAAAGACAATTACAGCCCATATACCATTTTGTAACCAAATAACTGCTTGTGTTGTTGTCATACTATTATTCGCTAAAATTTGTTGTATGAATTGATTACCATTCAATGAAGTTTCTAAGTTTTGGATGGACGTTTCACTGCTAAATGAAACTAAGGCGACAAACATAGTAGCAATTGTTAAGAGTAATAAAAATACCCAACTTAACCAACCTAATACTTTTTCTGCCAACCTACTCACAGGACGTCTAACTTGCATATATTGCTCTCCTGACATGTATCTACAACTCCTTATATTACTAGTCAAATCATTATATCGAAAACAAATGAAAATAACTACTAACTTTCTTTATTTTAATAACATTTTAAAATTCAAGAATTTTTCGTTATATTCACTAAGTGTTTTCTGTCCTAAATCTTCATAAACTTCCAAACGCTCTTGGGTAGTACGATTAGGATAAAAACGTTGATCATCGCTAATTTCTTCGGGTAATGCTTCTCGAGCTTTTTTGTTAGGTGTTGCATAACCTACCCATTCAGTATTTTGCTTACTTACTTTTTTATCTAACAGGAAATTCATAAATTTATAAGCTCCTGCTTTATTTTGTGCTGTTTTAGGAATGGCCATATTATCGAACCACAAATTCGACCCTTCTTTAGGGACTACGTAATTAAAATCTGGATTATTTTGAATAATAGGTGCTGCAACACCACTCCATACAACCGCAATGTTTGCTTCATGTTGTTCTAACATCATAGTTACTTCATCACCAACTACCCCTCTAATTTGAGGAGCTAATTGTGTTAAATCTTGTTCTGCTTGTCGTAAATGTTGAGGATTCTTATCATTTAAACTATAACCTAATTTGTTTAAAGATAATCCTATAATTTCCCGTGCACCATCAACCAATAAAATATCTTCCTCATATTTTGGGTTGTACAAACTTTCCCATGAAGTAAAATTATCATTAGGATATGCCTTGGTATTATATATAATACCCACAGTACCAAAGAAATATGGTACAGAATATTGATTTTTTGGATCAAATGGCATATCCATATAATGTTTATCAAGATTTTTAATGTTTGGTATTTTTGAATGGTCAATTGGTAATAATAATTTTTCTCTAGTCATTTTTTGCACAGTATAGTCACTTGGGAACACAACATCATAATTTGTTCCGCCATTACGTATTTTAGCTTCCATTGCTTCATTGGAATCAAATGTTTCATAGACTATTTGTATTCCTGTCTGTTGTTCAAATTGTTTAATTAATGCAGGATCGATATATTCTCCCCAGTTATAAACATTAATTTTTTCAGTCTTTTTAGTTGTATCTCCTGTAGTCAATTCATGACTAATATATAGGGCTAATAGACCAACGAATAAAGCAGTAAATATTAATTGTAACACATATTTCACGATTCCATACCTCGCTTTCGATGATGATTACGTGTCACTATATTTTGAACAGTGTAATAACCTATAACCCCAACTATAATAATTACGAAGAGCAAGGTAGAGATAGCGTTAATTTCCATACTAATGCCCTTTCTTGCCATGGCATAGACTTCAACTGATAATACACTAAAACCATTACCTGTTACAAAAAAACTTACTGTAAAATCATCTAAGGAGTACGTTAATGCCATAAAAAAACCTGCTAAAATACCAGGAAATAACTGTGGTAACATCACTTTGCTTAACACTTGATAATCAGTAGCACCTAAATCTCTAGCTGCACGAATCATATTACTATTCATTTCGTATAGTCTTGGTAGCACTATAATTACTACGATTGGTATACAAAATGCGATATGAGAAATTAACACAGTAGTAAAACCTAATCCTAACCCTGTAAAGTGCCCTATTGTCGTAAACATGATTAAAAATGAAGCGCCAATTACGACATCAGAAGATACCATCAAGACATTATTCAAAGTCAATAAGGAAACTTTTAATTGCTTATTTCTCAAATGGTATAAACCAATCGCCCCCATCGTACCAATAACAGTAGAGATAGCAGCAGCAATTAAAGCAATTGCTATTGTATTAAAAATTACAGATAGCAGTTTATTATTGTGAAACAAAGCTTGATAATGTTCTAAGGTAAACCCTTCAAAATGGATCATATTGCCGGCAGAATTAAATGAATACACCATCAAAAATATAATAGGTATGTATAAAATGCCTATTAAAATACCAATATATAACTTGCCATACCATTTCATATGATTCACTCTTTTCTTTCTGAAGATTTTTTATTTGTCATAACTAATATTAAAGCCATAAACACGAGCAAACCGATAGCTATCGTCGAACCCATACCGTAATTTTGAATTACTAAAAATTGCTCTTCAATTGATGTACCAATGTTAATGACTTTGTTACCTGCAATTAATCGTGTAATCATAAACAAAGATAAAGCAGGAATAAACGTAACTTGTACCCCTGTAAGAATACCTTGCTTAGTTAACGGTAGAATTACTTTTGTAAATCTAACTATCGGGCTAGCTCCTAAATCACTAGCAGCTTGTAAAATATTAGTTGGTATATCTTTCATACTATTGAAAATAGGTAAAATCATAAATGGAATGTAAATATAACTTGCTACAATTAAGAAAGCAGGTGCAGTAAATAAGAGATCTACTTTAGGTAAATGTAAAAAAGTTAATATTTGATTGATAATACCATCATGACTGAATAATCCTATAAATGCATAAGTCTTAAGAAGTAAATTTATCCAAGTTGGAATAATTAAAATTAGCAGCCATAAGTTTTGCCATTTGGAACCACGTATAAAATAGGCAGCAGGATAACTAATAGCTAACGTAATGAGTGTTATTAGTGAAGCGTACAAAATAGACTCCCAAAACATTATAAGATAACGTGAAGACAAAATTTGTTGATAATTGGTCAAACTAAAATGACCATCTAAATCTACAAATGAAAAATACACAAGTAATAATATAGGGACAATAATAAACAGTAACATCCATAAAATATATGGTACAAACAACCAACGACTTATATTACGCATGTGTTGAGTCCTCATAGCTATCGATACGTTTATCAAATTCAGCTTCACTTTCTCCTGGCACCATAATATGTATCGCTTCAGGTTCAAAATACAAGCCTACTTTAGCACCAAGTTCGGCCTTTTTAGTTGAATGAATAACCCATTCATAACCCTTTCTATCTATACAACAAATTTCATAATGTACACCTCTAAATAACATTGAATCAACTGTCACTTCAAACAAGCCTTGTTCGAGAGATGATAAAATTATATCTTCTGGGCGAATTACAACTTCTACTTGTCTATCAGGTGTAATCCCCATATCTACACAATCAAAATTCTGGCCATAAATATTTACTACATAATCTTGTACCATTGTTCCCGGAATAATATTAGATTCCCCAATAAAATCAGCAACAAAACGGTTTACGGGTTCATCATATATATCAGTCGGCGTCCCAAATTGTTGAATTTTACCATCTTTCATAACAAATATATAATCACTCAATGCCAATGCTTCTTCCTGATCATGTGTCACGAAAACAAAAGTAATGCCTAAGCGAGCTTGAATATCTCTCAACTCATATTGCATTTGAGTACGCAGTTTTAAATCCAATGCTGATAATGATTCATCTAACAATAAAATTTCAGGTTCATTTACAATTGCACGCGCGATTGCAACACGTTGTTTTTGTCCCCCACTCATATCTGCAATATTCTTTTGTTCATAACCTGTTAACTTTACTAAAGCTAATGCTTCTTTTACTTTTTGAGCAATGGTTTGTTTGTCTTTTTTCTTAACTCGTAAGCCAAAAGCAACATTTTCAAAAACATTTAAATGCGGAAACAATGCATAATCTTGAAATACCGTATTCACTTTTCGCTTATTTGGAGGTAGCGCTGTTATAGCTTGATTTTGATAGATTATAGTACCGTCATCAGGTTGTTCAAATCCAGCAATCAGTTTTAAAATTGTTGTTTTACCACAACCTGAAGGTCCTAGTAAAGTATAAAAATGTCCTGATTCAATTTGTAAATCTATTCCATCCAATATTTTTTCGTCATTATAAGCTTTACTAACAGATTGAAATGATAATAAAGGGTTCACTTACTTTCCTCCTCAAATAATAGAAAGGAGCTGGTTAGAAAACAAACAACATTACTTTGCTTTCATATAACCGCCCCTACATAGAGACTTTATTTTACTTTATAGTGCTAAGTTGTCACTCATTATAAATAGTTTAAGTTTAATGTCACATTCATTTATATACTGCATGGCTCAATTTATAAGACACATTATTTACTATATACCATTCTGTTATAGGTTATGTCCCATGTTGCATCTATCAGTAGTAAGATAATATTTTTGAGTATTAGCTGTGTCATTATTAGCAAATTAAAAAAGCTATATTTTGGTCTATTTTATAACGCATTTATGTAACGCTTTATAAAAATACCAAAATATAGCTCTTAAGACAATAGTTATTTCGTGTTGTCACTAACAAACTGTTGATCAGTTGCTGTTTGAGCGTGTTTTACAGCATGATAACTACTGTAGCCACTACTTTGTTCAAAACTTTTAAATATTTGTTTTTCCTCAGCTTTACCAGGAACAATTTTTTTAAATTGTTGATATCTCGCTAAGAGTGTTTCTCGTTGTACTTTATTTTCATAAAATGCTTCTACTGCATTAAAAAAAGACACTACTGTCATCATTTCATCATTTGACCAATCTAAATCAATAGGATATTCATATTCCATGTAATCACCACTTTATTTTTAATATAAAAAGAGCGGGATAGTAACCAAATTATATTAATTTGATTCCATAGTCCCGCCCCAAATAGTTAATACGTTTCTAAAGCTAATAACACCTTAATAAATATTAACGTTAATTACATTGTATGAATTGGTAATCCTAATGCTTTTTCAGCAGCTTCCATAGACATTTCACCTAATGTTGGGTGAGCATGTATTGTTAATGATAAGTCTTCAGCATTCATACCAGATTCAATTGCTAAACCTAATTCAGAAATGATATCAGAAGCGCCAGTACCTACTACTTGTGCACCTACTAATGTATCATCTTCTTTTAATGTTAATAATTTAACAAATCCAGTTGTATCATCTAATGATAACGCACGACCATTTGCTGCATAAGGGAATTTTGAAGCTTTAACTTCTAAGCCTTCATCTTTTGCTTGTTGTTCAGTGTAACCTACTTGTGCTAGTTCTGGCTCAGTGAAACATACAGCAGGCATACCGATGTAGTCTACTTCAGAAGCTTCACCTGAAATAACTTCAGCTGCTACTTTTGCTTCATAACTTGCTTTATGTGCAAGTGGTAAACCAGGTACGATATCACCAATTGCAAAGATATTACTAATTGATGTACGGCTTTGTTTGTCTACTTCAATTAATCCGCGGTCCGCGAATTTAACACCTAGCTCTTCTAATCCAAGCTCATCAGTGTTTGGACGACGACCTACAGTTACTAAAACATAGTCAGCTTCGATTGTTTGCTCTTCGCCTTTAGCTTCATAAGTAACAGTTACGCCATTTTCTGTTTCTTCAGCAGATTTAGCCATCGCTTCAGTAACGATTTCTACACCTTTTTCTTTCATACCTTTTTTAACAGGTTGAGTCATTTGTTTTTCGAAACCGCCTAAGATGTCTTTTGCACCTTCTAAGATTGTAACTTCTGAACCGAAGTTAGCAAAAGCAGTTCCTAATTCAGAACCAATATAACCGCCACCAACAACAACAAGTTTGCCTGGTACTTCTTGTAAGTTTAAAGCACCTGTTGAATCAATAACACGGTTACCAAATTTAAAGTTAGGAATTTCAATAGGTCTTGATCCAGTAGCAATAATTGCATTTTTGAAATTATAAGTTTGTGCACTCTTTTCGTCCATAACACGTAAACTGTTGTTATCTACGAAGTAAGCTTCACCTTTAACAATTTCAACTTTGTTACCTTTTAATAGACCTTCAACACCACCAGTTAATTTTTTAACAACTGATTGTTTGAATTCTTGAACTTTATCAAATTTAAGTGATACGCCTTCAGCAATAACACCTAAATTTTCTGATTTTTGAACTTCATCATAACGGTGTGAAGCATGTAACAATGCTTTAGAAGGAATACAACCAACGTTTAAACAAACGCCGCCTAATTCGCCTTTTTCTACGATTGTCACTTTTTGACCTAATTGTGCTGCACGAATTGCTGCAACGTAACCCCCTGGTCCTGCTCCAATGACTATAGTATCTGTTTCAATTGGGAAATCTCCAACTACCATGTTTTACCCCTCCATTAATAATAATTCTGGATTATTTAATAATCGTTTAATATGGTTCATTGCGTTTTGTCCTGTTGCACCATCAATTTGTCTATGGTCAAAACTTAATGATAATGACAATACTGGTGCTGCAACAATTTCGCCATCTTTTACGATAGGTTTTTGTGCAATACGGCCAATACCTAAAATTGCAACTTCTGGGTGATTGATAACTGGTGTGAACCATTGTCCACCAGCTGAACCGATATTACTAATTGTACATGTAGCACCTTTCATTTCATCTGGTGCTAATTTACCATCACGTGCTTTAACAGCAAGTTCATTAATTTCATCTGAAATAGCGAACATTGATTTACGGTCAGCATTTTTAACAACTGGTACAAGTAAACCTCTATCAGTGTCAGCTGCGATACCGATGTTCCAATAATGTTTGTGTACAATTTCGCCAGCTTCTTCATTAAATGAAGTATTTAATGCTGGGTATTTCTTAAGTGCTGAAACTAATGCTTTAACTACATAAGGTAAGAAAGTTAATTTAGTACCTTGTTCAGCTGCAACTTCTTTGAATTTTTTACGGTGATCCCATAATTCTTGAACATCAATTTCATCCATTAATGTTACGTGTGGTGCAGTGTGTTTAGAATTAACCATTGCTTTTGCGATAGCTTTACGCATAGCAGGGATTTTTTCAGTTGTTTCTGGGAACTCACCTTCTGTTGATACTGCAGTTGATTGTCCTGAAGTTGATGTTGCTTCAGTTGTTTCTTGAGCAGCACTTTCGTTAGAAGCTTGTGTATCACCACTTAAGTGTGCATCAATGTCTTCTTTCGTTACGCGACCGTTTTTACCTGAAGCAGAAACGGCTTTAATGTTAACGCCTTTTTCACGCGCATATTTACGTACTGAAGGCATAGCTTTAACACGTTTACTTTCATCTACATCTTCATCAGATGAAGCAGATGCTACTGGTGCTTCTTCTTTGCTTTCTTCTTCAGCAGGTGCTGATTCTTCAGATGAATCTTCGTCGCTACCTTTAAATTGCATCTCTTCTGCATCAGGTGCGTCGATTTTAACAATCGTATCACCTACGACTGCTACAGTTCCTTCATCAACAAGAACCTCTTCAATAGTCCCACTAACAGGAGACGGAATTTCTACAACTGATTTGTCGTTTTGTACTTCAGCTAAAACGTCATCTTCTTCGATTTGATCTCCAGCTTTTACAAACCATTTTACGATTTCGCCTTCGTGGATACCTTCACCAATATCGGGTAATTTAAATTCAAATGCCACGTTATTATCCTCCTAAGATTTCATTTTAAGTTTTCTTATGATAAATGTGACTAAGCTGTATCTATAGCTTAGCACAAATTATATTAATCTCAGAACGAAGTAGTAATTAAATTAACTTATCTACTTCGTCTCTAAGTAATAATTAAAATTCTAAAGTTGCCTTAGCTTTTTCAATGATATCGTTTTTATTTGGTAACCAAATATTTTCCGCTTGTGTGAATGGATATACAGTATCTGCTGCAGCTACTCGAGCAATAGGTGCTTCTAATGATAAGATAGCACGTTCTGCTAATTCAGATGCTACTGTAGCACCAACACCAGCTTGACGTTGAGCTTCTTGAACTACAACTGCGCGTCCTGTTTTTTCAACTGAAGCTACTAATGTTTCGATATCGATAGGTTGTACAGTACGTAAGTCAATAACTTCGACTGAATAACCTTCTTTTTCTAATTCTTCTGCTGCTTTTAATGATTCTTGAACCATTGCACCATAAGCAATTAAAGTAATATCGTTACCTTCTTGTTTTACGCTAGCTTTGCCGATATCAATTGTGTATTCTTCTTCCGGTACTTCATCACGGAATGAACGATATAATTTCATGTGTTCTAAATAAACAATTGGGTCATTACTTCTAATAGCAGAAATTAATAATCCTTTAGCGTCATATGGATTTGATGGGATAACCACTTTTAATCCTGGTGATTGAGCTAAAATACCTTCTAAGTTATCTGCGTGCAATTCTGGTGTATGTACACCACCACCAAAAGGTGCACGAATTGTTACTGGTGCTTGTTTTGAGTTACCTGAACGGAAACGGTGACGTGCGATTTGACCTGCTACTGAATCGAACACTTCAAATACGAAACCTAAGAATTGGATTTCCATAACAGGACGGTATCCTTCTAATGTTAAGCCTAATGCTAAACCGCCGATACCTGATTCTGCTAATGGTGTGTCGAATACACGGTCTTCACCAAATTCTTTTTGTAACCCTTCAGTTACACGGAAAACACCACCGTTAACACCAACGTCTTCACCGAAAAGTAAAACGTTCTCGTCGTTTTGTAATTCAGTTTTAAGCGCATTATTAATCGCTTGTACCATTGTCATTTGTGCCATGGGTTACTTCGACTCCTTCTCTTGATAAATTTCGTACTGCTCTACTAAGTTTTGTGGCATTTCATCATACATGTTATCCATTAAATCAGTAACAGTTTGTTTGTCAGTGTTGTCAGCTTCTTTAATAGCTGTTTTAATTTCTGCTTTCGCACGTTCAATTACTTCATTTTCTTTTTCTTCAGACCATAATTCTTTGTTTTCTAAGAATTTTCTAAAACGTACTAATGGATCCTTTTTCTCCCATTCAGAATCTTCATCAGAAGTACGGTATTTAGTTGGGTCGTCACCAGCCATTGTATGTGGACCATAACGATAAGTCACTGTTTCGATTAACGTTGGCCCTTCGCCATTAACTGCGCGATCACGAGCTTCTTTAGTTGCTTGGTATACTGCTAAAGCATCCATACCATCTACTTGAATTCCAGGAATACCTACTGAAATTGCTTTTTGCGCTAAAGTAACTGCTGCTGTTTGTTTACTACGTGGTGTTGAAATAGCATAGTTGTTATTTTGGATTACAAAAATTGCTGGCGCTTTGTATGCAGAAGCAAAGTTGATACCTTCGTAGAAGTCACCTTGTGATGAACCACCGTCACCAGTATAAGTAATTGCTACCGCTTGTTTACCGCGTTTTTTAATACCTAGTGCAACACCAGCTGTTTGTACATATTGTGCACCAATAATGATTTGTGGGCTTAGTGCGTTAACGCCTTCTGGGAATTGGTTACCTTTAAAGTGTCCTCTTGAGAATAAGAACGCTTCTGTTAATGGTAAACCATGCCAAATTAACTGAGGTACGTCACGATAACCTGGTAAAATATAATCTTCTTTTTCTAAAGCGTATTGTGAAGCAAGTTGTGAAGCTTCTTGTCCTGCTGTTGGAGCATAGAAACCTAAACGTCCTTGTCTATTTAAAGAAATAGAACGTTGATCAAGAATACGTGTCCAAACCATTCTCTCCATTAATTCAACTAACTCTTCGTCTGATAAGTCTGGTACTAAATCGTTATTAACAACATTACCGTCTTCATCCAATATTTGAATCATTTCAAATTGAGATTGAGTATCATTCAATACTTTCTCTGCATCGAATTGGGCCTTTAACTTCTGAGCCATTCAATTCACCATACCTTTCCCGTATAATAGAAATTCATTTTATCCTCTCACATTGTATCACATATCTGTTATACTGTTAAACAATTAAAAAAAGTTCTGTTGCAATAGAAAGAGGTACAGTTTTGTAACTGTACTAATAAAACAGTTGCAACTGTACCACTATTTATTGGAGTAAATTATGCGACAAATGTAAACGCAATCATATTATTGATATATATACCATGACATGTTGGATTATTAAATTAAATTATCTACATCTTTCTTTTCTTCATCTACTTTTTTCATTGCTTTGGAATATGCTTTAAATTGTTTGTCCATTTCTTTATAAGATTTAGAAACTTCTTTTGATTTTTCGTCAATCTTACTTTGTTCAATTTGATCGCCAGACATATATTTAAACATATCTTCCTCTTTATCTAACACATTATTGTATGCTTCAGCGTACTTTTCATGTGCTTGATATTTGGCTTTCAAAGCATCATCTAATTGTTGAACTTCTTCTTGTTTTTTATTATTACCGATATTTTCTATATGCTTGCCAGCTTTTTTATAATCTTCTTCTGATTTATTAATTGCCTCTACTTCTTTTTTAAATGTTGATTTACGTTCTTTGACATTATCTAAGATTTTACTTGCAGTCTTATTCACTTTTTGTTCATCATTACCATTTATATCTTTTACTAATTTTTGTTTTTGCTGTTCTAACTCATTAAGTTTTTTACCCGTACTTGAAATAGACTTTTCTTCGTCAAATGCTTTTTGAATTTGTTCATTATAATTCTTCATTTCACCTTTATCTGTTGTACATCCAGCTAAAAAAACTGCCGATGCTAATGTGACTACAATACCATGTTTAAATTTCATTTTGAGCTTAAACCTCCTCATATGTGTGTGCTATATTATATAATATTATAGTATAAATCAAATAGATTACTGTATTATACTAATATATATTTGGTATAGTTTGAATTAAGGAAGGTGTAATAACAATGTTAACAATGAAAGATATTATTAGAGATGGACATCCCACGCTACGTGAAAAAGCGCAAGAAGTGCCATTACCTCTATCAGAAGAAGACCGCAATACATTATTAGCTATGCGCGAATTTTTAATTAATAGTCAAGATGAGGAATTAGCTAATAAATACGGATTACGTTCGGGTGTTGGTTTAGCTGCCCCACAAATCAACTTATCTAAAAGAATGATTGCTGTGTACTTACCAGATGACGGTGAAGGCAAATCATATGATTTAATGTTAGTTAATCCAAAAATAATGAGTCATAGTGTACAAGAAGCATACTTACCAACTGGTGAAGGTTGTTTAAGTGTTGATGAAGATATCCCTGGATTAGTACATCGTAAAAACCGCATTACTGTTAAAGCTACAGACATTGACGGTAAAGAAGTAAAATTACGTCTTAAAGGTTATCCTGCAATCGTAGTACAACACGAGATTGACCATATTAATGGTGTGATGTTTTACGATCATATCGATGCACAGCACCCATTACAGCCGAAAGCAGATGCAATGGAATTGTAATAAAACAGGCTGGCGCAGTAATGCACCAGCCTAAAATAATATGTTTATAGTTCAACGCTTTTAAACTAAAAACTGCTATTTGTACATGACAATAAACTTTCAATTGTCAGTATACATATGCTTTACATAAAGTCATCGCGTCTTTCATTGTATGGAATGTGTAAATTATCTAATTCTCTTTTTACACTATTTAAAGATTGAATATCTAAAAATTCAGGGTCGTGATTGTGTTTAACAAAGAAGTGATTTTCATTTTGTGTATTAATAATCTCGTCGTAATTAAAGAACATTATTACTTGCTCCGTCCGTACTTCAAAAGTAGCACCTTTAAATATTTTATCATTTCTATTTTTTTCCTTTTTTACATCTTCAATTATTCTTGTCACCTGATCCATAATAATCACCTAAATCCATTTCTCAAATTTACTTTACTTGTTCACTCTCTAATTCCATTTCCTTTATACTGTAATCATAAAGAATTACAACTTAATGCTCAAGTACAATTTAATATAAAAACTGAAATTTCAAAATATTTGTCTATTCTCTCCTAATTATTCTAGTTTTTCATATTTATAAATTTTTAGCATTCGCTATTTGTATTGAGATATTAACTGTTTAGAATACAGTAAATGCAATGACTTACAATAAATTTAAGTCATTAGATTTTACACTAACACGCAAAGTTAAATTTATTATTCATATCGTGATACAATATCATTATTATGAAATAAATTAACAATTATTTAAGAGACAAACATACAACACTAGATCCCTTCTATTTTAATAGAAGATAAAACTGCTTTATTTATTTATGCACATCATGTAAAATAATAAATAATTGGATAGGTTTAATATTGTAATACTTATTCTTAAATTGAACGAATTACAACCACCCTAGAAACATACTAGGCAGAAAGCTGGTATGTTCTTTTATATTCAGAGAATTGCCTATTTTATTAATACTAGGGTTTGTTATTTATACATTTAATATTTATAAAAAGAAATGCATTTAGGAGGAAATATATATAATGGCAGTATTCAAAGTATTTTATCAACATAATAAAGACGAAGTAATTGTACGTGAGAACACGCAAACAATTTACGTAGAAGCACAAACCGAAGAACAAGTAAGACGTTATTTGAAAAACCGTAATTACAACATTGAATTTGTTACTAAATTAGAGGGCACACATTTAGAATATGAAAAACAATCTGATCACTTCAACGTGGAGCAAGCTGAATAATGAAACAAATTCATAAAAATGAGGTAGCAGTATATGCGCTTGGTGGTTTAGGTGAGGTCGGAAAAAACACTTATGCCATTGAGTATCAGGATGAAATCGTAATTATCGATGCAGGTATTAAATTCCCAGATGATAATTTACTCGGTATTGATTACGTAATTCCTGACTATACTTATCTCGAACAAAATCAAGATAAGATTGTTGGTCTATTTATTACTCATGGTCACGAAGACCATATAGGTGGTGTGCCCTACCTTTTAAAGAAAATAAATGTGCCTATCTATGGTGGTCCTTTAGCTTTAGGTCTTATTAGAAATAAACTAGAAGAACATCATTTATTAAGAACTACCAAATTAATTGAAATTGATGAAAGCAGTGTTATCAAATCGAAACACTTTGAAATTTCATTCTATTTAACTACGCACAGTATTCCTGAAGCTTATGGTGTTATTGTTAATACACCTGAGGGTAATATCGTGCATACTGGAGATTTCAAGTTTGATTTTACACCTGTAGGTGAGCCAGCAAACATTGGAAAAATGGCGCGCTTAGGTGATGAAGGTGTACTATGCTTACTTTCAGATTCAACAAATGCATTGGTACCTGATTTCACATTAAGTGAACGTGAAGTAGGACAAAATGTAGATAAAATTTTCAGAAATTGTACAGGTCGTATTATCTTTGCGACATTTGCTTCTAACATTTACCGTGTACAACAAGCAGTGGAAGCAGCAATTAAGTACGATCGCAAAATTGTAACTTTTGGTCGTTCTATGGAAAATAATATTAAAATTGGTATGGAGCTTGGTTATATTAAAGCCCCACCTGAAACGTTCGTTGAACCTAATAAAATTAACAGTATTCCAAAACACAAACTACTAATTTTATGTACTGGTTCACAAGGTGAACCTATGGCTGCACTTTCTCGAATTGCTAATGGAACACATAAACAAATTAAAATCATTCCTGAAGATACAGTAGTATTTAGTTCATCGCCTATTCCAGGTAATACTAAGAGTATTAATCGTACAATTAATTCACTTTATCGTGCTGGTGCAGAAGTTATCCATAATAAAGTTTCGAACATTCACACTTCTGGCCACGGATCTCAAGGAGATCAACAATTAATGTTACGTTTAATCAGACCTAAATTCTTTTTACCAATTCATGGTGAATATAGAATGTTACAAGCCCACGGTCAATCTGGTATTGAATGTGGTGTAGATCCTGACAATGTCTTTATCTTTGATATCGGTGATGTTCTAGCACTTACTAAAGATTCTGCACGTAAAGCAGGACGCATACCATCTGGTAATGTTTTAGTTGATGGAAGTGGTATTGGTGACATCGGAAATGTAGTTATCCGTGATCGTAAGTTACTTTCTGAGGAAGGTTTAGTTATTGTTGTAGTCAGCATTGATTTTGATACAAATCAATTGCTATCTGGTCCTGATATTATTTCACGAGGCTTTGTTTATATGCGTGAATCAGGTCAGTTAATATATGATGCACAGCGTAAAATAAAAACTGATGTCATTTCCAAATTAAATCAAAATAAAGATATTCAATGGCATCAAATTAAGTCTTCAATCATTGAAACGTTACAACCGTATCTCTATGAAAAAACAGCAAGAAAACCAATGATACTACCAGTCATTATGAAAGTTAACGAAGGTGACGATGTTACTACGACATCAGCAAAACCAAAAGCAAAACCAAGTCCTAAACGTAAAAACAACAACAAAGATCGTAAACCAACACAAAATAAAAAAACGTTTGAACCTAAAAGTAAACCAGTAAAAAAAGAAACACCAACAAAAGAAACAGATAAAAACCAATCAGAATCATAATAAAAAGAAGCCTAGTACAGTTTATGTACTAGGCTTCTTTTACATGCTATTTTAGCGTACTACCTTTTTCTCGAAACGATTTAAATCATTATCATGACCTATCATTATTAAAATATCGCCTATTTCAATATTTTCATTTGGATCTGGTGACACTAAAATTTCTCTTCCTCGTTTTACTGCAATAATACTAATACCAAATTGTGCTCTGATGTCTAAATCAATTATTGTTTTGCCAGCCATTTTTTCACTCGCTTTTATTTCAACAATTGAGTGTTCGTCAGCTAATTCTAAATAATCCAATACACTAGCACTTGCTACATTATGTGCGATACGTCTACCCATATCACGTTCAGGGTGCACGACTGTATCGGCACCAATTTTATTTAAAATTTTAGCATGATAATCATTTTGCGCTTTAGCTGTTACCTTTTTCACACCAAGTTCTTTCAGTATTAACGTTGTTAACGTACTAGATTGAATATTTTCACCAATTGCTACTATAACATGATCAAAGTTTCTAATTCCCAAACTTTTCATCACAGCTTCATCTGTTGTATCTGCAACAACTGCATGTGTAGCAATTTCACTATATTCATTTACACGTGCTTCGTCTGAATCAATTGCCATAACATCCATATCTAAAGCATTGAGTTCCCTAACGATGCTCCCGCCAAAGCGACCTAAACCTATAACCACATATTCTTTTTCCATATGCGTCCTCCATTAACAACAAAGTATAAAAAGTTGAGCAATCACGCTAAGTTAATTGCTCAATCTTTTTTAGTCTATGAAACAATTTTATTGTTTATTTTTTACCTTCTACATATTCCTTATCAAAAACAAACAATTTCAATAATAATATTAACGATGGTATGAGTAAAAGTAAACCTAAAATAAATGAAATGGTTAATGCTATTGCCATATTATCATTTACAACTGCATGATCAAGTTTGACCATTGGGTATAATAAATAAGGTAATTTACTAATACCGTATCCAAAGAAAGCGAATCCCATTTGGAAAATGACTAATATGAATGCCCAACCATGCCATTTTTTTTGTAACGTAAACAGCATAGCGACAGTAAAACAAATTAAACTTAGTAAGAACATCCACCAATAATCAGTAACTGCTGTTACAAAATGCCCTTCATTTTGCACTCTTAATGATAAAAAGACGAAAAGTGATATAGCGAGCATTGGTGGACCCCAGAATAAAAACCAATACCTTAATAACTGATAAGCTTTGCTATCTTTTGCTTTATGTGCATAAAACGTTAAGAAACCAGATGAAATATATAACACTGAGATAACAGCTAAAAATACTACTGACCATGAAAATGGACTTAATAATAACTCTACCCAATCTAAATCAATCTGATTTCCTTTCTGAATCACAAAACCACCTTCTGAAATGGTTAATGCAGTTGCCAATGATGCTGGAATAAACAAGCCAGTTAATCCATATAAAGCTAGCCATTGCAATTTAGAGTCTTGGCCATAGTTTTCAAACGCATAGAAACTACCGCGTATAGTTATTAAAATTAACGCAATAGATGCAGGAATGAGTAAAACCGTACCAAAGTATTTGGCAGAATCTGGGAAGAACCCTACAATGCCTACGAAGAAAAACACAAAGAAGACATTTGTTACTTCCCATACCGGATTTAAATATCGTGAAATCAAATGATTAATTTTTTTATCTTGTTTAGTAATCTTAGCGTGTAAAGCAAAGAAACCTGCACCAAAATCTATAGAGGCAATAATAATATAACAAAATAAGAATAGCCATAAAACGATTATTCCAATATGTGCAAATACCATTATTTCTCACCTCTTTCATTAGCAATAGCTTCAAATTCTTGATACGCGGGCTTCTCTTTAAACATTCTGATTAGTACATATGAAGTCGTTACCAATAAGACAAAGTATAAAATTGCGAATAAAATGGTAACTAAAGTCAGTCCACCCGCTTGAGTTGCCGCTTGTTCAACTTTTAGATAGCCTCTTAAAATCCATGGCTGTCTGCCCATCTCTGTTAAGAACCAACCTGACTCAATCGCTAACATTGCACCAGGTCCTGTTAGTAAAATACCAAAAAGCATCGGTTTAACATGAAGATATTTTCTTAATTTTTTAATACACAACATCGTCACGTAAATACCAGAAACTACAAAACAGAAAACGCCTAAAAAGACCATAATATCAAAGAAGTAATGTACAATTAACGGCGGTGTCACTGATTTTGAAAAATCATTTAAGCCTTTTACTTCAGTATCAAAACTGTTATCGGCTAAAAAGCTTAAAATACCAGGCACTTTAATAGCCCCTGACACTTCTTGAGTCTCTTCATCCAGAGTACCAAATAAGACTAAATCTGCATTGGATTCCGAATCAAAATGCCATTCATAAGCTGCTAATTTTTCAGGTTGCTCTTGATGTAAGAATTTAGCAGATAAATCACCAGCTAACATAGATCCTAAAGTAAATACTAACCCTAACACCATAGTTAATTTTAATGCTTTAACATGATATGTTGTATCTTTTTTAAATTTATTTTTTAATATTTTGTAAGCTGCTATAGCTGCTAAAATGAACGCCATAGTCATTAGTGCTGTAGCTACAACATGAAAAGAACGTACTAAAAATGACGGGTTGAACATAGCTGCTAATGGTTCAACATTGACCATTTTCCCGTCTTTCATATCGAATCCTGCCGGTGTATTCATAAATGAGTTTACTGACGTTATAAATAACGCAGAGAATGAACCACCAATAATAACAGGAATACTTAAAAGAAAATGTAGCCATCTATTTTTAAATCTTTTCCAAGTGTATAAATATATACTAAGAAATATTGCTTCAAAAAAGAATGCGAACGTTTCTAAAAAGAGCGGTAATGCAATAACATGGCCACCTATTTGCATAAATGTAGGCCATAACAATGATAATTGTAATCCTATAATTGTACCTGTCACAACACCAACTGCTACGGTAATTGTATATCCTTTTGACCACCGTTTAGCTAATGTCATGTAATGAGGATCCTTATTTTTAATTCCTAAAAATTCTGCTATTGCAAACATAAGTGGCATACCTACGCCAATAGTTGCAAATATTATGTGTACTGCTAGAGTCATACCAGTCAGAAATCTAGCTAATTCTACTGAATCCATAACATCACCTTTTAATTATATTTGTGAGTAAAATCACAACGTCTATTTATTATATCGCGCGTGCTAAAAAGATGAAATATTTTAGAATGAAAATAATAGTGACAAATTAATGACTTGTCACAGACCATTCACAAAGTTGAATTTTTCTAGTATCATCTATATATTATGAACTAAATACTTGTGGAAAGGATGTAGAGCTTTGACTGAAATTATAATTTATACACAACATGAATGTCCACCATGTACGTTTATTAAAAATTATTTATCCGAGCATAACATTAGTTATATCGAAAAAAATATCAATCAAAATAGTCAATATAAACATGAAATGATGGATTATGATGCGTTCGCAACTCCTTTTATTTTATTAGACAATGAACCAATGTATCAAATCGACATGGATAAAATAAATAATACATTATCTCTAAATTCTTAAAAATACAAAAAAAGTTTATTAAGCGATAATCGCTTAATAAACTTTTTTGTTATTTCGAATATTCACGTACTAATGCTTCAACTTCTTCTGTTGTTGCACAATCAATGGCACGTTCAGCTAATTCGTTCATTTCATTTTTACTTAAACCTTTAATTTGTCTACGTGCTTTTAATACAGAAGACGCACTCATAGAAAATTCATCTAAGCCTAAACCTAATAAAATTGGAATAGCAGTTTCGTCTCCAGCCATTTCACCGCACATACCTGTCCATTTATTCTCTTTATGAGAAGCTTCAATCACTTGTTTTACTAAACGTAAAATAGCAGGATTGTAAGGTTGGTACAAGTATGACACACGTTCAGACATTCTATCTGCTGCCATAGTATATTGTATTAAATCATTTGTTCCAATACTGAAGAAATCAACTTCTTTAGCAAAAACATCTGCTAAAGCTGCTGTTGAAGGAATTTCGACCATGATACCGATTTCAATATCATCTGAAACATCTACACCTTCATTTGTTAAATTCTCTTTCTCTTCTAATAAGATTGCTTTAGCATCACGGAATTCTTGAATTGTAGCAACCATTGGGAACATAATATTTAATTTACCGTAAACAGATGCACGTAGCAAAGCACGCAATTGTGGTCTGAAAATTTCAGGTTGATCTAAACATAATCTGATAGCACGATAGCCTAAGAATGGATTCATTTCATCAGGTAAATCTAAATATGGTAGTTCTTTATCTCCACCTATATCTAATGTACGTACTACGACACGTTTACCATCCATTGATTGGATAACTTCTTTATATGCTTCAAATTGTTCATCTTCTGTAGGTAACTGATCTCTACCCATGTATAAAAATTCAGTACGATATAAACCAATACCTTCCGCACCATTTTCTATTACACCAGAAAGATCATTTGGCGTTCCAATATTTGCAGCTAATTCTGCATGGACACCATCTACAGTAACCGTTTCTTCATCACGCAATTTTTGTAATTCTTTTTTATCTTCAAAGAAACGTTCACGTTTATTTTCATAAGCGATCACTTCATCACTTGTAGGATCAACAATTACTTCCCCTGTTAAACCGTCTACAATAACCATATCACCTTGGTTTACTTCGTCTGTTATTGTTTTTGAACCAACAACAGCAGGGATTTCTAAAGAACGGCTCATAATTGCTGAATGTGACGTTCTTCCCCCAATATTTGTTACAAATCCTTGTACAAATTCTTTGTTTAACTGCGCTGTATCAGATGGTGTTAAATCATTACCAATAATAACAACGCTTTCATCGATCATACTTGGATTGGGTAATTCTACGCCTAAAAGATTAGCTAGTACACGCTTTCTTACGTCACGAATATCAGCTGCACGCTCTTTCATGTATTCATTATCCATCGAATCAAAGATAGTAATGAACTGATCAGTTACTTCAGTTAAAGCTGTTGGTGCGTTAACTTGTTCATTATTAATTTTTTCTTCTATTGGTTGAATTAACTCTGGATCATCTAATACTAATAAATGTGCATCAAAAATCGCTGCTTTATCAGCACCAAGATTTTGCTCAGCATTATTTCTAATTTTAGTTAATTCGATTTTGGATGTATTGATAGCATTTTGAAACTTTTCGACTTCTGCATTTACATCTGACACTTTATTGTTATCAAATGATAAATCAGGTTCAACTAATAAGTATGCTCTCGCAATAGCTACACCATCTGATGCAGCGATACCTTTAATATAGTTTGGCATATTATTTAGTTAATCCTTCTTTTGATAACACTTCAGTGATTGCTGTAATTGCATCAGTTTCATCGCTACCGTCAGCATAGATAGTGATCTCTGCATCTTTACCTACACCTAAGCTCATAACACCCATAATAGATTTCAAGTTAACTTTTTTACCGTTGTATTCTAATTGAATATCTGAATCAAATTTTGATGCTGTTTGAACAAGCATTGTTGCTGGGCGTGCATGAATCCCCGTTTCGTCAATAATTACATATGAATTTTGTTCCATAATATGATATCTCCTTCGTATAGTTAGAATCGTTAGTTTATTATAAAACCTAACAAAGTTTTATATATTTACATTACCAAATTATATTTATAAATTCAATTCGTTAATCCCTAGATATGATAATATCTAGGGATATTTTAGCCAATTTGTGAAAACGCTGCAATTTTATTTATTTTTTAGACTAAAGATTGGGCAACCTTTTCACATTTTTCAATATGATCGTCACCGATTTTCTTCATTAAATAATAACTTATTGAAGCAGAAATAGCTTGTCCAACTATAGGGAACCATTTTGTTTGTTTCGCTGCAGTTCGTTTAGCAACATCTCTAATCACTACTTTTAATATCGCATTAGACACTTTTTTGCCAACAAATTGACTTCCTTGAATTGCTGCAGTGGTATAAATACGTTCTTTTATATCGTCACCCATCGAATTTACTTGCTTATGATCTAAACCATAAATCTTATTCACATCTTCTATAATATCTTTCATGAGTTTTAAATCTACACTAAACCCTAATCCAGG
Source organism: Staphylococcus arlettae (assembly GCF_025560845.1). Taxonomy (NCBI): domain Bacteria; kingdom Bacillati; phylum Bacillota; class Bacilli; order Caryophanales; family Staphylococcaceae; genus Staphylococcus; species Staphylococcus arlettae. The sequence continues at coordinate 1,854,144 of NZ_CP094803.1, forward strand.
AATTGGTACCACACTAGCTCCAGAAGATAATAATGATTTTTTTCTGACTAAAGCCATAGCACGATCACGTCTATCTGCTATTTCTTGTTGAGTTGTTGGTATATTACTTTTTTGTTTAATTTCTTCAATATCTAAAACTTTATTTCCGACTTTATTAGTTAAATTATTCGTAATTTTGTTTTTTATGCTCACTTTAATTCACTCCTCAAATATATTGCATTCAATAACATAATTACCCTATTTTCACTGATTTTATTTAACTTGTACAAAAATTGCTTTTAAATATTTAGATGGCTTGTAATGTGGATGTGTTTTAAAGTCTTTAGGTAAGCCCATAACTTCTACAATGTCATAATCCACATCAGCATCTTCTAATGTCTTTTTAACAGTATTTTTAAAGGATTTTAATGAATATGCACTATTATTGGTACATAATAGTAATGTACCTTGTGGTGCTAGAATATTTAAAGCGCCATCAATTAACTTGTCATAATCTTTCATTACAGAAAATGTTTTCTTTTTATTACGTGCAAAGCTTGGTGGATCGATAACAATCGTATCGTATAACAATTGATGACGTTCGGCATAACTATAAAAATCAAATGTATCCATTACGTAAATATATTGTGATTTCGGATCAATGCTATTTAAGCCGAAGTTCTCTTCAGTTAAACTACGGGAACGATTGGCTAAATCGACACTTGTAGTTTGTTCGGCAATTGGTGCTGATATAACTGAAAATGCTCCAGTATAACTAAATAAATTCAACACCTTGTTATTTGACGCAAATTGATCACGTAATTTCTTACGTACTTCTTTTTGATCTAAAAAGATACCCGTCATTAGTCCATCATTTAAATTAACATTATAAAATGCGAAGTTTTCTTCTATAACGATTGGAAATTCAGGCGCTTCTCCAGTTACAAAGCCACCCTCGAAATCAGTATCTTTAAATCTCATTTTTTCAAAAATTGATGTGTATTGAAATACATTTTGTATCGCTTGTAAGATTAAATATTTAAATTTATAAATACCTTTAGAGTACCACTGTATTAATAAATGGCCATTATAATTATCTATAGTAAGTCCACCTACACCGTCACCTTCACTATTAAATAATCTAAATGCATTCGTACCTTCTAAATTATAAAAGTAAGTTCTATCTTCTTTAGCGAGTGTAAATAGCTTTTCAAAAAATGCAATATCAATATTTTGTTGTTGGTCATAAGATAATACCCATCCAAGTCCTTTATGCTGTCTTCCTACATAACATGTAGCAATGTATGTGCCTTGTTCAGTGACTAAATAAAACAAATCTCCTTCTTTCAAATGGTCGTGATTGTATATATCTTCTTCATCAATTAAAGGATATTGATTTTTATACTTAGTTTCCTTGCCTTTATTTAAAGTGGCAGTTTTCATATGTGATGCCAACCTTCCTACTATTATTATTTAATTTAGCAGTTACTATTTTAGCATGGTAATTAAAGTAGATATAGCAAAAAATTAAAAACTATCGCCAAATCCCCCTTTTTATTAGCAGTTTTTGTGCTCGCTTTCCGCGGACACTGCCTCACCATGTAATTTGCGGCGAGTGCTGTTCCCGCAAGAGTCTACCCAAATTACTGCTAATATTGTATGTTAAAATAAATCTATTGATAAAAGAGAGACTTTGAAATGATTGCTATTTCTAAATGAATTTCCTAATACTATAAGTGTATAGCAAAGGGGGATAAATATACTATGGTAGATATAATTAATAAAAAACTACAAAAACTGATGCCCATACTGACTCCTTTTTGTGTTGTAATTGGCATTCTTTTTCATTTCATTGGAGAACAGTTACTTTTTGTAGTTCCTTGGCTATTTGCTTTTATGACTTTTGCTGGAAGTCTAACTATGAGATTTAAAGATATCAAAGTGTTTATCAAACACCCATTTATTATTCTTTTTAGTATCGCTTTTTTACATATCCTCATGCCTGTTTGGGCATATTTTTTAACTCAAACAGTTTTTAACGATCATTTACTTACAATAGGTTTTGTAATATCTGTAGCTATCCCTACAGGCGTTACAAGTATTATTTGGATTAATATATGCAAAGGAGATTTTCCATTAGGTCTCTCAATCATCTTGATTGACACTCTACTAGCACCCATCATTTTACCTACCTTACTTTATGTACTAGTTGGAGAATCCATAAATATAGATACTATTTCAATCCTAAAAGGTTTAATTTTAATGATTGTTATTCCCTCAATATTCGGAATATTAGTAAATGAATTTTAAAAAAACAAATCATCTAAACTTAATGTTACTTTAGCACCATTTTCAAAATTAAGCTTTTTCGCAATAGTAATTATTAATAGTAGCGCCGTAACTCCATATGTTACAAATTTCACTTGGAATTTATTAGCCATTATATTAATGGTTTTCTTCTTAGCAGCAATAGGATATGCTCTAGCCTTAATACTAAGCCACATACTTTTCAAAAATACTATAATCACTACAACGTTAGTACTGATTGGAGGCATGAGAAACATACCAATCGGCATAATAATTGCTGTAACGTATTTCCCTAAAAAAGTTGCCATGCCTGTTGTATTTTGTATGCTTTTCCAACAAGTTTTAGCTTCTTTATTCGCAAAAGTCTTAGATAAATATCAAAAACAGTATATTTAGTTTGTTGATTTAGCAATGTTATAGGACAATATGGCAATGAAAGTAGACACATTGTTAGCAGTTTTTGTGCACGCTATACGCACGCATTGCCTCAGCCTGTAGTCTTCGGCTAGTACTATTCCAAGCTAATTTTTACTGTTATTAATATTTAAAAATGACGATGTGGCTAATGGAAACCACTGTTATTTAATAAAATCATCCAATAACGATAAATAAAACAAGCCTTAGGCGAACTGTTGCCTAAGGCTTGTTTATGTTTTGAAGCTATCTTTCAAGTATAGTTATTTTATTTATTCTTGTTTACGTTCACGCAATTTGATGACGAATGCAACTGTTACTGCAATCAACATTAAGAATAATAATGGCGTGATAAAAATAGATAATAGTAAACCATGCACCATAATATTGGCGAATTCAGTTAATAACTTGAAGAATAAAATACTAATCATAAATAACTGAATATAATAGAATTTATTTCTTAAATAATTAGTCAATGTTGTAAGAATATACGCTATCATAATTAACATTAACAGTAACAAGGTAATCCATTCTATTACATATTGTGTTTGTGAGATTTCCCAATCACCTGACACAAACAAACTATTTCTATTATTAAATTCGATAAGTGTAAAGAATAAAAGGAATGCACCGCAGAACAATTCTACATAAACTGTTTTTAGCCATTTAGGCTTTTTCATCCAATTTGGTACATCGTCCTCTTGAATATCGATGATGTCTTTCCATTTCTTCACAAATTTATCTTTTTTATTACGTATTTTTTCCATATCTACACTACGACGTGTTTTGCGTGTGAACTCTGTCGTACGATCTTGAATATTTTTCCAATGAATTTTAGTTTGGTTAGACATAGAATCTTTACTTGTTCTAGAAAGCTCAGGCTCTTCCTCACCAAGTTCTTGCTTAGTTAAAGGTAAAGCTCTTCTTAAGAATAAGAAATTCCAAATAGACATTTGTCCAAGCAACCACATAATTAAGAAGAATACGTTAATACTTAATATATCAATTGTTAAAATTTCATCACTTTCAATTCTGCTATATAGCACTAATTGCGTTAGCAAATATACTATCCCATAACTAAAAATAATCCATAAATAATGATATTTTCTATTGTGTGTATATAATTCATCTTTATATACGATATAACCAATATGAATTATAAAAGGGAAAATAAATAAAATTGCAAAAAAGCTATATACTTGCGTCATTAAAACGAGTGTTATTAAAAAATATAATATTCCTACTACTAAAAAGAAAATCGAAATATCATAATCATACTGAGTTGTACGATACAACGTCCACCCTAACCCAATTACTAATAAGCCAAATAGGATAATTACAATCGCACTTATAATTGGGAAATTGCCTATATAATTACTAACTACTCTTATAATTTCACTAAAAAAAGCGTTGAAAAAATCCCACACATTATGGATATGTAATTCTACTTTACCTTTACCATTTAATTTCTCTATTAATGGTAAATTGATGAGTATAATTATCCCCATAAAAAGTGAAACTATGCCGATAACATAACTATATAATATTTCGGCGTGTTTTTTTAGAAACGACATACCATTCACCTCAAAGTCATTATATATGAACATCTTGTTCTTGTCTTTATTAAACTCATTAAATAAGTCTCGAGTATGATATAAAACTGTATCATAAACAAATTTCCACAGTTCAACAAAATTCAAACTCATTTTTCGGATTATTTAACAATAACTTATTTTTACATTAATTTGCAATAACAATGACATCAAATTGTTTTAAATATTTTTTACGAGGTAAAAGTTATGTGTAACATCTTTTTCTATTAGTTTACTATAAGGAGTGTAGTATTATGACTAAAGACGACGTAAATAAAAAAGCAGCAGAGAAAGCTAAAGAAGTTGAAGATGAATTAAAAGAACAAAAAGAGCAGAATCAAGAGAATTCTGAGGAAACAAAGAAAAACATACAAGATATTTTTGACTAACAACATTTTAATTGTTACTGAAATTGTGATATTAACTGTATATAGAAAATGTGCTTGACATACTGTAGTAAAAGTCATACATTAAGTATAAAATAAATATTAATATTCGCACTAGGGGTGTTTTGTGACTGAGATGAGGTATACCCTCAAACCCTTTGAACCTGATCTAGATGAAAGCTAGCGTAGGAAAGTGCTAAATTATACTTTTTGACGATAGTACAGTATAGTTCTGCCCAATCTTACACGCGCAACCTTCTAGAGAGGTTGTGCGTTTTTTTGGAGGAATATTAAATGTCAAAAGGTTTAAAACTGTCAGAAATTTTAGTGACTGTCTTAATTGCAGTTGTATTCGCATTGATTTACAACATATGGAACTTTGTTTACAAAGCTGTACAGGTTTCAGGTTTACACATCGAAGAGTTGACTTATGGTGCTTGGTTTATGGCAGCAATAGTAGCTTATTTGATTATTCCAAAGGCAGGCATTGCACTATTAGCTGAGTTTGCTGCTGGTGCAGGTGAAACAATCGTCATGGGTCGCTTTGATATTGCGACAATGATTTATGCATTACTACAAGGATTAGCTTGTGAAATTATCTTTGCAATTTTCAAATATAAATCACGTACTGCTATGGTTGCGATGTTAGCAGGATTATTAGCTGCAATAGTAACATTACCTTTAGATTTTGCTTATGGCTATTTAGCTGAAATCGCAAGTTGGAATCTTGCTTTATACATTGGTTTTAGATTGATTAGCGGTATCATAGTAGCTGGATTATTGTCATATATTATCGTCAAAGCATTAGACCAGACAGGTGTTACAAGATTATTTCGCCCTTCTTCACAAAAAGATTATGACAATTTATAAGGAGTACTATACGTGTTAACTGCTAAAAATTTACGTTTAAAATATCCAAACACTGACCATAAAATTTTCGATGGTCTAGATATCAATATTAAAACAGGTGAAAAAGTACTATTATTAGGACCTTCTGGTTCAGGAAAAAGTACGCTTTTAAATGTATTAAGTGGCATTGTACCTGATTTGATTGAATTACCGATGAAATACGACCAGCTAGAAATTGATACTCATAGCGGTGTCATTTTTCAAGATCCTGATAGTCAATTTTGCATGCCAAAAGTACATGAAGAACTGGCGTTTATTTTAGAAAACCAACAAGTCCCAAGAGCTGAAATGGATGCTAAAATTTCAAGTGCGCTCAAAGCTGTAGATTTGCATGTCAATCCACATCAGTTTATAAGTCAACTCAGTGGTGGAATGAAACAAAAATTAGCTATCGCTGAAACACTGTTACAAAATGCACAAACGCTCTTTCTGGATGAACCTACTGCAATGTTAGATGAATCAGCAACTCAGGAATTATGGACTAAAATTAAAGCTTTATGGCAAGATAAAACCGTATTAATTGTAGAACATAAGGTTGCTCATATATGGGAACATATCGATCGTGTTTTACTCTTCAATTATGAAGGCAAAATTATTGCAGATGCACCACCGCAGATGATGCTACAACAATATGAAGATTTATTGACTGAATATGGTGTTTGGCATCCTAATGCTTGGTCACATGCCCCTAAAGCTATATTGAGTAATAATGATACTGTACAACAAGAGTTGTTCACTTTTATCAATGGTGAAATTAAGCGTGGTGCTAAAACATTAATAACAATTGATAAAATGTCAATTAAACCTAGTGAATTCATAACTATTACCGGGCCAAATGGTAGCGGAAAAACTTCTCTGTTAGAGTCCATTATGCAATTAATCAAATATCATGGCGACATGTATATTAACGATAAACGTATTAAAAAAATCAAAAACATGGCCCAATATAGTTATTTAGTCTACCAAAATCCTGAACTACAATTTATTACTAATTCGGTATACGATGAAGTGCTGCTTCAGTTCAATAAATCTGATAGTGCAAATGCTAAACGTAAAACAAAGGAATTATTGCAAACGCTCAGTCTGGAACATGTTATGACACAACATCCTTACGAATTATCGATGGGTCAAAAACGTCGTTTAAGTGTTGCTACAGCCTTGAGTGCTGAAGCTGATATTATATTGTTAGATGAGCCGACATTTGGTTTAGATAGTCACAATACATTTAATCTCATCTCATTATTTCAACAACGTGTCACTGAAGGTCAAACTGTTATCATGGTGACTCATGATGCTGAAATTATTAATCGTTATGCTACAAGACGATTACATATAGAGCAACAACAACTTATAGAATTGTCAGGTGAAACCCATGTTTGAATTATGGAAAGTCCGCCATACTTTTATGGATGATGTGAATATCATTACAAAATTAATCATTGCCGTATTACTATTTTTCTTTGTCATTTTTGTGCATCAATTTGATTTGATGTTATATTTGGCAATATTCATGCTTATTTTCCTACTAATATGTAATGGTGTACGTCTATATATCACCTTAATATTTGTTATGTTTACTCTGTTCTTCAGCCTGATATCTGCCCTATTCATGATTTTTTATGGTGATGGCACTCATGTATTATTCAAATTCGGTTTTATTCAAATAAGTAGCGAAAGTTTAATTCGTGGTTTACATTTGATGCTTAGAACACTAACAGTCTCACTCTTTGGTATATTGATAGCTTTCACTTCACAAATTGTGATGATATTTTATAGTTTAATGCAACATTTGAAAGTAAAACCTAAAGTTGCATATGCCTTTATGGCCGCATTTCGAATGGTTCCATTAATGATAAGCTCATTAATTCAATTGCAACGTTCACTAAAAATGCGTTATCAAATGATACCAGCTAAAAACTACCGAGGTATTAATAGAATTAAACATTTATTGATACCATTACTCAGTCAAAATATTAGAAAAGCACATCAATTATCTGTAGCTATGGAAAAGAAAGGATTTCGAAGTGGTCCAAGAACGTATTATTATCATACGACCTTTTCATATAAAGATATTTTAACCTTTGTAGTTGTAATACTATGTATAGTATTAGCTATGCTAGGTGCTCACTTTTTCCCTATTACTGGTATTCATGATGTGAGAATTTCTAATATTTATTAACCGACCATTCGAACATTGATACCAGTTTAAATTAGCAAGTAACAGCAGCATTTAATTTTACTAATATCTAAAACCAAAAGGACCCATTCATCTAAAATGAATGGGTCCTTATTATAATGAGCTCTATACCTTTACCACATTTAATGACTAAAATTAAAAAACTACTAAACGTATTATCTCAGTGCTTTATTACTTATATCTTGACGATAAAACAAAGCATCACTGTTAATTCGTTTTACTGCTTGATACGCTTGTTCTTTCGCTTTATCTATAGACACGCCTTCGCCTAATGCCAAGATAACACGACCACCACTTGTAACATACTGTTCCTGCTGCAGCTTCAATCCACTCACAAAGTATGTGCCATCTAAATCAAATCCAGATACTAATTGGCCTTTTTCATAGCTACCTGGGTAGCCTTTAGAAGCAAGCATCACACCAACTACAGCATTGTCTTTCCATTTAAATTCAATCGGCGCCTTTTGCTCTAACTCAACAATATGTTGCATTAAATCGCTGTCCATTCTCGCCAATAATACTTGCGCTTCCGGATCACCAAAACGAGCATTAAATTCAATCACTTTTGGACCATCTGCCGTAATAATAGCACCAATATATAATACGCCAAAGAAAGGATAACCTTCATCATGCAAAGCTTTAGCTATTGGTTGTGCAATTGTTTCATTCGTTTGTTGCAAAATGTCAGCACCAATATGTGGTACAGGACAATACGCACCCATACCTCCAGTATTCGGTCCCTGGTCATTATCAAAAGCTCGCTTATGATCTTGAGCAATACAGTCAAAAGGTACAGCATAATCGCCATTAACAAAAGTCATCAATGAAAATTCTTCACCTTCTAAAAACGTTTCAAAAACTACTAAGCCCTGCTCTTCGGGATAAAGCGTTTCTACTCCACTTTGAGCCTGCTCTATGTTTTCAGCAATAATGACCCCTTTTCCTGCTGCTAAACCATCTTTTTTCAACACTATAGGATAGTCACACTGCTTAATATATTCTAGCGCTTGTGTTTTAGTGTCGATTTCCTTATAAGTTGCCGTAGGAATATTGTGTCTTTCCATTATTTGTTTAGCAAAAAGTTTCGAACCTTCAATTTGTGCTGCTGCTTTACTTGGGCCAAACACTTTAATATTTTCTTGACGTAATTGATCAGCAAGACCTTCAGTCAATGGTTGTTCAGGTCCAATAATAGTCCACTCGATGTCGTGCGCTTTAGCAAATGCCACAATTTCATTATGCGCTGTTTCAGCAATTTCAGTATGCACCTCAGCTATATTTGTCATTGCATCATTGCCTGGAATAGCAAAGATATGTTTTACTAAATCAGATTGCTTCAATTTATGAGCAATTGCATGCTCCCTACCTCCTGTACCAATAACAAGTACATTCATTTGTGGTGTCCCCCTGTATATTAATGTTTAAAGTGACGCACGCCTGTTGTCACCATAGCAATACCATGTTTATTAGCCATATCGATTGAGGCTTGGTCTTTAATCGAACCACCAGGTTGAATTATTGCCTTAATACCATGTTGTGCAGCGAGTTCTACTGTATCATCCATTGGGAAAAAGCCATCTGAAACCATAACGACATCATCATTAATTTCGATTGCGCGCTCAATAGCAATTTGAGCCGAGCCCACACGATTCATCTGTCCAGCACCGATACCGACAGTTTGTTTCGCATTACTTAAAATTACTGCATTACTTTTAACAGATGCAACAACTTTCCAGCCTAATAACATTGCTTCCCACTGTGCTTCCGTAGGTGTCTCATTAGTTACTACTGCTATATCTTCACGCTTAATTGCCACATTGTCTTTGTCTTGAACTAAATAACCACCAGATACAGATACGACTTCTTGTTCATTTTTATCTAACGTCATATCAATTTCTAATAAACGGATATTCTTTTTTTGACTTAAAATCGATAATGCTTCATCTGTAAATTTAGGCGCAATTACAACTTCCAAGAAAATTTCATGTAATTTTGTTGCTAATGATTCGCCCACAGTATGATTTAAAGCGACAATGCCACCAAAAATGGATTGACTATCTGCTTCAAAAGCATGTTGAAATGCTTCGTCAATTGTATTACCAATACCCACACCACATGGATTCATATGTTTAACAGCTACTGCTGTAGGTTGCTGAAATTCTTTAACTAATGCAAGTGCTGCATCTGCATCTTTTATATTGTTATAACTTAATTGCTTCCCGTGTAATTGTTTAGCGCCTCCAAGTGTTTGCTTAGCATTCGATGTACGTACAAAATGTGCAGACTGTTGAGGGTTTTCACCATATCGTAGCGTTTCTTTACTTTGATTAAAGAATTCTACAATAGCTGCATCATACTCATTTGTATGTTCAAAAACTTTAACCATTAAGGACTTGCGATATGCGGCATCCAAATTGTCATTTTTTAAACGTTCAATAACTTCATTATAATCAGAAGGATGTACAATAGTCGTTACATGTTTAAAGTTTTTGGCAGCTGCTCGCAACATTGTTGGTCCACCTATATCAATATTTTCAATTGCATCTGCTTCAGTCACATCAGGGTTAGCCACAGTTTCTTTAAAAGGATACAGATTGACTACTACCATATCAATTAAATCGATATCTTGTTCTTTTAACTGTGTTAAATGTTCTGGTTTATCACGATCAGCTAAAATACCACCGTGTACCGCTGGATGTAATGTTTTCACTCGACCATCCATAATTTCATCGAATTGTGTTAATTCAGAAATAGATTTTACAGCTACACCCGCTTCTTGGATAGCTTTCATAGTACCGCCAGTTGAATATAATTCATAATCTAATTCTGTTAATGATTGTGCGAATTCTACAATGCCTCTTTTGTTAGAAACACTTAATAATGCTTTTTTCATGTTATCTACACCTCTTATTGAATAATATCTGCAATGACTTTTGGATAAAGCTCATGTTCTAATTTTTTGATGCGCTCTTCTAATTCTTCTTTTGAATCAGTAGGATAAATTGGACACTGACGTTGCTCTATAATTTCCCCAGTATCCATACCACTATCAACATAATGTACTGTTGTTCCAGTAATATCATCCTCACTGGCAAGTGCTTGTCCTACTGCATCCTTACCTTTATATTTTGGCAACAATGAAGGATGGATATTTAAAATTCTTCCATTATATGCATTTAACATTTCAGTACCAATTAATTTCATATAACCTGCTAGAATAATCCATTCAACTTTTTCAGCAGTTAACCATTCTAAAATTTTACGTTCATAATCAGCTTTAGAGTCAAAATTTTTGAGTTCATTAATATGCACATCCAAGTTAAAATCTCTCGCACGTTCAATACAATATGCACTAACTTGATCCGTATATAGCGCTGTTACTTCGATATGTTCTAATTGACCTTGATGAATTTTGCTCATAATATTCTCAAAATTACTTCCAGAACCTGACGCAAATATTGCTACTTTAGTCACGCTTTAACCCCCGTTAATTGAATTGGTTCATCACCTGATGTAATCGTACCAATTTCGAATGCTTCAATATTATGTCGTTTAATGTGCTCAATTACCGCTTTACTATTTGCTGCATCTACTACAAGTGTAAAGCCAATACCCATATTAAAAATGTTATACATTTCTTCAGTACTAATCTCACCTTGCTCTTGTAACCAGTCAAAAATCTTAGGCGTAGGGAATGTTGTCACATCAATATTGGCAGTAACACCTTCTGGAAGTGCACGCGGAATATTTTCATAAAAACCACCGCCTGTTATATGTGTCATCGCATGTACTGGATACTTTTTAATTACCTCTAATACTGGGTTTACGTATAATCGTGTTGGTTTTAATAATGTTTCTAAATATGATTCATCAGCTGTAAACTTATCCGTCATTTGAACATTAGCTTTAGCTATCAATTGACGGACTAAACTATAACCATTGGAATGAATGCCACTTGATGCTAAACCTATAATAACTTGTCCGGGTTGGACGTTTGATCCATCTATATAATCATCTTTTTCAACAGCTCCAACTGCAAAACCGGCTAAATCATATTCTCCTTCATGATACATTTCACCCATTTCAGCAATTTCTCCACCAATTAGTGCGGTATGTGTTTCTTCGCAACCATCACTTACACCTTTTACAATTTGTTCGATGACTTCAGGAACGACTTTATTAGTTGCAATATAATCTAAAAAATATAACGGTTCTGCACCTGTCGTCAAAATATCATTCACACACATCGCTACTGCGTCAATACCGATCGTGTCGTGCTTATTATAATCTATGGCTAATTTAAGTTTTGTACCTACACCATCAGTTCCAGATACAAGCAACGGGGCTTTCATATTAAGTTGAGATAAATCAAAAGTGGCTCCAAACCCACCTAATCCACCTAGTACTTCTTTTCTCATCGTTCTTTTCACATGACTAGAAATACGCTCTACCGCTTCGTAACCTGCATGGATATCTACTCCAGCTTGTTGATATGCATTAGACATATTGATTCCCCGCCTTATCAAAGTATTGTGTATTTTGTGCTAAAAATGCCTTTTGTCGTTCACTCAAACTTGCAAAATAACGTTCTTCGTAATCATATAATCCAGCTGGATAATCACCAGTAAAACTTTCAACACATAAGCCATGATATGGTACATCCTCATCGATACCGATTGATTCTATAAGGCCGTCAACCGATAAATAAGCTAATGATTCTGCTTCAATATAGTCTTTAATTTCTTCTGGCGATTTATTAGCGGAAATTAATTCAGCAGTTGTCGACACATCAATACCATAAAAACTTGGGAACATAAATTCTGGAGAAGCTATTCTGACATGGACAGATTTTGCCCCTGCATCTTTTAATAAACGTACAATTCGTTTAGATGTCGTACCTCTTACTATTGAATCATCAACCATAACTATATTTTTACCGTGAACAATATCTTTTACTGCCGATAATTTCACGCGTACACCTTGTTCACGTAACTCTTGTGTCGGTTGAATAAACGTACGTGCAACATATTGATTTTTAATTAATCCCATTTCATATGGTAAATTCATAGCTTCAGCATAACCAGTAGCTGCCGACAATGAGGAATTAGGTACTCCTATTACCATATCAGCGTCCTCTACTGGACTTTCTTCAGCTAAACGTTTACCTGACATTTTACGTACAGCATGAACGTTTTTTCCTGCAATTGTTGAATCTGGGCGTGCAAAATAAATATATTCCATAGCTGAAATTGCTGTTGTTGTTTCTGTAGTATAAGATTCGACTCTAATACCATCATCATTAATCACTACATACTCACCAGCATGAATATCAAGAACAAATTCTCCACCTAAAACATCAATAGCACATGTTTCACTTGCAATGACATATTCACCAGTTTGTAATTTTCCAACAACCAATGGTCGAATTGCATTTGGATCTACCGCACCATATAATGCATCTTTTGTAAGTAACGCAAATGTGAAACCACCTTTAATCGTACACAGACTTTCAGTTAATGCACTTTCAAAAGTAGGTTGTTTACTTCGTCTAATTAAATGCATAATAACCTCAGTATCAGACGATGAGTGGAAAATTGCGCCTTGTTGTTCCAATTCTTTTCTTAAACTTTGAGCATTAATTAAATTACCGTTATGACAAACACCAACGCTCATATCATAAAAATGATATAAAAATGGTTGAATGTTTTCGATACCTTTATTACCAGAAGTCGCATAACGTACATGACCAATAGCATGCTGATATCCTTGAAATGTCGCTAAATCTTGTTGTGATAAAGCTTCAGTGAGTAATCCTAATCCACGTTCACCAATTAAGTTTTGTCCATTTGAACAAACGATACCTGCACCTTCTTGTCCTCGGTGTTGTAAGCTTTGTAATCCCATATATGTTAAATGCGCTGATTCAGTATGGTTCCAAATGCCAAAAAGTCCGCATTCTTCATTTAATCCGTGGATGTCATACATTGAGAGATTGCTCCTTCCCATTGTGCCTTGAACTCAGACACTTTGCGTTGAATTGTAACTTTATCGGTAGTCACTTCAAATGTCTCATCTTCTGTTAAATGACCTATTTTTACTGCATTAGTTAGGTTGATTTCTGCACCTTCTTTAGCAACAACAATATAACGACCTTGTGTTTCGCTAAATAATTGACTCTCTGTTAATGCTATTTGAGCAGCAATACCTAAATTATAATGCGCACTGATTTTAGCTAACGTTATAGCTAAGCCACCTTTACCAACTGTTTGTACATGAGCTGCCTGGCCTGTTCTTATGAATTGTTTTATCTCTTCGCCTTTAGCTACCTCTTCAGATAAATCAATGGCTTCAGATTCATGATTTACCTCATTATAAATTAATTTCTCGATCTGACTTCCGCCAAAGTCATTACCTGTATCACCAACAACATATATTGCTTGTCCTGCTTTAGGTGTAAAGTCATTTAGATAGTCAATATCTTCAATTAATCCCACCATTCCTACTACAGGAGTTGGGAAAATGGAAGTCCCTTTTGTTTCGTTATATAGTGACACATTTCCTGAAACAACCGGAGTTTGCAAAATTTCACACGCTTCTGCCATACCTTTAGTTGAATCAATTAATTGTTGGTAGATTTCTTTTTTCTCAGGCGAACCATAATTTAAACAATCCGTCATTGCTAATGGCGTTGCACCTACAGCAATTAAATTACGATATGCTTCAGCTACAACCATTTTGCCACCTTCATAAGGCTGATTAAATACGTAACGTGCTTCTCCATCAATAGTAGAAGCAATCGCTTTAGAAGTACCTTCAACACGTACAACTGAAGCTTGTAATCCTGGTTTCACAATTGTATTAGCACCAACTTGTTGATCGTACTGTTCATATAAATAGTGTTTTGATGCAATTGTTGGGTGTGCAATTAATTTATTAAATACTTCATCTACATCTATATCACTGTAGTCATTTGTGCTCGTATTATAGTCTTTATGTTCACCTTCTAAAATATATACTGGTGCTTCATCAGCAAGTGGTTCTACCGGAATATCAGCATACACTTCATCTTCATAAGTTAATACAAAACGATCTGTGTCAGTCACTTCACCAATAACTGCACTATCTAATTCATGTTTGTCGAATAAATCTAAGAATTTTTGTTCTGTACCTTTTTCAACGACTAATAACATACGCTCTTGTGTTTCTGACAACATCATTTCATATGGTGAAATTCCTTGTTCTCTTGTTGGTACTTGTTCTAAACGTAAGTGTAAGCCATTGCCACCTTTTGCTGCCATTTCAGAAGAAGATGATGTTAAACCAGCCGCACCCATATCTTGGATACCAACTAATTCATCAAATGTGATAGCTTCTAACGTTGCTTCCATTAGTTTTTTGCCGACAAACGGATCACCAATTTGCACTGATGGTCTTTTACTTTCACTATCTTCACTCAATTCTTCAGATGCAAAAGTCGCTCCATGAATACCATCTCTCCCAGTCTTTAAACCAACATAAATAACTGAATTTCCGATACCTTTAGCAGTTCCTTTTTGAACCATATCATGATCGATAATACCTACACACATCGCATTAACTAATGGATTGCCGTCATAACGATTATCAAATTCAATTTCACCTGCTGTTGTAGGTATACCAATACAGTTACCATAGCCTCCAATACCAGCTACGACACCGCGTAATAGTCGACGGTTTTGTTTTTCAGTCAATTCTCCAAAACGTAAACTATTTAATAAATTAATTGGGCGTGCACCTATAGACACAATATCTCTAATTATGCCACCTACACCTGTCGCTGCACCTTGATATGGCTCTACAGCAGAAGGATGATTGTGTGACTCTACTTTAAAAACAACCGCTTGATTATCACCAATATCAACCACACCAGCACCTTCACCAGGTCCCATTAAAACGTGCTCACCTGTTGTTGGAAATTGTTTTAAAAACGGTTTAGAGTGCTTATAAGAACAATGCTCACTCCACATTACAGAAAAAATACCAACTTCTGTGAAATTTGGTTCTCTACCTAAGATTTCACAAACATGTTCATATTCAGAATCACTTAATCCCATGTCTTTATATAGTTGTTCTAACTTGATTTCTTCTACACTTGGTTCAATAAACTTAGACATTTTGTTCCCTCCAACTATTTACCATCGCTTCAAATAATTTCACGCCACTGTCAGTACCTAAAATTGATTCAAGTGCACGTTCTGGGTGCGGCATCATGCCACATACATTTCCTTTTTTATTTACAATCCCTGCAATATCATTAAAAGAGCCATTGGGATTATCGACATAAGTTAAAATAATTTGATTATTAACAACTAAGTCGTCATATGTTTCTTCAGTACAATAATAGTGCCCTTCGCCGTGTGCTACAGGGTATACAACGTGTTCATCTTGTGCATATAATTTAGTAAATGGTGTGTTATTATTCACTACTTTTAATTGTTCATTTCGGCTAACGAATAAATGTGAATCGTTGTACAATAACGCCCCAGGTAACAAACCAATTTCTGTTAAAATTTGAAATCCATTACAGACACCTAGCACTGGTTTTCCTTCATCTGCAAAACGTTTCACTTCATTAATAATAGGTGCCACACTAGCCATTGCTCCCGAACGTAAATAGTCACCAAAAGAGAATCCTCCTGGAATTAATACGCCATCAAAACCTGCAAGTGACTCATTTCGATAATCTACATATTCTGCGTTTGCTCCCATTTTAATAGCAGCATTATACATGTCTCTATCACAATTTGATCCAGGAAATTTTAGCACTGCAAATTTCATTATGCTTTCTCTCCTTCATCGACAACTTTATAACTGTATTCTTCAATAACTGTATTAGCAAATAACTTTTCACTTAATGTTGTTACCACATTGTGAACTGCTTCGTCAGTAGCTTCTTCTACTGTCATATATAATAATTTTCCTACACGAATATCGTTGACTTGCGTGTAGCCTAAATCATGTACAGCACGATTTAAAGCTTGTCCTTGAGTGTCTAATACTTGTGGTTGTAAAGTTACATGTAATTCAATTGTTTTCATTTTATAAAGCCTCCAATTTATTTAAGAAAGTTTGATAAGTGTCTATTATTGATCCTCTATCTTCGCGATAAACATCTTTATCGAAGTTCACATCACTATGTTTATCCCAGATACGACATGTATCAGGAGAAATTTCATCAGCTAAAATAATGTCACCTTTTGTCGTTTTACCAAATTCAATTTTAAAATCTACAAGTCGTAAATCTACTTGGTCCATAATAGATACTAATGCTTCATTAATTTTCAGTGCTGCTGCTTTTAAAGTGCTAATTTCATCATCATTAGCGATATGCAACAACTTGACATGGTCGTCCGTAATTAATGGGTCATTTAACTTATCATTCTTATAGAAGAACTCAACTAACGGTTGCTCAAAAGAATGCCCTTTATCGAAACCTAGTCGCTTAGTTATTGAACCTGCTGCAATATTGCGTACAACAACCTCTAATGGAATAATATCTACAGATTGTACCAATTGTTCTGTCTCTGAAATTTGTTCAATAAAATGGCTTTCTAACCCTTGTTGTTTAAGAGAATTAAATAGTTTAGAGGTGATAAGATTATTTAATCGTCCTTTACCTTCGATATAATCTTTTTTTGCACCATTCCCTGCTGTAACCTCATCTTTATATTCCACACGTAAAATACCTTCTGTATCAGTAGCATGTATTTTTTTAGCTTTACCTTCGTATAGCAATGTCATTAGTTGTTACTCCCTTCAAAATGGTTCAACATTTGTTGTTCTGTCGCTGCAAGATCCGTTGTTAACACTGTAATATGGCCCATTTTGCGTGCTGCTTTACGCTCAGTTTTACCGTAAATATGCACATGCCATGCAGGTTGATGTGCAAACTCAGTTTCTAATAAATCTAAATCCTTACCTAATAAATTCATCATTACTGCTGGTTGCAATAATTCAATGTCATCAGGTAACTTTTGACCAGTAATTGCAAGAATGTGCGTATCAAATTGTGAATAATTACAAGCTTCAATTGAATAATGACCTGAATTATGTGGTCGTGGAGCTATTTCATTAACAAACAAGTGATTTTGTTTAT
Organism: Staphylococcus arlettae; assembly: GCF_025560845.1. NCBI lineage: Bacteria > Bacillati > Bacillota > Bacilli > Caryophanales > Staphylococcaceae > Staphylococcus > Staphylococcus arlettae. Next base: position 1,872,063 of record NZ_CP094803.1, read on the forward strand.
CAATGAAGAATTCCACTGTAAAAGTACCGACAAAATGAATTTGTTTAATTATTTTTTGTACTTCCTTACGTGCCTCTTGTTCTTTATCACTGCGAGCTGGTACAACTGTTTTAAATAAGATTTGGTCTCTATGTTCATTTTCTTGCAATGGAAAATACGTTATTTGATTATCATTTCCAATAGTTACAGTTAATGAGACCTCTTTTTCAAGATTTAAAAATTGTTCTGCGACACATTCTTGATGTGTAATAAGTTGTTCAACTTCAGCTAAATAAGACGCATCTTTCACTAAGATTTGACCTTTACCGTCGTATCCTCCAAATCGTGTTTTTACGATAAATGGATACCCCAGCACTTCACTTGCTTCAATTAATTCATCAGATGAAGTTACAGATAAAAACGGAACAATTTGTGTTCCACATTCTTTTAAAGTTTGTTTTTCAGACAAACGATCTTGTAATAATTCGATAGCTTGATACCCTTGTGGAATGTTGTATTTTGCGACTAATTCTTTTAATTGTGGTGCAGAAATATTTTCAAATTCGTAAGTAATGACATCGGATAATTGACCTAATCGATTCAATGCATCTTCATCATCATAATTCGCATTAATAAATTGATGAGCTACATACTGACATGGGCACTCTGTATCAGGGTCTAACACTATAACTTTATAACCCATTTGTTGAGCAGATTGTGCCATCATTTTGCCTAATTGACCGCCACCAATGATGCCTATCGTTGCACCAAAACTTAAGTTACTGAAGTTCACGTTGCATTTCACTCACTTTCTCAACAAGAGATTTTTCATAATTTTCCAAATTTTTTTGGACTGTTTTATTGTTTATACTTAAAATACGTGCTGTTAAAATACCTGCATTTTTAGCTCCAGCTTTACCTATTGCAGTCGTTGCTACAGGAATACCTCCTGGCATTTGCACAATAGATAATAATGAATCTAGTCCTTTTAAACTTTTAGATTCGATTGGGACACCTATTACTGGTAATGTCGTCATAGAAGCTACCATACCAGGTAAATGTGCAGCGCCACCTGCACCAGCAATAATTACATCATACTCATTCGTACGTGCTTCAGTTGCAAAATCATACATCAATTTAGGCGTACGATGTGCGGAAACTACTTTCTTATCATATGGTATTTCAAATTGTTCTAACATAGCACAGCTTTCTTGCATGATATTCCAATCAGATGAACTTCCCATAATTACTGCCACTTTCAAATTGAACACCCTTTCAATAATTTGAAATGTTACTACTTTAAGATGTATATTACAGATATAGCATAACAACAAAATCATGCTTTTTCAATCAAAAATCGAACTTTAACTTCAAAAAATCATTTAATTTACGTATTTTACTTAATTTTATAGCGTTAATATGTTTTAATGTTAAGGTGAGGTTCAGAATTTAGAGGAGGAAATTTTCATGGTCGCAAAAATTTTAGATGGAAAACAAATTGCTAAAGATTATAGACAAGGTCTAAAAGATCAAGTCGAAGCGTTACAAACTAAAGGTTATACACCAAAACTGTCAGTTATACTTGTAGGTAACGATGGTGCAAGTCAAAGTTACGTTAACTCTAAAAAGAAAGCTGCTGAAAAAATTGGTATGATTTCTGAAATTGTACATTTAGACGAGTCTACATCTGAAGAAGATGTGTTAAAAGAGTTAACACGTTTAAATGAAGATGACAGTGTCAGTGGTATTCTTGTACAAGTACCTTTACCAGCTCAAGTAAGTGAACAAAAGATTTTAGAAGCCATTAATCCAGCTAAAGATGTGGACGGTTTTCACCCAGAAAATATCGGTAAACTTTATATAGATGAACAAACATTCGTGCCATGTACGCCATTAGGTATAATGGAATTATTAAATCACGCTGATATTGATATAGAAGGTAAAGATGCAGTAGTCATTGGCCGTAGTCATATCGTTGGTCAACCTGTATCTAAATTACTATTACAAAAAAATGCATCAGTGACAATTTTGCATTCAAGAACAAAAGATATGCAGCAACATTTAAAAAATGCTGATATCATCGTAAGTGCAGTTGGTCGTCCTGGCATCGTATCTAAAGATGATGTTAAGCCAGGTGCTGTAGTTATTGATGTAGGTAATACACCAGATGAAAATGGTAAGCTTAAAGGCGATGTAGATTATGAAGAAGTAAAACAAATCGCTGGTGCTATTACGCCTGTACCTGGTGGTGTAGGCCCAATGACAATTACTATGGTGTTAAATAATACGTTATTAGCAGAAAAAATGCGTAGAGGCATCGAATAATTATTAATATTTAAGTTATTAAATATACGAACAATATAAAAATGTACGAGCACAATGTACTCGTATGTACGTAAACAAGCCTTAGGTTATAGTGGCGCTGAACCCTTAGAATGAGAACTTAATAAAAACACTATGTTCTAGGCTGCTAATTCCCTATATTTTCTAGGGGATAAGTAGCCTAGTTTTTGTTGAATTCGATTATTATTATAGTTTTTAATGTAATTTTCGACAATATCTATTACAATTTGGTTAGAGCTATTGAGCTCATTGTTTATGTAGAAAGTTTCACACTTTAGCGAGGAATGGAAACTTTCTATCGGGGCGTTATCAGCTGGTGTTCCTTTTCGGGACATACTTCTGATAATGCCTTTTTCTTCGCATAATTGATAGTAAGCATAGGATGTATAAACACTGCCTTGGTCACTATGTAGTATGCAATTCTCAGGTATATCTATTTGATTCAATGTATCATTTACTAAGCTTTGACCCTGTTTGTTATCTATTTTATACGCCACAATTTCTCCTTTATAAACATCCATAATTGAAGATAAATACAACATAGAGTTACCGAAAGGTAAATAAGTAATATCAGTTGTTAATACTTCCATTGGTTGGTTAGCTTTAAACTGTCTTTGTAATAAATTATCTGTTTTATAATAAGGTTCACCAATTTTTTTAGATTTTTTAGGTCTAACTCGGCAGTTCAGATTATACTCTCGCATGATTCTCTGAACTCTTTTATGATTAATTGACGCTGAATACAATTGATTAATCAATGCTGTAATTTTGCGATAACCGTAGGTGAATTTATTTTCTTCACATAATTCAATAACCTTTTGAGTCACTTTATCTTTTTCCTTGTCCTTATGTTTCCATCTATAGTATGTCGATTGAGGTATTTCTAAAACATCGAGTATCATTTTGATTGAATACTTATGCTTGAATTGATCAACTAATTCTACAATTACTTTGGATACCACTTCCTTTCTAACTCCTTGTACTTTTTTAAAATATCTATTTCAATATCTTTTTTCTTATTATCTAACTTTAATTGTTCTACTTCTGATAATTCTTTCACGCCTTTGCCGTAAGTATATTGCTTGCCTCTTTGTTGATAAAATCTATAAGTTTCACCATTTCGATACCATCGCCACCAAGTTTTTACCTGTGTGCTATTTTTGATATTTAATGCTTCCATAATTTCTTTTACAGTATATCCAGCTTCTTTCATTTCAATCGTTTTATATTTTGTTTCTATTGAATAAGACATTATTTTCATAGAAAAAACACCTCCGTATGATTCATTTTAAATGAATTCAACGAAAGTGTTTTTATTTTATTCCCACTAATTGGGGTCAGTCCATAGTTCTCCTAAGGCTTGTTTATTTTTATCTATGGGGTATTTTTCACATTATATTATTGGCAGTGAATAGTGCCGACTCCTGTGGGAATTGCACTCGCCGAAGACTACAAGCTGAGGCAGTGCCCGCGGAAAACGTGCACAAAAAATAACTGCCAACAAAGTCGGAAACTTTGTCGAGATCCTCTTGTCATATTGTCAGTAAATAGACTATAAGTATTAGTTCTACTAAAGACTTTTCTATAATATTGGCTGGAAATTGTGCCGACTCCTGTGGGAATTGCACTCGCCGAAGACTACAGGCTGAGGTAGTGCCCGCGGAAAGCGTGCACAAAAAACTGCCAACAAAGTCGATAGTTTGTTGACACTCTGAAACAAAATTAATGTCCTCTTAGTTTTTTCAATACGTTTAACAGAAACAACTACTTAAATTCTGCTTTTTACTATTATATTACACAAATGATATTTAAAATAACCCCCGCCTTTCACATTTTAATTATTTTTACTATTGATATATATATTAACTTTAAAAATCACTTAATTGCACATGTCACAGCTAATAAAATACCATTGTTATGTTTTCATATTTACTAAATTTTAACGTTAACTTACAGTTAAATTTAAAATTTTTCACTATATTAGGACTATAGTACGATGTTCAAAACGATTAACTGCGTTATATTATGTTTAACTTGCAACAACTTATTTTCATACGGAGGTAGCGTTATGAATAAATTATTACAATCTTTATCAGCTATAGGTGTGTCAGCCACACTAGTGACACCTAATTTAAGTGCAGAAGCAACTGAAAATACTATTCCTGAAATCAAAGGTGCAACGGACACAATTGTCGAAAAAGGTAACGACTACAATGTGTTAAACGGTATTCGTGCTTATGATAAAGAAGATGGTGATCTTACAGACAAAATTACTGTAAACGGACATGTAGATACAAATAAATCAGGAAAGTACAAAATTGAATATCAAGTAGAAGATTCTAATGGAGCAGTAGATAAATCAACACGTTACATTGAAGTAAAATAATATACATAACTATGTTTAACCAACCCTAATTGATAACAGTTATCACTGTTGATCACTATATTTTTTAAATATGTCTAATTATGACACTTTTCACAAAATGTACACATAATTTTAACAAATCTTCCAACCCCCACCAGACGTTGTTTCTGTTGGGGTTGTTTTAATTTTACAATTTTTTTTTTGCTACAAACACTTGTAAATATCGCGTAATATCTTAAAATTGATGTTAAGCCCTACAATTGTAGTATTAGGAGGTCAAAAAAGTGTCAAAATTTAAGTCTTTGCTTCTACTCTTTGGCTCACTAATTTTACTTAGTGGTTGTTCAAACGTAGAAGTTTTAAACCCAAAAGGGCCAATGGCAAGTGATTCGAAGTTCTTGATTATCTATTCAATCATCTTCATGCTTGTTATTATGGCGGTAGTACTCATCATGTTCGCTTATTTCTTATTTAAATACCGCTTAAGAAATAATGATGAGTCAGGTAAAATGCATCACAATTCATTAATAGAGTTTATTTGGTTCGTTATTCCAGTCATCATTGTTATTGCATTAGCAATTCCAACGGTCAAATCGCTTTATCAATATGAAGCGAAACCAGAGAAAAAGGATGACCCAATAGTTATTTATGCAACTAGTGCCGGTTACAAATGGTTCTTCAGTTATCCTGAAGAAAAAATCGAAACAGTTAATCATTTAACTATTCCGAAAGATCGTCCTGTTGTCTTCAAACTTCAATCAATGGATATGATGACAAGTTTCTGGATTCCACAACTTGGTGGTCAGAAATATGCAATGACTGGCATGACAATGGATTGGACAATGACTGCAAGTGAAACAGGTACGTTCCGTGGACGTAACTCAAACTTCAATGGTGAAGGTTTCGCACGTCAAGTATTTGATGTTCATTCTGTAAGCCAATCAGACTTCAAGGATTGGGTTAAAGATGCTCAAAGTAAAAAAGTATTAGATCAAGATACTTTTGATAAGCAACTTTTACCTACTACTGAAAACAAAGAACTTACTTTCAGTGGTACTCATATGGCATTTGTCGATCCAGCAGCTGATCCTGAGTATATCTTCTATGCTTACGATCGCTATAATTACGTTCAAAAAGATCCAAACTTCAATACTGAAGAAGAACGTAAGAAAGATATTTTAGATGAACCGGATCAACCAAAACGTAAACCACAAATCTCAAATGCAAACTATGAGCGTCATGGAATGAAAGCCATGATCTTAGGCAACGACGAACCATATAATAATGAGTTCAAGGAAGAAGAATCTCATAATATGGATGAAATGGAAAAACTCAGCGAAGGAAGTAAAGATAATAAAGCTTCTGAGCTAGAGAAAAATGATCAGGAACATGGAGGTGGACATTAATGAATTTTCCATGGGATCAATTACTGGTACAAGGTAACTTCATGATAACAATGGCACAAATCGGTGCCCCATTCATGGTTATCGGTTTAATTGCAGTAATCACATATTTTAAATTGTGGAAATATCTATATAGAGAATGGTTCACATCTATCGACCATAAAAAGATTGGTGCGATGTACTTAATCTGTGCCGTATTAATGTTTATTCGTGGTGGTATTGATGCGTTATTAATGCGTACTCAATTAGCAATTCCAGATAACAAATTCTTGGAATCAAACCACTATAACGAAATCTTTAGTACACACGGCGTAATCATGATTATTTTCATGGCAATGCCTTTCATTTTTGGATTATGGAATGTGATTGTACCGTTACAAATCGGTGCACGCGATGTTGCATTCCCTATTCTTAACAACGTAAGTTTTTGGCTATTCTTCTCAGGTATGTTGTTATTCAACCTTTCATTTATCGTAGGTGGATCACCTGCAGCAGGTTGGACAAACTACGCACCGTTAGCTGGAGAATTTAGTCCAGGTCCAGGCGTCAATTATTACTTAATTGCAATTCAAATTTCTGGTATTGGTACATTAATGACGGGTATTAACTTCTTTGTTACTATCCTAAGATGTAAAACACCTACTATGAAATTTATGGAAATGCCTATGTTCACTGTGACTACATTTATCACAGCTTTAATTGTTATTTTGGCATTCCCTGTACTAACAGTTGCGTTAGCGCTGTTCACAACTGATAGAATCTTTGACACTGCATTCTTTACAGTTGCGGATGGTGGTATGCCAATGCTCTGGGCAAACTTCTTCTGGGTATGGGGGCACCCTGAGGTTTATATTGTTATTTTGCCAGCATTTGGTATTTATTCAGAAATTATACCTACTTTTGCACGTAAACGATTATTTGGACATCAAAGTATGGTTTGGGCAACAGCAGGTATCGCATTCTTAAGTTTCTTAGTTTGGGTTCACCATTTCTTTACAATGGGTAATGGTGCCTTAATCAACTCATTCTTCTCAATCACAACTATGTTGATTGGTATACCAACCGGCGTTAAATTATTTAACTGGTTGTTCACATTGTATCAAGGTCGAATTACATTTGAATCACCTATGTTATTCGCCTTAGCGTTCATTCCTAACTTCTTATTAGGAGGAGTTACAGGTATCATGCTAGCGATGGCCGCTGCTGACTACCAATATCACAATACGTATTTCTTAGTGGCACACTTCCACTATACGTTAGTTGCTGGTGTTGTGTTTGCTTGTCTCGGTGCACTGATATTCTGGTATCCTAAGATGGTTGGTTATAAATTGAACGAAACATTAAATAAATGGTGTTTCTGGTTCTTTATGATTGGCTTTAACGTATGTTTCTTACCACAATTCGTACTTGGTCTAGATGGTATGCCACGTCGTTTATACACTTATATGCCAGAAGATGGTTGGTGGATGTTAAACTTAATCTCAACTATCGGTGCAGTACTTATGGCAATTGGTTTCGCTTTCTTAGTATTAAGTATGGTTTACAGTCACTTCACTTCTCCAAGAGAAGCAACTGGCGATAACTGGAATGGTTTAGGTCGTACTTTAGAATGGGCTACAGCTTCTGCTATCCCTCCTAAATACAACTTTGCAATCACTCCAGATTGGAATGACTACGACACATTTGTAAACATGAAAGAACATGGTCGTCATTATTTAGACAACCATAATTACTCAGAAATCCATATGCCAAACAATACACCTGTTGGTTTCTGGATGGGTATCTTCTTTACAATTGGTGGATTCTTCTTAGTCTTTGAAACAATGTTACCGGCAATTTTATGTTTAATCGGTATCTTCGGTACTATGATTTATAGAAGTTTCCAAATTGATCACGGTTATCACATTCCTGTTTCTGAAGTAGAAGAAACAGAAGCTAGACTACGTGAAGCACGTAAAAAAGAAAGGGAGGCTGTAAGTCATGAGTCATGATGTAAATACAATTGATGCACGTTCGCATGAAGGTAATTTAAATAAACTTGGCTTTTGGATTTTCCTTACAGCTGAATTTTCACTTTTTGGTACGTTATTTGCAGCGTTATTAACATTGCAACATGGTGGCGACTACGGTGGTAAAATGACGACCGAATTGTTTGAATTACCATTAATATTAATAATGACTTTTGCGTTATTAATCAGCTCATATACTTGTGGTATCGCCATATACTATATGAGAAAAGAGAAACAAAAATTAATGATGATTTGGATGATTATCACTGTATTGCTAGGTGCAATCTTCGTAGGTTTTGAAATTTATGAGTTCGCACACTATGCACATGAAGGTGTTAATCCTACAATCGGTTCTTATTGGTCAAGTTTCTTTATTTTATTAGGTACGCACGGTGCCCACGTTTCACTAGGTATCGTCTGGATTATTTGTTTATTAATTCAAATAGGTATGCGTGGCTTAAATGAAGATAATGCACCTAAATTATTTATAGTTAGTTTATACTGGCACTTCTTAGATGTTGTATGGATCTTCATCTTTACTGCCGTATATATGATAGGGATGGTGTTTAGTGGATGAATACAATAGTTAAGCATACAGTAGGCTTTATCGCCTCAATCGTTTTGACCATATTAGCAGTTTTCGTGACACTTTACACATCAATGACTTTAAATGCAAAGATTACAATTATATTTGGCTTTGCTTTTATTCAAGCAGCAGTGCAGTTACTAATGTTCATGCATTTAACTGAAGGTAAAGACGGTAATCTTCAAGGTTTCAAAGTAATCTTCGCGATTATTATCACTTTAATTACTGTTATTGGTACTTACTGGGTAATGCAAGGTGGACATTCAAGTCACTTATAAGTGTCAAAAAAGACTTCTCTTCGGAGAAGTCTTTTTTTTATCTAATTATTACTTGTCTCCCCTATTATTATGAGCAATTGCCATTATTGTAATGGCTTGTATTAGTAATTTTACGTTAGTCCCTATTATAATGGTAATAGGTTTAAATTTTGAACGGAGGTTTATTTATGAAACACCCTATAATAATAGATACTGATCCAGGCATAGATGACGCAGCTGCTATCAGTATTGCCCTAAATCATCCTGATTTGGATGTTAAAATGTTGACCACTGTAAATGGGAATGTAGGCATTGAAAAAACAACAGCAAATGCATTGAAACTTACACAATTTTTTAATAGTAATGTTCCCGTACATCGAGGTGCATCACATCCTTTACTGTCTGACATATTCAGTGCCAGTAGTGTCCACGGCGAATCTGGAATGGATGGTTACGAGTTCCAAGAAGTAGACGCATCAACATTGTCTTCTCATAATGCAGTTGCAGCAATGTATGACCTACTTATCAATAGTAAAGAACCCATCACACTCATTCCGATTGGACCATTAACCAACATTGCTTTGTTATTAACTACATATCCCGAAGTGAAAACACAGATTAAAGAAATTATTTTAATGGGAGGTAGTGCTGGCCGTGGCAATGTCACTCCATTAGCAGAATTTAATATTTATTGCGACCCTGAAGCTGCTCATATTGTGTTTAATTCAGGATTACCTTTGACGATGGTCGGTTTAGATGTAGCACGTAGTTCGACTTTAATACATGCCAAATTAGAGAAACTGAAAAGTTTAAATGATACAGGACGTATGTTGCATCAATTATTTTCACATTATCGTGGAGATGATTTTGAATATGGTATTAACATTTATGATGCATATACCATTTTATATTTATTACATCCTGAACTTTTTCAAATTGTAGAAGCTCGCGTAGATATCGAAACAACTGGGGAATTAACTAGAGGGGCTACTGTTACAGATTTAAAATCTGCATATCCTAATTGCACTGTCGTTATGGGGATTGAAACAGACATTTTCGAAAAAATCTTCTTTGACGCTTTAACATATTGTAAGTAAAACTCACACAATCTCATAATGGTATCTGCTCATTCAGATAATATTTTAAGGCTGGAATAACATTATTCCAGCCTTTTAGTATGTCTTTCCTGTTTTATTATAATTGTGATTTTCCTGTTTTAAGTAATGCTTAAAAATATGTTTTAACATTGACTCATTAGTCAAATGGGGTTGTTCATAATTTGTACCCATGACAATGATATAGCGATCGTTAAAATATACTGTAAACACTTGGCTATAAAAACCGCCATTGATGCGATTTTTATCAGGGAAACTATAATAACCAAATCTATATGCTTTAGGATATCGAGAAGTCATGCTTTCTTTAATAAATGGTAATGTTTCAACAGCAGAAAATATTTTATTGTGTTGTAAATTTAAAATGAGCTGCGCCATATCATATGGAGCCATAAATAAATTACCTGCACCATAATATTGGTTTAGAAAGCGCGGTTGTTGTTTCACTGGTTTTTGATTAACTTGTTTATATCCGATTGCCATATTGTGTGCTAAATTATGATCATTGTAAAAAGCTGTAAATTTTAAATCATTTGGTTGCATTATCATTTGTTTAAATGCTTGTTCGTATGATTGGTGAGTAATCACCTCAATCAAATGTGCTAATACAATATAATTACCATCATTGTATTGTGGCTTTTTATAGAGTTTAGGATTAATACCTCTACGTTGTATTGCCTGTGTAGCTTCTTGAATTGACGTAACATGTTCAGAGGGCTGATATTTAAACAAACCACTTTGATGTAACATTAAATCATTGCTGTTTAATGGATAAATGGTTTGAAACCATGGTATATATTGTGTCAGCGAAGCCTCCATATTAATTTGCTTTGCAATAGCTAACTGTTTTAACATTAGCCCTGTTAAAAATTTTTGACTTGACCCGATTAAATACATCGTATTAGCGTCATTAGGTTGTAATGTATCAAAATTTTTCATACCATAGCCTTTATTTAATTTTAACTCTCCCTCTTGCATAATCGTAATGGTGCCATTGAAGTTTACTGATTCTAAATAGTCATTAATTTGTGGATACACTTTATTAGTTGTATCCATTGTCGTGTTCATACGCACTACTTTATTTGTTTTTCTAGTGGTGTTATGACTGTTGGTCGGTATTGTTTTCTTTGTAGCTTCATTGAAAAGGTACTTATCTAGATAAGTACCTCCCAAAGTTAATACTACCAACATCACAAAAGTTGTTAATCCAATAAGTAGTTTATGTTGTTTTATTGTCTTTTACCTTCCTTGTAACTTTGTACTATCAATCTACATATTTAGCTATAAATTGATCCTCAATTGCTGTAATGTTGTCAACATTTAAAGAGAAATAAAGTTTAATTTTAGGTTCTGTACCTGACGGTCTCAGCGCAATAAAACCTTCATCAAAAATAAATCTTAGTAAATTGGTTTTAGGTAAAGACAGGCTTTGTACCGACTGTTCCGTTATATTTGTTACTATACCTTGTTGATAATCTTCAACACGTTTAACTGTTAATCCGCACATCTCAGTTGGTAAAGTTGTATCTGTTCTAAATTGATCCATAATAGTATTGATTTTGTTAACCCCTGCTGCACCCTCATAACTTAATGCCACTGTCTTATCTTTGAATTGTCCAATATTTTGATAAATATCATTAATTACATTGTTAAATGTAAGTCCATTTTGTGCTAATAAATTTTTATATTTAATAATTAATGGCACAATTTGAATAGCATCTTTATCACGAGAAATAGATTCAGCTAAATAACCATGACTCTCTTCAAAGGCTAGCAATAATTTTTCTTCTTCCGCATCTTTTTCTTCCAATAATTCTGAAATGTATTTAAAACCAGTTAACACATTATTAATTTCGACATCGAGTAACTGTCCTAGTCTTTCAGCTAATTCACTCGTGACAATTGATTTAACTATATATAATGGTTGATTTAAATCAGCGAGATCTTGAAATCTTAATTTCATTAACATTAAACCTATCTCATTACCATTAAAATAACGGTATGAACCATCTTCATAAACTTCAACAATGCCCAGTCGGTCAGCGTCAGGATCAGTAGCAATAACTAAATTTGCATTGCTTTCTTGTGCTAAGCTAATTCCCCTTTCGAAAGCCTCAACTTCTTCGGGATTGGCACTTTTTACAGTCGGAAATCCGCCATCTGGTTGCGATTGTTCTTTTTCAATAACGTAATTTGTATAGTCTAATCCAGTCAAAATATTTTCTAAAATAGGTAAACTTGTACCATGTAAACTTGTTAATACTACTTTTTCATTATTATATTCTATTTTATCTATCAACTTTGTGACAGCTTCAATATAACTTTCAGTTACTGTATCATCTAAATACTGTATCTTTTGATTTGCTTTAAGTTCTGAAAAATCTGGTTTAGTTAGCTCTAGCGGCTTATCAATAGCATCTATATAACTACTCAATGTTGTCGATTCCTCAGGTAATAATTGTCCTCCGGCATCATTATAAACCTTAATGCCATTATAATTTTTAGGATTATGACTAGCTGTTATCATAACACCGGCAGTAGCATTTAAATGTCTAACTGCAAATGATAATTCAGGTGTAGACTTATAACTCGCTGCCAATATGACTTGTACACCATTAGCTGCTAAAATACCTGCCATTTCTTCAGAAAATTCTTTTGACAAATATCGAGTATCAAAATGAATAACCACTGATGGTGTTGCATGTTGTGCAGTCAAGAATTGTGCTAGCCCTAGTGCTACTTTACGTACAGTAAAAGCATTCAATTTTCCTGGACCTATACCAAATGTACTCCTGATGCCTGCAGTTCCAAATGATAGTGTACTATTAAAACCATATTCAACTTCCTCTTCCGATTGCGTTTCATAAAATGGTTTTACTAAACTTTCATCTAACTTCTCAATCCATTGTTGTTTCATTAGTATAATTCCTCCTGCGCCGCGTTTATATTTTAACTTCCTTTGAATATATATCTACTTTCCACACTACTGAAAACATTAAACAGTATAGCTAAAAATTCCTACCAAAGTTTTAGCGAATGAGTAATGACGTTACACATATTAATTATAGCTGAAATTCATGAAAAAAGTATAGTCAATGGTGCTCAAGTAATGATCATATTTCACTATGCAATGCGCACACTTTAATGAAACATAGTTGATATTTTTCTCTCAAAGTAATAAAATAGTACCTTATAGTACATTTTAATATTTACATTTTTTTAATACAATTTACAATCACAACATTTTTTATTAACATCTATATTTGTACAAATTATAAAATAAAGTGGGAGAAAAATAATGAATAAACTTTTTAAATACCTTTTGATTCTACTTTCATTAGGACTTGTCGTTATTCCAGTTATTTATACTATTATGTTATTTAAAGCCTCTCAAGGCGCAATTGACGATTCATTTAATGGAAGTGACTCGAACCGTAAATCCAATTTACGAGATACCAAAATTAACCCTTCAAAAGATCCAGTATCGATTTTATTTTTAGGTATCGATGAAAATGAACAACGTAAAAAAAATGGCCAAAGCGCATCAAAATCTCGTACAGATGCTATGATTTTTTCAACTTTAAATCCTGACACACAACAACTTAGAATGTTAAGTATTCCACGTGATACAATAAGCTATATTCCAAAAGTAGGATATTATGATAAAATTACACACGCACATGCTTATGGTGGTCCGATTGCCTCTATGGACGCTGTTGAAGGCACTTTAAATGTGCCTGTAGACTATTACGTACGTATTAATATGGAGGCTTTTGTTGATGCAGTCAATGAACTTGATGGTATTTACTATGACGTACCATATAATTTAAATGAACCAAACACAAACGATACAGGTAAAATAAAAGTTAAAAAAGGTTATCAAAAATTAAATGGTGATGAAGCATTAGCTGTTGCACGTACACGTCACAATGACTCCGATTTAAAACGTGGTCAAAGACAAATGGAATTAATAAAACTACTTATTGCCAAAGCCCAAAAGAAAAATTCTTTCAGCAAACTTGATGACGTTATTAAAATCGTCGGCAACAATTCAAAACATAATTTAAGCTCGAAGGAAGTTAAATCTTTAGCTACAACATACTTAAAAAGTGATTTAGACATCAAAACAACACAACTTAAAGGTGAAGATAATTACTTAAACAATATCTATTACTATAATCCAGATATAAAAAGCATTATGAAGACATCGAATTTGTTGAGAAAAGATTTAAATTTACCTAAAATTAATGACGCAGACAAGTTTTTAAATCAACGAGTGACTGATTTTTATGGTACACTCATACCACAAACTGAAATAGATCAAAGCTTGTTAAGGAAGAATCAAAAAGATTCATCTCAAAGTGAGGAAGAATCAAACGATGAGTCAAATACAAATCAACAACAAAATGATACTCAAAACATGGATCCAAATATGCAACAAGATGATAGTCAAAACTCCGATCAGAATATGCAACAGGATAATAGTCAAAATATGGATCCAAACATGCAACAAAATGGCAATAACCAATCAGGACAATCAAATGAAACTCAAAATAATGATCAAATGGCACCTTCCGCTGATACGAACCAATCAAACCAAATGCCTACTGGTCAGTATTAAAGAAAGGAGCACATAATATGTCACGCAAAACATATGATAAACTGGCCCACATCAATGGGATGTTTAATATGTTAGAACAACAGATTATTCATAGTAAAGATATGGCATTATTTAGAAATGAATTTTTTTATGTTAATCATGCACATAGAGAAAATTATGAAGCCTTGCGCATCTATTATAAAGAAAGTGATGTAAACCCTGTTGTTGATGGTGCTTGTTACATTGTTGCTTTACCTGAAATATTTGATAAAGTGGATGTGTTCGAATCTGAATTACCTTTCACTTGGGTCTATGACCAAAACGGTATAACTGAAACAATGAAACAAATCAGTGTCCCTATTCAATATCTAATAGCAGCAGCTTTAGAAGTTACAGACGTTAATCTGTTTAAACCTTCTGGTTTTACTATGGGCATGAATAATTGGAACATTGCACAAATGCGTATATTTTGGCAATATAGTGCTATAGTACGTAAAGAAGCACAATAAATGTATGATTACTACCCTATCTTAGTTTAGCTTTGATAGGGTTTTATTTATAAGAAATGAGGGATACTATGTTCAAAATAATAACAACAGAAGCAGAAAAACAAGATGCTTTTGATATTAGAAAGGAAGTTTTTGTAAAAGAACAAGGCGTACCAGTCGAAAATGAATTAGATGATTATGACGCAATTGCAACACATATTATTGGCTATAATGACAATCAACAGCCTTTTGCTACTGCACGCTTCAGACAATATGAACAAGGTGTAAAAATCGAAAGAGTAGCCATTCATCCTGCATTTAGAAAATCTGGTTATGGAAAAAAATTAATGCAATTCGTCGAAAAATCAGCCGCACAACAAGGTTACACAAAACTTATTTTAAATGCGCAACTACAAGCGAAGTTATTTTACTCATCTTTGGGGTATAACAGTGTCGGAGACATTTTTTATGAGGAAGAAATAAAACATGTCAAAATGGTCAAATCAATATAATAGCGCAATACTAATTATTATTACTATTCTATGCAACCATTGTAATATTTATTATATGTAATTAACATAAATCTATTGTAATTACGCGTTTTCATAGAAGTTTACAATATTATTGCACATTACTATTATATTACAAATTAATGAAAAATGACCCTCTAAGACTTTTGACGTATTATAATGAAAACAAATTTATACATAAAGGAGTAGTTTCATGCAAAAGAAAAAGTTTAATTATAAAGCACCTTCTATTATTGCTCTGACACTTGCAGGAACAGCTTTAACTACACATCACGCTCAAGCTTCTGAGAAAACACAGGATCAAACTACAAATAAAAATATTTTAGATGACAACAGCACAGTTAAACAAGCTGAGCAGACAAAGTCAGAAGTAAGTAACCCTACGACAAACGTTTCGGGAACACAAGCTTATAAAGACCCATCTGTTGTAGAAGAAACTCAAAATGAAGCAACTTCCACTTACGATGCCAAATTAGACGAGTTAACAAATGAAGATTCGGCACAAAATAATGAAGCAACTACAGAGCAACAAGTTGACAACACAGATACAGCGAATACTGATAACGATGTTTCATCAGCGAACAGTGCACAATCAACTGATACTCAAAATGACGATCAAGCTAGTGCTCAAGATCAAAACAGTTCAGCTGAAGTTAGACAACAAGATGATGCTGCTTCAAATACTGACTCTGACGCTAAGTATGATGTTAATGCTCAAGCTGACGACCAAGCTAAAGATAATATGACTGAGAAAGCACAACAAGACACGGCTACTTTTGAAGACAGTGACGCACAAGTTAGTGCTCAAGGTCAAGACAGTTCAGCTGAAGCTAGTCAACAAGATGCTGCTACTTCAAACACTGACTCTGACGCTGACGCTAAGTATGATGTTAATGCTCAAGCTGACGACCAAGCTAAAGATAATATGACTGACAAAGCACAACAAGATGATGCTACTTCTGATGACAATGACGCACAAGTTAGTGCTCAAGATCAAAACAGTTCAGCTGAAGCTAGTCAACAAGATGCTGCTGCTTCTGATGACAGTGACGCACAAACTAGCGCTCAAGATCAAAACAGTTCAGCTGAAGCTAGTCAACAAGATGATATTACATCAACTACTGGCTCTGACGTTAAGTATGATGTTAATACTCAAGCCGACGAGCAAGCTAAAGATAATACGACTGATAAAGCACAACAAGATAAAGCCGATAATGACGCAACAGCTCAAAATGAAACGACTAATGTTAGTGACGTACAAGCACAAAATTCAGATGAAACATCAGTAACAGATGGTCAATCCTCTGAAGACTTACCACAAGATGATCAAACACCAGTAGTAACTGCTACTCAAAATCGCAGTGTCCAAGATGATACTGATAAAACTACAGCTACTAATGAATCGGTAAACAATGATGTTGAAAGTAATACATTAACTACAGAAACTGCAAACGACGATGTTGAAAACAATACATTGACTACGGAAGCTACAAATGAACAACAAGTAGAACCTAGAACAATGCGTTTAGAATCAGCACCAAAAATGCGTAGTTTTGCTGCAACTTCTACATCAGATGATAATAATACTACTGTGAAACGTGAGGCTGGTGACTTACCTAAATACCAACCTACTGTAGATTCAAGCGTAAATGATTATATTAGAGAACAAAATTTCACTGCACCAAATTATGAATCAGATATAGCTGATTATTTACCACAATATGATTATCGTAATGGTGCTCCTGAAGGTATCGTCTTACATGATACAGCAAATGATAATTCAACTATTGAAGGCGAAATTAATTATATGAAAAATAATTATAATAACGCCTTTGTTCATGCTTATGTCGATGGTGACCGCATTATCGAAACTGCAAATACAGACTACTTATCTTGGGGCGGTGGTCCAGTAGCCAATGAAAGATATATCCAAGTAGAATTAGTTCACACGCATACACCAGAAGATTTCGCACGTTCAATGAACAATTACGCTGATTACGCAGCAACAAATCTACGTTATTACGGCTTATCACCTGACAGTGCTGAATATGATGGTCAAGGTACTGTATGGACACATAAAGCAGTTAGTAACTATTTAGGTGGAACAGATCATACCGATCCACATGATTACTTAGCTCGCAATAATTATAGCTATGATGAACTTTACGACTTAATCAATGAAAAGTATCTCATTCAAACTGGTCAAGTAGCTGATTGGGGAGAAAGTGGTTCAAGCGATTCAGGCGATACAAGTGAGGACGATGATAATACTAACGATACAGAAACACCTTCTACTAATGACGAATTAACAGTAAATGAATTAACAGATAAGCAAGGTACTGTGAAAGAAAATAACAATGGTGTATACACTTCTGTATATGACGAAAAAGGTGTTCAAAAATCATACGTCAATGGCACAACTTATGATTTAACGAAAGAAGCTAAATTAGGTGATAAATCATTCTATTTAATCGCTGATCAAAAATCAAAAGATAGTATCGGTTGGATGCAGACTGGTGACATCACAGTCAAACAAGATGAAAATACTACAACTGACAAGTTAACAGTAAGTGAATTAGAAAATACACGTGGTACTGTGAAGGAAAATAACAATGGTGTGTACACTTCTGTATATGACAAACAAGGTGTTCAAAAATCATATGTTAATGGCACAACATACGACCTAACTAAAAAAGCAGACTATGGTGATAAATCATTCTATTTAATTACTGATCAAAAATCAAAAGATAATCTCGGTTGGATGCAAACTGGTGATATTGTAGTACAGCAAAGTGCAACTAAAGAAGCAACAACAGAAGCAACTAAAGAAACAACACCAAGAACAGCCAACACAAATACGCAAAATACTGCGACACAAACAGCAACTAAAAATGTTAAACAACTGGGTCAATTTACTACAGAAAAACCTGAAATTAAAACATCTGTAAATGGTAATACAGCATTAAATAGTACAAAATATGCTAATAAAACATTTACAGTTGGTAAACAACGTACTCAAGGTGATAATACGTATGTCTTAATTCAAAATAATAAAGACAATACGCCTATTGGCTGGGTAAATTCAAAAGATATTAATACACGTAATTTAAGCCAATCTGCAGCAAAAAGTGGCAATTACACAGTTAAACCAACAAATAATGGTCTATATGCTGTTCCGTGGGGCTCAAAAGCTCAAAAATTAGATGATTTAAATAATTTACAACAAAATGATTTTAAAGCATCTAAATCGTTACATGTAGATAAAGACGAATATGTTTATGGTATTGTCAATAATAAAACTGGTTGGATAGCTGCTAACGACTTAAATGCAAAACACCACCCTACTGCTACTAATGAAGCAAGTAATAAAGATGATAATACTAATGCTTCAGATGATGCAGTTGAGAGTCGCTATGATTATGTTATTTACAACAAAGACGGTTATTACTATAACGATCCATACGGTAAAGCAAGTGGCTCATTAAGTGATTACAATGAAGGCATTTTTACAAGCTATAAAAAATTAGTAATTGATGGTGTTACTTGGTACTACGGTAAATTAGCTAATGGCGAAATGGTATGGATTAAGGAAACTGATTTACGTAAAGAGCTTATTAAGTATTACAGCACAGGCCAAACTTTAGATGAAGCTGCTTTAGCTCAATATAATCTTAAATTCAAACCTCAAGTACAACACACACCAGGTGAATGGGAAGATGCAAATCTAGGTGAAATCAAATATGCTATGGATTCTAGCCGTATTGCCAATGATGAGACACAAAAATATCAATTTTTACGTCTAGACAAATCACAAAATATTGATGCGAACCGTATAAATGAATTACTTGATGGTAAAGGCATCTTAGAAGGTCAAGGTGAAGCGTTTAGTGAAGCTGCTAAAACTTACAATATCAACGAAGTATATTTAGTATCACATGCGTTACTTGAA
Source organism: Staphylococcus arlettae (assembly GCF_025560845.1). Lineage (NCBI taxonomy): Bacteria > Bacillati > Bacillota > Bacilli > Caryophanales > Staphylococcaceae > Staphylococcus > Staphylococcus arlettae. Next base: position 1,891,687 of record NZ_CP094803.1, read on the forward strand.
ACTGGAAACGGAACTTCTGAGCTTGCAAATGGCGGTGACGTTGTTGATGATGAAGTTACAACTGATGGACCAAACAAATATTATAATATGTTTGGCATTGGTGCTGTAGATCATGACGCTGTCAAACAAGGATTTACACGTGCCAAAGAAGAAGGTTGGGATACAGTTAAGAAAGCCATTGTCGGTGGTGCTAAATTCATTGCTAACTCATATATCAACCAAGGTCAAAACACATTATATAAAATGCGTTGGAACCCAGAAAATCCAGGCGATCATCAATATGCCACTGATATTTCATGGGCAGAAAAAAATGCAACTCGTATTAAAAACTTCTATGACACTATGGGTGAAGTCGGCAAATATTTTGACGTAAACACTTACACAAAATAAAGTAAATACTAATAACGTAGACAAACTTTAGGTGATAGAGGCGCTGAACCCTTAGAATGAGAACTTAATAAAAACACTATGTTCTAAGCTGCTAATTCCCTATATTTTCTAGGGGATAAGTAGCCTAGTTTTTGTTGAATTCGATTATTATTATAGTTATTAGTTAATTTTATTAAATAACAGTGTTTTTGTGCCACTCAGGCTTTTTGCTACTGTTTCACTGCTTAATTGATATTGCGTTTTTACAGTATCTTTAAATCTTAAAGCAAAGTTAAATTATATTTATTTCTATTTCTTTAATTGTTTGTCTCATTAATTTGATGCCAAATAGGTTTTGAATAAATAATAATTTTAATAAAATAACTGAGACTATAAGTAATCTGCCATTATTAAGACAAAATTTGTTTTCGACAAGTTCATAAACAACACTAATAATTTTAGTTTAATATTGACACTATTTTGAGACAGCTACTGCGGGAAAAGCACGAGCCGAAGACTACAGGCTGAGGCAGTCCCACGGAAAGCGTGCACAAAAAACTGTCAACAAAGTGAAACAGATGGAAGTTAATTAACTTCCACCTGTTTTATTTATTAATTATGACCATGTTTGAATCTGAGATAACTGTTAAAAATAGTACAATGCTCATGCTTTTAGCAATTATTATAATCTAGGACCATTTTGTTTGTATTGTTCTAAACTAGATAGCTTTAACAATAACATTTGAAATAATAAAATATCTTCTTGTGATAAACTTTGGCATCTTGCTTCAATTAATGCTACCCTACTGTCGTTAATTTGCTGAATTAATAACTTTGATTTTTCTGTAATAATTAAATCTTTACAACGTAAATCTGTTTTATTTTGTATACTCATAATATAACCTAATTTGCATAATTTTTTGATCCACCTAGAAACAATTGATTGTTCTTTATTAAGTTTCATAGTTAAATCGTATTGCGACAGCTTTGAGTAATCAAATAAAATGGAAAGTAAATCAATATGATCTGGTGATAATTCTGTACGTTGACTCAAATGCCTACTTACTAAATTCAACTCGTTACTCGTATGTGTGATTAATTTTTCTAGTTGTCTATACATAGTTGACCATCTCCACTATATAATATTTATTCTATACTATTTTTAATAGTTTTAATTATAAAGATATTCTATCAAATGCTCAATAATAATCTACATTCATGACATAATTGTTGCATTTCGTATCCAATTTATAATAAATTATAAATAGCGAGCTTTTACTAAAGGAGAAGAATCATGACACAAATTAAAGAAAGAGACTTCTTTTTCGACAATGCACGTGCATTGTTAATTTTTTTAGTTGTATTTGGCCATTTATTACAACCTTATACTGAATCAGATACTTTTTTAACGTCTCTCTATCTAACTATTTATAGCTTTCATATGCCTTGTTTTTTATTCATATCAGGCTATTTTGCTAAAAAAGTTGGTCAACCAGGATATTTAGAAAAGGTTTCTAAAAAGTTACTTGTTCCTTATTTTATATTTTTTGCATTCTTCTCTTTATATTATTATTTTACAGGTAAAGAAGATAATGTCACACTCGATCCTTTTGATCCAGTATTTGCATTATGGTTTTTATTAACACTTTTCTTTTTCCATATCATTTTAGTGTTAGTTAAAAATTATAAACCATATTTTGTTTTACCTATTGCAATTATAATTGCATTATTTGCTGGTTTTTCAGATGATATTGGTAATTATTTAAGTTTTTCCAGAACTATTATTTTCTTCCCAATATTCTATCTAGGCTATTTATTTAAAAAAGAACATACACAAGTATTAAGAAACAAAAAGTTCATCCCACTATCAATTTTAGTGTTGATTGTCTTTTACATAGGCTATACCCTTCATCCTATTAATTCCGATTGGTTGTTAGGCAGTTCGCCTTATACTTCTTTAGAAGATGAAGAAGGTTTGTACAGTCCACTTAAAAGGTTGTTTTTATATTTCACTATATTAATAACAATGTTTTCTTTTTTAAATTTGGTACCAGAAAAGAAAAGGATTTTTACCTATATTGGAACTAGGACATTGCAAGTGTATTTATTACACGGATTGTTTATTGGGATTATTAGAGGTTTCAAAATTTACCCATTTAAAGATCCTACGTCCTTCTTAACCTATATTTATTTAATTGTTGTAACGTGTATTATTGTCTATCTATTGTCTTCATACAAAGTTGCAAAATGGACAAATCCAGTTATTAATTTGGAGAAGCCTTCTAATTTTAAAGGTTAATATTTTACCGAATTGTAGTCTTAGAAAATATGTTATGATAGAAATAATTTGAAATATTCAAATTATACATAACTATTATCAAATTACAATTCGGTATTTTATTTTGAGGTGAAAAAAATGAAACTTTCATTAAACGATCGCGCACAGTATTTAAGAGCACCTAGTATTAGACAGTTTTCTAATCGGATGAAAGATATAGAGGACTGTGTCAATTTAACTATAGGTCAACCTGATTTTAATATGCCACAAGTCGTAAAAGATGCGTATATTAACGCGATCAATGAAGATATGACAAGCTATTCTCATAACAAAGGTTTAATAGAGACACGACGTGCTGTAAGCCAATATTTTTATCATAAATATAATTTCCAATACTCTGAAGAAGAAATTATTATTACAAATGGTGCGAGTGAAGCGTTAGATACATCATTAAGAAGTATTATAAACATCGGGGATGAAATATTAATTCCTGGACCCATTTATGCTGGCTATATACCTTTAATTGAAACGTTAGGTGGCAAACCCGTTTATATAGACACAACTCACAGCAACTACAAAATTACACCTGAAGCGATTGAACAACATATCACAGCTAAAACGAAGGCAATATTACTTAACTACCCTACCAATCCTACTGGCGTCACTTTAACTTTTAACGAAGTCGAAGCGTTAGTAACGACTTTACAGCAACATGAGTTATTTATTATCAGTGATGAAATTTATGCGGAAAATACGTTTAATGGTACGCATACATCATTTGCACAATTTGACAGCATTCGTGATCAACTGTTATTAATTGGTGGTCTAAGTAAATCACATTCTGCTACTGGCATTCGTATTGGCTTTTTAATTGGTCCTGAATATTTAATTGAAAAACTGACGTTCATGCATGCCTATAATTGCATTTGTGCAAATGTACCTGCACAAGTCGCTTGTATAGCTGCTTTAAACGAAGGTTTAGAGGCGCCTCAATATATGAACGAAGCTTATATTGAACGTAAAAATTATTTAGTTCAAAAATTAGAATCACTTGGTTTTGAATTAGATGCTCAACCCGAAGGAGCATTTTATATTTTTCCTAGTATTCGCAAGTTTACAGACAATGACTTTGAATTTTGCGTCCAATTATTAGAAGAAGCTCATTTAGCCATTGTACCTGGATCATCATTTACTGATTATGGTAAAGGACATGTTCGAATATCTTATGCATATGACTTAGAAGTTTTAAAAGAAGGCATGCGTCGATTAGAACACTTTATCGCTGAACATTATAGTGCTGTATAATAAAAAACAACCCTACGCTTAAGCATTGTAGGGTTGTTTTTTATTATGTAATATTGAACTACATAGTCACATGAAAGTTATGATTCATTGGAATTTTCTACTACATTAATTTGTGTGAATTTTTTTAATATTTTGTGATATTGACGCGTATCTTCTTCTTCCATATCAAATTGATTAAATACTTCTTCTGAAATTTTATTAAAATGTCGTTTTAACTCAATGCCTTCAGCTGTCAACTGAACCTTCACACGTCGTTCATCTTCTAGTGTTCGTGTACGTTGGATTAGATTTTTCTTTTCCAATCGTTTAATTATTGGGCTTATCGTCCCTGAGTCTAAATATAATTTTTCGCAAAGCGTTTTTATATAGATTGGAATATTATTTTCTATATACAGCAACACAATATAATTGGGGAAACTAATATTATATTGCTTTAAATATTTGTTAAAACGATTAACGAATTCTTTAGTAGAAACATAAAATAAAAAGCATAGTTCTTTTCTTGCATCTTCTCCGTATTCATTATTCATCGACTACTCACCTCATTAATTATAATATAATATGTAAATTAATGTGTGTCAAATATATATTTTAATTAAAACAAAATTCATTAAATTAAGTGTTAATTTTTTTATATTTATTTATCTGGTTGCTAATTCAACTATATTAAATTCATAAAATTATTAGTACATATCTAATTTAGTTAAAATAAAAAGCTCGAAGGTAGCATTTTCCACCTTCGAGCTTTTCTGTATTGATTTATGGGAATTTTGGAAATTGATCAAAATCAGGATCACGTTTTTCTTTAAACGCATCACGGCCTTCTTTTGCCTCATCCGTTGTATAGTATAATAACGTAGCATCGCCAGCCATTTGTTGTAAACCTGCTAAACCATCAGTGTCAGCATTCATAGCAGCTTTTAAGAAACGTAAAGCAGTCGGTGAATGTTGCATAATTTCTTCACACCATTTAACAGTTTCATCTTCAACTTCAGCTAAAGGTACTACAGTATTTACTAAGCCCATATCCAATGCTTCTTGTGCATTGTATTGGCGACATAAGTACCAAATTTCACGAGCTTTTTTATGTCCAACGATACGCGCTAAGTAGCCTGAGCCATAACCCGCATCAAATGAACCAACTTTTGGACCTGTTTGACCGAAAATAGCGTTATCTGCAGCGATCGTTAAATCACATACGACGTTTAATACATTACCGCCACCGATTGCATATCCTCTAACCATTGCAATAACCGGTTTAGGAATAATTCTAATTAAACGTTGTAAATCTAACACATTTAGACGAGGAATTTGGTCGTCACCTACATAACCACCGTGTCCACGTTTTTTCTGATCTCCACCTGAACAAAATGCTTTATCGCCTTCACCAGTTAAAATAATAACTGAGATACGTTGATCATCTCTTGCACGTGTAAATGCATCTATCATTTCTTGTACTGTATTAGGTGTAAACGCATTACGTACTTCTGGACGATTGATCGTTACTTTGGCAATACCATTGTAAAATTCATATTTAATTTCTTTGTATTCTTTAATTGTTTCCCACTGTCTAGTCATTTTGCTCCTCCTTATTTAAAAAACCTACTACTATTTTATCAAATTCTGAAGCATCTTCCACATGAATTGTATGTCCAACGTGTGGAACTTCATAAAATTTGCTGCGTGGTATTAAATTAGTCATCTTATTACCGATGGCAACAAACTTTTGATCTAACGCTCCTGCCAATATAGCAACAGGAATATCAATATGTGTTATTTCTGACCATAAACTAGGCATATAACCACTGCCATAGTCTCGTAAAGCTTTGGCCAATTTATACGGATCTTGATTCATTCTCATATTACGTATTCTTTTACGTATTGGCTTTTCAAGTTCATATTGCGTGTAAAAGAGTGGAAGTTTTTCCCAATCATTGACAAATATTTCAAGGCCAGCAATTTCCAAAACTTTAGCTCTAGCATTATCGACATTTTGACGCTCTTCGCGCTCACTGTCAGTTGCAATGCCAGGAGAAGTACTTTCTAAAATAAGCCCTGTAAGTGCCATATTACCGTATAAGGCATAATATAAGGCGACTCTACCGCCCATAGAATAACCATGTAAGTAAATATTATAACTTGCATATAGTCGGATAACTTCATCTAATTGTTGTGCAATAAAATCAAAATCCCATGTCACATCATTCGCTGAAATATCATCTCCATGCCCTGGTAAATCAATTGTTAAGACATTTGCATGTTGATTCAAAGTATCAATATGGTCATCAAAACTTGAATGATCACTTATAAAACCGTGCAATAATATTATTAAATTATCAGTAGTTATTTGTGCACCATGAAAATTATAATGTAGCATTGATAATGTCCCCCAATTTTTGATACAAGGTTTGATGTTGTAATTGATTGGAGTCTCTCTCAGTTATAATTTCATAAATATGTGAGCCAAATTGCGACAATGATTCATATTTAAAATCTGCCATTGTTTCAAATTTATGGAACGCAAAATCATACAATAACGCTGTATGCTCAAAATTCAATCCTGTTGGCGTACCAAATAATCGTTCAAAATAAGGTTCTGCAGCATTTTTTTGAGGTAGATAAGAAAAGATGCCACCACCATCATTATTCAGTAACACGATATTTAAATTAATATTATTTAATTTAGCCATTAATAAGCCATTCATATCATGATAAAATGCTAAATCACCTATTAGTAATGTAACTTTTTTGTGGACAGCCATCCCAATCGCTGTCGAAACAACACCGTCAATACCGTTTGCGCCTCGATTCGCATATACTTCAGCTTCACAATTAATGTATAAGTTATCAACATCTCGTATTGGCATACTGTTACTTACAAATAATGCATCTTTATCAGTCAGTTTATCTAGTAAATGACCCACATATGCACCTTCATCTGTAGCTGACTGTATATAATCTCTCACTTCATTTTGTGCACGCACTTCTAACAACTGCCATTTTTCTAGCCATTGTTTACGTTCTACAGTCACTGTTTCTGATAATTGTCTAAAGAAATCATTCGCTGACATTTCATAAGAAATATGCGGTGCTATTGGAAAAGCATCTGGTCGATCATTATTTTGAATCAAAATTTGATATGCAGATGTTTGAGTCAACCAACGATTAATAACTTTGGAAATAACTGGTTTTCCTACACGAATTATAAAGTCTACCTCAAGTTCGAGACCCGCTCTAAACATCAAATCATACGTACTAATTACATTTGGATGTTTAATTTTTCTTAATTGACTTAAAGGGTCTGCCAGTATTGGTAAGTCGTGAATAGTCGCATATGTTAAAATTTGGTCTACTTCTTGATGTTGCATATCTCCTACCAAAATAAGACCGCGTTTCTTTTTAATAATTGTCGCAATTTCATTTAGTGTTGTCGTTTTTTGATAATGTGGTAAAGCTTTATTATCTGACGTTAACCAACTCACCTTTGTTAAATCTGGTGTAAGTGGTTCCCTAAACGGCAAGTTGAAATGGATTGGTCCACGATGTGGTCCATATAAATGTTGACTTGCTTTTTGCATTTGAAAAGCAATAGTATCCATCATTTTTTCACTATTTTCACCACTGTCAACAAGAGGAAAATCAAACTGGTATTGGACATAGTTTTCAAACATTTGTATTTGATTAATCGCCTGTGGTGCGCCAATGCCTCTCAATTCATGTGGTCGATCACTTGTGAGTAATACTAAAGGCAAACGACTGATTTGACTTTCAGCCACTGCTGGAGTGTAATTGGCAGCAGCAGTGCCTGAAGTACATAATACAGCTACAGGTTTCTCGCTACCCTTCATCAAACCTAAAGCAAAAAAAGCCGCGCTTCTTTCATCTGGATGTATCCATGTTGTTAATTTAGGGTGAGCTTCAATTGCTATAGCTAATGGTGTTGAGCGCGAACCTGGACTAATAACAACTTCTCTTATGCCATATGCATATAATTCCGATGCCAAAGTATAAACTTGTTTAGTTAAGGCTTCTACATGTTTAGTCATTTCCATCTACTCCTAATGCTCTCATCATTGGTGTGAATTTAACTGCAGTCTCTTCAACTTCACTATCTGGATCTGAATCATGTACAATTCCACAACCAGCAAATAAAGTTGCTTGTTGATTTTTTATCAACATTGAACGTATCGCCACAATAAACTCACAATCATCATACATATCAATAAAGCCTACTGGTGCTCCGTATAATCCACGCGTACCAAATTCATTTTTTTCGATATAGCTAACCGCTTCATCTTTCGGAAAACCACCTAATGCTGGTGTTGGATGTAAATGATCTATAAGTCCAATATAAGATTCATTTGTCAACGTTCCAGTTATCTCTGTAAGTAAATGGTACAGGTGATCATTTGTTAATATTTTAGGTGATTCATTGTAATTAACTTCATTGACATATGGTTTAATATCATTAAGTATGCTATCCACAACAAATTGATGTTCATTTAAATTTTTAGTGTCTTGTAGGAATTGTTCAATATTCCTCAAGTCCTCTGCTTCATCGTGGGTACGCTTAATTGTACCTGCAACTGCTTTCGTATAAATCACATCATTTTTTACTTCCATTAACTGTTCTGGTGTTTGTGAGAAAAAGATACTATCTTCTGATTCCAACACAAATAAATAGCTATTTCGTTCGGATTGCATTGCTTGATTTAAAATAAATGGTATTTTAATTTGTTTTTCAAATTGAATCATACGTTTACGAGCTAGCACAATTTTATTGTTTTCATTTAATTGTGCAATAGTATCACGTACTAAATCACGCCATTCTTCTTTATAAATATCTTCTATACGTTTGACCTTCCCTAAGTCATCGTGTATAACTGTCGTATTTTGTGTTAAATGTTGAATCACAGCATTAAATTTAGCTAATTCAAATGTTGCTCGTTTTGTAGTATAAGTAATATAAGTACTGCCTTCTGTCATAGTTACTAATACTTCGGGCAAAATAAAATGATTAATGCCAAATTGACGCCATTCATCGCCTGATTTGTGTGATGAAAACTGAAAACCACCACAAATCTTTAAGTGATGTTTATCTGAATTCGGATGTATAAGCTCTATATCATTTTTATATTTTTCCCATTCCCGGAATATAGATTGTTTATTTTCGAAATCATTTTTAAACCTATTAATAGCGCGATAACCAAAGAATGACATCGTATTATCATTTTTTTTGAAGAAAAATCGGTCGTCAGCACTGTCTTCAGTTATTTGGAATAACATTGTCGGGTCAAGTTCATAGTCTATTTTGGCTTCTACCGAAACCCATGTACGGCTACTATCGTATACAGCTGAGACAATTTTGTCTTCCTTGACGTCCACAGTCATCTAGTTCACTTCTTTCATAATTCTAATTTACTCATTAGTATATTGTACCATCTTTCACAATGTGTGTACGCATTCTTGCTTAATTCTTACATAAGAAACTTTACGTAATTTGACCTTTAATACAACTTCTATTAAAATTACTTTATTAAAATATAAATAATAGAATAAGAGGTAATTAAACTATGGCTTCTCAATATCAACAATATTCAACTGTGAGAAAGTATTGGCAACTTATGAGACCTCATACACTTACAGCAGCAATTGTTCCAGTCTTAGTTGGTACAGCTACTGCAAAAATATTTTTGCTAGGTAGTGAAGACCACATTAAAATCAGTTTACTTTTAGCCATGCTTCTAGCTTGTTTATTAATTCAAGCTGCAACAAACATGTTTAATGAGTATTATGATTTTAAAAAGGGTCTAGATGACCATACATCAGTAGGTATCGGCGGCGCAATTGTTCGCAATGGAATGAGTCCTAAGCTAGTCATGAATCTTGCAATTGCTTTTTATATTATTGCCGCACTACTCGGCATATATTTAGCTGTCCAAAGTTCGTTCTGGATTCTACCTATTGGTCTAGTGTGTATGGCAATTGGATACTTATACACAGGTGGCCCTATGCCAATATCTTGGACACCTTTTGGCGAATTATTCTCAGGTGTGTTTATGGGCGGAATAATTATACTTCTTGCCTTTTTTATCCAAACTGGCAACCTACAAACGTTAGTAGTGTGGATTAGCGTACCAATTATCATTACAATTGGCTTAATCAACATGGCTAATAACATAAGAGACCGAGTTAAAGATAAAGAAAGTGGACGCTTAACTTTACCTATTGTTTTAGGTAAAGCAAATTCCATCCGCTTCTTAGCATTAATGTACATTGTTGCTTATGCGTTTGTCGTTTACATTACATTTTTCATACCTGGTGGTTCAATTTTCTTTTTATTAGCTTTACTGTCATTTCCATTGCCTGTTAAAGCAGTTCGTAGGTTTAAAAAGAATGATACACCTGCGACAATGATGCCAGCTATGGCAGCTACTGGTAAAACTAATACATTCTTCGGAGTGTTATATGCGTTAGGTATTTATATAAGCGCACTTCTTGGAGGCATTTAAGTCTTAAAATTAAGTGTCTCTCAAATGTTATACATCAACCAGCGCGAGAGTGCTAAATCAAAGTAGTTATCTTTGATTGGTACTCTCGCTTTTTTGTTGATTTATTGTTGGTAAATCATATGTCTGTGTTTATGACCATATAAATCGATATCACTATCAGTGACGAAACCAAATTTATTGTAGACATAAAAAGCTCGTTCATTGTGATAATCACAATTTAAGCTCCATTTTTCGTGTGGTGCTAGATCAATTACATATTGTATTAATTGTGTAGCGACACCTCTACCACGATAATTAGGAAAAGTTGCGATTGTTTCAATGTAGTATTCATCATCTTTTGCTTCTTTCATAGGCATTGGTGTGCCTAATGCAGCAACATCATGATCTAAGTCCATGTCTAACCATGCCTTTTCATATTCCAATTCTTTCTCCCCTGGATATGCAATTAAACACCCTGCTACATTGCCATCGATTTCATATACCCATATATTATTTAAATTTCCACGATATGGTACTTCGACTATGCTACGTTCAAGAATTGACAACAATCTTTCTCGCTCTACAAATTTCACCATATCTACTTCTAATTCATCCCATATGATATAACACAGTTGTGCAATAGCTGCTTTATCTTTCGCTTCTGCCTTTCTTATCATTTTTATATCTCCTTTTGCCTAAATTCTTTATCCTTTTCATTATATAATAACTTGAACTAGTAATTGAAATAATTAACTATCTATCTTTAAAAACTATTGTTATTATGACAATAAATGTTATTAATCTTCTTTTGTAAGTAATATTGTTATAATAAAGAAAAAGAAAGAAAGGGTTTTTAGAATAATGAAAGTTAACAAAGTTATTTATGTAGTTTTAGCCTTTTTCCTTGGTTGGATAGGAGTTCATAAATTTTATTCAAATCAAGTACTACAAGGTATAATGCACATCATCTTCTTTTGGACCGGCATTCCATATATCATCGCTATAATTAGTGGAATTATTACGATATTTTTCAAAAAAGCAGATGATGAAGGCATGATTTACTTCCCTTAATTTACATGATTACTATTTAAAGTTTAATTTTTATAGACTTAACTTAAAGAATTTGGGTAAATAAATAATATCCAGTTGTAACAACTTAGGAGGTATAAAAAATGCAACAAATTATACAACGTGTACTAAGAGCAGTAGCTGTTAGTTTTATCATTAGAGGCATAAAACGCTTATTTAGTAAAAAAAATAACAAGTAATAAACACACCCCACCCTTTGTAGCACTTAATGTGACTCAAAGGGCTTTTTTGTGTAATATCACACCATGACTATGTCATTAAATTACAATAAAAAGCACTGAATGCGTGCATAATGACGACCATTCAGTGCTCTTATCATAGTATTAATTAATGTTCATGATTTCTTTCTTAAATTGTTCACCTTGTTTTTCAATTGTTATCAAGTCACTATAGATGGCTTCATCTGCATCATAATAAATCACGTTATTTTGTACTACTGCTTCATTATTTTTCCACATATCTGAAGTTGTAAATTCTGCTTTTGATTTTTTACCATCAGGCGTAGGAATCATTAAATAATCTCCTGCATAGTCATTAAATTTTTCTTTAGGTACTTTCATAAAGCGTTCTGCAGGCATAGCTTTTTGTGCCTCAGGATCTTGTTTTACTTTAAAACCATCATATAATGTGTCACTGCCTCTACCAAAACGTGGTCCAAATTGATAAATGTCTTTTTGTTGAATATCCATAATTGAAAATGTTGCATCATTACCGATGTGTTTTTTGATCTCTTTACCATCTTGTTCTAATTTTTTCGCAACTTCATTAGCCTGTTGCTTAGCTTTATCTTCTTTATTAACAAGTTTACCATATTCTATATGTGTTTCTTTATAATCTAATTTTTGTACTTTAATTGGTACTGTTGGTGCAATTTTAGAGAATTTTTTATTATTTTTATTTTCTTTATATGTAATGATTAAATCTGGTTTTAATTTAGCTACAGCTTCAACATCTTCTGGATTTACCTTTTTCACTTTACTATTCCCTAGATATTTAGAATCTGGAAAAGCATTCGTAATCGCTACAGGTTCAACCCCTAACTTTTTCAAACTACCATAATTTGCAGTTAACAATACTATACGTTTAGGGTTTTTAGGTATTTTCACTTTGCTATCATCTGTAGTTGTATATTCTCTTTGCTCATTTTCACTTTCTTTTTTATTACCACAAGCTGCTACAACGAAGCATAAACATAATGCTATTATTAATAATTTCTTCATATACTTTACCTCTTTTTTATCCATCATACCTTTAATCGATAATAATTATCAATATCATTTAAAGTTTTTGACTCGAATTATTTTCATCTTAACTAAAAAAGTCTCTAAAAATGTAAATATACCTACTTATTCCAAATTATAACTCCGCAGAGTGCTTAACTTTTTTAAATTCCTTCATTTAGACTTTAAATTGAAAATCAAATCTTATATACTATTTTACTGTCCATAATATTATTTCAAACAATATATAAATACTCTGGTACTATGTTAATAACTTATAGCTAATTTTTTATAATTATGCTGTAGATACTGCTAGTTTTATTGCCGTAACAATCATATATTGTTGATTTTTTATAGTGATAAAATAGCTTAATAACTTACAATATGGTGTTGGGTTACCGATACTTACGAAAAACAGAAAGGATTTAAAAATGATCTATACAATAACTTCAACATTGCCATTACAACATGGCGGAAGAACAAAAGCTTTACTGAATAGAATAAAATTAATAGATCAAGCTTTAAATATCAATACAACAATTTTAACAACTAACTATAATGCCAATTATAACGATATTTATAAATCATATTTAGAAGATGAAAAAATAACAACTAATACTTATTTTGAAAACATTTATGACTGGTTAGCAGATTATAAATTACTTATTGAACCCACTACTGATAATCCCAATCAACTGACTTACCATGAAACGCCTTATGAATTATCAGGTTTTACTTCAGAAATTTCAAAAGACAAAAGCATCGTACGGTACTACGATAATGAAACGTATGTTTTATATAGACGCTATTATGACAATACTAAAGTAGTTAAATTTGAAGACTATATGTCCCCTATCAGTAAGAAAAAAGTTCAACGCTGGCAATATAATAAAAATGGCATATTGCACAAAAAAGTATATTACGCACCCAAATCTTCTCAAAAAATATTAGAAGAATTTTTCGATGTTTATGGTGCTATTTATTGTATGAAGTTTTTTGAAGATAATGCAGACAATGACTTAAGCTTTATCCAGACGTACAAGGATAAACAGCCACATAAAACTTTCACTTCAGAAAAACAATTATTTCGATATTATTTTGATAGCAAGTTCAAAGATGGCGACATAATATTTAATGATGCACGCTTATTGGATGCACCACTATTAAAACAAACAAAGCGTACTAAAAATATTTTAGTATTTCACAGTAGTCACCTTGGTAAACACAATATAAAAAGCTCATATAAATATGCTTTAAAAAACGCTGACAAAGTGACACAATACATCGTTTTAACACACCAACAAAAAGCAGATATTTTAACCAATAATGTTATAACTGAAAACAAAATTTCCGTTATACCTCATTTCATTAAACCCGTAAATATAGATACACAGCTACCACAACAAAATCGTTTCATATTTATTGGACGATTGGTACCTGAAAAACAAATAGAACATATTATTCATGCATACAAAAAATTCGTAGCTAAAGGATACTCGACTACATTAAGTATCTTTGGTAGTGGCGACGCCAATTATAGTTCATATATAAAAACACTGATTGATGATTTAGAGCTACAACAAAAAATAACAATTAATGAACATACAAATAACCCCATACAAGAACTACAACAATCCAAAGCTTCCCTTCTTACAAGTCAATATGAAGGCTTCGGTTTAACCATAATGGAAAGTATAGAAGTTGGATGTCCTGTTATTTCATATGATATTAGATATGGTCCGTCCGAAATCATAACGCATGGTGAAAATGGATATTTAGTCGAAGCCAACAATATAACTGAGTTAACAGAATACATGACGAAGATCATTGACTCACCACTCAAAAGTGTTGAAACGACATCAACAGTAAAATATGACACCGCTATAAATAATTACAAGCAACTATTTTCTCTATTAAATGATGCTTAATAATCATCATTTAACATAATAAAACCCATCCATTTCGAATATGGATGGGTTTTTTATGGGATTACTTCAGTATTAATTGATAGAATGCTAAATCTAGCCATTTATCAAATTTATATCCTACGCTTTTAATGTTACCACACGCAACAAAGTTGAATTTTTCATGCAATTTGATACTTCCTTCGTTATTAGCATCTATGCCAGCAACAATAGTTTTATATCCTTTATACTCTATCTCTTTAATTAATTCAGTTAACAGCTTAGAAGCTATACCTTCTTTTCTAGTATTAGGATCAACATATATAGAATGTTCCACAGTATTTTTATATGCAGGCCAATCTCTAAACGAACCATATGTAGCAAAACCTACCACTTCATTATCCTTTACATAAACTATTACTGGTTCATTTTTTGCAAGTTTTTCCGCAAACCATGCTTGTCTATTTTCAAGTGTCACCGGATCATAAGAATAAACAGCTGTAGTATTTAATATCGCATCATTATAAATTTTCGTTATGTTGTGTAAATCTTCTACATGTGCCAATCTAATCATTTTATCACTCCTTGCACATCATACTACTGAAGCCAAATATCATGTGCAAATTTGTGTGAGATAAAATGACATTATTCACATGACTAATACATCATATTATTTGATATTCAAAATTAGCTTTATAACTATAAATGTAAAGTAATTAAAGTGGAAGTTATAATATTTATCACCCTACATTTTATTAGCATTCGCTGTTTCTTAACATTTAGATAAAAAAAAGAACGTTGCGTTAACAACGTTCTTACGATAATGTGAAGTATTCATAGTAAATACTTACATGTTATAACGGAAACGGAGGGATTCGAACCCTCGCGCCGCTTTCGCGACCTACACCCTTAGCAGGGGCGCCTCTTCAGCCAACTTGAGTACGTTTCCAATGGCTCCACAGGTAGGACTCGAACCTACGACCGATCGGTTAACAGCCGATAGCTCTACCACTGAGCTACTGTGGAATAATATGTGTCTCTCATCAAGCACAAATATAATTATATCAATTACACATAAATTTTCAAGTGTTAATGTTAAAAAAATATGCGGAATATTTACACTAATTTAATACTTTATTCCGCATATTTCATTTTTACAAGTATTTCTTTATTTATGTTCAAATAATGAGTACTTAGCTAATGCTTCATAAATATTTAATTGCGGTTTAGTATAATCGATTGGTGCATCTGGATCAAAAGTAGCAATCCTTGCTGCTCTATCCATCATATAATAGTAATAAATGGCGTTTAAATATTGATGCCTCATACTATGTGCAGAAATATCTATATTGAGTGTTTGCTCATCAACAAAAGTAATTTTGCATTTTCTGTCTTTTAATCTCTTTATATGTTGTACATAATGAATATTAATCCAAGCATTTTCATCTTTTCTGTCAGAATGGGTAGGAAAAAAGTAAGTAGGAAATAGCGGTGTAAATAATATCGGCGGTTTACTGATAATTCCAGTAATTCTAATGGTATCTTCTTTTTTAAAGTGATAGCTACTGCCATAAAAACGACATGATCTCTCAATAATTTTGTGTGTTCTATCTTTTACTTCTTCTATCTGTTGTTTATATTTTAATATTCGCGTCCCTCCATATTTTCTTTCTTTAGTGTCAATGGGTTGTATCACCATGTCTCCTTTCTTAATGACATATTTACTAAATATTGTAATCGCCTCCTCAGCTATTAATTAACAATATATTATAGTATTACTATTTTAAAATCAATTGTTTATATTATTTTCTTCTTTAATATTTCCATTAATTAAATTCCAGGGATATTTGGCTGTAAAATTCTAACTTTTAAAAGTTTCTTTTTACACTTTTAAATTCTAAAAAGTCAGAATATTCGTTGATTTCAAAAAATAATGATTGTATAATGAAATTAAATATATAGAAAGGACGTGTTCAAAATGAAACACAACACAAATGTAAAATATAATACATTAGAATCTTTTGTTTCTACAATTAACGACTTAGGCATTGAACTTATTATAGATGAGTCACTGAGAAATGTTCGTAAAGAACAATTAGAAATTCTTATAGACAATGCACTTAAGAACAAAAATGAGAATGATTTCAAGCGCTACACAGAAGAATACAAAAACTTGGAGGACTTTCTCGTTGGCTAATTTATACTCCACACATTTAGAATAAAAGTCTATTCCCTACTTTTAAATCAAGTATGAGAATAGACTTTTTTTAATGTTATGACATCAATCTTATTAGTTCATATTTATCAATATCACCAAAATAATGATACAAATTAAAATCATCTAATGCTGCTTCAATACTTTCAAAATCATGTAAAGTGCCTGTCAATGCTTCTTCTAAATCTGTAATATCTCCCTCACCAAAGAAATCTCCAAATATTTTAGCATGTTCAATACGTCCTCGTTTTACATCGAATTTAATTTGCACAAAGCCCTTTTCAAATTTTTCTTCACGTTCAAAATTATACTTAGGATTTTTGCCATAATTCCAATCCCATGTACGGTACTTAGTATTGCTTAGTTCTTCTATTTTTGACCAATCGTCTGCAGTTAACTCATATTCTTCCACATCACTTTGTTCCCCAAAAATAGTTTTTAATATAATGGATTTAAAGGTTTCAATATCGAGTGGCTCATCTAAAAATTCAACGATATTAGCAACACGACTACGTATGGATTTAATACCTTTAGATTTAATTTTTGCCGGATTTACTTTTAATGCGTTTTGTACTTCATTCAAATCACTATTTAAAATCAAAGTACCATGACTGAACATACGATCTTTAACTTTAACCATCGCATTACCAGATATTTTAGCTTGACCTACTTGTATATCATTTCTCCCACTTAATTCAGCATTTACGCCGAGTTTATTTAATGCTTCTACAATAGGTTCGGTGAATTTTTTGAAATTATGAAAACTATCACCGTCGTCATTTGTAATAAAACTAAAATTTAAATTGCCTGTATCATGATAAACTGCTCCACCGCCAGATATTCTTCTTACTACATCTATATTATGTTCATCAATATAAGGCTTGTTAATTTCTTCAATCGTATTTTGATTTTTCCCAATTATAATTGAAGGTCTATTAACGTAAAATAAAAAGTAGCTATCATCATTAGGCATATTTTTTAACACATATTCTTCCATAGCTAAATTCATAGTTGGGTCTGTAATATTTTTATTACTAATAAACTTCATTGTATCTCTCCTTCTCCTAATATATACCCTTATCTTATTTATGCATTATTTTTATTAAAATTGCCAATTATATACTCGCATTTTTTATAATTATTACTCAATTCATTCATTTCACACGATATAATGGATATTTGTTTATTTGTCTTGTATTTTTTAGTACAATATATCTAGTTAACTATTCTAGGGAGGACTCAAAATGACTGTTGCAGAAGTAGGAAATATTGTAGAATTTTATGATGGTTTAAAAGGCCGTGTAGAAAAAATTAATGATAATTCAGTAATTGTCGATTTAACAATCATGGAGAATTTCACTGAATTAGACTTACCTGAAAAAACGGTCATTAATCATAAACGATATAAAATCGTCGACCAAGAAGGATAATATTATGAAATCAATTTCAAAAGCATTAGTGTGGTTTATCATTAGTTTTTTGGTCTTTCACGTAATTTTATATATTATGTGGGGCGAAAAGCAAGAGTATTGGTACCTCTATACTGGTATCATGCTAATTGCAGGCGTTAGTTACGTCTTTTATCAACGTGATATAGAATCAAAACGACTACTGACATCTATAGGTGTAGGTATTTTGAGTGGACTGACGCTCATTATCATTCAATTAATTTTTGCTGCTATATCATATGATTTGAAATATTCTGAGCTTATTAAAGAGCTTACGCGTACAGGTGTATATTTCAAGTGGCAAATGTTGGTCACATTATTATTTGTAATACCTTGCCATGAATTATATATGAGAACCGTACTTCAAAAAGAACTAATTAAATTAAATATACCAAATTGGTTAAGTATTATAATTACAGCACTTTGTTCAGCTTCATTATTTTATTACTTAGATAACTTATGGATAGTTAGTCTTATTTTCATTGTCCAAATATTATTATCTATTAGCTACCTCTATACACGTAGAATAGCTACTACTGTTATTGCACAAATTGTTGCTGTGGTGCTTTTACTTATTTTCCATGGTTAAATATTTCTGAATAATAAAAAGCGTATCCATAGTGGGTACGCTTTTTCACTTATAAATAAACTTTAAATTGTTGTTTTTGTTGTATTTGATAACTATCATTACTTAAATTATCAGCAATAAGATCATTCATAGTAATTGAATGTTTATCATGGATAACTGCATTTTCTAAATATGATTGGTAATTGCGGTAACAATAGTCAGTCATTGATACGCGATACATATGATTTAAATTAATATTGTTTAAGGTCACTCGATTGAATGGTTGTGCATTCATATCAATTGTATAATCCACGCCTTGCCAAAATGTACATAAAGTTTCATCGATAATTGTAACGCTTAAGGCATCATTTGAAAATTCAATATGTGCATAGCTGTATTCCAAAATATCTTTTATATGTTGTCCTTTAATTGTTAAATCCATAGGTACGTCTGGATGTGGATAAGCATTATATAATTCCGCATTTGTTACTGTTCCTTGTAATCCTGTTTCCCCACTCTTCGGTAAATGAACACAAGAAATATCTAAGTCATAAACTAATCTAATGCTATCATGTAACAATTGGGTAAAAGCATGGGGCTGTGTAATTACATCTTCGAGTCCATTTACTCCAGCTTCTAAGTTATGAGCAGTAATAATGTCGTCTGCCCAATATTCTACTGCTTTTCTATCGTAATACGTCTCTGTTAATAATGCTTTATCTTCTTCAAAAGCATTTAAATCAATAATTTCAGAGTTAATACCTTCTAATTCAAAAGAACTTGTTCGTTTTTTAAAATCAACTTTAATATGTACTAATTTTTGAGCGTTTTGCCCTGCTTGTACATATACTGTTTGGTCGTTTCTACCGACAAAAGTTTGATGCTGATGACCTGTGATTAATAAATCAATCACTCCTATATGTTGCATTATTTTTTCTGCTTCATTTACTTTTTGTTCTCTTTCATTCGTAGAAGTATTAAGCTGATTTAGACCACCATGATATATAACAATTAAAAAGTCTGGGGCTTCACTTTCATGAATATAGCTAATCCATCTTTTGGCAGAAACTAGTGTTTTTTCAATAACCACATCGTGTTCCATTTCAAAATATTCACGTTCCATTAATCCATCGGAAGTTAAACCAACGATAGCGATTTTAATACCTTCTATTTCTTTTATCGTATAAGGCGTTGAAAAATATGGTTCCTTAGTACGATTATATTCTATATTTGCAGATAACCAAGGAAACCTTGATAGTGATACTGCTCTAGAGAAAAATGACAACCCAAATTTAAATTCATTTGGGCTTATGCCACTCGCATCATATTCCATAGCATTCATGAGCTTAATCATCGGATGTCGTTTATACGGTGCTACTACTGCATAATAAAATGCAGCTAGAGAACCGGCTAAACTACCTCCACTATCTAGCAATACTACATTGTTATTGCGCTGTCTCATGTGTTTTACATATGTACCAGCGCGATAAATGTTAGATCCATGATGTCCATTTAAAAAATAACTATGCATATCCGAAGTCGCTATAATATCAACATTTATTTTTTCACTTTGTGTCATATACCTCGCCCCTTTATCACTCACAGTTTAACACGATTGCGCTATATTACGATACTAAAGTAATTAATTAACCATGTTACTGATTAAAAAATGTGGACTCAATAACAATGTCAATATTACTTTTTTGACATTGCCACCTTGCCCACAAAATTATTAGTACAAATGACCTTATATTGTTTTTTAGCTTAGTCTAATATTAACCAATTTGAATACGTTCTTTTGGATAATGATACTTATCTGGTTCTTTCCTACCACCGAGCATAATAATAAAGCTAATCAATCCAACACGTCCTATAAACATGAGACCCATAAGTATTACTTTGGATGTTGAATGTAAATCGCTCGTAATTCCTAACGATAAACCACATGTTCCAAATGCTGACATGACTTCAAAAAACACTTCTAACAATGTCATTTCACTATTTTCAATGATTAAAATGCTGACAATACTAGCGAAAGTAATCAAACTAGCCATAGTGAAAACTGCAAATGAACGTTGTACATCCATCGCATGGATTTCACGATTAAATACTTTAATGGAAAACTTCTCTGAATTATTATTATAGTTAAGTAGAAATAAGATTAATATTGCGAATGTTGTTGTTCTTATTCCTCCTCCGACGGAACTTGGAGATGAACCAATAAACATCAAGAATCCCATAATGGCATTTGTACCTTCACTAAATTGACTTACATCAATAGTTTGTAAACCTGCACTACGTGTAGTTGAAGAATTAAATAGTGCATAGAATAAACTTTTATGCCAACTCATGTTCTGTAAAGCGTGATTATGCTCAAGTACTAAAATAATAATTACACCAAAAACGAATAAGAATAAGTATGTTGACGTTGTAATTTTAGTAAATAATGAAAATCTAAAATTAGGTATTCTATTTTTAATATACGCTTTCACTTCAAGTAACACCGGAAAACCTATTGAACCTAAAATAATTAAAAACATTACTATAGTTTGTACAAAGTAATCATTTGCGTAAGGAATCAAGGACTGGCCGGTTATATCTAAACCACCGTTAGTTGTTGCTGATACCGACACGAAAAAGCCTTGCATGATCGCATATGATAAATCCGGATTATCTCTGTAAAAATAAAATGTTAATAACATAGCTGCCACAAATTCAATAGCAAGCATTGTTTTCACAATATCTAATATTAATTTAACTGTACCACTCATCGTATCTTTATTATTATCCAACATAATGAGTTGACGTTCACGGATACCAATTCTTTTGCCTAAAACTACCCATAATAACGTCCCGATTGCCATAACACCGATGCCACCAATATTTAAAATCACCATAATAATGATTTGGCCAAAAGTCGAAAAAGTTTCGGAAATATTTATAGGAGTTAATCCCGTAACACTTACTCCGGATACTGCGACAAATAAAGTATCAATCGGTTTTACATCTACACCACTTTTATATACAAATGGTAAATTGAGTAATAAAAATGATACGACTATAGCAACGAGATAATACATGACAATCCCTTGTTGAGGGCTAGATTTTTTAAATAATTTATTAAAAATAGACAACGCTTTTACTCACCTCAACGTCACTTCAATTTAAGTTTAATATCTTTTACCTTACCATCTCTATATATTTTAAGTGGTAGAGTATCCAAATCATCTTTGTGACTAAAAATAATTTGTCTGTATCTTAGTTTATCTTCTAATTCTTTACCATCTAATTCTACTATGACATCATTTTTTTGCAACCCAGATTTTTCAGCTAAACTATTTTCTTGTACTTCACCAATAACTACACCATTATCGATGTCTTCAGGTAATTGTAATGAAGCTTTAGCGTCATCATTTAATTCTGCAGTATCAATAATTTTCACGCCAGTATTTGGATATTTTACTTCACCTTTTTTTTCTAATTCTTGTGCAGTTGATAATGCTGTATTTACAGGTATAGCAAATGCAATTCCTTCTACATTATCCATACTAATTTTCAAGGAAGCAATACCTACTAGCTTGCCATCTCTATCTATAATGCCGCCACCAGAGTTACCAGGGTTTACTGGAGCATCAATTTGAAATGCATCCATCAGCACATCATAGTTGTCATCTTTATCAATGTCAACTGGTACATGTCTATTCAGACCTGAGATTATTCCACTGGAAATAGACCCTTTAAAATCAACACCTAACGGATTACCTACTGCAATTATTGGTTCACCTAAAACCAGTTTTTGCGAATCACCATGTTTAATTGCTTTAATATCACTTTGTTTTTTTATTTTAGCTTTGACAACTGCTATATCTGACCATTTATCAGTGCCAATGACTTTACCAATTGTTTCATTGTCATCACCATATGTAATCTTTTGTTGTTCTTTATCTCCAACAACATGTGCATTCGTTATAATAAAAATAGAGTCGTCCACTTTTTTGTAGACGACACCAGAACCTAGTTCATTTTCTTGTCCTGCTTCTTTAGTTTCATTCTGTACTGATGAAGCGTCATCACTTGTATTATTTTCTACAGTGACTACAGAATGAATAGCTTTATTCGCACTCTTCATCGTGTTTGTGTACTGTTTATGATCATCGATACTGCCATTTAAAAATCCATCTTTATTGTGACCGTTGTTATCTACATTATTAAATATCGCATTCATCAAGGTTAATATTAAAATTACGCCAATAACAATTAAGATTTTAGCCCAATGGAATTTAATAAAAGCTCGTGTCTTATCTTGCCATGTTGGTTCAGTTTTAGATGTTGCTTGTTGTGTTGCTGACTGTTGCTCATCACTAGTTGTATTCGACGTAGTGTCTGCATCAACAGAATCGCTCACCTGAGATTGTTGTGCTTCTTCAGAGTGAAAACTCGTATTTTCATCCGCTGCTAATTGTGACTGATGCTCATCTTCATTTTGATCAGTTGTTGCTTCATTTGATGTCGATTTTGATAATGTTGTTGCTTCTGGACTCGAACTTTCTTGCACTTCAGTTGTTTCTTGCTCAATTGTTTTATCATCTGTTGTTGCATCTTCATTAGCTGTTGGGCTAGTTTGAGCGTCAGTTTCAACTGACGTGTTGCGCTTTTTCATTTCTTGTTGTTGCTGTTGAATTTCTTCTTGAGTGAGTTTTTCGATACGTGACTTTTGTAAATTTTCTTTCACTCTTTCTTCGTTGTTTTTAGCTACCTCTTCATCTTTAAGTGCTTGTTGTTGTTGTAGCTGCTGCTCGTATTTGATACGTTGTTCACGTTCTTCATTATGAAAGAACTGGCGGCGTTTACGACGATATTTCTTTCTAGGTATGATTATTTTGTTGTCTTTATCCACCAAATCTCCTCCTTCATTCGCTTATCATTATCCTTTCATTATGACATATTGCACAAAAAAATTCTTCTTTATTTCATCTTAATATGCAAAAAGTTGATACACAATATCTTTATTTTGTTAATTTTTTAACAGTTAACCATAATATAACTGAAAAAGCATTGGATTACACCTTTGAAAAGGTCCATCCAATGCTTTGATAATTAGTTTTTATGTTTTTTGTTATTACGCATAGACGTTAACCAGCCTACGATAACAAGTAAAATCATAACAGCCCAGAAAATAGTTTGCCAAATGGCACCGTGAGGGAATTCATGAGGTATTAAGCCAATGTCTTCGTGCGCTAACACAAGAACTATCAACTTAATGCCGACCCAGCCTACGATAGCAAATGCCGCACCTTCTAAACCTGGATATTTATTTAACAACTCTACAAAATATGTTGCCGCAAAACGCATGATTACGACACCGATTAAACCACCTAGGAACATTACAGTGAATTGCCCTAAGTCCATACCACCAAAATGAATACCAACTTTTGGTAAAGTAATAGCGATAGCCATTGCCGCTAACATTGAATCGATAGCAAAAGCAATGTCTGCAAATTCAACTTTGGCTACAGTGCCCCAAAACGCTTTGGAACTTGTTTTAATTTCTTCTCCATCTTCATCGTAGTGATGACTATCATTGCCAATTTCTTCATTTTCATCCTTATGTTGGAAGAAATTGTACAGGTTTTTGATGGACATATAAAGTAAATAAAGTGCACCTGCTGCTTGGATATACCAAAAATTTGCGATAATACTTATTAAAAATAGTGCTATAAATCTAAATACAAATGCACCTAATAAACCATAGAACAAGGCTTTTTTACGTTGTTCTGGGGGTAAATGCTTAACCATAACAGCCATTACGACCGCATTATCAGCCGCCAATAAACCTTCTAAGAATACTAAAACAACTAGTACCCATAAATAAGGTAAGATCAAACTCGGATCCATGACATTACAACTCCTTTAATTTTACATAAAAATAGAGACCTAAGCTAATAAGTTATGACCCACTGCTTCACATAAACTACAGAAAGACACAACTACAAGCAAAGGTCTCACTCAGCAAAAATACATTTACCCATTTTACCGGAAGTGCAAACACTTCGTAATGACGATAAAACGACTCTAATTGCTCCTTGTATTACTACAGTGCTTTATTAGAGCTAAGTTACTCCCCTCTGACATTTAGTCATAGGTATTCTATTTTTTATTTATTATACACGAAACTTTACTTATAATAAACTATATAACTTAATTTCAGGGAATTTTTCTTCAAACCAGCGCGTTGCAAAATCATTTTCAAATAAAAAGACGTATTGATCATAACGGTCTTTCACTAATATCGAACGTGAAGAATTCATTTTTTCTTGAATATCATCTTCATTTTCAATCCAACGTGCTATTTTCTTCCCTACTGGTTCCATAACTACATCTACGTTATATTCATTTTTAATTCTATGCTCAAACACTTCGAATTGGAGTTGTCCTACTGCACCTAGAATGATTTGGTTCGTGTGCAATGTTTTATAATATTGAATTGCACCCTCTTGCACTAGTTGTTCAATTCCTTTATGGAAATGTTTTTGCTTCATAACGTTTTTAGCAGAAACTTTCATAAATAATTCAGGTGTAAATTGAGGTAGCTCTTGGAAACTATATTTTTGATTTCCACCTACTAAGGTATCTCCAATTTGGTAATTACCGGTATCATATAATCCGATAATGTCACCAGCGACAGCATGATTTAACGTTTCTTTATCATCAGCCATAAAGGATGTTGAACGTGTAATTTTTTGTTTTTTCTTTGCTCGTTGTAATGTCACATCCATGCCACGTTCAAATGCGCCACTCACTATCCTCATAAATGCTATACGGTCTCTATGCTTAGGATCCATATTGGCCTGAATCTTAAAAATGAAACCAGAAAAGTCTTTGTCATAAGGAGAAACAGCTGTATCTTCTTTTGTTTGACGTGCATCTGGCATAGGCGCATGATCCACATAAGCATTTAGAAATTGTTCTACTCCAAAATTAGCTAATGCCGAACCAAAGAACACCGGTGTCAATTCACCCGCTAATAATGAATCATTATCAAATGAACCACCCGCTTCTTCGACAAGCATCAATTCTTCGATAGCCTGTTCAAAAGCACTATCATTCGTTATAGGATGAGATTCTTCCAATTCATAATCATCATTTAAATGTAATAAATTTTCTTCATCTCTAAAAGGTTCAATAGTTCTTGATTCTCTATCGATAATACCGAAAAAGTTTTGTCCCATGCCTACTGGCCAGTTCATTGGATAAGTTTCTATTTCGAGTGTTTGTTCTATTTCTTCTAATAATTCAAATGGTTCCTTACCTACACGATCTAGTTTGTTAATAAATGTAAAAATAGGAATACCACGCATTTTACACACTTTGAATAATTTTAATGTTTGTGGTTCAATCCCTTTCGCACAGTCAATTACCATAACTGCGCTATCAACAGCCATTAATGTACGATACGTATCTTCTGAAAAATCTTCATGGCCTGGTGTATCTAATATATTAATTTTATAGTGATCATAATCAAATTGCATCACAGAACTAGTTACTGAAATACCACGTTCTTGCTCTACTTTCATCCAATCACTTGTAGCAAACTTCCCACTTTTTTTACCTTTTACTGTCCCAGCTTCACGAATTGCACCACCGAATAACAATAGTTTTTCGGTTAATGTCGTTTTACCAGCATCGGGGTGAGAAATAATAGCAAACGTTTTTCGTGCTTCAATTTCTTCCTTAATTGTCATTTTAATTCTCCTTTAATACTCGTCTATCCATTCAATTACTCTTGTTGCAATTTGGGTACATTTTTGTTCGTCGAATATTGTAAATAAATGCATGATTATTTCTTCTTTCATTTCACAAGTATCGACGTGAGTTGTTAACTCTAACGACCAATTATAATCAGGTATCCCTACAAAATAGTGATGTATTTGGTCATCTTTATGCAGGTACACTCTAGTATCATCTGGTAAGTGTCTAATCTGCATGTGGTCCACCGTCAAATTTTGCATATGCTGCGTCTAAACCAATTAAATCGTCACGATGTGGTACTTTAACATGTCCTGGCATAATTTGATAAGGTTCTCTACCTTTCGAAGCTAACACAACGGTATCTCCTGGCTGTGCAATTTCAATAGCATGTTTAATTCCTTCTGCACGATCAGTAAACTCTACGTAGTTATTATGCGTAGCACCTTTCGCTAATTCTGAAGTTAGCATTTTCGGATCATCGTTTGCCGGATTATCAGGAGTAAAAATAACGTAATCAGCACGACAAGCGACACGGCCCATTTCAGGAGTTTTAGTTAAATCACGTTCTCCCGCCATTCCACATAAAAAGATTAGGCGCTGTTGTGCGAATGGTTTTACAGCATCAATTAATTTATCCATTCCATCAGCTGTATGCGCGTAATCAATAATTAAATCAATTGGCAATTCAGGATCTAGCACTTCTAAACGTCCATCGACAGGCTCTAAATATTCAACAACATCTATAACTTCTGTCAAAGGTATGCCCTTACTCCATACTGCAATGATTGCTGCCATGATATTAGAAATATTAAATTTTCCAACGTATGGGGATTTAACTGGATACACACCAAAAGGCGTTGCCAAATCAAAAGTAACACCTTGCAATGTTTCATTAATATTAATGGCCGTAAATTGTGCTTCACGATCGATACCATAAGTAAAAACCTCAAACGGTGTCACAGATGTTAAATATTCAGCAAAATCATCATCGTTATTAACAATGGCATATTTCTCTTTTGCTAAATCTTCACCTAATTGGCTAAACAATAATGATTTAGCATGCCCATATGCCTCCATAGTGCCATGGAAATCTAAGTGATCTTGCGTTAAATTTGTAAAGATTGCCACATCAAATTCGACTCCGCGTAAACGTCCCAACGCCAAACCATGACTCGATACTTCTAAAGTCATCGCTTCAGCTTGTTGTTGGACAGCTTCATTTATTTTCTTCGTTAATACTACCGTTTCAGGTGTTGTATTAGCACCTTTAGTTTTTTCTTCATTTATTTGAAAGCCGTTAGTACCTAAATAGGCACTGCCTTTATTTAATTTTCTATAAATATGATGAATCATTGTCGCAACAGATGTTTTACCATTTGTTCCAGTTACACCATAAGTTATTAATTGCTGGCTTGGATAATTAAACAATAAGTTGACTAAGATACTTGCTACACGTAAAGTGTCAGGCACTATAACTTGTGTCACATTACCTGTAAGTGTCAACTGTCTATTAACTACTACAATTTCACACCCTGCATCCACTAAATCTTGACAAAACTTATGACTATCCACTGTATAGCCCTCTGATGCTACAAATATGCTTTGTGCTGTAGCAGTACGTGAGTCAGTTGTTATATCAACTATATCTTGTTCTAATGATCCAATAACTTGTTTTACTTTTATTTTGTCAAACAACGTTTTCGCATCCAACATCTATCGCTCCTTTAAATCACATATGTTTATTATACACGTTTTTTCTTGTTTTTATAGCAATGATTTCTTGAAATTCATGATTTGTTTCTTCATTTTATGGCTATAGTTTAAATAAACAAACTATTAGAAAGTTTAATAATACTTGGAGAATTTTAACTTGATGTAAGTCATATGTTAAGTCTTTCTATAATTTGCTGATTATAATGAATCTGACGATACATTTTACTTTATTAATGCTAATCTATACTTATAAAAATAGATTTCATTGTAACTCATATACACTTAAACTAGTATGAATCATTTTACATCAACTTGTAAAATGATATAATCTTCTTTAATTGCGTTTTTTTCTTTCGCACTGCTTAAAATTACGATAAAATAATTATGCATCACACTACATTATTGGAGGGTGGCTTTCATGGTTACTCAAAAGAAAAAATTATTGATAATTACTGGTTCATTTGGTAATGGTCATCTACAAGTTACGCAAAGTATCGTGAATGAATTTAATGCTATGAACCTTGATAACCTAACCGTAATTGAACATGATTTATTTTTAGAAGCTCACCCTTTATTAACTTCTATATGTAAAAAATGGTATATCAATAGTTTTAAGTATTTTAGAAACATGTATAAATCATTTTATTATAGTCGACCTGAGGAGTTAGACAAATGTTTTTATAAATATTACGGCTTAAATAAATTAATAAATTTATTATTAAAAGAAAAACCGGATTTAATTTTACTAACATTCCCTACTCCGGTTATGTCAGTATTGACTGAACAATTTAACATTAATATTCCTGTTGCCACAGTAATGACTGACTATAAAATGCATAAAAATTGGATTACCCCTCATTCTGAAAGATATTATTTAGCTACTGAGGACTTAAAAGAAGAATTTGCATCTATTGGTGTTCCTAAAAATAACATCAAAGTAACGGGTATTCCTATCTCTGATAAATTTGAGGCAGCTATCGATAAAAGTGAGTGGTTAAGTAGCAATCACTTAGATCCTGATAAACCTACTATATTAATGTCAGCAGGCGCTTTTGGTGTTTCTACTGGTTTCGGTCAGATGATTAAAGATATGCTTATCCAAAGTCCACAATCTCAAATAGTTATGATTTGTGGTAAAAGTAAAGAATTAAAACGTAGCTTAACGGCACAATTTAAAGACTATAATAATGTGTTAATTTTAGGTTATACTCAACATATGAATGAGTGGATGGCTTCAAGTCAATTGATGATTACTAAGCCAGGGGGTATAACTATTTCTGAAGCACTGACGAGACAAATTCCTATGATTTTCTTAGATCCAGCACCAGGTCAAGAGTTAGAAAACGCACATTATTTTGAAGCCAAAGGATTCGGTAAGATCGCTTATACACCAGATGATGCTATCTCGTATGTTGCAGAGTTAACATCACAGCCTGACGCTTTAGCAATGATGTCACAACAAATGGACGACTCTAGAGTAACATATTCAACTTATAAGTTATGTAAAGATTTACTAGACCTCATGCATCATTCTAGTCAATATGAGGAAGTATATGGAAAGGTTCCTTTATATGCAAAGCTCTTCGTTAAATAATTACGCACACAATAAAAATTTCATAATCATGCTTATAATATTATTTTTAATGGAATTTGCCCGAGGAATGTATATATTGAGTTATTTATCACTACTTCCAACAGCAACTTCCATAGCGGTAGGTGTTACATCTATCGCTATTTCTATTCATTTTATAGCAGACGCTGCAACCAATTTTGTCATTGGTTTTTTACTCAAACGATTAGGTACTAAAGTAGTATTAACATTAGGTTTCTTACTTGCCTTTTTCAGCTTATTTCTAGTTATTTGGTTTCCAACAAACCCAATTGTCTTAATTGCTAGTGCAATTTTACTAGGAATCGCTGTTAGTCCAATTTGGGTCATAATGTTAGCTAGTGTTGAAGAAAAAAATCGTGGCAAACAAATGGGCTATGTTTATTTTTCTTGGTTGCTAGGTTTATTAGTTGGTATGGTCTCAATGAATATTATCTTTAAATTCCATCCAACGAATTTTGCCTTTATGATGTCACTCATGGTTTTAGTCGCATGGGTATTATATTATTTCGTAAAAATCAGATTAACAAATTACAATACGAAACCTGTAGCCCAACAAATCACACAAATTAAAAATGTAACTAAAAAGCATATGCTGCTATTTCCAGGTATTTTACTACAAGGTGCAGCAATTACTGCATTAGTCCCTATTTTACCTATTTATGCAACAGAAGTTGTTGGCGTATCAACTGTTGAATACACCATTGCACTTATTATCGGTGGCATTGGCTGTGCCATTTCAATGCTTATTCTGTCAAAATTAATAGATAATAATGGAAGACTATTTACCTATAGTGTAATCATCGGTGGTTTCACATTGTATGCATTATTAATTTTTGCATTATCTCTTATTACTAATATTTATATAGTATGGGGACTCGCTGTTTTCATCGGTTTAATGTACGGTCTACTACTACCTGCATGGAATACATTTATGGCAGGTCACATTAATCCTGAAGAACAAGAAGAAACTTGGGGAGTTTTTAATAGTGTTCAAGGTTTCGGTTCTATGATTGGTCCGTTATGTGGCGGACTTATTAAAGAGTTCACGCATAGTGTTAACAATACATTTTATTTTTCAGCACTAGTCTTTTTATTTTTAGCAGTCTTTTATGCGCTCTACTTTATAAAAAACCGCAAAAATTTAATATAAAGTACTACTGACAATCAATAATGTTTTAACGTATATAAAAGTCACGGTCGTAAAATTTAGTTAACACTATTAAATTTTACGACCGTGTTTTTTATAGTTACATAGTTGCTATTTAAATGCTTCTTATTGTGAAACTGCTGAGCGGAAACGCCTTGACCCATATCTCCCCTTCTTTATATTTACTAATGTATATTTAAGATTTAAATACAATGATTAATTTTGGTAGCGATTTTGGCCGACTCCTGTGGTAATAGCGCTCGCCGAAGACTACAGGCTGAGGCAGTGCTCGCGGAAAGCGTGCACAAAAAAACTGCCAACAAAGCCGGAAACTTTGTCGACAGTCTAGCCTAATCAAGTATTATTTCAATTAGGTTTTATTGCAATAATACCTTTTATTTTCACTAGAGCTAACATTGTTAGTCTCTATGAGGATAATTTACAATTAAGCTAAATTAAAAGTATCTTCAACTTTCCACTTTTCAGCTTCATCATCATATTTCACTAAAGAAACTTGATCAATAGTTTCTTTATAATCAATACCTGCTAATTTAACTTGTCCATAAATATCTTCGAATTCTTGACTTGTTAGTCCTTGAGCAATTGTAAAATGTGGAACAAACGGATGATCAGGTTGTCCATAAAAATCACCATTATTAAATTGATCAAACAAGTTTTGAATTTCATCTGTTTTTTGCACTTTAAAATAAATAACATTATTTATCGGTGCAAAGCTAGAAGCCTTAGTTGCATGCACATCGATTGGTTGAAGCCCTTCTAGACGTGATTTAATATCTTCTTTAACAGCTTCGAAATCTTCATCTTTAATCTCAAATTGCCCTTTAATTGTAATATGCGGCATAATTGTCGCATAATGTGAATCATAACGCTTACGGTAAGCATTTACTTCATCTTGAAATGCTTTTGACGGAATTAATGCTAATCCTAAAATCATTGAAATTCCTCCTTTGTTTAACATATTACCATTATAGCAAATTTCAGAAAAATTCGTTACTTTAAACTTTATTTAACTTCAATTTTTAGTTTTTATTAAAAAGAAATATTATCTGATAAAAAATAAGTAAGTGTATCAGCTAATAATGGTTTCCAAGATTTCCAACGATGACCACCATCAAATTCTTGATAGTAATAGGTCATTTCCTGTGTTGCTAATAATTGATTCAATGCTCTATTAGGCGTTAAAAAATCGGCTCTTTTACCAGTTGTTGGTAAGGCAAAATCGGCCTCCTCTAATCCTACAGTATGCCAAACTGTTAAAATGTCAGTAAATTGACATCTTTGCACCAATGTTGTAATCACGTCGTCATGTTGTGGACTAAGCATACCTACTTGGCTAAACACGCGTGGATAAGTTAACGCCGTTATTAAAGCAACACTGGCTGCTAAACTATCTCCAAGTAGTAGTCGTCCATTACCTACTTTATAAGTTGGAAATTGTTGATCTATATACGGTAATATTTCTTGAGCCATAGCTTTAACTGTTAAAGGTGTACGCTCACCTTGTGGGTGAAACTCTGCTCTTCTTTTATCTACCGATTCATAGTTAAATCCAACAAATATCGCTCTTTCTACTTCATTGTTTGCTCTTAATTTTTCATAAGTTCTATGAATTTGTCCAAAACTATAAAAGTCTTTACCATCAAAGCAAAATACTACTTTATATTTAAATAAGGCTGTATAGTCTTTGGGTAAATAAATAGACAACTTAATATCCCTCTCTAATATTTTACTGGGAAAGTTAATTTCATTTACGCTTCCTGCTTGAAACTCGGTCATAAAAATATGCGCCTCCTAGTTTTCTTAACGCCATTGTACCAAGAGACGCAGTATTTTCAAATATACTGACTAGTATTAAATTGTATAGATTTACTCTTTTTGTCGTTCTTTTTCAAGCCGTTCAGGATAATCATAGTGCCAAAATACTGCGTTAGGCACTTCATTCTTATCTGGTTTATATATCGCTTGCTTACCTGAACCCAATTTTTTCTTTTGTCGCTCATAATCTTTCAAAGCATTGATTGCTGGGCGATGTAATATCCATATAGCTATGATGTTTAACCATGCCATTAAGCCAACACCTAGATCACCCATACCCCAAGCAGCCTCTGCAGTTTTAACGGCACCAAAAATAGTTGCAGCTATTAAAATTATACGTGTGACGTTAATCCAAAAGAATGTGTTGGAATAATTTTTATTTTTTGTAAGATAGGTTATATTGGTTTCTGCAATATAGTAATACGCTAATATTGTAGTAAAAGCAAAGAAGAATAATGCAATCGCTATAAAGTACGACCCAATACCAGAAAATGCTGGATCGAAATGATATGAACTACCTTGTAATGCTTTATCAATACCAGCTTGTGCATACATTGCAGTACCAGAATAATCTTTGTCACCATTAGCCATAGGTACAAAAATTTCGTTATTTTCAATAAGTCTCGGACCACCATCACTATTTGTTTTACCATCAGTAACATTGTAAGTGCCAGATAATAAAATAATAAGTGCTGTAGCTGTACAGACAAACAATGTATCAACATACACAGAAAATGATTGTACTAATCCTTGTTTGGCAGGATGAGACACTTCAGCAGCCGAAGCCGCATGAGGCCCTGTACCTTGTCCTGCTTCATTTGAGTAGAGTCCACGTTTCACTCCAATTTCAATCATAGCCCCTACAATGCCACCAAAAGCAGCTTCCATTCCGAATGCTGATTTAAAAATTAACGCAAATAAAGCTGGTACATGTTCGATATTTATAATGATAATAATAACTGCCATTAAAATGTACGCAATCGCCATGAAAGGTACGATAGCAGTGGCAGCATTAGCAATCCATTTAATACCACCGAAAATAATTAACGCTAATAACACAGCTAAAGCTATAGCTATTATCCATGCATCAAAACCAAAAGCATTTTTCATTGAACTTGCAATTGCATTTGATTGAACACCTGGTAGCAAAAGCCCTACCGAAATTACTGTAACAATCGCGAATATTAAACCATAAATTTTCCCAATTTTACCTTTCATTCCATATTCAATGTAGAAAGCAGGTCCACCACGATATTCCCCTTTTTCTTCACGTTTGTAGATCTGACCTAATGTCGATTCTATAAAGGCACTACTCGCACCTAAGAACGCTGACGCCCACATCCAAAATACTGCACCAGGGCCCCCAATAAAAATAGCTGTAGATACACCTACAATATTACCTGTTCCCACACGTCCTGCTAAAGATAAAGCAATCGCTTGGAAACTTGATATCCCAGTAGGTGATTTCTCACCTTGAAACATCAACCTTATCATTTCTTTAAAATGTCTAATTTGAACAAAACGCATCATAAACGAAAATATTACACCGGTTAACAACAAACCATAAACTAGCGGTTTACTCCATACTAATTCATTAAGCCATGCAACAAAATTTTCTAACATCATTTTATCCCCCTTGTCATATCACAGTATTTGCGTGATATAATGCTTATTATTATACACATATGTAAGCGCTTGCACAATGGATATTTTTTACTTTTCCATTCATTAATTGTAGATTTATGAATGGTTCTATTTTTGTCTTTTGTTGTGCCACGTTATAAGCTATACTAAAGTGTAATCTATTATTGCTTTAGGAGGACAGTTCTATGTTAAATAAAGTATGGTTTAGAACTGGGATTGCCTTAATAATCCTATTTATACTAATTAAATTAGTAATGGAAGTTCATTCCATCTTCATACCGTTTATCATTATTTTACAATCTGTACTTCTACCATTGTTATTAAGTGGTTTTTTATTCTATCTATGTCTTCCTTTTCAAAAGATTTTAGAGAAATATAATGTACCACGTTGGGGAAGTATCACAATTATCTTTATCGGGTTAATCATTGTTATCGGCATCATCGTCGGTATTGTAGGTCCAATGATTGTAGAACAAATTGATAATTTGATCCAACAAATCCCTATGTTACAAAATGAAGTACAAAATATTATCCAATTTTCATTAAACCAAATGGAACGCTTGCCGTCAGATGTTACGGAAAGAATCAATAAAGTTGTTGGCTCTATGGGTGATAACGTTGCTGATATTTTATCTAATTCATTAAGTTATATTACTTCTATTATTTCAACAATGTTCTTATTAATTATGGTTCCATTTTTCTTAATCTATATGTTAAAAGATCATGAGCGTTTTATACCATTTATTGCACGCATTTTTAAAGGTGAACGCAAAGTATTTGTTGTAGATTTATTGAAAGATTTAAACGAAACTGTAAAATCTTATATCCAAGGTCAAGTAACAGTAAGTTTAATTTTGGGACTAATCTTATATATCGGCTATTCTATTTTAGGTTTAAATTACACACTATTATTAGTAATGTTCGCGATTGTAGCAAATATGATCCCATTCCTAGGTCCTTGGATGGCGTTTGCACCAGCAGGTATTATCGCAATTATTCAAAGCCCTTCTACATTTATTTGGGTTTGTATCATTACATTAATTGCACAACAATTAGAAGGAAATGTCATAACACCTAACGTTATGGGTAAATCTTTAAATATTCACCCATTAACTATCATTGTAGTGATTTTAGCTGCAGGTAATTTAGGAGGCTTTATGCTAATACTTATTGCTGTACCATTATATGCAGTAATTAAATGTATTGTTAGAAATATTTTCAACTATAGACAAAAAATTATAGATAAAGCACAATCTACTGTGCATGATTAACGGATGGACTTAAATCCCCATTCGTAAAATAAGAGGACTAATCCTTATATGGATTGGTCCTCTTTATTATCTTAGCCTCTTTTTATCATCAGTTCATATATAAAAAACGTTGGTGCATGCACCAACGTTTTACACTTTATTATTTTATTGCATGATAGCCGCTATCTACATGAATGTTTTCACCAGTAACACCACTTGCAAAATCACTTAATAAGTATGCAGCTGTTTTACCCACTTCTTCTTGAGTTACATTACGTTTTAACGGTGCGCGTTCTTCAATTTCTTTAAGAATAGTATTGAAACCGCCGACCCCTTTAGCACTTAATGTACGAATTGGACCTGCAGAGATAGCATTAACACGAATATTATCTTCACCCAAATCCGCTGCTAAGTAGCGTACATTAGCTTCTAAACTAGCTTTAGCTACTCCCATTACATTGTAATTAGGTACAGCATATTCTCCACCGATATACGTAGTAGCAACAATACTACCACCCTCAGTCATTAATTTTTTAGCTTCTCGAGCTACAATCGTTAATGAGTATGAACTAATATCTTGCGCTAATAAGAAACCATCTCTTGATGTATCAGAAAAACGGCCACGTAAGTCTTCAACATTACCGAATGCGATAGAGTGATATACACCATCAATGTGTCCTACTTCTTCGCCAATTTTAGCAAATCCTGCAACGACATCTTCATCGTTTTGTACATCAACTTGATACATATGTGTTTCAGTTTGGTTTAATTGCTCAACTAGACGCTCTAATTCTTTTTTACTACGCTCTTTACGATATGTAAATACTAGTTTAGCACCTAATTCATCTAGCACTTTTGCCACACCAAAACCAATACTACGTTTATTCGCAATACCCATAATAACATACGTTTTATTTTCCAAATTAAACATTAGACTAACTCCTTTAATTTATATAAATTGATTTCACTTCAATGATTGTTTAGTACAATCCACATTATATTACTTAATTATACCAGTAATTATTTTAACATTGCTACATTTAACTGAACAATTAAATACATTAATTTAATTATTTAATTTGTATTATGTTAAGTAAGTCGCCTACTGGACATGGGCGTTGTTAATAATAAAATTCTAATTCTCGTTTTAATTCATCTACATATTCTTTAGAGCCAGTTACAATTAGTCTATCACGATAACGTAATTGCGTATCACCATGAGGTACGATAGATTCATTATTACGAATAATTCTTACAAAAATAATATCGCCATCGAATGGGAAGTTACGTAATTGTATTTGATCATATTTATGATTCAACATCGCAATTTCGTATAATGAAGTTTCTACATTACTTAAGATATTTAACATATTAGGTGTTTCAATTAGACCTTTAAGCAAAATTTTATTACTTAAATAACTACTAAAGATTTCAATACCTTGTGCACGTAATTCTTGATCATCGGTATTACTTTCCAAACGACAAATAACACGTTCAACGCCTCGTTCTTTAGCCATTAACGCTACCTTTTTGTTAATATCATCGTCATTAGTAGAGCAGACAACGATATTTCTTTTGAACAAACCTAATCTATCTAACATGTCCGCTTCATAATCAGCAATTTCAATCATAGATATCTCATCAGCTAATTTACGTTTATCGCTTAAATCTGTTCGATAGTACAATGAAACTTGGTATAACTGAGATGCTAAATTTTGAGCAATTGGTATCGTTAATTGGTTCTTTCCAATCATACTGACCTCAATTTTGCGTGTTGCTTCTTCAGGCATTGGGAACATTTTTTTAAATACGATCGGCACGAATACACATGTAATAACAGCACTTAAAATTAAAATGCCTGAAATTTCTGGTGTGATTGTTCCTAATTGTTCCGCAATTTTTGCCGAAGCAATAACCAATGATAATGTTGACGTTAATAAAAATGCTGTAGAAATCGTGGTTTTTTGATCAAACCAACGTCTTATATAAAAGACCGGAATTAATTTTGACACTAAAAAAGCTGCCATTAATAACGGAATAATAATTAACAGTGACGGTTCTTTTATTAAAGAAGGGATGTTTAAATCTACCCCAACCATTATAAAGAATATTGGTATGAAGAAACCGTAACCAAAGGAATCTAATTTTTCCACTAAATCTTCGTCTGGTTTTAACAAGGAAACAACGACACCGGCTAGAAACGCACCCAAAATATTTTCTGCACCAGCACCTTCTGCTAATGCTACTAATAATATGATTAGCGCAAATACTGCTCTAATACCGATTTGGGTAGTACCGTCCATTAACTTTTGTAAAAACTGCGCTTTCTTGAATACGCCACCGATTAAATAAAAGACAACTGTAAACACAACTAATGTGCTAATTAACCAAATAGAACCACTATGTGAAGCATGAATGGTGCCATATGCTGTTAATAAAATCATAGTAACCAAATCTGCTAACACAGCAACGAGTAAGATAAACTGTCCAATAGTCGTTCTCATAATGTTCATTTCTTTTAATGTAGGTACAACGACGCCTAATGAGATTGTCGAAATAATAATAATCATTAACAAGACGTCATCTATCAATCCAAACCACTTAAAGAGATAGGCAAAGACAATTGAAATTATCATAATAAACATAAAGACAGTAACAGCCAATTGTAAATGTCCCGGCACTTTTTTCTTCTCATTTTTACTATTACTACCTTTTTTAGAATCTTTTTTAAAGGCCGTAAAGTCTATTTCTAATCCACTTAAAAACATTAAAAAGATAAATCCTAATGTCGACAAAATATTAAGCATAGCATCTCTTTCTACAAGATTCAGAAAAGAGTTACCAATCACAATACCCATAAGTATTTCAGCAACGACGACTGGAATAAAAGTAATATTAAGTCTGTTGACAATAATAGGTGTTAAAAATGCTGCTAAAACAACTATAACAAGTGATATAAATTCCATATTGCCTCCTATAATAAATAAGACATGAATGACGTCGCTAGGCCAAAGTAAATTAGCATACTTACGATATCATTAATTGTTGTAATAAACGGCCCACTAGCAACTGCCGGATCAATATTAAGTTTGTTCATAACTAGAGGTATCATTGAACCAACTAACGTTCCTACTGTCATCGCTATAGTTAAGCTACTTGCAACAATAAGCCCTAAAATAGGTTGTTGGTACAGGACAATAATAATCATTAATAGAATAGCAGCACATACTAAACCACTTAAAAATCCACTTCCAGTTTCTCGTAATGCCACTTTGAATTTACTTTGTTCATCAATTTCACCAGTTGATATATTACGTACTGAAACGGCTAACGATTGTGTACCAGAATTACCTGACATGCCACTAATAATTGGAATAAAGGCTGCTAATAGTGCAACTTGTGATAATGTGTCTTCAAATGAGCCTAATATTGTGGCAGTTATCATACCTAGAAATGTTAATATAATAAGCCAAGGCAAACGCTTTAAAGCAGTTTTGGTAACAGAATCATTCGTAGCATCGACGTCACTAACACCTGCTAAACGTGAGTAGTCTTCGCTTGCTTCTTCATCTATTACATCTAAAATATCATCAATGGTAATAATACCAAGAAGATGATCTTGATAATCGACAACCGGCATAGCTATAAAATCATAATCTCGCATTTTTTGTGCTACGTCTTCTTGGTCATCAGCTACATTTGCACTAATAACACGTTCACTCATAATATCTTCAATATATGCATCATTTTCAGCAATAATTAAATCCCTTAATGACAACACACCAACCAATTGTTTATCATCATTCACTGCGAAAATTACATAAATGGTTTCTGCGTCTGGAGCTTGTTCTTTAACGTGCATCAATGCTTCTTTCACTGGCATAGTAGCCTTTAACGAAATATATTCAGTAGTCATGATACCGCCGGCAGTGTCTTCTTCATAATGCAGCAATGCTTTTATTTCTTTGGCATCATCTTTATTCATTAAAGTTAAGAGGCTGACTATTTTTTGTTTTGATAAATTGTTCATTATGTCTACAGCATTATCATATGACATATCTTCTAACACATGACTGGCATAGGATGCATTCATCGTATCAAAAAGTGCTTCATACTCTTCTTCATCAATTTCTAATTGATCGAAAAAATTAGCTACTTCTTCTGGAGATAAGACTTCAAATATACGTTGTCGAATTTCATCCTCGCTATCTTCAAAATACTCACTTTGTTCATATGTATGCATTGTTAAAAATTCAGTTCTAAATTCATCTATATGATTTTGTAACAATAAATCATCAAGTAAAACTTTATTATATACGTTTTCATCATCTAGTGTGATTGTTTCATTCTCATTATTCATAGTCGACACCTCCAGAATATATTTAAAATTATAGCATATTATAAATAGTAGTAAGTTTATCTGTTTGATCTTCAATTGTAATGATTTGTTGCGTAATAGGATGCGTGAAGGAAACACGCATACATTGTAGTAGTTGATGATGATAACGGGATGTTATCCCCCCATATAACCCATCTCCTACTAGTGGATGACCTATATGCTGAAAGTGAACTCTAATTTGATGTGTCCTTCCAGTTAGTAACTTGACCTGACATAAACTAAAGTTGTCTGTAGAAGCTAAACATTTAAAATGTGTTTCTGCGTATTTACCAGTTGGATCTACCATCCTTTGAATAATACTGTCAGGATGCCTCTTTATCGGTGCTTTGATTATTCCATTATCCTGTACTTTACCCATACAAATACATAAATAACGCTTATCTATTTGCGTTTCAGACATTAAATGATGAATATACCCATGTTTCGTAAATATAACAATACCTGAAGTATTACGATCTAACCGTGTAACGATATGTGGCACATAGCGTGTGAAAGATTGCTGTAAATATGCAAGCACTTGTTCTACTAAACTTTGATGTAAGTGTTCTCTAGAAGGTGCAATATTTTGATTCGCTGATTTCGATACAATAAGAATATAATCATCTTCAAATAAAATAGTTAATGGTGAATGATAAGGCTGTAAATTAAAACTCGGTTGTTCCTGTGGCAAACAAACAATTAACTCATCACCTTCAGTTAATTGTTTTCTTACCGTTACATGCTCATTATTAACAACTAAAGCGCCATTATTTTTAATGGCGCTTATCGTCTTACGTGAGTATGAATGTCTGTGTAAAAAATCTTTCAGCATTTCATTACGAAAGATTCGGTAGACAAATTTCATCAAATATCGTCCTCACTAGAAATGAATGAATCATGCACTCTCTTCCAAAATGGAAATGGTCTAAATCTAGCAAATCGCACTTTTTCATTCGCAACTCGAAATTGAATGGCATTGACATTCTTATGTTTTATAATTACATGATCAATTGTTGTTAAAATAGTGTCATGGTTCACAGGTGTAATTAAACAAGTATGATGTTTAGGTAAGACTAATGGTGAACCTACTGTTCTAAATACTCTATTATTTATAGATGCAATTTCTGCTATTTGCATTGCCTCTAAAGATGGATGAATAAGTGCACCACCAAGTGCTTTATTATAAGCTGTTGAACCTGAAGGTGTAGATACACATAATCCATCACCTCTAAAACGTTCAAATTGCTTACCACGTATATTTACGTCCACAACTAACGTTGAACCATTTTCAGTTTTCATTGTCGCTTCATTTAACGCTAAATATCTTGTTTCATAACCATTGTCATTATATCGCACTATGATTTCTAACAATGGATATTCAATTACTTGGAATTGTGAATTATTAATTTCTATTATTAATTTTTCTACTTCATGTGGTAACCAATCTGCATAAAAGCCGAGATGCCCAGTATGTACCCCGACAAAAGCGCAACGTGATAACATATGACTATATTTATGAAATGCTTGAAGTAAGGTGCCATCTCCACCTACAGAAATTACAATTTCTGGGTTGTCTTCATCTTCTACCATATTAAAGTCTTCCATATGGTTTATCATTTTATGCTTTAAGGCATTAGATTTAGAATCGCCTTTAGATAATATTGTATAACGCATGGATATACACCTCACTAGTCATTGTTATGTTTTTTCGCTCGCTTTTTGGAATAATATTGTTGTGCCTCTTGAATCTCATCTTTAATTTCCGACATTTCTTCATCTAATAAAAATGCCGCTTCAGCCGCACGTTCAAGCCTATGTTGGATCTCAGGCGGATAATCACTATCATATTTATAACGCAATGTATGTTCAATCGTCGCCCAAAAATTCATCGCTAATGTACGGATTTGTATTTCAGCCAATATTCTTTTTTTACCTGACAGTGTTTCTATTGGATATTCAATAATCACGTGATATGAACGATAACCACTTTGCTTAGTATTACTAATATAATCACGTTCTTCAACAACATTAAAATCTTTACGTTGCCTTAGTAGATTAACCACAACATCAATATCATCCACAAACTGACACATCATACGTAAACCTGCTATATCATACATTTCTTCATGTAATCGATCAAAAGGGATATGTCGCTTATTCGCTTTGTCGATAATACTAGTCATAGGTTTAACCCTACCAGTGACAAATTCAATTGGTGATGCTTGTTCACCAACTTCGTATTGTTTACGTAAACCCTTTAACTTTATTTTTAATTCATCTACAGCTTGTTTATATGGAGCTAAAAACTGATCCCATTGATTCATTGCGTCTCACTCCGCTTCACTCTAATTCAAACGTGTCTTCAACTACTGAAACAAACTCCTTACCATAATTTGAATTACCCTTAATATTTTCTAATATGTAAGTTAGTTCGTTATTAAATTCTGTTAATTCTAACGTGTCATTAACTATTATTTTTTTACCTTTATTTTCGTGTAACATCGACCATGTTTCTTGTACAAAAATAAGGTATGTATAAGATTCCCCATTATCTAAAATATGTGCGAAGGCATGATTATCACTATCAACAAGCATTTGTCCTGCTTCTTGTAATCCTTCTATTGATTCTTCGGTATAGCAAAGAATGCTATCATCTGTAATTTTGATTTCGTTAACATAAATACGCATGCTTGTTCCTCCTTATTCTTCATTAGTTTAACATAATTTCCTATTACATAACACGTCACATGACTATTATGAAATCCAACTTTTTTAAAGATTTATTATGTATATATAGTATTATTTTTTCGGATTACTTTAAATCTACAACAAAATTTTGCATAATAAAAGCCGAGGAGTGAATTATTTTGGCTACAAATAATGAAATTGAATTCAAACAATTATTAACAGCAACACAATACGACAATTTAACAGATTT
The DNA here is from genome assembly GCF_025560845.1 of Staphylococcus arlettae. Classification (NCBI taxonomy): domain Bacteria; kingdom Bacillati; phylum Bacillota; class Bacilli; order Caryophanales; family Staphylococcaceae; genus Staphylococcus; species Staphylococcus arlettae. Next base: position 1,934,841 of record NZ_CP094803.1, read on the forward strand.
TTACTTTAAAAATGAGACACCATTTTCACAAACGAATCATTATATAGACACACCAGATTTTCAATTAAAAGCACAACGTTGTGCATTGCGCATTCGTGTAAAAGACCAACACAATGAAATGACGTTAAAAGTTCCAGCCGCAGTAGGATTATTAGAATATAACTTCGATACTACTGTACAACCTGAAATTAACGCACCACTACCTCCTTCTCAACTGCCTCAAGATATCAAAGACGTTTTATCGCAAATGTATATTGATATCGAATCACTAGTAATATTAGGTTCACTTACCACTGAACGTTTAGAACGAGAGATAGACAATAATCTATTAGTCCTAGATAAAAGTACTTACCTAAATACAACTGATTATGAATTAGAATATGAAGTCCAAGAGTATAACTCAGGTTTGGCACAATTTCATGCGTTATTAGCAGAACATGATATCGATGCTGTCACACCCGATAATAAAGTACAACGTTTCTTTAACCGTAAAGAAGGGTTGCAATAATAAACACGGACAATTCTCCTAAAAGTCGAATTACTTTCATATGTAAATATTCATGTTATATTATTAATATATAAATGAAATATGGTGATAACAATGACTCAAACACCTTATGAAATTATCGGTTCTGAAGCTTTATACAACATGATTGATCACTTTTATATGCTTGTAGCAAAAGACCAACGTATAAACCATTTATTTCCTGGAGATTTTGAAGAAACGAGCCGTAAACAAAAACAGTTTCTGACCCAATTTTTAGGTGGTCCAAGTCTCTATTCACAAGAGCACGGACATCCAATGCTTAAAAGACGTCATTTAGATTTTACTATCACGACATTCGAACGTGATGCTTGGCTAGAAAATATGGCTACTGCAATTACAGCAGCTCAGTTTCCTGCAGGTGTAGGTGATTATTTATATGAACGTCTACGTCTAACTGCTAATCATATGGTAAATTCCGAAAATTAATTGTAGGTGAAAACACATGACTGGAGAATTAAAAATGATACATGCTAATAGTCGTGAAGATGCCAATCTTTCACCTGTAAGTAAAATAGAAATTTATTCATTTTTCGATCCATTCAGTACAGATTGTTTCAAACTATCTGCAATTCTGTCTAAATTGCGCCTTGAATATAAGCAATATATCCGAATTAGACATATTCTAAACCCATCTTTAAGAGTTTTAACGAAATGCCAAGCTCAAAGTACTTCTGATTTAGATAATATTGCACTAGCTTATAAAGCAGCTGAATTACAAGGTAGATTGCGTGCAGAAAGGTTCATACACCTTGTACAAAATGAAATAATCACAAAAAAAGATATTATTACTGAGGGTATGGTCAATGATTGTATAAATAATGCTGGTATAGATTACGATGTGTTCAAAGAAGACTTACACAATAAAGTACTAAAAGAAAGCTTGCAAGTTGATTTACACATTGCACGAGAAATGGATATAAACGAAGCGCCTTCATTAGTTTTCTTTAGTGAAGATGTACATGAAGAAGGCTTGAAAGTAGAAGGTTTGTATCCTTATCATATTTATACTTATATCATAAATGAATTGATGGGCACATCAATAGAAAAAGAATTACCTCCAAAGTTAGAAGAATATATTCAACAACAACAACTCGTAACCAAAGAGGAACTCCTAACAATTTATGAATGGCCCGAAAAGGTATTAAATAAAGAACTTAAAAAATTAGCATTGCAACAAAAAATAGAAAAATTACGTGATCCAAAAGGAACATTTTGGAGAGCCAAATTATGAACCAAAAAAATCCCGCTAGCGTCCATAGCGCTTGCGGGATTTTTTTATATACAATTTTATTATTTTGCAAATACTGCAAAACGCTGTTGTACATAATGTGCATTAGCAATTTCATCGACAATCGCTATCGCAAAATCAGCATAGCTTACATAATCACCGATAACTTCATCGTTGCTTATACGATATTCTCCTGTACGGTTACCTTCGTATTGAAAGTCTGGAGCTGGACTTACGAATGTCCATTGTACATTAGATTGGTTTTTCAGCTCCTCTAATGTCTTGCCTTGTGCTTGAGCAGTAGCCTTAAATTGTTCTGGAAACTCTGGTGTATCTATTAATTTTATTTTATGATCAGCATCTACATACAAACTACCTGCACCACCTACGACAATAAAACGTGTGGGACTATTAGCTATTAAACTTGTCAAATGCGCTATCGCTTGACTATGTTCGTATTGTTTATGTGGGTCTGGTTGACCAAAGGCATTGACGATAACATCAAATGGCGCTACGTCATCTTGATTTAAGTCAAACAAATCTTTTTGAATTACTTGTGAAGCAATTGTTTTATTGTTATTTCTTACTATTGCTGACACATCAAATCCCCTGTTTATTGCTTCTTCAGTAATCAATTTACCGGCTTTCCCATTCGCTCCTACTACAGCTATTTTCATATGAACGCCTCCTACTTGTAACTATTTTAAATACAAGTTAAATATAAGACTTTTCTTAAAAGAAGTCAAAGAGAAATGCTTAAGTAGTAAAAAAAGACATAAAAAAACGCCGTGTCTGATTACACGGCGCTAAACAAAGGGGATGGGAGAAATTTCTCACTTCAAACAAAGGGGTATGTTTGTTATGTGATTAATTTCATGTACATAATATAACACGCCCTCCCCCCCTTTTCAACCATTTAAACTGAATAAATTAAATTTGTCACAAACTCGTCAAATTGAAAACGAATTCATTCATATTAAGCTTTCATAAGTTTTTCAAATGCATCTAATTTTTGTTCAAATACTTCACATGCTTGCTCAATTGGCTCTGGTGATGTCATATCAACACCCGCATTTTTTAGTATTTCAATTGGATAGTCGGAACTACCTTTTTTCAAGAACTCATTAATATAGCGTTCTACTGCGGGTTGCCCTTCTGTTAAAATTTGATGGCTTAAACTTTGGGCTGCACTATAACCAGTAGCATATTGATATACATAATAATTCATATAGAAATGAGGTATGCGTGACCATTCTTTACTAATATGTTCGTCAGTTTCTACTGCATCACCGAAGTATAGTTTATTCAATGCTGCATATTCTTCATTCATACGAGTTGCTGTTAAAGGTTCTCCCGCTTCTTCAATTTGGTGAATTTTATGTTCAAATTCAGCAAACATTGTTTGGCGGAATAATGTAGCACGGAAGCGCTCTAATTCTTGGTTGAGTAGTAATAAACGTCTATCGTCATCCAAATGTTTATCCATATAATCACTCAATAACGCTTCATTACATGTCGATGCTACCTCTGCTACGAAAATAGTATAATCACTAGAATTAGCAGGTTGATGTTTACGACTGAAATAACTGTGCGCAGAATGACCAAATTCATGAACTAATGTGTATAAATCAGAGACTGTATTTGACCAGTTGAGTAAAATAAATGGATTAGTCAAATGAGCACCAGAAGAATAACCACCAGAACGTTTGCCTTTATTTTCAAAAACGTCCACCCAACGATTGTTCAAGCCTTCTTTTACTACATTCATATATTCTTCGCCCATTGGTTCCAATGCCTTTATCATCCATGACTTAGCTTCTTCATATGGCATATCAAATTTAACATCTTTTACCAACGGCGTATAAAGATCATACATTTTCATATCATCTAATTCTAATAATGATTTACGCAGTTCAGTATAACGATGTAATAGTGGTAAATATTTATGAACTGTTTTCACTAGGTTGTCATAAACTTCCTCTGGAATGTGATTATTACTTAAAGCTGCTTCTCTTGCTGTTTGATAATTATGTGAGCGCGCATTAAATATACTTGTTTTTACTTCGCCTGCTAAGGTTGCACTTAACGTATTATTATAGGCACCATATTTATTATATAAATTATTGTATGCTGATTGACGTAACACTCTATCATCCGACTCTAAACATTTAATAAATGTACCTTGTGTTAATGGATGTTTATTACCTTCACTATCAACAGCGTCTTCAAACTCTAAATCTGCATTACTAAACATACCATAGACATTATTCGGCGTAGACAAGGCATCTTGTGCTTGAGACAGTAATTTTTCCTTATCTGCACTTAACACGTGAGGGCGCTTTTCATTAATTAATTTCAAATCAAATGCAAATTGTTGTAAAGGTTCATACGCTTCAATATAACTTTGTATTTGTGCTTCATCTATTTGTAAAATTTCAGGCACTAAAAAGCTCCAACTAGCATTAAATTTAATAATGAGTTGGTGTGCTCTTGATTCTAAACCAGTGTATTTATCATTTGCAGTATCTTGATCTTGTTTTAAATGCGCATATACATACACTTTTTCCAATTTGGAACCAACTTCTTGTTCTAGAGCTAATGCTTGGTATAGTGTTTCAGCACTATCTGCTAAATGCCCTTTAAATTGTTCTTCTTGACCTAAATATGATTCAACCTCAGCGAATGCTGCTTCAAAAGCATCATCTGATTCAAAGATTGTTGTTAAATCCCATGTATACTCAGGATATTTAGTTTCTTGTTCTTCTCTTGTTAATTGTTGACTCATAACTTTCTAAACCTCCTAGAAATCTAATTGTTATAATTTTCTCATGACACGTCTAATTTTGCACGTTATATTGTTTACTAGTTTTATAATGCTGAGCAAATCGATTTATCAAACGTTGTAACTCTTTTGTAGTATTAATATTTGGCGTAGCAAATGTACGTCTCTTTAAACTATTCACCACTTGTGTTACTTGAAAATTAGGTAGTTGTAATTCGTAAATATAACGTAATTGCCATAAAACAGGGTGGGTTTTTATTAATAGTTGCTCAGGATATACATGACCTAAATGCTTAGCTACCCATTGTTCTGTAAGTTGTAATTGATACATTAAACTTAATGTCGGTTCTAACACTGACTTCCTTTTGCGACAAAATTGCAAATACTTTAATATACTTTGCTCAGGGATTTTAGCAGTTGATACTCTTTGTTGCTCTGAACAGTTATTGAACGTAAAATGGTTTAACTTATTATAGACCCCTTTAAACTTGTTATGACCGTATGCCATAATTTGTGTTATTACGTATAATCGTTCACTAGTTGGATGCCACGCAAATAATCTACGTAATTGAGGCTGAATACAAGCACTTTGAAAATCCGTTAATTTAAAATAGTTATACTTTACTGTAGGTAACAAAACTACCCAACAAACCATGTAACCAAGTAATTCATAATTTGAAGTACGGCGTTGTAGTTCAACTAGCGTAATGTTGGAAAATTGTAGTTCCACTACTACTTTATTATTTAGTAATAAATCCGGTATTTGTGAACCTTGGCGTATTTGTGGTTCGATTTGCACCTCATAACCTAATAATTGTAAGTCTTGCGCTAAACGATATTTCGCTTTATAGTGTGTCAGCGTTTCCCCACTATGATTAGGTCGACAATTTCGTTTAATATGTGTGAAATGAGCTCTTTTAACTGTTCCTTGTCGTAATACTACTGTTTCAGCACAATGCGGACAAAAATAAGCACTACCTCTTTGTGCTTCATGTGCAGTTATCAATGATCCGTTATTTTGTTTAGCATAATACATTTTTTCACCTCATAAGGATACACGACGCTACTCATCGAATTACTTTTAAAGGCAAAAAAATAAGCCATAAAACTATGGCTTATTTGTCTATACTGTATTTATTTTATTCTACTGTATCAGGAAAATAACGACGTACTTGAGAAGTCACGTTATGACTCATAATAATTTTCGCATAATCATTTAAATATACTTCTGACTTGTCTGTAGGATGTGCAAATTCTAACAATTGACTATAGCAATCATTAATAATTTCTTGCTCTACACTTTCATCGAAGTACATAGCATAATAATATTGATTATTAAGACTGAACAGTAAGTCTTCAAATTCATTGATAACGATATTATGTTGATGTGCATAACTAATTACTTCTTCAAAGTCATTGAATTTTACAATTACAGTACGAACATTTTGTTGTTTGTGTTCTTTTTGTTCTTGCTGATTACTAGTTGATTGTTGTGCTTTTTGTTCAAGCAATTCTTCTAGGCTGTCATCTTGGTCAAACGTTTGTGATAAAATATCGCTTACTTGATAATCTAATTGCTCATTGGCTTCATCGTCAGACATATTCATTAAATCTTCGTTTTTCGATTTAGAAATGGTAACTTCTACGCCTTTTTCAAAAGCATGAACTTGAATCCATAATGGACCTTCTACGACAAAATCTTCTTCTTCATTTACTTCTTCCATCATATTCCAAAAGAATTCTTCGCCACGCTTACGATTAGTCCATAAATCTTCGCGTTTAAATCCTCTAGCTTCAATGTCACTATAAGTTATAAATAACTTCACTGTTGTATCGTCAACACGCTCTATTCTCATATCATCTCACTCCTTACAGTCGATGAATAGTAACCATATTGTATTAGAACGTAGTAAGAATTACAATCGTTTTGTTTGATTAAATTTTACTATCATCTATCGATTTCTTATAATAACATATACCCTGCTATATACCAAAAAAACAGCACTTATTTATAGTGCTGTTTCAGAACGTGGACAAACCCTTCGCAAGTTAATGCGAAGGGTTTATTTATTTTCTTTTTTTATAGTTTTTTTCAAAATTGCAGTGGTCTTTCAGACCATTACTGGGCCTTTTATTAGCCACATTGCGATTTTTTTAAGATTCATGGCAGCACAAATTAGCGTGGTATCCATGGAAACTTTGTCATGTCCTCTATATCTCGTCCATCTCATACCATGCTGTTCTTTTGCATCGCCAAATTTTCTCTCTATTGTTTGACTTCGCATTTTATATTGTTTTTTAATTGTATCCACAAACCTTAAATCTTCAACTATATCTAAATCATCTTGCCAAACATGTCTTCTAATTTGTTTTATGGCATCTTTACTTTCAGTACATTTATTTAGTAGTGGACAGTCTCGACATATTGAAGCATCTGATACATATAATCTGTGTCCTGTTGGCATTGTTCTTTTATATAGTAAAGTTTCATCATTAGGACAAATATAAGTATCATAATGTTCATCGTAGATGAAATCTTTTGTTCTGAAAAAACCAGGTTTTCCTTTAGGTCTCGTATATGGCATTGCTGGTACAATTGCTTTTTCAAGCAAAAAGTGTGCATTAAAAGGTGTTTTATAACCTGAATCAATTGCTAATGTGATAGGCAACATCTGCTTGGTTTCCAATCTTTCAATCATTGGTTTGAGTTGTGTACTGTCGTGAATATTACCAGGTGTCACGTGCTTATCAATAATATAACCATTTTTATCTACACATGCGTGTAAACTATAAGCAAATTGCTTTTCTCGTTCACCTTTAACGTAGTACCCAGCTTCTGGATCAGTCGTACTTACTTTTTTGGTTTTATATTCCTCCTTGCTTTTATTTTTTATTGGCTTTTTTCCTTGTGCTCGCCTTTGTTCATTTATTTCATTATCCAATTCTTCTTGGAAGTGAAGTGTATCTTTTTTTACAATTTTTTTGATGTATTTATTCTTATTTGCATTTGCTTTAATATGTGTAGAATCAATGAATAAAGATGAGTGATCTATTAAGTTATTTTTGATAGCTATTTCTAGTATTTTCTCAAATATTTGTTCAAATAAATCTGTATCATGAAAACGACGTGTATAGTTCTTACTAAATGTTCCGTAATGAGGTACTTTATCTAAAAAGCTATATCCTAAATACCAACGGTAAGCTACATTTGTTTCTATTTCTTTAATTGTTTGTCTCATTGATTTAATGCCAAACAACCTTTGTATGAGTAATATTTTTACTAAAATAACAGGATCTATAGATGGTCTACCATTATCAAGGCAATATTTGTCTTCGACAAGTTCATACACAAAATTTAAATCTAATATCGCATCGACTTTACGTAATAAATGATTATTAGGGACTAATTCAGAGATAGAAATCATTTCATATTGATCTCTTTTATCAATTGATTTATTCAACATAATAAACACCACCACTGTTTAATTTACATATATTATAATGTTTTTGTGTAATATTGGCAGTAATTTATGCCGACTCCTGCGGGAATATCACTAGCCGAAGACTACAGGCTAAGGCAGTGCCCGCGGAAAGCGTGCATAAAAAAACTGCCAACAAAGTCGGAGACTTTGTCGACAGTCTGAAACAGCACTTATTTATAGTGCTGTTTTTTTGAATTTCACAATTCATTCACAATTTCTATTTTTTATAACGTTACTTCTTTTAATGTATACTTAATCAACTAGACGTTGTGCTTCTTGCAATTGGAAAGTACGTACTTTACGTGGTAAGAAACGTCTGATTTCATCTTCGTTGTATCCTACCTGTAAACGTTTATCATCTAAAATGATAGGACGACGTAATAAGCCAGGATTATCTTGGATAATTGCATATAAATCTTGAAGTGGTAGCGCGTCAATATCAACATTCAACTTTTGATATGTTTTTGAACGCGTAGAAATAATTTCATCTGTTCCATCTTCAGTCATTTTTAAAATTTGTTTAATTTCATCAATTGTTAGGTGCTCAGAAAAAATGTTTCGCTCCGTATACGGAATGTCATGTTCTTGTAACCATGCTTTCGCTTTACGGCAAGATGTGCAACTTGGTGAAGTAAATAATGTTACCATACATCTCACTCTCCTATTTTCATGAATAAAATTCATTGTTCACATTATTTATATGATTAAGAAGTTATTGTATCGTAATGATTTTTATCTTTCTTAACCTTACATACGTTAGTATACCCCTTCAACATTAAAATTAAATGAGAAATTCACAATTTTTCTAAAAACTTTTTAAAAATTCTCAAATCTCATGTGACCTTTAACACTAAAACTGGAGTATATATCTAGTTTAACATAACTTACAAATGATTAAAATACTGTTATAATGAATGCAAAGTTATTAATAAATTAGAAAGTAGGCATCACACAAATGGAAACATTATTTTCAGGTATCCAACCAAGCGGTATTCCAACGCTGGGAAATTACATTGGTGCATTAAAACAATTTGGTGAAGTGCAAGATGATTATGATTGTTTTTTCTGCATCGTAGATCAACATGCAATTACCGTTCCTCAAGACCGTTTAAAGTTACGTAAGCAAATTAGACAACTCGCTGCAATTTACCTTGCATCAGGTATTGATCCAGAAAAATCAACGTTATTTATTCAATCAGAAGTACCTGCGCATGTACAAGCAAGTTGGATGTTAACTACCATCGCATCTATTGGTGAATTGGAACGTATGACTCAATTCAAAGACAAATCTCAGAAACAGACTGAAGGTATTCCAGCAGGATTACTCACATATCCACCACTTATGGCAGCTGATATCGTCATTTATAATACGAATATTGTCCCTGTAGGTGATGATCAAAAACAACATATTGAATTAACACGTAATTTAGTTGATCGTTTTAATACACGCTTCAACGATATTCTAGTCAAACCAGAAATACGCATGCCAAAAGTCGGGGGTCGTGTAATGAGTTTACAAGATCCTACTAAAAAAATGAGTAAAAGTGATGACAATCAAAAAAACTTTATCTCTTTATTAGACGAACCAAATGTAGCTGCTAAAAAGATTAAAAGTGCAGTAACTGACTCTGATGGTATTATTCAATTTGATCGCGAAAATAAACCGGGTATTTCGAACTTATTATCTATTTATTCTAGTCTTACCGATGAATCTGTCGACGCACTTGTCGAACGTTATAAAGAGGCTGGTTATGGAACATTTAAAGTAGATTTATCAGAAGTAGTGAAACAATTCTTAACTGATTTCCAAGAGCGCTACAATGCCTTCTACAACTCAGACCAATTAGATGAAATTTTAGATGAAGGCCGTGACAAGGCTCAAAAAGCGTCGTTCAAAACATTGAAGAAAATGGAAAAAGCAATGGGCTTAGGACGTAAAAGATAAACCTATAGCAAAACAATAACGCCTGAAACATTAGTAATGTTTCAGGCGTTATTCCGTTATTAACTAGTTTATAAGAAGCGTTAAAAGTAATACGTTCTTAGATTAGTCTATTTCTTTTCACCAGTTTCACGGTCAATACTTTTATCTATTTTGACATTTTTTAATGATGTATCCCCACCAATTTGGTGATATACCAATCCTTTAACTTGTGGATTTGTTAAATGTGCTTCACCTTTTTGGTAAATAGGAGCGACCGGGGCATCTTTGAGTAATAAATTTTCTGCTTTTATCATTGCCGCATTACGCTCTTCTGGTTTTTTCAATAATTTTCCATTAGCGTCTTTTACTAACTGGTCATATTCCTTACTACTCCAACCAGTATTATTTTGCGAATTACCAGTTGTCATAATACTTAAGAATGTTAATGGATCTGGATAGTCTGGACCCCAGCCTGATAATGATGTTTCATAGTTTTCTGATAGTTCCCTGTTTACACGTTGTTTAAACGGTACCTGTTGTATTTTCATAGTGGCTCCAGGTAGATTTTTTTCTACTTGAGCTTTAATAAATTCTGCTGCTATTTTTTTATCAGCACCATCATCAGTAATCATAGTGAACGTAAAATTCTTTATACCCAACTCTTTTTTCGCTTTGTCATAGTGTTTTTGGGCTTCTTGCGCATTAAATGCAAGTGGCGAATCTATAACATCAGCAAAGTCTTTACCATTTGGTGTTTTAGCAGTTAATTTAGATGTAAAGCCATCCATAGCTTCAGAACCATCATTTTTAACGGAGTTTACAAAGGCTTCTTTATTTATTGATTTAGCAATTGCTAATCGCATATCTTTATTTTTAAATTCAGGTACTTCTTTTTGGTTCATTTTAATAAAGAAAGTACTTGCTAATAGACGTTTTTGCAAACCTTCGTTACCTTCATATTTTTCTACTTGATCTGCAGTAATGATAGCATCATCGACAGAACTTGTGTCATACAATGCAGCTCCCGCTTGTTGATCTTTTAATACTTTATAATTAACTCTATCTAAATGTACTTTTTTGCTATCCCAATAATCTTTATTTTTTTCTAATTCAATTTTGTCTTCAACTTTCCAATTTTTCACTTTAAATGGACCATTATAGACAGATTTTTCAGCTGTAGTACCATATTGTTCGCCATATTTTTTAACGGCTTTTTCATTTTGTGGCATGAAAATACCAAAAGCAAACAATTCATTGATATAAGGTATAGGTTTAGTTAATTCTACTTTTAACGTATAATCATCTACAGCTTTAACCCCTAATTCATCGACATCTTTTTTACCTAAATTAACTTCTTCTGCATTTTTAATATCATACATTATGTAAGCATACTCTGCAGCTGTATCCGGCTTAAGTGCTCGTTGCCAAGAATAAACAAAATCATGTGCTGTTACTTTATCTCCATTAGACCATTTAGCGTCTTTTCGTAATTTAATAGTTAATGTTTTGCCACCGTTACTTTCTTTAGGCAGCTCTTTTGCTACACCTGGAATGGCTTCATCTTTATCATTCAACGAATATAAGCCTTCGTAAACTTGATTGAAAATATCAAATGACACTGTGTCTGTGACCATTGCTGTATCTAATGATGCCATATCTTGTGGTATTACTTTTCTAAATACTTGTCCTTTATCTGAATAAATACCTTCTGCACTACTACACCCAGCTAACACAACAGCAAGTGCAATCGTGATAATAAGTAATTTGAACTTCTTCATCTAACTCCCCCTCTCCCTGTTATTGTTGCGTTTGAGCGTTGTTATTTTTTAAAGTTTCTGCTTCTTCATCAGTGACAAAAACATAATGCTCGGGTGACACTTCTTGTAAAGTGCGTTCTTTATCTCGTGCTTCATCTGCTTTATATGTTATACGTTTACGTTGTTTTTCACTTTCTGGATCTGGTTGAGGCACAGCCGATAGTAATGATTGAGTGTATGGATGGAGGGGATTATTGTAAATTTCGTCCGCCGTTCCTAGCTCCACAATTTTACCAAAATGCATTACCGCTATTCGGTCTGAGATATATTTCACCATCGATAAATCATGTGCAATGAATAAAAACGTAATGTCTTTTTCACGTTGTAGCTTTAACAAGATGTTAACTACTTGTGCTTGAATAGAGACATCTAGTGCCGATATTGGTTCATCGGCAATGATAAACTCTGGTTCAACTGCTAATGCACGAGCAATTCCGATACGCTGTCTTTGTCCCCCTGAAAATTCGTGTGGATAACGATTCGCATGTTCTTTACTTAAACCTACAGTTTCTAATAAATCATACACACGTTTTTTGCGATCTTTTGTACCAGAAGCTAATTTATGAATATCAATGCCTTCAGCGATAATATCCATAACTTTCAGTCTAGGATTTAATGATGCATAAGGGTCTTGGAAAATCATTTGAATTTTTTTGTTGAATTTCAAAGAATCTTTTCTGTTTTTTATTTTTTGAATATCTACACCCTCGTAGAGAATTTCACCATCAGTAATATCATTAAGTTTAATAATGGCTTTACCTGTTGTTGATTTACCACAACCAGATTCACCTACAAGTCCAAATGTTTCACCTTTGTATATATTAAAGGAAATATTTTCTATCGCTCGTACTTCATTACGTTTGCCCTCGTTAAAGTACTGTTTTAATTCTTTTACTTCTAACAGTGTTTCTTTATGATTGACCATTGAACGACACCCTTTCTACTTGTTTAGGCTTAGCGTAGTTATTTGACATTTCACGCATGCGTTGTTGTACCATTGCTGGCGGTTCAACTTCTGGTGCACGTTCATCCAATAACCAAGATTTCACATAGTGCGTTGGTGAGACTTGGAACCATGGTGGTGCCTCTTTGAAATCAACATCTAATGCATACTGACTACGACTAGCAAACGAATCCCCTTTAGGCGGATGTAATAAGTCTGGAGGTGTTCCTGGAATAGCAATCAACTCTGTATCTGTACCTGTTGTTAAATCTGGCATAGATGATAATAATCCCCATGTATACGGATGTTTAGGATCATAAAATATTTCATTAACATCACCAGTTTCAATCATTTGTCCGCCATACATTACTGCTACACGATCTGCTATGTTTGCCACTACACCTAAATCATGGGTAATAAAAATAATAGACGTATCGATTTTATCTTGTAATGATTTCATTAAATCAAGTATTTGTGCTTGCATCGTTACATCTAAAGCCGTTGTTGGTTCATCTGCAATAAGTACTTTGGGTTCACATGCCAAGGCTGTAGCAATGACAATACGCTGTCTTTGTCCACCTGAGAATTGGTGTGGATACGCGTTAAATCGCTGTTGAGGATTTGGTAATCCAACTAATTCCAAAATTTCTATTGCTCGCTTTTTAGCATCTGCTTTATTGTAATTTTTATGTTTGATGAGCGGTTCCATAACTTGCTTACCAATTTTCATCGTTGGATTTAATGATGTCATCGGATCTTGGAATATCATCGAAATTTCTTTACCACGTAATTTAACTAATTCTTGTTCTGATTTTACACAAAGGTCTTCACCTAAAAAATTAATTTCCCCTTGTTTGATACGACCGGTATCACCCTGGAACAATTTTGTAATCGCTTTAGTAGTAACTGATTTCCCAGATCCAGATTCACCTACTATTGCTAATGTTTCACCTTTATTCAAATAAAAATCTACACCACGTACGGCTTGCACTTCCCCTGCATCAATATCAAAGGACACATGCAAATCTTTTACTTCTAAAATTCTTTCTGACATAAAAAACGCCTCCTTTGTTATTTACGCATTTTAGGGTCAAATGCATCTCTTAAACCATCACTAAATAGGTAGAAGAATAATATTAATAAACTTAACACTAATGCTGGTATGAATAATTCATGTGGATGAATTAGTAACATCGCACGACCATCATTAACGAGTGAACCTAGTGATGTTCTTGGTGCTGGTACACCAATACCGATAAAGCTTAAAAATGCCTCGAAGAAAATGGCATTTGGAACTGTGAACATTGAAGTAACTACAATAGCACCTAATGTATTCGGTAAAATATGTTTAAAAATTAATTTTAATTTTGATGACCCTAACGTACGAGAAGCCATGACAAATTCTTGCGTTTTTAGTTTTAAAAATTCTCCACGTACTACACGACTCATACCGATCCAACCAGTTATGGCCATCGCTAAAATAATCGTCCAAATGGAAGGTTCAAAAATTAATACGAACAAAATTACAACAATCAATGTTGGAATAGACGCGACAATTTCAATAATACGTTGCATCACATTGTCTACTCGACCGCCGAAGAAGCCGGATATTGCACCGTATACTACTCCGATAAAAATATCTAACAACGCGGCTACAACACCAATAAATAGTGATACTTGAGCGCCTTGCCAAGTTCTAGACCATAAGTCACGGCCTAATTGGTCTGTCCCAAACCAAAAATTTTCTTTTACGCCGGCCTCTTTATATGCATCTACACCTTGTGCTCCTTCACCGTCAAAAGGCAAGAATGACAGTTGATCTAATACCGGAATTTTTGCTGGTAAATTACGTCGATCTACATCTTGTTCGGCATAATCATGTGAACTCATTAATGGACCAACTAACGCTAGTATCAAAATAATAATCAATCCTATCATGCCGACTACTGCTAATTTATTACGTTTTAATTGTGACCAAGCATCCTGCCAGAAGTTTTTACTCTCACGCTGCATCTCTGGCTCTTTAGCAATGTCATTATTACTTTTAACAAAGTCCTCGGCCATAACACCACTTGTAGTATTAGCCATTACTGCATTGGAAGCATCATCAGTTAAAAATTCATCTCTTTTATCTGTCATTATTTCTTACCTCCTTGCACACGAATACGTGGATCTATCACACCGTATAAAATATCTACAATAAAGATAGAAACAATAAACAGTGTACTAAATAAAATAGTGGTCGCCATAATAACTGGGAAGTCATTTGTTGTAATTGATCGTACAAATTGATCCCCTAAACCTGGTACACCGAAAATATTTTCAATTGTCAATGTTCCTGTTAATATACTGGCAAGCATTGGCACAATAATCGTAATTACTGGTATTAATGCATTACGTAATGCATGTCCAAATAATACGCGCATTGTCGAATTACCTTTAGCTCTCGCCATTAATATATAGTCCGAACTTAACACTTCTATCATTTCCGCTCTTATGTATCTCGTTACGGTTGCTAATACAGCTGCCGAAAGTGCTAATGATGGCAATACAGCTGTAGAAATACCTTCCCAACCTGCAACTGGGAATATTTGTAATCGTACTGCGAATACGTACTGCAGTAATACTGCTAAAACGAATGATGGTACCGAAACTGCAATAACTGAAATAACGGTGGCACTATAATCAACCCATGTATTTTGTTTAACTGCTGCAATAACCCCTAGTATCAATCCTAAAATTACTCCTATAACCATAGCTGCAATACCCATTTCTAACGATGGCAATAAGCGTGGTTGAATTAATTCCCACACAGGTTGATTATCATATTGGAAAGAATTTCCAAAATCACCAGTAACTACATTTTTTAAATAGTTACCTTATTGCACTGGTATCGAATCATTCAAACCGTACTTCTCGTTTAATAATTCTTTTTGTGACTCATTTAACTTTTCATCATTAAATGGTGATCCAGGCATCAATTTCATTAAGAAAAAGGTAATCGTTATAATAATAAATAACGATAGAAACATATAACCTAATCTTTTTAAAATGTATTTAAGCATAGCTCATCCCCCTTAAATGTTCAAAATTAACATTCCTTTCAAAATTTTCAGAAATATTATACATATTATATAGTTAATTTACGTATTAATCAATATAGTTTCGCTTCACATTATTAAAGGATAGCATTATTATTTTTATATTAATTGAGTGATTTTAATATATTAAAGCGTTAGCATATTAATATTTTGTTTTTTCAAATTTTCAGTTATAATTGTGGAAATGCTTATTTGGAGGATAAGGAGTTATGCGCTTTTTTAAAAAAAGTATACTTTGGTTACTCGCAACACCTGTGTTAACACTTATATTTTCGCTCATAAGTGATTTCACTTTAACAAACTACATAAATATTTTGTTTATATTATCTAGCATTATCGCAATCCTATCTTTTGTAATGATTATTATTCAAGAAGGTGTTTTAGATCCTACAAGCTATGGATTTCGCCGTTTAACATATCAACTATCTACAAAAAAACGAAGACAATCTGTAGCAGACGATTCCTTTTTCAATCCTAAAAGCGCTAAAAAGGACCATTATGTTATCACATCTTGGATAAAATATGCCTGTGCTTGTAACATTATCTATTTTCTAATTAGTATTGCTTTAGCCTATATTATATAGTAACTACACAAAACGCTTCCTATTGCATTCAATAGGAAGCGTTACTTTATTTTGAATTTAGTAAAATTAAACAACCGTAAAAACCTCCATTATAAAAAGGTTTTTACGGTTTAAAGTTATGATACTAATGTGTGTTATATAGATTAATCAGCAAACTTTTTCAAAATAATTACTGCATTATGTCCGCCGAAACCTAAACTGTTACTCATAGCATAAGTAATGTCTAAATCTTGAGCTTCATTAGGTACAAAATCTAAGTCACACTCTGGGTCAGGTGTAACTGCATGGATTGTTGGTGCTACACGTCCTTCTTTAATAGATAATGCTGAGAAGATAGCTTCTATACCACCAGTAGCACCTAATAAGTGTCCTGTCATAGATTTTGTAGAACTTACTTTCAATGAATGAGCGGCGTCACCGAAAGTATTTTTGATAGCTTGCACTTCTGTTAAGTCACCTACAGACGTACTTGTACCATGTGCATTTAAATATTGAATGTCTTGTGCTTCAATACCAGCATCTTTAATTGCTGCTTGCATAGCACGAGAACCACCTTCACCTTCAGGTGCTGGTGCTGTAATATGATATGCATCACCAGTTGAACCATAGCCAACAATTTCGGCATAAATTTCTGCGCCACGCGCTTGTGCAGACTCTAATGATTCAAGCACTACTATTCCTGCGCCTTCACCCATAACAAAACCATCGCGGCCAATTTGGAATGGGCGACAAGCAGTTTCAGGATCGTCGTTTGTTGAAAGTGCTCTACTTGCACTGAATCCTGCAATCGACATATCAGTAATTGGTGCCTCTGTACCACCAGTTATCATCGCATCTGCATCACCACGTTGTATGATTTTGAATGCTTCACCAATTGAGTTCGTCCCTGTCGCACAGGCAGTTACAGTTGAACCATTCGGCCCCTTAGCTCCTAAGTCTATAGAGACTTGACCTGTTGCCATATCTGGAATTAACATTGGTACGAAGAAAGGACTAACACGTCGTGGACCTTTATTTAATAAAGTATTGTGGGCATTTTCAAATGTTTCCATACCTCCGATACCTGCACCAATCCATACACCAATTTTATCAGCTGTACTTTCGTTGATTTCAAATTTCGCATCTGCAACTGCTTCTCTTGCAGCCACGACTGCATATTGCGTAAAACGATCCATTCGTCTTGCTTCTTTTTTGTCAATATAGTCCTCAATATTAAAATCTTTTAGCTCACCTGCTAAATGTACATTATATGGTTCAGTATCAATACGTGTAATTTTGTCAATTCCACTTACTCCATTTAATGCATTTTGCCATGATGTTTTCGCATCATTACCGATTGGTGATAAAGCACCAATACCCGTAATAACCACACGTTGTTCTTTGCTCATAAATTGACCTCCTATTTACCCCATTTTAATGTAATGGCACCCCATGTAAGGCCGCCGCCAAATCCAACAAATACTAATACATCATCATCTTTAATTTTATTATTTTCTAATTCTTGTGCAATACTTAAAGGAATGGATGCTGCAGAAGTATTACCAAATTTATCTACTGATACACTCATTTTTTCTTTTGGAATGCCTAAACGTTCACGCGCAGATTCCATAATACGGATATTTGCTTGGTGTGGAATAAACATATCTACATCCTCAGATTGTAAACCAGCTTTTTCTACCGCTCTATTGGAAGCTTCACCCATGATGCGGACCGCAAATTTAAACACTTCACGTCCGTTCATAAATATTTTACCATTATCTGGGTTTAAGTATAAATATTCTCCACCTGAACCGTCTGAGCCAAGCTCATAACTTAAAATACCTCGACCTTCAGATACCTCACTAACAACAGCAGCACCAGCACCGTCGCCAAATAAGATAGCCGTTGAACGGTCAGTCATATCTGTAATTTTAGATAATTTATCTACACCTACAACCAAGATGTTTTTATAATCACCTGATTGTACGAATTGTTTTGCATTAATTAGTCCATACATAAAGCCACTACAAGCAGCTAATTGATCCATTGATGCTACTTTACTAATACCTAGTCTGTTTTGTAACATGTTACCTACTGTTGGAAACGGATATTCTCCAGTTGAAGTAGCAACTATAATCATATCAATATCATTTGCTTCTATTCCAGCGTCTTCAATTGCTTTAATGCTTGCTTTATAAGCTAAGTCTGTAGTATCTTCATCTTCTCCAGCCCATCTTCTTTCTTTTATACCAGTCATTTTAGAAATCCATTCATCTGAAGTTTCTAAAAATGACTCGAAATAGGCATTGTCCACTACGTTTTCTGGCGCATATGCACCGAAACCTTTGATACCCACATTCATGGTTGTACACCTTCTTAATATATATTTAATACCAGGTATTAACTTAACATATTTTTTTAGTTAAATACAAGAACTAGCGCAGTGGTTTAAGTTAATATACACATTTTATTATTAATCACACTTCCCATCGTCACAAAATCAAAACAATTGTAATCGATTTCTACTATACAAAATATAACCTTTTCCTTATAATGAAGATATATACAGATTAATTGGAGGCATCATACTATGAAATACCTCGCAGTATTATTTTGGGCTATTTTGTTACTCGAAATGGTTAACTTTGTATTGAACAGCTTAGAGGGCGGTGGTCCATTGAACTTAATTACACCAATCGTTGCAGCAGTTATCTTCACAATTATTGTTGTATTATTCGACATGACAATGAAGCCACTAAAAAAAGATACGAGTCAACAATAGACATTTAAAAAATAAAAACAAGCCAATGCACAAGAAGTGCATTGGCTTGTTTTTTTAATGTAGCTAGGACATAAATCCCCATTTTCAAATAAGAGGGGCTGGGACAATATTGATTCCTCCCAGTCTCTTTTCATATTGGCAGTAGCTGACTGCATTGAAAATGCGCTTTAAACCAAGCTTGTTTCAACGCTAGTCATCCTTGCCGGGGTGGGATGACGAAATCATTTTTCCAAAATCAGATTTCTGTCCCACTCCATATTTTATTCGAAATCTTTTTTCATATGGGCAGTAGATGACTGTATTGAAAATGCGCTTTAAACTAAGCTTTTTTTCAATGCTAGTCATCCTTGCCGGGGTGGGACGACGAAATCATTTTTTCAAAATCAGATTTCTGTCCCACTCCCTCTTGTTTATTGTGTCTTTACATACTTTGTGGTTCAACTATATTAAATGTTAAGCCGTCATCTGTTAAATCAACTTGTACAGTTGTACCTTCAGGTAAGTTTTCTCTAATCATTTGACGTGCCAATGGTGTTTCGATTTGTGATTGTATAAAGCGTTTTAATGGTCGCGCACCAAATTGTGGTTCGTAGGCTTCTTTACCTAGCCATGCTTGCGCTTCTGGTGACACTTCAATTGTAATACGTTGGTCTAACAATCTGATATTTAACTGTGCTAATAGTTTTTCAACAATACGTCCCATATCTTCGACAGATAATGGTTTAAATAATACGATATCATCCATTCGGTTTAAAATTTCTGGTTTGAAATATTGATTTAAACTATCCATCACTGCTTTTTCTGTAGCTTCAGTAATGACACCTGTATCTTTCACTTGTTCTAACAATACTTGAGAACCAATATTACTTGTCATAATGATAATCGTATTTTTGAAATCAACACTTCGCCCTTTGGAATCAGTTAAGCGTCCTTCATCTAATATTTGCAATAATACGTTAAAGACGTCTGAATGTGCCTTTTCAATTTCATCAAGCAAAATTACTGAGTATGGATTGCGGCGAACCGCTTCTGTCAATTGTCCACCTTCGTCATGACCCACATAACCTGGAGGCGCTCCAATAAGACGAGACACAGAGTGTTTCTCCATATATTCACTCATATCTATACGTATCATATGTTTTTCTGAATCAAATAATGTCGATGCTAAAGACTTAGCTAATTCTGTTTTCCCTACACCTGTAGGACCTAAGAATAAAAAGCTCCCTATCGGTCTTTGAGGATCTTTAATACCTGCTCTAGCTCTTACTACAGCATCAGATACTAAATCTACTGCTTTGTCTTGACCTACTACGCGTTGATGCAATATTTCTGATAAATTCAATAATTTTTCGCGTTCTGTTTCTACTAATTTGGATACTGGAATACCAGTCCATGAACTTACAATATCGCCTATTTCTTCATCTGATACGATTTCACGAATGATACGCTCATTGTCTTCATTTTGTTCATCTTGAAAAGCTTCCTCTAAATCTCTTAATTCTTTTTCTAATTCAGGAATTTTACCATGTTTCAATTCAGCAGCACGTTCAAGATTATAATTATTTTCTGCGTCTTCTAACGCCTTTCTATTTTCATCTAATTCAGTACGTTTTTCTTGTAGTTTCGCAATTTTTTCTTTTTCTTGTTCAACACGTGACTGAATGGCACTTTGCTTTTCTTTTTCATTCGCTAATTCTTCTTGCAATTCATGTAATCTTTGTTTACTTGCATTATCAGATTCATTTTTCAATGCACTTTCTTCAATTTCTAATTGCATTACACGACGATTAACTTGATCTAATTCTGTAGGGTTCGAACCCATCTCAGTACGAATCGTTGCACAGGCTTGGTCAACAAGATCAATTGCTTTATCCGGTAAAAAACGATCAGTAATATAACGATCAGACAGTTCTGCTGCTGCGACGAGTGCACGGTCTTGAATACGTACACCATGATATACTTCATAACGTTCTTTAAGACCACGTAAAATAGAAATCGTATCTTCTACATCTGGTTCTGATACATTTACTTTTTGGAAACGACGCTCTAAAGCAGAATCTTTTTCAATATATTCACGATATTCATTTAAAGTTGTTGCCCCAATACAATGAAGTTCGCCACGAGCTAACATAGGTTTTAACATGTTACCGGCATCCATCGCGCCTTCTGTTTTACCTGCACCAACTAACATATGGATCTCATCAATAAATAATATGATTCGGCCATCTGAGTCTTTAACTTCTTTTAACACTGCTTTTAAGCGCTCTTCGAATTCACCACGGTATTTTGCGCCTGCAACTAATGCACTTAAATCCAATTCAAAAATAGTCTTATCCAACAAAGAATCAGGTACATCTTTACGTACAATTCTTTGGGCTAAGCCTTCAACAATTGCAGTTTTACCAACACCTGGTTCACCAATTAATACTGGATTATTTTTAGTTTTTCTACTTAAAATACGTATAGCATTTCGTATTTCTTCATCTCTACCAATGACTGGATCCATATTCCCTTGTCTTACTTCTTCAACAAGATCACGGCCATATTTTTCTAAAGCTTCATAATTTACTTCTGGATTTTGTGTTGTCACATGGTTTCCTCCTCTAACTTTTTTAATAATTTCTGTAATAACTTCTTGTTTGTTACCTATTGCTTCACGTGTAATACTGTCTACTTCCATTGCTGCTAACAACAAATGTTCCATTGAAATATATTCATCTTCATATGTGTTCATATATTGTTCTGCTGTATTCAATAATTTATTAGCGTTTTGACTTATATATTGTCCATATTGCACATGTTCACCTTGTACAGTTGGATAATTACTTAATTTACTATCATACTGTAGTGCTAAACTTTCAGTATCAATATTTGCTCTATCTAAAATATTTTTAAATAAACTATCCGATTCTGTTAAGGCTGCTTTTAATATAGCTTCAATTTCAATATTTTGGTTTTCATAGTTTTTAGCGATTTCAATAGCTTGTTGTAAAACACTTTGTACTTTATAGGTCATTTGATTAATATCCAAATAAACTCACCCCTGTATCATTAAGTGTAGGTCAAGGTTAACTATCTTTGACTTTGACTTTCTTTGACCTTAATTAAATTATATACCTTTCTGTTGCTAATATCAACTAAAAAACATCATTCGTATGCCGCTAATTTTCTCTTTTTTGTTATACACAAATTAGTACAAATTTAATCGAAATCGTGCCATCAAATTAATCAGTAGCCTCCAATTGTAACAATGCGCCAAATTTTTGCTGACACTCCGTGAACTGAATATACGCTATCAACATGATGATTTCTTCGTCAGTCATTACTTTATAAAGCTCCTGAAATAGATAATCAGGTATGTTCGTCCCCATTGTCATATATACTTCTGTAAAACCAATTGCTGTCAGTTCTTTTGGATTAAATTGTGCTTTACTACCTTCTGGTTTTCCTTTGCTCTTACAATATGAACAACCACTTTGGTGTGCCAACATTCTTCTAATTTCCTCCACCACTTTAGGTTGTAAATGTAAGTTTTGTTCAATCGTTTGGGCTAATGTTGTCCAACTCTGTAATAATTGTTCGTTATGACCTAGTAATTGTTGATACGGTGTTTCACCTAATTCACTTAATTTTATTAAAGTCATATGTCCACCTCCTATTATGAAGTTTATATAACTAAACGTCTTTCATCCTTATGTTTTATTAGGTATAATTAATAAAAACTTTATTATTTGAGGTATTATTATTCATGGACGTAATCGACAATAAAATCATTTCTGTGCTACAAACGAATAGTAAAATATCGTTGTCTGAATTGAGTGACCTTGTACATTTATCATCACCTTCAGTACGTGAACGAATCAATAAACTCTTAGAGACCGGTATTATTAAAAAATATACAATTGACATTGATTACACTTTGTTAGGTTATACTATTGAAGTTATTATGCACATTACTATTAAAAATAATTTATATAAAGACTTCAAACTTTTTATTAATAACCAATCTGATGTTGATTTTTGTTATAGAGTTTCTGGTTCATCTTGCTTTTTAGTTAAAATGCATTTTCAATCAATGTCAGCAGTTGAACAGTGTATCGATGATATGCAACGTTATGGTCACACGCACACACAATTTATTTTGTCACAAGTTAAATAAAACCAATCTCGAATGGCTATCCAACTTTCGGATTGTCTTTATCATAACTCAATTGATATTTAATTTTCTCCAACAAAAAAAGACTTAACATGTCCAATGATGTCTAAACATCTATGAACATAATTAAGTCTTTACTAAAAATTGAGCTTAGCCAATGCCTAATGCAATTTTAGCATAACGAGACATTTTATCTTTATCCCAAGGCGGGCTCCATACAACATTAACTTCAGTATCTGAAATTTCAGGTATTTCAGCTAATACCATTTTAATTTGATTTATAATTTGAGGTCCCATTGGACATCCCATAGAAGTCAATGTCATTTCAACGGTACATAATCCTTCATCATCTACATCTACATTATATACTAAGCCTAAATTAACTATATCAATACCAAGCTCTGGGTCGATAACCATCTCTAAGGCATTTAAAATACTATCTTTAAGTCCTTCATCCATTTGTAATCACCTCTTCGTAATTAATCTTAATTAACAATATATCAAATATCTTACAAAACGCCAATAAAATGCTATGATATTGTTACATTAAATTTTAATATCAACTTAAGGAGACATATATGAAACCTTATTTAATTTGTTTAGATTTAGATGGTACTTTATTAAACGATGATAAACAGATTTCACCTTATACAAAAACAATACTTAATACATTACAAGCACAAGGACACAAACTAATGATTGCTACTGGACGTCCTTATCGTGCTAGTCAAACTTATTACCATGAATTGAATATGAACACACCTGTAGTCAATTTTAACGGGGCATATGTACATCATCCAAAAGATGACAATTTTACACCAGTTCATGAAGAATTAGATTTAGAGCTTGCTACAAGCATTATTCAATCATTGAAAGACTATGGTGTCAGTAATATTATTGCTGAAATCAAAGATCATGTTTTTATCGATAACTTTGACCAAAAATTATTTGATGGTTTTTCTATGGGCAGCCCTACTGTTGAAACTGGAGATTTATTACAAACACTAACTGCTTCACCAACGTCGATTTTAGTTGAAGCAGAAGAAGTTATGATTCCACGAATTAAACAAATGCTATCACGTTTTTATGCTGAAAGCATTGAACATCGTCGTTGGGGATCACCATTTCCTGTTATTGAAATAGTGGGTAAAAATATTAGTAAAGCTAAAGGTATAGATGCGGTTAAATCTTACCTTGATATTGAACGCTCCAATATTATTGCATTTGGCGATGAGGATAACGACTTAGAAATGATTAAATATGCACAACATGGCGTTGCAATGGAAAATGGTTTAGACGAACTAAAACATGTTTCAAATCATGTTACTTATTCTAACAATGATGATGGTATCGGCCGTTATCTTAATGAATTTTTCAATTTAAACATCGCTTATGAACAAGTTATAAATTCACGTATCTAACTATCGAGGTTATACAAATATTACTCAATAAGGAGGCCGAAAATATTATGAATCACATTGTTGTAGTTGGTGCGGTTGCAGGTGGTGCAACTGTCGCGAGTCAAATTAGACGTTTGGATCATAATAGTGAAATCACAGTCTTTGAAAAAGATCGTGATATGAGTTTTGCTAATTGTGGCTTGCCTTATTATTTAGGAAACATTGTCGAATCACGTGATGCAATACTCGAAGCAACTCCCGAAGCTTTTTATAATGCTAAACAAATAACAGTTAAGCCCTATCATGAAGTTATAGCTATTAATGATGATAACCAAACTGTTACTGTGCATGACTATCAAAAAGATGAAGTCTTTCATGTTAACTATGATACATTAATTTTAAGCCCTGGATGTAGTGCACGTTCACTTCCTCTTGATAGTGACATAGTCTTTACTCTACGCAATATGGAAGATACTGATGCCATTGAGTCCTTTATACAAGACAATCAAGTCCAACGTGCGTTAATAGTTGGTGCCGGTTATATCAGTTTAGAAGTGTTAGATAATTTGTATGAACGTGGAATTACACCTACATTAATACATCGTTCTGAGCATATTAATAAATTAATGGATAATGATATGAACGAACCTATCATCGAATCATTGAAAGAGCGTAATATAACTTATCATTTCAATGAAGAAATAGATACCATTAAAGGCAAAACTGTGTATTTTAAATCAGGCCACCACGAAGACTTTGACCTCGTCATTACTGGTGTGGGTGTTGAGCCAAACTCAAACTTTATTAAAGCGTCAAATGTTACTTTAGATAGCCACGGCTATATTCCTGTTAATGATAAATTTGAAACGAATATCGAAAATATCTATGCACTCGGTGATATTATTACTTCACGTTATCGTCACGTCGATTTACAAGCACACGTACCACTTGCTTGGGGTGCTCATCGTGCAGCGAGTATTATCGCAGAACAAATTGCCGGTAATCCACAAATTCAATTCAAAGGATTTTTAGGCAGTAATATTGTTAAGTTTTTTGATTATACATTTGCGAGCGTAGGTGTGACACCTAATGAATTAAAACATTTTGACTATAGCATGGTTGAGCTTAAACAAGGTAAACATGCTGGTTATTACCCAGGAAACACAAAAATTCACTTACGTGTTTATTTTGATAAAAATACACGCCAACTATTACGAGCAGCAGCAGTAGGTAAAGCTGGTGTAGATAAACGTATTGATACTTTATCCGTAGCAATGGCTAATCAGATGACAGTAGATGATTTAACAGATATTGAAGTAGCTTATGCGCCACCATATAGCCATCCTAAAGACTTAATCAATATGATTGGTTATAAAGCACGCAATAAATAATAAATACATCGCAAACATTATTGATACTTGAGGTATTTCAGAACGTAGATAGACCCTTCGCATTAATTTGCGAAGGGTTTATTTATGTTCTAGTTAGATATTATTTTTATGGAATATTAGCAGTAGTTTATGCCGACTCCTGCGGGAAGAGCACTCGTCGCAGACTACAGGCTTAGTCAGTGCCACGGAAAGCGTGCATAAAAAACTGCCAACAAAGCCAGAAATTTTGTCTTTAGACTCTTGCTTTATTGTAAGTAAACAGACCTTAAATATTAGTTTTCCCAAGAGTTTTTTCTATAGATAGGCAGTAGTTTATGCCGACTCCTGCGGGAAGAGCACTAGCCGAAGACTACGGGCTGAGGCAGTGCCCGCGGAAAGCGTGCATAAAAAAACTGCCAACAAAGCCAGAGACTCTGTAGACAGTCTGAAACTAATTTTATTTAATTGAGTTGTGTTTAAAAATATAAAACTCAGCTTCTTTGGTCATTGCTATCCATTACTACATACCAAATAGTTGAGAAATTGGTCCCCAAGGTAAGATGATGCCTAATAACATAGTAATGATAATTACAATAATTGTAGCCCATAAAATGCCATGACTGGCTTGCCCTTTTTTACGCTTAATTAATGCAGTTTCCATTAATGCTACTGAAGCAATACCACCTACCATTTTTAACGTTAGTAACATGTGGCCGCCACCTTGTGAACCCGAAGAAAACTCTTGAATAAGTAACCATAAACCACTAAATAAAACTAAGACCATAAAAACTCTTAATAACATATGAATAGGTTTAAAATATGGTGTTGCACCTTGCTTTTCTGAAAAGTTGAAGTACGCTGCAAAAAATAAAATAATTGCAACTACCCAACTTAATATATGCATGTGTATCATGCTATCCCTCCACACAATTTTATAATTTCATATTTATTTTATCATACATTAATTAATACACAATCGTTGAACTGTCATCATATCAAATAAAAAAAGACAAAGTTTTTAGGTGAAATTTATTACCTAAAAACTTTGTCTCTTTTTTAATTCTTATTTTTCAATAAAGTTAGTTAATGTACCTATGTTATCGATTGTCACTTTGACTTCGTCACCAGGCTGTAAAAATTGAGGAGGGTTCATGCC
Organism: Staphylococcus arlettae; assembly: GCF_025560845.1. Lineage (NCBI taxonomy): Bacteria > Bacillati > Bacillota > Bacilli > Caryophanales > Staphylococcaceae > Staphylococcus > Staphylococcus arlettae. The sequence goes on from NZ_CP094803.1 coordinate 1,962,092, forward strand.
CGCGCCAACACCTGCTGGCGTACCAGTAGCAATAATATCTCCTGGGTGCAATGCTACATATTTAGAAATTTCTTCAATTAATTCATCAATTTTTAAAATCATTTCAGATGTATTACCATCTTGACGAATTTCATTGTTTACTTTAGTCACGATATTAACATCTTCTGGTGTCGGTAATTCATCTTTGGTAACAATATAAGGACCAATTGGACAACCACCAGTCAAACTTTTAGATAGAAAGGCTTGTGCATGCTTATTTTGAGCCGTACGATCAGTAATATCATTAATGATGGTATAACCATATACATAATCTAAAGCAAGACCTTTAGGGATTTTTTCTCCAGCTTTTCCAGTGACAATACCTAATTCACCTTCGTAATCTAATTCTGAAGTAATATCTTGATGGTTAGGTATCGTACTATTATCACCAGCTAAAGATGATGCGGCTTTAGTAAATACATATAAACGTTGTACTTCATTATTCAACTCATCTGCATGCTTTTTATAGTTACGTCCAAAAGCAATCACATTATTTGTCGGTGTTACAGGCGGTAAAAATTCAAGTTCAGAAAATGGCACTTTATATTGCTCAGCTTGTCCACTGTCTTCAGCAGCAACAACTGCTTTTCTCACTTGTTCTTGAAAATCTACTGTTTGGTTTTGTTGTAAACCTTGTAATAATGTTTTGGGATTAAACTCACCTTCCGCGAAGTCTGCAAAGACGTGTTTCAAATTCCATGCGGCTTCTTCACGTTTTACCTTAACACCGAAAGATGTATGTCCTTCATGTCTGAATGATAGAAATTTCATTCAATATCAGCTCCTCATCTGTATCTTACTTCATATTATAACTAAATTTACGCTTAAATAACAAATAAATGAATAAGGAATAATCTAAATATTCATTTTTTTTAAAAAATTTGATGGCATGCCAACTTGTCTTTCTTTCAGAATCATTAAGTTCTTACAAAAATGTTCCTAAGAGCGCTATACTAATCATTACCTTATTTCAAGTAGGTAAATTTACGCCAAATCCATTCAAACGATCCTTGTTTATAACGTTTTAAATATAAATAACTTACTACCAGTTGAACCATATACACTAAAATTGCGAGTGTATAAGATTGAGCTAAGGTTAATTTATTGTATAAACCGAAACCAGCACCTGTATAAATATATAAAAAGATAATACTTTGTGTTAAATATACACTCATACTCAGTTTTCCTGGAAAAGCGAACAAAGACAGCCAGTTTTTTCCTTTGACTGTTTGACATAAATAACAAAATACTAAAATGTAACCAGTAGCTACAATTGGACCTGCTAATAATGATGATACTAATTTATACGTCTCATCAGCATAATAAATTACACTTGGTAGTTTATAAATATAGCCAACTACAATAGCCAATAGCCCCCATTTTAAATATGTATGGGGAATTGCTCTGATGTGTGATATTAAATCAAATTTTTGTGCTGCTATACCAATTAAAATGTATGGTAAAAATTCAAATAGTGCAGATATTGTTATGGTATCCAAAATAGAGTAAGTATTCTCTTCCATGTTAATTGGTAAGAAATCTAAATAACTACTACTTTGACGACTATTAATAAGGTCTTGTACACTATGACTTAACATGTTGAATGAGTTGTCAGCACCATACATAGCGTGTAAAACAACTACTGGTATAATTATTATAATGATTTTTAGCATAAATAAAATTAATGCGATACTTGTCAGTGTGTTTTTAGACAACTTAATTAATAACACCGCAACCATTCCTGTTACTGCATAAGTAAATAAGATATCTCCACTGAATATAAAATAGCCGTGAATTAAACCAACTATGAGTAAAAAAGATAAGCGACGATAAATAATAGGATAAAATCTCAATTGTTTACGCTGCGTATTTTGATACATAATTGCTAAGCCATAACCAAATAAAAATGTAAAAATCGGATAAAACGAACTAATAACAATTAATTTAACGCCTCTAATGATAGCTACATCAAAACCAGATAAATGTTTCGTTAAATCAATATTGTCATATGGAAAACTGAAAATCAAAATATTCATAAGCACAATACCTAGCAAACTCATACCACGTAGTGCGTCTAACTCAAATAATCGCTGTGGACGATTCATGACAATCCTCCTTAATCCTCTATCGAAAGTTGACCATATTTAAAGAAATACAAATAGCCTTTTACTTGTTTGTCTAATATGGTTTCTAGTGTTTTTTGGTAATAGGTCATTTGTATTTTATAACGTTGCCGTAATTGCTCACCTATTTCTTGGTCAGTCATGCCTCGTCTCCTATTAAATGCATCTGTCTTATAATCTACAAAATAATATTGATTATCTTTGACAAAAATAAGATCAATCATACCTTGAATAATTGAAATATCTTCATCTTCATCAAAGTTTTGATCTACTTTACTTTGATTGACAATAAATGGTAGTTCCCTAAAAATATAATCACTATGTGTTATTGTGTTATATAATTCACTGTGTGTAAATTGGATAATTTCACCAATATTGACATCATTTTTATCTGCTTCAGCTATAATATTTTTAGCAACTAATTGATCTAAATATTGGTCTAACTCGCTTTCAGTTAAACCACCTTCTTGAAATGGTAAATGTTGCATCACTGTATGCATTAGTGTTCCGATTTCGTTTGCTCGTCGTTTTACATTTTGTGCTAAAAATGCTGGACGCTCATACGCAGCAGAACCAATGCTATACTGTCTAACACGATCATAATTTGTGCCTGCTTCTTCTGTTTCTAATTGTCTCTTTAATTCAGATACTGATTGTTTAGACGCTTTAACAATATCTTTTGGATAAGGATATTCATAAGCTAACTGATGATATATTTGTTGCTGTTGTTCTTGGTTAGCTTCACTGTTTACAATATCAGTAACCGAACGTGCGCTATTAGTACTATGCTCCGTTTCATTAGCAATATCTTCGTAATGGTCAACATTCAATGTCACACGTGGTTGCAATTCTACAGGTAAGTCAGTTATCTGATTTTCAAATCTCAATTCCCTAGGTAACTCAGAAGATTGATATTTCGCTAATATAGGATAAATTAATTCAATTGGCCTTTGGGCAGTTAACCTATAACTAACAGGTAAATGATTGTCAGAAACTACAGTTTGGATGAGTTTATCTAAATCAGCTTCATCTTTAACTCTACCTATTAAAAATAATTGCTCTTTGGCACGTGTCAATGCTACATAAATCAATCGCATTTCTTCAGAGATCAATTCTTTTTCCGCTATAGCTTTTATAGTCACAGACGCGAGTGATGGAAATGTAATATTAGTAGCTACATCAAAATATTGCATTCCAATACCATATTGTTGATTTAAAATAATTTGTTTAGTTAAATCATTTTTTCGAAATTGTTTCGATAGTCCTGAATAGATAACAAATGGAAATTCTAATCCTTTACTACTATGGACAGTCATCATTCGAACGACATCATCATTCGGACCAATAACATTTTCCTCACCGAAATCTTTTCCACGTTCAATTAATTCATCAATGAAACGGATAAATTGGTATAATCCACGAAAACTTGTATTTTCAAATTCGACTGCTTTATTAAATAAACCATATAAATTAGCGCGTCGCCCTTTACCACCAATTAACCCACTAAAATACTGAATAACAAAATGATCATTATAAAATTTATCAATCAATTGATACACAGGATGATGTTGACTATATATTTGATATGCCGCAATATCATCCATAAAACGTTGCAATTTTTTAACGAGCGTTTTGTTAGCCAATTCGTGCTTCATATACTGTTCGATTGATTGGTAAAAGTAATCATCATTCGGGCTAAAGACACGAATATTAGAGAGCTCCACCTCTGTAAATTGGTAAATGACAGAACGCATTAGTCCTACTAGATAAATATCTTGTAATGGATTATCAACTGTTCGTAAAAATGACAATATAAGGCGCACTTCTGTTTGCTCAAAATAACCTTCCTTACTATTCACATGAAAAGGTATGTCATGATCTTTAAATGCTTGTTGTAATCGTCTTGCTTGACCATATGTCCGCTCTAAAATGACGATATCTTTATATGATGGTTTACGATAACTTTGTGTTTTCATATCATACACTTCGCGTTCATTCATAATAGTTTGAACTTGTTGCACGATATATTCAGCTTCTTGTTCCGTTCCTGTTAATCCTGATTGTGCATCCTCTACTAATGTATTTAACTGAAGTGGCATCGGCTGATCATCATACGGTGCACCATTATATAAACGAGCAGCTTGATCATAAACAATTTCACCCACTGCTTCATCCATCATATGATCAAACAGATAGTTTGTAGTGTGCAAAACGCCTGGACGAGATCTAAAATTTTGCGATAAATCTATACGTAAACCACTGCTACTACCGTCTAACGAAAAATCATTATATTTTTCAATAAAAAGACTAGGATCTGCTTGTCTGAATTTATAGATAGACTGTTTAACGTCTCCTACCATAAAGAGGTTTCCATTATGCGCATCACCTTTTTTGATACACGATAGAATTTTTTCTTGCACTCTATTAGTATCTTGATATTCATCCACAAGAATTTCGTCTATTTGATCACTTAAGTTCTGTGCAATTTCAGATATAGTTCCATCTTCATTCATTAGAATTTGCAATGCAAAATGTTCATAATCTGAAAAGTCTACCAAGTTTCTACTTCGCTTTTTATGATTGAATTGCTCTATTACATCAGTCGTAATTGTTGCCAAATATTCTACACGTGGTGCTAATTTTTTCATTTCAGCCGTTAAATCACTTGCGGAACGCGCAAAATAATCTTCTTTAACCTTAGTAACAAATGCTTTGTATTGATCATAATACTTTTTGGCGTCATCATAAACGTCAATCATCATCTCGTTTGCTTCTTTAATTGCCTTATTTTTGGCAGGAAAGCGTGCTTCAAATTGATGATTAACTAATTGTTCTGTATTCAGTTGCCCACCTTCTATAACTTCCGCCATAAAACGTCTTTCTTGATCTATAACTGCGACTTGTTTATCTACAGCTTCGAGCATCATAAATAGATCATAACTTTTATTTAATGCTTCTTGCGCTGAAGTGATAAAAATCATTGCTAAGTCATTAAGTAACGTTAAATATTGTTGTTGTGCGTCATCATTTTCATAAGGATATGATAATGATTGCAACCATGTACGTGGGCTAGGATTAGCAATACTAAAGTAGTACATTTGTTTAATCATGTTTCTAAATGCTTCATCATTACGATCTGACGACAGTTGTTCTGTTAAATCTACAAAATGTGGATCCAATTGATCATAATGTGTTTCTAACACTTCATCTATAGTTTGTTCTAGCAGTAGTATGTTTTCCGCTTCGCTACTCGTTCTAAAATTAGGATCTATATCTAACACATCATAATGTTGCTGAATTAACTTCAAACAAAAACTATGTAGCGTCGATATTTGTGCTTGATGAATTTTAATACGTTGATTTTTTAAATGTGTATTATTTGGATCATCATATGACGCCTCTTTGATACGCTGTTCCACACGTGCTTTCATTTCACGAGCACTGGCATTAGTAAAGGTTACTACTAATAATCTGTCTACATCGATACCATCCGTAATAATACGTTGAATAATACGCTCTACTAATACAGCAGTTTTACCAGAGCCAGCTGCTGCTGCCACTAGTATATCTTGCCCTTTAGCATAGATACTTTTCCACTGATTATCGGTCCATTGTGCATCAGTAGGTTTATTCGGAATCTGATTCATTAGTGATATCTCCTTCATCTTCTATATCATCAGCATGTATTGCATTAAGTGGATTTATCGATTCATCAACGTGACGATAACGTTTTTGATCAATCATGCCATCTACATGACACACTGATTTATAGTTACAATATTGACATGGTAAGGTTTGATCATATTTTAAAGGTGCAATTTCTGTATGACCGTCCATAATATTCGAAGCCGTTTCGATAAAATTACGTTTATTCCGTGCAATAAATTTATAAATAGTGTCTTCATCAGCAACTTTACTATTACTTCTAATGCCACCATCTTTCTTTAAAGCCACTGGTACGATGTCAGAGACAAAACTTGGTTCTAGTCGTGTATCAAAGGCATGTAAAGCAGTACTGTCACTATTTAATAACCCATTTAATTTAAATGAGTTTATAAATTCACTATTTCTTTTATCCTCAGTTAACTCTTTCCAAGCTAACTTAATACGTGGTTCATGCACATGGAAGTAAAGCAATCCACCAGGTTTTGTTGCATTAGCTAAACCTAAACGATTTTTATTTTGTAAAACAATATCCATATATGTCATCATTTGCATTTGCATACCATAGTATACTTTTGTTAAATCTAATGTTCCACTATACTTCGAAGACTTATAATCAATAATATTAACAAAACTTTCCGCACCTTCTGTGTAAGTATCGATACGGTCAATTTGTCCTCTAATATTAATTGGAATACCTTGCTTAGTAATTAATGGTTCTGCATACAATTCGTCATTACTACGTGGATTTTTACGGAATCCCGCTTCAAATCGTTGTGGAAGAAACTTTGTATGGCTCCCTTGATATTGTAAAGCCGTTAATGTTGTTTCAACGATTGCTCCAATACGTTGTGATAAATAACGGTAATATGCTGTTGAATTTAATACATTGAATTGTACCTCTGGCAGTATCACTTGTAACGCTTGCGTAGTTAATCGTTGAATTTGTTGCTGCGTTAACTGTTTAAACTCGCCTTGTACTTTGTCAGAAATATATTTTAGCACTTGGTGGAAAATATCCCCCAAGTCAAAATTTTGCAATTTATATTTTGTACGCTCATTTAACCTCAAACCATGTGAAGCAAAATGTTTAAATGGACAAGCTAGATAGCCTTCAAATCTAGATACACTAGCATTTATAGATTTGCCATACAATGACTGTGCCAATTCATTATCTAATTGAGCTGTTTCATTATCGTAAGTAAGTGCAGTTAATAAATAATCCAAACCTTCATTTAAACGTTCATCTCGATACATAACTTGATACGTATCAAGCCATGTTTCTGCTACTATTTCTTCATTGAGCCATGATTTTAATGCTTCGAATAAGGCAATTTTAGTTTGGTGTGGATGTTGCATTAACGTCAATGGTTGCGCTTGATGTAAATGTGAAATATTTTCAATTTCTAAGTTTGAAAATAGTGACTGTATTTGTTGAATAAAAGGACTTGCTTCTTTTTCGTCCCCTTTAACACCCATTAAACTATATGAAAAAGTAACTGCTTCGGTACTACGAGTCATTGCTATATAACATACAAATGCTTCATCCATTTGTAATATGTCAGCTGTAGGACTCAATTCTATATCGGCGTTTGCTTGGAAGTATTTTTTCTCTTCATCCGTTATTAAACTAGATGCCGATACTGCCTGTGGCAACACACCATCGTTCACACCAACTAAGTAAACATGTTGTTTGTTATCTACTTTGGCCAAATCCATTGTACCGATACTGACTTGATCTAATGTTTGTGGAATCATATTAAACTCTAACTGATCCAGTCCAATGTCTAACAATTCTAAAAATCGCTGTTGTGACATTTCTTGATTATCGAACACTGTGACTAAATCATCTAAAGTTTGAATGAACCCTTGCCATACTTGATCTAATGTTTCAGCATCTTCATGTTGCTCTGCTAAATCTAGGGCGTCTCTTTCAGCCATTAACTGACTTGGCAACTGAAAATCTTCCATTGCTTCATAAAAAGCAGTCGCAAATGCTCTCGCAGTTGTAGCATTATTCATATGTTGTTCAAATTGTAATATTTTATTTATTACGCTATCTTTTAATTTAATCACACGCTCATAGGCTTCACGTGTTTCGTCAGTTAACGGTTGGCGTTTTAAGCCCATTTTATTAAATTGTTCAATTTGAAAATAGTGTGGATCGATCCAACGTTTACCGTAAATGCCTCGTTCTAATACAAAATTTTCTAAAATATGAATTAAATAATTACTATCTTTGAATTGTTGTGTTAGTACCCCTGACTTAAATACTCGCATCAAAGGCTCAAAATTCCATTGAGTTTGTAATACTTCAATTAATGAGCGAATCATTTCCATAACTGGGTGATGTGTCATGGGCGCTTTCGTATCTATATTAAATGGAATATCATACTGTGGTAAAATAGATTCCATTAAATATGCATATGTTTCATCACGATAAAGAATTGCAATATCTTGATAACGACGACCTTTATCGCGGTTTTCTTTAATAATTTGTCTTGCTACTTCATTAATTTCTTCTCGCATACTGGATGCTTCAAGTATCTGAACTCCTGCTTGATGCGTAGTTGGTTCATATTGTAATGCATTAAAATTGTGTTCCAACGTTTTTAAATCAGCATTTTGGTACCGGTACTGTGTTTGGAAATTTGATTTATGTAACGGTATATTCAATTCTTGTGCAATAGTTTCAATATGAGTCAGTGCTTCCGAAGGCTTGCGGAATAAACTAAATGGATCTTTATCTCCATCTGTAGTTAATAGAATAGTGACACTTTTACTATGTTGAACAAGTGCTTTGATAATTGCATATTCTAACGTTGAAAAGTTGTGAAACCCATCAATGTAGATTTGTGCTCTTTTTAGCCATTGTGACTGTCCCATCACTTCTATAAAACGATTCAAACTATCTTCAGTAGAGACGTAATCTCCAGCAATGCGTTGCTCTAATTGCTTATATACTAATGCAATATCTTCTAATTTATGTTTTGTCCGTGTTTGTAATTCATTATCTGCTATGTATGTTTCTAACTGTTGCGGCGAAACGTTATACTTTTTAAAATCTTTAATTTGTTCGTGTAATTTTTCGCTAAAACCATAATATTTAACTTGTGATTTATATAAGCTTAATTCGTCCTTAAATTGTTGTAATATATCATAAATCATCATTTCAGTAGCTGCTTTTGATAATTGTTGTTCCATTAATCCGCCTACTTCTTGAAACACGCGGTGGCTCAAACGTTCAAAATGTAAAACTTCAGTTCTTAAGCTACCGTTTAATGCTGGGTCTTTTACAAAGGTTTGCTCTAATTGAAATGTACTTTGCGTAGGAGCAATTAAAATTATAGGATCACCTAATGGATCTTGTTTCATGGCTGTTTTTATCTGTTCTATCATTGCATATGATTTCCCAGTACCAGCCCTACCTACATAAGCATTTAATTCCATCGCTCGTCTCCACTCCTTTTGACTTATATCTTAACACATAACTAGGAGATTTTTATTCTGTTACTCTTGATATTTTATGAGATAAAGAAAGAAGAATTGCTAAAACTTCGTCTGTGTTAGTTAGCAATTCTTCTTATGTTTTTAACCTATTTATCATCAATTATTATTCATACTTTGTATCAGGATCAAAACCAAATTTAAACTCATCTAGTGGCCAGAAACTAAATGCTACTTTCCCTACAACTTGGTCATTATCAATAAGTCCAAATGAACGGCTATCTTTACTCACTTCACGATTGTCTCCTAAAACAAGTAATTTACCTTTAGGAATCGTTGTTTTATTACCATCTCTGACAAAGTCTTCAGGTTTATACGTACCTGTAATATATTCATACATTTTATGTTTCTCATTGTAATCTAAATATGGTTCATCTACTTTTTTGTCATTTACATATAATTGATCTTTTTTATATTCAATTTTATCACCAGGTGTACCAATTACACGCTTAACATAATCATCTGTTTTGTTGGCATGGAAGACAATTACATTGCCTTTTTTAATATCACCAAATTTATAACCAAATAGGTTGACGATAACACGTTCTCCATCTTTTAACGTGGGATCCATTGAGTCACCTTTTACAGTGTAAGGTTTGGCTACAAAGTTAATAATTAATAGCACTAATGCTACTGCAACAACAATTGATATAATCCATTCTGTTATTTCTTTTCTCACTCTTCACACCTCATATATTTATTTAAAGTTTACTGTAAACTCATCTAAAGGATAATACTTCAAGGCGACTTTGCCCACTATGTCTTTTTGTTGAATAAAACCATAATTTCGAGAATCAGCATCATGCTGGCGCTGATCATTCAACACAAAATATGAATTTGGGGGTACAATATCACTTTCAGAACCTTTGATTTTACGTAAGGTTAATGCGTCTATTCTATTATTAGCATAAGGTTCCTTTATTTGTCTATCATCTTTATAAAGCGTTCCCTTCTTATAAGCGATAGAATCTCCTGGTACTCCAATAATTCTGCTTACGTTTACCTTATCATTTTGACGATACATCACAATATCACCATTATCTAATTGCTTTATTAATGGTGCTACTTTATTTACAATAAGACGGTCTCCCGTCGACAATGTAGGCGACATACCTTGTTTATGAACGACTATACCAGTAATAACGAATGCTTGAATCAATAAAACTATAATAATCGCTATTATAATAGAAATCAAATTTTTCACTAACTTTTTCACGTGGTCACTCCTTAGAATTATGCATAAAATGTTGTTCTAACTTTCGACCAAGTAACCAAACAATAATAATTACACAAATAACGATAATCATCTTAGTTGGATTTGTAAACAATGTAGTTATATCATTGCCAAGCCAACCTATCATACCAATCATAATAAATTTAGATGTTAATAACACCCAAAAGTAATGTAGTGGCTTAATGTGTGAAACGCTTGCTACTATATTAACAACTGCACTAGGCGTGAAAGGGAAACAGAGTAAAATAAAAATAGGTATAACACCTCGCCGATCAACAAAAGAAATTAAACGTTGCGTCGTTTTGCGTGCTTTCACCCGTTGTATATATTTTAAATGCGCAAGTTGGCGAAGTGACCAAAACACTATAAAACTTCCACAAACTGTTCCTAGCCATGCAAGTATGGTACCAATGATTAATCCATAAGCATTAACATTTACTATTACAAAGACAATTATAGGTAAAATAGGTAAAAAGGCCTCGATAAATGGTAATAAAAAACCTACGATATAACCTAAATCACCAAATAGCGCAAACCATTGTTGTACCTGTTCAACTGTCATTGCATCAATCCCCATTCTTACTAATATGCTTAATTATAAATCTTCTTAACAACAATTAAAACAATAATGAAATCTTCTCTTCATAATTCATGCTTAAGTAGTAGAACGTTATCCTAATATAGTCTTATAATGAAAAGGGAGTGGGACAGAAATCTGATTTTGAAAAAATGATTTCGTCGTCCCACCCCGGCAAGGATGACTAGTATTGAAAAAAGCTTGCTTTGAAGCGCATTTTCAATACAGTCAGCTACTGCCAAAATGAAAAGAGGCTGAGACGAATTCATTTTGTCCCAACCTCTGCATCAAAAATAACATCACATTATTTAATCGTGAATTGTTATTTCACTTATAGTCTGTTTTCTAATTCTTGTTTTTTGTCTTCGAAACCAGGTTTGCCTAATAGCGCAAACATATTTTGTTTATAAGCTTCAACACCTGGTTGGTTAAATGGATTAACACCTAATTGATAACCACTCATCGCACAAGCTAACTCGAAGAAGTATACAACGTAACCAAATGTTTCCTCATCTAGCTTAGGAATATTTACAACGACATTAGGAACGCCACCATCTGTATGTGCTAATAACGTACCTTCAAATGCTTTCGTATTTACCTCATCAATTGTTTTACCAGCTAAATAGTTCAAACCATCTAAGTCATCACTATCTTCTTCAATAGTAATATTATGTTTTGGATTGTTAACTTTCACAACTGTTTCAAATAAGAAACGACGACCTTCTTGTACGTACTGACCTAATGAATGCAAGTCTGTTGTATAGTTTGCACTTGATGGATAAATGCCTTTATAATCTTTACCTTCTGATTCACCGAAAAGTTGTTTCCACCATTCATTGAAATACTGCATAGAAGGCTCAAAGTTAATTAACATTTCTGTTGTGTAACCTTTTGAGTATAAAATATTACGGATTGTTGCATATTGATACGCAATATTTTCATCTAAATTATCAGAAGACAATTCTTCACGTGCTTTTGCTGCACCTTGCATCATCGCTTCGATATCAATACCTGCAACTGCTATTGGTAATAAACCTACTGCAGTTAATACTGAGTATCTGCCACCAACATCATCTGGTACTACAAATGTTTCATAGCCTTCATTAGTAGCTAATTGTTTAAGCGCACCCTTTTCTTTATCAGTTGTAGCAAAAATACGTTGTTTTGCTTCTTCTTTACCATATTTATCTTCTACTAACTGTTTAAATAATCTAAATGCAACTGCTGGTTCAGTAGTTGTTCCAGATTTTGATATCACATTGACTGAGAAATCTTTACCATCTAAATATTGGATTAACTCTTGAGTGTATGTTGAAGATAAATGATTACCTACAAATACAATTTCAGGATATTCATCACTATTTCTAAATGCTGGTGTTAGCATTTCAATAGCTGCACGTGCACCTAAATATGAACCACCAATACCAATAACTACAAATACGTCTGAATGTGCTTTAACACGTTTAGCTGCTTCTAAAATACGAGAAAACTCTTCTTTGTCATAATCAACAGGAAGATCGATCCAACCTAAGAAATCACTACCAGCACCAGTACCCTCATGGATTGTTTTATGAATTGATTTTACGATATCTTTTTGTTGCTCAAGTTCATGCTTGCCAAAAAATTCTAAAGTTTTACCATAATCTAACTGAATATGAGTCATGTAAATTGCCTCCTGTAATTTTTAATTCACTATTATTTTACTAAGTTTAGTATGACTATTCAAACAACTAGCCTATCATTGTTACTTATACTAATAATGAACAAAATTATTTTATATCATTAATTGTTGCGCTATATGCAGTTTATTATACATAAATTTTAACGTATATATACATAATACTAACAAAAATGGTAATAATCACAACAAAATTGCAAATAGAGCGACTTTCACAACTTTTTGCATATTTATGTAAAAAAATGGTTTTATTTTCACTAGTTATCTGTTATTCTTAGTTATATTAAATTACAGATTAAAAATTACAAATGAGGTGGCAATATGAAACAAAAAATAGTTTTAGCATATTCCGGAGGATTAGATACAAGTGTGGCAGTAAAATGGTTAATAGATAAAGGTTACGATGTTGTAGCTTGTTGTTTAGATGTTGGTGAAGGAAAAGATTTAGACATCGTCTATCAAAAAGCTTTAGATATGGGTGCAGTTGAATGTCATATCATAGATGCTACTGAAGAATTTAGTGATGAGTATGTAGCATATGCAATCAAAGGTAACTTAATGTATGAAGGTACATATCCTTTAGTATCTGCATTATCAAGACCTTTAATTTCTAAAAAATTAGTAGAAATTGCAGATAAAACGAATTCAGTTGGTATCGCTCACGGCTGTACAGGTAAAGGTAATGACCAAGTACGTTTTGAAGTAGCAATCAAAGCTCTAAATCCTGAATTAAAAGTCTTTGCTCCGGTAAGAGAATGGGCTTGGAGCCGTGAAGAAGAAATCGATTATGCTCTTAAACATAATATTCCAGTACCTATCCAACAAGACTCTCCCTATTCAATTGACCAAAATTTATGGGGTAGAAGTAACGAATGTGGTATTTTAGAAGATCCATATGCGGCACCACCAACAGATGCATTTGATTTAACAAATGAATTAGAAGATACACCAAATCAATCAGAAGAAATTATTTTATCTTTTGAACAAGGATTACCGACTGCTTTAAATGGTGAAAACTTGTCATTAAGTAAATTAATTTTAAAATTAAACAAAATTGCTGGTAAACATGGTATTGGCAGAATCGACCATGTTGAAAATAGATTAGTAGGTATTAAATCTAGAGAAGTATATGAAACACCAGGAGCAGAAGTAATTATCAAAGCCCATAAAGCGTTAGAAACAATCACTTTAACGAAAGATGTAGCACATTTTAAACCAGTTATTGAGAAACAATTTTCTGAGCAAGTGTATAATGCTTTATGGTTCTCTCCATTAACAGACAGCTTAAAAGTATTTGTCGATAGTACACAACAACATGTTACAGGTGAAGTAAGAATCAAACTTTATAAAGGTAATGCTATAGTCAATGGCAGAAAATCACCTTACACATTATACAACGAAAAATTAGCAACTTATACAAAAGAAGATGCTTTCAATCAAGATTCAGCAGTAGGTTTCATTGAAATCTTTGGTTTACCGACACAAGTCAACTCTATGCTACACGGAGGTTACCACAATGAGTGAGAAAGCCTGGGGTGGTAGATTCAGCGAACAACCAGAAGATTGGGTCGATGAATTCAATGCTTCCATTCATTTTGACAAAACACTTATTAAGCAAGATATACAAGGTAGCATTGCACATGCGACAATGTTGGCAAACCAAGAAATTATTACTGCTGATGAAAGCAAACAAATTATTGAAGGCTTAAATGACATTCTTCAAGATTATTTAAATAACCAAATTACTTTCGATGTATCATTAGAAGATATACATTTAAACATTGAACACGAATTAATTAAGCGTATTGGTGACACTGGAGGTAAACTTCATACAGGGCGTAGTCGTAATGATCAAGTAGCAACAGATATGCATTTATATACAAAAGCTGAAGTAGAACAGCTAATTGAACTGATTACTTCCTTTCAAACAAGTATTTTAACAGTGGCAGAAAATCATATTGATACTATCATGCCTGGTTACACTCATTTACAAAGAGCGCAGCCTATATCATTTGCACATCATATATTAACTTACTATTGGATGTTAAGCCGTGATAAATCTCGATTTGAAGATAGTTTAAAACGTATAGACATATCTCCTTTAGGTGCTGCTGCTTTAAGTGGTACGACCTATCCAATAGATAGACATGAAACTCAATCATTATTAGGGTTTAGTTCGCTATATGAAAATAGTATGGATGCTGTAAGTGATCGTGATTATATTGTCGAAACGTTGCATAATATATCATTAACGATGGTTCACTTGTCTCGTTTTGCGGAAGAAATTATTTTTTGGTCTTCTGCGGAAGCAAACTTCGTGACGTTATCCGATGCTTTTTCAACTGGTTCATCAATTATGCCTCAAAAGAAAAACCCTGATATGGCAGAGCTTATAAGAGGTAAAGTTGGTAGAACAACTGGTCATTTAATGAGTATGTTGATGACATTGAAAGGATTACCACTCGCTTATAACAAAGATATGCAAGAAGATAAAGAAGGTTTGTTTGATGCCCTTCATACATTAAAAGGTTCACTGCGTATTTTTGAAGGAATGGTCGATTCAATGACTGTTAACGTTGAACATTTACAACAAACTGTGAATAATGACTTTTCTAACGCCACTGAACTCGCAGATTATTTAGTAACTAAAGATGTACCATTTAGAACTGCACACGAAATCGTAGGAAAATTAGTATTATGGTGTATTCAAAATAATAAATATTTACTTGATGTCCCTTTGTCAAAATATCAAGAGGAACATCCATTAATAGAAGATGATATTTTTACATTCTTAACACCTGCAAACTGCGTGAGTCGCAGAATTAGTTACGGTTCTACAGGTCAAGAAGCAGTTAAACAGCAAATTAAACAAATTAAAGCACAACTGAAATAATTATATAAAAGCATAAAAATCATTTATTGAAATGGTTTTTATGCTTTTATTATTTTAGTTTAATATTTATAACTTAACAGCTAATGTAGGAGTGCTATTATGAATACAGCACAACGTCTTATCGCATGTAGTTTAGCAATTTTAAGTATTAGCTATTTCTCTAGTAAATAACGCTCGCACCTCTCAACACCCCTATCCTTAAAAGTCCTCACAAATTAAAAATGCTAAGTTAGGTGTTAATGACATATGTACAACTTATCTAGTTATTTATAATGCAGTTATCGGTAATGACCGATAATTATCATCTTTGTAATAACATTCTTTAAGCTGACATTACATTATTAACAATACTTCGTATCTATTTACTTATTGTAAACATTTTTATACTTTTTTAACCTTCTTTAATTTATTAATTGTTTTTATTTAACTTAAATTAAAAAGGTGTAAAATATATTTATTTTTTAATCTGTTTTTTGTATGGTTAATATACAGTTTATTATGAGGAGTGAAGGTATGAAATATACAAAACGATTATTTGTCAGTGGTTTTTCAATTTTAGCTCTATCAAGTTTTACAACCCCAGATATCCAAGCAAATAGTAACAATGCGAATCAGCAAGCTACACAACAAGTTAACCAATCATCACAAGCAACTCAAAACAAAGCATATCGTGCTATACATAATCCAACAGGTGAAAAATACACAACAATTGCACATCGTGGTGCGAGTGGCTATGCCCCTGAACATACTTTTGCAGCTTATGACAAAAGTCATAATGAAATGGGTGCATCATATATAGAATTAGATTTACAAATGACAAAAGACGATCATTTAGTAGTTATGCATGATGAAACATTGGATCGTACTACTAACGGAACTGGTAGGGTCGATGAACATACTTTAAAAGAAATTAAAGAACTTGATGCTGGAAGTAAATTTAATGCCAATAATCCACAATATGCCGACCCTTCATATGAAGGCCAAAAAGTTCCAACACTAGACGAAGTGTTAGAACGATATGGCAGTAATGCTAATTATTATATTGAAACTAAATCACCAGATGTTTATCCGGGTATGGAAGAAAAATTATTAGCTTCATTAGATAAGCATCATTTACTGACACAAAATTCTTTATCAAACGGCCATGTATTAATTCAATCATTTTCACAAGCAAGTTTACAAAAAGTCCAAGCGCAAAATGCTAATATCCCTTTAATCCGCTTACTTGATAAAGGTGAATTACCTAACTTAACTCAAGCAAATTTAAATGCAATTAGAAGTTACGCCATAGGTGTAGGACCTGAATATACAGATTTAACTAAAGACAATGTGAAAAACTTAAAAAAAGCAGGACTACTCGTCCATCCATTTACAGTCAATACTAAAGCAGATATGGAAAGATTAAATAAATACGGTGTTAATGGCGTATTCACAAATTATCCTGATGTCTACGAACAAGTTATTGCTAATGATAAATAACGATACTTGCACTATAATAATATAAATTTATAACAATACTTGTGCCTTCATAAATAGCGAAGTCATCATTTTTTGAACAAGCGAAATAGTATACTATCAACTTACGATAGCAAAAAGAGGGTAGAACATATTTTGTTCTACCCTCTCAGAACGTGGACAAACCCTTCGCAAGTTAATGCGAAGGGTTTATTTATTTTCTTTTTTTATAGTTTTTTTCAAAATTGCAGTGGTCTTTCAGACCATTACTGGGCCTTTTATTAGCCACATTGCGATTTTTTTAAGATTCATGGCAGCACAAATTAGCGTGGTATCCATGGAAACTTTGTCATGTCCTCTATATCTCGTCCATCTCATACCATGCTGTTCTTTTGCATCGCCAAATTTTCTCTCTATTGTTTGACTTCGCATTTTATATTGTTTTTTAATTGTATCCACAAACCTTAAATCTTCAACTATATCTAAATCATCTTGCCAAACATGTCTTCTAATTTGTTTTATGGCATCTTTACTTTCAGTACATTTATTTAGTAGTGGACAGTCTCGACATATTGAAGCATCTGATACATATAATCTGTGTCCTGTTGGCATTGTTCTTTTATATAGTAAAGTTTCATCATTAGGACAAATATAAGTATCATAATGTTCATCGTAGATGAAATCTTTTGTTCTGAAAAAACCAGGTTTTCCTTTAGGTCTCGTATATGGCATTGCTGGTACAATTGCTTTTTCAAGCAAAAAGTGTGCATTAAAAGGTGTTTTATAACCTGAATCAATTGCTAATGTGATAGGCAACATCTGCTTGGTTTCCAATCTTTCAATCATTGGTTTGAGTTGTGTACTGTCGTGAATATTACCAGGTGTCACGTGCTTATCAATAATATAACCATTTTTATCTACACATGCGTGTAAACTATAAGCAAATTGCTTTTCTCGTTCACCTTTAACGTAGTACCCAGCTTCTGGATCAGTCGTACTTACTTTTTTGGTTTTATATTCCTCCTTGCTTTTATTTTTTATTGGCTTTTTTCCTTGTGCTCGCCTTTGTTCATTTATTTCATTATCCAATTCTTCTTGGAAGTGAAGTGTATCTTTTTTTACAATTTTTTTGATGTATTTATTCTTATTTGCATTTGCTTTAATATGTGTAGAATCAATGAATAAAGATGAGTGATCTATTAAGTTATTTTTGATAGCTATTTCTAGTATTTTCTCAAATATTTGTTCAAATAAATCTGTATCATGAAAACGACGTGTATAGTTCTTACTAAAAGTTCCGTAATGAGGTACTTTATCTAAAAAGCTATATCCTAAATACCAACGGTAAGCTACATTTGTTTCTATTTCTTTAATTGTTTGTCTCATTGATTTAATGCCAAACAACCTTTGTATGAGTAATATTTTTACTAAAATAACAGGATCTATAGATGGTCTACCATTATCAAGGCAATATTTGTCTTCGACAAGTTCATACACAAAATTTAAATCTAATATCGCATCGACTTTACGTAATAAATGATTATTAGGGACTAATTCAGAGATAGAAATCATTTCATATTGATCTCTTTTATCAATTGATTTATTCAACATAATAAACACCACCACTGTTTAATTTACATATATTATAATGTTTTTGTGTAATATTGGCAGTAATTTATGCCGACTCCTGCGGGAATATCACTAGCCGAAGACTACAGGCTAAGGCAGTGCCCGCGGAAAGCGTGCATAAAAAAACTGCCAACAAAGTCGGAGACTTTGTCGACAGTCTGAGAGGGTAGAACATATTTTGTTCTACCCTCTTAATTATTTATAAGTATAAGGCTTAAGCCCATCCACGATAACGTGCCGCTTCTGCTGTACGCTTAAGTCCGACAATGTACGCTGCTAAGCGCATATCAATTTTACGATTTTGTGATAACTCATAAATCGTATCAAATGCTGTAATTAATTTTTCACGTAATTTTTCATTAACTTCGTCTTCTGGCCAATAATAACCTTGGTTATTTTGTACCCATTCAAAGTATGAAACTGTTACGCCACCCGCACTCGCTAGTACGTCAGGTACAAGTAAAATACCGCGTTCAGTTAAAATCTTAGTACCTTCTGGTGTTGTAGGTCCGTTAGCTGCTTCAACAACTACATCAGCTTTAATATCATTTGCATTATCGCCTGTAATTTGATTAGCAATTGCTGCAGGAACTAAGATATCACAATCAATTTCAAATAACTCTTTATTAGAAATTGTATCTTCGAATAAATTTGTCACAGTACCAAAACTGTCTCTTCTATCTAATAAATAATCAATATCTAAACCTTCTGGATCATGTAATGCACCATAAGCATCGGAAATACCTACAATTTTAGCACCTAAGTCATATAAGAATTTAGCTAAGAAACTACCAGCATTACCAAATCCTTGTATAACAACTCGTGCACCTTTAACATCCATGCCTCTTCTTTTGGCTGCTTGTTCAATTGCAATAACAACACCTAAAGCTGTAGAACGATCGCGTCCTTGTGAACCACCAAGTACAATTGGTTTACCTGTAATAAAACCTGGTGAATTAAATTTATCAAGTGAGCTATACTCGTCCATCATCCAAGCCATAATTTGTGAGTTTGTAAACACATCTGGCGCTGGTATATCTTTTGTTGGACCAACGAATTGTGAAATTGCGCGTACATAACCACGTGATAATCTCTCTACTTCATGGATACTCATTTGACGTGGGTCACATATGATTCCACCTTTACCTCCACCATAAGGTAAATCAACAATGCCACATTTTAGTGTCATCCACATAGATAACGCTTTAACTTCTTCTTCATCCACATCAGGGTGGAATCTTACGCCACCTTTTGTTGGACCAACTGCGTCATTATGTTGTGCACGATAACCAGTAAATGTTTTAACAGTCCCATCATCCATTCGTACTGGAATTCGTACTTGTAGGAATCTAAGTGGTTCTTTGACTAAATCATACATACCATCATCAAATCCCAATTTGTTTAAAGCCTCTTTAATAATACCTTGCGTAGAAGTCACCAAATTATTATTCTCAGTCATGATTCATTTCGCCTCTTTTTCGTAACTAATGATTTCGCTTTCATTGCTAATTGTAACATAACTTTTGCCTTTTTAAAGGGATTAAAAAAAGTTATATATCAAATTTTTTTATTATTCAAAAACGTTTTTCACTTTGTCTAATGCTAGGTCTAATTCTTCTTTTGTGATGACTAATGGTGGTGCAAATCTAATTACAGTATCATGTGTTTCTTTACATAAAATGCCTTGCTCTTTTAATGCTTCACAATAAGGTCTGGCATTTTCATGTAATTCAATGCCAATAAATAAACCACGACCTCTAACTTCTTTAATCGCTGGGTGTTCAATCTTTTGTAATTCCGCTTTAAAGTATTCCCCTAGCTCTAATGAGCGACCTGGTAAATCTTCATCGACAATTACATCTAATGCTGCTAATGAAGCTGCACAAGCTAATGGGTTACCACCAAATGTTGAACCGTGTGAACCTGGTGTAAATACGCCTAAAACTTCTTCATCTGCTAGCACAACTGAAATTGGGAAAACGCCTCCGCCTAAAGCTTTTCCTAAAATATAAACGTCTGGCTTAACATTATCCCAGTCTGTTGCAAACATTTTACCTGAGCGTCCTAAACCTGCTTGAATTTCATCAGCTATAAATAATACATTATGTTCGTCACATAACTCTCTAATTTCTTTTAAGTATCCTTCTGGCGGTACATTTATTCCCGCTTCACCTTGGATAGGTTCAATTAAGATTGCTGCAGTATTATCATTGATTGCTGCTTTTACAGCTTCGATATCTCCAAAATCAATTTTACGGAAACCATCTAATAATGGGCCATATCCACGTTGATATTCTGCTTCTGATGATAAAGATACAGGTGCCATTGTACGGCCATGGAAATTACCATTAAAAGCAATGATTTCTGCTTGATCAGGCTCTATTTTTTTCACATCATATGCCCAACGTCTTGCAGCTTTTAATGCCGTTTCTACTGCTTCAGCTCCTGTATTCATTGGTAATGCTTTATCTTTACCTGCTAATTTACAAATTTTTTCATACCATGCTCCTAAGTTATCACTATGAAAAGCACGTGATACAAGCGTAACTTTATCTGCTTGATCTTTTAATGCTTGGATGACTTTAGGATGACGGTGACCTTGGTTAACTGCTGAATATGCAGCTAACATATCCATATATTTGTTACCTTCTGGGTCTGTTACCCATACCCCTTCAGCCTCAGAGATTACAATTGGTAGAGGAACATAATTGTGCGCTCCGTAATGATTTGTAAGCTCAATGATTTCTTCTGATTTTGTCATGATATCTCCCCTTTAAAAAATTTATGGCAATATTGCCTCGATAATTCATAACATTAGCATAACGTATTTACCGTGTTACTGAAACTATTTTCCTAAAAAATCCCTAAAATACTCTTTTTAGGATAAAACAGTGCACTACAAAATATGTATTGATCCGGTTATGACGCTAGTTAATCGTCTTTAAAAGGCAAAACAATCTAACTAAGTTTTATCTATCTTTGCTTTTCAAGATATATTTTTATGTTTTATATATGATTATTTACTATTTTAAAATGGGATATTGTCGACAAATAAAAAAGAACATTAACAATGCATGAATTTTATCGAATGACCTTCATATTGAAAGTCGCTTCCGATAATATAATCATACATCATTAATGTTCTATATAGTTATTGTAGTAATGCTATTTACCATCTTTTCTTGGTAATGGGTAAAAGCCTTGGTTGAATTGTTCCCATAATTTTGGTGGTAAATGGTGTTTATCTTCTCTATTTGGATCAAAGTATGAAATGATTTCATCTTCTTTACCTTCTTCAATTTTACTAACAAATTGATAATCCAATAATATTCCTCTACCTAATGCCAATAGTTCGATTTGTTTAGTGTTAATTGCTTCTAATGCTTGTTCAGCAGTAAATATAGAACCTATACCAATTAATGGCATACGGCCATCAATCCATCGATGTAATAATTCTATACGTGTTTCTTCCGCATATTTGCCTTCTCTAGTTTTAGAGTGCACATCCATTAAAGATACATGTAAATAGTCTAATGGTTTTTCAACTAAAGTTTTAACTAATGATTCAGTGATTTCCATACTAATTCCTGGAGATTCTGCTTCTTCTGGAGAAAATCTATAACCAATAATAAATGAGTCATCGGCATATTGTTTTTTAACATTAACCACTTCATCAACGACTTCGCGAGCAAATTTGAATTTATCCGTGCCCCATTCATCTGTACGACGGTTATAATATGGAGAGACAAATTGATGAATTAAATAATGGTTCGCACCGTGAATTTCAACACCATCGAAGCCTGCTTCTATTACTCTACGTGTAGCTTCGCCGAATGCTTTTATCGTTTCTAAAATTTCGTCATGTGTAATTTCACGTGCATGGTGTTCTTCTGTCTCACCAAAACTTTTCATACTAATTGGACTTGGTGCAGCCACGTCTCCATTTGGTGTCCAGTTTGGTAATGATTGCGCTCCACCATGATGAATTTGTACTACGGCTTTAGCGCCATTCTTTTTCATCACGTTAGCTAATTTTTTTAAACCTTCTATATCAGTATCGTGTGCTACTGACGGTTGACCTGGAAATGCTTTACCTAAATCTGTAACATTACTCGCTGCAGATATTGACAAACCAACATCTTGTGAACGTTGTTCCATATAGTTTATTTCGTCTTCGGATACCGTCCCATCATCATGCGATGTTACGTGTGTTAATGGAGCTAACACAAATTTATTTTTTAATTGTACTTTATTAGGTAACTCTACTGTTTCAAATAAAGTTGCAAATTTTTCATTCATTACTTACTTCCTCCTAATTAATGATTTCAACACTATAACATTGTTATTATGCTTGCACTATTTTAATGCTTGTTCATTTTACCGTAAAAAATTCACTTCACATAATAATATGCTTGCGCATACATGTTTATATATAAAATAAAATCAAAAAACTAACATTTCATGCAGAAATGTTAGTAGTACAAGAGTATTACTCTTGCTTCATAGTGTCTTTGGACTGTTTAATCCAACCTGGCATACGTTCTTTAATTGTTTGAAACCCGTATTTTTCGGTTTCTTTAATTTCATCCAATACTGATTGCTTTTCTTTCTTACGTTCATAATTTTTAAAATAATCATTATCTTTTAATGACAAATTAAGCTTACCTTCTTTATCGATGGAAATAACTTTTGCCCGGACAACTTGTCCTTCGGATAAAAACTTTTTTAAATTATGGACGTAATCATCCATAATTTCAGAAATATGAATCAGACCTTCAGTATTATCTGGGGTTTCAACAAATGCGCCATAAGGCTGAATACCAGTCACACGTACTTTAAGATGTTGACCTACTTTGTAGTGATTATTCAACGTGAGAACCCCTTATTTCGTTTTACTTAACAATAATATAATAGCATAAATTACTAAACTAGACTAATATTACGATAGAAAAATTACTATAAATTGTTGATATAATAGTCATCAAAACAATTAAACCCTTATAATAAAAAGAGCCATGTTCAGATTTTGTTCTGAACATGGTTCTTTCACATTGTATTTTCTATTAATGCACAATACTATCATGTAATAAACTTCCGCATCTCACATAATAGAATGTAACAAGCTCATCCATTTATTTCGATCTTACTTTTATTTATCCTCTACATCAATTGAATCAATAGTGATGTCATGTAAAGGCTTATCTTGTGGACCTACTTTCGTACTTGCAATATCTTCTAGCACGCTTTGACCTTCAATAAGTTGGCCGAATACTGTATGTTTTTGGTCTAACCATGGTGTACCACCTTGTGTACGGTAAGCTTCAACTATTGGTTGTGGCCATCCACCATCTGCAAGTTGGTTAATCATTGATTCCGGTACTTCTTTCATTTGTACAATGAAAAATTGTGAGCCGTTTGTATTAGGTCCTGAATTGGCCATTGATAATGCACCATAAATATTAAATGCTTCTAATGAAAATTCGTCTGCAAATGGTGCGCCGTAAATACTTTCGCCACCCATACCTGTTGCAGTTGGGTCGCCACCTTGTACCATAAAATCATTAATTACACGGTGGAAAGAAATACCATTGTAATAACCATTTTTAGCATGTGTTACAAAATTTTCTACTGTTTTAGGTGCAACATCTGGTAATAACTTAAATGTCATATCTCCTTTATTTGTATGCATTACAAGTTTTATTTCATTATCTTTTACTTCTGTATCTAATTGAGGATAGTTCGTCATTTTCATTCTCCATTTCATGTTAAGATGATAATAGTATTTTAACATAAAAGAAAGGATGTATTAATCATGTTATATAGATTTGCTCATAAAACTGGTGTCTATGGTGTTTCTATTGTAGAAGAAAATGCCCAAGGTATTTTAGTCAAAGTAGAACAAGTCATCAAACACCCTAAGCAAGGAGATTTACATAATCCTACTGCCGTAGAAGATGTGTTTTTCCATGAACGTAAAGCTTTGAGTCAATATGAAAAACGCTATACTACCAAGTCACAACTGCGACCATTCGATGTCACAGAACTTCCCTATACTGAATCTTTACAACAAGCACTTAGTACTTTGGAAAAGAAGTTACAAAAAGAAGATACTGAACATGCACAAAAATCACTTACTAATTTACAACAGTTAAAAGAAGATTATTCTGTGCAGTATAAAAAAAATTTCACCTAAAAAATGACGCGTTTCTTCTTATTTAATAATACAGTAAAAAACCACTAGTTATACACTTGTAGAGGTTTTTCAGAACTGTATGAATCATGTATAATGAAACCATATTTCATTTTAAAGGGGGACAACATAATGAGTTGGTTACACCTAATGGTATTATTACCGCTTATATTTGCGCTCATTATTCCTTGTATATATCGACTGTATAAACGGATTCATTTAGGTTGGTTTGTCTTACCGCTTCCTATTGTCTTATTTATTTATTTCTTATCATATATTAAGACAACGATGTCAGGTAATACCGTTATGCAAGAAGTAAACTGGATGCCAAAATTTGGCATGAATTTTGACTTATACATAGATGGTTTAGGTTTATTATTTAGTTTACTCATAACTGGAATTGGGAGTTTAATTGTCTTATATTCAATCAGTTATTTAAGTCGAAAAGAACAACTAGGGAATTTTTATTGTTATTTATTATTATTCATGGGTGCAATGTTAGGCGTGGTGTTATCAGATAACATCATTGTTCTATATTTATTTTGGGAACTAACATCATTTTCAAGCTTTTTATTAATTTCATTTTGGCGTACTAATCAAAGATCCATTTATGGTGCCCAAAAATCTATGCTAGTTACTGTATTTGGTGGTCTCTCCTTATTAGGTGGGCTGATTTTACTTTCGATTTCAGCTAATACTACAAGTATTCGTACAATGATTGATCACGTTGGAGATATCCAAACTAGTACATTCTTTATCCTTTCAATGGTCTTGGTGTTAATTGGCGCTATGACTAAATCAGCACAATTTCCATTTTATATCTGGTTACCAGATGCCATGGAAGCACCTACACCCGTTAGTGCTTATCTACATTCGGCAACAATGGTTAAAGCTGGCTTATACTTAGTTGCCCGTATGACACCTATCTATGCTGTTTCTCAAGGTTGGGTGTGGACTGTTACCATTGTTGGGCTTATCACGTTAATTTGGGCTTCATTAAATGCAACAAAACAACAAGACCTTAAAGGTATACTCGCATTTTCTACTGTGTCCCAATTAGGTATGATTATGTCTATGCTAGGCATCGGTGCTGTAAGTTATCACTTTGCAGGTTCAGAAAGTCAACTTTATATTGCAGCATTTACCGCAGCTATTTTTCATTTAATTAATCATGCAACGTTTAAAGGCGCATTATTTATGATAACAGGTGCGATAGACCATGCTACTGGTACACGTGATGTCAAAAAGTTAGGTGGCTTAATGACAGTTATGCCTATTTCCTTTACTTTAACGATTATCACTTCATTAAGTATGGCAGGTATACCACCATTTAATGGCTTCCTTTCAAAAGAGTCATTTTTAGAAAGTATGATTGAAGTAACTCACGCAGATATATTGAGTTTAGATACTTTTGGTATTTTAATACCGATTGTTGCTATTATAGGTAGTATTTTCACTTTTGTTTATGCTGTGCGTTTTATCGGCCAAATTTTCTTAGGTTCATATCGACCTCAGGCATTACCTAAATCAGCGCATGAAGCTTCAAAACTTATGTTAATAGCACCAACAATCTTAGCACTATTAGTAATTGTCTTTGGCTTGTTCCCTGCCATATTAACGAGTACGTTAATTGATCCAGCCACAGCAGCCATAAGTCAAGCTGAAAGTAAGCCATCATCATTCCATTTATTCCATGGCTTTACACCAGCATTTTTTGCAACACTGTTGATTTATGTTATAGGTATTTTACTCATTTTAACGTTTAATTACTGGGTACGTTTGTTGCGTATGCAACCACATAAACTGCAATTAAACTACTGGTATGACACAACAGGTAAATATTCATCTTACGTTTCAAGTAAGTTTACTGACTCATACGTAACGGGTTTTACTCGCAATAATTTAGTTATTATATTCGCATCATTCATTATTTTGGCCATTATCGCCACATCATTAACGCCATTTAACATAGAGTTTAACAATGTCAGTAATATTCGACCTTTTGAGTTAATTATTGTAGTGATCATCTTGTTGTCATCTATAATGATTGTCTGCGCTCGTTCACGACTATTTAGTATTATAATGGCCAGTGCTGTTGGCTACGCCGTTGCTGTATTCTTTATCTTCTTCGGTGCACCAGATTTAGCATTAACACAATTTGTCGTCGAAACTATATCAACAGCGTTATTTTTACTTTGTTTCTATCATTTGCCGAATTTAAATCGACATAATGAAACTCGTAACTTTAAGTGGAGTAATATGTTAATTGCTATCGCAGCTGGATTAGTAGTTACAATTATCGGATTAATTGCTTATGGCAACCGTCACTTTGGATCTATTGCAGCATATTATAAAGAGCATGTGTATGATTTAGCCCATGGTACTAACATGGTTAATGTGATTTTGGTTGACTTCCGTGGTACCGATACCTTATTCGAATCTGCAGTACTTGGAATTGCAGGACTAGGTGTATATACTATGATTAAATTACGTTCAAATCGTAAAACAAATAACGAAGGAGGATCTGACTATGAATAGACAACACAATAATCTGATTTTTCAGTACACTGCTATTCTAATCTTCTTCTTAATCGTTATGTTTGGGTTATCACTTTTCCTTGCAGGTCACTATACACCTGGTGGCGGTTTCGTTGGAGGTTTATTGATGTCAAGCGCGCTTGTAATTATCACTGTAGCATTTGACATCAAAACAATGCGCAAAATCTTTCCTTGGGACTTTAAAATATTAATTGGCATTGGTTTGTTTTTCTGTGGTGCAACGCCTATAGCAAGCTGGTTTTACCACAAGAACTTCTTTACACATACACCTTTTGAAATTCCATTAGGTATTTTAAAACCAATGGAAATGCATACTGCAACATTTTTTGACTTAGGTGTCATGTTTGCAGTAGTCGGTACAGTAATGACTATTATTTTAACGATTGGAGAGAGCGACTAATGGAAATAGTTATGATAATTGTTTGTGGTTTTCTCACTACAATGAGCGTTTATTTAATCCTCTCTAAAAGTTTAATACGTATCATTATTGGGACTACTTTGCAAACACATACAGCAAACTTATTTATACTAACAATGGGTGGTTTAAAAGGTGGAGAAGTACCTATTTATGAAAAAGGTATTTCACAATACGTTGACCCTATCCCTCAAGCATTAATCCTAACTGCTATTGTTATTTCATTTTCAGTAACATCATTCTTTTTAGTTCTTGCTTTTAGAAGTTATAAAGAACTAGGTACTGATAATGTAGAAAGTATGAGAGGAGTGCTTGATGATGATAGAAAGTAATTTATTAGTATCTACGTTAATCATTCCATTATTGACCGTTATCATTTTGATTTTTCTAGGTAAACGCCCTATTATTAAGCGTTATGTAGCATTAACAGGTACTATGATTACATTTATTTTTAGTATCATTAATCTATTTAATGTGGCGAAACATGGTCCTATTGTTTTAGAATTAGGTTCGTGGAAAGCGCCATATAGTATAGTTTTTGTTTTAGACTTATTTAGTGGCTTATTAATTACAACGAGTGTACTCATTACCCTACTGATAATTTTATATTCTTATCAAACAGTTGGTATAGAACGTGAAACCTATTATTACTATTTTGCTGTAATGTTTATGCTTATAGGTGTCAATGGTGCCTTTATGACAGGAGATATTTTCAACCTGTTTGTATTCTTTGAAGTATTTTTAATGGCTTCTTATATTTTACTTGTTATCGGTGGTACTGAAGTGCAATTAAGCGAAACAATTAAATATGTCCTAGTGAATGTGACTTCATCAGCGTTTTTTGTTATTGCAGTTGGTATGCTGTATTCCGTTGTCGGTACATTAAACTTAGCTGATATTAGTCAAAAGCTGAACCAACTATCACCACAAGAAAGTGGCGTAGTGACTATAGTATTTATTGTCTTTATTTTTGTTTTTGGAACAAAAGCTGGGATTTTCCCTATGTATGTATGGTTACCAGGCGCTTATTATGCACCACCAGTAGCGATTATCGCCTTTTTCGGAGCCTTATTAACAAAAGTTGGGATCTATTCATTAGCTAGAACTACTAGTCTATTCTTCCCTGACACATCAGACTTAACATATTATTTAATCATCTTTTTAGCGCTACTAACTATTATTTTTGGTTGTGTCGGAGCAGTGAGCTATTTCGACATCAAAAAAATTATTATCTACAATATTATGATAGCTGTTGGCGTTATTTTGATTGGTGTAGCCATGATGAACCAAGCAGGAATGATGGGTGCAATTTACTATACCTTACACGATATGTTAATCAAGGCCGCTTTATTCTTTTTAGTTGGCGTAATTTATCAAATTACTAAATCATATGATTTGCGCAATTTTAGTGGCTTAATTAAACACTATCCAGTACTAGGATGGACATTCTTTATAGCGGCCTTGAGTTTAGCGGGTATCCCCCCTTTCAGTGGCTTCTATGGCAAGTACTACATTGTCCAAGCTACATTCGAAAAAGGGTTCTATCTCACTGGTATTGTCGTATTACTGTCTAGTTTAGTCGTACTATATTCGGTTATTCGCATATTTTTACAAGGCTTCTTTGGTGATGCGACTGGGTATACTCCAAAGCCTAAATTACAACACCGCGGCCCATTAATAGTAGCGATTATTGCAGTTGTAATTACAGTAATTTTCGGTTTATCAGCGGACTTTTTACAACCTATTATTAAAGATGCTGCCTCTACTTTCTATAACCCTAGTGGATATGTAGACAGTGTACTAGGAGGTAAATAAGATGGCGATTCAAATTTTAATTAACTTATTATTAAGTATCTTATGGGTTTTTGTCACAGGTAGTTACTCATTAAATAATTTTATTTTAGGTTACATTTTCGGTCTATTGTTGGTACTTACATTACGCGGGTTATTCCCTGGTAGATTTTATATGGTTACAGTGTACAAAGTACTTAAATTAATAGCGGTATTTTTAATCGAGCTCATAAAAGCTAATATCGATGTAATACGTATTGTATTACAACCTACAATTAAAAATGAGCCAGCATTTTTTACTTATGACACCGAATTAACAACAGATTGGCAACTCGTATTATTATCAACATTAATTACTTTAACTCCAGGAACTGTAGTGTTAGGTATTAGTGATGATCGTACGAAGATATATATACATTGTATTGACTTCAGTACAAAAGACGAAGAAATTGCGAGCATTAAATCGTCACTTGAAAAAGTTGTAAGAGAGGTTGGTGATACACAATGAACTACTCAATCATTATAATTATCGCATTAGTAATAGTATCATTATCTATGTTGGCAATGTTAGTTCGTGTCATCCTTGGTCCATCTCTTGCTGACCGTGTCGTAGCCTTAGATGCTATGGGAATTCAATTAATGGCAATTGTAGCATTATTTAGTATCTTTCTAGGTACAACATATATGATTGTAGCTATTTTATTAATAGGTATACTTGCCTTTCTAGGCACTGCAGTGTTTGCTAAATATATGGACAAAGGTAAGGTGATTGAACATGATAACAACGATCATCATTAGTATTTCTCTTATATTGGTTATCTTAGGTGCATTAATCAGTGCTTTTGCAGCTATTGGGTTGTTAAGATTAGACGATGTTTATTCTCGTGCCCATGCCGCTGGTAAAGCAACAACACTTGGTTCTATGTTACTATTATTTGGTGTATTCCTTTTCTTTATAGGTGAGAAAGGTATAATCAATATGCAAATCATTATAGGGATCATATTTGTATTTATTACGGGGCCTTTAGCCAGTCATTTAATTATGAAAGCAGCATATAATTTAAACACACCTTCTTCTAATAGAACACAACAAGACGATTTTAACGAAACATTACACGATAAAAAATTATAACAATAGTTAAGCGATAAGTAGTTACTTAATAACAAGAGCACAAAATTACAGTTCTTCGTTATTTTAGTAATTATACTTATCGCTTTTTATATTGCAATAACACATGCATTATGTTATTTTTAAATCGTAATCATTACTATTTGAAAGAAGGTAACTTTATGCATACTTGGACAATTATCGGTGGCGGTATTCAAGCATTAACAATTGCTTTAAAATTAATTCACGCTGGTCTTCCAACGTCCAAACTGACTCTCATTGATCCACACAGTAATTTATGCGCACAATTCGACGAACGCACTAAACGTATTAATATGCCCTTTCTTCGCTCACCTTGCGTGCATCATGTACATCCTGATCCATTTCATTTAAAACAATTCGCTAAAGCACATCAATATATGCAAGCAACACTAGGAAAATATCAACGTCCTCAAAGAGATATGTTTATCGATCATGTACATACACTTATACATCATTACCAGTTACATAATCGACATGTCATTGGTAGTGTAAACCATATTAAACAACACACACATACTAAACAGCAATGGGTACTCACTTTGGATAATAAGCGTACCATTACTACTGATAACTTAATTATCGCTATGGGTAGCCATCATGATTTAAACGTACCTGAGATTTTTCATCAACAGCATAATGTGCAACATATTTTCGACAATACAGCTCTACAATTTCACAAATGCAATCATGTAGTAGGAAGTGGTGTTTCTGCAGCACATTTAGTACATAAATTACTTTATAATTATCAAAAGCATGTGCACTTATGGCTTAATAAAACTATAGCAGTACATGATTTTGATGCAGATCCAGCATGGCTTGGCCCTAAAAACATGACTAAGTTAACAACTTTTACGGATTCTGCCGAAATACTTTCTTTTATTGAAGATGAGAGACACAAAGGCTCTGTGCCTCAAGAGTTATATCTACATCTCAAAAAATATCAACAGCAAGGTCGTTTGACAATTCACCAAACACCTATTACCACAATAAAAAACAAGCAAATACATACGAAGGATGAACGATATAATTATAATCATATTTTACTTGCTACAGGCTTCAAAAATTCGATATTACAGCAACCAATTATAAAATCGTTAATTTTAGAACATGCCGCACCTATGACCTCTTGTGGCTATCCACAATTGTCTGATACATTGGAATGGTTACCACAGCTATTTGTATCTGGCGGACTAGCTGATTTAAAATTAGGACCTTTCGCACGCAATATTGCAGGAGGTAGAGAAGCAGCAAAACGAATTGCTCAAGCTTACTTCGCTCAAAATTTTATATCACATTAAAAAAAGGGAATGCATAAAAGTAACTTTTGCATTCCCTAAATGATTTATTAATTTTTAGTTATTTATAAATGACTACGCTTTGTCATTAGCTATCAGCTAAAATGACGTACTTTAATATGTTTAAAATACTAGTCTATCAAGATCTATGTCGTGATTTGATTGCGATGGTACCTCGCATAATACTTATTAATTTGCCGCTATCATCAGTTATCTCAATATTCCATACTTGTGTCGTTTTGCCTTGATGAATAACTGTTGCGGAAGCATAGACAGTACCCTCTGTCGTTGAACTAATGTGATTTGCATTCATTTCTAATCCTAGTGGAATATATTGCTCAGTATCAATTAGGCTCGCTGCTCCCATTGAGCATGCGGTTTCTCCTAAAGCTAAACTAGCACCACCGTGTAGAAATCCAAAGGGTTGTTTCACCTTATCTGTTACAGGCATAGACATAACCAAAATGCCTTCTCCCTCTTTTTCAACTTTCATATCTAGCGCATCTAACATATTTGTCATAATTGCCACCCCTTTATTTATATCACTCTTATAATATCATAGCAGCGATAGTACCAAAAATAATCAACGGGATATTATAGAAAATAAAGTTCGGAATACACGTATCTCTTATATGATCATGTTGCCCATCAACATTTAATCCTGCCGTCGGACCAAGTGTTGAATCACTCGCTGGAGAACCTGAATCACCTAAGGCACTTGCCGTGCCAATTAAGGCAATTAAAGCCATTGTACTTAAACCAAACGATTCACCTAACGGCACAAATAATGTAGCTATAATAGGGATTGTGGCAAATGAAGAACCAATACCTAATGTGACTATTAATCCAATGATATACATGAGTAGTATGCTAATTAACTTGTTGTCACCAGTAATTCCACTAATACTATGTACTAATTGCTCAATATCACCGGTTTTATTCATGACACCAGCAAAACCATTAGCAGTCAAGATTACTACACCGATATATGCCATAATTTGAATACCTTCAACAAATTGCTTGTCCATATCTTTCCAATTTTGCATACCAGAAATAAAAAATACTAATACCCCTGCTAATGCACCAAAGATCATAGAGTCAGTCAGCATTTGAACTGTAAATGTCGCAATAATCGCAATGATTGTCACAACTAACACATATGGTTTTAACTCTACATTTGCTAGATCTTTATCTTGTTTATGATCAATATATTTTCTTGCTTTTCTATAATAAAATAAACCAGCAATTAACCCTACAATATAACCTAATGATGGGATAACCATAGCTTTCCAAATCATATTTATTTCTATCGGATGTCCAGCTTTGTTAAAGCCGTTCATTATAATTTGATGAAATATTTGACCAAAACCAAATGGAATTAAAATATATGGCCAACATAAACCAAAACCAATGATTAAAGCTATTTGTCTACGATCAAAGTTTAATTCATTAAATATACTAATTAAAGGAGGAATGACAATTGGAATAAATGCAATATGTACAGGAATAATATTTTGACTCATTACACTTAATACCAATAAAGCTACCACAATTATAACTTTAACTTTCAGACGGGACATTTTAGAGTTTTCAGCTCTAATGCCTTTGATAATTTTATTAACTAAATAATCAGTAATGCCACTATATGATATTAAAGCAGCAAAACCACCTAATAACGCATAGCTTAGTGCTACTTCTGCGCCATCTACTATATTTTTACCAAATACCGTGATAACATCTGTTACGCTCATTCCAGCGATTATGCCGCCTACTAATGCACTTACGAATAAACTGATAACTACATTTAATCGACATAAACACAAAATGATCATAAGTAAAACCGCTATTACAACTGCATTTATCACATCAAAAACTCCTTTATTACATTATCGAACTAAAGCGTTACGAGATTCATAATAGCAATCCCTAGCAATATTGTCAATCACTTTTTGCATTATAACTTATCAGATATGATATAGGGAGTGGGACAGAAATCTGATTTTGAAAAAATAATTTCGTCGTCCCACCACGGCAAGGATGACTAGCGTTGAAAAAAGCTTGGTTTAAAGCGCATTTTCAATGCAGTCAGCTACTGCCCATATGAAAAAGAGGCTGGGACGAATCAATATTGTCCCAACCTCTTGCATGCTAATTTATTGTTGTCGCAACCATTCAACGATTGTCGGTATCATGTAACCTGTTGGTCCTTTAGGTCCTAAATAAGAAGCCTTTGTCGTTGTAGCTGGACCTGCTATATCGAAATGCAAATGTGGTGTGTCGCCAGCAAAATGACTAATAAACGTAGCTGCAAATAACGCTTTACCATGACCATTTGTATGATTAACTAAATCAGCTACATCAGTTTGACGAATGAGTTGTTGTTCAGTACTAGTTATTGGTAATTCGAAGACAAATTCATCCATTTTACGTGCTGTAGTTAAAATTTCATTTATTGGTGCGTTAGTATTATTTTTAAAGACAGCTGCTTTATCTTCCCCTAATGCTGCTACTGCGGCTCCTGTTAGCGTAGCAAAATCTAAGATGACATTAGGTTGGAATTGGTTAGCATAAAATACTGCATCGCCTAATACTAATCGTCCTTCAGCATCAGTATTAAGTACTTCTACTGATTCTCCACTTAATGCTGTAAAAATATCATCGGGCTTCATTGCTGCTTCGTTGACCATATTTTCTGCTGCCGCAATGACACCAACAATATTTACTGGCAATTGCAATCTAGCAGCTGCTTCAATCATGCCAATAACATTTGCGGAGCCACACATATCAAACTTCATAGTCTGCATTCCGACTTTTGGTTTAATTGAATAGCCTCCAGAATCATACGTAATACCTTTGCCTACTAAAGCGATTGGTGCTACGTTTTGTGGCCCACCGTTATACGTTATTGTAATTACTCGTGGTGAGTGTGCTGAACCTTTACCTACTGCGTGAATGAGTCCAAATCCTTCATCTTGTAACTGCTCACCATCTTTTATATCAACTTCAACCTGACTATCTTTAAAATGATCATCAATCAATTCCGCATAATAACCCGGAGTCAATATATTTGGTGGCATATTACTATATGTACGTGCTGTATTAATCGATTCACCTAATACTTTACCTTGTGTAATAGCATCTGCAATATTTTCTGCGTCACTATGTACAAAGATAGTAGGTGAATAAAGTGCACTTTTATTTGATTTATAGTTATCAAATTGATAAATTGCACGAACACTTTGTTGACCAAGTACTTCAGCAACATCTTTTCTACTTACTTTTTTAGATATAAAACTTTCAAATAACAATGATGCAGACAAAATATGCTCACTTTTTAGAAATTGAAAGAGTTTGCCAAAGACTTGTAATAACTGCGTATAGTCTAATTGTTTTAAATTGCCTAACCCGACTGATATTAATCGATAGTGTTCATCTTGTAATTGAAAATGAGTTTGGTATACCTTACCTAAACTGCTACCTATGAGATGATTCTGTTTCAAGAATCCGATATTTTCTCTAATATCGACGCCATTGACACTGAGTGTTTCAAATTGATTCAAATGTTCCGGCACTCCAACTATTAAAGTCTGCTGAACAGATTGATTTGTTGAATTTACACTAATATTCATATTATCACCTTTTTCTTATAAAAAAGACCCATCTTATATTAAGACAGGTCTTGGATTAATGCAGTGTTACATAATATTATGTAGCTGCGTGTTACACGAATTTATTAAAATTTACCTTTTTTGAATGCTAAGCCAATTCCGCCTAATTTAAATACAGCACGTGTATCAATAACTTTCTTCATGAAAGCAGCTTTTTTGCCTTGGATGTCTTTACCGTATACAACACCAACACCATCGTTAGCACCTAATGAACAAACAGTACCTCTATCTACATATTCAAATTCAGAAGTTGGTTGACCTTCTAAAATATTTTGGATACTTTTAGCTGTATGTTCACCTTGTTGCATAGCGATTTGAGCAGTTGTTGGTAATGGACGTTCTTCACCAGCAGGAATGAACGCAGAACAGTCACCAATGACAAAAATATTGTCATAACCAGAAATAGTTAAATCTTGATTAGTAACAATACGGCCACGTTTAACGCCTTCAAATGATTCTTCCATTAATTTGCTACCACGTACACCAGCAGCCCATACAGAAGTGTTTGCTTCTAATTGTTGCTCTTCATCGTTAACTTTAACTACGAAGCCTTTTTCATTTGCTGCAACGATTGGCGTACCAATTTTAAATTCTACACCTTTAGCTTCTAAATAGCTTACAGCGTGGTTTACTAATTCATCTGAGAACATAGGTAACATTTTTGGAGCAGCTTCAACACAAGTTAATTTAACTTTGCTTTGATCTACACCATATTTGTTACATAATTCTGGAATACGGTCAGCTAATTCACCTAAGAATTCTACACCAGTGAAACCAGCGCCACCAACTAAAATAGCTAAATCTTTATCATCTTTTTGTTTAGATGCTGCATAATTAGCAAATTTATCTTCAATATGACGAGATAATTTACGTGCAGTTAATACATTTTCGATTTGGAACGCATAGTCTTTCATACCTTCGATACCAAATGTTTCACTTTCGAAACCTAGTGCAACAACTAACACATCAAAGTCAAAAATTCCTGCATCAGTTTCTACTTTTCTAGCATTACGATCGATTTTAGTAACTTCAGCTTTTACGAAGTTTACTTTATCTTGATTAACTACACTTTCAACAGGATATAATAAATCTTCATAGCTGATTGTACCTGCAGATGCTTCATGTAACCATGTCGCTTCATAGTGATAGTCATTTTTGTTAATTAAAGTGATTTCAGCTTGATCTGCCGAAATTTGTTTTTGCAATTTCGTAATAGTTTGTAAACCAGCATAGCCAGCACCTAAAACTAATACCTTTTTACGATCTTGTGCCATTTTATTCACCTAAGCTTTCATAATAATTTTATTGCATACGTCTTTCTTAATACCCTGGAAGAGTTACGAAAATTCATAAAAAAGACATTTTTCATCCAATGATAATTTTATAGTTTTTAAGTTATATTTTCAAGCACTTACCAATATATTGTTTATTATTTCACATTAAA
The DNA here is from genome assembly GCF_025560845.1 of Staphylococcus arlettae. Lineage (NCBI taxonomy): Bacteria > Bacillati > Bacillota > Bacilli > Caryophanales > Staphylococcaceae > Staphylococcus > Staphylococcus arlettae. The sequence continues at coordinate 1,999,402 of NZ_CP094803.1, forward strand.
TATAACAAATTGGCATTTAGCACTACTAAACACCAATTTATTCATGTATTAATTTAGCAATTTTCTGGTGAGCCAGCTACTTTAGCTGTTCTAAATGAGCTACCACAACCACATGATGCAATCGCATTTGGATTGTCAATTTGGAAGCCACCACCCATTAGTGACTGTTTAAAATCAACAGTTGTACCATCTAATAATGGTAAATCATCTTTGTCTACAAGTACTTTCAAGCCATAAAACTCGAATGTTTGATCATTGTCAGCTGGTTGTGATTCTGCAGACATACCATAAGTTAAACCTGTGCACCCGCCACCATTAACTTTTAATTTTAAATAGCCATCTGACATGTCATTTTGGTTCAACATGTCTTTAACTTCATATGCCGCTGCTTCAGTTACATTAATTGTTGTCATACTAATTACCTCCTAAAAAATCCATGTTTCTTCTATATGTGCATAAATATTTTGTAATAAATCGTCAGGTGACTCACCTTCCACGATATCACCATTCACAAGTGCATACAAGCCACTAGAACACAGCCCACAATTTTGCAAGCAACCATATTCGAGCACGTCAACTTCTGGATCATTTTCTAGTTGATTATATACATAGTCTCCACCTTTCGCCATGTTTGAAATGCAGAACTCTACTATTGGATTCATAATACACCCTCTTCAAATTTATCGATTATGATATTATAACAACTTTTAAAAATAATGACTAACTACGTGCTTCATTGCTGAACTCGTATATGCTATTCGTATAGTTAATTATAACTTATTTTAGAACTATTATACATCATCCAAACTGACTAATTTATTTAGCCTTACATTTACATAATATTTATAGCATAAATTAAAGTAACCGCCACAATGAAATTCACATAACCATCACAGTTATTTGTAGAAAAAACTAAAAAAGCATATAATGGGTATAAGAAAGCTAATTTTTAGGAAATTGATATGTCACTGTTAGTTGTATTACTTTCAATGTTTATTTTCCTTATTTTATTCAGATTAGAAAAGCCTATGTTTTACGGGAACACGTGCTTTAATTTAATCTAAAAATATAATTATTACTAGAGGGGTATCAAAATGAAGAATTTAGTCCTATTAGGTGGCGGCTATGGTAATATGCGTATCATGTCGCATATTTTACCAAGTGCTTTACCTGAAAATTATTCACTGACACTTGTAGATAGAATGCCATATCACAGTTTAAAACCAGAATTTTATGAGTTGGCAGCTGGAACTAAATCAGACAAAGACGTTCGTATGAATTTTCCAGACTCTGAACGCATTAACGTGGTATATGGAGAAATTAATGATATTAATTTAGATGATCAAATTGTATCTGTGGGCAATACTAAAGTTGATTATGATGAATTAGTTATTGGTTTAGGTTGTGAAGATAAATATCACAATGTTCCAGGTGCTGAAGAATACACGCACAGTATACAAACACTTTCAAAATCACGCGAAACGTTCCATCATATAAGTGAATTACCCAATGGTGCTAGAGTTGGAATTGTCGGCGCTGGATTAAGCGGTATCGAATTAGCAAGTGAATTACGTGAAAGCCGAGAAGATTTAGATATTTACCTTTATGATCGTGGTGAACGTATTTTAAGTCGTTTCCCTGAAAAATTAAGTAATTATATCGAAAATTGGTTTGAAAAGAACTCAGTTCATGTTATTCCTAACTCAGACATTAATCGTGTTGAACCTGGTCGTATATACAACAATGATGTTCCAGAAGATTTAGATTTAATTGTATGGACAGCTGGTATCCAACCAGTGGAAATAGTACGTAACTTACCTATCGATATTAGTAAAAGTGGACGTGTTATTTTAAACCAGTATCACCAAGTACCTACATATAAAAATGTATATGTAGTTGGAGATTGTGCTGACTTACCATTTGCACCAAGTGCACAATTAGCAGAATATCAAGGTGACCAAATAGCTGATGTCATGAAATTAATTTGGCAAAATAAAGCATTACCTGAAAAAATGCCTGAAATAAAAATCCAAGGTTTCTTAGGTTCATTAGGAGACAAAAAAGGATTTGCTTACATTATGGATAGAACGGTTACAGGTCGTCTTGCTTCTATTCTTAAATCAGGTGTACTTTGGATGTACAAATATCATAACGGATAAAAATATATTAGCATTACAATACACAGTTAATGAGCCTAGAATATAAATATTCTAGGCTCATTTTTATATAACATGTTATTGTAATTGTCTGTCCATAAAACGTGTTATATCTTTTAGTTGAATGTAACCATCTGCCACATATTCGTCATTCATAGTAATTAAAGGATAAAATAATTCATCTTCTTGTATTTGCTCAATAAAATGTTGGTCATGATCCGATAGATTTTCAGTATCTTTTTGAAAATCTATATAGGTAAATTCAAATTTTACATCTGGATATTTTCTTTGTAATAATGGTTTTAGCCATTCAAATGTATTTTGTGACGTCGGTGCATTTACACAGCTTGCACATATTACGTCTGCACCATATACTACAACACTTATTTTTGTCATAAATCAAATCCCCCTTATTTCGAATCATAGATTTTTCTCTACATATCTATTATAATAAATAAATACGGATATGTAGAATTTATTTACTTGAAAGGAGGCATATTTATGCCAACTGAAAACGCAACGATGTTTGATCAAGTAGCTGAAGTTATCGAGCGACTACGCCCGTTCTTACTACGTGATGGTGGTGATTGTTCACTAATCGATGTAGAAGATGGAATAGTTAAATTGCAATTACACGGTGCTTGCGGAACATGCCCAAGTTCTACTATTACATTAAAAGCAGGTATTGAACGTGCATTGCATGAAGAAGTGCCAGGTGTTATCGAAGTAGAACAAGTATTCTAACGAATTACTTCAAATAAAATTTTAGAGACCTTCTATGTAAGAAAGTCTCAGACTGTCGACAAAGTTCTCCGACTTTGTTGGCAGTTTTTTTTGTGCACGCTTTCCTCGGGCACTGCCTCAGCCTGTAGTCTTCGGCTAGTGCTTTTCCCGCAGGAGTCAGCCCAAATCACTGCCAATATTATTTATTCAAAGCCTATTTGCTATCACAGAAATAGAAGTTAATGTGGGTTACCATGTAGACATGAGTTATATTTTTTAGAAAAAGCACCTCATTTTGGAACTTTTCAGTTACAAAAGATACACGTTGTGGTCACAGTACAGATTTCTGTCACACTCCGTAGTCTGTCGACGAAGTCCCCGATTTTGTTGGCAGTTTTTTTGTGCACGCTTTCCTCGGGCACTGCCTAAGCATATAGTCTTCGTCTAGTACACTTCTCGCAGGAACCTCTTTTATTGATTCTGATGCAACACAATTTGTTCGTTTACGTAAACCCAGCCCTTCCATCCAATATGTACAGCATCACTAATAACGTATGGTTCATAGTCTTTAGATGTCATATCATAAAGCTTACCATCTTTAGCAGTAATGGTATCTTTAATTTTTTGATAAATCATTTGACGTTGCTTAGATTTTATTCCAATATGATCATACCATTTGCCATTTGTCGGTATTACTATATATTGAACATCTGCTCCTGCAGCTTTCAACGTATCAACGAGTAATGCTAAATCTTCAAATTCCGGTGAATGTACTTTAAATTCATGATTGCGTTTAAATTTACGTTGTTTCGCTTGAATTAACTGCCAATATTTATCCTGTATATTATATTGATTCGACATACTATGTTGTTGTCCGTAAAGTTCGGCTTCTGCTTTTAAAGATGTCCACGATCGATGTGACGTGTCCTCTCCAACATGCTTAAACGCTTGCTTATTAAGTGGAAATGCAGCTTTAATTGCTTCAATTTTTAATAATTGATTTTCTTTGAACGATGAGACATAAGCATGTGAAGACTGTTGTTTATTTCGACTCATATCATGTAAGAAAGGCTTGTTTTTAACGTCTTTAAATTGTAATAAGCGCTGAGCATAACGTTCTTTTAAGTGCTTGCTCATTTGCTGTTGTTTAAATAACTGAGCAATTTGAGTTTCTGATATACGTGCATTAAAATTTTCTCGTGTTAAACCGCGTTGCGTGAACCATTGCGGTGAGATGATAAATGTTAATTTTTTGCCGTTAAGTTGATCAAAGTTTGCTGCAAGTGTCACAGCATTAATCAAGTCGGTAGAACCTCCTGTTCCTACTAAAAAAGGTGGTTTCTTAACTCTATGTGTTAACATAACAGCTGGGTGAAAAGGATCTTGTTTGCCTAATTCACTAGAACCATAAATAGGATAGTAGTTATTAGTTTCATATAATTTATTTTGTAGTAAAGTACCTTTTAACACTTGTTCGCTAAGCAAGTTGCGTTGTTCAGATAATGTTTGATTAGAAATTAATCCTTTAAACCAATTTGCGGGCAAAGCTACAAAAATTCCAAATAAAACTAAACTAATGATAAATGGATAGAATTGTTTCATTTTATTGTTTCGCAGATAATAACGCAATAATTTTATTTGGAGTCGCCCACGCTTCACGATCAAAATCTGTTATCGATACGTCGATACCTAACTGATTTTCAATGGCTAATAATAATTCTATCGTTTTAAAAGAATCGATAATACCTTCCTCAAATATTGCGATGTCTAAATTATCTTTTACAATAGAATCACCTGCAATGTCTGCTAAAATATTTAAAATTTGGTTTTTAATGTCCATACTAATTTCCTCCTAAATTAACTGTCCTGAAAATATGAGAAAGCCAAAAGTCACACAATGAAAAGTAATAACTGTACTAATACAAGCAGTAAATTTATTTTGCCACTGCCAGCCGAAGTATTTACTTAAGCGTTCAACATAACTAAAGCCAATAAACAAAGCTGCGTGATACAAACCGTATACTATGTAATGTAGCTCTAAACCATGCCATAAACCCATTAAGAAGAAATTAATTATAAATGCAATGTTCGACATAGCAAATTGACTTTTTAATAATTTTTTCTTCGACATAAAAAATAAACATCTCATATATATACAGTCTCTGAACCAAAAAGATAAAGTCATATGCCAACGTTGCCAAAACGCTTTAATATTTTGCGCTTTGAATGGTTGGTTAAAATTCGGTGGCGTTTGGATGCCATATAAATAACTAAAAGCTAAAGCAAATAAACTATATCCTGCAAAATCAAAAAACAAATAAAAGCTATAAGCATACATATATAACCACGTATCGACAACATTATGTGGTGTTTCAAGCAATGGTTGTATGACATAATTTTGAATCAAATAAGCAATAATGTATTTATATAAAAATCCAAGCATCACAAAATGGAGCGCTTTCGCAAATAATGTACTGTATACAGTACCGTCGGGCACTACTTTGTCATCTTTGATAAAACGCTTATAGCGATCTATTGGACCTGATGAAATAGTTGGAAAAAATGAAATGAATTGAATTACTTTCCAAACATCAACTTCTTTAATTGAACCATCTCTAATTTCCATTAGTAATTGCACACTTTTAAAGGTCACATAGGAAATACCTAAAAATGCAATTAAGTTCACCACTTTGTATTCATGGAAGACAATTTGATAGTCACCTAACCATGAGCTTTGTAATAATTTCACACATAGCAAGGGCAAGATTGCTAAAAATATTACACTGCTAAATAAACTCGTATAATTATGTCGACGTCTAATATTGAGATAAAACATAATGATACTCACTTGCCAAACAATATAACCGAAAAAGCTAAATAGTTGAAAACTCAAATACGGATTGTTGTAAATATTATATTTTTGCGATGCAAAAATAAGTACTACCATTAGTAAGCTACTTAAAAAATTATATGTATAACTACGCTTACCCATAAAACCTAAACAAACAACTGGTAGCAATACGACTATCGCTATCGCAAAAAAAGTGAACGTTCCATAAGGTATCATCGTAATATAACCTCATTTATAGCTTTTCTATCTACTTTGCCATTGCCATTTATCGGTAACTTTTCTAATATTTCATATTTAGTGGGTAGCATATAAGTAGGTAAATTTTCAGCTAATAGTGGTGTAATTTCGCTTTTCAATACTTTTACTTCTTCTGGGGATACTGCTTTAGTCAATGTGATTGCAGCGATAAGTTGAACTACCTTTCCTTGTTTAACTTTAGGTACTACTATCGCTTCTTGAATAAAGTGAATTTGTCGTAACCGAAACTCTATATCTTCTAGTTCTATACGATAGCCATTGTATTTGATTTGATTACCCATACGCCCTTTTATAAACCACATATCATCTAAATAGTACGCTGAGTCTCCCGTATAATATGCTTGTTTACCTTGATACTCTTTAAATACTTGTGCTGTCTTAATAGCATCATTTAAATATCCTTGACTCAAACATCTCCCCATAATAATTAATTCTGCATGGTCATTAACAGCTAACGTTACACCTGCTCTAGGTTTGCCTACTGGAAGCGGATTGTAGTGTTGTATAATGGACTGAGTTATTTGTATTCCAGTAACTGCAACCGTTGCTTCTGTCGGGCCATATGTGTTATAAACCACTGCTTTATTGAAGTGATGTAACAATTTTTCAGCAAGTTTATGGGATAGTACTTCCCCACAAAAAATAAATTGCCCTAAACTTTCATATTTTTCTTGAGTAAATACAGGTAATAATAAAGCTAACTCCATAAATGATGGTGTAGAAACCCAAATATTAATGTTATTGCTTCTTAATAAATCATCGAGCAACTGAGGCTTAGCCACCATATGTTTATCAACTAGATGTAGCGTACCAGCAGTTGTTAAACAAGGATAAATAGCCATTACAGATAAATCGAATGAGAACGGCGCTTGGTTTAACCAATGCTGATATAATCCCAATTGATTAATATCACTTATCCATTTAACAAATTCATTCAAGCTGCCATATGAAATTTGAACACCCTTAGGTTCTCCGGTAGTACCCGAAGTAAAAATAGTATAAGCTATATCAACTTCTTGTATATTATTAAATTCCCTTGTCGTTACTGACATCTGCTGTAAATCATCAATCGTTATTATTTCTCCATTAGTCAACTCTATTTCATCACTCGTTGTATTTAGTACAAAATTAGGTTCTACCTTATTGATTATGTGTTGCAAACGTGCAGTTGGCATAGAAATATCTAATGGTATATAACCACAACCTGCTTTTAAGCTGGCTAACATCCCTACAATCATGTAGGGAGACATATGACCATATAGTATTAACGGAGTACGCGATGACATTATATAACAGGCTAATGCATTAGCGTATGTATCCAATTGTTTATAAGTTAATGAATGATCGTTGTAACGAATAGCAATCTTATTAGGGTAAATGACGCTATACCGGTTTATTGTCTGTAAAATATCTTTCATGATGTTCTCCTCATTAAAATTCATTATAAATAAAATCGTTATGTGTATCTCCAGCACCATATAGTAAATACAAAGCAATGAAAATAATTAAATACAACAATACCAATCCAATACTTTTAACCACTATAAATCTATGATTATTCTTATTCATTATTCACCTCTTGAAAATACAACGATTCAGATTTTTTGTATCTATACACTTTTAAATTTACTACAACTTATTATACATAACATCAAACAACTTTACAATATATTAATATTTTTATGTATGAACTACATTTTACTATAACTATTTTCTTATATGTTTTTTCATTATGATTTTGATAGCAATCAATTCAATAAAAAAAGTAGTAACTGACGGTGGTTGTCAGTTACTACTTTTTTATTATTTGCGTGATACTCAATCACGATTACTGTGTAAATTACCCAAGTTAATTATTACTCATAAGTTTGATGCACTAATGCTAAGCTTTAACAGCTGTTTTTGCAGTATTACCATTTAGTACTAATTTAATATTATCTACACATAATTGAATCATTTTGTTACGAGTGACTACCGACGCACTACCGATATGTGGTACAACAACAGCATTTTTCATTCCTAATAAAGGATGATCCATTTGTATTGGTTCTTCTCTTAATACATCTAAGCCACATGCTAAAATTTGATTGTTTTCCAGAGCTGAAACAAGTGCAGACTCATCTACTACAGCACCTCTACCGATATTAATGAAAATGGCATCATTTTTCATTTTGGCAAAAGCTTCACTGTCAAATTTGTTTTCTGTTTCGGCAGTTAATGGAGCAGTACAAATTATAAAATCACTATGTTTTAGCAATGTGTCAAAGGAAACGTACAATGCTCCTAGTGCTTCTTCTGCCTCTTCGTTACGACTTCTATTATGATACATAATGTTCGCTTCAAAACCTTTTAAACGTTTAGCAAATGCTTTACCAATATCACCCATACCAAAAATACCTACTTTAGAACGGTATAAATCTTTGCCTGCCAACAAATAAGGACTCCAACTTTGCCATTGACCATCTTGTACATAACGTTCTGCTTCGACTATACGACGCGCGACACTCAACATCAATGATAAGCCTAATTCTGCAGTCGTTTCTGTTAATACATCTGGCGTATTTGTTACGACAATTTTATAATCATTTGCAAGTTGTACATCGATGTTATCATAGCCAACTGCCATATTAGCAATTACTTTTAAGTGTGGTGCTGCATTAATGGCTTCTTCATCAATCGTTTCCGTTAGTGTGATAAAACATGCAGTCGCATCTTTAATAGCGTTCAAAAATTGTTCTCGTGGCATTGGGGTAAAAGCTTCATTCCACACTTCTACTTGAGCTATTGTTTCTAATTGTTTAATGAATTCATCAGGTACTTGTCTAGTCACTACTACTTTATCCATTTAATCAACCTCACCTTTTAATGATTTAATTACAGCGTTTAAATCTTCGTAAGAGTATGTTGGTGGAATGTCTTTAGCTTCGACATCTGCAAGTGTTGACACCCCAGTTTGCACATGAATTGTATCAATGGAAACATTAATTCCTGAAAGTATGTCAGTATCATACAAATCGCCTATCATCGCTACTTCAGATTTAGGTAAGTTAAGAATATCTAATGCTTTATTCATAATTACTGGTTCTGGCTTTCCAATAAAAGTAGGCTGTACGCCTGTTGATACACTAACTACACTTGTAATAGCCCCATTCCCAGGCATAAATCCTCGTTCTTTAGGTATCGAAACATCTTTATTTGTAGAAATAAACTTCGCTCCATTTCGTACGCCTAACGTAGCGACCGCAAGCTTTTCATATGTAACCGCTTCGTCTAAACCTACAACAACATAATCAACGAATTCATCATTTTTTATTGTTAGGCCTTTATCTACGAGCGCTGTTTGTAACCCTGTACCTCCAAGCATGTACACAGATGCACCTGGATGTTCTTCTGCAATATAATCTGCTGTAGCTAAAGCAGATGTTACGACTTCATTGCCTGTTGCTGATATGCCCATAGTTTGTAATTTTTCAGCTACTGTTTCTGGTTGCTTTGAAGAATTATTTGTTACAAATAAATAAGGGATATTTTGTGCTTTTAAATATTCAATAAATTGAGATGCCCCATCAATAGGTTCGTCACCCTTATACATTGTTCCATCCAAATCGAGTAAGTACGCTTTATATTGCTTCATTTTATGTTAGTCTCCTTTTTTACCAAACGCAGTAATCGGTACATTTTCACTTTCTACAAATTGTATTACCTCTTGAATAAACTGGCGATAAAAAGGTAGCGCGTTATCAAACAAGGTCATCAAATTTGCTGTGTCTAATTCGTCATAATAATGTACAAATTGCTTTCTAACATCTACCGTTTGGTTAATATTTTGTTGTGTTTCCTTTGAGATAACTTGCTCTAATGCTAAAATATCTATTACGTCTTTATAATTTCCAGGATCTCGTAATATAAATCCGTCAATAATCATATTTCCAATATCAACCGATGATTCAATAAGCATCTGTGCTATACGTTCAAAGGCAAAATGGTTATGTTTGTTTTCTTCATATTGTTCTGTTAATTGTTGAATATATTTTAATTTGGCATTTAATTGGTCTTTGTTTACAAAGTACATTTCCGTCACCCCTTAATATATTCATCATATCACAATTTTGCAGTTAAATTCATTTGAAGTTATACTGAAAACTAAGGATTTATAACAAAATAGTTCTAACAACATTAGTATTAAAATAAATTGCTATTCTAACTATCAAAAGAAAGAAGGTTACATAATGATAGACATGTTTTTATACGACGATGATGAAGCTGCTCAAGTACAATTCGTTGGTTTTGTCGGCGAAGAGAGCCGCTATGATTTGATGCTAGTTCAAACGAATCGTCATTTCGGTAAAACGATTGTGCTTAACATGCAGACAAATAAGTTCGGTATTATCGGTACAGATGATTTAGCTGAAGAAGGTTATACCGCTTATATTTTAGGTGTCAATGAAGCAGAAGGTGAAGAACTTAATGCGTTTTTAGCTGAAAAAATCCAATAAAAATATAGGGGTGGAAGGAATTTCAAATTAGTAACATTCGAATTCCAAATCCACCCCTATATAGTTGCTTCATTTATGAAGTTTATTGTACACATAGACATCTATTCATTTGTTGGAACTAATAGTATCACAATGCATATAATGAGTTGTAAGCTAGCTTAGCTTTCACTATGTTGAATCGATGGTTGAATTTTAACATCTTTCAATTTATCTTCTTCTAAGACGACCTGTTTTTCTTGCTTCAATTTGTTTTGATTTTCAGTAGTAACATTTTTCAAAATGAAGTAAGGACAGCCAAAGTTACAGTATTCTAATAAATAATCTTGAATTGTTGAAAATCGTTTACTCAATTCTGCTTTTTTATTTGAATCGCTATAAAAACCTTTTAAGCGTAATTGTTCGTATCCTATATCACCAACAATGTAATCATACTTATCTAAAATATCTGAATAACGATTAGCAAATACTTCCTCATCGAAATGTTCCCTGTAATCTTCTATTATTTCAAAAAACTGCCCATTCACTTTTATCATGTCATTCACCCGAACTATTACTATATTTATAAAGCTATCTTGTTGGCTAATATAACGTGAATAAAGACTTAGCCCTCATACAACTCATTTGAAAACGTCTGCATTGGAGAACTAAGTCTATAAAGTTACTACATTATATTATTATTGTTCTGCTTTTAATTGCTCTTCACCAAGACGATGTTTTTCTTTAGCTGCTTCGTTAACTTGTTCATCTGCATGATATGAACTACGCACAAGTGGTCCTGCTTGGCAATGTTTAAATCCTTTGTCCATAGCAACTTTTCTTAATTTACCAAACTCTAATGGAGTATAGTATTTTTCAACTTTTAAATGCTTACGTGAAGGTTGTAAATATTGTCCAATTGTTAAGATATCAACATCATTGGCACGTAAATCATCCATAGTTTCGTAAATTTCGTCATATGTTTCGCCTAAACCAACCATAAAGCTTGATTTAGTTGGAATTTCCGGCTGCAATTCTTTAGATCGACGTAAAAATTCTAATGTACGATCATAAGTAGCACGCGCTCTTACTCTTGGTGTTAAACGGCGTACTGTTTCAATATTGTGGTTTAAAATATCCGGTTTTGATGCCATTAAAGTTTCTAATGCTTCAAAATCTCCGCCCATATCTGAAGGTAAGATTTCAATTGTTGTAAATGGGTTACGTTCACGTACTTTACGTACTGTTTCTGCATAAACATTTGAACCAGCATCTCTTAAGTCATCTCTAGCTACTGCTGTAATTACTACATGTTTTAAGTTCATTAATTCTACAGATTCTGCTACACGTTCTGGTTCATCTAAGTCTAACTCGTTAGGCAATCCAGTTTTAACAGCACAGAATCTACAAGCACGTGTACATACAGCACCTAGTATCATAAATGTAGCAGTACGACGTTCACCCCAACATTCATGAATATTCGGACATTTTGCCTCTTCACAGACCGTATGTAAATTCTTCTCACGCATCATCTTCTTGAGCCCTGTGTAATTTTCATTAGTATTAAGCTTTATTTTCAACCAATCTGGTTTTCGTAGTATTTCTTCATTTTTAGTAGCCATAACCACGCACGACCTCCTGTATTAATATCTTCCATCATTATAACTAACTTCACACTAAATTAAAACGTAATTGGGTTAGAAATTAATATTCTAACAATTTTTCTTTAAAAATATCTCTTAAAAATTCAGGCATTAAGTACTCAGTTGCTTGGTCTTTCAGTGTTGGAAAATACCGGCCAAATGTGTACATATCCACTGTACCTAATGTATAAATTTTGTCATCATCTATTTCTTCACCATTGATAAAATAACGAGATTCAGATTCTATAAATCCAAGGTTATATAATATATATCCCCCAAATATATCCCCCCTAAAGCCTAAACCTTGTGCATATTCATTAATATATTCTTGCTTTTGACTTTTTATTATAACATATTTTAGTTCTTGTCCTGTGATTTTGATTCTAACCGTATTTATAGGATGGGGTAACATTTGATGCACATCGTATTCTGTGACTTCTTTACCTTCTATCGCACGTACTATTAGACCTGCATTAATAATAGTGCAATCTGCATGTGTAAATTCATATATACTTTCAGCTAATAAATAAGATGTTTTTGAAATCACATTTGTTTTCCTTGGTAAGTTCATTTCATGATTAATAACCGGTGTACTTAATAATCGCTTACCTTCAAGTTCAAAGTCTGTTGCAACTTGGGGTAAGTCAGCATTAGCATAAAGCTCAGCCTTTTTAGATACTACACTATGATTTTGAATTTCCATCGTTACTTCACCTAAGTAGTAACCATATTTACCAGCCGCCGCCATTAATACGCCATTGTTCACTTCACCATGTTTGAAAAAATGATGTGTATGACTACCTAAAATAATATCAATTTCAGGTAATTCTTGGCACAATTTCTCATCAAAAAATACACCAACATGACTCATTATAATTAAGACATCATATTGACCTTCATGTGCTTTGACTTCATCTTTAATTGCTTCAAGCGGATCAGTAACAACCCAATCTAATGCACGATAAAAAGGTGTAAATGGTGCTGTTGCTGCTACAAATAATATTCTAGTACCTTCGATAACTTTAATAACTGAAGATGTTAGATGGTTAGGCAAATTACCAGCTTCATCAAATACATTGGCACACGTAATATCAAAATGTGCTTTATCATATAGTTGGTTTAATGCTGCATGTGAAATAGTCATACCTTCATTATTACCAATCGTTGCTATATCACAACGTGCACTGTTTAGTAGCTCTACATTATGTTTTCCCATTGTGGCTTGTGTAATTGGTGTTGATAAATCTACATGATCACCAATATCAAGATAAAGAGAGGGATGATTTAATTTGGGTCTTTCCTCTGCTAAATATGCTGAAATATTTGCATATTCTTGCAGATGACTATGTATATCATTAGTATGATAAATGGTTAGTTTCATCACAATCTCTCCTCTAAAATTAATGAATTGACGCTTATAACTTTAAAATAACTTCAATTGTTGTGGCGCTAAGCCATCATAATCAATTCCAAGTAGGCGTTGGTACATTTTCGCATTTGCTGCTGCGTGACCGCCTGAATTATTATTAAACACAACATAAATCGTTTTGGCTTTATGTTCCAACACTTTAACTTTGTTAACTAAGTCCATCAATTCTTCTTCTGTATAATCATATAAATAGCGTACTTCTCTCCATTTGTCATCGGTCATATCTTTTTTAGTCCAACCATGCACATTACGCCCGTGGTACCTTACAAAAGCAACGTCATGCGTGATTCGATTTACTAATGGAATGGAACCTTGACCAGCTTGAGGTTCATCACACACAGCATGAATGATTTTCTGGGCTGTCAAAAACTCTAGTGTCTGTTCTTTATAAGTGCTGTTAAACCAAGATTGATGTCTAAACTCAACACATATAGGTACATCAGATAACTTCGTTTTTAAGTAACGAATATATGTAATATGTTGTGTAGTACAATCAAACCAAGGTGGAAATTGAATTAATACCATCGCTAATTTATCAGCCGCTATTAATGGTTCTAACATCTTATTAAATTCATCGATTAACGCTTGTCTTGATGACGCAAAATCTAATACGTCTGCGTGTAACGTTAGCGCTTGATGGATTTTAACAATGAATTTAAAGCGTTTAGGTGTTTCTTTAATCCATTTTAGTATATTTCTTTCAGGTTGAATGGCATAGTAAGATGCATCAAGTTCAACAATTGGAAAATGACTAGCATAGACTTGTAATTTGTCAGTTTTCCTCTGTAAATCTTCGTACAATGAATCATGATCGCCCCAACCCGTTAGCCCTATATTTATCATTATTATCACCGACTTCATAATACCATATATTATTTAAGGGATTCACATGTTTAGATTATAATAGTATGTTTGAATTTTCATAGATAAAGTGAAAGCACTAGTTAAGTGCAACACGCTCATTACTATTTACTATATTTAGAGGTGAGTTAACTAGTGCTAATATATAATTTATTCATTTTGTAATATATTTTGTGTATCAGTAATAATTTGCGACATCAGTTGTGAAGCTGCAATAGATTGTGCTAACCGTGGAGTTTGTCCACTCCATAGATGTGTCATTTCTGCATCACCTAATTGAGCCGCCTTTTTTCGTATAGCATTGGTTAATTCATTTTGAATTGGATATGCTGGTATTTCATCATCATAACGTTGCATATTATGAATAAATTCATTATCAATACCTCGTGCCGGTTTTCCACTAAATGCTTTAGTAATGACAGTGTCAGTTTCAGCACTGTTAAATATAGCATTTTTCAACAAATCATTGGCATTACTTTCAATACAAGTTAAAAATGCTGTTCCCATCTGTACCGCTTCTGCACCTAATATCAAACTTGCTACAACTCCTCGCGCATCCATGATACCACCTGCAGCGATAACCGGAATAGTCACATTGTCTACAATTTGAGGCACAAGTGACATGGTACCTACTAAAGCACCATATTGGCCAGACGTTTGCAAGAACGAACCTCTATGCCCTCCTGCCTCACTGCCTTGAGCTACTACCATATCAAGACCCGCACGTTCATTTTCGATTGCTTCTTCTACAGACGTCGCAGTACCTACCACAGTTATATTATGACGATGTAGTTTATCGATAAGATCTTTTTCTGGCACGCCAAACGTAAACGTCACAATAGGTACCGATTGCGCAATTACAATTTCGATTGCTGATTCAAATTGTGTTTGTTCTTGAATGTTCAGTACTGGTTCTTCTAAATTAAATGCTCTACGATACGGCTTTAGCCACGCATTCATATGCATAACTTGTTCAGTGACGACTTCTTGATTTCCGGGTACAAAAAGATTTACAGCAAAAGGTCTTGAAGTTAGCATTTTAACTTCTTGGATGTGTTGTTCTAATTGTTCAGCGTTAAAATAACCTGCACCAATGATTCCTAAACCACCTGAGTTACTAACTGCAGCTACAAGCTCAGGTGATGTGCTGCCAGCCATACCTGCTTGGAAAATTGGATATTTTATCTTTAATTGATTCGTTACACTTGAAGTTAAATTCATTTTCAACACCTCTTATGTATTGGAATTATGAGAGGATTGCTTTCTATTTAATGACACCTTTTCCTCTTCTTCTTCATCCATTTCATCTTCAATATCCATTCCTAACATTTCTTCAATTAAATCTTCATGTGAGACGATACCATCAGTCCCACCGTATTCGTCTAAAACAACAGCTAAGTGTTTACGTGTCACTGTCATTTTTCTTAATGCCCATTCTGCTTTGTTATGTTCATTGACAAACAGTGGAACAGAAATATAATCTGTAATTTGTTTCTGTTGTTCTTGGCTCCAAGCTAATAAATATTTTGAATGGAAAATACCTATAATGTTATCAATATCTTCATCATACACCGGATACCGAGTAAATGGATTAGAGATAACTGTTTCGTATGCTTCTTGATATGTAGTTTCTTTAGAAAATGCTGTGACGTTAATACGCGGTGTGGTGTTAACATCATTAATTTTTAATTGTTCAAAATCCATTACGCCTTGCAATCGTTTACTTTCCATTTCGTTAAATGCGCCTTCACTACCTGCAATTGTTACCATTTGTCTAATTTCTCCTTTTGAATAACGTTGAGAACTTTCTTCATTTTTAGTTAATGCATGATGAATACTATCTGTTATCCCGTTTAAAATCATTGTTAATGGTTTAAAAATAAAAATACATATTTGTAATGGTATATAACTTAATTTAGCAATTTGATATGGAATTGACGCTGCAATTGACTTAGGAATAACTTCACCTATAAACAACACGATTACGATAGCAATGATAATTGCCCACACAATATGTATATCGTGCTTTTCTGCATAGATTGTCGCTAATATCGGAATTAATATATTCGCTATAGTATTGCCTATTAAAGTTGTGGTAATAAAATTACTTGGCTTTTGTAGTAAGTCTAATAATTTTTGAGCTTGCTTATCCCCTTGCTTTGCTTCTTCAGTTAATCTAATTCTATTAATTGCGGAGAGCGCTGTTTCACTACTCGAAAAAAAGAAAGATATAATTAATAGAATGGCTATGGTTATTGCTATAATCACACTGCATATCCCCTTATTGTTAATGTCATATTAAAATTAATATTCCCATGTTTATAAAACATGAAACGCAACATAGTTAATAATATATCGTTGTATATTAATTAAAAAAGCACGAGTTCATACACATATTCGATATCATTTAACAGTAAATGGTATCAACATGGTATCACTCGTGCTTGTAGTCAAATCAAAATCATATTGGCATGGTGATAGTTATTATCCGATACTACCTTCCATTTCGAATTTGATTAGACGATTCATTTCTACCGCATATTCCATTGGTAGCTCTTTTGTAAATGGCTCAATGAAGCCCATAACAATCATTTCAGTCGCTTCTTCTTCAGAAATACCACGACTCATTAAGTAGAACAATTGCTCTTCAGAAACTTTTGAAACTTTTGCTTCATGTTCTAATGAAATGTTGTCATTAAATACTTCGTTATATGGAATTGTATCTGATGTTGATTCGTTATCTAAAATTAAAGTGTCACATTCAATGTTTGAACGTGCGCCTTTTGCTTTTCTACCGAAGTGTACAATACCACGGTATACAACTTTACCACCATCTTTTGAAATTGATTTAGATACAATCGTTGATGATGTATTTGGCGCTTTATGAATCATTTTCGCACCAGCATCTTGGACTTGTCCTTTACCTGCGAATGCAATAGATAAAGTACTACCTTTAGCACCTTCACCCATTAAGACACAGTTTGGATATTTCATAGTTAACTTAGATCCTAAGTTACCGTCAACCCATTCCATGTTACCATTTTCGTGCACTAAAGTACGTTTTGTAACTAAGTTATATACGTTATTCGCCCAGTTTTGAATTGTTGTATAACGTACGTGTGCGTCTTTGTGTACAATAATTTCAACTACAGCTGAGTGTAATGAACTTGTTGAGTACACTGGCGCAGTACAACCTTCAACATAGTTTACTGATGCACCTTCATCTGCAATGATCAATGTACGTTCGAATTGTCCCATGTTTTCAGAGTTAATACGGAAATAAGCTTGTAATGGCGTATCTAATTTAATGTTTTTAGGAACATAAATAAATGAGCCACCTGACCATACAGCTGAGTTTAACGCTGCGAACTTATTATCTGCTGCTGGAACTACAGATGCAAAGTACTCTTTAAATAACTCTTCATTTTCTCTTAATGCGCTGTCTGTATCTTTAAAGATAATGCCTTTATCTTCTAATTCTTTTTCCATATTGTGGTATACTACTTCAGATTCATATTGAGCAGAAACACCAGCTAAATATTTTTGTTCTGCTTCTGGGATACCTAGTTTATCAAATGTACGTTTGATTTCTTCAGGTACTTCGTCCCAAGAACGTTCAGTATTTTCTGATGGTTTTACGTAATACGTAATATCATCAAAGTCTAATTCTGATAAATCTCCACCCCATTGTGGCATTGGCATTTTATAGAATAGTTTCAATGCTTTTAATCTGAAATTAAGCATCCATTCTGGTTCTTCTTTCATGTTTGAAATTTCTTTAACAATATTTTCTGTTAAACCACGTTCTGATCTAAAAATGGACACGTCTTCATCATGGAAACCATATTTATAATCTCCTAAATCAGGTGCTTTTTTAGCCATTTCAATCACTCCTTATATATATTTAAAACTGCTATACGCGCAATATTTTATTTTGTATTCCATCGGATGATTGTCTGAGTTGAACTAGCTAAGACTATGATCAACTAATTATAGAAAATAATAATTTCTATATTACAACTGCTGTTAGTTACAGTCTGAATGGAATATTACACTTTGTCAACGCATTAGATTACTTTAATCTTCAGTTTTGCCTTCTTTTTCTACTGTGCCTTTTTCTAACGCTTTCCACGCTAATGTTGCACATTTAATGCGCGCTGGGAATTGCGAAACACCTTGTAACGCTTCAATATCTCCCATATCTTCAGTGATTTTATAATCTTCACCTAACATCATTTTAGTAAATTCTTGGCTCATTTGCATCGCATCTGCTAGCGTATGACCTTTTATAGATTCGGTCATCATAGATGCGCTAGACATAGATATAGAACAGCCTTCTCCATCAAATTTGGCATCTTTTATAACACTATCTTCAATATCAAACGTTAAATGGATACGATCCCCACATGTAGGATTATTCATATCTACAGTCATAGTGCCATTATCTAATTTCCCTTTATTTCTAGGGTTTTTATAATGATCCATAATTACAGAACGATATAATTGATTTAAATTGTTAAAATTCATATGAGAAAAACTCCTTCGTTTGTTTCAACGCGTTAACCAATTGATCTATATCTTCTTTTGTATTATAGATATAAAGACTTGCACGAGCAGTTGATGATTGGTCCACCCATTTCATTAATGGTTGAGCACAATGATGCCCTGCTCTTACCGCAACGCCTTCAGTGTCAACTGCTGTAGCGACATCATGTGGGTGAATGTCCGTTAAATTAAATGTAATAACACCAGCTCTACGTTCTTTTGGAGGGCCAAAAATTTCAAGACCTTCTATATTAGATAATTGATCAAAGGCATACGCTGTTAACTCTTTTTCATAGTTATGAATGGCTTCAAAACCTATGTTTTCAAGATATTTAATAGCTTCACCTAAACCGATAGCTTGTGCAATTAGTGGTGTGCCTGCTTCGAATTTTGTTGGTAAGTCAGCCCATGTAGCATCATACTTACTGACAAAATCTATCATATCGCCACCATATTCAATAGGTTCCATATTTTGCAGCAATTCACGTTTACCATATAATACGCCTATACCAGTTGGTCCTAACATCTTATGACCACTAAAACTAAAGAAATCCACGTCTAAATCTTGCATATCTAATGCAAGATGTGGTGCAGATTGTGCACCATCAACGCTAATAATAGCACCGTGTTGATGCGCAACTTCAGCTATAGCTTTAACATCATTGATCGTACCTAAGACGTTAGAAACATGTGCAATTGCTACAATTTTAGTTTTATCATTGATCGTCGCTTTTACATCTTCAATATCTAATTCACCGTCTGGAGTCATCGGGATAAATTTCAATTCTGCTTTAGTTCTTTTCGCCAATTGTTGCCACGGTACGATGTTCGCATGATGTTCCATTTCAGTGACTACTATTTCATCGCCTTCTGTCAGGTTAGCATCTCCATAACTACGTGCCACTAAATTTATAGAAGCAGTAGTACCACGCGTGAAAATAATTTCTTCAAAGTATTGGGCATTGATAAATCTTCGTACTGACTCACGTGCACTTTCATAGGCATCTGTAGCTAAAGAACCTAATGTGTGCACACCTCGGTGAACATTAGAATTATATCTTTTATAATAGTCTTCTAGTACATTGATGACTTGTATTGGTGTCTGACTTGTTGCAGTCGTATCTAAATATGCAAGACGTTTTCCATTAACTTTTTGATTTAAAATAGGAAAGTCTTTAATAATTTCTTGTACATTTAATGATTCGGTCACTTTATTCACAGACCTTTCTTAGTTAAGAATTTCTGATTCGACCTTAGTTGAGTCTTACATAACAATAACTAAATTGAATACTCTATTAAGACGAAACTGCCTCATTGAACTCATGTAAAGAGACAGTTACGTTGATTAGCATCTAAGGTTATTTATTTACTTTAAGTTCAATTACTTCACGTAATTGACGCTTAACATCTTCAATAGGTAATTCTCTTACTACTGGATCAAGGAAGCCATGTATTACTAAACGTTCTGCTTCTGTTTGTGAAATACCACGACTCATTAAGTAATATAGCTGTTCTGGGTCAACTCGACCAACAGATGCAGCGTGTCCAGCTTCTACGTCATCTTCATCAATTAATAAGATTGGGTTGGCATCTCCACGTGCATTTTCAGATAACATTAATACACGAGATTCTTGGTTAGCCATTGATTTCGTGCCACCATGTTTAATATAACCAATACCATTAAAGACAGATGAAGCATTTTCACGCATAACGCCGTGTTTTAAAATATAACCATCTGTTTCTTTACCATATTGAACAATTTTTGAAGTTAAATTAATCTTTTGATCGCCAGTACCTACAACTACAGATTTTAAGGCGCTCGTTGAACGATCACCCATTAAGTTTGTAGTATTGTCGATAATTTGACTTCCTTCATTCATTAGACCTAATGCCCAATTAATTGAAGCATCTGCTTCAGTTGTACCTCTATGGATAATGTGGCCAGTGAAACCTTTATCCATATAATCAACTGAGCCATAAGTAATATTAGCATTTGCGCTTGCGATTACTTCGGAAATAATATTAATTTGATTTCCTTCGCCACTAACACCAGATAGATAGTTTTCTACATATGTTACTTCTGCACTTTGTTCTGCAACAATAATAACATGGTTGTAGAAGCTAGCATTTTCATCATCATGTAGTACTACATATTGAATAGGATGCTCAACAACAACATTTTTTGGTACGTATACAAAGACCCCACCGTTAACTAATGCTGTGTGTAAAGCAGTTAAACGATGTTCGTCTACTGTTACCGCTTCAGTCATAAAGTATTGTTGTACTAATTCCGGATGATTAACTAATGCTTCTGATAAGCCTTCAACAATGACACCGTCATTACTAGCAGAATCCGATACACGTGAAAAAGCAAGTGTATTATTATGTTGGATGATCAAGTTTTCTGATTTTTCAACATCAATAATGTTTTTAACTTCTTCAGGTAATTGATCTAAGCTACTGTAGACTTCTCCTGTTGTCTCATGTTGCTTAAATGAATCAAAGTCCCATCTGTTAATTTTAGTTTTATCTGGTTTTGGCATTTCTAAAGTTTCTGTTAATTTTAACGCTTCTCTACGTAACTCTGTCATCCATGAAGGTTCATTATGGGCTTGTGAATATTCAACAAGTTGTGCTTCAGAAATGTTTAAAGTTTCAGTTGTCATACTATTTTCCTCCCATTTGATGATTCATTGATTTCATTTTAGGTATCAATTAAAACCTTAGCTCTCAAACTAGTATATCTTTTTACCTAATTGAGATTTATTCTGTCGCACCGTATTCTTCTTTAACCCACTCATAACCTTCTTCTTCTAAACGTTTAGCTAATTCAGGTCCACCGGATTTAACAATAACGCCACCATACATAACATGTACGTGATCAGGAGTAATATAATTTAATAATCTTTGATAGTGCGTAATAATTAATGAGCCAAATTGATCACCACGCATTTCATTAATACCTTTTGATACAACTTTTAATGCGTCAATATCAAGACCAGAGTCAATTTCATCTAAAATTGCAAATTTTGGTTCTAACATCATTAATTGTAAAATTTCGTTACGTTTCTTTTCACCGCCTGAAAAGCCTTCGTTTAAATAACGTTGAGCCATATCTTGGTCGATGTCTAAGAATTCCATTTCTTTATCTAATTTTTTAATAAATTGCATTAAGTTGATTTCTTGGCCTTCTTCACGTTTAGCATTAATAGCAGAACGCATAAAGTCAGCGTTTGTAACGCCAGTAATTTCTGATGGGTATTGCATTGCTAGGAATAAACCTGCTTTTGCACGTTCATCAACTTCTAATTCTAATACGTTCACACCGTCTAATAATACTTCACCTTGTGTTACTTCGTAGCTTGGATGTCCCATAATCGCAGATGATAATGTTGATTTCCCAGTACCATTTGGCCCCATTACAGCATGAACTTCACCAGTGTTAATTGTTAAATTCACACCTTTTAATATTTCTTTATCTTCAATAGACACATGTAGGTCTTTAATTTCTAATGTTGATGGCATACATATTCCCTCCGTCATAAATAATATGTTTTCTTTACTAGTTTATAATAATTTTAATCTGCAGTCAAAAAACTGCAAACGCATTACACCGATTTATTATAACTTAAATACTAGGTAATATAAACCTTTTCAGGTGCTTATTTATAATAATTATTATAATACAATAATTTTTATGATCGGTTATGTTTTTATAGCAACTGATAATAAATTGTGCTTGGTTCTCAATCTCTTTTATTTATTGAATTTTCTAATAATGATGCAAATTACTTTAGTTCATTTTAACTCTATACTAATTTTTGCTATGCTAATAACATATTTTGTATAAAGAAGGGAACGAAATATGTCAAATATTAAATGGTCTAATATTTTTAAGGGGTTCGCAATGGGTACTTCTGATTTAGTCCCCGGTATTAGTGGTGGTACTATTGCTTTACTCTTAGGAATATATAATGATTTTATCCGTGCAATAAGTGGTTTGTTTTCCAAACATTTTGTAGCTAGTATTCGCTTTTTAATTCCGATTGGATTAGGTATGGTTTTAGCCATTGGTAGTTTAAGTAAATTGATTAATTACCTATTAAGTGAATTTCATATACCTACAATGTTCTTTTTCACTGGCTTAATCATTGGTATTATTCCTTTCTTATTGAAATCAGCAAACTTTAAAGCTACTTTTTCAATAAAACATTACTTACTATTAATATTAGGAATAGCAATTATACTTATTATATCGTCATTAAGTGGTGAAGAATCTGTTAACAATTCACATTTCACATTAGATTTTGGTCTTATTATTAAATATTTTCTTGCCGGAATGTGTGCCTCTAGCGCCATGCTGTTACCAGGAATTTCAGGTTCTTTTATGTTATTAGTATTCGGCGTTTATGGTACTATTATGTTTGCTATTTCTGAGTTTGTTTCATTCAATTTTGCTGCTATTCCACTCTTAATTACAGTAGGTTGTGGTGTCATTTTTGGCTTTATGTTCAGTAGTAAACTTATTCAGTATTTACTCTCTCAACATACGATCACGACTTACGCATTAATTATCGGTTTAGTGATTGGTTCATTGTATGCGGTATTTCCTGGCATACCTACTCATGGTTTAGAATGGCTAATTTCATTAATCGTATTATGTATCGGAGTGTTTATTAGTCAAAAACTAAGCTCAGAATAATATTAATCTATCCTCTGTTCAAGTTTGCTTTAAGGTAATCTTTAACAGGGGTTTTAATTGTTTATTTTGCAACAAATAAAATTATGCTTTTTATTAGAATTGTGTCTTATTTTTTTATATAATAGTAAATCAATCTATAAAAAGATTGATTTATTATTATATTGGAGGAATTTATTAACCTTTGGGAACCTTATTTAGTTTACTTACGTTTATTTTACTGTTAGCACTTACGGCATTCTTTGTAGCTACAGAATTTGCAATTGTTAAAGTACGCACATCAAGAATCAATCAATTGGCTGAAGCTAATCATCGTCAAGCGATAGCTGCCAAAAAAGTTGTAACTCATCTCGATGAATACTTAGCAGCCTGTCAATTAGGAATTACAATTACTGCACTAGGAATCGGTATGGTTGGTGAATCTACTTTTGAATTTATCCTACATCCATTTTTCAGTTTGTTTGGTATGTCTGATACATTGATTCATGTCTTCACTTTAATTAGTGCCTTTGTTATAGCTACTTATTTACACGTAGTTATCGGTGAAATGGCACCAAAAACTATCGCAATTCAAAAAGCTGAACAAATCACATTATATATTGCAAAACCAATTATCATGTTTTACAAATTATTTTATCCATTCATATATATTCTTAACGGTTCTGCACGTATTATTTTGCGATTATTCGGAATGCAACCTGCGAAAGAAAGTGAAATTTACCATTCTGAAGAAGAATTAAAACTATTATTAAAAGAAAGTCACGATGGCGGAGAAATAACAAAAGGTGAATTGACACATATAAATAGAGCATTTGACTTTGACAATATGATCGTACAAGACGGCTATATACCTTTGTCACAAACAGCAACGTTCTCTTCAGATACACCATTGAGCGAGGCAAAAGCAATCATTAACGACTCTCATTATTCAAGATATCCTGTCTATGTCAATCAACCTGATAATATTATTGGCTATGTGCATGCTAAAGATTTATTAAACGAATCTGTGGAGTCATTATCAGAAATCACTCATGATATTTTAACAGTAGACCTATCTACCAAATGTCATACTGTGCTAGAACAAATGAAACAACTCCATGTCCACATTGCCTTAGTTAAATCATCAAACCAAATTCATGGCATTATTACTATGGAAAATATATTAGAAAATATAGTTGGCGATATTCAAGACGAACACGACCAACATTAATAAAGCTCGGGTAGCCAGGTACTTGATAGTTTAACTTACACTATAAGTATTCTGTGTTATCCGAGTTTTATTATATATAAATATAAGAATTTACAAGATTCACCCTTAGCGTTAGGGTTTTCGTGATTAATAAGACAACACAGAATTAAAGAAACCCTATATTGTTCTCCCATTTCAGCACTGCTCAGTGCTACCATTATTATACAGAGCACCAAGTTTAAATTTCAAATATTGTGTTTCAAAAAATATAATGTTACTACATAAAAACTGCCTCTTAACTTATTACGTTAAGAGGCGGTTTTTAAAATTATTTTGCAGGTTCAACTGAACCATTATATTCTTTCTTAATATAGTCTTTAATATCTTTAGAATTTAAAGCATCCATTAACGCTTTAATTTTCTCATCATCTTTGTGACCTTCTTTGACCGCAATTAAATTCGTGTATGGATTATCCTCAGGTTTTTCTAAAACAATTGAATCTTTTTTAGGATCTAACTTTTGATCAATTGCAAAGTTAGAATTGATAATAACGGCATCTGCTTTTTCATTTTGATAAATTTTCGGTAGATACTCAGCTGATTGTTTATTATTAAATTTAATATCTTTTTTGTTTTCTACGATATCATCAAATTTAGCATCTTCAATTTTAACACCGTCTTTAATTTTAACTAATCCAGCATCTACAAAGAATTTTAAGAAACGACCTTCTTCTGCAGGGTTGTTAGATACATATACTGTTGCGCCCTTCGGTAAATCTTTCAAATTCTTATACTTTTTAGAATATACAGCCATTGGTTCTAAATGTACATCACCTGCTGACTCAATTTTATATTTCTTAGATTTTTTCTCAGTTTCTAAATATGGTGTATGTTGGAAATAGTTAGCGTCCAATTCGCCTTTATCTAATAATTTATTAGGTGTTGTGTAATCATTGATAGTTTTAATTTCTAAATCATAACCTTTATCTTCTAACAATGGTTTTGCCTGTTCCAAGATTTCAGCATGTGGTGACGGTGACGCACCAACAGTTATTTTTTTATCTTTACCTTCACTATTACCACAAGCTGCCAATACTACAGATAAAACTAATACAAAAGCTAAACTAAGTATTTTTTTCATGTTTTTCTCCCCATTTCATGTTATCGTTTGTCTAATTTATTTGTAGCCCAATCACCAATGAATTGAATAATGAACACAATAATTAAAATTAAAATTGTCGAAACTAAAATGACATCATTTTGATTTCGTGTAAAACCAGTTAAATATGCAAGGTTCCCTAATCCACCTGCACCTATAACACCTGCAATTGCCGTAGAACCTACTAAGGCGATTGCTGTAACTGTAATTCCTGATACTAACGCTGGCATAGCTTCAGGTAACAATACTTTTCTTACTACTGTCCATGTATTGGCACCCATTGACCACGCCGCTTCAATTACACCTTTATCAATTTCTTTAAATGCGATTTCAACTAATCTAGCATAAAATGGAGCAGAACCAATAATTAATGCTGGTAAGGCACCTGTTGGTCCACTTATTGTACCTAAAATTAAACTAGTGAACGGTATAAGTAATAATATTAAAATGATGAAAGGAATTGCTCTGAATAAATTAACGACAAAAGAGACAATGCTATAAAAAATTCTAGCTGCTTTAGCGTCACTTTTAGCTGATAAAAAGAGCAACACTCCTAAAATAATACCAAAAATAAAAGCAAAAATAGTTGCTATCACTGTCATATATAACGTTTCATAAGTTGCTACCCACACTTGTGACCATTGTACATTGGGCATCGTAATCATTTCTTGGAGGATTTCACTAAATGAACTAGTCATGACGTAACACCTCCACTGATACTTGTTGTTTTGCTAAATCACTGTTGAAATCTTCGAATTTTT
Organism: Staphylococcus arlettae; assembly: GCF_025560845.1. Lineage (NCBI taxonomy): Bacteria > Bacillati > Bacillota > Bacilli > Caryophanales > Staphylococcaceae > Staphylococcus > Staphylococcus arlettae. The sequence continues at coordinate 2,026,148 of NZ_CP094803.1, forward strand.
CAGAATTTATATTCGGAAGATGTAACACTAAAAAGCCAATTGACCCACTTTTAGTATTTTTTATATTTGCTTCTAAAATATTTACGTCTATTTGATGCGCCCGCGTAATGTATGACACGATAGGTTCAGTAGTGTTATTACCAGTAAAATTCAATCTTACTATGTAATCATCTTTGCCAAAATGCTCTATGTCTGCAAATGCATCTTCAAAATCATCATTTAAGTCTTCTTTAACAAAGCGTTTCGTTACTTCATGTTTTGGATTTTCAAATACATTCGTCACAGATCCTTGTTCTATAACACTGCCATTTTCCATTACTGCGACTTCATCACAAATACGACGTATAACATGCATTTCATGAGTGATAATCACAATAGTTAAATTTCGCTGTTCTTTAATTTTAAGTAATAAATCTAAAATTTCATCTGTAGTCTGTGGATCTAGTGCACTTGTCGCTTCATCACATAACAACACAGTCGGTTCGTTTGCTAAAGCACGTGCAATACCAACACGTTGTTTTTGACCACCAGATAATTCAGATGGGTATGCGTCTTCTCGTCCTTTTAATCCTACTAACTCAACAAGTTCTGCAGCCCGTTGTTTTGCTTCTTGCTTCGGTACCCCAGCAATTTCTAATGGGAATGTTATATTATTTAATACAGTACGTGACCATAATAAGTTGAAGTGTTGAAATATCATACTCACTTTTTGACGTTTTTTTCTTAAATCTTTTTTAGACAATTGTCCTATATTGTCACCATCGATTGTTACGTCACCTGAAGTTGGTTGTTCTAAATTGTTAAACAGTCGAACTAATGTACTTTTGCCCGCACCTGAAAAACCAATAACTCCAAAAATTGAGCCTGATTGAATACTTAAATCAACATGATCTACCGCAAGCACATCTTGCTTTTTCGTCTTATAACGCTTGACGATTTGATTTAACTCAATCATTGTTTGTCCTCCTTGTATTGCTTATAAATTAAAAAAATGCTTTCTCATCTTAAAAGATAGAGAAAGCAATAACACCCTCTCTCATCTTTTAAAGTTCGGTCGACTTTATGTGAATTGGCACCATTTCTATACTTAGACGGTTGCCGGGCTTCATAGGGCACATCCCTCCACCTCTCTCGATAAGAGTTACATTATTTAATTATTTTTAATCCTACCACTGCACTAATGATTCGTCAATATATTATTGCAAATTTTCTAAAAGATATGGCACAGATTGAAAAGCGTAAATACGCTTTATTTCCTTATCTTTAGACATTAGTTGTAACACAGGAACCGATTGTATTTCATTGTCCTGTGAATACTCAGGGTGAAAATTCAAATCAATTTTAGTAATTGGTAATTTTAAGATTTCATTTGCGATATCTAACATTCTTTCAGATATTTTACATGTACCGCAAGTTGGTGTATAACCAAAAACTAAATGTTTATCTTTATCAAAATGTTCACGTACATTTGCTACGTGTTGTTTTGTCGTTGCATTCATGTTAATAAACTTACCCTTTCAGCTATATAATCTAGTTTAGCTTTATTGATATGCTCTTCGTCTTTAACTACAAAGCCGTTTTTTTTCAATACTTTAGCTAAATATCGTTTTGGACATCTCGCAATTTCACAATACTGTTTATCCACTCTAACATGTTTACTTTCGCTTAAATAGTGTTTAAACCATCTACGAATCTTTTCTCCCTCATCGTCTGAATCAACTAAAATTGTAACTTGTTTATCGTACAAAGATTCCACCATTTCATCAATTTTATCAATACCCATAGTTCCATGAGTACAAATAATTTCAATTGGTTCATCAATTACTTGTTTAACTCTCTTTTTATCAGATTTGCCTTCAACAATGATAACTTTATTAAGAATCGTCATGACATCCACCTTCTAAAAGTTGATAATAAACTTATACTATATTTGGTTTTTCACAAAGACACGAGGTTATAAACATATTATAATTTTGTATCAATATTGTAAAAATGGCGTCTTTACTTGTCAAATTCATTGTTACAGCATTAATTTTCCATGATTTTGAGGGTTTATTAAATTTTGGTAAACTTTAGCGCCATAGATAAGTTAAAAACTCCAAGACAGTAAATATCATGGAGTTTAAAATCACTTATTCTATTCACCAATCATTTCAGAATATTGTTCAGCTGAAAGTAGTTCATTCAATTGATCTAAATCACTAACTTCAACTTTCACCATCCAAGCTTTTTCATATGGTGATTCATTTACAAATTCAGGGCTATCTTCTAATTCTTCATTTGCTTCTACTACTTTACCAGTAACAGGTGCATACAATTCAGAGACAGTTTTTACAGATTCAACACTGCCAAAAGTATCCCCCTCTTGGATGTCATCATCAACTTCTGGTAATTCAACAAATACAATATCACCTAATTCACTTTGCGCATATTCAGTGATACCAATTGTAACCGTATTTCCTTCAACTTTTATCCATTCATGTTCTTTTGAGTATTTTAATTCACTTGGTACTGCCACGAGAATCCCCTCCTATATGATTTTACATATTTATGATGCCATATGAATGTATGACTGGCAACTGTTTGCCTTTAATAATCAAAAATTTATGTTACTTTTACACAGCATCATTAAGCGTTTTCATAAATTGATTTTGACTGCATTTTTGAAAACTTTAGCGATCGTTATAAAGTGAAAATCTTTATAACCATGTCGCTTTATACTCTTCTTCTTTGAAACCAACAGTTGCTTTATCGCCTAGCACAGCTAGTGGTCGTTTTACTAACATACCATCAGAAGCAAGTAAATCTAGCTTTTCATCATCAGAAAGCGTCCCTATTTTATCTTTTAAACCTAATTCGCGATATTTGGCACCATGTGTATTAAACATTTTGTTAATTTCAATGCCAGTACGTTCTAAAATATCTTTAAACTCATTTTTAGTTGGTGTATGTTGAACGATGTCGATAGGTTCATAACTCACACCGTACGATTGTAAAAATTTAGCAGCTTTTTTACATGTCGTACAATTAGGATATTGGTAAAATTTAATCATGTACTGTACCTCCTATACGTTGTTATCACTAATATAGCAGAATTACGATCAAAACGCTTCAATTTTTAAGCTAAAATTTTTATTTCCCTAGTTTTTTTAGTTATAATGTAATCAATTAATAATCAAAGGAGCGTTAATATGGAAACAATTAACTCAACAAGTAATTTTGATTCAACTATAAATAGTGATCAACCTGTCATTGTAAAATTCGAAGCAGGATGGTGTCCAGATTGTAAAGCAATGGATATGTGGATTGATCCTATTGTAGAAAAATACAATAATTATAATTGGTATACAGTCAATAGAGACGAACTAGAAGATGTTGCAGCAAATAATGACGTTATGGGTATTCCAAGTCTTTTAGTCTTCAAAAATGGTGAAAAACTTGCTCACCTACATTCAGCAAATGCTAAATCACCAGAACAAGTTGAGTCATTCTTAGCTGAAACATTTCAGTAATACAAAAACTAGCACATTAATTTGATATGCTAGCTTCAAAACGTAAACAAGCCCTTCACAGTAATTTGATATGCTCCCTTCAAAGTAGACATTAAAAAAATGAAAACTTTGAAGGGAGTATTTTTATGTCTAGAAAATTAATTGACTTAGATTTATTACAATCAGTTTTTAATAATTATGAAAATGGTATGAGTTTCGAAAGCATTGTAGAAATAGTTGATGTTAATCTATCTCCAGAATATCTCCGTTATATGTACAATAGGTATTTAACAAACGGCTTATATTCTTTAATACGTAACTCACAAAATAATAAGTATTCATTTCAATTTAAAATGAATGTAGTTCAGGAATATTTGGATAATGATATATCTTATAAAAAATTGGCCATTAAATATAATATTCCTGCCCATGAAACTGTACGCAAATGGGTAAATCGTTATACTGGAAGAAAAGAGAATACCAATTATTCTCCAAAACAAGAGGTGTATACGATGAAAGGTAAAACAACAACATTCAAAGAACGTCTTATAATTGTAGAATACTATTTAGATAATGAAATTAGTTATAAAGATTGTGCTAAAAAATATGATGTTAGTTACGGTCAGTTGTACCAATGGGTACAAAAGTATAAATCACATGGCCGTGATGGCCTCCAAGACGGTAGAGGCAAAGGCAAACCTAAATCTATATTAACACCAGAAGAACAGAGAGAAGCTGAAATCCAAGAACTAAAAGATCGAAATAAAATATTAGAAATGGAAAATAAAGTCTTAAAAAAATATCAAGAAATAGAAAGAGAGATGATAAATCAACAAGCAAAAAAATCGCAGCATATGAAACGATTGAAGCGCTAAGAAATGAATTTCCAATTAAACATTTATGCCAAACTTTAAATATTTCACGCGCAAGTTATTATAAATGGTTACATCGAAAGCCCACACAAAAAGAATTTGAAAATAAAATATTAATAAAAGAAATCAAACACATTTATGAAAAATATAAAGGCATTTATGGATATAGACGAATTTATATTTATATTCGCCTATATTTGCATAAAAAAGTAAATCATAAACGTGTTTATCGGTTAATGAATCAACTAAATTTAAAAGCAGTTATCCGCCGTAAACGCAAGCGCTATAAGCCTTGTACTCCTCAAACGATAGCCGAAAACGAATTAAATCGTGAGTTTCAAGAAAGAGAGGCTAATAAAAAATGGCTAACAGATGTAACTGAGTTCCAACTTGAAAATGGAAGTAAAATATATCTTAGTGCAATATATGATTTGGGAACAGGTAAAATCGTAAGTCATTATTTGGGAAATTCAAATAACAATCAACTCGTATTTAAAACATTTGATAAGGCAGTCAAGACTGTAACTAGTACCGAAGGTATTATATTTCATAGCGATCGTGGTTTTCAGTATACTTCCCGATTATTTAAAAATAAGTTAAATCACCATAAGATGATACAAAGTATGTCTCGTGTTGGAAAGTGTATTGATAATGGTCCTATGGAAGGTGTTTGGGGAATTATTAAATCTGAGATTTATAGAGGTTCTAAACGGTTTAAATTCGAAAGTATAGAAGAAGCATTTCAAGTTATAAATAAATATATAAAGTTTTTTAATAATGAAAGAATTACATTAAAAATGGCTAATCTCGCATAAAACGAGACTAACCAATTTTTTAATTATTTACTTGTCTACTTGACTGGGTGCAGTTCAATTTGCGAAGGGCTTGTTTACGTTTTATTTATATAGTTTTTCAAAATAGTAATGATTTATGCCGACTCCTGCGGGAATAGCACTTGCCAAGACTATAGGCTAAGACAGTGCCCGCGGAAAGCGTGCATAAAAAAACTGCCAACAAACTCAGTAGCTTTGTCGGCAGTCTGGTGAGGCTAGGACAATATTGATTTGTTCTAGTCTCTTTTCATATTGGCAGTAGCTGTCTGCATTGAAAATGCGCTTCAAACCAAGCTTTTTTCAACGCTAGTCAGCCTTGCCGGGGTGGGACGACGAAATCATTTTTTCAAAATCAGATTTCTGTCCCACTCCATGTGTTATTCGAAATCTCTTTTCATATTGGCAGTAGCTGTCTGCATTGAAAATGCGCTTCAAACCAAGCTTTTTTCAACGCTAGTCAGCCTTGCCGGGGTGGGACGACGAAATCATTTTTTCAAAATCAGATTTCTGTCCCACTCCATGTGTTATTCGAAATCTCTTTTCATATTGGCAGTAGCTGTCTGCATTGAAAATGCGCTTCAAACCAAGCTTTTTTCAACGCTAGTCAGCCTTGCCGGGGTGGGACGACGAAATCATTTTTTCAAAATCAGATTTCTGTCCCACTCCCCTTTATAAATTAAAATTGTGTCATTATATTTTGAGTTTGACGTGGTGGATGATGCATTTCATCTTCCATATCTGTTAAATACATAAAACCGACTAAACTTTCATTATCTTTCACGCCGAAAACGTTTCTTATTTGTGGTAAAAAGATATATTGAGGTGTCTTCCAACACGTACCTATTTGCGCTTCATGTAGTAAAAGCATTAAATTTTGAGCAAAGGCACCAAAAGCCAAATAATTTTCCAAATTTTCTTTTTGGCGTGGATCTTCTTGTACAATTAATGCCAACATACCACCTAAATTTGTCACAGCATTATAGTGATCTTGCTGTTTATCGGGTTGGTGATGAAAAGCAATACGCGATACTTGCTTACTCATTTCACCTAATCTATTTTTAGCGATATGCACAACACGCCATGGCTGTCTCATACCATGATTAGGCGCATACGTAGATTGTTCAATCGCTTGGTATAATGCTTGATCATCAATCACCATATCTCTTTTAAACATTTTAATACTTCTTCTATTCGCGATTGCATCTTGTAATTCCATGAAACAACGCCCTTTCTTATTGATAATTATTTTCAATTATAAAATACTATCAGGGAATTTTCAAACTAGTTATAAAAATCTAACTGTTGACGCAACGTTGCTACGTGAATTTGTCCAGGTGCTTTTGGAGTGTCTATACAGCCATATGAAATTGTTCCACCAAACACACCTTGCGCAGTACGTGAAACAATCCCTATTTTACCCATAGCAATGCCTACAACACGTTCATTTACTGAATCTGCTGTTACAGACATAGCATTTAATAAATTAGTGACATCTTCTTTCCCTTTAGGCATTACTGCTACCTTCAAGTAATCTGGAGCCAACAAATGCATTTTATAATACAAATGCTTTAACTCATCTAATTGTGGGGTTTGATCAAAGTCATGATAGGACAATACTACTTCTTTATTATTATTTTGCGCTAGATTGATTACTGTTGTTAATTCCTCAGGATTTTGCTTTTTATCAAATTCAAGATCAATAACGTCAAATGTTTCTTGTGTTATTAATGTGGTTAAATATTCAAGATATTCTTTTGACGCTAACGTTCCTAAACCACCTTGGTTGGCCGTACGATATGTCACTAATATTTGTTTATTTAACGCTAAGTCTTTTAGCTGTTGTAATACTGCACGTACTGTTGTTGTTTCTATTTGTTGCCATTGATCTATACGTAATTCAATTATATCGAAGTCCGATTGATATCGTTTTAAGTCTTCAATTGTAGCTGGTAATAATTCATTTTCCGGAGCAATGGTTACCGCTATTTTCACTTGTGCCATTATTCACACCTCTATTTTAGTTATTCTATTTAGCATTTATTGTATCTTAATCAATTCCATGAAAACAATAACTTTAATGAATTACTATTTTATCATTTTGAAATTGATGATTAGTTTTTATATTAAAGGGTATGCAAATTATATGATTTAATTTAGGAGGTAATAAATATGGCAGTTAATTATGAAACAAAAGCAACGAATACAGGTGGACGTAATGGACATGTCCACACAGATGATAAAGCAATTGATGTAGCAGTCATTCCACCAGCTCAAGCTGATGCTGAAAAAGGTACAAATCCTGAACAGCTATTTGCTGCAGGTTATGCATCTTGTTTTAATGGTGCTTTTGATTTAATTTTAAAACAAAACAAAGTTAGAGATGCCGAAACAGAAGTTACCTTAACTGTACGTTTAGAAGATGATCCAGAGGCAGAAAGTCCTAAGCTAAGCGTTGACATTGATGCAAAAGTTAAAAATGTTTTATCTCAAGCTGATGCTGAAAAATATTTACAAGACGCACATGAGTTTTGTCCATATTCTAAAGCAACAAAAGGCAACATTGATGTTAACTTAAATGTTGAAGTTGCTGACTAATTCAATTGGTTTTACTAATAGTCGAGAGCATGAAGGCGAAGTATTTACTTTGCTTCTGCTCTCGACTTTTTTTGCTTGATAATAGCTAAAATATCCTTTCTCCAAAAGCAATATAATGATTACAACATTAAAATACAAAGTCTATTTATTTATACAATTTTTTCAATATAAATAAGTAGATAATTTTTTTATATTGAAAAATTATAATAAACACACTTATTTATTTTTTATATTTATTTATAAATAATATTGCCAACGCTTACACAATCATTTACTATTAATGTAATATCTTCAAAAAATTACGATTGTTCACAAAGTTTTATTAAAGGAGGAATTCAATGTTGCATACACGCATTTTATCTATTAACGATATTGATTTATATCAACAATTTTTATTGCAAGCTTTGCACAATAAGAGCAATGCATTTATTTGGGGCATTTATGATAATGAAATTGTTACAGCCCCCTATTTAAAAACAACGTTATCACCTCAAAATAAAAACTATATCGTATTTGGATTGTTTTCAAATCAATCTTTAATAGCAGTCAGTACAATGGCACACTTCCCAATACATGGTCTCGCACATAAAGCTTATTTGGAAAACATGTGCGTTACAGGTATTAATGCAGAAGAACGTAAAGAAAATGCCGCACTCCTCATAAACTATATTTTTAATACTTGTGAAGAAAAAAATATAGAGATAGTTATTGCTTCAGTTGCTTCTAATAATATTACAGCTAAGGTATTCTTTAGTGATTTAGACTTTGATGTGTTAGCAGTTGAACAACATGCACGTAAATATCATGACAAATATATCGATCAACATTGGCTCATATACTACTTAGATGGCACAATGTTATAAAAATATTTTTATGGTAAGTATGGACAGCACATGCCTTGTGGTTCATACTTTTTATTTTAATAATAAAAATGACTTGCAATACATAAAATAACAACATATTATTTTTATTACGTACTAAGTGGTAAATTAATATACTATAAATACCTAACATTCTGGGAGGTGGCATAATTTGAAATTCACAACAACTCTATTCTCTTTATTGTTGTCACTTATCACATTAACTATACCAATTATCATTTTAAGCACTATTTATGACAGCACAGCAATTGTAATTGCTGCCGGACTATTTTTAGTCGGGGTTTTACTATTTAATATTTACGCCCTATTACAAGGAGATCGTATTGCCAATATCTTTGCACTTATAGTGACTTGTATTGCTATAATTTTATCTGGGATTCCCGTAATTAAAACGTTCGTACTTAATTTTATTTAATCCTTACATAAACAATAGTTTTATTGACGACTTTAACATCAATAAAACTATTGTTTTTTCTTATATTGATTCATAATAAAATTTTATTATGAAATTTATGTATTTATTGTCTTTAATGAATTGAAAGCGCTATAATTATTTGAATAAGGGGGGGAATTTAATACTATGAATTTAGCATTATTAGGATTCATTATGATTATTGTCTTTATGGTATTAATAATGACAAGAAAAATGTCAGCATTAATAGCATTAATTATCGTGCCAACTGTTTTCGCTTTAATCGGTGGATTTTACGCCGGTTTAGGGAAATATATGTTAGAGGGGATAGAAACAGTTGCACCGACAGGAATTATGTTAACATTTGCAATTTTATACTTTGGTGTCATGATTGACGCTGGATTATTCGAACCGGTCATCAATCAAATTATAAAAATAGTTAAAGGAGACCCAGTCAAAATAGCAATTGGTACAGTTATACTAGCCTCACTAGTAGCATTAGATGGTGACGGTACAACTACATTCATCATTACAGTTACAGCGATGATGCCACTTTATAAAAAAATTGGCATGAGTTTATATGTTTTATCCACGCTAGCGTTACTGTCAATTGGTGTAATGAACATGTTACCTTGGGGTGGTCCAACTGCACGTGCAATTTCCGCATTACATTTAAGTACTGAAGACGTCTTTATTCCTATTATGCCAGCTATGGCAGCGGGTATTCTTTTTGCTTTTGTAGTAGCTTATATTTTAGGTAAACGATCAAAAAGACATATTACTACTGCAACTGATATAGATATAGAAGATGTTAAAAAAGAAGAAACTAAAGAAGAAAGTTTACTTAAACGACCTAAAATGCTTATACCTAATGCCTTTTTAACAGTGTCATTAATCGTTTGTTTAGTAATGGAATTACTACCTATACCAGCACTTTTCATGGTCTGGTTTGGTGTTGCAATTTTAATTAACTATCCTAACTTAAGCATTCAAAATTCTGTAGTGAAAAAACACGCGGGTGACGTATTAGCTGTTATTAGTTTAGTATTTGCTTCTGGTATTTTTACAGGTATCATGGATGGAACTAAAATGGTAGATGAAATGGCAACTGCCTTAGTACATATTATTCCAGATGCAATGGGTAATCATTTCGCATTGATAACTGCAATTTTAAGTGGTCCATTTACTTACTTTATGGCTAATGATCCATTCTATTATGGTATTTTGCCAATTCTTGCAGAATCAGCAGAACAATTCGGTATTTCAAAAGTAGCAATGGCCAGAGCATCTGTTTTAGGTCAGCCATTACACGTTTTAAGTCCATTATATGCAGCTGGTTATTTACTAGTTGGTATGTTAGACATAGAATATGGAACTAACCAACGTATTGTTATTAAGTGGGCTATTGGCTCTAGCCTCTTCATGATTTTAATAGCTTGTCTATTCGGAATTATACCTTGGTAACAACGTTTGATTTTTAAAAACAAAAATATGACGTAGTATCGACATGATATTACGTCATATTTTTATGCATATAAACAATAATTTGTGGCTACTATCACACATATTTATCTTGTATAATTTCAACAAATTGAGCAAAATTTCGTTTTATACTCTTACATTGTGGGTAAAACTTAACGTCGGATTTACAATATTAAGGAGTGTTTGGAAATGAATCAACTTAATGGATGTAATTATGTTAATCCTTCACAACTTTCACTTGATTGGGAATGTTTTATTGTAAGTGAAAGCGAAATGCAATTGGATGGATTACCACATGAACTAATACAAACGTGGTTGGCTCAAGATATTATTGAACCTTTTTCAATTAGAAATAATGAAATTAATTTCAAAACTAAAGATATTTTGGATGCATTAAAAACACAGAATTGGTATTACACAAGTTAGAATAATCACTTATAATTTAAGCGATATAAACTTAATGCTCTGTTTGCAGACTCTAACATCTCATGATCAATGTAGTGATTATGGAAGTAAGTACGTAAAGTCGCATGGCACGTTTCATTTTTAGGAAAGTCTTTGTCACGTCGTACATTATTGGCTAGACTACCTAATGGTGTATCATCTTCAATAAAACTAATAACAAAATCATAAAATGTCATAAGCATCAACCTCGACTTTATATATTTTAATAGCGCTTTCATTATGTGTGTAATGCCTTTTTTTTAATCATATCAAATTTCAAAGTTTTGTCTACACGTCACTTTGATTTATACAACGTCTATATAGCTTGGAATTCGAGCTATGTCAATGTTTAACAACAAATGTTAAATTTTTATAATTTTTTTAACTTTTTGTAAATAAAAAAGATGACAAACTTTTAAAATTCCTAAGTTTGCCATCTTTTTTATTTACAATATTTAATTTATACTAAAATATTGCCATGCTGGTCAGCAGGTTTGAAAATTGCTAAAATGCCGCCAATAATTGCTATAATTTGAGGAATCCCTGTCCAACAAAACACAAGATATAATAGCCCCATACCCGTTTTACGAGCATAAAATTTATGAACACCAAAACCGCCTAAAAATAAGGCTAAAACAATATAAATCACTTTGTTAACTTCATTCATTATTTCGTTTCCTCCTTTTTAAAGATTATTTTAATCCAGCAAACTTTTGATCAAAAAAGCGTAATTCTAATTTTAAAAGTGCCGTATATTGATCTGTCATAATCTTGTCACTCAACTCTATTGCTTTAGATACAATATAGTGACATAGTTCATAATCATCTTCGGGTTTATTAAAATAATCTTTTACATATTCAATCAATTTAGTTTCTTCAATCAATACTAACGCACGACCATAAGTCGTATCAATTTTTCCTCGTTGAAAAATTGGTTCCAAATAATCTTTTAATTGCTTTACTGAATCAAATCTATCAAATGCACTACTAATATTGCTGTTTACTTTACCTGCAATTTCATTCAAACGCTCCGCTTCACGTGATTTGCTAGGTGACAGTGATTCTCTAATTTTTGTTTTTTGGTCTACAATACGTCGTTCTATGTCTTGTAACGCCTCATCAGATATATTAGAATTTGCTGATTCAAGCTGCTCAATATCATGTTCGATGGCAGATATTGTATTATGCATAGACATTCCCCCATTCACCGCTTCTTATATTATTCACCTTTATTAGTAAATTAAAACGTAGACAAGAGTTAATCGTAAAAATATCTATTGCTCTTACTAAATAAATGCTAAAATCAATATAATACAATTATCATCATTCTTATAATTAACAATTATTTAAAGTTTAAGGAAAATTAAGGGGGGGTGACACTCTTGAATTTACATTTCGCAATAGTATTTTGGTTATCTTGTATATTTTTATTATCCGGCATTCTTTCTTTATTTCTTTATAAAAAAAAGAAAGCATATCAAGAATCATTATTAGGTTTAACTGTCATGCTAATCTTTTTAGGGATTGCAGGCATCTTAGTCAGTGTTGTTTTAACTATATTTTAAAGCATTAGTAAGTAACTATAACAATGTAAAGACACTAACAACAACTTAGTCAGAAAGTGTCTTTACACAATCAATATAACGTTTTAGCGATATTGTAAGTACTAGTGTAAATAGAACTATTAATCAGTAAGAAAGTGATAAATTACTAACATTATAAATGCTAATATAAAATGATAACAAAAACGTTTAACCGCACTTCGCTTTTCTGTTTTTCTATCAGCTGAAGATTGATTTTTATGTTCATATAACTGTGTATTAACAAATAAAAATGGTAACGTAGCCAAAATGGCAAACACCAAACTTAAAACAAATATAATTACCAAATTCATGATTTCATCCTTTCAATGCAATCTATAGTTTAATAGTGTTATTCCCTTTTTGAATATTTTAATACCTACCATGTTCTAAATATCTACTTTTCAGTCACTAGCACTTTTACACTACACACTTCTATATTATTATGTTTTATACTGATGATAATTCACTAAAAAATGAAAGGTTGTACCTAAATGTATTTACAAAATTATCCTTTATGGCAAGTGATCAATAATAGTAACAAGCACTTTATGATTCAAGAAGATAAAACTTCTTTATCTATTGTTAGCCCTATAAATGAGTATGCATTTGGTATATTAAATCAATTGCATTTCACAACAGAAAATAACGAGATTCAACAAATAACACTCGAAAATAATAGTACAGAATTACATATCTCATATGATTTGGCACAACGTACGATCACCATTAATGATGCATAATGCCAATAATAAGTTGTGCATCATTCAATTACGCATCCTAACTGTTGTCTAATTTTAAATTTCGTACAATTAAGCATTGTTTTTTATAATATAGGGACTGCAACACAAAAATGTATAACTTCCACATATACTATAAGTACATTGTTACACAAAGGAGGTTGTACAAATGAATTGGGCAGAAATTGTTAATGGTGTTATCCAAGTTGTGAAAGCTATTGTAGATGCATTTGCATAATTAATCTAAGTATTAACATTGGTGAAGTAAGCTTAAATTGCTTACTTCACCTTTTTTATTTCTTTGACATTTAACTTGAGTGAAACGGGTACAGTTAACTAACGAATAAAATCCAGTTATAACTATATTAGGGACGTGAAAACAATGAAATATTTAAAACATATTCTACTAATTGTCACTGGTCTCATCGTAGTACGCGCACTGTTGTTAAATGTAAACGAACAAAATGAAGGGAAAATCGAAAATAAAGTCAATATTGAAGCCAAAAAATAGAACTATTTTAGCCTCCTAATCAATCTATATTTACTTTGGAACGGTTTAAGCGCATAGCACATTAATTGTGCTATGCACTTCTTTGTATGATACGATTAATTTAAGTAAATTGAGGAGCAGAAAAGTTATGCACCACATTAAAGGTTCACTAGAAAACAACCAAATTTATATTTATTTTATTTCTATTATTATCGCAATTATTTTAGGTTTAAGCTCTGTCGAAATTGGCCAGCTATTGGAGTCATGGATTACGTTATTGCTCGCCATTTTAATGTTTTCTATGTTTACACAAATTCCTTTTACAAAATTAAAGCAAGCGTTAAACCATACAAAATTCATTGGCGTGTTACTACTTACTAATTTTGTAGCAATTCCAATTCTAGTTTTCATCTTAATCCAGCTATTTCAAATAGAAACTAAACCACTAGAGCTAGGTATTTATTTAGTATTGCTTACACCTTGTATTGATTATGTCATTGTATTTACTCATCTTGGTAAGGGAGATGCTTCACTCATAACTATAGCAACGCCGATATTATTAATTGTTCAAATGTTATTACTGCCTATATACTTAACACTGATGTTAGATTACCCCTTGCAAGAGCTAATCGTATTTGAACCTTTTGTCACATCTTTCGTAGTCATCATAGTGGTACCGTTATGCTTAGCGATATTATTACAATATTTTAGTAAGTGGCAACCGTTAATACTTCGTACGCAACAACTAACATCATGGCTTCCAGTACCTATGATGTCATTGGTTTTAATTGCAGTTATCAGCTCTCAAATCAATAAAGTTTTAGCTTCCGCAGAAATAGTATTCACAGTAATTCCGATTTACGTCTGTTTTTTATTATGCGCACCTATTTTAGCACTATTGACTGGAAAACTTTTTGGCTTATCTATTATTGAACAACGTACTTTGACATTTAGTACGAGTACCCGAAATTCACTTGTAGTATTACCGCTTGCCTTAGCATTACCGAGTGAAATAGCGCTCATTACCTCAACGGTTATCATTACCCAGACGATAATTGAACTTATTGGCGAATTAGTTTATATTCGAGTGTTCCCTAAAGTGATTAACTAACGTCATTATAGATCATTAAAATAAGCGTGGCATATAGCTTTAATGTTATATACCACGCTTATGTCATTTAAAATTTGCATTGAAAACATGCTTTGTTAATGTTGTATACCTTTGTCACTTACTAAGATAGCACAGCGCAGTATTAGTTATAATTGACATAATAACCACGCCATATTATAGCTTTAATTCCATATCGTAGTGTGGTATACCATCTTCTAAATATTCTTCTGAAACGATTTGAAAACCAAACGAAGTATAAAATGCTTTCAAATAAGTTTGCCCCGCTATTTTAATTATTTCTTGTGGATACCTTATATTAATTTCATTGATTGTTTGGCTGACGATTTGTCGACCAATATCTTGTCCTCGATATTGTTGGTTTACCAAAACACGGCCAAAATGTACAGCGTCATCTTGTTTATATATTCGTGTATATGCAACAATTGTTTCCCCATTTTTATAAAAAACATGTAGTGCTTGTTTATCAATACTATCTACTTCTTGATAACTGCATTGTTGTTCGACTACAAAAACATTAATTCGTTCACATATAATATTAAATAGTTCATCTTTTGATAACATCTCATATGATTTTACATGCAATTCCATCATTATTCCCCTATCTCGTTAATTTAACATGCGGTAACTTAATATAAGTTTAGCAGTTTTCCATGTTTGATTTCATTGTTTTAGCAAAATCTTGTTCATTATTATCACTAGTCTATCCCAACTGTACAATGACATTATCTTTGTCTTGCTGTAATTACGTTGGTTAAGATTATATGCAGCAAATAAGTGCGTAATTTGAATGGTAAATTTTGACCATATTGCATCATTTGAGCGTGTGCCCTCATATTTATCTAATAATCGGATTAAATCTTCAATCAATGCTGTTTCACTTAGAAAATGACTAATAACAGAATAGAACAATCCTCGCAATTTTATTTTGCGAGGATTGTTCTATTCTGTTATTAACTTAAATTTAAAATGTACTATTTATTATATTTTTCATATTCAACATACAAATGTAGCATTAGTGTTGACCATGTAACATCCATTTCACATTGTATTTGTCAGTAAAAACAGCCATTTTACCACCCCAAAATTGTTCTGCTAATGGCATGGCTACCTCAATAGATTCATGTTGACTTACACGTTCATATAAGGCTTCTACTTCTCTCGTATCCGCTTCATTATTAAGATCATAATCAATTAATAAAGCAATACTATCATTAATCTTTGAATTCCCTCCAAACGCATCTGAAGCTAAGACAGTAGTACCAGCAATTTTAAATTCAGCATGCATAGTTGCATTTTCTGCTTCTGTTTCTGCAAGACCAAAATTGCTCGCTTGATTAGCATCTACAGGTAGACGTTGGATATCTGTAGCACCAAAAACTGCTTCGTAATATGCTAAGGCTTCTTTAGTGTTATCAAATGTTAAATACGGTATTAATGAACTCATATTAATGTCCTCCAGAGCTATAGAATTAAATTTTTATTAACTTAAATACATAATATGTTGCTATTAAGGATGATGTAATTTTCTTGTTTTATGGTCATCCTGTTAAATAACTTACCCAGCTCATAACACAAAAAAACACTTATCCGGAGATAAGTGTTTTAAAAGCTATTAAATTATAATTTAATAACGTTAGCAGCTTGGTCGCCTCTGTCGCCATTAACGATTTCGAATTCTACTGCTTGTCCTTCTTCTAATGATTTGTAACCTTCTTCAGAAATAGCTGAGAAATGTACGAATACATCGTTACCATCTTCTCTTTCGATGAAGCCAAATCCTTTTTCTGCGTTAAACCATTTTACTGTACCTTTATTCATAAAAAATACCTCCTTGTGCTTTTGCACAAAATATTTGTAATCGTTCAATAACACATAGGAGTAAAATTCTTACGAATAAAACTACATACATATATAACGAACTCGAATTACTTATCTTTAGTATACAGTATTTGTAGGACATGTCAAACAACTGTTTACCTTTTCGAAAAATTAACTAAATTTTTTCAATAACACATCAAATATTTTAGTTGGTAAAACAGCATGTAAAAAAACTAATGGTTTTGCTGCAAATCCAACTAGATAATGCGCTTTGCTTTTTTTACTTTCAATTGACTTCACTATATACTTTGCAATAACTGCCGGATCAGACATCATATCTTTCTCATATCGTTTTCGTAAACCTTGAGCAATTTTTGTCGCAGTCACTTCATAAGCGCCACCACGTGCTGAACGCTCTAAATTATCTGCAGAGATGAGTGCCCAATCTGTTTTAACAGAACCTGGTTCTATAAGTACAACGTCTATTCCAAAATCAGAAACTTCTAACCGTAAACTACCACTAAATCCTTCTAAAGCATACTTTGTAGCACTATACCAACCACCTAAATAAGCTGGAATCTTTCCGGACATTGAAGAAATATTGATAATCTTTCCGTAACGTTGTTGGCGCATATATGGTAGTACTAATTTAATCAGCTTAGCAACAGCAAATAGATTCACTTCAAATTGTCTTTTTGCTTCCTCTTCCTCTACATCTTCAATTGCTCCAAACGAACCATACCCTGCGTTATTAATTAACACATCTATACGATGTTCTTTTTCAATTAATGTATCAATCGTATTGTGTATCGAGTCATTATTTGTAACATCTAATTTAATTGGTGTGACGCCGAATTTTTCTAATACTTTCATCGCTTCGACACGACGCGCAGCACCATAAACTTTATACCCCTTTTGCGCAAGTAATTTGGCAGTTTCAAATCCTATACCACTACTTGCACCAGTTATTAATACTACTTTCATTTTATAATCATCCTTTATAGTTGTTACATCCCATTTTAATAACTTAATAATAAATCTTTCATGGATGCATTATAGCATTTGCATATAATTCAGTCGCATTATAACCCTACTGTAAAATAATTTTAATATTATGTTATAACTCACCCAAGTTATATTCTTTGTGCCACTAATTTTTAAGCTTCCTTTATTACAGTATTGTAAAGATCATTACAGCAATACAAAATTACAAAATCCACTAGCAACATCAATAAATATACGGTACAATACAATTACTATTTTAATTATTAATAAAAATAGCTGTTTTTTATAGAGAATTATTCTGAATTATGTTTATGTTACTTTCACAGTGGAATAATAGTACTTACGATACATATTTATATCGCTTACATAAATCATTAAAATAATTGTTCGATATCTAGCTCAAATGTATAATACAAATTATAAAATAATAAATTATCCAAAAGTTATATTGTAAATAACACTCTATAACAAGTCATTACTAAATTGTCTTATATATTAATAAAACCTCACATTGATATAGAGCTAAAAGCTTTTGTATAAGTTATTGTTAAAAACAAAGGTGGAAAATTATGAAAAAGTACGTATTAATTGGTATTGTCTCAATATTAAGTTTTTTAGGATTTCGCTTTTTAGTTGCTAATCCATCAACAGAATTTGACGAATTTGAAGGAGTAGATCACGAAGAGGCAGATGAAGATCGCTCAGATGATCAATTTTAGTCTAATAAATCACGTATCATTTTAACTGGTGTAACTCGTTGTACGAAAGTGTTACACCAGTTTTTGTTCGTACCATAATAGGTCTAACAACATAAAAAAGCCACAGTTAAGTGGCGCTGCAAATTGAATCATAAATTATTATTATTACTCTATAGGTGTTGTTAATCACATACCACCTATTGTTCTATATCAAACCATTACATGAATAACATTAAATATAAAAAAGAGAAAAAGCATGTATTCGTAACTGCACTGTTGATTTACGGATACATGCTTTGTTATTTATTACGTTTAATTTGCTTGTTGATCATCTTCAGCTAATTCTAGCGTCATAGACGTAGGATTGTTGAAAAAGCCAATTTTTGAATATAAATGCGCACCATCACTTGATGCTTTTAAGTTCACTACGTTAACATCTAACATCTTACATTGCTTTATTAATTGGTCGATAACTTGCTTTCCTAGTCCTAAACCTCTATATGCTTGTTTCGTATATACATTTGTTATATAACCTTCTTGACCAGTGTAATTATCATATGCTGGTGGAATTTGTTGAATAACCACAGCGCCTGTAGATACAATTTCTCCATTATCTATTAAAAATATTTGATATATATGTTCCTTCTCAAACACTTCTTCGAAATATTGTTTCATATTATCATCAATATTGACCGTTGGTAACATACCTTGATCTAATAATTGAGCTTTTCTTAATTCAATAATTGTTTCTATATCATTTTTATTTGCGATTCTCATCTCCATTTTAAATTGCTCCTTTTTTAAAGAAATATCAGCACATAAATTTACTATAAAAAGTAGCAATTATCAACTGTTTAACACAAAAAAAGACGACATTTTCGTCGTCTTTTTCACAGCTTAAATTAAATCGTTTTCAAATATTCTTGACCTTCTTTTTTATCGTAAACGCCTTCAGTCTTAGCAATATAGATAGACGCTACAGAGTTACCTAATACATTTACACAAGTACGTAACATTTCTAAAATACGGTCTACGCCAATAATTAGTGCAAGGCCTTGAGGATTTAATCCTACTGAACCCAATGTTGTTAATAATACAACGATTGAAGCTCCAGGCACACCTGCCATACCTTTTGAAGTTAACATTAACGTAACCATTAAAATAATTTGTTCTGGTATGCTTAAATCTACACCATATAATTGCGCTACGAATAGAGCTGCAATTGATTGATACATAGCAGCACCATCTAGGTTAAAGGAATAACCTGTAGGCAATACAAATGATGCGATATCTCTTGGCACACCGAAACGTTCCATTTTTCTCATAACTGTAGGTAGTACAGCTTCAGAACTTGCAGTTGAAAATGCTAACATTAAATCATTTTTCAATAATTTAATAATTTGTGTGATTTTAACACCACAAATTCTAGACACAATGCCTAATACTACAAATATAAAGAAGAACATAGCTACTACTACAGTTAGGCATAATTTGAATAAAGGAATTAGCGCTGATAAGCCAAATGTAATGATTGTTGTTGTAATAAATGCAAATACAGCTAATGGCGCTAATAATAATACTTTACCAATCATCCAGAATACTGCCTCTAATACACCGCCTAAAAAGTCTTTTACAGGAGCTGCTTTTTCGCCAATTGCAGCTAAAGCAAGACCAAAGAATACTGAGAAGAAAATTATAGGTAATAACTCTCCTGTTGCAAGCGCATCAAAAATATTCGTAGGTATAATGTTTACAATTGTATCGATTAGATGGTTTCCATATGTAGTTTCTTCTGCACCTTTCGCAGTTTCTTCATATTTAGAAATATCACCTTTAGGTAACAAATCTGGATTTAGTCCTGTACCAGGTTTAAATAAATTACCAAACACAAGTCCCATAAATATAGCAAAACTTGTCATAATAACAAAATATAGTAAAGTCTTTCCACCATAACGTCCAATCGTTTTTGTATCACCAACATTAGAAATAGATAATGCTAATGAACAAAATACAATCGGCACAACGATCATTTTAATTAAATTTATAAATACATCTCCGATAGGTTGTATGTAATTAATTACGTCCTTATTTCCATGTAATATACTGCCAAGAATAACCCCAAGTACCAAAGCAATAACTATTTGCATTGGTAAACTTATTTTCTTAAATAGTCGCACTATTTAACCCCCTTTTTCTTGCTTACAAATAACAAACAAAATGAAAAAACCAAAAGATGCAATAAATATACATCCCTCAGTTTTTAACATCAATTAAATTTATCATAATAAATACATTTTTGGCAATTCTGAATTGATTACAACTATGTTAAATTTTGACATTTTAGTGTCTGTTAAAAATATCTATTGATTTTTTTACATATTTATACTAATAAAAACATTACTTATTTTATATTGAAAGCTAAGCATTTTTACCCGCTAATAAATACGTACAAAATTATGTATTGAAGTTCTTAGCCATACATGAAAATCATCATAAAAACGCCACTCTAAATATAAGAATGGCGTCTGCACAAAATCAAAAAATTATTGTCTATTTAGTTGCTATGTATCAGCTAAATATAACTGTATAATATCATAAAATTCAGAATAGTAAAATAAAAACACTAATTTACATTATTTTTAATTAATTCAAACTATAATTTTCTATTTAAAATGAATTATATGTAAGTCAACATTAAATTGTTCCTGAAACAAGGGCAAGCACCTGTAATACTTACCCCGAAAATAGATAGAATTAATGTCTGAACTGCTAATATATAATAAATATTATTGTTACACAAACAAAATGATAATAACACGTTAAATTTTCACTTTTTTATATAATATTTTATAGTTTCAATTTTGTTTAAAACGCTATCAGTAAAACTGACATCAGTTACATTTTTAGTAAGGTAATTTACCTCTAACATCAATAAACAGCTCTCAACTATATAAGTCGAGAGCTGCAGTTTATTTTATCAAGCATCTATTTTTAATTAACCATCGCATTTTTGCAGAAATTTACTTTCTACCTAATTTAAGTGCACCTACTATTAATGGGATTTGTAATGGTAATCTTAACCATAAAATTATTTTATTAGGACTTGCACCTGGTTGAAATGGAATTTCTTTAATAGCCATATTGACGTTTGCAGGAAATACCGCAATCATAAATGTAGCTAACAATTTACTTGTGACTGCCTGACCTTTTTTAATCCACAAGAATACACTAAATAAAACTTCGAGAACTCCAGTAAATTGTACGATAAAAGATTTAGCTGGCAAAATATCTGGAACCGTTCTTACAAAGCCGTCTTTTTTAGTAAAGTGCCCTATGCCTGCAATTATAAGTAGCAAAGAATATAACAACCGAAATACCATTTTCATTCTAAAAACACCCTTCACATTACTTTTAGTTCATTGTAACACGATGACTCACACCAGTTAATCAAACCAATTTGGTTTACTAACCCGAACAGTATTATATTTAACAACTTAAAATCCGTTCACAATTGTTTCAAAAACATAATCATATCTCTACATAAAATTCCATTCTCATAAATTTTTTCCTTGTAATGTCTTTCAAAAAAACCTTTATTTATCTCAAGCATTCTAAACCCTGCTTTTTGATAAAAAGCGATTTGTCCAATACTAGAATTGCCTGTACCAACCACAATTTCACTATAACCACTTTCTTTAGCATAGTCGAAAGCATGTAATATTAATTGTTTACCCATTCCACATCCTTGGTTTTTCTCACTAACAGCGATATTAACAAGTTCAACTCTATTCCTTGTAACTCTATTCAATACATAACAACCTATAACTTCTGATTCCACTTTATAAAGAAAACATTCTCCTTTATTGAGCTTTTCTAAAACCATATCCATAGATGGATCGGCTAATAATAAAAGATTAAATGGCGCATCATCTATAGATTTCAATTTTTCAAACACACAAATCTACCCCTTTTTAATATGTCAAAGTTTAAGGGTGTTTCATTAAATTTATCTCATACAATAATAGAGTTAACACTTAATCCTCTACCTTATCAATCTCATAACACCTTTAATCTTCATAGTTATCTAGATTTAACGAACCTGCTGATTCAAAATCTTTAAGATCATTATCTCCATATTGAATAGCACCATTTTCTTTATTAATTTTTATAATTTTTAATCCACCAACACCATTAGTTTGGTAAACTGGAATCTCATAAAAATCACCTTTATCTGTTATTTTCTCAGTATGATTTATGCCACCTTCTTTATAACTGGTATTTTCAATAACTGTCTTAACTGCAGCGTCTGTTAATTTTTCTTTATTAAGTGACCCATCAGCCACATTATTACTAAATAATAATGCTCCTGCTATAATACTTGTTCCTACCACTAATTTTACTTTTTTCATAGTTATCCCCTTTCTGTATCACTGAACTTAAAACCTCATTAATAACTATAATGCGTACAACGTTGTTACCAATAGCCTATCATTAAAATTGTATTTTGAACAATATAAAATTATTTGGTTTTTTATCAATATATAACAATTATTTTCAACCATAACTACCATTGAATCTTAATATTATCCCCAACAAAAAACTAAGGTAAGCATTGTCGTGCCTACCCTAGTTAAATTTTAATGAGCTATTTAGAATTCCTGAATTATTCATATGCCTGGATTTTTACTTTAGTTATATATCCATCATTTTCGTAAAATTGAATCAATGTTCCATTATAATCACGTTCATACATATTCCCATCTGGTGTTTCATAAACATCAGATGGACCATATACTTCTAATAAATCATTTTGTGACACTGTTTTACCATCTAACTCAAAAAGAACAAAATCCGCGTTATTTTCTCCTCTTTCACGGAATTGTTGATCGTAAATATCTACCAATTGTACTGTATCTGTAGTTCCTTTAGTGATGCTGTAACCATTCATAGTTAAATTGTCATGTTTAATTGCGTTAATAAAATCTTCATCCAAAATAAATTCACTGTTAGCAGACGTATAACCAGTAAAGTTATAATGAGGCGTTTCTGCTGCTTGGGCATGTGGTTGATGTGAATAAATGGCTGCTGCACCTATAGCTGTACTAAATACGAAGCCGCACGATAACAAAACCTTTGACACATTATTCATATTAAACACTCCCTGTATGAATTTTGAATCATACTCGACTCAATTGAAATGTTACATCTATATTGCAATAAGTCAACTAAATTCAAGGTGTATTAAAAAAGACAAACACTGATGTGCTTGTCTTAACTATATCTTTTCTTACCTATTCAACTGTCTAATGACTATTAAACTAAAAACTATCAATTGCCAAAAGTAACTTAGTTTTCTATCATACTTCATATTTTAAATAACCGAATTTATTTTTAAAATTTTCATAATCATGTTTATTTTTAAATTGAACACCTATACCTGTATCATCGTGCATGAAAAATGTAATATTCTGGTCTTCACTTATAATAAAAAAATCTAGCCATTTCCACCTTTTATTGATATTTGGTGTTCTCCCCGGAAAATCAAGATTAGCGATACTTTGAATTAAATATTGGTGACGTAAATCTTTTTTATCTATCTCTACAACATAATATTCACAATTTACAAAATCCTCATCAATACTCATATCATTTTTAAATGCTTATCTATGTAAACGATACTTTCATTTATGATGATTTCTAATGTATTTCGACATAAAATTAGTTCGCTCTTTTGGTATGTTGTCAAAAGACATAATGGCTGTAACGAAGATTAATTTTTTATAATTTGAAAACAAATAATTAAATATATCAATAGCATTTCTATTTACTGTTTCAAAATACAAAGGATTATATTCTGAAAAAAAATCGACGCTAATATGTTCAGGTCTCTCTACAAATTGATAAAGCCCTTCAGTAAGATCTACATCAAATGTTAACTTATCTCGAAAAAACTCCTTTTTTTAAATAGGTAATTGAATCATTTTTTCCTCCGTTTTATCTAAAGCTACTTTAATTTCTCCATAAGCATTTTTTAATTTCCATCAATTCACCCATGACTTGCAATAGCTCTTTGAAATATCCATTTAGATATTGAACCCTTGAATGTTGCAAGTTTCTCACATTTACTTATTCTACTTGTTAATATTATTTAATAATTCATTAACAAAAGCAATCGCTGTATTATACTAATTTATAGTTTTTCTTTACTTTTTAATTACATAGATAAAAGAGTCACTTTCCTTTCGAAAATTACGTTCTATACTTAATTGTACAAGTCATTTTTTTCTCAAGTATATATCGAAAGGTTGAGTGAGCCTTATGAAAAGCATTAATATATTAATAAATTTATTACCAAGTGAACTTCAAAATATATTAGAAAATAATGATATTGATGAAGTTTTGATATATTTTATGTCAAATGATATTTCTGATGAAAAAATAGCACTTTATTTATCAACGCTTGCTAACCAAGTTAATACTATTGAATACCATGAAATGGTTGCCAGTATTTATCATTTCCACTTTAATTATATAGATCATGCTTATGATTTAGCATATTATCATTATTGGCAATCATTAGAACTTTCTAATTTTGAAGATTACAACCTTTTAGTTGAGTTTTTAAAAATTATAGACGAACCAGACTTCGATATTATTAATAAGCAGGATCTCAAATCAATTGCCCAAAAAGTTATTGAAAAGGATCCAAATAATAAACTAACTATTAAATTTCTAGACCATTAATAAATAAAAAGAGCAATGAATCTTAAAATTCATTGCTCTTTTATTTTAGTTTGCATAAAGTATTTTATATTTAAGTATTAACATTTAAAACATTAATTACACCTTCAATGTTTGCTTTACTATGTGCAATTTTAAATTCATTTGTATTAGTTGTTGTTTCCTCTTTTATGGAAATAATAATTTAAGAAAAGAATTATGAGACCAATGATTATAAATATACTATCAATTGTAATTTGAACCGTAAGTGACCTATCCAAATCAAAGATATTAATCACTATTGGGCGTAAAATTATTAATATAGCAAACAAGTATTTAGCTATTTTTTAGTAGTAAAATACTTAGCCATATAAAAACACTACCTTTCTCAATAGGGTATTGCTTATTTATTTCTCTACACCATATTAACCGATTATTTTTTCAAGACATTTTCATTTAGTATTAAGAATGCAATCATACCAATTGGTATACCTAACAAAGGTGTTACAAAACAACTTGCAATTAGCACATATAAAATTAACAACCAAATATCATTAGATTCCCACTTTTTATTTAATAAATAATGCCACATTTCTTTTATACTCATAACAATCGCCCTCTTATATTTTGGTCAACTTTATTTTATATATATACATTATCATAAAATCTGACATCATAAAAACCCCATTAACAAGGCATTATATAAAGTGTTTTTATTTTATTCCCACTAATTGGGGTCAGTTCATCATTTAGGTGGGTTTTATATTAGTATCATCATGTAATAATTTATAATTTAAGGTGTAATATAGGATAGTCTTTACCATGTTCGTCGGTTTGTGATTCTTTATATTTTTTAAATCCATTTTTGATATAAATATTTACTGCGTTATGATTATCTTTATATACATCGACGTATTGAACTTTATTTTCTTGAATATGATATTGAAGTATTTTTGTACCGTATCCTTTTTTAAAATATTTAGGATCTATAAATAACATATCTAAGTTTTGTTCGTTTGTACTTGAAATACCAATTGGTTCATCATTTTCAAACCATAAATAGACTTCGACACGTTTAAAATACTTTGGAATTTCAGATTTAAATTCCAATCTATCTTTTTCTTTTAAAAAATCATGGGTTGCAGTAACAGAGCTTTCCCATATTTCTAATGCTTTTTGATAGTCTTTTTCCTGAAGTTTTATTTTTGATAGATTCATATTTTCGCCTCCTAGTCTTAATTTAATATTTACGACTAGTTTTTAAATTTTATTTAACTCTATGTCTGCGTCTATTTGAAGCTGCAATATACCAATAGGTTTTCTATTTATGTAAAACGCTTATATTAAAGCACATGTTATATAACGATTGCTATTTCGTCAATATTTACTTATACAGTCTTTCAATTTATTTGCTCATAAATATAATACTCCATTTGTATATATACTACTAAAACAGCCATACATTAACATGTGTGGTTATTTTAGTAGTATCAAGACTAGAACAAACTCTTTTTTACTTCTTAAGTTATTATTTTTTACCTTATTGCACATTAGACTTCAATTTTGATTTATTACCACGCTAATATATAAACAATTATATATTAGGAGGTGTTTCTATAAATTGAGAAATAAATTTATATCTTTTTTAGTTTTAATACTATTAATTACATTTATTTCTTCCCCCATTTCAGTGCTTGGAAATGAATATGAAGATGTTGATTCGATTGGAACTTTAGACGAAAGTATAAATCAAGCTGAACAGGATAATTTACCAGATTATGTTCCTGTAAAATCGACACAACACTATGAAAATCGAAATGCGATAGTTAGGTTCATTATTAAACATGGGATGAAGGCGTATAAAAGTATAAAATATGCTCCAAAATACCCAGCAGGATTTAAACCAGTTCAAAATGGAACAAAACATTCCACTGTAAACAATAAACCGTTGCTCAAAGATTTGCGGAAAATCGAATCTGGTAGATGGGTTAAAGTATACAAAAATGGCTATGTAAAAGGAAAAAAGGTTTCTGTTCATTACTTTCAAAGTAAATCTGGCTATGTATTTGATGTAAAAACTAAAAATAGATGGAGTCAATTTTAATGATTGCGTTTGAAAACAAATTAGAAATTGAAAAATTTTCACTCATAACGATATATGGATTATTTAAGCAAGTAAATCTAGGGTTAATTAGTATAGATGATGCGGAGTGTATATTCTTTACACCTTATATCATGGAAGAATTAGAAAATTACAATGTTCGACAAGAAATCATAGATTTAGTACATGAAGGTACAGAATTAGAAAATTTTGAAACTTTTAATATTTCTGTCGAAATAGAAACGGATCGATTAATCAAACAAACCGAAGCATTATTATTACAATATAAGAATATTGAATTTACAGAAAAAATGTTGACTGAATTTATTATAATGAAAAAAAATCCACCGGAATAATACTTTGAATTTAAGGGTAGATCGAATTAACGGACTTTGAAAAGTGAATTACTTATCTTCTTTGTTGTTTCGCTTTCGGTCTAGGACAATGATGTGCCACAATCTAAGTTGTTTTAAAAGCTTCTGGTGATTTGTATGTTAATAAAATCACTAGAGCTTTTATTATTTCATCTACTTTAACACTCCCTTTTCACGAGTGTTGGTAATGTGTATCTAAACCTTATATATACAATAATAATATAAAATATGCTCCAAAATACCCATCAGGATTTAAACCAGTTCAAAATGGAACCAAACATACTACTGTAAACAATAAACCGTTGCTTAGAGATTTGCGGAAAATCGAATCTGGTAGATGAGTTAAAGTATACAAAATGGCTATGTATTTGATGTAAAAACTAAAAATAGATGGAGTCAATTTTAATGATTGCATTTGAAAACAAATTAGAAATTGAAAAATTTTCACTAATTACAATATATGGATTATTTAAGCAAGTAAATCTAGGGTTAATAAGTATAGAAAATGCTGAACGCATGTTTTTCAGCCCATATATTATGGGAGAGCTAAAAAAATACAATGTTCGACAAGATATCATCGACTTAGTACATGAAGGTACAGAATTAGAAAATTTTGAAACTTTTAATATTTCTGTCGAAAAAGAAACGAATCGACTAATCAAACAAACCGAAAAATTATTGGTAGAATATAAAAATGTTGAATTTACAGAAGAGAAGTTGACTGAATTTATTATAAAGAAAGAAATTTCACCTGAATAATACATTGAATTTAAGGGCACACTACTGTGCCCTATATATTTTACTTAATACATAACTTCAATAATAATGTTTTCTTTCTATATCATAATACAAGTTCCATCATAATCCCATCAGTTGTTTTTATGAATCCATTTTTTTCATAAAATTTTGACGATAGTTCTCCACCTGTAATTAAGAAAATAGTATTTATATTTTCCCGTTTCATTGCATCGGAGACATAGCTTATTAATTGTTTCCCAATACCCAATTTTTGTTGGGAAGGTATTACATTGAATTCATCTATACAAAATTGATTTAAACCACTAAAATAATAATCAATTCTACCTAGACACATAGCTATTATTTTCCCCTTTTCTTCAACAACGTATCCTCTTGAGTTAAACCCACTCATTGTTGCTTCAATTCTAAGTAATGCTTCATTTTCAGTCCATTTATTATTCCATGGCGGACCAGCATATGCTGCGACTAAATTTTTAGCACAATCATTATAATCAACCGCATGAATTTTTCTAATGTTCATAGTTATACCTCCATTTCTCTATAGCCAACAAATTACTCTAATTCAAATCTATAATTCACAGAATATTCTAACATAAATGCATATAAATAATATCTGCTATATAGAAAAATGAGTAACCTAAATTTATCCAAATATACCTGCTTATTAAAAATATGATTATTTTATCTCCACAATATCTTTCAAACCCAATTTAACTATTGCATTTTCTTCATATCAAATATAAATTTTGTGACTATGAATCAAATTTGTAAATATAAGTCTCGTATTTTTAATATAGGGTTTACTAAATGACTCATTGATTAATTAATGAGTCATTTAACTTTTGTAATAGGTCACTTTTCCAATTGTTTCAAAATCAAAGTTCTTCATCATGTAAATTCATAAAATATATATGATTATCTGTCCATTCTCCAAATTCATATATAAAGCCTTTTCTAGTACATTCAAACTCAAATCCTAGTTTTTTTAACAAATTTGAGGAAGGTTTATTATCTAAATTCACATGTGCTTCAAGCCTATGAAACCCTAATTCTTTATTAGCAATTTCCAAAACTTTTAACATCGATTCGTAGGCAAAACCATTGTTCCAAAATTGATTATGTATATAAAAACCACATTCACCCCATTGAAAGTTTTCACGCTCAATAGTAACTATATCAATCATTCCTAGATGCTTCCCTTTTTTATCGAAAATAGAAAAAATATACATCTCATCGTTTTCAAATAATTTTCTATGATTGTCCACGAAATTATTAAACCACTTTTTATTTCTATCAGTTAAATCTATTTTGCCTTTATCATGTCTATACTTTGACTCTTCCCTTTCAGAAAAACTTAAAAGCCAAGAATCATAATCCGAAAAGTCTAATGGTCTTATAATCAAACGATCAGTGCTAAAATTATAATCTTGAAAATTCAATAAATCTCCTCCATTTTTATAATTTAATTTCACTCTATTTCAATTTCTTTATTGACGTTAAGATCAGAATAATTTACTTACACAATATCATAATAAATAAGGCAAGCACATAAGTCTTTACCCTTAATCAATCGGATACACTTCCATTTTTGTTACTTAAAATAAATCACTACGATGATTAGTTGTGAAAACCTGATTTTGATTAAATCAGAAATTAGCAACTTTTTGTGTATTTTAATAGTACAATTATTTAAGAACAAAAATACAGATACGAATTATAACTTTTGTTTTTTGGATGAAATTTTAGAAGATGTTAAAAAGCGCTTGGAACTTTATTACACTTATCATATAAGGTGTTTTATTTTTTACTTTGAAATCATCTGCTGATTCATTTGTTTCTCAATATGGTTTAAAGGTAAAAGTTAAAAATTTGTTTATTGATGGTTATCTTAAATACATTATCCTAAGAATTCCTTATAATTTCTATTTTTATTGTGCTTATATTACTAACCTTAATATATCTATCACTTTCTTTTAAATAAAAGTAATGATGTTTTTTAATCGCTTTTTCAAAACGTTTTAAAGCTATACTTTCATCTATTTTCCAAACATTTTCTACATACTCACGAAAAATATTACCGTCATTCATTTCTATTATAAAAACAAAAATTTCCTTCAATTACACTCACCCCATGTAAACATTATAGTTACGATTATCCAATTAACCACTTCTCAACGCAACAAAGACGCTCTCACAGAACGAAAAACACTCCACTTATTAAAGTGAGTTATTTTCCACGTTGTAATGGTTGTCACCATTTTTATAATACACCTGTGCGAACTTACTAAACCTCATTTGTACATAAACACTACCGAATAACTTTCAATTCAATTCGATTGTTAAGTCATACTTTTAGCTGTGACTAATAGTTATATTGTGATAATACCTGTTACCTAATTTTAGGACGATAGAGTAAGACATACCATATAATTGCGCATATAACGTTCTAATATAGGAAAATCCACATTGTTTAAATTTCCAATTATACAATTAGCTCCTCACGTTCGTTATTTAATGATTTTTTAACTTCTACTACAAAGTTTTGAAATGTGACTTCGTTCTCTTTTTCATGCTGCTTATTACGCTCTAATCGCTTATGATGAAGTACTTCTTGTAACTTATCAATCGTCTTAAATGGCTTGTTACTGCCGTTAGCTTTAAATTATCTCATCCCTAAAACTCTTTCCCTAAACTAGATATTTGTGAAGTTTCCACCTTAACTATTTTTAGAAAATCTATTATTTGTCATTGCTTTCCTTATTTAAAATCAAAAAAGCTCTCAACCTTTATGGTTGAGAGCTATATAGTGGAGACGGCGGGAGTTGAACCCGCGTCCAAAGGTCCTGATACACATCTTTCTACGTGTGTAGTCTATTAGTCAATTTCGCGTAATGAGAGGTAATAGACAACCAACATTACGCTAGTTTGATTAGATCTCTTCTAAACAGACTTCAAACGGCAGTGTTTAGCGTAGCCTACTAAGGTTGAATCGCGTTAACAGTGCATAGGCGACACTGTTAGGCGATGCAGAGTGCGATTAGGCAGCTACTGCGAAATTATTGTTTTCTTTGCCAGTTATTATAAACTGTGTGTGTTGTTGCGGAGACAACCCTCCGACACGCTTAATGAGCTCTGGGGACCCCTGTCGAATCCATAAACGTCCCCTCGATGAATGAATGTACTTCCTGCATCTCACTAATACCTTATGTTTTACAGAAAGTACATTTAATATTAACAAAAATTGCTTACTTTAGCAATAGATTAGCTTAATAACGGGCTTTCATTGCTCTATCTACGTCACGTTTAACTGCTTTTTCTTTTAATGCTTGACGCTTATCATATTTTTTCTTACCGCGTGCAATACCTAATAAGACTTTGCAATTACCGTGTTTTAAATAAAGTTTTAATGGAACTATAGAATAACCAATTTCACGTGTACGTTCACCTAATTTAATAATTTCACGTTTGTGTAATAGTAATTTGCGTGAACGTCGTGGATCGTGATTAAAGCGATTACCCTCTTCGTAAGGAGCAATATGCATATTTTGGAGATAAATTTCTCCACGTTTCACCTGTGCATAGCTATCCTTTAAATTGGCACTGCCACGACGTATAGATTTAATCTCAGTTCCTTGTAACACAATGCCCGCTTCAATCGTATCTTCGATATTATAATCATGTCTGGCTTTACGATTTTCTGCTAATGTACCTGGTGATTTTTTCTTTGGCATTGAGTTTCACCTCTTCGCTGATTTATTTTTTCTTTTTACGTGCTTTGTTTTTGACTTTTTTATCTTTGTAAAACGGTTTGTGTTTAGTGTTACCACTTTTTTGGCTATCACGATTACGCTGGTTTTTACCTTTACGTGATTTTTTCTTTTTATTACCTTTACCTTGCTGACGATCATCTTTTGACTTATCTAATGACTTACCACGTGTTTTAGCTTGAATTGTTTTACCACGTGCTGGTCTTTGACTACGTTCATTTTTAGGTAATGGCATACCTACGATTTGGAAATCAATCATGCGTTCATCCACATCAACATGGATAACTTTAATTTTCACTGCATCACCAATACGGAACACTTTTGCTTGGCGTTCACCAATCATCGCCATTTGGCGCTCATCGAAGTGATAATAGTCATCCGTTAAGTTAGCTACGTGAACCATACCTTCAATGGTATTTGGTAATTCAATGAACATACCAAAGTTAGCAACAGAACTAATAATACCTTCAAATTCATCACCAATATGCTGTACCATAAATTCTGCTTTCTTCAGTTCATCTGTGTCACGTTCGGCTTCAATCGCACGACGTTCTCTTTGAGATGTATGTTCTGCAATTTCTGGTAAGCTATCTTCCCATTTTCTTAACTCTTTTTCGTCCATTGCATTATCGATTAAATACTTACGAATGAGACGGTGTACAGTTAAATCTGGATAACGACGTATAGGTGACGTGAAATGTGTATAATATTCTGCTGACAAACCAAAATGACCTAAATTGGTGTCATCATAATGTGCTTGTTGCATTGATCTTAACATCATGGTAGAGATAACCATTTGTTCTGGTAAACCATCTACTTCTTGTTGAATTTTTTGTAATGTTGAAGGATGGATGTCTTCTCCTGTACCTTTAATCATCAAGCCGAAATTCGTAATAAAATCGAAGAATTGGCGTAATCTATCTGATTTTGGTTGCTCATGTACACGATAAATAAATGGTACATCTAATTTATCAAAGTGTTCTGCTACAGTTTCGTTAGCAGCTAACATAAATGATTCAATTAATCGTTCACCTTCTCCACGATTACGCACTTGAATATCGGTAGGTAGACCTTCCTCATTAACTAACACTTTAGCTTCATTTATATCAAAATCAATTTCACCACGACGTTTACGCATTTGGATAAAACGTTGTGACAAATCTTGAGCCAAATCTAGCATTGGTGTTACTTCGCTATATTTGTTACGTGTAGCTTCATTTTTATCTGTTATTATTTCGTTTACTGCATCATAGGTCATACGGTAATCAGAATGGATAACACTATCGAATATTTCATGATTAACGATATCTCCATGCTCATCTATTTCCATACGACAGCTTAATGTTAAGCGGTCTACATCTGGATTCAATGAACAAATACCATTACTTAAACGATGTGGAATCATCGGTATTACTCTATCTACTAAATAGACACTTGTAGCACGATCATATGCTTCTTTATCTAATGCGGAATTTTCAGTGACATAGTAACTAACATCCGCAATACTAACCGTTAATTGAGTATTACCATTAGATAATTGCTGCACACTAATCGCATCATCTAAGTCTTTTGCATCTGCACCGTCAATCGTTATAGTGAGTTCATCTCGTAAATCACGTCTACCAGTAATTTCTGACGGTTTAATTTCATCTGGTACTGCTTCTGCCTCTTCTAACACTTTATCAGGAAATTCAATTTCTATACCATGTTGATAAATAATAGATAAAATATCTACACCTGGATCATTCTTGTGTCCTAAAATAGCAGAAATATGACCTTCTGGATTAGAATTGTCATCGGCGTATTTAGTAATTTGTACTAACACCTTATGACCATCAATAGCACCTAAATTTTGACCTTTAGGAATAAAGATATCTTGCATAATACGTTTATCATCTGGTAGCACAAAGCCGAAGTGACGTGCTTCACTGTAAGTACCTACTACTTGTGTAACTGAATGTGTTTCTATAGATTTTACTTCACCTTCAGTTTTCCCTTTATGTTCACCACGTGAGTTTTGTACTTCTACAAGGACCGTGTCACCATCCATCGCTCTGTTAATCTTAGTAGGTGGAATAAAGATATCATCCATTTCACTATCTTCTGGGCGTAGAAAGGCAAATCCTTTTTTATTTTGGCTTAGCTTACCTTTTACTAATGCCTTCGTTTTTTGTTTCGAAGCTACTTTTCTTTGGTATCTATCTGTTTTAGTTCTTTCTATTAAATCAGTTTGTTCTAGTTCAACTAGCACCTTTATTAAATCTCTAAATGAGTCGGCACTGCTTAAACCTAATGCATCTTGGAAATCTGACACTGACATTGGTTCATAGTCAGGTTGTTTAATGATTGTTTCAATAGATTGCTTTAAATTCATCATGCCCCTCCTTTCTATATTTTAATTTTAAAATAATTATTCAGACCAATCTAACGATTCTAAAAACTTGAGAACATCTTCAAAAAGTTGTTCTTTTTCTTTATCAATAGTAATGACATGACCAGAGTTGGCATACCATTTTATTGTTTTATCATCCGATTCGCTTTCATTGTATATAATATTAGCTGAATCAGTATTAATCATTTGATCCAATTCGCCTTGTGCTACAAAGATTGGATCCATCACTTCATCAACATGATCGCGTACATCTTGAATTTGTCCTTGTAATTCTTTCAATGTCTCAGTTGGTTTGAAAGCGGACATTTCAGCTTCTATCGTTGAAGCATCTTTACCTTCATACTTTTTAAAGGTACGTGCATAATCTAATACACCTTCAAACATAGAACCTTCAGTCTTAATGTACATAGGCGAACACATGGTTACAATACCCTTTACATCTCGATTTAAGCTTATTTTTAATGCATAACACCCACCTAGTGATATACCTGCTACCGCAATTTCATCATAGCCTTTATCGACTAAATAATCGTATGCATCCAAGGCATCCTTATACCAAACATGTGGGCTGGACTTTAAAATTTCTTCTGGGGGAGCTGCATGTCCTTCATATTGAGGTGCATAACAAGTATAACCTTGTTTTTGTAAAAAACGCCCCATCTGTCTAACATCTGCAGAGTTACCAGTAAAGCCATGTAATAATAAAACAGCACGATTACTTTCTTCAAATAAGAAAGGTTCTGGAAGTTTAATTTGCATTTTGTTCAATCCTTTCACTGTCATGTCACATAGTTTTGCCACCTTGGCACTTTATGTTTTATCATCATGATGAGCTGTTTAGCTTCTCAAGTACTATTATAAATAAAAAAGCCCGACTTTAACATTGTCGGACCTTATATACCCAAATATGTTATGCCTAACATTAACAAGAAGAAAATGATAGACAATACAATTGTTAATCTATGCAAGAATAAATCGACACCGCGTTGCTTTTGTTTACCAAATAACTGCTCTGCACCACCACTAATTGCGCCAGAAAGTCCATTACTTTTTCCTTCTTGGAGTAATACAACAGTTACTAATGCAATACAATCTATAATTAATAGAACTATTATTAACGAGTGCATAAACATTGTCCTCCATTCATTATATACGAAACGCATTATATCACACGTTCGTCTATTTTATCAAATACCTATCGATTAAACGTACTTTTTCGTTTGATTGATACTACTAACATATATATTGCGATAAGCGTAGAAGCAACTAACACAATAATCAGTGGTAAAGTACTTAATACTGACTTAGCATCACTGATAGCTTGTAAGACTACAGAAACATTAATCAAATTATATAAAACATTAGTCGTGAATGCCGCAAACATAAACCACCATAAATACGTGTGACGATTCCAAATAGCTATAATACCTGCTAAATATGCTAAGACATACATAACACCTGTGTATTGAAAACTATTACGGATAGTACCAATTGCATTGTCAGTCGCTTTTTGCCCACTATTTGTCAACAATTGTCGCACTACACTATCATCTAAAACTATGAAATTGTGAATAGCAGAAAGTATTGCCAATATTAGCGAACTATATGCGATAAAGTGTGCTGTCTTTGTTACTCTAGACTTTTGATTTTCATCCATTTCCAAGTACTCCTTAAGATATTTCCATACTTTATTATATCAGTTTCAAAGTTAAAGATGAATTATTCTGATAGAAACTTTCCATATTGATGCAAAAATAAACACGTAAGTCGATTGACCTACGTGTTTATCCGCGTGAACTCATTTAATTTAAGCTATATTATTTAGATAAATTATAGAATGCTTTAAGTCCTTTGAACTTAGCTGTTTCGAATAATTCATCTTCGATACGTAATAATTGGTTGTATTTCGCAATACGGTCTGTTCTTGATAATGAACCAGTTTTGATTTGACCTGCATTTGTAGCAACTGCAATATCAGAAATTGTTGTATCTTCTGTTTCACCAGAGCGGTGAGAAACTACAGCTGTGTATCCAGCTTTTTGAGCCATTTCAATAGCTTCAAATGTTTCAGTCAATGTACCGATTTGGTTAACTTTGATAAGGATTGAGTTACCAATTCCTTTTTCGATACCTTCTTCTAATTTAACAGTATTTGTAACGAATAAATCGTCACCTACTAATTGTACACGGTCACCAATACGATCAGTTAGAACTTTCCAGCCGTCCCAATCGTTTTCATCCATACCGTCTTCAATAGTAATGATTGGATATTTATTAACTAATTCTTCTAAGTAATCAACTTGCTGTTCAGCAGTAAGTTTCGAACCGTTTTCACCTTCGAATTTAGCATAATTATATACGCCATCTTCAAAGAATTCTGATGAAGCACAGTCAAAGCCTAAGAATACATCTTTACCTGGCTCTAAGCCTACTGCTTTAATTGCTTCTAAAATAGTTTCTACTGCATCTTCAGTACCTTCGAATTTAGGTGCAAAGCCACCTTCGTCACCTACTGCAGTTTCTAAACCACGGTTTTTAAGGATTGATTTCAAGTTGTGGAAGATTTCTGCGCCCCAACGTAATGATTCTTTAAATGTAGCAGCGCCTACTGGTAAAATCATAAATTCTTGGAATGCGATTGGTGCGTCTGAGTGAGAACCACCATTTACGATATTCATCATTGGAACTGGTAATTCTGTACCGTTAAATCCACCTAAATATTTATAAAGTGGTTGTCCTAATAAATCAGCAGCTGCACGCGCTACAGCGATAGATACACCTAAAATAGCGTTTGCTCCTAATTTACCTTTGTTTTCAGTACCGTCTAATTGAATCATCATTTTATCAATAGATACTTGATCTAAAGCTGAGAATTCACCTTCAACGATTTCTGGTGCAATAATTTCATTTACATTTTCTACAGCTTTAGTAACACCTTTACCTAAATAACGTGATTTATCTCCATCACGTAATTCAACTGCTTCGTGTTCACCTGTAGAAGCACCTGAAGGTACTAATGCACGTCCGAATGCACCACTTTCAGTTAATACTTCAACTTCAACTGTTGGATTACCACGTGAGTCTAAGACTTCGCGAGCATAAACATCTGTAATAATTGGCATGTTTGTTAATCTCCTTTTTCCTAAGTAGTTTAGAGTTTTTATTTTTGCACTTTCATTATAGCTTGATTCAACGTAAATATAAAATAATTTAATTATTGAAACAAACTGTGATT
This sequence comes from Staphylococcus arlettae, assembly GCF_025560845.1. Taxonomy (NCBI): domain Bacteria; kingdom Bacillati; phylum Bacillota; class Bacilli; order Caryophanales; family Staphylococcaceae; genus Staphylococcus; species Staphylococcus arlettae. Next base: position 2,063,969 of record NZ_CP094803.1, read on the forward strand.
ATGAAAACAAGTCATATGACTACCTTATCTAAGAAGATAGTCATAACTTATTATTCTTAAATCTTGGTTGTTTTCTTACTGTTATTTAGAATGATTGATTAACGTTTCACCAGTCATATCTTCTGGTTGTTGAACATTTAATAAATCTAATAATGTTGGTGCTAAGTCACCTAAGCGACCTGTTTCACGTAATGTGACACCTTCTTTAGTAACAATAACTGGTACTGGGTTAGTTGTATGTGTTGTCATAGGTTCATCGTTGTCAGTTAGTACCATGTCTGAGTTACCATGATCTGCTGTAATAATCGCATGACCACCCATGTCGATAATTTTATCTACGACTTCTCCTAGACATTCATCTACAGCTTCAATTGCTTTGATTGTAGGTTCTAACATTCCACTATGTCCAACCATATCTGGATTCGCAAAGTTCAATAGAATTAAATCTAAATCACCTTGGTTTAACTCTTCGATTAAAGCGTCTTTTACTTCATAAGCACTCATCTCAGGTTTTAAATCATACGTTGCAACTTTAGGTGAATCGATTAAGCGTCGACGTTCCCCTTCAAATTCGTCATTACGTCCACCACTCATAAAGTAAGTCACGTGTGGGAATTTTTCAGTTTCAGCAATACGTAATTGTTTTAAACCGTTATCTTGTGCTACTTCACCGATAGTATTTGTTAAATCTACTTTTTCAAAGACAATTTCTGCCGCAACATTATCATTGTATTTTGTAAAAGTAGCATAGTATAAGTCTTTCACTTGTTCTACTTTAAAACCATCAAATACTTTATTTGTGAATACTTCAGAAAGCTGTGCAGCTCTGTCTGGACGGAAATTGAAGAAAATCACTGAATCTCCATCATTCACACCATTGTTTTGGTCAGCAATAATAAATGGTTCTACGAATTCATCAGTAAGGTCTTTAGCATAGTTTGCTTCGACACCTTCTTTTGCAGTAGCAAATGTTGGTCCATCAATGTTGCGAATCGCATTATATGCTTTTTCTTCACGGTCCCAACGCTTGTCTCTATCCATTGCATAATAACGACCTGAAATAGATGCGAATTGACCGATACCAATTTCTGCAAATTTAGCTTCTGTGTCTTCGATAAATTTTAATGCTGATTTTTGATCAACGTCACGTCCATCTAAAAATGCATGAACATATACTTTATCGAGACCTTGTTTTTTAGCTAATTCCAATATTGCAAATAAGTGTTTGTAATGACTGTGCACACCACCATCTGACAATAATCCAAAGACATGTAGCGCAGAATTATTATCTTGTACGTGTGTTATCGCATTATTTAACACTTCATTGTCAAAAAAGTCACCGTCTTCAATAGACTTGTTAATACGAGTTAAGCTTTGATAGACAATACGTCCAGCACCAATATTCATATGACCAACTTCTGAATTACCCATTTGGCCTTCTGGAAGTCCTACATCCAAACCACTTGCTTCGATTTGTGTCGTTGGATATTGGTCAAAATAACGATCAAAGTTCGGTTTGTTAGCTAGTTTGACAGCATTTCCATGTTCACTTTCACGATTTGCAAAACCATCCAAAATGATTAATGCAGTTGGTTGTTTAGCCATATTATTTAGCACCTTCTAACAATTGTACAAAATCGTCGACTTTAAGAGATGCTCCACCTACTAATGCGCCGTCGATATCTGTTTCAGCCATGTATTCTTTAATGTTGTTAGGTTTCACACTACCACCATATTGAATACGAGTTGCGTCTGCTACGTCTTGGCTTGTAGCATCAGCGATTGTTGTTCTTACAAATGCACACATTTCATTTGCATCTTTAGCTGTAGATGATTTACCTGTTCCAATTGCCCATACTGGTTCATAAGCAATTACAACTTGTTTCAATTGTTCGTCTGATAAACCTTCAATAGCTTTTTTCACTTGATTACCTACAACTTCATTTGCTTTACCACTTTCACGTTCTTCATCTGTTTCACCTACACAAATGATTGGAGTCATGCCGTGGTTAAATACTGCATGTGCTTTTTTGTTAATTTCTTCATCAGTTTCGTGGAAAATGTCACGACGTTCTGAATGTCCAATAACAACAAATTTCACACCTAAATTTGCTAATGCTACTGGTGATGTTTCGCCAGTAAATGCACCATTATCTTCAAAATATGCATTTTGCGCACCGATTTGTAATCCTTGTGCTTTCCCTTCATTTACTAATGATACTAAAGCATCTAATTGAATTGTTGGTGCACAGATTACTGATTCAACTTCATTAGTATCTGGTAATGTTGGTAATTCATTGATAAAATCTTTAGCTTCTTGAACTGTTTTGTTCATTTTCCAGTTACCAGCAATAATTGGTTTTCTCATTACAATACACTCCTATTAATTGATTTATAATTATCCTTTAATATAACTATCAGTCATACTTAGTGCGGAATTTATTTATTGGCAATTGCTACAACGCCAGGTAATTCTTTACCTTCAAGATACTCTAGAGATGCTCCGCCACCTGTTGAAATGTGACTGAAATCATCTGCATAGCCTAATGAAATTGCTGCAGCTGCTGAATCGCCGCCACCAATAATAGTATTTGCATCTTTTAATTCAGCGATTGCTTCACAGACACCAATTGTACCTTTAGCAAAGTTACTCAATTCGAAGACACCCATAGGTCCATTCCATACTACAGTATGAGCACCTTGTAGTTGTTCTTTAAATAAGTCGACAGTTTTAGGACCAACATCCATCGCTTCTTGATCAGCAGGAATGTCATCTGTTGATACTACCGTAATCTCAGCATCATTTGAAAATTCTTTAGCGATTTTACAATCAACTGGTAAAACGATTTGGTCACCAGCACGCTCAAGTAATTCTTTAGCAAAATCGACTTTATCTTCTTCTAATAATGATAAGCCAATTTCTTTACCTTGTGCTTTAAAGAACGTATAAGACATGCCACCACCAATAAGTACTTTATCAGCGATTTTCAATAGGTTAGTAATCACACCTATTTTGTCTGAAACTTTCGCACCACCAAGGATAGCCACTACAGGCTTATCAGGGTTTTCTACAACGCCACCGATATATCTAATTTCTTTTTCCATTAAGAAACCTGCTACTGTTTCTAAATTAGCTGCAATACCTACGTTAGATGCATGTTCACGATGTGCTGTACCAAACGCATCATTTACAAAAACATCGCCTAATGAAGCCCAATATTTACCTAATTCAGCATCATTTTTTGATTCTTTTTTACCATCAACATCTTCAAAACGAGTATTTTCGACTAATAGTACATCGCCTTCATTTAATTCTTGAATAGCTTGTTCTAATTGTTCTCCACGTGTTTCAGGAACAAAAACCACGTTTTTATTTAATTTTGTTGATAATGCTTCGGCTACAGGTTTTAATGTTAATTCTTGTTTATCACTTTCTTCTTTTACTTTTCCTAAGTGTGAGAATAAGACGATTTTACCACCTTGTTCAACAATGTAATTAATTGTCGGTAAGGCTTGAACGATACGGTTATCGTCAGTAATTTCTCCATCTTTCATAGGAACATTAAAGTCAGCACGAACAAGTACAGTTTTACCTTTTAATTCTATATCAGAAACGATTTTTTTAGCCATTTAAACTACCTCCTTTTAATGGGACAATACAGTAAAATAAGCGGAGAAGCGTTTGTGCTCCCCGCTTACTCCTAAGCTTATAGTTAAAATTTAACAGCACAACAAGCTTGCTAAATTAATATTTAAACTAAAATTATTTAGCTTGTGATGCTAATTGTTCTAAAGTACGAACTAATTGTGCAGTGTAAGACATTTCATTGTCATACCAAGCTGCTACTTTAACCATTTGTTGGTTACCAACAGTCATTACACGAGTTTGTGTAGCATCGAATAATGAACCGTAAGTCATACCGATTACATCAGAAGAAACGATTTCGTCTTCAGTGTAACCAAATGATTCGTTTGAAGCATTTTTCATTGCACTATTAACGTCTTCAACAGTTACTTCTTTGTCTAATACAACTGTTAATTCAGTTAATGAACCAGTAGCTACTGGTACACGTTGAGCGCCACCATCTAATTTACCATCGATTTCAGGAATAACTAAACCGATTGCTTTAGCAGCACCTGTTGAGTTAGGAATAATGTTTTCAGCAGCTGCACGCGCACGACGTTTGTCACCTTTTCTGTGAGGAGCGTCTTGTGTGCTTTGGTCACCAGTGTAAGCATGGATAGTAGTCATTAAACCTTCTACTAAACCGAAGTCATCGTTTAATACTTTAGCAACTGGAGCTAATGAGTTAGTAGTACATGAAGCACCTGATACAACTGTTTCAGAACCATCTAATTCATTGTGGTTAGTGTTGAATACGATTGTTTTTAAATCACCTGATGCTGGAGCAGAGATTAATACTTTTTTCGCACCTGCGTCGATATGAGCTGATGCTTTATCTTTGTCTGCGAATAAACCAGTACATTCTAAAACAACATCGATATCTAAGTCGCCCCATGGTAATTTATTTGGATCTGGTTCTGAGAATGATTTAACTTCTTGACCATTTACACGGAAACCGTCATTTTCTACTTCAACTTCTCCTGTGAAACGTCCTTGCATAGTGTCATATTTTAATAAGTGTGCTAACATTTCATCATCTGTTAAGTCGTTTACTGCTACAACGTCGATTCCATCAACGTTTTGAATTCTTCTAAATGCTAAACGACCGATTCTACCAAAACCATTAATTGCTACTTTAACTGCCATTATAATGGCCTCCTTTAAAAATGATATTTAAAAAGTGAAATCACTTTTTATTACTATAATCTGAAATAACTTCTGCCGCACCTTCATCTGTAATTAATACAGTGTTGGCAGGGGCAATTGATAGGTAAGCTTTAATTGCTTCTCCTTTTGACTTACCCCCAGCGACGGCAAAAATAAACCTTTTTGACTCAAGGTCTTCTAACTGTAGTCCAATTGTTTTAACTCTATGCACTACATCGCCTCGATCATCGAAGTAATAACCAAATGCTTCTCCGACGGCATTATGATGTTGAAGTTTATCCACAATTTCTTGCGGAGACTGGCGTCTTTTAGCCATTTTCAGCGCATCACCAATACCGTGAATTGTAATATTTGATTCTCTAATTTTTTCAAGTGTATGAATTACTGATGGTTCATTTAATAATGTATTATACGTTGTTTCACTTACATTATCCGGTACATAAAGTGTGGTATATTCACCATTTGTTTGCTGAGCCATGCTTGCAGCAATGGTGTTTGCCTGATACACAACATTTTCACCGAGACCACCTCGAGCTGGAACAAAAAAGACATTGTATGGTTGTTGATGCATAGCTTCACTGACATAAGCCATTGTGGAACCACCCGTAACTGATACAACTGAATTTTCATACAGACTATTTTCCAATAATTGACCAGCTTGTCTTGCTAACTCAATTTTAACGGAACGCTCATTATCTGTATCACCAGGTATCACATAAACATCGCGAATACCATATTGCTCTTTAATGCCTTGTGCTAAATGATGACTATCTGAATACACATTAAAATAACTATTTAATTGTTGTATTGTCAGTTCACCTTCAGCTGTAATTTCCATTCCTGTTGGTTTAACTTTGATAAGTTCTTGCTTCTTTAACATATCTGTTTCGGAACGCAATACCCGCTCTGTTAAATCCATATACTCACTTAAACTTCGTCTACCTACAGGTTGATTTTTAGCGATAGTAGTTAATATAGAAAAACGACGATACATTTTTTCAACAATTTCAGGCACTAACTTCTGTTGAATATTTATCAAGTCTTTCACTACTATCCTCCTCCAATTCCAAAATAAAGGGTCATCTTACAACCATAGGTTGACTTTTTCCGTCCCTAGTGGGACAAAAAAATATAACCATTTACAATTGCAATACTACTACTATATCTAGAGAATTGCAAGCATAAGAACTACCCCTTTAAAATGAATGTGCTTACATCATTGCTATAAGGTCTTACGTTATCAATAATACCCTTATTACTTAAATCTAATCATCACTAAACTACAAATTTGCAATGAAATAAATTGACCCACAGAGACACTGTCCGTCATAATTTAAGTATAATTAAATTTTTATTCTTGTGAAGTGGAGGGGCATAATTTGTCCAAAGAAAAACAAAATGAAGTTATTGAACCAGGTGATCAACGATATCGAAATGATGATTATTTTAATAACCAAAACGGTCACTATCAATCAAGAGGTTATATTAAAACTTTTAATTGTGGTTGTGGTCCAATTGGTTGCGGCTGTTTCACACTCATTTTTCTCTTATTCCTAATTTCATCATTAGTAAGTTATATTTTAAATTGGATATTTTAATTCAAAAAAACGCCTAAGCAGATTGCTTAAGGCGTTTATTATTAATCATCTTCTGATGAGCTAGACTGATTACTTTGTTGTGATGAACCTTCGCTGTTTTGGGAACTATTATTTGTTGATGGTTTATCTTGAGTTTTCGGTTCTTCGGTCTTTGGTTCTTCGGTAGACGGTTCTTCGGTAGACGGTTCTTCAGTAGACGGCTCTTCTGTAGATGGTTCTTCTGTTTCAGGTTCTTCGGTCTTTGGTTCCTCTGTCTTTGGTTCTTCAGTAGACGGCTCTTTGGTCTTTGGCTCTTCTGTAGATGGCTCTTTGGTCTTTGGTTCTTCGGTCTTTGGTTCTTTTGTTTTTGGCTCAGACGTACGTTCTTCTGTTGTCGCTGGCTGTCTCGTCTCTTCTGTAGTTTGAGGAACTTGTTGTGTTTGCTGTGTTTGTTGTGTTTGTTGCGTTTCTTGAGTAGACTCTTCAGTATCTTTTTTCTTTTTTTCTTTATCTTTATCTTTTTTCTTATCTTTGTCTTGTTGTTCTTGTTTTTGATCAGATAAGCGTTCATTAGCTTTATTAGAATGATCTACAAAAGCAAAAATTGCAAAAATCAGGCCACCAAGTAATAACAATACAATTATTCCACTTATAATTTTCGACAAATTACTCATATTTTTTTATGCTTATCATCAAAATTAATTTTTGATGTGCATTTATTTCCCCCTCACTTTTCAGTATTATATTGCGTTTATGCTATGCATTTTATGCGTATTTGATTATTGAAGTACGAAACTATATTTTACACTATTCAGGGATTTTATTAAACTCTTTAATTTAAAATTACCTCCTGGCTTATTTTCAAAACATTTTGTAGTAAAATAAATTAACAAACGAGTTGAAGTACTGTTAATAATACAAAGACTACACAACTAAATTTAAATATTTTTCACTATGTCATTCATTAATCTAAATGCGAGGTGCTTATTTTGAAACAAATAGATCCTTTCAATGATTCACAACATACAAATAAAAAACATAATAATGTAAAAACTATGATGCTTGAAAATGAGGCAAATGATAATCACAAATCGTCAACTGTTAAATTCGTCATTACACTTATACTATTTATTTTTATTGTTTTCTTTATAATTGGTATTATTTTAATTTTGACGTAATTTACATAAATCTACAAATATCATATCTTATAAAACAAATCTTTAACTTATCTTTAAAAATATAATGTATACTAAAACAATCAAGTAATTTCACGATGACTTTAATAAAAATCATCGCTTTTACAATATTTATTAATTAAGCAATTTGAAATATACCTAATTTTCATTCAAAATATTATGTGATTCTTGTAATAGTGAAATATTAGCGTCAAACTACATAAGAGGTGATATTATGAAACACTATTTAATCACAGGTGGTACTGGTATGATCGGTACCCAACTCGTGAACGCAATCGTCGAAAGTGATGCACACATAACTATCCTCACTCGCCATGATCAACGTGCAACTCACTCTAACATCCGTTATGTTAATTGGTCTAAATCTAATTGGGAAAATAACGTGCCTGATATTGATATTGTTATCAATTTAGCTGGCGCAACGTTAAATAAACGTTGGACGCCATCATACAAAAGAACGATTATGCTAAGTAGAATTCAATCAACACAAGCATTAGTAAATTTATTTAGTAATAGATCTCATAAACCAGAGATATTCTTCAATGCGAGTGCCGTCGGTTATTACCGCCCTGACGCTTACCAAACTTACACTGAATTATATCAGTCATTACCTTTTGATTTTTTATCAGAAGTAGTATATCAATGGGAACGTATAGCTAAACAGTTTGAGTCGTTTGGTACACGTGTCGTTATTGGTCGTTTTGGAATGGTGTTATCTAATCAAGGTGGTGCATTCCCACTTATGAAATTACCATATGATTTAAATGTTGGTGGTAAGTTAGGTTCCGGCCAACAATGGTATTCATGGATTCATATTAACGACTTAACACGTGCGATTTTATATCTCATTAATAACGAACGAGCAAGCGGACCATTCAATTTAACCGCACCAGTTGTTGAACGTCAAAATCTTTTTGGTTATACGATAGCAAGAATTAGTCATAAGCCACATTGGACTTGGGTGCCATCACCATTAATACGTCTCATGTTAGGTCAAATGTCAACAATCGCTTTAGATACTCAAAAAGTAATTCCAACAAAATTAGAAGCTTTAGGTTTTGAATTTAATTATCCAAATTTAAAATTAGCTGTGGAAGAGTTAATTTAAATAGTTAATTATCATTGAATAAAACATTAAAAAACCAGTCCTATATAGGACTGGTTTCAGAACGTGGACAAACCCTTCGCAAGTTAATGCGAAGGGTTTATTTATTTTCTTTTTTTATAGTTTTTTTCAAAATTGCAGTGGTCTTTCAGACCATTACTGGGCCTTTTATTAGCCACATTGCGATTTTTTTAAGATTCATGGCAGCACAAATTAGCGTGGTATCCATGGAAACTTTGTCATGTCCTCTATATCTCGTCCATCTCATACCATGCTGTTCTTTTGCATCGCCAAATTTTCTCTCTATTGTTTGACTTCGCATTTTATATTGTTTTTTAATTGTATCCACAAACCTTAAATCTTCAACTATATCTAAATCATCTTGCCAAACATGTCTTCTAATTTGTTTTATGGCATCTTTACTTTCAGTACATTTATTTAGTAGTGGACAGTCTCGACATATTGAAGCATCTGATACATATAATCTGTGTCCTGTTGGCATTGTTCTTTTATATAGTAAAGTTTCATCATTAGGACAAATATAAGTATCATAATGTTCATCGTAGATGAAATCTTTTGTTCTGAAAAAACCAGGTTTTCCTTTAGGTCTCGTATATGGCATTGCTGGTACAATTGCTTTTTCAAGCAAAAAGTGTGCATTAAAAGGTGTTTTATAACCTGAATCAATTGCTAATGTGATAGGCAACATCTGCTTGGTTTCCAATCTTTCAATCATTGGTTTGAGTTGTGTACTGTCGTGAATATTACCAGGTGTCACGTGCTTATCAATAATATAACCATTTTTATCTACACATGCGTGTAAACTATAAGCAAATTGCTTTTCTCGTTCACCTTTAACGTAGTACCCAGCTTCTGGATCAGTCGTACTTACTTTTTTGGTTTTATATTCCTCCTTGCTTTTATTTTTTATTGGCTTTTTTCCTTGTGCTCGCCTTTGTTCATTTATTTCATTATCCAATTCTTCTTGGAAGTGAAGTGTATCTTTTTTTACAATTTTTTTGATGTATTTATTCTTATTTGCATTTGCTTTAATATGTGTAGAATCAATGAATAAAGATGAGTGATCTATTAAGTTATTTTTGATAGCTATTTCTAGTATTTTCTCAAATATTTGTTCAAATAAATCTGTATCATGAAAACGACGTGTATAGTTCTTACTAAAAGTTCCGTAATGAGGTACTTTATCTAAAAAGCTATATCCTAAATACCAACGGTAAGCTACATTTGTTTCTATTTCTTTAATTGTTTGTCTCATTGATTTAATGCCAAACAACCTTTGTATGAGTAATATTTTTACTAAAATAACAGGATCTATAGATGGTCTACCATTATCAAGGCAATATTTGTCTTCGACAAGTTCATACACAAAATTTAAATCTAATATCGCATCGACTTTACGTAATAAATGATTATTAGGGACTAATTCAGAGATAGAAATCATTTCATATTGATCTCTTTTATCAATTGATTTATTCAACATAATAAACACCACCACTGTTTAATTTACATATATTATAATGTTTTTGTGTAATATTGGCAGTAATTTATGCCGACTCCTGCGGGAATATCACTAGCCGAAGACTACAGGCTAAGGCAGTGCCCGCGGAAAGCGTGCATAAAAAAACTGCCAACAAAGTCGGAGACTTTGTCGACAGTCTGAAACCAGTCCTATATAGGACTGGTTTTAATTATTTATGCTTCTGGTTCCATAACATGATCAATTAAACCATATTCTTTTGCTTCGTCAGCAGATAAGAAATTATCACGGTCTGTGTCTTTTTCAATTTTTTCAATTGATTGACCTGTACGTTCAGCTAAAATTTTATTTAATTTAGCTCTTGTTTTTAAGATATGGTTCGCAGCAATTTCTATTTCTGTCGCTTGACCTTGGGCACCACCTAATGGTTGGTGAATCATAACTTCAGCATTAGGTAACGCAAAACGTTTACCTTTAGCACCAGCTGATAATAAGAATGAACCCATTGATGCAGCCATACCAATACAAATTGTTTGTACATCTGGTTTAATATGTTGAATTGTATCATAAATCGCAAAACCAGCTGTTACACTACCACCAGGTGAATTGATATATAAGTAAATATCTTTTTCAGCATCTTGTGCTTGTAAGAATAATAATTGAGAAACAATTGAGTTTGCAACATTGTCATCAATTTGTGAACCTAACATAATTATGCGGTCTTTTAATAAACGTGAGTAAATGTCATAAGCACGTTCACCACGATTTGTTGTTTCGATTACTGTAGGAATTAAATTCATTATATTTCCTCCTTATTTATAACTGTTGAATTTATTTTAACCTAAAAGTCAAAAATGGTCAAAAAATAAACTCATGTTTTTTATTCTTTTTAAAAAGTGTATTGACCATTACTTTGAAGATTTGTAAACTTAAAGTATTGTTTATTTTACCCCTCGTAGTGTAATGGATAACACTTAAGATTCCGGTTCTTACAATAGGGGTTCGATTCCCTTCGAGGGGGCTAAGTTAGTGTTCAACGTTACTTCTTGCTACCACAAGCTTTAAGAAGTTTTATTAATCGTCGTTGGGCACTTTATATATTTATACATTTGAGATGCTATCAAAACATTTAATTTCTACCTATTTTTTAGGTAGTTTTTTTATTAATAACATTAACTTAAAAAGTAGTTTAATCCATTTTATTATTTATATAACACAACTACTATACCTTATAAAAGTGATTATAGCATGTAGCTTATAAGTTATATACCAAATTAACTTTCTTTTTACTTTTCAATACGGCATATAATATTTCACTAAAGATAAGCTACAGGTACTAAATTCATAGCTAGAAACCACTCTGCACTCATTCTGACAAATGCTGTAAGTGCGCTAAATAGACATATTTAAAAGTACCGATTGTACTGTTTTTTATAAATACAATATAACTGCGACATATAAATAAAAAACAAACACATAATTGATTACATGTTTGTTTCTGCTTTTTCGTTCTTATATTTTACTTAACCAAAAATGATTAATAAAAAGCCAACTGCAAATAATGCAGTCGAAGCCTTTCGCCCTCTATAAAACTCACTTAATAATATTGTTGCTAAACCTACGATGACAAGTTGTTGATTATAAGCAACAACTCCCATAAAATCACCTATCATCATGATGACGCCGCGTACAACCCAAAAAATGATGAGCACCATCGCGATAAGTCTTAAATAAGCTAAAATTTTCACTACGTTAACGCTCCTTATACAACTAATTCCTTTTATAATAACTTAATATCAATTCTAACATGTATACCTATAATTGATATATTTTATGTTTTACTATGACAATTAATTTTTATACTAAAGGAATAGATGTTTTTATTTCTTTGATTGTTTGTCTCATTGACTTGATGACAAACAATCATTGAATAAGTAATATTTTAGTATTATATTGGCTAACGATTTATGCCAACTCCTACGGGAAGAGCACTTGCCGAAGACTACAGGCTAAGGCAGTGCCCGCGGAAAGCGTGCATAAAAAAACTGCCAACAAAGTCAGAAATTTTGTCGACAGTCTGAAAGATATCTTCATTTTATGGAAGTATCTTTGTTTATATTTAAACTATTAAACTTTGTGATATTCTATTGGATCGATTTCATGTTTCCTCATATCTGAACCCTTTTGATAGGAAACGACTATGCCAATAATTAATACTATCATTAACATAGTTACGAAAATTTTCCCGGCGGGTGTCATGGTAAATATCTCACTCAAAACAATAAGTATGATTAATACGAAAAATAACACGAAAGCTAGATACATTAGTAAATTAGCCATATTATTACTCTCTCTGTAGATTTCTCTATTGCACTATTATTTAATCAATCTGTTCGCCACTGCGTATTTTATCAGCCATTTCGTTTAATTTTCTTAAACGATGGTTAACTCCAGATTTTGAAATGGCACCAGTAGACATCATTTCACCTAATTCTTTTAACGACACATCTTGATGCTCAACACGTAATTTAGCTATTTCTCTTAGGCGATCAGGTAAATTATCTAAACCGACTTCCTTGTCTATCAATTGAATACTTTCAACTTGTTTCATTGCAGCACTTACGGTTTTATTTAAGTTCGCAGTTTCACAGTTCACAAGCCTATTTACTGAATTTCTCATATCACGCACAATTCTAACATCTTCAAACTTAAGTAGCGCTTGGTAACCACCAATTAAACTAAGAAAATCAGATATTTTTTCAGCTTCCTTCAGATAAACGATACTTCCTTTTTTACGTTCTAAATGTTTACCATTAAGGTCATATTCATTCATTAATTTCGTTAATCCTTCTGAATGGCTTTCATATAATGAAAATATTTCTAAATGATACGATGATGTTTCAGGATTATTTACCGAACCACCTGCTAAAAATGCTCCTCGCAAATAACTACGACGCATTTCATCATCTGCTATCATAGATTCATCTATTTCGTGGGTAAAGACACCATCTTTCAATATACCTAAGTCTGCCAATATTTTACGTGATTGCATTTTTATTCGACAAATATAAATATTATTTTTCTTTAATTTCATTTTCTTTCTTACAAGGATTTCAACCTCTACTTGGAATACTTTTTTTATTAATGAATATATACGTCTTGCAGTTGTAGCATTCTCAGTTTGCACATTTATTACAAACTGTTGATTTGCTAGACTCAACGCACCATTCATTCGGATCAAAGCACTGAGCTCTGCTTTTGCGTTGTCTATATCAACTTCAATTCTTGTTAATTCATTTTTCATGTCTGATGCAAAGCTCATAGCTATCCATTCCTTTTCTTATATTACATATTACAATTCATCGTCTTCTTTTTTGGGATTAAATTTAATCGTTCTTGTTGTATCTAAGGCAATTTCATAAATCATTTTCGACAATACTTTAGTATTATGCCTAACATAATACTCAGATGAAATTTGCACTAAGTCGGGATGTGTGTAGACTGCAATATTTTCATTCTCTAATACTTCATAATCACATATTACCGGCGTTGCATTCTCTTGGATATATCGTTTTAATACTTCTTTATTGTATGTTTGCGGTCCACAAATCGTACTATCAATAAATGCCTGTCCAACATGATCATGTATAGCTTTAATATGATCATACGCCGTGTAATCATTCGTTTCACCAGCTTGCGTCATCACATTAGTAACATAAAGTTTTGGCGCTTCGCTTTCCACCAATGTTTGCGCAATTCCCTCAACACACAAATTAGATATCACACTGGTGTAAAGTGAACCAGGTCCTAATACAATTAAATCAGCATCTTTTAATGCTTGAGTTGCTTCTGCCATAGGTTTTACATCTTGAGGTTCAAGAAAAACTTGTTTAATTTTCTTATTTTTCTTTGGTATATTAGACTCTCCATGGACAATTTCGCCATCTTCCATCACTGCATTTAAACGCACACTTTCGTTAGTTGATGGGATAACCTGACCTTTAATATTTAAAATTTTACTCAATTCTTTAACCGCATGACCAAAGTCATCCGTTATATTTGTCAAGGCAGCAATAAGTAAATTTCCTAGTGCATGACCTTCTATTTGATTTTCTTGGAAACGGTATTTAAATAAAGCATCAATCATAGGTTCTGCTTCACTTAACGCTGAAATTACATTTCGGATGTCACCGGGTGCAGGAATATTCATTTCATTACGAATTTTACCAGTGCTTCCCCCATCATCTGCCACAGTTACAATAGTTGTGATATCTATATTGTAATCTCTAAGTCCACGTGCTAAGACAGAAAGTCCTGTACCGCCACCGATGAGTACGAGCTTAATTTTTTCCATTTTGTTCGCCACTTTCAATATGTGCATCTCTATGATGAACATAAACGTTATAGTCAAAACTTTCTCTTAGCGATTCTCCAATACGTTTCGCTAAAGCGACGGAGCGATGCTGTCCGCCTGTACAACCTAAAGCAATCACAAGCTGTGTCTTCCCTTCTTTTTTATATCCTGGAATCATAAATTTTAATAAGTCCATCAATTTCTCATAAAAAATAGTTGTTTCTTTCCATTTCATAACATATTTATAAACTGCCTCATCTTCACCTGTTAGTGGTCTTAAAGATTCTACATAGTACGGATTAGGTAAAAAGCGAACATCAAACACTAAATCAGCATCGATTTGCATACCGTGTTTAAAACCGAAACTCGTTACATTAATACTAAACGTTTCAAAATTATCATTATTAAAATAATCATTCACACGACTTTTAAGTTCTTTAGGTTTAATATTTGATGTATCAATAATGTAATTCGCTAAGCTGCGAATTTCAGTAAGCAGATAGCGTTCTTCCTCAATAGATTCCATAAGTGGGCGTTGACCGTTATCATTAAGTGGATGCGCTCTACGGGTTTCTTTATAACGAGATACTAACTTTTCCGTAGTAGCTTCTAAAAACATTAAATCAACAATAACGTCTCCACGACTTTTAATTTGGTCCATTTCCTGCACTAATGATTTGAACAGTTCTTTTCCTCTTAAATCAATGGCGATGGCAACCTTTTGTAGTGATGGATTACCTTGTTCCATTAATTCTACAAATTTAGGCAATAATATCGGCGGTAAATTATCGACACAAAAATAACCAATATCTTCTAAACTTTGAATTACTAAAGACTTTCCAGCTCCGGATAAGCCAGTAATCACTAATAATTCACTTTTTACGATTTCCTTTTCTTTATGTTGCATTTGTTATACACCATCCATTGTTTAATATGTTATTTGGACACAATCATACTATCGTAATATATTTTACAACAAATTTCAATTGCACGATAGTAATTTTACTACATGATGGACAGCAAAACATAAAAAAGCTAGTGCAAGTTTACGTTACTTTAACTGTAAGTCCTCACACTAGCTATTTCTTAGTTGCTAATTACGCTTCAATTCGATCTTTTAATTCTTCAATATATGCTTGCGCATTTTGTGCAGCAATACTACCGTCACCAGTCGCAGTTACGATTTGACGTAAACCTTTTTCTCGTACATCGCCAGCCGCGTAAATACCTGGTATAGATGTTTGCATTTCTTCGTCTGTTAAGATATATCCTACATCATTGGTAATACCAAGATTTTGGAAAGGTGCAGTTAGTGGCTTCATGCCGATATAAACAAATACACCGTCAGCATCTAATGTTTGTTCAGTTCCATCTACAGTTGATGCTAACGTAACTGAACCTACTTTGCCATCTTTTTCATTAATTGTTTTTAGCGTATGACTCCAAATGAAATCAATTTTATCATTTTTGAATGCACGATCTTGCAATATTTTTTGTGCACGTAATTCATCTCTTCTGTGTACGATAGTAACACTATCAGCAAATTTAGTTAAGAATGTACCTTCTTCAACTGCTGAATCTCCGCCACCGATAACGAATAGTTTTTTACCTTTAAAGAATGCTCCGTCACATACTGCACAATAGCTGACACCACGACCTCCAAGCTCTTGTTCACCTGGTACTCCAATTTTTTTGTATTCGGCACCAGTAGTGATGATAACTACGTGTGCTGTAATTTGGCTATTGCCTAAATCTACAACTTTATAGTCACCTTTGTCTTCGACTGATTTAATATCACCATATTGGTATTTAGCACCAAACTTTTTCGCATGTTCAAACATTTTAGTAGATAAATCTGGTCCCGTAACCATTTCAAAACCTGGGAAATTTTCTACTTCTTCTGTATTTGCCATTTGACCGCCTGGCATACCTCTTTCTATCATTACTGTACTTAAATTCGCACGTGATGCATATACAGCTGCAGTCATACCAGCTGGTCCTGCACCAATTATAGCAACATCAAAGTCTACTTGTTCAGTCATTTCATTGCCTCCTATTTATATTCATTATGCGCATTATATATTATTTCTTGCATTTCTTAAACTTATATGCTCATGAGATATTGAATGGTTTGATCTAAGCGATAGCGTGTCACTTCGAACCAATCCATAACTTGTTGTTTCGTTAATTTTTTATTTTTATGTTGATAATGTATATATGCAAATGCTGCAAGATACCATTCAACATGTGTTAAATCTTTATTGTCTGCGATTATTGCATCGGCTTGATCAATCCATACAATAAACAATTCTTCATCTTGTTTCAAGTGTTGTGTTTCATATAGTTTTAACAATCCACGGTGAATAAAATCTAATTTTGTTAATTTCAATCCTTGGATTAAATATGTGAGATACAATTTTTCATAATCATTCATTGTTTCTAAAATCGACCATATTTCTTCCGTGAGCAATACTTCTCTGCCCTTTAATTGATTTAGTAAAAATATGCCATATAATCGATGATGACTATCATCATTCAACAATAAAGGTAGAATTTGATTGTTAAAATAATCTTTACTTTCTTCAATTTTCCACGGGGCATAGCCCATGTCTACTTTTGATATTTCTTGAAGTTTTGACCAAAAGAATTTACTATCCTCTAACTGATCTAAATAATAATGATTAAAACTTAAAGCATTATACATTTGAATCGACAGAAACTTACCTTTTTTATAAAGAGGCAATAAGAGGTTTTGCGAAGCTTGATATTCTTTCAAATAACTTAAGACGATGCCTAATTTAAAAGCTTCATCTTCATTCATTGGCACTACTTTTCCTAGTAACTTTAAATATTGTTGATATTTTTCTTTTTCTTTAGTGTTGTATAGTAACAACGTGTAATGACACAACGCGTGCATATCTGTAGCATCTTCAGATAATAATTGTTCAAACATAGTCTTAGCTATATCATATTCGTTTAAATACAAATAACACATTGCTAATAAATTACGAATAATTTTATGTTGTTGAATCACTGCATTCTGACGTAGAATATATGCTTTCGCTTCTGGTAAACGTCCTTGTGAAAATAAATATTGAAAAATTAGTTGTATTGCAAAGAGTTGACTTTCTTGTTCAATATCGTGCTCTGAACTATACGACACTTCAAACATTTCATCTAGTTGCGTTTGGTATTCGTCATCATTTGAAACTAATACATAATTAATACCAAACAAGAAAGCCTTGTTTGGTTCATTTAACTCAATGTTTAACTGACTTAATTGATAGAAACTTTCGGCAACAAATTCATTTTGTGCAACACTTTCATAAAACAGTCTTTCAGCTCTTTGGCCTTGACCTAATTTCACTAAACACGTGGCATAACTGACTTTAACATCAAAATCTTGAGGTGACATTTCAAGCACTTTTCTAAAAAACGTTGCCGCTTTATTATAATCCTGTTGTTCAAATTTTGATTCGCCTCTGCGTTTATAAAAATCAGCGTCTAACTTCATTGATATAATTTTGTCGTTATGTGCCATCCATGCTCACCTCCTTTAGCAAGTTCTTTTTATTGTTTCACAATATGCAATGGATTTCCATAGGCAAATGCATTGTCAGGTATGTCTTTACTTACAACAGCTCCAGCACCCACCTTAACATTTGAACCTATGACCACACCAGGCAATATCGTACAATTCGCACCAATTAAAGTATCGTTCCCGATAATTACTTTACCTGTTCTAAACTCATCTACTAAAAATTCATGCGTTAAAATTGTAGTATTGTAACCGACAACACAATTTTTTCCAATTGTAATGTATTCTGGGTACAAAATATCCGGTATCACTTTATAAGCAAATGCAGTATTAGCACCTACTTTCATATGCAAGACATGTCGATAAAGAAAATGTTTCAAACGTACACTTGGTACAAAGCGACATAGTTCAATGACTATAGTTTGTTTAAAGATCTTAACTTTTTTAACATATCGATACATGTGCCATAGTGGATTTTTCCCTAATACAGCTATTTTTTTAACATTTCTCATGTTTTATCTCACTTCGCCTTTTTAGTTGGCCAACTTAGTGCTCCCGCTTCACGATAACGCGGTGAGTCGTATTTCACACGTCTGATAATCATGATTGCAATGCCAACAATAATTAATATAACAGACATCAATTGCGCTACACGTATACCTTCTGTCAACATCAGACTATCCGTTCTCATACCTTCTACAAAGAATCGTCCAATTGAATACCAGATAAGGTATAGACAGAATGTATCTCCAACTCTTAAATGTTTGCGTAATACAATTAATACTATGAAACCTAAAATATCCCATACAGATTCATATAAGAATGTAGGATGGTAATATTTACCATCAATATACATGTTGTTGATTATAAAATCCGGTATATGTAAATTTTCTAAAAATGTACGTGACACTGGACCACCGTGTGCTTCATGGTTTACAAAGTTTCCCCATCTACCTATACCTTGACCTAAAATCATACTTGGCGCTATAACATCACCAATTTGAAAAGGATTTAAATTTTTAATTTTACATAAAATAATACCGGTAACAAAACCACCTATTAATCCACCGTGTATTGCAATACCACCATGCCAAATCATCGGTATTTCTATAGGGTTTTGTATATAATACGGCCATTGGAATATAACAAAGTATAAACGTGCTACTATAAATCCAAAAATAGCACTCCAAAAGATTATATCTACAAGTGTATCTTTATCATGGCCAACACGTTGCACACTTGCCTGTGCAATAAAATAGCCTAGTAATATGCCTACAGCAATTATCACACCATACCATCGTACAGCTAATGGCCCTAGTTCAAATGCAATGGGATCTATATAGCTTAACATCATTCTTTTGAGTCCCTCTCATTCTGATTACCATTTCGTAAAATCTCTGCATTTAAACGGTCGTTAAATTCTTCAGCAGTATTAATCCCCATAATATTCAAACGATAGTTCATAGCTGCAACTTCTAAAATAACAGCGACATTTCGGCCCGGTCGAACTGGTATCGTCTTTTTAGTAATTTCGTTATCTAAAATTTGTAATTTTTCTTCATTCAAACCAACACGATCATACAATTTATCTTCATGCCAATTTTCCAAATGAATATTTAAACGAATACGTTTTTCCGTTAAAATGGCACCTGCACCAAACAATGTCATAACATTAATAATACCTAAACCTCGGATTTCTAATAAATGTTCGATTAATTTCGGTGGCTTTCCTATTAATTCATCTTTACTAATTTCTCTAATTTCAACATTATCGTCTGCTACTAAACGGTGACCGCGCTTCACAAGCTCTAATGCAGTTTCACTTTTCCCAATACCAGAATCACCTGTAATTAAAACTCCTACACCATAAACATCAACAAGCACGCCATGTAGTGATGTTGTACGTGCTAATTCATGCTCCAAATAAGTCGTTAGACGGCTCATCAATTGTGTTGTCGCATCTTTTGATGTAATTAACGGCGTATCTAATTCTTTCGCTGCTTCTACTAATTCCTCTGGTGGTTCTAAGTCACGTGTTATAATAATTGCTGGTGTTTCTGGACGGCACAATTTGCGCATTCTGCCTTTACGTTCCTCATCGGGCAATAGATTATAAAATGACAATTCAGTTGTTCCTAATAATTGAATACGATCTGATGCATAGTGAGAGAAATAACCTGCCATTTCTAATCCTGGTCTGGAAATATCAGTGTTTTTAATCTGATTTTCTAAACCCGCTTCCCCTGCAATTAATTCCAAATCAAACCGTTCCACTAAATTTTTAGTCGTTAACATAGGTTCACCTCAATAATGTTTTTCCTATTCTTATCATGTTAATATCATATCAAAAAGATGCGATTATCCATATAAAAAACTATCTTTAAAATTTTCTATTTATTATAAATCAATGTGCATCGTAAATGGTAATGTTATTAGACACTTCATTATACATAAAAAAATATGCTTTATACAAACTAACTTCTAAATTATAAAATTTTTTAAGATTTAGCAATCATCCTCTTTATAACAATAAAAAACAGCGCCACATTTTATAATGATAAAATATAGCACTGGTTTTTTGTTAGTTATGGAATAAACATAATTTTATTGTACTTTTCTTTATGATTTACGAGTTTATCAAATATTTCTGGTCCTTCATCTAAAGCCACTCTTGTGGTAATCATTGGTTTTACATTTAAGTCACCTGTAGCCATATAATGTAATGTGGCTTTCCATTCTTTACCTGGAAACGGACTAGATATACCATTCCAAGAACCTATAACATTTAATTCATTGCGTAATATTTTTTCAAAGTATTGACGTTCAATAACCATATCAGCATAAGGAATACCTATTAAGATTACTTCGCCACCTTTTTGGGGCAACATCAAGGCATCGTTTATCGTTTGTGGCGCCCCAGCAGATTCAACAGCTAAATCAACACCAGAGGGAAACAATTGCTCTTTTTGTTGTGCCAATGATTGTGTGTGTGAATTAATTAAAATATCGGCACCGAATTGTTGTGCAAGCGTCAATTTATTATCATCAATATCTATGGCAATGATTTGTGCTGCACCAAATATTTTTGCCCATTGTACTGCAAGTAAGCCAATGCTACCACAACCTATTATCGCAACTGTATCTCCAGGTTTAATTTGTGACTGATAAAAACCATGTGCCACCACTGCGGACGGCTCTATCATAGCACCTTGCTCAAATCCAATAGCTTCATCCATAGGTAAGACATTACTTTCTGGCAAGCAAATATATTGAGCAAATGATCCTGGTCGATATGAGCCTGTCACAAATAAATTGTTACAGCGTGCATACTCACCTCTTTCACAGTATTCACACTCATAACAAACGATGGCAGGACAACCAACGACTGCATCACCTTTATTCACCGTTGACACATCTGCCCCTACAGCAGCGACAACCCCTGAAAATTCATGACCAAACGTCATACCTTTAATATAAGGTCCTAATTTTTTATATCTTGAACTATCAGAACCGCAAATACCCGTTGCTTTAACCTCTATCAGTATATCATCTGGATTAACAATCGTTGGCATTACTGTCTCTTCGCATCTGATATCCTCAACACCATATAAATTCAAAGCCTTCATATCATCCCTCTTTTCCTAAAAGGTAGCTTAAAACACACCGGTGCTATCTTATTTTAACTATTATCTTGCTTTACCCTTTGTTTTTTCACAAATATAGCTGCAAAATAACTCGCAATCACAGCAGTATTACATATCAATTGATGTTCCATATAGACGTCTGTAAGCTGTCTCATCGGTCCAATCATAAAATCTAACATAGCTTCGACCATAGTATCGTCTCCCTCTTAACGTATTATTCCACTGGTTTGAGTAAAACTTTAATTCCTTCTCCACTTTTTATATGTTGGTATGCGGTATCCCATTCACTAATGTTCAAAATTTTAGTAACTAAAGGCTCAGCGTTGACCGAACCATCGCTAAGTAATTGTAATGATGGCTCCCAATCCGCTGGCTTTTGACTTCGACTACCTACCACCGTAATCTCTTTTTGAATTACTTTATCCATATCAAATTCAATTTTATCGTCTTTAAATATACCTAATTGTACAAAACTACCTTTTTTTCTTAATAAGGATAATCCTTGGTTAGCTGCTGGAACCGCACCTGAACATTCAATAACTATGTCAACACCATAACCTGAAGTTAGATCGTCAGTGTATTGTTGCAAATTGGTATGTTGCAAATTTACAACATGGTCTAGTTGTAACGCAGCTGCTTTATCTAATCGCGCTTGATCATTGTCTAAGCCAGTAATAATAATCTCTGCACCTTTGCTTTTCACAACTTGAGCAACTAATAATCCAATCGGTCCGGGCCCCATAATTACCGCTTTATCACCTTTTTTAACATCAATTTTAGCAACGGCATGATGTGCACAAGCTAGTGGTTCAGTCATTGCAGCAGCTTGATAAGTGACGTTGTCTGGTAATCGATGTACACTTGCCGCTCGTGCAATAACAAACGGAGCAAATGCACCGTCTTGTTGCGTTCCTAGTCCCCTTCTTTTACTGCATAAATTATAGTCACCTGTAGCACAATATTGGCATTGTCCACAAATATAATACGTTGTCTCTGATGTCACACGGTCACCAATGTTAAAGCCTTCTACATTGTTGCCTAATTCCACAATTTCACCAGCAAATTCATGACCTAATGTCACTGGATAATTTACGTTGTAGTGTCCCTCATACGTATGAATATCTGTACCACATACACCCGCATAATGTACTTTTATTTTAATCTCGTCGTCACCTAGAGCAGCAATTGTTTGCTCTTGTAATGCTAAATGTCCAAACCCAGCTTGCGTTTTTACTAAACCTTTCATTATGTCTCACTCCTCCACTAGTTAAATAAATTGAAGAATTTATAAATAATCCAATTTAGTATGTTACCGCCTTGGTCAATACTTGAAATTTGCGAACTACCCTTAGGCATTTCAACATTTGTGCCACTTGCCATTTCTGTAAATATCGGAGCAACATCTGTAGCAATATATAAAGAGATTGCAATCATAATTGCACCTACAATAACTGAATGTATAATATTTCCACGTGCAGCTCCTACGATAAACGCTACAACAAAAGGTATCGTTGCTAAGTCACCAAAAGGTAATACTTGGTTACCAGGTAATATAACTGCTAGTAATACTGTAACTGGCACTAAAATTAATGCTGTAGAAATGACTGCTGGATGACCGAGTGCTACTGCCGCATCTAGTCCGATATATATTTCACGTTCTCCAAATCGCTTATTCAACCAAGTACGTGCAGATTCCGAGACAGGCATTAAACCTTCCATTAAAATTTTTACCATACGTGGCATTAATACCATTACTGCTGCCATTGACATCCCTAAATTAATAACTTTACCTGGATCATAACCGGCCAAAATACCAATAGCTAGACCTAATACCAGTCCAACAAAAATAGATTCACCAAAAGCACCAAAACGTTTTTGAATTGTATCCGGGTCTGCTTCTAATTTTTTTAAGCCAGGTATTTTTTGAAGCCCTTTAACTAAGAAGATTCCTGGAGCGTATGAAATTGTACTACCAGTAGCTAATGACACTCCCGGTAAATCAAAGAATTCACTCATCATTGGCGCTGTCCAATCTGCTACTTTTAAGCAGACAATTTGGAAAATTACAGCTGCCACTAAGGCTTGCCAAATACTACCCGACACTGCATACACCATGGCACCACAAAATGTATAATGCCAAAAGTTCCAAATATCAACGTTCATTGTTTTAGTTGTTTTCGTAAGTAACATAGCCACATTGATTAAAATACCTAAAGGTATAATAAAAGCTGCAATACTAGATGCCCATGCTATAGATGAAGTGGCAGGCCAACCTACATCAATTACATTTAAGCTAACACCTAAATTCTTAACCATCGCTTGTGCTGCAGGACCTAAATTTTTCACAAGTAAATCAATTACTAAAAAGATACCGACAAATGCTACACCAATCGTCAAACCTGAACGAAATGCTGCGCCAACCTTTTGTCTAAAGAAGAGCCCCAATAAAAATATAACGATAGGCAAAATTACTGTTGCTCCTAAATCTAAAAACCCTTTAATAAAATCTACAAAAGTATCCATATAATCGCTCCATCCCTTTATAAAAAAGGATCATTTTTACTAGGTTGTATCACAATATAATGCGTTATGTTTATCTAGTATGATTTTTGAATGATCCTTTTTACTAATTTATTGAGTTGTTATTGTTTTAACACTTCTAAAATTTCTTTTTTAGTATCTTCAACACCAATACCTGTTAAGAAATTACGTGCATTAATTACTGGGAAATGGTATTCTTTTTTCGTCATTGCAGTAGTAACTAATAAATCTGCTGTATCTTCATAAGGTCCAACTTCGGTAATTTTAATTTGCTTCAAATCCACCTTGATATTGTGTTCTTTTGCCATTTCCTCAATTGCATTATTTACCACCGTTGAAGTTGCAATACCTGCACCACATGCTACTAATACTTGTTTCATAAATAACTCCTCCTAATATTAACTATTTATTGATAATTTAATTTCAGAATATTCGAATATTTTTCTGGTGTTGTATCACCAGAACATAATAAATTATTCTGCTAATTGTTGTTCTATCACTCTGACAATCGTTTCCTTATTTGTTGCTTCGGCTAACGTTGCTAATGTTTCATCATTTTGCAAAAGGGACATGAGTTTTTGTAATAATGTTAGTTGTGCATCACCTTTGTCCATAGCTAACATAAAAATTATTTTTACTGGTGTTGTTGCTTCAGTTTCCCCCATCATTACGAAAGGAACTGCTTCTGCCAATACAGCAATACCGATTGCTTTATCATTTACATGTTGTGGATCTGTATGCGGAATAGCAACGCCGCAGTAATTTGTTGGTAATCCTGTTGGAAATTCTTGTTCTCGTGTAATGACAGCTGACTCATAACTTGCTTTGACAAAACCATTTCGATAGAGTGTTTGCGATAATTGCGTCAAAGCTTCAGACGCTGATTCTGCATGTACATCTAATAAAACATTCGTTGATTCAATACTTATTTTTGTCATCTAAGCGCACCTCTTTTATTCAATTTTGGAATACTGTTCAATAATTTGAACGATTTCTTGTATTGTTTGTGCTTCTTGAATACAGTTGATATCTTGGTTGCTTTGTGCCAAATCTCTTAGCTGTAACAAAGGTCTCAAGTGTTTTACCTTATCCGTTGCAGCAATCACAACAATAATATGAATTGGATGTTGCTTATTAATAATGAGTGGCTCTTGTAATACGAGCATACTCATAGCTGTACGTTTTACACCACCGTCACTCATGGCATGTGGAATAGCGATGTTATTTTGAATTACCATATAAGTATCATCAAAATGTTGTTGCATTGCTTTTACATATTGAGGTTCTATATATTGTGCGCTTAATAATGGCTCACTTGCTAATGCAATCGCTTCGTCCATCGTTTTAACTTCATTACATTGCTTTATATGTGTTGTAGGTAATAAATCTTTTAAATTCAATTCATTATTTAAAGATAATGTTGCTGAATTAATCGTACTTATTGGTTGGAGATAAGCTAAATGATCTTTAATACGTTCGTATAATCCTTCCTCATCAAACACATTGGCATGTGCTTTAATCGTTTCCATAAAGGCTTCAACATTCATTGTATTTTCCGTAGAATCTCCAAACGTTTTCAACACTTCTTGTCTCAATAATTTTTTCTCCTGCGCATTTAAAAACGATTTTGTAATAAATAATGTTTTTGTAGTCATCACATGCATGGGCGCAAAGACGATATCATAATCTAAAGAATAATTATTAAATGCTGATAATGACAAAGCATCTAAAAAGATAATTTCTGGAAATAGGCCTCTAAGTTCTTGCAACATCATCTGTGATACAGAATGGCCTTGCGTGCACACTACAACTGCTTTTAAGCTTTGTTCAATATCAATATCTTGTCGTCTCAGACTGCCACCGATAAGCATTGTTAAATATGCAATTTCATTATCAGGCAATGTTTGACCTAAATAATGTTCAAGCGGTTGGATCGATTGCTTTACTAAATGAAACAGCTCTCGATATTCTCCATGTAATGGATTTTCTAACTCTTGGATATCAGATAATTGATATTTAATACGATAAAATGCGGGTTTCATATGCCATAGTAATTGTTTCAAAAGTTGATCTTTATTCTCAAATTGAATACAGGTGATTTGTTCAAATCGTTGTAGTGTAGTAATAAGCACTGACTTCAATTGTGGAAAAGCAGTAGTTTCTGGCTGTTCTGACCATTGCATGCTCGTTGATAGTAAGTGCAAAGTAACATATAACCTTTCTTCCATAGGTACATCAGAAAATGGCTCCAATAAAATTTCTGTAGCTTTGTATTCTTGTGTATCTGACAAAGCACTATAATCTATTTTAAAATGGTTAATGATGTAACCTTGTTCAATACGATTAAAAAATATATTCAGTAAATATGGGAACAGATTTAAACTATGATCTACATACTTTTTCCGTAAAAAACTTTCAATCTTGGTCATTTGCTTATTAATTATCGTCATATCATCTTCAGTTACACCTAGAAAATGTCTCATCTCGTGACTAGACAATTGTGTATGTGTACTGTTAATAATAAGTTTGATCGCCAATTTACGTGTTTGTAATTCATCACCCATTAAGGCATATCCTTGTTTTCGAGAATAACGTAACGTTAAATTGTATTGAGCTAACTGTGTTTTCACTTTTTTTATATCATTAAGCACAGTATTTTTACTTACTTTAAGATCTAACGCAAAATGATCTAATGATAAATAAGGTGTAGAGTTAAATAACATTAATAAAATAATGTACTGACGTTGCTCTACATTGTAAAATTCTTTGTCATTTACAGATATATCGACATCATCAATGTTGAGCGCTTCCTTAACAGTAGGATCAACGATAAAATGACCTTGCTTCGTCCGTGTTATTTGTTCATATGAAGCTTTACTAAGCCATTGATTAATTTTGTCAATTCTGTAACTTAATTGCCGACGTGACAAATTAAATTGCGTTTCTAAGGTTTTACTTTTAATTGCGGGGTTCTTGACAATTTGAAGAATAATTTTATAATTTTCTGTTTCTATAATTTTTATCCCCCCTTTATTGGTTAAATTCAACTTATCATAATTCAACCAACGGTGGTACATGGATTAATCACAATTAATAGTTCCTATGTTGTACATCATTGTGATGTTGTCTCATAAACCCTGTCCTGGCATATACAAAGAGAGGGGGACTGAAATCTAATTGTCTGAAAAAGATTTCAGTCCCCTTTAAATGTTTATTTAATTTTCAAAAAAATCTTGATTTAAAGCTGATTATTAATTCAAACATCTACTAACAATAGAAAATGAGGCTAGGACGAATTAATGACGTCCTAGCCTCTAAACTACAATTATTATGATTTTTGGTTAGCTTTATCACGTGCTAATACTGTTTTCAAATAGCGTCCAGTATAGCTTTCTGGAACTTCCGCTATTGTTTCAGGTGCACCTGTAGCAATGATTGTACCACCACCATCTCCACCTTCAGGTCCTAAATCAATCACGTAATCAGCAGTTTTGATGACATCTAAGTTATGTTCAATAATGACTACCGTATCACCATTTTCAACCAACTTATTAAGTACAGTTAACAAACGACTAATGTCATCTACATGCAATCCTGTCGTTGGTTCATCTAAAATATAAATTGAACGACCAGTAGAACGTTTATGCAACTCTGAAGCGAGTTTCACACGTTGGGCTTCACCACCAGATAACGTTGTTGCTGGTTGACCCAGCGTTACGTATCCTAAACCAACATCTACTAACGTCTTTAATTTACGATGAATTTTAGGTACATTTTCAAAGAAATAAGTCGCTTCTTCAGCTGTCATTTTCAATACATCTGCGATATTTTTCCCTTTATATGTTACTTCTAATGTTTCACGATTGTATCGTGATCCATCACATACTTCGCATGGTACATAAACATCCGGTAAAAAGTGCATCTCAATTTTTATAATACCGTCGCCTTTACATGCTTCGCAACGTCCACCTTTAACATTAAAACTGAAACGCCCTTTATTATAACCTCGTATTTTAGCTTCATTGGTTTGCGCAAAAATATCACGAATATTATCAAAGACGCCTGTATAAGTTGCAGGATTTGAACGCGGTGTACGTCCAATTGGCGATTGATCTATATCAATAATACGGTCTAATTCATCAATACCAGTCACCGCATCACAGTCACCTGGTTTAACTTTCGACTTATTAATTTCTTTTGCTAAAGATTTATACAGTACTTGATTTACTAGTGAACTCTTACCAGAGCCAGAAACACCTGTGACAACTGTCATTGTTGATAATGGGAATGAAACATCCACATTTTTTAAATTATTACTTCGTGCACCAGTAACGTGAATTTGTCGTTGCGTAACCTCTCGACGATGTTCAGGTACATCGATTTGTTTTTTGCCACTTAAATATTGACCAGTTAATGATTGTGTTTCTTGCATAACTTGTTTCGGAGTACCGCTCGCAACAATTTGGCCACCATGTTCACCAGCACCCGGGCCAACATCCACCAAATAATCCGCTGCGCGCATCGTATCATCATCATGTTCTACCACGATTAAAGTATTACCTAAATCACGCATTTCTTTCAATGTTTCAATTAATCGATCATTGTCTCGTTGATGCAAACCTATAGATGGTTCGTCTAATACGTATAATACACCAGAGAGTCTGGAGCCGATTTGAGTCGCTAATCTAATACGTTGGGCTTCACCACCTGATAAAGTGCCTGAAGAACGATTTAGCGTTAAATATTCCAAGCCAACATTAAATAAAAACTTCAACCTTGAAATAATCTCTTTGAGTATTTGATCGGCAATTGTACGATCTTGCGCTGACAATTCTATCGTTTCATAAAAATGCAGTGCGTCTTTAATTGATTTATTGATAACTTGACCTATATTAACATCAGCGACATAGACTGCTAATGCTTCTTTGCTTAGACGTTGTCCATGACACGTTTCACACGGTAGTTCAGTCATGTACTTACTCATCATTTCTCTCACATATTCTGAAGGTGATTCATGGTAACGGCGATTGATGTTGTTAACGACACCTTCAAACTCCATCGTACGTGTACGCTTCTGACCGTTACGTTGTTCAAAAGTAAATTCAATTTCCTTACCTTTCGAACCATACATTATAATATCTTTTTGTCTATCAGTTAATTTTTTATATGGTTTATCCATATTTATTTTATAAACTTCACATACGCGTTTTAACAATGTTGGATAATAATCAGAACTCGTAGGTTCCCACGGTAAAATTGCACCATCATTTAATGTGGCATTTTTATCTGGAACTACTAAATCTAAATCCACCATCAGTTTTTGCCCTAAGCCATCACACGTAGGACAAGCACCAAAAGGACTGTTAAAGCTAAACATACGTGGTTCTAATTCACCGATAGAGAATCCACAAATAGGACAAGCATGGTTTTCTGAAAACTTCAGTTCATCACCATCAATAATATCTACAACTAAATTACCTTCTGCTAAATTTAATGCTGTCTCAATTGAATCGGCAAGACGTGTTTCTATACCTGATTTGACTACTAATCTGTCAATGACCACTTCTATTGTGTGATTTTTATTTTTATCTAATTGAGGAACATCATTTACATCTATAATGTCCCCATCAACACGCACACGTACATAACCTTTTTTACTTATATCTTCAATTAATTTTTCATGTGATCCTTTGCGATGATTGACAATGGGGGCCAGTATTTGAATTTTTGTACGTTCTTCCAATTCTAAAATACGATCGACCATTTGCTGTACAGTTTGTGATTCAATTTCGATATGATGATTTGGACAGTATGCCTTTCCTACGCGTGCATAGAGTAAACGAATATAATCATAAATCTCAGTCACAGTCGCTACGATAGATCTAGGATTTTTACTTGTTGTTTTTTGATCAATTGAAATTGCTGGAGACAAACCTTCAATCGTATCTACATCCGGTTTATCCATCTGTCCTAAAAATTGACGTGCATATGCACTCAATGATTCTACATAGCGTCTTTGCCCTTCTGCATAAATTGTATCAAACGCTATTGATGATTTACCTGATCCTGAAAGTCCTGTCATAACTATCAATTTATTTTTAGGTATTTCTATATCGACATCTTTCAAGTTGTGGGCTCTCGCCCCTTTTACTACTATTGATGGCTCTTTCATACTTTATGTCACCCTTCTGCTTTTAATTCGAATAACATGTCACGTAATTCTGTTGCTCTTTCAAAGTCTAAGTCTTTAGCTGCTTGTTTCATTTCTTTTTCGATATTTTGAATTGTTTTTTCTCGTTCTTTTTTCGTTAATTTTTTCGGTACTTCGGTTTGTTGCTGTTCATTTGTTTCATCTGAATCTACCGTAGCACTAATAACATCATGGATTTTCTTATTGATAGTCGTCGGTGTAATATTATGTTTTTCATTGTAAGCCATTTGTATTTGACGTCTACGCTCTGTTTCATCTAAAGCATATCGCATAGAATCTGTTATCTTATCGCCATACATGATTACTTCACCTTTACTATTACGTGCTGCACGTCCAATTGTTTGTACAAGGGAACGTTCGGAACGCAGGAATCCTTCTTTATCAGCATCTAATATAACTACTAAAGATACTTCTGGTATATCTATACCTTCTCTCAACAAGTTAATACCCACAACTACATCATACGTACCCATACGTAAATCTCGTATGATCTCAATACGTTCTAATGTTTTAATTTCTGAATGTAAATAGTTAACTTTAATACCTGCTTCTTTAAGGTAAGTCGTTAAATCTTCACTCATCTTTTTAGTCAATGTCGTAATTAATACACGTTCATCATTCTCAATACGACCTTGAATTTCACCTAATAAATCATCAATTTGATTTTCGGTCGGACGTACATCAATTTTGGGATCTAATAAACCGGTAGGCCTAATAATTTGTTCGACCATTTCATCGGTATGTTCTAATTCATATGGCCCTGGCGTAGCAGAAACATAAACGAGTTGACGTGTTTTAGACTCAAACTCCTCAAATTGGAGAGGTCTGTTATCAAGTGCACTTGGTAGTCTAAATCCATGATCCACCAAAACTTGCTTACGCGCACGGTCACCATTATACATACCTCTTATTTGGGGCAAGGTAACATGAGATTCATCTATCATAACTAACCAGTCGTCTCCAAAATAATCCATTAATGTGTACGGTGTAGAGCCTAATGGTCTGAGTGTTAAATGTACCGAATAGTTTTCAATACCTGAACAAAAGCCCATTTCTCGCATCATTTCTAAATCATAATTAGTACGTTGTTCTAAACGCTGCGCTTCCAACAATTTATTTTCACTACGTAGTTTTTCTAATTGCTCAGCTAATTCATTTTCGATACGTTGTATTGCTGATTTCATTTTTTCTTCACGTGTAACGAAGTGAGAAGCTGGGAAAATCGCAAAATGATCTCGTTCTCTCAATACTTCACCTGTTAAATAATTCACTTCACGAATGCGATCTATTTCATCTCCAAAAAACTCAACGCGGATACACATTTCTTCACGTGAGGCTGGGAAAATTTCTACAACATCGCCTCTCACTCTAAATGTTCCACGTCTAAAATCAATATCATTTCTCGTATATTGTACATCTACTAATTTGCGCAATAGTTCACTACGATCCATTTCCATACCAACACGTACACTCACAACTAAATCACGATATTCATCTGGATTACCTAAACCATAAATACAACTAACACTGGCAATAATTATAACGTCATCACGTTCAAATAAGGCACTTGTTGCAGAATGTCGCAATTGGTCTATTTCATCATTGATTGAAGCATCTTTTTCAATAAATGTATCGGTAGAAGGTACATATGCTTCTGGTTGATAATAATCGTAATAACTTACAAAATACTCTACTCTATTTTCTGGAAAAAATTCTTTAAATTCACTGTATAATTGTCCTGCTAAGGTTTTATTATGGGCAATAATCAAGGTCGGTTTGCCCACTTCCTTAATTACATTACTCATCGTAAATGTTTTTCCTGTACCTGTAGCACCTAGTAAGGTTTGATGTCGTTCTCCTGCATTCACACCATTGACAATTTTTCGAATTGCTTCCGGTTGGTCACCTTCTGGTTCAAAGTCGGAAACTAATTTGAATGGATAATGTTCCATAGTGACACATTCCTCCTATATATTACGTTTAACGTTAGTTAATTCATTGCTCATACTGTAGATTATTAATTATATCAATTGTTTAAAATCTATTTCACTTGCATACTATTTTAACAGATTCTGTTCGAAATATACAAACATTTGTTCGTTTAAAAGTGATTACTCACCACACATAGAAAAAAAACAAACACAGTTCACACTATGCTTGTTTTGTCTTGTTTGTAATTGAGTTATATAAGTATACGTATAAAACAGCACGCATTGCAATCGAACTGTTTATACATTGTATATACCCGTCAATCTTCATCTTCTTTTTTATGCAATTGTAATTGGTCAATAATCACGTACCCTGCAAGTATGGATACTACATCAATAAAGATAATCCATTCATTATGAAAAAAACCTTTTTGAATCGATGCACCGATTAAGACGAGTACTAAAATTGTACCAACCCATTTACTTCTAGTCACCACACTAAATAAAATGACAAGTATACACGGGAAGAATGATGCGAGTATATACCAAATCATATATGTCACTCATTTCTTTTATTTAAAATTGCCATTGTTGTTTCACGCAATTCAGATTTTGGAATAAATTTCTCAGTTAACATTTCAGGAATTACGTTGTCTATGAAATCTTGTACCGAACTTAAATGGTCAAATTGCATAATTGTTTCTAAAGACATTTCATAAATTTCAAAGAAGAGCTGTTCCGGGTTACGTTTTTGAATTTCTCCGAAAGTTTCATATAATAAGTCAATTTTATCAGCAACTGATAATATTTGTCCTTCTAATGAATCATCCTTACCTTCCTGTAATCGTTCTCGATAAACATCTTGATAAGGTGTAGGTATTTCTTCACTAATAAAAGTGTCTACCATTTCTTCTTCAACTTGAGAAAACAATTTTTTCAATTCACCACTCGCGTATTTCACTGGAGTTTTGATATCCCCGGTGAAAATTTCAGCAAAGTCATGGTTTAGTGCTTTTTCATATAAGCTTTTCCAATCCACTTCGTTGCCGTTATACTCTTCCACAGTTGCTAAATATTGCGCGATTTTTGTAACTTTAAATGAATGCGCAGCTACATTATGCTCAAAATATTTAAATTTTCCTGGTAGTCTGATTAACTTTTCCAAATCGGATAAGCGTTTAAAATATTGATGTACACCCATGACATACGCCTCCTTATTTAAACAATGATTATACTTGCTTTTATTATAACAAACAAGAAAATCAATTTTCATACCAACTTAATTATTAAAGTTACTTAAATTATGCCTTCTATTCATTGATATTTCAAAAATTTAAAAGTGGAAAAGTCATAGCAAGCAATATATTGCTTATTTAATTATTAAATCCATCATCACGTATGTCATCGCAAAGTATTACACTTACATAGTCATTTATCGCTATAAGGTAAATTGTTAATCCTATATTTCAAAGTCTACTGCTGGAGCTATTAATGTATTACTCTTCAGCTTGATCCATTTGACTTCTTAGGTATGCTTCGATAAATGGCCCTATGTCACCATCCATCACAGCATCTACTTTACCTGTTTCTTTATTTGTACGATGGTCTTTAACCATAGAATATGGATGGAAAACATAAGAACGAATTTGACTGCCCCAGCCTATTTCTTTTTGTTCTCCTCGAATTGCTGCCATTTCTTGTTCTTGTTCTTCTAATTTAAGTTGATATAATTTAGATTTTAACATCTTCATAGCAGCTTCACGGTTTTTAATTTGTGAACGTTCATTTTGGTTATTTACTACTATACCTGTAGGGTGATGAGTAATACGTATCGCTGATTCAGTTTTGTTAATGTGCTGACCACCAGCTCCTGATGCACGGAACGTATCTACGGTAATATCATCTGGATTAATATCAATTTCAATTTCTGTATTATTAAATTCTGGAATTACATCACACGATGCAAATGACGTATGACGTCTACCTGAAGAATCAAACGGTGATATACGAACGAGTCGGTGAACGCCTTTTTCTGCTTTCAAATAGCCGTAAGCATTATGACCTTTAACGACTATTGTTACACTTTTCACGCCCGCTTCATCACCGGGTAAATAATCGGCAGTTTCAACTTTAAAGCCTTTTTGTTCACAATAACGTTGGTACATTCTTAATAGCATACTCGTCCAATCTTGTGATTCAGTACCACCAGCACCTGGATGTAATTCTAAGATTGCATTATTTGCGTCATAAGGTCCATCTAATAATAATTGTAATTCAAATTGATCTAAATCACCTTTAAATGCTTGAACTTGCGTTACTAGGTCTGCTTGCATATCTTCATCTTGTTCTTCTGCAAGTAATTCGCGTGTAGCATCCATATCCTCTAGCTGTGATTCTAACTTTCTAAATTCGGTTACTACAGATTTTAGAGCATTATTTTTATCAATGACGCTCTGCGCCGTATTTTGGTCATCCCAAAAGTTAGGGTCAGTCATCATTTCTTCATATTCTTGAATATTTGTCTCTTTTTCTTCTAAGTCAAAGAGACCCCCTAAGTTGTTCTAACTTGTCAGCATTGTGCTCTATATTACGTTTTATTTCTGATAATTCCATAGTCATCGCTCCTAAATAACGTTTTATTAATATTTTAACATAAATTGTCACTTCTAATTATAGTCTACATTGTGTAAGTTTATTCTCCTAGTCCCTCAGTCAATAAATTATTACTGTAATTAGCATTGATGATGCCTCTAACGTTGCTTGTGCATGACACTCTGTGTCATCAATTTCTTGTTTAGTGATAACTTTCAACGATACAAAAGAACCTAGAACAATAATATGCTCCAGGCTCTACACGACAGCATTAAGCACCGTGACAATTTTTATATTTTTTACCACTACCACATGGACAAGGGTCATTACGACCAATATGTTCATCTTTCACAAATGGTTGTGCCTTAGCTTTTTCTTTACCATCTTCTGCTGAAACATGCTCAGCTTTACCGAAGTCTGTTGTTTTATCTCTTTCAATATCATCTTCAACCGATACTACAGATTTCAAGATGTATTTACTCACATCTTCTTCAATATTTTCCATCATGCTATCAAACAATTGATGACCTTCGTTTTGATAGTCACGTAATGGGTTTTGTTGACCATAGGAACGTAAGTGAATACCTTGTCTTAATTGATCCATAGTATCTATATGATCAGTCCAGTGCGTATCAATTGAACGTAATAAAATCATACGTTCAAACTCAGGGAATTGATCGCCAATCTCTGTTTTTTGTTCTACCAATGCAGCTTCAACTTTTTGCCAAACAAGATTATAAATATCTTCACTGTCTTTTCCTTTAACATCAGATACTTTAAGTTCACCTTCATTAAGGAACACATCATCAATGTAGTTGATAAATGGTTCATAATCTGGTTCTTCCTCATCATCATTAATATAGTATGTCACGCTACGTTGTAATGTTGATTGCAACATGGCATTGACTAATTCTGAACTATTCTCGTTATCAATGATATTATTACGTTCGCCATAAATAATTTCACGTTGTTTACGTAGTACATCATCATATTCAAGAATACGTTTACGAGTATCAAAGTTATTACCTTCTACTCGTTTTTGTGCAGATTCTACAGCACGTGATACCATTTTGGATTCAATAGGAGTAGAGTCATCCATACCTAAGCGATTCATCATTTTTTGCAATCTTTCTGAACCGAAGCGGACCATCAATTCATCTTGTAGCGATAAATAAAATCGACTATCACCTTTGTCACCTTGACGACCAGAACGACCACGTAATTGATCATCAATACGACGTGATTCATGTCGTTCCGTACCAATGACTGCTAAACCACCTAATTCTTCTACGCCATCACCAAGCTTGATATCTGTACCACGTCCAGCCATATTTGTCGCAATAGTAATTGCACCTTTTTGACCAGCACCTGCAACTATATCGGCTTCGCGTTCATGGTTTTTGGCGTTTAACACATCATGACGAATACCATGTTTTTTTAGTAAGTTAGAAATATATTCACTTGTTTCAACTGCAACTGTACCTAGCAATACAGGTTGTCCTTGTTTATGTTTGTCAATGACATCATCTACAACTGCATCAAACTTACCTTTTTGACTAATGTAAATTAAGTCAGGTTTATCGACACGTTGTACAGGTTTATTCGTTGGAATTTGTGTCACTGTCATATTGTAAATGTTACGAAATTCTTCTTCTTCCGTTTTAGCTGTTCCGGTCATACCAGCTAATTTATTATACATACGGAAGTAGTTTTGGAAAGTAATTGACGCCATAGTTTTAGATTCATTTTGAATTTTAACGCCTTCTTTAGCTTCAATCGCTTGATGTAAGCCTTCAGAGAATCTACGTCCAGGCATCGTACGACCAGTAAATTGGTCGACAATTAATACTTCTCCATTATTGACCATATAATCAACATCGCGTTGAAGTGTCACGTGTGCACGTAAAGCAGTATTAATGTGACTAATAATATCAACATTCTTAACGTCATAAAGGTTATCGATTTTAAACATACGTTCTGCTTTATCAATACCTTGTTCTGTTAATTGCACTGCTTTAGTTTTTTCATCATAATTAAAGTCATCTTCACTTTTTAACATCTTCGCAAAGACGTTTGTTTGTGTATATAATGACGTTGATTTTTCAGCTTCTCCTGAAATAATCAATGGTGTACGTGCTTCATCAATTAAAATAGAATCGACTTCGTCAATAATAGCGTAATGTAGTGGACGCATAACGCGTTCTTCAGCATAATTCACCATATTATCACGCAAATAGTCAAATCCTAATTCATTATTCGTACTATAAGTGATATCACATGCGTATGCTTCTCGTTTTTCAGCTGTTGTTTTGCTGTTTAAATTTACGCCTACTGACAACCCTAAGAAATTATATAGTTCTGCCATTTCTTCACTTTGACTGCTCGCTAAGTATTCATTGACTGTAATAACATGAACACCACGACCTGCTAAGGCATTTAAATATGTCGGCATTGTAGCGGTTAACGTTTTACCTTCACCTGTACGCATTTCAGCAATATCACCTTTATGGATTGCTAAACCACCCATAATTTGAACACGGTACGGTATCATATTATAGACACGTTTTGAACCTTCTCTTACTAAGGCAAAAGCTTCTGGTAAAATCTCGTCTAATATTTTATTTTGCTTCTGTACATCTTCTTCTGCCTGTACTTTATCTTGAAACGATTTTGTTTTTTCTTTTATTTCTTCATCAGTTAATATAGACATGTCCTCTTCTAACTTGAGAACTTTGTCTGCTAATTTACCAAGGCGCTTTACTTCTTTAGTATTACCATCAGCTATCTTTGATAAAAAACCCATTCTGTTCGCTCCTTTAGCTTAATAACTCTATTACTTACAACAATTTATAATACCATTAATTAGCTTAAAATTACACTTATAGGATTATTGTTATAACTATATTTATATTTACATTTCCTTTGCTGTTGTTAATATACTTTACATTTCATACTGTTCTATATAATAACTCGCTTATCCTAGCACAACTTAGTCTTTGTGCTATCAAATTATTTCATACTAACATAACATAAAAGAAGCGTCCACGATTTAACTTAATCATGAACGCTTCAACACTTATAGTTAGTTATTGTTCTGTTGTTTCTATTAAACCATATTTTCCATCTTTACGTTTATAAACAATACTTGTTCCGTCAGTTTCACGATCTGTAAAAATAAAGAAATCATGACCCAATAAATCCATCTGCAACACCGCTTCTTCAGAATCCATTGGCTTTAAGCTAAATTGTTTAGAACGAATAATTTCGAAGTCATTTTCCTGACTTGTATCATCTAAAGCATCTGCTTTATTATCTTCTACAATTTCAGCAAAAACTTCTTGATCCCCTTTGTCTCTACTTTTACGATTCACACGAGTTTTATATTTTCTTACTTGACGTTCAAGTTTATTATTAATTAAATCTATACCCGCATATAAGTCGTCATGTCTTTCTTCAGCTCTTAATGTTACATTTTTTAATGGAATTGTTACTTCAATTTTAGTAGCTGAGTTTTGATACGTTTTGACTTTAACATGTGCGATAGCGTTTGGAACATTGTTAAAGTAACGTTCGAGTTTACCAATTTTATCCTCAATATAGTTACGGATTGCATCTGTAATAGTGAGGTTCTCTCCGTGAATTTCAAATCTAAACATAGTAATCGACTCCTTTAAAACCTCTATATTGGTAATGTTGCTTACTCTCATAATACCACGTTTACGTTAGCGTGCAAATGTAAAGACATCGAATTTTCTGATTTTTCTTACAAAAAATTTACATGCTGCTTGATGAACAGTAATTCCAGTAGTATAGATGTCATCTACTAACAAAATATTTTTATTAGTAAAGTCCAAATCTGCTGTAATTATAAATGGATTAGGCTGACTTAAACGTTGACGTTTGGTTAAAGATGATTGTTTACGATCATACTGCATTGTTAAACAGTTAGTATATTTAACATGCATACATGCTAACACTGCAGTCACTGGATTAAATGTCCGCCAACGATCTCTAGAGCTATGAGAAGGAATCGGGATAATATAGTCATAATGCATACGCGGTAACTGTATATATCGTGCTATCAATGTACAAAGTACGTAATCTCTGTTGAATTTGTATTGTTGTAACACTGC
The DNA here is from genome assembly GCF_025560845.1 of Staphylococcus arlettae. Lineage (NCBI taxonomy): Bacteria > Bacillati > Bacillota > Bacilli > Caryophanales > Staphylococcaceae > Staphylococcus > Staphylococcus arlettae. The sequence goes on from NZ_CP094803.1 coordinate 2,103,078, forward strand.
TTTCATCATTCCTTTGTACTGAAAATTACAATATAGTTGATTGATGCGTTGATAGCGCTTAGCCAACATAGCACAATCCATACATTGGCTTTGATTATCTGATATTGGTTTTAAACAAGTAGTACAACACGCTTTTGTCTGAATTTTACATTGTTGCAAAGCATCGTCACACGCCTCACATATTAGTACAGGACGGGCGTAAAAATTTGTAATCGTTAACGCCTCATTAATTTGCGCATCACACCATAGACAATTAACCATCAATCCATCCACGTTGTTGTGCTATGCGATTCATTCGTTTTAGCGCGTGCTTTGCTTTTAACATCTGTGTAGATATTCCTTGATGATAAAACCAAACATTACCTGTAGGAGCTTCAGTTTTACGTCCTACACGTCCTGACATTTGAATTAATACATGCTGTGTAAAAGTGTGGCTATTTAATACAACAACGTCTAACTTAGCTAGTGTAAACCCTCTTTCTAAGATAGTAGTAGTAAACACGCTAACATATTTCCCTGCTCTCAATTCTTGTACTTTGGTCATGCGTAGTGCATCGTCACTCGACACAAATGCTGACTGTACTAGCACCTTTTGATACGTATGCTCTAACTGTCTTAATAGCTTAATACTATGAACAAATACAAGTGTTATTCTCCCCGCTGCTTGTTGTCGACATAGTAGTCGTACAAGGTTGGTTTGCGGTCGTTGTGGTGTCAATTTAAAATATTGAAATTGTGGTATCGGTAATGGTTGTCGATGAAAACGTGCAGGTAATGTAATTATATTCGAAGCTTTAAATTGTCTTAAAAGTGATTTGGGAGGCGTTGCAGTCATATAAATATGACATCGGTCGTGTGTCGATGCTAACGTTATTGAATGTTGCAATACTCTATCCATTGCTAGTGGAAACGCATCTACCTCATCTACAATAACTAGTTGAAAATGCTGTTTAAAACGTAGCAATTGATGCACAGTAGCAATAACAAAATGACCATTAAATCGTTGAGGTTGCCCTCGATACAGTACATCTATGCATTCTTGTTGAAATGCTGCTCGTAACCTCAGAGTAAGCTCTATAACTACGTCAGTGCGTGGTGATACTACTGCAACATTTAGTCCTTGTTGCCTTGCATATTGCAATGCTGGAAACATCATTTCTGTTTTACCCGCTCCAGTCACAGCGTGTAACAGTTGATCTTGCCTTGACTTAACAGCTTCTAATAACGCTGTTGCACCATAATGTTGTTGTGGAGATAACTTAAAAGGTATATTAAATTCTGCAGATGTAGCTACATTATATGTTTGTGTTATATAAACATCCGACAGACTATCCATACGTCCTAATTGGAGGCAATAGCGACAATATAATATATCACGTTGTAATAGTGGTGAGTAATAACTGTGAATGTGACGTCTATAGATAGAACCGCACTGCAAACAAGTCGTTACACTTCGTTCTTGCGTAATGCCTGGCCCACAATAAATCACCTTTTCAGTTGTCAGCAAAGCATGATTGGTAACTAACCTACCATATAGTTTGATTGTTCATCACCTCAAAAAAGACTAGAGCCATATTAAATGTTAACTACTGTAACACCCTCATATTGTTCTAGTCTCTAATAACGTCTTATATTTATTTTTCTGTAATTGTACGGCAAGTATATCCTAAACCTATACCGCCAGAACCTAAATGCGCTGCGATTACCGGCCCAAATTCAGAAAAAATAATATTATAATCTGGATGCGCCGCTTTTAAATCTTCGTAAAGCCATTTTGAATCTTCTTTTTTATCTCCACCAATAATAAATAGTGTAAATTCTTCAAGTCCATTAACTTGGTCCAATACTTTTTGTTCTAACGCCTTTAAAGCACGCTTTTTGGTACGTACTTTCTCTTCTGGTAAAATTTTACCATCTTCGAATTTTAGTACAGGCTTCATTTTTAACATTGTACCAATCCATGCTTGAGCACCCGTGATACGTCCACTTTTTTGTAAATTTTTTAAATCATCTACCATTAAAACTGCTCCAGTTTGCTCACGCATATTTTCTAAATCAGCAATAATAGCTTCAGGTTTATAATCTAGCTTAATTAATTCTATTGCTCTTAATACATAAGCACCTTCAACCATTGCAGCTAATTTGGAATCAAACGTATGCACCTTAATACCTTCAACCATTTCAGCGGCTTGTGTTGCAGTTTGATAACTACCACTAATTCCTGATGACATCATTACAGCAACAACATCAGTATACCCTTCTTCACGCAAGGCTTCATACAATTCTAAATAGACACCTATCGCAGGTTGACTCGTTGTTGGTATCGTTTTAGATGTTTTCATTCGTTCATAAAATTCAGGTGCAAAAATAGTTTCGTTTTCAATAAAATTATCACCATTATCAAAAGTTACACTTAACGGAGCTACTTTAATATTATATTTATCAATCATTGATTGAGATAGATAGCTTGTGGAATCTGTCAAGACAGCAATCTTCATCATAATCCTCCTCAATTATACTCACATTTATCATACCGTAATTTCTAACAAAAGAAAATTCCTTTATGTAATTATAATTGTTGTTTGTATTATAGTATAATAGAAAGTAACACATTTAGCTTTTGTAATTCTACTACCTTTATAGCATTCTAGTGGTATAAAGATTAGAATTTCCAAATTTAGAGCGTCAAAAATAGAGGTGGAATCATACATGGAAGAACCAATTATTACGATAAAAGCTGAACATCAAATCGAAAATGTTATAAATAAATCTAGATTTATAGCCCATATTAAACCAGTAGCGGATGAAGACGAAGCAAAGTCATTCATAGCTGAGGTTAAACAAGAACATAAAGAGGCAACTCATAATTGTTCAGCTTATACGATAGGTAATCAAATGAATATCCAAAAAGCAAATGATGATGGTGAACCAAGTGGTACGGCTGGTGTTCCTATGTTGGATATACTTAAAAAATTAGAGACTCATAATGTCTGTGTCGTAGTAACACGTTATTTTGGAGGTATCAAATTAGGTGGAGGCGGACTGATTCGTGCATATAGTGGCGCAGTACGAGATGTAATTTATGATATCGGCCGCGTAGCGCTAAAAGAGGCAGTCCCTGTTACAGTTGCGATTAATTATGATTTAACTGGTAAATTTGAATATGAACTAGCTTCTACTTCATTTCTGTTACGTGATACGCAATATACTGATAAAGTAAGTTATAGCATTGACGTTGTTGCCACAGAATATGACGCATTTTTAGCATTCTTAAATCGCACGACTGCTGGCAAATTCGATTTAATCGAAGGTGAGGTTAAACACCTACCATTTGATATAACCACATAACTAAAAAATTCTGAGATTAAATCATTAACTTGGGCTACGTAATCTAAACTAAGTAAGAATACATAGGTCGAGCAATCATTTAGTCTCAGAACTCTTTTTATTATGCTATTTTTCGTTGTGATCTTTCTTTTCAATCAGTTTCAATATCGGTCTATAGTCATCATCAATTAAGCCAGTAAATTCCACAATTAGTTCAATCGTAACAACTATTAAGATTAACATCATTACAACGCCCCATGGTTGTGATAAATACAAAATAATACTGGATAAACTAAATAATAGTGCGATGGAATAAATTAAGGTTACAGTTTGTCTATGTGAATAACCTAGTTCTAGCAGTTTGTGATGTAGGTGCGACTTATCTGCTTGCATAATATGTTGACCTTTTTTCACACGACGTATCATTGCAAATAGCGTATCGATAAACGGTACCGCTAAAATAACAATTGGGAAGAATAACGAAACGAATGTAATATTTTTAAACCCAAGTAATGATAAAAAGCCAACAATAAAGCCAATTAAAAGTGCACCACTGTCACCTAAAAATATTTTAGCAGGGTGAAAATTAAAGCATAAAAAGCCTAATAAAGCACCTATCAGGACGCTACATATCATAATAATTAACACATTCGCTTGAAGTATAGCTATAAAACCGATTGTTGCTAATGCTATGGCAGATACGCCTGATGCTAAACCGTCCAAACCATCTATTAAATTAATTGCATTTGTAATAGCTACAATCCAAATTACAGTAATAGGAATACCTAAAACACCAAAATGAATTGTAGGACCTATGGGTAGCGATATAAAATCAATAGTTATACCATAATAAACAACGACTAATGCTGCAATAATTTGACCAAGTAATTTAATTACGGGTTTCAAGTCATAAATATCATCGACTAATCCAACAAGATACATTATTACAGCGCCAATCACTAGAGGCTTAACTTCAGTTTCAATTGGGTGACCCAACCATATGCCAAGTAAAAACGAAAACAATATGACAGTACCACCTAACACAGAAACAGGTTTCGTGTGCACTTTTCTGAAGTTTGGTTTATCAACAATCCCCATTTTATGTGAAATTTTGATTATTATTGGTGTAAGTATTAAACTGACTATCATTGAAAAAATGATTAATAATAATGTATACATCAGTTCACCTTCATTAATTTAATTCTAAATGTTGTAATTTCACTCTGAATCCAACATCTGTATGTCCTATTTATAACAGTTGTATAATGCTTATTACTGTATAATAATTTAATATACATAACAAGTGTATACATTTAATTTACGTTTAATATTTACTTTAGTAATCATACCTTAAAACTATTTAAGATTACAAATCGAAATAAGTATAATATTAACAAAACCTTTTTATCAGATTTCTCGAATGTTTATTCATTTTATTATAATATCATTCGCTAGTTCATTTTAACATTAAAAAACGGGTTTTTTGTGAATTTGTATAGAAATGATGATGACAAATTGTAAGTTTTCACTTACAATGACAAAGTGTTATTTTAAAGGAGCGTTTAATAAAATGTTTGAAGCAATAATATATAATATTTCTGTTACTGTAGCCGGTATCTATTTATTTCACCGTTTACAATACTCAGAAAATAGAATCATGATATTTTCCAAAGCTTACGTTACAGTATTAATGACAATTGTTGCTTTATTACTGTCTGCCTACCCTATCCCATTATTTGATGCATATATCATTGAATTAACGTTTATACCGTTACTCTTCATAGGTAGGTATACCAACTTAATATATACTGTACTAGCTGCAATTATTGTTTCCTTAGTAAGCATTTTTATATTTGACCACTCTATTATAAATGGGGTTATCTTACTTGTAATTGCAATTATTGTCAGTATGATCGGCCCATTTTTAAAACAAAGCGACATTGTTTCTATCCAGATATTAAACACAATTAGTCTAATCATTTATGCAATGTTAGCACTTATAAGCCCATATGTCGATTGGATGGAAGTCTTATTCTTAATTCCTATATCCTTTGTATTAACTATTACTTCATCAGTTACCTTTGTTGATATTTGGCATTTCTTTTCGTTAGTTAACCGCTATGAAAATGAAGACAGTATCGATTATCTAACCGGACTTGGAAACGTAAAAGAATTTGATCGTCATCTGAATAAAGTTTCACGTGAAGCGGAGCAACATCAAGAAAGCTTGGGACTGTTACTTATTGATATTGATGGGTTTAAAGATGTGAATGACCAATACTCTCATCAAGCTGGCGATGCAGTGTTAAGACAAATGTCACAGTTACTTATTAATTACGTTCCAACACATTTCAATATTTACCGCAATGGTGGCGAAGAATTTTCAATCGTACTGAGAGATTATAGTTTAGATCAATGCGTTAAGTTAAGTGAAGCTATACGCAATGGTGTAGAGCAATCATCATTCCACTTGCCAAATAAAGAAGTAATAAAATTATCTGTATCTATTGGTGTTGGTTTCTTAACACAAGATGATTATAAGTCACAACGTAAAGTCTTTAAAGATGCAGATGACATGTTGCATGTAGCTAAACAAGAAGGCCGAAATCAAGTTATGTTCAACCCAATCATTAAACTTTAATTATTTAATGTATAAACAATCCGTAATTATAAAATTTACGGATTGTTTTTATATATTGTCAAATATAATATTAAATCTATATGACTAACCACATTAACTATTGAAAGTTGTACAAAGAGACTGTAAACTTTCAATTGTTCAACACATTATTTGGAGGTGGCGACAATGTCTGACTCAATCACAATTATTGATGAAAATAAAGTGATTGATTTAGTACTCATTGCAGGTAGAATTTTACTTGAAAGTGGTGCTGAAACATATCGTGTTGAAGATACAATGAATCGTATGGCAGCAAGTTATGGCCTAGATGATACATATAGTTTTGTAACTTCAACAGCAATTATCTTTTCTTTAAACGATCGTACCAATACTCGCTTAATACGTATTCGAGAACGTACGACAGATTTAGAAAAAATTGCTTTAACTAATAGTTTATCTCGAAAAATTTCGAATAATGAACTTACAATAGATGAAGCCAAAGAGGAATTGTTTCAACTACACCACGCCTCGTTACAATACTCATTTGTAACACAATTTATTGCTGCGATGGTTGCCTGTGGTTTTTTCTTATTCATGTTCGGTGGCGTTGCACATGACTTTATCTTTGCAGTTTTAGCAGGAGCCGGCGCCTTTTTAACTTTTGATTTTGTCCAACGTTTTATACAAATCAAGTTCTTTTCAGAATTTATTAGTGCTGCAGTGGTAATAAGTATTGCAGCTATTAGTACTAAACTCGGATTAGCAATCAATCAGGATACTATAACTATTGCCGGTGTTATGCCTTTAGTACCTGGTATATTAATCACCAACGCAATACGTGATTTACTTGCTGGTGAATTGCTTGCAGGTATGTCACGTGGTGTCGAAGCAGCAATTACAGCTTTCGCCATCGGAGCTGGTGTTGCTATAGTCTTACTTTTATTTTAGGAGGTGACAGTCATGATATTGCTATATTACTTAGCACAATTTGCTATTAGTTTTATTGCTACCACACTATTTTCTATTATTTTCAATGCACCTCGACGTCTCCTATTTGCCTGTGGTTTTGTAGGTGCGATGGGCTGGACAATTTATAAATTTACAGTAGATATGGATTTAGGTAAAGTTATGGCTGCATTTCTTGGTAGCCTCATCTTAGGTATTATGAGTCACACTATGAGTCGTCACTATAAACGACCGGTTATTATCTTTATCGTTCCAGGTATTATCCCTTTGGTCCCCGGAGGTCTTGCGTATGAAGCAACACGCCTACTCGTTACCAATCAATATACACATGCTGTAAATACCTTTTTAGAAGTTACTTTAATATCAGGAGCTATCGCTTTTGGAATTTTATGTGCTGAAATATCGTATTTTCTCTATACGCGTATTAAACAATATTATGGTAAAATGAAAGGCAAAACATATAAGAAATCTTATGATATAAACAACAGAGCTTAAGGGGTGTTTTACATGAAATCACAAATTATTGAACGATTAACGCGATATGTCACAATAGACACACAGTCAGACCCAGAGTCCACAACAACACCGTCAACAGCAAAACAATGGGACTTATTGCGCGTGCTGGAAAGCGAATTACAAGCGTTTGGCTTAACTACAGATGTAGATGACAATGGTTACTTATTTGCAACACTCGACAGCAATGTTTCATATGAGTTACCTACTGTCGGTTTCTTAGCACATGTCGATACGTCACCAGATTTCAATGCCACAAATGTTAATCCTCAAATTATCCAAGAATATGATAGTACACCGATTAAATTGGGAGATACAAATCGGGTATTAAGCCAAGAAACCTTCCCTGCTATGAAAAATGTTGAAGGTCATACATTAATGATTACTGACGGTACATCGTTATTAGGTGCAGATGACAAAGCTGGCGTAGTAGAAATTATGGAAGCACTCAAGTATTTAATTGACCATCCAGAGATTAAACATGGCCCTATTCGTGTAGGATTTACGCCGGACGAAGAAATTGGCCGTGGCCCACACAAATTTGATGTCGATCGTTTTAATGCGGCATTTGCTTTTACTATGGACGGTAGCGAATTAGGAGAATTACAATATGAAAGCTTTAATGCAGCTGAAGCGATTGTCACTGCATACGGCGTTAATGTCCACCCTGGTTCAGCTAAAAATGCGATGATTAATGCACTGTCTCTTGGACACCAATATCATTCGCTATTACCGCAAAATGAAGTGCCAGAACGCACAGAGGGTTATGAAGGCTTTTATCATTTAATGCAATTTAATGGTGATGTTGAAAAAGCATCTTTACATTATATTATTCGTGACCATGATAGTAAAAATTTCGATGTGCGAAAAAAACATATGATTGAACTTAAAGAGACGATTAATGACCATTATGAAGATGATCCGATTACGGTCACTATTAATGATCAATATTATAATATGGGCGAGCAAATAAACCAAAATCCACATGTAATAGAGATCGCTAAACGTGCTTTTAACAACTTAGACATAGTACCAAATACAGACCCTATTCGAGGCGGCACAGACGGATCTCAACTATCCTTCAAAGGTTTACCTACGCCAAATATTTTTACAGGTTGTGCAAATTTCCATGGACCTTTCGAATACGCTTCAATTGATGTTATGGAACAAGCTGTACATGTAGTCGTTAATATCGCTCAAGAAGTCGTTAACTATTATGAAGAAAATTAATAACTAACATAAAAATCGCCAATGCCGAGGTTCTTAGAACACTGACATTGGCGATTGCTTTATATAAATTTAATCAAATGCTCGCTGTAATAGTTTAAGCGCTTGGACAGTATAATGTCTAATTTGAATGCCCATTTTAAAGTCAGTAAAGCTTTCTGGCATTTCAATAAATGTGTTAAACATAGCGGTAACACCTAAGGATTCAAATTGGTCAAATTTATCACTTGTAGCACAAATAGCAATTGCTGGTTTATCATATTTTGTGCTTAATTCAGCTATACGTATCGTAGTTGTTTCTAAAATTTGATCCTCTTCATTTACCCCTTCACCAAAGATGATTAAATCTGCTTGTTGAATTAATGATTCCAAATGGGTTATTTGATCGACAAGTTCATGACTAGTTAAAATTTCTGCTTGATATAATTGATGTAGGACTGCGGCTATGCCACCCCCAGCACCTCCACGTTCAATGAGTCCTAAAGATTGTTGAACTTCATTTTTCACAATTTCACTAAAATACCAAATGAGGTTATCAATCTCCACCGCTTCTGTATATGTCACTTGTTTATTTTTATAAATTTGCATAATTTCACTATGCTTACCATAAAGTTTACTATCAAAATCTGACATCAATTGTAATCGCACTTCTTGTAAACGCGGATGCAAGCCTTTGAAATCAACAGTTCGTATAAATTTTAATACACGACTTCCTTGTCTTGTATCAACTTCTTCACCTTCATCATCATAAAACTTAGCTCCTAAAGCTTGTAGCATACCTGCACCGCCGTCGAAACTATCAATACCACCTAATGATATGACTAGATGTTCTGCTTGGTTTTCTAATGCATCGTACATTACTTCTCCCAAACCATAACTTGAGCAATGCGTGATATCACCTTCACCTTTTAAAAACAAATTTCCTTCGATGACGGTCATATTACTTTCTGTAATACCATATATTGCTTCAACTGGATTCATTACCGCATCATGTGCCATCACTTTATATTTAGTACCTGACTGCCATAAAAATACCGAATCCATCAACTCATGGCGACCATTAAATAACGGCACTTGAACTATGTCTGCGGATTGTATTTTACTTGCGACAGCTTCTTCAACATATCTATTAGCTTGATAACTAGAGATTATTCCATTAAATTCATCCATAGCAACTAATACTTTCATTTCTTGTCACCTCATAAATTAATACTCATTTAAATATGCAGTATGATTATTATTACCTTCAAACATTCCCAAAACATCTTACATTCCACAATCATACATGTATCGCAATATTTAAGCGTTTAGATTTTATGTAGCATTCTACATTAACATTCATTGTTACATTATACATGGCTTACAGAAATATTTCACATTAAAAGGGCGCTTGTTATCGACAAATCTTTTTGTGTACATAACCAGCGCCCTGTTATCTATTTAATTGTTATTCTTCTGCTGTCGCTAATGATGAAACATTAATATCATTATGACTTGCATTCCATATTGCTTTACCGTCCACAAAATAAAATGCTTGTGGTGATTCATGTTTTATATTAGTTTTGTCTTCAATATAATCGGATAGTTTGCGTTCTTGTTGAACTACTAAATAATAACCATCCATGTCCCTCTCATATAAAAATTTGTTGAATTGATCATATGCATTTGCCGAAATTGGACATGTTTCACTATGTTTAAATACAAATACATATTTATTTTCATTTAAAACTTGTTCAAACTGGTCAATCGAACTCAGCTTTATAGCCATTCTATTCACCTCTAAAAGTATTTAACACACACCCTAGTTAATTTCTAGGTGTAAGCGACTCGATAATATTCTTATCAATGGTTCCCATTATACACAAATAACTTTTTATTGTTAACCACTTATTCGAAAATTGTTTTATTAATCTTGGGGAATTATTTAATTGCACCCTACTCAACTTCTTTAAGCTCTTGCTCAAATGGTTTTTCGTATTGTTCTAAATCCTTCCCATTTTTAGGTAATTTGTTATAGTCAATTTTGTCGAGTTTCTCACCTATAGTAATCGTTTCTTTTCGTGTTTCATAATAATTTTGCAAACTATAATACATTTCTATAGTATTTTTACGTGCTGCATTCACATTACTATCGCTAATTGTTGTTTGATTTAAATCTTTAATTTGACTTTCTATCAAAGGCATAATGTCATTTTCAATTTGTGCTTTAGCTTCTTTATCATTATTTGTATCAACATTTTTTTGAGCTGTTGCTTTCAGCTCACGACTATTTGATTCCAATTTTTTAGTGAGAATATGTACCTCAGTAGTACTTCCAGCAGCGGAGGCATTATCCATATTTTTTTCTACTTTAGAACGATTTTTTTCAAATAACCTTGTATAATCTAAAATATCTTCATTTGCTTTAATAGATTGATTACATAGACTAACAAAAGTTTGTAACTCTTTTAACGCATTTATTTGTTGTTCAACCGTTTTACGATATGATTTTTTTAATGATTTTGCCTGTTCAGATGAAGCTTTGATATTTTTAATAGAATCTTCATAAGCAGTCATTTTCGGCACAAGTTTATTATTAATATCATTTTGTAGTTGATTAATTTCACGTTTATTTTTATCAGTTGTTTCTTTATTACTTAACTCATCTAATTGTTCAATGTTCAGTTCATCAACCGTTGTTTTTAATGCATGGCCTTTATTTTGTGATAGCTTTAAGGTTGATTCAAAATCTTTAATGCTTGAATCTTCTTTATTGCCACATGCCGCTAAGGAAAAAACAATGCAGCATAATAATACAAGATATAATATTTTTTTCATTTCTGCACTCCTTATCATAACGTATTATACATAAAGATATTTATATTGAAAATGATATATGATATATTAATTCAGACTTTTTAAATCACAATTATTTTAAGGAGCATAGATGTAGTATGTACAGTACAGTCCAACCCTTTATTATTTCCGATAGTGAAGCAACTTATCACCAATGTTATAATCATATTGCACGTACACTGAAACAACTATTAGACACCCCAGTAAAAACGACTTATCACATTGGTGGTACACGTCATTTCAACTATCAAACAGAACCAATATTAGATATTCTCGTAGGTGTTAATAATTTGCATGATATTACTGCTTTAGATGAAAAACGTTTAAATTATGAAAATTTTTATCGCCTTCATCATCATTATAAGAAAAAAGTAGTCATGGCCCAATTCAATAATTTAATTGATTTAAAACAACAGACTAGACTACACATTATCCAAAGAGATAGCGACCTATACAATCAATACTTAGCTATGGATGATGCACTCGAACATAATCAATATATTATCCAACAGTTTGAGCAACAGAAATTAGAATTAACTCAAACAACTCATACCATTCGAGATTATGAAAATGGTAAACAACAAATATTTGCACACTTATATCAACAATTATAAATATACCTATACTAATACAATGCTATGCGCTATTATAAATCATTGTATATTTGTATTAGACTATTTAGCAAATTATGGAAATACTTGATATAATAAAAAATGAATTCAAGAAGAAAGGATGTACTACACTTGCATAAAGAAGACATCTTAAAAGCGTTAGAAGCAATTGTTCCATCAAATATTATCAAAGTGGATGAACCTCTTAAACGTTATACTTACACTGAAACTGGCGGACAAGCTGACTATTATCTATCACCGACAAAATATGAACACGTTCAAGCTATTGTAAAATTTGCCAATCACCATGAAATTCCGATTACTTATTTAGGCAATGGCTCTAATATAATTATCCGTGAAGGTGGTATTAGAGGTATCGTCATTAGTTTATTATCACTCGATCATATTGAAGTTTCCGACAACGTCATTATTACTGGTAGCGGTGCTGCAATCATCGATGTCTCACGTAAAGCTAGAGATTATGCCTTGACTGGCTTAGAATTTGCTTGTGGCATTCCCGGCTCAATTGGTGGCGCTGTTTTTATGAACGCTGGCGCTTATGGTGGCGAAGTCAAAGATTGTATCGACTATGCCCTATGTGTTAACGAACAAGGTGACTTAATCCAATTAACTAACCAAGAATTAGAATTAGATTACCGAAATAGTATTGTTCAGAAACAACATTTAGTAGTTCTCGAAGCTTCATTTTCATTAACGCCTGGTAATCAGCACGAAATCCAAACTAAAATGGATGATTTAACAGAACGTCGTGAAACTAAGCAACCTTTAGAGTACCCTTCTTGTGGTAGTGTTTTCCAAAGACCACCAGGTCACTTTGCTGGTAAATTAATCCAAGATAGTGAGTTACAAGGCCATCGTATTGGCGGTGTAGAAGTCTCTACAAAGCATGCTGGTTTTATGGTAAATGTTGATAACGGAACAGCAACAGATTATGAAGATCTAATACACTATGTCCAACAAGTAGTAAAAGACAAATTTGAAATTGATTTACATCCTGAAGTTCGCATTATCGGAGAGTATCCTTCAAAACAATAGGAGTATTTAATATGACTAAACTATACGGTTCACTCGTTGACGACGAATCACGTTGTACGCATTACCAAACAACATTAGACATTATTGCCATCAAGTTTAAATGTTGCAATAAATACTATCCGTGCTTCAAATGTCACAATGAACATGAATCTCATAATATTCAACGATGGTCAACAGATCAGTTTAATGAGCGGGCTATACTTTGTGGTGTCTGTCACCACGAGTTGACTATTAACGAATATATGATGACCGAAACTTGTCCTTCTTGTGATGCACATTTTAATAATAGATGTAAATTTCATTATCATCACTATTTTTCAGTTTAATTAATTTAACGAATTGAGATATAAATAACTTTAGTTAAATAAAAGCGTCAATTTCTATTTTATTCAAATAGAAATTGACGTTTTCTTTGTTTATATAGACCTTTGTAGTTTATTTGAATCATTGATAACATTTTAGTCACGTGCTAGCCAACTGGGAGTAGTATATGAATGAACGTTTATAATATTGAACCATAACTATAAAATTCATTTAGTCTCTATTAAACAACGGCTTATTCACTTTTCCACTTTTAGTTCTATCAGTCAATGGCACTTTACCTTCAATCGAAATTAAAAAAACGAATGCCTTATGAACGTTTCAACGCCATAAGTCATTCGGTTTAGTTTAATCATTAATTATTGAACCCCCACGGTAGAGTAATTAATTTTTATCTATAGCTTTTTCTACTTCTTCAATTTGTTTTACAGAAGTTGTTGTTGAACCACTAGCAAAATACCACAATTTAGGGTCTAATTCATAAACTTTGTCATTTTTAACTGCATCGACATCTTTAATGACATCATTACCTAGTGCTTTTTTCGCTGTTGATTTACCACCAATAGCTTGTCCTCTATCCATGGCAAAAATCATATCAGGGTTTTTCTCTACAAGATATTCATTTGTAATGTTTTGACCATGTTGACTATTTTTAATACTTTCATCGACTGGTTTAAAGCCCATAGTATTAAAGATCATTGAACCGAAACGTTCATTAGCACCAAAAGTTGATAATTCTCCTTCATTCACTAACAAGAATGCTGCTGTTTGATCTTTGAATTCTTTTGTTTTATCTTTAATGCTTGCAACTTTATCATCGAATTCTTTGTTCAATTCTTTGGCTTTATCTTCTTTTTCGTATATTTTACCTAAGATTTCAGTGTTTTTCTTCATTGATTTTGCTGAATTTTCTTCATCAGCACCTATGTAAACTACTTTTGCATCTGGAGCTGCTTTTTCAAGTTCATCTAGAATTTTTTGATTAGCTGTTCTACCAGAAATAAAGACTACTTCAGGTTTTGCTGCTGCAACTTTATCAAAATTAACTTCTTTCAAACTTCCAGTATTAAGATATTTTTTATCTTTAAAATCACTTAAGAAATCAGGTAATGATTCTCCATCTTCACCTTTTGGTACAGCTTTAACTTTATCTTTTAGTCCTAGTTCTTTCATAGTATCTAATGCACCGTAATCAAAGACTACAGCATTTTTCGGATTTACTGGCACTTTCACTGTATCATTTACTTTTTCTGCATCACTACCATCGCGTTCTTCACCACTTGCTTCATAACTATTTTTAACAGTTACTGTTTTATCTGATGATTTATCATCAGACTTACTGTCCGAACTCTTTTGATCTTCTGAATTACTACAAGCTACTAATAAAAACATTAAACCTACTAAGATTACTAAAGCGATTTTTTTCATGTTACTTAAATCCTCCTATTAAATAATTATTCCTTCCTTTTATACACCAAAAAAACTTTGTTGCTTTAATGGTTACATCACTCCCTTCAAAGAATTAAAAACTGTTACAAGGCCATTTCATATTCTTTCACTGTTGTCAGTTCATCGAAATAGATACAAATACGTTGACCTCTAATATTTTCTATACTCAAGTCCATATCATATAATGTGCTTAACACTTCTTCTTGAATAACTTCATCTTTTGTACCAGCTTTGACTAACTCACCATCTTTTAAGGCAATAATATCGTCGGAATAACATGAAGCAAAGTTAATATCATGAATGACAACTACTATCGTTTTATTTAAATCACGTGTTAAACGACGTAACGTCTGCATAATTTGAACAGAGTGATTCATATCTAAATTGTTTAATGGTTCATCTAATAAGATATATTCTGTATCTTGTGCAATGGTCATAGCAACATATGCGCGTTGACGTTGACCTCCAGAAAGTGTTTTTATTGATTGATGTCGTATATCTTGTAATTTCAATAAATCTAAGGCATATTCTACTTGATCTTTATCTTCTTGTTTTAAATGCCCTTTCGAATAAGGAAAACGCCCAAAATTAACAAGTTGTTCTACCGTTATATTCAATTCTGTATGATTCGTTTGTTTTAAAATGGACAGTTTTTTTGCTAAATCGTTACTTTTATAACTATGAATATCACGACCTTCAATAGCAATATCGCCACCATCATGTTCAATCATACGTGTTATTGCCGATAACAATGTACTTTTCCCTGCCCCATTGGGTCCAATCATAGTTGTTAAACGTCCTGGTTGTATATCTACAGAAATATCGCTTAGTATTTGTTTATCTTGAATTGTTTTATTAACGTTATGTACACTAATCAATTTGCATTTCTCCTTTTAATTAGTAAGTAAATAAAGTAACTTCCACCTACTAAATCAATGATAATACTCACTTGCGTCGTTGCTTCAAATAAATTTTCGACTATGCCTTGTGCTAAAAATAAACTAATCCAACTTAAACAAATCGTTGCCGGTAAAATATACTTGTGTTCATAAGTTTTCATAATCTCATGTGCTAAGTTCACAGTTAATAACCCTAAGAATGTTATCGGACCAACTAATGCTGTAGACACGGATACTAATACAGCTACTAAAATCATAAGGATACGTGTCATCGTTTCATAAGAAACACCTAAATTAATGGCTTGGGATCTACCTAACAGTAAAACATCTAAATACGGTATCAACATCACAACAATAATAATTAAAATGATTAATAAAATACCACTTACTGTTACTAGTTTTTCATTAGAAGCATCAAAGTTAGCAAACATTGAACTTTGGACTGCTAAAAAGTCTTCTGGATTAATAATCAATTCTAAAAAGCTAGTAATACTTCTAAAGAAAGTTCCTAATATTACACCAATGAGCAAAATAAAATATACCGAAACATTGCCAATTCGAAATACACCTTGAAATAGCAATAATGAAAATATAATCATAACAATTAATGTAATAAAGAAGTTCACATATAAATTTGTCACTAAGAAAGATTGCACACCAAATGCAAAAACTAGCAATACTTTGATAAATAGATAAACTGCATCTAACCCCATAATTGATGGTGTTAATAATCTATTAGTAGTCACTGCTTGAAAGACTACGACTGACGCGCCAATGGCAGCACCTACAATCAACATTAAAACTAATTTTCGTAATTTACTCGACAATTGATATCGAAATATTTCGAAATCAATGCCTGCAACTAGATATAATGCACCAATTAGTACTGTCACACCAAGCATAATCATTATTTTTTTATTCGCACTAATTTGCATAATGATGTCTTCCTTTCATAAGTAGAGTTAAAAAGATAATTGTGCCAAAGACCCCTATCGTTAAACCAATATTAATTTCATAAGGATACACAATTAATCTACCAATGATATCTGAAAACATGACAAATATAGCGCCTAACATTGCTGTATGTGGTAAAGCATTTTTTAAATGATCACCACGAAAGATAGAGATAATATTAGGTACGATTAAACCTAAGAACGGTAATGTGCCTACAGTTACAACTACTAAAGCTGTAATTGTAGCTGAAATGAATAGTCCTAGATTGATAATTCTGTCATAATTGACACCTAGATTATTGCTAAAATCTTTGCCCATGCCTGCAATAGTAAAATGGTTAGCAAATATATATGTAAGTATTAACAAAGGTATACTTAAGTATAAAATTTCATAGCGTCCACTTGTAATAATGGCAAAGTTGCCTGTTAACCAGTTGCCTATGCTCTGTACGGTGTTCGTTTTCAAGGCAATAAATGTAGCAAAACTGGATACAATTCCACCTAACATAATCCCTAATAACGGAATAAAAATTACATCTTTAAAGCGAATCAGTTGGACTAATTTAACAAATAAAAATGTACCTCCTACACTTAGAAGCACTGCAAATGCCAATTTAATCATAATATTTTCTTGTGGGAACCAAATAAGTGAGATTAAGATACCTAATTTGGCCCAGTCCATTGTTCCCGCTGTTGTGGGACTTACAAACTTATTTTGCATCATTTGTTGCATAATAAGTCCAGATAATGCCAGTGTACTTCCTGAGATGATAATGCTGACTGTCCTAGGTATTCTACTAGAGATGATGATATTACGTTGTTCTTGCGTTAAATGAAAAATATCAGTAATGGAAACTTTACTAACACCAACAAACAATGACAATATTGTTAGTAATATCAACATAATCGCTAAGCTCATACCATTTAGTAAAAATTTCATATCATGGTACCTCTTCCCCCAAAATCTAATGATAATTGCAATCAATGATGTTGATAATCATTATCATATGTATATTTAAAATTTTATCATCTTTATCAATAATTTCAATAGCTTATAACATAATTTTAGAGTAGATGTATTTTTTACAGTATTTACAAAGTACCTGTATCTGGAAATTGTCACTAATTTTTTTAAATAATTTCTTTATATCGCTCAATAATATCGATAAAGGGAGTGGGACAGAAATCTGATTTTGAAAAAATGATTTCGTCCTCCCACCCCGGCAAGGATGACTAGCGTTGAAACAAGCTTGGTTTGAAGCGCATTTTCAATGCAGTCAGCTACTGCCCATATGAAAAAAGTTTCGAATAAATCATGAAGTGGGACAGAAATCTGATTTTGAAAAAATGATTTCGTCGTCCCACCCCGGCAAGGATGACTAGCGTTGAAACAAGCTTGGTTTGAAGCGCATTTTCAATGCAGTCAGCTACTGCCCATATGAAAAAAGATTTCGAATAAATCATGAAGTGGGACAGAAATCTGATTTTGAAAAAATGATTTCGTCGTCCCACCCCGGCAAGGATGACTAGCGTTGAAAAAGCTTGGTTTAAAGCGCATTTCCAATGTAGTCAGCTACTACCAATATGAAAAGAGGTTGGGACAAATCAATATTGTCCCAACCTCTTTATATTTTTAGTATAAGTTTGGCGTCTTTAACATAAATGAACGCTCAAATAGTTTAATTAATTAGACCTATTAATCTTCAAAAATAAAATCTTCATCTCGTAGCGCTTCAACGTTAAGTGCCAATGTATAGCCATCACCTTTTACAGAGAAAAAGTCATGATTTTTCGTTGATGTATCTAGTGCATTTTCAATGATTGGATTGAACTCACGTTCTTCAAAATATGGTTCAAATCCTAAGTTAGACAATGCTTTATTGCCGTTATATCTGACATAGTTTAAAACATCTTCACTGATACCGACTTCATCATATAAAGAATGCGTATAAGCTACTTCATTTTTATATAATTCATCTAACAATTTATACATTTCTAAATCTGCTTGTTGCTTTTCACTTTCTGACAACTCATTACGTAAACTTTGCGCATCCATACCAGTGAACACACCATGAATAGATTCATCTAATAAAATTTTACGAATGATTTCTCCAGAAGTTGTCATTCTACCTTGTCCTGCTAAATAAAGTGGGAAATAGAAACCAGAATAAAATAGAAATGTTTCTAAAAACACACTAGCTACACGTGCCATATATTGATCATAGATAGAAGCTTCTTTACCCCATAATTTATGATAAGTACTCACAATTTTTTCAGATTTAAATTTTAAATGGGGTTCTTCAATCACCCATTGGTCTAGTAAATAGTTTGTTTCACTAGATGGTAGCAATGTTGTAAAGATGTGTGAATAACTTTTAGCATGAATTTGCTCCATCATGCCCATAAATGAATACACTGCTTTTTTACGTAAATCAGTCGTATGTAACATAATCAAAGGCATACCATCATCCGCTTGATGTGTATCTAGCCCAGTTAAACCAGCTAAAGCTTTCTTAAAGGCTTCTTTTTCTGCTTCTGATAAAGTTTTCCAACTCGCTATATCTTTTGATACTTTAAATTCCGTTTCTACCCACATTTGTGAAATATTTTGTCGCCAAAACATGTTCGTCATATCTTCTTGTGTATTCCAATTGACTGCTTTCATGTATTTGATGCTCCAATCCAGTGTATATTTTTAATTTATGCAATGAGATGCAGAGGTCAGTACTAGACCAACCTCTGCTATATCACACAGACTTATCGTTTAACGATTAAATTGCACAGCTCGTACATTCTTCGACACTTAATAACTTATTACGTGTATAATATAGTGATTTTAATCCTTTATGATGTGCATATACATATAATCTAGATAACTCACGTGTAGAGATCTCTGAGTTAACATAAAGAATTGTCGAAATACCTTGGTCAACGTGAGTTTGAATTGTAGAAATTAAATCAATCAATTTCATTTGGTCTGTATTAAATGCTGATTTGTAATACCACATAGTTTCTGGTGATAAGAAAGGCATTGGATAAAACGTTTCAGCATTGCCGTACGTACGACGTTCGATTTGATCAACAATTGGCATTACTGAGCTAGTTGCATTTTGAACGTATGAAATGCTTTGTGTTGGTGCAATCGCAAGACGATAAGCATGGAATAGACCGTGTGTTTCAACTTGTTGTTGTAAAGCTTTCCAGTCTTCTGCTGTTGGAATAGTTAAATCTGCAAATAACTTACGAACTTTTTCGTATTGTGGCTCAAATGTTTGAGAAGTATAAAACTCAAAATATTTACCATTTGCATAATCTGACTGTTCAAAGTCTTTATAAGTTTCCCCACGTTCTTTAGCAATTTCCATTGAGCGTTCAATAGAATAATAATTCATCATCATAAAGAATATATTTGCAAAATCTTTAGCTTCTTCAGATTCATAACCAATTTTGTTTTTAGCTAAATAGCCGTGTAGGTTCATAACACCTAAGCCAACTGAATGTAGCTCACTATTTGCTTTTTTAACGCCTGGTGCGTTTTGAATATCCGCTTCATCACTAACTACAGTTAAAGCATCCATACCTGTATGCACTGAATCTTTAAATTTACCTGATTCCATTACGTTCACAATATTTAAGGAACCTAAATTACAAGAGATGTCACGTTTGATGTCATCTTCTGTACCGTAATCATTAATAATAGATGTTTCTTGTAATTGGAAAATTTCAGTACATAGGTTACTCATTTTGATTTGACCAATATCAGAGTTAGCATGTACTTTATTAGCATTATCTTTAAACATTAAATACGGATAACCAGATTGTAATTGTGTTTGTGCAATCATATTTAACATTTCACGCGCATCTTTTTTCTTTTTATCGACATTAGGGTTCGCTACTAAATCGTCGTAATATTCATCTAAGTTAATGTCATCTAATGTCACACCGTATTCATTGTAAATTGTGTGTGGTGCAAACATATAAAAGTCTTTACCTTCTTTAGCCAAGTCAAAGAACTTAGAAGGTACGATTAAACCAGTTGAAATTGTTGATAAACGTAAGTCTTCATCAGCGTTAACTTTTTTCGTATCCAAGAATTCTTCAACATCATAGTGGAAAATATTTAAATATACAGCACCTGCGCCTGGACGTTGTCCAAGTTGGTCTGCGTAACCAAATCCACCTTCTAATGATTTAGCAACTGGTAAGACACCTTTAGCTACACCTTTAATACCTTTGATTGCTTCACCACGTGCACGTAGTTTAGATAAGTTGATAGCCACACCACCACCAATTTTACTTAATTGTTTAGCTGTGGAATCAATGAAATTAATTGAATTCAAACTATCATCTACTTCTAATAAAAAACATGATACTAACTCACCACGACGCGCACGACCAGCATTTAAGAAAGTTGGAGTCGCTGGTTGATAGCGTTGTTCAATCATCGCTGAAATAAATTGTTTTGCTGTAGCTTTATGACCATTAGCTAAATATAAAGCCACAATTGCTACGTGCTGATTATAATCTTCTAAATACTGTGATTTGTCATTGGTCTTCAAGGCATAATCCTTATAGAACTTACTTGCTGACATGTAACTTGCAAAAGTAAAATTGATACTTTTAGCAAATTCAGTAATTTCGATTAAATCTGCTTCTGAATATTTTGCAAAGACGTCAAAATAAAAATCATTATCTACAAGATAATGTAAACGTTCAAGCTCTGTATCAAAATATATTGTTTTGTCGTGAATTTCTTCTAAATAAACGGCTAAAGCCTCTTGATCCTTTTCTAAATTGAAAAAACCATTATCTTTACGTTTTGTAACTTCATTATTTAATTCAATGTGATTGTATTTCTTCTCGTCCATAGTCTTCATAGAATTGCCCCACCTTATCTTTAAATTCGGTCACATCATTAGATGTACCTTGTACTTCAAACTTCATCAAAAGCGGTACCTGGAAACGTTCTGCAATAGAACGGCCTGCTTTCGCAAAATTTTGTCCCCAGTTGCGGTTGCCACTTGCAGCAACTGCTTTTAATAAATCACTATTTGTGTCTAAAAATGATTGTACTGGTTGAGGCACTTCCCCAAAACCAATCGTCCCAGTGACCAATATATACGGTTCGTTTATGCGTTCAGAACAATTTAACTGTGTTAATTCCATTGTATTTTCAAGTTCTGCTTTTTTGATAAAGCGTCTCACATTACCTGAAAATGAAAAATACACGACCTTCATTGGACCACCTACTTTCTAAAATCATTGCTAAGCTGTAATTCAATTATAAATGTTCGCTTGCTTCTATCCATAGGTAAGCACAACATATAGTGTTTGTTAGTAGCTATCGCACTGTATGTAAATCAACATTTAAATAGTAATAATGCTTAATTTGTCATGTTTTCACCATATGTCTGGGTGTTAAATTACTTAATTGTGGTGCTTTTATATATGCGATATACAAACCAAAAACACAACATATTGTGTTTGTCTGTAATTCTTAATACTATATTATGTGTTTAATTATACATAATAAATTGTCACTTTTAAAGGGCAATGCTTTTGTAAAATTTCACCGAACTACTAACAAATGGCACCATTCCAAGTTTAAATTGCCTTTTTTCTGAGAAAAGATTTTTTTATTAAATTTTAAGGCTTTTTAATTGCTTTTTCGAAACAATGTTAATCTCTTGATACTGTGCGTTTTCTCATACCTCGTCGCTCAATAATAAAATTAATGAATTTCACGCAGATTAAATCACAACATAATTTATTTTCAGATTTACCCTCAAAAACAAGAACATGTGTTCGATTAAAGGATAATACATTCTTTGATTAAACGCAACTACTTATGTACATTATCATTAAAATTGTGCTAATATGAATACGTTAAAATTTTGCAAATGAGGCGATATAATTGAATCCCAAAGTAAAAGGTATTATAGCGATATTAATTTCCGCTATAGGCTTCAGTTTTATGTCAGTCTTCTTTCGTTTAGCTGGAGATTTACCAGTCTTTCAAAAATCTCTTGCTCGAAACTTAGCATCATTATTTATTCCGTTATTTTTTATTTATAAATACAAACAACCACTTTTTGGCAAATTAAGCAGTCAACCTTTATTAATTATCCGTTCTACTTTAGGACTAATCGGTGTCTTGCTTAATATTTATGCCATCGATCATATGCTGTTAAGTGATGCAGATACATTAATGAAGTTAAACCCTTTTTGGACGATATTACTTAGTTTAATATTCTTACACGAAAAAGTACGAAGATATCAAGTCATTGCTATGATTGTGGCAATTGTTGGTATGTTATTTGTAGTAAAACCTGAATTTTCTTCTGCAATGATCCCTGCACTAGGTGGTTTATTCTCTGGCATATTTGCAGCCAGTGCTTACACGTGTGTACGTGCATTAAGTAGTAGAGAAGCACCCTATACGATTGTATTTTATTTTTCACTCTTCTCTGTTGTTGCCTTAATACCTTTCACACTGTTTACCTATGAGCCTATGTCTTGGTTACAAGTATTGTACCTTATCGGTGCAGGTTTAGCTGCTGCAGTTGGTCAAATTGGTATAACACTAGCTTATAGTTATGCCCCTGCCAAAGATATATCTATTTTCACATATGCATCAATCATCTTTACTGCCTTTTTCGGCTTCGTATTATTCGGAGAATCACCTGATATGTACGCTACTCTAGGTTATGTCATAATTATTGCAGCAAGTTATTATATGTTTGAAAAAGCAAGACGACAACCAATAGAAGCAACGCAAGAAAATCAATCACAAACGACGAAATAAATGTTATACAAAGGAGACATTTTTATGACTGAAGGACGCAAATCTGATGAATTACAAGATATTACCTTATTAGGTAACCAAAATAATAAGTATGACTTTGATTACAGACCAGACGTATTAGAATCATTTGACAATAAACACCCTGGACGTGACTATTTTGTTAAATTTAATTGTCCGGAATTCACGTCACTTTGCCCTATTACAGGACAGCCTGATTTTGCGACGATCTATATTTCTTATATACCTAACATTAAAATGGTAGAATCAAAATCTCTAAAATTATATTTATTTAGCTTTAGAAATCATGGAGATTTCCATGAGGATTGTATGAATATTATAATGAATGATTTAATTGATTTAATGGACCCACATTATATTGAAGTATGGGGCAAATTCACTCCACGTGGAGGTATTTCCATCGACCCATATACGAACTACGGTCGACCTGATACTAAATATGCAACAATGGCAGAACATCGCCTAATGAATCATGACCTTTATCCAGAAAAAATAGATAATCGTTAAACTAACCCGAAAGCGACTGGGACATGAATCCCATTCTCAAAATAAGAGGACTAATCCTTAATTTGGATTAGTCCTCTTTATTTTTAACTGTGCGTGCTTTCCGTGGGCACTGACTCAGCCTGTAGTCTTCGGCTAATGCTTTTCCCACAGAGATATTTCTATCCCAACTTTTTTTATAATTTACAATTCCTTCATTATAAAATGTTATCGCTTTAAATTTTTCTTGTCTTTTCGTTATTAAAAGTATAGAATAAATTCAACCATTTATGGGGAGGGAAATTATGAAAAAAAATAATTATAGTCACGAAGAAATTATGGAAAGCACACCGCGGACTGGTTTCTTCGGTCATCCTAAAGGACTAAGCACTTTATTCTTTACTGAGTTTTGGGAGAGATTCAGTTACTATGGTATGAAAGCAATATTAGTTTATTACTTATACTATAGTGTTGCTGATGGCGGCTTTGGTTTAGATGAAGCTGTTGCATTACAAATTGTTGCACTTTATGGAACTTTAATTTATATGTCTGGTATTATTGGAGGTTGGATTGCTGACCGTATTACCGGCACTCAACATGCAGTTTTCTATGGTGGGTTCCTCATCATGATTGGACATATATTACTATCGCTTCCGAATAATCTCACACTTGTAATGATTGCATTACTCTTTATCATCGCTGGAACAGGATTATTAAAACCTAATATTTCAACAACGGTCGGAGAGTTATATGACCGCAATGATGTTAGAAGAGACGCAGCATTTACATTATTTTATATGGGAATCAATTTAGGGGCTCTGATTTCACCATTACTTACTGGTTACGTCCAAACACGCTTTGGCTTCCACGGTGGCTTTTTAATTGCTGCTATTGGTATGCTTTGTGGGTTAATTTTGTACGCAGTTAAACGTAAAAAGAATTTAGGTTTAGCGGGATTAAACGTACCTAATCCACTTACTAAACCAGAAATTAAACGTGTAGCACTTATCACTGTTATAGTATTAATTTTATTTGGTCTCTATCTATTTATTTTACATTTAAACAACGCATTAACACTAGGTAATTTCAGTGTACTTATTACGTTCCTAGGCATTGTATTACCAATATATATTGTTGTGAATATGTTAGTGAGTAAACAAGTAACGAAAGACGAAAAATCTCGTGTATGGAGTTATGTTCCATTATACATAGCATCTGTAGCATTCTGGATGATTCAAGAGCAAGGATCTACTATCCTAGCCTCTTTCGCAGATAAAAAAACACAATTAGAAATGTCTGAATTAACAGGTGGGTTAATTGATTTTTCAATCCCAGCTTCATGGGCACAATCATTAAATCCAATTTTCATCGTCTTACTTGCACCTGTCTTTGCAACATTATGGGTTAAGCTTGGTAAACACAATCCACCAACAGTAAATAAGTTTGCTTATGGTACAATCATCGCCGGTCTATCTTATATTGTTATGATTATTCCGCTACAAAGTGGTGTGGAGTTAGTTAATCCATTGTGGTTAGTATTAAGTTTCTTACTTATTACCATCGGTGAATTATGTATTTCTCCAGTAGGTTTATCAACATCTACTAAACTTGCACCATTAACATTTACTGCTCGTATGATGAGCTTATGGATGTTAAGTAATGCTACGGCGCAAGGTTTAAATGCACAACTCGTTGTAGTTTATACAAAAATAAATCAAAGTGATTACTTCATGTACTCAGGCATCGTTGCGATTGTGATTGGTATTTTATTATTATTCATTTCGCCAATTGTAAAACGTGGTATGAAAGGTGTCTACTAGTCACTAATTAATACAACTGACTAATTTATGTTAGTCAGTTCTTACTGCCAACAAAGTCTCTGACTTTGTTGGCAGTTTTTTTATGCAAGTTTTCCGCGGGCACTCCCTTAACCTATTTAGTCTCCAACTAGTGATTTTCCCCACAGATTGCCACTGCCATTATTATGATATTCACTCATACATTCTAGTAACTATATTGTTTCGTTTTTACTTAGGCGTAATCACATATTGTTTAAAATTAAATAAAAACATATATTAATTATACGCATTAAAAAACTGAATATTTTGAATATTTTTATTTTTAGAATATTGTTGAAATTAATTTTGTTTAAGCGTAAAATTTCTTTTATACATTTTTTTAGGGAGAAAGGAAGGGATGTTACTTGGCTTACGATAACACCCAAAATCAAGACGTTCCGAATGTTCCTCAACACGGGTTCTTTGGACATCCACGTGGTCTTGGTGTATTATTTTTCGTTGAATTTTGGGAGAGATTCAGCTATTACGGCATGCGTGCGTTATTACTATTTTATATGTACTTTTCAATCAAAGATGGCGGTTTAGGCATTGATGAAGGTACTGCTCAATCAATCATGGCCGTATACGGCTCATTAATCTATATGACATCCGTTCTAGGTGGCTGGGTTGCAGACCGTATTACTGGGACACGTGCTGCTAACTTATATGGTGCTGTCTTTATTATTATCGGGCATGTCTGTTTAAGTTTACCGATCGGCATGACTGGTCTATTTACATCTATGTTCTTCATCATAGTTGGTTCTGGTTTAATGAAACCTAATATTTCTAACATTGTTGGACGACTTTATCCAGTAAATGATAAACGTATTGATGCTGGGTTCGTTATTTTTTATATGTCGGTCAACATGGGTGCACTTATTTCACCATTAATCTTAAACCAATTTGTTGACAGCGGGAAATTCCACACAGGCTTTTTAATCGCCGCATTTGGTATGGCTTTAGCTTTAGTATGGTATGTATTGTTCAACCGTAAAAATTTAGGTGATATTGGTGTTAAAGCTACTAATCCTTTATCAGCGAGTGAGAAGAAAAAATATACAATCTTGTTTGTTGCAATTGGACTTATTATTGCACTAGTCTTACTTATCACAGGACTTACAGGAACACTATCATTTAACATTATTAGTACAGCAGTGTTAGTTCTTGGTATTGTGTTACCAATTTGTTACTTCACAATTATGATTCGTAGTAAAGACGTTACAGATGACGAACGTTCTCGTGTCAAAGCATTTATACCATTGTTCATTTTAGGTGTGCTTTTCTGGTCTATTCAAGAACAAGGTGCGAATGTTTTAAATATTTTCGCATTAAAACAAAGTGATATGACTTTAAATATCTTTGGCTGGCAAACTGGATTCGGACCAGCCATTTTCCAATCAATTAATCCATTGTTTATCGTGTTACTAGCACCTGTGATTTCATTAATTTGGAGGAAAATGGCTAGAAATCAACCTAGTTTGGTAACAAAATTTGTATTAGGCGCTATATTAGCTGGTCTTTCTTACATAATGATTGCCTTAGTAAGTTATACTGCCGGCGCTACATTTAGTGTTAACTGGATTATTTTATCTTATATCATTTGTGTTATTGGTGAACTATGTCTATCACCTACAGGTAATAGTGCTGCTGTGAAATTAGCACCAAAAGCATTCAATTCACAAATGATGAGTTTATGGTTATTAACTAATGCTACTGCTCAAGCCATAAACGGAACATTAGTTAAGTTAATTGAACCACTTGGTTATAAAAATTACTTTTTATTCTTAGGAGCTATTTCCATTATCATCAGCCTTATTGTTTTAGCCTTTGTGCCTAAAATTGTAAAAGCGATGAGAGGTATTAGATAACGCTCTTATAACTGATAAAATTATTGTAATATATTAAAACACTGCAAGTATCTATACTTTGCAGTGTTTTATTTTTGTGTTATTCACAATGTACTGTACAATAGTAACGATAACTATGATTTCTAGGGAGGCTCATGCATGACAACTCAATATAATCACGGTGTTCTATTTTACCACAAAGGTTCCGGTCTTAAAGCTATCCATGAAGGCTTAGGTGAAGTCGTTAAATCACTAACACCTCTTTGTAAACATCTATCAATTCAGCTAAGTGAGCATGAAGGTGATATTATTAAATATTGCGCACAAATAAAAACTGGAGACTATAGTACAGATGTCGATATATTATTTATTTTAGGCGGAGATGGCACAGTCAATGAGCTCATCAATGGAGTTTTACAACATAATTTAGATGTGCCACTTGCCATTATCCCAGGAGGTACGTTTAATGATTTCACCAAAACGCTTAACTTGGATCCACGGTATAAAATAGCGAGTCAACAACTTCAAAATGCAACTCCACAACCATATGATGTGATGAAAGTGAACGATCGTTATGCTTTAAATTTTGCAGGTCTCGGTTTAATAGTTCAAAATGCTTTAAATGTGCAACAAGGCAACAAAGATGTCTTCGGTAAATTGAGTTATGTAGGGTCTACAGTCAAAACATTAGTGAATCCTGAATATGTCAACTATACGCTTAATGTAGATGGCAAAAAGCTTGAAGATGAATCTTCAATGATTCTCGTAGCAAATGGCCCCTTTATCGGAGGCAATCGAATACCTATGACGGATCTATCGCCTAATGATGGCTATTTAAATGTTTTTATTTTTGATAACCAAAAATTCAGCGTCTTTACTGATGTTTTTAAACAACGCGATAGTATGAACTGGAATAATATTTCTCAGGGTATCCAACATATCCCAGCAAAACAAATTACTATCAGTACTGACGATACACATCAAGTAGATATTGATGGTGAGATTGCTTTAACAACACCACTACAAATAGAAATTATCCCAAGTGCAGTACGTATACTGACATTAACTTCACCTACAGTTAATACAGATGCCAACTAACAACATAAAAGGACAGTGCAACTTTTACGAGTTACACTGTCCTTACTTTTTATTTATTTCCAAGGAAATAATCTGCTACATCTTGCCAGTTATTTACTCTAGTAAATCTATCATCATTAATATTGTGCGATGCAGTGTACATTATTGGTTCTCCAGTGAAAATACTAAGTTGACGTGGATTATCATCAATTAAATAATCTGCATTCACAATATTTTTTCTACCACAAAACACAAAATGTTGTGGATCTAAAAATGGAAAGTACTCTCGCAACCATTCGTACTTATCATGGAAAGATGTCGGTACGTCCATCGCAGCTGTTGCAATATAAACATCATAATATGCAGTTAGCTTCTTCACTACTTCTTGTGCTTGAGCCATAACCTCTAGCTGACCAAAAAATCCTGGTTCGCGTAAAATTTCTGTCAATAAACCATCGTGTTCTGGCATAGCATGACGTAATTTTTTACCGTCTAACATATCATAGCTGATACCTAAATCTGTACGTTCATTGACACGTTTAATTAGTGCTCCTACAGTGTCTGCTAACACTTCATCCATATCAATAGCGATTGATTGTCTCGTCATCTTATTCTTCTTCTCCCTTTTCGTTCATTTAACTCAAAATACCAAACTTTTATACTACCTTAACTATACTTAAGACTCTCTTAAAACTCAAACTGTTGCAATACTTCACGCATTTTTTCATTTTGTTCTGGGAAACCAATAGTAATTCTCACACCATTTGGAAACTCACGAGTAATACATCCTACATTTAGTAACGCTTCATATAATTGATGCGGTTTATCGGTCTTAACAAAGATAAAATTAGTTTGACTTGGATAAAAATGTTTACTTTGTGGTAGCTCAAAAAATTTCTCACGTTCATTTGCATTACGTTCTTGAATAGATTGTAAATATGCTTGATCTTTAAAAGCTGCTAAAGCTGCATATTCTGATAAACGTCCTACATTAAATGGTGGTCGAATAATATTCCATTGTTCTATCGCTTCCTCTGAAGCAATAACATAGCCTACACGTAAACCTGCGAGTCCATATGCTTTAGAAAATGTACGTAAAATAAAGGCATTAGCAAATTCTTTTTGTAACGCTAAGGCATCTGGAAAGTCATTGGCCGTAACAAATTCAACGTAAGCTTCATCTAAAATAACTGGAACGTGACTTGGTACATTTTGTAAAAAGTGTGTTAATTCCTCATGTGTAAAGTATGTACCTGTAGGGTTATTTGGATTACAAAGCCACACTAATTTTGTCTCATTATCAATTTGTGCTAATATACCGTCTAAATCAAAGTGTCCATTTTGTAATGGTACTTGTACTACATTTGCCGATTCTACAATAGCATTATGATAATATTGGCCAAAAGTCATCTCACTCGTCACAATTTTATCACCTGGTGTTAATACTGCTCGTGAAATCATTAAAATAACTTCATCCAAACCTGCTCCAAATAAAATTCGTGATGGTGCTACGTCTAATGCTTTGCTGATTTCTTCTTTAAGTAATGGAGAACCAGTTTCTGGATAATAACATAATTCGTCCACATTGGCTTGAATTGCTTCTTTGGCTTTGGGTGATGGACCATATAAATTTTCATTAGATGCTAATTTATACAATTCTCCTTCAATACCATATTCTTCCTTCAATGCACGTGGTGATAAACCTGGTTGATACGCTGATAATTGTTCGATTTGCTTTTTCATCGTTGCATCGGTCCTCCTTCATATTAACTACAAAAATTTCAAAACTTATCCACTATTATAACGCTTTAATCTGTTGAAAAGCAATCTACTCTCATTAATTAAAAAATGCTGAGACTAGCGTTCTACATGCAACATTGCTAGTAGAATTTATATAGCTAATCTCAGCAAAATATTTGAATCTTGTAATTTTAGTCAACCAAGTTATGTTTTTCTAAATAGTTTTTAGCCACTTCATAAGGATCTTGCTTTTTAACGGTAACTTGATAGTTCATCTCTTGCATTTCTTCGTCTGTAATTTTACCAGCTAGTTTATTTAATGGGTCTTTGATTTCTGGGTGGTCTTTCAAATAAGATTCTTTAAACATTGGCGCACCTTGATATGGTGGGAATACTTTTTTCGTATCTTTTAAAACAACCATATCATATTGTTTTAATTCAGCATCAGTTGAATACGCATCAATTAAATTAATATCATTGTTTTCAACGGCTTGATATCTTAACTTAGGTTCCATTGTTTTAATATTATTTAAATTTAAACCATAAGCTTTTTTAACAGCTGGATAACCATCTTTTCGGTCATTAAATTCCAACGTAAAACCAGGTTTTAATTGGTCTTCTACTTTTTGAAGATCAGCAATTGATTTTAAGTTATGCTTTTCAGCAAAATCACGTTTTACTGCTAACGCATAAGTATTATTATATGACATTGGCTTTAACATCGTCATATCAAACTTGTCCTCTAAACTCGTTTTTGCTTGTTGATAAACTTTACTTTCTTCTTTAGATTGTAAATCTTCTTTCGTCAGTTCACCTAATACTGTACCTGTAAATTCTAAATATCCATCAATATCATCAGATTTTAAAGCATTAAATAAAAATGATGTTTTGCCCATACCATCTTTAATTTCGACAGTATCATCCGTATTATCTTCAATTAAAATTTTGTACATATTTGTAATTATAGATGGCTCTGAGCCTAATTTACCTGCTATTGTTACCTTATCACCCTTATTAGCAAGTAACGGTGCAATAATTACTAGTATTAAAATAACAGAGATAATAGCTAATGACATCACTAATTTTTTATAAGATAAATGTTGCATAAACCGTAGTACAATATCAAAAATTATGGCTAATAATGCAGCTGGAATAGCACCAATAAGAATCAATGCTGAATTATTGCGGTCGATACCTAGTAAAATCAAATCACCCAGTCCACCTGCGCCGATTAGTGCGGCAAGGGTCGCTGTGCCGATAATTAAAACCATAGCAGTACGAATACCAGCCATAATCACGGGCATTGCTATTGGCAATTCAACCTTTGCTAACCTTCTACCCGGTTTCATACCAATCCCTTTTGCTGCTTCAACGAGAGATGAATCTACTTCATTTATCCCTGTATATGTATTTCTTAAAATAGGTAACAATGCATATACAACAAGCGCAATTACAGCAGGTACTTTGCCGATACCAAATAATGGGATCATTAATCCTAACAACGCTAAAGACGGTATCGTTTGTAAAATCGCTGCGATATTCATTACCACTTCTGCAAATTTAGTCGTTTTAGTTAATAGTATACCTAATGGTACCCCTATTAAAGCTGCTATCAACAAAGCAATAAAGGATAACTGTATATGTTCAACAATCGTCGTCAATAGTTCGCCTTTACGTTCCGAGAATGTCTCAATTAAAGCATTCATTGTAACACTCCCCCTTTATTTTGCTTATTTAAGTAAGTAAACATATCTTTACGATGCAATTGGTAATTCTTCTTAGACTCTGCCTCAATAATGGTTATCATGTCATATTGTGCTAATAACTGAAACGCTTCTTCTATTTTAGCCGTACTCTTTAACGTTGGAGCGTTTGTAGCTGGTGACACTTCCGCTTCACTTAAATAAGGTAATATAGATGCTATTGTAGGTGATGTCTGTATATGTTGACCTAAGAATTGTTTCACAAAATCATTTTTGGGATGTTTCATAAAGTTTTCAGGTGTATCAATTTGCTCGACTCGTCCTTCATTTAATAAACAAATACGATCCCCTAATTTGATTGCCTCTTGAATGTCATGTGTAACAAAGACAATTGTCTTCTTAATTTTACGTTGTAATTCGATTAAATCATCTTGCAGTTTTTCACGACTAATAGGATCTAATGCACTAAATGGTTCATCCATTAAGATAACGGGTGGATCTGCTGCTAATGCTCTAATAACACCTACACGTTGCCTTTGCCCACCCGATAACTCATCAGGCTTTCGGTATTTAAATTGCTCTGGCGTTAAACCAACCATATCAAGTAATGTATCCACACGCTGTTCTATGTCTTGTTCTGACCATTTTTTCATTTGTGGCACTTGAGCAATATTTTCTTTTATTGTCATATGTGGGAATAAAGCGATCTGTTGTAAAACATAGCCAATATCCCAACGCATTTCATATATTGGATAATCACTAATCGGTTTACTATTAAAATATATATAACCATTCGTCAATGATATTAATCTATTAATCATTTTCAAAGTGGTAGTCTTCCCACAACCTGAAGGGCCGATCAACACAAAGAACTCCCCTTGTTCAATGTTAAACGACACATCATCAACTGCTGTTTTCTCACCATAACGCTTTGTTACGTTTTTAAATTCTATCATAACTGTCACCTTCATTTTCATTTCGAAATATAGTAGTTATACCTCATTGTTTGCTCTATTCCCTATTCATTTACATCTTAAATATAATTATTTACACAAGTCAAAGTTATTAGTTTCTTTCAAAAAAAGAAGTTTACATCACAAAACCACATGGGCAGACGATCATGTACTGCTTGTTTTGCTGTAAACTTCTGTTTGTACCTTTAGTACTTCAACTAACGGTATATATGCACTAAATTTGTGCTTTATAAGATTGAATTGTTTCTAAAAACTTAGGACAATAATGTTTTAATTTATAACTTCCGACACCGTCAATAGCAATCATATCTTGTTTTGATTCAGGTTTACGTTTGGCAAATTCTTCCAATGTATAATCTGAAAAAATACTTACAGGCGCTATTTCTAATTGTTCACTTAGTTGTTGTCGCACTGATTTTAATTCATCAAATAAAGCTTTATCAACACCTTCTACCGTGTTAATACTAACTTTCTCTTTAGACTTACGTTTAAATGGTGTTGTAAAGACTGCTGCATTCGCATTTAATAATTTTTTCACTGATGCATCGCACGTTAATATTTCATCATGCTCATTTAAATAGCCTTTAAAACGAAGTTCATCAATTAAATGACTTAAGTCTGATGTTGTATAATCTTTCATTAATCCATGAGTTGATAACTGATCATAATCACAATATTTAATATAGTCCGATGTCTCGCCCCTTAATACTTGAATAATCACGCTGTAACTTTCTTGTTGTTTCATTCTGGCAATACAACTAATTATCATTTTAGCTTCATCTGTCATATCGTAAGTTTTATTTTCATGTACACAATTACTACATTGCTGACATTCTTCTAGTTTTTCATTAGGTTCAAAATAATGTACGAGTGTGGCCTCTAAACATTTTTTAGTTTTTGTGTATTGAATCATTTTTGTCAGCTTTTCACCCATTTTATCTTTATAATCATCGTCTGCTTTAGACACTGAAATAAAATATTGATGTAAGCCAATATCTCGTTCACTGAAGAGGAGAATACAATCACTATTTAATCCATCACGACCTGCACGTCCTGCTTCTTGATAATAGGATTCTAGATCTCCTGGCATATTGTAATGAATTACATATCGCACGTTCGATTTATCAATTCCCATACCAAAGGCATTTGTAGCTACGACTACACGAACACGATCATATACAAAGTCATTTTGTGCTTGTTCTCTTTCTTTATTTGATAGACCCGCATGATAAATCGTACTTTGAATATTTTGATCTTGAAAAGCTTCATGAAGCTCTTCCACTTGTTTACGTGTCGAACAATAAATGATCCCTGCAACATCTGAGTGTTCTTTAACATAATCTAGGACAAATTTTTGCCGTTGATACGTTGGATTAACTTTAAACACCAAATTACGACGTTTAGTGCTTGTTTTAATCTCATCATTTTTATTAATATTCAAACGTTGCATAATATCTTTTTGCACTTCTGTAGTTGCAGTAGCAGTCAAAGCTACAATCGCAAAATCTTGAGGTAACGCAAAGACTTTATGAATAACTTCTTGGTAACTTGGTCTAAAATCGTGTCCCCATTTTGAAATACAGTGTGCTTCATCAAAAGCAACTAAAGGGATAGTCAATTGTTGTAATAAGTTGACGAAATACCCATTATCAAAACGCTCAGGTGCTACATATAGAAATTGTACTTCACCACGTAATAGCTCTTGTTCTACAGCTTTTTGTTGTTTTTGAGTCATACTACTATTTAAATAAGCTGCATTAATCCCAGCAGCATTCAGTTGATCTACTTGGTCTTTCATTAAAGAAATGAGTGGACTAATAACAATTGTTGTCCCACCAAGCATCAAACCTGGAACTTGATAACAAATTGATTTACCTCCACCTGTAGGTAAAACGCCCAACACATTGCGATGATCTATGATTTTACTAATGATTTCCTTTTGGCCAGGACGGAAAGTCTCATAACCAAAATAATGTGATAAAGTTGTTTCCATGTTTTAAAATCCCTCATTGTTCATTTAATTCTTCTAGTTCACTCCATCGTGCAATATCATTCTCATATTGATTTTCTAGTTGTTGTTGCTCTTCATTTAATTCTTTGATTTTGGCATAATCAGAACTTGCCTCTATCATTTCTTGCTCAATCGTTGTCAATCTGTCCTCAGTTTGATCAATTCTAGCTAGTATTGTTTCAAATTCTTGTTTTTCTTTATAAGATAGCCCTTTTTTCTTCTTTTTTACATTCTGTTGCTGAGTTTTATTATTAGCTTTTTCTGTTGCTGCTTGTGCTTTGTCTTGTTCTCGTTTCACTGCTTCATAATCTTCAAAAGAGCCTATAATACGTTCTAATTTACCATCGTGAATATACCAATATTCTTGGGCAACTTTGTTTAAAAAGTAGCGATCATGGCTTACCGTAATAACTGTTCCACCAAATGAATCGATGTAATCTTCTAAAATAGTTAATGTTTCAGTATCTAAATCATTGGTAGGTTCATCTAGTAATAAAACATTAGGTTGATGTACTAACAATTTCAATAAATAAAGTCGCTTTTGTTCTCCCCCAGATAATTTGAATAACTTTTTACCGTGTGTTGCACTAGGAAATAAAAACCGCTCCAATAATTGTGTTACTGAAACTGTTGTGCCATCTTTTTCTTTGGCAGTCTCACTTTCTTCTCTCAAATAATCAATCATACGTATATCTCTGTCTAAGCGTTCATCTGTTTGTTTAAAGTATGCCACTTTAACAGTTTGACCTATTTTTAACTCACCAGTAAAGTTATCATCTTCACCACTTAAAATATTTAATAGCGTTGTTTTACCTGCACCATTCGGCCCTACAACACCTATTTGTTGACCATTTTGAATAACTTCAGTAATACTGTCGAATAGTACTTTATTATTAATTTGTTTTGTCACTTCGTCTAATTCAAATACTTGCTTACCTAAGCGAGAATAAGCTAAGTTTAGCGATCCTTTATCTTGCTGTTGTTGATTTTGCACATCTTGTTCCAACGAATTAAAACGGTTGATACGTGCTTGTTGTTTCGTTGTACGTGCTTTCACACCTGCTCTCATCCAAGCAAGTTCTTGTTTATACAAAGCCTGTTGCTTTTGTAGTTGTTTTTGAGCGATTACTTCATTTTCTGCTCGCATTGTAATGTAACTTTCATAGTTACCTGGATACGTAGTTAACTTGCCTTGGTTCAGTTCGATGATACGTGTTGATACTTCGTTTAAAAAGTAACGATCATGAGTTACGAATAAGACAGTGTGTGGATACTGTTTCACAAAGTTAATTAACCAATTGATAGATTCAAAATCTAGATGGTTAGTTGGTTCATCTAATAATAATAAATCTGGTTGCTCAATTAAAGTTTTAGCCAAGCCAACACGTTTTTGCTGTCCACCAGATAATTCGCTAACATTTTTCGACGTCTCGACAATACCCAACTTAGATAGAATAGTTTTAATTTCTGCACTATAATCCCAAGCGCCTTGCGTGTCCATTGCTTCTTGCGCACGCATCATCATTTGAAAATTAGCTTCTGTTTGTTGTTCAGTGTATTGTGCAATTGCATTTTCATACGTTCGGATTGTTTTTAATGTTTCTGTTTCCGAAGACAACACTGCTTCAAACACAGTCATATCATCATCAAATTCTTGCTTTTGTGATGAATAACGAATGCGATATGCATTAGGATGATTAATGTCAGCCTCATAGTCTTCATCTAAATTAGCAATGACTTTAAGTAACGTACTTTTGCCTGTACCGTTTATACCAACTAGACCTATTTTTTCACCTTCCGAAATAGATAAATGTAAATCGTCAAAAATAGTTTTGTCCGCATACGATTTATGTAAATGTTCAATTTTATATGCTTCCATGCTCAACATCCTTTAAATATCGAAAATTCTGAGTATCTCTGTTAAACTTATTTTCAGTTCCATATATTATACACCTTTTTGAGTTCAAATGATACAAAGGAGATTAGCTTATGGTTGAATTTTTTCAAGATTTACCTCCATATCTGCAAGCACTTATTGCAGGTATTATTACCTGGCTCTTAACAGCTTTAGGAGCTTCATCCGTTTTCGTGTTCAAAAACGTTAACGAGAAAATACTGAATTCTATGCAAGGTTTTGCTGCTGGTATCATGATAGCAGCTAGTTTTTGGTCATTATTGCAACCTGCTATCTCTTATAATGAGGATTCAAATTTATCATGGTTACCGGTTGCAATAGGCTTTTTATTAGGCGGTTTTTTTATTCGAGCTTTAGATATTATCATTCCGCACATACACCAAAATGCAGTAGATGCCCAGCAATACCAAGAAGGTCCTAAAACAGACAAACTTAACAAAAATACTCTTCTTGTATTGGCTATTACATTGCATAATATCCCCGAAGGTTTGTCTATTGGGGTTGCTTTTGGTGGTATTGTCTCAGGAAATGGTGAAGCGACATTCTTAGGTGCACTAGGTTTAGCCATCGGTATCGGAATTCAAAATATCCCTGAAGGCGCAGCATTATCTATGCCTATACGTGCCGCTGGTGCCTCACGTTGGAAAGCTTTCAATTATGGTCAGGCTTCTGCTATTGTAGAACCTATTTTTGCCACTATTGGAGCCGCTACGGTATTAATCATTACACCAATGTTACCTTATGCATTAGCGTTTGCTGCTGGTGCAATGATATTCGTTGTAGTAGAAGAATTGATACCCGACTCTCAATCTGGCCAAAATACAGATTTAGCCACACTTAGCCTTATGTTAGGATTTACCATTATGATGATTTTAGATGTGGCTTTAGGTTAAATTTGCCTATAGTAATAACTGACATTTAAAAAGTCATAAGCGTATCATCCTTTCCACTAATAGCTATGATGAACAGCTATTAATTGAATAATGGCAGTAAAAACTGAGCGTAGCAAGTAAATGATTGCTACACTCAGTTTTTTATTAAAATTACTATATTCACAAAAAAGCTAAGGCGAATATTCATCACCTTAGCTTTTTACATGATTAATGTTTTTCTTGCCCTTTAGGGCCTGGTTCATAACTATATTCGGATGGTTTTATCTTATCAAAATCAGGATTATCATAGAATCTGAATAAGTCACCATTTAACACGCTGTCACTCATTTCTAAGTCTTTTTCAGCTTGTTGTTTATGTTTTTCAAAGTCTTTAGGTTTCTCGGTGATTAATTCATTATCTTTATTGGAGTAAATTTTTCCATTTACATATTTATAATCTTCTGTGATAAAGTCACCATTTCTAAATGGCACTATATCATTATGCTCTTTAGATAATAAATCTGTACCCATCATTAGATAATTTTTCGTATCAATACCTAATAAATGTAACATTGTCGGCATAACATCCGCTTGTCCAGCGTATGTTTCATCTACAGTACCTTCTTTACCTGGTATTTTAAGCCAGAATCCTGTACGGTTAAGGTCTGTGAATTTAGCCGGCGTAATCTCTTCACCTAATAATTTTTCCATAGCTTTATTATGGTTTTCTGATATACCGTAGTGGTCACCATAAATCATAATTACTGAATCGTCATAGAGACCTTTTTTCTTAAGATCTGTAATAAAGGCTTCTAAAGACTCATCTAAATAACGCGCTGTTTGTACATAACCATCTACTGTAGAGTCACCTGTTTGTGGTGATTCTATCGTTTGATCCTCTGGAGCTAACGTAAATGGATAATGATTTGTTAATGTGATCAAGTGACTATAGAATGGTTGTTTTTCTTTGGCTAAATAATTTGCTGATTCCTTAAAGAATTCTTTATCTTTTAACCCAAGATTTTCTAAGTTCTCTTGTGACATATCATAATAAGTCGCATCGTAGAACTTGTCTATACCAAAGTGTTTATAAATTTGATCTCGGTTCCAGAACGTTTTGTAGTCACCATGCATAACATTAGATGTGTAACCTTGTTTCTGATCCATAATCGCTGGTAACGATTGGAATGTATTGTCACCTTTTAATGAAAAGGCAGAACCTTGTGGTAAACCATACAAACTGTTATCCATCGTAAATTCTGAATCCGATGTTTTACCTTGTCCTGTTTGATGGAAGAAGTTTGGATAATATCTAAAGTCTTGATTACCAGTAGATAACTTATTTAAGAATGGTGTCACTTCTTCACCATTAACTTTTTTATTTATTAGGAAAGTCTGGAAACTTTCTAAATGAATTTTAATAACATTCTTTTTCTTCGCAGCACCATAATATTCTTTATTAGGTTCTACGCGTTTTTGTTTAGTGTAATTCAACACTTTAGTTAAATCATCTTCATTTGCTAAAGCTTTTTGTTGTTTATTTTGAATTGTTTTTACACCATCGTAAACTGTGAAGTTATACGGTCCTAAATATTTCACTAAATATTTATGGTCAAATGTACGAGTTAATAACTCCGGACGATCAGACTCAGCAAACGCTAAGTTCAAGAAGAATAATGCAATTGATGCTGCCATCACGACTGGTACAAATTTCTTACTAAACACACGTTTATCTAACCATTTTTGTTTAAATATTAAAACAAACAAATAGATTATTGTGTCAACAAAGTAAATAAAATCGTACCATTTAAATGAAGCCGTTACGGCACCACCCATAGAATCTACATTACCTACTTGATTTAATGTACTGAATGTTAAAAAGTCAGAAAAGAATCTGAAATAAACAACATTCGCATATAATAAGAAACTAAGTAAAAAGCCACCAATAAAGATAAACCAAAATGCTTTTTTACCTTTAAAGAATAAAAATAAACTCAATACTAATGCTATTAAACTGTATGGATTCATTAAAAGGATTAAATTTTGTACTAACCCTTTTACACCTAAAGAAAAATCAACATAATACGAAAAATACGTTTTTAACGTAACCGTAATCACTGTTAGTATAAAAAACGCAAATAGCGTCAATTTTTTCTTGTGTATACTCATGATTGTTTCCCCCGTTAATTTTTTTAATAGGATGGACATCGTATCTTCCATTCCCTAAAAGTTAATAAAATACTTTTATTTAATATATGTATTGTTTGCATTAAATATATAACGCAGACAACGCATAGTGCGTTTGGCTGAAGTTACTTCATGAGTTTGTCATATTTTCTGAATTAATTTTCTAAAGTCGATTTAAGAACATAACTCATATGTCATTTTTATTTTGTCATTAATGTCATTATCATGATTTTATTGTGAACTATTTTAACACAATATTTAAATTTTATAGTTTAAACATCAACTGTAAATTAGATTTAAAATCTTCTTTGTAGTTTATATAAACAATTTACAATCAAGAGTGCTTTGTAATCTTTTTGTAACAAAACGTATATAGTTCAATTAATAAATATAAAGCAATTCCAGCAAAATTTCAAGTGAAAGC
This sequence comes from Staphylococcus arlettae, assembly GCF_025560845.1. Classification (NCBI taxonomy): domain Bacteria; kingdom Bacillati; phylum Bacillota; class Bacilli; order Caryophanales; family Staphylococcaceae; genus Staphylococcus; species Staphylococcus arlettae. The sequence goes on from NZ_CP094803.1 coordinate 2,143,749, forward strand.
ATAACGTTTCCGTTTGTTTTAACATTATTTATTCGGCTTTTATTGCGAAAATTGAAGTCGCTATTTAATTATACGTAGGTTTTACTATTAATTAATCGGACTATAGTCTTATTAACAAATAAAAACACGAAGCAACATTATAACAATGTCTTCGTGTTTTCATTATTCTCGCATTAATTTTAATAAGTAGTGTTTAAGTCCAAATAAGCCAAGTACTTATTAAAGTCTGCCCACAACTTACGTATTTACTATTTAAGCATTTCTAATTGCATTCTATACTCAATACCATGAAACAGTTGATTTAACCAATTGCTATATTTTACTAAATTCATTTCTGCTGTTTCCACATCGATAAATTGGAACTTCAGTTTTTCACCTTGATGTTTTTGCCCTAACTTCGTTAAGTGATACGTAGCAATCGTTCCAATTTGCGGATAACTACCTAACGTGTAATGATCATTTAACAGCACGATTGGGGTGCCATCACGTTTTACTTGAATTGTCCCTTTTTGTACAGATTGATGCGGAGGCATGTCATCATAATAAGCTTTCACAGATTGTCCTTCTACAACCATTCCTACACGATTTGATTTACTCGTAACTTTATATTCACCTGTAGTAAAACGTTCTAACACCATAGTGTCAAAATCATCTGTACCTTTATTTTTTATTACGTGAAAAACATCTGACATATAATTAAATGATAGTGCGTAACCATCTATGCCCCAATTCGTTTGATGCGTTTCTTCTAAATTTTCAAACAGTTTGTGATGGCGTTCAGTGTACTCACGCTTCATATTAATTTCATCACCTGTTTGTAATTGTCTACCTTCAAAGCCGCCAATGTGTGATTTAAAATCCGTAGAAGTAGAACCTAACCAATCGTCCAATTCGAAACCACCACCGACTGCTAAATACACTCTTGAAGTACGGTTAGTTTCAATGAAAGTTAAAACATCACCTTTTTCCATTAAGTATAATTTGTTCGGCAAAATAGTTAAATTTGCTGTTGCTGCTTTAAACGTGCCACCGCTTAATGCTATTAACGTTGGTTCCGTGAACCTAATGCTCGCCATTTTATTAGTCATTTCAAGCGTTGCTTCATTCTTATCATTTGCCACAAGACGATTAGCAATTTCATGAGATAGAGGGTCTAAAGCTCCACCTCTAATAACACCTAAATGCTCGTACCCTTGACGTCCAAAGTCTTGAAAGCTTGAAAACAAACCTGCATTTTCAATTATGATTGACATGGATTAAAGCCCCCTAAATCTAACTCATGTGGTTGATAAGCTTTAAACTGAACATTATCACCGAGTTTAAGTTTTGTGAAATCTTCTTGTTGTGGATCAAATAATTTTATAGGTGTATAACCAATAACTAACCAATCACCATATGTATCTGTAGTATTAATACCTGTTTTTTTACCTTCAATGATTACTGCACCTGCAGGAATAAATGTCTTTTCCTTTCCTGTATGGTTAACGAATAAGCGTTTGTCCATTCCAGTTAAATACGGAAAGCCTGGTGAATAACCCATCATCGACACAAAATAGTTATTTTGTGTATGTAACTTTATAAATGAAGATAAATCCATATCATAGAAGTTTAATAAAGCATCTAAATCGGGACCATATGCACCACCATAAACAACTGGAATTTCAGTCACATTTTCAGATGAAGGTACATGTCGAATTTCTAATTGGATAGATTCTATTAAATCTTTCATATATTTAAATGGAGAATTAATATTATGATGTTTAATCATATCTCGTGCATCATAACAAATCATAATGTCGGATTCTGTTGGTACAATTTCCGTAATAAATGGATAATCGTGGGCAACAAAATAATCTTTTAATGCTAACAAGTCCTCCGTTAAATCTTGAGATACTTCTTTTTCAATAGAAACGACAATTGCTTGATCCCCTTGACTATAAATCTTCATAACTTCACCTCATAATTTGTTTCTAATTATAAAATACTTCTAAACCTTGGATTATTTTATCTACAACTGTACCTATAAAAAAATAGACAAACACCATTTCTAAAATACAAAGTAATACGAGAATACTAAATGAAAGGCCCCAAGTATACTGTTCATGTTTTGTAGTGAGTAACCATTTAACTAGCAGCGTTGTCACTATAATAAGTACTAACCATATTATTAACATTTGTTAGCTCCAGTCTATACTAATTCACGTCTTTATATTTTCATTGTATTCTTAATTACGCGTCAAGAACTAATAAAATAACTATGCGTCTTTATAAAACGCGTTGCTTCAATACTTCACCTATTCTATAGATAAATTTCAACATCAGCAACCTCGCGTAAACTATTTATTAACATTACTTCAATTAAATCATGTTGTACTTTATATTTAAATGACGCTATATCGTAATCTTTAACTTTCACTTTTTCCTGTTCTAATAAATATTGACGCATTGTCCCACGCAAGAAGTCATCATTATAAGACGGTGTATACCATTGATCATCTTCTTTTATAACAATATTGCCAATATCAAATTCTAATATTTTACCTTCTTCATTATATAATAAAATTAAATCCGTTTCATGATTGTGTCGTAAATGCTCGCGTTGTGATGTTTTATTAATGACATATGCTTTAGGTACATGTTGAGACACACACTGTAATTTTGCAGTAAAGTGATTTTTAGTTGTAAGTGGGAATATTTGATAGTCCATTTTCCCACTTTCATCCAATGTCAATTTAATGCGTTTCATTTGTGTTGGATATTGCTTTTCGATTGATGTAATCGTGTCATCCCACAACTTGTCGTTAAATGGGTATGCAAACTGTTTACTCGATTGTTTAATACGTGCTTTGTGATAGGCTAAACGCTTTATTTGACCTTCACCTAATTGCATAGTTTCAAATAATATCATTACAATCTCCCCAATATTTTGGATTTATCTTTAAATTCTTGTATTTCTGCTTGTGGATCAGAATCAATGGTAATACCTGCACCCACACCATAGACCGCTTCATTTTCAATATACTGTAATGTTCTAATTGGAACATTAAAAATCGCACGCTGTTCTGGCAACAATAAACCTATAGTGCCACAGTATATATTTCTAGGCACTTGTTCTAATTGCTTAATATATTTCATTGTATTTAATTTCGGCGCACCTGTAATCGAGCCACATGGAAACAATGCCGCCATTATATTATTCAATGTTAACGCAGGTCGTAGTTTGCCACTAACCATAGATGTCATTTGATATACTGTATGATACATTTCAATAGCAAATAAATTATACACTTTAACCGTATCTGTTTGAGCAATTCGAGCGATATCATTACGCAATAAATCAACGATCATAACATTTTCAGCTTGATCCTTTGCCGAGTTTCGTAAACGCTCATAGTTTGCTGCATCTGCTGCTGGTGTAACACCACGTGCAATCGTTCCTTTCATTGGCTTACTTACAATCATATTCGAATGCCCTTGAAAATCACCTTGTTGAAAGAATAATTCAGGTGATGCCGAGGCAACTTTAATTTCATCTGTATCTAGTAGCACTCCATAATTTCCATTATTGTGACATCGTAATTGATAATACAATGTAGAAATATGCTCTTGTATAGGAGCTTTTAGTCGTGTCGTATAATTTACTTGATACGTATTACCATTAACAATTTCTTGTTGCACTGTTTTAATATGAGTTGTTAACGTATCATCTGGCAATATAAATTGAAATTGATGTTTATTTTCCGTCTGCTGTATAGACTCAATTTGATGTCCTTGAACTGCATCAGCAAATACATATGCTGCCGCATAGATGTAAGAAGACGGCACTGTACAAGTAGCCATATCTTCATTATAAAAAGGTGCCGCTTCGTAAGGTAAATACAACGCAACGTAATAGCCAGCTGCTTGCATCTGTTCTGCAAAAGCCACGACATCTCCTACTTGATAAAGTTGTCGAGCAACAGCTTTATCAATATATTGAGTCAATGTCATATTATAAGTTTGATAGTCAACATCATCTAAATAATACCGATAATTAAAATGGACTTGCACTTGTATCACCTATCTTTTCAAGAAATAATCGTAATTGTTTATGCCCATATTGACTTAAAATGGACTCTGGATGGTACTGTACACCAAAGATGGGATGCTCTCGGTGCTGCACGCCCATGATAATATGGTCACTCGTTTCTGCAGTTATTATTAAAGATTTGGGCAACGTTTGCCTATTGACCATGAGTGAATGATAGCGCATCACACTAAATTGTTGTGGGATACCATAAAATATGCCCTGATTAGTATGCGTTAGTGCAGCCACATGTCCGTGTACTGGTCGCACATTCGGTATAATTTCTCCACCATAATACGAGACAAGTAATTGGAAACCTAAACACACGCCTAATATCGGTATTTGTTGTTCAAATGTTTGAATTAATTGATATAACATTGGATAGTCTTCTGGACGACCAGGACCTGGTGAAATAACAATGGCACTTGGTTTACTTGCTTGTAATTGAGCTATATTTAAGTCATCAACGTCGATAACAGTAATCGGTTGCTGACTCATATTATTTAAATAGTCTACTAAATTATATGTAAATGAATCTTTATTATCTATCATAACTATCATGTTAACTTTTACCTCTTTCATAACAACATTTTGGTTTGTAGACACTTTAATTATCTCAAATATCGACTTGCTTTTACAGCTTAAATATATTATTCTATTCTCCGTATAATTTAATTAACAGAGGTTTCTAGCTGATACCCTCTATAAAAAACTAGACACACTTTCGTCTGTCTTTTTATAGAGATAGACGTTTTTTTATGTCTATTTTTCTAATATTGCTAGCTATTACCTTTTAAAGGAGAGCAAACTTAATTATGACACAAGATATATTAGACCACAGTAAAGCGCTAGTCGTTTTCAGTGGCGGACAAGATAGTACGACTTGTCTTTTTTGGGCAAAGGCACGCTTTGATGAGGTGACTTTAGTAACATTTGATTATGGTCAGCGACATCAGACGGAAATTGACGTTGCAAAACGTATTGCACATGAACAAAATTTACAACATCATGTATTAGATATGTCGTTGTTATCACAACTCACTCCAAACGCTTTAACTAATCATGAGCTCGCAATCGATACAGCTGAGGATGGTGTCCCTAACACCTTTGTACCTGCACGAAACTTACTTTTCTTATCTTTCGCTGGTGCTTTAGCTTATCAATTAAATATTAAAAATATCATTACTGGTGTCTGCGAAACAGACTTTTCAGGTTATCCTGATTGTCGCGATAGCTTTGTAAAATCAATGAATGTAACAATGAATTTAGCAATGGACAAAAATTTCGTCTTACATACTCCATTAATGTGGTTAGATAAAAAACAAACTTGGGAACTCAGTGACCAACTTGGTGTCTTAGATTACATTAAAGACCAAACACTTACTTGCTATAATGGTATTATTGGTCAAGGTTGTGGCGAATGTCCAGCTTGTCATTTGAGAACACGTGGCCTCACGCAATATTTAGCGACTAAAGGAGAGAATCTTTAATGTTTCAACAAAATTATCCGAATGTAGCACATGATTTTATGTATGAATTAAATAAAGACTTTAACTTTTCTGCCGCTCATTATATACCTAGTGAAGATGCTGGAAAATGTATGCGAACGCATGGTCATACTTACTTTGTGAATTTGACTATTGCAGGTGATACATTGGATCATAACGGATTTCTCGTTAATTTTAGCGATTTAAAACAATTAGTACATGGCAAATTTGACCATCAGTTACTCAATGAGCTACCTGAATTTCAAGGAAAAAGCCCTTCGACTGAAGTTGTAGCACATACAATCTATGAATTAATACAAAATGCCCTTAACCAACGTACTAATCAGCCACAATGTTTACAAGTGTATGTCCGTGAAACTCCAACGAGTTATGTAGTATTTCGTCCAAAGGAGCATCGCAATGGCTAAAATTCCAGTGTTAGAAATATTTGGACCTACTATTCAAGGTGAAGGTAGTGTTATTGGTCGTAAAACTATGTTTGTCAGAACAGCTGGCTGCGATTATCGATGCAGTTGGTGTGACTCTAGCTTCACATGGGATGGTAGTGCAAAAGAAGACATTCGCATGATGACTGCAGCAGAAATCTACGAAGAATTGTATGCAATCGGCGGCGAATTATTTAATCATGTAACTATTTCAGGGGGCAATCCAGCTTTAATCAAAGGTATTCAAGACCTAGTAGACCTATTTGATAGCAAAAACATCCAAAGTGCTTTAGAAACTCAAGGCAGCAAATTCCAACCTTGGATGCTACAAATTGATGATTTAACTATTAGCCCTAAGCCACCAAGTTCACTAATGAAACCAAATTTACCCATCTTAGACAATGTTATTGAACAATGTCACGACGAGGCATTAAGTCTTAAAGTCGTTATTTTTACCGATGAAGATTACGACTTTGCAAAAATGATTCATCACAGATATCCTAACATTCCCTTCTATTTACAAGTTGGAAATCCTTATTTAGACGGTGAACAGGTAGCTGATCACACCTCCAAACTATTATCTTTATATGAATCACTGGTCAATCGTGTAATGGGCAGTGCTGATATGAATAACGTCTATGTCTTACCTCAACTTCATACGTTACTTTGGAGTAATAAAAAAGGCGTTTAAATACTTTAGTACAAATTCAATATATTCAGATGACTAAGACATCAAGTTGTATCGTTTTTAAAGAAAGGTACAAAATGAACTACTTTATCTAAAAACAATAACCTTTATGCTCATGTTAAACGTGCACCAAAAACTGCCAACAAAGTTGAAGAATTTGCCGATAGCTCTTGGCGTATTGACAATAAATAAACTTTAGATATTAGTTCTCCTAAGCAATTTCTATTATATTGGCAGTGCTTTGGGCCGACTCCTGCGGGAATAGCACTTGCCGAAGACTACAGGCTGAGGCAGGGCCCGCGGAAAGCGTGCACCAAAAACCGCCAATAAAGTTGGAGTCATTACCGATAGCTCTTGGCGTATTGGCAATAAATAAACTTTAGATATTAGTTTCTCCTAAGCAATTTCTATTATATTGGCAGTGCTTTGGGCCGACTCCTGCGGGAATAGCACTTGTCGAAGACTACAGGCTGAGGCAGGGCCCGCGGAAAGCGTGCACCAAAAACTGCCAATAATGTCAGAAACTTTGCTATTGCCTATTTCTTCAATGCCACTGAAATTTACAAAATTTTAACATATCAAATGTTATTAAATGCTTAACACATTATTAATTGGTATAATGTTGCAATGAAGTAAAATGTAAGGAGACCAAAATGCTAATATCTATTATCATCAACATTATTGCGACAGTTGTCATTCTTGGTATTGACCTCTATCGCCAGAATTTCAAACAACTAAAGTATAGCTCTGTTCTCATTGCACTCACTATTAATGGTCTTATTAATTTATTTATAGTAGGCGAATATGATTATATTTCCTTTTTTACAATTTTGTTATTTTTAGCATGGACATTATTGCAACTTTATATTAATCGCGTAGTAGATGTGTTTGTAATCAAAGAACAAAAGTTTATTGCGGTGGTACTTACTATTATTTTAAGTACATCAACTATTCTTACATATAGCACTAGTCATGATTCTTACTACATGTCTATTCCTTATTTAGCACCAGCCATAGCCCTTATAGGTGCAATATTTTTATTTTACAGTACATTTCAACCAGAAGAACAAATGCACTTTAAACTTATTAATAAAATTAAACGTCCAATTTTAATTGGTAACCTTATGCTCATAATGTCCTTTATCTTAATGACTTTATTAACACCATACTGGTATGCATTTTTAATTATTTACATTGTATTTATTGCATTTATATTTTGGCAAAATATTTTTTCTAAACAAAATGATTAATTGATTTATTTTTGTGGTATAGATAGACTGTTAAATTTTGTTAGAAGGAGGCTCTTAGTCATGGGATTTATACTAATGTTAATCGTCGGTGGTTTAATCGGCTGGATAGCTGGTGGCATTGTAGGTAAAGATATACCCGGTGGTATTTTAGGTAATATCATTGCAGGTATCGTAGGTTCAGCACTTGGTTCTTGGTTACTTGGTGACTGGGGTTGGCATTTAGGCGGCATTGCCATTTTCCCTGCATTGATTGGTACAATCATTTTAGTAGCAATCGTATCATTTGTCGTTGGTAAACTACGTAAAAAATAAATTAATAGGAAGATGATAACACCTAACATCATCTTTTTATGTTTGTAACATGATAAAGCAGCTAGCCCATAGTTTTACTATGAGTTAGCTGCTTTTGTGTTGAGTTAAAATACTAGATCTTATCTACTCACTGAAAACTAATTATCTATTTTTTAGTAACGACCGCTGTGTTTTTTCTTCTATGCTTTGGTTCAATTCCTCATGATGCATTTGGTTAGCATGTTTGACATCAGCTTTATCAGCTTCATCACTTTCAATATTCGTCGCTAATACAATATATTTCGGACGTTGTTTAACTTCATAATAGATGCGCCCTATATACTCCCCAACAATGCCAATTGATATTAATTGAATACCTCCTAATAATAAGATGGCTGCAATCGTTGAGAAATAACCTGGTGTTTCGATACCATTTAAAACAATACCTGCGAAGACAAATAGAATATATAATACACTCACAAAAGAAATAAACAGCCCTAAATAAATCATGGCACGCAATGGCTTATTATTAAACGAAATCAAGCCATCAATTCCATAATTGAGTAACTTACTGAAAGACCACTTAGATTCACCGTCTTCACGCTCTACATTGTCATAAGTGAAGACTTTAGTATTATAACCAATCCATTCATATAAACCTTTAGAGAAACGGTTATATTCTTCCAATGAAGCCATGGAGTTAACTGCGCGTTGGCTTAACAAACGAAAATCGCCAATACCATCTTCTAATTTGATATCCTCAACAAAGTAGTTGATCATTTTATAATAACAGCGCGTGAGTAACTTACGTGATTCCTTTTCACCCTCTCTGTTACGCTTAGCAACTACTTGATCATAACCATCCATATAACCGTCAACCATTTGAGGGATAAGCTCTGGTGGATGTTGCAAATCTGCATCAATCATAATGACTGCATCACACGATTTACTATGTTGAAAACCTGCTATCATCGCAGATTCTTTACCAAAATTTCTACTAAAAGAAATAAATTTTACATGATTATCTTTTTGTGCCGCATCTTGAATATAATTGATTGTTGCATCTTTACTTCCATCATCGACAAATAAAATATCATATTTATAATCATGACGTATACTGTCATTTAATAACACTTCAGTTAATCGTTGATATGTTTTTAGTATAACTTCACCTTCATTATAACAAGGTACTATAACTCTAATATTCATCTCATCAACACCTTCATTCCAATTACTTCTCTTCCACTTTATCAATAATAAATCGCATGATTCCATAACAAACAATTAAATTTACACAATCTTAATGCCTAGTTAATAAAGTGCTTATAAAATTACTTGTTATTTAATTTAATTACTAATAACGGGGATAATTAAGCAATTAGTATCTGCTTAAAATACTATTTTAAGTAGTGGGATATATACTTTTCGTTAAAATATAATTTGTAACTTTATATTACCAAGTATTCTTAAATAAATGAACTAAAAACCTTTATATCACACTTCCAAGTAATGTATGATGCGACATTAAGTTAACGTAATGTACCTATTTTAACTGAATCAGGATCATGACCTTGGCGATCATTGCGATTTAATGCGTCAATTTCCGCAATATCAGTAACTTCTAAATTAAAATCAAAAATATTGAAATTTTCTTCAATACGTTCAGGTGTTTTAGATTTTGGGATAATCAATCTATTGTGGGCTAAATGCCAACGCAAAACAACTTGTGCTGGGGTTTTATTATAACGTTTCGCTATCTCTACAATAACTGGATCATCCAATAACCCTCTATTACGCATTAGTGGCATCCATGCAGTAACAGCAATGTCGTTGTCATCACAAAAATCTTGTAATTGTTGTTGATTAAAATACGGGTGCACTTCTACTTGATTCACTGCTGGCACAATGTCAGTTGCATCCATTAATTTCTCCAAATGTTCTTTAGTAAAATTACAAACACCAATGGCAAGTACCTTACCTTCTTCATATAATTGTTCTAAAGCTTTATAGCTCTCTATAAATAAATCATCTTCAGCACATGGCCAATGAATTAAATATAAGTCTAAATAATCTGTACCTAAGCGTTCTAATGATTGATTAAATTGTTCTAACGTACTTTCAAAACCTTGATAATCATTCCATAGTTTCGATGTAATAAATAAGGAATCTCTTGCTATTTCTGACTGCTTTAATACGCGTCCTAACGCCACTTCATTGTCATACAGGTAGGCAGTGTCAAATGCACGATAACCAACTTCTAAGGCACTTTCAATTGCTGTTGCCATTTCATTGTCAGTAATTTTATATACACCTAGTCCAATTTTAGGCATTGGGTAACCATTGTTTAAATAATAAACATCATTCTCCATTGTATAACTCCTCTCATGGTTATGTTGCTATATTTAATAGTGTTAATAATTCTCTATTGCCTTATTTTTAAAATTTTAACCATCTTCTATAAATTACAAATAAAAAAACGTTTATTAAATCACTTAAATATGTGATTTAATAAACGTTAACTATTAATCGTCGGTTTCTTCTTCTAATTCCTCAGGTGTTTTTCGCTCTTGATTATATTCTATTTTTAAAATTACAGAAATAATTTGATGATTTTCAATTTCTGAGATAATCCATCGATCATATTCAGTATCGACATAATCATTTTGTTGCAAGTTAGTATTGTGTGCTTGTAGCCAACCGCCTATTGTATCTATATCTTCCGAATCTTCAAATTCAATATCGAACTGTTCGTTTAAATCATCTAGTAATACGCGGCCATTAATTTGGTAAGTTTCGTCATTTTTCTTCACAATATCGTTAACTTCATCATCATCAAATTCGTCGCGAATTTCACCCACAATTTCTTCCAAGATATCTTCCATTGTTAAAATACCAGCAGTTCCACCATATTCATCAATAATCAAACTAATATGCACATGTTCTCTTTGCATACGAACCAATGCATCACTAATGCGTGTTGTTTCTGAAATCATAGGCAGTTCATGTACAAAGTCACTTGCGTTTATTGCTTTTCCTGATGCGTATTCGGTTAATAACTCTTTAACATTAATAAAGCCTTTAACGTGGTCTTTATCACCATCTTCAGTTATTGGATAACGTGTAAATTGATGTTCTTTTAATGTTTCTAACAATTCATCCAAATTAAATGGTTCATTTAAAGTTACCATCTGTGTACGTGGAACCATAATATCTTTAGCGTGTCTTTCATCAAAAGAAAAAATATTTTGCATATATGCTAATTCAGTCTGGTTAATTTCACCACCATTATAAGAATTATTAATGATGATTTTAATTTCATCTTCTGACATAGCATCATTGTTCGCATCTGGATCTACACCAAACATACGAATAATGACACGAGCTGAACCATTCATTAACCAAATTAATGGTTTCATGATAACGCCAAAATAATATAATGGGCGTGCATAAATTAATGCAATTTTTTCAGTGTGTTGTATCGCTAATGTTTTTGGAGCTAACTCCCCTAATACTACGTGTAAATAAGTAACAATAATAAATGCTACGATAAATGAAATTGTCGTCGTCAATGCTTCCGGTAATTGCATTAGTTCGAATAACGGATGTAACAATTTATCAAAAGTAGGTTCACCTAACCAACCAAGTCCTAATGAAGTTACCGTGATACCAAGTTGACAAGCTGATAAATAATAATCTAGTTTTTCAATCATTTTTTTAACAACTTTAGCGCCACCATTACCTTCTGATGCAAGTTGTTCTATTCGAGTGGCTCTTACTTTCACCAATGCAAACTCCGAACCTACGAAGACTGTAGTTAATGCGATTAGTAGAAAGAATATAATTAAGTTCATTATGGGTACTGTTTCCAATTAATTCCCTATTTCTAGGGATTCACCTCCAAATTTTACGTGCCACAATAGGTGGCCGTGTATGTTAAATATAGTTGTAATGCATTCTTAGATAACTTTAGATCCTTCCCATTGTGACACCTCCCTAAAAATTGACGTATAGTCTACATTTTATCACAAGGTAAGTGTCAATTGTAATCATGAGCTTAGAATTCAATATATTTTCAATTTAAGTTTATTCATATTCAATCTAACATTGTAAGTTACTTATTAAATTCGTGGACGGTACCTTTTTTAATAGTTGTAAGCACTTCGATGTTAGAATTTACAATAACTAAATCTGCGTCCTTGCCATGTTGAATACTACCTTTACGGTGTGCAAGATTTAAAGCTAGCGCTTGATTTAAACTCGTAACACGCCATAATTCATTTAATGTACGCTGTGTGAATGACATTAAATTTTTGAGTCCTTCATTCATTTTTAAAATACTTCCTGCCAACGCTCCTGAAGCTAAACGTGCTTCTGAACCTCGGACGATGACATCTTGACCACCGAGATCATAAGTTCCGTCAGGCATTCCTTTAGCTCGCATCGCGTCAGTAATAAGATAAAAACGCTCTATTCCTTTTTGTCTAAGCGCAATATTCACAGCTGCAGGGTGTGCATGAATACCATCTACAATGAGTTCAGTACGCAACTGATCATTAGTCCAAGCAGCTCCAAACAGCCCCGGTTGACGATGTTCAAACGGCGTCCCTGCATTATAAAGATGTGTCACATGTCGTGCTCCTAGTTGTTGTGCCTCATTGACTTCATCAAATGTCGCAGTCGTATGTCCAATAGAGAAGATAATATCATCATGTAATGCACTAAGTGTGTCACTTGCACCTGCAACTTCTGGAGCAAAAGTAATAATCTTTATATTTTGTTGTGCTAGTTGTTGAAAATATTTAATTTTGTCGATTGATGGTCGTTGTACATATTTAGGATTTTGTGCTCCCACTTTATCTTCTGAAATAAATGGCCCTTCTAAATGGATACCTACAATCTCTGCAGCACTGTTATCGTCTTGATTATCGATATATTGTGCAATAACTTTCAAAGCCTGAGTCACGTTGTCATCAGACTGAGTCATAGTCGTAGCTAGAAAGCTTGTTGTGCCTTCTGCTAATAACGAAGTTGCTAAATGTGTTAAACCTTTTGCAGATGCATCCATTGCGTCTTCTCCATATCCACCATGAATATGAATATCAATAAAACCTGGTAATATATGATTAAATTGGGCATCAATAGTCGGTAGTTGTCCTTGATAGTCCCCTTTACTTACATGCTTAATTTTGCCGTGTGCTACTTCAATATGTCCGTGTTCAATAACACCAGTCTCTGTATAAATTGTCCCATTTGTAATAACGTAATTTTCCAACATTCAAACCTTCTTTATTTGTTTATTATTGTTTTTTCACTATCACTTATATTCTACATGAAATCGTTCACCGTGAATAATATATACATTTATTAAAGCATAAAAAAGAAGTAGGTTAAAAATCAAGAATAACTTACCTGATTTCCCTACTTCTTTAATTCCTTACTTAACTTATTTATATAACAGAGCTACTTCGAACAAAATAGTTTAATAGCTTACGTCTGCCAATTAGTCATTTGTCTCTTGTAAAGCATTTAATTCATTTTCAGTTGGTTTTGCTTTCAACAAGCCATACATTATTGCCCCTATAAGCGCACCTATAATTAGAGCTATTAATGATTGCACTACATGACCAAAGTCTGTAGCTAACATAACAATAATACCTCCATGAGGCGCTTGAATTGCTGATCCTAGACCAAGTGAAATGGCTCCTGCAACACCAGAACCTACCATCATTGAAGGTATTACACGTAGCGGATCTGCAGCTGCAAATGGGATTGCACCTTCAGTAATAAAAGATAAGCCCATAATATAGTTAGGCGCAATAGAAGCTTTTTGTTCTTTCGTAAATTTCTTTCTAAATAAGAGCATAGCTGTTGCGATAGCCATAGGAGGTACCATTCCACCAATCATAGCTGCAGTTATTGGAGCAGTATTACCTTCTGTTAATGCAGCAGTTGCAAATACATATGCTGCTTTATTGAATGGTCCACCCATATCAATGGCCATCATTGCACCAATAACTAAACCAAGTAATACAATATTCGCTCCTGAAAGACTGTTTAATCCATTTAACAATAAGTTATTCAATCCAGATGCAGGTGGATTAATAACATAAATCATTAGTAATCCTGTAGCTGTCACTGAAAGTAATGGATAAATTAATGTCGGTTTCAAACCTTCTAATGCTTGTGGTAAACCACTTACTAATTTTTTCACACCTTGTGTTAAATAACCTGCTAAGAAACCTGCTAAAATACCACCGATAAACCCTGAATCACCAGAAATAGCAAGCATACCACCTACTAAACCAGCCGCAAAACCAGGTTTATCAGCAATACTACGTGCAATATAACCAGATAAAATAGGGATAATTAAGGCAAAAGCACTGTTTTTACCTATATTCCATAATTGTTCTGCAAAAGCGTTATGATCTCCACTTTTCGGGTCAAATGAATTCGCACCAAATAGGAATACAATTGCCATCAAAATACCACCAGAAATAACTAATGGCAACATATTAGAAACACCATTCATTAAGTGTTTATAAATTGTTTTCCCAACGCCTTGCTTTTCAGTTGATTTCTCTGTTGATTGTTGACTGTTAGTGTTTTTAGCCACAAATGGTTGGCGTGAATCATCTTGTGCCATATTAATCAATTCTTCTGGTCGTTTTATACCATCTGCTACAGGTACTTCAACTACATTTTTGCCTGCAAAACGATCTGTTTCAACATGAACATCGGCTGCTACAATAATACCAGTAGCTTTGTTAATATCTTCATCTGTTAAATGATTCTTGATACCTCCAGAACCATTCGTTTCTACTTTCATTTTCACACCCATTTGGTTCGCTTGCTTTTTCAGAGCATCGCGTGCCATATAAGTATGTGCTATACCTGTAGGACAAGCTGTTACTGCCAAAATATATGGAGTATCTTCAGCCACTTCCTCATCGGTAGTTGTTGCAGCACTATCATTCTCTTCTTCATCTTCTACAGCTTCATCATCAGCTTTATTAATAATTGCTTGTACTTCTTCGGGTGTTTCAGCAGCTAATAAATCTGCTCGAACTTGTTCATCCATTAAAATACCAGACAATTTAGCTAAAGCATCCAAATGTGTTTGCGCGCCACCTTCTGGTGCTGCAATCATAAAGAAGAGATGTGCCGGTTGCATATCTAAACTTTGGTAGTCTATACCTGCTTTAGATTTACCAAAAGCGATTGCTGGTGTCTCAACAGCCGCAACCTTTGCGTGCGGAATAGCTATCCCTTCACCAATTCCTGTTGTACTTTGACCTTCACGTTGATGAATAGCTTCTTTATATGCTTCGACATCATTCAATTTACCTGCTTGATTTAATTGGTTTACTAGTTCATCGATAACCCCATTTTTATTTGTTGCTTCGACATCCATCGCTATTGTATCTAATGTTAATAACTCGGTGATTCTCATAATTATTCACTCCCATCTATCTTACTAATGACGACTTGTTGCTTAATATCTAATATTGCTTGTTGTTGTGCTAAATCCTCAGTAAATGCTGTTGCAGTACCTGCTGAAACTGCTTGTTTGAATGCCGATTCAATAGCCAATCCTTGATTTAATCCTGCAACCATACCTGCTACTGTGCTGTCTCCCGAGCCAACAGTATTAATAACATTACCGTTTGGTACAGTTGCTTTTAAACTTTGTGACTTATCAATGTATATAGCTCCTGCACCACCAAGTGAAATGATTACTGATTGTGCCCCACGCACTAAAATTTCTTTACCATATTTCACTACTTCTTCATCTGAATTAATCGTAGTATTAAACATCACTTCTAATTCATCTTTGTTCGGTTTAATGAATAATGGTTCATAAGATAACACTGACTCCACCAAATCTTTTTCAGCGTCCACCACTAATTGTGCTCCTGTTTTTCGTGTCAATGCAGCGATTTGTTGATATGCATCTGCAGGAACACTTTTAGGTATACTACCTGCTACTACAACTATATCTTGCGGTGTAGTTTGTCCTATTTTAGTCAGTAAATCTTGAAATTGTTGTTGCGTAATATTGGGACCAGGCGCATTAATTTCTGTCTCAGTACCTGTTTTTAATTTCACGTTAATACGTGTATCATCAGCAATTTCAACAAAGTCTGTAGCAATGTTTTGCTGATGTAAGGTATTTGTAATAAAGGCACCAGGAAACCCACCAACAAATCCTAAAGCTGTTGATTGCACATCTAGTGTTTTCAATACTCTAGATACATTAATACCTTTACCTCCCGCAAATTTATAAGTCGCTGATGTCCGATTCAATTGATTAAGATTAAAATCATCAGCAAACATTATGTAATCAATGGAAGGATTGAATGTCACTGTATAAATCATCTTGTGCCTCCTAAAATTCGGTAATGTTGTGAAAACATTTCGTATGTTTCTAATTGTAAAACTGCATGTGAGGTTAAAATTGTTGCCTCATTTACCATTGGAACATGTGCAAAGTACACTTTATGGAATTTCGAAGTATCGGCCACAATAAATGTATTCAAGCCATAATTCATAGCTTCTCGTTTGATCAAACCTTCTTGCTCATCTGGTGTTGTCAGCCCATACTTTAAATCAATACCATTCATGCCTATAAAAGCTTTGTCAAAACGGTAACGTTGTAAAGACGCTAACGCATTAGGACCTACTGTGGCAAAAGTGGTAGGTTTCACCTCACCACCTAGTGTCAATGTGTTAATTCCATGTTTTAATAATTCTTCTATATGTGTTAACCCATTAGTCACCACTGTTATATCAGACGCTTCAATGTAAGGAATCATTTCGAGCGTTGTCGATCCAGCATCTAAAAACACGCAATCGTTATCTTGAATGAAAGTAGCAGCAAATCTGCCAATTTCTTGTTTTTCTTCCAAATTTTGTCGTCTTTTGTCTGTTAAATTCGGCTCTAATACAACGGATTGATTCAGTTTTGCTCCTCCATGAACCCTTGTTAATTTACCAATAGCTTGGAGTTTTGATAAATCTCGGCGGATTGTAGATGTACTACAACCAATTCTTTCGACTAATTCTTGTAATGACAAAAACTCTCGTTTAGAAAGTTCACGTAAAATTAATTCATGACGCTTTTCTGTAATCATCGTTTCACCTCATCTTCGCTATATTATAATGTATACGGTTTCTTAAATCAATCATTTTTTATCATTTTCATTCAAAAACAATCAAATTTAACTTTAATTTTGAACGTTTTCAGTCATATGTGCCGTTTACGAATGTTATTAACTAAAAAAGAGGCGATACAATCAACCTATATCGTTGATTGTATCGCCTCTTTTGTAATTAAGTCTGACATTGTAAGTAATGTCACTTTTCTAGAATTACGATGTAGCACATTTTCAATTTTCAAGCTCTAAAGTTTTTAAAAATGCCTTTAAATCATCTTGCATTGATGCATCTTTTAACGCGAATTCGATTGTCGTTTTGACAAAACCTAGTTTTTCACCAACATCGTAACGATCACCCTCAAAATCATAAGCATAAACTTGTGTATCTTTGTTTAAACGCTCAATCGCATCCGTCAATTGTATTTCACCACCGGCACCTTCACCTTGAGTTTCTAAATAACTAAAGATATCAGCTGTTAAGACATAACGTCCCATTATAGCTAAATTGGAAGGTGCTGAGCCAGCTTTCGGCTTTTCAACGAATTGTTCAACTTCATATCTACGTTGTTGTTGCGCGCATGGTTTTACAATACCATAACGATGTGTTTCATCTTCTGGCACTTCTTGAACTCCAATAACAGAATTACCTGTAGCATCATAAATATCCATCAATTGTTTTATTGCTGGTGTATCAGATTCAACAATATCATCACCTAATAAGACTGCGAAGGGTTCATCACCAATAAATTGACGTGCGGAGTATATGGCATGACCAAGTCCTTTTTGTTCTTTTTGTCTTACATAGAAAATATTAGCAAGTTCAGTTGAATATTTAACTTTCTCTAACAATTCATTTTTTCCTTTTGATTCTAATATCATCTCTAGTTCTTTTTGATTATCAAAATGATCTTCTATTGCACGTTTATGTTTACCGGTAACAATAATAATATCTTCAATGCCGGCACGTGCCGCTTCTTCAACTATGTATTGGATTGTTGGTTTATCTAATATAGGTAACATTTCTTTAGGCATTGCTTTAGTTGCAGGCAAAAATCGAGTGCCTAGACCTGCTGCTGGTATAATTGCTTTCTTTATCTGTTTCACAACGTTCATCCTTTTCATCAAAGTACTCATTTACATCTATTATTATAATAATGATAACCTGCTTTAGTTATTTATAAACAAAACAAAAAAATTCACATAAGTCGTTAACACAACTTATGTGAATCATAACATTTTTATTTTGTTTATACTATTTTAGCGCTGGTTGTGTAATAATTTTTCCAGACTTAGTAATTACTAATTTCAGCTCTTTTTTAGTTTGTACATCAACAAAAACATATAGCATTCCTTGTTTAGCTTCTTTAACTTTTTCTAATCGTGGTGTTTGGGTAAAATGATCTGTTGCATATTTTTGCGCGATGACCTCAGATTCTTGTGCTGACACATTTGGTTTTCGAGCTTCATCTTGTGGCACTGGTTTATATGCATCATCAAATATTACAGCATTTTCATGCTTATCAACTGTTACTCTATAAAAACTATGTGGTTTCTTAGCATTTTTGAATGTAAAAATATAATAATACGCCCCCTGACAAGTGTTGTCGATAGCGTAATCATTGTATTCGTTTTGTGAGTTATTATTATTATTCACTTTTTCTTGAGCAGCTTTTAATGCTACATTAAACGACGGCAAGTTAGCTTGTGCCACTTTTTTATTACTAGCATCATGAGAACTTTCTTCGGCAATAGGTACATAATCTTTAGCATTATAGGGTTTTTCTTCAGCTTTGTCACCTGTAATTGCAGCCTTCGCAGAATGGTTTTCATCTGTATTTATCAATGTTTTACCTTTCGCTACATTATCAAATGTTGAAAAGTTCGAAATCGTTTCGTGAACTTTTACTAACGCTTGTTGGTTAGTAGCTATAAAAAGAAGGAACGCTAGAAAACAGGCAAGCATAACAGCTACAATGCTTAATATTAAATTTTTCATAAACGCTCCTTTCTTTAGTATGTTTTATTTATATTTATATTAGCATAAAATGATATTTAAAAAGTTATATAGAATGCAACTTAAAATAAATGTAATCTCTGTAACAATATTAATAAATTCACTGGCTATGATTAACATCTTTGTCACATAGTAGTTATAATGGCCAATATTCTGATAATTCACAGCACAGCTATCTACATCAAAAAAACACTGTAGCGATTTGCTACAGTGTTTTTACTATATAATTTGCTAACAGTTAAGAATGCATCCCTTATCTGTTAGTTCCTTTTATAATATTACTTTTCTAACTAGCTTTCCTATTACGTCTAACTCTCAATACTTTTTCTATTCGAATTACAATAATGCCTATAATCATAACTAAAACAGCCATGTAAATTGGAAATTCAAAATTAATATCATACAAAGTTCCTGCAACTAATGGACCGATAAAGTTCCCCATACTAGTAAATGTGGAGTTCAATCCTCCAGCGAAACCTTGCCGATCACCTGCAATGTTTGAAAAATAATTAGTTATGGCAGGTCGTATCATATCAAAACCAATAAACACTACAAAGCTGACTACCATAATTGCCCAATAACTATTTGTTAGTGTTAGCGCAGCTAATATAATTGCTGAATAAATGAGTGCATATGTGATAAAAGTTAACTCACTAAAGTATTTCATAAATTTATCGAAGAAAAAGACTTGGAATACTGCACCAAATATCCCACCACCAGTAATAGCTATTGAAATATCTAAAGGCGAATAATGTGCTTTATCTGCAGTATATAATGGGAATAACGTTTCAAAAGATGAAAGCCCAAATGCCAATACTAGAGTAAGAATTATCGGTGTTAAGAACACTTTCCAATTAATTTTCGACAACAGCTCCGGCTGATATTTTGTAAAACCATCTGTGGTTGCTTTTTTCGGATTGTGAATAAATACTATAGAAAGTATTAAAGCTACTAAACCGCTCACACCTGCTACATAAAACGGTAAGCGATGTGAAAATTCTGCCAAAAATCCACCAATACCTGGACCTAAAATAAAACCTGAATTGATAATCGCAGACATGTAACCAAAGTTTTTCGCTTTATCTGAAGAAGGTGAGATATCCGCAATCATACCTGTAACACCTGGCATTACCATACCAGCACTAAATCCACCTAACACTCTTGAAATAATAAGCAACTCAAATGTATGACTTACTGCAAATAAAAACTCAGAAATTGCAAATAAGAATAACCCAATACAAATTATAAGTTTCTTTCCTAACTTATCTGCTAATGTACCACCAAAAGGTGAAATAATCATTTGTGCTAACGCGAATACAGCGACTAAAATACCTAAGTCACTACCTTTTAAACCTAGATCTTTTAAATATACAGGTAAAACAGGGACTACTAAACCTATACCTAAGAAAACTAAAAAGATATTAAAATATAAAACATAAAACTGTCTATTCATTATTCACCCTCCTTTTTGCATATGAAATGCAACTCACTTTTTATTGTATCCAAATTCAACTCAATATTACATAATATTACAATATTTTATTACATCTAACATAACTAATACAATAGTTAATTTAAACTTTAAAACATAAAATTACAATTGATAGTTATCTATATGTATAATAGTAATGAAATCATTTTTATGGAGGGTCAATATGGTATATCAAGTTGATGGAAATACAATCGTTTTAATTTTAGAACAAGGCGAAGATATCATCTCAGCCGTTACAGATGTTGCACGTGAACAAAATGGTAAATTTGGTACAGTTAGCGGTATTGGAGCTTGCGAAGGGGTCGAATTAAATTTTTACAATTTAGACACGAAAACATATGAAAAACAAACATTTAACGAACCATTAGAACTAATTAGTTTATTAGGTAATATTTCTCACATCGATGATACACCTTTTGCACATTTACATGCTACTTTTGGTACGAACCAATACCAAACTTTAAGTGGTCACCTGTCAAAAGCAATTGTATCTGCAACGGCTGAAATTGTGATCACGATGACTAATTTAGATATTAACCGTAAACATAATGATAACATTGGATTAAATCTATTAGATGCATAATAACTCAGTTAATTAGGTGACTTGATTTCCATACAGTTACAACCAACTACGTAGTGAAATCGGTCACCTTACTTATGCATTTTCATTAACACAAGTACTAATATATTATAATACTTCAAAATGTACCTCTTTGTTTTTTTATTGATTCCACGTCGTAAAACTAGTATTATTGAATCTCGTATTTATAAATTA
The DNA here is from genome assembly GCF_025560845.1 of Staphylococcus arlettae. Taxonomy (NCBI): domain Bacteria; kingdom Bacillati; phylum Bacillota; class Bacilli; order Caryophanales; family Staphylococcaceae; genus Staphylococcus; species Staphylococcus arlettae. The sequence continues at coordinate 2,165,413 of NZ_CP094803.1, forward strand.
GTTAATTACTTTAAATATATAATATAGAAATTTGAGTTCAGCTCAAATAAAAGAAAGGTGGTACTATGAAATCCCGCTATATTGCCCGCATTGCTTTTATTGCACTGTTGACGATTTCTTTGTTTAGTAATGATGTTTATAGTTTTATGACGTTAAATTTAATATTAGCTTATATTCCACTTGAATTATGCTATTTGCTGAACTTATTTAAACCTAAAAAAGTTTTCGAATGGCCATTATTCATTATATTTAGTCTAATCTTTATTTTTATGGTTCCTAATACCTTTTATATGGTCACTGACTTAATTCATTTAAATCAATTCCGCTTTAATTTTTACGCTGGTTTAACTATTATTGAATGGATTTATTTTACGTATTTGTTAGCTGGAGTTGCTTTAGCTACTTATTGTTTAACGCTCATCTATATCGAAATCAATCACTTCACTCAATATCGATGGTTAAATAACACAATTATTGTATTAATGATGTTTTTAAATGGTCTAGGTGTATATATGGGGCGCTTTTTAAGATTTCATTCTGTTTATTTAATTAACGAGCCTCTAAGTGTGTTACAAGATGTCGCACAAGCAATAAACCCAAGCACACTTGCTTTTATTGTACTCATGATGGTATTGCAATTACTTATCATTGTGTTTATGAAAGGAGTACGATTAGCGAAATGACATTGAATATAATTATCTTAATCGCTGTTATTGTGGTGCTACAATTAATTATTGGGCATTTACTACATGATGTTGGTTTTTCATTACTTCACAGCATTATTTTGATGTTATTTCCATTAGGTATCGGTTTGTTTGCCTTACAATTATGGTATTATGAACGCCGTTATTCTAAATGGGCTGTACCATTTAACGTTAAATTAAGATTAAAATATATGTATATTCTAACTTTCTTTGAATATGTAGCTTTATACGTATGCATTGTTGTTATCACATAACTAAGATATTACATTATCTCGACTGTTATAATTTAATAAAAAATTCTGGTACATTTGAGTACTAAGTGTAAACACAAGTATATACAGTACAATATTAAACGAGGCTGGTGCATATCAATGCACCAGCCTCGTTTATGTCATATTTAAAATTGTTGTAATGCTGCTTTAACGTCTGTTACTGCTTTTGCAGACGTATCTAATTGAGCTTGTTCATCTGCTGACAGTGATAAAGTGACAATTTTTTCTATACCTTGTGCACCCAAAATTGTTGGTACACCTAAACATATATCATGATAGCCGTATTCACCTTTTAATAAAGCAATACTAGGCAACAATCTTTTTTGATCTTTAATAATAGCTTCTAACATACTATAAATTGCAGCTGCAGGTGCGTAATATGCTGAGCCAGTGCCCAATAATCCCACAATTTCTGCTCCGCCTTTACGCGTACGCTCAACAATCGCTTCGATCTTGTCTTGTGCCAGCAACTCAGCTAGTGGCACACCATTCACATTTGTCGAACGCACTAATGGCACCATGTCATCTCCATGTCCACCTAATACCAATCCTTTGACATCTTTTACGGAAACATTTAATGCATCAGCAATAAACGTTTGATAACGTGCAGTATCTAAAATACCTGATTGCCCTATCACATGACTTTTCGGTAGGCCTGATGCTTTATAAACTGTGTATGTCATAGCATCTACTGGATTAGTTAAGACAATAATTTTACATTGTGGTGAGTACTGGACGATTTGCTCTGTCACCTCACGCATAACCGCTTCATTTGTTTGAACAAGATCATCTCTGCTCATCCCCGGTTTCCTTGGAACACCTGCTGTAATAACTACGACATCTGAATCTTTCGTAACTTGATAGTCAACTGCTCCCTCGACGTTACTATCAAAACCAAAAATAGGGCTACTTTCCAAAATATCTAATGCTTTTCCTTGTACCGGACCTTCTGATTTTGGTCGATCAATAAGTACTACGTCCGCTAGTCCTTGTTGTGATGTAATAAATGCTAATGTTGCGCCTGTATTACCTGCACCTATAATCGAAACTTTCTGTTTTGTCATGCCATGCTCTCCTCCAGTGTATAACTCTGCTCTTCATTCACTTCATTATAACACTGGCGTCGTAACATTCAGAGGACAATTAGTAGTTGTATCTATTCAAATATATTAATTTAAATGATTACTTTTGCTTATTTTTACGAACACGTTTTAGCCATTTCCATATAAAGTAAATAACAATGAGTAGCAAAATAACATAGATAACTTTAGAGTAAATATCCATATAATAGACGATTTGATGCCAATTGCCACCTACTTTCATTCCTAAATAAATCAATACCATATTCCAAATAATTGTTCCGAGTGTACTAAAAATAACAAACACAGAAAAATTCATCTTGGTAATACCAGCAGGAATAGAAATTAAACTACGAATAAGTGGTACAAATCTACAGAAAAAGATTGTCCAGTATCCATATTTTTCAAACCAATCAAATGTCTTAGTTAAATCCGTTGATTTTACACGTAAAATTTTGCCATACCGATTTACAAGTCGATATAACTTGTCTTCGCCAATCCATAAACCGATGCCGTATAGAACGATTGCACCGATGATTGATCCCAGTGTAGATGCCACTGTCACTCCTATAAAACCTAACGATGATTTAGTCGTCATAAAGCCACCAAATGTTAATATGATTTCAGATGGTATTGGTGGAAAAATATTCTCTAAAAATATCAGCAATGCTATTCCAAAATAGCCAAATTGTTCCATGAACTGTGTAATCCACTGTTCCATGTATTAACCTCACTTCTCCAATTTTGTTGTAATTCAAAAATACTGTGCTCGAAAGCATTTAGTAAAGCATTAGTCGCTCACATAAAAGGTTGCACAGCGATGTCTCTGCAATAATATGATATTTAACTACCCTAATAAATTATTAGTAGCTGCATATAAATACATAAGTAAACCAAATATACTACCAGCCATAATTGATAATATGAGTGTTAAAATCATAGTGCGCTTAAAATGACGAATAAATGAAACAAATAACAATCCAACATTATATATGAAAAACAAGCCAAAAAACGCCATCATAATATTAATATCGGGATAAACAATATTTAATAATAATATGACTACTGCAAACCCCAGAAATGGGAAATGAATAAAATTTCGTTCAAATTGCTTTTGCTTTTGCCAATGCTGTTCTTGATTATTAGCCATAATACTTACTCCTTTTTTACGGTATATCGTGACCTAATGATGCAGTATAAATATCAAACCATTCTTGATCTGACAGTGTAATATCAAAACCTGCCAAAGCTTCATCAACTCGAGAGATTTGATGTGTACCTATAACAGGTAAAATTGCTGCGGGATGTTTATTTAACCATGCCATTATGATACTTGAAGTAGATGTTTGATATTTTTGAGCTAACGGTCCAATAATTGCCATAATTCGTTTTGCTTTGTCATCTGCTAAATCAAATAGCTTCCCACCCGCTAAAGGACTCCAAGCCATAACCTTAACATTATCTTGTTGCATATAATTTAATGTCCCGTCTGTCATAATGTCTAATGTATATGGTGAAACTTCTAATTGATTCACAGTTATATGCAATTTATCGCACACTAAACATTGATTTAATAAATCGTATTGTGATTTATTAAAGTTAGATACACCAAAAGATTTCACTTTACCCGCTTTTACCAAATCCATTAAAGCGTCAGTGATTTCATTCGGGTCCATTAATGGAGAAGGTCTGTGTATCAATAATGAATCCAAATAATCTACATTTAGTTCTTGCAATGAACGGTCAACAGACTTTTTTATATGTTGTCTACTGTGATCATATCGATGGCCTGTCGTCCACGATAACCGTTCAGAAGGCAATACAATACCACATTTCGACACAATTTCAATTGAATCTCGTAATTCAGGTGACAACTTCAATGCTTCACCAAAAATACCTTCGCAACGATAATCTCCATAAATATCCGCATGGTCCATCGTCGTTATACCGCGTTCTACTAATTCGTGTAAATAACGATTTAGCTCTTGCGGCGTCCATTGCCAATCGTGCGCTCGCCAAAAACCTTGAATAACTTTAGAAAAAGAAACATATTGATTAATTTCGACTTTATCCATCGTTTGACACATCCTTATCTCACATTTTATATTTTACGTAAATTGTAGCATTTCCAAATCGTTCCTCAGCCTTACTTTATCCAACTGTTCTCCTATAAGGACTACATTTAACGGTTTATCTTCCTCAATAACAAAAAAATCAGGCAAACCATATGCATATTGAAATTCATAAGTAACTTCAGGCTCATCACGAAACTTCACGTATCCCTTTAATCTTAGAACATTATCGGGTAACCGTAAAATATATTGATAAAACAATTGCCTATCTATAGGTGATGTAAACTTATAATGTAATCTTTCTATGCCATGATGATGACCATGATATGATGTGTGCATATTCGAGTGTTGTCCAACTGATTCAAACGTTAACTCCTCGATATTGGCATACTCTGTAAAATGTACACTTGCTGTAGCATTTATACTGCTTAATGCCGTTGTGAGCTGTGCTTTATCTTCAGTGACCAAATCCATTTTATTCAATAATATGACATCACAAACAGATAACTGCGCCTCCATAAGTTCCATTGTTTCATTAGTATATTGTGCTCGTTGTATAAATCTAGGTGCATCAGCAACACCGATAACCATTGGTTGCTTAATATAATCTACAATGTCTGGATCTTGGCATGCTGCTATAATGTCAATCGGATGGGCAATACCTGTTGCTTCAATAATAATATGTTGCGTATCATTTTGATTTATCAAATATTTTAGTTTCGCTAATAATTCCTGTTTTAAATCGCAACATACACAACCGTTCAAAATAGAATATATATTCACATTAGATTGCTCAAGCCGGCTATTAAAGTCAGTATTGCCATACTCATTAATAATAATTTTAACATTCTCATTACTATTTAATAATCTTTTTGTATAATTATAAAGTAATGTAGTTTTGCCACTTCCGAGAAATCCTGTTACAATCGATAATGATATTTTATGATTTATATTATTTTTCAAACTATCCACTCATTTCTTATACAAATGTTTGCACAAAAGTTAAATTAAACATATAATTGACCTTTTACTTGATAAAATATTAGATATCTTCTAAACTTTAATTATACTTTTTATTTTAGCATGGCACAGTACAAAAGTATGTTTGCAAATGAATTCTATACAACATAGACGGATCCAATCCGATACACAGAGAAAAATTACGGATAGAATGTCTGGAGGAGAACTTAATGTCTGAGCAACTTAATTTAAAGGAGCAACTTTGTTTTAGTTTATACAATGCACAAAGACAAGTAAATCGCTACTACTCAAATAATGTCTTTAAAAAATATAAACTAACATATCCACAATTTTTAGTTTTAACAATATTGTGGAATGAATCACCTGTAAATGTTAAGAAAGTCGTTACTGAATTAGCATTAGATACTGGCACAGTATCACCGTTACTAAAAAGAATGGAGCAAGTTGATCTAATCAAACGTGAGCGATCTGAAATTGATCAACGTGAAGTCTTTATTCATTTAACTGAAAAGAGTGAGTCCATTCGTCCTGAATTGGATACAGCTTGTCAAGATGTTGCAGTTGCGTCTTCATTAGACGAAACAGAATCTGCTGAACTCAACAGATTACTTGATAAAGTTATAACTGCATTTACTGACGTTAAAACAAAATAATTTTTGCCCATGTTAAATTTAAAAGTGGAAGATATGTAAATTAAATCATTAAATATAGTTATTTATATAGAGAGGTCAAACAATCTTGTTTGATCTCTCTATATATTTATACTGACTTATTTAAGGTCATTATTTGATACAAATAACCGCGTTGTGCTAGTAAATCTTCATAAGAACCTGCTTCTATAATCTCTCCATCAACTACGACTACAATTTTATCAAACTGTGGTAACAGTCTTAAATCATGAGTTGCTATTACTAGAGTTTGCGCATATTTATGAATTAAATCCATTACACGTTCTGTATGATAAATGTCTAAAGCTGTTGTTGGCTCATCTAATATCCAGATTGGTTTGTTGTTTAATAATAATCTAGCGATGCCGATACGTTGTAATTCTCCTCCTGAAACAGTATCACCAACTAAAGTTAGTGGTGTATTTAATGCAAAATGATCCAAGCCAAGTTTTACTAATGTTTCTTTTATTACACTATCAGGTTGAGACGTAAAGAGATTTTCTTTTAATGTACCATCAAACACTTGTTGCGTTTGTAACATACCGTTGAGCAGCTTATATTTGTCCTCATTTGTGATGTTATGCAACTGTTGATTATTAAGTTTAATTTCTCCTGCTTCGGCTTGATATAAGCCTAACATCAATTGTAATATTGTACTTTTCCCCGAACCAGAAGGACCAATGAGTGCTACATGTTCACCTTCAACCACTTCTAAATTAATATTACGTAATACAGGTACGGATTGATTCCAATATTTAAAATCTACATTTTGTACAGATAGTTTTATAGGGTGAGAAGCATCATATGAAAAACGTTCTGTACCTTGTGTTATTGGATGCGCCATTACTTCATTGACTTTCGACAGTGCATCATCGGTATCTGCTTTATAATATGCTACATTGCTCATAGGTACTGCTTGTTCAAACAACGTTAGCATCATTAACACAATACTTGTTAAATAAACGACATCAAATTGTTGCTCTTGTACTTGCACCACTCCAAGATACAATGTGAAAAATAATGCAAGCATTGAAATAATATTTAAGATAAAGTCGTATAGTGTTAAAAAACGTTGTTCTTTCAATTGCGCCTTACTATATGCTGTTAGCGAGTTATCTAACATCATTTTATAATTATGCTGTTGTTCAAAACGTTGTAATTCAGCATATCCTGCCTTATAGTCATAAAAGTGATTTAAAAATTCATTTTGCTTTTTATTTTTATACGCTTTAATCTTGGTTGCGCGTTTAGCACTTAACCATGGCACGATGCCTAACGTAATAAACATACTCACAAAAATAATCAATGCATGTGTATATGAAAATGCAAACATAACAATTATAGATATAATCGTCGTTATCCCAATCACTACAGGAGGATAATATACACGTAGATAAATATTTTGTAGGGCTTCAATTCTACTCACCATATTAGATAAAAGTTCAGTCGATTTAAATCTTCTATAAACATCTGGTATCACAGGAATTAAACCTTTAAAAAACTGCACGCGCACATCTCGTAACATGGTAAATGTTGTACGATGTGACAACAGTCTCTCAGCATACCTAAAAATCGCTCTTAGAAAACCAAATAATTTCACTGATACAATCAATATCATTAATGCAAATAATGGTGCTCCTAAAGCACTTTGTGTCACCATGTATCCACTTAAAAAGAACATAGCTAATGCAACGACACTACCTAACACGCCTACTGCTATTGCACTTATTAAATCTTTATCTGCTTTAAAATGAATTCGTGGCTTCACTCTGGTTCACCACCCTTTTTATTTTCTACTGACATGACCTGATCTATAAATTTCACACTACCATTTTCAATATAAACACGTCTGTCTGCATATTGAATTGTGCTATCACGGTGGGCAATATAAATTATCGTTGCTGCTTGAAATTGTCGATGAATGACATCCTGTATAATTGTTTCAGTCTGTAAGTCCAACCCTGTTGTTGGTTCATCAAACAAGACAATATCAGGCTGTAACAATAAAACTCGTGATAGTTCAATACGTCTCATTTCTCCACCTGAGAGCATTTCTCCACCTTCACCGATATGTGTATCAATACCATGTTTAAAAGCAGCAACTTTCTCTTTCAAGCCTACTAAATTCAACATTTTATAAACCTGTGCCTCAGTGATTTCATCATTAAACATTGTTATATTATTTTTAATTGAAGTATTAAAAATATAAGGTGTTTGGCTCAATATGCCGAAACGCAATTGTCTAGAAGCCACAGTTAGCTCACCATTAGTAACTGGTAATTGCTGAGTAATAATCTGCGCAAGTGTTGATTTTCCAGCGCCACTAGGACCAACTAACGCGATTTTTTCACCTTTCGTTATTTCCAAATTAATATGCTGTAATGCATACGATTGCGCACCTTCATACTTAAAACTTACATCATGCAGTTTAACAATCGATGATGTTGACATGTCATGTTGTTGTGGTCTTGCAACTGGATTTATCGTCGGCTCTTCTAAAAAATCGAATACTACATCACTTGAGCCCTCACTTTGTTTTCCGCTGTGGAACGATTGTCCTAAATCCTTAATTGCATTGTAAAATTCTGGAGCTAAAATAATAGCTATTGCTGCAGTTTTAAAATCGATATTATTAAATAATATAAGTCCTAATCCTGCTTCTAAAGCTACTAAACCTATGCCTAGCATCGTAATAAACTCCAGCATAAGGCCTGATAAGAATGCACTTTTTAAAATACGCATTGTCAAAGTTCTAAAATGTGTACTTTCTTCATACAATTCTTGCTCAGTTCTAGCTGTTTGATTAAAGAGTTTTAATGTAATTAACCCTTTAACTTTGTTTAGAAACTGTTGGCTAAATTGATTTAAGTAAGTCATTTTATCTTTAGATTCATCGCGTGTTTCCAACCCAAAAATGATATAAAACAATGGGATAAAAGGTGCAGTCACTAACATTATAAGTGCTGTGTTAAGATGTATATAAAACATAGCACCAATAATAAAAACTGGAATCATCATTGATTTAAATACTTGCGGAAAAAAATTACTAAAAAACGGAGCTATGCCATCAATGCCTTCCGTAACCACATTTATTTGCTTGCCTATAGGCGATTTAGACGCTTTTTCAATAACTTGTTGCCTTAAATTATTTTTAATTCGATTAGCCATCGTATCTCCAATTGCTAAATTCAACATATTAAACACTGCTCGAGCAATTAATACAAAAAAGATAATTATCAATAATGATGTCAATTGAAACTGTTGTTGAATCAGCACTTTATCCAAAATTACGCCTATCGTTATATTTTGAAATACTACAGTCAATGCGAGTAAAATACTGACTAAAAACATCAAAATCGGAAAAATTTTATATTCTAACGCTAATTTTGTTAATCTTTTCACAAATATCACCTTTAATATATTATAAATGGTTTTAGCGATTTTTAAATTAATTCGTTTTATATTTACACAAAAAAAGTAACTGCTATACATATTTTTGTCACAATACAAAGCACATGTTATGATAACAACGTCAATACAAAGTTGAGCTGTACTTAGTTTATCTATCACGGAACTTTGATACATGATAAAGTATACTGCTCATACTTTGGTCCCAAATTGCATAATTCTAATACATTTTTAAAATTCATTATGCTATTATGAAAAAGGAAAATGTATATAAAATTTAATAAGTACGATGAAAGTAGGTAAATTATGGTAATACTTGAATTGATTAAAGGTATCATTCTAGGTATTGTTGAAGGTTTAACAGAGTTTGCGCCTGTATCTTCTACAGGTCACATGATTTTAATTGACGATATGTGGTTGAAATCCACAGAATTTTTAGGTTCTGAATCTGCTTTCACCTTCAAAGTGGTCATTCAACTTGGTTCCGTTTTTGCCGCGGCTTGGGTTTTCCGTGAGCGCTATTTTGAAATGTTACATATTGGTAAATACAAAGCCGAACCATTGGACGGCGTTGACCAAAAGCCTAAACGACTAAATTTAATTCATATTGTCGTAGGTATGATACCTGCTGGTATCTTAGGTCTTCTATTTGATGATGTCATTGAAAAATACTTATTTAGCGTACCTACAGTTATGATTGGCCTTTTCGTTGGTGCAATTTATATGATTGTAGCAGACATGTATAGTAAAAAAGTCAAAAATCCGAAAACAGTAGATCAAATCACTTATGTTCAAGCATTTATTATTGGTTTGTCCCAAGCTATTGCTATGTGGCCAGGATTTAGTAGATCTGGTTCTACAATTTCTACAGGTGTGCTAATGAAAATGAACCATAAAGCAGCTTCAGACTTTACATTTATGATGGCTGTACCTGTCATGCTTGGTGCTAGTGGTCTATCGCTAGTTAAAAATATAGAATTTATTCATGCAAATCAAATTCCATTCTATATTTTAGGATTTTTAGCAGCATTTATTTTTGGTTTAATTTCAATCAAATTATTCCTACACTTAATTAGTAAAGTTAAGTTATTACCTTTTGCAATTTATAGAATCATCTTAGTAATTATTATTGCTATCTTGTATTTTGGTTTTGGTATTGGTCATAACATTACTGGTGCATAACTATTTTACAAAATTATACCTTTAATTAAAAATTGTGTGACAGAGGCTGGGACAATCAATATTGTCCCAGCCTCTTTTCATATTGGCAATAGACCACCTTATTTTACGTTATGTCCCCTCTCCTATATACATGCATTACACAACACTCTCGTCCTGTCCCTCTTGCAGTTAACCTTAAATTTCTTCTATTTATATTTTAGATAGCTTTCAATACAAATGTCGTTTAATTTACGGTATCATAGGGTAATAATAACTTAGTATATTTATATGGAGGCAACGTGTATGGACAAAAAGCAATTAGTGAAAACACTAATCAATGTAGTACCAATTATAATAGTTCCGCTAATTTTAGAGCGTAAGCGTATTAAATCACACCCAGATGTGAAAAAGGCTTCTGAAGCAACAGCTAAAGCTTCAAAAAATGTCGCAACAAAATCAATTCAATTTAAAGATGTTGTTGTTGATAAATCTGGTAACGCTAAAGACTACGTAGTTACCAAAAAACATAATATGGATGAAAAGCGTCAGTTAAGACAAATCGCTAAAGAACATGATCCTGCTTATATTCAAAAACAAGAAGCTAAAGCTGTTAAATCAGATTATAAAGAAGCAGAAAAGCTAGATAAGATCTTACAAAAACAAATAGACAAACGTCATAAAGAAGAAGCCAAAGCACGTGAAGATAATAAGAAAGAACGTATTAAAAATATGAAAAAATCCAATAAGCATATGGAAAAAGTTGGGTTAACACCTGGAAAACTTGATGATAAAACAGAGAAAAAAGGTGAAAAACTAGCAAAAGACAACAGCAAAGATATTTCAAAATTGGATAAACGTTTGCAAAAGAATATCGATAAACGTCATAAAGCCGAAGCAAAAGCGCTGGATAACAACAAAAAAGATCGTTTAGCAGAGTTCGAAAAGTATAAAAATTACGATGCTAAAAGCGTTATTAAACAACGCAACGATAGCGAGAAACAATAACGCATGATACAAATCATTATCGACGGAGATGCTTGTCCTGTTACCGATTCAGTAATTGAATTGACTAAGGGGACAGGCATTTTTGTTACAATTGTCCGCAGCTTTAGTCATTATTCTACAGTTATCCAGCCACAACATGTAAAAATAGTTTATGTTGATGATGGACCTGAAGCAGTGGATTATAAAATTGTGCAGTTAGCTAACTCGGATGCTATTGTTATAACTCAAGATTATGGTCTTGCTAGTTTATTGCTCGATAAAGTCGCCGTCGTCTTACATCATAGTGGAAAACAATTTACTTATGACAACATCGATAGATTATTAGCTACGCGTCATGCACATGCTCAATATCGCCGCAGTGGTGGTAGAACTAAAGGGCCATCTAAGTTTACAGCGCAAGATAAAGCTGATTTTAATGCAGCCTTCCAAGCTGTGTTAACTCAATTTGATTAGCAGGAGGTAAATGCATGAAAAGAATTGCAGTATATTGTGGGGCCAGTAAAGGTAATGACGATATTTATGTTAAAGAAGCCTATGCCCTAGGAAAATATATGGCTAAACAAGGTTATGAACTAATTTTTGGTGCTGGTTCAGTAGGTATTATGGGTGCTATTGAACAAGGTGTTTTAGATCAAGGCGGTAAAGCCATTGGTGTTATGCCTAAATCGTTAGATGAGAAAGAAATTACTAGTCAAAAAGTAAGCCAACTCATTTTAGTAGATTCTTTACATGAACGTAAGGCTAAAATGTCAGAGTTAGCCGATGCTTTTATTATGGCTCCAGGTGGTGCTGGTTCATTGGAAGAGTTCTTTGAAACATATAGTTGGTCTCAAATAGGCATCCATCAAAAACCAATAGCAATTTTTAACATCAATGGTTTTTTCAATCCATTACAACAGTTAATTCAACACATGATTGATGAAGGTTTTATCGATCAAAAATATCAATCATTGGCACCACTTTGTGCTACAAAAGAAGAATTATTAACATGTCTCAATCAATATCAAGCTCTTGGTGTACGTACGTATGATTAATCAATGCGCACAAAACAAGGTACAAGCGCGCGCTATGTGTGCATGTACCTTGTTTTATTTAGTTATATCTTTAAGTTGAATATGATATCTCACATGTCTCTTTAACGGATGATAATTACTTAAGTCGGGATACTCAAAGAAATCGAATTGCTCCATACCAATTTTTTTCATCACTCGAATAGAAGCCTCGTTTTGCTCAGCTGCCAACGCATATATATGCTCAAATCCTCGCTCCTTGGCATAACTTAATACTGCTTGTGCACCCTCTGTCGCAATACCATTATCCCAAACTTCCGGAATTAATCGCCATCCTATTTCATAAAATGGTAGCTCAGTAAACTTGTATTTACTATTTTTAGGAACATAGTTTAATCCTATAAATCCTAGCCATCCATTTGTTTCTTTTAACTCAACCGCAAACAACCCTACACCAGTTTCTTTAATGATATCATCCATTTTCTTTAGATCTAGTTCTGAACGTCGATAACTCAATAGGCTAGGGAAAAATCTTCTAACTTGTTGATTGGCATTCATTTGTTGAAATGGTAAAACATCTGCCTCACGCCAGTCTCTTAAAATTAATCGTTCTGTCTCAATATAAACTGTCATCATTCACACCTCGAAACTTGTCTAAATTATTCCTGTTTATATAAAAGTAACGCGTTATGATTTATTCATATCGCGCTACTAATGTTGTGAAATTGTCCTCATTTATTTTAAGCTTTTGTAATATAGCTAATTAATTCTACATTAACTGCAATCTCTTTCAAACGATTTCTATCTGATTTTGGTGCTGTAAACGTAGCATCAATAAAATCATTTTGGTGATTTAACTGATAAGTCGCTACAAAAGTATCCGTATCTGACTCAAAATTAGGTAAATGCGCGATTACACGTTTAATTTCTCCAGTCGAATCTTTAATTTGTCGTCCAGTAATATTTTCTAATTCTCTACCCAATTCAGGTAAAGTAATCGCACGACCTTCTAACAAATCAAAATCTTGTTCATGCATGATTTTCCCTTCTTTCTATAGCATTTCAATTGTGTTTTCATTATATTTGATTCATTATTAATAGATTTGAAAAATTTAGAGTATAAATTTCCAAATAATCGTTATTATTAACTGTCTTGTGTCATAAATATTTTAATATATGCTCTTGAATACCCTTTATTATCTTCATTAAACGTGGTGTATTCATAATATGAAAATATTGTAACACAATTTGTTATCATTATTAAATAACTTTTCTATTAATTACGCATATGTATCATACAAAAATGATATTTACGTTCGCTCACTTAGGATGCAATATCTTCATGATTTCTGTGTTAGCCGTTTAATCTTCACTATCACTGTCAGCTTTTGCATCTATTTCTTTTTCAATATCAGCAGCTTCTTTTTTCAATTTATCACGCTCTTTAGTTACTTCTTCTTTTTGTTTTTTAAGCTTTTTTTGTTCTTTTTCAAGTTTATCAATATCTTTTTCTAAAGATACTTTTTCGTCACTTTTGCCACATGCTGATAAAGTAATTGTAGCAGCAAGTATTAGCGCTAACCATTTTTTCATCATATTGCTCCTTCGTTCTTATTGTCTTAAGGTTATTTTATCATTATTCTTTCTTGTCTTCATGTTTGGATTGTAAAGATTTGGTCATGATAACTTTTTGTGTATGATATCCCAAATGTTCGTTAAGCTTTTGCATCGCTTCATTTGTTATATCTACTGTTCCTTGAATGCTAAGTGCCCCCATTGAGATGGCCCATTGTTCAATTTGTTGTTTTAATTTAGTGGCAATGCCTTGGTGTCTATATGTTTCGACAACGTATATCATTTCTATCGTCACGCTCGTTGTTGCTTCATCAAAATGCCCCCATATAAATGCAGCCATTTGTTCTTCATGTGCTATACATAAAATCATATCTCGAGAATATTTTAATCTATGTATAATCATTTCTTCTCGGAGTGCAATTTTAAAAGCTGATGGACTTGGTTGTTTCGCAGCTTGTGCAAGTTCACTTTCTTGAATTTTGGCCATTTGATTAATCAAACTTTTATCTTTAGTAGTAAGTTGTTTCATGTCATTCCTTTCTTTACGCTTCATATTGATTTATTGTTCAATATTAGTCATAATGTGTTTACTATAATATTTTATAAAAAGGATAGTTAAAATCAAATGAAATCTACTGAAAAATTGATGCGTGAAAATAATGTTAAGGCACTGCGTTTAAATAATACTGACAGAGATATTTTCGACAATTATACCACTTTTGTTCGAGCTGATTTGAGCGTTAATCCTCATGATTCTGAAAAAATGCTTAATCGCATTTTAAAAGAGTTGCTGAAGGCTGAAGATAACGGTGAACATGCATTGGATTTCTTTGATCACGACCCGAAAGCACATGCTAAAAAAGAGCTAAAAAAGCTGCCAAATGAAACAGTTAAAAATATTTTCAAATATATCGTTGAACATTTCTTCTTATTTTTTGGTTTGTTTTGCTTTTTAAAAGGGTTTATTGGGTTTTTTATCGGCGCTAAAAAATTTTATTTGTATTCATTTCCAATTACATTAATTATTGGTTTTATTATTATCTTTTTATTTATATGGATGGTTTTTAAAACTGTACAAATCCAATGTTTTACCAAATCAAATTGGATTTGGTTAGCAAACTACAGTGGTATTATTGTATTAATCTGTGCAATTTTTTATGTATTTTTTCTGCCACAATCTTATATGACATTTGGCCCATATTTATTAATTAGTAATTGGACATTTATTATTATTTCACTCGTTATCACACCAATAGCTGCCTATTTCGATTATCGACGAGTGAACAAAGACTCAAATACTTCCCTATAAAAATAGCCTGAGTTAAGTATTAGCATAGTCGTTAAAAAGACTATAACTTTCTTAACTCAGGCTGTTTTCAATTAAACAAGTGTCCCTTCTTTTTTCTCTACACGAATACTAATAACTAAGAAAATTAGACCAATCAATGTTAATATTGGTGCTATTAAACTCAATGATGCTATTGGTAGATTCGTTACTACCACACCACCAAGAAATGCGCCTAAAGCATTTCCTAAATTAAATGCGGATTGGTTTAATGTACTTGCCAAGGTCGGTGCTTCTTGTGAAATTAATGTACTCTTGTATTGTAATGAAGGACTCATACTAAATCCTATTAATCCAAAGAAGAACACACCTGCAACCATTAAAATTCCATTCATTTGAATGAAGTATAATAAAATGAAGTATAAAATAAACATAATAAAAATAATTTTTAATGCTTTATTTAAATTCCAATCAGCAAGTTTACCACCTACAATATTACCTAACGTAACGCCCACACCAAAAATGATTAATAAATATGAAATTAAATTTTCTTGAATATGAGACACTTCGATAAGAACCGAGGAAATGTAAGTAAAGTATGCAAAAACACTACTGAAACCAAATAACGTTACTGCTAACGTTAACCACAGACGTTTTTCTTTTAAGATTTTCAATTCTGTTTTAACAGAAGTTGCCTCTTGTTTTTTAGTCATTGGCACAAAGAAAATAATACCGATCAACGCCATTGCACCAATTATGGATATGATAATAAACGTCATCGGCCATCCAAAGTTTTGACCAATTAATGTACCAAATGGTACTCCTAAAATATTACTAAGGCTTAGTCCCATAAACATTAACGCCATAGCACTAGCTTTATATGCTGGTTTTACCATACTAGCTGCTAATATTGAGCCAATACCAAAAAATGAACCGTGCGCTAATGAAGTAATAATACGACTTGTCATCATAAATCCATAAGTCGGACTCAATGAGGCTGCAATATTACCTAAAATAAAAATGCCCATCAGCACAAGTAATAAATATTTTCTGTTCCATTTTATAGTTAACATCACAAGAATTGGGCCACCAATTGCTACGCCTAATGCATAACCTGTAATAAGTTGTCCCGCTTGGCTCACTGTTACATCAAAATCTCTAGCTATATTTGGTAACAAACCCATAATAACAAATTCGGTCATGCCAATTGCGAAAGCACCTATCGCCAGCATCCATATCGCTACAGGATATTTCATCTATAATCCCTCCAATTTCTTTTTTTACACATGAGTGCGATTATACTAAATCAACTAAAGTCATACAAGAGGCGTGCTCACATCTTTTCATATTCTTTTCATTGCAAAAATATCATAATTGTAACGCCCTGTTAGTCGTTAGCGTTTACATAATAATAAAAAAAGAACAAATTAGATTCACCCTAAAAGGGTAATCTAATTTGTTCACTTATGTGCTAATTCTCTACATGCAACAGTAAACTGTTTGCTTGAAATTCTTTATGCGCTTATCTACTTTAATTGATAAGTAAAGCATCTACAAAGAACCAAATAACCATCAATAACATAATTAACGCTTGAGCAAGTGAGCTCGCTAAAAATGCCACGATAGAACCATAGCTTGCACGTAGCGCTTTTTTAAAGTTAGGTTCTTGAATAAGTTCTACAATAAGAACTGCTAAAAAAGGAATAATTAAAATACCAAATGGTGGAAAGACAAAACAACCAATAATCACACCAATAAATGCTGCATACTCACTTAATTTGGATCCACCAAACTTATTCACAAAATATTGATTCATTATAAAATCTGCTAATAAAATAAATATAGTTAGCAATACCATTGAGACATAAAATACCCATGATAAATTGCCATTATGAAATCCAAACTGATAAATTAAAAATCCTACCCACAATACAAGTACCGATGGGATAATTGGTTTAATCAATCCTATAAATGCTAATACAAATGACGCAATTATTAGTAACCATAAAATTAAAGTCATGTTATCTACTCCAGTACTTCGTCCGTATATTTATGTTCTTTCGTTATTGCAATCAGCAACATACCGAGAAAAATCGCTATTGCCGATACAAAAAACACATTCCCTAATCCTACAACATTACTCATCCAGCCTCCAAGTAAGTTACCACAAAGTTGTCCAATAACCATAGCGTTAGCAAACAATGTCGATGCATATCCTGGATAGTCAGGCAAAATATCTTGGAAATAGCTAATACCTAAACCGAGTAAAATAGCTAGGAAGATAGCCAAAAATACTTGTCCTATAAGCATCATAATAACATTATCAAAAACGCCAATACTAAAGTAAAACAGGCCACCAAATAGTCCACCTAAAATCAGTAACGTGCGTGTCTGCATTTTAGCAGAAAGCATTCCTAATATAACCATAAATGGAACCTCTAAGCCAGCACACAAACTCGCTAAATAGCCCACATATTTTTCATCTTCTTGTAAGTAATTAGTAACAAATAGAGGCATATTCAATGTGTACATCCATTGCCCGATATGTAATAAAATAAATGCAATAAACGGAATAAATAACGTTAAATCTTTTAACATATTAGGTGCCGATTTTTCGACATGGGTAACATCTGACGCTTTAGGAGCAGTCTTAATATCTTTGAAGAATACGAGCTGTAACGTTAGAGTAAATAAAATAACTGCTATCGTTCCTCCAAATAACCCAGCATATCCGTTTAGCGCTAACAATCCTGTACCTATTAATGGGCCGAATAAAAAACCAAAAGAAAACATCGACCTTAACACTGCATTGGCAAATTTAGCTCTATCACGTGACGTGGAAGCATTGATTGATTCCCTAGCTGAAGCATACATTTGAGGCATTGCCGGAGCAAATAAACCTTGGAATATGGCATACATAGCCATAAAGATCCATATTTCCTTAACAAAAAAATAAATAGAAAAACTAATAGCACCCATGAATAAGGCGGTGATAATTAGAAATTTTCTATTTATATTACGTGTGTCTGAAAACCTCGCCACAATTGTATTAACTGTAAATTGACTAATAGCTGCTAGTGCTAACAAAAGGCCAAATTGCACAGTTGACATTCCTAATTCATTTGTAGCAAATAGCACTAAAAACGGTACTGTGATAGATATACCCATACCAAGTAGCATCATATTAGTGACAAATAATTTATAATTTTTAATATGCAACAATTCTGCAAACATGAAAATCCCTCTATCCTATTTAAAATCTATTTTACATATTCCATCACTAATTGTATAAATGACTCTACTTGAGGTAGTTGTACCATACTTGAATCGTAACTCAAATAAGTAGACCTAATTAAAGGTTGGTCTTCAATATTCACTCGTGTAAAGTCAAACTGATCTCGATCAATGTGTCTCATCATTATCTCAGGTAAAATAGTTACACCAACACCGTTCATCAACATTTCTTTACACGTCGCTACTTGATCGACGGTAATCATTGCATGATAATCTTCACCGAGTTGATTACTGTACCATTCTTTAATTTGATTAATATAAATTGGGTCTGCTTGAAATTCGATAAAAGGTAATTTACTAGATTCCTCACGTCGATTTTGAGGCTGAATAAAATAATGTTCATCGTTGAATAAATGAGTATTGCTTAAATTCATAATTTTATTGCCACGAATAATCATGACATGATAGTCTCTATGATTTGCTTTAATTTGTTCACTTGATCCTACTTGAACTTGTATTTCAACATTAGGAAATTGTCTAGTATATAAATTCAACACTTCCGGTAATAATGTTTGACCAATGAGTGAAGAACATCCGATTGAAATTGTACCGTTTACTTCGCCAATGTGCGCTTGCATTTTATCTAAAAACAATCGTTCCCTATTTAACATGTCTTTGGCATGTTCGATAATCATTGATCCTTCAGTTGTCGTAATAAGTTGCTTTTTTGTCCGTATAAAAATATCTACACCAAAAGCATTTTCTATCGCTTTTAGTCGTTGTGTCACTGCTGGTTGTGAAATGTATAACATTTCTGCAGCTTTGCGTAACGTTTTGGTTTCGTCTAACGTTGTTATTAAGCGATAATCTTCGATCTTCATTTTATCCCCCTATTGATATATGCAATTACTTTTAACTACAGGTGTAATTGTACGCCATTACTACTTATCATGCATTAGTTTACACGCAATTTATTATATTCGAACTGGATATTATTGAATCATTTTTTTAAGTCGTGATTAGATTCAGACTTTTGCTGTGATACACGCTGCACTTTTTGCTTAGTATGTTGCTGTTTAACATGATGCTTCCCTTGCTTATGCCCTTTATTATATTTAGGCTTATTTTTGATTTTGTGGTAACAATACATAATTTTTTCCTGCATTTTGGGAAAATCTGCATCAATTTTCAACATAAGTTGATGTGCAATAACATATGCCTCATGATATTGTTTACGAGAAATCTGCTTTTGATCTAATGCACGCTTTAAATCATCTTCATCTACCAATTCATATTCACCATTTGGCAATACTAGAACATCCAAACACAAATCTAGCGTGCGTGCATTACCTTTTTGTGTAATGTTTTTAATATTGACGTCAAAATAATATTCCAATGGATTACCTTTATCATCTACCATAACCGTAATACTATAGCGTTTCTTTTCAGGTAATATTTGTAGCCATTGGTAATTATCGTCTGCAACTATTATATTTTTGCCAACTACCGTAACTTCTAATGGCTCTTTTACTTTTTTCATAGTAACTAAGCCAATTATGCCTTTAAATTTGTTATTGTTTACTTTTACTTCAGCATATTCTCTTTCTACGATTCGACGCCAGTGACGTTTATCGATATATTTTACTTTCACTGTCACCAACTCCTTGCTTTTTATTATATAAAAATGGTGGCTTAATGTCATCTATCCAATTTGTAATAATTCCAGTTTAATTTATTCCCATTGTACTATATTTTTTACTTTTAAGCCTTTTTTGACAATTCCGACTAAATTTGTTATATTTAGATATATTTTCTGAAAATTCTAAACATAACGGAGGTAGCAAAATGGCAAAATTAACAAGACCATTTAGAGCAGATCATGTAGGGAGTTTATTACGCCCTCAAAAGCTAAAAGAAGCCAGAGCTGCTTTTGAACAAAATGAAATTGATGCAGATGAACTTAAAAAAGTAGAAGATGCAGAGATTGAACGTATTATCGAAAAGCAACTTGAATTAGGCTTACATAGTATTACAGATGGAGAATTCCGCAGAAGTTGGTGGCATTTTGACTTCTTAGAAAATTTAGAAGGTGTTGAAGGCTATACGCCAGAGCATGGCTTAACTTTTGAAGGCGTTGAAACACGTAGTCACAATGTACGGATAAGTGATAAGGTAGCATTTAATCCTAACCACCCACATTTTGATCATTTCAAATTCTTAGTCGATAAAGTAGACGATAGAGCAATTGCTAAAGTGTCAATTCCAAGTCCAAACCAATTGTTCCATCCTAATATTTTAAACGAAACACTTTATCCAGATATTAATGACTTTGCAAAAGATGTATCCAAAGCATATCATGACACGTTACAACATTTTTATGACTTAGGAGCACGCTACATCCAATTGGATGATGTGTATTGGGCTAACTTAACTTCCGGAACGCAAAAAACACGTGGTCGTGATCGTTCCGAAGAGGAAAAAGAACGTGCTCGTCAATTAGCATATGTTGTTGTGAATGAAGCTATACAAGGCTTACCAGATGATTTACTAATTACAACGCACATTTGCCGTGGTAATTATCAATCAACATGGGCAATTTCTGGTGGCTATGAACCAATCGCTCCTTATTTATTCAAAGAAAACCTAGGCGGCTTTTTCTTAGAATATGACGATCATCGTTCAGGTGATTTCGAGCCTTTACGTTATTTCCCAGAAAATAGTTCAGCAGTACTTGGTATTTTCACTTCTAAAACTGGTGAACTTGAAGATAAAGCTACTATTAAACAACGTATTGAAGAAGCAAAGCAATATATTAATGAAGACCAAATTTGTTTGAGTCCTCAATGTGGTTTTGCATCAACAGAAGAAGGCAACAAATTAACTGAAGAAGAACAATGGCAAAAACTGGCATTTGTCGTTGAAGTTGCAAATGAAGTTTTCGACACTGCAAAATAATAAATAAAACATAAATTAATTACTAATACACTCCATTTAGCAGTATGCACTTTAATAATGTACATATTGCTAGCGGGGTGTATTTTTAGTTCGCAACATAAACAACCGCTTCATTTTCCACATTAATATAGCTACGTAAAAAATCAGCTACAATGACATAGTGATATGTCTACTGTAGCTGATTTTCTACTCTTCAATTATAAAAGTGATAGGTATATCATATTATCAAACTTTTCACCTTATGTTGGCACTAGTAATTAGTTTTTGTCGTTTACTGATAAAGCATAACGTTCATTTATTTGTTGTAAGTGCGGATATAATTGATTTAATTGTTGTGTTGAAAACAACTCGAAATGATTAAAATCAAATCCTGGCTGACACATACAACCTACTAATGCATAACCTGTATCTTCTGCTAACGATGAAGCAAATATTGTCCCTTTGGGTACTACATATTGTAATACTTCTCCCTTTGCAACATCTTTGCCTAATCGTATGCACTCGTATGTACCACTAGGATAAATCATATGAATTAACAATGTTTGTCCAGCATGGTGATACCATATTTCGTCAGCATCAATACGATGAAAATGTGAAATATTGTCATGTGTTAATAAGAAATAGATACTGGAGTAAGCATTTCGTGAATCTGCTGACGCTTGCTGACCTGTAATAATTTCCTTATAAAATCCACCTTCAGGATGTGGTTGCAACTGTAATTGTTCAATCCATTGTTTAATAATATTGTTCATTTATTACAAATCCACATTGTGAAACACATTCTGAACATCTTCTAAATCTTCAAGTGCTTCTACTAATTTTTCAAACTCAACTTGATCATCTGAAGATAACGCAATATCACTTTGTGGTAACATTTCAAACTCAGCAATAGTAAAAGTTGTTACACCTAAAGCCTTTAATGCATCTTGCACTTGTGCAAATTGATCTGGTTCTGCATAGACGATAACCATGTCGCCTTCTTCTTGTACATCACGTACGTCAATATCTTGTTCCATCAAACCTTCTAAAATGTCATCAGCTGTATGTCCTTCAAATCCAAAAACAGCTGTGTGTTCGAACATATAAGCTACTGAACCTGAAACACCCATGTTACCACCGTTTTTACCGAAGGCAGCACGTACATCTGATGCAGTACGATTAACATTATTTGTTAATGCATCGACAATTAGCATTGAACCATTAGGTCCGAAGCCTTCATATCTCAAATGATCATAGTTTTCTTCTCCAGCACCTTTAGCTTTTTCTATGGCTTTTTCAATAATGTGGTTAGGTACAGAGTAAGTCTTAGCACGTTCTAACGTTAAACGTAAATTTTGGTTAGATTCTGGATCTGGTTCACCCGACTTCGCTGCTACATAAATTTCTTTACCGAATTTTGCATATATTCGACTAGTATTTTTATCTTTTTGGGCTTTCTTTTCTTTAATATTATTCCATTTACGACCCATAATTTCATCTCACTTTCTCATATCACTTAATAACCAGTTAATATTATAGCGCAAATTATTAATTTTATATAGTTGGACATACGTATCCGACTTAAAAAATTGACAGTTGCCCGTTTAATTATATTATTCTATTAAAAAACGTTGTAACTACCAGTACTGGCAATTACAACGTCTACTCTATTTTCTAGCTTTGTTAGCAAGGCGTAAAACATATTTGATAATATGCAACAGATTAAGGAACAATTTGAAGCCCATTTCTCTTGGTGAAAATCGTCCTCTTTTCATCCTATTAAAATCGTACAATGTATAAAGTAAAAATAATAATAGCCCTACTATAGTAATAATTGTATGAAAGATTGGGTTTTGAATAAACATCCCAATAAGACTAGCCACTACAAGTGCAATCAGCGTAACAAATAAGTATTTGCCCATGCTAGACGCATCTTTAATCATAAAGAAGCCAATAAGTCCAAAAACGATAAAAGCAGCAATGGCTAAAATAACGTTCTTGTAAAACACTTCTGCTCCTAAGTTTTGTAAATAAATTGTGAATGTAGCGTATGATAGTAGTCCTATAGCTAAAGTGTATATATGAGAGATGATTAAACCAGACTTCCGCGCTCTCCCTGACACTAAAGTGAATAATACTAATACTAGCAAGACGATAGATAACGGTTTACGCCAAGACATTGGTAAAAATTGACCAAAATAACATCCTACACCAAATAGCAACCAATAATACATAAAGAACAACCATACTTTACCGTATGCTGTCGCTTGTGTTTTCTTTGATTGTTGTGACTTATGCGGTGTTGATTTTGTTGCTGCTTCAGCCATAGCAATATACCTCCATCTAATTATTATATTAATATAATCTAACATAAATACTACTGTTCTCATAATAAATTTTCTAATTTTTGTTGAATCAAGTTTCTATCTAATATTACTAAATATTACAGTTTTTATAAATCTTTATATGTATATCACTTTTAATTCACTTTTAATTCCCTTTAAATTCGCTTTCAGCAAGCTATACCCTTCACATAATACTCTTTCATCTATGTTACAACTCTATAACAACTACCAAAAAAATAAATAATTTTGTTAGTATGGGGTATGAAATATTTAAATGTGAATCTTGTGTTTACACATGAACACAATTAACTGTCGACATTAAACGACATAAAAGGAGGAGTACTTTTGAAAAAATTAGCATTTGCAGTTACAGCTGCATCAGGGACTGCCGCAGTTTTAGCAAATCATGATGCAGAAGCATCTACGCAGCATACTGTTAAATCTGGTGAGTCTCTTTGGACAATCGCTCAACAATACAATACTTCTGTAGACGAAATCAAACAAAATAATAATATTAGTAATAATATGGTATTTCCAGGACAAGTTATTGAAATTGGTGGAAGTGGCAGCAGTGATAGTAGCCAAAGTTCAAATACTTCTTCGGAAGCTTCTGGTGGCTCAAGCCATACTGTACAATCTGGAGAAACGTTAGCAATCATTGCGAATAAGTACGGCGTTTCTGTTGATGAAATTGTTTCTGCTAATAATTTAAATGGTTATATTATTTATCCAAATCAAACATTACAAATTCCAGGTGGTTCAGACGGCACTGGTGGGGGTGGCGGAAGCACATCTACACCAACTAATACTTCACAAGCTTCAAGCGATCAAAATTTATACGACTGGGGACAATGTACATGGCATGTCTTTAATCGTCG
Organism: Staphylococcus arlettae; assembly: GCF_025560845.1. NCBI lineage: Bacteria > Bacillati > Bacillota > Bacilli > Caryophanales > Staphylococcaceae > Staphylococcus > Staphylococcus arlettae. Next base: position 2,190,024 of record NZ_CP094803.1, read on the forward strand.
TGCCGAAACTGGACAACCAATTAGTACATATTGGTGGAACGCTAATAATTGGGCATCTGCAGCATCTGCTGACGGATACACTGTAAACAACACTGCAGCTGTTGGTTCAATTATGCAAAACTATGAAGGTCCTATGGGACATGTGGCTTATGTTGAACGCATTAATCCTGATGGCAGTTTGTTAATTTCAGAAATGAATTATAACACACCACCAGGCACAGTGGATTATCGTACAATTCCAGCTTCACAAGTTTCAAGTTACAATTATATTCATTAAGAATAAGCTCAACATAAAATAACTAAATAAGTCTGAGACATAACTATCTCTGACAAAAAACTAATAAAACGTCAATTTCTATTGAGAAGATATAGAAATTGACGTTTTATTAGTTTTTTGAAATATTTCTATTTATAATTCTTGATTACTATTTGTTTTCAAAGAGCCTTATTTTGAATAACAAAATATAATTTGTACCGGTTTTGTAACGTGCTGACGCCCGGGGTAATAGTATGGTTGAGAGACTACAGGCTCGAACCATCCCCCAGACAAGCATGCACGGTCAAAATCATATAATTTAAATTTATATATTATACTATTGGCAGTGGTTTATTTCGATTCCTGTGGGAAAAGCATTAGCTAAAGACTGCTAGCTGAGGCAGTACTCGCGAAAAGCGTGCACAAAAAAACTGCCAACAAAATCAGAGACTTTATCGACAGTCTAAGAGGACCAATCCATATCAATGATTGGTCCTCTTATTTTGAATTTGGAAATTTATGTCCAACCTTATTTTTATCTAAAAAAGCTGGGGAATAAATTCCTCAGCTCATAATAACTAAATTACAATATTTAATACAAAATATACTAATGCTGCTAGTAATGCAGAAATCGGTAATGTAATTACCCATGTAACAATCATACGTTGTGCTGTATTCCACTTCACACCTTTAATACGATTTGAAGAACCGACACCTAAAATAGATGAAGACACAACATGTGTTGTAGATAGTGGGAAATGTAATGATGATGCTACGAAAATTGTAAGTGCTGAAGACAAGTCAGCCGCTGCCCCATTCGCTGGGCGAATTTTCATAATGTTACCACCAACAGTTTTTATAATTTTCCAACCACCTACTGCTGTACCAAGTCCCATTGCAGCCGCACAAGAAACTTTTACCCATAACTGTGGTTCTACACCACTTGTTTGAACGTTAGCTACAATAAGCGCCAATGTAATAATACCCATAGATTTTTGCGCATCATTCGTACCATGTGAGAATGATTGTAATGATGCCGTGAAAATTTGGAAAAATCTAAAATTACGGTTAGTTTTTGTTAAATTGGCATTCTTGAAAACAACTTTAACTATCGAATAAATGATAAAACCTACCATAAATGCGATAACTGGTGAAACTAATAATACAATTATAATTTTGATAAATCCTTCATAATGCAACACTGCAAATGATCCTTGAGATGCAATTGCTGCACCTGCAATAGAACCAATTAACGCATGTGATGATGAACTAGGTATACCGTAATACCATGTAACCAAATTCCATACTATAGCCGCTAAAATAGCAGCTAACACTACAACTAGCCCATTTTGTAACTTAAACGGATCTACGATATCTTTAGTAATCGTACCTGCAACCCCAGTAAACGTTAACGCACCAATAAAGTTCATAATAGCCGCTAGAAAAATTGCTGTTTTAGGCGTTAATGCACGTGTCGAAACTGCAGTAGCAACAGCATTGGCTGTATCATGGAAACCATTGATAAAGTCAAATATTAGTGAAAAAATTACGATAGCTACTGTGATGATTAAAATATATTCCATAAGTTAGGACTCCTTAGCTATTTTTCATAATTATTGTTTCAAAATTATTTGCCACAACTTGACATTTATCTGCAATTTCTTCCATACTTTCATATATTTCTTTAATTTTAATAAGTGTGATCGGGTCAGTTTCACTATTAAAAATATGTTTAATAGATTGTCTTAAAATACCGTCACAATTAGTTTCGAATTCTTTGATATTAATTGAATGAATACGCATATGTGAAAGTTTCTTTTCTACTAATAAGCCTACTGCTAGTTTCATTTCTGCAATGGCTTTTTGTATATTATCTGCAAATTCCGCCATATATTCGTCGGTATATTCGATTGAATACATTTCAAACATACCTGATGTTTCTTCTATAGCATCTAACACATCGTCAATCGCATTACATAAAGAAAGAATGTCTTCACGTTCAATTGGCGTAATGAATGTTTGGTTTAAATCCGAGATCACTTGATGCATTAATTCATCACCATGTGACTCATAAGTTTTAATATTGTCTGAGTATGCCTTAAGATCCAAATGCGTGTTAAAATCCATTTTACCAAATTCAATCGCTGCTCTATCTAGATTAAATACCATTTCTTCTAGTTGAACCATGAATTTATCTTTTTTCTTATTAAACATCCAAAAAATCCTCCGTATACGATGATTATTTATTATCATCAAAAAATTTTAAAAGTTAAAACTTAGTAGCCAAATAGAAATTTGTAAGATTAACCCCATGTGTTATATTTACGTGCCGTTACCAAAGTATGTAAATTTTTTGTAAATATTTTTAAGTGTTCAAGCTTAAAAAAGCTCACAAATGTCAATTTGCCTTATTTGAAAATAGCACAAAATTTACAATTCCACAATTGAATTTACAAATTCTTAACATTCTAAATAAATATTATATTCCCAACTCATTGATTTATAAGAATTATCATAACGTTCTCGCAAATTATTCAAAAATCAAGTTAAATATATTTTACATTTAATTTTTAACTTATCATTTCATTCATTTAAAAATATATCATAACTATTTTAAATTTTCTGTTCACTCATGCGTTTAATAACAGTATTTTGTTCTGGAAAGATAATCGTTACTGTAGTACCTTGATCAACTACAGAGTCAATTTCTACGTGTAAATTCAATGTATCTTTAATTTGATTGACTAAATACAATCCGAGACCAGTTGCATTTGTAGCATTTTGACGTTGTGTAGACGTAAATCCACGGTCGAAAACACGTTTAATATCTCTCTGGCTAATACCTATGCCTCGATCTGCAATTTGTAACTGTATTTGGTTAGCTTCTACAGTTGCTGTAATTGAAATTGTACTCTGTTCACTATATTTAATAGCATTAGATAATACTTGTCTAATTAGCATTTTGCACCACTTTGTATCTGTATATACTTTGATCTCTGAATCAACTGTTAGCTCAAAATCAATACCACGTGTTTGACTAATATAGCGTGTTAACTGAATTTCATCAATGATGAGTGGCTTCAATGCGGCATATTCAAAAAATATATCTTTTTGTCTTGAATCTAAGCGTGTTAAATAGAGTTGCATATCTAACATCTCATTAATTCTAGTCCATTCCCGCATTAAAGCAAATTTTTGTGTTGGGTCATCCACTTTATTAATTATTAAATCTAAAGTAGTAACAGGTGTTTTAATGTCGTGAATAAACGTCGTTAAAGATTGTTCGTAGTCTTTAATTTGTTTAGTCTGTTGTGTGACCAACGCCTTCTGATTCGCAATTTTAGTTTGAAAATAATTCACTACTTCTTGTTGAAATGGTGTACTTGCCAAATTTTTATGTACAAGTTCTTCAATTTCTTTATTATTCCTAAGATGCTTAATAAATTTTGCTTCTTTAAAAAAGGAAAATATTATGAATAATGCTGTCAAACCTAAATTTACCCACACAATAAATAAGACACTCGCTACATCTATATTATAATCCAAATAAGCTAATCCTATTAAAATTACATGCAGTAGTATAATCCACAATATCCAACGAACGCGACTTTTTACAAATAGCCCAAATAAAATGATATTATCCATGTGCTAAATAACCTCTGCCAACTTTAGTTTCTATTTGCTCATTCATATCAATATCAGCTAATTTTTTTCGCAATCGATTAACATTCACTGTTAAAGTATTATCACTGACGAATGCCTCATCATCCCATAATGCAGTTATAAGTGTATCGCGTGTCACAATTTGATTTTGTTTACGCACTAACATAGACAATATAATCATTTCTGTTTTAGACAGATAAATCTCAGTATCATGCTGACTAATGCTATCTTTTGTTAAATCAAGCTTGGCTTGTTGCCACATTAAAATACTTTTCTCTGAAATATCAAATTCATAGACTCTTCTATAAATTGCTTGTATTTTAGCGATTAAGACGTTCGTATTAAACGGCTTTTGAATAAAATCATCGGCTCCAAGCTCCATACTCATAACTTGGTCCATTGGGCTATCCTTAGAAGATAAAAATACTATAGGTACATTAGAGTTTTGTCGAATCTTTCTCGTCCAATGAAATCCATCAAATTTTGGTAATTTAATATCCATAATAATAATTTCTGGTTGTACCGCTTCTACAGTAGTCATAACATCGTCAAAATCAGCAATACCTTCTACTTCAAAATCCCATTGTTGGAGCGTTTGACTTAAAGACTCAAACAACGTCTCATCGTCCTCTACTAATAAAATCTTCAACGTCTAATACTCCTTTCTTTATTTAGTGTATTTGATATCTTCACCAGCTTGTATGCGACCTTGGAAATTTTTAATACGACAATCAATTTCAAATCCACGCATCATCAAACTTTGAATAGGTGCTTGGCACAAGTAATAGACTGGCCATACTAATCTAGGTATATAATCAAACAAATGTACCATTACTTCTGTAGTACCTCTAAGTTTACGAAACTCTAATTTCCCTTGCTTTTTGGCATTAGGCTTTACTAAAGTACCACCTACTAAGTGTAACGTAATAATATCATCAGAGGTTTGATGTTTATGAAGCACTAATAGCGGCTTCTGTTTATTTTTCCGATAAATAATATAGTCATCTTTAACTTGATAACTATACATAAACGTACCTCGTGTCTGATTTATCCATGAAATATAATATTGAACCAACTGTTCTAATGTCCAATGCATAGGTAATTGAATACTCATCGCTGACCTAACATCATCATATTTAGAAACTTGTAATTCTACTGCTACTGTTGGCCTTTTAACTCTATGTTCTGTAGTTTCAACTGTTACACCATATGCTGATAACCTCGCTATCGTTTCGTTATCAAATATACTACCTGGAATGTAAATAATTTTTTGTACTTTGTTAGCTGCTGCAGCTCTTCCAAAGTTATCAGAGGCGAGTCTATTCATATCTTTAGCGCTCGCTTGTGTGAGTTTAGCAGAATGTTTTGTAGGGTCAAGATAAAATATTGCTATATCTATGTTCTGCATTGCTGCAACGACATCATGATAATTATAAATATCTTTTTTCAACCACGTTACCTCTTGTATATCTTGCTCTTTCGGGTATTTTGACAGCGTGAATAATTGGGCATCATTTTTTATTGCAGGTATTAGATTTTTCCCAATATAGCCTGTCACACCAGCAAGTAAAACATTGGGTTTCATTAAAACACTCCTTAATAATTGTAATTATTTTGTATATTTTTTGAAAAACTAAAGATTATAATTCTAATTTATATTATAATGAATGTAAACTAAAGAGAAATGAGGTACGTGTAAACATGGCTCATCAAATAAGAGAAATTGGCATTAACGATGTTCAACCGTTTGTCACTTTACTTAAAACTATTTATGATGAATCTGATTATATGCTTTATAATCCAGGTGAATATGCACCATCTACGACAGATGCATTAAGCAAACTAGAGCATTTTATCACGTCACCGACTAATACCATTTTTGTAGCCGAGAATAATGACGAACTTGTTGGCTTCGCTACCGTTACGACAGAGAACTTAGCACGCGCACGTCACGAAGCTCAATTTTCCATGGGTGTCGTTAAATATTATCGCGCCAAGGGACTTGGACAGGCGTTAATAAATGCTGTAGAAGCTTGGTGTCTTAATCATGATATCCGTCGTATTGAAGTGGCAGTTGTCACTGAAAATACTACTGCTTTAGAAATGTTTAAGTCTACTGGTTATCAAATAGAAGGTGAACTAAAAGATAAACTCTTTATAGATGATCGTTATTACAACCAGTATATTTTAGCAAAACTTCTACTCTAAGGGAGATTAGTCAGTGATGCTTACCTATGTGTAGTATACACTAACAAAAGACCAGCTAACACTGATTTAGTTAGCTGGTCTTTTTCTGTCTTAATATGGATTTAAGTCTACACCATTGGGATTACTATCTTCGCTATTCACTTCAGTTTCAACCCCTGATGCGCTCGTATTTCTACTTAGAAATGACAATACCGATTTCATATTTTGTTTAGATTCTGGTAAATCTAAATGGAATTGATATTGATGTCTCAACTTATGGCTACCATCATAAAACAGTTTATCAACAGGAATGTCTTCCTGTTTTAATTTTTTATAGAATTCAATGTTTTGACTGTAAAATGGATCTGCATCACCTACAGATAAAAAAGTCGGTGGATAATCTTCAGTTAATTGGTTAATTGTAGACATTTGAGATAAGTTCTTAAATTGTTGCTCCCACTTACGCTCGCCTGTGTAACTTTCCATAAATAACTGTATCCTTGGGAATTCAGTAGCTTTGACTGTCTTCATATCATAAAAACCACCAAAAAATATAGCTGCTTTTAACTGGTCTGCCTCAAACTGTTGTTTAAATTTCATTTCATCACGTAAACTTTCATTAGTTTGTATTGCTGTATATTGACTAGACATTTGTGCCCCAGCTGAGTCACCACCAAATATGACTTGATCAAAATCGATTGGCAATTCATGTTTATTTCTTTTTATAAATTGAATAGCTTGATCAATTTGATGAAGTTGATTTGGATATTTGTAGTCTGGTGCCAATGCATAATTAATATTAACAACAATATATCCTTGTTCAGCTATTTTTGATAATAAAGGATTTTTATACTGCTTATCACCTGCAATAAAGCCACCACCGTGCATCCAAAATACGATTGGTAATTTATTATCATGATCTAAATCTGTCGGTGTGAGTATATCAAGCCTACTATTAGGCCATCCTTTACTATACGTAATATTAGTAAACGCATTTACATTTTTATTATTAATTTGTACCTTTTCTTTAACTTCTTGTGAATGTTGCTGTTCGAAATGTTTTTTCAACAGCAGGCCAATTACACAGGCCACTATTATAATTACAAGTGTAGTTAAAATCACCCATTTGTGTTTATTTTTCATGTTTGACCTTCCCTTTCGGGTGAATTGTATCACATTTAGTATTTTAGATGTAGTAAAATCAACAATGATTTACAGCCTGCTTTTCACTTCAGTTAACTGTTTTTTGTACTAATAAGCCTGTGCTAAACGCACACTTTATATGCTTTTTACGCAATATATTTTTTGTTTTGTTTTTTACGTATAACGTATTTAATTAACACAGATATTACAACAATTAATCCAATAGCTCCCATAAGTGGATATAAGAAATTAATTAAACCAGCAAAGCCAACAAAGCTTAATCCATATGCTACGAGTACCATAACGATAATGAAAATATGGTATTTTTTACTGTATGGTTCTGTAAAACGTGCAGCAAATGAATACATCAAACCTAAAATAGTATTATACATAACGGCTAACATAATGACAGATAATACAATACCTATCAACGGATGAATTTCACTTGCCAATGTTAATGTAGGAATTGATGCATCTTTAATCATAGGGTACTCTGACTGCAATGCAAAGTTAATCAATGCTAACAGTACAGTGTATACAATACCACCAAATAATGCTCCTCTACCTGAGACACTTCGTTTAGATGCATCTCCGCCAATCGCAACAATTGTACTAAAACCAACTGCAAACGCTAAGCCACCATAATTAATACCATAGAGAATACCTTTCCACAGACTAGCATTTGGTACTGTTTCATTCACTTTATTTAACGGAATGGAACCATTAAATAAATAGAATATCGCGATAATAACTACTAAAATAATTAAAAATGGCGTTACGAAACCAAGTGCACGTACAATCTTGTTAAAGTCCATTAATAAAGTCACATAAATTGCAATGATCATGATTAATGCACCTAACCACGTTGGTATCCCATAGCTTTCTTCAAATGTTGATCCTGCACCTGCAATCATTGTTACAGAAATACCAAACAAGAAAAATATAAGTACATAATCAATAAATTTGTTTAGTCCCTTGCCAAATAAATACTCTAACGTAGATTCATGATTTTGAGCGTCAAATGCAGTACCTATCTTGGCAACTTGGCGCCCAATAAATCCTAATATTAATCCTGATAAAATAACACCTATGTAGGACCATAATCCAAATCCCGTGAAGAATTGCATTACCTCTTGTCCTGTTGAAAATCCAGCGCCTACGACTATACCTACGTAGGCAAATCCTATTTTAATGGCTTCTTTGTTAAGCCCCATTAAAAAAATACCTCCTTAAATGTCATATAGTGATATATTATAACGCACTATATTTTTTTTGCAACGCACACAATATTACTTCCCTAAAGTTTTAAACACTAACATTTAATATTGGACGGCTTTAATACACCTGCTATAAATCGCTACAAACGTTACTGTAATCTGCCTTATCAGACATTTAAATTTGTAATACTCGAAGACACATTGCACAATTACTTTACTAACAAAATAAAAATATACGCATGTACCTACTGAAATCGATACGTGCGTATATTTTTATCATCACTATAATATTACTTATTGATCTGCCACTCTCGAACGATTTAGTTCATTAAAATCAACAACAACGTTATCCATTCTTTTCGCTGTTTCTTTTAAGACATTACGCGCTACACTATTATTGGGATCAAGCTTTAAAATTTTTCTTGAGATATCGAATGCTTCTTTATCAGATATGACTGGTTCAGGTACTGCATGTAATAACAACATTTGTAATAAACTCTTTACTTCTTTACCGTCGGAAAGATTTATGGATGATTCTGCATGATAATACGCTGAATCTAATGCACCTTCTAGGTCACTCAAGGGGTAAACTAAAAGTAAAAACGCTAAATCGTGCATTTCTGGTGTTTCTTCATGTTTCATCATATCTAAAATACAAGTATAAAACATGATACTTTCAACCTCATGAGCACTTGAAATATACGCTTCTTCAAACTCCATAAAATCTGTCTCGGACATTAATCTTCTAACTGACTCGAATTGGCCGCTTAAGACATGTTTCTTTATTAAATCTTGCATGGCAATGTCCTCCTATACCCAGATTCTTTTTACAATTGATTTTTATTTTATCATATTCCGCGTACATATTCATTTAAGAAACTACTTTTTTAACAATTTTAATTTCACAAGTTATATTAAAGACTTTTTCTACTAGCAATAGACAAAAATCTTTAACTGAAATGATTTTTTACTTCTTCAATTGTGTCTTCCAACGTGCCTCCAACAGATAATTTGACTGCAGCCGTAAAACTTCCTTCAACAATCGGGGCATCTACTTTTATCATCTGGTTCTTGCCATTATACATTTCAATAGCCATATCTAAATTCATTTCAGCTGAACCAATGTCATAAAAACATATCGCATCATCGTTTAAGCCATTTAAAAGTTGGTGAATATCATCAAAAGATGTCCCTATTTCACCATTAATACCACCTTGAGCTACTACATTAACACCTGAGGCCATTTGACTTAATAGATCTTTAGTCCCTTTTGCAATCTTTTCACTATGACTCACAAGAATAATTGATGTCATATTATTCATCTCCAATCAATGCATTTAAAACATATACACTACTTTGAGCGCCCGGATCCACATGTCCTTTAGAAGCCTCTTTAAAGTATGCTGCTCGCCCTTTGGTAGCAATCATTTCTTTAGTATCGTCAGCAAAAGCTTGTAGTTTTTCAAATGTTATGGACTCACCATTGGCCACTGCCAGTCTGGCACGTTCAATTACGTCAAACATTGTTTTCTCATTGAGTTCTACTTTACCTCTTTGTGCTATTGCATCTGAGAATGCTTGTAGAACCTCGCTTAAATTATCCGGAGTAATTTCATCACCTGCTACCTGTGCCATTTTGACAAAACTAAAACCATATAAAGGCCCAGAAGCTCCTCCGATATGAGACATTAGCGTCATACCTGTCGATTTCAAGATAGTGGAAACTGATGAATCATCTAAATTATCAGGTAATGCTCGAAAACCACGAAGCATATTTACACCATGATCTCCATCGCCAATTGCTCTATCTAATTGTGTTAAGCTTTCTTCTTGAGTTTCAAATGTATCAACTAATGCTAATAAATTCATTTTTAACGTTTCAGCATTCATTGGGTTGCCTCCTTAATTAAAGTAACGACTTGCTGTTGTTTGCGTTAACGCGGTTAAAACTGTTTCTGAATATGGTGCCAATGTAATTGAAAAACCTTGCATATCAAGTGACGTCATATAATCTCCAACAAGCCAATGTTTCACAGCTAGATTTTTGGCTTCACAGTATTCAGCGACATATTTTATGACAATGTTTAATTCAGAAATAGGTGTACCACCCATACCATTGACCATGACGATGACATCATCCGTCTCTATTTCAGTTAACAACGGTTGTAATAAATGGCTTACTATAGTATCAACTGGTTGAACAGGCTCTTTAGACAAACCTTTTTCACCATGAATACCAATACCAAGTTCTATTTCATCTGCATCAATATCAAATCCATATTGACCTGTAGTTGGTACCATAGGTGGTGTTAGCGCCATGCCTATACTTTTAACACTATCTACAAAGGTCTGTACTCGAGATTGTAACGAGTGTAAATCGGTGCCTTGTTCAGCTAAATATCCTGCATATTTATGTGCCAATACAGTACCAGCTACACCTCTGCGTTGTGACGGTTCCTCAACAGCTACATCATCTTTAACTATAACAGTGGCAACCTCAATGTCTTCCATCGCAGCCATATCTTGTGCCATTTCAAAGTTCATAACATCACCAGCATAATTTTTAACAATCAACAATACTCCTTGACCAGTGTCGACTGCTTTTATTGCACTTAATATTTTATCTGGTGTCGGTGAAGTAAATATCTCTCCACATACTGCAGCATCTAACATACCGTCTGCAACGTAACCTGCATGTGCTGGTTCATGTCCACTACCACCGCCTGAAACAATAGCAACTCCTTCAGTTTTTTTATTTTTTCTTACTACGACCGTATCTGCAATAATATCTATATCATCATTTGCTATCTTCATGCCAGCAAGCATATCAGCTAAGTAGTCAGTTTTCTCTTTGATTAGCTTTTTCATTTAAAGCTCCCCCTTTAGATTAAACACTATTTACACTTAGTATACCCTACATTTTTCAGCAAACGCTAATAATTAAAATTAAAAAAAGACTAAACGTATATAATTTTGAAATCTTATAAAACTAGATTTCTATCACATACACTTAGTCTTTTTATTTTAAACCATTTTAGATTTGTACATTAAATATAAGAAGTATGGTGCTCCAATAATAGCTACGACGATACCAGCTGGTATGCCAGAAGGTTGTAAGATAACCTGACCAATAGTATCAGAAACAAGTAATAAAAATGCACCGATAACAATTGAGATTGGTAAAAATATTTGATGCCTTGGACCAACGATAGATTTAGCAATGTGTGGTCCCATTAAACCAATAAAACCAATTGCGCCTGCCACTGCTACTGCTGCAGAGGACAGCACGACCGCTAACATAAGTAATATGAAGCGTTCCTTATCTACTCTAACACCCACACCTTGTGCTATATGTTGACTGGTATTTAATAAATTTAACGCGTTCGATTTTAGCAGTAATATAGGTATGATAATGACTAACCACGGTACAAAAGCTAGCACAAAGGACCATTCATCTCCCCATATATTACCAGCAAACCAAGAAGCCATAAATTCAGATTGATCTTTATCAAATTTAGACATTAACGTCAATGAACCACCACTAAGAGCTGTAGCTAGACCAACACCTACTAACACCATACTAGCTGGCGTTATCCCTTCTCCTTTGTTGTAGCTGAAGCTAAATATAATAAGTGCTGTTAAAATACCACCAATCATACTAATAATCGGCAATACATAAATAAAGTTATCAGCATTGACTTGGCCAACAACAATAAACAGTGCAATAACAAAACCACTACCTGCATTAATCCCTAAAATACCAGGCTCCGCAAGTGGATTACGTGTCACACTTTGAATGATCGCACCACTCATCGCCAAAGCAGCACCAGCTAAAATAGTAATGATCATTCTAGGCAAACGAAATTCTAGTAATATTAATGTATCTGTATAAGCACCTTGTCCAAATAATGTTGTAAAAAATGTTCCGAATGACATTTTATATTCACCAGAAGTCATACTCCATGCACAAGTTATTATTAATAATACAGTGAATACTATTAAAGTAATCCATTGTCTATATTTTAACTTTGGATCAATCATGTAAAGCGACCTCCCTTTTTAACTAAATATAAAAAGTAAGGTACACCAATAAACGATATAATTGCTCCTACAGGTGCTTCACCCATCATACGTGCTAATGTATCAGCAACTAACACAAGTAAACCACCTAACACTGCAGTTAAAGGAATAACACGTGCATAATCTGTGCCGACTAAAAACCTTACTATATGTGGCACCATTAAACCGACAAAGGCTATTTGACCAACCATAGCAACTGCAACGCCTGCTAATACCATGGCTAATATTAAAGTAATACCTCGTATAAAAGCCACATTTTGGCCTAGCCCTCGTGCTAAAGTTTCACCTAAATTTAATATAGTCAACTGTTTACTTATCGTAATTAAAATGAGTAACGCGATAACAATGACAGGGATGGCCCAAATTAATTGATGCCACGTTGTACCTGACACACCACCGGCACTCCAAAATGTTAAATCTTGATTCAACCTAAAAAACAGTGCGACACCTTGGCTCAATGCTGTTAAAAACGCACTAACTGCTGCACCCGCTAAAATAATACGCATAGGATTAAAACCATCACTACGCGAACGTCCAATCATCAATACGATAAAACCGCCAAGAATAGCACCTACAAAGCCGGCAACCATGAGCATTAAAAAAGGTGCTTTAGGATACAATGCAAATGTCAGCGCCAAAGTAAATGATGCGCCTGCATTTAATCCGATTAAACTTGGATCGGCTAATCCGTTTTTCGTAACCCCTTGCACTACTGCTCCCGATGTTGCCAAAGCAGCACCAACTAAAATAGCGCCTATATCGCGCGGGATACGGATTTCACTAATAATGTTATGTTGTTGATTCGTTACATCATAGCTAAATATAGCTTCAAATATCGTTGTCACATTAACTTTCGCTTCTCCCAGCAAGATAGATACAAAGAGTGCGACAACTAACAATACGATAGCTATAGCCATCGTAATTGCAAAATTATAAACTTTCTTTTTTTGTGTTGTCATCGTTATGCTCCTATACCTGGGAATAGCTACGTTTACATAAATCATATGTGACTAACATAGGCTTACCTGTTCGTGGATCTCTACTTATCTCAACATCAATATTAAACACCTTTTCTAGAATATCTTTAGTCAATACTTCCTCGGTGTCACCATTAGCAATGATATCGCCATCTTTCATCGTTATTAAATAGTCAGAAAAACGCACTGCTTGGTTAATGTCATGTAATACCATGACGATAGTACATCCTTGTTCTTGATTTAACTGGGTAATTAATTCTAAAATTTCTAATTGATGTGATATGTCCAAATATGTTGTTGGTTCATCTAAGAAAATAATATCTGTACGTTGTGCAAGCGCCATAGCTATCCACACACGTTGTCTTTGACCACCACTTAAGTCGTTAATAGCACGGTATTGAAAGTCAGCAGTGCCTGTTACTTTCATGGCCCAATCGATTTCTTTTTTATCTTCTGCAGATAATCGGCCAAAACCTTTTTGATGTGGAAAACGACCATAAGAAACAAGTTCTCCAACTGTTAAACCATCAGCTACTTCAGGAGACTGTGGCAATATCGCAATTTTCTTAGCCAATTCTTTAGTAGCTTGTTTGTGTATACTTTCTCCATCTAACACAATTTCCCCATTTGAAATCGTTAATAACCGTGATAATGCTTTTAACAATGTAGATTTACCGCAACCATTCGGTCCAATAATAGAAGTAATTCGACCATCTGGTACTGTAATATCTAAATTGTTGACTATAACATTATCTCCATAACTAATCGTAATTTGATTCCCATTTAAACGTGTCATACTTACCCTTCTTCCTGATTAATAAGCATCTATCTTAACCTATAATTGATTGTCTTAATTTCTATATATAAGTTATCTGTTATTGTCATTTATTGCGTTAATTGCTACATCCCGTAAATGATAATCATTATCACGGGTGTTATTATACCATTTTTTACTGAAATTGACTATAAAATCACAATAAAATTCTATGCTTAATATCTGTAAGTCTACCAATTATAAACACTAGAAAAAGCGAAAATATGAAACCAAACGTCCACATTTGATTTCGTATTTTCGCTTCAAAACTTACTTTTTGATTCTACTGGCAAAAGTTAGGACGTAATCAACGGTCACTAACTTTAGTGCTCATCTATCAAGAAACCATTACCATAAACGTCACGCACATCATGAACGACTAAAAATGCGTCTTCATCTGTTTGTTTAATTAAGCGCTTGGCTTTAGTCACTTGTGTTTTTGTTATTACAACGTACAGAATATCCTTATCTTCTTTAGTAAAGTAACCACGACCATTTAAAATTGTTAAGCCTCGACCGACTTTTTCATCTATGACTTTAGCTACTTCATCTGGCTTTTGTGAAATAATAGTCATTGCCTTTTTCGTATTTAAACCTTCGATAACGAATTCCATAACTTTAGTGCCGATGTATAATGATATAACCGTGACTAATGCACTAGGTAACGGAATAACAGTTAATGAAATAAGCACAACTATTAAGTCGAAAAACAACAGTGCATATGGTGTACTAACATCTAGATACTTATTAGCTATTCTTGCAAGTATAGTCGTACCTGCAGTCGTTCCACCTGCTAAAACAATGACACCAATACCTAGACCTACACACGTTCCACCAAAAATCGCATTAACTAAAATATTATTAGAATCTACTTGCCAACTTTCAGTCAATCCTAAAAATACAGAAATTAACACTGTCGCCAAAATAGTTAACAGCATACTACGTCTACTTAAAAACTTATACCCCACAGCAATAAGTAACGCGTTTAAAACAAAGTTCGTAAGCCCTGGAGAAATATGGTATGCATAGTAAAGTACAATGGCAAGTCCTGTAACGCCACCTTCACCTAAATCAGCTGTAATAATAAATGTATTGACACCCGCAGAAAAAATAAATGATCCTATAATCACCAATATAATATCACGTAGTGTTTTATTCACGCCCACCAACCTCCTATTCAATTTTCAATCACTTGAATAGTAGCAAAATAATGCCAACATCACAACACTCTACCTCATTTAACTGGAATACAAATTAATTTGAGATACATAATTTTAAAAATTCTGAATTTTCGGTTTACTTATATTTATTCCTTTGCTATAATGTTATTTATCTTCTTATTGAAGAACAATAAGAAGCCATCTCCTTTGTGTTGTTTATAGTAACAAACAAAAACAAATTTTTGCTCGAAGTATGTTATAAGTACCTAGTCCTTGCTTATATCATACATTTAATTCATTTCCCGTAAAAGCCAAGTACACCGCGTACTTGGCTTTTATAATGCAAAAAAACAGAACAGCTAAACGCTGCTCTGTTTAAATTTAAGTATTAAAGTGTTTATGCAGTTATTAAAATTGACTATCACACCAACTTTTATCTTACCAAGCAAACAAGCCGACAAATCCTGCTGTCATTAACGATACTAAAATACCGGCTAATAACATCATTGGTACATATTTAGAGACAAAGTCAGAAGTCTTCGTATCAACTATTCCTTTTAATGTACCTACAATCATACCGATTGTAGAGAAGTTTGCAAATGAAATTAAGAATGTTGTAAGCACTGCACGTCTGTGCGGTGAATATGAATCCAATACATCTTTAATTTCTCCCATAACAACAAATTCATTGGTCACAATTTTTTTAGCCATTTGTTGCGCAACAATCCATGCTTCTCCCCACGGTAAACCAAGTAATAATGCAAAAGGATACATAAATACACCTAAAATTTGATCTAAACCAAAACTACCTTTTAAACCGATCCAAGTTGCAATAATACCTGTTGCAGCATTAATTAGACGGTCGATTAAATCTGATAAAGCAACAAAACTAATGACAAATGCAATAATAATTAAAATCAATTTCCCTGCATTTAAGACAGAGTCTCCTAAGAAAGAAAAGAAAGGTTGTTTTTCTATCTCACTATTTTGAATACTATATATAATATCCTCTTTATCTTCGAGAGTAACTGGATTAAGAATTGCAGAAATTATAATCGCATTAATGATATTCAATGGTATAGCAGTTAACACTAAATCACCAGGTACCATCGACACGTATGCACCTACGATAGCCCCAGATACTGAACTCATAGACATCATTGCGATAGTTAGTACACGTGTTTCATTCATACGCTTTAATTGTTCACTAGAAACTGCTAACGCTTCAGTGTTTCCTAAAAACATCATTTCAATACCAAAGAATGACTCGAACTTTGGTTGTCTCGTAATTTTAGCTAACACCCAACCAATCATTCCAATTAACTTAGGTAAAATATTTAAATACATCAGAATATCAAATAATGGTACAACTAATAAAATTGGGAATAAGGCACTAACTGCCATATCCATTGCACCAGGTTCGACCCAACTTGCAAAAGCAAATCCTGTACCTGCATGTGCAGAATTAATCATCCAGGCAATTCCGTTTGCTAATCCTTGTACTACTGCTTTCCCCCATGGGAAATAAATAAAGAACCATGCTAATACAATATTAAGGATTACTAAAATACCGATAGAAGTCCACTGTATGTCTTTGCGATTTCTTGAAAATAATACTGCAATCGCTAAGAAAACAATTAAACCTAAAATATTAATTAGTAAAAACATTTTACACCCACCATTCCAATATATATGAACTCAAGCAAACTCAAATTAAAAAACCATCTTACTTTATAATTATTGACTTGTCCCTAAAAAGTTAATAATGATTAATCACTAAAATATAAATAGTGTATTCGTTTTCATTTATTGTATTTCTGTGTTTTTCAATTTTCTACCTTGCTAGTTAATTCTAACTTATTATAGCATGTAAGGATTTTTGATAAAATAACTTTTTTAATGTTCGAGTATATGCTATTTATTTCTTTTGGCATTTACAAAATGTCTGTGTTTTATTCAGTTAAGTTTTGAGTAGCAACAAACTGCTGATATTTCTCATGTGTTTGCATTAATTCTTGATGCGTCCCACTTCCTGTGATAACACCTTGATCTAAAAAGATAATTTGGTCTGCTTTACGAATCGTTGACAAACGGTGAGCAATCACTATCGTAGTCCGCTTCTCCATTAATTCTTCTAATGCGGTTTGGATTTTCCGCTCGCTTTCACTATCTAAATTTGCAGTAGCTTCATCTAACAATAAGATGTCCGGGTTTTTTACAAAGCTACGTGCAATATCAATACGTTGACGTTGACCGCCGGATAATTTAATACCGCGTTCACCCACTAACGTATCATAACCTTGCTCAAGATTTTGAATAAAATCATGACAATTAGCTATCTTAGCATACGCTTCCAATTCTTCATCAGAAACAGCATGATTAATACCATAGAGTATATTGTCCCGTATCGTACCGCTCATCATGGCATTCGTTTGCATAACATAACCTATTTTATGTCGCCAAGTAGCTAAAGGGATATTATATATAGATTGATCACCGTATGTAATCATGCCTTGCTCAATATCATACATACGTTCGATAATATTAAAAATTGTACTTTTTCCTGATCCTGATGGCCCTACAAAAGCTGTGACTTTACCTGCTAAAATTTCAAAATTCACCGCTTGCAATACAGTTGTCGTATCATATTTAAAAGTTACATCTTTGAATATTAAAGATGGATGTTGGGATTCTTCAACTACTTCAGGCAAAGTAAAATCTTCTATAGGTTCTTGCATAATCTCATATATACGCTGACTCGCTCCCACAGCTTTTTTATAATCAGTTACTAATGTAGATAAATTGACTAACGGACTTGATAACTGCACTACATAGAAAATCATAGCAATTAATGTTCCTGCAGTAATGGCACCGCTTGTAACCCTTAATGCGCCGAAACCTAAAATCACTGTAATCGTTAACAGCATGACCAGTCCAGATATTGGTTGGATAATTGCTGTGATTTTTGCTTGCTTTAACCCTAAATCATAAATGCGTTGTAAATTATTGTCTGCTTTTTCTAATTCTAAACGCTCTGTATTTGCTACCTTAACTAAACGCATTTCGGTTAACACTCGTCCAAGCAAACCGCTAAAATCGGCAATTTCGGCTTGTGTCTTTTTGGATATACGTTGCATTATTTTCCCAAGTGGAATCATAATCCCAATAAATATCGGTATCGTTATAAAGGTTACTAACGTTATTTGCCAATCCATTACAAAAAGCATAATAAAAGAACCTAAAACAGTTAATACTGATGGCAACAACTCTGGTAGTTTTTGTGAAATAAAAGCATTGATTACTTTCGTATCATCAGTTAACCTACTCATTAACTGACCACTTTCATTTTTGTCAAAAAATGGCATTGTTAAATGCGTAATATGTTGCCATAACATTGAACGTATGGCGTAAATAATTTTTTCTCCAATTTTACTTAATAAATATAAGCCCAAGCCGCTCAGTAAAGTGTTCATAATAAAAATCCCTAAAAAGATAGCGATAAAATTCCAGTTAATACTTTCTAGGGTAAATTTGTCGACTAATTTACCTGTTACTAAAGGAACAAGTAATCCTGTTAAACTACCTAAAGAAGATATACACACCGCAATGGCAATTAGTTTTTTTGGCCAAGTTAATTTTTTGAATAAATAAAATAACGGGTTCGTTTGATTCATTACATTTACCTCTATTTTTGACTTATGTGGTTACATCGCCAAGCAACGAAAACTTTATGTAACTCTATGCTTTATTGCTTGCTTTTTTAATTCACAAAATTATTGTTGTGACGGTTTATATATATTCATTTATTAATTCAACCCAATATGCTAAAATATTTCTATTATCAAAAAGAGAATATATTAAGAAGGTTTGTTTTTATGAAAAAGTTAATTTCCATTATGGTAACTGTTATGTTTATTGTTTCAATTATAACACCTTTTGCTAATGCTGAGACAGCTACACCTACAAGCATTGCAAATCAATACGGTTATAACGTATCTGATAAATATCAACCTGAGGGTGCAGCAAACATTGCACAAACAGGCCAAATTCTATATGACTATAATATCGACAAAAAGTGGTACCCTGCATCCATGTCTAAACTTATGACCATGTATTTAACATTGGAAGCAGTGAAAAAGGGAGATTTATCTTTAGACGATAAAGTTAAAATTACAGAAGACCACTATCGTATGTCTACTTTACCAAAATTAAGTAATACTAAACTCTACCCTGGCGAAACATATACCATTAAAGAATTATTGCAAATAACAGTTTCTGCTTCTAGTAATGCGGCAGCACTAATATTAGCAAATGAAGTATCTAAAAACACTTCAGAATTCACTGACTTAATGAATAAAAAAGCTAAATCAATAGGTATGAAAGATACGCACTTTGTTAATCCTACAGGTGCTGACAATGCCCTACTAGAAGATTTTGCACCTAAAAAGTACACTGATGAAGATAATTCAGTGTCTTCAACACGAGATTTCGAAATTTTATCGCAACGTTCAATTCAAGATACACCTAAAATTTTATATTTCACTAAGCAAACTGCGCCAACACAACATGGTGTTACATACTATACCTTCAACCATTCACTTGAAGGTGGCGACATGAGCTTAGAAGGTACTGATGGTTTAAAAACTGGATCAAGTGACCTAGCAAATTATAACCATACTATCACGACAAAACGTGATGGATTCCGTATTGTACAAACAATCATGGGTGCCGGAAACTATGATAACTTCGGTGGTGAAAAACAACGTAACATGATGGGTAATGCTATGATGAATATGTCTTTCGATCAGTATAAATACACTAAAATTTTAGGCAAAGGCGAACACAAAATTAATGGTAAAACTTATTACTTAGAAGATGATTTATATGATGTATTGCCAAAAGATTTTACAAAAGAAGATTATAAATATGTCATCGAAGATAAAAAATTACACATTGAATACGATCGCTCATTTATTTCCGATAAATACGGTCCACCTTCTGTAAAAGTGAAAAAACCATTATTACACGAAACTACTACTATGGTTAAATCCACTTGGGATGATCATCCTATTTTAACGTTATTAGGTATAGTCTTAATTATTACCGCATTAGCAATCGTCATTTATTTACTTATTGATTTAATACGTCGTAAATCTAACAATAAAAAATAGTTCAACATACGCATTGAGTCTAGGATTATCAATCCAAAACTCAATGCGTTTTTTTGAGTTAAATTAAACTTATAGCGCAATAAAAAAGGACAAGTTAGAAATCATGGTGATTTCTAAAACTTATCCCTTTAAACATTATCAACACACATTCATATTATCGTGTGTGATAATTTATTAATGTTCTTCTTTACCATATAATTCTTTTTTAACTTTAGTCGTAGAAATACCTTCCGTACGTCTAAGATAAATAACCTCACATTTGTCCTTTAAAAAATCAAACTCGCCTTCCCAGTCATGACCCATGACAAATGTATCTATATCATAACGTTCAACATCTTTTTCTTTTTGTCCCCATCCTTCTTCCGGGATTACAAGATCAACATAACGAATTGATTCTAACATCATTTTACGTTGTTCATAGTTATAATAAGATTTTTTATTTTTTATACGGTTGAATTCATCCGATGATAACGCAACAATAAGATAGTCACCCATTTCACGTGCTCTTCTCAGTAATTCAATATGACCATAATGCAATAAGTCATAAGTTCCATATGTTATAACTCTTTTCATTATTATCTACCTCTCAGTAACTTTTCACATTTTCAAGAAGTATATCATACTAAAATTTTTAATACTATAACGTAATTAATGTTTACCTTTTCAATAATTTTTTTAGAGTCATTTTGCTTTTAAATTTAGCACGTCTCGGTAGAATTTCAACTTTAAAACGATAATAAGGTGGCCGTCCAATACCAACATAATGTAATGTTTCTCTCCATGTTTCATATATTGGTTTTGTCCAACCTTTACCACCTTGCTCTACTACTTTAATAATTCTGAATAATGCACGCCCTTCGTAATCTGTTGTTTGCATTGTTTTCAGATACATTGTCACTGCATTAATAAATGGTTCGGTAATTTCCTTTTGATTGGCTAGGTAAGATTGAATTAAATAGCTAACAATCAACTCGTCAAAACGATAACTGTAATATACTCTTAAATTCGATAATAACAAAATATCCATCACGCGTTGTCTAACCACCGCTGCATTAGCTAAATAATCTTCAAAACGGTGCGCACGCTGTTCTGTAATTGATCCTCCTACATTATTATAACCATAAATAATATTAGGTAATAATTGAATATCACTAGCTTTATTAAAAGCACGTGCCATAAATGTATGTTCTTCACAAAACACTACATCTTCATCAAAACGTAAGTCCGCAAATTTAGCACTAAACATTTTTGCACCAGGGCCTATAGATTGTAAGATAGCTGGACATTGAGCCAAATTCACAGTATCAAATTTATTAATTTCTGTATGAGTTGGAATCGTTTGCCATTCTCCATGACGCTCGCGTCCTAGTTGCCCTAAAACAATATCTACATCATCATTTTTCAAATAGTAGTCAGCCATGTAATCAATTCTGCTAGGTAAGAACTCATCATCAGCATCTAAAAACATAAATACATCACTCGACATAGATGCAAGACCTCTATTACGACTTGCTGCCGCACCCGCATTTTCTTGATTGATAATTGTCAGTTCTTTATACATTTTCGCTAATTCCTGCAACACTGCTAACGATTCATCAGTCGAACCATCATTTATACAAATGATTTCATGCTCATACTTAGTATCAATCGAGGCAATAGCACGACGAATCGTATTAGCTGCATTATAAACTGGAATAATAAATGCTATTTTCATTGTGAAGCCTCCTTATTAATTAACTCCATGACTTGATTTAAGCTATCCTTCGTATTGTATTGATGCCACGTTTGAAATAACGGTTCTAACGTTTGTTCTTGTTGCTGGATCAATTGAATTAATGATGTTTCATCATATGCTTTATAACGACTTGGTATATCATAATAATAGCTATTTAACCCACGTTCCGCTTCATACAATGTCTCATCATAAACGTAAAAGACAGCAGTTTTATTTAATAAACTTGCCTCAATTGCTAATGAGCTATAATCAGTAATAATCAAATCTGCCATCAACATCAATGTCTGTGTATCAATCTGAGTCTGACTTGGCTCTGCTACTGCTGGATGTAGTTTATTGATTAAAGTATAACCAGGTAATGCTTGTTCAAATTGTGTAACATCGATTATTCTATTTCTTTGATTGTATTCCCTGTATGTAGGAACGTAAATCGCGAGTTTAGTCGTAATCCCATGCTGCTGTTTTAACTGTGTTTGCATCTCTTTAATATCTAATTGACAATACGGTACTAACCTCGGTAGTCCTGTCGTACAAAGCTGTGTTGGATGTACATCAAAAGCTGCTTTAAAGCATTCTGCCATTGGTGGACCACCGATTAAATAAAAATCTGTAGCTCCATAAACCCGACGATATTGTTTAACTTGCATTTTATTAGTATGATCCACTTGATGATCCGTTAGCCCAAAATGTTTTAGCGCACCTGCAGCATGCCACGTTTGAATAATTTTTTGACCAGCTTTTTTGCGATAGCCACCTAATAGTAAATAATAAGTATCAATCACTATTACTTTTGCTGTGCTTAATGCTTTTATATGGTGAATAATATGTTTATTTCCTGCTGGAATAAATGTACAATGTTGTAATTGTTCAATGGTTTCTTGATGTATGCCTTTAGCAATTACTGTGACACGATATCCTTGTTGAGATAATTCTTTAATTATCGGTAAGACATCTGCTTCAAAAGTCATCATCACTACTATGTGTTTTGTTGATATTTTATTCCAACTAAATACTACATTTAGTATATGTATCATCATCATGTAAATTCTTTTTATCCATTGTCTCATTTTTTCTCCCCTTTACTTCAGTTAGTTTCATTTAATTATAGCGTGCTTTTTCCAAAATTTATAGAATTGCAACGATAGCAATGTTTAATTATTAAATTATTTCGTCCTATCTTATTGTCAGCTTGGCCCTATTCACTTGACCTACACTTCTAACGATTAATTATTACCAATATACAAAAAGAACCTGGAACGTAAAATATGTTTCAGGTTCTTCATATATTTTATAAATAATGCATTACATAAAGTCTGCAAAATGATCGCGATACTTCATGTGTAAAATCGATCCTACCACGAGTAAAACAATAACTAAAATGACATTATAGACTGCCAATTCCCAATGAGAAATAAAGTACCAATCATGATGTAAAATAGCAGCTCTATATGCTTCAGCTAAAAAGTAAATCGGATTTAATTGCATCACATCAGTTACAATACCTTTAGGTGGCACGATTAAAATAGATGATACGAAAAAGACAATTCGCATTAACGCTTGCATTGCCATCTGAGTATCTCTAATAAGTACACCTAAAGTTGATGTTACGAGTGAAATTGCCACCGTTAAGATTAACGCGAAAGGTACATATATTAACAACTGTAAGGTGTAAATTGTCGGGTGATACCCTGCAAAATAACATATAACCATCACTATAGCTAATAAACCGAGATGCCCGTAAAATCTACTAAACACAATATAAGTAGGAATAATAGACAACGGAAAATTCATTTTTGCTACTTGATTATATTTCGACGCAATCGCCTTGGTTCCTTCTAATACACCTTGGTTCACAAAGAACCACATACTAATACCGACCAATAACCAATATATAAACGGCACACCATCTTGAGGGGTATTACTGCGCATACCTAAACCAAAAACAAACCAATAAACCGCAATTTGCATTGCTGGGTTGATTAATTCCCACGCCATACCTAAGTAATTACTATGGTTAGTGATTCTAATTTGAAATTCTGCTAATCTTTTGATCAAATATATATTTTTTATATGTTCTTTAAATACAGTCCAAACTGCCTTCATTTAAATAAACCACGCTTTCAAACGATTTACTTTTATATCTTAAACTTTTGTTTTTTATTCTGTCGTTATCTCCAAATATTTTCATAACAAAAAAATTATACCCTATTTAATAAATAGATGTAAACTTACTATGATTTCATTTTAGCTCATTACTATTAATATCATCATAAAATAGTATTGCCAATTATTATATACTAGATGATACCAGCTACATTTAACACTATTTTCTACTAAAAGAGTTGATTTAATTCCACAAATTCAGTAAACTTTAACAATTGTAGACTATAGTTTTCTCGCAATTCATACCTACTTACTTTACAATAGGTTAATAAATTTAACAACTCATTTACTATATATTATAATAACAGTAATTAGAAATAAGGATGGTAAAATTATGACAGTCTCGGTAAACATTGAACATGTCTCAAAAGAATACCGTATTTATCGCAATAATAAAGAACGAGTAAAAGATTTACTGGTACCTTTTCACAAAAACAAAACATTTTATGCTTTAAATGATTTATCATTAACTGCACATGAAGGTGATGTTATTGGCCTAGTAGGTATTAATGGTTCTGGTAAATCTACCCTTAGTAACATGATTGGCGGATCACTTTCCCCAACACGTGGTCACATTAACCGCAATGGAGAAGTCAGTGTAATCGCCATTAATGCTGGACTTAATGGTCAACTTACTGGAATTGAAAACATTGAATTTAAAATGTTGTGTATGGGCTTTAATAAAAAACAAATTAAAGATTATACTCCACAAATTATTGAGTTCAGTGAACTTGGTGAATTTATTTACCAACCCGTTAAAAAATATTCCAGTGGTATGCGTGCCAAATTAGGGTTTTCAATAAACATTACCACTAATCCCGATATTTTAGTTATCGATGAAGCTTTATCCGTTGGTGACCAAACATTTGCACAAAAATGTCTAGAAAAAATTTATGAGTACAAAGAACAAAATAAAACAATTTTCTTTGTCAGTCATAATATGAAACAAGTACGTGACTTCTGTTCAAAAATTGCATGGATAGAAGGCGGTAAATTAAAACAATTTGGTACATTAGATGAAGTCTTACCTGAATATGAAAAATTTTTAAATGACTTCAAAAAACGTTCCGCTGCGGATCAAAAAAAATTCAGATCAGAATTAGATAATTCTCGTTTTGAATTTAAATAACGTTAAACTAAAAACGATTACGATGCCACAATATTCAAGACATCGTAATCGTTTTTAATGTTTATGTCGCATTTGTTTCATAACTTTCCATAAAAATCTAGGAATACTTTGCATTCTTCCTAACCGTTTCCAATCAATTATTAAGCGATAGACCCACTCTAAATTAATGGTTCTAATAAATTTAGGTGCTCGTTTTTTGACTCCACTAAATACTTCTAATGAGCCACCTACGCCCATCATCACTGTATGTTCAAAGTTATGTCGATGCTGCTCAATCCACATTTCTTGTTTGGGATAACCCATCCCCACAAAAATATAATCTGGCTTAAAGTCTTTTATTTCTTGAGCAATGTGCGCATCTTGTAGATCGATATATCCGTGATGATGATCAAAAATTATATTTGGATATTGCTGTTTTAACTGTTCTTGTGCTTTTACTACTACTGCTTCTTTGGCTCCTAATAAATACACCCGTTGATGATTAGAATGCGCTATTTTTAAACATGATTCCATCAATTCAATACCTGGTACACGAGCTTTTAATGGCGTTCTTAAAATTTTGGAAGCTTTGACCACGCCTGTACCATCTGCAACGGTATAATTAGCGCTGTTAATCAATGTTCGATAAAATGTATTAGTTGTAGCATAATCTACGATTTCTGGATTTGCAGTCACAATAAACAGTGTCTCTTGTTGCCCGTCTTCAAAAAATTGTTTTACATTTGTTACCATATCGTCCATTGTGACATTATTAAAATGTACAGATAAAACATCTACTTTATCTGTTTCGTCTCTTTTCACCATTAACTATTAACTCCTATCTACTCACTGTCGATTTCATACAATATTAACAGTCATTTTATCATAATACGCAGTAATGAGATAATACTTTCTGTAATATGCTATTCCCCTAATTCTTTCCTACATCAAAAGTCCAAATGCGCTAATTGTTTATATCGTTTATAATAGATTAAAGTTCATATTCATCACCATTACAAAAGAGGTATTTGCATGTCCTATATACAATCATTTTTAAGTTCATCCATTCAATTACATATTAGTTGGATTTTAATATTAGCAGTGCTTTACATTGTGATTCATCAGTATAGGCACAAGCCACTTAATCGTATAATTGATATTTATTTAAATTATATTCCAGTATTAACACATGAATTTGGCCATATTTTATTTAATAAAATTAGCGGAGGCAAAGCTAGAGATTTAGTTATTGTCGCTAAACCTTCAGAACGTGACCAAACATCACAACAAGGTTATGCTATTACACAATCTAGTAGTCGTTTGAGCCAAATCATTACCACATTAGGTGGTTATATCATGCCACCTTTAATGCTCTTTTTAGGATATTTAGCTGTCACTGCCAACTATCCCAGCATCTTTATTGCTGCGTATTTATTTATATTTTGCTATTTTGTCATATTAACATCTCGTAAATTACTCCCAATTATTATACTTTTGATGTTAATTGTATTGCTTTATGGTATATATCAAAGCAATGATCAGGAGCTCATCTTTTATTTCGTTTCTATAAGTTACCACTTCATCCTTGGAATGTTGCTCGGTGAGGTGCTCCAATCAAGCTGGACAATCTTTAAACTGACGTTTTTCAACCGTGATGTTGAATGGGATGGTACAACATTAAACGAATTAACGCGCTGCCCCACATTCTTTTTTAGTACACTGTGGATTGCGATTAATTTATATACAGTGTATAAACTTTTCACTGTAGTTATTTCATTTTAAATATATATGCAAAAAGCGATGGTTAATATAAACCATCGCTTTTTATATTACTCTACGTAAATATGCGCTGCATTATCATAACTCAAAATTGTAACCGTCTCGCCTTTTTGAATCATTACTACTCTATTTGTATCATCTTTATCGACGATAAGTACTTCATCACCAATTGAGATGGCTTTACTAGACAAATAAATCAATAATTCTGTTCTGTCCCTTACTCTTTTAACATTAACATAATCTCCAGCACTAAATTGTAATAAATCGGTTGTATATAATTCCTTATATTGATTATTACGTGGTATAACGCCGCCATGAGGACATGTAGTTGGATAATCTAATAACTTATCTAACCGCTCTACAAATAGATGTGAGACTCTATGTTCTAACACTTCAGCTTCCTGATGCACTTCTTCCCAATCATAATGCAATATTTGAATTAAAAATAACTCAAGTAAACGATGTCGTTTAATAATATCTAAAGTGTGTGCCAAACCTTTCTGCGTTAACATCACACCTTTATATGGTTTTGTTGCTACCAATTCTGTTTGTTCTAATCTATTTATCATTTCACTTACTGATGGTGGCTTTATATTTAAATACTGCGATAACTTTTTGTTTGATACAAAAGTAGTATCGCCTTTATGCGTTAAAATGGCCTTCAAGTAGTCCTCTTTCTCTTCTGTCAGCATACTTTCACCTCTCACAATCATTGTCTTTATTGTATCACGAAAATTCTTGACATGCTAAAAGTTCGTAGTATATTATAAAATAAATTAGGTCGACCTAAAAATATTTTTAGAGGGTGAATTATGTTAGAAATAAAAAACTTAAATTTGCATTTAGGGAAGAAACATGTGCTCAAAGATATTAATTTAACATTACCTATCCAAGGTGAAATTATAGGAATTATGGGACCTAATGGTGCAGGAAAGTCATCTTTATTTAAATCGCTTATTGGAGAATTCAAAGCAACTGGAGAACAATTGTTAAATCAACAACCACTCTCTTCAGTATTAAAATCAATTACTTATATTCCTCAAAAAGCTCATATTGATTTAGATTTTCCTATCGGTGTAGAAGCTGTTATATTATCAGGCTCATATGGTAATATCGGATGGTTTAAACCCGTAACTAAAAAAGTAAAATCACGACTCGAGTCTTTATTAACAACATTAGAATTAAATGATTTGCGTCATCGTCAAATTTCCGAATTAAGCGGAGGTCAATTGCAACGTGTACTTGTGGCACGTGCTTTAATGCACAGTAATCAGGTCTATATGTTAGATGAACCTTTCGTAGGCATAGATTTTCATAGTGAACAGTTAATTTTCAATTTATTACAGCACCTAAAAAGTGAAAACAAATTAATCTTAATTGTTCATCACGACTTATCTAAAGCCACTCAATATTTCGATCGTATCATTTTACTTAATCGCACTATTCGCTTTTTTGGTGATAGCGATATAGCAATGCAACCTGAACAATTAAACCAGACATTTTTAAATGCAGAACCTTCTGCACTAATATCCGATGAAAAGAGTGTGCAGTAAAATATGTTAGATTTCATTGAACATTTATTCAGTTATCAATTTTTAAACCGTGCACTTATTATCTCTATAGTAGTAGGTATTGTATGTGGCACGGTAGGTAGTCTTATTGTATTACGCGGTCTTTCGTTAATGGGGGATGCTATGAGTCATGCAGTGTTACCTGGTGTAGCATTATCATTTGTACTCGGTATACCAATGTATATCGGTGCTTTAGTTACAGGGATGATTGCAAGTTTATTTATAGGATTTATTACGCAAAGCAGTAAAACTAAACCAGATGCTGCGATAGGTATTAGTTTTACGGCCTTTTTATCTACTGGGATTATCATTATTAGTTTGATTAATAGTGCAACAGATTTACACCATATTTTATTTGGCAACATTCTTGCCATTACAACTAATATTTTTTGGTCTACTATTATCGTCAGTGCTATAGTACTTTTACTTATTGTTATATTTTATCGACCTTTAATGATTTCAACATTTGATTCAACATTTAGCCGCATGAGTGGCTTGAACACTACATTAATTCATTATTTTGTAATGTTATTACTAGCTATGGTAACAATAGCCAGTATTCAAACTGTTGGTATTATTTTAGTCGTTGCATTATTGATAACACCTGCGAGTACTGCATTTTTAATAGCTAAGACCTTACCACAAATGATGGTAATTGCTAGTACTATTAGTATTATTTGTTCTGTCACTGGTATGTATTTTAGCTACATTTATAATATTCCAAGTGGCGCAACCATTGTTCTGTGTGCATTTATTATTTACATCATTGTATTCAGCGCACTAAAAATTAACACACGTATAAAGAAAGGACAATTAACATGAAAAAATTATTACCCATACTTTTAATATTAATGCTAGTCGTTGGTGCTTGCAGTAATAACAACAAATCTGCACAGTCAGAAAACAAGTCAAATGATAAATTAAAAGTTGTAACTACTAATTCAATAATTTATGATATAGCTCAAAATGTTGGCGGTAAGAATATAGACTTACATAGTATCGTTCCTATAGGCCAAGACCCTCATGAATACGAAGTAAAACCTAAAGATATTAAAGCATTAACAGATGCTGATATTGTATTTTATAATGGGTTAAATTTAGAATCGGGTAACGGGTGGTTTGAAAAAGCTTTAAAACAAGCGAATAAATCAATGGACGATAAAAATGTTGTAGCTGTTTCTAAAACAGTAAAGCCTATTTATTTAGAAGGTGCTAGTAAAAAAGATGAGAACCAAGATCCTCATGCGTGGTTAAGTTTAGAAAATGGTATTAAATATGCCGAAGTTATTAAAGAGACGTTAACTAAAAATGTTAAAGATAATAAAGATGTAGAGAAACAAGGTTCAAATTATATTAGCAAGCTACAAACATTGAATAAAGAAAGTCATAACAAGTTAGATGATATTTCAAAAGACTCGCGTGCATTTATTACAAGCGAAGGTGCCTTTAAATACTTTGCAAGACAGTACGATTTAAAACCAGGATACATTTGGGAAATAAATACTGAAAAGCAAGGTACACCAGAGCAGATGAAACAAGCCATTGAATTTGTTAAAAAACACAATCTAAAACACTTACTTGTTGAAACAAGTGTTGAACGTAAAAGCATGGATACATTAAGTGAAGAAACTAAAAAAGATATTTATGGTGAAGTATTTACCGATTCTATTGGAGAAAAAGGAACTAAAGGAGATTCCTATTATAAAATGATGGAAGCTAATATCAACACAATTCATGGCAGTATGAAGTAATAATTATGATAATAACTAAGGCTATTCAACCTGTTAACTAGGTGAATAGTCCCATATCGTACGTGTCTCTCCTAAACATGCTACACACCCACGTACGATATGGTGGTATTCAAGCCTTAAATCATACTCTTACGCCATCAATGGTACATAATCCTCCTCCATTGATGGCGTTTTCTCTGTGTAAAAAAAGTAAACGTAGCAATATAATGAAATTTCTATCCAGACAGCTCATATTGCTACGCTTACAAAACTGGCAGACCGCTAAACATTTATGATTCATTGTTTTAGCGATCTGCCAGTTTATTTTTATTTACTTTTCAGTTCGCACATTAAACTAAAGTAACTCTATCTATAGAGTAGTGTCACTAAGTTAAACTATCTACAATAACCATTTCATCATAGTTGATTGATTCTCGTATTTTTAACGCTGTTGTGTCACTAACATCTTCTTCTTCTATCAATTGATTTAAGATACGACGTTGTTCTTTCAATGCATCTAAACGAATTTTCGTTATCGAATTTTCGTTCTTAGGATTGAAAAAGTTACTTGGTGTTAAATTATCACGTCGTGCCAAATAACCATCACAAATCATCCCAACTTCTAATTTATTATCTTCAGTAGTTTCTTTACTTAAGCGACTCACTACTCGATAATGTACTGTACGCATAACATTGGAGATTTCTAACAAGTTATCTGCAATAGATAACGAAGAAGCTGCGTTTGTTTTCATACGTTTTTTAATACGTATTTTCAAAATATAAACTTTCACTTCAACTATTAAACGTTGCATTAATGAAGCTTGTTTATAAATTTGAGTTCGTTCAGCGTAACGCATATAGTTATCCAACACACTAGTAGTAATATCACCATTAACAACTAAATTATTTAAAGTATCGTTTTCAACCTCAAATGCAATTTTTTGCAGTCGCTGCAATTCTTTGATATTCTCATCTTCATTTTCCACAGTACGTAAAAATGCAAGTTTTTCATGGTATTCTTTAATTACTGTTCCATAATGAAAACTAGATTCTAAAGTTGAATTTTTATTTAATGACTCTATTACCTTTTCTAAAATAAAGATTCTTGCATGCTTATAGTTCATCCCTGTATCTTTAGGTTTCGGTGCAGATGGTGTAAATAATGGTAATAAGAATTGTGCTATTACTAAACTAATAATGACCATACCAGATGCAACAAATAGTAAATCATCCCTAAAAGCAAAAGAATGATGATTTGCCAACATATATGGCAAAGTTAAAGCAATAGCTAATGAGATAGTCCCATGTACACCACAAAGAGACATTATAAATGCATAGACCCCTCTTTTTGGTGGTGTTTCTGTGTTGGTTTGATTATTTTCATTATCCGACATCATTTTTTGGAAAGGACTCACTGGTAAATAAAAGTAAGGGTATAAAACGAACACCCATAAAAATCTAAAGACATAAATCGCTAGTGCTATTAAAACAGTAACAATAATTAAAAATAATAAATTATGCGGTTCATTTTCTATAATACGACCTACCACTTCAGGAATTAAATAACCTAAAATAGCAAACACAAAGCCATTCAATGCATAGCCGATAATATTCCACGTATGGTTATAACTCATTTGCAAACGTGTACGTGCTTGTGAGATACGATCTCTTTCAAAGCCATGAACCAAACCAGCTACAACCGCGGCAATAATACCTGAAGCATGGAACATTTCTGCTATAAGATATGTGACAAACGGTGTTAATAATTGAATAAAAGTAAACATGTTAACATTTTCAATGCCTCGTCGTGTTAAAGATACTCTTGCTCGTACTAAAACCACACCGATAATAAGCCCTACGATAAATCCTCCGATAGATGATATTAAAAACTGTTCTATCGCGTTAGCCACTGAAAAAGTTCCAGTAATAAGAGCTGCTACAGCAATTTTAAAAGATATGATACCAGCTGCATCATTTAAAAGTGATTCACCTTCTAAAATTGTCATAGAACCTTTAGGTAATACTTTCCCTTTCGTTATAGCTTGCACAGCTACTGCATCGGTAGGACATAAAATGGCTGCTAAAGCAAACGCTGCTGCCATTGGTAACTCAGGCCATATCCAATGAACAAACAGACCTACTACTATAACTGTTGTCACTACTAAACCCAATGCCATCATTAAAACTGGCTTAATATACCTTCTTAAATGTACGCGAGATACTTGTACACCTTCTACAAATAATAATGGAGCAATTAATGCAACCATAAAAAGTTCTGAATCAAAATTAAAGTCTACAGGTACAGGTGTAATATATAACAACATACCTAAAATTATTTGAATGAAGGCTAAAGGAACTTTTGATAAAAATATATGTACAAATGAACTTAAAATGACGACTACTATAAAAATAAGCAGTGTCTCAAATATTTGCATAGTTTCACCTCTCATCGTTTGAACTTTACTATTATAATTGCTGAGGTTGAAACAAATAACGCATAATATACATGTCACACAAGCGCTTACGCTATCATCTCATTTTAAATGCTACAATGAGCAAACGTTGCCCATCGATTATTAATTCACACAATTACAAATATATATTATTTTATCATTTTTTTAGGGAATGGAACAGAAATCGAATTTTATTAATAAGATTCCTCTCCCCACAGCGACAAGGATGACTGGTATAAAAAACATGAGTTAAGGTACATTACAGTTCAGTTAGCTACTGGCAATATAAAATGAAGATGACGATTTAGTTATTCCCTTTCCTCTTGTTATAGAACGTAGACAAAAACCAAGGTGATAGTTCATCTAAAACTTTCATATATTATTGGCAGTGATTTGGGCCAACTCCTGCGGGAATAGCAAGAGCCGAAGACTACAGGCTGAGGCAGTGCCCGCGGAAAGCGTGCACAAAAAAACTGCCAATAAAATGTTGAGACTTTGGCAGTAATATAGAAAACATGATCCATCATTGACCCCTCAATATTCCATCACATTATTTAACCTAAATATTTAATAAAAAAAGTGCATCTCATTCCGCCTACCTTGTCAGCACAGGAGGAAAAGATACACATCTTCATATAACAAAATTAATATTCGTCTTCTTCATAGGCTTTTTTACGTAATTGTTCACGCTCTTTAGCACGCTTTTTCAGCTGTTCAAAATTATTTTGATCATCATTTGAACTTAACAATATGTTCGTTTGTCTCATACCATCTTTTTTACGATACATATAAGCCCCCGTACGATATGCAGCTCGTGAAATTAAATGTCCTCCAACAGGAGAAGTTAAATTAATAAATACCAAGGCTAAAATCATACGTACACTTAAATATCCTTGCGCAGAGATGAAATAAATAATAACTCCGACTAACGTCAATAACACTGACAAAGTAGAACTTTTAGTAGCCGCATGACTACGTAAAAAGACATCCTGAAATTTGATTAAGCCAATGGCACTAATAAGTGCAATAACACTTCCTAAAAACATGATAATGGCAGCACATAAATTAACGATTTCGCTTGTTGTTTGCATTAAATACGTGCCCCCCTTCAATAAATCTAGAAATAGAGACTGTACTTACAAATGAGATAATGGCAATTAATAATATAGAATCTAAGAATGAAAACGTACCATAAATAACGCTTAAACCACCTACTATAGACATGAGTATTGCACTGGCAGCATCAAATGCAACAACTCGATCAGCAGTGGTAGGTCCCTTGATTAATCTAAACAAAGTGAGCAGTAACGCGATCCCAAAGACAATAATGGAACTTGTAATGAAAAAATTGGTTAGTGAATCAATCATTCTGCCACCTCCAATATTAGACCTTCATATTGTCTAATACTTTTTAATAACTTTTGACGTTCTTTGTCTGACACATCAATTGCATGAATAAAGAATTTTTGTTTTTCTTTTGAAATACGAATAACAGTAGAGCCAGGTGTAATAATGATAAGTATTGTTAAAAATGATACTTCCCAATCACTATCTAAAGTCGTTTCATACGTAACAAGACCTGGATTCATATCTTTTGTTTTAAACAAAATATAATTAATGTTGGTCATACTTGATGTAATCAATTGATATAAATACACAAATAAAAATTTAATTGCCACCCAAACTTTTTTCAAGTAAAACTGTTGGCCAAAAAAGCGATGTAATATATAAATAACAATTAGACCAATTAAATAACCTGCGAAGAAGGTAGAAATATTAAAAGAGTCTTCATCTTGAAATAGAACCCATAAAAACGCAATGACAACATTTAACACTACTTGTCTCATAGATTATTTCTCCTCCTTCAGCAAATGTGGATTAACTGCTTTTTCATATGCTTGGTCATCCATATTTAAATGTGTCGCATTTTCTGTCACTTTAAATAAAATAGGTGCTGCTAAACCAATAGCAATGACCACAGCGACAAGCATCCCTATTAAACTTTTACGATAGAATGGAATACGTTTAAACAATACTTGTTCACCTTTTTCACTACTTCCTAAATACATTGTAAAGTATATTCTGAATAAGCTAAACATCGCTATTAAACTTGTAATAATCATTAACGTTAAACCGATATAATTACCATTTTCTACAGCACCTTGGAAAATCAATAATTTCCCAGGAAATCCACTAAAAGGTGGCACGCCTCCGATAGCTAGAATTAATACAATAAAAGCGACACCAAAAAATGGCTCTTGTTTAGCTAAACCAGATAAATATTGGTAGTTTCTATGTCCAGTTATATATACTAAACTTCCTATAATAAAGAAGAGTAAAGTTTTCACAACAATATCATTTGTTAAGTAAAATATGGCGCCATTCACACCCGCAAAAGTATGTGTACCCAAACCTAATATGATAAATCCAATCGATAAAATAACTTGATAGGCAGCAATTTTTTTAATATCTTTATAAGCCATTACTCCAAATGCTCCAATAAGCATAGTAACACAAGCTAAAAAGACCATTAATGAATGCGTTACATCATCTTGTTCATTAAATATTAAAGTAAAGAAACGAATCAATGCATAAGCGCCAACTTTAGTCATTAATGCAGCAAATAATGCTGCTAATTCAGTATTTAATACCGCATAAGCTTTTGGCAACCACATAAAGAGGACTAATGCTGCTTTAGAACCAAATGCCACTAAAAAGACCATCGAAATTATGACTACGGCACGTTGATCTTGAACTTCACCAATACGTTGTGCAACATGTGCAAAGTTAAGTGTTCCAGTTAACTTATACAATAACCCTATACCTAACAATAACATCCACGATCCGACAATGTTCAGCACGACATAGATAATTGCTGCTCGTAGTTGTTCTACCGACTGTCCTAATGTAATTAAAACGAATGAAGACAATAACATTACTTCAAACATGACATAGATGTTGAATAAATCAGCAGTTAAAAAAGAGCCAATAACTCCTACAGTTAAGAATAAAATAAAACTGGGAAGATAGAAGCGTATCGCACGTTTTTCAGCTCTACCAAAGCCATAAGCAATTATTAATGTGACTACGAAACTTGATGTAGTAACCATTAATAAACTTAAAGAATCTCCGACAAACTGAATACCATACGGTGCTTGCCATCCACCAAAATCCAATTTGATAGGTTTCCCCTGCATTACATGTATTAGTAAGAATAACGAGACGAGCGTAGAGACCGCCATCGTACCTATCGCAAAAATTCGTGATAACAAACTATTATTACGAATGAAGACCAAGATTAAACCACAAAGTGCTGGAAGCAGTAATGGTAGTATTAATAAATTACTCATTATTTTCGTCATCTCCTCTCAGCACATCAATTTCATCTTCTTTAGTAACTCGGAAGGTTCTGTATACAAGTACAAGCAAGAATGCTGTCATCGCAAAGCCAATGACAATAGCCGTTAAGACAATCGCTTGTAACAAAGGGTCAACAAAATTTTGGTTAGCAGTTCCAATTAATGGTTCAGTCTTGTTTTTACCATAACTGCCCATACTCATAATGATTAAATTACCAGCATGCGTATAAATAGAAATACCAATAACGATACGTATTAAATTGACTGATAAAATCATATACGTTCCTATAAATATTAAGAAGCCAATTACTAATAATAAAATTAAATTCATGAGCGACCACCACTAATTGACAGCATTACGGTAACAATGACTCCCACAACTGAGAGTACTATTCCCGCTTCAAACAATGTCACAGTTGTTAAATGCAATTCACCCATTAATGGTACATTGACGTATGCATCTGTTTGGTAAAGGAACGGTTTACCAAAAAACATAGGTACAATTGCTGTTACCATTGATAATAATGAGCCGACAATAATCATTATTTTAAAATCAACAGGCAGGGAGACTAATACTTGTTTCACATCGAAGGCTAGAAACATTAGTAAAAATGCTGAACTAAGAACCAGTCCTCCAATAAAGCCACCACCTGGATTATTATGTCCCGCTAAAAACAGATAAAATCCAAATGTTAAAAGAATAAAGACCACAATTTTAGTTATTGTGCGTAAGACAACATCATTCTCTTTCATCTTGTCCCCTCCGATCTTTAAAGTTTAATAATGTGTAGATACCTAAGCCGACAATAATCAATACCATACCTTCAAATAACGTATCAAATGCTCTGAAATCTCCCAATATAGAATTAACTATATTTTTACCGCCAGATAATTCATAAGCATTGTGATAGAACGTTGATATCGTTGATATTGATGTGCCATGTTGTGCGATAAAGACTAATATTACTACTGTTATGGCCATGATTAGTGATACGACTATTTTCATTAATTCACGTTTTTTATGTACTTTTGCTCTAGGTACGTTTGGTAAACGTGAAAAGCTGACAATAAAGAGTATCGTTGTTATCGTTTCTACCACTAATTGCGTTAATGCTAAATCTGGTGCTTTCATTAAAATGAAGAATATTGTAACACAATACCCTATAATTCCATTCAGAATAACCATTGTTAGACGTTGTCTGATAAACACTAAAGCAATTCCCAGCACATAAACAACAATCAACGTAACAACTTCTAGCGGTCCAAATTCCCCTACTTTTACTTGATGTACTTCAGGGAAGCCAACACGAATAATGGCATACAAGACAAGTACCGCAAAGATAATAAGTGTCATAATAATGTATTGATTTAAACGGTTATTCATTAGTACACGTATACTATAACCTGAATAACGTTCAAATTGTTTATAAGAATTGTCATAAAACTCTGTAATAGATTTCACTTTGAAATTACGTGCAAATTTAGCCCAATTTATTTTCAATCCTGCGATAATCCCCACTAATATGACAACAACACTTAGTATAAGTGGTAAATTCACGCCGTGCCATTGGGCAATATGCGGAGCAAATTGATCAACTTTTTCACCAATGGTAGTACTTCTTAAAGCCGGTAAGACTAAATGGTCACCGAAAAGATTCGGGACAAAGAAAATAACAGGCAATAAGAGCGTCATTAGTAATGATGGTAATGTAAATTTCAATGGTTCATGTGGTTTAGCAACTTCTAGTTTCGCCTCACTATAATTGCCCCAAAAGACTTCCTTAATCATATAAACCACATAAATCATCGTAAATACACTTGCTAAGCCACCTAATAGATCAATAATTAAAGTTAATACTATATTAAACTGTGGCAATTCATGTGCGCTAAGCAAACCATCAAAAAACATCTCTTTACTTAAGAAACCATTTAAAAACGGAATGCCCGCCATAGATAATGCTGACAGCAACATGACAAAATGAACTTTCGGAAATACTTTGCGCATTCCTGATAATTGTCGAATATCACGTGTTCCTGTTTCATGGTCAATAATGCCCACACCCATAAATAACGCACCTTTATACAATGCGTGATTTAATAAATGGAACAATGCAGCAAAAAGTAACATTGCATATTTAGCTGATAATTCATCTGATGTATGTTGAGCATAACCACCACCTAAACCTACCATCGACATAATCATACCGAGTTGGCTGATGGTTGAATAAGCTAATATTGCTTTTAAGTCATATTGTCTAAGTGCATTTATAGCCCCATAAATCATTGTAATTAACCCAACAAAAGTCACACTATAAATATAAAAATCACTAAGTCCAAGAACAGGTGTAAATCTAAAGAGTAAAAAGATACCTGCTTTCACCATTGTTGCCGAGTGCAAGTAGGCACTGACTGGTGTAGGTGCCGCCATCGCTTTCGGTAACCATACATGGAATGGAAATTGCGCTGACTTGGTAAAAGCACCTATTAACACTAGGATAATAATTGGTATAAACAATGGATGGTTAGCTATTTTATCACTTTGATCAAGAATATCTGTAATCGTATTTGTGCCAGTAATGTTGTAAATCATAACGAATCCTACTAATAATGCCAAACCACCTAAGACTGTAATTACAAATGATTGTATAGCACCATACTGACTATCTTCTTTATCGTACCAATAAGAAATAAGTAAAAATGATGACACACTTGTTAATTCCCAGAACACATATAATAAAATTGTATTATTAGAAGTAACAACACCTATCATACTGAACATAAAAAGTAATAAGTATATATAAAAACGCGGTAAATGATCATGTTCTTTAGACAGATACTGTGTCGCATAATAGAAGACGGCTACTCCAATGCCTGAAATTAATATGCCAAAAAGTAAACTTAAACCGTCAAGTCTAAATGCCAAGTCAATATCTATAGCTTGCAACCAAGGTATATTGACCATCGTCATTTGTCCTTCCACTACTCGTGGAATTTGCCACAAAAAGTATACTAAAGCTAGAACTGGAGCTATTAAAGCTATTTGTCCTGCAAATCTACTTAATTTGACATGTGTCATTGTTAAAGACACAAGTATCGTAATAGCTAATATAATACATAATAGGTATATCAGACTCATCGACTTCCTCCTTTACATTTATAAATTTAACGCGATTGTCGTCTTACTTGCATTCCTTGAAATACCTATGAATTTCATCGTTTCATAAGTGGTCTGATGCCCTAAATATTTTTGAATAATAGAAATAGAGATTCCAGACTGATAGGCGTGATAAGCAAACGTCTTACGCAAAGTTGTTAATCCTATATGTAACATCCCCAACTCTTCTGCAGCAGCATGGATAATGCGATACGCTTGTTGTCTAGATAAACCTTTTTGAGTTCTATTGGATTGAAATAACAAATCACCCGTATTTAACTGTTCCATAGTGATGTATTGTCGTAATTCGCGTTGTAGTTCTTCTGGAATCATAATATTAATATTTGATGCATGTGATTCTACCCAAAATGATTTAATAGTTTTATTTTTATCCATCACGTCACACACGGTTAAATTTAATAATTCAGATAATCTAATGCCTGTGTGTATTGCGAATTTAAATAATAAATAATCTCTATATGACTTTCGTTGCAACACTTTATACATCAATTTTATATCTCCAATATCTCTAATTGGGTCCACCTGGTTCATCTTCACACCTCTTAACTTTAAAATGTTTCTTATTCAATAATAAATGATAAATAAGTAACATAAAAGCATTTTACACAAATTTCTTAAAATTTTTATAGCCATTTGCTTTTATCACTTCGATATTTTTAATAGAAGGAGGTGTTAAGCAATGAATGGAATTAATCAATTAACAGTAACATTTTCTCGTAGCTTTGCTGGACCTGATGGGAAAGTGAAA
This sequence comes from Staphylococcus arlettae, assembly GCF_025560845.1. Taxonomy (NCBI): domain Bacteria; kingdom Bacillati; phylum Bacillota; class Bacilli; order Caryophanales; family Staphylococcaceae; genus Staphylococcus; species Staphylococcus arlettae. The sequence goes on from NZ_CP094803.1 coordinate 2,230,513, forward strand.
AATTTCTCTCGTCGTTTTGCCAATATAAATCCACAGGCAACTACAGAACAAATCAAAGCCTTTAAAGTTGCGCTTGAAAATATGCTTGGAGAACAGTTTACTACTATAGAATTAAACAAAAGCGAAATCGTTCATTAAGGAGGCACCATAATGTCAAAAACATTAGAATTAGTATTTACAGATGTACTTAATAAAACGTTAAAACTACAAATTCCTAAAGTGGAACGTAAACTAACAGAAGTACAAGTCAAAGAAAACATGGAAAAAATAGTTGATTTGGATATTTTGAGAATTTCGAAAAGCCAACCTGTGAAAGTACATGCTGCCTATTTGATAGACAAAACAATTACTACAATTTTTGAAACGTTAGACGCTAAACACTAACCATTTTCTAGTAACTTTACATTATATGACTATCTAATTAGCACTATATATACACATAGTTGCTAACTGTCTAAAAAATAAAAATCGCCCCCTCAGCTTAAGTGCTTTAGGGGCGATGTCACTGTGACATTTTAATGTATATTTGACATCTAGTTAATTATTTAACGGACGAATTCTGACTGTATCACCAAAAAATATTTTTTTCTTGCCTAATTTTTTACATAATGCATATTGTTCATACACTTCTTCAACGCGTGCTAAATTTTTGTATGATCTTTTAGGGTTCAATACTTCAATAAATTGTTGTGGTCTTAGTTGTTGATTGCTCCCAGCACCAATAAAAAAAGTTTCTTCGTCTAACAGACGAATGATAGAAAGTTGCTTCAATTTAGTTAGTCACTCACTTTTAAATTCTAAAATCATTCACTTTTACAAACATATCTGCTATAACTCATGTATCAATATCATGAATTTTACATTTATATCGTATATACTCATCATATCATATAACAAAAGAATAAACTGACATTATCAATATCAAAATTTTAGAGAAAGCGTGATTATTTTGTTTTTATTATTTATTTTAGGGTTAGTTGCTGGTATGGTAGTACCTTTTCAAACTTCCATCAACTCACGATTGAGCATGTATACCCGTTCATCATTTTATGCTTCGACGATTTCATTCGCTACGGGAATGTTATTTTTAATTCTTATCAATATTATCGTTAATCCTCATGTCTTTACAGCTGATTTCTATGCAAACCAAAGCTTAAGCTATGTTTGGTTTGTCGGTGGTATAATAGGTGTTATTTTTTTAACAGGAAACTTACTCCTCTTACCTAGATTAGGTGCATCTTTAACGGTAGTAATGACTATTGCAGGTCAAATTATTATGGGAGTACTTATTGATACTTTTGGTTGGTTTGGCGCAAATCACGAACCTTTTACTGTAGTGAAATCATTAGGCATTATCATATTATTTATAGGGATATTGTTAATGAATTATACTCGTAAAACACAAGAACGCCGTGTAACACCCGTTTCTTTTTATCTTTGGCTAATTATTGGCTTTATCTTTGGTTTTGGCCCTCCGATACAAACTACAATTAATAGTAGTTTAGGACAACAATTACATTCTCCAGTAATGGCAGCCTTTGTTTCCTTTACTATCGGCACAATTTTATTATTTATCTTCACTTTGATATTTAATAAATCATTAAAAATAACAACTTATAACCCGACACAAGGCAAACTTAAACCGCTTTATTTTATTGGTGGTATTCTTGGTGTCGTATTTGTTACGACAAACATTATATTGATGCCACATCTTGGCGCTGCTGTTACTACCATAGTAGTTATGTTAGGCCAGATGATTATGGGCATTATTATCGATCATTTTGGTTTGTTTGGAACACCTACTAATAAAGTAACATTACGAAAAATTATCGGTATTATAGCATTGATGCTTGGTATTATCTTATTACGATTTTTCTAATCAGCAGTTACAATTTATAATTACATATAGTGACAGAGATTTAGTTACAGTTAATAATTATCATTTTTTGAACTTAAAACGTTAAAATATCTACTATATATTAATAATATTTCAATTACTCATTTAATTTACACAACATTGTAAAACATTTGTAATTAAAATAAAGTTGAATTTATTACTCATTGAGCGTAATATAACTTTGGTAGTATCAAATAATCAATTTAACAATAAATTTTAATTAACTATTGTTGGTGTTTGAATTGTTTTCATTTTCAATGATCAACTTGTAATTATAGAAAAGTGAAACACCTTGTTTTAGAATTAATTTTTTTAAAATACAACGACTCTAAATTAGTTTATAGTCAAATTAATTTTGATAAATTTAAAAGCAAATTATGCTAAAAAATGTCTTTAATATATTTAAAACGGGTAAAATAGACTACGATGCATTTGTATTAATGTTAACCATTAATTAATGAAATATGCATTAAATACTTAGTAATATTACAAAGTATTTAAAAAATTCGCCAATCGGCCAATTTAAGTTTTAAATTATACTGTAATGGGAAAAATTAGTTTAGAGCAATAAAATATATTTAAATTTTTGCTTATAAACTAATTGAATTAATAAAATAAATCATTACGCCCACTCTTAAACAGTTTTTAGTTTACTTTCTATTTTTATTTAGTTATAATAAACTAAATAATTATGGTTTTAATATATTTTACACAAATAAATTTAGACTAAAATTATCATAATAAAGTAGGTTTAACTTTCGTTTTAGATAAAAGTTATACAAATTATAAAATTTAATTTGTATCATGATTGGGCTGGCAAAACAGGGAGGAATATAAAAGATGGCGATCACAAAAATAAATGATTGTTTCGAGTTATTGGCTATGGTGACATATGCAGACAAATTAAAAGGTATTATTAAAAAAGAATTCTCAGTGAGCTTTGAAGAATTCGCAGTACTTACTTACATCAGTGAGCATGAAAGTGAAGAGTACTATTTAAAAGATATAATTAATCATTTAAATTACAAACAACCGCAAGTGGTAAAAGCAGTTAAAAATTTATCACAAGAAGATTACTTCGATAAAAAACGTAATGAACACGATGAAAGAACTGTATTAATTTTAGTTAACAAAAAACAACGTGATAAAATTAATGAGTTATTAGAACGTGTTAATAAACGTATTAAAGAAGCTAATGACAATAAAGAAGTCTAAATCATTTTAATTTTATATTCATAAAAAGAATCTGCAACACCAAAGGTGCTGCAGATTCTTTTTAATGTATTTAATAATACAGTTTAAACGTTGACTTGTGCTTATTCATTTCCATGTGTAATTTACTCCCCTTAATATCTACATACTCACACTTTCACTGATTCCACAAACAAATTGAAGGCTGTTAAAAAATGTAATGGTTCCTCAATATGTGGAGCATGTCCAGATTCAGCGAATAATTTTACAGTGATATTAAGATTATTAGATGCGAAATTTTCCGTATAGTCATGATTAATGAGCGGATCATTTTTCCCGTTAATAATCAAGGTGGGTACTGTTGTCTCTCCCATAATTTCTTCATTATCTAAAGTTGGAAAAGTCATCATTGCTCGTGTAGCAGTTGCGCTGCATTCAGGTTTTTGTCGTGCATAAATTCTTTGCTTCTGTACCCACTTTTTGGCGCTCTCACGGGCAGTGTACATATACGGGAATAAAATAATCAAAGCTTCTTCCTTATCAAAACCAATTATTTCTTCTTCGTGTTCAAACATTAACTTATTGAGACCATGAATACCATTTGTATAGTCAAATGAAATTAACGTTAACGTGCGGACACAATTTTGATAGCGATCTTCAAAACCTTTAGCAATAATCGCGCCCATGTCATGACCAATCACATGGGCATCAAATAAATTTAATCGTTCCTTTAAGATTTTTAAATCTTCAATATGATCATCTAATGTAAAAGTTGTTGGTTTTGATGAGTATCCATGACCAACTACATCATATGTGATTACTTTATAATTGTGTTTCAATTCATTTTTTAGATTACAAAATGCTGCCATATTCCCATCTAAGGCATGGATTAAAATTACAGGAATTCCTTGACCCTCAATTGTGTAAGCTATCTCATTGTCATCATTAACTAATATTTTATTCATTTGGGTCACCTCCCCTTACAAGTAACATATACCCACTATGTAAAATGTTATTCCATTATGGACCCTATTAATTTCATAAAAATATCATATTGAGAACAAATTGTTTTCTTGATTTTTTTATATAATAAGAAAAGTGAAGCAACAATCATCTCCATCTGATTGCTACTTCACTTTGAAATCGAGCTATAAATTAATTGTAAGTTCCACGATAAACGTGATGTTTTGTTGCTGTTTTCAACGTACATTTTATAATGTTAATTTCTGGAAGAAATACGAATAGTGTAATAAATAATTACAATTAGTAATAAAATCCAAATAATGATAGATACAATTTGCGCAATACCAGGGTTCGTAATCATAGCATCTACTGTTTTTTGACATAACAGCAAACCTATACCTGTAAACTCTAAACGTTTGAAATAAATTCCGGTAATACTAAAAATGATACCTACAAAGAAAATAAATTGATGTGCATAAATTGATACCGCAACGATACTAAAATTAACATTAAATGCATGGATAACAACTAATACTAATGATACTGCTGCAATGGCGAGACCGATATACATTTCTAATTTATTACTATACAAATAGTTTTTATGACTTATCCTAATATAAATCACAATTGAAATAGGTAAAATAACCAAACAATAAAAAATAGATAGTCCTGAAGCTGCTTGGAACGGTACATATTGTTTATCATATAAATAAGAAATTACGATAAAATTTAAAATAAAAAATACAATAGGATTTAACTGTAAAGTAAATAAATTACGTTGAATCGTCAATATAATTTCAGCTGGTGATTTTCCTCTATACTCAATATAATCTTGATTTTGTTCTTCAGATTTTCTAAAATCTTTTTTTAACTTTTCTTTTATGTCATCGATTAAATTAGGAGAAAGTCCTTTATGAGTAAAATAATCATTAATATTTTCTACTAATACTTTGTCATTGACTCTCATTATAGTCTCCTTTTCTCTTCTACTATTACAATGCTTATTAAACATACCTTTATGCCAATTATCATATTAACTCAGCTATATGGTGTCCAGTGACGTATTAATAACATTGTATCAATAAAACAACCGACAAGTATAGACTTGTCGGTTTATTTTTCACTAAGTATGACATTGACGATTAGCTTAAGTCAATACGATATAATTTAATATCTTTATCATCTGGTGATGTAGTAGTAAATTGATATGATAAATTGTCGTCTTGGATATAACCTATGTTACCTGTAACATCATTGTAATGTTCACGAGCAGAAGCCTTATTACTTACTTCTTTTTTCACTTCATTAAAAGATGGTCCATTGGGTTCATTATAAACCATTGACGCACGTAAAATTTTACCTTTACCTTTTTTACCGTCTGCAGTGACAATTAATACACCATTATCTTTTTTAAATTCATAATAATGTTCATCACCATCAGGACTGTATGAATATAGTGGTTTTTTATTATTTTCTAATACAGTTTCGATAGATGCTCCTAATTCTGCACCTTCGAGTTCCTGATCACCTTGCTCTAATTGTTCAACACTTTGAATAGAGTTACCTGAAGCTGCCTCAACATTTGTAGCACTAAAACCTGATAATGTAAGACCTGAAACTAATAAAGCAGCAAATAACTTTTTCATCAGCACTCTCTCCTTTTTCAACCTATTTTGTGCTTAACCACATTATAATATACATGTTACGAAAATAACAGAGATATTACAAAATGATTTCAATTATTACTAATAAAAGATATATATAAGTGTAATACTATAATATCTCTACACAAAACGATTGATAAAAGGTTTGACTGTTTTTAAAAATGCTTCTTTTTCTTCAATAAAAGGATATAAACCTGAGTGTTGGAAAACTTCAAATTCACTGTTCGTAATATAATCTGCTACTTCTTTAGCTTCAACTACTGTAGTCCGTTCACCATGTTGTCCAACTATAATTTGGACAGGTACTTGAACTTGAGCTAAAAAGTTTCTAATATTATTAAAATTAAAAGAAGCCTCAACTGACTGACGTTCCGCTGTTGTAGTAAAAGCCAGTGTATTTTCCATTTGTTTTAACACCTTTTGTGCTTTTTTCTTATCGTAATATAATTGATTCGCTAAAAATTTGTGCTGTTTTTCTTCATCCCAATTACGAATTGTTTCAGCATATTTTTGATACAAACGCTCACTTGGCGATTTATCTTCTAACATCGTAGGATTCACCATAGTTACAGACGTCACTAATTCAGGATATTTTGATGCTAATTCAGCACTCACAGAGGCACCCATTTCATGTCCAATAAGTGCACAACTTTTGATGTATAACGCATCTAATAATTGTTTGATGTCGCTACCATAGTCCGAAAAGCTAATATGTTTAGGTTTATCAGAGTACCCATGACCTCGCAAATCTATAAGTACAATTTGATAGTCCCTACTCAGTTGTTTTTCCAGTTCTTTAAAAACTGTAAAATTTTCTAATGCCGTGTGAATCATCACAATAGCATGCCCTTCTCCACTCGTATCGTAATTAAGTGCAACGCCGTCTTGTGTAGTAAATAAATTCATATCAGTTTTGTCCTTTCTGCTTCATCGGTAAAATTGTTAACAATTCTTCTAATGTTGTAATCGTAAAGTCTACTTCTTCTGGTAATGGTTCAATCTCTGCATCTTCATCTTTAAACCAAACACTTATCATTCCCATTGCTCTTGCAGGTGCGACGTCGTTCAATGGATCGTCTCCTACATACATAGTCTCTTCTGGTTTAGTATCTAACTTTTCTAAAATATCTTCAAAAATTTTGGGATGTGGTTTACGCACGCCAACAGTTTGTGACGTCGACATATAATTGATGACGTGTTCTATTCCAAGGGCGTGTAGGCGGTATTGCTTGATCTTTGATTTACCGTTAGCAATGACACCAGTAATATAATTATACTGGTTAAGTCGTTCTAACGTGTATAAAGTATCGTAATACGGAAATACATAGCGATAAAAATGCATTTCAAAATCATGAAATAAATCTTTCCACGTCAGTCTATCTACATGAAAATCTTTAATAATCGCTTTGTATAACTCCGGTTTATCATGATCTTCGTCATCATCTAATGCTATAAATTTATTTTTGAAATCTATTGCCTGTATATTGACTAAATAATCATGAAATCGCTCATATTGTTCTTCTATAAATTTTTCTCGTGATTTTTTTCTATCTAATAAAGTACCTTCTAAATCAAATACAACTGCTTTAATATTTGATAAATCCATACGCTACCTTCTTCTCTATTTTTTATACTTAATTTAATGTTTTAGGTTGAGTTATCATTAAATAAAATAACACAGGAATGCCGATAATGGCTATAATGATACTCGCTGGGATTTGATATGTTTGTAAAATTATCCCTCCAACACCATCTGCGATTAACATAGTAGTACCACCAATTAACATGTTTAAAGTCAGTTGTTTACTTAATGTATACTTAAAATAATAACGACGAATAAGTTGTGGTATGACCATACCAATAAAACCAATAATTCCTACAAAGGCAATAATAATCGCTGTCATAATTGATGCTAATAACAGCACACCATACGTTAATTGCTGAGCGTTCAATCCTAGCCCTTGCGCATGTAAGTCGCCAAGTCGCAATAATTTAATTTTAGGCATCATACTATATAACACCACAATACAACAAATTAAGATTATAGCAATATATATTACCTCTCTATATTCTGCTGCTGAAAAGCCCCCAAACATATAATTAACAATATTATTCATTTTATCTTGATTAAATAAAATCATCATATATAATAAAGCATTAAATAACGCGCCAATCATAATACCTGATAAAATAAGTGATTTCATAGGGTAGCCTTTAGACATCATTGTAGTTATCACAATGACTAAAAGTAATGTGATCAAACTAAATAATATAGAAAACAGAGGGAGCATAATAAAACCTGCACCGAGTACAACTGCTAATCCTGAACCAAAAGTAGCACCACTGGCCAAGCCTAACGTATAACTGTCAGCTAATGGATTATTTAATATAGTTTGAAACATTTGTCCTGCAACTGTTAACCCAATACCGGCAAAAAGCGCCTCTAAAACTCTAGGCAAGCGCACTTCAACAAAAATTGCATGTTGCATCGCAGGCGTCAAGCCCCACATGCCCCAACTTAGATTGACTAACACGGCACATAATAGAGTGCCGAGCCATACATATATCGCCCCATTACGCATCATTTTCTTGCCACGCTTTCGCCTCAAATTTGTTCTTTATTTTACCATATCATCATCACACAAAACTAACTACAATAAATTCACTTCTATGCAAAAAATCCATATCGTCAAAATTAGCGATAAGGATTTTTATTTAGTTATATATCGCATCTCTTAGTGCCTTCAAACCTTCATCAATACGAGGTCCTGGTCTTGATATTTCATCACCATTCACTGTCGTTACTTGATCATATTGAACGGCCTGAATGTGGTTAAAGCCACCGCGTTGCTTAACACTTTCTTGGTATTTTTCCTTGCTAATGCCCATCGTACCTATCATGACATCAGGATTTTGTTTAATGACTTCTTCTTTACTTACCTTTTGCCATCCCTCTTTCGAAGCAAAGCTATTTTTGGCATGCAACTGTGTCAGCATATCATTAAAAAATGTATTTTTGCCAGCTGTAAAAATTTCTGGTTCAGAAGATACTTCCATAAAAACATTAGGTTGTTGTTTAGTGTCTGGCACCGATTCGACAACTTTTTTTATATTTCCTTTGGTTTCGTCTATTAATTTCTTAGCCGCTTGCTCTTTGTTTGTTAACTTGCCAATACTTTCAAAAGTATCGTACATCTCAGATATTGATTGGGCATCTTTTACATAAACAACTTTTATATCATTTTGTTTTAAGCTGCTAAGTACTTTACCATTCATGCCTTTTTGACTTTCGTGCGCTAAAATTAAATCTGGTTTAGCTTTCATTAATGCTTCTTTATTTAACTTCATAGCATCAAACTGTTGCTTGTTTTTTACGTCTTTAGGGAAATCATCTACTGTAGACACACCTATAATTTGTTTACCTAAACCTAACTCATATAAAATTTCAGTATTACTTGGCATAAGTGAAATGATACGGTCATAAGACTGCTTGTCATTATTTTTACTATTTTGTTGTTCATTTTGACCACATCCAGCTAATACTATGATAGCTACAAATAGTGCCACAAATAATTGGTATTTTTTCATGACTTAGTTCTCCTAATTTATTTCAACTTTAATTCAATCTGCAATTGTTATATTGAATTGTCATTTAACGTATAAAATATTCATCTAAAAATGTATATCTATGTGGTTGCTTACTATTAAAATAAACTTTTCCAAAATTATCTAAAAGTGCATGAAATTCGTTCGCATCTTGTACTTCAAAATCTGACGGCAATACAATATGCTGTTTAAACTTACGATAATTTGTCGTATTGGGATAGCCTAATTTGTAATAAATACGTCGAGTATAGCTATCAGGAATAAATTGCACCTCTCCAAAGACATAAACTAATAACACATCTGCCGTTTCTTCACCAATCCCTTTATGTCCAAGTAATACGGCTCTTAAATCTTGTTGATAATGTGATTTGATTGCTTGATAATCAAAGTTAAAAATCTCAAACCATGACAAGACTGTTTGCAGAGTTCGTGCTTTATTTTTATAAAAGCCACTCGGTCTGATTAATGTTTGTAATTGCTCATCTGTGAGTCGAAGCAAGGTTTTAGGTTGTAAGTCGGTAGCATCTTTCAATTGTTCAATCGCACGCGCGGCATTATTCCAATTGGTATTTTGGACCAAAATAGCACCTATGATTATTTCAATTGAGCTCTGTGCTGGCCACCAGCCCTGTGGACCCATATGTGCATATAACGTTTGATACAATGTTTTTGTGTCTAACATGTCTCCACCTACTAGTTATCAGACTGAATAAGAGTCAGTGCTTGATTAACATTATAGTACTCGCTCGCACCACTTTGTTTATGCACTGACTCTTTCAAAAATTATTACTTACATTGATTCTGGTGCGTTGACACCTACTAAATGTAATGCATTGTGTAGTGTAATTCTTACCGCTTCTATTAAAGCAACTAAAGCAGTTGTTTTAGCAACATCGTCCGTTAACACTTTTTCAGCATTATAAAATTTATGGAAATGTGCTGCTAAATCTTGGATATAGTTGGTAATGCGATGAGGGGCTCTATGTGCCGCCGCACTTTCAATTGTCGGTTCAAATTCCGCTACTTTTTTCAATAATTCTATTGCCTTGTCATTCGTAATTAAATTAAAATCTGCATATGTCGTTGGTGTGATACCTCTTTCTTGCGCTTGTTTTAAAATAGAACAAATACGAGCATGAGCATATTGTGCATAGTACACTGGATTATCTTGAGATTCTTGTTTAGCTAACTCCATATCAAAATCAAAGTGTGTATCTGGACTTCTCATCGTTAAGAAATAACGTGCCGCATCTACACCTACTTCGTCCATAATTTCACGTAACGTAATAGCATTACCAGTACGTTTACTCATTTTCACTTCTTCGCCATCTTGCATTAAACGTACCATTTGCATAATTTGAATTTCTAAACGGTCGCTATCAACACCAAATGTTTCTAGTGAAGCTTTTAAACGATTGATATAACCATGATGGTCTGCACCAAAAAGATTAATCAAAGTATCGTTACCACGTTGAACTTTATCAAAGTGATATGCAATATCTGGTAAAAAGTATGTGTAATTTCCATCTTTCTTAATAAGTACACGATCTTTGTCATCTTTAAAATCAGTTGTTCTTAACCATGTCGCACCATCTTGTTCGTAAGTGTAGCCTAGCTCATTCATTTTATTTAATACTTCTGTAATTTCGCCTTGTTCATATAGCGTTGTTTCACTAAACCAACTATCAAAATGCGTATTAAAATCAGCTAAATCAGTACGTAATTTTTCCATTTCATAATCTACACCAAGTTTTCTGAACGTTTTAACACGTTCTTCATCTGATAATGAGCGTAATTCAGGTTGTTTTTCAGCTAAAGTACGCCCAATATTAATAATATCTTTACCATGATATCCGTCATCTGGCATAGTATGCGTAGTATCTCCTAATGCTTCAAAATAACGTGCTTCAATAGAACGCGCTAAATTCGTAATTTGATTCCCAGCATCATTGATATAATATTCTCTTGTTACATCATAACCTGCAGCCGCTAAAATGTTAGACAGCGTATCGCCTACAGCAGCATTTCTTGCATGTCCGATATGTAAATCTCCTGTAGGATTAGCAGAAACATACTCTACAATTATTTTGCCTTTATCATGCGATTCAGCACTTCCAAATTTATCGCCTTTATTCAATGCCTCTGCAATTACAGCTGTCAAATAAGAATTATCTAAATAAAAATTGATAAAACCTGGACCAGCAATCGCTACTTCTTTAACATTGGCTTTCGTCGCATCTAAATTGTCGACGATTGCTTGTGCGATATCACGTGGATTTCGTTTAGCTATTTTTGTTAAAACCATTGCGATATTTGACGAATAATCACCATGTGCTGTGTCTTTAGGGATTTCTATTTTAATTTCAGGAATATTTGCTGCTTCAGTTAGTTCAGCTTTTACAATACTGGCTTTAATTTCAGCTACTAATGTATGCTTCACTTTATCGATTATGTTCATTGCTTTTTCTCCTTATAACTTATTTCATATTGATATGTGCCCATTTTTTCGTCTTCTTGTAACAAATCATAATGTACTTTAACTTTACCACCATCATCAGTTACAAAATGTAAAATAGAGTGTGTATGAACAGTTAATGGAATACGGCCACCATTAATTTCATACAATGTAATTGTATCTTCCCCTTCTACAAAATGAAGGTTCATATTTATATCACCTTTACGGATAATTTTCACGCCAGCTTGTTCAATTTTCACAGTTACATTGACAGTAGCATCTTCTATCGTTTCTTTATATCGAATAAAATCTGCTTGTCGCTTTTGCCATGTACCTTCTGTTTTAAATGAAAATTTTTGTTTATCGTCGTGTTGTTTGACAACTTGCTTTGTATGAATAAATACATTGTTTTCCAATGTTCATTTCACCCTAATCTTTAAAATAATACACATAATTATAGCATAATTATGCCTTACATCACAGGTAAGAAATTAGCATTATCCTATAGCAGTAGCAAGTACAAATTTGCATAAAATTTTACATATGATAGTAACATGCACAGTTCATATTCACTAATTGTATTAATCACCATAGTAATAAGGCTGGAACATACTAAATGTCCCAGCCTCGCTGCTCGTAACTATCCTTCTGTTGACAATGCTTTATGCAATTCCTCAGTCGAATTGTGCCACATTTCCTCATTATGTTGCTCTAAAAATGCTTTTAAAATGTTTTTATTAGTATCGCCTATATGATCAATAATAATTTCTCGTTTCATTGATTTATCCATCATATTCACATGTTCTGGCATACTTTTATAACCTCGACGGATGCTTTTATTAACTAATAAGTAACATGCTGTCACGCCTGCATAATAAGGTCCATTTTCACCACGTTCCGTAGTTACCCAACATAACCAGTATGGTTTAGCGTCCTCACCTTCAACAGTTTCTTTATCGTTAATCCACTTAACACCCTTTTCAACACTAGCACGTGCATGCATACCACCAATATCTATAAAAGCTTCTTGATTTTGTACATCTATAAAAACTGGTGCAATGTTATCTAAACTAATAGAACCTATGTTAGTACCTTTATGTCCATCCAATGGATCGTTTTTAATAATGTTAAACTTAAATCCTTTATTTTCAGACACTAGCACCACACCTCCTTCTAAATCATTCAATCATTTCTAACTTCCATATTAAATTATATATTTCACTGTCACAATAACTTAGTTTAATTCGTTCAGCAAACTAATAATCGCATTACGCACTTGATCATCTTCTACATTCACGAGTAATTCTTTCGGATAATATAATTTATAATCCTCTCTTTGTATACCGGTAATACTCGAAATAATTAACGATTGGTTACTTATTTCTCTAATTGAACCATTACGTCTCAATAGATGAATAGGTTGGCGATTGGAACCTGGTCGATCATAGTCATATGGTAAATCACTAAATGATTCACTTACGAAATAATAATTAGGGTCTATATCTGCCTGAATAAATAAATCTGTTAACTCAGTAATGGTAATAATTGAACCATCAAACGGCATATGCTTAAATAAATCACGATTAATAAATCGTCGAGCTAAATCACTTAAAATAGTATCCGCTTCATGTACCCATGCTTTTAAATAGTACAAGACGACTACTTCGTCTAAGTCTATATATTGTTCTATCGTCATCGTTTCCTCGAAGAACGGTACAAAATCAGTTGGATACATTTTAAATTGATATCCTTCGTTGTAGAGTTGCTTTGCACGTTTTAAACAATTATTCAATAATACCTCTCCACCACGACTTACTGGATGAAAATATATTTGCCAATACATTTGATAACGACTCATAATAAAATTTTCTACTGCATGCATACCACTTTCTTTAATAAGTACTTCTTCCTTCGAAGGACGCATTAAACGTAAAATACGCTCCATATCAAATTGACCGTACGATACACCAGTAAAATAAGCATCTCTTTGCAAATAATCCATTCTATCAGCATCAATTTGTGATGATATCATTGAGATGACTAATTTATTACTATGCGATTTGTTTATCACATTAGCCACTTCTTCAGGAAATGTCGGTGCTACACGCTGCAACACTTCATTTACTTCAGTTGGTCCAGTAATAATAGCTTGTGTAAAAGCTTCGTGGTCAGTATTAAATATTTTTTCAAAGCTATGTGAGAAAGGACCATGACCTAAATCATGTAATAATGCGGCACACAACGCTAATGGTCTATCATCATCATTCCATGCTTCACGACCTGAAAATGATTCGTCAATAAGTCGACGCACTATTTCATATACACCTAATGAATGACCAAAACGACTATGTTCTGCAGTATGGAAAGATAAATATAATGTGCCTAGTTGCTTGATGCGTCTTAAACGTTGAAATTCTTTAGTTTTAATTAAATCCCAAATAACTTGGTCTTTAACATGTATATAGCGATGTATCGGATCTTTAAATACTTTTTCTTCAGGTAATTTTTGCGTCGCATATGTTGATTGTGTCAAAATAGTCCTCCTATTCACTAATAGCTGAAACGTCTACAGCTTTTTACGCATTAAAGCTAAATCCATAGTTTCACCATACATTACATGCTCATACGACCGAACTACTTCAAAGCCTTTATGTTTATAAAATGCCATCGCTTCATCATTTTTATTATCAACTTCTAAAAATATTTCATCATATTGATCTTTAAACTGGGCAATCCCTTGTTCTAACAAATCAGTGCCATACCCATGATGTTGTGACACTGGTGTCACATAGTGAGCTGATAAATAAAGTTCTGTCCCATAAATAAAATTCGCAAAACCTATAATTTCATCGTTAGATTCAACGACTAAAAACAATTGTGATTCCAAGCGTTTTTTTAAATGCTCTTCATTATATGAAGCAGCTAACAATTCATTAACTGTTTTAGCTGCATAAATATTCAGATATGTGTTATACCAAGCTTTTGTTGCTACATTTCTAATGCCAATAACATCATATGGTGTTGCCGTTCTTACTTTGTACATGTTGCTGTCCCCCTATGTTTGATAGGCTAATTAGTAGCTATATTATATCATAATTCCATCAGTCACCATACGTAAACTATATCGCATGTGACCTTTTATTATTTAACTACCTTTCACATATTCCAATGCATTTGCGACTATACGTATTATAGCGATTTAAATAGGAAAAGAACCGATTCTAAGCAATATATCATCGCGATTGAATCGATTCCTGTATTATATTTATATACCATATTTGTCTTTAATCTTTTAATGTTTGTTGCCATTCACGTGCTCTTTTGAAGGCATATGTGTCCTTCTCGATATCACCTGGTCGTTCCGCTGTACCGATAATATAACCATTGAGTTGACCACCTAAAAAGCCCAAACTGTATTTCATTTGCGCAATACATGGTTTTGCTTTTACTTGAGGACAGTCACCCCCAACAACAATAAGTCTAAAGTCTTTAGTTGCCATTTGTTGTTTAAAATCTGCATAACGCGGGTCCAACAAACTTTCTGACCAGTGATCAATAAAGCTTTTCATAGAAGCAGACACACTATACCAATAAATAGGTGAAGCAAATATCACTGTGTCACTCGCTAATACTTGATCAATAATAGTTGCATAATCATCTTCATAATGATTAATCTCAGTGTCTTCATGACGTAAATCTCTGACAGGATTCAATTGATATGTCGTTAAATCTATCCAATTATATTCATGTCCCTCTAATGCTAATTGCGTCAACTGCGCGGTGTTCCCTTTTGGACGACTCCCTCCAAATAATACTGTAATCATTAGTTTCTCCTTCTATACAATTCTTTTTGCTTAGTGCTTTAGGGCTATTACTCTATCACTCTATATAGGAAATATTTGATCAATTTCTGCAATTTCATCATCTGTTAACTTAACTTCTGTTGTTGTTAAGTTATCAACAACTTGGACTGCACGTTTAGCACCTGGTAAGACTACATCAAGTGATGGACGAGTTAAATAAAATGCTAATACAATGTGTGCAACATCAACACGATGATTGTCTGCAATACTTCTTAATTTATCGACTTTTTCTAAGTTTTCTTTAAATTTGTCACCTTGAAACTCTGGATTTTCTGCACGTAAATCATCAAAAGTTGTATTTTTGTTATACTTACCTGCAAGTATGCCTGAAGCTAATGGGAAGTATGGAATAAAAGTAATTTGATTTGCTGCAGTATACTCAAGCACTTTTTCATTCTCTCTATTTAATAAATTATATTCCATTTGCACAACATCAACGTCACCATTTTTATTAGCCTCTTTCAATTGTGTTAACGAAAAATTGGATACGCCTATCGCTTTAATCTTGCCTTCATCTTTCAGTTCTTTTAATGCTGCAACGGCCTCGTCTTTAGCTGTGTCATCATCTGGAAAATGAATGTAGTATAAGTCAATATAATCTAACTGCAAGCGTTTAAGACTATCCTCTACTTGTTGTTTTAAAAACTTAGGATCATTAGAAAAATGCACATCGCCATTATCATCGAAATAATGTGCA
Organism: Staphylococcus arlettae; assembly: GCF_025560845.1. Taxonomy (NCBI): domain Bacteria; kingdom Bacillati; phylum Bacillota; class Bacilli; order Caryophanales; family Staphylococcaceae; genus Staphylococcus; species Staphylococcus arlettae. Next base: position 2,246,849 of record NZ_CP094803.1, read on the forward strand.
CCCTTGGTAGCAATCACAAATTCATCTCTTGGAAATTCTTTTAATGCCTCACCAACTAATTCTTCTGATCGTTCAGGGCCATAGATATACGCAGTATCTAATAAATTAATACCATTTCGAATCGCTGTTCTCACAACTTCTTTACCTTGTTCTTCATCTAAATCATTATATAAATTATGTCCACCTACTGCATTCGTGCCTAGTGCGACAGGAAATACATAGACATCTGATTTTCCAAGTCTTACTTGTTCAGTCATAACTTATTATCTCCTTTTTTGATTACTATTACCTTTTTTAAGACATTGTAACCATTTATATTAATAGTTTAATTAGTTTACATTTTTTTAATACATACTACTTTTATATAGTTAGATTATTTACATACAGTTAATATTGTAAATTCTTTTATAATATATTCACAATATTATGATAACATTTCACAAATTTAATGCTATAGTTTGACACACTTTTTCTTATAAAAATCCATAATTTCATATATATATTAAAAAAACTATATGCACTTTGGTCAAAGTGCATATAGCCTGATCTATGTATGTTATTTTTTCTTTGCTAATTTTTCTTTAAGCTTACGATCTTGTTCTTCTTTACGACGCTTTCGTTCTTCGTTACGTTTTCTCAATCGTTCTTCTTCTTCTGGATCACGTGGTTTTTGTAAATGCTTCGTTACTTTTTCCATTAATTCTTCTTCAGTTAAAGCTGCCAGTGGCCTATTATTGATAAAGGCAAATGTTTTACGCCGTCCGGGACCACAATATGATTGACAACCAATTTCTATTTCAGCTTGCGGATCTAATTTTGACAGCTTGTTTTCTAAAGATTTACAATCAACGCCTTGGCAGTCATCACAAATTAAAAACTTATTGTGCACATTCACCCCACCTTTCATTTTCTAAATAATATAAAATGCGCACAGTTACTTGATGCATTATTGATGCTTAAGTAACACAACTTGATAGATAGCATTTAGTTATCATAACTTTAATTATTGTACGCTTTCTCATAATAATTTCAAGTCTTTCAATACGAAAAACTAAAACGACTGAAACACAAATAATGTTCCAGCCGTTTATCATATATTATTCTCTTTTATGTCCACCATAAATCTGGAGCAGGTTGATTAATGTTTACTGAAGTTAAATTAGCAACTGCTTTTTGAAAACCTTCTTCTATCGACATAATCGGATCTTCATGTTCAATACTAATTACATAATCATAACCATAAGTACGGAGCGCACTAATCATCTCACTCCAAACTTGTGGCGAATGACCATAACCTACAGTTCTAAAAGTCCAAGCACGAGTTGCCACTTCACTATACGGTTGCATATCTGTTAAACCATACATATTAACATTATCTTGATCTATATAAGTATCTTTAGCATGGAAATGATGTATAGCATTTGCTCTACCTAAAATTTTAATTGCTGCTACTGGGTCAATACCTTGCCACCATAAATGACTCGGGTCTAAATTGGCACCTATAGACTCATTAGTAGCTTCGCGCAATTTGAGTAATGTATGAGGTGTATGTACTGAAAAACCTGCATGTAATTCAATACCTATCTTTACATCATGTGCTTGCGCAATTTCTGCTACTTCTTTCCAATAAGGTATTAATTTCTCTTCCCATTGCCATGTGTATATATCACTATATGCAGTTGGCCAAGGTGTTACTGGCCAATTAGGGTGCTTTGCATCATCATCTGAGCCAGGAACTCCAGAGAATGTATTCACTACCGGGACATTGAGCAATGACGCTAATTTAATAGTTTTCACTAATGTCTCATGGGCTAAGTCTGCTTCTGTTTGATTCGGAGACACACCATTGTCATGACAACTGAAAGCGCTAATAGTTAATCCGCGGTTATGGATGGCCGCTAAAAAACTGTCACGTTCCGTTTCGCTTGCCAATAATGCATCAACATCACAAAAATGATTACCTGGATTGCCTCCAGTTCCGATTTCCACTGCAGTCACACCTGCAGCCGCAACATAATCTAACATTTCTTCAAATGACTTATCTTGGAATAATACTGTAAAAACACCTATTTTCATCTTGCATTCCTCCTATTCCATTACTATACTGTGACCTGTTTCACTACTGCGATAAATTGCATCGATAAGCTGATTAACAGTTTGTGCTTCTTCAGGTTGTACTACTAATGTGTCTAGACCTAAACAACTATCTACAAAATTACGCGCCTGTTGTTGAGCTGCTTTATGTTCATCATGAGGCGCATCTGCACTTTCCGTAACAAATGTGCCGTATTTGGGTGTGTACGTTTCAAAAGGATAAACATTTAAGCCACCTTGCTCTCCCGAAATACTTATATGCATTTGATCTGCTTTGACATTTGCAGACCATGAACATTCAAAATGCATCGTTGCTCCATTATCAAAGGTAATAAAACTAGTGACGTGATCATCGACATCAAACGTTTCGTGATTTATTGCGCCCCATTCATTCAGTTGATTCGGCATTTTGCTTAAATTATTATACGTTTTGCTTAACACTTCTACCGGTTTGACTTCGCCTAAAAGCCATAATGATAAATCTAAAAAGTGACAACCGTAATCTATAAGACTACCGCCACCTTGTAATTCTTTATTCGTGAAGACTCCCCAACCCGGTACTTTTCGTCTACGTAGCGCTTGTACACGAATAACTAAAGGCTTACCGACAGCACCTGCTTCTACCGCTAATTTTGAACGTATCGCTGCTTCGGTATAACGATAATGATAAGCAATAGATAACAATTTATTGTGTTTACGCGCAGCTGCAACCATATCCTCACATTCTGTTGGTGTCATGGCCATCGGTTTTTCACATAACACATGGACTCCTGCTTGTAATGCGGCAATACTAATTTCCGCATGAAATTTATTCGGCGTACAAATTGTAACGGCGTCCACATATGGAAATACGTCATTATAATCAGTACATACATGTGGAATGTGATGCTGTTCAGCTATAGACTCCGCTAACTCTTGGTTAACATCATGGACTGCGACCAATTCTACTCTATCGCTCATTTCTGTAAATGCAGGTATATGTCTACCTTGGGCAATACCACCGACACCAATAATTCCGATTTTTAATTTATCCACGTCAAGTGCCTCCTAGAATTATTTTTTTGTAATATGTTCTAATGGTTGAGCATTACCATAATCATGCTTTGGTGTCGCCTGGGGTTGCGCCCATTTCACAGCATTGCGAATCACTTGTTGTACATAATTATTATAATAAGTTGGATAAGTTTCATGGCCTGGTCGGAAATAGAATATTTTACCGTTTCCGCGCTTAAACGTCGCTCCACTTCTAAAAACTTCTCCACCTTCAAACCAGCTAATAAATATCGTTTCATCAGGCGCTGGAATATCAAAATGCTCTCCATACATTTCTTCTTTATCTAATTCAAAATACGACGGTAATCCAGTCGTAATTGGGTGTGTCGGATCAATAACCCATAAGCGCTCTCTATCATCTGCTTCACGCCATTTTAAATCACAAGTTGTGCCCATAAGTGTTTTGAATATTTTTGAAAAATGTCCTGAGTGTAACACAATAAGTCCCATACCATTAAGAACATGTGCTTTTACACGATTGACAATTGCATCGTCAACTTCATCATGGGCTTTGTGTCCCCACCAAATTAAGACATCCGTTTGTGCTAATACTGACTCTGTCAAACCATGTTCTGGTTGGTCTAACGTTGCTGTTGTCACCTTATGCTCATCTGTTAAAAATTGGGCAATGGCTTGATGAATCCCTTTAGGATAAACTTGACGTACCTCTTCATTCTCTTGTTCATGACGATATTCATTCCATACTGTTACTTTCATTTAATCACTCCTCAACTGAAATTTACTTATTGAAATACACTGCTTGACCACTTTGCGCAGATTGATAAATAGCTTCTAAAATTTGAGTAACAACTAGTGCTTCTTGTGGGTCAACTACTGGTTTTGTATCATTCAATATCGCATCAATCCAAGCTCTTGCCTCTACTTCTGCTTCATCTTCATCTTCGCCTTCATAAAAAGCAACACCTTCATTATCTAATGCAATATGCTTCGTATAGAGTTTGCCCATGTCTTCTCCGTGAATACGTAAGCCATCTTTCATATCAGCACCACCTTCAGTACCTGATAATGCACATTTTGCTTCGTCTTCATCTAAAGTGTTCAATGCCCAACTTGATTCTAAAATGATAGTAGCTCCATTAGTCATCTTAATATAACCAAATGCAGAATCTTCGACTGTAAATGCTTCAGGGTCCCAAGAATCCCAAGCATTAGCTGCATTTGCTTTTTGTCCTAGCTTATGAAAAGTTGATCCCATAACCGATTCCGGTTCATAATTATCCATCATCCATAAAGTCAAATCTAAAGCATGTGTTCCAATATCGATGAGTGGTCCTCCACCTTGTTGTTGCTCATCTAAAAATACTCCCCAAGTTGGTACAGCACGACGGCGAATAGCTTGTGCCTTACCTAAATAAATTTCTCCTAAATCACCACGTTGCGTCACTTGACGTAAATACTGACTATCTGTTCTAAAACGGTTTTGATAACCAATTGTCAGCTTTTTGTTATTTCGTTTCGCAGCAGCAATCATATCTTTGGCCTCTGCAGTCGTTTTGGCCATTGGTTTCTCACACATCACATGTTTACCAGCGTCCAATGCTGCAACTGTTATATCTCTATGTGAACTATTCGGAGTACAAACATGAATAACATCAATAGAATTATCTGCTAATAGTTCACGATAATCTGTATAAACACGTGCTTCTTCACTGCCATAGTTATTAGCTGCATCTGTTGCGCGCGCTTGTTCAAGGTCACAAAAAGCTGTTAACCTCACTTCGTCAATAGCTTGTAGACTAGGTAAATGTTTACCATTTGCAATACCACCACAACCAATAATACCAACATTCAATTTCATGTATCTCATCCTTTCACCCTTTTAAGGAAGCGTTTTCATTTTGAGTTATTAAAAAACACAAATGACAATCATTTATGTTGCTATAAAATATTATGTTTGCATTAATCGTAATATAAAAGCTTCATATGACCAATAATTTTGACGTATTTAGAATTTATGTATTAATATTAGAATATATTTCCAAGTAGCGAAAAATTTTCCATGTTAGGTGTGAAATAATCTTTTATGATACTCGATCCTCTGATTAACAAACATTATGATGCTTTAAACGACAACGACTTACATATCATTAACGTTATTCATCAACATATTGACGAAATGGTAACAATGAAAATTCAAGATTTAAGTCACCTTACGCACACATCTATCTCAACCATTCATCGACTAGTAAAAAAATTAGGATTTGAAGGCTACAGTGATTTTAAATTTCATATTAAAATGGAACAACAACAAGCTGTACCCAAGCAACTGGTACATGCACATGCCGTTATGGAGGATGTCCAACGTACTGTGGAACATTTAGAAATGTTAGATTATACAGTGTTAAATCAACGTATTGATCAAGCTGAAATTATTTATATTTTTGGTACAGGCATGGCGCAACAAAATGTCGCCCGAGATGCCCAACGCCATATGCTCTCCATTTCCAAACGTGTTATTATCTTGAATGATGAAAGTGAATTGTTGTTAGCAATCGATCAAATGCGCGATACCGACTTACTTTTTATTATTTCGCTATCAGGCGCAACAAAACATATTGAATATCCAGTACAATTATTAAAAACACGCAACTTACCATACGTATCTATTACAACATTACAAGATAACTTTATAGCACAACATGCTATTTTTAACATTTATGTGAGCACTACGCCAATTACTTTTTTCAACCATAAACAATATTATAGCTTTACACCCTATTATGTAATTTTTGATTATATCGTGCGTACGTACCATGATTATAAAATTGCTCAAGATACATAAAAATGAGCTTGTTAGGTCAAAAGTAGTTGGTTTGATCTAGCAAGCTCATTTCAGTATATTCTATTACTTTTTAGTTTACGTGTTTAGACAATGTTTTATCGTCTACTATTGCCCATGATAAACATTAAATTCTAAAGGAATAACTTCATGTGATTTCCACTCTTTATAGATATGCTTTTTATTACTATCACTATTTATAATACTAATACCACAATCTCCACCGCCAGCGCCGGATGTTTTAGCGGCCCCGCCATGCTTTTCTGCAATTTCACATAGTGTTTTTAAATGTGGCGTTTCAATATCAATCGTCGCTTCATTATCCATTTGTTGAATGATTTTACGATTATGACGAATCATTTGTTGTACACCTTTAATATGGTTAGTTTTAAACGCATGTATGAGTTTTTCCACGCAGGTATGAGATTGCTCTAAAAACTTGCCATAAAAAGTCGGATCTGCTTTTAGCCTTTTCACTTCACTCACTAAATGATGTGATGAAGCAGGCGAACCTGTCCATCCAATTAACACTTCCATATTTTCTGGTGCTTGCAATGGCTCAATATGTAACCCTGGCCAGTTTTTATTTAATACCTCATTGACAGAAGTATCTTCAATTTGTTGCATCACCCATTCGTGATCAAAAGTGCTATAGGCTAACCAACCTGTATACACACTCACTGCAATATCGCCACATGAACTTAGGCTTTGTAATTTCATATTAGCAATGACTGCTAATTTATAAATATATAAATTAGACAATTGCATATCATAAAACTCATTTAATGCTTTTATCACAGAAACTAAAACTGCTGCACTCGAACCTAGTCCATATTTATGACCAGATGCATCATCTAAATTACTATCAATAGTTAAATTAAAATGCTTTAAACTAATATCGTTACTACGTACATATTGCTCAAATACCTCAATCGCAGTAATTACATATTTTAGTTGTTTCGCAGCATGTAAATCTGACACTGCAATTTTGTCTTCTCGTCGCTGAAATGTCACTGGTTCATGATGTAATGTTTTAGAATGTATCGTACCTTGTGTTGCTAACGATGTTGTATCTTCAATAGAAGCTGTCACAAAACGATCTACTGCAATCAATACAGACTTATAGCCAGGTTCTGTAACTGCGTATTCTCCTGCAATATAGAGCTTTCCTGGTGCTTTTACTTGAATCATTTTATCTCTTCCTTATTCTATAATTTCTACTCCTGAACGCGTGATGTCACTTGCGATGATTTGGTGTGGTTCGAAATGTTGGTGTAATTGTTCAATTACATGAGCTTGATTATGTTTTTCCACTAAAATTTTAACATTAGGTCCTGCATCCATTGTGAAATAACATGGATAGCCTAATTCACGGCATTGATGAACCACTTCCATAGCTTGATAGCTTTCAGGCACTAAGTAAGTAAACGGGGGTTGCGCACCTAAATTGGTTGCATGCATTCGTAAGCCATTGGCTTCAATGACTTCACCAAGACCCTTAAAGTCCTTGCGTGATATCGCTTCTTTAACAGCTGCTATATCTTCATCTACATGGTCTAACCAATATTGATAAAACCTTGATGTATCACGTGTTAATGACATACCTGCACGGCTTGATACTTTTTTGAATTTATTATTGATAACAACAAAAATCATCGCTAGGTCATCTTCCCAACGATCGGCATCAATAGGAAAACTATATGATGTTGTATCATCGTACCCTTTTTCCCATTCAACGAAGCCTCCAAATATGCTACGAGATGCTGAACCTGAACCTCTACGCGCTAAACGCGACAGCTCTTTATCAGACCAACCTAATTGTAACGCTTCATTACATGCTGACGCTAAAGCTGCATACGCACTAGCAGATGAGGCTAAACCAGCTGCAGTAGGTACAAAATTTTCACTTTCAATATAGCTATACAAAGTAGTATTCGTCTTTGCTCTCAACATATCCATAAATCGAGTGATTTTTTTACTTTCTGCCGCATTAACAGTTTCACCATTTAACACTAAAGTATCCTCTGTATAAGATTCACTAAATGTCACTTTCGTTTCAGTATAAAACCGCTCTAGAGATACTGATAAACTATTATTCATAGGTAAAATTAAATCTTCATCTGCTTTTCCCCAATATTTTATCAATGCAATATTTGTATGTGCGCGTGCTTTACCGCTTTTAACCACCTTGTTAACCTCCTAAATTTTCAATCCATGTATGCTGCGCTCCAAGCTTTTGAGCGCTTTGTTCAATTTTTTTAGCAATTTCAAGCGTTTTTGCTAGTACTATCATACTGCCACCTCTACCACTGCCAGTCAGCTTACCTGCAACCGCGCCTAGCTTGTTGCTTTCTTCTAAAATTGTTTCAATTTTTTCATGACTTACAGTTAATAGTTTCAAATATTTTTGACACCAGTTAAATGCAGGTGCTAATTTTTCAAATTGGCGTTGTTCAATAGCGTTACGTGCATCATAAACTAGTTTACCAATTTCTTTAATATATTGCAGATATTTTTCCTCAGAAGCACACAATCTATGAACATCTTCTACAGATTGTTTGGTTGAACCTAAAATACCGGTATCAATTACAACCATATAGCCATCTAGGTCTAATGGCTTTAATGTCGTAACACTACCTTGTTTGAACCATACAGGTTTGTTTGACACAATGGTTTGGGCATCTATACCACTTGGTTTGCCATGTGCAATTTGTTCAGACCAATTCGTTTCTGCAATTAACGTTTCATCAGAAAGTGGTTGCTTGATAAAATCATAACTCGCACGTACAAATGCAACCGCAAAAGCAGCACTTGAACCTAACCCTCTTGAAGGTGGCAAATTTGTTTCAGTTGTTATTTTAATTGGTTGTGTCACGTTATGACGTTCAATAAATCTTGAAACCACTGCCTTTAAATGTTCTGGTGCTTCCGCTAGCGAGCCTCTGTAGACATCACTATCAATTTCTGAAGTTGCATGTTGTTCTAGTGAAACTATTGTTGCCTTTACTTTTCCAGAAGTAAATGGAATGGCAATTGCTGGTTGACCAAAAGTAACTGCATGCTCACCAATTAATATCACTTTTCCATTTGCTTCCCCATATCCATATTGTGCCATTTTCTCAATCACCTTTAGATTATTGTTAATTTTCATTCAGTATTTCTCTTTTACTACAGTTCTACTAGGAAGCATGTTTGAAATTTCCACTCCATAAACAGCATTGAATTAGCAGCACTATGGTTGTCTTTGGTGAAAATCAATACTCACTCATCCAAAATTAACACCTGCTACTAATTCATAACCATACTTCTCCATTATAATGCGCAATTATATTATATTCAAAAAGTTACGCTATTTTCTGGTTTTTTATTTTTCAGAAATACTACACTTTTACTATATTACTTTTTTAATTTCTATAATTCAACAAAAAGAAAAAGGTACACTAAACAATCGTGTCCAGTGTACCTTACTACAGCACCGTTTAAGTTAATTTTATTAAAATTACAAAATAATCTTATATATCCATTCGATTATTTAATTTTTCATTACGTGCAATCATTTTGTCAAAGTAGCCATCATAACGTTCCCATTCTGTTTCAGTAATGGGTTCCATATTTAAACGGGCACCTAAATCTTTCATTGCATATAACAATTGGAACATTACGTCTTGGACTGTGATTTCTCTATTCAACAAAGTCTCAAGTGATGCCATATAGTTTGGCTCAATATTAGGATATTTAAATTTTGTTGATTCGCCTTTCAATGCGCGTTCATAAAATGTTTTCATCATTTCAGCGCGTTCAGCTCCAGAACCTTCGACACACAAATAAATTTGTACAGCTATTCCACCACGTACGCGACGTTGTGAAATGCCAGCAAATTTTTTGCCGTTAATACTCAAATCAAATTTACCTGGACAATAAGATTGCGTTATTTCGTGTGTTTCAATTTCTACACCTTCATCTTCGAACATCTTAGCAATCAATAAATACATAACTGTAAAAGCTTCATCTATTGTAGTTTCAGTTTTACCTTTAAATATTAATGAAATATTCAAAATGCCTTGGTCTAAAACTACACCCAGACCACCTGAATTTCTCACAATCGCATTATAACCTTGTTCCTCAGTTAAAAATCTAATGCCATCATGCAAATAAGGTAGTCGTGAATCATGAATTCCTAAAATAACGGTATGCTGATGTACCCACGTACGTACCACATTTGGTGAATCATCATTACCTACACTTTCACAAAAAGTATCATCAAACGCAAAAGATTGCATTGGCGCTAAACCAGAAGAATGATCAATATAACGCCAATCTATACTATTAAAATATTTACTTGCTAAGTCCATTATTGTAGTGCTTGAGCTGCAGTAATGATTGAAAGATTATAAACGTCTTCAGTTGAACAGCCACGAGATAAGTCATTAACTGGAGAGTTTAAACCTTGTAAAACAGGTCCAACTGCATCAAATCCACCTAAACGTTGTGCAATTTTATAACCAATATTACCCGCTTCTAAACTTGGGAAAATAAAGACATTTGCATCGCCTTGAATTTGAGCACCTGGTGCTTTTTTCTTCGCAACTTCAGGAACAATCGCTGCGTCAAATTGGAATTCGCCATCAACAATAACATCTTCTAATTGTGCTTCAGCAATTTTTTCTTGTGCTAATTCAACAGCAGTTGAAACTTTTTCAACATCATCTGATTTAGCAGAACCTTTAGTTGAGAAGCTTAACATTGCTACACGTGGTGACATACGAAATGATTGTGCTGATTTTGCACTCTCTACAGCAATTTCAGCTAAATCTTGTGCTTCTAATGTAGGATTAATTGCACAGTCACCAAAAATATACTGTTGATCATCTTTAATCATAAAGAAGATACCAGATGTTTTAGATACTCCAGGCTTTGTCTTGATGATTTGTAATGCAGGTCTAACTGTATCACCCGTAGAATGTGCAGCCCCACTCACTAGACCTTGAGCTTTACCAGTGTATACAAGCATAGTACCGAAATAGTTCACGTTTTGTAACATTTCTTGTGCTTGTTCTTCAGTTGCTTTACCTTTACGACGTTCTACAAATGCTTCTACTAATTCTTGTTTTAAGTCACTTGTTGCTGGATCGATTAATTCTATTTGAGCAATGTCGAAACCTTTATCTGCTGCTAAAGCTTTTACATTTGCTTCATTTCCTAATAATACTGGTGTCACATAATCTGTTGCTTGTAATTCTACCGCAGCAGCTAACACACGCTCATCTTCACCTTCTGGCAGAACGATTCTGACATTTTTCCCTGAAAGTTTTTCTTGTAATACATCTAATAAAGACATAATAGCCTCCTTGAATTTTTGAGTATAGTTTATAGTGATTTTCCTTTGTCATTATACGTTATTTTGCGATAGAATTCCATGTCACCAATTTGTAAACATTTACTTATGTTATCAAGATACCTTTATGATAGAATTTTCAGTGAGGTATTAAGTATTTTATAAAGGAGCGATTTAAATGCCACAAGCACCTGAAACATTAGATGGATGGTACAGTTTACATTTATTTTATGCAATAGATTGGACTACATTACGTCTATTACCATCTGAAGAACGTCAAGCGATGGTAGATGAATTACAATCTTTTTTAACAACACACGAAGCAGCACGTACAAATAATGTAGGCGACCATGCGCTTTATAATATTACTGGTCAAAAAGCAGACCTATTACTATGGGTACTACGCCCTGAATTAAAAATGTTAAATGCTATTGAAAATGACTTTAATAAATTAAAAATAGCAGATTATTTAATTCCAACTTATTCATATGTTTCCATCATTGAACTTGGTAATTATTTAGCTGGTAAATCTGATGAAGATCCATATGAAAACCCACATATTAAACCACGTTTATATCCAGAACTACCACATGCCGAGTACATTTGCTTCTATCCTATGGATAAACGTCGTAACGAAACATATAACTGGTATATGTTGCCATTAGAAAAACGTCAAGAGTTAATGTATGCACATGGTAAAATCGGCCGTCAATACGCAGGTAAAATCAAACAATTTATTACTGGTTCTGTAGGATTGGATGATTACGAATGGGGCGTAACATTATTCGCAGATGACCCATTGCAATTTAAAAAAATCGTTTATGAAATGCGCTTTGATGAAACAACAGCACGCTATGGTGATTTTGGTAGCTTTTATGTTGGTCATATCCTACCGACATCTGAGCTTGCAACATTCTTTAAACTATAAACAACACCACTATTGTTCGTTGTTAGCACGCTAAACACGTAATTTTTGTACATCAAGCGTAGCGACACAATTTAACTGAGTAAATACTCATTGTTGGGTTGGCTACACTTATGTATAAAGAAAATAGTAAAATTTCAAATATAAAAAAAGCACACTTGTGAGCAAACAAGTGTGCTTTCTGTAGTGTGTCTGGGAGAACATTAATCACCACTTAATAATTAACTGCTGTTTATATTGTCGCTACTCAATATATCAGTAACAGTTAACTATTATTAGTTTATCCGAAATATAAATCGCGCAAACATAAAGTCGCAAAATACATGCTGCACAATATATTTTTTATCTTAATACGACTCCTAACAAAACAAAACACTCATTCCATGTTACAATAAACGAAATTAATCTTACTTAAAAAGCCCAACGCTAAAGAATAAACTATAACTTGGTGATGATATGACAAACATACAATACAATGAAACCTATGAAGAAAAGTTAACAAAAGATGTAATCCTCTTAGCAGGACGTATATTATTAGAATCCGGAGCGGAAGGCACACGCGTCGAAGATACTATGACACGTATTGCCAATCAGTTGGGATATCATGAAAGTAATAGTTTTGTTACTAATACAGTAATCAATTTTATGTTGCACAATGAAACTTATCCTAGAGTCTTTCGTATTAAATCTCGAGACACTAATTTATTCCGTATTTCACGTACTAATGGTGTTTCACGTAGATTAATAGCTGGTTCTCTGTCTTTAGAGGAAGCTTATACTGAATTAGAACAAATCTATACTGAACAAAGTATTCAACATGATTTAGTATTCAAATTTATTGCAGCAAGCATCGTGTCACTGAGCTTTTTATATTTACAAGATGGCAAACTCATAGACATTTTGACTGCCCTACTTGCCGGCTCATTTGGTTACTTAGTTACAGAAATACTAAGCCGTAAATTACATACACATTTTATTCCTGAATTTATGGGCGCTCTAGTTATCGGCTTTATAGCCGTCACAGGCCATAACCTTATACCAGGAGGTTCTGTTGAAACTATTATCATTGCGTCTGTTATGCCAATAGTGCCCGGAGTCCTAATTACCAATTCAATACAAGATTTGTTTGGTGGGCATATGCTGATGTTTATTACTAAGTCTTTAGAGGCTTTAGTTACAGCCTTTGGCATTGGTGCAGGTGTTGGGACAATCTTAATTATTTTTTAGGGGTGCTGATTATGTTTTGGATCTTAAATTTAATTTTTAGCTATTTAGCAGCATTATTTTTTGGTGTCATCTTTGATGTCCCCAAACGGTTATATCATACAACAGGTATCGTTGGTGCATGCGGTTGGATCGTTTACACTATCTTTTATGATACTTTAGAGTTCCATACCATTTATTCAAATTTCTTTGGCGGTTTAGCACTCGGTTTATTAAGTCATGTAATGGCCCGATATAAAAAAGAACCAGTTATTTTATTTATGGTGCCTGGCATCATCCCTCTCGTACCAGGTGGATTAGCTTTTGATGCTACTAAGAATTTAATTCTTATTCAATTTAGTAAAGCAATTAATACAATGCTAGAGGTCACATTAATCGCTGGTGCTATTGCCTTAGGCTTACTCTTTGCAGATCAAATTTCTAAACTAATCATTACTGGAACAAAACGAACGATACGCAAAATCTAAAGCCCCTATAGTATTGCACCTCAATTAAAATATAATTACGCATTAAAAAGACTGTCGACAGTTGGCGCTGAACCCTTAGAATGAGAACTTAATAAAAACACTATGTTCTAGGCTGCTAATTCCCTATATTTTCTAGGGGATAAGTAGCCTAGTTTTTGTTGAATTCGATTATTATTATAGTTTTTAATGTAATTTTCGACAATATCTATTACAATTTGGTTAGAGCTATTGAGCTCATTGTTTATGTAGAAAGTTTCACACTTTAGCGAGGAATGGAAACTTTCTATCGGGGCGTTATCAGCTGGTGTTCCCTTTCGGGACATACTTCTGATAATGCCTTTTTCTTCGCATAATTGATAGTAAGCATAGGATGTATAAACACTGCCTTGGTCACTATGTAGTATGCAATTCTCAGGTATATCTATTTGATTCAATGTATCATTTACTAAGCTTTGACCCTGTTTGTTATCTATTTTATACGCCACAATTTCTCCGTTATAAACATCCATAATTGAAGATAAATACAACATAGAGTTACCGAAAGGTAAATAAGTAATATCAGTTGTTAATACTTCCATTGGTTGGTTAGCTTTAAACTGTCTTTGTAATAAATTATCTGTTTTATAATAAGGTTCACCAATTTTTTTAGATTTTTTAGGTCTAACTCGGCAGTTCAGATTATACTCTCGCATGATTCTCTGAACTCTTTTATGATTAATTGACGCTGAATACAATTGATTAATCAATGCTGTAATTTTGCGATAACCGTAGGTGAAATTATTGTCTTCACATAATTCAATAACTTTTTGAGTCACTTTATCTTTTTCATTGTTCTTATGTTTCCATCTATAGTATGTCGATTGAGGTATTTCTAAAACATCGAGTATCATTTTGATTGAATACTTATGCTTGAATTGATCAACTAATTCTACAATTACTTTGGATACCACTTCCTTTCTAACTCCTTGTACTTTTTTAAAATATCTATTTCAATATCTTTTTTCTTATTATCTAACTTTAATTGTTCTACTTCTGATAATTCTTTCACGCCTTTGCCGTAAGTATATTGCTTGCCTCTTTGTTGATAAAATCTATAAGTTTCACCATTTCGATACCATCGCCACCAAGTTTTTACCTGTGTGCTATTTTTGATATTTAATGCTTCCATAATTTCTTTTACAGTATATCCAGCTTCTTTCATTTCAATCGTTTTATATTTTGTTTCTATTGAATAAGACATTATTTTCATAGAAAAAACACCTCCGTATGATTCATTTTAAATGAATTCAACGAAAGTGTTTTTATTTTATTCCCACTAATTGGGGTCAGTTCAAGTTGCCGACAGTCTTTTTTTAGTTATTTTGATTCTTGTGTTGACGTATTCACTATTTCATCTATATCTTTCGCGGATTGATTTAAGATCATTTGACTTAAATAATCATTATTAATACGTTTTAATTTCGGATAACGGAAAACAAAGAATCCTAATCCTATAATCGCCCATACACCTAATGCTATATATGAAGGTGTTGATAATGCCGCTGGTGAACCGGGTACTAATAATAACAATAAGAAAATAAATGATACGATTGAGCCTAAAATCGCAAAGGTCTTGTATATTGGACCATACGTATTGCTCGCTTTATTATAGCTAAATAATTTAGCCGCAGATAAACATGTAATAAAATAAGCAATTGACACGCCAGTCGATGACATATCAACAATCCACGTCAATGCCGTACGTCCTAACCATGGTGCAATTAACGTAATAGCTACTAGAAAGATAATAGCTACATATGGCGTCTTGTATCGACGGTGTAATTTACTAAATACTGTAGGCATGATACCTGAGCGCCCCATTGAAAAGAGCAAGCGACTAGAACTCATTAAAAAGCCATTCAATCCAGTAAAAATTCCCATGATAATAGCAATTGCTAAGATTGCTAAACCTATGTGACCGAACGCCTCACGTGTCACCGCACCTGTTAACCATAAATTACCATTTACGCTACTTGCATTCGTACTCAACCAACCTGTAAACAAGAGCATTACGACATAAGTTAACGCCGAAGCTAATAAACTATACACAATTAGTTTAAATGTTTTGTTAGGTGAAAAATCAAATTCTTCTGCAGTTTGTGGAATATTGTCAAAACCAACATAAGCCCACGGAGCAACTGCTACAATCATTATAATCGACGTAAACCATCCTTCTGACTTATTAGCCAGTGGCTGTAAATTGTCTAACGAAAAATTACTACCAAAAAATGAGCCGAAAAATAATAATAATACAGTTATTACTAATGCCACACAAAAATAATATTGTAACGAGCCTGACACGCTAGCTCCTTTAATTGCAATGCCCATAAATACTAATAATAATACAGATGCGATTATTATTTCAGTAATATAAACATCCCAACCTGCAATGGTATACAATTTACCTACTTCTAATACGCCAGGCATTAAAAATTTAATTAATAAGCTAAATGCTGTGGCATTTAACGCAACCACACATATGTAACCAAATGTGAGGAACCATGATGAAAAGAAACTCACATAACGTCCAAAACCTAAAAAACTAAATGCAAATGCTCCACCAGATACCGGAAAACGTTCCACTAACGCTCCATAACTGACGGCGATTAAAATCATCAACAGCGCACCTATAGTAATACCGATAGCCGCTGCTATAGGGCCAGACTGACCAATCCAGTCTCCAGGGAGTATAAATGCTCCCCAGCCAATACATGAGCCATATGCAATCGCCCATACAAATTTTTCAGAGAGATTTTGTTTCAAATCTCCCCTATCTATTTCTACATTTTTTCTACTCATTTAAAAAACTCACCTCATGGAGTGTATTATACCCATAAGACGAGCTTTTTTAACATAAAAAATTATAATTTAATTGTTGCAATGACTAACATTAACCAGCCCGCGATAAATAACAAACCACCAATAGGTGTAATAGCGCCTAGAATTTTAATTTGAGTTAACGCTAAAATATAAAGTGAACCACTGAAAAATACAATGCCTAAGAATATTAACCAGCCTGCCCAGTTTACATTAATTGAAGTTGTACCACTTAATATACCTAAAACTAATAAGCCTAGACCATGGTACATTTGGTATGTTGTAGCTTTTTCCCATACAGACATATATTTATCAGAGAGTTTTCCCTCTAAACCATGTGCGCCAAATGCACCTGTACCTACTGCCATCAAAGCATTCAAGGCACCTAAAATAATAAACACTTTCATCATTTTGCTCTCCATCCTTTTCTATTAAAAATCAAAAATAGACTCACCATTACCAATTTCATCATCCGTAGTTAATCTATTACTGTCCAAACTTGTTGGGCTAGCTTTGTGTTGTTGCATTGACTGTGACACTTTACCACCCAT
This sequence comes from Staphylococcus arlettae, assembly GCF_025560845.1. Taxonomy (NCBI): domain Bacteria; kingdom Bacillati; phylum Bacillota; class Bacilli; order Caryophanales; family Staphylococcaceae; genus Staphylococcus; species Staphylococcus arlettae. The sequence goes on from NZ_CP094803.1 coordinate 2,264,154, forward strand.
AGCTTTAATTTCCGCTGCAGATACTTGGTTTTTTGACTGATCACTTGGTATCTGTGTGGAGACACTAGAACTCACTTCAGATGCTAATGGATAAGACGTAGTATGTTGCTTAGTTGATGTTGTATATAACGAAGTCAAAGTATGAATTGCATACATATGCTTTTCAAACTCTGTTTCGTTACTTGCCTCTTCAGCTTGTAGTAATTCATTTTCAATAAGTTGAATCATTTTATCTTTATTCATCATTATCACTCACCTTCACACCAACGAATTGGTTGAATACCTTTAGATTTTAAATAAGCATTGGCTGTCGAATATGGTTTAGAACCAAAGAAACCTCTATACGCAGAAAGCGGACTCGGATGAGGCGCTTTAATGACTTTATGTTTCGAGGTATCAATAAATTTCACTTTTTCTTGTGCAGGCTTTCCCCAGAGAATAAAGACCACATTGGAACACTGTGCTGATACTGTTTGAATAATCTCATTCGTAAATAGCTCCCAACCAATATTTCTATGTGAATGTGCTTCACCAGCACGTACTGTCAATACAGTGTTTAATAATAAGACACCTTCTTTTGCCCAGTCTTGCAAGTGTGGTGACGTACGCTCACACCCTATATCATCTGCCAGTTCCTTGTACATATTTCTTAATGATGGTGGAAACTTAGCATTAGGCTGTACAGAAAAAGCTAAACCATGTGCTTGATTGGGTCCATGATAAGGATCCTGTCCTAAGATAACTACCTTCACTTTATCCAATGGTGTTAAATCAAATGCTTGATATATATTTTCACGCTCTGGATAAACCGTTTGCGTCGAATATTCTTGTTCTAAAAAATCATGCATAGCCTTAAAGTCATGACGTGTTGTAATATCATGAAATACCTCTGACCATTCCATACTGTTCACCTCACGCATCATCATAACATATAGCAAAAAGTTACGTTACTACAATAATACCATCATACACTATGATGAGTAAGCAATGAAATAACGGTAAGTACACAAATTCAACAATTTTGCGAACCTCTCCACTTTGTTAACTTTCACAAAGAAATAGTTAACTATATTAATTGCATTACTTCTTCTCATTCGTTTATGCTAAGGACAAATGCTATCTTCATCAAGGAGTGATTCATATGTGTACAGGTTTTTCGTTATTCACTAACAAACAACATCATTACTTAGCAAGAACTATGGATTTTGCGTTTGAATTTAATAGTGTACCTATAGCCGTTCCTAGAAATTATCATTACCAATTTGATTTAGAGGAAGCGACTAAACTCAACTATGGTTTTATCGGTACGGGGGTTAAAGTAGGACGTTATCGTTTCGGCGATGGTATAAATGAACATGGACTTAGTGTCTCTAATCATTATTTTACAGGAGAAGCGAGTTACGCTACGGAGAAAGAACAAGGCTTTATTAACCTAGCCCCTGAAGAATTTATCGTCTGGGTATTAGGATTCGTTAAAGATATTGCCGACTTAAAATATAAAGCCGCTCGTCTCAATATTATGAACATTAAAAATCCAGCATTAGATGTAGTACCTCCATTACATTTCCTTATTACAGATCGACATGGCTACACTGTTGCAGTCGAACCCCATGATGGCAAATTAATTGTCAAAGACAATTACGTCAATGTACTAACAAATGCACCTAATTTAGAGTGGCACATTGAAAATTTACGTAACTATCCTTTTTTAACACCAACAAAACATCAACCCAAAGTAACGGGAAAAGTGTTAATTCGACCAATGGGCGTAGAGGGTGGCACAGCCGGACTACCTGGTGGCTATACATCTACTGAACGTTTTGTCCGTGCCTCATACTTACGTAATAATTTAGAAGATGCACAAGATGAAACTACGAATATTACAAATTGCTTTAAAGTGTTAGATGCTGTAAGTATTCCTCGTGGTGCTGTAATCGATGCACAGGAAACGCATTACACACAATATCAATTAGTGTTAGATAGTAAGACCAAAACATATTATATTAAACCTTATTATAATAATACTTTATTCCAAATCACGTTAACTGAAGCTCTGCTTTCTGCTGCTGATTTAACATATTTCCCTCTCGAAAATACTTTTTCAACAGTCTCACTAAATGACAATGACTAGGTGTCAAAATGACATCTAGTTTGTTGCCGGAGTTTAAGTATTAGTATTTTGCATATTTGCTAAACATGATATGATATAGATAAATTATTTTTGGGAGTGAACAATTTATAATGGCACTAAAAAAAACGTTAACAATTGCAGGTTCTGACACAAGTGCCGGAGCTGGTATGCAAGCTGATTTAAAAACTTTTCAAGAATTACAAACGTATGGCATAGTTGCTTTAACTTCTATCGTTACTATGGATAAGGCCACTTGGTCACATGACGTAACACCAATCCCATTTGACGTCTTTGAAAAACAACTAGAAACTGCCATTTCAATTGGACCTGACGCTGTAAAAACAGGTATGTTAGGCACGGAAGAAATCATTAAGCGTGCTGGTGAAGCTTATGTACAATCTGGTGCAGATTACTTTGTAGTTGATCCAGTAATGGTATGTAAGGGTGAAGATGAAGTACTTAACCCGGGAAATACAGATGCTATGATTGAATACCTATTACCTAAGGCAACTGTTGTAACACCTAACTTATTTGAAGCAGGACAGTTATCACAATTAGGCAAATTAACGTCTATAGCCGACATGAAAAAAGCAGCACAAATCATTCATGACCAAGGTGCACAACACGTTATCATTAAAGGTGGAAAAGCCTTAGATCAAGATAAATCATATGATTTATACTATGATGGCGAGCAGTATTATCAACTCACAACCCCTATGTTCCAACAAAGTTACAATCACGGTGCAGGATGTACATTTGCTGCCGCAACAACAGCTTACCTAGCAAATGGTAAATCACCAAAAGAAGCAGTAATCGCTGCAAAAGCATTTGTTGCTTCCGCTATTAAAAACGGTTGGAAAATGAATCAATTTGTCGGTCCAGTCGATCACGGTGCACATAACCGTGTCGAACATATCGATGTAGAAGTAACAGAAGTATAATTCATCGTCATAAAATAACTAAATAACATACACATGAATATCTCTGACTAAAAAACATCAATTTCTATTGTAAGATATAGTAATTGATGTTTTCTTTAGTTTTATGAAAATTTGTTGATTGCTGAACTACTGCCCTTCCTATATTCAATGTCATTAAGACAAACACAAGTTCTTGTTTAACTTTTATGTTTTCGAAGATCCTTATATTTGATTAACCAAATATAAATTGTACCGATTTTGAAACGTGCTGACGCCCGGGGAAATAGTATGCGTGAGAGACTACAGGCTCGAGCCATACCCCAGGCAAGCATGCACGGTCAAAATCGATTGTTTTTTAATAACAAAGTACATGTTGTATCGATTTTGTATCATGTTGATGCCCGAGGAAATAGTACGAGTGAGAGACTACAGGCTCGAACCATCCCCCTAGTCAAGCATGCACAGTCAAAATCGAATATTTAAAATGGACATTTATATCCTAATCTCATCTTAAATCACTGTTCACTATGCAACTTAACAACCCACTCCTCTTAACTTACATAATAATAAAGTCGTAGGATAAGTTAATACACAAGACTCATGCATGCGGTTATACCCTGTAATATAATAAAATTGTAGCGAACAAAGGAGGTAAGTTTCATTAGTAATCTACAAGTTAGGTTAACTAACGCTAGTATCCCAATTGTACAAAAACGCTACAAACACATTAAAACAATAGAACATAAACTTTACATTTTAAACTTAGACGATAGTCGTAGTATAAATTGATACCCTAGCCCCATGAAAATCAAATCATATTACGATACCATATTAAGTGTAGAGAGCAAAGGAGGTATTACATCATGATTATTTATAGACAAGCTTTTGACAATGGTAATCCAATTTATGAAATTATTACTAAAACCTTCAAAACCATTACAGTAAAATGTGATGAACATTTTAGTAATAATGAATTATACAAATTACTCTCTCTACTAGAGCACGATGTTGATAACATGAAACTAAGTTATTAACACTTCACACCTTAGAACAACAAAATACTGTACCAAGACTTAAAAGATTGAACATAAAATTACTCCCCAAAAAGTATGAATAAAGTCGTATTTAAAGTACTTGCTAAGCTGTCCCCTTACGCATGATACTTTTAGACACACAACCCTAAAAACTCACTTTTAAGCGGCGATAAAGCAGTTAGATTAAAGATTGTCCCCTTTAATAACCTGGAGAGCACCTCGAGGTTTACTAACTCAATCGTCGCTTTTAGTATGTAAAAAAGGGAGTGGGACAGAAATCTGATTTTGAAAAAATGATTTCGTCGTCCCACCCCGACAAGGATGACTAGCGTTGAAAAAAGCTTGGTTTAAAGCGCATTTTCAATGCAGTCAGCTACTGCCAATATTAAAAGAGGTTGGAACAAATCAATATTGTCCCAACCTCTTTTAATAATGCCGAAAATAAATTATACTCGTTTATCTTTCGTCCACCACAATGCTTTATCCGGATTTTCAACAAAATAATCATAATCTTCTTGATTGTCGACATTTGGATACGAACCTTTAAGTGATTTATGTGATGTACTAACATGTAATAAACCTACAACTAAAATCCCCACAATACTCATCGCCATTAAATAGTATGCTGGTGATAATGGATCGCCCGTTTTCGCTACTAAAGAAGATGCGATTAATGGCGTCGTACCACCAAATAACGAAACAGAGACGTTAAATGTTACAGCTAATGTACGATAACGAATATGTGTGTAGAACATTGTCGGTAATGAACCAGGCATCGTTGCTTCATATGTTGATAGGAAAAATCCTAAAATGAACACACCGATCACAATAAATGCAATATGTTCTAATTGCATTAGTGAGAATGCAAATACACTTGTCAATGTTAACCCGATTAACCCAATTAAAAAGACCTTTTTCTCTCCAACTTTATCAGCTAATCGTCCAAACATTAAAGCTAACGGTATCATAAATGCCATTACTAGTGTGATAATGACTGATACTGTTCCACTCTCCATTTTAATTGTACCTTGCAAATACGATGGTAAATATGACGTTACCATGTAATTTGTACAGTTGAAGAATGCCACTGCCACAAAGCAGACAATAATATCTTTATAGTAATAACGTATAATCGTATAGAAACGAATGGTGTCACGTTTTGGTTGTTTTTGAATGTCATTTTCATATACTGGTGATTCTTCTAGTTTTCTAAGTAAATAGAAACCAAAAATACCGAAGAATAATCCTAAGATAAATGGAATTCTCCAACCCCATGTTGCCATTTGCTCATCATTTAACGCATAAAATAAAATTGCTGTAATTACTGAAGCACAAATGTACCCTGATAATGTCCCAACTTCTAGGCCACTACCTAAAGTATTTCGCTTTTTATCTGGAGAAGATTCAGCTACATACACCATTGCACCTGCATATTCTCCACCGGTTGAGAATCCTTGCAAAATACGAGCAACTAATAATAATATCGGTGCACAAATTCCAATTTGATCATATGTAGGTAGTATACCTATTAACAATGTAGAAAATGCCATCATGATAATAGTTGTTGTTAATACTACTTTACGTCCGTACTTATCACCAATGATACCAAAGATAATGCCTCCTACTGGTCTCAGTAAGAACGCAATAGCGAAGGTTGCAAAAGTGAAAATTAATTTTAATTGGTCATTTTCAACTGAGCTGAAAAAGTTTTGACTAATGATGACTGCCAAGTAGGAATAAAGACCAAAATCAAACCATTCCATAGCATTGCCAAGGCCAGTAGCAAAAACAGTTTTTTTTCGCTTTCTTGGCATCGACCATGTTTATTTCGTTTTTATCAAAATCCATTGAACATGTCACTCCTTTAACATGTTATAACATTATATGTAGTTAAAATTTTTTGTCAAATTTTAACAAAATTATTTATTTAATTTTTAATAATCATACAATAGTCAGTTTTTTAGCATTTGTAATAATTATTTTTAAAATTAAGAAACGCATAACTTTATAGTTCATCGTTTTTAGTTAAGATTACTTTCTTTACCCCATTAAAGGTATTCGAAACTATAATACAGGAGTGTGACAAGTTACTAATGGTAATTTGTTCATTAATCTCAATAGGTTCAACGTATTTTATTTTAAAACTTTGCCAAGCTATTTTACGCTCAGCAATTACTAGTTCTACAACTAATTGTCCAGGTACAATATGTTGATGAATAGGATTAGGGTCGTTAACTAATATCAAATACTGTTGTAACATTTCCTCAGAAACTTGCATTTATAGACCCCCATTCTATGAACTGTTGTGTTATAGATATACACAATAAATTATATTCATAAATTTCTAACACAAACGTATATTTCGTATATTTTTTTAGCTGTTTTACATTTTTACATACTAATTTTGCTTTATACTTTCTATTACACTTTAATTTATAATATTGTGTTACTTCAGTACTGACAAGCGCAATACTGTATGCTTTAAATTGTTGAAATATCTTAAAGTCTTGCCACAAGCGAGCACACAATAACGGGGGTACTTCATCTATATCACACTGTTTCACATTAACTAAGGCTTTATAGTCTGTAACAAGTTGTGTGGAAAAGTAAATAGTTTGCCATTCACTACCAACGTTCGAAAAGTATTGCATTGCCCATGCCACCTCCGATACCCATCGTAGCAATAGATTTACGCGCTGCCGTCATATAGAATAAGCGCGTCACAAGTGCAGCACCACTGGCGCCATACGGGTGACCGATTGCAATGGCTCCTCCATATTTATTTAACTGTTGCGGTGTAATATGTAACTGTTGTTGACTTGCAATTACTTGAGAAGCAAAGGCTTCGTTTAATTCTATGGCATCAATATCTTCTATAGTTAATTGTTGACGCTCCAATAATTGTTGCACTGCTGGGAATGGTCCAATACCCAACAGTTGAGGGTCGACCCCAGTTGTACGACCATCAACAAAACGTAAGCCGGTAGTATAACCGTAACGTTGTGCAGTTTTCGCCTCCATAATCAACAGCATGACTGCCCCATCATTTTTCATACAACAATTACCAACTGTAACAGTACCATCAGGCAATATTGAACGTAAGCGTGATAATTTTTTCAATGTTAATTTAGGCTTGATGCTTTCATCTAGTGCAACCTCTGCTCCTTTAACTGTTAAAGGAATTATTTCCTGGGACATAACCCCTTGTTGATGCGCTAATAGAGATTTTCTATGACTCTCATGGGCATATTTGTCTTGTGCTTCTCGCGACACATGATAAGTACGTGCCACATTTTCTGCTGCTTGAATCATAGATGGGTCTTGACCCTCTGGTGCAAAAGCAGCACGTTCATAAAATTCAGGTAATTTTGTATCATAGACGGATTGTGGTCTTTTAATTTTCCACGGTGCCCGACTTGTACTTTCGACACCACCAGCAATATAAATTTCGCCTGCGCCAGCTTGAATCATTCTACATGCATGCATGATTGCCTCCAAACCAGAACCACATTGTCTATCAAGCGTGACCCCTGGTATCGAGTGCGCTAATCCTGCTTCTAGCAATGATTTTCGTGAAATGTTACCACCATTTCCAACAACATTACCTAAAATAATATCATCCACACCGGCCAAACTATCAGAGTGTTGTAATTTAAAGTGATCATATAAAGTCATCAATAAATCTTCCGGCTCAAGGTGCTTCAAAACACCGCCATATTTACCAAATGGTGTACGCTTAGCTGCTACTATAACTGGTTGTTTCATCCCTTAAACTCTCCTTTTAAATAACGTTCCTTCATATGTGCACGTGCTATTTTACCGCTATGGGTATATGTCATTTTAGGTACTTTTACTACTTTAGAAGGCACTTGATAACGTGCCAAATGTGTAATCAAATGACTTTTCATTGCTGTATATGAGATTTCACTTGATCCGGTATAAAGTAAAATAGCCAGTTCACCTAATTGTGCATGCGGACGACTAATAATCACAGCTTCTTCAATATCTGGATGTAACACTACTGCTTTTTCAATTTCCATAGGATAAACATTTTTGCCTCCGATAATCAGGCGATCATTTTCTCTACCATGTAAAAATAAATATTGATGAGTATCTAAATGAGCATAATCACCAATAGTAATCCACTCTTTAGTAGGTGTGCTTGCATCGACATAACCATTAAAGACCATGTCGCTGTTTACATACAACAAACCTATGCCCTCATTATCAGGTTCGACAATCTGGACTTTTACATTTGGAAATACTTTGCCAACGGATTGTGCTGGCGCACTATTATCAATGTTATAACTAATAAAACTAGCCTCTGAAGAACCAAAAAATTCTATCAGTGTTGCCTGACTAAATAATTGCTGAATGCGTGTTCTCAACGCAATATGTAATTTGTCACCTGTACTAAAAATATAGTGCAGGTATGGTATATGTGCGTAGTAATTAACTAATTGTTGGAGCATCGTTGGCACTCCCATAAATGCGAAAGTACCATCGTTCTGTTGCATGTTCCGTATACACTGTTGTGCTTCGAAGTGTTGTTGCCCAATAAATGTTCTACCAGTATATAAGGCAAACACACACGCATATAATGATAGTGAATGCGCAAGCGGTCCTGGAGCTACAATAACTTCAATGGGGTGAACCATTAATGCCTCATTTTGTTTATACGATGCAATCCAAGAGTTTTCACCACGATAATAAGCTTTAGGGATACCTGTCGTTCCTGAAGTAAATCCAATATGTAATAAATCAGTCACCTGTTGTACATGGTTATATTTGTGTTTTTCTGTTAATACGCCATCATCGTTAAGTTGATAATTAATATGATAATGTGCACAAATCTCTCTTAATTTGGCATCAGGCCATCTAAAATCACATACACACGGAACGCCACCCTTTAGTAATACCGCAAAATAGGCAATCATAGTAGCTAATGGATTCGTCATCGTCAAGGCAACACGTTGCCCATCGCTAATACTATCTAACATATCCGCTTGTTCTTTGATAGCGTGACACAGTTCCTCATACGTGACACAGTTAGCATCAAATATCAAAGCTTTTTTGTCAGGTTGAGTTTGTGCGAAATACTGTATATTGCTCCAAACTTTCATCTCTTCACCTTCACCCCTTTGTTAACCTATATATTTTATATATTAACATTTATAAGCTAACAACGTATATGGCATTACAGTAGTAACCTTAACCCAATTTATCCTATAAAAATAGCTAACATACCTTTTAAAATGGTAAAGATATGTTAGCTCAAATCGTTTATCAACTCTCATGTGGTGAACAATCCCACTTCTCCTTCAACAATAAACAATCTTATTATTTAGGGAAGCGCGAAAATACTGTGACAATATAACATTGTCTCCACGTTTGAAATTTATCGAAGATAGAAAAAAGTCTGAAACAGCTTACTGTTCCAGACTTTTTATTATTACTATTATTCTAAATTAGCGTGGTTCTGTTGCATTGTTTCTTCATCAACGTTTATCTCAGTCATTAAATCTAAAACAATACTATCTAAAAACACTTGTGATGCTTGTTCAAATAAGCTACCTAGAGGTTGTGCTGAACCTTCAGCATCATATTTCGTTCCCGCCGGTAATTCAATCACTGCATTTGCAAGTTCACCAATCTTTGACGTTGGATTTGTTGACAATAATACAACTTCTGCACCTACAGCTTTAGCTTTATCTGCTAATAATCTTAAATGCTCTGTCGAACCTGAGCCAGAAAGGATAACAAGCAAATCTTTTTCGGTAATGGAAGGTGTAGTGGACTCACCAACTACATGTGCCCCCTTCCCAAGCTGATTCAATCTCATCGCAAAACTATTTGCTACAAAACCCGAACGTCCTTTTCCAGATACAAAAACTTGCTCTGCTTTAATAATTTGCTTTAAAAACGTTTCGGCTTCACTGTCTTTCACATGTGATAATGTGTTGTCTATTTCATCTAGTATTAAACGATAATTTGTGATTTCTGTCATCATTATTTTCCTTCAATCGCAGCTCTACATTGTTTAGCAGCTTCTACAGGGTCATCAGCATTTGCAATGCCGCCACCAACAATAATTAAATCAGGATTTTCTGAAACAATATCTTTAATTGTATCTGGTTTAATACCACCTGCAACTGCTACTTTAGAATTACTAATTACAGATTTAACTTTACGTAAACTTTCTAAAGGAGATTGACCTTCAGCTTGTAAGTCATAACCAGTATGAACAGCGATATAATCTGCGCCTAAATCATCTAAATCTTTCGCACGTTTTTCTAAATCTTGTACTGCAATCATATCTACTAATAATTGTTTGCCATGTTTATGTGCTTCATCAACTGCTGCTTTAATTGATGCATCTTCTGCAACACCAAGGATGGTTACAACATCTGCGCCAAATTTAACTGCTTGGCTTACTTCGTAATCGGCAGCATCCATAATTTTTAAATCTGCTAAAACTTTAACGCCGTCAACATTGTCATTTAAATGCTGTACAGATGGTAAACCTTCATTGATTACTATTGGTGTACCAATTTCTACAATATCAACATAGTCTTTTACTTTATTAGCTAACTCTGCTGCTTCTTCTTTGTTTAATAAATCAATTGCTAATTGTAATTCCAATAATCTCATCCTTTCAATATTTCATCATATCTTAATGCTACTAAAATACACTTCAATATGCATAAAAACTGCTTATATTTCGTACATTACATCTCTACCCTGAGAAAACATGATTAAAACGATATGTTAATTAAAAAGGTGCTGCCTCATCGTCTACATATATTTCCACATTGGGATGTGCATGTAATATAGTTGCTGGCACATCTTTATTTACTTCTTTTTGTGCTAATTTTGTTATAGCTGCTTGTTTTTTCTCTCCAAATGCTAATAAAATAATCCGCTTCGCCTTTAAAATTGATGCTAATCCCATCGACACTGCTTGTTTTGGTACTTCAGCTTCATGTTCAAAATAGCGACTATTTGCCTGAATGGTACTTTCTGTTAAATCTACAATGTGTGTTGGGCTATTAAGATCAGTGCCTGGTTCATTAAAGCCAATATGACCATTTTCTCCAATGCCTAATATTTGAATATCAACCGGCCCTAACTCATCTATAAGTTGTTCGTAGCGCTTAGCTTCTTGATCTAAATCATCAGCATCGCCTCTTGGAATATAAGTTTGTGTTGTAGTAAAGTAAGGATATTGATTAAATAATATATCATTCATATAATAATGATAACTTTGTGGATGGTTTGAAGTTAAACCGACATATTCATCTAAATTGAACGTTATAACATCACTCACATCAAGTTGATTTTTATGCAATAACTCTACTAAAAATCGATACACGTCAACCATCGTCCCGCCAGTAGCTAGGCCTAACTTACTATGCTTATCACCGTTCATCTGCTTAAATAATTCACACGCTACATAAAAAGATGCATAAGACTGCGAACCTAAATTAGTTATTTTCACAAAACTTCCCCCTCTATAAACTTTTCGATACTTTTATTTAAATGTATACTGTTGGCATCATTAACAGCAAATAACATTATCAACTCTTAGTTTATCATGGGGCTAGTTATTTAACCTAAAATCCTGTATCATTAATATTCAATTTATAAAATTAATTGAGCATAGTTATACATTTCTACCGCAGTTTTTAGTAGAATAGAAAAATAATAGTAATTAAATGTAGTTATTTTAATAAACTGGTATAGGATGTTTTTTCCTATTTAAAATATATTCTTATTCCGATTTTTAGTATTAGCATTCATGATATTAGTGAATGTTATGTTTAATCACTTAAATTACTAAACATCAAACAGGGAGTGAAGTTGTTGGAACTTATCGAACGAGAAAAAGTACAATCCATACTAACATCATATGCAAATAAGCCTGTTTATATCCATGTTGAGACTACAAATGGCGCGTATGCCAACCATTTTGATCAACGTGTTTTTAATGCAGGGACATTTTTAAGAAATATCAATATTACCTTTGAACATGCACAATTAAAAGGTGGCGACAAAGACCCATTTCGCGTTGGTTTAAAACTTACAAATAATGGATGGGTTTATGTACAAGGATTAACACATTACGAAATCAATGATAATGGAGAATTTCTAATTGCAGGTTTTAATTATGAAGGTCAACTTGCAGCTACATTAGAAATCAGCACACAACCATTTAATATTTAAAGGAGGACACCACATATGTCAGAAGAAAATCACGTACTGGTTGTCTTTCCACATCCAGACGATGAAACATTCTCATCAGCCGGAACACTTGCACGCTATATTGATAACGGCGTTCCCGTCACTTATGCATGCCTAACTTTAGGTCAGATGGGTCGTAACCTCGGGAATCCACCGTTCGCAACTAGAGAGTCGTTACCAGATATTCGCGAAAAAGAGCTAGAAGCAGCAATGGAAGCAATAGGCATCACAGATTTACGTAAAATGGGATTGCGTGATAAAACTGTCGAATTCGAACCAAATGATGAAATGGACGCTATGATAAAATCATTGATAGATGAATTAAAACCGTCAGTGATTATTTCATTTTATCCACAATTTGCAGTGCACCCTGACCATGAAGCCACTGCAGAAGCAGTCGTACGTACTGTCGGTCGTATGCCTAAAAATGAAAGACCAAGATTACAATTAGTAGCATTTAGCAATGATGCTCCCGAAAAATTAGGTGAGCCTGATATCTTAAATGAGATCAGTGATTATAAAGAGGTAAAACTACGCGCATTTGAAGCACACGCATCACAAACAGGTCCTTTCTTACAACAATTGGCCACACCGGAACTATCTGGTGAAGCAAAAGGCTTCTTAGAAGTTGAACCTTATTGGACTTATAACTTTGAATCTTAAGTGGAGGCAATAGCATGACTGAATTTGATTTATCTACAAGAGAAGGCAGATGGAAACACTTCGGTTCTGTCGACCCTATCGAAGGTACCAAACCAACAATTAAAGAAAAAATGAAAGACCTACAAAGTACACATAAAAATTTCTTGTTTGAAATAGAAGAAGTTGGCATTAAAAACTTGGTCTATCCTGTACTAATTGATCGTTTCCAAACTGCTGGTACATTTAGTTTTTCAACGAGTTTAAAACTAGATGAAAAAGGCATTAACATGAGTAGAATTTTAGAAAGTGTGGAAAAACATTACAATAATGGGATTGAGTTAGATTTCACTGCTTTATATCAAGTATTACAAAGCTTACAAAAAAGTATGAATCAAAACGATGCCGGTGTCGATGTGTCTGGTAAATGGTTCTTCGATCGCATTAGCCCAGTAACTAACATTAAAGCAGTCGGACATGCAGATGTTACTTATGGTTTAGCTATCGATAAACACTCCGTTACCAGAAAAGAATTAACTGTCGAAGCGGCAGTTACTACACTGTGCCCTTGTTCAAAAGAGATTAGTGAATATTCTGCACATAATCAACGTGGTATTGTTACGGTCAAAGCATATATGAATAAAGATAAAGAACTTATCGATGATTATAAAGAAAAAATCTTAGATGCTATGGAAGCAAATGCAAGTTCTATCCTTTATCCAATTTTAAAAAGACCTGACGAAAAAAGTGTCACTGAACGTGCCTACGAAAACCCTCGTTTTGTCGAAGATTTAATTCGTTTAATCGCTGCAGATTTAGTAGAATTAGACTGGATAGACGGTTTTGATATTGAATGTCGTAACGAAGAATCAATCCACCAACATGATGCTTTTGCTAAATTAAAATATCGTAAATAATTTCATATAAACATTTTAAGAGACTGGGACAAAATTGATTCGTCCCAGTCTCTTTTTGTATTAGCATTAAATTGCCCTTAAATTTTAGGTCTCCTAAGCGTTTATCTATAATATTGGCAGTCTTTTGTGCCAACTCCTGCGGGAATAGCACTTGCCGAAGACTACAGGCTAAGGCAGTGCCCGCGGAAAGCGTGCACAAAAACTGCCAACAAAGCCGGAAACTTGGTCAGTTTTAGCCATCCATGTCGAAGTAAGACAACGCAATCCATTTAATAAATTCAGATTTCTATCCCACCCCCATTTTGTTAATTTGTAAATAAAAGCATTATTTATTAATATTTTAACAATATCTAGATTATCAACATTTTATATAGTAAATATTTAGCTACTAAGAGTAAAAAAACTTTATTTCTATCTAGTCAAAAAAATATTACAATAATGGGCATATAGTAAATACTTATCTACTACTTAATACCTGTTAACCATCTTATTTTAAATTTATTTTCCACCTATTATACATACATTAAAGTGACACAATGTTCGATAACACACTATCATTTCAAACACAGAAATAACTCAGCTTAATTGATTTTTTATATAGCCGGAATTTATTAAAAATCCGACTCACTGACATTGTCACTTTATTCATTGGAGGTTTTATATTATGAATATTATTCATTACGAAGAAAAACGTACTTTAATAAAACGATTAATCAAGCAAGATTTAAATTTAACATTAGTTGAAATTGTTATATTAGATAAAATTGCGACAATTAATAAGCACAGCATCGAAGCAACTGAATTAAAACAAGCACTGTACAATAAAAACACACCCATTTCAACACAACTCAGTAACCTTATCGCTTTAGGTTTACTCAAGAAAGAACGTGATTTACACGATGAACGCCGCATACACTTATATGATATTCAATTAGCTAAAATCAACAACTTACTTTTACGGTTCAAAGAAATTGTTAACACTGTAATTATGACGCCACAATAAAAGCTACTTAAGTACGACGCCTTACGTAGACCGATGTAACTGTCTCTAACGCAAACATCATATTTAAGTAGCTAAGAAAAATGGTTTATTTTAAATGTTCATATGGACTATTTTGAGCAAATGAAACAATTTGATCTACGAACAATCTCGCACGTAATTGGAACTCTTCATTTGCTAAATAATATGTACCATCATCTAATTTTTTATAATCAGAGTCATGTGTAGCAATTTGAGTTGGTATCGCGATACCTAATAATGTACGGACGATCAAACGTAAATGAGATAGTGGTTCTGCACTGACAATTCCACCACTGTTACCAATTAAGCCAACTGGTTTCATTTTAAAATCATCCATAGTTAAATGATCTAACGCATTTTTTATAATACCAGAGTACGAACCGTGGTAGTTTGGTGTACCTAGCACAAAAAAGTCCGCTTCGCGTGCTTTAGTTTGTAGCTCTTGTAAATTTGCTTTGTAAGTTTCTAGAGGCGCTAACGCTCCTGAAACATCTAACTGATGTATAGGTTTATCAGCTAAATCAAAAATTTCTACTTCAAAATCATGCGTTTCAAAATGACCTTTCAAATATTTTGATAACGCTGTTGTATGAGAGCCAACTTTGGCACTTCCAACAATTATTAAACCTTTCATTTATGTCACCTCATAGTATTATTTGTTACATTCTGCAAGCAATTTCATGATGGCTTTGCCCACACCACTGTTTTCATTTGTTTCAGTGATATATTTAGATGCTGCTTTCACTTCTTCAGTACCATTTGACATTGCTACCGGATAACCAACACGTTCTAACATAGAAATATCATTGAGATTATCTCCTATCGCCATAACATTATCCATATCAATATGTAGTTTTTCGGCAATTGTAGCTAATGCAATTCCTTTTTGAGCATCCGCATGTGTGATTTCAATATTCCCTCTAGAAGAAGAAGAAACAGCTAGACTACCAGACTCGGCCAACTTAGCACTGACACGATCAATCTTCTCCAAATCGCTATCAAATGCTAATATCTTCATGACGATTTCTCCGGGAGTTTCTTTAATTTTATCGTAGTTTTCCACCACTTTTAACGTACCATTATCAATACGTTTTTGAATACCAGCTTTAATCTTTTCAACATCTGCTTGTTGACCTGCACGTTCTGCAATATCGATATAAATTTCTAAATCACGTTCTGGATTTTCCGTATAAATACCAATATTCGTATAGATTTGATAATAAATATCTTCACTGTTCAGTTCACCAGTAATTCTATCAATTAACTCACGGTTTAAATTTGAAGTACTACTAATATTGAAAGATTCATCCCTAACTTCTGCACCATTCAAACATATATATGGTACTTTTAAATCAGTTTGTGCAACGGGTGTACTCGCTTCATAAAAAGCTCTTCCTGTGGCAATAACTACTGTGATACCTAGTGATTGCGCATAATGAATCGCATTTATATTCTCCTCTGAAATCTCATGTGCCGCATTTAATAACGTCCCGTCCATATCTGTTGCAATTAAATTTATCATTATTAATGACCTCATTTCCTTCTTTTCTCAATCACACAAACACTATGAATTATTCTCATTTGCCACAAATTTGTAACACATTATATAGTTTAACAAATCTTTAGCTATTTGTATTATCCTCTGTTCGACTGATTTTTTTCTGTTTTCTAATGTTTTTAAAAAAACACGTTAACATTTCAGCACAACTTTGCTCTAATATACCAGATGTTACACTGGCACGATGATTAAATCGTGCTTCTTGTATTAAATCCATCAAGCTACCGCCACATCCACCCTTCGGATCTGGTGCGCCATACACAACATGTGGTATACGACTCATAACAATAGTCCCTGCACACATCACACAAGGTTCCAAAGTAACATACAATGTACAACCTTCTAAGCGCCAACTACCTATTACTTCAGCTGCCTTTTGAATTGCAATATGCTCTGCATGCGCTGTTGGGTCTTGCAAAGTTTCTCTCAAATTATGTGCTCTAGCGATAACTTCTTCATCTTTCACAATGATTGCACCAATCGGTACTTCTCCAATATTATTTGCTTTGCGTGCTTCTGCCAACGCAATTTCCATATAAAATTCATCTCTTGTCATGGGTCTTACTCCTCACATATGGTACAATACTTATTGTCTATTTTAACATTGGAGCGTTAATTATGAAAAACACATTTATAGCAATAGAGGGACCGATTGGTGTCGGTAAATCCTCATTAACACATAAACTCAGTTGTGAGTTCAATTTTTACGAAGAAAAAGAGATTGTCGATGAAAATCCTTTTTTATCAGAGTTCTATGAAGACATTTCAAAATGGAGCTTCCAAACCGAAATGTTTTTCTTATGTAATCGATATAAACAATTTCAAGACATTGCCCAAATTCAAAATGGTATTGTCAGCGATTATCATATCCACAAAAATAAAATATTTGCACATAACACACTTACACCTGTAGAGTTTGAAAAATTCTCCCGTATCTATGATATTTTAACTGAAGACTTACAAATGCCTAATATGATTATCTTTCTGGATGCCGACTTACGAGTGTTAAAGTCACGAATTGCACAACGCAATCGTAGCTTTGAGCATCAAATTTCAGATGACTATTTATTATCATTGAAACGAGATTATAATCAATATTACGATACGTTAAAAGCTGAAGGTGCGAATGTCATTAAAATTGATACGACCCATCTTGATTTTGTACAACACGCAGATGATTATGCTTATATATTAAATTTAGTGAAACCCATGATTGGAGGAAATGTACATGAATAATTACGGTATACCACAAGACGCAGTGATTACCATTGCGGGTACAGTAGGTGTAGGTAAATCAACGTTAACTAAAGCATTAGCCGAACGCTTAAACTTCCGTACTTCTTTTGAGAACGTAGAACATAACCCATATTTAGATAAGTTTTATCACGATTTTGAACGTTGGAGCTTTCATTTACAAATATATTTCTTAGCCGAACGTTTTAAAGAACAAAAACGTATGTTTGAATATGGTGGCGGCTTTATTCAAGATCGTTCTATTTATGAAGATGTCGATATTTTTGCGAAAATGCACGAAGAACAAGGAACTATGACTCCTGAAGATTTCCATACGTATTCTGAATTATTTAATGCTATGGTTATGACACCATACTTCCCAAAACCAGATGTCCTTATTTATTTAGAATGTGATTATAATGATGTCATTGAACGTATTAAACAACGTGGCCGTCAAATGGAAATTGACACAGATCCTGCATATTGGCAAAAACTATTCCAACGCTATGACAATTGGGTTAGCGAATTTAACGCTTGTCCAGTAGTCAGAGTTAACATCAATGAATATGACTTACATGATGACCCAGACTCCCTTGACGGTGTCATCAATAAAATCAAAACAGTTATTGATACTTATAGAAACGTAGATCAACGACAACATTAAATATTCAACCTAAAAAGAGGAGCTATGAGTAAACTCATGCCCCTCTTTTTTTATTCTAAATGATGTCGATGAATAATTTTTTCTATGTCTTCTTCAGCCACCACTGCACTATAATAATCATCAAGTGATGCAACTAAACCAAACGTATTCGCTTTTTCTTGATCATTTGTACCTATATAATGATTGCCTTCATTATCTTGATAATAGTCAAATATAGCCCCTTGATATCGTGCTTCTTGAAACAACTCATATAACTCATCTAACTTATCACGTTGCACATGTTTATAATACAGCGTATGTAATGTGTGTGTTGTAGTTTCTGCTTGAAATCCCTTTAGTTCGCTCGCTGCATCTTCTGTAACAAGCAACACTTCACTACCACTTATATCAACAACTTTATATGTTTCGCTTTGATATACAGCATACTTCCCATCAATCACGTCTCTCACCTCTGTTATAAAAAAGTCATAATATACGTTTCGTATATTATGACATATCTTAGAAAACTCTACTATTAATTTAATATATCTAACACTTGATTGGCAGTAGGTAAAATATAATCTGCTTCTGTAAACGTTTCTTTAATATCCACACCCGTTAATACTGCAACACTAAGCCCAAGTTGTGCATTTTTCCCAGTTTTAATATCATTAGCTGTATCACCGACGATCATAACATCACTTGAATCGACATCATAGTTATCAAATAATGGTTTTAGCACCTCTGGATTAGGTTTCTCTACTGCATTTGCTTCAGTTGAAATAACCACATCAAAGTATTTATGCATATTTGTATCAGTTAAAAATTGTTCGACACCTTTTTTCGTATCGCTAGTAACAATACCTAGTTTATAACCTTTCTGATGTAAAGCTTTGACTGTTTGATCGACACCTTCTACCCACACATTTTCAGGCACACGTTGATCAACTAATGTTTGACTTCGTTGTTGTGCCCATGATGAGACATCTTGACCTGCTAGGTTATCAAAGGCATTAATGATTTCATCTAACGAGCCAGACGCCATAACTGTACCTTGTTGAATTTCATTATTCACGATACCTAATCGCTTATAAGCCTCTGTCACATCACCTATAGCCGATTCATATTGTGTCATAAAGTCATCTACTAATTGGAGACCAATCTTCATCCAACTCCTATCAAAATGTATCAATGTGCCATCTTTATCAAATAAAATCCATTTCATAAGTGCCTACTCTCCCATACTTACATCCATTTTATTAAGTTCATACCAATTATGCCATGCTATAGCATAACTATTAGTATTATACTTTCTCATCATATCAAAAAATGATACTCAATTTAATTAAAAAAGAAGTAGCGCTGAAATCAATAGATTTTCATGCCCTACTTCACTGTACTATGTTACAATTTTAGTTAATTTTTGCGTCTAATAATATTAGTTATAACATAAAAAGTTTAATATTTAGGAACAACTACTCTCCAATTTTGTGGATCAGCTAATTGACCACTTTGAATGCCAACATAGTTGTCATAAAGTTTTTGCGTAACTGGACCTGTTTCATTATTATTAATAATAATTTCTTGTTCACCATACTTCAATTGGCCTACTGGTGAAATAACTGCCGCTGTACCTGTACCAAACACTTCAGTTAACTCACCTTGTTTATGAGATTCAATTAATTCCTCAACGGATACACGGCGTTCTTCTACTTCATAACCTAATTGTTTGGCTAGCTCAATTACCGATTTACGTGTAATACCTGGTAAAATACTGCCATTCAATTCTGGTGTTATAACTTTACCATTTTCGACAAAGAAGATATTCATACTGCCAACTTCTTCTACATATTTTTGTTCCACACCATCTAGCCATAACACTTGATCATAACCTAATTTAGAGGCATTCGTTTGCGCTAATAAACTCGCTGCATAGTTACCTGCTACTTTAGCATGGCCAACGCCACCACGAACTGCACGCACATATTCATCTTCTACATAAATTTTAGTTGGACTTAATGATTCACCACCATAATAAGAACCAGACGGCGATAAAATGATAAGTAATTTATAAGAGTAAGATGGACGTACTCCTAAAACACCTTCTGTAGCAAAGACATAAGGTCTTATGTATAATGATTGTCCTTCACCTTCTGGTACCCAATCACGTTCAATATCTACAAGTTGTTTTAATCCTTCTAACACTGTCTCTTCATCTACTTGGGGCATTTCTAATCTTGCTAAAGAGTGATTGATACGTTTAAAGTTTTCATCAGGTCTAAACAAGACAACTTCGCCATTATGTTTGTATGCCTTCAAACCTTCAAATACAGCTTGACCATAATGTATTGCTTGAGCGGCTGGAGAAATTTCAATTGGACCATACGGCACAATTTGTAAATTATGCCATCCTTTATCTAAATCATAGTCGTAGCTCAACATATAGTCAGTGAAATACTTTCCAAAACTTAAATCAGTTGGATCAGGTTTTTCTTTAAGATTTTCACGTTGCACAAATTCAATTTTTTCTGACATAGCGTATTCCTCCAGTATATTCGTAATTCATATGTATTATAAAGTATATCAATCCATATAGTCGCATTCAATAATTTTCAAAAAATTTAAACAAATTGACTAATAAGAAACAACGACCTTTGCGTTATAGAGGTCTAATCAATAGATTATCTACTCTACATATTATTTTAATTGGCTAATCAAGATAATTCTTACGAATAAAACTGCCACTCATATTTATTTTCAAATATATCTAAACTTTTAAAATAAGCTAATAACTATATTAAATGTGCCTATCTACTTGCGATACGTTAAATGATGTTTCAACATAAAATTACAAACAATATTCTTTTGCTTATTAATTTACTTGCTTATCATAGTTTGCTAAAAATCGTTGTAGTCTATCACATGCTTCTGCTATTTCTTGCATAGTACAAGCAAATGACAATCTAATATGTCCCTCACCAAATTGTGAAAATGATTTCCCTGGTACTACGGCTAGTTGCTCACTTTCTAAAAGCTCCGTACAAAATTCAAATGAATTTGGATTATATTGACTAATATCAGGAAAAATATAAAAAGCACCTTCTGGTTTTTCAACAGGTAAACCCATCTTTTGAATTCGACTATATATATAATTACGTCGTTCCACATACGCTTGACTCATTTTTTTAATATCTTCATCACCATGTTTCAATGCGCTGATTGCTCCATATTGACTTGGTGTAGCAACACATATTGAATTATATAAATGTACAGCTGTTACTTGCTCAATTAGATGGGGCGTAGAGAGTACATAACCTATTCTTGCACCCGTTAATGCATGGGATTTAGATAAGCCATTTATTACAAATAGTTGATTGCGAATTGCTGGAAATTCCATAAATGAGCGATGTTTCCGTTCATAAACATTTTCACTGTATATTTCATCGGTAATAATATAAATGCCTGTACCTTTTAGTACATTGACAATCGATGCTATTTCATCATAAGTCAGCGTCGTGCCTGTTGGATTTGTAGGATAATTAAAAATAACTGCTTTCGTCTTTTCAGTAATAGCTTGTTCAAGATTGTTCGCTGTAGGTTTAAAATTTGTAGTTGTGGTATCTACCAATTTAGTATCACAACCTGCTAATTTTATAATAGGTTCATAACCTAAATACGTAGGAGAAGGCAAAATCACTTCATCACCCGGATTTAATATTGTCCTCAATACGTCATCTATACCTTCAGAGCCCCCATTAGTCACGACAATTTCATTTTCAGGATTAAAATATGTTTGATGCCTGTTAAAAGTATATTCTGAAATAGTTTCTCTTAACTCCAACAGACCTTTGTTATGTGTGTAACGTAATTTGTTGTCTGTTATTGCCGCAATCATTGCTTCTTTAATATATTCAGGTGGGTCAAATCCTGATTGCCCTAAGGTTAAATCAATCGTATTTTCATATTGATCAACTTTATTTGCAAATTGACGGGTACCAGGTACTTCAATATCATAAATATATTGATTTAATGGCTTCATCGAAAAACCTCCTTTTATTTCACTCGGTACGCGTTGAATCAATACTATTCTTTTTCTTTGCTACGTTATTATCATAATACGATATACCTAGTAAAGTAAGTATGTTTAAAATAATCGCATAAATAATTGTTCCGGTTGAACTTGGACCAACAATAATTAAAGATAAAAAAACTGTAATAATACTAACTAGAATTGCCAAAAATGCTGCTCTACCAGTAATCCATTTGAAAAATATTCCTAACATAATTGGCATAAAAATAGCTCCTGTTAAAATAGCATAAGCGATATCGATTGCAACGAGCACTTCTTTAATCGACATTGCAATTACAATGGCAATAATAGCAAGGCACAAAGTCGTTATACGCGTTAATAATAAAAACATTTTGTCCTCGATATTTTTAAAGAAAAACGGCTTTAATAAATCATTGGCAATAATGGTAGCTGATGCGAGTAATGTTCCAGAAGCAGTAGACATAATAGCAGCTGCGAGTGCTGCAAATACAATGCCTAATAAACCGGGTTGTAATGTCTCAAATGCCATATGCATAAATACATTTTGTGTATTTTGAATATTAGGAAATAAAACATATGCACACATACCTATAATAACCATAACAATTGAATACAATGCACTATAAATACCTACTAATATACCAGAAGTTTTAGCGACTCTTTTGGTTTTACCTGTAAAGAAACGTTGCCATATATCTTGTCCTACCATGACTCCTAGTGTATAAGTTATAAAATAATTAAAAATTTCATTAAACCCAATATTCATAAAACTTAAATGAGAAGATGGCATTTCACTAAATAACGAATCAAAACCACCAACACTATGTACACTTACAGGAAGCATAATTAGAAACATCCCAACCGTCATCACCGTAAACTGAATGAAGTCGGTAATAGATAGTGTCCACATACCGCCAAGTATCGTATAAATAAATACTACACTACCGCCAACTAAGATAGACGTTGGCATATTCCAATGAAATATAACTGATATTAATGAGCCAATAGCGATTACTTGAGTAACACTTATCATTAAAGTATATATTGCTGTAACAAGGGCACCTATAATTCGTACTTTAGATCCAAATAATTTATACAATAACTCGCTTATAGTTATAACTTCCATGTTTAAAATTCTGTTTAAAAACAGTAATCCAAAAATTGTAATCCCGGCACCTAGTGCAAACACGAACCAAAAACCGGAAAAACCAATTTCATAACCTAGTTGAGATGAACCAATCGTAGAAGAGCCACCTAAAAATACAGCAGTCAAACAACCAAATAACATAAACACCCCAAGGTTACTATCTGCAAGCATGTATTTCTTTGAAGATTTAGCTTTAACTACACCTAACACACCAATTGATATCAGCAAGAAAAAATATATTACAAATATCAAAAAGTCTATATTCGACATAATTTACCAACTCTCTTTACTATAAAATAGGTTTATTGGTTTTCATTTCTTCGTTTTGCTAATGCTATTAACGTCACCATTTCAAAGATGACTGATGAAGCAGCTACAGCAGTAATTTCGTTAGAATCGTATGTTGGCAACACTTCTACCAAATCAAATCCCTTAATATTCAATCCATCTAACTTCCTTACATATTCTAATGCTTCAAAACTTGTTGGCCCACCGACTTCAGGTGTTCCAGTACCTGGCGCATATGCAGGATCTAAAAAATCAATATCAAATGAAACAAATACTGGATTGTCTCCTACTCGTTTATGAATTTTATCTATTACGTTGTCTATTCCAAGTTCACGCGCTTCTCTCATTGGTATAACTTGATACCCTAAATCTCTGGCATCTTGAATATCTTCAGGTCCGTATAACGGCCCTCTTATCCCAACTTGTATCGATTTCTGTGAATCAACTAACCCTTCTTCTACCGCTCTTCTGAATGGCGTGCCATGAACATATTTTTCTCCAAAATAGTCTTCCCAAGTATCACTATGAGAATCAAAGTGCACTAATGATACGGGACCATATTTTTTTGCAAAAGCACGTAAATGACCTAGCGTAATTGAATGGTCTCCTCCCATCATAATTGGAATAATTCCTTTATTTAAAATTGGAGCTAATTTTTCGGTTATTTGGTCGTAAGTTTTTAATACATTGCCTGGTATAACGTCGACGTCCCCGTAGTCAATACCTGAACAATAATCGAAAATATTTATATCTTGATCTGGGTTATATGGTCGCAATAAAACTGAAAAATCTCTGATACTTTGAGGGCCATATCTTTGACCAGTTCTATTAGATGCAGCAGTGTCAAAAGGTACACCCATAATTAAAAAATCTACGTTTTCTAAAGTATTTTCATACGGTAATCTCATAAAAGTTCTTGGTCCAACAAATCTTGGTGACATAGATGAATCTTTTGGTTTAAACATATAAATCTACCCCTTTACATCAAATTTAAGAAAGCGCTTTCATTAAGGCTAATTTACTCCGCAAAAAATGTAAAGAACCAGTTTGTTTTTTATTTGGTACCAGTTTATTTTGGGGCATATCAGTAACCTTTTCTTATATAAATATGTTGAAGTATAATTTAAAATCACTTATTACTGCATTAAATAATGACACAATAAAACATCAATGGAATTAACTGCTTTATTAATTAGAGGCTAGTTTGCGTTTAATTTTAAAAACTTTTGTAAAAAGTGAACTTATCAGCTTAAAAACACGTATATATTGATGAGTATTATAAAAAAGGGGGCCTTACGAAAAAAAGTGAGTATTATACCATGTTGAATTGTCACTTGTTTTTCAACGTAAGACAATGCAAAACGAATCACTCATTAAATACAAAAAGGGGCGAAGTTTTATGAATAATAAATTATTATTATTTTCTTCATCAGCAATAGCAACAGGTTTATTATTAGGTGCAAATAGTACAACACAAGCTAATGCTTCAACAACTAACGATATGAGTATGAATCATGACATGCAAAGTAATATGAATCAAAAACAGATGGGCATGAACCATGACATGCAGAACAACATGAACCAAAAACAAATGGGCATGAACCATGACATGCAGAACAACATGAGCCAAAAACAGATGGGCATGAACCATGACATGCAGAACAACATGAACCAAAAACAAATGGGCATGAACCACGACATGCAAAGCAATATGAATCAAAAACAGATGGGCATGAACCATGACATGCAAAGTAATATGAATCAAAAACAGATGGGCATAAACCATGACATGCAGAACAACATGAACCAAAAACAGATGGGCATGCATCATATGACTCAAGAAACTATGATGCCTTATTACAACTATAATGGTTATACAACTTATGATGGTCATTTTACACAAGACAATGACTTTGTAAGAGCACTAAAATACGACAATGTAATGATAGATGGTTATAAAGTTAATACAGCAGCAACTGATAAAACGGTTGTCATTTTATTTGATATATGAGAATGATTTTACCTAATAAATGAGAAAATGAAAAAGAGTGTACAGAAAATGACCATTTTCTGTACACTCTTTTTTTATGTCTAAATAAGTAAGTATTCCATATATTTGGGTGTTCAAAAACCCAACAAAAAATCTATGTTCACAAAAGACCTCGTGATTAAGTTATGGTACACTGAAGGTGTATATAGGAGGTTTGCATTTTGAAAATAGGTTATGCAAGAGTTTCAACTGGATTACAAAATTTAAATTTACAGGAGGATCGATTAAATACATATGGTTGTGAAAAGATATTTAACGACCATATGAGTGGCTCAAAAAGTAAAAGACCTGGTTTAGATAAAGCAATTGAATTTGCGAGATCAGGAGATACGATTGTTGTTTGGAGATTAGACAGATTAGGACGTAATATGGAAGATTTAATCATATTAGTTAATGAGCTTAACGAACGAGGTGTCAGTTTCCATAGTTTAGAAGAAAATATAACGATGGATAAATCAAGTTCTACGGGACAATTATTATTTCATTTATTCGCAGCATTTGCAGAATTTGAACGGAATTTAATTTTAGAACGTTCTTCAGCAGGCCGAATTGCAGCACGTGCTAGAGGACGTTATGGTGGCAGACCAGAAAAATTAAATCAAAAAGATTTAAAGTTACTTAAGACACTTTATGATAATGGTACGCCAATTAAGACAATTGCAGAACAGTGGAAGGTTTCACGTACAACAATTTATCGTTATCTCAATAAATTGGAGGACAAGGAAGATGAAAAACAAGGAGAAATATCTAACTAATTTTTCTGAAGCCAAACGTAAAGAAGCTACTCAAAAATACAATATTATAAAACCTTTTATTCTAGGCGAACAATCTTTATCATGTATTTCTAAAAGTAAAGGTATTGCGTTAAGTACCCTTTATAGGTGGAATAAGTTATATAAAGAACAAGGCCTTAAAGGGCTGATCTATGCCACAAGAACTGATAAAGGAACACGTAAAATAGAACAAAACATAATTGACGAGATTAAACGCCTTGCACTTAAAAATAAAAGAAATAGTATTGCTACGATTCATAGGAAAATTGCTAATTATTGTATAGAGAATAATTTTGATAAACCAAGCTATAAACAAGTTTATAGTATTATTAAAGCAATGCCTAAGTCTGTTATTGAATTCTCTCACCAAGGTGAAAAATACTATCAAAATAAGTACGATTTAATACAAATAAGAGAATCCTCAAGACCCAATGAAATATGGCAAGCTGACCATACTTTGCTAGATATTTATATATTAGATCAAAAAGGTAATATCAATAGACCATGGCTAACCATTATTATGGATGACTATAGTCGTGCAATTGCAGGCTACTTTATAAGTTTTGATGCTCCCAATGCTCAAAATACAGCATTGACACTGCACCAAGCCATATGGAATAAGAATGATACCAACTGGCCAGTGTGTGGTATACCCGAAAAATTCTATACAGATCACGGAAGTGACTTTACCTCAAATCACATGGAACAAGTTGCTATTGATTTGAAAATTAACTTAATGTTTTCTAAAATTGGTGTCCCTCGTGGTCGTGGAAAAATAGAACGCTTTTTTCAGACTGTTAACCAAACTTTCTTAGAACAACTGCCTGGATATATAAACAATAATGATAATCCTAGTAATCTAATAGATTTTCACAATTTTGAAGAAAAATTACGTTACTTTTTAATTGAAGATTATAATCAAAAAGAGCATCGTGCTATTCATACCACGCCTATCAGTCGTTGGAATAGTAATCACTTTTTCCCTAATATGCCAAGTAGCTTAGAACAACTTGATTTATTATTGTTGGAAATAACTAAATCTAGAAAAGTTCATTCAGATGGCATTCATTTTCAAGGTTTTCGATACAGTAATACGAATCTAGCAGCTTATGTAGGTGAATATGTATTAATTCGTTATAACCCAAATGATATGGCTGAAATACGTGTGTTTTATAGAGATGAATTTCTTTGTACTGCTATATGTCCAGAAATAGCTGATTATTCTATAGATATAAAAGACATACAGCACGCTCGTAGTCAGAGAAGAAAACACTTAAAACAAAACATTGCTACTCCAAGTACCACTGAATTAATTAAGGAAGAAAAAAATTATGGTTATTCACCTCAAGAAACGACTAAAAACGTCAAAAAATTAAAGAGGTATCGTAATGACTAAAAATCAGAATTTTATTGAAACGAAAGAGTATAAAAGGTTTGCTGAATTTTGCGATGCTTGTATCAAATATCAATATATTGGGATCTGCTATGGTCAACCTGGTGTTGGAAAAACTTTATCTTCTAGATATTACACAAATTGGAATACTATTGAAAAGCAAGTTAATCATAGAGGGTGGGAAGATCTAGCTAGTAAAACGACTGATGATATATTATCGGTGAATAAGATATTTTATACTGCACCGGCTGAAAAACAAACAAGATTAAGTAATGATCTATATAGTATTAGTGCAAGTATTGATTTGGGTCAAAAATTACACATCGTAAATAAGTATGGCCATGATCATAGTAAACATTATAGTGATATGTTTAAATATATTGATTTAATTATAGTAGATGAGATTGATCGCCTTAAAGTGCAACATTTAGAGCAATTAAGAGCTATTTATGATGAACATAGTTTAGCAATGATATTTATTGGTATGCCAGGCATAGAGAAAAAACTATCTCGTTATCCTCAACTATATTCGCGTATAGGTTTTGCACATGAATTTGATAACCTAAGCAAAGATGAGACGCATCATATATTAGAATATAAGTGGCAAGATTTAGGATTTGATTTAAAACTCGAAGATTTTACTGATTATGAGGCCATAACAACAATTATTAAAATTACAAAAGGGAATTTTAGGCTGATTCATCGCTTATTTGCGCAGATAGACAGAATCATGGATATAAATGGTTTAGATAAAATAAGTACAGAAGTCATAGAAACAGCTAGAGATAGTTTAGTTATTGGTATTCGTTAGTAGAAAAGCACCGTACACTTTAATAGAGTGCGGTGCTTTTTCTCATTTATTAGATAAAACCATTCTCATATAGCAAGTAAAGTGACAAACGGTTACTTCCAGTAAAAAAGTTTATAGTACGATGGTAGATATGAATAAAGACGGTCAAGTCGTTCATATCACTTTTGATACAAAACCGAATACAGTAAGCAAAGATATGTTCAAAAAAGCGCATATGGCTAATCATATGATTGATGAAGGCCAAACAGATAATGGTTCCTATATGACTTATAAAACAAATAATGGTACGTATCAAGCTTTCTTTGACGATCGAGGCTACCTAATAAAAGTGGTAATTAGTTAATATTAAAATATTAATAATTAGGTACCTAACTCGAAAGCTAGTCTTAATAGGCTAACTTTCGAGTTTTTTAGTTATTACTGATATCTATTTTTTCATTTGGCTATCACGTATAACTACTTTGATAGAGATACGTCATATAAATTTAATAAATTATGTGAAAAGAAATCATTACCAGAAGCACATGTCCAAAAGGCATGCCAGCTGATTATATCCCTTTCCAATGTTTCTATTTTTTTACTAAAGTGCGAACCCTTCAACTTAAACAAAGTGCTCCAGAGCTCTACTAATATTTTAAATAGATAATATCGAAAATCACATTGGACAATGAGCATTCAACAAAAACTAGGATAATTATATCCTATAGAATGCTGAAAATTAGTAGCCTAGAAAATAATATTTTTCAGATTCTTTAGTAAGACTTTAGTAAACCTAGAACATAATTGTCTCTGACTAAACACAAACCGACAATTTCTTTTGAAATAATGTAGAAATTTGCGTTTTCTTTAGTTTTATTAAACAGAGTAACTTTGCTATTTTACGACCTAAAAAAACAGATTGTGTATATGAATAGATGATGTTTGAATGCTTCGAAGTTACTTTCAGGTATTGTCTCGTCAATATCATTTACATATCATGATATATCATTATTAGGATTTAAAATTGAAGTTTCCATTCGTAGTGTAAGGTGAGTCATATATGAAGCTATCTCTTTAGTAGTGGCTATTAAATGATACGAAAGAGCCTTATTATTTGCATAACATAATATAACTTGTACTGATTTTGGAACGTGCTGACGCCCGGGGAATTAGTATGCGTGAGAGACTACAGGATCGAACCATATCCCAGGCAAGCATGCACGGTCAAAATCGGATAATTTTAAATATAAAGAATGTCTGGGGTATGGATGTCTCTGACTAAACACAAACCGACAATTTCTCTTGAAATAATGTAGAAATTGTCGGTTGCTTTAGGTTTAGTAGTGTATGTTAAATGATACGAAAGAGCCTTATTGTTTGCATAACATAATATAACTTGTACTGATTTTGGAACGTGCTGACGCCCGGGGATTAGTATGCGTGAAAGACTACAGGATCGAACCATACCCCCGGCAAGCATACACGGTCAAAGTCGGATGATTTTAAATATAAAGAGAATGGAACAGCAAGCTAATTTAATAAAAAAATTGCGTCGTCTCAGCCTCATACGTTTCTTAAATTAAAATAATTTATATATTATTTTAATTTAAGAAGTTTTTAATATATTTTTCATCGTCATGCTCATACTTTTTTCCTTTATAATTTTGCGGCTCATTAATGCCCGTAAGTAAAATAATTTCTTTGTCCTTATCTGTTGCGTATAAAAGCTCTTTTATCCCTTCTTTTCGAGAAACACCTTTTAAAACATCATTCACCTTATAACTTGAAGGTAAATGTTTAACCATCATATTAATATTCGTAGAATCAATGGCTATTAATGATTGTAAAAATTCAATATTTGATTGGTTCATTTTATTTCCCCCTTGCTTTAGTAAAGGTTTTATCTTTATTTTCAGGTTGCAGGCTTGGTCGAGTAATTTTAAATAGCGATAAATCTTCTTTTGTTTCACCATCAGTTACTAAATCACACAATGCTTCTCCAACAGCACTAGAGAACTTGTAACCATGTCCGGAAAATCCTGCTGCTATTGCTATATGATTATGATGAGGATGTGTATCTATGATAAAGTTTTCGTCGGGAGTATTTGTAAACATACAGGTCTTACCGACATTAATGTCTCCATTAGCTTGTTTCATGTATTTTGCTAAAAATTCACTGATGTCTTTTTTATCTTTGAGATAAGCACCAAATTCATTATTATAATAACTAGGATCAATTGCATCACCATTATCGTAACGTCCAATTTTTAGCCCTGCCCCATCAATCGAAGGGAAGCCATAATAAACGTCCGTTGGTACATCTGCAAAAAAACCTGGAAAGCCATCTGATTTATACAAAATATCATCTGAATTAAACCAAGCAATCGTTTGTCTAGACGGTTGAATTTGTAATTTTAAATTGATATCATCCAAAATTTTTTTATTCCACGCACCACTAGCAATAATTAATTTGTCAGCCGTAAAAATCTCACTATTGGTAGATACTTTGGCAGAATCTTCCAAAATTTCAATATCCATTATAGGATCATTCGTTTTAAGTTCAGCCCCATTTTGCATAGCACCCCTTTTAAAAGCACGAATACAATTTTCCGAGAATAAAATACCCGCTTCTGCTTCATAACATCCAATTTGATCAGCTGGTAATGTAATGCCAGGCCATCTTTCATTAATTTCATCGGCAGCTAAAGTTTCTACATTTAAATCATATTCACGCCCTCCATTTATTGCAGTTTGCACAAAAAGAGAATCTTTAGGACCGAAT
This sequence comes from Staphylococcus arlettae, assembly GCF_025560845.1. Taxonomy (NCBI): domain Bacteria; kingdom Bacillati; phylum Bacillota; class Bacilli; order Caryophanales; family Staphylococcaceae; genus Staphylococcus; species Staphylococcus arlettae. Next base: position 2,295,765 of record NZ_CP094803.1, read on the forward strand.
GTTACAACACCTGTGTTTAAAAATATTCTTTCGCTTGTTTGTTGCTGTAAGGCATTCCATAACTTTTGAGCTCTTAACGCAAGTGGAACATAATCTAACCCTTCTCCACAGGCATGACGGATTAATCGAGTATCACCACTATGGCTACCTTTCGAATGTGGTGGATCAAACGCGTCAATCATCAATGTCTTCACATCTTTTTCAGCCAAATAATAACCTGCTGCCATACCCATAGACCCTGCTCCTACAACAATTACTTCATAATGTTTTGTCAAAATAATCTCCCCCACACGGTCATAAAATAGCGACCTTTATTTAATGTGAGTTTAACCCTCGCCATTACACTTTGTAAAATTACTCTAAAAGATATTTGATATCTCTCATACAGATATCAAAGATATAACTCGCAAAATAATTTTGAAAATTATCTTAAAAAACAGACATATCAATCATTTTAATAATTTCAAAACATTTACAGAACATCATATTTTATGAAACAGTTGAACTATTATTGTAGAGTTTTTTAATAATATAACTTCAAATTTTTTCTTCAGAATATTTTAATGCGTTTTATTTTATTACAAATGAGTTAATACGCTTGTTTAATTATAAAACTTTGTTATAGTTGTATGTTAATTATAAATTAGAAAAACAATAAAACTCCCATTTAAAGTATTATGTTGTCTTTAAATAACGAAAAAACGCTAAGTATTGTCTAAGTGAGCATTCTAAGTGACAACAATGCGCGTTTTAGCACTTCACATTTTTGTGAGGTGTTTTTCTATGTCATGACAATGCTGTAGGAAGCTTTAACGTGAAGACTACTAATAATATAAAACTCAACTCGAAAAGGAGCATTATATATGCAATTATTACACGAAAATATCAATCCATTTACTATAATTAGTCAAAATCGCTATGAACGGACAGAATCTTTTACGCCCCAAAGATTAATCGATTATGACAATGCCTATTATTATTTAACAAATACTTCTTATGATTATATTTCTAAAGCTGTTATTAGTCAGTGTGATGGCATAGTAAATGAAGAATATGAATCGAGATTTAAACATTTTGGAGCAACAACAAAATTTTGCATCGATAAACTAGAAGTATCACCGACATTTTAAAACAGAGGAATAATGACCATTATGTTCTGTGATGTTATGCTAGCAATTTTAAATAGTGATCTAGCAAACCACCATATGGAACTTAAATTTATAAACACTTCAGATTTGTTAAGAGATGGAAAGATAGTTAATGTCTATCATAATGTATTGCCTTATTATGAATTAACAACGACACATCCTACGAATTCTAGAATTTCTTTAGAAGGTGAGCGTACTAAATCAAACATTAGATTTTATCAAGATGTATACAAAATATTTCCTATAGAAACTAGAGATGAAGATATTGCTTACTATTCATCATTAAGAAGAGATAAAATGATGAAATTAAATGAAACATTGACTAAAGAAGGTTTGTTACAGACTTATTAGTTTTACTAGTAAATTATAAATTTGCGCCTATTAATAATTACTTCGCACTAAATTAAACGACACTGCATAAAGCTTATTTTTTCAATAATAATGGTTATTTTTAATAAAAATTATTATATATGGTAGCAAAACAAAATTAATTCCGTTATTATTCGAATTATCATTCTTCTAAATCAAAGGAGGTTCATAATGAAATTCGTTCAAGTATATCACTACGATGCATTTAGTAACGAGCCTAACAAAGGAAATCCAGCTGGTATTGTACTAGATGCCAATAATTTAACAGATGCACAACTGCAAAACATTGCATCACGTGTTGGTTTTAATGAAACTGCTTTTATTTGCAAATCTGCGAAAGCAGACTTTAAAATACGCTATTTCACACCTGGTCATGAAATGGATCTTTGTGGTCATGCGACTATTGCAACTATTTATGCTTTAACAACAAAAGGATTAATTGCAAATAAAACTGAGATTACAATCGATACAAATATTGGTGTATTACCTATTAGTATAAGCAAGTCCCCTAGTGGAGAAGCATATATCACTATGCAACATGCACCACCTCAATTTGAAGCGTTTTTAGGATCGAAGAAGGATTTAACCCAGTCATTAGGTATAGCAGAAAGTGATTTAGATGATAAATTTCCTATTGTATATGGAAGTACTGGTGTGTGGACATTACTTGTTCCCATAAAAAGCATTGATATATTTAAAAATATGAAACCCAATAATCAACTATTTCCGTCTATCTTACAGCAGAAACCTAAAGTATCCGTACACCCATTTTGCGTTGAGACTTATAGTTCCAACACAGATATGCACGCAAGACATTTTTCTTCACCCTTTTCAGGAACTATAGAAGACCCTGTTACTGGTACTGCTTCTGGAGTGATGGGCGCATATTTTATAAAATATATAAAACCTTTTGACCGAGGCGTTCAAAGATTTGTTATAGAACAAGGACAAGAAATTAGTAAAGATGGGAAAGTCATAGTCGAAGTCATTACTAATGACAATAACTTTGACGTAAAAATAACTGGGAGCGCTGTTTATGTTAATGATTTCACTTTAGTTATTGCAAATAATTAACAATTCATTAGTTCACCGGGTGATACGTAACACTCTAACAGTATTTGTGATAACCTCATTTATTTTCGAGTCTGTACTACAATTATATTAGTATCTATACTCTCTATTTAATAGCAGGGGTGTTGCCTTACAATCCATAAATGTTTCACATATCTATATATTGTTGAGTGTATCAACTACATGCTGTCAAAAATAGCCATACAATTTATTTCTATTATTTTAAATTTTGAACCATTATTTTTTCATTATACTTTGTTTAAGTCTTGATTACATGGTTGAACTAAAATGTCATTATGTTATCCTATACAACGTCTTTGAAATCTTTAATATTTAAGGGATGTGGAAACAATTAAAACAGAAAGACAATTTTCTAGTGTATTTATTTATGCAAGTTCAATCGTAGGATTACTTGTTATTTTGGGGGCAATATTCCCTACAGCATTTGGTGAAATAACAGGGATTATTTCTACTTGGATAACTAAAACTTTTGGTTGGTATTATATGTTACTTTACACTGTTATTTTAGGGTTTGCAGTGTTCTTAATATTTAGCCCAATCGGCAAGCTAACTTTAGGAAAACCCGGGGACAAACCAGAATTCCGCACAGTTTCTTGGCTAGCTATGCTCTTTAGTGCCGGAATGGGTATTGGTTTAGTCTTTTATGGTGCTTCAGAGCCAATATCACATTATTTAGCTCCACCTACTGCCTCTCCAGAATCAAAAGCTGCTATGACAGAAGCTTTAAGATCTTCATTTCTGGATTATGGTTTTCATCCATGGGCAGTATACGGCATTGTAGCACTTGGATTAGCCTATTCACAGTTTAGAAAAGGTGAAAATGGGTTAATTTCTAGAACTTTACGCCCTTTATTAGGCAACAAAGTAGAAGGCCCTCTCGGCGTTACTGTTGATGTATTAGCCGTATTCGCCACTATTATCGGTGTCGCTGTATCATTAGGTATTGGTGCTATACAAATTAACGGTGGCTTAAATTACTTATTCGGTATTCCAAATAATAAAGGGATTCAAGGAATTATTATTTTAGTCGTTACCGTACTGTTCTTATACAGTGCATGGAGTGGGTTGAGCAAAGGAATCCAGTATCTTAGTAATTTAAATATGGTTTTAGCTGGGCTGTTGCTCCTTATTATGTTTATCGTTGGACCAACATTATTTATTTTAAATATGATGACTTCAGGTATCGGTGACTATTTAAATACATTGATTTATAACAGTCTAGATGTTGCTCCACTCAACAAACAAAAATCAGATTGGCTAGAAACATGGACGATTTACTATTGGGGTTGGTGGATGAGCTGGAGTCCTTTCGTAGGTATTTTCATTGCTCGTATTTCTAAAGGACGCACTATCCGAGAATTTTCAGCTGCAGTGTTAGGTGTTCCTGTATTAATAAGCTTTATCTGGTTCAGTACTTTTGGAGCTACAGGTATTAAAGCTGGTCAATCACATAATGCGATTTTTAAAATGCCTCCAGAAACGCAACTATTTGGCATTTTCAATGAAATTCCTTTTAGTATTGTCCTATCTATTATTGCATTAGCACTTATTGCATCATTCTTTATTACATCTGCGGACTCTGCTACATTCGTTTTAGGTATGCAAACATCATATGGCCGATTAAACCCTTCACCTTTCGTCAAAATTGTATGGGGCGTATCTCTATCAGCCATTGCTTACGTACTATTATTAGCTGGTGGTACTACGGGCCTCGATGCATTGCAATCAGCCGCTATTATTTCTGCCTTACCTTTTAGTTTTGTAGTTATTTTAATGATGATTGCCTTCTATAAAGATGCTAACCGAGAACGAAAATATCTTGGTATCGAATTACAAGCTAAACGACAATATCGTAAAGAGACTATAAATAAATAATTTTCTAATTTAGAAACGAGGCTGGGACAAAATTATTTCGTCCTAGCCTCCATTTATGTTGTCGGTAGATGTCTGAACTGAGAATGGGTTACAAATCAAATTTTCAATGCTAACCGACGTGAGACGACGAAATCTTTTAATAAAATTAGCTTTCTGTCTCACTTCTTTTTTGTCATATCATCTTCTGCACTGACTTATGATGAACTCAAACATTGATACACCTAATCGTACTTGGCAAAGAAGAACACCCCATTTTTTTAGCAATTAAAATTTTTTTCATCCCCACCTGTCTTCACAAGATAAAAAAGTAAAATTAACTGTTGAATTTGTTGAATATTCTGATAACATTTAATATAGTTTGCAAACGTTTTCAATAAATGGAGGGAGGGTTTTTTATGAAAAAAATATTATGTCTTATATTAAGTGCATTTCTCATTTTATCAGCTTGCAGTAAAAAATCTGAGACAAGTGCTTCAGATGAGAAATTTCCAAATCAAACAGTAGAAATCGTAGCACCTGCTTCACCTGGTGGTGGTTGGGACACTACTGCAAGAGCTATTCAAAAAATCATGATTGACGAGAACCTAACCACACAAAATGTTAATGTCATTAACAAACCTGGTGGTGGTGGTGAAGTGGGGTGGCAATATTTAAAATCACGTAATCCGAATACTATTGCTATTAACTCAAGTTTATTATTATCTAATAATGAATTGGGGTTAAGTGATTTAAACACAGATAGTTTCACCCCTATTGCCATCATGGCAACCGAATGGATTAGTTTATCTGCTTCCAAACAGTCAGATTTACAATCTGGTAAAGAAGTGATGCGTAAATTAAAAAAAGATCCGGAATCATTAACGATTGGGGTAGCTCCTGGTTTAGGCAATAATGACCATTTGGCATTTGTCCAAGCTGCTAAAGCATCTGGTGTAGATGTCGATAAATTAGACTTTTTAGTTTATAAAAGTGGAGGCGATTTACAAACAGCTTTACTCGGGGGGCACGTTGACGTTGCTTCAACTGCAGTATCAGAAGTAAAAGAACAGCATCAAACAGGCAAATTAAAAATGCTTGCAGTAACATCAGATAAACGAATTGAAGGGATTGAAGATGTTCCTACTTGGAAAGAACAAGGATTGGATGTAGTATTCCCTCATTGGCGTGGCGTGATGGGCCCTAAAAATATGAACGCCGAACAACGTCACTATTGGGATAAAACAATGAAAAAAATTGTTGAATCTGATCAATGGCAAACGATACGTCAAAATAATGATTGGGAGAATTTCTATAAAGATAGCGAAGAAAGCGAACGTTTCTTAAAAGAACAACGTAAAAAATATAAAAAACTTGTAGAAGACTCAGGACTCAAATAAGGAGGACATTTCATGGCTAGACTCATTTTCCCCATAATTTTATTGCTATTTGGCTTAGTTTACCTTATTTTCACATTAAACTTACCTAAATCTAATATTGGTGATCCAAATAGCCCAATGTATTTCCCATTACTTATCTCAATCTTATTAATTGTTATGAGTGCGATTTATTTTTTCCAAGAATTTCGTAAAAGAAGTGAAAATTTTACCGCTTTTGCACAATTACTGGAACGTGCAACTTTACTTAGAATTATTTTCACAATTATATTCGCACTTATTTATGCATTTCTTTTCGAACCGCTTGGTTTTTTAACTTCAACGATTTTATTTTTAGGAGCTGTTTTATTCTTAATTAACGGCTTTAAACGCTGGTTGCAAAACATATTAGTAACCATTATATTTTCAGCAATTACATGGTACACGTTCTCACAATTACTTGACGTTAGCTTACCTTAAGGAGGAGTAACATTATGGGAATAGATATAAATAGTTTTATGGAAGGCTTGTCAACAGCCTTGCACCCAATAAATATTTTATGGGTACTTATTGGAGGTTTTTTAGGTACTGTAGTAGGCATGTTACCCGGCTTAGGTCCAGCAACAGCAGTTGCAGTGTTGATACCTGTAACATTTGGCATGGAACCTGTGAGTGCCTTAATATTAATGATTGCCATTTACTATGGCGCCATGTTTGGTGGCTCTCGTAGCTCCATTTTATTGAATACACCTGGTGATGGTTCTGCGATAGCAGCAACATTTGACGGTTATCCAATGACCAAAAATGGAGAAGCTGGAAAGGCTTTAACTATTTCTGCTATCGCATCATTATTTGGTGGTATCGTTGCAGTATTAGGTTTTATATTACTGGCTAAACCACTGTCAAATTTTGCTTTAGAATTTGGCCCACGAGAATACTTTGTATTATTTCTCTTTACCCTGTCTGCCATCGTCACATTATCCTTAGGCAAGATGGTCAAGGGTTTTATAGCCATGGCAATCGGTTTAATGATTAGTACAGTTGGTGTAGATTTACAAACAAGTATCTACCGATTTACTTTTGATATTCCACACTTAAGTGAAGGCATTGATTTTTTAGTCGTTATTATTGGCGTCTATGCTGTAGCCGAGGTGTTGTTTAACTACTTAAATTTGCATGCTTTAAAGCCTCCAAAAACAGATGTCGGCTCAATGAAATTATCTAAAAAAGACTGGAAACAAACACGTATGGCGATGTTACGTCAGAGCCCTATTGGCTTTCTCATCGGTGTCTTACCCGGTGCTGGGGGATCAATTGCAGCATTATTAAGTTATTCGACAGAAAAACAAATTTCTAAAAATGGCAAAAACTTTGGTAAAGGACAAATCGAAGGTGTAGCAGCACCTGAAGCTTCCAATAATGCGGCTTCAGTAGGTGCATTGATTCCATTACTGACGATGGGTGTCCCTGGATCAGGAACAACTGCCGTTATTTTAGGTGCTGTTATCATGTTAGGACTACAACCTGGTCCCTTGTTATTTGAAAACGAACCTGAAACGGTTTGGACATTAGTTAATAGTATGCTTATCGGCAATATCTTTTTAGTTATCTTAAATATTGCTCTTATCGGTTTACTACTAAAAATATTACGTACACCGCCAAAGATTTTATATCCAATAATTTTAGTGCTCGCTTTTGTAGGTACTTATACTTTAGGTTATAGTGTAACTGATTTTTACATCTTAATAATTTTTGGTATCGTTGGTTTAGCATTAAAATTATTAGATTTTCCAATCGCTCCACTTATTCTATCGACTATTGTGGGTTCTGATATGGAACAAAATTTCCGTAAAAGTTTAATCGTTAGTAATAACAATGTCAGTGATATTTTCTTAGGCTCACCTATTAGCATTGTATTAACTTTAATGACGATTCTCGCTTTATTTTACCCACTAATTATAAAAGGATTTAAAAAAATAAAGAACTAAAAAGTTGATATGAAAACCAACCTAATTATAAATTACAGCATAGATCAAACCACATCATCCTCTTGATTTCACAAGTTCATGTTCTTGTCAATGTACATATAAGCTGCTTTGGCATCACGCTTAATTGTTATTATGCACATTTTGTTGAAGTGTCCGCAAAAATATCACTTAAATATTCTGTACAATTATGAAATAAATAGCACTCTAAGTATTCTTAGCGCGCTGTCAAAACGTAGATAAACCTTAGGTGCTAGCTCGCTCGCCTAAGGTTTGTTTATTTATACCTATTAATTAAGTTTATTGAATAGCAATGTTATTTCAAATCAAAACCGACTTTTTTATCAGCCACATCTCCTTTTTTAAGATTTAAGGCTGCACAAATGAGTATATTAGACACGAGAACTTTTTTATTCCCCTGTATCATATCCATCTCATATCAAGCCGATCTTTCGTATCACCAAACCTTCTTTTTACTGTTTGACATTGTCATTTAATATCTACAAATTTCAAATTTTCGACGATGAGCAAAATCATCTCGCCCGACATGGCTCCGCATTTGCATTATGGCAATTTTATTTTCACAACATTCATGTAACAAAGAATATATTTTACATTTTGAAGCATCAGACATATGTCATCTATATCCGAAAGGCATCATTCATTTAAATAATAAAGACTCATTATTTGAATAAATATAGCTATTGTTTAATTTATGTGTTTTATAATATTGGCAGTACTTTAAGCCGATTCCTGCGAGAATAGCACTAGCTGAAGACTACAGACTGAGGCTGTGCTCGCGGAAAGCGTGCACAAAAAACTGCCAACAAAGTTAGAAACTTGGTCGACAGTTTGACGTCGCGCTAAATATTGTTAGCGCAATGTTGCATTTATTTTTTTACTTTTTCTTTATGTTCAATAGCTTCTAACATCACTTTAGTCATTGCAGTCAAATCATATTTTGGTTCGAAGCCCCACTCTGCTCTAGCACAGCTCACATCTATATTATCTGGCCAACTGTCTGCAATGGTTTGTCTTGTTGGATCCACATCGTAAGCTAATTCAAAATTTGGATAAAATTCTTTAATCGCTGCTGCTACCATTTCTGGTTCGATACTCATTGCACTTAAATTATAAGCATTACGATTAATTAGTTTTACACCATCAGCTTCCATTAACTTAATAATAGCATCGATGGCATCATCCATAAACATCATATCCATAAATGTATTTTCAGCTATAAAGCTCGTGTATTTTCCTTCTCTCACAGCTTCAAAATATATCTCAACTGCGTAGTCAGTCGTACCGCCACCTGGTTCTTTAACATGTGAAATTAACCCAGGAAAACGAACACTACGTGTATCAACACCAAATTTATCAAAGTAATACTGACAAAGTAATTCCCCTGCTACTTTATTGACACCATACATTGATGTCGGACGTTGAATAGTCACTTGCGGCGTGTTTACTTTTGGCGTTGATGGTCCAAATGCTCCTATAGAACTTGGAGTAAAGAATTTCAAATTATAAGTTCGTGCAGCTTCTAAAGCATTCATTAAACCACCCATATTTAAATCCCAAGCAAATAAAGGATTCTTCTCAGCTGTAGCTGATAATAAAGCTGCCATATGCATCATCGTATCTACTTTAAATGTTTCTACTAACTCGAACATACGATCACGATCTGTAACATCTAAAATTTCAAACGGTCCTTCCATAATAGGTGAATCTAATTCTGGTTTTCTAATATCTGTAGCTAACACGTTTTCATTACCATATAATGCTCTACATTTCACTACTAATTCAGTACCTATTTGCCCTAGTGCACCAGTAATCATAATTTTTTTCATTTCTCTCTCTCCCTGTCTATTGCTAAAATGCAATGTATTTCTCATGTGAACATTTAACTCATTTCAACTATTATTATAGTATAAAAAGCTATTTTTGTATACTTCGAGTGAACATAAATGCTTGAATTAATTTATTTCAGCATCTTATTAAAAATGCATCAGTAGCAACAATCAGCCAATTTTGTGTAGTAAAAACAAAATTTCTAAATATTTTTACTATTTGACTATATATTTTTAAATTAAAATACACTTCATTATAATATTCAAAATATTGTGCTAATATTTGTTTTTAATAAATTGTTTTTATTAAAATTTATAAACAAAGGGGATGACAAACAATGTCTAAGTTACCACAACAAAATGATAGTCATAAACAGCCTAAAAAATGGCTGAAGATGCCACATATTTATGTGTTACTATTTATTTTTGGTGTTATTGCTACCATTTCTACTTATTTAATACCTTCTGGTGTATTCAAACGTGTAAAAGGTCCAGAGGGACGAGAAATGGTAGACGCTGACTCGTTTAAATATGTACAATCAGATCCAATTGGTCTTATCGATTTCATTACAATTATACCTAGAGGTTTGATAGAAGCTGGAGAAATTGTATTCTTCACTTTAATAATCGGTGGTATGTTTATGGTTTTTCGTCGTACTGGCATTATCGAAATAGGGGTCGATAAATTAGCACGTCGCTTTATGAATCAAAGTATTTTTATTATTCCTGTCTTAACTATTACATTTGCTATTATTGCTACTTTAATTGGTACAGCCGAACTATCACTCGTATACATACCAGTTATCTTACCGTTAATCATCGCACTTGGTTATGATTCCATTACGGCCAGTGCTATTGCTTTGTGTGGTACGGTAGTAGGTTTTACTATAGGGGTACTTAATCCAATCAACACAGGTTTAGCACAAAAATTGTCTGGTATTCCCGTCTTTTCAGGTTTAGGTTTTCGACTAGTTTTATTCGTAATTGTTATTATAGTTACCGTATTATTTATAATGAGACATGCCAAAAAAGTAAAAAGTAATCCTTCGTATAGTTTAGTTTATGAAGAGGATCGAGAAAAACGTGAAATTTATAAAGATATTACGCAACATCAACCACTTGTGGCAACAAAACGTCAAAAAATTGGTATCGCAGTAGTCTTACTTTTCTTTATAGTTTTAGTTTACGGTGTTATCACACAAGGCTGGTTCATGGTCGAAATGTCAGGACTTTTCATTGTTATGGGTATTGTCGTCGGCTTAATCACTGGACTCAACACTCAAGAGATTTGCGAAGCCTTTAATGATGGTTTTAAAGATGTCTTAATGGGAGCAATCATTGTCGGTTTAGCCCGTTCCATCGCCGTTGTACTTGAAGATGGTAAAATTATGGATACGATTGTTCACAGCTTAGGTTCTGTACTTGATGGCGCCACACCAACGGTAGCTGCCGTTGGTATGTATGCTGTACAAGTTTTAATTAATTTCATTATATCTTCAGGTAGTGGTCAAGCATTAGTAACTATGCCTATCATGGCTCCATTAGCCGATATGTTAGGTATTACGCGACAAACAGCTGTCCTCGCTTTCCAATTAGGTGATGGCTTTACACACGTGTTTTATCCAACAAGTGGTTACTTTATGGCCGCATTAGCAATTAGCGGTGTATCTTATACTAAGTGGATTCGTTTCTTTTTCCCACTATTTATTATTTGGGCCGGTATATCAGTCATCGCATTAATTATTGCTCAGTTAACAGGCTACTCTTAAAAAATATATTATAAAAAAAGGATGACTTCTACGTTAATCACGTAAAAGTCATCCTTTTTATTGTAGATATTAGCACAAATTGTGTACTAACCATCCGACGAAATATGTTGTTTGAAAGCTACAACTATCAACTTACCGCTCATTAACTTTGCATTTTCTTAACTTTTTTAGGACCTTCATGTAGTTTAAATGATAATGCAAAAGCTAAGAATGTTACGATAGTGGCTACTATGAATGAAATGTTCACACCGTGAATAATACCTTCTGCTCCACCATCTGATACTGCAGCTAATGACATAATAGTAATAAATACAGCTGTACCGATAGCACCTGCCATCTGTCTAAATGTATTATTCATCGCTGTACCATGTGGTATTAACTGTTTTGGCAACTGATTAATTGCTAAAGTTGTCATAGGCATCATAACCATTGCAATAGCAACCATACGTATACTGTTCATTATAGTTAAATACGTAACACTGGTATGACTAGTTAAAAATGTAAATGGCAAGGTAGATAATGCTAATAGTAATAAACCAATTCGTGCCAACCACTTACCACCGAATTTATCAAACATGTAACCGGTGATCGGGTTCATAAGTCCCATAACTATTGCACCTGGTAGTAAGACTAAACCAGATTCTAATGCTGTAAGTTGTAACATATTTTGCATATATAGAGGCAAAATAATATTTGTGGCAATCATTACTGCAAAGACGAACATGCCTAAAATAGTACCAATGGTAAAAATATTATAATTAAATACTCTAAATTCAAGCATAGGTTCTTTGAGTTTCAATTGACGTTTAATAAAGAAGTATAATGTTACGACACCAATAATTAATGTGATAATAACACGCAGACTCGTAAATCCAGCTTCACTTACTGTACTAAAGCTGTATAATAAACCACCAAAACCAACTGTAGATAAAAGCACTGATAGTTTATCTAATTTTGGATGAGTTAACTCTGTAACATTTGATAATAAATAATACGCAGTAATAATATTAACTACCGCAATTGGTAAAATTACATAGAAAACACTTCTCCAAGTAAAGAACTCTACTAAAATTCCTGATAATGTAGGCCCTATCGCTGGCGCAAAAGCGATAACTAAACCGAATAATCCCATAGCTGTTCCGCGTTTTTCCTCTGGGAATAATAAGAATAAAATTGTTTGCATCAATGGCATCATAATACCTGCACCTGCTGCTTGTAAGATACGACCGATTAATAAAATACTAAAATTAGGCCCAATTGCACAAATTAATGTACCTACTGTAAATATCCCCATCGCTGATAAGAACAATTGCCTCGACGTAAAACGTTCAATAAAGAACGCTGTCACTGGAATCATAATACCGTTAACTAACATAAAAACAGATTGTAACCATTGCACGGTACTATTAGATAGTTGCAAGTCTTTCATAATGGGTGGGAGTGCAGTACCAAGTAATGTCTGATTTAATATTGTGATAAAAGCACCAGATAATAGCACAATAAATAGTGGCATGTTTTTACCTAAATTAAATTTTTCACTTTCAGCCAAAAAAACCCTTCTCTCTTTTATTAAATTTTTATTGTTGGCCTCAGCTTTAAAAATATAAGCGTTCTGTAGTTGTAATTTCGTGTTGCTGACTATCATTGAGCAGCTGAAGAACCGCGAAAATACAATTGTAATAAGCCTTGAAATGACAGTCTTTTATACTCGTCATAACAGCAATTATTAAATTGTACCACTTTCAAAATCACAAGTCTAATGACTGATTTATCACACAATTATAGCGCTGTTGACAATGGTTAACTATCTTGATATAAACAACTTAACATTTAAATTGGAGATGATGATATGTTGCACCTAAATGCTACATGCTTAATACACAATGCATTTTGTAATGCTTTGTAAATCATTCGCTTTTCACAAAGTATTACCTTAACTAAAAATATATTTTGTGAAAGGAAAATAAAAAATGAATCTTAATCTATATCCATATCAATATAACTTTATTGCAGATAAAATAGCACATTTACTCAATGTTTATCATTCAGTGAATGACCCTAAAACAGTAACATCTATTCAAGAAGCCGTACGAGAAGACATACTTCAAACCTTCCCAAGCACAAATTCTGAAATTACTAACAGTATTGAAGTGCTAATGAATAGAAAGTGTTCCACAGCACAAGCTGAAAAGGTACTCAAATCATTTCAGTCCTATGTTATTCCTTTTGAACATCCGCCCAAAAAACAAGTCGAACGTGTGTTTAAAAAAGTAAAAAAATTAAAAACGCCATTCATAAGTGATGAGGTCTTATTAGAAAGTACGTACATCGGCTGGAACGATATCGCATCAAATCGTAAGTACATCATATATTATGATAATAATCATCAACTTCAAGGGTTTTATGGCGATATCACACAAAATACCGTCAAAGGATTTTGTGCCATATGTAATAAACAATCCAACGTCACGTTATTTACAAGAAAAACAAAAGCTACTAGTGATGGGCGCTATACTAAAAAAGGTGATTACATTTGTTTAGACAGTACGAAATGTAATCAACAATTATCAGCAATACAGCAGTTCTATCAATTTTTAACGAAAATCGAAGCACAGTAGTACTTTCAGACTGTCGATAACCCTTAGGTGATAATTCGCCTAAGGGTTATTTGTTTATATATTAATTAATGTATTAAATAACAGCGGTCATTTATCATTGGTAGTACTTGAGCCGACTCCTGCGGGAATAGCACTCGCCGAAGACTACAGGCTGAGGCAGTGCCCGCGGAAAGCGTGCACAAAAACTGCCAACAAAGTTGGAAACTCTGCTGACAGTCTGCGGAGTGTGACAGAAATCTGTATTGTGACAACAACGTGTATCGTTTGTTACTGAACAGTTACTAAATGTGGTGTATTATCTAAAAATATAACTGATGCTTGCATGGAAATCCACTTTAGCTATTATTTCTGTAATACCAAATGGACTATGAATAAAATAAATAATATTGGCAGTGATTTGGGCCGACTCCTGCGGGAATAGCACTCGCCGAAGACTACAGGCTGAGGCAGTGCCCGCGGAAAGCGTGCACAAAAACTGCCAACAAAGTTAGTACTTCATCGAAAGTCTATGAACTGGATGCATCAATGATGTTCGAGCGTTTTTTGCTCGATACCTTGATGTTTTACTGTTTTATATAAGTAATAAAGGTATTTGCCACAGAATATTTATTTTGCACTCCTTTAGTCAGAGCGGTGAAATAAATATAATAGTCAAAAGGATTGCCAATAGGTATTTGTTCAATCATTCCACTTTCAATTAATAAATCTTCTTCCAACATTAAACTCGACACAATACTAACACCTAAACCTTCAGCTACTGTACGTAGCACTACTCCTGGGTTATTTGTGCGAAACACAATTTTTAATGGGCCATAAACCTCTTCAAATTCTTTAAAATTATGTTGATAAAAACTACGATCATATAAAACAAATGGATATTGTTGTATTTCCTCTAAACTCACTACATCTTTTAACACCAATTTAGATTTTTTGGGCACTATTAATTTAAAATCACTAGTCCGATTTAATGAATGCAAGGTTATAGTTGAACTAAGTTGTTCATTATCACGAATACCTATTAAACCAATATCTACTTCATTATTTTCTACCAACCGGATGATATCTTCACGTGAACTTTCAAAAATTTCAACATTTATATGTGGGTAATCTTTCTTAAATGCTGATAATGCCTTAGGGATAATTTTATTGAATAAAGTAGGAATAGTGGCGATAATTAAAGATCCTTTCAAATGAGAAGTCATCGCTTCAACTTCTGCTGACAACTTGTCACGCGAATCTAAAATATCAATAATAAAGGGTATCAATTGTTTACCTTCTGGCGTTGGTAACGTCCCTTTACGTGAACGATGAAACAATGTATAACCTAGTTCTTGTTCTAAATTCGCTATTGATTGACTCATAGCTGACTGACTAATATGAATCGCTTCTGCAGCATGAATCATAGACTCCATTTCGTAAATCTTTTTGACATATGCCAGTTGCTCAAAATTCACCAAATCCCCTCACTTTAGTAAAACTTATATTAATATCACAAATTCCAATTATACATAAGTATATTTTAATTATTATAATATTAATTGTTTTGATATTACAACTAAAAGGAAGGTCTTACTATGTATGACAAACTATGGTCTAAAGATTTTATCTTTATTACTATTGTTAATTTTTTAATGTATCTCATACATTATGCGCTTATTGTGTCCATTACTGTATTCACAATAGAAAAATATAACGCTTCCGAAAGTATGGGAGGATTGGCAGCTGGTATTTTTATCATCGGTATGCTGTTTGGTAGATTATTTGCCGGAAGAATTATAGATAATATGCAACCTAAAAACGTCTTGTTAGGTGGCATTTTATTTTCTATTGTTACGGTAGCATTTTATTTTGCTATACACAGTCTAATTATTTTAATGATAGTTCGTTTATTACATGGCGTTGCATTTGGTTTATCATCCACTGCAACTGGTACTATGTCTTCGCGTATTATTCCCGAAAATCGTAAAGGCGAAGGAATTGGCTATTATGCTTTAAGTGTCACAGTAGCTTCTGCTATCGGTCCATTCGCTGGTATTATTATCAATCAAAATTTAGGCTATCAAGGAAACTTTTTACTTTGCTTGATTGTTATTTTACTAGCATTTGTTGTTGCGTTAAGTATTAAAAAATTACCTTTATCTAAACCATCAACTGACAAAACACGCCCTTCTGGAATACAAGCTTATGTTCAAAAAGAAGCACTACCTATTGCAATGGTCGCAGCCTTAGTAGGTATAGCCTATTCTAGTGTGCTATCATTTATGACTGTTTTCACTGCTAAAATTGATTTGGCAGCCGCTTCCAGTTTCTTTTTTATAGTTTACGCCGTAAGTACATTTGTTACACGCCCTATTACTGGAAAAATCTTTGATCAATACGGAGAAAATAAAATTATGTATCCAGTACTCGTTAGTTTTATCATCGGGTTGATAACGCTAGGAATGACAAATGGTAGTATTGTTTTATTTATTTCTGCGATCTTTATTGGTATTGGCTACGGTACAGTTATCCCTAGTGCGCAAGCCATTGCTATCCAACAGTCACCAAAAGAAAAAATTGGTCTAGCCACATCTACTTTTTATATGTTTGCTGATCTAGGTGCTGGTATTGGACCATTTATTTTAGGCTTCATTATTCCATTTATTGGTTATCGTTATTTATATATTGTCATGGGACTACTCGTTATCGTATCACTTTGTGTTTATTATTTCGTACATGGCAAAAAAGCGTCACAACAACAGTATAATACCTAATAAAATAAATTTAGTGACTGCACCTTTGATAATGTTGATTAGTAGAATAAAATGTACTCATTAAGTATGTTAAAGACTCTATGTCACTGTTCATGTTAATCATAAAAACGCCCAGAACATTATTAATGTTCTGGGCAACATGATCACCGTAGTGACTATATTTTAAAACTTGTCTTTTAAATCATTCGCTTTATCTTTTGCTTTATCTTTTAATTCTTCTTGTTTTTCTTTGTCATCTTTCACTTCATTCACTTTGTCTTCAGCTTGGTCTTTAAATTCGTCAAATTTACTCATTATAAATTCCTCCTTAAGTTGAATGTATATTAACTTTACCACTTATAACTTTATTTAAACTTAATTTTTAAATTTTTTGATAAATCTACTTTACTATATTATCTATAATGCTTATTAATATAAAAAATCATTTTTCTTTAAGTTTTAATTAAGTATTTTATCTATAACTAAATAGACTGCACAACGTAGTGTACAGTCTAGCTCAGTATACACTTCACTGTTCTATATTTAAGTGTTGTGCTATTTCAAATTTTTTATTTTCAAAATCCAAGTTTTGTTGATCGATCGGTTCACCTTGCTCAATTACATGTTTCACATTGTCTAGTTGAAATTGCCATCCAGCAAAATCTAAAATGATGTGCGGAAAAGTATAAGGTAAATATTCTTCTAACGTTAATATCGTACTATTATTGTCTGCTTCTAGCTGAAATTTTACTTCTCCTACATCCCATGTATAACTTATACGTTGGTCCTCAGCAAATTCGGTAATATGCATTGTTTCATAGTTGTCACCTTCTAAATGAAAGTAAATATGTCCGCCTACTGCGCGTTCGTCCACTTCTAATTGTGGAAACCATTGTTGAATACCTTCCGTCGTACTTAAATATTTAAAAACCGTCTGTGGTGTAGCTTCAATATATGTTTTCGCAGTTTGATATGCACCATTGTCATCTTGTGAATATTTAATATCCATTAGAATCCTCCACTCATTAATTGAAATCCATTATATTTATTACCCAGTATTACCACGGCTTAGTGATAAATCTCCACTTTTTTTCACTGCTTTATAATACACTGCAATTAAGAATATAAACCATAATGGTGTGATATACATACCACTGCGTGTTTCAGGTTTAACAGCTAAAATGACTAGCACAAATACGAAGAATATTTGCACAAAATACGCCATCGTTAGACCACCTGGCAATTTGAAGCTACTCGTTTTATGTGATTGAGTTTCATTTTTACTATATTTTACGTAAGCATGCATAATAAACATCCAATTAATAATTAATAATATAGTCGATAAAGATGTAACATAGAAAAATACTTGTGTCGCATTTGGAATGAAGTAATTCATGATTACAGTTATCGACAACAATAGTGGATGCACTTGTTTTTTATCTGCTAATCCAAATAAAATTCTACTATTTGCAAAGATTCCACTGTTACATGAAGATGAAGCAGCAGTTAACACGACGAAATTGATCAATCCTGCCGCGAAAGGTACACCGATTAATGCAAATAATGCTACAAATGGACTGTTATCTGGATTTGCTTGATTCCAAGGTATGATAGACATAATAACAGCCAATGCCCCAACATAAAATATTAAAATTCTAATAGGTACATTGTTTATGGCCTTAGGTATCGTCTTACGTGGGTCTTTCGTTTCACCTGCTGTAATACCCACAATTTCAATTCCAGTAAATGAAAAGACTACCATTTGAAAGGACATTAAAAACCCGGAAGCACCATGTGGAAAAAAGCCGCCATGTGAATATAAATTAGATAAGCCAGTTGTGCCATAATGTGTATTAAAAGCAAAACAAATCATGACAATACCAATGACGATTAATGCAATAATTGTCACTACTTTAATAATAGAAAACCAAAATTCAAGCTCACCAAACATTTTCGTACTTGCCAAGTTCAATGTCATTAAAATTAAAATACACGCAAGAGATGTAATCCAGTTTGGTAATTCTGGCAACCAATATTCAACATATTTGGCAACGGCAGTAATTTCTGCCATGCCAGAAGTAATCCAAGTTAACCAATACGTCCAGCCTGTCAAAAATCCAGCTAATGGCCCTATTTGATCATGAGCAATATCAGCAAATGTTTTATATTGCGTATTAGAAATTAACATTTCCCCATTGCACGCATAAACATAAACAGTACAAATCCTACAATAATGTAGGTCAATAAAATCGAAGGCCCCGTCAAACTAATCGACTGGCCTGCACCTAAAAAGAGTCCAGTGCCTATCGCTCCTCCTATAGCAATCAATTGAATATGTCTATTGCTTAGCTCTCTATTTAACTTATGTGCCATCTAATTCCCCATTTGTTTATTAGATTAAAGTATGCATGATAAATATGTAGTTTATTCAAACCCCTTTTTGAACAAACAATTGTACATTCATAAACATATCTCAACAATACTTTATTGTATAATATTCTTTTTTTCTAAAAAATTCAACAATCTTTAAATTTTATAATATTTTTGTTTATTTAATCAACATTTTACATAAAAATAAATTAATGGCACAACATAGTGATGATAACGCTTACGCTACAATATTTGAAATGGGTAATTATACTATATATAATAATAAACTAACAAAGGGAGTTGATTTCACGATGAAAAATAATATTTATGGTAATGTACCAACTTTTCTAGGCAGCAAGAATTTATCACATGCAACTGAATTAGATACTGATGTCCTTGTTTATGGCGTACCGTTTGAAGGTGAAAGCACTTGGGGAGACTATACTGGAGTGGAATTAGGTCCAAAACAAATTCGTTTATCTTCTGCTCGTTATAGCCAATACTTACCCGAACTTAATCATATTGATGTCAGCAAACATTTATCTATGGGTGACGTGGGAGATGTCCCTTTCGTAGCGCATGACAATAAGCAAAGTTATGACAATATAGAAAGTTTTGCTTACAATTTATGGCAAACGAATAAATTTTTAATCGGCCTTGGTGGCGAACATGGTGTTACATATCCAATCTTAAAAGCATTAACTAAAACGAATAAGCGTGTAGGTATTATACACTTAGATGCACATTACGATAATATGCCCGATCATGAAGGTGAGGAGTATGCTCGAAGCACGCCTTTTATGCGCTTATATGAAACAGAAGGTATTAGAAATGAAAGTATTATCCACACAGGGATTCACGGACCGCGTAACAAACCTGAAACTGGCCAATACGCCGAACAAGCAGGTGCCGTGACTTTAACAATTAATGATATTCGCGAAGCAACAAACTTAAAAAAATTAGCTAAAGATATTTATGCTTTAGCTAGTAAAGATGTAGACGTCGTCTATTTAACTATTTGTAGTGACGTGCTAGATTTCGCCTTCAATCCGGGTGGCCCCGTTGATGGCAACGGCATAACATCTTATGAATTATTAACGTTAATTTATGAATTTGGTAAACTTGGCTTGTGTGGCATGGATTATGTAGAAGTATATCCAATGCAAGATGCCAATCAAAATTCCGCTCATTTTGTCTCTACAGCTGTACTTTACGTATTAGCAGGTCACGCGAAATATTTAGGTAAATTATAGGCCTAAGCAAACAGGGGATGTGATGCTGATGTTGGGTGGTTTTAAAAAAACACTAAAATCTTTAGGTCCAGGAATGATTATTACTGCTTCATTTATTGGCCCGGGTACTGTAACTACCATGACTCAAGGTGGTGCAGGTTTTGGTTATAGCTTATTGTGGGCAGTAGTATTTTCTATCATTGCGACGATTGTATTACAAGAAATGATTATTAGACTTTCTCTTGTCACTCGAGAAGGTTTGGGTGAAGCAATTCAGGAATTGTTTGCCCATAAAATCGGCAAATTTATCATTGTCTGGTTTACACTTATCGCAGTTACTATCGGCTGTGCAGCGTATATCAGTGGAGATTTAATTGGTACCTCTTTAGGTGCCTCTTATTTGTTACATTTGCCTGAGCATTTAGTGGCACCAGTAATCGGTGTAATTATTTTACTTATCGGCTTATTTGGGAATTACCGTTTCTTAGAAAAAATCATGCTTGTATTAATGGTTATTATGGGACTTATTTTTATAATTACGATGGTTGCGATTCAACCTGATGTAATGGGCATACTGCAAGGTGTCTTTGTGCCTTCCATACCAGATGGTTCAATATTCACAGTTATCGCGTTGATTGGTACCACTGTTGTTCCGTACAATTTCTTTATACATTCAACTGCTGTACATGAACGTTTTAAAGATTTAACTGATTTAAAATTTGCCAGATGGGATACTATTATTTCAATTACTATTGGCGGAGTTATTTCTGCCGCCATTTTAATCTCTGCTGCAACTTTAATTAAAGGCGAGGAAGTTACTAGTGTAATTCGGCTAGCGGGACCGCTGAAACCGGTGTTTGGAGATTTTGCTCCTATTATTATTAGTATCGGGTTATTTGCGGCTGGTTTATCTTCTGCCATAGCCTCTCCTACTGGAGCAGCTGCGACAATAAGTAGCTTGTTAGGATGGAAAGGTGGTATGCGCAGCAAAAAATATAAAGCAGTATTCGTTGTTATTATCATCATAGGTATTATTACTTCTGCTTTAGGTTTTGAACCGCTACAAGTATTACTTATTGCACAAGCCTTAAACGGAATTATTTTACCACTTGTTGCCATATTAATCTTAATTATTATTAATAAAAAGAAACTTATGGGCAAATATGCAAATACATGGCAACTTAATATCATTAGTTTTATTGTTGTCTTAGTTGTTACATTTTTAGGTCTTTATAGTTTAATAGATGCCGTTAAGAATATTTTTGCAGCATAATAATTGAGACTGGGACAGAATTAATTCATCCCAGTCTCCTTTCATATTGTCAGTAGATGACTAAGCTAAAATGTGCTTCACATTAAGCTTTTTTCAATTCTGGTCATCCTTACCGAGGGTACGACGAAACCTTTGTAATAAAACGAGATTCTGTCCCACTCCCTCAGTTTATTCTGGCCTAGGAGCTGTCGCCAATTGTGATACCTCACGCATTATCCTCGCCTTTTTATACCCATGAATATCATGTAACTCGTTGTAAGCTTCAAACAATGTTTGATAACGTTCTACTTTAGTTGGGTCTGGCTCAACTTCATAGAGTACTGGCTCCTTCATTGCTTGAATGGCGCTATCAAATGTAGCATGTGCATTACCACTAATCGCCCCTAGTATTGCAGCTCCAATAGCTGGTGCATATTCACTATCGATTACAGTTATTTTTTTGTTGAGCACATTTGCATAAATATCCATCAGCAATGGATTTTTCTTCGGAATACCACCACAAGCAAAAACACGATCTACCGTCATCTGCCATCCTTCATATTGTTGCATAATCATTTTCGTTCCAAATGCTGTAGCTTCCATATAGGCTCTATAAATTTCTGCATGCGTCGTTTTCAATGTCATACCAAACAAACAACCTGTTAACTGACTGTCACTAAGTACGCTACGATTACCATTATGCCAATCAAGTGCGATTAATCCACTTTCACCCGGATAGAGCTGTTCTGCTTTTTGATTTAACACCTCAAAAATCGAAATACCTAGTTGTGTTGCTTCCTCAACATAAGCAGCGGGCGCCTGTTTAGCCACATACTCAAATAAATCTCCTACTGCAGATTGTCCTGCTTCGTACGCATAGATACCTGGAATGATCGCACCTTTTACCGAACCAGAAATCCCTGGCACTTTGTGTTGTGTTTTATTTAACATTAAATGGCAGGTGCTTGTTCCCATCACCATAGTCATTTCTTTATCTTGTTGTGAACCAATGCCTAACAAACTGGCATGAGCATCAATAATAAAAGGACTTACTTGTGTTTCTGGATCTAAACCTAGTTGTTCAGCCATATCTGCGCTAAGTCTTCCTGCAGTCTCACCTATTTTAACAATAGGTGCATCGACTTTAGTACGCACAATTTCTGAAAGTTCTCCATCTACTTTATCGAACAAATCATAATGAAATCCTTCCTCTTCTTCCCAAAACGATTTGAAGCCAAGGCCACAGTTCGATCTAATATTTCTCCCTGTCAGTTTGTTCACAATCCAGTCTCCAGCTTCCATAATATAGCTTGTTGCTGCCATCACCTCAGGAGCTTTATTGTTTACTTCTAAAATTTTAGGAATCATCCATTCACTACTTACATTAAAACCATAATAGCCTAACCAACGATTTTTTTCAGCCAGTGCCGTTGTAAATAATTGATCTGCTTCTGCTTGTGCGCCATGATGTTTCCACAATTTAACATAGGCGTGTGGGTTATTTTGAAACTGTGCTAAATTATGAACTGGTTCTAACGTTTCATCAACAAACATGACAGTTGATGAGGTAAAATCAATACCAATACCCACTATTTCCTTAGGTGAAATAGCTACATCAGCCAACATAGCTGGTATACCTTCATTAATTACTTCCAAATAATCATTAGCATTTTGTAAGGCAAATTCACGTGGTAATTCCACACCATTCAAACTTTTTTCTATCGTACCATGGGTATATGGTTTAACATATTGTGTTACTATTTCTCCAGTTGACGTATTAATTAAAAACACTCGCCCTGAACTTGTCCCAAAATCAATCCCTATACTATAACTCATAAATACCCTCCGTCCTTTTAACATGGAAACGTTTTCTTAAATGATAAGCAAAATCGACTAAAAAATCAATATACACAACGCTTAATAAACAAGTAGCTACATTTTCATTGTTCATTTATGTTTGTTTTTTCTTAATTCATCGCTTATTATATGAAATATAAACAAAAACAAACATTTTCTGAGGTGGTATATGATGAATATTCAATCAACTGCTTATCGTTTAACCGCACCTGGTGTCTTTGAAAAAACTACACTGTCACATGATTTTAATGAAGGCGATATCGTCGTGAAACCGACAAAAGCAAGTATCTGTCATGCAGATTTGCGCTACTATACTGGTAAGCGTCGCCCAGAAGCATTAGCTAAAAAATTGCCAATGGCTTTATTCCATGAAGGTATTGGTGTAGTAGAACAATCCAAACATTCAACTGTAGATGTAGGTGATAAAGTCGTAATCGTGCCCAATATTCCTTCAAGACTGCGTAAAACTAGTTTTCCTACTACTGAACTTTTAGATAATTACGATGAAAATGCATTATTTATGGGCAGTGGATATGATGGCATTTGTCAAAGTCATATGGTAGTTCCCGGTGATAATGTCGTTAAAATTCCGTCAGACTTAAATGAAGATGTCGCTTTATTAGCTGAATTATGTTCAGTTTCTTTATTTCCTATTAATCAGCTACAACAACTTACTACTACAGAAGCACCACAAGTAGCAATTTTTGGTGACGGACCGGTAGGTTACTTAGCAGCCAGTGCACTTCATTTTATATATGATATTCATCCTTCAAACTTAATCGTCTTTGGAGCGGATTCACAAAAACTAGCCGCTTTTGAGTCATTTGCTACAACACACTTAGTATTTGACTATAACTTCACACAACATCGCGGTGTACACACTGTCTTTGAATGTACAGGTGCTCATTTTTCAGAATCTGCAATCAATCAAGCCATTGACTTAATTGAGCGTCAAGGTCAACTTATTTTAATGGGTGTCACAGAAGATTTAGTAGGTATTAATACGCGTGACATTTTAGAAAAAGGATTAACACTGTCCGGTAGTTCACGTAGTACTAAAAGAGAGTTCGAACAGTTAATTGCTGCTTTTGCTAACCCAAACTATCAACAAGTTTTACAACAATTAATTCCTGAACAAGCCTATGATATTTACAATACTGCAGATTTAACTACTGCTATGGAAGATACAGTTCAACATAAAGGCTGGACAAAAACCTACTTACAATATCATTGGTAAGTGAGATTGTACTTTATCGTACACAGCTTTATTACTCTATATTAATATTAAACTGAGGTGTTTTGTATGTTACCAGCTGACAGAGAACAGCGCATCATTAATTTTTTACAAACTAATAAACAAGCTACTGTGCGTACTTTAGCTACTGAATTTAATGTACATGCTGCAACTATTCGTCGTGATTTACACAAACTAGAACAATTCAACCAAATTAAGCGTACACATGGTGGTGTCGTGTTAAATAATACCGAAGTTTGGGATGAACTTAATTTTGATGATCGTGAAACTACTTTTTATGATGAAAAAAGACGTATCGGCCAGAAAGCGGCTGACTTCGTGGATGATAATGACACACTGATTATTGATTCTGGTTCTACAACATTACACTTTGCACATGCTTTAAAATCAAAACACAATTTGACAATAATCACGAATGATATTTATATTGCTTCGTTGTTAAAATCGAGTGGTCATCATATTATTGTTACAGGAGGATCTTTACATCCAGATAATTATGTTTTAAATGGTGCGTTAACGCTAACTAACTTAAGTTCATTCAACCCGCTCAAACTATTTTTAGCTACACCAGCGATTGATGCGCATAAAGGTGTAACGCATTATAATGACACATTAGCTGCAACTAAAAGACAAATGGTCGCTCAAGCAAAAGCGGTTTATGTTTTAGCTGATAGTTCCAAATTCGATAAAGTTTCATTATACTCTGTTTGTAATTCCCAACACATTACTACCTTAATTACTGATAACACGCACTCAGACATTAATTGGGATGATTATCAGGCACATGTCGAACAACTTATAATTATTGATACCCCCACTACTACCTAAGTGCAAAAACAATGTTATTAATAATAGGAAATAAACTTAGTTAGTTTTACTATGTTAGTTTATTTCCTAACAAACAGGTTATTGGTATAATAACTTTATAAATTAACAACGTTGTTATAAAAGGGGCGCTAATTCATGAATACTAATCACACGCACATTTCCTATCCAAATTCCCATACCATTACGTTACAAAATAATGAGCAGACTTTCTATTGTACATTACGTATATTAGAACCACATATCATTAATATGAAACTCACACCTACAGCACCCATTGAGTTACCTACATACACTGTAACTCCTTTCGATACTGTTTTACCTTATGAAGGCTTATCCCGTTATCATACCCAAAACTTTAGCCTCCCTGACTTTACGACAAAACTAGATGCTGACACATTGACTGTTCAAACCGCTCTCCTTAAAGTAATCATCAACACGTCAACTTTGCATTGTGACTGGTATCAACTAAATACAGCTAAACAATGGTTACCATTATTTAGTGATAGAAAAACACAAGCCTATCAACACCATATTGCCGCTACACATCCAACTTGCCACTATATCTCACGTTCGTCTGAAGAACAATATTTTGGTTTAGGCGAAAAAACAGGCGGTGTAGATAAACATGGTCAACGTATGCGTATGACCAATATTGATGCGATGGGTTACAATGCCCAATCTACCGATCCTTTATACAAACATATTCCTTTTTACATTACACACCATCGTGATACTAAACAATCATATGGTTTATTTTACGACGACTATCAACGTTCTGTTTTCGATTTAGGGAAAGAGCTCGATAACTATCATGGTTACTACCGTTATTATGAGACAGCTGCTGACTTTCTCGATTACTATGTGATAGGTGGCAACAGCATTAAAGCAGTTGCTCAACATTTCAGTCAGTTAACTGGACGACCAACACTATTCCCAAGTTGGAGTGCTTCCTATTCAGGTTCTACAATGCAATATACAGATGAACCTCACTCTCAACAACGACTCAACCAATTTTTAACAGACTGCCAGCAGCATAATATTCATGTCCGTTCTTTCCACTTATCTTCTGGCTATACGTCAATCGACGATAAACGCTACGTCTTTAATTGGAACTATGATAAATTTCCGGATCCAAAAGGTTTCGGACAGACATTCACTGACAACAATGTTGAAATTGTTGCTAATATCAAGCCATCTTTAATGCTAAACCATCCTTTATTAGAAGAAGTATTAGCTTTCAATGGTTTTATTACAGACAGTGATGGCAATCCTTTAAAAATTCAATTTTGGGATGACCAAGGTTATTATTTAGATTTTACCAATCCACAAACAATAGCATGGTGGCAACAACAAATTAAAAAACAGTTGCTCGATAACCATATAAATTGTACGTGGAATGATAATAATGAATTTGAAATTTGGGATGATAACGCAACAGTGTATGGATTTAATGGCCAACGTCAACGCTTCAATGACTATCGAGCAGTTATGCCTTTATTAATGTCTATGGCTTCAAGAGAAATTCAACAAACTGCGACAGCTACAGATTATCCATATATTATTAGTCGTTCGGGCTGTGCAGGTATGTCTAAATATGTCCAAACTTGGACAGGCGACAATGCTACAAGCTGGGAATCATTGGAATACAATAACTATATGGCACAAGGATTAAGTCTGTCTGGAGTACATAATTTTGGTCATGATATCGGTGGTTTTTCCGGTCCTAAACCGGACCCTGAATTATTTGTCAGATGGGTGCAAAACGGTATCTTTTATCCAAGATTCTCGATTCATTCTTGGAATAGTGATGCAACGGTGAATGAACCTTGGATGCATCCTTCTGTGATGCCAGAAATCACAGCTGCAATGTTACTCCATGAACGTCTCGTCCCTTATTTTGATAAATTACAACAATTGAGTCACCAAAATTTTGAAGCCATTGTACGCCCTACTTTTTATGATTTTGAAGAGGATACAACAACGTTAACTAATACATCTGCTTGGATGCTTGGACCGGATCTATTGGTAGCTCCAATAGTGGCACAAGGACAGCAACAAAAATCAATTTACTTACCTGCTAATGATAGCGGTTGGATAGACTTCTTTACAAAGCAATATTATGATGGTGGTCAAACTATTACAATACCTGTCACTCTAGGTACTATTCCGATTTTTGTAGTTAACGGTAGCACAATTCCTTTATTAGATGACACTTTAACAGACACCACTCATCATAATTTCTCGTCATAACCTATTATAAAATATTACAGTCACTCTAAAATAAGAGAGTTAGGAACAATTTACTGTTCCTAACTCTCTTTAGTCTGTTTGCTACTTTAATATTTGTTAACCATTAAAGGCTACAGGATTTGGTCCGATACGCTTGTCTTGATTTAATTTATCTAGTGCTGTCATTTTCTCCTCAGATAATTCAAAATTAAATACATCTAAATTTTCTTCTATACGTGTTGGCGTTACTGATTTCGGAATCGTGACTACACCATGTTCTATATTCCAACGAATGATGATTTGTGCGGCAGATTTACCTAATTGTTGTGCAATAGTATTTACAACCTCATCTTGCAAAATTTCGCCATTCATTAATGGTGACCATGATTCCATTCGAATATCTTCTTGCATCAAATAATCTCGCAATGTTGCTTGTGTTAAATATGGATGAAATTCTACTTGATTAATTACAGGCTTAATTGCAGTTTGTGCTTTTAAAGTTTCTAAATGTTCAATATTAAAATTACTCACACCAATATTGCGTACTTTCTTTGTTTGGTACAATGCTTCCATACCTTGCCATGTTTCTACCATTAAAGTACTATTCGTCCCTGGCCAGTGCATCAAATATAAATCTAAATAGTCTAAGCCTAAATTAGTTATTGATTGTTCATAGCCTTGTACAACTTGATTATATCCAAAATCATCTAACCATAATTTTGACGTAATAAATAAATCTTCCCGTTGAATACCAGCTGCTGCTATACCTTCTGCAATCCCTTTACCTACCATTTCTTCATTACCGTATACTAACGCGGCATCGATACTACGGTATCCACTTATAATTGCATGTTTCACCGCATCTTTAGCTGTATTATCATTTTCCACTCTAAATACCCCTAACCCTAATTGAGGCATTAATTGACCGTTATAAAATTTAACTTGTTTCATTGTTACGCTCCTTTAGTTAGCATTGCGCTAAGTTGTGTTCTTTTTCTTTTATATAAAGTACATACATCATTCCACTGGCTACAATAACCATAATGAAGGCAAAAAATGGTGTCATCATTACTGAAAATTGTTCTAATACATAACCACCGATTACTGAGCCAAGTGTAATGCCAACGTTAAATGCAGAAATATTTAAACTTGAAGCAAAATTGACTGTTGCTTTATTATCACGTTCTGCAAATAACACTACAATTAATTGCAAACCTGGGACGTTCATAAAGGCAAATAAACCCATTAATAAAATTGCCAATAACCCTAAAAAGTGTAAATGTGTTGTAAAACCAACGACTAATAATACGAAAGCTTGAATTAAGAAAATCACACTCAATGCTTTCGTAGGTGCTTGGTTAGTAAATTTACCACCAAGGGTATTCCCAATCGCTACCATAACACCGTAAACCACAAGTAATCCCACTACTGCCTGATCACTATAACCTAAAGCATGTGTCAACATAGTTGTTAAATAAGTATAAACAACAAAAGTACCTCCATAACCCAATGCAGTAATTAAATAAACCATCATCAAAGATTTGTTTTTAAAAACTTTTAATTGTTGTGCAATTGGTGTCTGCTCATACTCATTTAAATCCTTCGGCACGACAATTATATTTGCTATTAAGCTGAGTAGCCCTATAAGTGCGATAGTTACAAATGACATCTTCCAACCAAATGTTTGTCCAATCCACGTACCAAATGGCACACCTGTAATCGTTGCAACTGTTAACCCTGTAAACATCATCGCAATTGCGCTAGAACGTTTATCCGCTGATACTAAATCACTGGCAATTGCAGTTGCAATAGACATAAAGACACCGTGCATTAATGCTGATAAAATACGCATGGCCAACAACATACTAAAACTTAATGCAAATGCTGCTAACAGATTTGCTACAATAAAAACCACCATAATACAAATTAATAAATGCTTTCGTTTCATTTTATTAGTTAATGGCGTCAATACTGGTGCACCAATTGTGACACCAATCGCATATAGTGAGACCGTTAACCCTGCCAACGGTAACGTAATACCAAAATCATCTTTAATTAAAGGTAATAGCCCCACGCTAATAAACTCCGTCATTCCAATCGCAAATGCTGAGATAGCAAGTGCTATAATCGCAAAATTGTGCTTTTTCATATTCACCTTTCCTTTCGCTTAACTTAATATGTGTGTTATTATATACGCAACAAAACCAATAAGTAAGTACGAACTTTAAAGTCATATAGATACCTAAAAGTACTGTAGATACTTTAAAGTAACTATAGAGGTGAAAATCATGTTAAGAGAACATTATAATATTGGTGTAGAGGCAACCATTGATGTTTTAGGTGGTAAATGGAAACCAGTAATTTTATGTCATTTAAAAGACAATGGCACGCTTCGTACATCTGAATTAAAACGCGCAATTCCCAACATTACTCAAAAAATGTTGACGCAACAATTACGAGAGCTTGAGGAAGATTGCATCATTGAACGCATTGTTTACCAACAAGTTCCACCTAAAGTTGAATATGTGTTATCTGATTATGGTCAATCTCTTGGCAATCTGCTTTCTACCCTTTGTGAATGGGGAGAATTTCATATCGAAAAAATGTATCAAGAAGGTCGTGATGTATCTTTAGAAAAGCAAGATTTTGTTCATATTCCTTCCAATAGACAACCCAATTAATTGCATATAAATTTTTCAAAGCAAAAGAGCCATGAACATTAATAAATGTTCATGGCTCTTTTTACTATCATTTATGGCATATTTAATACTGCCATGGGATGTCATCAATGGATTTATCCATATGAATTATATCCTACGCATGTACGTGGTACTGGTGGCGGATTTACTACAACGATTAGTAGAATCACCTCAGCTATTAGTACATTTTTCTTCCCTCTATTATTATCACAGTTGGGATTAAGTATTACTTTGTATATTGCAGGTGGGTTACTATTTATTAGTTTTATAGTGTCTTACTTCTTAGCACCAGAAACCAAAAATATGAATTTAACAGAAGCTGCAACCATCACAAAAGCATAAAAAAGGGAGTGGGACAGAAATCTAATTTGATAAAAAGATTTCGTCGTCCCACCCCGGCAAGGATGACTAGCATTGAAAAAAGCTTGGTTTGAAGCGCATTTTCAATACAGTCATCTACTGCCAAAATGCAAAGAGGCTGAGACAGATCAATTTTGTCCCAGTCTCATCTTTTTTATGTCATTGCTATGCTTCAATTCATTAAGTTCATGCTATAGCTTGCATGTTTACACACCAGAATAAGATGAAAAGCCTCCATCAACTGGTACTACAATACCTGTGACGAAACCACTTTGACTGTTGTCCATTAACCAATATAATGTACCTAAAATTTCTTCAGGTTCACCAAAGCGCCCCATTGGAGTTTGCGAAATGATTTTTTCCGCTCGTTCTGAATAAGAGCCATCATCATTACGCAACAGCCCTTTATTTTGTTCAGTCTCAAAAAATCCAGGTGCAATCGCATTGACTCTAATTTTTCCTGCAAAGTATGTTGCTAACCATTGTGTAAAATTACTTACAGACGCTTTTGCACCACTGTATGCTGGAATTTTAGTTAATGGTGTAAATGCATTCATCGATGAAATATTAATAATAGTTCCACCATCTGCTTGCACTATATCTTTACCAAACACTTGTGAAGGCAACACAGTTCCAGTGTAATTTAGTTTAAAGACTTTATCTATGCCTTCCTCAGTTAAGTCGAAGAATGACTTATCACTGTGTTCGTCATAAAATTCATCATCTGTCGTTGCATTGGGATTATTGCCCCCTGCACCGTTGATTAATATATCAATATTACCAAATGCTTGATTAAATAATTGTTTTGCTTGGCTAAGCGCATTTTTATTTAAGACATCTGCGACAAGACCAATTGTGTGTTTGCGTTCAGCATCAATGTCATCTTGTAATTGGACAATTTTATCTTCTGAACGGCCTAAAATCCCAACATTTGCACCTTTGGCTACTAATGCTTTCACAAACGTTGAACCAATTACTCCTGTAGCCCCTGTAATTACTACGTTAACGCCTTGAAATTGTGTCGTCATTCTGGACCCACTCCTTCTATTAAACCATTAATATATGTGGCACCTAACGCACGGTCATAAAGGCCATAACCTGCTTTACCTGTTTCTCCCCAGATCATTCGTCCATGGTCTGGTCGTATTGTACCTTTAAAACCTATGTCGTGTAGTGCTTGTACTATAGCTTTCATATCGACTGAACCTTGTTTTGATAAATGGCCCGTCTCAACAAATGAATATTCTCCCATACGTTTTACATTACGCATATGCATAAAATGAATATGGTCACCGAACGTACGAATCATTGCTGGTAAATCGTTTTCCGCAAGTGATCCAAGTGAACCTGTACAGAAACAAATACCGTTATTTTTACTCGAATTAATAGAGAGCAAACGTTCATAACTGTCTTTATTTTTAATAATTCTTGGAATACCAAAAATAGGCCATGGTGGATCATCCGGATGAATTGCCAGATCAATATCATGTTCTATAGCAGTAGGCAACACATTATCTAAAAAGTAAGTTAGATTTTGCCATAACTGTTCGTCCGAAGTTTGTTGATAAGCTTTGATAAGTTCATTCATTTCTTCACGTGAATAACTTTCATCCCAACCTGGTAAATTTAACTCAGTAGTTAATGGGTCGATATCTTTAATTTGATTGTGATCATATATTAAAGTGTTCGAGTCATCTTGTAACGGGTAATCAAGCTGTGAACGTGTCCAGTCAAAGACTGGCATA
The DNA here is from genome assembly GCF_025560845.1 of Staphylococcus arlettae. Taxonomy (NCBI): domain Bacteria; kingdom Bacillati; phylum Bacillota; class Bacilli; order Caryophanales; family Staphylococcaceae; genus Staphylococcus; species Staphylococcus arlettae. The sequence continues at coordinate 2,328,382 of NZ_CP094803.1, forward strand.
AAGTTATACGTTACTGTTTTGATACCATTTTGCGCTAAATTAATTAATGATTCCTTGTAATTTTCAATTAATTGGTCACGATTATCTTTACCTAGTTTAATGTTTTCATGCACTGGTAAACTTTCCACCACTTCAAATTTCAACCCTGCAGCTTCTATTTGCTCTTTTAACTCTTTAATACGTACTGACGACCATACTTCACCTACTGGCACATCATAAATTGCCGAGACAATTTGTTTCATATCTGGAATTTGTCGGATATGCTCTAATGTTACTGGGTCATCTTGACCATACCATCTAAATGATAATTCCATAATTATACCTCCTTAACCTCTTTTACTTTAAATAATCGTACTGCATTGTTATAACAAATGTCCTTCAATATTTGGACAATTGTAGTATTTGTTAAGGCAATTTCACCTTTTTCAATACGTTCTCCAATTAAGTTACATAAAATTCTTCTAAAATACTCATGACGTGTATATGAAGTCATACTACGTGAATCAGTCAACATGCCGACAAAATTAGGTAGTAAACCGACATTGGCATAGTCAATTAAATGTTGCTCCATACCTTCTTTCGTGTCATTAAACCACCATGCAGCTCCAAGTTGTACACGATGTTCACTATTACTAAAGTTACCCGCAGTGGCTTGTACCATCAAATGGTCATTGCCATTATTTGGATAAATAATCGTATCTGATAACGCATTATGCCGTTCTAAATGGTCTAACAAACTGTTTAACGCTTTAGCACTTAATTGTTCTCCTACGCTATCAAAGCCACTGTCTGCACCTACTTGTTGATACATAGATGTATTATTATTACGTGTTGGCCCTAAATGGAACTGGATAACCCATCCTAATTCTTTATAGACCTTACTTAATTCAGTCAAAATATAGCCGGCTAATGCATATTGATCCGCTTCTGATATTGACTCATTAGCTTGTAATGTTTTAAACAACGCTGTAGCTTCTTCAGTTGATAAATGTACTGTTGGTGTATGTTCAAAACTTTGATCTGAACTTAAAGCACCATGTCTATCAAAATAGTAAATTCGTGCTTTTAATGCGGTAATGTATTCCGATAAGTCTTGGATCGTTGTCTCTGTTGCTGTTTCTAGTTGTGACACTTTTTGCCCTAAACTGTCTGCGTTTAAAAACACATAACTATCAGGTCTAAAAGTTGGATATACTTTAAATGGTACTTTGCGATCTGCATTTAATAGTTGATGATATTTCAAATCATCACATGGATCATCAGTCGTACAAACTACCGTAACATTACTTTGTTTAATCAATCCTTGAGGTTTATGCGTTGATTTTTTTAGTGTTTTATTTAACGACTTATATAATTTAGAAATGTTCACTTTATCTAACTGTACATCTTCATTAAAATATCGTTTTAACTCTAACGTACACCAATGGTACATTGGATTCATAATTGAATAAGGTAACATCTCCATAAATGCCTTAAACTTGAAGTAGTCATCTGCAGCACCTGTAATGTAATCCTCTTCAATACCATCTGCACGCATTAAGCGCCATTTATAATGGTCTCCTGCCAACCACAATTGTGTGATGTTGTCATAGTTTTTATTTTCATAAATTTCTTGTGGATCTAAATGACAATGAAAATCGAAAATTGGTGTGTCTTTTATTTGCTGATACAACTTTACTGCTGTTTTATTATTTAATAAAAAATTATCATTAATTAATGTCATATTAGAGCTCCTTTGCTATAGTCCAAGTAATTTCGGTAAGAATAATGAAAGTTGTGGAATAAATGTTACTAACAATAATAAAATAATGAGCATTACGAAATATGGTACTAAATATTTAAAGACATTTTCTACACGTACCCCACCAACACTAGCACCAACAAATAAAGCACTACCTACAGGAGGTGTAATGTTACCGATACATAAGTTAAAGGCAATAATAATACCAAAGTGAATTGGATCTAAACCAAGCACTTCCGAAATAGGTAAGAAAATTGGTGTAAATATTAATACAGCTGGTGTAATGTCCATAAATGTACCAATAATTAATAAGATTACATTCATTAATAACAGTAATAATATTGGATTATCTGTGATAGATAAAATACTGTTAGATATAGCTTCCGGTAAACCTGTATAACTCATAACGAGTGAAAACAGTGCGGATGCAGTAATCAAAAATAAGATCATCCCTGTAATTTCTGCTGTTTCTTTGATGACGTTAGGAATATGTTTTAGTTTCAAACTTCTATAAATAAGTGATAATACTACTGAGTAGAGTACTGCTACAGCGGCACCTTCTGTTGCTGTAAAGACGCCGACAACAATACCACCAATAACAATAATAATAAGAAGTAAACTTGGTATGGCATCTAACGTTAAAAATAGTTTATCTTTCCAACTAATTTTTTCAGAAACTTTATAGCCAGCTCGTTTCGCCATGATGAAAGCCACAACCATACAAGCAAGTCCCCATAAAATACCAGGAATATAACCTGCAATAAATAGCGCTGCTATTGATGTTCCTCCACTTACTAAGGAGTAAACAATTAATAATGAACTGGGTGGAATTAATAACCCTGATGGCGCTGATGCAATATTGGCTGCTGCTGAGTATTCTTTTTTATAACCTTGCGTTTGTTGCATTGGCCCCATAATACGTCCCATAGCCGCTGCTGCCGCCACACTAGAACCTGAAATTGAGGCAAAAAGCATATTACCAACAATGTTAGTATGTGCTAAAGATCCCGGCATACGTCCTACCAACACTTTAGCGAAATTAACTAATCGAAACGCTATACCACCATTATTCATAATGATACCCGCTAATACGAAAAGTGGAATTGCTAACATGGTAAAGTCATCAATACCGGTTACCATACGCTGAGCTGCGGTCACAATCGTGACATCAAATGGTAAAATCAATAGCAAAGTAATAATGGAACTTAAAATAATCGCTAATGCAATCGGCAAACCATATAACAAGAAGAAAAAGAATGTGATAAAAAGTACTAAACCTGCAATAATTGTCATGCTGTGCCGCCCCCTTCTTCTCCTTCTTTCACAGTTGCTAATTCATTTTTATCTAGTAAATTGTAGATTGAGTAGAAAATCACGAACACACCAGATACTGGTAAAGCACTGTACATTGCTGCCATTGACATTCCAGTTGATGGTGCTATTTGGTTCCAAGTAAGATGAACTACTTCGTAGCCTCCCCAAATCATCAAGACTAAGGCAATTAATATAATAACGATATCCCCTATTTTCTCCATTACGAGTTGCACTTTTGAAGGTAACAATTCTCTGACAAACAAAATAGCGATATGTTTTTTAACACCAAATACATAACTTGCACTTAATAATGCGAACCAAATCAATAAGAAGCGTACAATTTCTTCACTCATCGTACTCGGCGCGTTAAAAATAAAACGCGCTGCTACTTGATAAATCGATAAAATAACCATAACGATTAAGGCCAATCCCGCTAATGTCAGAAGGAGCTTATCAATGATCAGCTTTGCTTTGTTCATATTTTTTCTCCTCCTTCTCAATTAACTCATAATCGCTTTTCGTTTTAGGATCTTCTGCGAAAGATTGTCGTAAATCTTTAGAAGCATCTTTGAATGACGATTTATCTACTTGATGGAACTTAACACCCATCTCATTTTTGGCTTTTTTCTTCGCTTGTTTCACTTCTTCATCCCATAATTTTTCATGCTTTTCTGTCGAATATGCTGCTGCATCTTTTAACCATTTTTGTTGTTGTGTAGATAACTCATCGTAAGTCTCTTTGTTCATAATTAAAATATCGGGTACAATCGCATGTTCCGTATAATGATAATTTTTAGCAACTTCACCATGATTGTTAGTTGTTAATGATGTTTCATTATTTTCAGCTGCATCGATAACACCTGATTGTAAAGCGGTGTATACTTCACCATAATCCATCGGTGTTGGTGTTCCGCCGAGTGATTTTATTAAAGCGACACTTGTTTTACCAGGTTGCACACGTGTTTTCAAACCATCAAGGTCATCACTATTTTTGATTTCTTTATCTTTTGTGTAAATATTACGTACACCAGCATCATAAAATGTAACGCCTAAAAAACCATTGTCTTTCGTAGAATTAAAGAACGCATCTTGTACTTTTGGTTCTCTCATGACATGACGATAATTTTCTTGTGATTCAAATAAATATGGCATATTGAACAGTGAATATGATGGTGAGAAACTTTCTAATGCGCCTGCAGATACTTTAGTCATTTGTATTGCATTTGTTTGTGTCATTTCAATAGCTTCTCGTTCACTACCGAGTTGTCCATTTGGATATATTTTCACTTTCAATTGACCTTTAGATTCTTTTTCTAGTTTCTTTTTAAATATCGTTAATGATTTGTGTACTGGATGTTCTGTAGGCTGATTATGCGCTAAAACAATCGTTTTACTTTGTTGTTTTTCATCTTTGTCACTTGCTTGTACAGACGACATACTAACGAGTAACGCTAACAATATGAATGCGCTTACAACTTTAAATAAAATTTTTTTCATCCTATTCCCCCTAATAGACTAGCGTTTGAGTTCGCCAAAGTGCTCCGGTAGATTTAATATATCCGCTTCAGCTAGGTGTAATGCATCTTCTTGTGTCGTATGCTGTAATACCGAACATTTAGTTGCAAAATCTAAAGTAGTAGTCAATGACCACTGTGCTTCAAGACCATGTATAACTCCGGCTAAAAATGCATCTCCCGCACCTATTCTATTTAATACTGTATACGGATAAGCTGCGCTTTCAATAAAACCATCAGGCGTTAAGGCTATTCCTTGTAATGTGCTCTGAGTGATCGAACGATTACTTGATGCTAAAAACGGAATATTAAATTTTTGTTGTAACGTTTGAGCACAAGTATGCATATTATCAGATTCAGCATTCGTTTGTAACAGATGTGTCGCATCCTTTTTACCAAAGAATAGTATATCAACTAACGGCAATACTGCTTTAATGACAGGTACTGCTTCTTCTAAAGTCCATAAATTACTTCTGAAATTAATATCAAAAACAATTGTGATTCCTTGCTCTTTCAATTGTTGTATGTAAGAAACGATATGCTCTCGAATAGTATGATTTACGGCTAATGTGATACCAGTAAAAACAAAACAATCGCCTTTAGAGCCTGCTATATTCTCAAGTAAGTGTGACGTTTGTTGAGCAAAAGTTGAATATGCACGATCATAAATGACTTGACCACTACGATGACCAAACCCTTCTTCCATGTAATATGTGCCTAAACGTCCTGCAGTTTGTTGAACCCATTGCGTACCTACTTGGGTACGACGCATCTCTTGAAGTACATGTTGACCTAATGCATGTTCTGGTAGTGTCGTAATCATTTCAGTAGCATGACCAAATTGTGCCAACGTACTTAATGCATTTAATTCTGCACCTCCCACATTAATGTCTAACTGCTGTGCATCCTTCAACTGTATATAATTAGGTGGTGTAAAACGTAATAATACCTCTCCAAAACCATAAACCTTCATAACTTACACCTCACTTTTAATCGCTTTAACGTAATCAACTAATGCTGATTTACCTTGTTGTTGATATATTTTAGTAATTTCACTTCCAATACCCACTGCAAAGCTACCAGCATCAAGCCACTCTGTATGATTATCCTTGCCTACTCCACCAGTTGGAATAATTTCAACATGAGGTAAAGGTCCTTTGAAATCTTTTATTGCTTTTGGACTAAATTGTGTAGCTGGGAATAGTTTTAATACTTTACATCCGTATTGCATTGCTTCAATCATTTCTTTGACAGTCATTACACCAGGTACATACGGTACGTCATATAAGTTAGCAATTTTGGCAGTTTCAATATCAAATGCTGGGCTAACAATAAAATCTGCACCATTTAAAATTGCTGTTCGAGCCGATACACTATCTAACACTGTACCTGCACCAACTAATGCGTCTTCTCGTTTAGCTAAAGTGCTAATAACTTCCATAGCATCAGGTGTCGTTAAAGTAACTTCTATAACATTTAACCCTTCATCTATAATCGTATTAGCAATTTCAGTAAACTCCTCACCGCTATTTGTTCGCATTACTGCAATATGTTGCGCTTTTTTGATTTCTTGCATTGTTTGAGTTGAATTCATTTTAGCATCCCCTTTTAAAAATAACAACGTTGTTATTTTGTTGTAAAAAAATATTTTTATTAATAACTATATGGTATAATTATTCTTAACTGAAATCAATCCCTTAAAGGAGTATTTTTATGGTTGTTACCCTCAAAGATGTTGCTGATGCTTGTAACGTCAGTTATTCAACAGTCAGCAAAGCATTAAAAAATTCACCTTTAGTTAAACCTAAAACAAAAGAACTAATTCAACAAAAAGCAGTGGAAATGAATTATATACCTAATAATTCCGCACGTGCATTGGTCTCGAAACGCAGTAATACTATTGGGTTGATATGGCCTTCTGTGGACCGTGTAGCTGTGACTCACCTAGTCTCTGAAATTAACATTGCCTTAAAAGATTTAGGTTTTGTTATGTTTCTTTCTATTGATGATCTCTCAGTAGCATCGAAAAAATTTGTAGAATTTGGCTGTGATGGCATTATCGTATTTGATGAAGGACCTTCAACGAATCTTTCACCCGAAGTTTATCGTAATATTCCCGTCGTAGCTTATGGAGTAGCACGTAACATGGACTACCCAATTATTAACGTCAATCATCGTCAAGCTATGATGATGGCAATTGACGCGCTCATTGAACAAAACATAACTACTATAGATTACATAGGTGATATTCACACGACTGACGCGCGTCAATTGGCAAAGAAAGAAGCTATTATCGATTATTGTACTCAACACAACATTAATTATCGTTTAATTGATTCACAAGGCTTATCGGCGCTCGAAACGGAAACAGCAGTTAAAAGCTATTACAAACATAAATCTATCGCTCCCGGCGTAATTTGTGGTAGTTATGATATTACATTGGGGACAATAAACGCCTTAGATGTTAATAAACATCAACCAGTTATTTATTCTTATGACAACATTCCTCAAATAAAAAAATTAGATTATCCGGTGCATGCTATAGGTGTGCCAACAACGACTATTGCTGAAAAAGTAGTGGCAGTATTAAACGAGGTCATTACTAATGAAACGACAGTTGACACAGTCTATAATTTAGAACCGCAAATCACATCACATAATTAGCTGATAGCTATTCAATCATACGACATTTTCTACAACAAATAAGACGAGCTAGCACATTCACTGAATAGTTGTCTAACTCGTCCCATGAGGCTAGATTATTATCCACATGTCTAGTCTCTTACTTATTCGTAATTGTTATTTCTATTAAGTTATCATTTGGATTAAAGAATGCAGTATAACTACCGTCCATCGTTTTATATTTTACAAAGTTACCTTCTTCATTACCTAATTCGCCTTCTTCGATAATTTCATTTTGATGATGCGCATCTTTAAATGCTGCTTTAGTGACTGAATCTGGCTTCGTAAAGAATACTATTTCTAAGACATCTCCATCTTCATTAAATTGAACTGATTGATCATACAAATGCTTATTCGAAGTATAGCCACCGCTAGCTGTTGCGTCAACTTTATAACCATTAATTGTCACATTATCGTACTTTAGCGCTTGTACAAAATATTCATCTTGTGTAAACGCACCATCATAAGTCGTATAACCATCATAGTTATAATATGGTTTTTGTGTTTTCGCATCTATACCTGAATCATGTTGACTCATTACTTCTTGTGCACTCGCTACGTTTGCATTACTTGTTGTAGTTACAGCAGATCCTAATACAAGGGTCGATACAACAACGCTTGCTGCTAAGATTTTACTACCTTCACGCATAACAGTTCACTCCCCATTGAGAATTGTCGTAAAAACAAGGGTAATTTTTCACTTATAAGTATACGCTCTTTTTTTATAAAAACAATCAATATAGTTACTTATTAATAATATCAAAATCTGATTATATTAATATTCAGTATATAACCACTTGGGAATAAAATAAGATTATTTTCTTTAATGGCTATTGAAAACATTTAATGAACCTCACACTCACTCTATACCAACTGTGTAAAACTCAATAATCACGCTAAAAGCATAATGACTGTAGTTAGCTGGTTACTAGCTAACTACAGTCATTATAAACAGCTGAAATTATTTTCAGCCTAGTTGTATCACTTATATGTACCAAATGAACACTATCACATTTAAAATAAATAAAATGATAGCTGGTAATGCTTTCACAATAGGATCTTTACCTAAAAAGATTAACGATAAAGCACCGGCTAGCATCGTGCAGCCTAATATTATACTTGCACCTACAGCTAGTAAATGATAAAAAATCCCAAATAACATGCCTAACGCACCTAATAGTTCAATCCCACCAGTTATCTGATTAAATATTCTTGGATAACCCATTCTGACGAATTCTTTATCCATCGCACCAGACACAATCTTCGATCCTGTAATTATAAAAACTATCCCCAAAATTATTTGTAAGATAATCATTATAACGCCCATTGACTACACCTCATTTATGCTTACTGTGTACTATGAAATTCACAGTGTACAGCCTATTCTCTCAAATACCACTCTATATTTTACCATTAAATCGTGCCTGAGACATCATTGATTCGTACTAGTATCAATGATATCGTCAAACAAAACATGACCTGAAAATACATTTCGTATCAAGCTTTGTAAGCTAATTATCCTATCGTGGTAGGGCAATAAAACATTTTTAATAACGTTGGCTTTCAATGCTATTCCCAAGAAGTAGACAAACTTTAGCTGACAGTGTGTCTAAAACATTTTGTATAATATTTACAATGATTTGAGCCGAATTCTGTGGAAATAACACTGACCAAAGACTACAGGCTGAGACAGTGCCCACGGAAAGCTTGCATTAAAAAACTGCCCACAAAGTCAGAAACTTTGTCGATAGCCTCTTGTCATATTGTCATTAAATAACCCTTTTGTATTAGATTTCCTAAAGCCTTCACTTTAGATTGGCAGTGATTTGAGCCGACTCCTGCGGGAATAGCACTAGACGAAGACTACAGGCTGAGGCAGTGCCCACGGAAAGCGTGCTCAAAAACTGCCTACAAAATGAAAAAATTGATCGCCAGTCGTCTTAATCCAAAATCACATCTACTTTATGTAATAGAGGATGGTTCGAATCTAATTCAGAGATAGAAATCATTTCTCTTAATCTTAATTGTCTTTTGATTTATTCAACATAATAAACACCGACACTGTTAAATTTATATGTATAATATTTTCAGCACTAGATTGGCAGTGATTTGAGCCGACTCCTGCGGGAATACCACTAGCCGAAGACTACAGGCTGAGGCAGTGCCCGCGGAAAGCGTGCTCAAAAACTGCCCACAAAATGAAAAAATTGATTGCCAGTTTTATTTATTCACACATCCCATCAACAATTAAGGCGACATCAAAATAAAAAATTGAAGTCGCCTTAACGTTATTTAATTGAATGACTACTTTATGTGTTCACTTCAAAGTTATTTTACTGGTTCTAGACGTGCTTGTAATACGTCTTTATCTGCGTCAGTTAAAAACGCATAATTTACAGCCTGTTTATTAATCATTTTCATTTGTTCAAGTGTTAATTGTTCATGCTCATACAATATTACATATTCATCATTTAAAGTCGTTTGAGTGACTGTCCGATTATCCGTGTTAATGATGAAAGGCACTTGTTGCTCTATCAATTGTGGTAAGTTTAATTCTTTAAACGACTCAATGGCCTTTGTTTGCATGTTACTTTGCGGACATATTTCTAATAACACATCATGCGTTTTCACCATATTTAATAACTCATCATTGTTATTAATAGCTACACCATGACCAATACGTTGGGCACCTAATTTAATAGATTCTACCACATTGTGCATGCAGCCACATTCACCAGCATGTAATGTTAAATTAAGCCCTTGATCCAAGCCGTATTGAATGGCAGGAGCTATATCTTCTGGCGGAAAAGCTGCTTCGGGACCTGCAAAATCAATGCCACAAACGAGATCACTATTTAGTGCAATAACTCGATCAAATAACTCACTATTCGTTGCTATATCATGTTGACGCATCGCACAAATTAGTAAATTGATTTTAATATCCAGTTGTGCCATTGCTTGCTCTGCACCTAATATTACCGCTGCAATCACTTCTTCTACAGCTAAACCTTGCTCCATATGAAATAACGGGGCAAAACGTAATTCAATGTATTTCACATTATCTTGCGTTGCTTGTTCAGCCACATCTATTACCGAACGTCTTAAACTATCTTTCGTTTGTAAAACCTTTTGTACTTCATCAAAACATTTTAAATATGTTTCTAAATTTTCACAGTCTTTATCCGCTTGCAAATGCTGTTCATTGATGTCAATTCCTTGTTCTGCGCCGAGTTGTTTAATTAATTCAACACTAACTGAACCATCTAAATGACAATGCAATTCTACCTTAGCAATATCTTTAATTAATTGTTCCATGTCATACTCCTTAATTAAATGGTCATACTTCTTACTCTCTCTTAAAAATAATATTACTATAAAAATATATAAGAAAGTGAGTTTAAAACTAAGTTTTTACAACTATTTTATCTACTCACCCAACTGTTTTTTATTATTAATCCTTCTACAAGCCTTATCGTATAGAATTATTGCTACGCCACTGTTTCGCAATTACTACGATGCTCACTACACTAATATAAACAATGCCAATAATAACTGAAATTCGTGTCTCTTTATTAAAAATCATACCGACAATTACTGCTAATAACATTAAAATAGTTACGTAATTACTATATGGCGCAAAAGGCATTTTAAATGGATGATCTGGTATCTTTTCTAACAGTCTAAAACGCAAATGACTAATTAAAATGGCAAACCAAGGGACCATACCTGGTAAAACGCCCGCACTAAAAACATAGACAAAGATATTAGTATCTTTCCCTAATATTAATGGTAAGACAATATCTAACACAATGCCCATAAAAATACCTAGAGTCACAGCAATGACTGCGATATCTGGGACATTATTACGATTTAGCCTTAAAAAGATTTTTGATGCTTGTTTTTGTTTAGCGAGTGTATAAACCATACGACTAGTGCTAAAGATGCCTGAATTACAACCAGACATTGCTGCTGTAACGACTACAAAATTAATAATTGTCGCAGCACCTGTTATACCAATTTTGGCAAATGTTGCAACGAACGGCGAACCAATTTGACTTACTTCATCCCAAGGATACACAGTGACAATTATAAATATAGAACCGACATAAAAAATTAGGATTCTCCAAATTACTCCATTTATTGCTCTTTTAATATTTTTTTGTGGGTCTTTAGTTTCTCCCGCAGTAACACCTATCAACTCGATACCTATATATGACCCAAATACAATAGAGAGTGCAAAAAAGAAACCACTTAAACCATTAGCAAAAAAACCACCGTGTGACCATAAATTGGCAAAACCAACTGGATCTCCGTGATTACCAAAACCAAATAAAATAATGCCGAATCCTGCAATAATCATTAAAATAATTGTAACAACTTTGATAGCAGCAAACCAAAATTCAAATTCGCCAAACCATTTTACCGATATTAAATTTGCTGTTAGCAAAATCGCAATAACTACTATACCAGGTATCCACGTAGGTAATTCTGGCCACCAGAATCGCATATACGAGCCGACTGCAATCACTTCACTCATTCCAACTATGATCCAATTAAAAATACTGCTACTCGCAGTTATGTATGAAAATGATGGATGAATGTAATCATTAGCAAATTTCGCAAATGATCCAGTGTCAGGATAAATATACAACATTTCACCCAATGCTCTCATAATCAAAAATACAAATAGACCAGCAATGGCATACGCTAATATAACCGAGGGGCCTGTCCATTTAATAGTACTCGAGGCGCCCATAAACAAGCCAACACCTATCGTACCTCCAAGGGCTATCATTTGAATCTGTCGTGCTGTTAACGCTCTTTGCAAATTGTTATTCATTAAACATACCTCTTCATTCATGATTATTACATTTTAATATATTTTTATATAAATTAAAATTGAGATTAGTATATTTATAAAAAGAAGTGGGAAAGAAATCTAATTTTATTAAAAAGATTACGTCATCCCACCCTTTGCAATGATAACTAGCAGTAAACAATGGTTGATTTAGCGCACATTTTCACTGCTAGTCATCTACGAACAATATGAAAAGAGACTGAGACGAATCAATGATGTCTCAGCCTCTTTCACTACAATATATTATTGTTTTTTTGTTTATCTAACACAATGATATAGATAAAGTAGTAAACCATGCCTACGATAAACCAAATCATTGTATAAAGTTTAGCTTGGCCACTAAGACCCCAAAATACAGAAAATACACAGACAAAAATAATTATCGGCATTACTGGATACAAAGGTAATTTAAATGCTGGTTCTGGTAAATCTTTACCTTCTCGAGGCCGTAAAGCATACATACCTATAGTTACAAACATAAAGGCAACCAAAGCTCCAGCAGTTATTAATTGTGCTAAGAAAGCAAAAGGTAACATTGACCCTACTATAACCGCTACCAGTGTAAGAATCCATAATGCATGATTCGGTAGATGTTTATTGTTGAGTTTACCTATCCATGTCGGTAAAACCCCATCTCTACCAAATGAATACAGTAATCTAGAACCTGCTAGCATCATGCCTATTAAGGCTGTGAACATACCGACAACAGATATTGCTTGTACCACAGCAGCAATAACTTCATGATTACTCATTCGAAGTGCCCAACCTACAGGCTCTGCATTATCTTTGTATTCGCTATAGTTAAACATACCGACCAGTACGAGAGATACAGCAATAAATAATGCCACTGCAATCAGTAACGAACCTAAAATACCACGTGGCATTGTTTTTTGAGGCTCTATAGCTTCACCAGAATTGGCCGCGATGGAATCAAAGCCGATATATGCAATAAAAATCATTGAACTACCAGCATAAATACCTTGCCACCCACCAAATGTACTATTCGCAGTAGACGAATGTTCAGGGATAAAAGGCACATAGTTATGTAAATCAATAACTGTTAAACCTACTATTAAAAATAAAAAGATCGCTAGTATTTTCAAAACAACTAAAATATTTTGTACTCGCGCTGTTTCAGATGCGCCCCGAGATAATAATAACGCAGTAATAATAACCACTACTGCAGCTAAAATATCTATTACGCCACCATTATTGCCTAAAGAATTAGATAATGTTGCAGGTAACTCAATATTCAATGGAGCAATTAGTCCTCGCAAATTTGCCGAAAACCCCGATGCAACGAATGCCACTGCAATAATGTATTCTGCAATTAATGCCCAGCCGACAATCCACCCGAAGAATTCGCCAAATAATAAACTTATCCACGTATAAGCAGAACCCGCAACAGGCATAGCTGATGCCATTTCTGCGTATACAAAAGCTACTAGCGCAGCAACAATAGCTGCTACTAAAAACGATAAACTTACTGACGGACCTGCATAATCCGCCGCAACCACACCAGGCAATGTAAAAATTGCTGTCGACACTATCGTACCGACCCCTAGTGCTAGAAAATCTCTTACTCTTAATGTCCTTTCAAGATGTGCATCTTTATTTAGAAACAGAGCAGGATCTTCCTTATACAATAGTCTTTTCAATATATTCATTTCCTTACAATCTCCTTGTTGTTATCAAAACAATACTACACAGTATAATCGTATTTAATAGTGCTGTCTACAATATATTGTAGACAGCATTTTTTAACGCTCATCACCATGTCTAAACAAAAAACCAATCAGATATTAAATAAATCATTAAATGATTCAATCATTGTAGGGTGCGTATAAATATTGTCACGCAATACATCATACGTAATCTGTTGATCAATCGCTAATTTAATAATATTAATTATTTCTTCAGTTTGTGCACCATATAAAGTAGCTCCTAAAATCTGATTGTTTGATTTATCAATGACTACTTTGAATAAACCACGTTCGTCATGATTTATTTTATGTCGCGGCATTGCATTCACTGCCATTTGACCTTCTGCAAAGTCATAACCTTGTTCTTCAGCTTCTGCTGCCGTTAAACCTACACGAGAGAATGGTGGATCAACAAACATTGTATACGGAACTGCACCACGATTATTAGTTGTTCTTTGTCCATTACCTAATAATTGATCTCTCACAATTCTAAAGTCGTCTAACGAGATATAAGTGAATTGCATGCCACCTTTAACATCGCCTAATGCATAAATATGTGGCACTGTTGTTTGTAGTTTATCATTTACCGCTATTTCTTGACGCTCACCTAACTTAATATCAGTATTGTCTAATTCTAAGTCAGTATTAGGTTTACGACCTGTTGCTAATAACACTGCTTCCGCTGCAAAATCTCCTTGTGAAGTGCGCACTAAAGTATGATCATCTTGATCTTCAAAAGCTGTTGTTTCAGCGTTATATACGAATGTTACACCTTTATCCGTTAAATCCTGTTCAACTTGAGCCACGACTTCACGATCTTCATGTGCTAATAACTCAGATTTATGTTCAAGCACTGTAACTTCAGTACCAAAATTCGCAAAGATTGATGCAAACTCTAAAGCAATATAACCCCCACCTACGATTACAAGTCGTTGTGGTTGTTCAGGTAAATTCATAATACCAGTAGAATCATATAAATATTGTGACTCTTTAATACCATCGATAGGTAAAATTACTGGCGTTGCACCTGTATTAATTACAATATTTTCAGCAGTAACAGTCTCTTCTATTGAACCATTGTCATTTAATATGGCAACTGTATCATTAGATTGGAATTTTGCTTTATTATCAAAAACTGTAATATTCTCTTCATCCGCTAAATTATGGTAGTTTTTATTATTTAACGCATCGATAACTTCTTCTTTACGTTGCATTGCTTGCTTAAATCCACTATGTGCTAAGCCTTCATGCACTAACGTTTTAGAAGGTATACATCCAATATTAATGCACGTACCACCATACATACGAGGTGATTGTTCAATCATTGCAACTTTTTTACCTTGTGTAGCTGCAAATTTTGCTAATGTTTTACCACCTTTACCAAAACCAATTACAATTAAATCATATGTTTTCATACTATTTATCCTCCTTGAGTATGTCTTCTAAAATATCTTTAATAGTAAAGTTTTCATAATACGCTTGAACACGTATCGCCTCTTGTTGAAAATGCTTAGCCATCGTAGTGCTAATTTGACTAGATACTTCACAACTACTGTCATGGTCTCCTGTAAAAATACGTCCTTTATCTCTACCCTCAGTGAACAATAAATAAAGGTCACCTAAATTAGCACTTGCTGTTTTTTTAGTTGCTTGATACCCTCCAACTTGCCCACGATGAACGTCCAAATAATCATGTTGTTTCAATATCCGTGCAACATTACGTAATTGCACTGCATTAACACACACCTTTTCTGCTAAAGCATCACTGGAAAATCGTTCGTTACTATGTTTAGTTAAAAATGTTAGTACGTGAATTGCGATATTGAATGATAAATTCATCTCTCCACTCCTTAATTGTAACTTTCATAATTACATTTAAACAAATATAATCCTAACAGACAACCCTTTTGCTTATATATAATTAGAAAAAAGAGTTACATCCAAAATTGATGCAACTCTCTTTTAGTATTATTTTGAAGCCCTTAACTTTTGATAAAAATAATTAGCAACTACGATATCGACTATAGCTAAGCCCACTGATTTAAAAACAGTAATTTCTTCTGCTGAATCTCTCCCGGTTAACTTACCTGCAACTATATTCCCTAATTCACCGTACAAATCTGTATCATTAAAGACACCTTCATTTACAGGATTTATTAAATCACCGGTTTCCTTTAACGCTGCTTCTGCCGCTTCAACTACTACCTTATCTGCGTTAGCAATTAACTGTGAAGGGAGTTCTTGCATATCTGGTTTGAACGATCCGACTGCATTTACATGTACCCCTGGTTCCACTTGTTTTTCGAACACAGGTGCAGACGCATTCGTTGCTGTAACTATAACTTCTGCATCATCCATGGCAGCATCAACATCATCATACACTGCTATTGTGACCTGTGTATGTCTATCTGCAACATCTTGTGCAAAATCCACTGCTTTAGCATATGTACGGTTATAAAATTGAATACGTTGGATATTTCTAACTGCTAAAACAGCTTCAATTAATCCTTCAGCCTGCTCACCAGTACCAATTACACACAATGTTTTAGCATCTTCTTTAGCTAAATATTGTGTCGCCACACCTGAAATAGCACCAGTGCGAATTTTTGTTAGATATGAACCTTCTAATATCGCTAATGTCTCTCCAGTATCATAATCAGATAACACTACGGATCCAACTATCGTACTTTTGCCCTTATCAGGATTATGTGGTGCAAAAGTTACATTTTTCAACCCTACTAATTTTAACGCATCTGACAGTGCAGGCATGACTAAATAACGATTGTCTTGGTTAAAAGGTAATGAATAACGTATCGGTGTTTCAGTTTGACCTGCTGAATAAGCTTGTAGTGCTTCAGCTACTGCATCTACAACTTCTTTCATATCTAACAATTTTGCTTGCTCATCTGCACTAATAAATTGCATAACAAACCTCCTCTAAGCGATATTTATACTCAAACATTAAGTTCACCTTATTGGGCTGTGTAGCCTCCATCTATTAGCACTGCTTGTCCTGTAACACTTTTAGCTTTATCACTCGCTAAAAACAA
Source organism: Staphylococcus arlettae (assembly GCF_025560845.1). Classification (NCBI taxonomy): domain Bacteria; kingdom Bacillati; phylum Bacillota; class Bacilli; order Caryophanales; family Staphylococcaceae; genus Staphylococcus; species Staphylococcus arlettae. The sequence continues at coordinate 2,345,244 of NZ_CP094803.1, forward strand.
AGCATAGTCAGCAATTTCGGACACTTGCAACAAACGCTTTTGCGGTATTAAAGGATACAATACTTCATCTAACACATCTTCTATATTTGTTCCTCTGTTTTTGGCTAACTCTGCCATTTGATTACGTACTAAAGGTGTATCAACGTAACCTGGGCACAAAGCGTTAACTGTAATGCCATCTGTAGCATTTTCCAATGCTGCTACTTTAGTTAAACCAATTATGCCATGCTTGGCACTATTGTAAGCAGCTTTACCCGCAAAACCAATCACGCCATTTATAGATGCCATATTTAATATACGTCCTGATTGTTGCTTTTTCATATATGGCAAAGCATATTTCATCGCCATAAAACTACCAACTAACATAATATCAATCATTTGTCTAAATTTGTCTGTAGCAAAAGATTCAATACTATCTATATGTTGCAATCCTGCATTATTAAATAAAATATCGATTCGCCCATAATGTTCGACAGTCTGTTGAATCATACGTTGAATATCATCTTCGTTGGTTACATCTACTGTGATACCCATGCAATCTACATCTTGTGCTTGTAACGACTGCACTTCGCTCTCTAATTTAGTTGTATTCATATCTGCGAGAATGAGCTTAGCTTCTTCTTGAGCAAATATTTTAGCTATTTCTAAACCAATACCACTGGCTGCACCAGTAATGATTGTTACTTTATCTTTAACCAAGTCATTACAACTCCTTCAAATGATTTTCAAACTCTGCTTCTGTATACTTTTCTACGTCTGCTAAAGATACCCTTTCTTGTAACTCAATGAGTTTCATAACATTATCTTCAAACTGGAAGACAGCTAAATCAGTAATTAATGTATCAACGACGCCTTTACCTGTTAATGGTAAGGTGCAAGCTTTTTTCACTTTAGAATCACCATGTTTATTGACATGATCCATAATAACTACTACTTGTTGTGCACCTACAACTAAATCCATGGCACCACCCATACCTTTGACTAATTTCCCTGGAATCATATAGTTAGCCAAATCGCCATTTTGCGCTATTTCCATACCTCCAAGTATGGCCAAATCAATATGACCGCCACGTATCATGGCAAACGACTCTGCGTTATCAAAGAATGATGCACCTTTAGCTGCAGTTACCGTTTCTTTACCCGCATTAATTAAATCTGGATCTACTTCAGCATCAGTTGGGTAAGGACCGATACCTAACAATCCATTTTCAGATTGGAAATAAACATTTTCCACATGGTCATTTATTTCATTGGCAACTAATGTAGGCATACCAATACCTAAGTTAATGACCATATCACTTTTTATTTCTTGGGCTGCACGACGAATTATTTTCATTCTTTGTGTCATTTTATCCATGATTAACCTCCTTTACTGTACGCTTTTCAATTCTTTTTTCAAACTCCGCTCCAACAAATATGTAATCAATATAAACCCCTGATAAATGCACAGCATCTGGATCAATATCACCGACCTCTACAAGCTCTTCCACTTCCACAACTGTTGTTTTCGCTGCCATAGCACATAGTGGATTAAAGTTACGTGCTGTTTTGTCGAACACTAAGTTCCCAAATGTATCGGCCTTTTGCGCTTTAATAATTCCAACATCACCAGTAATCGCACGTTCCATTAAATATTCTCTTCCATCAAATTCACGGACTTCTTTGCCTTCAGCAATTAATGTGCCTACTCCTGTTGGTGTATAAAATGCTGGAATTCCAGCACCACCCGCACGTAATTTTTCAGCTAAAGTACCTTGAGGTGTTAACTCAACAGCTAATTCCCCATTAATCAATTGCTGTTCAAAACGTTTATTTTCACCAATATAAGAACTGATCATTTTATCGATTTGTTTCTTTTCTAACAAACGACCTAACCCAAAATCATCTATACCACAGTTATTACTCACAACTGTTAAATGCTTAGTTCCTTTATTTCGAATCGCTTCGATAGCATGTTCTGGAATACCACATAAACCAAAACCACCAGCTAAAAGTGTCATACCATCATGTAAATTCACTAATGCTGTATTAATGTCTGTCACTACTTTAGACATAATATCCCTCATTTCTTCTAACAATTTTAATACCTAGTACTAATACTACTCCGATTATACTTTAAATGGAAATCATTGTCCTAAAATTATGATTACGCTTACAATGATAAACAAAAAAGCATCTCAATTAAAGTTGACTATCATTTCAACTATTGAGATGCTGTTTAAATTTTAATTTCTATAATTAAAAGGTTCAGGTTTTACTTCTCTAATTCCAAAATAATATTCTATGTTTTCACAAATACGTCGCGAAGCTTTGCCATCTCCATATGGATTACTAGCTTTATTCATTCTTTCATATTCATTGTGGTTATCTAACAAATTTTTCGTCTCTGTTAACACTGCTTCATAAGTTGTACCAATAACTTTTAATGTACCAGCACTAACACCTTCTGGTCGTTCAGTGGTATCTCTCAAGACTAATACCGGTTTACCCAATGATGGTGCCTCTTCTTGAACTCCTCCAGAATCTGTAAGAATTAAATGTGCTTCATTTGCAAAATTATGAAAATCTACAACATCAAGCGGTTCAATTAATTCAATTCTTGAATGATCGTATAAATACTGACTCGCAATCTCTCTTACTTTAGGATTTTTGTGCATTGGATATATAACAACGACATCTTTATATTCATCTACAATGTCACGAACTGCTCTAAAGATGTTGTGCATAGATTCCCCGATATTCTCTCTTCTATGTGCAGTTAATAAAATAACTCTTTTATCACTATGACGTTCAAGAATTTTTGACTGATATCCGTCTTTAATTGTTGTCTTCATTGCGTCAATGGCAGTATTTCCCGTTACAACGATACTTGCTACTTGTTTCTTTTCCCTTTGTAAATTATTAGCAGCTTGCTCTGTGGGTGCAAAATTTAAATCAGCCATATGACCAACCATGACCCTATTCATCTCTTCTGGAAATGGAGAATATTTATTCCAAGTACGTAATCCTGCTTCTACATGACCAATTGGTATTTGATTGTAAAAAGCTGTTAAGCCACCTACAAATGTAGACGTTGTATCTCCGTGAACCAGGACCATATCTGGTTTTTCCTCTTTTATTACTGCATCTAATTTCGTTATAATTCTAGAAGTGAGTTCAGCTAATGTTTGGTTTGCCTTCATGATATTTAAGTCATAATCTGCTTTTATATCAAAGATGTTTAACACACTATCGAGCATTTCTCTATGCTGTGCTGTAATTACGACAACTGGTTGTAGGTTTTCATTTGTTTGTAACGCTTTAACTAGAGGCGACATTTTTATAGCTTCCGGGCGGGTGCCAAAAACGGTCATTATTTTCTTCATTTGCTTCCCCCTTGTTCATAACAATTTAAATTCAATCATTAATTAACTAGCTCTATATCTCTTGTTATGTATAGGTTACCATAGTTAATATATGATACATCTTTAAAGTTGGATTTAACAATGTTTTTCGTATCAAAGATGATTTTATGTTTCATGTATTTGAAGTCATCATCACTAAATGTTTTAAACTCAGAATGATCCGCAAGAATAAGTACCAGTGAAGCCCCTTCAGTAGCTTTATCAATATCTTTTTCAACAAAATCTAATTTAACATGTGGATCATAAGCCACTACATCTAAGTTCTCATCTTGTAATAATGTATAAATATCAAAAGCTGCTGATTCCCTAATATCATCGACGTCACCTTTATAAGTTAATCCAAATACAGCAACTTTGGCGTTATCGATACCAGTTAATAACCGCTTAACATTTTCAACTACAAATTGAGGCATTGAGCGATTAATTTTTCGACCATTTTGAATTAATGGCGAATTTTTTGGATCTGTCGCGATAATGAAATACGGATCAACAGCCAAACAATGACCTCCTACACCTGGACCAGGTAAATGTATGTTTACACGTGGATGCTTATTAGCCATTTCAATAACATCTAATACATTGATGTCTAAGTTATTGCAAATTTTTGTTAACTCGTTTGCTAAAGCAATATTTAAATCACGATAAGTATTTTCCATTAATTTACTCATTTCAGCAGTACGTGCATTAGTTTCAATCATTTCACCTTTAACAAATGTACTATAAACTCGTTTCCCAGCTTCCACACATTTAGATGTAACACCACCAATAATACGGTTATTATATACTAACTCTTCTAAAATTTTCCCAGGTAATACACGTTCTGGACAGTGAACTAAATAAATATCTTCGCCAACTATAAATCCAGTTTCTTCGATTAATGGTTTAACGAAGTCATCTATGGTACGAGGTGCAATAGTAGACTCTACAATAATCGTATCACCTTTTGTTAAATGTGGAATTACACTGTTTATTGCACTAAGTACTATTGAAATATCACAAGATTCGTACGTATCATCGTTATTTGGTGTTGGTACAGTAATGATAAATGCATCCGCTTCTTCAGGCTTGGTAGATACTTTGAACTTCCCTGTTTCAAGTACTTCTTCAAATGCTTCTTGTAACCCTGGCTCCTCTATGTTTGCTTTCCCTTGTTGTAAACAATCGATTGTTTTTTCATTTATGTCTACACCTAATACATCCACACCATGTTTGGCGAACATAATAGATGTTGGTAGTCCGATATAACCTAAACCCACAACTGTTATTTTCAAAATAATACCCTCCATATACAAATAATAATTTTTATATGTGATTTTCATTAAAATGACTTTTAAAATACTAATATTTATTCATGATATCTTTGATAATTGTTTCAAATTTCTGATTATCAATAGCAACTTTGCTTTCATGTGCATACAAAGATTTGGCATACACCAAGTTACCGTAGATTTTAGAAATAACTCGAAATTTATTTAAAATAGGATACATTGCTTTTGGAATAGGCAATAAAAATGTATTTTTATGTTCATTCTTCCGTATTTCTGTTACAACCTTTGTCGTATTGAATTCAAATTTATCTTTTGGATGATAGATACCTGTCATTTCATGTTTAATTATTTCATTTACAAATTGTTCCAAATGTTTAATATACAAAGCGCTCCTAGCATTACTTAAATTTGGAATTATAGGTAATCGCTTTGCAACTTTTATTAATTTAGTGAAATTACCTGGTGAACCTACTCCATATATCATTGGAGGTCTAATTATTGCAACTTTAAAATTATCATCTGCTAGCTCTCGTATTTTAGCTTCAGCTTTAGCCTTTGATATACCATAATTTGTCACTGGTTTTAAATTAGTTGGATTTGTTAGCTCAACCATTTCACCAATTTTGCCATCCTCTCCAAACACAGCCATCGTACTCATAAATACAAAATGTTTAACTCCGCATTTTTTGGCTTCCATTGCTAAATTAAATGTTAAATGCATATTAACTCGAAAATACTCTGCAAGTTGAGCGTTAGGATCATTGTTATGTACTAAAGCTGCTGTATGGATAATGGCATCATATTGCTTAAAATCCAGTTCTTTCCACAATGTATTTTTTACATTTAATCTGCTAACTTTATTACCTAATTGTTCTAAACTATCTGCTAAATGACTGCCAACATATCCGCTACTTCCAGTTATTAAAATGTGTTTAGCCATTAGTGAGACACACCTTCTGAAGAGATTGTGTTAATCACAGTTTTATAAATGATGTACATATCAAGTAGTAATGATTGATTTTCCAAATAGTATTTATCATACATAACTTTTTGGTCATCTGTGTTATTATCTCTGCCCATCACTTGAGCTAATCCAGTAACACCTGGTCGTATCGTATGCACATTAACCTTAGTCCTCTTTTCGATAAGTTCATATTGGTTATAAAGTGCTGGTCTCGGGCCCACTATTGACATTTCTCCTTTTAGCACATTTACTAATTGCGGTAACTCATCAATTGATGTTTTTCTAATGAATTTACCTGTCTTAGTTATAAAATCTTCTGGCCCCATTAAATCTGTTGCTACGTTAGGCGTCCCCATTTTCATGGATCTAAATTTATAAATATTAAAAAGCTCATTATTTATCGTTGGTCTTTTTTGTTTGAAAATAGCAGGACCCGGTGACTCTAATTTTATTAGTACTGCTACAATAAGTAGTAACGGCCCGGCTACAATTAATCCATATATTGAGCAAAATAAATCGAAAGCTCTTTTCACATCAATTGCCTCCATTCAGCAAAATATAATATTTAGTTGTATTATGTTGTCTCGTATATTCATCTTTAAATAATTGATATGCATTTTTACCAAATTCTTTCAAATCATTTCTTGAATGATTAGTTATAAAATCAAGTATATCTTGAGCTGCACCATTATCAATTTGAATACCTGCATTGTATGTTTCAACGTGTTTAACGATATCTGAATGTTTATCCATAATTAAAATTAAGGGTTTCTTATTGGCTAAGTAACCATAGTTTTTACTCGGCACACCTAAGCCCACACCTTCAGGAATTAACGAAGCAAAACAAGCATCAGTAATTTTTAATACATCCGTATAATCAGTCCCAGTTAGAAATTCATACATCTTCACATTTTTAATTTCGTTTGATTTAATACTTTTTTTCACTTCTGCATATTTTTTACCATGCCCACATAGAATCGTTAACGTGTTCTCGTTATTCTTATTTAACTTTAAGAATTCAACAATTGTCTCCATATCTTGTAGTTGTCCCATATTGCCACTATATAGCAAGATCTTGTCATATTGATTTCTAAGTTTCTTAAATTCATTACTCTTAACTACGTCATATTCAGATTCTATGTACCAGTTAGGTATCACGTGAATATTTCCCGGGTTATCTGAAATTTTATTTTGTAATAAATAAGTTTTCATTTCTGTGCCTAGAACTATGATGTTTTCAGCATTTTTATATACATGTTTATTGATATAGTTCATTAATCTATCAATTAGACTTCCAGATTTGATAGTTCCTGTTTTCAAAGCGTTGTCGGGTGCAATATCATACACTACAAATGAGTATTGCTTGTTAAACATTCGATATAACACATCTGGAATTAAAGGTAATATTGGTGGGTTTGAATATACTAATATATGATCATAAGTCAGCATTTTTGGCATTTTACAAACAAACATTGCAAATAATGAAAAGAAATTAAAAATACGACCAAATTTATTTTTGTTATTAAATTTAGAGTATTTTAATCTTTTAATAGAAATTCCCTTGTAATTTTCATTTTTTTCAACATCTTTTTCATTACTGTATTCATATGGCCACCCACACATCACTTCCACACGCATACCTTTGTCAACTAAGTCCTCAGCCATTTGAGTTGGTAATGTAGCAGACGACACATATTCAGGATAAAAATACTGACATAATATTAATAATTTTTTCTTTTTCATCTACTCACCTTAGATTTTCAAATTTATTTAAACTTAAGCTTAATTTGTGATAACCAAAGCAATAATGCTAACGGAATAAATAAATATAATGCTTCTTGAATATTTGTTGCAGTATCTCCCCGAATAGAACCCATAATCAATTGAATAGATAAAATAGTTATTAAAATTAAATTAATACTATATATTCCATTTTCAGCTTTTCTTAAGCTCAAACTGTACTGGTCAGCTAAACCACAAAATATTGCAAATATTATACTCGCTAAAATTATTCCAAAAACACCTAAATATATATATGCTTCACCTACAAACCCTGGTGGAATTGACATCCCTTGATCAAATGGAAAATTTAATTTTTTAACTATTTCTTCCGACAAAGGTTGGGGTTTATTCGGCCAAATACTTCTAGGTATAAAAATAAATAATGGTTTGAATAATGTTAATATATTTACATGTACTTGATAATTAGTAATTATAGTTGCTAAAGAATATGAATAATTCACATCCGTTCCTACTGCTAAATAATCTATATATTTGTTGTAATCTCCGACTAATATATCTTTAAAATTCACAAAACCATCCTTCAAACCATAAGTTCGAATGCTCATCATTAAAGGTAATATAATTAATATAGTTGATAGTGCAATTGCTGATAAATGAAGAAGGTTTGGTGTTTTCCCTTTTTTATAAATGTAAAGTACTAAAATTGCTATAGTGGGATATATTAAAATGCGTCTTCCAAATATGAAGATTGTTACTACTATTACACTAATAAGAATTAGAAATAAAGATTTCACTTTATTTCTTGTATTATTTGAATTATATAAATATAAATATGAAAGATATAAGTAACCCAATAGCACTGATCCTTGTAACATTTTCATTATAGAGCTATTTTCAAGAGTTGCAGTCGAACCACCAGTAACAATGTTCAATCCTGTTAACATTATTACAACAATTGTTGCTAATACATATATTGGATAGATATTATCTATATTTTTTGTTTTTATTATTAATAAATTGTTCATTTCAAATTTTATATTTGCAAGTTGAATAATAAGATTAGTAACTACAAAGACAATCAAAGCTAGTAAATACAATTTATTAGTGTAATCATAATTTGAGGCATCTAAATACAATTTATAATTAAAAGGTTTATCCATTATTATAGGTAATAAAAAACTTATACTAAAAACTGTTAAAAATAATAAACTTATAAACCTAAAATTTGAACGCAATAAATATATCGCATAAGTAACCGATATTGTTACAAAGAAAAATATAATCACACAATTCACCCTTTATTCTGAATTAGCTTTAAAATATTTTTATAAATGGCAAAATGCTTATATATTGCTGAAATTATTAAAGCGATTGCATATCCATATATTTCTAAAATGTTAGTCAATATTGCACTAAGTAAAACAATTATTATTAATGTGAATAAGTTAATTATCAAATTATTTCTATATTGATTGTTAGCAAGCAATTTTATTTGTAGCAATGCTGAACTCGACATTAAAATCACCCCTAAACTCGCTGGAAATATTAACAATTGAACTTTGTAAATATACTCATTATAAAATATATAAATAAAGACCCATGAAAGTACGGAAATAAAAATTGATATTATAATTGATAAAAATATTATTAACTTCCACGTCTTTCTTACTTGAGCTGTCGTAATCTCTTGTTTGTTATCAACTTCATAACTCAATAACACGGTAACAATGGGATTGATTAGTATATTAGAAATTTTGCCAATTATAGTAGCAATAAAGAATAATGGCACATAAATAGTTCCTAAGAATATACTTAGCAATATCCTATCTGAGTAATTAATTAAATTTAATATGGAATTAGCACTAAGAAGCTCTAAATAACTTTTAAAATCAACTTTATTTAACATTTTAATATTTGTTTTTTTTAATACGTTCTTATATTCAAATATCATTAATATACTCATTAAAAATTCACTCAAAAATAATATTACGAACACAGATGTATGCAATAAATACATACTTACGCCGCCTATTATCATAATTGCACTTGCTATTAAACTTATATAAAATAGTGATTTAAATCGAAAATCTAATCTGTAATATACAAATAAATAACATCTTATTAATAAAAATGCTGACCACAAACTAGAAAACATAATATCTATGAATGCAAACTGATTCACTAGAGAATAAAGACCCGTTACACACATTACTATTACAGATCCCATAAATATTAAAAATAAGTATTCCGATTCAATTATTTGATCTTTATTTTTATTTATTAATCTTATGTTATTCAATGTGTTCCCTATGATAGGTGAAATCATATTAACTAATGTTAAAAGTAAAATGAAGTTCCCAAATTCTATTGTAGAATGTGATTTTGAATAAATAGGTAGAAGTAAAAACTGCATTAAAACCATGATCATTACGTTAGATAACACACTATAGATAAAGTCTTTTGATTTATTCATTTTGCTACCACACTATTAATTACTTAAATATATTCTTTTTAATTTTTCACTTTCATTTTGCCAATTCAGCTCATTAGATGCCTTAATAGCATTACATCTTAATTTGTTGTATAAAATTTTATTATTTAATAATGTTTGCACGGCTTCAGCAATGTTTTGAGGTGTTACTTTGTCTATTACAATTCCAAATTCATATTTTTCATTTAAGTAGTAATGTTCTTTAACTGGAGATAATATTACTGGCAATCCAGCATGTATACATTCAAAAATTTTATTAGACACTGTATATTTAAAATTTATTGAAACAGGTTTAGTAAGAACTACACCAATATCACTTTCACTTAGTTTTTGAACTAACTCTTTTACTTCTACAGGTTTAGCTAATTTTACGTTAGCATTTTCTACTTTAATGAGTTTTCTAATTTCGTCTTCTTGTGGGCCAAATCCTCTAATCACATAATTAACTGGTTGTTCATGCTGAATTGTAGCAGCTTTAACAAACTCCTCATAACCACGATTTGCAACAATCTGACCTTGATAAACAACTTCATTAATTTCACTACTTTTAGTTAAAGTCAATGATTCATCGAGAAACGGTGCATTGGTAATCACATGTGGCGTTTTTTTATAACCTTTTTTTAAATAATATGATTTAGCTGCATGACTCACAGTAACAAATGCATTCACCCTTTTATTTATAATATGTTTTTCAATAAGTTCAACAATTTTAGATATAACTCTGTACTTATTGATAAATGCGTTTTTAGCATATATTTCATGGGCATCAAAGACGATTTTTGCATTTTTATAACCGCTAAAATAAACCATTAGCAGTACATCAAAATCGTTTGCATGAATTACATCTGGTTTATATCTTTTAATTTGTCTTATTACACCTTTGGCAAATTTAATGCGTTTAGACAACTTACTTAAAATTGAAGTAGTATCTTGTTTATCACCAAGAAGTTTAAAGTTAAAGTTTATGTTTTTTAAACGTTCTTCTGTAACATTATTATTGTTCATTCCGACCATTAAATGAGTATTAGTAACATTTTTAATCGTCTCCATTTGCTTCAAAATTCTAGGATCTTGAACAATATTACTTGATACGATATTTAAAATTTTCATTTATCTCTTCCTATTCTTTCGAAACTTTAAAATTATTTAATGAAAAGTTATTTGCTTTAAGTTCTTTTGGCTCCATTAACCACCATTTACTTTCAAGTAACTGCTGAATAGTTACATTATCAAATCTTTTTTTTATTGTTTTAGCTGGTATTCCACCTACAATTTCATAAGGAGCAACATCTTTCGTTACAACTGCTCCTGTTGCTATGATTGCACCAGTACCTATTTGAACACCATCTAGTACGATTGCACTAGCTCCAATCCATACATCATGTCCAACAACAATTTTCTTCGGACTCTCATCAAATTTCAAAAAAGCTTCTTTTAAACCAAAAGGGTTATTGTTTGAATAAAAGACAGGAGAGCTACTAAAAAAATTTACTGGATGCTTACCTAAACCCATCTTTACATCAGATGAAATTGAACAGTAATTGCCTATTTTAACGTTATTAAAATCACTACCAAAACCAATATAACTATATTTACCGATAGTAGAATTTCTGACTTTACAGAATCTATCGACATAATTATTACCTTCAAAAGTTGAATTATTAACATAAGCTAATCTATTTATCTTCACATTTTTTTCCTTAGAAGATGATGATTTTATTAAAGCAAATACTTTATTTAACATGATTTCCTCCAAGTATTGCGATTAATAATATCTTTATAACTTTGAATAATTTTAACGACCTTTGTTGAAACATTGCTATCTTGATAGTCGATTGCGTCAATCATTGGCTCGTCATTTTCTTGCATTACTTTTGCTAATTCGACAGATTGCACAAGATTGTCGTATGAAATACCACCCACAATGACTGTTCCTTTATCCAGTACTTCCGGTCTTTCAGTTGAAGTACAGATTAAAACACCTGGAAATTTTAAAATAGCTGATTCTTCAGATAATGTACCGCTATCGGACAATACAACAAATGCATTTTTCTGCAATGCATTATAATCAAAGAAGCCAAATGGTTTTAATTGTCTAACCAATGGATGAAACTTAAAATTTCTTTCTTCAATTTTTTTCCAACTTCTTGGATGCGTTGAATAAATAACTGGCATTTGATAGTTCTCTGCAATTGCGTTAATCGCACTCATCAATGATAAGAAGTTTAGCTCATTATCAATATTTTCTTCACGATGCGCTGACACTAAAATATAATTTTGCGGTGTTAACTTTAAGTTTGAAAGAATGCTACTTCCCTCAATTTTAGTTAAATGTTCATCTAATACTTCTTTCATAGGAGACCCTGTCACAAAAATATTTTGTTTTTGGATACCTTCATCAAGTAAATAGCGTCTACTATGTTCTGTGTAAGGTAAGTTAACATCACTGACATGGTCGACAATTTTCCGATTAATTTCCTCTGGTACATTTTGATCAAAACATCTGTTTCCTGCTTCCATATGAAATACTGGAATTTTAAGTCTTTTCGCTGATAACGCTGCTAAACAACTATTGGTATCTCCTAAAATTAACAGTGCATCTGGCATTTCTTCAGCTAAAACTTCATATGATTTTGCTAAAATGTTACCCATTGTTTCACCTAAATGACTTCCTACCACTTCAAGAAAGTAGTCTGGTTTTCTTAATTCTAAATCCTCAAAAAACACTTGATTCAGCGTATAGTCATAATTTTGACCCGTATGTACTAATACGTGATTGAAATACTTATCGCATGATTTTATAGTTGCTGATAACCGAATAATTTCAGGCCTTGTACCAACAACAGTCATTAATTTTAATTTTTTCACTTATTTAGACCTCCAAGAAATATGTATCTGGATTATGTGGGTCAAAGATTTCATTTACCCACATGATTGTAACCATATCTGTGTCACCTAAGTTTTCAATATTGTGTGTATAACCTACTGGAATATCAACTACTTCAAGTTTTTCGCTAGTAACAGGATATTCAATAATTTTGTCATCTCCAACTTTTCTAAAACGAATAACACCATGACCAGAAACAACTAAAAATTTTTCATTTTTTGTATGATGCCAATGGTTTCCTTTCACAATGCCAGGTTTTGAAATATTAACCGAAACTTGACCTCTATCTATAGTTTTAAAAATCTCTGTAAATGATCCTCTATCATCAACATTCATTTTTAAAGGATAACTAAATTTATCTTTAGGTAAGTAACTTAAAAATGTACTATGCAATGCTCGTTCAAATGGATTTTCAATATTTGGGAGTGATTTATTTATATTCATTTCTTTAAATCGATATAATAGTTTAGCTACTGTACCTAATTTTTCTTCAAATACATTAGGTACTTCGGGTCTGTCATTTTTAATAGTCGGTCGTCCTGCAATTGCATTTTTAAATTCTTTAATAACGTCATCAATATAGTTTAATTTAAGTTCAACATCCTCATCATTAACTTGTATTTCTTTATTTCGAGCAATATTATGGCAAAACGTAGCAATAACTGAGTTGTAATTCGGTTTGCACCATTTACCAAATAAATTAGGCAAGCGATAAATTAAACTTTCATTGCCATTTTGTACTGCAAAATTAATAAGTAGATGCTCACTTTCACGTTTACTATTACCATATGGTGTATCAATTTCAGCTTGAATTGATGAAGCAAAAATAATTTTTGGTTGCTTAGGGTTATCTTTTAAGATTTCAAGTATTTGTTGTAAAAAGTCTACATTACCTATTTTAAATTCCGTATCATTTTGAGGCCTATTTACGCCTGCTAAATGCACAACTGAATCAGCTACCAGTAAATACTGTTTTAATTCATCTGAGGAAGTTTGTCTGTGCACTTCAAAAATTTCATAATCTGTTGTTGCTTTCAAATCTTCTTTTAGGTTTTTTCCTACAAAGCCATTTGAGCCAGTTATAACAATTTTCAATGTAAACGCTCCTGTCTTTTATGGTATTTGCTTAATTCAGTACGAACATATTTTAAAGTCAGCAATTTCTCCTTAATTTCTTCAACTGTTAATATTGTCGTATTATCAGAATTATATTCATAAGATGCAGTAATACTTTTACTACCATCTTCAAAATAATTACTGTAATTCAAATCTCTTGAATCTGCTGGCACTCTGAAATAATTTCCTAAATCTTCACATTGAGCGTATTCCTCGCGAGTTAATAATGTTTCAGACTTTTTCTCACCATGTCTTGTACCGATTATTTTGAGGTCATTATATGCTTCAAATAATTGTAAAAGTGCTGTCGCAAGGTCTCCAACTGTTGAGCTCGGTGCTTTTTGAACCATAATGTCTCCATTTTGTGCGTGCTCAAATGCATAAATCACTAATTCAACGGCTTCTTCTAAAGTCATTAAAAACCTTGTCATATTTGGATCTGTTATTGTTAATGGTTCTCCAGCTTTAATTTTTTCTATGAAGAGAGGAATGACTGAGCCTCTTGAAGCCATCACATTACCGTACCTAGTACCACAAATTAATGTTTGCTCACTATCCACATTTCTAGATTTAGCTACAAATATTTTTTCCATCATTGATTTAGAAATGCCCATTGCATTAATCGGATAGGCAGCTTTATCTGTAGATAAACAAATTACTTTTTTTACATTATGACGAATAGCATTTTGTAGTACATTTTCAGTACCGAGTATATTTGTTTTAACAGCTTCTATTGGGAAAAATTCACAAGAAGGCACTTGTTTTAAAGCTGCTGCATGAAATACAAAATCTACATTTCTCATAGCAGTTTCAACACTACGTGAATCTCTCACGTCACCTATATAAAATTTTAGTTTAGAGTTATTGTATTTTTTCCTCATATCGTCTTGCTTTTTTTCATCTCTTGAAAACACTCTAATCTCTTTAATATCTGTTTCAAGAAATCTATCCATAACGGCATTACCAAATGACCCTGTTCCACCAGTGATTAATAGCACTTTATCTTTAAACATATTAATTCTCCTATTCATTAGCAATCTGGATAATTTTTTCTTTAGAAAAGTTATTTACTAAATCATTTATGATTTCGTCTACTTCTACTCGAGAGAAGAATTTCACTTTACCTCGATAGATTTTTTCATATACTTGTTCTGGATGTATTTCACCCTCATTCAGTAACTCTTCGTATAGCTTTTCTCCTGGTCTTATACCAGAAAATTCAATACCGATATCTTCTTCTTTTTTACCGCTTAACCTAATAAGATTACGCGCTAAATCTACTATTTTTACTGGTTTTCCCATATCGAGTACGAAAACTTCTCCGCCTTGTGCTAAGGCACCAGCTTGTAATACTAATCTTGATGCTTCTGGTATCGTCATAAAATACCGCGTCATTTCTGGATGCGTTACAGTAACCGGGCCACCCGCTTCTATTTGTTGCTTAAATAATGGAATTACTGAACCTCGCGAACCTAACACATTACCGAAACGGACAGCGACAAAGTCTGTTTGTGATGTTTTGTCGTTCAAACTTTGTATAACCATCTCTGCAACTCGCTTTGTCGCTCCCATAACGTTCGGTGGGTTTACTGCTTTATCTGTAGAAATCATGACAAACTTTTTCACAGCTGCATGTTTCGCTGCTTCTGCAGTATTTTTCGTTCCTAGTACATTATTACGTAATGCTTCTTGTGAATTATATTCCATCAGTGGAACGTGTTTATGTGCTGCTGCATGATACACGGCATACGGTTTGTAGTAATTCATCACTTCAAATAATCGCACTCTATTTTGCACATCGGCTATTACAGGTTCAAACTCAATTTCCCCTGCATACTGTTTGGACAATTCTTGGTGTATTAAATAAATACTATTTTCACCATGTCCTAACAACACGACTTTGTTCGGGCTAAATTTACAAACTTGGCGACAAATTTCTGAGCCTATAGAACCACCTGCACCGGTAACTAATATCGTTTTACGCGTTAACTCCTGTGATATCATTTGCATATTTAGTTCTACTGGGTCCCTCCCAAGTAAATCTTCAACTTCTACCTTTTTCAGTTGATTAACTTCAATTTCTCCTGCCATAACTTCCTCAATATTAGGCATTCTTAATAACTCAACACCTCCAATATTGCAGATATTATTAATTTCTTTTAGTCTCTTTTGATTAACTGTAGGTATTGCTATAATAATTTTTTTGATGTTAAATTTCTTTACTAACTCCGGAATATCAGCTATCGTTCCCTGTACTTTAACTCCTTCAGTAATTGCTATTTTGTACTTTTTCGGATCATCGTCTACTGCCAATACTGGTTCTAATTTCATCTCAACACTTTTCAACATTTGACGAATCAACATCGAACCTCCTTGGCCAGCACCGACAACTAATGTAGGTTTTTTATTATATGCTTTGCCACCAAAGTGTTTACTTGATACTCTCCAACATAAACGAGAACCACCAATAAATATTAAATGCATCATCCATGTAATAAAATACAACCTAATAAATGGACTTTGCGCTGTTAAGATTGCTACGATAATCATTGTGCTCACAATAGATGAAGTTACCGCTTTCACAACTAACAAGAGTTCACCCACACTAGCATACTCCCATGCCCGATGATATAAGTTAAAAGCCAAGGCAAAAATGTGATGCGATATTAACAACGACAGCGCTGATAACATTAATAATTTAATAGAATAACTTTCAAAATATGGCTGTAAGATAAAATAACTTACAAAGACTGAGAAAGTTACTATTATTGAATCAATCATAATTAATATTAATAACCGTAATCTTGCAGAAATGTGCGTCACTATAATCCCTCATTCAATTTACTAAGTTAGTCCAAACCATTTTTTCTCTTTATATCCCTGAGTTGGCTTAAATTTGGATATGTGTACATCCCTAACCACCTTTTGTGCATTTGTTAAAAAATTAGTTAATTCACCATGATACTGCTTCACCTTACGGTCCTGAAATAAGCTACGCATCAAAAATGGACGATGTATGGCATGATGTGCATCGGAACCTACAAAATGTACTAAATTGTTATCTATCATTTGAAATGCTAACTTTTTAACGTTTTTACCAAAAACACCTACTAACGATCCAGAAGTCAATTGACTTAAAGCTCCCATGTTAATTAGCTCAAATAATACATCAAGATTTTGACTCATTTCTTTATTTCTTTCTGGATGTGCAATGATTGGTATATATCCTTTATTTTGTAATTCATAAAATAGCTTATGCGTATAATACGGCACTTCGTTCGATGGAAATTCAATTAATAAATAACGTGAATCATTAATTCCTTTAATAGTTCCTTGTTCTAGCTCAGTAATAATTTGATCTGTCAATCGAATTTCCTGTCCCGCATAAAAGTTAAAGTTCAATTGTTTTACTTCTTCATGATTTTGTAATTCCAACAACTTTTCTTCAACACAGTGCATAGTCGTTGAATATTTAGGATGTAAATGATGAGGCGTCACTATTATTTCAGTTACTCCTTCTGTACGTGCTTGTTGTAGCAGTTTACTCGCTGCTTCAATATTTTGTGGTCCATCATCAACATCAATTAACACGTGATTATGAAAATCAATCATTACTATCATCTCCGTAATAATAATAGTAATTTGACGATTTATCTTTCGGCATTTTATTTAATACAACACCAATAACTTTTGCTCCTGATATTTCTATTAATTCTTTAGCTTTTTTCACTTCATTTTTATCATTCTTTTCGCTATCAATGACTAAAATGCAATTCGCCACATTGATAGCGTATAGTTGAGCATCAGTCACACTCGTTACCGGTGGTGTATCGATCACAATAAAATCAAACTCTTGCTTTAGTTGCTGGTATACTGTTTTAAATTTTTCTGAACCAATTAACTCAGATGGATTCGGTGGTATCGGACCAGAAGTTAGTACAAACAAATTTGCAACGAACGTCTCTTTGACAGCATCTTGATACATTGCCCTACCTAACATATAGTTTGATAATCCATTATTGTTCGTTACATCAAAAACATAATGTTGCGTCGGTTTACGCATATCACCGTCTATAAGTAATGTTTTATAACCTGCTTGCGCATATGTAATTGCAATATTTGCTGCAATCGTACTTTTTCCTGCTGCAGTTTTTTCTGAGGCAACTATGATATCTGTAATTTCAGCATTTGCATTCGAAAACATAATATTCGACCTTATTCCTCTAAACTTTTCACTAATCGTTGATTTGGGTTGATCATATGTGTACAGGGGTGTTATATTTTTATTCTTTTTAGCCATAGCTGAGCAACCTTCCTTATTTGAATTTTTGTATAGCGCCTAGAACTGGTAAGTCCAATTCCGTTGCTACATCTACTTCTGTTTTTATACGTTTATCAAATAATTCTTTTAGCACAACAGCAAACAGCGCTACTAATAATCCCGATGTCCATCCGATAAATAAATTTACAAGTGGTTTAGGTGCAACTTGTATGGCGGTCCCATTAGCTTTAGATAAAATTGACACATTATCTATATTCATAATGTCAGTCACTTCATCACTAAATACCTGTGCAATAGTATTAGCAATTTTTTCCGTTTCCTTCTTATTTTCACTTTGTATATTAATGTTTAATAATTGCGTTTCAGCCTGATTTGACACAGTTAACATTGCAGCAATATCGTCCGCACTATATTTTTTGCTTAGTTTTCTGGCAGAGGCCTCTAAAATACGAGGACTTTTAATAATTTCATTATATGTATTTACTAATTGAATATTGCTTTGTACTTGTTGCGGATTAAATTGCTGACCATCACTTTCTTTTTGATTAACCAAGACTTGGGTAGAAGCTTCATATTTGGGAACCATAATAAAAAAAGTAATCATTGCACTACTAATTAAAAATAAAAGTGGCACTAAACATAAGAACTTTAAGTTTTTCTTTATTATGTCTTTTAACTTCATCAAATCTAATGTTTTTTCCATATTTACCTCCATTAATCATGTTTTACAATTGATTAAATGCCATCCATTTTGTAATATCAATATTTGCTCACAATTTTTATTGCGAACCATATTGTAATTTACAAATATGTTGCATTAAAATTTTACCTGAATATACTTTCAAGCTGTGGTAAATTTTAAAATAAGCAAAAAAAAGGAAGCACTTAATAAAAAAGTGCTTCCAAAAAAATGTGTAATTCTTATTTTGTTGTAAATTTATTATGCAATGTCGAATAAGAAACGTCGTGTTGTTGTACCATCTTCTTTTGTATATGGTTCGATTTCTTCGCCACCGTTATGCTCAATGACTGACAATGAAATTTCATTATCTGCATTGCAAGTAATTAAGGCTTCTTGTACGCCAATACGTGATAAATAATCTAAAGCTTTCTTCAAGATTTTATTACCGTAACCTTTACCACGATATTTTTTGCGTATGCCGTAACTAACGTGACCACCGACTTTTTTCAATGAATCATTTAAATGATGTCTAATATTAACTGCACCGATAATTTCTTCATCATCAATTAAGAAGAATGTTGTGTTATCCACTGTTTCATCGCGTGTTTTATTATGTGCTAGTTCATGCACTAATTCTTCGAAACAACTATATTTTGTAATACTTGTAATCGATGGAACGATTTGCTCATCATTATCTATCCATTCCTTCATATAATTACAATATAAAGATTCATCTGACATTGCCAACTCTCTAAATTCAGCCATGCTGATGTGCCTCCTTCTAACTACTTATATCATTATTATGTGTGTTTAAATAATAAACAAAATGATCCGTCCATTGACCATTTTCAAATATAAATCCCTTACGTATACACTCAAAATGGAAGCCCACTTTTTCTAATAGCTTTTGTGATGGTTCATTATCAAGATTGACATGTGCTTCTATTCTATGAAAATGTAATATCTGTTGTGCTTGTGCCACGATTTCAACTAGTGCTTCATAGGCATAGCCACGTCTCCAAAATTGGTTGTGAATAAAGTAGCCTAATTCTGCCCATTGAAAATTGTCCCTACTTAATGTTTTCAAATCTATCATTCCGATATGTTGCCCACGTTTATCAAAGATAGCAAAATAATAAATATCATCTTCTTTTATCGCTTCTTGTTGGTTACGCACAAGTGTGTAAAACCATGATTCGGTCTTCTCTAATAAATCAAGTTGTCCCTTATCATATTTATATTGTGCTAGCTTACTGTTACTATAACCGTTATACCATGAATGATAGTCATTTTTTTCCAACGGTCTAATGATAAGACGTTGTGTCTGAAAATGCAACCTTAAATTGTATTTCATTTAGTTATTCCCCTTTTAAAATAAAAAACCACAATTTTCTGTATATTGCACACCGTTAATTAAGCTAGTTGACCCTATCATACTACTTTCTAATTTGTTAGTAAAAAATTCCGCCATGCTTACTTTTTTTCGAGATGGGTATACTGATAATAAGTAATTTTACACTTATAAACATTGATATTTTCTTTGTTATAACATGCTAGAACCAAGCATTTAAGGAGGTTGTTACAATGAATAAACATCTGTCTAATATTTTATTCACATTCTTTGGAATTTTAGCTTGGTTGGCAACGATGCTGATTTTTATTTTACCAACACTAACACCATATCAATCTTACATCGAGAGTCAAAGTGGCTTATCTGAAGGTTGGATTGTTGTATTGCTTGTACTCATTACACTATTTTATATCTTTATCTTAGTGTTAGACTTATTTAACTCAGTCGCTACACAAGTATTACAATTTGTGTTACTTACGTTAGTAATTGTCTGTGCGTTACCATCCATCACAGCATTTATTATCATTTCTTTTATTGTTGATATCAGTATCATTCAAATTTTCATACCAATCGTCCTCATTATATTTACGATTTTATTGCATGTCGTGTGGTGTACTATACCATTTCTACAAACTAAAGAGGCAAAAGAAGCTAAAGCACAACAAGATGCAAAACAACGTGACGATACTAATACTGCCAAAGATTCCATTACTAAAAGACATGCCCATTAGTCACATGATAACAAAGAAGCTAGAACAATTGTCTGTTCTAGCTTCTTCTTATAGTCATTATTCATTTATTACAGCAAAAATTTCTATGAAATATGCTCAATTAATCTATTCAATAATATTTAATTCTTTTCCAACTTTTTCAAATGCTGCAATGGCATCATCTAACATCTCTTTAGTATGTGCTGCAGTTGGCATATTACGTACACGTCCTGTGCCTCTTGGTACAGTTGGGAATACGATTGATTTTACATAAACACCTTCTTCTTTCAGTTTATTACTGAAATCTTGTGTTTTCTGTTCATCACCAATAATGACTGGTGTAATCGGCGTTTCTGATTGACCAATATCAAAGCCTAATTCTTTTAAACCTGCTTTTAAATAATTGCCATTTTCCCATAATTTATCATGTAATTCAGTTGAAGCCATTAATTTTTTAACAGCTTCTGTGATCGCTTTTGTATCTCCAGGAGCTAATGAAGTAGAGAATAAGAAAGGTCTTGATTGTACTTTTAACCAATCGATTAATGATTGAGTACCTGCCACATAACCGCCTACAACACCAATTGCTTTTGATAATGTGCCGATTTGGAAATCAATTTTGTCTTGTAAACCGAAATGTTTTACAGTACCAGCGCCGTTACCCATAACACCTGAACCATGTGCATCATCAACATAAGTTAACAATCCAAATTCTTCAGCGATTTCTACGATTTCTGGTAATCTTGCAACATCTCCATCCATACTAAAGACGCCATCTGTAATATACATTACTTTATTATATTGTCCTGATTCCACTGCTTTTTTTGCTTTGGCACGTAAGTCTTCCATATCAGAATGATTCACGCGGATAATTTTAGCTTTTGATAAACGGCAACCATCAATAATAGAAGCATGGTTTAATTCATCTGATAAAATAGCGTCATTTTTATTCATTACTGCAGATATCGCAGCCATATTACAATTAAAGCCAGATTGATAAGCAATAGCTGCTTCTGTTCCTTTAAATTGCGCCAATGTTTGCTCTAATTCATCATGTAAATCTAATGTCCCATTGATTGAACGTACTGCACCTGCACCCACACCATGCGTATCAATAGCATTTTTAGCTGCTGTTTTTAAGTCTTCATCTGTCGCTAGTCCTAAATAGTTGTTTGATGATAGATTAATATAGTTTTTACCATTAATTTTAATTTCAGCGCCATTCGCACCTTCAATTGTGTCTATTTCGTTGTAGAGTCCATTATCTTTTAAATAATTAATATTCTCTGTTAAAAAGTCATTCAGTGATTGTACCACTGTGATTCCCCCTTTGAGTTGTCTATGTACTTAACCCCATCATATCGCATTTTGATTTAAGTTAAAAGTACTAAATACGGCATTGAAAATTAATTCTAAAGATAATATTTTGACTCGTGCTCTATAGGCTTTAGAAGGAAAATGTTATACTGAAGTCATATGAAAATAGAATAGGAAGAAGGGTTGAAATTGTTTGATTGGTATCAACTAGCAAATATGAAAGAAAATAGAATGATTCAAATTCGCAGATATCTCCATCAATATCCTGAGTTATCATTCGAAGAAGAACATACGTATGATTTTATTTTAAATCAATTAAGCCAATTATCGTGCGATATACAATCACCTGTTGGCCGTAATGGTATCGTTGCAAGATTTTCAGGCAAAGGTGATGGTCCAGCAATCGCTTTACGTGCCGATTTTGACGCTTTACCCATAGATGAATTAACGAATTTAGACTTTAAATCAAAGCATCCTGGAAAAATGCATGCATGTGGACATGATGGCCATACAGCTATTTTATTAGGTGTGGCTGAACTTATAGATGAACACCGCAATAACCTAAATGGAGATGTCGTACTGATTTTCCAATATGGTGAAGAAATAATGCCTGGTGGTTCTCAAGAAATGATTGATGCTGGCTGTTTACAAGATGTAGATCGTATATATGGAAACCATTTATGGAGTGGCTATCCTACTGGTGCTATCTATTCACGCAATGGCGCGATGATGGCTTCACCTGATGAATTTAATATTAAGATTCAAGGACAAGGTGGTCATGGCGCTAAACCACACGAAACAATAGATCCTGTAGTCGTTATGGCTGAATTTATTTTAAGCGCACAAAAAATCGTTTCACGTACGATAGACCCGGTTAAACAAGCCGTAGTGAGTTTTGGAATGATTAAAGCTGGCGATGCTGACAATGTTATCCCTGACGCTGCTTATTGTCGTGGCACAGTACGCACTTTTGATACAGAAATACAGCAACATGTTATTGAACGATTGGAAAAAATATTAGAAGGTTTAGCAGTCGCGAACGACATCACGTATACCTTTGATTATATTAAAGGGTATTTACCAGTGCATAATCATCCACAAGCTTATGATGTCGTACAAGCTGCTGCAGATCAATTAAATTTCCGCTTTAATAATGCTGAATTGATGATGGTCGGAGAAGATTTTTCTCATTATCAACGCGTACGTCCGGGTGCTTTTTTCCTCACTGGTTGTGGAGACGAAACCAAAGGCACAACTGCGCCACATCACAGTCCGTATTTTGATATTGACGAATCTGCGATGAAATATGCAGTCAGCACCTTTTTAAAAATTTTAGAACTAGAGCAAGTCATTATAACTAAATAATACTTCAGAAGATAGGTACAACAATGCTACCTATCTTTTTTGAATACAAAAAAAGCCTCCAATAATGGAGGCTTCCAGACTGTCGACAAAGTCTCCGACTTTGTTGGCAGTTTTTTTATGCACGCTTTCCGCGGGCACTGCCTTAGCCTGTAGTCTTCGGCTAGTGATATTCCCGCAGGAGTCGGCATAAATTACTGCCAATATTACACAAAAACATTATAATATATGTAAATTAAACAGTGGTGGTGTTTATTATGTTGAATAAATCAATTGATAAAAGAGATCAATATGAAATGATTTCTATCTCTGAATTAGTCCCTAATAATCATTTATTACGTAAAGTCGATGCGATATTAGATTTAAATTTTGTGTATGAACTTGTCGAAGACAAATATTGCCTTGATAATGGTAGACCATCTATAGATCCTGTTATTTTAGTAAAAATATTACTCATACAAAGGTTGTTTGGCATTAAATCAATGAGACAAACAATTAAAGAAATAGAAACAAATGTAGCTTACCGTTGGTATTTAGGATATAGCTTTTTAGATAAAGTACCTCATTACGGAACTTTTAGTAAGAACTATACACGTCGTTTTCATGATACAGATTTATTTGAACAAATATTTGAGAAAATACTAGAAATAGCTATCAAAAATAACTTAATAGATCACTCATCTTTATTCATTGATTCTACACATATTAAAGCAAATGCAAATAAGAATAAATACATCAAAAAAATTGTAAAAAAAGATACACTTCACTTCCAAGAAGAATTGGATAATGAAATAAATGAACAAAGGCGAGCACAAGGAAAAAAGCCAATAAAAAATAAAAGCAAGGAGGAATATAAAACCAAAAAAGTAAGTACGACTGATCCAGAAGCTGGGTACTACGTTAAAGGTGAACGAGAAAAGCAATTTGCTTATAGTTTACACGCATGTGTAGATAAAAATGGTTATATTATTGATAAGCACGTGACACCTGGTAATATTCACGACAGTACACAACTCAAACCAATGATTGAAAGATTGGAAACCAAGCAGATGTTGCCTATCACATTAGCAATTGATTCAGGTTATAAAACACCTTTTAATGCACACTTTTTGCTTGAAAAAGCAATTGTACCAGCAATGCCATATACGAGACCTAAAGGAAAACCTGGTTTTTTCAGAACAAAAGATTTCATCTACGATGAACATTATGATACTTATATTTGTCCTAATGATGAAACTTTACTATATAAAAGAACAATGCCAACAGGACACAGATTATATGTATCAGATGCTTCAATATGTCGAGACTGTCCACTACTAAATAAATGTACTGAAAGTAAAGATGCCATAAAACAAATTAGAAGACATGTTTGGCAAGATGATTTAGATATAGTTGAAGATTTAAGGTTTGTGGATACAATTAAAAAACAATATAAAATGCGAAGTCAAACAATAGAGAGAAAATTTGGCGATGCAAAAGAACAGCATGGTATGAGATGGACGAGATATAGAGGACATGACAAAGTTTCCATGGATACCACGCTAATTTGTGCTGCCATGAATCTTAAAAAAATCGCAATGTGGCTAATAAAAGGCCCAGTAATGGTCTGAAAGACCACTGCAATTTTGAAAAAAACTATAAAAAAAGAAAATAAATAAACCCTTCGCATTAACTTGCGAAGGGTTTGTCCACGTTCTGAAAGCCTCCAATAATGGAGGCTTCAAACTACATCTATATTAGATAAAGTTTAAATTATTTTTCGATTACAGTAACAACGCCTGATCCTACAGTACGTCCACCTTCACGAATTGAGAAACGAGTACCGTCTTCGATAGCGATTGGAGAAATTAACTCAACGTCCATTTCAACATTATCGCCAGGCATAACCATTTCAGTACCTTCTGGTAAGTTAACAACACCAGTTACGTCAGTAGTACGGAAATAGAATTGTGGGCGGTAGTTACTGAAGAATGGAGTATGACGTCCACCTTCGTCTTTAGATAATACATAAACTTCAGCTTTGAATTTAGTATGTGGTGTAATTGATCCAGGAGCAGCTAATACTTGACCACGTTGGATGTCTTCACGAGCAACACCACGTAATAAAGCACCAATGTTGTCACCAGCTTCAGCGTAGTCTAATAACTTACGGAACATTTCTACACCAGTAACAGTTGTTTTGCTTGAATCTTCTTGCATACCAATGATTTCAACTTCTTCGCCGACTTTGATTTGTCCACGTTCAACACGGCCTGTAGCAACAGTACCACGACCAGTGATTGAGAATACGTCCTCAACTGGCATCATGAATGGTTTGTCAGAGTCACGTTCTGGAGTTGGGATGAAATCATCAACTGATTGCATTAAGTCTAAGATTTTTTGCTCGTAGTCAGCGTCGCCTTCTAGAGCTTTAAGAGCAGAACCAGCGATTACAGGTACATCGTCACCTGGGAAGTCATATTCGCTTAATAAGTCACGAACTTCCATTTCTACTAATTCTAATAATTCTTCATCGTCAACCATGTCAACTTTGTTTAAGAATACTACTAATGCTGGAACACCAACGTTACGTGATAATAAGATGTGTTCACGAGTTTGTGGCATTGGGCCGTCAGCAGCAGATACTACTAAGATACCGCCGTCCATTTGAGCAGCACCAGTGATCATGTTTTTAACATAGTCAGCGTGTCCTGGGCAGTCAACGTGAGCATAGTGACGTTTTTCAGTTTGATATTCGATGTGTGAAGTATTGATTGTAATACCACGTTCTTTTTCTTCTGGAGCGTTGTCAATCATGTCATATGATTGAGCTACAGCGTCACCATTTTTTGCTAATACAGTTGCGATAGCAGCTGTTAATGTTGTTTTACCATGGTCAACGTGACCGATAGTACCAATATTGGCATGTTCTTTTGAGCGATCAAATTTTTCTTTAGCCATTATAAAATCTCTCCTATTCTCTTAGAAAATATATTTAATAATTATCTCTCATGACAGTTTCTCACCATCATGAGAAGACAGATAACTAGTTAATGCAAAGGAACATAGTTCCTTTATAATGCATTTAGACCAAAAAATCAATTCAAACAATTGGATGGCTTATAATTAAGCTTATTTTGTATTTTACTGACGTTTGTCGTACAACACAAGTTTAATTATTCAGCTTGGTTTCCACTGTTTTTCTTGATAATCTCTTCAGAGATTGATTTTGGAACTTCTGCATAGTGGTCAAAGTACATAGTATAAGTACCGCGACCTTGAGTGTTTGAACGTAATGATGTTGCATAACCGAACATTTCTGAAAGTGGTACAAATGCGTTAACAACTTGTGCGTTACCGCGTGGTTCCATACCATCTACACGTCCACGACGAGATGTTACGTCACCCATGATGTCACCCATGTACTCTTCAGGCATTTCGATTGTTACTTTCATCATTGGTTCTAAGATAACTGGATCACATTTTTTAGCAGCTTCTTTAAGTGCTAATGATGCAGCAATTTTGAAGGCCATTTCAGATGAATCGACATCGTGGTATGAACCATCAAATAATTTAGCTTTAACATCAATTAATGGATATCCAGCTAATACACCATTTTCCATTGAATCTTTAAGACCAGCTTCAACAGATGGAATGTATTCACGAGGAACTACACCACCAACAATGGCATTTTCAAATTCGAAACCTGCGCCAGTTTCGTTAGGCGTAAATTCGATTTGAACGTCACCATATTGTCCACGTCCACCTGATTGACGAGCAAATTTACCTTGAACTTGTGCTGATTGCTTGAATGTTTCACGGTAAGAAACCATTGGCGCACCAACATTACATTCAACGTTAAATTCTTTCTTCATACGGTCTACTAAGATATCTAAGTGAAGTTCACCCATACCACCGATGATAACTTGTCCAGTTTCTTCATCTGTGTGAGCATGGAAAGTTGGATCTTCTTCTTGTAATTTAACTAAAGCAGTAGTCATTTTATCTTGGTCTGCTTTAGATTTTGGTTCTACTGATAAGTGAATAACTGGCTCTGGGAAGTCCATTGATTCCAAGATGATGTCATTTTTCTCACCACATAAAGTATCACCAGTACCTGTATCTTTAAGACCTACCGCAGCAGCGATATCGCCTGAGTATACAGTGTTTAATTCTTGACGAGAGTTAGCGTGCATTTGTAATAAACGACCTACACGTTCACGTTTATTTTTCGTTGAGTTTTTAACATATGAACCTGATGTTAACGTACCTGAGTACACACGGAAGAATGTTAATTTACCAACGTAAGGGTCTGTCATTACTTTGAATGCTAATGCAGCAAATTCTGCATCGTCATCCGCTTTAGCAATAACTTCTTCGTCAGGATTGTCAGCGCGGTGACCAATGATTGGTTTAACATCTAATGGTGATGGTAGGTAGTCAATAACAGCGTTAAGCATTAATTGAACACCTTTGTTTTTGAATGCTGTACCAACAAGTACTGGGTAGAATTCTACATCAGTAGTAGCTTTACGGATAGCAGCTTTCAATTCATCAATAGTGATTTCTTCATCACCAAGATATTTTTCCATGATGTCTTCATTAGTTTCAGCAACGGCTTCGATTAAGTTAGCACGTGCTTCTTCTGCTCTGTCTTTTTGATCTTCAGGAATTTCGATTTCTTCAATTTCAGTTCCTAAGTCATTGTTGTATTTGAAACATTTCATTTCTACTAGGTCAATGATTGCTTCGAACTCGTCCTCCGCACCAATTGGTAATTGGATAGGTTGCGCATTCGCTTGTAAACGATCATGTATAGTGCTAACAGAATATTCAAAGTTTGCACCTAACTTGTCCATTTTGTTTACGAATACAATACGAGGTACACCATAAGTTGTAGCCTGACGCCAAACTGTTTCAGTTTGTGGTTCAACACCTGATTGCGCATCAAGTACTGTTACCGCACCATCAAGTACACGTAAAGAACGTTCAACCTCAACTGTGAAGTCTACGTGTCCTGGTGTATCAATGATATTTACACGGTGATCATCCCACTGTGCTGTTGTTGCAGCTGAAGTGATAGTGATACCACGATCTTGTTCTTGCTCCATCCAGTCCATTTGTGAAGCACCTTCATGTGTTTCACCGATTTTATGGATTCGGCCAGTATAGTAAAGAATACGTTCTGTCGTAGTTGTTTTACCAGCGTCAATGTGAGCCATGATACCGATATTACGAGTTCTTTGTAAAGTAAAATCTCTAGCCATGTATTTTTTCTCCTTCCAGTATTACTGCGAATAAATACTATAAATATGGCGATGCCCTAAGCACGAGCCACAGATAGTAAACTATCAAATTGGAACATACTCAGGGTAAAAACTACCATCTTACCAGCGATAGTGAGCGAACGCTTTGTTTGCTTCAGCCATCTTGTGTGTATCTTCACGTTTCTTAACTGCGCCACCTGAATTGTTAGCTGCATCTAAGATTTCGTTAGCTAAACGCTCTTCCATAGTTTTTTCACCACGAAGACGAGCATAGTTTACTAACCAACGTAATCCTAATGTAGTACGACGTTCTGGACGAACTTCTACAGGTACTTGATAGTTAGAACCACCAACACGACGAGCTTTAACTTCTAATACTGGCATGATATTTTCAATAGCTTCTTCAAATACTTCTAATGCATCTCTACCACTACGTTCTTGAACTAGTTCGAAAGCATTATAAAGAATTCCTTGAGCTGTTCCACGTTTACCATCTAACATAATTTTGTTGATCAATTTTGTAACTAATTTTGAGTTATGAATTGGATCTGGTAATACGTCTCTTTTTGGGACTGATCCTTTACGAGGCATAATGTAAGTCCTCCCTTCCTATTATAATATATTTTGAGATTTTATAAGTAAAATTTACGAAATTTTAAACTTATTTTTTAGGTTTCTTAGTTCCGTATAATGAACGACCTTTTCTACGTCCATCAACGCCTGAAGTATCAAGCGCACCACGTACGATATGATAACGCACACCAGGTAAGTCTTTTACACGTCCACCACGTACAAGTACAACACTGTGTTCTTGTAAGTTATGGCCGATACCAGGAATGTATGCATTTACTTCAATGTTATTTGATAAACGCACACGTGCATATTTACGTAACGCTGAGTTAGGTTTTTTAGGTGTCATTGTACCAACACGAGTACAAACACCACGTTTTTGAGGTGAATTTAAGTCAGTAAATTTTTTCTTTTTACTGTTAAAACCTCTGTTTAAAGCTGGTGAATCAGATTTTTTACCTTTACTTTGTCTTGGTTTACGCACCAATTGGTTAATAGTTGGCATTTAAAATGTCCTCCTCTCTTCTTTTTTAATCCCACACATCCAGGTGGTTCATTTTTAGGTTAAATAAAATTTAGTAAGAATATCTTCTCACTAATCTCATTTTAGTAATGCAACAATAGAAGCATTAACATTAATCCCTACACATTCTCCTAAAGCTTGTTTGCTCGCAAAAAATGATATAGGCATTGTTTGTAGATTGATTTGGCTTAACACGCGAGAAAGTACATAAACTTCTACGTCTTCAGCGATAATCAATGATGTAACTTGATCGTTGCTCAGCGCTTTCAGCGTCTGTCTCTGACCAATAACATAGTGTTGTTTGTTAAAGCGTGCAACTTTTTCATTAGACATAAAATATCCTCCAAAGTTCTGCTTGCATCAACCTTAATAATAGTAACATCTACGTGGTGCCGCGTCAACTATAAATAGCCTTAAATATCAAAAAAACAAGTGACCGACTTAACATCGGTCACTGTGTTTTATACACCCTATTATTCAGTAATAATAGCTTCTTCTATTTCTTGTTCCGGAGCAGCTTTGTCGTATTTAACGTCTCTATAACGTCTCATACCTGTACCTGCTGGAATCAATTTACCGATAATAACATTTTCTTTTAAGCCAAGTAAGTTATCACGTTTACCTTTAATTGCAGCATCTGTTAGGACACGAGTTGTTTCTTGGAATGAAGCCGCAGATAAGAAGCTTTCAGTTTCAAGAGATGCTTTCGTAATACCTAATAATACTGGTTTAGCTGTTGCTGGACGTTTGCGTTCTTTGAACGCTTCACGGTTAGCATCAGTAAAGTTGTGAATGTCTACTAATGAGCCAGGTAATAGTTTCGTATCGCCTGCTTCAATGATACGTACTTTACGTAACATTTGTCTTACCATAACCTCAACGTGTTTATCGTCGATTTCAACACCTTGCATACGGTAAACTTTTTGTACTTCTTTTAGTAAGTAGCTTTCAGTTGCGTTCAAGCCAGCAACAGATAAGAAGTTTTTCGGTTCAATTGAACCTTCAGTTAATACTTCTCCACGCTCTACTGCTTGTCCAACTTCTACTTTCAATCTTGAAGTACCTGAAGCAAGGTAAGATCTAGTTTCATTATTACCTTTAATGACAATTTCTTGTTGACGGTCTTTCGCTAGTTTAATGTCTTCTACTGTACCTTCGATATCAGTGATTACCGCTTGTCCTTTTGGATTACGCGCTTCAAAGATTTCTTGGATACGAGGAAGACCTTGAGTGATATCGCTACCTGCTACCCCACCTGTGTGGAATGTACGCATTGTAAGCTGTGTACCAGGTTCACCGATTGATTGGGCTGCAATTGTACCAACTGCTTCACCAACTTCGACTTTTTCACCTGTAGCAAGGTTTTTACCGTAACATTTTTCACATACACCATGACGTGTATTACATGTAAATGCTGAACGGATATACATTTCTTCAATACCAGCATCTGTAATTTGTTTAGCGATATCTGCAGTAATCAATTCGTCTGGACGGATGATAATTGCATCTGTTTCAGGGTGACGAATTGTTTCTTTAGAATAACGACCTTCGATACGCTCGATGAATGGTTCAATCATTTCAGTACCTTCTTTGATGTCTGAAACAAGTAAACCACGGTCTGTACCACAATCTTCTTCACGGACAATAACATCTTGAGCCACATCAACAAGACGACGAGTAAGGTAACCTGAATCGGCAGTTTTCAGTGCTGTATCGGCAAGACCTTTACGCGCACCGTGAGTAGAAATAAAGTACTCTAATACTGTTAGACCTTCACGGAATGATGATGTAATTGGTAACTCAATAATTTTACCGGATGGCGCAGCCATAAGTCCACGCATACCTGCTAACTGTGTAAAGTTAGATGCGTTACCACGGGCACCAGAGTCACTCATCATGAAGATAGGGTTTGTTTTATCTAATGACTGCATTAATTCACCTTGAATCTTATCTTTGGCGTCTGTCCAAATTTCGACTACTCGGTTATAACGCTCATCTTCAGTAATTAAACCACGATTAAATTGTTTTGTAATACGTTCAACTAATTCTTCATGTTCATCTAAAATATCTTGCTTGTCTGCTAATACCACAATATCAGATACACCAACAGTAATACCCGCTTTAGAAGAGAACTTAAATCCTAAGTCTTTCATTCTATCAAGCATCATTGATGTGTCAGTGATGCTAAAGCGATTGAACACTTCGGCAATGATATTACCTAAGAATTTTTTGTTGAATGGATCAACAAGTGGTTGATCTTTGAAGTATTCTTGTAATCCGCCTTCACCTAGTTCAGTTGCAGAAACAAAGTACTTATCTGGTGTTTTATCTTCTAAATTAGCTTGTGAAGGTTCATTAATATAGGCGAATGAATCAGGAATAATCTCATTAAATATCACTTTACCTACAGATGTTGTCAAGATCTTACGATTTTGTTCTTCTGTAAATGTTGGATTATTAAATGATTGTGCGTGCACACCAATACGTGTGTGTAAGTGCACATAACCATTAGCATACGCTTTTAATACTTCGTTAGTATCGTTGTAAATTGTACCTGTATTCACAGCATCTGCACGTTCTAATGTTAAATAATAGTTACCTAATACCATATCCTGTGATGGTGTTACAACTGGTTTACCATCTTTAGGGTTTAAGATATTTTGTGCAGCTAACATTAACATACGTGCTTCAGCTTGTGCTTCTTTAGATAAAGGTACGTGAACAGCCATTTGGTCACCATCAAAGTCAGCGTTATAAGCCGTCGTTACAAGTGGATGTAAACGAATCGCACGACCTTCAACTAATGTTGGTTCAAAGGCTTGGATACCTAATCTGTGAAGTGTAGGCGCACGGTTAAGTAATACTGGGTGTTCTACGATAACATCTTCTAAAACATCCCATACTTCATCGTCCATGCGTTCAATTTTACTTTTGGCATTTTTAATATTCGTTGCAATTTCACGTTGTACTAATTCTTTCATAATGAATGGTTTGAATAATTCTAATGCCATTTCTTTAGGTAGTCCACATTGGTACATCTTCAAGCTAGGTCCTACTGCAATAACAGAACGGCCTGAATAGTCAACACGTTTACCTAATAAGTTTTGACGGAAACGACCTTGTTTACCTTTTAACATATGTGACAATGATTTTAATGGACGGTTACCTGGACCAGTAACTGGACGGCCACGACGACCATTATCAATTAAAGCATCTACTGCTTCTTGTAACATACGTTTTTCGTTTTGTACGATGATGCCAGGAGCACCTAAGTCTAATAAACGTTTTAAACGGTTATTACGGTTAATAACACGACGATATAAATCGTTTAAATCACTTGTAGCAAAACGTCCACCATCTAATTGAACCATTGGTCTGATCTCTGGTGGAATAATTGGTAATACGTCTAAAATCATCCAAGCAGGATTATTACCAGAATGTCTAAATGATTCAACAACTTCTAAACGTTTAATAGCACGAGTCAATCTTTGCCCTGTAGCTGATTCAAGCTCATCACGTAAGTGTTTTAATTCATCATCTAAATTTATTTCTGCTAATAAATCTTTAATACCTTCAGCACCCATTTTAGCGCTAAATTGGCCTGGGAATTTATCATAATACTCTCTGTATTCTGCTTCAGAAAGTAATGTTTTCTTCTCTAAACCTGTTGGTCCTGGGTTAACTACCACATAAGACGCGAAGTAAATAACTTCTTCTAATGCTCTTGGTGACATATCTAATAAAAGGCCCATACGACTTGGGATACCTTTGAAATACCAAATATGTGATACTGGTGCTGCTAATTCAATGTGTCCCATGCGTTCACGACGCACTTTAGATTTAGTTACTTCCACACCACATCTGTCACAAACCATGCCTTTATAACGCACACGTTTGTATTTACCACAACTACATTCCCAGTCTTTTGTAGGTCCAAAAATTCTTTCACAGAAAAGACCATCTTTTTCTGGTTTAAGTGTACGATAGTTTATTGTTTCTGGCTTTTTGACTTCACCAAAAGACCAAGATCTGATTTTTTCAGGTGAAGCAAGTCCTATTTTCATATAATGGAAATTATTTACATCAATCAAGGAGCCTACCTCCTTCAATTTAGATTAACTGTGCAAATTGATTGATTGGCTTATATCAACAAAATGAATAATAAAAGTGTCAAGTTGCGTATACATAGCACGATAAACGCGCTATGTACGACAACCTGTGAATTTATTCTTTATTTAGTCTTAAATACAATTAGTCAGTGATTTCTTTTTGTGATTCTGGCGCGCCTTGTTGTTGTAAGTCAACTTTACGCTCTGTTGCTTCTTCATCTTCTGTATCATGCATGTCGATTTCATTATCGTGTTCATCCATAATTTTAACGTCTAAACCTAAACTTTGTAATTCTTTCATCAATACGCGGAATGATTCTGGAACACTTGGTCTAGTGATATTTTCACCTTTAACAATAGCTTCGTATGTTTTCACACGACCTACTGTATCATCGGATTTATAAGTTAAGATTTCTTGTAATGTATAGGCAGCACCATATGCTTCAAGTGCCCATACCTCCATTTCACCGAAACGTTGTCCACCAAATTGTGCTTTACCACCAAGTGGTTGTTGTGTAACAAGTGAATATGGTCCAGTTGAACGCGCATGTAACTTGTCATCAACCATGTGCGCAAGTTTAAGCATGTACATTACACCAACTGAAATACGATTATCGAATGGTTCACCAGTACGACCATCATAAAGTACAGTTTTACCGTCTCTAGCCATGCCTGCTTCTTCAATAGTTGACCAAACATCATCATCGTTGGCACCATCAAATACTGGTGATGCAACATGAATACCTAAGTTTTTCGCAGCCATACCTAAATGTAATTCAAGTACTTGTCCAATGTTCATACGTGATGGCACACCTAATGGATTTAACATGATATCGATTGGCGTACCGTCTGGTAAATAAGGCATATCCTCTTCAGGAACAATTTTCGAAATTACACCTTTGTTACCGTGACGTCCACACATTTTATCACCAACGTGTATTTTACGTTTTTGAACGATATAAACACGTACCAATTGATTTACGCCTGGCGCAAGTGTGTCGTCTCCTTCTTCCCGATTGAAGACTTTAACATCTAGCACGATACCGCCTGCACCATGAGGTACACGTAATGAAGTATCACGAACTTCTCGTGCTTTTTCACCAAAGATTGCATGTAACAAACGCTCTTCAGCAGTTAATTCTGTGACACCTTTTGGCGTTACTTTACCAACTAAAATATCACCGTCGTTAACTTCGGCACCAACATAGACAATACCGCGATCATCTAAGTTTTTCAGTGCGTTATCCGAAACGTTTGGAATGTCTCTCGTAATTTCTTCAGGTCCTAATTTAGTATCACGTGCTTCAGATTCATATTCTTCAATATGGATTGAAGTGTAAACGTCATCTTTAACAAGACGTTCACTCATGATTACAGCATCCTCGTAGTTATAACCGTCCCAAGTCATGAAACCAACAACTACGTTTCTACCTAAGGCCATTTCACCTAATTCCATTGAAGGACCGTCAGCTAGGATTTCACCTTTTGTCACAACATTACCTTTTGCAATGATTGGACGTTGGTTATAACAAGTACCAGTATTAGAACGTTTGAATTTAGATAATGGATAACGATCTAATTCACCTTCGTATTCTTGACCATTTTCTTCAATCAAGCGACGAACTAGGATTTCATTAGATTCAACGTGCTCAACGCGACCTTTGTATTTTGCAATAACTGCAGCACCAGAGTCACGAGCAGCTACGTGTTCCATACCTGTACCTACGAAAGGTGATTCAGGGTTCATCAACGGTACTGCTTGACGTTGCATGTTCGCACCCATTAATGCACGGTTAGAGTCATCGTTTTCTAAGAAAGGAATACATGCCGTTGCAGCTGAAACTACTTGCTTAGGTGATACGTCCATGTAGTCCATTTTTTCTTTAGCCATAACTGTGTTATTACCGCGGAAACGACAAACAACTTCGT
Organism: Staphylococcus arlettae; assembly: GCF_025560845.1. Taxonomy (NCBI): domain Bacteria; kingdom Bacillati; phylum Bacillota; class Bacilli; order Caryophanales; family Staphylococcaceae; genus Staphylococcus; species Staphylococcus arlettae. Next base: position 2,381,198 of record NZ_CP094803.1, read on the forward strand.
CATCTAAAAACTTACCATTTTCATCTAAGTTAGAGTTGGCTTGTGCTACCACATAGCTGTCCTCTTCATCAGCAGTTAGGTAATCAATTTGATCTGTAATTGAGTTTGTTGCTAAATCTACTTTACGGTACGGCGTTTCGATAAAGCCAAATTCATTTACACGTGCATAACTTGATAGTGAGTTAATTAAACCGATGTTTGGTCCCTCTGGTGTTTCGATAGGACACATACGGCCATAGTGAGAATAGTGTACGTCACGTACTTCCATTTGAGCACGTTCACGTGTTAAACCACCAGGTCCTAATGCTGATAAACGACGTTTATGTGTTAACTCAGCTAATGGGTTAGCTTGGTCCATGAATTGTGATAATTGTGAACTACCAAAGAATTCTTTGATAGATGCAATAACTGGACGAATGTTGATTAATTGTTGTGGTGTGATTGAGTCTGTATCTTGAATAGACATTCTTTCTCTAACCACACGTTCCATTCTTGATAAACCAATACGGAATTGGTTTTGTAATAATTCACCTACTGAACGTAGACGACGATTACCTAAATGGTCAATATCATCAGTAAAGCCAATACCACTTAATAAGTTAAAGAAGTATGACATAGATGCGATAATATCTGCTGGTGTAATACATTTAACTTCTGAATCAGGGAACGCGTTACCAATTACTGTAGTAGTACGTTCTTCTTCATCATTTGGTACATATACTTTGATTGATTGAATTTCAACTGGTTCATCAATTACTGTACCTTCTAATTCAAATACTTCACTATTTGCATTTGCTTCTAAAACATCCATGATTTCATCTAAGCTACGACGATCTAAAACTGTGCCTTCTTCAGCTACAATTTCACCTGTCTCAGCATTAACAATCGGTTCTGCTAATTTTTGATTAAACAGACGATGTTTTAAATGTAGTTTTTTGTTTGCTTTATAACGACCTACACTTGCTAAATCATATCGTTTTGGATCAAAGAAACGTGAATATAATAAGCTTTTAGCATTTTCTACTGTAGGTGGCTCGCCAGGACGTAAACGTTCATAAATTTCTAGTAAAGCTTGGTCTGTATTTTCAGTACCATCTTTTTCTAGTGTGTTACGTAAATATTCATTATCTCCTAATAGATCGATGATTTCTTGATCTGTAGAGAAACCTAAAGCACGTAATAACACAGTTAAAGGTAGCTTTCTAGTTCTGTCGATACGTACATATACAACATCTTTTGCATCTGTTTCATACTCTAACCATGCGCCACGGTTAGGAATGATAGTTGCATCATAGTTCGTACGACCATTTTTATCTAGTTTTTCGTTGAAGTAAACGGATGGTGAACGAACAAGTTGTGATACGATAACACGTTCTGCACCGTTAATCACAAATGTACCTGTATCTGTCATTAATGGGAAGTCTCCCATAAACACTTCTTGCTCTTTTACTTCGCCAGTCTCTTTAATAATAAGACGTACTTTCACTCGAAGTGGTGCAGCATACGTTGTATCACGGTTTTTCGATTCTTCTAAATCATATTTTGGTTCACCAAGTCTGTAATCTACAAACTCTAAAGACAGATTACCTGTGAAATCTTCAATCGGTGAAATATCACGGAACATTTCTAGTAACCCTTCTTTTAAGAACCACTCATATGATTTCGTTTGAATTTCGATTAAGTTCGGTAATTCTAATACTTCTGAAATTCTCGCATAATTTCTACGTTTACGATGTCTTCCATATTGGACAAATTGACCTGCCAAACAGATTCACCCCTCAAAAATTGTGTGTTTACTTTTGATAAATAACCAAATATAATAAGACAAAAAGAAAACGGTAGCACTCCTTATGACACCATTTTCTATTTACTATATTAGCAATATACATTGTTATTTTATACGTAAAAGTACACACTTATTGAACATAAATTTTTACATTCTATAACTATATCAGAATCAAGTATTTTAATCAAGCTTTACACTTCGCAAAATGTAATAGCCTTTACTTTTTTCTACTACTTCTACGTTTTCAAATACTTCTTGCATTTTCTTCTTCGCTGAAGGCATTCCTTGTTTTTTCTGAATAACAACATAGAGCGCGCCTTCTTGTTTCAACTTACTACTGGCGTCCGTTAGTATTTGATGCACCACAGTTTTTCCTGCTCTAATAGGTGGATTGGTTAACACAAAGTCAAACGTAGCGTCCTCTACTTGAGTTAAACCATCACTTTCTACAATTTCAACATTTTCGATGTGATTTTTTTGTTTGTTGCGCTTTGCTAATGCTAACGCACGCTGATTCACATCTACCATTGTAACCTGATGATGTGGTGCTACTTTAGCAACCATTAAGCCAATGGGCCCATAGCCACATCCAACATCAATTATATTTTTCGTAGGTCCAGGGGGATTTGCTTTCAAAAATGTTGTAACTAACAAGTCAGAACCAAAGTCTATCTTCCCTTTCGAAAAGACACCTGTATCTGTTGTTAGTTTTAAATTATGATTATCGTAGGAGTAGGTAAAAACAGTTTCATCACTTTCAACTTCAGGATTCGCATCATAATAGTGGCTCATGACTACACCTCATTTTAATCCACAAATTGCGGATTATGTATTATCTTAGCTAGTGCTCAGTTCAAATGATAACGTAGACCTTTAAAGATAATCAAAAGATAAAACCCCGTTATAGTGATAACGGGGTTTTCATTTCTCAAAAATCTCAGACTGCAAGTTGCTTACATATCACTTTGATAATGTAACTCTCGGCCTGCAATATAAAATTATTCATTAGTTAAGAGGCTAGAATTATTTTAATTCTACTGTAGCGCCTACTTCTTCTAATTGTGATTTAAGCTCTTCAGCATCTTCTTTAGATAAGCCTTCTTTAACTACTTTAGGAGCTCCGTCTACTAATTCTTTAGCATCTTTTAATCCTAAGCCAGTTGCTTCTTTAACAGCTTTAACAACTTTGATTTTAGATGAACCAGCTGAAGTTAACTCTACGTCAAATTCAGTTTGTTCAGCAGCTGCATCTGCGCCGCCTGCTGCACCTGCTTCTGCTACTGGAGCTGCTGCAGTTACACCAAATTCTTCTTCAATTGCTTTTACTAAGTCGTTTAATTCTAATACTGACATTTCTTTAATTGCTTCAATGATTTGTTCTTGATTAGCCATTTTAATATTCCTCCATTAAGTTAAGTTTTTTTATGCGCAATTATTCAGCGCTTTCTTCTTTTTCTTCACCAACAGCTTTAACTGCATATGCGAAGTTGCGGACTGGTGCTTGTAATACAGATAATAGCATTGATACAAGACCGTCGTGTGATGGTAGAGATCCAACTGTTTTAACTTCTTCAGCTGAGATAACGCTACCTTCCATAATACCTGTTTTAATTTCTAATGCTTCGTGTTCTTTAGCAAATCCTGCAAGTACTTTTGCTGGTGCAACGACATCTTCAGTAGATGTTGCAACAGCTGTAGGTCCTACTAAGAATTCATCTAATCCTTCGATACCAGCTTTTTCAGCAGCACGACGAACCATAGTGTTTTTGTAAACTTTGTACTCAACACCAGCTTCACGTAATTGTGAACGTAGTTCTGTCACTTCAGCTACACTTAAACCACGGTAGTCTACGATTACAGTAGATACTGAGTTTTTAAGTTGTTCAGCAATAGTATCAACTTGTTGTTGTTTTGCTTCAATGATAGCAGACATTTAGACACCTCCATACAATTTATTTTGGTGCTTTTAATTTTGAATAATACTCTAGCTTAAGAGTTAAAAGCATCACTCAATAAAAAAAGCACTTTCTACCCACGGCAAAAAGTGCTTGAAAGTTTCTTCACGTTCAAGTCAATTTTAGCCTCGGCAGGATGTAATTTTAAGTTAATGTATAACTCCTACTGTCTTAGGTAAAATAATCACATAAACCAATATAACTGGTTTATTGTAATATGTCAATATTTATTTATAGACTGAAAGGAATACTTTCAGTCTATTTATATTAGATATGATTTATTATAGTTTAAAGCCTGAAGTATCAACTTTAACGCCAGGACCCATTGTTGTAGTAATACCAACAGATTTGAAATAAGTCCCTTTAGCTGAAGATGGTTTAGCTTTTGCTAATACATCTTGTAAAGCTCTGAAGTTTTCAACTAATTTATCAGTATCAAATGAAGTTTTACCAATAGATGCATGTACAATACCAGCTTTTTCAGCGCGGTATTCTACTTTACCAGCTTTGATTTCTTCAACAGCTTTTTTCACATCCATAGTAACTGTACCTGTTTTAGGGTTTGGCATTAAACCTTTAGGTCCTAATACACGACCTAATTTACCAACTTCACCCATCATGTCTGGTGTTGCAACAACTACATCGAAGTCAAACCATCCTTGTTGGATTTTGTTTACGTAGTCGCCTTCGCCTACGTAATCAGCGCCTGCTGCTTCTGCTTCTGTTGCTTTGTCACCTTTAGCAAATACTAATACACGTTGTGATTTACCAGTACCGTTTGGTAGTACTACTGCACCACGGATTTGTTGGTCATTTTTACGTGTATCAATGCCTAAACGGAATGCTACTTCTACTGAAGCATCAAAGTTAGCGATGCTTGTTTCTTTAGCTAATGCGACAGCTTCTTCAACATCGTAATGTTTTTGGCGGTCTATTTTACTAGCTGCTTCTTGATACTTTTTACTTTTTTTAGCCATTTATTGTTCCTCCTTTAGTGGTTTTAGCGGAATTTCCTCCCACGTTTACTTGCCTGCGCAAGTTAAGAGCAGATAACAGTGAAGTGTGTATGGACTTTGGGAGACTTCCTCAACAGTTCTACTTCTTCATTTACGACAATGTTGAATACTGCGATCATGTTTGTCATCTCTGTCATCTGCTACTATCCGTCTATCTGTTTCATGTTAATTGTTATAATTATTCTACTGTGATACCCATACTACGTGCAGTACCTTCGATAATACGTATAGCTGCTTCTTCGTCTGCAGCGTTTAAGTCTTGCATTTTGCTGTTAGCAATTTCGCGTACTTGATCTTTAGTTACTGTAGCAACTTTGTTTTTATTAGGTTCGCCTGAACCTTTTTCAACGCCAGCTGCTTTTTTAAGTAGTACTGGAGCTGGTGGTGTTTTAGTAATAAATGTAAATGAACGATCTTCATAAACACTGATTTCCACCGGAATGATTAAACCTGCATCTTCTTGAGTACGTGCGTTGAATTCCTTACAGAATCCCATAATGTTCACACCTGCTTGACCTAATGCTGGACCAACTGGTGGTGCTGGGTTTGCTTTACCTGCAGGAATTTGTAATTTAACTACTTTTTCTACTTTTTTAGCCACGATGTGCACCTCCTTGATATCGTGATGTGGTCACAGGACTGAGTTTTGCCCTCCCACTCTTCTACATTTCGTGACGAAATGGAACGCTCTAAAGCGCGACCACAGTATTATACCATCAATCTATATTAGAAATCAATAGTAATTTTCCTTTTAATTATTATAATTTTTCTATTTGATCAAATTCTACTTCTACCGGAGTTTCTCTTCCAAACATGTCTACTAAAACTGTTAATTTGAATTTATCCGCTTCAATTTCTTGTACTTCACCAACTTGGTTAGCAAACGGACCAGATTTCACTCGTACTTGTTCACCTAAATCAACTTCAACATCTATCGTTTTTTCTTTCATGCCCATTTGTTTTAAGATAAAACGTACTTCATCAGGCAATAAAGGATTAGGTTTTGAGCCTGCGCCAGCAGAACCAACGAAACCAGTTACACCTGGCGTATTCCTTACAACATACCAAGATTCATCGGTCATCACTAATTCAACTAACACATATCCTGGGAATGTTTTTTTAGTTAGCTTTTTCGCTTTACCATCTTTAACTTGTGTTTCTTCCTCTTCTGGTATGACAACTCTAAAAATTTGTTCTGTCATATTCATAGATTCTACACGTTTTTCTAAATTCTTTTTAACTTTATTCTCATAACCAGAATAAGTATGCACTGCATACCAATGCTTTGCACTAACTTCTTCAGACATGTCGTCACTCCTCACTATTTAATTAATTCTATAAGTCTGCCAATTCCTAAGTCTAAGGCATAGAAGAAAGCTAGAAAGAAGATTACTGTAGCAACCACAATTACTGTGTACTTAAATAATTCTTCTTTAGTTGGCCAACTTGTCTTTTCCATTTCAGACTTTACGCCTTGAAAGAAACCATCTTTTTTAGCCATTATAAACCCTCCATCTCATTATACTCGAGTCATCCATTACTACTATGTTATCCGTTCGCGTTTGCAGCTACTTAATATGAAATACACTAACATTTATTTTGTTTCTTTATGCAGTGTATGTGTATTACACCTAGGGCAATATTTTTTCAATGTAAGTCTCGTAGTTGCATCGTTGTGTTTGGGTAAATTGTAATTTCGGCTGCCACATTCTTCACAATTCAACGGTACTTTTTTCAATAAACCTCACCTTATTCATTATAATACCAATCTACTATACATAAGTCATATAGCAATTGTCAAACATCAATACTATTGTAAAATGTATCACGTGTTGTCATATCACCATATTCAGTGTACTACATTTTATTGCCACCAGAGTAGTAAATAACGCTTAATTTTGCGTTTTGCTCTTTGAACCCCGTTATAGACTACTTTGTGCTCTATATTAAAACGCTGTGCAATAGAATGCGGTTTATAGCCATAAACAATATCAGTCATAATAGTACGTTCTAATATGGTCAATCGTTCGAAGCTCTGATTTAATATTGTTTTCAACTCATTACGTAATATAATCACTTCAATATTTTGCTGTTGTGTACGTGATTCATAATTCACACGAAACTCTTGCACTAATGCTTGCCGTTGCACATTTTGTAACGCGCGTCGTCGAAAGTAATCTGCTTTTGTTGTTTTCACTATTTTATTGATGTAATGTTCAATTGGTGTGTCTTGCTTAAAGTCAAAATGCGCTATATTGAGTAAAAGCTTCAGGATAATGTCTTGAAACAAATCATCTTTACTATCTTTAGTAATTGAGCTGCAATTTAAACTTGCTTTAATCTTAGGTGTGACCTGTGCAATGATGTGGTTTACTAATGTTTGATTATGTTCATTAGTGGCATGGGCTACAGATTGCTTTTTAGTTGTCATATGGTCTCTCATGATATGTTCCTTTCCGTTAGAATATTCATATCATACAAAGCGAGATCACTAAAAAGCAAGAGGGCAAAATTAGTCTTTCTTGTGGTTACCACGCCTAATTTTTTCGAATTCTTGCAATATCTCATTTGATAATGGGATACGTGTTCTTGGTTTAGTTTCATTGAAGCCATCTAATGACTTAGAAATAGTCGTTTCGTTTTCTTCTAAATCGCGCCACATTTCTCTCGATGAGATGCGATAGGCGCCTGTGCCAAAGATTGCATGTTGTTCACTCATGTCACTCGTTACTACTGTAATATGTGTCGTATGTTTATTATACAAATCGTAAACATACTTTTCGATGTAGCTATCAGCTGTTTCCTTTTCTTTCGTAAACACTGTTTTAACACCATGATACTCATACTCAGATTGCAAACCAGATTGGTCGTAAGCATCAAATACACAAATGACTTCATCAGCAACGACCGCACTGAAGTTTGCAATAGCAATCAATAATTGTTCACGAGCCTCTTCTAGATTTTCCTGTGCGAGTTTGCTTAACGTTTTAGATTGGCCAATCATATTATATCCATCTATGATTAAGTACCTTTCCTTCATTATGCATCTCCAATCTGATTCCGTTTACGATAAACTTCGTACATCAGTAAACTTGCTGCTACAGATGCATTCAAACTATTGACGTGTCCAACCATAGGAATCTTGATATAAAAATCACATTTATCTTTCACTAATCTACTCATACCTTGGCCTTCACTACCGATAACTAAAGCAAGTGGCATGCCAGCATCCAACTCACGATAATCGGTTGCGTTATCTGCTTCCGCTCCTGCTACCCAATAGCCATGTTCCTTTAACGACTCGATCGTTTGTGCTAAGTTTGTCACGCGCATAATCGGCACATGTTGGATAGCACCTGTACTTGCTTTTACAACTGTTTGTGTTAGAGCAACGGAACGACGTTTAGGTATAATAATCCCATCTACACCCGAAGCGTCAGCCGTACGAATAATCGATCCTAAATTATGTGGATCTTCTAACCCATCTAAAATCAACACTGTGGCTAAAGTATCTTTGTTGTCTTGTTGCGCTATAAAGTCATTAAAATCAGTATACTCATAAGGCGCTACTAATGCAGCGACACCTTGGTGTGGTGATTCTGACAAACCGTCTATCTTAGATTTAGGAACGGTTTGTACAATGATTTTCTCGTTTTTAGCTTTTTTTAATATCTCATTGATTTGTTGTTTTCTAATTCCATCTTGAATTAAAATTTTATTAATTGTATGGCCACTGGTAATAGCTTCTTTTACCGCATGTCGACCGACGATAACGATATCTTCCAACATGTCACTCCCTTTCATTTACACTTTCTACAATTGCCTCTAATAATGCTGTCAGACGCTCTTCTTGTGTGTCTAAATATAAAAAGCCAATGACTGCTTCCAAGCCTGAACTTTTCTTATATGTTTGTATATCTGTATTTTTAGCTTTAGTATAACTTTTAGCATTGCGTCCACGACGTACTATTTCTAATTCTTCATCTGTAAACCAAGTGTTCGCAATCAAATATTCTAGTGTTTGTGCTTGGCTTTTAGCAGAAACATATTGTTTTGCCACCTGATGTAAACGATTGGGCTTACTTTGTAATTTCAAAACGATATAGGTTCTAATGTGTTGATCTAACACAGCATCTCCCATATACGCTAATGTCAATGGGTTCAAAAGTTTAGGATTAGTATTAGCCACGTTTAAACCTCACACCTTGAGGCGTATCTTCAAGTATAATATTTTGTGCTTTTAAGTCATCACGAATTTCGTCTGCGCGTGCGAAATCTTTATTTTTTCTAGCAGCATCACGTTCTGCTATTAATGCTTCAACATCTTCATCTAATAATTCATCAGTTGAAGCACCTTCTAATGGCACGCCTAACACATCGCTAAAGATATGGAACACTTCTTTAAAACGTTCTAGTACCGCCAGTGAAGTGGTATTTTCCAATACAAATTTATTTGCTAATTTAACTAAATCGTACCATGCCGTGATAGCATTCGCGGTATTAAAATCGTCATTCATTACAGTTTCAAATTGTGTTAATATGCTATCAATTTGCTCTAAATAGTCACTTTGATCTGTTATATCTGTAGCAATTGCTGCACGCTCTAACACAGCATTATAACTATTACGTATACGCTCTAATCCACTTCTAGCTGCATTAACAAGTTCCATATTGTAATTAATTGGGCTACGATAATGTACGCTAATCATGAAGAAACGTAATACGTCAGGATCAATTTCTTTAATAATGTCATGTACTAACACAAAGTTACCTAACGATTTACTCATTTTTTCATTATCAATGTTAATAAAACCATTATGCATCCAATAATTCGCAAATGGTGCATGGTTGTGTGCTTCTGATTGCGCAATTTCATTTTCATGGTGTGGGAATTGTAAATCTGTCCCACCAGCATGAATATCAATTGTGGCACCTAATTCTTTATATGCCATTACAGAACATTCGATATGCCAACCTGGACGTCCCTCTCCAAATGGACTCTCCCAACTAATTTCACCGGGTTTTGCTTGTTTCCACAATGTAAAATCAAGTGCATCTTCTTTCTGTTCACCTTGCTCAATACGAGCACCTACTTTTAAATCATTGAGTGATTGATGACTTAATTTACCATAATCTTCAAACTTACGTGTTCTAAAATAAACATCGCCACCACTGACATAAGCATAACCTTCATCAACTAATTCTTGAATAAATTGAATAATGTCATCCATATGATTCATAACACGTGGATTCGACGTGGCTTTCTTAACATTCAATGCTGACGTATCTTCATAAAATGCTTCAATATAGCGATCAGCAATCGACTGTACTGATTCGTTCAATTCGTTTGAACGTTTAATGAGTTTATCGTCTACATCGGTAAAGTTAGATACATATTCTACCTCATAACCTTTGTATTCAAGGTATCTGCGTACTACATCATAGTTAATTGCTGGTCGAGCATTCCCTATATGAATATAGTTATAAACTGTAGGTCCACATACATACATCTTCACTTTACCCGGTTCAAGAGGCTCAAAAGTCTCCTTTTGGCGTGTTAATGTATTATATAATGTAATCATCTTGAATCTCTCCATTTCTTGTTTTTTCAAGTTGTTTCTCTAACTCTTTCATTTGCTCATAAATCGGGTCAGGTAAATTTAAATGATCGAATGTTTTACCGATACGTTTACCATCTTGTTTTACTATATGCCCTGGTATACCTACTACAGTTGAAAAACTTGGCACAGAAGTTAGTACTACAGAATTAGCACCAATATTTACATCTGAATGAATTTCAATATTACCTAGTACTTTAGCTCCCGCTGCAATCAGTACGTTATCTCCAATGTCTGGATGTCTTTTGCCTTTCTCTTTTCCAGTTCCGCCTAGTGTCACACCTTGATATATAGTTACATTATCTCCAATTCGACATGTCTCACCAATTACTACTCCCATGCCGTGATCGATAAATAAACGTCTCCCTATCTTTGCACCTGGATGTATTTCTATACCAGTAAAAAACCGCGTAATTTGTGATATTAATCTTGCAAGAACATATTTTTCCTTTTTATATAATGTGTGCGCAATGAGATGACTCCATACAGCATGTAAACCTGCGTATGATGTCACAACTTCAAACGTCGTTTTTGCTGCTGGGTCTTGTTCAAAAACCATATTTATATCATCTTTTACTCTTTTTAAAACTTTAAACAAGATTTTTTCCTCCCTACTAAAAAAGCACCTCTAACACAATATGCTAGAGGTGCTTTGGCACGGTCCCACTCTTCTTTATATATAAGTTTAATTTTGATATTTCATCCCAAAATTGCACTTATATACACTCATTTACATCATTTAATTGTTAGCAACAAAGGTGCATTCCATAGTATCAGTGATGTACTCGCAGCTCCCGTACACTCTCTGAACACTTTTACTACTTACTAATCCTTTGCATTGTCAATTCTTATCATAGGGGTTCTCGTACTGTATTTCAAGTTACTAAGTGCCACAGATTTATTTTACGTAATGTTGTAATCTTGTTAACACTTTATCTTTACCTAATACTTCAATTGTATTAGGTAATTCCGGGCCATGCATTTGCCCAGTAACCGCAACACGAATCGGCATAAATAATTGCTTACCTTTAATTCCTGTTTCTTTTTGTACTTCTTTAATTGTTTTTTTAATTTCTGTCGCTTCAAAGACTTCTAACGCTTCTAATTTGCTATATAAATGTTCCATCAATTCTGGCACTTGTTCTCCAGCAATGATTTCTTGTTCATCATCACCTAGTGCTTGCTCATCACGGAAGAATATTTCAGATAACGGAACAATTTCTCCAGCGTAACTCATTTCTTTTTGATATAACGCTACTAATTTACGTCCCCAATCTAGGTCTGCTTCTGTTGGTTGTTCTGGTAATAAGTTAGCTTTAATTAAATGAGGTAAAGCTAATTCAAATACTGTTTCAGTATCTTTTTGCTTCATATATTGGTTGTTTACCCAAGCTAATTTGTGTTTATCAAAGAAGGCAGGTGATTTAGATAAACGTTGTTCATCAAAAATCTTAATAAATTCTTCTTTAGAATAAATTTCTTCCTCGCCCTCTGGTGACCAACCTAGCAAAGTAATAAAGTTAAATAACGCTTCTGGTAAATAACCTAAATCACGATATTGTTCGATAAATTGTAAAATTTTACCATCACGCTTACTTAATTTTTTACGTTCTTCATTAACTATTAATGACATGTGCGCAAAACGTGGTACTTCCCAACCAAATGTTTCATAAATCATAATTTGTTTTGGTGTATTAGAAATGTGGTCATCGCCACGAATAACATCTGAAATTTCCATGTAATGATCATCAACTGCTACTGCAAAGTTATAAGTTGGCACGCCATCTTTCTTCACAATAACCCAGTCACCTATATTATTGGAATCAAATGAAATTTCACCTTTAACCATATCATCAAACTTAAATGTCGTATCTTTAGGTACTCTGAAACGAATTGATGGTTTACGACCTTCCGCTTCAAATTGTTGTCTTTCTTCTTCAGTTAAATGTGCGTGTTTTCCACCGTAACGTGGCATTTCATTGTTTGCTATCTGTTCTTCACGTTCAGCTTCTAATTCTTCTTCAGTCATATAACATTTATATGCTTTGTCTTCGTCTAATAATTGTTGAATTAATGGATTATAAATTTCTGCACGCTCTGATTGGCGGTATGGTCCATAGCCTTTATCTTTATCTACTGATTCATCCCAGTCAATGCCTAACCATTTTAAGTTATCAAATTGAGAAGATTCGCCATCTTCTAAATTACGTTTACTATCTGTATCTTCAATACGAATAATAAAGTCTCCATCATAATGTTTTGCAAATAAATAGTTAAATAAAGCTGTTCTAGCGTTACCTATATGCAAATAGCCCGTTGGACTAGGGGCATATCTAACTCTTACGCGATCACTCATTATGTTCACTCCTGTTTACCATTTTAATATTATCAATTAACATGCGTGCGTATTGACGGCACATCAAAAAAGTTGAAACATGCTGTAACAACTTATACTTGTTATACCTATACCCACACCATTAACTATGAATATGCTTTGTTATATTTTCTAATTAATGATACCATAGCTCAGCATATTTTGCTTATCACTTTTTTCTAATTTATAGATAATTATCGAAGTAATAGCTTACTTCGCCAATACATAGCTAAAGGCATTTTTCGCTATCTATTGTAGCACGATACAGTATAAATTGATAACACCATGCCTATATCTATGTATTAAAAAATCTATGTAACACCCTATCAATTACATGGCATTACATAGATTATAATTTATTATGCACTAATTTTTTTGGCGAAAATAATACGACCTGATGAAGTTTGTAATAAACTAATCACTTCTAAATCAATATGTTCTCCAATATGCTTTTTGGCATTGTCTACTACGACCATCGTACCGTCATCTAAGTAACCTACAGCTTGTCCACTTTCTTTGCCCATTTTCGTTAATAATAAGTTAAAACGGTCACCTTGATGGACAGTTGGCTTAATTGCTTCAGATAAGTCATTCACATTTAATGCCTGTATCCCTTGCACATGACATACTTTGTTCAAATTAAAATCAGTCGTGATAATATGACCTCTATAATGTTGAGCTAATTTAATGAGCATTGCATCAATATCACTATGTGATTTTGTAGGATGGATGATGCGTGTCGGATGATCCGTATCATAAAGTTCATTTAATATATCTAATCCACGTTGTCCTTTTTCTCGTTTCACACTATCATTGGCATCAGCAATAATTTGCAACTCATTTATAACGCCTTGTGGTATTAATATTTCACCGTCAATAAAACCACATTTTATAATATCAACAATACGACCATCGATAATGGCACTCGTATCAATAATTTTAGGTACTGCATTTCTAGCATTAATAGACATCGAACGCGCCATGTTTTCAGGTAAAAACAACAACATTTCATCTCGTTTTTTCAAGCCAAATTGGAAACCAAGATAACCTAATATAATAGTAATAATAATCGGTACAAAATGATTTAATACATTATTACCAATTATTTGGAAAATAAAAGAAATCATAACTGAAATTAATAGTCCTATCATTAGACCAATTGTGGCAAATAAGATTTCAATTGCACTTTGACGCATAATCGTTTGCTCAACTTCTCTTAAGCCTAAGGCGATTTTTCGTATAAACCACCCAAACAAAAGGAAGAAAATAACTATGCCTAATAGACCAGTAAAATAACTATTTTTTAATAGTGGATAATGACTTAGTCCTGTATCATTTATAATTTCTGGTATAAAATAGACGCCCAAACTTGCACCTAATATGACATAGCACAAGATTACAATGACTCTTATCATATTCAATAATACTTCCTTTCCATAGTGACTACATATCGGTGGCAGTACTATTCATTTTCCTTATTTATATTTATTGTTTCAATGCATATTTTAATGCATCATGAACGCTAGAAACACCGATAACTTGAATATTATCAGGGAAAGTCCAGCCTCCAATATTTGTTTCAGGGATAACAACCCTTTTAAAACCAAGCTTTGCAGCTTCTTGTACACGTTGTTCGATTCTGGATACACGACGTACTTCACCAGTAAGTCCAACTTCTCCGATGAAACAATCGAAACCATCAACAGCTAAATCTTTAAAACTAGAAGCCGTAGCCATTATAATTCCTAAGTCAACAGCAGGTTCTGTTAGACGTACACCACCAGCAACTTTAATATATGCATCTTGTTGTTGTAATAAAAAATTCTCTTTTTTCTCTAACACTGCCATCAATAAACTAAGCCTATTATGATCAATACCTGTCGCCATACGTCTCGGGTTATTAAAGGTCGTTGGTGTAACTAATGCTTGTACTTCAATCAATAGTGGTCTTGTCCCTTCCATCGTTGATACAATAGTTGAACCTGGCACATTCGTCGAACGCTCTTCTAAAAACATCTCTGAAGGGTTTTTGACACCTTTTAGTCCGCTTTGTTTCATTTCAAAAATTCCCATTTCATTGGTTGAACCAAAACGGTTTTTGACCGCACGTAAAATACGATAGGCATGATGTTCATCACCTTCAAAATACAACACTGTATCTACCATATGTTCCAATAATCGCGGTCCAGCAATTTGGCCTTCTTTAGTTACATGCCCTACAATAAAGGTCGCAATATTCATTTGTTTAGCAATATTCATCAAACTTTGCGTACTTTCTCTTACTTGTGACACAGAGCCAGGTGCCGAACTAATTTCAGGGTGGAATATCGTTTGAATCGAGTCTACTACAATCAAATCAGGTTGCATTTTTTTCACAGTCTCATGAATAATCTCTAAATCCGTTTCAGCAAATACATTTAATTGACTCGAATCTTCATCTAAACGTTCAGCTCTTAGCTTAGTTTGATTTAATGATTCTTCCCCCGTAATATAAAGTACATTATAGCTTTGTGATAACGCTGCACATATTTGTAACAATAGCGTTGATTTCCCAATTCCGGGATCACCACCAATAAGTACTAACGAACCACTGACTATGCCACCACCCAATACTCTGTTAAACTCTGTTGATTTACTTTCTATTCTAGGTGCCGTTTCATTATTAACTTCATTCAATTTCTGAACTTTTGATGCAGTATCCTTACTTCTCACGCCATGTTTTGGGCTTGAGGCTTGTTGCTCTATACTCTCTTCCATTTGGTTCCACGCACCACAATTTGGACATTTCCCCATCCATTTCGGAGACTGATACCCACATGCCAAACATTCAAATATCACTTTCTTTTTGGCCAAATTCGCACCTCCAACTTTACTTGAACAAATCTATTCTATACCTCTGTTGCTGTAAAAACAATTAAAATATCAAGTGATCCATAGGTTGATATCACCCTATTTAACTTACTAGTCAATCCTACATTGATTATTTCTTAAAGCTAACAGTTATTAATATGACATTTCCTATTCAATGTCACGCTTACACATTTTACTACTTTATCATATTCTGTCATAAATTGAGACACTATTATTATGCCAAAACAGTGACTGAATTAAGATACAGCAGAATGTTCACATAAAATGTACTATTAACTAAGTATCCTCGCCCTAATACCTAGTTTCATCACTAAAAACCGGACTTTTTCACCCTTGAAATTAGTTTATTCTTATAAGTCATTCAATGACTAAGTGTATATAGTTCAATGGTGAGCGCTACCTCACTATCACTATAAAAAAACCGACACAATCTTTAAGATTGTGCCGGCCAAACTAACGTTAGAAAGCTACTTATGATTCTGATGTTTCTGTTTGTTCTTGTTCTTTTGGTTCATTTGCTCTATCTTTGATGTCATATTTAAATTCTTTACCATCATGATCAATAACTACGTCTTTACCTTCGATTTTGTTACCATCTAAAATCAATTCACTTAAGTTATCTTCGACCGTTTTTTGAATAGCTCTGATTAATGGTCTAGCACCGTATTCTGGATCATAGCCTTCTTCAGCAATTTTTTCCTTCGCTGAATCAGTAACACTGATGCTAATGTCTTGTTCTGACAGACGATTTGTTAATTTGTTAACCATCATTGTAACAATTTCTTTCAATTCTTCTTTATTCAATTTGTGGAAGACAATAATGTCATCGACACGGTTTAAGAATTCTGGACGGAAGGCATTTTTCAATTCTTTTAACATTGTTTTACGAATTGTTTCATAATCTTGCCCTTCTTCTGCACCGCCAAAGCCAGCGAATCTTTGATCTTGTAATTCTTGTGCGCCAACGTTTGAAGTCATAATAATGACTGTGTTACGGAAATCTACGCGACGACCTTTAGTATCTGTTAAATGTCCGTCATCAAGGACTTGTAATAAAATATTAAAGACATCTGGATGTGCTTTTTCAATTTCATCAAATAGGATAACAGAATATGGTTTACGTCTAACTTTTTCTGTTAATTGTCCACCATCATCATGTCCAACATAGCCTGGAGGAGCTCCGACTAAACGACTCACAGCATGTTTCTCCATGAATTCACTCATGTCAACGCGAATCATTGCATCTTCTTCACCAAACATTGATTCTGCTAAAGCACGCGCTAATTCTGTTTTACCTACACCTGTAGGTCCTAAGAAAATAAAGCTACCAATTGGACGTTTAGGATCTTTCAAGCCAGCTCTAGCACGTCTTACTGCTTTACTGATAGAGTTAACCGCTTCTTTTTGGCCGATAACTCTGTCGTGCAACGTATCTTCTAAGTTAAGCAAGCGTTGTGATTCAGTTTCATTAATTTTAGTTAATGGAATACCTGTCCAACCAGCGATAACTTCTGCAATATCTTCTTCTGATAATGCTGTGTTTTCGCCATTTTGGGCATTTTTCCAGTTGTTTGTTGCTTCTTCATATTGTTTTTCTAATTTTGTTTGTTTATCGCGTAAATTAGCTGCATTTTCGAACTCTTGTGCATGTACAGCTGCATCCTTTTCATTTTTCACTTGTTCAATATGTTGTTCAATCTCTTTGAGATTTGGTGGTGTTGTATGACTTTTGAGTCGAACTTTTGAACTTGCTTCATCTATTAAGTCAATCGCTTTATCCGGTAAGAAACGATCTGATACATAACGATTACTTAATTGTACTGCCGCTTCAACTGCTCGGTCAGAAATGTTGATGCGGTGATGCGCTTCATAACGATCACGTAATCCTTTTAAGATTTCTACAGTATCTTCAACAGTTGGTTCATCTACTTGTACAGGTTGGAAACGACGTTCTAACGCTGCATCTTTTTCGATGTTTTTACGATACTCATCTAATGTAGTTGCACCAATACATTGTAATTCGCCTCTAGCTAAAGCTGGTTTCAAGATATTGGATGCATCAATAGCACCTTCTGCGCCACCTGCACCTACAAGTGTGTGTAACTCATCGATAAATAGAATGACATTACCTGCTTGATGAATTTCTTCCATAACTTTTTTCAAGCGTTCTTCAAATTCACCACGATATTTTGTACCAGCAACAACTGTACCCATGTCTAATGACATGACACGTTTATTTTTCAATGTTTCAGGTACTTCATTGTTAACAATTGCTTGAGCTAAGCCTTCAGCAATTGCAGTTTTACCTACACCTGGCTCACCAATAAGTACTGGATTATTTTTAGTACGTCTACTTAACACTTCAATGACACGTGTAATTTCTTGGTCTCTTCCTATAACTGGGTCTAATGTTCCATCTTTAGCAATGACAGTTAAGTCTCGTGCTAAACTATCTAATGTTGGCGTGTTATTAGATTTATTTGCCTGTGCATTTTTATTGTTCATTTCTGGACTACCTAAAGCTTTCACTACTTGTGCACGTGCTTTAGTTATATTTAAATCTAAGTTTGCAAATACACGCGCTGCAACACCTTCATTTTCACGAATAAGTCCTAATAAGATGTGCTCAGTACCTACAAAGTTATGGTGTAACTTACGCGCCTCATCCATAGATAATTCGATGACTTTTTTAGCTCTTGGTGTATAATGTAGTGCGCCCATTTGTTCTTGTCCATGTCCGATAAGTTTTTCCACTTCTTCGACTACTTTTTCTTCAGTAATTTCAAATGATTCTAGCACTTTGGCCGCAATACCTTCTGGTTCTTTCATTAAACCTAACAGTAAATGCTCAGTACCTATATTTGAATGATTTAAACGGATTGCTTCTTCTTGTGCATGTGCTAATACGCGCTGCGCACGTTCAGTTAATCTACCAAATAACATAAAACGAGACCTCCTATTTTATATATGTTCTCAAGATATCAGCTCTTTTTTCATTCACTGATTTTTCATCTTCATCATCTATTAAAAATGGTGACTGAATGGCAATCATCAGCTCATTGAACTTAAAATCTTCAAGTGTGATATATCCTAAATCTAACCCTAATTTAACTTCACTTAACCTAAATGAAGCTTCTTCCATTGATATCAGTCTACTATACTTTAAGATTCCTAACGAACGATATACTCTATCTTGTGTTTCAACGTAATTATGACGGTCTAACTGTTCTCTAATTTGTAATTCTTCATTAATAATTTGTTGTACTACTTCAGTTAAACTATCGATAATTTCGGCTTCTGTTTTACCTAACGTTAATTGATTAGATACTTGATAGATGTGCCCATATACTTGTGAACCTTCACCGTATATCCCTCGCATTGTAAATCCAAAGCGATTAATAGTCTGTGCAATACGATTCATCCTTTTCATAATGGATAATCCAGGTAAGTGTAGCATCACGCTAGCACGCATCCCTGTACCAATGTTTGTAGGACATGTTGTTAAATAACCTAAAGTTTCATCAAAACTGATGTCTAACTTAGCATCCAACTGATCATCAATTTGTGAAGCTTGTTCAAACAATGATTGTAGTGATAAATCATTGCCCATTGCTTGAATACGTAAGTGATCTTCTTCATTGACCATTAAACTTAATGATTCATCTTCATTTAATAACACTGCTGCCGCTGGTTGTTTAATTAATTCAGGGCTAATAAGATGTTTCGCAACGAGTTTAAATTTACTGCGTTGATCCATTTGATCTAAATGTTGTACAGCTAACTCGGGAAGCGCATCTTGAACTTCATTAACTACTCTATAACCTTCTTGTTCAGATGGAAACATTAACGGGTGCACGTGTTTTTCTAAATTTCGTGCCAATCTAATCCTTGATGACATAATAACTGGTGAATCAGTTCCTTCACGCATCCAATCACTCATATGTGCATTTAAGTCTTTATCACTCATCACGTGTCACCTCGCTATCTCTGTCTGCTTTTAATGCTTTGATTTCATCTCTGACAATAGCAGCTTCTTCAAAGTTTTGTTCTTCAATTAACTGTGTTAAATGGTTGGTTTTTTCTTCAATTTGTTTTTTTAACGCTAATTTTTTATGGGACGAATGAGGTGTTTTACCTGTGTGTTCAAATTGACCCCCTTGCACACGTCTTACAATATCTACAATATCTTCTTTAAATGTATCGTAACATTGTGCACAGCCAAACTTACCTACATGTGCGATATCACGTAAAGACATTTGACATGTTGGACAACGTTTAGCTTCTTTAATCGTAATTTCATCAAAATTGATACCGTGTTTAGCTGCTAAGTGTTGTAATATTTGTTTTACAACAAAGGCACCTTCTATATCATCTTGTTGTTCTACTTGACTATCTTGTGTCCAAGGGTTGTTCCCTTTAGCGCAAGTGGTACATACCCATTTTTCTTGAATACCGTCTTTTCCTTTTACTGCTACCTTAACTTCGGCTTCATTTAAATGACAATTCTCACACAACACGGTAATCACCTCGCTCTTTTAATAATAATTTATGATCGGTAATAGTCTTTTCATAATATTAGCTCTAATAATATCACGTGCTACTACATCCATTTTTAATGTTTCTCTATCTACTACTGCATTAATCATTTTAGCTTCTCTATCGCTAATATAACCTTTTTCTAATAAGCCATCTACAATATAGTACGCTTGTTGTTGAGATATTGAAGGACCAATAATTTGGAGTAGATGATTAATATATCCGCTTGCGTCATTATTTTCAATTTTTGTGATTCGAATATAGCCTCCACCACCTCGTTTACTTTCAATTTCATAACCATGTTTATTTGTAAAACGTGTTTTAATGACATAATTAAGTTGCGAAGGTACACAATCAAATTGTTGCGCTATATGTGCGCGCTGAATTTCTACAGCATCTTCATTGGAGTCTTCAAATAATTTTTTAATGTATTGCTCTATGATGTCAGACATATTGTGCATGATTATCACCTCTTTTTGACCTTCTTTGACTATATTATATGACCAACTTTGACCTTTTTCAACCAATATGATTTAAAAATTTTAAAAATCCATGTTACTTATATTACTTTTATTGTATTATAGATATTAAGAAAAAATTAAAGGGATGAAAAACAATATGCATATTATTATTGGCTTAATTGGTATCGTAGTATTTTTAGCACTAGCCGTTGTGTTTAGTTCAGACAGAAAAAATATACGTTGGAATTATGTCGGTTTGTTACTTGGGATACAGTTAGTTTTTGCTTTTATCTTACTTAAAACAAAATTTGGTATTACTGTTATTGGTGGTATTTCAAATGGTTTTAACTATCTATTAGCGCAAGCAGCAGAAGGGGTAAATTTTGTATTTGGAGGATTTGAATATATAGATCCTGAAAACCCTCCATTCTTCTTTAATGTTTTATTACCTATTGTGTTTATTTCAGCATTAATTGGTATCTTACAATATACAAAAATTTTACCATGGATTATTAATGTTCTAGGATTTCTTATTTCTAAAATCAATGGCATGGGACGCTTAGAATCATACAACGCAGTTGCCGCTGCTATTTTGGGACAATCAGAAGTTTTTATATCACTAAAAAAAGAATTAGCATACATACCTAAACAACGTTTATATACATTAACAGCTTCTGCTATGTCTACAGTATCAGCGTCTATCATTGGTGCGTACTTTGCATTAATCGAACCTAAATACGTTGTTACTGCAGTAGTCTTAAACTTATTCGGTGGTTTTATTATCGCTTCTATCATCAATCCATATCGTGTGGATGAAAAAGAGGATAAATTAATTGTGCAAGAAAGTGAAGCTTCAAAACAGTCATTCTTTGAAGTATTGGGAGAATACATCTTAGACGGATTTAAAGTTGCTGTAATCGTTGGTGCAATGTTAATAGGGTACATTGCTATAATCGCTTTACTTAACGGACTTGTTGCCGGTATCTTCTCAGGCTTGTCAGGTGGACAAATTGATTGGGACTTCCAAACAATTATCGGTTTTATCTTTGCGCCATTTGCATTTTTAGCTGGTATTCCTTGGAGCGATGCAGTACAATCTGGTTCTGTTATGGCAACAAAACTACTATCCAATGAATTTGTTGCGATGCAAAGTTTAAGTGAAGTTAAAGGTATGAGTGAGCATGCTAAAGGTATCGTTTCAGTTTTCTTAGTATCTTTCGCCAACTTCAGTTCAATCGGAATTATTTCCGGTGCAATTAAATCATTAAATAACGAAAAAGGTGACATGGTAGCCCGCTTTGGTTTGAAATTATTATTCGGTGCTACATTAGTTTCATTTATTTCATCAGCAATCGCAGGCTTCTTTATTTAGTGATACAATTTAAAATAGCTTAAATCAATTTTTTACAACAACAAACCTAACAAACACACTCATCGCCTAATATCGTTGAGTGTGTTTTCATTTTAAATAGTGTAGCATATTAAAATGTTGTCACTTGTAAATTTACATCTAAACATGTATCATTCAATAAGTAGGTGCATTTATTCATACCTATGAACAAGAAGTGCAGTATCAAATTTTAATTCAAAGGAAGTAACACAATTTATACAATGTAACACTCTAACTTACAGCTATAGTCCGTGTACTTTCGCTTTTGTTTTATAGCTATTAAGCACTACAATTAGTACTTTAAATTGACACAATACTCAAATACTGCACTGATTATTATATATTAAGGGGAGATGTTCCATGAAAATGGCTCATGACGTAATTAATTTTGATTCACGAGAAGATTTTGAAATTCAAGTACAAAGGGAATTGGAATTTTCATCCAAACGTAAAAAGAAAATAATTAAACAAGTGGCATCTTTAACATCTGTATTAGTTGCAGGAGCTACGACATCATTTGTTCTTTATAAAAAATATTCAGCAGCATAAAAAATGTAAGGACCTAGAACATATTGCAATGTTCTAGGTCCTTTTTTATTTATACTCTTCTAACATGTTATTTCACTATGATATAAAGTTTTGTATGGACTTAAATACATTTTGTCATACTTGGTGTGTTTGTTGTCCTTGCACAATATGGTCAATGAAATATTGTGTTACTCGGTAATCATCCGTCAATTCTGGATGGAAAGATACTCCTAAATACTGCCCTTCTTGTACCGCTACAATTTTCTCACCTACTGTACACAGTACGTTTACGCCTGCTTGCACTGATTCAATATGTGGTGCTCGAATAAACACACCCTCAATATCTTTAGCAATCCCACGAATATCCAATTCAGCTTCAAAGCTATCTACCTGACGCCCAAATGAATTACGTTGTACTGAAATGTTCAACTTGTTTAAATAACCACTTTCACCAACAATATCGTTAGCTAAGACAATTAAACCTGCACAAGTACCAAACATTGGCAATGTTGATTGTTGTAGTGCTTCTTTAAATCCATACAAGTCCATTAGACGACGCAATGTTGTCGACTCACCACCAGGTAGTATTAAACCGTCTATCTCATCTAATTGATCTACACGTTTTATGGCTACACCTTCATGTCCACTCAGTTCGATGTGACGAATATGTTCTCTAACTGCACCTTGTAATGCCAGTACGCCAATTTTCATATTACCAACCACGCTCTTGCATACGTTCTTCTAAAGAAAGTTGATTTATATCTAAACCTTTCATAGCAGTACCTAGCTCTTTTGATAAACGACCAATTAATTCATAATCTTGATAATGTGTTGTCGCTTGAACAATGGCTTTTGCGAATTTTTCAGGGTCTTCTGATTTAAAAATACCTGAACCAACAAAGACACCATCAGCGCCTAACTCCATCATTAAAGCAGCATCTTGAGGTGTTGCTACACCACCCGCTGCAAAGTTTACAACTGGTAAACGTCCATTGTCTTTAATTGATTTTAATACTTCATATGGTGCACCAATATTCTTAGCTTCAGTCATGATTTCATCATCATTCATTACAGTTAAACGACTTACTTCTGAATTAACTTGACGAATATGTCTAACTGCTTCCACTATATTACCAGTACCTGGTTCACCTTTAGTACGTAACATCGCAGAACCTTCACCAATACGGCGAGCTGCTTCTCCTAAGTTACGACAACCACAAACAAATGGTACTGTGAATTGATCTTTTAATAAATGATATTCTTCATCTGCAGGTGTTAACACTTCAGATTCATCAATGTAATCTACGCCCATTGATTCTAAAACACGTGCTTCTGTAATATGACCAATACGTGCTTTAGCCATTACAGGGATAGACACTGCTTCCATTACTTCTTCTACAATTTTTGGATTAGCCATTCGTGCTACGCCACCAGCAGCTCTAATATCAGAAGGCACACGTTCTAAAGCCATTACAGCAACTGCGCCTGCTTCTTCAGCAATTCTAGCTTGTTCTGCATTAACAACGTCCATAATAACGCCGCCTTTTTGCATTTCAGCCATTCCTCGTTTTACTCTATCTGATCCAGTAATTTTTGACATATTACTTACCCCTTTTCATAGTTGATTAAATTCATTTTAAGAGATAAACTGGTATTTAAAAAGGTACAATTCTCAATAAAATTAAGGGGTCAGTTATATGCCGAAACAACCGCTTTACCTCAATCTTTATGAAACTTTAAAACAACAAATCATTGAAGGTCAATATCATGCTGATGATAAATTCCCTTCTAAACGTGCTTTAGGTGCACATTTGTCAGTCAGTAATACTACTATCGAACATGCCTATCAAATTTTATTAGATGAAGGGTTTATTTATGCTAAACCGCGTTCTGGTTATTATGTGTCAGATATTGAATCTTTACCTGTTATTTATAAAAATGATACACCACAACCTTCCCATGTCGATAATCAAGAAAAAAACGAAGAGACTATACATCACAAATACGCTTTTAATATGGCAGAAATTGACGCTGAATATTTTCCAATGCAACAATTTAGACGACATGCGCGTGATATCTTTGAAGATGATCAACGTGCTTTGCTACAACATCGTGATTCACAAGGCTTAAAAGAATTAAGACAAGAAATAGCACATTATTTATTTAATAGCCGTGGCGTGACCAGCCATCCAAATCAAATTATTATCGGTTCATCGACTGAACAACTCATTAATTTATTAACGGATATCTTAGATGATCAATCATTTATTATAGAACAACCTAGTTATCCTCCAATTAAGCAAGTGTTGGATAAAAAACAAATACCTTATTTACAAGTTCCTGTTACACCTACTGGAATTGATATTGACGCATTTAAACAAAGTAAGCATCATGTTGCCTATGTTACGCCATCCCATCAGTTTCCAACTGGTTATGTCATGAACCTAAAAAAAAGAACCCAACTGATTCATTGGGCTCAAAAAGATGACAATCGTTATATTATTGAAGATGATTATGATTCTGAGTTTCGCTTTTCCGGGAAACCTATTCCGGCCTTACAAAGTCTAGATACTAAAGATAAAGTGATATATATTAGTACTTTCTCGAAATCTTTATATCCGAGTTGTCGAATTGCATATGTCGTTCTACCTAACCCATTACTCACACGATATCAGCAACTTCCGTACAAAGAAGGTAATACCGTACCAATGCATTTACAACAATTAGTAGCGAATTTCATGCACTCTGGCAGCTTTGAACGTCACCTTAATAAAATGAGAACTGTTTATAGTGATAAGCTCAAATTTATTTTAGAACGACTGAAACCCTATGCAAACCAATTACAAATTGAAGGCGCATTAACAGGAATGCATTTTACCTTAACTATTACTAACGGTAGCACATTAGAAGAATGCTTAAAACAAGCGTCTGATCACCAAGTAAAGGTCGTTCCAATGAACCAATATAATCCAAAAGAGACACAACCCAAATTTATCATTGGATTTGGAGGTATACCAAAAGCAGCACTCCAAAGTCATACAGATGCATTGATTAATGCCTTTGTAAAATAAGATTAGTAGTACTTTACATGTAATGCATTTAAAGTAGTACTTTGCATGCAATGCATTAGTACTACTTATGCAATTGCTCCAGCAATTGTATACCTTTTTACCTCGTAACTTTCTACTTTTATAATAAAGACCTTACGGTCTAGATAGTATATTTTAAAGATAAAAAAAGAAACCTCTCGGTCTCGGCTCTAAAGTAGTACTTTGCATGTCATGCATTAGTACTACTTATGCAATTGTTTTAACAATTGTATACTTTTGCCTGGCAACGTCCTACTCTAGCGGGATGTTAACCACTACCATCGGCGCTAAGGGCTTTCGGCTTGTGGCAAGCGTTCGCATCTATCCTCTTTCAACTTGCTCCTGACTTGCTTACCTCTCGTAAGCGCGTTGCGTCACAAGTTTCATTCGTCAGCTTCAATCGCTTTCACTTCGCCTCGTTTCTACTTTTATAATAAAGACCTTACGGTCTAGTTTGTATATTTTTCAACATAAAAAAAGAGACCTCTCGGTCTCGGCTCTAAAGTAGTACTTTGCATGCAATGCATTAGTACTACTTATGCAATTGTTTTAACAATTGTATACTTTTGCCTGGCAACGTCCTACTCTAGCGGGATGTAAATCCAACTACCATCGGCGCTAAGGAGCTTAACTTCTGTGTTCGGCATGGGAACAGGTGTGACCTCCTTGCCATTGTCACCAGACAATGTATGTGAATGTAAGTTATACATTCAAAACTAGATAGTAAGTAAAATAAGTGAACCAAGTAAAACCTATTAAAATTGATTAAGTCTTCGATCGATTAGTATTCGTCAGCTCCACATATCACTATGCTTCCACCTCGAACCTATTAACCTCATCATCTTTGAGGGATCTTATAACCGAAGTTGGGAAATCTCATCTTGAGGGGGGCTTCATGCTTAGATGCTTTCAGCACTTATCCCGTCCATACATAGCTACCCAGCGATGCCGTTGGCACGACAACTGGTACACCAGAGGTATGTCCATCCCGGTCCTCTCGTACTAAGGACAGCTCCTCTCAAATTTCCTACGCCCACGACGGATAGGGACCGAACTGTCTCACGACGTTCTGAACCCAGCTCGCGTACCGCTTTAATGGGCGAACAGCCCAACCCTTGGGACCGACTACAGCCCCAGGATGCGATGAGCCGACATCGAGGTGCCAAACCTCCCCGTCGATGTGAACTCTTGGGGGAGATAAGCCTGTTATCCCCGGGGTAGCTTTTATCCGTTGAGCGATGGCCCTTCCATGCGGAACCACCGGATCACTAAGTCCGTCTTTCGACCCTGCTCGACTTGTAAGTCTCGCAGTCAAGCTCCCTTATGCCTTTACACTCTGTGAATGATTTCCAACCATTCTGAGGGAACCTTTGAGCGCCTCCGTTACTCTTTAGGAGGCGACCGCCCCAGTCAAACTGTCCATCTGACACTGTCTCCCACCATGATAAATGGTGCGGGTTAGAAATCCAACACAGCGAGGGTAGTATCCCACCAACGCCTCCACGTAAGCTAGCGCTCACGTATCTAAGGCTCCTACCTATCCTGTACAAGCTGTGCCGAATTTCAATATCAGACTACAGTAAAGCTCCACGGGGTCTTTCCGTCCTGTCGCGGGTAACCTGCATCTTCACAGGTACTATGATTTCACCGAGTCTCTCGTTGAGACAGTGCCCAAATCGTTACGCCTTTCGTGCGGGTCGGAACTTACCCGACAAGGAATTTCGCTACCTTAGGACCGTTATAGTTACGGCCGCCGTTTACTGGGGCTTCGATTCGTAGCTTCGCAGAAGCTAACCACTCCTCTTAACCTTCCAGCACCGGGCAGGCGTCAGCCCCTATACATCACCTTACGGTTTAGCAGAGACCTGTGTTTTTGATAAACAGTCGCTTGGGCCTATTCACTGCGGCTTTCCTGGGCGTGAACCCTAGAAAGCACCCCTTCTCCCGAAGTTACGGGGTCATTTTGCCGAGTTCCTTAACGAGAGTTCGCTCGCTCACCTTAGAATTCTCATCTTGACTACCTGTGTCGGTTTGCGGTACGGGCACCATAATTCTAGCTAGAGGATTTTCTTGGCAGTGTGAAATCAACGACTCGAGGAATAAATTCCTCTCCCCATCACAGCTTGACCTTAATGAGTACCGGATTTGCCTAATACTCAGTCTTACTGCTTGGACGTACAATCCAATCGTACGCTTCGCCTATCCTACTGCGTCCCCCCATCGCTTAAAACGAATTGAGGTGGTACAGGAATATCAACCTGTTGTCCATCGCCTACGCCTTTCGGCCTCAGCTTAGGTCCCGACTAACCCAGAGCGGACGAGCCTTCCTCTGGAAACCTTAGTCAATCGGTGGACGGGATTCTCACCCGTCTTTCGCTACTCACACCGGCATTCTCACTTCTAAGCGCTCCACATGTCCTTGCGATCATGCTTCAACGCCCTTAGAACGCTCTCCTACCATTGTCCTACGGACAATCCACAGCTTCGGTAATATGTTTAGCCCCGGTACATTTTCGGCGCAGTGTCACTCGACTAGTGAGCTATTACGCACTCTTTAAATGATGGCTGCTTCTAAGCCAACATCCTAGTTGTCTGGGCAACGCCACATCCTTTTCCACTTAACATATATTTTGGGACCTTAGCTGGTGGTCTGGGCTGTTTCCCTTTCGAACACGGACCTTATCACCCATGTTCTGACTCCCAAGTTAAATTGATTGGCATTCGGAGTTTGTCTGAATTCGGTAACCCGAGAAGGGCCCCTCGTCCAAACAGTGCTCTACCTCCAATAATCATCACTTGAGGCTAGCCCTAAAGCTATTTCGGAGAGAACCAGCTATCTCCAGGTTCGATTGGAATTTCTCCGCTACCCACAACTCATCCGCTCACTTTTCAACGTAAGTCGGTTCGGCCCTCCATTCAGTGTTACCTGAACTTCAGCCTGGTCATGGGTAGATCACCTGGTTTCGGGTCTACGACCAAATACTCAACGCCCTATTCAGACTCGCTTTCGCTGTGGCTCCACATTTGCTGCTTAACCTTGCATCAGATCGTAACTCGCCGGTTCATTCTACAAAAGGCACGCCATCACCCATTAACGGGCTCTGACTACTTGTAAGCACACGGTTTCAAGTTCTCTTTCACTCCCCTTCCGGGGTACTTTTCACCTTTCCCTCACGGTACTGGTTCACTATCGGTCACTAGAGAGTATTTAGCCTTGGGAGATGGTCCTCCCGGATTCCGACGGAATTCCACGTGCTCCGTCGTACTCAGGATCCACTCAAGAGTGTATAAATTTTCGACTACAGGATTATTACCTTCTTTGATTTATCTTTCCAGATAATTCGTCTAATTTATACATTTGTAACTCCGTATAGAGTGTCCTACAACCCCAATAAGCAAGCTTATTGGTTTGGGCTCTTCCCGTTTCGCTCGCCGCTACTCAGGGAATCGATTTTTCTTTCTCTTCCTCCGGGTACTAAGATGTTTCAGTTCTCCGGGTATGCCTTCAGACATGATATATATTCACATGTCGATAACACGACATAACTCGTGCTGGGTTTCCCCATTCGGAAATCTCTGGATCACAGCTTACTTACAGCTCCCCAAAGCATATCGTCGTTAGTAACGTCCTTCATCGGCTTCTAGTGCCAAGGCATCCACCGTGCGCCCTTAATAACTTAATCGTTTGTTTAAATCAAACATTGTTTCATTTAAACCCAAAATGTTATTAATCTGTGAGTGTTCTTTCGAACACTAGCGATTATTTGTTTTGAATTCAAGCTTTTTCAAACTTTAATTCACTCGGTTTTGCTTGGTAAAATCTATATTTTACTTACTTATCTAGTTTTCAATGTACAATAAAATAAAAATGGTGGGCCTAAGTGGACTCGAACCACCGACCTCACGCTTATCAGGCGTGCGCTCTAACCAGCTGAGCTATAGGCCCTCATCTATTATTTATGTTGAATCCTCAAATTATGAGCATTCAAAACTGAATACAATATGTCAATGTTATTCCTTTTTCAACTTCGTAGAAGTTGTTCCGAATATATCCTTAGAAAGGAGGTGATCCAGCCGCACCTTCCGATACGGCTACCTTGTTACGACTTCACCCCAATCATTTGTCCCACCTTCGACGGCTAGCTCCATAAATGGTTACTCCACCGGCTTCGGGTGTTACAAACTCTCGTGGTGTGACGGGCGGTGTGTACAAGACCCGGGAACGTATTCACCGTAGCATGCTGATCTACGATTACTAGCGATTCCAGCTTCATGTAGTCGAGTTGCAGACTACAATCCGAACTGAGAACAACTTTATGGGATTTGCATGACCTCGCGGTTTAGCTGCCCTTTGTATTGTCCATTGTAGCACGTGTGTAGCCCAAATCATAAGGGGCATGATGATTTGACGTCATCCCCACCTTCCTCCGGTTTGTCACCGGCAGTCAACCTAGAGTGCCCAACTAAATGCTGGCAACTAAGTTTAAGGGTTGCGCTCGTTGCGGGACTTAACCCAACATCTCACGACACGAGCTGACGACAACCATGCACCACCTGTCACTTTGTCCCCCGAAGGGGAAAACTCTATCTCTAGAGTGGTCAAAGGATGTCAAGATTTGGTAAGGTTCTTCGCGTTGCTTCGAATTAAACCACATGCTCCACCGCTTGTGCGGGTCCCCGTCAATTCCTTTGAGTTTCAACCTTGCGGTCGTACTCCCCAGGCGGAGTGCTTAATGCGTTAGCTGCAGCACTAAGGGGCGGAAACCCCCTAACACTTAGCACTCATCGTTTACGGCGTGGACTACCAGGGTATCTAATCCTGTTTGATCCCCACGCTTTCGCACATCAGCGTCAGTTACAGACCAGAAAGTCGCCTTCGCCACTGGTGTTCCTCCATATCTCTGCGCATTTCACCGCTACACATGGAATTCCACTTTCCTCTTCTGCACTCAAGTCTCCCAGTTTCCAATGACCCTCCACGGTTGAGCCGTGGGCTTTCACATCAGACTTAAGAAACCGCCTACGCGCGCTTTACGCCCAATAATTCCGGATAACGCTTGCCACCTACGTATTACCGCGGCTGCTGGCACGTAGTTAGCCGTGGCTTTCTGATTAGGTACCGTCAAGACGTGCACAGTTACTTACACGTTTGTTCTTCCCTAATAACAGAGTTTTACGAGCCGAAACCCTTCATCACTCACGCGGCGTTGCTCCGTCAGGCTTTCGCCCATTGCGGAAGATTCCCTACTGCTGCCTCCCGTAGGAGTCTGGACCGTGTCTCAGTTCCAGTGTGGCCGATCACCCTCTCAGGTCGGCTACGTATCGTTGCCTTGGTAAGCCGTTACCTTACCAACTAGCTAATACGGCGCGGGTCCATCTATAAGTGATAGCAAAACCATCTTTCACTTTAGAACCATGCGGTTCTAAATGTTATCCGGCATTAGCCCCGGTTTCCCGGAGTTATTCCAGTCTTATAGGTAGGTTACCCACGTGTTACTCACCCGTCCGCCGCTAACGTCAAAGGAGCAAGCTCCTTATCTGTTCGCTCGACTTGCATGTATTAGGCACGCCGCCAGCGTTCATCCTGAGCCAGGATCAAACTCTCCATAAAAAATTATGATGTTTGATTAGCTCATAAAATACTAATTTGTGTGTTATCTCTAACACATTTAAACCAACGATCGTTGTCGTTGCGTTTGGAATTAACGTTGACATATTGCGATTCAGTTTTCAATGTTCATTTCTTTTACCGACAAGAATTAATTATACATGAATCAACTTATAAAGTCAATAATGAAATAAAATTATTTTTTTATCGATAAAACTTCCATAAAAAAACGACCTTACGGTCAAAATGGAATTGCCTGGCAACGTCCTACTCTAGCGGGATGTAAATCCAACTACCATCGGCGCTAAGGAGCTTAACTTCTGTGTTCGGCATGGGAACAGGTGTGACCTCCTTGCCATTGTCACCAGACAATGTATGTGAATGTAAGTTATACATTCAAAACTAGATAGTAAGTAAAATAAGTGAACCAAGTAAAACCTATTAAAATTGATTAAGTCTTCGATCGATTAGTATTCGTCAGCTCCACATATCACTATGCTTCCACCTCGAACCTATTAACCTCATCATCTTTGAGGGATCTTATAACCGAAGTTGGGAAATCTCATCTTGAGGGGGGCTTCATGCTTAGATGCTTTCAGCACTTATCCCGTCCATACATAGCTACCCAGCGATGCCGTTGGCACGACAACTGGTACACCAGAGGTATGTCCATCCCGGTCCTCTCGTACTAAGGACAGCTCCTCTCAAATTTCCTACGCCCACGACGGATAGGGACCGAACTGTCTCACGACGTTCTGAACCCAGCTCGCGTACCGCTTTAATGGGCGAACAGCCCAACCCTTGGGACCGACTACAGCCCCAGGATGCGATGAGCCGACATCGAGGTGCCAAACCTCCCCGTCGATGTGAACTCTTGGGGGAGATAAGCCTGTTATCCCCGGGGTAGCTTTTATCCGTTGAGCGATGGCCCTTCCATGCGGAACCACCGGATCACTAAGTCCGTCTTTCGACCCTGCTCGACTTGTAAGTCTCGCAGTCAAGCTCCCTTATGCCTTTACACTCTGTGAATGATTTCCAACCATTCTGAGGGAACCTTTGAGCGCCTCCGTTACTCTTTAGGAGGCGACCGCCCCAGTCAAACTGTCCATCTGACACTGTCTCCCACCATGATAAATGGTGCGGGTTAGAAATCCAACACAGCGAGGGTAGTATCCCACCAACGCCTCCACGTAAGCTAGCGCTCACGTATCTAAGGCTCCTACCTATCCTGTACAAGCTGTGCCGAATTTCAATATCAGACTACAGTAAAGCTCCACGGGGTCTTTCCGTCCTGTCGCGGGTAACCTGCATCTTCACAGGTACTATGATTTCACCGAGTCTCTCGTTGAGACAGTGCCCAAATCGTTACGCCTTTCGTGCGGGTCGGAACTTACCCGACAAGGAATTTCGCTACCTTAGGACCGTTATAGTTACGGCCGCCGTTTACTGGGGCTTCGATTCGTAGCTTCGCAGAAGCTAACCACTCCTCTTAACCTTCCAGCACCGGGCAGGCGTCAGCCCCTATACATCACCTTACGGTTTAGCAGAGACCTGTGTTTTTGATAAACAGTCGCTTGGGCCTATTCACTGCGGCTTTCCTGGGCGTGAACCCTAGAAAGCACCCCTTCTCCCGAAGTTACGGGGTCATTTTGCCGAGTTCCTTAACGAGAGTTCGCTCGCTCACCTTAGAATTCTCATCTTGACTACCTGTGTCGGTTTGCGGTACGGGCACCATAATTCTAGCTAGAGGATTTTCTTGGCAGTGTGAAATCAACGACTCGAGGAATAAATTCCTCTCCCCATCACAGCTTGACCTTAATGAGTACCGGATTTGCCTAATACTCAGTCTTACTGCTTGGACGTACAATCCAATCGTACGCTTCGCCTATCCTACTGCGTCCCCCCATCGCTTAAAACGAATTGAGGTGGTACAGGAATATCAACCTGTTGTCCATCGCCTACGCCTTTCGGCCTCAGCTTAGGTCCCGACTAACCCAGAGCGGACGAGCCTTCCTCTGGAAACCTTAGTCAATCGGTGGACGGGATTCTCACCCGTCTTTCGCTACTCACACCGGCATTCTCACTTCTAAGCGCTCCACATGTCCTTGCGATCATGCTTCAACGCCCTTAGAACGCTCTCCTACCATTGTCCTACGGACAATCCACAGCTTCGGTAATATGTTTAGCCCCGGTACATTTTCGGCGCAGTGTCACTCGACTAGTGAGCTATTACGCACTCTTTAAATGATGGCTGCTTCTAAGCCAACATCCTAGTTGTCTGGGCAACGCCACATCCTTTTCCACTTAACATATATTTTGGGACCTTAGCTGGTGGTCTGGGCTGTTTCCCTTTCGAACACGGACCTTATCACCCATGTTCTGACTCCCAAGTTAAATTGATTGGCATTCGGAGTTTGTCTGAATTCGGTAACCCGAGAAGGGCCCCTCGTCCAAACAGTGCTCTACCTCCAATAATCATCACTTGAGGCTAGCCCTAAAGCTATTTCGGAGAGAACCAGCTATCTCCAGGTTCGATTGGAATTTCTCCGCTACCCACAACTCATCCGCTCACTTTTCAACGTAAGTCGGTTCGGCCCTCCATTCAGTGTTACCTGAACTTCAGCCTGGTCATGGGTAGATCACCTGGTTTCGGGTCTACGACCAAATACTCAACGCCCTATTCAGACTCGCTTTCGCTGTGGCTCCACATTTGCTGCTTAACCTTGCATCAGATCGTAACTCGCCGGTTCATTCTACAAAAGGCACGCCATCACCCATTAACGGGCTCTGACTACTTGTAAGCACACGGTTTCAAGTTCTCTTTCACTCCCCTTCTGGGGTACTTTTCACCTTTCCCTCACGGTACTGGTTCACTATCGGTCACTAGAGAGTATTTAGCCTTGGGAGATGGTCCTCCCGGATTCCGACGGAATTCCACGTGCTCCGTCGTACTCAGGATCCACTCAAGAGTGTATAAATTTTCGACTACAGGATTATTACCTTCTTTGATTTATCTTTCCAGATAATTCGTCTAATTTATACATTTGTAACTCCGTATAGAGTGTCCTACAACCCCAATAAGCAAGCTTATTGGTTTGGGCTCTTCCCGTTTCGCTCGCCGCTACTCAGGGAATCGATTTTTCTTTCTCTTCCTCCGGGTACTAAGATGTTTCAGTTCTCCGGGTATGCCTTCAGACATGATATATATTCACATGTCGATAACACGACATAACTCGTGCTGGGTTTCCCCATTCGGAAATCTCTGGATCACAGCTTACTTACAGCTCCCCAAAGCATATCGTCGTTAGTAACGTCCTTCATCGGCTTCTAGTGCCAAGGCATCCACCGTGCGCCCTTAATAACTTAATCGTTTGTTTAAATCAAACATCGTTTCATTTAAACCCAAAATGTTATTAATCTGTGAGTGTTCTTTCGAACACTAGCGATTATTTGTTTTGAATTCAAGCTTTTTCAAACTTTAATTCACTCGGTTTTGCTTGGTAAAATCTATATTTTACTTACTTATCTAGTTTTCAATGTACAATTTATGTTGAATCCTCAAATTATGAGCATTCAAAACTGAATACAATATGTCAATGTTATTCCTTTTTCAACTTCGTAGAAGTTGTTCCGAATATATCCTTAGAAAGGAGGTGATCCAGCCGCACCTTCCGATACGGCTACCTTGTTACGACTTCACCCCAATCATTTGTCCCACCTTCGACGGCTAGCTCCATAAATGGTTACTCCACCGGCTTCGGGTGTTACAAACTCTCGTGGTGTGACGGGCGGTGTGTACAAGACCCGGGAACGTATTCACCGTAGCATGCTGATCTACGATTACTAGCGATTCCAGCTTCATGTAGTCGAGTTGCAGACTACAATCCGAACTGAGAACAACTTTATGGGATTTGCATGACCTCGCGGTTTAGCTGCCCTTTGTATTGTCCATTGTAGCACGTGTGTAGCCCAAATCATAAGGGGCATGATGATTTGACGTCATCCCCACCTTCCTCCGGTTTGTCACCGGCAGTCAACCTAGAGTGCCCAACTAAATGCTGGCAACTAAGTTTAAGGGTTGCGCTCGTTGCGGGACTTAACCCAACATCTCACGACACGAGCTGACGACAACCATGCACCACCTGTCACTTTGTCCCCCGAAGGGGAAAACTCTATCTCTAGAGTGGTCAAAGGATGTCAAGATTTGGTAAGGTTCTTCGCGTTGCTTCGAATTAAACCACATGCTCCACCGCTTGTGCGGGTCCCCGTCAATTCCTTTGAGTTTCAACCTTGCGGTCGTACTCCCCAGGCGGAGTGCTTAATGCGTTAGCTGCAGCACTAAGGGGCGGAAACCCCCTAACACTTAGCACTCATCGTTTACGGCGTGGACTACCAGGGTATCTAATCCTGTTTGATCCCCACGCTTTCGCACATCAGCGTCAGTTACAGACCAGAAAGTCGCCTTCGCCACTGGTGTTCCTCCATATCTCTGCGCATTTCACCGCTACACATGGAATTCCACTTTCCTCTTCTGCACTCAAGTCTCCCAGTTTCCAATGACCCTCCACGGTTGAGCCGTGGGCTTTCACATCAGACTTAAGAAACCGCCTACGCGCGCTTTACGCCCAATAATTCCGGATAACGCTTGCCACCTACGTATTACCGCGGCTGCTGGCACGTAGTTAGCCGTGGCTTTCTGATTAGGTACCGTCAAGACGTGCACAGTTACTTACACGTTTGTTCTTCCCTAATAACAGAGTTTTACGAGCCGAAACCCTTCATCACTCACGCGGCGTTGCTCCGTCAGGCTTTCGCCCATTGCGGAAGATTCCCTACTGCTGCCTCCCGTAGGAGTCTGGACCGTGTCTCAGTTCCAGTGTGGCCGATCACCCTCTCAGGTCGGCTACGTATCGTTGCCTTGGTAAGCCGTTACCTTACCAACTAGCTAATACGGCGCGGGTCCATCTATAAGTGATAGCAAAACCATCTTTCACTTTAGAACCATGCGGTTCTAAATGTTATCCGGCATTAGCCCCGGTTTCCCGGAGTTATTCCAGTCTTATAGGTAGGTTACCCACGTGTTACTCACCCGTCCGCCGCTAACGTCAAAGGAGCAAGCTCCTTATCTGTTCGCTCGACTTGCATGTATTAGGCACGCCGCCAGCGTTCATCCTGAGCCAGGATCAAACTCTCCATAAAAAATTATGATGTTTGATTAGCTCATAAATACTAATTGTGTGTTATCTCTAACACGTTTAAACCAACGATCTTGTCGTTGCGTTTGGAATTAAAGTTGACATATTGCGATTCAGTTTTCAATGTTCATATCTTTATTAAATAATGGTGGAGACTAGCGGGATCGAACCGCTGACCTCCTGCGTGCAAAGCAGGCGCTCTCCCATCTGAGCTAAGCCCCCATTTTTAAAAGAGTCGGGAAGACAGGATTCGAACCTGCGACCCCTTGGTCCCAAACCAAGTGCTCTACCAAGCTGAGCTACTTCCCGTATATAGTTGTAAAATAATAATGGCGCGCCCGATAGGAGTCGAACCCATAACCTCTTGATCCGTAGTCAAACGCTCTATCCAGTTGAGCTACGGGCGCTAAATTAAAAGATGGTGCCGAGGACCGGAATCGAACCGGTACGATAATCACTTATCGCAGGATTTTAAGTCCTGTGCGTCTGCCAGTTCCGCCACCCCGGCACTATCAAATAAATGGAGCAGAAGACGGGATTCGAACCCGCGACCCCAACCTTGGCAAGGTTGTATTCTACCGCTGAACTACTTCTGCAAATATATTAAATTAAAATCTTGATGAGCCATAGAGGATTCGAACCTCTGACCCTCTGATTAAAAGTCAGATGCTCTACCAACTGAGCTAATGGCTCATGAGATGGTGCCGGCCAGAGGACTTGAACCCCCAACCTACTGATTACAAGTCAGTTGCTCTACCAGTTGAGCTAGGCCGGCTAAAAATGGTGGAGAATGACGGGTTCGAACCGCCGACCCTCTGCTTGTAAGGCAGATGCTCTCCCAGCTGAGCTAATTCTCCGTGTATGTATTCGCCTGGTAACGTCCTACTCTAGCGGGATGTAAATCCAACTACCATCGGCGCTAAAGAGCTTAACTTCTGTGTTCGGCATGGGAACAGGTGTGACCTCTTTGGCATTGCCACCAGACAATTAACTTACCTTTTAAATAATACATTGTTTTGCAATCACTTGCAATAGTCAATTTTACACTTCATTAAAATGTTTTTAACATTTCATTTACAAAATCATTTTTCGAAGCAAGTTGTTTTTGACGACTTTTATATATTACTTCATTTTCTACAAAGTGTCAATCACTTTTTCACTTTTTTTATTAATTGTTGTTCTTAATAGTTAAGACTCACAATTACTGTGTTGAGTAGTGTTTCCTCAACTCGACTTGATTAAGTCTATCACAGAAATCTATTCATTTCTACTGTTTTTTAAGATTAATTTTATATTTTATTCATACAATATTCTTTTAAAGTTTCTTATTACTTCATTTTCTATTTAAAATATTAATACTATATTTGTAAAATGAATGCAAACAAAAAGCCATCATCTATTTATAACACACATAGATGATGGCTTTGTTAAGCGACTATTTTATTTTTGTTTCATTGTTGGGAACAGTAATACGTCTCTGATAGACGCTGAATTAGTTAACAACATAACCAATCTATCAATACCAATACCTAAACCACCTGTTGGCGGCATACCATATTCTAATGCTTCGATAAAGTCTTCATCCATTTCATGCGCTTCATCATTACCTTCTTCTTTTTCGACTAATTGTGCTTCAAAGCGTTCACGTTGATCGATTGGATCATTTAGTTCTGTAAAGGCATTTGCGTGTTCTCTACCAACGATAAATAATTCAAAACGATCTGTATAACGTGGATCTTCTGGATTCTTTTTCGCCAATGGAGAAATTTCAATAGGATGACCATATACGAATGTTGGTTGCATCAATGTTTCTTCGACTTTTTGTTCGAAAAATTCATTTAAAATATGTCCATATTTCATATTATCTGTAATTTCAATGCCATGTTCTTTTGCTAGGTTTTTAGCTTCTTCATCTGTTTCTACTTCATAGAAATTGACACCAGTAGTCTCTTTCACTGCATCTACCATGTGCACACGTTTCCATGGGGACTCTAAATCTATTGTGTCTTCACCATATTGTACTTTCGCACTTCCAAATACATTGTTTGCAATTTCTCTTACCATAGATTCAGTCAAGTCCATGATATCTTTATAATCTGCGTATGCCTCATATAATTCTATCATCGTAAATTCAGGGTTGTGACGCGTTGATACGCCTTCGTTTCTAAACACACGCCCAATTTCATATACTTTTTCTAAACCACCAACAATTAAACGTTTCAAATGTAGTTCAATTGCTATACGCATATATAATGTAACATCTAGAGCATTGTGGTGTGTTACGAATGGTCTAGCTGCTGCACCTCCAGCGATTTGATGTAACATTGGTGTTTCTACTTCTAAGAATCCTTGTTTATTTAAGTAGTTACGCATTTCTTGTAAAATTTTACTGCGGTTGATGAATGTTTGTGTACTTTCTTGGTTGGTAATTAAATCTAAATAACGTTGACGATAACGTTGTTCGATATCTTGTAAGCCGTGGAATTTATCTGGCAATGGACGTAATGATTTTGTTAGTAATGTGAATGATTTTGCTTTAACTGAAAGTTCACCTGTATTTGTTTTAAACATTACACCGTCGACACCAACGATATCACCTAGATCAGATGAATTCCATATTGCAAATTGATCTTCTCCTACTTGGTCTTTACGTACGTATATTTGAATTTGACCTGATAAATCTTGTACATGGGCAAAGCCAGCTTTACCTTTACCTCTTTTAGTCATTATGCGTCCTGCAATAACCACTTGACTTTCTTCTTCTTTGTCATGTAACTCATCTTTAGTAAAGGCATCCCAATCATGATGGAGTTGGTCTGCTTCCGCAGTACGGTCAAAACGTTTTCCGAATGGATCAATTCCTAAATCGTATAACTCTTGTAGTTTTTGGCGACGCACCTGCATTTGGTCATTCAATTCTTCTGACATTTACTTTCTCTCCTTTATGCTTCTTGTTCTACTTTTGTTCTGTTTGACACGCTTCTAGTACATTAATCATTGCTAGCTCTGTTTCTAATTGGTTTAGCTTTTTTTGTGCTTTTTTTGTGCTTTTGTTATCATCTAGATCCTTTAGATACCAACAGGCATTTTTACATTATACTATGACGCCAACTTTTCACCTTTTAATTTTACTAAACGATGCAAATGTAATAAAGTAATTTCTACTTTTAATAGTTGCTGCGTAATGTAATTTTCATCAATTCATCGACGGGTACTAATGTTTTCTACTTATCATTCATTACAACATCAATGCTAGTATTATCTAGACATTTTGTGCAAGCTTACGCTTTATACTTCTTTACTGAGTCATCTGGGATGACTAATTCTTCAATAGTTTTGTGTGAACGTGGTTCTTTATACGCACCCGCTATATCATTTAATGGAATTAAAACAAACGCACGTTCAAACATCCTAGGATGAGGTATAACAAGATCCGCTTCCTCTATAATGTCATCACCATAAAGTAAAATATCTACATCCAACGTTCTCGGACCCCAGCGTATATCTCTTACACGATGTAATTGATGTTCTGTTTGTAAGCATTTTTGTAATAACATTTTCGGTGTTAATGATGTTTCTACTTCTATGCATAAATTTAAAAATTGTGGTTGTTCTACGTAACCTACTGGTTCTGTTTCATAAACCGGGGATACTTGTGTCACGTTAATGTTTTCTGTATGGTCTAAAATCTCTATCGCTTGCTCTAATTGTGATAATCGGTCGCCTACATTACTACCTAAACCTAAATATGCATATGTCATTAGTCATTCTCCCTCACTATTTCGATTCCCACTCCATCATAGTGACCTGGAATTGGTGGGTTTTCTTTAGTGATTCTGACTTTCGTTTCCATTACACGATTATAGTGTGAATTTATACGTTTTGCAATACGTTCTGCTAGATGCTCTAACAAATTTACTGCTGTACCTTCCATAATTGCTTTCACATCTTCAAATACTTCACCATAATGTACTGTGTCAGCCACATCATCAGAATGTCCCGCTTCTGTCAAATCAACCTTTAGTGTAATATCGACAATAAATATTTGTCCGATTTCATTTTCTGCAGCTAGTGCTCCATGGTACCCGTAAAATTTCAGTCCATTAAGAAAGATTGTGTCGTGCATACTCATTCTCCTTTAAAAAATTTAAACTGTGACTAATCCTAGAGTTTAGTTGCACGTTATGTACCCTTACTCCTTGAACGCCTTTCATTATACCATATGCAGTCGTTGCTGCAGTCGCTTCATCACGTTCTAATGGTTCTGTATCATGTCCTATCATTTCTTTGATAAATCTTTTTCTGCTTGTTGCTAATAGTATCGGATACTCTGTCGCTACCAATTCATCTAGTCGTGCCATCACTTCATTTTCTTCTTCTCGTGTTTTAGCAAAACCAATACCTGGATCTAACCAAATTTTATGTTTTGGTATTCCTGCCATCTCTGCTTTATTTGCTTGTTTTAAGAGAGACACTAGCATTTCATCCATGACTGGCTCTGTTCTATGACCATCACCATTATGCATAAGTACAATTTCACATTCATATTTAGCTACAACATCAATCATTTTTTCATCGTATAGGCCCGCCCATTGATCATTAATCATTGTTGCGCCTAATTTCATAGCAGCCTCAGCAACTTCACTACGATAAGTATCGATAGACAATTGAACATCATATGGTGCTAAAGCTTTAACTACTGGCACTACACGTTCCAATTCTTCTTCAATGCTAATTTCTTCATATCCTGGACGTGTAGATATACCTCCGATATCAATAATATCTACGCCTTCGTCTATCATTTCTGTTGCGCGTTGAACTGCATTTTCAACTGTATTGTATTTGCCACCATCAGAAAATGAATCTGGTGTGACGTTAAGTATCCCCATAATCTTAGTTTGTCCCATGATGCTCTCCTTTTCACTTATAAATTCTATATTGGCAGATTATATACATTATTAATAATAACGCGATTTTCTATTTTTTTCAGTAGTAAGAGCTTAAATAATTGAACCTTATTCAGCTTATTGTTGTTATGTATAATCACAAAGAAACCGAGCACAATAAATGCGCTCGGTAAATGTAAATTGTTATATATTATATTATTAATTATCAAATGAATATAACGGTGTTGATAGGTAACGCTCACCATTACTTGGTAATACTGTTACAACTGTTTTGCCTTTACCTAATTCTTTGGCTTTTTCTAATGCAGCTACTATAGCAGCTCCAGATGAAATACCGCCTAAGATACCTTCTTCTTTAGCTACACGACGTGACATATCCATAGCTGTTTCGTTAGCTACTTTAATAATGTCGTCATATACTTCAGTATTTAGAGTGTCTGGTACGAAACCTGCACCTAAACCTTGTAATTTATGTGGTCCTGGTTCGCCACCGCTAAGTACTGGTGAATCTTCTGGTTCAATTGCGACAATTTGAACATCAGGGTAAGTTTCTTTTAGCACTTTACCAACACCACTTAGCGTACCGCCTGTACCAACACCAGCTAAGAATGCATCGATTGATTTACCTTCGAATTGATTAACTAACTCTGGACCTGTTGTTAATTCATGTACTTCTGGGTTAGCAGGGTTTTCGAATTGTTGTGGCTCGAAGTAACCTTTTTCTTCTTTTAGTTCTTTAGCTTTTTTAATAGCACCTTTCATCGCTTCAGCACCTGGAGTCAATACTACTTCTGCACCGTATGCTTTTAATAAGTTACGGCGTTCCTGACTCATTGTTTCTGGCATAGTGAAAACTGCATTATAACCTTTAGCAGCACAAACAAATGCTAAACCAATTCCAGTATTACCACTTGTTGGTTCTACAATAGTGTCCCCTGGTTTGATTTTACCGTCTTTTTCAGCTTTTTCAATCATTGCTAATGCAATACGGTCTTTAACAGAGCCACCTGGGTTTTGATATTCTAATTTTACGTATACATCTGCAGCATTTTCATCTGTTACTCTATTTAATTTAACTACGGGTGTATTACCTATTACGTCTACAATATTTTCGAATCTGTTGTTTGTCATAAAAAAATGCTCCTTTTAATAAAAGTTTAAGTTGGAAATAAAACTTACTTTTTCTCTCGGATATCTTTTATTTTATCAGATTTTTCTGTAAATACAACTATAAGCGTTTATTTCTGTGAAAATATTTATTTTTATAACTATAGAAAATAAATTTACACGATAACTTTCGATTTTTTATATTAATGCTTGTAACTCTGCTTCACTAAATTGATATTTGTTAC
Organism: Staphylococcus arlettae; assembly: GCF_025560845.1. Lineage (NCBI taxonomy): Bacteria > Bacillati > Bacillota > Bacilli > Caryophanales > Staphylococcaceae > Staphylococcus > Staphylococcus arlettae. The sequence continues at coordinate 2,423,884 of NZ_CP094803.1, forward strand.
GACAAAAATGACATTCAGCTTCAGCGCCGTGATCTTTTTCAATCATATCTTTGATTTCTGCTTCCCCTAATCCTTTAATAGCGTTTAAGAACTTATCATGACCACAATTACATTCAAACTGTGCCGGTAATTCTTCTAAAATTTGGACATTCTCTTCGCCTAAAATTTCGTATAATAATCCTTCTGCTGAAGTGCCTTGATCAATCAATTGTGAAACTGGAGTCATGTTGTTGATTGCTTCTTCTAATTGTGCAATTGTTTCTTCTTGTGCTCCTGGCATTACTTGAATAATAAAGCCCCCAGAAGCTTTAATTGTATTATCTGGATTTACCAACACACCTAAACCTACTGATGATGGTACTTGTTCACTTTTAGCAAAATAATAAGTGAAATCGTCACCTACTTCTCCAGAGACAATTGGACTTGAACCGGAGAAGTAATCTTTCATACCGATATCTTTAACTACTGTTAGCGAACCATTGGTACCAACTGCTCTACTGACATCTAATTTGCCGACACTATTTAATGGAAAATGTGTTTGTGGTTGAGTCACATAACCTCTAACATTACCTTCTGCATCTGCATCTGCAATCACTTTACCTACTGGTCCTTGCCCATCTAAAGTTACTGTTAATTTTTGCTCACCTTTTAACATTGCACCCATCATTAATGTAGCAGTCATGGTACGGCCTAGGGCAGCTGAAGCTGTCGGCCAAGTATAATGTCTTGTTTGCGCTTCTTGCACTGCCTCTGTTGTCAATGCACTGTATGCTCTAATTTGACCATCAAATGCAAGTGCTTTAATAATATAATCCTTCGTCATTACTCTATTCTCCTTTTTGTGTTTATAGTTATATCATATCCTTAATTGATCAATCATCAACATGATTTCGTGAAATAACTTTTCATTCCATATATTCTAATGGGAATAGCTAAAAATTGCTAAATATTTGTCTGACACAATGTAGCTTTTATTACATCAAAAAACTCTTTCCACTATTTCAATATAGCGGAAAGAGTTTTTATTTTACAGTGATTAATTTCTGGTGCTAGGATCATTTGGATCACTTGGATTGCTTGGCTTATCGATATTTGGCGCTTGTTCATGGCCAGTATCTTCTTGTGAAGTATTATCGTCAGTGTCATCATCCGTTGAGTGATTTTCTTGTGTATCGTCGCTGTCATCTGTATCTAAATCTTGTTCTTTACGAATTTCATCGTAAGATTTACCATACTTGCCTTCTTTAAATTCAGAATCAGTTTTGTCGACAACTTTAGCATCGTCGTAATTAACTTCTGGTAGTACGCCATCGTTAAATAATGATTTGATTTGTTCAGCAACTAATGTTTCTTCTGTTAATAATGTTTCAGCAATTAAAACTAATTGTTTTTTATGTTCTAATAAAATGTCTTTAGCTCGTGCATATTGCTCTTTAACAATACGTTGTACCTCTTTATCAATTTCATAAGCGATTTGACCGGAGTATTCTGGATCACCTTGCATATCTTTGCCTAAGAATACTTGACCACCGCTACCACTTGAAAATTGAAGTGGACCTAATTTTTCACTCATACCATACTCTGTAACCATCTGACGAGCAATATGTGTTGCACGTTCAAAGTCGTTTGAAGCACCTGTTGATACTTCACCAAAGTTAATATCTTCTGAAACACGTCCACCGAGTAGACCACAAATTTTATCGAGTAATTCAGGTTCAGTCATTAAGAAACGATCTTGTTTAGGTAACATCATTGCATAACCACCTGCTTGGCCACGTGGTACAATTGTCACCTTATGCACAACTTCAGCTTCGTCTAGTACCATACCTATAATAGTATGACCCGCTTCGTGATGTGCGACAATATTGCGTTCTTTTTCTGAAATAACACGTGATTTTTTAGCAGGACCGGCAATTACACGGTCTGTTGCTTCTTCAATGTCACGCATATCGATTTTCTTCTTACCTTCACGCACAGCAACTAATGATGCTTCATTTAGTAAGTTTTCCAAATCGGCACCTGAGAAGCCTGGTGTTCTTTGTGATATTGCTTTTAAGTCAACTGTTTCATCAAGTGGTTTATTTTTCGCATGTACATGTAAGATTGCTTCACGACCTTTAACATCTGGACGACCCACTTGAATTTGTCGGTCAAAACGACCTGGTCGTAATAATGCAGGGTCTAGAATGTCTGGTCTGTTTGTCGCAGCTATCATAATGATACCTTCGTTTTCACCAAAGCCATCCATTTCAACAAGTAATTGGTTTAGTGTTTGTTCACGTTCGTCATGACCGCCACCAACACCAGCACCACGTTGACGACCTACAGCATCAATTTCATCAATGAAAATAATACATGGTGCATTTTTCTTAGCATTTTCGAATAAGTCACGTACACGGCTCGCACCGACACCGACAAACATTTCTACGAAGTCAGAACCACTGATAGAGAAGAATGGCGTACCTGCTTCACCTGCAACTGCACGTGCAAGTAATGTTTTACCAGTACCTGGAGGACCAACTAAAAGAACACCTTTAGGTATACGTGAACCCATTTGTTTGAATTGCTTATTGTCTTTTAAGAAGTCCACAATTTCCACTAATTCTTGTTTTTCTTCATCTGCACCAGCTACGTCAGAGAAGCGAACACGTTTTTTCTGGCTATCGTACATTTTAGCTTTAGATTTACCAAAGTTCATCATACGACCGCCGCCACCGCCACCTTGGGCTTGGCTTAAGAAGAATATAAACAGTAGTGCAATAATTAATACTGGAATCAGTGTTGTTAATATGCTGACAAATACACTTTGTTTTTCTTCTTCTTTAACTGTAAATTTCAAGTTATCTTGTTTTTGTGCTGTATCAGTTATTTTTTGTAATTCTTTGTCGTTGTTATATAAAATAGTTGAAGAATAATCTTCATCATTTTTAGTTTTACCACTTACCATATAAACACTTTGTTCAGGTTGAATTTCAAGTGATTTTAAGTCACCTTTATCTAATTTTTCAACAAATTGGTTATAAGTAAGCTGTTTTGGCATATTGCCATTTCCATTTAACCATGAAAATAAGCCAAAAATTATAACGCCAATAATTGCGATAACTAGCACATTGCGAAAGGCTTTCTGCATGCGTTGTTTCCTCCTACTTCAATAATAAAACTAACAAAAATTGTAACACAACACTTAAATGGTAGGCTAGTATTTCACCTTTTGCGTTGCGCTTTCAATCCCGTTGTTTTCCTTGTTATTTATTCTAAATTCATTGTTAAATAGTTCATTTATTTTATACTATGTAAAAAATAAAACACCAACTTTTAATTACTTAAATAAATCGGGTGGAATTTATAGTATATAACAATATGATTTATGATGAAACGTTATTGCCTTATTTTGAATAAACTTCTGGTTTTAATGTACCAATGTAAGGCAAGTTACGATAATGTTCTCCATAATCTAGGCCATATCCTACAACAAATTCATCTGGAATCTTCTTACCAACGTATTTAGCTTCGATGTTGGCTTTACGACGGTTAGGCTTATCTAATAACGTAACAATTTCTAATGAGTTGACGCGACGTGATTCCAATAGTTCTGTAATTGACTTTAATGTTGTTCCTGTTTCTAAAATATCTTCTAAAATAACGACATCTTTACCTTCTATTGATGAGCTTAAATCTTTTAAAATTTTTACTTCCCCAGTAGATTCAGTGCCCCCATGGTAACTAGATACATCCATGAAATCGATAGCTAGGTGTGTATCAATACGCTTAATTAAGTCAGCCATAAACATAACTGAACCTTTTAAAATACCAATACAAACTAATGGTTTCCCTTGGTAATCTGCTGTTAATTTAGCTCCTAAATCACGACAAATCTCTTGAATATCGTCTTCACTGAGTAATACTTCTTTTAAATCCTCATGCATTGTCTCTTTCATCTCCCATAAATTTTATCAAAATTGAATTTTGAATGTATTCTGCTTTATACAAAGTGCCAACTGCAATAATCTCATTTTGTGCGTTTATTACTATTGGAGTCTGATCCCTCTCCGCGTCCACTACTTTACGATCAATAAAAAGTCTATTCACCTTTTTATGCCCTTGTTGACCACTTAATTGATAACGATCACCTGGTTTCCGAGTTCGGATTGTCAGTGGGTATTCTTCGGAAGGTAAAGTCTCATGAATATGAATTTGATAATGACCAAAACGATAGTGACCTTCCTGTGAAATTTGCATTGTCCTCAAGATCTGATTATCTTTTGCCATTATTATAAATTTATCATATGCAATGTGAATTATCCATTTATCCGTAGAAAATAATGTTGCTTGCGCTACACTACTCGCAAGTTGTCGAAACCATTCAATATATGTTTTTTCGGCAAAACCAAAAAGTGCATCCATGTCATTCAATACGTTATCAAGTACAGAGACTTTCAATGAATACTGTAAGTTATTAAATGGTTCTCGTGCAAGTGTTAATTTCGTGGTGCTGTAATTACCATGTTCAGCCACAAATGAACGTGCCTGCTTATGTAGTATTTCTCGTTGTTCATCGTGCCAAGTTTTTAATTTTAATAGGTGTTGCGTTGATAAGTGGGTATTTTCTTCGATGGTAGGTAATATACGATTGCGAATATCATTACGTACATATTTATTATCATGATTTGTAACGTCTTCAAAAAATGGTATCTCATATTTCTTTTGTACAGCTTTAATATCCGCTTTAGTTACTTCAAGTAAGGGGCGTGCTATTTTATAGCCATTGCGATAACTAACTGATGCCATACCTAAGCCGCTTCTTGTGGATTTTCCTGTCATCAAGCGATAAAAAATTGTTTCTATTTGGTCGTCTTGATGGTGTGCTGTCAATAAGACATCCGCGCCAAGTTGATGCATCTGCGCATCAAACCAACTATATCTTAGCGTACGTGCTTCATGTTCAATGCTTTTTCCTTGTGCCATCAACGTTGATAAATCAAGTGTCGTAGTAAATAAGTTGATATGATGCTGCTCACAATAGCGTTGAATAAAATGCATTTCATCCGTAGATGCTTCCCTTATATCATGATTGACATGGAGGCATGTTAACTGTTTGTAACTATCTGCAAATGTTGTTGTTAGTGCATGCAACAATACCATACTATCTATACCTGTTGAGACAGCTAACACAATATGATCTGCTGTTGACCAACTCTCTGTATTAAGTTCCAACTCAACACCTCCAAAACTATGATATATTACTTGTGCAATTCAAGTGTAAATTTGAACCTACAATAAAAACAGACTGTTTTCTATCTAACAGAAAACAGTCTGTGGTTGTTATTGCCAGATACAGCAACGTACACTTTAGTCAGAACAACAATCAACCTTTATATTAACGTCTTGAACCTCTGCCACCGCGTCTAGATTCTGTTTGACGTTTTATGGATGTTAATTTATCTTCACTATCTTTTAAGAAATTATTTAATTTCTTTTCAAAATCTTCTGGTTTAGATTGTACCTGTTTTTGACTTGGTTTACTTTGTTGTGGTCTACGTGGACGATCTTTTGCTTTTTTAATAGAGAGACTAATTTTGCCGTCGTCAGCAATTGTAAGTACCTTTACTTCAACTTCATCCCCAACAGATAAATGATCTTCAACATTCTCAACATAATTATCTGCAACTTCACTTATGTGAACTAAGCCACTTTTACCTTCAGGAAGCTCGACAAATGCGCCAAACTTTTTAATACCAGTGACTTTACCTTTAAGCTTGTTTCCTACTTCGATTGACATATTGTAAATAAATCCTCCCGATTAGATTCGATTTTAACCTTATTATATGCTTGTTTCTATAATTTAACAATGGTATTTAAATTAAATAAATATTTTTTTATTTATCTTGTTTAGATGCTTTATCTTCTTGTTTAGATTTATCACCAGGTAATTTAAAAATAACTTCACCATCGTTACTTAAATAATAATCATCACGTGCTACTTTTTCAATATAACTTTTATCATTTAAATTATTTAATTCTTCTTTAAGTGCGAGCTCTTCATCTTGCTGCTTTTGGTATCTTTCTTGTTTATCTTGTCGTTCTATTGAAGCTTCCTCGTTACTTTTTGTTTGAGTGACAAGCATAACAACGAGAATTAAAATAATAGCTAATAAAATACCACCAAATAAGGTGATACGTTTGCGTACTACGCGACGGCGCATTTGTTGCTTTTTTTTCTGTTGGTTTTTGTCAGAAGTATAGGTATTGCCTATATTTTCTACTTTTTTTCCCATCGCTTGTCACCTCCTAATTAATTATCATTCACACGTTCTTCTTTAAGTAATTCGAACATGCCTTTCGCATTTTCTTTTGTCGCATGTTCACTGAGACCAGTAACTTTTATCGTGATGATTTTTTGACCAAAACGAATTACTAATTCATCATCAACTTTAACATCTGTACCGGCCTTAGCTACACTACCATTAACGGTAATTCGACCTTGATCGCTAATTTCTTTAGCTAAAGTACGACGTTTTACTAAACGTGACACTTTGAGATATTTATCTAATCTCATTGTCGGTTCCTCCTTGTACTAAATATTGTTTTAATTGCGTTTCATCGAGCGCCATTGCTTTGGTTTCATCATATAATTTTAAGAAATGGTCTGCAAATACTTTTTCAAACTTCACACGAGTTTCTTTACCTTCTTTAGCTTTAGCTGTAGACCAAATTTCTTTTAACTCTTCAATATTTTCTGCTTGCTCATCTCCGAACACATGAGGATGTCGACGTATCATTTTAGCAGTCACACTAGATAGTACTTCATCTATATCGAAGTAGCCTGCTTTTTTACCAATACTTGAATGCAAGAATACTTGTAGTAAAATATCGCCCAATTCTTCTACAATATGCCAATCATCTTCATTATCTATCGCTTCGAACAACTCAAAAGATTCTTCGATTAAATAACGTTTTAGTGATGTATGTGTTTGTTTGTTATCCCACGGACAACCTACTTCATCATCAACTAAACGATCGATAACTTGTGTCGCGAAAGCAAAATCATTATAAAATGCTTGCTCGTTTTCAACTATAGGAATAAAAACGCTCGTCACATTACTATAAATATCGCTATAGTGGTCTAATTCGAATAAAGGTGTTTCGATAACACGTGCTTGGCTACCTTGTGCACCATCAACAATATAGACCATTTGTTCATCAGGATAGCGTTCCATTAATGTCACTTTGAGTTCACCAGCAATTAGGGCGCTATAGACTTGTGTAATTAAAGTATGTGTTCTTATATTTAGCTGTGCTGTATGAATCGCTGTAGCATCTAATAAAGTGAAGCCATCATTAGGGTCCACATTTACCGCATTAAATACATCGTCAATAAAACTTTTACCCCCTAGAACCTCTACTTCAATGTCTGTGCTATCTTTTGTCAGTTCAAACAATTTAGTCGTTGTCGTTTCTGCCACCCGAGGATGTCCAGGAACTGTGTAGACGATATCAGTATGTTTAGCCGCTTCTATTAAATGATTGACAATATGATCATACACGGCTTCAAATGACTCGTAAGTTTCATATATATTATCAAAACTTTCAAACTGAAGTTCTGCTTGTAATTCTGTAATGACTGGATGATCTAAAGTACGAGTATATACTTGCTGTTGTTGTTGTAAAAAACGATAAACACCTAACGGTAGCTCATCAATACCATAATTTCCTAAGCCTACGATTGTGATTTTATGACTCATCAGTGTCGCCCTCTCTTAATGTGATAAATTTTGTCTCCAAACGGCAAATGTTTTAATTCTCGATATTTAAGTATTTTCATCCATATTATAGCACTAATCAAGGTTACTACACCGACCACAGCAGCAATTAGTAACTCGATTAATCCACTAAGTCGTCCTGTAGAAGGTATCAACCATAAACAAAGTTGGACAACGCATGACATCACTACCATCGCAATCGTTAATTTGATGCTAAATATTTTTAAGTTGCGAATGTGGTAATGTTTCAATACCTGTCTTTGTAAAATGAGTACTGTCACGACGAGAGATAGCACAGTGGCACAACTCCCTCCTAGTAAACCTATTTGAGGTATGAGGATAATATTTAATATCCCCTTCGTAATCATGCCCACCGCACAGCCGATAAATACTATTTTTTCATTATTTACAACTTGTAATAATGACATTTCCATCATAATTAAAGAGACACAAATAACCGTCAACATATAAACGATCAGCGTTGCTGTTTGGCTATCATTTTCAAAAAATACACGATTCATAACTGGCAGTAAATTGATTAATCCAATGCCTGCCGCTGTACTAATTACCATTGTAATTTTAAGAGACACATTGGCATAACGATTCATCAATACGGTCTGCTCTTGTTTTTTAGCATCCGTTAATAAAGGAATAAGTACAAAACAAAACGTTGTCGTCACAATTAAACCCATCTGAATAAATGATGCACCTCGATCAAATACGCCTTTAAGCATGATGGCATTCTCAAAGCTTAATCCTTGGAGTTGCAATGCATGTATCATTGTAAAGCTATCAATAATTTGCCATAAAATGACAATCAAATGACTCACCGCAAATACAATAATCGCTAATGATAACTGTCGCCATGCTATGGTTTGTGTTGTTTGTTGAAATTTAAATGGTTTCTGTTGCAATAAAAAGAGACTAGCGACTAAAAATCCCAAAGCAGAGCCTGCAATAGCTAACGCACCCGATGCATAAATTGACCAATTGTAATTACTGTACAGCACAATAGCCACCATAATAATTGCGACACGTATTACTTGTTCTAGCACTTGTGATATTGCTGGAATATTCATTTGTTGTTGGCTTTGATAATATCCTCGTAATACACCTAATATTGCTATAAATAAGAAACTAATACTAGCTGTACGTAACATCGGCGCCAAATTGCTGTCACCCATTAGCTGTGCTATCCACTGTGCGCCTAGGCAAACGATTAAAAACAAAGCCACGCTGCACCATTGTAATCGTAGATATACCTTAGTGTAGACACCATGCTGTCTATCATTCCCCAACGTTTGTGTCACTGCACTAGGAATAGCATTCATCGACAAAATGACACCCAATGCCACAAGCGGATACACTTGTTGATAGGCATATAATCCAGCATCTCCTAATACATTTTGGTATGGCACCCGATAAATAGCACTTAGTATTTTCACCATAATTAAGGCGATTGTCAGAATAACCACACCGTTAAACGCTGTATTAGTTTTAATTCGCATCCTCTATTACCATACTTTCTTCTAAACATTTCGCTAAAAATTTCAAGTTTTCAAACCATTGCTTCGCTTTAGTTAATGTTACTTTCATTTTACCATCTTGTACGCCGACTTTCATTGCACGACCTAATGGTTGCGTTTGTTTAAATAATGTTTCGCCATTGATATCTTGTGTCGCTTTTTCCGACAGATAAATTTCTATCTGTTTTCCTTTATCTTTAATTGAAGTCACACCTACATGTAATGCATGTACTTTAATCTCCATCATATCTAATAAGCGTTCGACTTCAATCGGATATTCATTGAAACGATCCAACAATTCATCTTTAACATCTATTAACTGCGCTTCGCTTTCAATCTTCCGTAGTTTTTTATAGATTTCAATTTTTGCTTGTTCATTTTGAATATACTCTGCCGGTAAATAAGCATCTATATTCAGTTCTATTTCTACTTCTGGCGCTTCTTCGGTTTCAGGTTGGATACCACGTTTTTCATTAACTGCCTCTTCTAACATTTGTGAATATAAGTCAAAGCCTACAGAATCAATGAACCCATGCTGTTGCTTACCTAGTAAATTACCAGCACCACGAATATTTAAATCACGCATCGCAATTTTAAATCCAGAACCAAGCTCTGTAAATTCTTTGATAGCTTGTAATCTTTCTTCTGCGGTTTCCGTTAAAACTTTATTCGTTGGATGTAAGAAATATGCATAGCCTATACGACTAGAACGGCCTACTCTACCACGTAATTGATAAAGCTGACTTAAACCAAAACGATCAGCCTCTTCTATAATTAAAGTATTAGCATTCGGTACATCAACGCCTGTTTCAATAATCGTTGTTGTCACTAACACATCATATTCATGGTTAATAAAACCTAACATAGTTTCTTCCAAATCACGCTCAGTCATTTGACCATGTGCCACGCCAATATTCGCATCTGGCAACAACATTTGCAACTGTTCACGCTTTTCATAGATAGACTGAACTTTGTTATACAAATAGAACACTTGGCCCTCACGTGATATTTCACGTTCCAATGCTTCTTTTATAAAATTCGTATTTTGTTCTAGCACATACGTTTGTACAGGAAATCTATTTTCCGGTGGCGTTTCAATAACAGATAAATCACGTACACCTAACATACTCATATGCAACGTTCGTGGGATAGGTGTTGCCGTAAGTGTTAGAACATCAACATTTGTTTTTAAAGATTTAATACGTTCTTTATGGCGTACACCAAAACGTTGTTCTTCATCTACGATAAGTAACCCTAAATCTTTATAACTAATATCTTTACCTAATAACTTATGTGTTCCAACGACAATATCTACTTTTCCGGATTTTAATCCTTCTTTAGTTTCTTTAATTTCCTTCGTTGTTCTAAAACGACTAATCAGTTCAATGTCTATAGGAAAATCTTGCATTCGTTCAATTAATGTTTCGTAATGTTGTTGAGCTAAAATGGTCGTCGGCACTAAAAACGCGACTTGTTTGCCTTCGTAGATTGCTTTAAATGCAGCTCGTACAGCTACTTCTGTCTTACCGTAACCCACATCACCGCATAGCAGCCTATCCATAGGTCGTTGTTGTTCCATATCTTGTTTGATTTCTGTGATAGACTTCGCTTGGTCCGCTGTTAACTCGTATGGGAAATCTAATTCAAAATCATTTTGCTCAGCAGTATCTGGACCATATTGATAACCAACTGACATTTCACGTTCTTTATATAAAGTAATTAACTCATCCGCAATATCTTCAACACTTTGTTGTACTTTTGCTTTAGTTTTTTTCCATTCAGTTCCACCTAATTTATTTAATTTAGGTGATTTATCTTCAGAGGCAACGTATTTTTGTACTTGATCCATTTGGTCAACAGGTACAAACAATTGGTCAGTACCCTTATACTGTAGCTTGATATAGTCTTTGTGCACGCCTCCAACTTCAAGTGTTTCTACACCTAAATAGCGTCCTACTCCGTGATGCACATGTACCACGTAGTCGCTAACTTTTAAATCTTGATATGATTTAATTTTTTCAGCATTTGATATTGTTTTCTGTTGCTTGCGCTTTTTCTTTTGTTTAGACTTAAACAATTCACGTTCAGTTACTACAACCAATTGCATATAAGGTAATTCAAAACCTTCTGATAGGCTACCTTCAGTAATTACTGCGCAGCCACCTTCAATGTCATTATTAGGACCATCTATGAACGTAGGTATATGCATTTCACTTAACATAGACTGTATTCTTTCTTTTTTCACTTCAGTTTCAGCTAAAATGACAATAGTATAATCATTTTGGATGAAACGTTGAAATTCTGAGCGCATAATATCGTATTGACCATAGTATTGTTGCACAGGTTTACAAGAGAATTTAATAATATGATTTAGTTTCACAGGCATAGTCGCAGTAAATAAAGTGAAGTAAGCAACATTGAATACATTCAAATGTGATTCAAAATTATCGTAACTGACGAATGTTTGGCCGATAAAACCTTTACCACTTTCTATTAAATTTTGCGTAAACTCATCGGCTTCAGTTGTTAAAGTTTGTTCTGTTTCTTTTATTCTATTGTATTCATCGACAGCAATGATTGCATCTTCTTGGAAATAGTCTACGATTGTTGCAGGTTGTTCATACATGAATGCAACTAAGCGTCGCAATACTTGATGGTCAAAATGAGTATCTTCAAATAATTTAAAACTTTCATATGTTTCTTTTAAATCATTTCTTACTGATTTATCAATTTTAGGTCTTGTTTCTTCATATGCTTTTTGCAACTGTTCCTTAGTATGTTGTAATACTTCATCTGTAATAATATAGTCGCTAGCAGTCGTAATGTGTATTTGCTCTATATTTTCGTTAGAACGTTGTGTTTCAACATCAAAATCTCTAATTGAGTCGACTTCCGTATCAAATAATTCGATACGTACGGGTTCCCCAATTAATGGATACACATCTATAATGCCCCCACGCAAAGAAAATTCTCCAAGGTTTGATACAACACTTTCACGGCGATATCCCATATTAACTAACTTTGTTAAAAATGCATCGACATCAATATCATCACCAACTTGTAACGTAAGCTGATGTGCTTTCCACATATCTACAGGTGTCAACCATTTTTTCAAGCCATTTAATGGAACGATAAATAAGCCTCTCTGATTTTGAGCCAGTGCCGTTAAAGTTCGGACACGCTCACTCATAAATTGAGGGCTTTGTGTTGAAAATTCTTCTGTCATAATATCTTGCATTGGATATTTATAAATATCATTAGCAGGCACAAATTGTAATAAATCTGTTTCTAGTTTATCAGCTTGATATAAATTATTAGTCACAATTAAGAGCTGTTTACTACTTTGCAAAAACTTTTCTGCAATAATTGTTGCTTTTGCAGACGCTGATAATCCTGTCACTAAGATATTATCTTCACCAAATACTTCGTTTAATTCTTGGTAACGTTTGTCATTGTTAATATAGTCTGTAATTATTGATTTCACTTTATTTCACCATTATATTCATTCATCACATTATCAAAGCGAGATGTCTCAATAAACGCTTCTACTGCTCGTGCTGAATGGTCTATTACTTTATCCATAATTACCCTTTCCGTTTTGGAAAATTTTTGCAACACATAATCAACTATAGCCATTCCGTTACTTGGTCGATCAACTCCAATTCGAATACGTTTAAACTGATCTGTGCCTAACATGTGAATAATAGATTTCATACCGTTATGACCACCCGCACTTCCTTTTTGTCGCAAGCGAATCTCACCTTGTGGTAAGTCTAAATCATCATACAAAACAATTAAGTCTTCTACTGCTATATTATAGTAATCCATCAATGGTGCCACTGCTTCCCCCGATAAATTCATCATCGTTAAAGGTTCTATAAACATCACTTTCTCTTGACCAATACGTTCGATCGTATATGCACCTTTAAACTTTTGTTTATCTAATGTGAAGTTATGTTGTGATAACATATAATCAATCACTTCAAATCCAATATTGTGCCGAGTTGATTCAAAGCGCTTCCCTATGTTGCCAAGGCCAACAATACATTTCATTGTATTTCCTCCATTTACTGTCATTCTTTATTTATGTGTACATACTCTGTAATTTCTCATTCACACATTAAAAATATTATATATTATAATAACATAAAAAAGCACCAGCTTAAGCAAATAAGCATGGTGCTTTGAAATTTACAATTATTGAATAGTGACGATAAAAGCTTACGCTTCTTTATCTTCGCCTTCTTCTTCTTTGTCTTCACCTACAACTTCAGGCTCTTCAGTAGTAGACTCGCCTTCCATTGCTTCGATTTCTTCTTCAGTTGGCTCTTCAGTTGGAGCAACAACTGTTACGATTGACTCTTCTTGGTCATTTTCGATTGTGAAGTCACCAGTAACATTAATATCAGCAACAGCATAGCTATCACCGATTGCTAAAGCTGAAATGTCAACTTCAATTGCTTCAGGGATACTATCAGGTGTAGCAGTTATTTCTAAGTCGAATAATGGTTGTTCAACAACGCCGCCTTCTTTAGCACCTTCAGCTTCTCCTACTAAGTGAACTGGTACTTCAACAGTACGTTCTTCACTCATGTTGATTGCTAAGAAGTCAATGTGAGTGATTTGGTTTTTAAGTGGATCGAATTGGTAGTCAGAAACCATTACTTTGATTGATTTTGAACCTACGCCTAATTCGATAACACCGTTACGTCCAACTTCACGGATAACTTTAATGAATTCAACTTCGTCTACTTTAACTGAAACGTTTTTTGTACCATAGCCGTATACAACTGCAGGTACTTTACCAGCGTTTCTGATTGCTTTTAAGTTAGAACGAGTTTGTTTACCTTGACGAATGATTGACTTTAATGAAGCCATATTCATTTCCACCTTTCACTTTTGCTCAATAATTGAGCTCCTCACTTACCCATCAACAGTATTGTTGCTTGCAAGTGTTTATTTATTCGTATTGTCACGAACAGAAATATTATACCTTGTCTATCTTAATTAGTCAAACAATACTGAAACAGATTCACGTTCGTACACACGAATAATAGCTTGCGCCAATAAGCCTGCTACTGACAATTCTTTTGTTTTTTCAGGTTTGCGCTCATCATCTAATTGGATAGAATTAGTTACTACTAATTCTTTAATCGCTGAATTTTCTATACGCTCTTTCGCTGGGCCAGATAATACTGGATGTGTACAACATGCATAAACTTCTTTAGCGCCTTTATCTTTCAAGGCTTGTGCAGCTAAAGTAATTGTGCCTGCTGTATCAATAATGTCATCAATAATAATTGCCGTACGACCATCAATTTCACCAACGATATTCATCACTTCAGCTACATTTGGTTTTGGACGACGTTTGTCTATAATTGCAATTGGAGTTTTTAAGATATCTGCTAACTTACGTGCTCTTGTTACACCGCCATGGTCAGGTGAAACAACAACACATTCTTCAGGATCGATATCCGCTTCGTTTTGGAAATAATCTGCTAAAATTGGAACACCCATTAAGTGATCGATCGGCATATCAAAGAAGCCTTGGATTTGTGGTGCATGTAAGTCTAACGCAATCATTCTATCTGCGCCAGCTGTTTCAATTAGGTTAGCGACTAACTTAGCTGTAATAGGTTCACGGCTGCGTGCTTTTCTGTCTTGTCGAGCATATCCATAGTAAGGTACCACAATATTGATGTTTGCTGCTGATGCTCGTTTACACGCATCAATCATAATCAATAATTCCATCAAGTGTAAGTTTACTGGATTTGATGTTGGTTGAATGATGAAAACGTCGCAACCACGAATACTTTCTTCGATATTGATTTGAATTTCTCCATCACTGAAACGTTTAACTGAACATTTACCTAATTCAATACCAACATGATCCGCTACTTCTTGCGCTAATGGCTCGTTCCCTTTCAAAGAAAAGATTTTTAAAGCAGAATTTTTATATTCATTGTTTAACATTTATAGTCCTCCAATTAATTACTTCCATATATTTAACTTACTAGACATTCTAATATATTGTGCTTAAGTGGATATATCGCTCACATTTATCTACTTTTCACTTTTAATTTCACTGCTATTACATTTTATGTCTACAAGATAATATTTATTTTTTTAAATAACCGTCTTTTGTCGTCTGTCTTACTCGAGCTATTGCTAAACTATCATTAGGTACATCATCTGTAATTGTTGACCCTGCCGCAGTCAATGCAAAGTCACCTAATGTGACAGGAGCAATCAAGTTGGTATTACAACCAATAAATGCATCGTTACCAACAATAGTTTTAAATTTATTTTTTCCATCGTAATTAACTGTTATCGAACCACAACCAACATTTGTACGTTCGCCAATTTCAGCGTCTCCAATATAACTCAAATGAGGCAGTTTCGCACCTTCTTTAACGATTGATTTTTTCACTTCTACGAAATTGCCTACTTTTACTTTGCGTCCAAGATTAGCACCCGGGCGTAATTGTGCAAATGGACCTACGATAACATCATCAGCAATTTGCGCGTCATTTACAACAGAATGCTTGATATGAACACCGTTACCCAATTCACTATCTGTAATTTCTGAATACTGTCCAATAATAGCATCTTCACCAATAACTGTTGTGCCAGCTAGCTTTACACCTGGTTCAATTGTTGTATCCATACCAATGACTACATCTGGACCAATATAAGTAGAAGCCGGATCCAATAATGTAACGCCGTTGCGCATGTGGTATTCATTGATACGTGATTTCATTGCGAATTCCGCATTGCTCAACATCACGCGATCATTGACACCCATAATTTCATCAAAATCACTTGTGTGGTGAACTTGAACCTTGCCTTGTGCTTCTAAAATCAAACTCAAAACGTCTGGCAAATAATATTCACCTTGTGAATTATTGTTATTTACTTGTTCAATTGTATCGAATAATACTTGGTTATCGAAAGCAAAAATACCTGAACTTATTTCAGTTATTGATTGTTGTTCTACAGAAGCATCTTTTTGTTCTACAATTGCCGTTAAATCATTATTGGCATTTCTCACGATGCGACCATAGCCATGTGGATTTGGTGCAGTAGCAGATAATACAGTAGCTTGTGCTTGATTACGTTCATGATGCTCAATTAGAGATTGTAAAGTGCTAGCAGTAATAAGTGGTGTATCACCACAAACAATCAAAGTAGTCCCTGTTTTCTCTTGTAAATGTTCGCTTGCCATTTTCACAGCATGTGCAGTACCTAACTGCGTCTCTTGAAAACTGTAAAGCGATTTGTCACCTAAAGTTTCTTTGACACTTTCTGCGCCATGTCCAACGATTGTAACCAGTTGTTCAACACCTGATTGTTTCACATTATCGATGACATGTTCAATCATTGTTTTACCCGCAACTTCGTGAAGTACTTTGTATTTCTTTGATTTCATACGTGTACCCTTGCCTGCTGCAAGTACTATTGCATGTCTTTGCATGAGTGCTAACCCTCCATTAAAATATACACTTCATAACTATTATAATTTAACGCTAGTAACAGTTTCAAGACTCAAACCATCAATAATGTACAAAGATAATAATAAATATACCGAATTGCATTGCAAAAAAGCATAAAAAATGTCATCTTTTTTACATATTTATACATTTATTTCTAATAATTACCAAGTGATATTAATTTTTTCTAAATCGCTTACTTTCCTTAAATCATCGTACTAAACGTTGAAAGGTTATGAACATTATTACATTGTTTTTTTAGTTTTTTTGTTACTTACTATTATTGTTACCCTTTAAATTGTCACCTTTAATTTTTTACAATAATTATTTGAAAAATTGTCACATTTATTTTATGTAGTTTATCGATGTTCAGCCAAAAAGAATGAGACTGATATTTATCTTTAATTCAAAACGTGTACCATTCAGCTCGTTAAACATAACTAAAATTGAAAGCTTGAGTGGCATAATATTTTCAGTACAGTCATTTCGGCCGACTCCTGCGAGAATAGCACTTTCCGCAGACTACAGGCTAAGGCCGTCCCTGCGGAAAGCGTGCACAAAAACTGCCATCAAAACCAGTAACTTTGTGTGATGCTGAGACAAATCAATAACGAACAGTGTCATATTTTAGAATGTAAAGAATCTTTAAATGATCGTGCGTTTAAGACTTTCATTTAAAATTGGCAGTCATTTTTGGGCCGACTCCTGCGGTAATAGCACTAGTCGAAGACTACAGGCTGAGGCTGTGCCCGCGGAAAGCGTGCACAAAAACTGCCATCAACATCGCATATACTTTATTTCAATCCATCTGCTACTAACAATACGAAAAAAGACTAGGACGAATCAATTGCGTCCCAGCCTCATTTGTTAATCATTATCTATTTATATTAAGCTTCATCTTTATCATCATCTGATTGCTGTGCATTCTTATCAGGAATGACTTCGTCAGTTTCTTCATACACTTTCATCACTGCATCTTGAATTTCTTGTCTCATCTCTGAATTAATTGGGTGCGCGATGTCACGGAATTCACCATCTGGTGTACGTTTACTTGGCATTGCGACGAAAAGACCTGAGTTGCCTTCAATCACTCGCAAATCATGTACAACAAATGATTCGTCTAGTGTTATAGACACGAGCGCTTTCATTCTTCCATCTGTTTCAATCTTTCTAAGTCTTACATCTGTCACTTTCATGTAGTGAGCCCCCCTAAGTATATCTGTAGTTCTATAGAAGCTTAACAATATCAATATAAGTTATAATTCCTTATTTAACTTTAGCAATTAATTCAATTTCAACTTTTACATCTTTTGGAAGTCGTGCCACTTCAACGCAACTTCTCGCTGGTTGGTGGCTACTAAAGTATTCACCATACACTTCATTAATTTGTTGAAATTCATTCATATCTTTAATGAAAATTGTTGCTTTAATGACTGATTCTAAATCTGAACCAGCTGCATCAAGTACAACTTTTAAATTTTCGAATACTTGCTTAGTTTGCACTTGCACATCTTCACTTACAATTTCCCCCTTTGTATTTAATGGGATTTGTCCAGATGTGAAGATAAAACCATTAATTTCAGTTGCATGTGAATATGGCCCGAGTGCTTCAGGCGCTTGTTTTGTATTTATTACATTCATGGTGTCGTCTATCGCTCCTTTAAGAAAATTTAGTTAGGCTATTGCCTCTTTCTACGTTAAAGTTCTGATTATATTCGTCCACATAAGATAGCATAACTAAGGAAGTATAATCTTCTATCAATCGTTGTTTAACTTCTTTCGATTCTACAAGTACTGATACCCCTTTAACATGAGCTTTAAACTCATTCATCAAATTCATCACGCCATTAATTGAACCGCCAGCACGCATAAAATCGTCAACGACAAGTACATTGGAATTTTCTGGTAATGTACGCTTGGAAAGTACCATCGTTTCTATTTTACGAGATGATCCTGAAACATAATTAATAGATACTGTTGATCCTTCTGTCACTTTATTATCTTTTCTTATAACTACTACTGGTAAATTCAATACATTCGCAACTGCATTGGCTAAAGATATACCTTTGGTAGCAATAGTCACGACTGCATCTAGCTCTTTGTCCATATATAAAGTTGCAATCAATTTCCCAACTTTATTCAATAACGTTGGATTGCCCATAACGTCTGATAAAAACAAGTAGCCCCCTGGTAATAAACGATCTTTTTCTTGTAGCATATCAATGACTTCATCAATGACTTCACTTGCTTCTTCTTTACTCATTTCCGGCTTATAAGTCACACCGCCACTTGCACCTGCTGTTGTTGTCACTGTACCAAGTTTTTCTTTTTGGAATGTTGTTTTAATAATTTGTACATCTTCACTAATTGAAGATTTAGCTTGCTTAAATTTTTGAACAAAGTATGTTAACGGAATCAATTTATTAGGATGATTCATTAAATACTGAGTCATATAAACAATTCGTTCACTTCTCTTATATCTCATAAAATTCACCTTCTAACCTAATAATCTTACTAAATGCACTTCATTACAGCAGCCATTCACTGAATTGTAAACATGTTTTGCTTGGCGCTCTTTTTGAGCTAACGCATAGACTGTGGGCCCACTACCACTCATTACTGATCCATCGGCACCACTGTTGAGCATATTTTCTTTGATTTTCAAAATTTCTGGATACATCTTACTTGAGATAGGTTCCAATCTATTCGAAAGACTTTCACACAATTTTTCATAGTCCCCACTTAGTAGTGCTTCTTGGCAAGCTGTTGTATGTACTTCATGATACTCTTCAAGATTTAACCGTTTAAATACATCAGGCGATGAAATTCCCACACTAGGTTTAGCGACAATAACCCATGAAGATGGTGGCTTATTTAAAAATTCTATGATTTCACCTTTCCCTTTACATATGGCTGTTTTTCCATAAATACAAAATGGTATATCCGTGCCAATAGTAATACCTAAGTTACACAACTCACTTAGTGGGCGATTTAATCCGAATAATCGATTCAATCCCCTCATCGTAGCAGCAGCATCAGTTGATCCTCCAGCCAATCCTGCAGATACTGGTATTCCCTTATCGATAGTAATCGTTACACCTTGTTGTACACCGTAAGTTTCAGTCATTAATTGAGCAGCTTTATACGCCAAATTTTTACTATCTGACGGTACATAATTTTGTTCAACTTGTACGACAATTTTACAATCACTACGTCGTTCAAATGAGAGACGATCATTCAAATCAATTGTCGTCATAATCATTTCAATTTCATGATAACCATCATCTCGTTTAAAGAGCGTGTCCAGAGTGAGATTAATCTTAGCTGGTGCTGTTTCATAAATCATATCTCCACCCTCTTTCACTTCGATATGGTAATAAAATGATTTTAACATAATGTTATGTCATATTTAGAGTTATTCAATAAAGTTTGTTTAAAAAATTAATATTAAATAGCAAATCATACTATAATATACGCTTTTAATATATTGCTTAAACATCGATCCTTCAAAATCATTTCTTATCATACTATTCTACACGATATGAAAAAGTGAATAAACTTATAATCTTGTATTCGCTAAAATAACTTCTAAGTTATATTATAAACAGTGCAAAATTGGGCACAAAAATAATGAGGTGCTAGTGCACCTCATTATGTAAACAATTATTAAGTTTAATACGTGTGTACTTAAATAACGTGTTAGAAAAAACACGCATATTTAGTGTGCAATTGCTTCGTGATGACTATCTTCCTCGAAAGAAACTTGTACGTTATCTGTTAAAACATCAGTGTATGTATAAGACACACGCTCGAAGTTATGTTTATCTTGGTCTAACTCAACAATAAAAACAGATGGATATGTTTCTTTTAACACTCCACTACGTTCAATTGTTTTCTTACGACCACCATTCGCTTTTAGTACAATACGGTTTCCTAATTGACAATCAAGTGTATTTTTGATGTCTCCAATAGATTTTGGCATATTGCTCCACCTCGCTACATAATGTATAATAACACATTTAGCGATAAATTGTCAAATAAATTTTAATTTTAGCAAGGTGGGGCTCAAATGTCAACACTTTAAAATTGTAATTCTGAGAATTTTTTTAAATTGTTATAGAGGAGTGCGAATTCTTTAATAGAAAGTGTTTCTCCTCTTCTTTTCGGATCAATATCTGCACTTTCTAACCATTCTGCAATCAGTGCTTTATGCTTTTTCCCCTCTTTAAAGAAACTTTGATAGTTATTATTTATAGTTTTTCGGCGTTGGCTAAACGCAGCTTTTGTTAATTTGAAAAAGTCATTTTCATTATCAACTTGAACTTGAGGTGCTTCACGTTTCATCAATTTCACGACAATTGAATCAACATTGGGTGGTGGTAGAAATACTGATTTAGGCACAGTTAGTACTTTGCTTGTTTCTGTGTAATATTGAGCTACGATAGAGAGTGAACCATATGCTTTAGTCCCTACTTGGGCATTTAAGCGTTCACCAACTTCTTTTTGCATCATCACGACATAACCATCAATTGGTAATGTTTGTTGCATTAAATTCAATAAAATTGGCGTTGTAATGTAGTATGGTAAATTGGCTACTACCATAATTTTATCGCAATCTGCTAAATGTTGATGGACATATGTAGCAATATCTGCTTTTAAAATATCTTCATTAATAATTGTCACGTTATCATAAGGTCCTAATGTCTCATCAAGCACTGGGATAAGACGTTGATCAATTTCAAAAGATAGTACTTTTTGAGCGTGTTTTGCTAATTGCTCTGTTAATGAACCCATGCCAGGACCAACTTCAATAATACCAGTATGTTCATCAATATCACTTGCATCTATTATTTTGTGAATGATATTTACATCTATTAAAAAGTTTTGACCTAAACTTTTTTTAAAATCAAATCCATATTGATTTAACAATGCTTTTGTGCGCGATGGCGTTGCAATATCCTTCATTTCCATTATGAATCACTTCCTTTTTCATCCGCGAGTGCATAACGGACATCTTGTTCCGTATAACCAAACGCATTTAATTTATTTAATAATTGTTTACCATTAGAATGTCCAATATGCAGTTTGGCACCTAGAACATCTCGTTTTTGGCGTGCATCCTTGCCAATGATTAAACCTAAATCAATGAGCACTTCTTTACTAATAGATTCATGACCTTCTTCAAATGGGGTACTTACATTACTTAACGCTTCACGAATCGTTGTAAGACCGGCATGTTCTACACCTATCTTCCCATGTTTATTTTTAGCTTTCTCACGGTCAATATATGCATGTTTTACACCTGGAATGTGCTGACGAATAGTATTTCGTATTTTATCACCTGGGAAATCTGGGTCTGTTAACACGATTACACCACGCGTTTCATATGCATGCGCAATAACTTGTAATGTTGCTTGGTCAATGGCACTACCATTGGTCTCAATCGTATCACATGTTACAGCTCTTTTGACTTTTTCAGTATCATCTCTACCTTCAACTACAATAAATTCAGTTATTTTCATTTATTGTTACACCTTTCTACAGCTAAGTCTATTTCAAAAAATAAGAAAGATATCACTACGACATTATGGTTATATTCAACTTCTAAAGTTAATCCCATAGTGTGTAGCAATATCTTTCTCAACAGTTTAGTTACAATTTAAATAATGTTTCTGCGTTTTTAGTTGTTTGTTGACATACTTCTTCATAACTTACACCGCGTAATTCAGCAATTTGCTCTGCAACTAATGTTACACGTGCCGGTTCATTTCGTTTACCTCTATATGGGTGCGGAGATAAAAATGGTGCATCCGTTTCTACCAACAGTTTATTAAATGGTACCTGTTGCGCAACTTCTTTTGGTTGCTTAGCATTTTTAAAAGTCACAGGTCCACCTAATGAAACGTAAAAATTGAGTTTATGAATAACATCCAAAGCAATTTCCGGTGAAGCACTAAAGCTATGCATAATGCCACCTACTTCTTCAGCATGTTCTTCTTTTAAAATATCTACACAATCTTGAGTCGCTTCTCTATTATGGATAATAATCGGTAAGTTAACACGTTTCGCTAAAGCAATTTGCTTTCTAAACACTTCTTGTTGTATATCTTTTGGCGATTTATCCCAATGATAGTCCAGACCCGTTTCACCTATACCAATAATTTTTGGATGTTCAGCAAGCTTTTCTATCCATTCTAATCGCTCTTCTGTACAATCAATAGCATCAACAGGATGCCAACCAATAATGCCATAGATGAAATCGTACTGCTCAATCAACTCCATCGTACGTTCTACAGTTGGTGTATCAAAACCTACCACAAACATACGATCCACGCCATTTTCTCGAGCACGTGTTATGACTGCTTCTAAATCTTCATCATATTCGTCTGCATTTAAATGTACATGTGTATCGATAAGCATCTATATCGCTCCTTCAGATTATTATTTAATCGTCGCACCATTTGGAATAGCACTTGGTAGACTTACCAATGTTAAGACTCCATCTTTTTCAGCAGATAATATCATACCTTCAGATTTTTGACCCATTAATTTAGCTGGTTTTAAGTTAGTTACTACTGCTACTTTTTTACCAATAATATCTTCAGGGCTATAAAATTGCGCAATACCTGAAACAATTTGGCGCTGTTCAGAATCTAAATCTACTTGGATTTTTAATAGTTTATCTGATTTTTTAACTTTTTCAGAATCTGTAATTGTCGCTGCTTTAATTTCCACATTATCAAAGTCTTTAATATCGATAAGCGCTTTACTAGGTTCAGCTTCAGGCTCTTTTGCAGCAGGTGGTTGCATGGATTCTTTAATATAAGCAATTTCCGCTTCAGTCTCTAAACGAGGGAAAATTGGTGTTGGTTTTGACACTACTGTAATTGGAGCTGTTAAATGTCCATAGGATTCAATACTTTCAAGCTCATGTAATTTCGGATCATTAATGTTTAATTGCTCGAAAATTTGATATGGTGCATGTGTCAAGAACGGTCTTAACAACACAGCGATAATACGGATATTTTCTACTAAGTGCGCCATTACATTACCTAACATGTCTCTTTGACTGTCGTCTTTTGCTAATACCCATGGTGTTGTCTCATCGATATATTTATTTGTACGGCTGATGAATTTCCAAACAGTTGATAGTGCTACTGAGAACTGTAAGTTTTCCATGTTTTCATGGAACGTACTTACTGTATCCATAGCCATAGCTTCCATTTGTTCATCTAGTTCATGTTTAGGTCCTTCATATGCCGGTAATTCACCATCAAAATATTTATTTACCATAGAAATTGTTCGGTTTACAAGGTTACCTAAGTCATTCGCTAAATCATAGTTTGTACGTTCTACGAAACCTTCAGGCGTAAAGACACCATCTGAACCAAATGGTAATTCTCGCATTAAGTAGTAACGTGTCGCATCTAAGCCATAACGATCAATTAATACATTAGGGTCTACAACATTACCTTTAGATTTACTCATTTTGCCATCTTTCATTAAAATCCAACCATGTGCAAATACTTTTTTCGGTAATGGAATGTCTAATGCCATTAATAGAATTGGCCAAATAATAGAATGGAAACGTACAATTTCTTTCGCCATAATGTGAATATCAGCTGGCCAGTATTTGTTGAATAATGACTCATCGTCTGATAAGTAACCTAAAGATGAAATATAGTTTACGAGCGCGTCTATCCACACATAAACAACATGTTTAGGATTAGATTCAACATTAATACCCCAATCAAATGACGTACGTGATACAGCTAAGTCTTCTAATCCTGGTTTAATAAAGTTATTAATCATTTCATTTTTACGTGATGGTGGTTGAATAAAGTCAGGATTTTCATCGTAAAATTCTAACAAACGGTCCGTATATTTAGATAAATTAAAGAAGTAACTTTCTTCTTTCACCAATTCTACATCGTGACCAGAATCAGGGCTTTTACCGCCAACAATTTTACCATTTTCATAAATTGGGTCTACCAATTGAGTTTCAGTATAATACGTTTCATCAGGCACAGAGTACCAACCTTCGTATTCGCCTAAATAAATATCATCTTGCGCTAATAAGCGTTCAAAGATTTGTTGTACAACCTTTTTGTGACGTTCTTCTGTTGTACGAATAAAATCATCATTCGAGATTTCTAATTTTTCCCATAAGGCTTTAATCCCATCAATCATTTCGTCTAAATACGCTAATTCTGTTTTGCCTGCTTTATGTGCTTTTTCTTGGATTTTTTGTCCGTGTTCATCTGTCCCAGTTAAATATCGAACATCATAGCCTTGCATTCTTTTATAGCGTGCAATCACATCACCAGCAGTTGTTGTGTATGCGTGGCCGATATGCAAGTTTCCACTCGGATAATATATTGGGGTAGTGATATAAAATGTTTCTTTCACCATTAATGCTCCTCCTCGTTTCTTACACTATAAATATATCTAAATTTATTTTTGTTTTCAATGAAGTCGAGATGTGTCTGTATGTGCAGTCCCTTGTCTATCCGACGTACAATATACACAAAATCACTTCTATGTATCCTAAATAAATAAGTCATTGTATTAAATATAATTATATGCTCTATCCTATCTACATTACCATAAATCAAGCCCTTTATGGTAAATTTTTTTAGAAGCTCTTCTTAATTTATTAAGATTAGTGCTTCTTATGCAGAAGCATAACTTCTGTATTCCTTATGCTCTTCTTAATTTATTAAGATTAGTGCTTCTTATGCAGAAGCATAACTTCTGTATTCCTTATGCTCTTCTTAATTTATTAAGATTAGTGCTTCTTATGCAGAAGTATAACTTCTGTATTCCTTATGCTCTTCTTAATTTATTAAGATTAGAGCTTCTTATGCAGAAGTATAACTTCTGTATTCCTTGTGTTTATTGATTATCAGCATTAACGTTATGATATATATCATAAACTTCATTAGTTTTCATTTGTCTATCTTCAGCCACTCGTTTAATTGCTGCTTTAGGCTTCATGTTTTGTGCAGTGTAGTATTGCACGTGTTCCTCAATGGACATTGATTCAAACCATGAAGTATCTTGAGTTGCAGTGGCACCTTCAATTAATAGGACAAATTCACCTTTCAATGGGATAGTAGCCGCTTCGATTTGTACCAATATCTCATTTACAGTAGCCGTTTCAATCTGTTCAAATTTTTTCGTTAGTTCTCTACCTACTGTTACACGCCTACATTCATCTACTTTACGAATAGCTTTTAATGTATCTGTCACACGATGTGGAGATTCATATAAAATCACCGTACTGTCTTCATACATGCGTGTTTCAAGCACCTGTAATTTGTCTTTTTCCTTACGTGGTAAAAAGCCAATAAAAGTATACACAAATGATGGTAGACCACTAGCCATTAATGCAGTCAAACCAGCATTAGGCCCTGGTATCGTTTCAATCTTGATATTATGTTCCCGTGCAGCAACTACTAACTCATAACCAGGATCACTGATTAACGGTAATCCTGCATCAGATACTAACGCAATATTGGTATCATTTAATAATTGTTCGATGAGGTAATCGGTTTGTTGTGCTTTGTTATGTTCGTGATATGATTTTAAAGGCGTATCAATCATATAATGATTACATAATTTTTTAGTAACACGTGTATCTTCACACGCAATTACATCGACATTCTTCAAAGTGTCAACTGCTCTATATGTAATATCTGCCAAATTCCCTATCGGTGTACCTACTAAATATAACGTAGCCATTTAGTTCACCTCACTAATCATCTGTAATTTTTTTTGTCTTGAAAATGTTTTGATTTCATATTCTCTTTTTAGTGCTGCCGATTTAGTTTCAAACACTTCCGAATAGACTAATGTCACTGGACGTCGAACTTTAGTGTACTTTGCACCCTTACCAGCATTATGTTTAGCTATGCGTTGCTCTATATCTTTAGCGTAACCTGTATATAAAGTGCCATCACTACATTTCACGATATAAATATAATGATTATCCATAATAAACTGTTCTCATTTCATCAGAATACGTGCCATCTTCATTATAAATATAAAACGGTGGTTGAATCGCTAGTCCTTGATTCCCATTTTTACGTCCTTCAACAACAATCGTTTGTGCTGACCGTTCTGTTTTACTATAAATCAAATGTAACTTTTTCGGTTCAATTTGAAATTTGCGCATTTCACTTAGTACATCCATCACCCGTTCTGCACGATGGACCATCATAAAACGACCACCTTGTTTCAATAAATGCCTTGCTGCCAAACAACAATCTTCTAATGTACATAATATTTCATGTCTCGCAATTTTATGTGCATCCTTTTGATGCTGGTGTAACTGATTCGCTTTAAAATACGGTGGATTGCACGTTACTAAATTATACTGTGAAGGCTTAAAGTTTACGTGAGCATTTTTCAAATCCATTTCATGCATTTTAATACGGTCTGTGAGTTGGTTGTACTGAATACTTCTATTTGCCATATCCACAAGTTGCGCTTGAATTTCTATAGCTTCAATTTGCTGATTGCCTTTATCCGATAATAATAACGGAATGATGCCATTCCCAGAACATAAATCTAGTATCCGGTCATTTTTCCGTACTTCTGTAAAGTATGCCAGTAATAACGCATCGGTCGAAAATGAAAACACTTCATTATTTTGAATAATACTTAATTTCTCTTTAATTAAATGGTCTAATCGTTCATTTGCCAATAATTCCATACCTTGCCTCCACGCTCCAAAAAAAGAATGAAATGGCAATGCTTGCTATTATTCAAGCCTATCGCTGACACTTCATCCTCTCTTGCTATCTATAACTATTTTTAAAACAATTGTTTATTCACTCAAGACATCAAGACAAAATAAGCAATCGTCGCCTTTACGGTGTTTTCCAAATAATTCGCCTTTACAAATATGAAAACCTTCTTTGTATAACATCGCTAGATTATCTTTACTTCTCAATGGTTGCTTTTTATTTACAGTTGCATCATTGACAACTTCTTTTGTGACTTCTTCTTTATCTATTAACGTTTTAAAATTCTCATTTTCTATTTGTAATGCGACATTTTCTTCAACTAATTCTACAGTTAAGTTTTTCAATTCTACCATATTTTTATTAATTTGATTTACATGCGCTTCTAAATCCGCAAGTCTTTCAAATATTTCACTTCTATTCAACTTAGTGAAAGCCTCCTAATTAAACGCTTCTAACTCTTCAACTTTATACTCTAAAGGTTGTTCTAAACCATCTACTTTTATCTGCATAGAAATATCTAATATATTTAATCCCACAACCTTACCGTTTCCTTCAGGAGTCTCAATAGCATCTCCTACATCTGGCAATTGTGCACGTGCTTCTTCATAATAATCATTTTCATATTTTAAACAACACATTAAACGTCCACATGCGCCTGAAATTTTTGTTGGATTTAACGACAGGTTTTGATCTTTCGCCATCTTAATAGATACTGGCTCAAAATCACCTAAAAACGTGGAACAACATAACGAACGTCCACACGGACCTATGCCACCAAGTAATTTCGCTTCGTCTCTTACACCAATTTGTCTTAGCTCTATTCGAGTTTTCAACTTTTGTGCTAGAATTTTTACTAGTTTTCTAAAATCTACCCTATCGTCAGAAGTAAAGTTAAAAATAACTTTAGATTTATCTAACGTAAATTCACAATTAACTAAACGCATCGCTAAGTCTAATTGTTGCACTGTGTTTTTACATAATTCCAACGCTTCTGCTGCATCTTGTTCGTTTTGTTCGTAATGTTCAATATCTTCTGCTGTTGCAACTCGTACAATTTGTTTTAACGGTAATGTCACATCTTCGTCAGCAACATCTAAAGGTCCGTATTTTACACGACCCATTTCTATTCCTCTTTTTGATTCTACAACAACCCATTGACCTACTTCTAAATCAACATTCATAGGTGAATAATATTCTAGTTTCCCTGATTTTTGAAAGTCGATACCAACCACATTTTGCATATCAATTCACCCCTTTTATAACTATTTGTTCAAACACTAATGTAGGATTTACATTTTGGTTCAATTTTTTATGTGCTTCCGTAATTTGGTCATACATTAAAATAATTTGATTATATGCCATTTGCTTAGCATACTTTTCAATATCTGTCTTGATATCATGATAAATGTAGTTTTGCTCTGTACCTACTTTAGCATGCATAACATCTTCAAAGAAACCGTTAATTGCCGATAAGGCTAGTAACTGTAATTTTCTATTTTTTGCTTGTTTTAAGAGCTCTACAATGCCGATAAGTGCCATATATTTATTCGTTAACAATAAATTACACCAACGCAACACACTTTTACGAAACGCTGCCAAATCTGCCTCTTCATTTAAAGCCACTGCGGTATCAATTTGCGTTGTATATGTACTAATCAACTCTGCAACTGGCCGTGATATTTCACGTTCTTCAAGTCGTTGAATAAATTTCAGCTTATCAATCGGTTTAAAATAAACATGCTGACAGCGCGAATGAATCGTATCTAAAATTTGCTCTGGTTTAGTGGATAGTAAAATAGCGATTGTGTTCTCTGGTGGCTCTTCTAAAAATTTCAAAATACTATTTTCACCTTGAACTGTTAATTTTTCAAACGATTCAATGATATATACTTTATGCGTACTTTCAATTGGCAATTGATTCATATGTCGCACTAATTGTTCAATTTGCTCTTTTTTTATTGTTGTCTCTTCGGAAAATATATACATAAAGTCAGGGTGATTGAAATTTTCTACTTTTAACTGACATTGTTGTTGGTCATCACATAAGATAAGTTTTGCAAAGTCAATTGCGACTTGCTGCATTGTTTGGGCATCGTCACCTTCAAATAAATAGGCATGTGATAACTTATTTGATTGATATGCATTTGTCAGCATCGCTAATTCGTCCATCGCTAAAATACTCCTTTATATAAAAAGGCTGCATATAAGGCAATCTTTAGGTTTAAGCAACTGCTTTTCACCTGAGGAATGCCATATAGCAACCGTAATTTTAGAATTGATGGAATGCTTCAACTGGCATTACAAATACCGTTGCGCCCCCAACTTCTACTTCAACTGGATACGGAATATAAGAGTCTGCACTACCACCCATAGGTGTAATAGGTGATACGAGTTGTTCTCTATTTCCACATGTATCGTTAATTACTTGTAACATGTCGTCTACACGATCGTCTTCAACACCAGACAAGAACGTTGTATTACCTGCTTTTAAAAAGCCACCTGTTGTTGCGAGTTTAGTAGCTCTAAAATTATGTTTTACAAGTTGTTCCGAAAGTTCCTGACTATCTTGATCCTGTATAATCGCTATAATCATTTTCATTTTCAAACACCTCTTTTGATTATTATATCATAATTTTTTTAAATATTTGATGATAGATTTATAAGTTTCATTTACTACATCGTCAATATTTTTATCTGCATCAATCACTACAAAACGTCCATTATCATCTTCTTTAATAAGCTGATGGTAACCTGCTACTACTTTTTCGTGAAATGCTAGATCTTCTTGATCCAAACGGTTTTGCTGACGAAGATTTTTTATAATACGATTACGTCCTACTTCTACACTAACATCTAAATAAATAGTTAAATCCGGATATAAACCATTAATCGCAAATTCATTTATGCTTCTCACTTCTTCTATTCCTATACCCCTTGCGTAACCTTGATAAGCTAATGAGCTATCTATATAACGATCACATAGGACAACTTTGTTTTCTTCTAATGCAGGAATTACTTTTCCTACAAGATGTTCACGTCTCGATGCAGCAAATAGTAACGCTTCTGTGCGTTCATCCATCGCTTCACCTTCTAGCAATATTTTTCTAATTTGCTCACCTGTATTAACGCCACCTGGCTCTCTTGTTGAAATAATATTATATTCTGTTGCTAGCTTTTCTGCAACCTGTTGTAGAACTGTAGTTTTTCCCGATCCTTCAGGACCCTCCAGTGTGATAAATGCTGACATGTTATTCATCCTTAACTTCTATTTTATTATCTTTCATACCTTCTACCCTTGTTTTTTGAGTAGACCAATATCGCATTAATTCTATCATATTTTCGGTCACTTTTTCGCCCTGAAACATAATTGGAGTTCCTGGTGGATAAGGTACAATGTGTTGTGCTAAATAATATCCTGTTGCTTCTTCAATATTAAGTAGCTTAGTTTTATTTATACTCATCGCTTTATAATAGCCCTGTTCACTGTCAACAGAATTGATACTTTGCTGATATGTTGCTTTTTGCTGTAATTGCATTTTGCGAATTCTTGCTACTAAATTATCAAACGGATAACTATCATTTTCATGCCACAATGGTAAAATCAATAGTGCTTGTAATTCGTCAGCCAATTCTACATATATCGCTTCATTTTCAAACAGTTGCTGTATTTCATACCCATTATAACCTGGAGCTTGTATAACTAGTTTTAATGGATCATCACTTTCTATAACGTCGAACCCCTGTGTATGTAATGCTGCAATAATCTGTTCACGTTTATGTCTAAATTCCTTATTATCATACGTCTCATAAAACTCATGTGCCAATTCCAAACTCGACATCATCAAATATGAAGGGCTTGAAGTTTGAAAATAGCTTAAATATTTACGTACTGCCGCTTGCATTGGTGCATTTTTATGTATATATAGGACTGAACTCATTGTTAATGCAGGTAAGGTTTTATGATACGACTGCACTACATAGTCGGCACCCATTGTCATTGTAGATTGTGGGAAACTAGGTAAACCAAAATGTGCGCCATGCGCTTCATCAATAAGTATAGGAATGTTGTGGTCTTTAAACTGCTGAATCGCTGATGCAATATCAAAACATTCTCCATAATAATTAGGATAAGTTAATATCGCTAACTTATGTTGACGCGCATACCAATCAACGCGTGCTAAATCTGGACCTATATATTGTCTCGTTTGTTTACTCAACTGCATTGGTAATAGTGTGGCATCACCGTTGGCCAATTCGAGACCGTGAAATACAGACTTATGTGCATTACGCGCAATTATATAGGATCCCGATAACGATGCAAAACCCTGTATAACAGACATAATACCGGATGTCGTACCATTTACTAATAAAAAAGCATCATAATCTTTATGTTTAGATAAGTTTTCCATTGTTTCCTGAATAATACCTTCAGGATGATGCAAATCATCTAATCCGGTAATTTCAGTCATATCCATCGAAACATCTAATTGTTGTAAATTACCAATAGTATTATTTTTATGTCCCGGGACATGGAGTGAAATAGGTCGTTGTTCTAAAATGCTTTTTAATTTAGCTATTACTGGCTTATGCATAGTAATCACATCCATATATCTTATAATTTAACACGTTCTATCTTATCAGATTTAAAAGTAGTTTACATTAGTAGTACTTTGCGTACAATGCATTAGTACTACTAAGCCGGATGTTAACCACTACCTTCGGCGCTAAGGGCTTTCGGCTTGTGACAAGCGTTCGCATCTAAAGTAGTACTTTGCATGCAATGCATTAGTACTACTTATGCAATTGCTCCAGCAATTGTACACCTTTTGTCCTGACTTGCTTACCTCTCTTAAGCGCGTTGCGTCACAAGTTTCATTCGTCAGCTTCAATCGCTTTCACTTCGCCTCGTTTCTACTTTTATAATAAAGACCTTACGGTCTAGTTTGTATATTTTTCAACATAAAAAAAGAGACCTCTCGGTCTCGGCTCTAAAGTAGTACTTTGCATGCAATGAATTAGTACTACTTATGCAATTGTTTTAACAATTGTATACTTTTGCCTGGCAACGTCCTACTCTAGCGGGATGTAAATCCAACTACCATCGGCGCTAAGGAGCTTAACTTCTGTGTTCGGCATGGGAACAGGTGTGACCTCCTTGCCATTGTCACCAGACAATGTATGTGAATGTAAGTTATACATTCAAAACTAGATAGTAAGTAAAATAAGTGAACCAAGTAAAACCTATTAAAATTGATTAAGTCTTCGATCGATTAGTATTCGTCAGCTCCACATATCACTATGCTTCCACCTCGAACCTATTAACCTCATCATCTTTGAGGGATCTTATAACCGAAGTTGGGAAATCTCATCTTGAGGGGGGCTTCATGCTTAGATGCTTTCAGCACTTATCCCGTCCATACATAGCTACCCAGCGATGCCGTTGGCACGACAACTGGTACACCAGAGGTATGTCCATCCCGGTCCTCTCGTACTAAGGACAGCTCCTCTCAAATTTCCTACGCCCACGACGGATAGGGACCGAACTGTCTCACGACGTTCTGAACCCAGCTCGCGTACCGCTTTAATGGGCGAACAGCCCAACCCTTGGGACCGACTACAGCCCCAGGATGCGATGAGCCGACATCGAGGTGCCAAACCTCCCCGTCGATGTGAACTCTTGGGGGAGATAAGCCTGTTATCCCCGGGGTAGCTTTTATCCGTTGAGCGATGGCCCTTCCATGCGGAACCACCGGATCACTAAGTCCGTCTTTCGACCCTGCTCGACTTGTAAGTCTCGCAGTCAAGCTCCCTTATGCCTTTACACTCTGTGAATGATTTCCAACCATTCTGAGGGAACCTTTGAGCGCCTCCGTTACTCTTTAGGAGGCGACCGCCCCAGTCAAACTGTCCATCTGACACTGTCTCCCACCATGATAAATGGTGCGGGTTAGAAATCCAACACAGCGAGGGTAGTATCCCACCAACGCCTCCACGTAAGCTAGCGCTCACGTATCTAAGGCTCCTACCTATCCTGTACAAGCTGTGCCGAATTTCAATATCAGACTACAGTAAAGCTCCACGGGGTCTTTCCGTCCTGTCGCGGGTAACCTGCATCTTCACAGGTACTATGATTTCACCGAGTCTCTCGTTGAGACAGTGCCCAAATCGTTACGCCTTTCGTGCGGGTCGGAACTTACCCGACAAGGAATTTCGCTACCTTAGGACCGTTATAGTTACGGCCGCCGTTTACTGGGGCTTCGATTCGTAGCTTCGCAGAAGCTAACCACTCCTCTTAACCTTCCAGCACCGGGCAGGCGTCAGCCCCTATACATCACCTTACGGTTTAGCAGAGACCTGTGTTTTTGATAAACAGTCGCTTGGGCCTATTCACTGCGGCTTTCCTGGGCGTGAACCCTAGAAAGCACCCCTTCTCCCGAAGTTACGGGGTCATTTTGCCGAGTTCCTTAACGAGAGTTCGCTCGCTCACCTTAGAATTCTCATCTTGACTACCTGTGTCGGTTTGCGGTACGGGCACCATAATTCTAGCTAGAGGATTTTCTTGGCAGTGTGAAATCAACGACTCGAGGAATAAATTCCTCTCCCCATCACAGCTTGACCTTAATGAGTACCGGATTTGCCTAATACTCAGTCTTACTGCTTGGACGTACAATCCAATCGTACGCTTCGCCTATCCTACTGCGTCCCCCCATCGCTTAAAACGAATTGAGGTGGTACAGGAATATCAACCTGTTGTCCATCGCCTACGCCTTTCGGCCTCAGCTTAGGTCCCGACTAACCCAGAGCGGACGAGCCTTCCTCTGGAAACCTTAGTCAATCGGTGGACGGGATTCTCACCCGTCTTTCGCTACTCACACCGGCATTCTCACTTCTAAGCGCTCCACATGTCCTTGCGATCATGCTTCAACGCCCTTAGAACGCTCTCCTACCATTGTCCTACGGACAATCCACAGCTTCGGTAATATGTTTAGCCCCGGTACATTTTCGGCGCAGTGTCACTCGACTAGTGAGCTATTACGCACTCTTTAAATGATGGCTGCTTCTAAGCCAACATCCTAGTTGTCTGGGCAACGCCACATCCTTTTCCACTTAACATATATTTTGGGACCTTAGCTGGTGGTCTGGGCTGTTTCCCTTTCGAACACGGACCTTATCACCCATGTTCTGACTCCCAAGTTAAATTGATTGGCATTCGGAGTTTGTCTGAATTCGGTAACCCGAGAAGGGCCCCTCGTCCAAACAGTGCTCTACCTCCAATAATCATCACTTGAGGCTAGCCCTAAAGCTATTTCGGAGAGAACCAGCTATCTCCAGGTTCGATTGGAATTTCTCCGCTACCCACAACTCATCCGCTCACTTTTCAACGTAAGTCGGTTCGGCCCTCCATTCAGTGTTACCTGAACTTCAGCCTGGTCATGGGTAGATCACCTGGTTTCGGGTCTACGACCAAATACTCAACGCCCTATTCAGACTCGCTTTCGCTGTGGCTCCACATTTGCTGCTTAACCTTGCATCAGATCGTAACTCGCCGGTTCATTCTACAAAAGGCACGCCATCACCCATTAACGGGCTCTGACTACTTGTAAGCACACGGTTTCAAGTTCTCTTTCACTCCCCTTCCGGGGTACTTTTCACCTTTCCCTCACGGTACTGGTTCACTATCGGTCACTAGAGAGTATTTAGCCTTGGGAGATGGTCCTCCCGGATTCCGACGGAATTCCACGTGCTCCGTCGTACTCAGGATCCACTCAAGAGTGTATAAATTTTCGACTACAGGATTATTACCTTCTTTGATTTATCTTTCCAGATAATTCGTCTAATTTATACATTTGTAACTCCGTATAGAGTGTCCTACAACCCCAATAAGCAAGCTTATTGGTTTGGGCTCTTCCCGTTTCGCTCGCCGCTACTCAGGGAATCGATTTTTCTTTCTCTTCCTCCGGGTACTAAGATGTTTCAGTTCTCCGGGTATGCCTTCAGACATGATATATATTCACATGTCGATAACACGACATAACTCGTGCTGGGTTTCCCCATTCGGAAATCTCTGGATCACAGCTTACTTACAGCTCCCCAAAGCATATCGTCGTTAGTAACGTCCTTCATCGGCTTCTAGTGCCAAGGCATCCACCGTGCGCCCTTAATAACTTAATCGTTTGTTTAAATCAAACATCGTTTCATTTAAACCCAAAATGTTATTAATCTGTGAGTGTTCTTTCGAACACTAGCGATTATTTGTTTTGAATTCAAGCTTTTTCAAACTTTAATTCACTCGGTTTTGCTTGGTAAAATCTATATTTTACTTACTTATCTAGTTTTCAATGTACAATTTATGTTGAATCCTCAAATTATGAGCATTCAAAACTGAATACAATATGTCAATGTTATTCCTTTTTCAACTTCGTAGAAGTTGTTCCGAATATATCCTTAGAAAGGAGGTGATCCAGCCGCACCTTCCGATACGGCTACCTTGTTACGACTTCACCCCAATCATTTGTCCCACCTTCGACGGCTAGCTCCATAAATGGTTACTCCACCGGCTTCGGGTGTTACAAACTCTCGTGGTGTGACGGGCGGTGTGTACAAGACCCGGGAACGTATTCACCGTAGCATGCTGATCTACGATTACTAGCGATTCCAGCTTCATGTAGTCGAGTTGCAGACTACAATCCGAACTGAGAACAACTTTATGGGATTTGCATGACCTCGCGGTTTAGCTGCCCTTTGTATTGTCCATTGTAGCACGTGTGTAGCCCAAATCATAAGGGGCATGATGATTTGACGTCATCCCCACCTTCCTCCGGTTTGTCACCGGCAGTCAACCTAGAGTGCCCAACTAAATGCTGGCAACTAAGTTTAAGGGTTGCGCTCGTTGCGGGACTTAACCCAACATCTCACGACACGAGCTGACGACAACCATGCACCACCTGTCACTTTGTCCCCCGAAGGGGAAAACTCTATCTCTAGAGTGGTCAAAGGATGTCAAGATTTGGTAAGGTTCTTCGCGTTGCTTCGAATTAAACCACATGCTCCACCGCTTGTGCGGGTCCCCGTCAATTCCTTTGAGTTTCAACCTTGCGGTCGTACTCCCCAGGCGGAGTGCTTAATGCGTTAGCTGCAGCACTAAGGGGCGGAAACCCCCTAACACTTAGCACTCATCGTTTACGGCGTGGACTACCAGGGTATCTAATCCTGTTTGATCCCCACGCTTTCGCACATCAGCGTCAGTTACAGACCAGAAAGTCGCCTTCGCCACTGGTGTTCCTCCATATCTCTGCGCATTTCACCGCTACACATGGAATTCCACTTTCCTCTTCTGCACTCAAGTCTCCCAGTTTCCAATGACCCTCCACGGTTGAGCCGTGGGCTTTCACATCAGACTTAAGAAACCGCCTACGCGCGCTTTACGCCCAATAATTCCGGATAACGCTTGCCACCTACGTATTACCGCGGCTGCTGGCACGTAGTTAGCCGTGGCTTTCTGATTAGGTACCGTCAAGACGTGCACAGTTACTTACACGTTTGTTCTTCCCTAATAACAGAGTTTTACGAGCCGAAACCCTTCATCACTCACGCGGCGTTGCTCCGTCAGGCTTTCGCCCATTGCGGAAGATTCCCTACTGCTGCCTCCCGTAGGAGTCTGGACCGTGTCTCAGTTCCAGTGTGGCCGATCACCCTCTCAGGTCGGCTACGTATCGTTGCCTTGGTAAGCCGTTACCTTACCAACTAGCTAATACGGCGCGGGTCCATCTATAAGTGATAGCAAAACCATCTTTCACTTTAGAACCATGCGGTTCTAAATGTTATCCGGCATTAGCCCCGGTTTCCCGGAGTTATTCCAGTCTTATAGGTAGGTTACCCACGTGTTACTCACCCGTCCGCCGCTAACGTCAAAGGAGCAAGCTCCTTATCTGTTCGCTCGACTTGCATGTATTAGGCACGCCGCCAGCGTTCATCCTGAGCCAGGATCAAACTCTCCATAAAAAATTATGATGTTTGATTAGCTCATAAATACTAATTGTGTGTTATCTCTAACACGTTTAAACCAACGATCGTTGTCGTTGCGTTTGGAATTAACGTTGACATATTGCGATTCAGTTTTCAATGTTCATTCGTTCAAGTTCTTTCGAACACAAGAATTAATTATACTCTCTATAACTCAAGAAGTCAATAACTTTTTAAAATTAATTTGAGTGTTAATTTGTGTTGTTATCGTGTTGTTTCGCTCGACAAGTAAATACTATACAGGGTTTTCAAGGTGTCGACAACAGTAAAATTTACACTCCTCTCACTCAATACCAACTCAAAACAGCCAATAACCAAACTTATATTGGGTATTTTCGTTTTTAGTACGCTTTTTCACGTTATATTACTAAAGTCTTCTAAAGTTATGAACTTTAAATGTTTAAAAACCAAACTTTAAACTTTTTTAAGTTTTTTACAAAAAAAGACATCACCTTAAAAAGGATGATGTCAAAACTCGTTTTTTCTATATAAATAACTATTTACATCTCTGTTCTTCCCATTATCGCTTTCGATAAAGTGACTTCATCTGCGTACTCTAAATCTCCACCCACAGATAATCCTTGGGCTAGTCTTGTAACTTTTATGCCAATAGGTTTCACTAAACGAGAGATATACATCGCTGTAGATTCACCTTCTAAGTTTGGATTCATCGCTAAAATCAATTCTGTCACACCTTCGTCTTTTAAACGATTAATTAATGTTGGGATATTGATATCTTCTGGTCCAATGCCATCCATCGGAGATATCGAACCATGTAAAACATGGTATAGACCTTTATATTCACGCATTTTTTCCATAGCGATTACATCTTTATCATCTTCTACTACACAGATAATTGTTCTATCTCGCTGTTTATCTTGACAAATATAACATGGGTCTTGTTCTGTGATATGGCCACATTCACTACAATAAGTTAATTCTCTTTTTACATCTACTAACGCTTTTGCAAATTGTACAACGTCGTCTTCTTTCATATCTAATACATGAAATGCCAGACGTTGTGCCGTTTTAGGGCCAATGCCTGGCAGTTTCATGAAACTGTCAATCAGTTTAGAAATCGGTTCAGGATAATGCATGGGATCACATTCCAGGGATGTTTAAGCCTTGAGTGTGTTTGCCTAAGCGTTCTTGAGTTAACTCATCTGCTTTATTCATAGCTTCATTCGTAGCAGCAATCACTAAGTCTTGTAACATTTCTACATCGTCTGGATCAACCGCTTCTTCTTTGATAACCACGTCTACAACTTCTTTATGGCCTGTTACAGTAACAGTAACCATGCCGCCTCCTGCTGTACCTTCAACGCGTTCTTCTTTTAACTTTTCTTGTTCTTCGCCCATTTTCTTCTGCATTTTTTGCATTTGTTTCATCATTTGTTGCATATTTCCGCCACCGCGCATAATGTATATCCTCCTTAGTGTATTAATTATAATTTATATAATTATGCTTTCCTAATATTATACATGCCTTTGTATTTATTGTCATGTGTCACTCTTCATCAATAACATTGACTGTATTATCTCCAAATAAGTCTTTTGCTTTTTGAACGACGTCTACTTCCTCTGACGTATCAGCTGTATGTTCACCTTCTACAGAACTTGTTGTTTCGTCAGATTGTCCGGACTTTCTATTTTGTAGATACTCAGAGCGTACACGCATCCATTGATCAGAAGGTACACCTACTACTTTGACTGTTTTATCTATGATGTTGCAGACTACATTTTCAATATTAGCCCTTTTATCATCATCTTTATTTACAATTTCACAATGTATTTCTTCTTCGAATTTAATCAGTACATGTGTTTCACTTGCCGCTACCGGCTCTGAATTTTGCAATAGACTTACGAGTGATTTCATATCATTCGTTTTGGCATGATCCACAACTTCTTCCCAATGACTTTTTAATAGTTTGATATCATCTTTATTCGCTTTATCTAACACTTTAGCTATTTGTTGCATAGAGAAAGTATTTTTAGATTGTGCTCCTCTGCTAGGCGCTTGTTTTTTAGTCGATTGTGTAGGAGCAACAGTTGCTACGCCTTGGGCTTTCAATGTTTCCAATTCATTTTCTAATTGTTCCATTCGTTGTAATAACACATCGTTATTTGGTTCAGCTGCTACACTTGTTGTCGCCACGTGTTGCACAGTAGTAGCTTGTCCTTTAATCATCTCTGATAATTTCACCAACAGTACTTCGAAATGTACATTTTGATTCACGCTGAAACGTATCGACACTAAAGTATCATTAATCACATCAATCATTTGATATAAAGTTTCTAACTCAAAGCCCATTAACGCGTCATATTCTACAGTTGATTCAGAAGTTTTATTCATTATCGTATCACGCACAAAATAAATCATATCGTTAATCAAACGATTGACCTCTTTACCATCAGATACAAACTGGTGATACGTAGTAAAAGCTGATTTAACATCGCCATCAATTATTTCTGTGAATAATTGGTTTAATGAAGCCTCATCAACACTTCCTGTCACATTCAGTGCATCTTGAAGCGTCAAGTGTTCATCTCCAAAGGCTATCGCTTGGTCCATGATACTCAGCGCATCTCGCATACCACCTTCAGAAGTTTTAGCAATGAAAGTAAGTGCTTCGTCGTCATAATCAATTTCTTGTTCTTCAGCAACAAATTTCAAGCGCTCTACGATTTCTTCTTCATTAATAGCCTTGAAATCAAAACGCTGCGCACGTGAAATAATTGTAGGTGGTATTTTATGCGGCTCTGTTGTAGCCAAAATAAATATCGCATGCGCTGGAGGCTCTTCGAGTGTTTTTAATAATGCATTGAAGGCACCTGTCGTTAACATGTGAACCTCATCGATAATGTAAACTTTATACTGTGATTCACTTGGAGCATATTTTACTTTATCTCTAATATTTCGTATTTCATCTACACCATTGTTACTCGCCGCATCAATCTCAATAACATCTGAATTGGTACCTTGTGTAATACCTGTACAGATCGCACATTCATTACACGGCTCACCATCATCATTATGTTCACAGTTGATTGCTTTCGCAAACACTTTTGCAATACTCGTTTTACCTGTACCTCTCGGGCCACTAAAAATATAAGCATGGGATTGCTTTAGTTTTGAGATAGCATTGCGCAATGTTTTGGTGACATGTGTTTGACCTACTACGTCACTGAACGCTTGTGGTCTAAACATTCTATATAAAGCTTGATAATTCACTTTCGCACCTCCATTTACATCCGTTCATTATTATATCATTGAATTTTCGTTCATGGCTATCCATTAAACGCATCTGAATATACGACTTTTCCTCGTGGTGCTGTCTGCGCATCTTCTGTAATAAACTTCACCATAAAATAAGCTGACGGAAGCTCAAATGGCGAATAAATCCCATATTGCTCTGCTTCTTCATAACCTAAACGTCCATAGTAACCCGGGTCACCTAGAACAATAATTGTATCATAATCTTGAGTAGCAGCTCGTTCTTCACCCGCTTGCACTAAAGCTTTGCCAATACCTTGATTGCGATAAGGTTTTAATACAGCTAGTGGTGCTAACGCTAATGCGGTATAAGTTGCTTGTTCACTCACAATTTTAATCTCCGATAATAGAATATGCCCTACCACTTCACCATCATCATTTTTAGCTACGACTTCAAGCTCATAATTATAATTTGCGTCACTACGAATACGTTTTACTAATTCTTGTTCATCGTGGTTGGATTCTGACACATCTTGAAAGGCTTCTACTATTGTTTGTAAACTTGCTTCATAATCACTTTCAGTTAAAGTACTTAAATATATCTGCATATCTTCCCTCCGTACAGCTATCTTTTATGTACATACTACACTATTTCTTTCGATATACCTATATATTAGCTAATGAATAAAAGGGAGTGGGACAGAAATCTGATTTTGAAAAAAATGATTTCGTTGTCCCACCCCGGCAAGGATGACTAGCGTTGAAAAAAGCTCGGTTTGAAGCGCATTTTCAATGCAGTCAGCTACTGCCAATATGAAAAGAGACTAGGACGAATCAATATTGTCCCAGCCTCAAAATTTATGTAAATGTATAATTTTTAATATTAAAACCGTGCACCTTTGCTTCGAATAAGTATCACAAACGTTACCAAAGTCGACAGCTAAATCTCGGCAACCCTACGGCACATATGATGATCCACTTAATGCTGCTTCCGTCAGGACCTGACATGATTCATGGGTTCATATTGCATAGGACCGAAATCTTCAAACACTACGTGCTTTGGGCAGACTTCACAAAAACGTACCCTTAGCAAAGGAATTAAGTCTCGCGTAAAGCGGATTTCGAGTACAGGGAACCGCTACCTCCCCACCTAGCACGGCAAACTTTATATTACTATAAAATCATTAATTAATGCAAGCTAAACGTTTAAATTGCCTTAATAATTTTTTTACACAACCTTAAAGCCCAATGACCAATCGTTATAATTTACGACGTCGTGAAAAATCATTAAACCTAAATTCAGTCGCTATATGTTTAGACACAGTATATTGAAAACGTTCTGTATTTTTTAAATGTACGACGCCTCTAACTGTGGCCGTATATGGTGGTTCGACTGGACCAAAAACACGTTTTTCTTGCTCACCAAACGCTTCAAAAGTAA
Source organism: Staphylococcus arlettae (assembly GCF_025560845.1). Taxonomy (NCBI): domain Bacteria; kingdom Bacillati; phylum Bacillota; class Bacilli; order Caryophanales; family Staphylococcaceae; genus Staphylococcus; species Staphylococcus arlettae. The sequence goes on from NZ_CP094803.1 coordinate 2,466,089, forward strand.
TAGATTTATTAGCATAACTTATCTCTAAGCCTAATGTTTCTTCAATGTGTTGATAAATTGATTGTTGTGCAATATCTAAAGTTATTTTTGGAATGATAGACTCGACTAAATAATCTTCGTCTAAAATTTTAACTTGGCCATTAACCGTTCGCACTCTAACTATATGCCATAGTTTGGCACCCAGCGCTAATCCTAACTTGTCTTTAACCATTGGAACATCGCTTGCTGGAATAAGTTCTAATTTCAGAACTTTTGTCGCGTGTTTGAGTGCGCGTTCGTTTTTCACTTCATTAAAGCTCATTAAATCTGCAAATGGGAACTCAGTTAGCTGTTGATAAATGACAATGGATCCTTTGCCTCTAATTTTTTGAATCATGCCATCACTCACTAACAGATGCAAAGCTTTTCTTACTGTTTCACGTGATGCTTGGTAAGTTTGCACTAAATCATTTTCTGACGGAATTTGATCACCGTATGACAAACTTCCATCTAATATCTCTTCTTTCAATGCTTCATATATAGTTATAAATTTTTTCTTCGTCATAACAGCCAACTCTTTTACTTAATTATTGAGCGATGACTACCGCTCCAAAACCACTTAATATATTATGCTGTATCTCACCATTTTGTACAATATATTCTCCATCAATATTCAAGTCATCTGGTAAGGCAACAGACTCTTTAGAGAAGTTCGCTATAACTAACCACGTTGCACCTTGATAATGGCGTTTGTATACAAACAATTCATTATGGTCCATATAAAGAGGCTCTATACTACCGTACGTAATAATATCGTTGTTATGGCGTAAGTCAATTAACTTTTTGTATGTGTGTAATACTGAGTTCGGGTCGTTAATCGCCGCTTCTACGTTGATGACATCGTAGTTATTAGGAATATCAATCCATGGCGTACCTGAAGTAAATCCTGCATTAGCTTCATTTGTCCATTGCACTGGTGTTCTAGCATTATCTCGTGATTTTTGCCCTAAAATTTCAATGATTTCATCTTCAGCATATCCGTCTTGTTTCATTTTACGATAAGCGTTGAGTGATTCTACATCTCTATACTGACTTATGTCACTAAAGTACGGATCAGTCATGCCGATTTCTTCGCCTTGATAGATATAAGGTGTACCTTGCAACATATGCAGCACAATTGCCAACATTTTAGCACTACTTTGATGCAATTCTGGCGTTGAATCGTCCCCAAATCTAGAAACTACACGTGGTTGGTCATGGTTACACCAAAAAATAGCATTCCAGCCGCCACCTTCATATATACCTAATTGCCACTCCATCAAAATTTCTTTCAATTTAATGAAATCTAGTTTAGCATTCGACCATTTTTCGCCATCAACATAATCTACTTTCAAATGATGGAAATTGAAGACACTACTTAACTCTTGTCGTTCTGGATTCGTATACTTAACACAATTATCGATAGTCGTAGATGACATTTCTCCTACCGTCATCATCGGTTTATCACCAAAAGTACGACGGTTCATTTCATGTAAATACTCATGTACACGTGGCCCATCTGTATAAAATTCTTTACCTATCTTGTCAGAATCTTTAAATTCACCTTTTGAAATCAAATTAATTACATCAAAACGAAAACCATCAACACCAAAATCAATCCAATGATTGATCATGTCATATAGTGCATCACGTACAGCCTTATTATCCCAATTCAAATCAGCTTGGGTAACATCAAAAAGGTGTAAATAATACTCATCTGTGTCAGCGTCATACTGCCATGCATTACCTCCAAATTTAGATTCCCAATTCGTAGGAGGCTGTCCATCTGAAGATTTTCTAAAGAAATAGTAATCTCTATACTGACTGTCTTTCGCCGAATACGCTTGTTTAAACCACTCATGTTGGGTTGACGTGTGATTAATTACAATATCTAACATAACCTTGAGATCGCGTTTATGTGCTTCACTAATTAGTGTTTCAAATTCTTCGATTGTTCCAAAACGTTCATTAATCTTATAGTAATCGCTAATATCATACCCATTATCATTCATTGGTGATTCATATATCGGCGTCAACCAAAGGTAGTCAACACCTAAATACTGTAGATAATCCAACTTTTCAATTATGCCATTAATATCTCCTTCACCATTACCCGTCGTATCATTAAACGATTTTGGATAAATTTGATAAACAACCGACTTTCTCCAGTCGTTATGTGCCATAGTACATTCCACCTTCTTCTATTATTAAATAAAAACTCGCTATAAACGTACTAGCGAGTTTAATTTTCACTTGATATTAATTCAATTACCTACTTACTCTTCTACTAATTCTTTCGTATTATCTTTCGCAAATTTAGAAAAGATAATAGTTAAAATAAATGGTGCTATCATTGCAATGACAGTACATATTAAGTACACAACCCAAAATTCTTTTTGAATCGAAATGAAAGCTGGTACGCCACCTACACCAACATTACCTAACACACCACTCGCACCTACAATTGCTCCTAAAATACATGATGTCGCAATAGATGCAACAAATGGATATTTCAATGGTAAATTGACACCGAACATTGCAGGTTCTGTAACACCTAAAAATCCTGAAACTCCGGAAGTTACTGCAAGCCCTTGTTCTTTGGCCATTTTACGTTTTTTGTAAATATACCAAGCACCGAAAGCTGCTGAACCTTGACAAATATTTGAAATTGCTACTATCGGCCAGAGGTAAGTACCTCCTAACTGACTACCCATCAATTGGAAATCGACTGCCAAGAACATATGATGTAAACCTGTAATTACAAGTGGCGCGTATAATAATCCATAAATGGCACCACCTAACCAACCTGCATGTTGGAAAATAAATGTAACAGCACTAGTAATGCCTCCACCTATCCATAATGCAAGTGGGCCTATGACGATAAATGCTAAAAATCCTGTAATTAACAACGCTACTGGTCCTACTACTAACATCTTAATAGAATCGTGCACACGTTTGTTAAGGAATTTTTCAATTTGAGCTAACACATAAGCTGCAAGTAAAATCGGTAACACTTGACCTTGATAGTTTAACTGTTTAATCTCTAATCCAAATAAATCCCACGTTGGAATATTACCTTTTGCAATATCATATTGCGATACTAATTGTGGATTCATCAAAACTAACCCAAGTACTAACCCAAGAATTTGACTTCCGCCAAACACTTTCATACTGCTCCAACCAATTAAAGCTGGTAAAAACGTAAATGCAGTATTGGCAATAACATTTATGATATCAGAAATATCACCGAGTTGCGGAAACTGCTTAACTAACGGATCTGGTCCGAATAAATCTTCCATCGTCAATAAGTTGTTAATCCCCATTAACAAACCGGCTGTAACAATGGCAGGTAAAATAGGTATAAAAATATCACCTAATAATTTAATAAGCCTTTGTACTACATTACCTTTTTTGGCAGCAGCAGCTTTGGCATCATCTTTTGATGCTTCTGTTTGCCCCGTTTCTTCGATAAATTGACTATAGACTTCATCAACAGTACCTGGACCGATTACTATTTGATATTGATTGTCTGCTTTAAACTGTCCTTTTACTAATTTATTATCACTTAACTTGTCCTTATCTACTTTAGCATCATCTTTTAAAACCAATCGTAAACGCGTCACACAATGTGTGGCAGTGTCAACGTTGTCCTTTCCCCCAATTGCTGCAACAATATCTTGAACATCCTTTTTATTTACAGCCAAGATAGATCACTCCCATTCACTTAATCTTTATAGAAAGTATACATGTATAGACAAGTTATGTAAAGGTTTTCATTTTATTTCTTTCACTTTACTGATAACAATGGGTATAAGAGCTATCTTATGAGTTTTAGACAAATAAAAAAGGCAAATATTCAATAACAACTTGAATACTTGCCTTTTGTATCTATTAGTCTTGGATTACTTCTTAATGGCGGAGGAAGAGGGATTCGAACCCCCGCGAGCCGTTAAGCCCCTGTCGGTTTTCAAGACCGATCCCTTCAGCCGGACTTGGGTATTCCTCCAAACGAACACAACATCAATGATATTATAGCCCGTTTCAAAAGTCAATATAATTTTTATATCTATACTGGCGTTTTCTCTAGTAAGTAACTGTTTACAGCATCCGCTACAGCTCTGCCTTCTTGAATCGCCCACACTACTAAACTTTGACCTCTGCGTGCATCACCAGCAGCAAAAATTTTGGCTTGATTAGTTCTGAAATCTTTGTTGTCAGCCACAATTTTGTTGCGTTCAGTTTGTACATTAAACGCGTGGGGTACTGTAGTTTCTGTACCTATAAATCCAATGGACAACAATACTAAATCTGCTGGCCAGTGACGCTCTGTACCATCCACAATCATCATACCTTCATCAGTTTCTTCTAATATTTGAGTATACACTCCTTTGACGTTACCTATATGATCCACATCATAACGCATCGTTTGAACACCGTATGCGCGTGGCTCAAAACCAAATTTCGCTTCGTATTCTTTATGCGCATAATCCATCTTAAAGACCGGCATCGGTAATGGCCAATGGGTATTTTCTTCAAATTCAAAAGCTTCTGCTTGTTTCGTATATTTATTGAATTGGACGATAGATTTACAGTTTTCACGTAATGCAGTAGCTACACAGTCTGCACCTGTATCACCAGCACCAATGACGACTACATTTTTACCTTCAGCTGAAATCGTAGTTTCACTAATTTCACCATTTAAGTACTGTGCTTGTTCAGTTAAATAATCCATTGCAAAATGAATACCTTGGCCCATACGTCCTTCTAATGGTAGATCACGTGCGTTTTGCGAACCTGTACATAACACTATCGCATCATACGCTTCTGTTAAGTCTTCTTTAGAAATATCAACACCGATTTCTATGTCAGTTTGAAATTCGATACCTGATTGCTCCATCACACGAATTCTACGACGCACTACATCTTTATCTAGTTTCATATTAGGAATACCATACATCAATAAACCACCCGCTTCTTGTGCGCGTTCGTATACTGTGACTTTGTAACCTAATTTATTCAACTCATCCGCCGCTGTTAAACCTGCCGGGCCACTACCCACAATAGCTACCCGTTCTTGTTTACGTTTTTTGGGCGGGGTAGGCTGTACCCAGCCATTTTCAAATGCTTCATCTATAATGGTACGCTCAATACCTTTGATTGCTACAGATTCACGATTAATTTTCATGACACATGATTGCTCACAAGGTGCTGGACAAACATAACCTGTAAATTCTGGAAAGTTGTTTGTTTCACTTAATCGTTCATACGCAGTTTTAAAATCTTTTTTGTATACCAAATCATTCCATTCAGGAATATAGTTACCAATTGGACAGCCTATCGTCTCACGACCGAAAGGCTCCCCCGTTTGGCAAAATGGCGTACCACAATCCATACAACGTGCACCTTGTACAGATGCCTCTTCCCGAGTAAATCTATGTTGTATTGCAGCATGATGCTTTAAACGATCAACTAATGACAACTCATCTAATTGTTGTTTGTCATAATTCATAAATCCTTTAAATTCACCCATGCAAATCCCCCCTTATGATTTAATATACTGCCGACAATGGTTTGTCAGTTTCTATATGTGTGCGCTCATCATTAAATGCTTTAAGCAATGCCTCGTCTAGTTGCGGTGTTGTTTGCTTTTGTAAGTCAATTTTCTGCATCATTAATTTGAAATCTTTTGGTATTACTTTGACAACCTTACTTTCAATATGTTCAAAGTCTTGCAGAAGTGCTTGTGCTTTTTTACTATTTGTATATTTCACATGTTCTTCAAGCATCTCTCTTAAGACAGAACGTTCTTCATCGACCGTCACTTCATCAAAGTCGAGTGTATCTAAGGCGTTATCTTGTTTGAATTGTTCAACATCTGATGGGAAGATATAACTAACTCCGCCACTCATACCTTGACCAAAGTTTTTACCTACATCTCCTAATATGACTACACGTCCACCAGTCATATATTCTAATCCATGGTCCCCTATGCCTTCGACTACAACTTGCACACCACTATTTCTAATACAGAAACGTTCGCCTGCACGTCCATTGATAAATGCTTTACCATGAGAAGCACCGTAAAAACATACATTACCAACAATAATTTCATTCTCTCGCGCTGCATTAGGGGCGTTAACAATGATTTTACCGCCAGATAATCCTTTACCAACATAGTCATTAGCATCACCTGTGTGATGAATCGTTAAGCCTCTAGGTGTATAAGCTGCTAGACTTTGTCCTGCATGACCATTTGTATAGGCATTGATACTATCTTCAGCCATACCTTCTGCACCATGAACACGCGTGATAGCACTACCTGTAATTACGCCTACATCACGTTGTTCATTTTTTAATTGATAGTTTCCTTTAAAAGTCTTACCTTCGTTAATCGCTGCTTGAGCATCTGGGAATAATTGTGTTAAATCAAAGCCTTCGTCTAAATGATGATTTTGCTCAATTGATTTATGTCGTTCCCCATCATGTTGATACAACAAAGCTTCAATATCCATTGTATTCGCTTTAGGTCGCTGTTTTTGGTAAGGTGCACGTTGTAATAAATCTGTGCGTCCCACAAGTTCATCTACGGATTTCAAGCCAAGTTGCGCTAAAATCTCACGTAATTCTTCAGCTACAAAATGCATGAAATTCACTACATGATCTGCACGTCCATTAAATAATGCACGTAAATCTTGGTTTTGTGTTGCAATGCCTACTGGACATGTATCTTTATGACACACACGCATCATAATACATCCAAGTACTACTAATGGTGCTGTAGCAAAACCAAATTCTTCAGCACCTAAAGCACAAGCGTAAGCTACATCTTTACCAGTAAGTAATTTGCCATCCGTTTCTACTTTTACACGTGATCTCAAATCATTCATCATAAGTGTTTGGTGCGTTTCGGCTAAACCTACTTCCCATGGAACGCCAGCATGTTGAATACTTGTTTTCGGCGATGCACCTGTCCCGCCATCATAACCACTAATAACAATTTTATCTGCATAGGCTTTCGCTACACCTGCAGCAATCGTGCCTACTCCTGTTTTCGACACTAATTTCACTGTGATATCAGCATCTTTATTCGCATTTTTCAAATCATGTATTAACTGCGCTAAGTCTTCTATTGAATAAATATCGTGATGTGGAGGTGGTGAAATCAAACCTATTCCTGGTGTTGAACCCCTTACTTCCGCAATCCACGGATAAACTTTACTACCTGGCAATTGTCCGCCTTCCCCTGGTTTAGCGCCTTGCGCAACTTTAATTTGAATTTCTTTCGCATGTTGTAAATAATCACTCGTTACTCCAAAACGTCCTGAAGCTACTTGTTTAATAGCACTTGAATGATTACGTCCTTCTTCGTCAATAATATAACGTTCTGGGTTTTCTCCACCTTCACCACTATTACTTTTACCACCAATACGATTCATCGCTTCCGCTAATGTTTGATGCGCTTCTGCTGAAATCGAACCGTAACTCATAGCACCTGTATTAAAGCGGCGTACAATATCGCTTGCCGGTTCTACTTCAGTAATATCAATCGGTGTTTGTTGCTTAAATTCCATTAAATGCCGAATATGGTCTGTACGTTTTGTATTGACTTCTTCAGAAAAGGCTTTGAATTTCTCATAATCATTTAAACGACATGCATGTTGTAATAAATGAATGGATGTCGGATTAAACGCATGACGTTGGCCTTGTTTACGCCATTGGAATGTACTTCCCGACTCAATATAAGGTGATGTTGCACTTTGACGCGCTTTATTTTCTTGATCAATCATGTCAATTGAGATGCCTGATAATTTTGATTGCGTGCCTGTGAAATAACGATCAACCACATCATGACTTAAACCTACAGCTTCAAAAATTTGTGCCCCTTGATAACTTTGAACTGTGGAAATACCCATTTTCGCCATAACTTTAATTACACCTTCAGAAAGTGTGTCTGTATATGTTTGAACATTAGATATAACTTCACCAGACAAACGACCATCCTTAGTCAATGCTTCAATAGTACGTTGTGCTAAATACGGTACGACCGCATTCGCTCCATAGCCTAATAAACACGCTACATGATGCACTTCACGTGTTTCACCTGATAACGCAACAATACTCGTATCCATACGTAAATTTTGCGTGATTAGCAGTTGATGAATATGACTGACTGCTAGCAATATAGGCATAGCAAAACCAGTGTCATCAACTAAAGCACTATCATCAAGCACTATTATTTCCTTGCCTTGTTTCACAGCTGCAATCGCTTGTTCTCCTAACTCATCTAAAGCATCCTCTAAACGACGACTATACAATGTCGATAAACGTTGCACATTAAAGCGACTATTTTCAATTTTAGCTAATTGCGCTTCTGTTAATACCGGTTTTTGTAATTGAATACGACTTAACGCATCTTCATTAGGTTGTAATAAATTGCCTTCACTACCTAAATAAGACAACTCACTTGTTACTATCTTTTCACGATAAGCATCAATGGGTGGATTTGTAACTTGTGCAAATAGTTGTTTAAAATAATTGAACAAAGATTCATCTTTGTCATTCAAGACGGCTACTGGCACATCATACCCCATTGCACCAATTGGATCCTTTTTATTTTCAACTATTTCAGTCATATATTTGTCTATTTCTTCTTTAGTGTAGACAAATTGTCTTTGTAAACGTGATAATGTCTCCTCATCCCACTCTGAAGTCTGATATTGCACTTGCGCTAAATCTAAATCTTCTTTAAATTGGCTTAGCCAACTTTCATATGGTAACTCGTCAGCAATTTTTGCTTTCAGCTCATTATTTTCAATCACTTTATTTTGGTTGAAATCTACAAGTAACAACTTCCCAGGATTTAACTGTCCTTTGAAAGCTACTTGTTCCTCAGGCACATCGATAACTCCAACTTCTGATGAATAAACAATGTAGTTATCTTCGGTAATTGTATAACGTCCTGGTCGTAAACCATTTCTATCTGTTAACGCGCCAATTTTATCACCATTACAAAACGAAATCATCGTCGGTCCATCCCACGGCTCCATGAGGTAACTGTAATACTCATAAAATGCGCGAACATTCGCATCATTAGTTTTGTTGTATAACCAAGGTTCAGGAATTAACAGCATCGCTGCTTTTTCAGGTTCCATCGCTAACGCTAAAAATTCTAAGGCATTATCGACTATTGCCGAATCACTACCATCTTCATCTACAATTGTTTTAATTTTATGTTTATCTTTTCCAAAAACAGTATCTACTAATCGTTCTTGTCGTGCACGCATCCAATTCACATTACCTTTTATCGTATTAATTTCCCCATTATGCATTAATAGGCGATTAGGGTGCGCACGTTTCCAACTTGGAAATGTATTAGTACTAAATCGTGAATGTACTAAACCTAACTTAGAAATATAAGATTCATGAGTTAAATCTATATATAGACGTTTAATTTGATCGGAACGCAACCAACCTTTATAAACAATCGTTTTATGCGATAAACTCGTAAAATACAATGCTAAGCCTTGTGTTTCACTGTAATATTCGATTTGTTTACGTGCTAAAAACAATGCTTTATCTATAGTCGACACATCATTTAATGCTACAAAAACTTGCTGAATTACCGGCATCGTTTTCGCAACATGTGGTGCAATAGCATCAGTGTTGACTGGAACTTCTCTGTAGCCTAATACCGTCATGCCCTCTTCAGCAAAATATGCATTAAACTGGCTTTCATGCTTTGTCCCTGCAATGGATTCATTAGCAAAAAAGAGTCCTACTGCATAGTGACCTTCAGCTGGTAAATCAATATCAACGTGATTAGCGAAAAATTCAAATGGAATCTCTGTCATGATACCTGCACCATCACCCGTCATTCCATCAGCACCAATACCACCACGATGGTCTAATCGACGTAACATCTCCAATGATTTATTAACAATATCGTGTGTTCTTTTATTATCCATGTTGGCATAAAACCCTATACCACACGCATCATGTTCTTCTCTACTATCATATAAGCCCACATTTTTTACAGATTCGAGCATGACATTCACCCCTTTTACGAAAATTCAGAATATTCATTACGTAGAATTACTATATAGCACCTAATCAATCTGTTCAATATATAAAATAGATGATATTATTCTAATTAATAGAACGATTGTGTAAAGGGTGTGTTGTCATGGAAATTAAACAATTAAAATACTTTATTGAAGTTGCTAAAAGAGAGCATCTTTCAGAAGCTGCATTAGAATTAGACATTGCGCAATCTGCCATTAGTAGACAAATTAGTCATTTAGAAAGTGAGTTAAACGTCACACTATTTAAGCGAGAGGGTCGTAATATTCATTTAACCGACGATGGCCATAAGTTACTTGTTGAAGCCAACAAAATCGTCGAACAAGCTGAGGACACTGTTCGTTTATTTCATAACCAATCTGAAACAAACCATTATGTTATTCGTATCGGTTATGTTGAAAGCTATACTGCTCAAATGCTAAGTTTATTAATTCAAACATTCGAAGGTCAAAGCGACTCTAAAATAGAACCTATGTTAATGGAAGAAACAGAAATCACCAACGCGTTACTATCTGACCAAATCGACGTTGCTTTTATGGATTTATCCACTGATATCAAACAACACCGAGACCTTGATACCATTCCATTATTTGAGGAAACTTATAATATTTGTGTACCTAAAGAAGACCCGATTGCATTAGCAACCAATCCACCTTTATCACAATTTAAAGACAAAACCATTTATCAATTATACGCAACACCACAATCAATCAAGCACACCCTTGAACAGCAAATTCAACAGCGCGTACGTATAATTACGCACAAACAATTAGCAAAATATTTATTAACACACAACCGTGGTTTTATAATTACACCGTCCTATCACATTATTGATAAGCCTAACAACAAATGGGTAGAAAGCTCTTTGGCTCACACTGAATTAAAACGTACCATTTGTTGTGCGACGCGCAAAGACAATCGTAAACACGATATGCCGTTACTCAAAAACACGATTATCACTTTGTTAAGTCGTGATGCTACATATCATTAATCATATGCATCATATCTTTGATCGTTATACAATTTTTTGAATTCCTAAAATTCAAAGCGTATAATCACACTGTCACAATACTAAATGTTTGGAGTCCGCTACATGAACCTTAAAAGACAGTTTAAATCTCCATTTGTTTGGAGTATTACATTATTTTGTATTATTTTTATCTGTGTATTTATCTTCACTTTAGTAAACGACCAAATGTACCGTACACCTATTGGTCAAATTACGAATATCCAAAACCTGAAAACCGAACAGGTTGTCGATGAACATCATAACCATGATACAAAGCACCAAGATCAATTGACCATACATATGTTGAATGGCAAATACCAAGGTGAAACGACTAAAATCAAACACGAATATACAGAGTCTCAAGCAGACAGTGAAGCTTTTTCTCCAGGCAACAAAGTACTTATGCATATTGATAAAAAGCCAAGAGATGGCTATATTGTAGAAAAAAAGCGTGATAGTCTCATCGTGGTAGTTATGGGTGTTTTTTTACTAGTCATCTTATTAGTAGGTAAAAAGGTCGGTATTCAGTCTATTCTATCCCTTATATTCAATACCATAGCTATACTGACAGCAATTTATCTTCATTTACAGTTTCCTAACACTAGTCTATTTGGTTTAATGAGTATCGCTATTACATTGTCAACTACGATAACCTTATTACTCATTACCGGTTGGCACTGGCGAACGTTGGTCACAATTATAAGTACGCTGTTAGGTACCTTCCTTTGTATAGGGATTACCTATGGTGTTATACAAGCAACGGATGGTGCTGGGATGAAATTTGAAACGATGAGTTTCTTAACGTTACCGCCTAAAACTATCTTTTTAGCATCCGTTATCGTCGGCTCACTTGGTGCAGTAATGGATGTAGCTATTACAATAGCGAGTGGTATGTATGAAATTTTACGTCGTAGCCCTAACATTGAGATGACACGCTGGGCATTAGCTGGACGTAACATTGGACAAGATATTATGGGCACAATGACCAATATTTTGCTGTTTTCATATTTATCTGGTAGTTTACCAATGATTTTAATTTATTTAAAAAACGCAAATACTATAACTTATACGCTCTCTATCAATTGGTCTTTAGAAATATCTCGTGCAATCACAGGTGGCATTGGTATTGTGTTAACAATTCCATTAACGATTATCTTGATGCAACTGGTCTTCAAATTGCGAGGTGTTAAGCAATGAGCGCAATTACTATTTTAGGTTTAATATTATTTGTTCTGATGCTTGTTTTTGGTGGTAAAAAAGGATTAATCTCTTACCTTACCTTATTTTTAAATTTTATCATTGTCATTATTTCAATTGTATTTATTATTTTAGGAGCACCCATTTATTTAGTGACAATAATTTTTTGTATTGTCATTGCAGCGTGCAACCTCTTTGTATTAAATAGCTATAATATTAAAACACGTGCTGCGTTTTACGCTACTATCCTAACGACTTTATTATTAATTGTAGCGATTTATTGTTCTGTTGCTGTAGGTCACTTACAAGGGTTCACAACAGAACAACAAGATGAAACATATATATTTTCCATGAATATAGGCGTAGATATGGTAAAATTTATGGTCTTTACTGTTATTCTAGCTGTTATAGCTGCAGTTATAGATTTAACCATCACGATCAGTTCTCCAATTTACGAATTGTATGATACCAATCCGCATTTAACGCAAGCTGAATTATTTTATTCAGGCATGCGTGTAGGTCGTGAAATATTAGCAACATCTGCCAATACAATATACCTTGCATATTTTGGTGGCCAACTCACATTATTCTTTTGGTTTTTCAACCTAAAATATTCATTCGGTCACATTATTAACTCTAAAATTTTCGCACAAGAATTTGTCACTATTTTACTAGGTGGTATTGCAGTTGCTATAAGTATACCTATAACTGCGTGGTTAACATCCTGGCTGATTGTTAAAGAACAACGTAGTACCAAAACAACTGATAATGATAAGTAATGTGAGCAATAATTGTGTTCAAAAGGTTGAGTTGAAGCATGTTATCAGTTCAGCCATCTACTGACAATACGACATGAGGCTGGGACATTTTTAATTTGTCCCAGCCTCATTTTGCTTGTCTAAGTGCAACATTAACGGCGTTGCTTGAACTTATTCATTTCACCATAAAAATAAGCTTGTTCACCGTGCACTGTCTCATCCAGTCCAAGCTGTTCTTCATCTTTTGTCGTAGCCAATGAAGTCCAATAACCGATACAACGTGCAAGTATATATGTCATAACTACACTAAATATAATAGTGACAAAGACAGCTAGGAATTGGCTGCCAACTGCTTGCCAATGACCTCCTGCAAGTAAGCCATCTTGAATTGAAGGGTTTGCGTTTTTGGATTGGAAAACTCCGGTTAATAACGCCCCAACAATACCTCCAATTCCATGAATACCAAATGCATCTAGGGCATCATTATAGTTGAGTTTCACTTTGATGTAGTTAATGACTAAATAACAACAGCCACCTCCAATTAAGGCAATGATTATTGCTTCTATATAGTTAACAAAGCCTGCTGCTGGCGTAATAGCCACAAGTCCAGCTAACATACCTGACAACATCCCAATTAAACTTGTTGTTTGTTTGGATATATATTCTAATACTGACCAACCTAATGCACCTGCACTGGCTGCTAAGACAGTATTTACAAAAGCAAGTATTGCAATATTATCTAATGTAAATGCACTTCCAACATTAAAGCCATACCAACCTAACCATACAAATATACCTCCAATTAAGGTAATGACTAAATTATGTGGTGGTCGCTTATCTACATTATGTCCAGCCTTAATCATTACAGCTAACACTAAACCTGAAACACCGGACGTAATGTGTACTACTGTACCGCCAGCATAATCAATCGCACCTAAATGTTCGATCCATCCGCCTCCCCATACCCAATGAGCTACTGGGCTATAAACAAGCAATACCCATAAACCTACAAATATTAAGTAGGGTATAAATTTCATTTTTTCAGCAATCGAGCCTGATAAAATCGATACTGCTATCGTACAAAACATTAATTGAAATAACATAAATAAAGCTAATGGCACATGCGGCGACAAACTTTCATGAGTAGCAAATCCTACGTTGTGTAATCCGAGAAAACTAAAATCTCCTAACCACCCATTGCCCTGACCAAAACTAAGCGAAAATCCTGACAAAACCCACACAAAAGTTACAATGACAATAGCAGACATACTTTGCATTACAGTATTTAAAACATTTTTAGATTGCACTAAGCCACCATAAAAAAGACTTAGTCCCGGTGTCATTAACCACACCAGTAATGTACATAGAAAAACAAACAATGTATCTGACATATTCATATACTTCACTCCTTTTTAGGAGCATATACCGTTGATAGTGCAAAAGCAAAAATGCGTTATGAAAAGTAACATAGTGTGTCAATTTTCATAACACATTACACATCATTCAAGTTATTATTTGTTTTAAAATATACACGCGTTTGTCTTCTAACTCACCCTCACCACAATATTGATAACCACAACGTTCATATAATCGTTGTGCTTGTTCATTTGTGTCATTGACCGCTAAATAAATTTCGGTAATCATATGAAATTGTTCATGTATGTATTGTGGCAACGCTTGGATTACTGCTGTACCAATGCCGAGATTACGATAACGCGCGTCGACACTAAATGAACGAAAAAACACTGCTTGTTCATTTGTAGTATACGGTTTTATTCCTCCACCAAAATGCAAAGTGAAAAAGGCGATGCACTGCTGACGATCATTATAGACCAATGTCGGACAACGTTCATTATCAAGCTCTGCTAATTTAATGTTATCTTCGGGTGTTTTAGTAAACTGTCTATCGTGGGATTGTATATAAAAATCCATTACATCTTGAATTAATTGTGGTCGATAACTTTCAAAATACATATTACTTCCTCTTTTCATTATCTTCTGATTGCAACCAAGTTAGTACAGCTGGTGCTATACGTGTCACATCATCTTTTTTTATCCACTGTACATCAGTAATTTCACTTGCAGGTTCGATGTTCTGCCAATTGATGTCTTGGGTTGTACTAAAGCAAATCAGCTTAGTCAATGTATTGGGTTGAGGATAGGCCTCACCAACAACAATATTACGATAATACAACTCATGTTCCGCTACAGTTAAACCTAATTCTTCTTCAAGTTCTCTTACGAGTGCAGCGGTCAACGTTTCATTATCATCAATTTTACCACCCGGGAAATAATATTTAGCTCTATTTCTAGCTTGTACAAGTAATAATTCAGACTCTGTTTCCACTACTAAACATACACAGGTAATCATGTCGTATCACACCTTCTAGTTATTTCCAATTACAATATTTTCATTCGTTAGTATTGTTATGTTATCATATTGCAGTATTGAGCGAATAGCTCAACTTGCAATCAAATAAGACATACAACATAACTATAAACAAGTATCACCAACGACAGATAAATGGAGGTAACATCATGGCTAAAAAAACAAAACTACATCGCGTCTCTAATTTCATTAATTTTACTGGAGTTGCGATAGAAGGATTTAATTGGTATGCATATCGCTCTAACAACAAAAAACTGCTTTATGCGAGCATGGCCATTTCAACAACTGGTGCGATTTTAGATTTTTATACTGCATTAAAATCACCACGAAAATTTGTAAAATTATTTTCTACTTTTACCTTAGCAAGTACATTGGTCACTACGGTGAAGCGATTAAAATCAATGAAATAAAAAAATAGCGTAAACACTAGAGTCACACTCTACGTTTACGCTATTTTTTATTTAATGTATAAATTTATGATTTGCTACTTGTGAAGCAGGCACCGTTCTAAATGTTTTAACACCTGGTGCTGCACTATAGTTCATTTCCGAAACATAGACACTGCCGTCACTATTCACACGTTCTACAAATGCAACATGACCATAATACCCTGCATCAGTTTGTAAAATAGAGCCGACTGTAGGTTTACGATCTACTGTATAACCATCTTGTGGTGCAGCATTATCCCAATTATTAGCATTCCACCAATACGTACTAATGCCTTTACCAATTTGAGCTCGACGATTGAATACATGCCATGTACACTGACCCCAATCATATAAATTAGAGTGATTAAACACTGGCGTCTTGTAACTCGTACCTGATGATGTAGAACCACTAGAAGTACTTGAACTACCAGATACTTTCAAACGCTGGCCTGGATATATGAAATAATCAGACAATCCATTAAGCTCCATAATTTTTTTGTAAGTTGTTCCATACTTCGCTGCAATCGCAGATAATGAATCTCCGGATTTCACAGTATAATAAGATGTTGTCGAAGTATTTGAACTTGTTGAGCCAGATGTAGAAGTTGATGTAGATCCTGAAACTTTTAGGCGTTGTCCTGGATAAATAACATAATTATTTAAACCATTTAAACTCATAATCTTTTGATAAGACGTGCCGTATTTAGCTGCAATCGAAGATAGTGAGTCTCCTGATTTTACTGTGTAATATGTAGAACTTGAGCTCGTTGATGTTGAACTAGATGAGCTTGTTGATCCTGATACTGTTAATACTTGGTTTGGGAAAATAACGTTAGATGTTAAGTTATTTAGTGATTTTAATTTCGAAACAGATATATTATATTTATTCGCAATCGACCACAGTGAGTCCCCACTCTGCACTTTATACGTCGTTGCCCCTTCTGCATGCGTTGCGGCTACTGCTGCCACAGCACTACTTCCAATGACTGTCGCAATTATTTTCTTTTGCACTTTTGATAAGCCTCCCTAATACTGTAAAAACTTAAAATTCATTTCATTTCTTTTCATATTATACACGTCCTAATTGTTAATTAGTATATTTTTTTGATGACATTATGATTACAAAGCATTGTAAAAATTAATTAAAAATATACAATTCAATTGATTGCCTCTATATTTTTATAATATAAGGTATTAGAACGTACACTTTAGTTAAAACTTCATATGTTATGTAAATGTCATTAATTTTTACTCGTCAAAAGTCTTGATTTTAATATTTTCAATACCAAAATAATATGCTAGCAATGTTCGATAATTAATATTATCAATCGCTATTTTTTCTTTCTGGTCGCTTGTAGATATTGTAATATTACGTTTAGACATTGTGACACGTCCATCTACTTTAGCCTTACTAACAATTAATTCTCGCACAAAAATAGACTGTGGATCATGCTGATTAAATTCAATACCTGCAGCAAAATCATCAAGCGTTTGAGATTCAGTCGTAGCTTGATACTGTATAACCCATGCACTACCGTTATATTTCAAAAACCGATAATTCGTTTGGTCTACCCATTCAATTTTAAAGTAACCATTAATATCTTCGATAATTTTTGGTTGTGATAATGGTAAGGCTTGTTGTGGTACATCTGCGTAACCCACATCTGCTACAAATTCTCCCTCTGGTAAAGTCACGACAAGTGACATATGCGAACCTTCCATAGCCCATCCATCACCCGTATGAATCGTTGCCGCAACCATTTTGACTGTAAATCCTTTTGCCATTAAAAAGTTGCGAAACAAACGGTTTTGCTCATAGCAAAAGCCTCCACGTTGTTCGACAATAATTTTATGCAACATACTTTCATCATCTAATGCAATGGGTTGCTTATTTTGTACATTAATATTTTCAAATGGTACATGTAATACATAATGTTGAATGAGGTGATTCAACGTGGCCAAATTCACTTCGTTATATGTGTCGACATCAGCGTTAATATATTCATCTAGCTGTGTAAAATCAGTCATCTTAAATCATCCTTTTCAATATCATTTAATTTTATAGTGCACCGTAAACTATAATGAAGCAATAGCTTTGCTTAAACAATTAAAGCCTTTCGCTAAACAAAAAATCAAACGCTTATATAATATAAACGTTCGATGCCATCGTTGTTTTCATTTATTTTGAGAGTACTAATTCCATAATCATTAATGTGCCTTTACGCCACTGAACACGTTGGCCTGAATCTTTAAATTGACATTTTGTATAAAGTGCCTGTGCAGTTGTATTATCTATATTTACACCTAAAACTATGCTAGTTATATGTGGATAATATTCGGCAATAAAGGCTGGCAATTCTTGCAAAGCTGCTGTTGCATATCCTTGATGTAAAAAACGTGTATCAGTAGAAAAACAACGTAACAATAATGTTGAACTGTGTTTTGTGTAGGATTCAAATTCATGGTGCTCTTGTAAGGCGAAATAGCAAACTAAATGTCGATCTTGATTGAAACACACAATCGGATGATGCTTGTCACTAGCTTGTTGAATATTATTACAAGGGTAGTCCGTAAATTGTAATTGTGTTTCTGTTAACTCATATTGCTGTATCTGCAACTCATATTTTGTAGAATAGTTTTCTAATTGCATAATGTTCACCCCTAATTTTCACCTCTATCGTTGACTTGTAAAAAATTTATCATGAATGTTGCGGTCTGTCATTCGTCATAGATAGTTTATTTTTTATCGACGAATGCACTTAAGCAGTTACACTTATTGAACATAAAAGGGATAAGGACAGCAATCAAGTAATATTTAAAAGTTTTAGCCTCCCAATCCAGCAAAGATGACTAGCATTGAAAAAGTGGAAAGCGTGCATAATAAATTGCCAACAAAGACGAGTAATTTATCGACAATCTATGACGTGGGATGAAACAATGATGTTTCTCACTCTTGTTTTAGAACATAGAGAAACTTCAGCTGATATTCCGACTAAGACTTTTTATATAATATCGGCAGTGCTTTGGGCCGACTCCTGCGGAACAAGCACGAGACGAAGACTACTGGCTGAGGCTGTGTCTGCAGAAAGCGTGCACAAAAAAATGCCAACAAAGTCAGAGAGTTTATCATAGTCTCTTGTTGTATTGTCAGTAAATAGACTTTGGATATTAGTCCTTCTAAGGTCTTTTCTATAATATTGGCAGTGCTTTGGGCCGACTCCTGCGGGAATAGCACTTGCCGAAGACTACAGGCTAAGGCAGTGCCCGCGGAAAGCGTGCACAAAAAAAACTGCCAACAAATTCAGAAACTTCATCTATATTCACTTGTTGTATTGTCAGTAAATAGACTTTGGATATTAGTCCTTCTAAGGTCTTTTCTATAATATTGGCAGTGCTTTGGGCCGACTCCTGCGGGAATAGCACTTGCCGAAGACTACAGGCTAAGGCAGTGCCCGCGGAAAGCGTGCACAAAAAAATGCCAACAAAGTCAGAGACTTTATCGGCAGTTTTGGAGTGAGACAGAAATCTAATGATGTCCCACCTTTGTACTTTTATGTGACACTATATAAATTGAACAACAAAAATCAAGACAATGACAATAGGTAAAATAAATTTAATTAAATAATACCATGGACTAAACAGTTTAAATTTATCGCGTCCAAAATATTCACGTAACGCTTCTTTATCCAATAATTGACCAACTACTAACGTCGTCCCTAAAGCGCCAATGGGCATTAGGATATTAGATACTAAGAAATCCATATTATCAAAAATCGTCCCTGCAGCAAACCGAATGTTACTCAAACTACTAAATGATAACGTAGCAGGTATGCTTATAACAAAAACAAGTATACTACCTATCACTGCTACACGTTTACGCTTAGTATTATCATTTTTAGTGAAATTTGAGACATTCAATTCTAATAGCGAAATAGAAGAAGTGAGTGCTGCAAATAAAAATAGTATTAAAAATATTAAATAAAACCCTGATCCAAAGGACATTTGTTCAAATACTTTCGGTAACACTATAAATAACAGCCCTGGTCCTTCCGTTGGTTGGTAACCGAAAGCTGATATAGCTGGAAAGATTGCTAAACCTGCTAAAATAGACACTAAAATATTCATAGCTACAATAGAAAGTGCTGATGTTTTGATTGTCATTTCTTTCGATGCATAACTAGCATAAGTAATCATACCCGTTGTCCCTAGAGATAATGTAAAAAACGATTGCCCTAATGCTAGCAAGACCCCTTCTACCGTAATATCTTGTACACGCGGTTCTAAAATATAACGTAGCCCACTCATCGCACCATCAAGTGACAATGATTTCACCACAATTAATATTAAGAAGATAAAGAGTAAAGGCATCATAAATTTTGATGCTTTCTCCAAACCTTTTTCTACCCCTAACATAACAATCACCATCGTTAAGAGTATAAATATCCCTTGTCCAACTATTGTTAGCCATGGATTACCTATTAACGCATCGAATTGTAAGTTGCCAATTTGATTACTTTGTAATGTTACAATGTGATATATCACATTACCAATATAAATAATAATCCAACCACCTATTACACTATAAAAGCCAAATAAGATAAACACTGCTAAATTACCATTCCAACCGATAATATTTATCCATTTTTTTCCTGTTAGTTTTTCGTAAATTTTAGTGGTATACGTTTGTCCCATTTTACCGACTGTAAATTCCATAATTAGTAACGGTAAACCCACAAGTAAGGTAAAGATTAAGAACATTAATAGGAAGGCGCCGCCCCCGTTTACCCCTGCCATATATGGAAATTTCCACATAGCTCCTAGTCCAATAGCGGAGCCAGCACTTGCTAAAATAAAACCAGTCGATGTCTTCCATTGCGATTGTTTAGTCATTTCCAACATCCTTTATATATAACTTCATTACGTTAAAGCGTTCAATAAACATAGAATCTACTATACCATTTTTCAAAATCCAACACAATAGAATCTAAAGAAGTTATTATTTATATATTTTTATAATAAAAATAAACCTATAGATTGGCTTTTAGCTCAATATAATTGTCAGAAATTTCATTGTATTTACCCTAAAATTATGGTATACTAGTATGCGTTTTGTGCAAGATTTATCTTTATCAAAATAGTTTGATTTTTCTAATAATTGAGGTAATTGAAATGAACAAATTAATATTAATATCTGGTTTCATGCTATTCTCATTCTTTTTTGGGGCAGGTAATTTAATTTTCCCGCCGATGCTCGGATATACTGCTCAAAGTAACATGTGGATAGCGATGGCCGGATTTGCAATAACTGGTATTTTAATGCCTTATTTAACAGTTATTGTCGTAGCTTATAAAAATGGCGGTGTAGAGAGTATTGGAAATAAAGTGCACCCCATTTTCGGGTTAATCTTTGCGATATGCATTTATTTATCAATCGGTGCACTTTATGGTATTCCTCGAGCGGCTAACGTAGCTTATGAAATTGGCACAAAAAACTTACTACCCGTACATAATCAGTGGACACTTATAGCATTTTCTATTGTTTTCTTTTTCATTGTGTATATCATTACACTTTATCCAAGCCGTATAATTGATAATTTAGGCAAATATTTAACACCCATTCTGATATTTATAATCGCACTATTATGTGTGTTAGTCTTTATTAACCCTGAAGGTTCCGTCCAACAACCGGGAGGAGAATACACATCAACACCAATAGTCTCAGGTATACTCGAAGGCTATTTCACAATGGATTTAGTAGCTGCACTCGCCTTTTCGGTAGTTATTGTGCAAATGTTTAAATTAAATGGTGTGAATGATCATAAAACATTAGTCAAAAGTGTCATTAAAGCCGGGTTAATTTCAGCGCTATTATTAGTAATTATTTACTTTTCATTAGCTTATCTTGGTGCCTCTACCACACATCCTGGTTTCAAAAATGGTACTGATATACTAACCTTTAACTCATTACGTGTTTTTGGTACTTTTGGTAACTTAATCTTTGGTATTATTGTCATCTTGGCGTGTCTTACGACTTGCATCGGTTTAGTTAATGCCTGTGCCGCATTTGCAATGGAAAAACTTCCAAAAATTTCATATAAATCCTTTGTACTAATTTTTTCACTATTAGGCTTTTTAGTTTCAACACTTGGTCTGAATTTAATCTTACAAATTGCAGTACCATTGTTAACATTTATTTATCCTACGTCTATCGTATTAGTACTCATTTCGTTACTTAGTATTTTCATTAAATTTGATATGAAATATACTTTTATAATACCAACCATTGTGACTTTAATTATTTCACTACTACAAATAGCTGTTGATTTTGATTTACTAAACATACTAAATCGTCTCTACACACTATTGCCATTAGCAAATATCCAATTAGCATGGCTCATACCATTTATTGTGTTAACAATCGTTGGCCTTGTTGTTGATTATTTCCTAAGAAATAACGTAAAACCGGAAACTCACCAAAATTAACGTTCAATTTATAGCGATGGCTGCCCTAAAGGCACCATCGCTTATTTTATTATTATGCTTAATTGCACAGCTGATGTCTCTGTACTAGTCATACGTTACTGGTTACTATATAATATCCTTAGATAAGTAAGACATATATACTGGAGGAGAATGTTATGCAAATGTTCAATCCTTTTTTACAAACTATCGAAAATGAAACTCACCGAACAAAAGTTGCTGAATTATTCACATGGGTGGCAGAGACCTTCCCACAACTTGAAACGACAATCAAATGGAACCAACCAATGTTTACAGATCATGGTACTTTTATTATTGGTTTTAGTGTGGCAAAACAACATTTTTCTGTTACGCCGGAAGCTCAAGGGCTATCACCTTTTGTTGAGCGTATTACTGAAGCAGGCTATAGCCAAACACAAAATTTATTCCGTATTAAATGGACACAAGATATCGATTATGCTTTACTGCGAGACATGATTCAATTTAATATTGATGACAAGGCAGACTGCACGACTTTTTGGCGTAAATAACAAGAGCTATAGATGGTCTATTATTCATAATAAACCCACCATTGCGGACATAAAAAAACTGCCAACTAAGTCGGAGACGTTGTCGACAGCATGAAACCTACTATCTTAGCGTTAAGGTAGTAGGTTTTTTATATCTATTGTAACTCGGCTAAAAAGTGAAGTATGTCTTGTTCTACCGCTTCTCGAGCTTTACCATGCGTTATTAAATGCTCACCCTCTTCATAACCTTTGACTGACTTATGTTGATGTGCAATATGCTCATAAATATAATGTGCGCTTTTAGCATAAGCTGGTTCATCTTGTTGACCATATTTAATAACTATAGGTGCTTGGATACTTGGCAACTGTAGCATAATGTTATCTACAACATTTTTAAACATTTCAAATCCCGCTTCGTATGAGCGTATATCAGCCACTTGACGTTCTATTTCGGTTTGGTCTAAGCCTAAAATATCACCCATACGTCGACCATATGCTTCTAAACGCATTGCTAAGCCAGCATCGTCTTTTTTATACGGTACTGACATCGCAACGACACTATGCACTGACTTGGTTTCACTCAGTTTAAGGGATAGCAATCCTCCCAAAGACACACCTAACACTGTGATCTTATCATAACCTTTGTCTTGTAACAGCTCATAACCATCTTGAGCATCTTGCCACCAATCTTCTATAGTGTATGCCATCAAATCTTCAAGCATTTTTCCATGCCCCTTATACGAAGGGACGTAGCAAGTGTAGCCTGCTTTATGTAATTTCGTAGCTAACAGTTTAACATCACGCACCGTCCCAGTGAACGAATGTAATAATAATACCGCATGGGCTGCACCTTCATGCTCTAAATATATTGGATTGGGTTCTTTTACTTTAATCATTCTTTGTCACTCCACGCTTTTATTCTCACTTTTATTATAACAAACATCAGTAGTTATGGATGCTATCTTAGTTAAACAGTAAAAAATGCTGATGAGCAGTCTTACTCACCAACATCATTATGATATAACTAACTATTCATTACTAATAAATTGTAACTCATAAACGGCTTTATCGTCATAAGAGTTAAAGTTATCGATTTTAGCATTAAGATAGACTTCTTGAGCCTTTCTACTAACGTTATGTTTATATGTTATTTTGACATGTAAATCTGATTCGTAGCCATTATTTTTCAAAGTACGATCGATTTCTTTAAAAACATCATTATTTATCGGTAATAAATAACCTTCTTTACTTGGCAACATACTAACATGTTTACGTTGAAGTACATCGTTCTCTCCAATAAAGATTTCTATTTCAATATTTTTGGCAGCTCCGCCACCTAAATTATAAAGTTTGATATAGTCTACATTTTCTAACTCGTTATGATCCTCTATATTTCTAACTTTTAATCTACCATCATTTCGCGAAATGAGTATTTGGTTAAATCCTAATGCTGGAATAAAACTTATTTTCATTTGATACAATTGGATAGACACAGAAACAAAATAAAATAATGCCATAACAAATGTCCCAATTGAACCAATGGCTGAAATGATATTAATCATAATTAAACCTCCTTTTAACTTATCGTTGTATCTATCCCCGTTTTGCTATAGGTTCACACTTCTTAATTAAACTTAACTTGTATTACATAACATCAACATGCTAACCACAAGCCACTGCTGACTTTAACATAATTAAAATTGTCACCCAAAATTTAACCCACCATTAACATCATATTCATATTTAATAATTTATTTTATTAACTTATATAAATATTTTATTATTTACATATGATTATGATAAGCTTTAGACAAACTAATGATGGGGGACGCACAGCATGTCATTTTTTTCACTTAAGCCAAAGTTCTTAATACATAAATTTATCGTCATAAGCATTCTTTCTGTACTAATTACTAGCATCTTGCCATACAATACCGCTAAAGCAGATGATGCCTTTAGTTCTATGAGTGAACTCATGGAAAACACAACTGAAGGTAGCGACTGGCAAATCACGACTACGGATCGGGGTAGCGATGTATTAATTGCTGCTATACATGGAGGCGGTATCGAACCTGCTACTTCACAACTCGCAAGTCTAATCGCGAGCAATGGGGGCTATAACTATTATTCATTTCAAGGTGTGCGTCCAACAAATAATGGAGAATTACATGTCACATCTACAAATTATGATGAACCTATTATTCAACATATGCAATCCACTGCTAACCGCTCTGTCACTATACACGGAGCTTTGGGTACTGAGCCCGTTACATATATAGGAGGCAAAGACCAATCATTGATCTCGAGAGTTGAAGACGAATTAAGAAACGCGGGTTTTGAGGTTCAAGAATCTCCGAACCACCTTTCGGGTAGTTCCGACAATAATATAGTCAATAAAAATCAGCGTGGTGAAGGTGTTCAACTTGAATTAACCACAGCTATGAGACAATCGTTATTTAGCAATAATGATATTTCAAAAATCTCGAGAATGAATTTATTAAATTATAATGCTGATATGTATAATTACGCCCATGCCGTCAATGATGCTATTGCTAAAGACAACTAACTTCATACTAAACTTTCAACAGTTATATCTTTGTAATCGTACAATGATATAACTGTTTTGTTGTGACATAGTACTTTAATCGAAAGTAGATATATAGTTAAAAAATTCTAATAATTTTAACATTATTTTTTTAAACATAATGGTTTGCTTTGCTAACTAAAAACAGTTAAAATTGACAACTGTGATGTTTTAGAAAAGAGGTAATGTGTCATGTCAGATAGTATACTATCTAATAAAAAGAGAAATACCATAATTTTAGTAATGTTAAGTAGTGCCTTTGTGGCCATGCTAAACCAAACTTTACTAAATACAGCTTTACCAGCCATTATTACAGGATTACAAATCACAGAAACTACTGCACAATGGTTGATTACTGGTTTCATGTTAGTGAATGGTATTATGATTCCACTAACTGCCTTCCTCATGGATCGATTCCATACTAGACCGCTTTATATTTTTGCCATGAGTGCTTTTTTAGTCGGCTCTATTGTCGCCGCACTTTCTCCTAGTTTTACCTTGCTCATGATTGCACGTATCATACAAGCAGTCGGAGCCGGTATCTTATTACCACTCATGCAATTTACTGTTTTTACGCTCTTTCCACCGGAAAAACGTGGCTTTGCCATGGGTCTTACAGGTATTGTAGCGCAATCAGCACCGGCTATTGGACCTACTTTAACCGGCTTTTTAATCGATACGTTTAGTTGGCGTGCGCCATTTATCGTGGTAGCAGCGATTGCTATTATTGCCTTTATTGTTGGAACAATCTTTGTAGAGAGCAATAACACTACAAAACACACTGAACTAGACAAAACTTCCGTCGTTTATTCTACTTTAGGTTTTGGGTTAATGCTCTATGGCTTTAGTAGCGCAGGTAATCTTGGCTTTGGCTCACCCATCGTCATACTGTCCTTAATTATTGGTTTAATCATTGTAGCTATATTTGTTCTACGTCAAATTAAACTCGATAATCCATTATTAAATATGAAAGTTTTTGCCAATAGAACATTTTCGTTATCAGCTTTTAGTTCAATGATTCTATTTATTGGTATTGTAGGCCCTGCCTTATTAATCCCAATGTATATTCAATCAGGTTTAGGTTTATCGGCAATTTTATCAGGCTTAGTTATTTTACCAGGAGCCGTCGTCAATGCTTTTATGTCTGTTTACACCGGTAAAATTTACGATAAATATGGTTTGAAAATCTTAGCTATCCCAGGCTTTATCTTACTCATCATTATGACAATTTTACATTGTTTCTTAACTACAGAAACTCCTTATTGGTATATCGTAGTTATTTACGCGGTGAGAATGTTTGCTGTAGCACTCATCATTATGCCTTTGAATACAATTGGTATAAATGCGCTACAACCAGAAAATATTTCTCATGGAACAGCTATCATGAATTCGCTACGTATTATAGCAGGAGCAATCGGCACTGCTGTGATGATTACTATTTTATCTATTGTACGTAAAAATTATGCTGTTGCACATGCAGACCAAAGTAAAATAGATATAATGCAACATTCTACAGTTTTAGGTGTCGATGCCGCCTTTATCTTTACTACTATTTTATTATTTATTGGATTTGCTTTAACACTCATGATCAAACAACCTAAAAAATCTTAATGTTTTAAGTTGAGAGACTCTATTGATATAACAGAAGCCCCATTCATTACACTCATGTAATGAATGGGGCTTCTTTTTTAAAATGTTTCGTATGAAACATTTTAGTGGATAACTAGTCACATAATGCCTATACACAAAAGAATCATCACGATAGTTAATAATATTGCTCTACCTATAATGATACGATCCCAATGCGTTTGTATTGTTCGTAAATTAGAAGGTACTTTATGTGCTTCTGCTGCAGTGGTGATAACTTTATGAATCGGTTTAGATTTAAAATTATATATAAAGATATAACCTAACATTAGTAAAAATGCTATCACATATTCTAAATTTCCTACGCGGAGCCCACCATTAAATATCACTGCAGCCACAATAGCAAATATGCCAACTGTTCCAAATTGAGGCATGCGCTTATCTGCTATTTGATGCATATGACCTAATACGTCTACCATACTTTTATCTCTACACTTACGCAATGCTTGAACACCAATGATACTGAAAAATACATCTACGCCAAAGACAACACCAATCATTATGATTGCTATGATACCTGCAACTAATTCCATCATATCACCTTGTTTTATGCTTTCGCTATTACTGTGTTCAATTCGTTAGCCGCGTGTCAACATGGCTCGTTTTTACAACAGTTATCCTATCTCTTCCCACTTTAAAATTTTCCAAAACAGTAGATTTCACACGATGTAATATCTATAAATTAAAATAATGCACCATTTACAACTTTTATAATTGCATATTATTGTGCTGGTGCCAATTGCCACTTATATGGTTCAGGCAATGCATCCCAAGCCCCGTCTATTTCATCGTGTTTCAATAAGCAATCATCTAATTGTTGAATAAGTTCATCCTGTTGTAGATTTGTACCTATGATGACAAACTGTGTATGACGATCTCCGTATTCAACGTCCCAATTTTCAACAACGTCCGGTCTGTCTGCTAATATGTCTCGCTGTGCCTCCGGTGACATACTCGCTACCCAATATGTTACCGGACTTATATTACATGATGAACCAGCTTGAGATAACAAACATGCTACTTGATTGTATTGCGCTAACCACACAATTCCTTTCGTACGTATGATATTTTGTGGCAGTTGCTCTAACCATGCGTGGAAACGTTCTGCATGGAATGGTAAACGTCTAGCATACACAAAAGAAGTAATACCATATTCTTCAGTTTCTGGTGTGTGCGTACTATGTCCACCTTCCGTTAACTCTTTAATCCAACCTGCTGATTGGCTAGCTTGTTCAAAATCAAATAATTGCGTATTTAATACTTCAGACAAATCAACTTCAGCATTAACCGTACGAATCACTTTCGCTGAGGGTTGTAGTTGGCGTAATATACTTTCTAAATGTGTTAAATCCGCTTCATTCACTAAATCTGTTTTATTTAAGATAAGTACATCACAAAATTCTACTTGGTCAATTAATAAGTCAGCAATAGAACGTTCATCACTATCATCTGCGCCTTGACTACGATCAATTAATAAATCTTCTGAGTTAATATCATTAATAAAACGATTGGCATCGACTACTGTAACCATAGTATCTAATGTACAAATCGCACTTAAATCAATACCTAAAGCATCATCCATATAAGTAAACGTCTGTGCTACTGGCACTGGTTCAGAGATACCAGTAGATTCAATTACTATTTGATCAATATTTCCTTTATGTACAAGTCGCTGTACTTCTTGCAACAAATCATCACGCAACGTACAACAAATACAACCATTTGATAGTTCTACTAATTTTTCATCAGTACGTGACAGGCCACCCCCGTCTGCAACCAAGTCTTTATCAATATTCACTTCACTCATATCATTCACAATAACCGCTATACGTCTGCCCTCACGATTTTGCAAAATGTGATTGAGTAACGTAGTCTTGCCTGACCCTAAGTAGCCACTTAATACCGTAACTGGAATTTTGCCCATAACATCAAAACCTTTCTAAATCGTAATTATTACGTTTTGTATTATATTAGAACTTTTCGAAATAAGCAAATGCATTTAATGAATAATCGCGAGTGTTTACTTTTCAAATAAATCGTATGACAAGATTG
Source organism: Staphylococcus arlettae (assembly GCF_025560845.1). NCBI lineage: Bacteria > Bacillati > Bacillota > Bacilli > Caryophanales > Staphylococcaceae > Staphylococcus > Staphylococcus arlettae. Next base: position 2,495,240 of record NZ_CP094803.1, read on the forward strand.
TCACTTGAAATGTCACTTCATATTGTCGAAATTTATCATGTAGCTCCTTATACTGAAAGTAATAACGTTAGGAGGTATTATGTGAAACGATTAATCAAATCAATCATAGGTATATTTATTTTTATCGTAATAGTTTGGAGTGCTTTGCTTCTTTGGAAGGTTTACGCAGAGCAACATACTGATAATTCAGCAGTTGCAGACTTGGCAAAGTTTAATCCATTAATACAAAGTGAAAATTATTATATTAAAACGCAAGAACCAACAAAGGTTGATAAACAGGATAATTCACACAATGTTTATAAATATAAACAGCAGGCAGTAGATAAAAATGGTCATCGCAAAATGATTACATTTAATGCTTTTTCAGATAAATTAAAAATTAATCATTATTTAAAAGTAGAAGTAAAATTAGATAGAGTTCAAAGTTATAAAGAAGTCTCGCAACAACAAGTACCTTCAAAGGCGCTTCAACGTATTGATTAATATATGAATTTAGGCCAACAAAGTTTCTGTCTTTGTTGGCTGTTTTTTGTGCACGCTTTCCGCGGGCACTGCTTTAGACTATAGTCTGCGGCGAGTGCTCTTCCCGCTGGAGTCGGCTCAAATTACTGCCAGTAATATACAAAAAACCTTAAGTAAATTATCACTTAAGGTTTGATCACATGCTTGCACTTATTATTTAGATAAATGTTTGAATTATACAGTCTTTTATCATTGTTGATGAAAACGATAATGTAATTGTCTTACTTCTTCAGCTAAATCTTCTACTGGTCCTTCAACTTCAGTATCAGCAATGACATCTTGAATGCGTAAATTACGAACTTTAGCAGGCGGGACGTCTAACTCTTTTAGCCACTGAGCCAATTGAACCGATGAACTTGCGTAGACAATGCGGTTAAGACCTACCCAACCATGTGCAGCTGCACACATTGGACAATGTTCTCCAGAAGTATAAACCGTAGCTGTAGCACGTTCAGTTTCAGATAAGTGATTTGCTGCCCAACGCGCTATCGCAAATTCAGGGTGTTGTGTATGATCACCACCAGAGACATGGTTAAAATCCTCAAATAATATTTCCCCATCTGCTGCAACAAGTATAGAGCCAAAGGGTTCGTCATTCGTTTGCAATGCAGTTTCAGCCAATGTAATACAGCGTCGTAAGTACTTTAAATCTTGTTCATTTATCATTGTACTACTCCTCCCCCTCAATCAATTAACTTTTAAATATAACTTTAATATAGCGTAGTCGAGATAGCTAATATTTCATCATAATGCATACTTAATTCTGATGAAATATGTTTAAAAGCCTACCTGATGAGAGAATTAGTAATGTAAGGAGGTCACGCATATGAATGAATTAACAGACAACCAAATTAGTACTTATCAATTTACCGATGATGGCACAATTCCGAATAACCCCACATATCCATTAGTTATATATAAAGATATACTCACTAGCACTGATAATCCCGAACAGATTTTAGCACATAATAATTGGCTAGGCAGTTGGCGTGGTGGCATATTCAACCAACACCATTATCACAGTAATACCCATGAAGTACTTGCAGTTGTAACTGGAGAAGCTTTTCTCCAACTTGGCGGTGCTTCAGGTAAACAATTAGCTGTCGCATCTGGTGATGTCCTCATTTTACCAGCAGGCACTGGTCATAAATTAGTCGATAGTAGTCCCGATTTTACTGTTGTTGGCGCCTATCCTAATGGTATAAGTTATGATTTCTGTACAGGACAACCACAAGAACGTCCTCAAAATGTCGATAACATCGCAACGGTAACACTACCTGCAAAAGACCCTTTATTTGGTAGCCAAGGTCCTTTATTCAATTATTGGCAATAAACAAATAAGCTAGAAAAGTTGAATTATACTTTTCTAGCTTACTTTATGTGTATTAACTTTTTTATTATGTGATGTTATTAATAAAAGTACTGCCTAGTACATCTCTGACATCATGTATCACTAAAAATGCTTTATCATCTTCTAAATATACTAAATTTTTAATTTTTGTCACTTGCGATTGAGGCACTACTACATAAAGCATACCTGAGTCATTTTTTGAGTAACCACCCTTACTCGGTAAAATCGTTGAACCTCTACCAGTGAAACTATTAATTTTGTCAGCAATTTGTTCATTATGTTCTGAAATAATCGTTACCGCTTTTTTAGGGTTAAAACCTTCAATGACAAACGATGTTGCGCGTTCCGTAATAAACAACATAATTATCGTAAATAGTACGTTTTTTAAAGGTAATACCATTAAAAATGATAACACGATTAAACTATCTAGTAAGAAAATAGATTTAGCAGTTTTAAATCCAAAATATTTATTTAATATTCTAGCAATAACAGCAGGTCCTCCTACCGTACTGCCTGTCGACAAAACGATACCCACACTAATACCAATAATCGCTCCACCAAATACTGAGTTGATAACAAAATCATCAATCCCTAAATTTATATCTTTAGTAAGTCCTAAAAATAATGAAAGTGCAGTATTGGATATAACAGTATAAATAGCTACTTTTTTACTTAAAAATTTCCAACCTATAATAATAAGAACTACATTTATTAGTAATGTGGTGATTGCTGGTGAAAAACCAAAAGCATATTTTAATGCTAATGAAATACCGACCGTTCCGCCATCTCCCAAATTAGATCCTAATAAAAAACCATTTACGCCGATAGCATTTATCAAAGTACCAATTAAACAAAGAATGATATTTTTATAATGATTGTTGAACATTGCTACCATCTTCTCACCTTCCCTTACTTTTAATTAACCCGTACATACTACCATATAGCTAGCTAAAAATGATACGCATTTTTTTAATTTTCACTAAATAAACGCTACCACTTAAACTCCATTGTTCAGATACAGCGTTGCATGTTAAATTAGCACTAAAGTAGTTAACCTACCCAGCATAGGAGGTGATAAAATGACCACGATCTTGTACATACATCACGTAATTAATCTTATATTCATGATTATTTTATTTATATTGAATTTCACTAATTTTGGTGGCACACCAGCCTTAATTGTATTAGCCATACTCTTTATCATTAATACCATCTTATTAATAAGAGCAAACAGCAAACAAGTGAAGAATAGCGACACTAAACCAGAAGATTTCAAATAGAAGTGACAGTGTCACAATGGGGGTGTATTATAATTTCTAACAAATCCGAACCATCTAGTAATAACATTAAAGCAATATTTTGGGCTACCTTGCCAATATACATGTACTTTATTATCTTATCGATACATACGATATTAACGAAAGAAAGTACCACTGCAGCCTTCCTAGCTACTTCGAGTTTAATAACTTTTACACCAATGCTCACACTAGTAACTAGTAAATATTTGAATACGAGAAAATCTAAATAAGGTAGTGTATTATAAAAATGAGCAAATATACATATGATTATAACTACTTGCTAATGGCGATTCCTCTCTTAATCACTGCTAAATTTGTCCCAGTCGTTTTAGTCGCAGCTATAATCTGTTTATGCTGTGGCTTTGAGACTCGCAAATAAAGCAATTTAGTATTAATAGTAAGCAAACTTATCCAATATTAAACTAGAGGAGCAATGAACTTAAATGTCCATTGCTCCTTTTAATATAACTTTTTTCAATGAATAACAAACTAAATCTATAACTTCACTGTTATCTAAAAAATAAAAACTAGAGTAATGACTAAAAATACTAAATCTCCTCATTATCAATATCAAATATTAAATGACTATACTTTTTACAATATCTTGAAAAGTCCTCATCCTTATTAAAAGCTAACCAAAGACCTCTATCATCATATAAATGATATATTAAATTTTTGGTGTTATTTATTATATATATTTCAGAGTAATTATAATCTTGCTTAATATTTGGAATTAACCCTTTAAAATCTTGATTGGATATAGCTTTTAATAACCGTTTATATTTAATGTTACTTACAAAACAATGGTATGTGAACTCATCACACAAAACATCATTGTCGTCCACTTTTCGATATTCTTTAAAATAGAATAACTCTTCAAGACTCAGCGTTGTAAATTTTTTAATCATATTCGTTTTTTTATAAGGTTTATTATAAGTATATACAACGTGAACTAAATTTATAAAATCAGAAGACCAAAATAAGTCTTCAAAAATATTTATAGCATTTTTATAAACAGTTGAAAAATAATCTTGATTTATAGTGTCACCACCATCTAATAACTGGTATTGACCCTCACTTAAACTTAAATGACATGTGCTTTCTAAATTCCGAAAATTTAATGTTTTAATATCTATATTGTCTTTATCAAAATACATAATATTCACACCTTATCCCCTTTATTTTTGAGTGAATTTTTGCAATATCAACGTCACTTTGCTTCAATAACCATTTATTCAATTGTACCAAGTTTTAGTTACCTTTTTATTACTATCACACATCGAAAAATCACCTAAAATCTTCAATTTTTAGACGTCACCTATTCCTATTAAAGGCAAAATAAAAAGAGCTAGAAACTGCATGATAACAAAATTTCTAACCCTTTATAGATTTATCCATTTTCTAAATTCTTTATTTTCTGTTTATATTGTACTAAGGTATCATATTTTTCCTTAGGTGCAGTTTTAGATAATAATACATCATATGACTCGTCATAAATTCTTTTAGCTTCAGATTTCTTTTCTTTGTTTACTGTTCTATATATATCGTCAATTTCTTCAAATATGCTTTCATTTTTATTTAAATAAATAAGTTTTTCTTTATTAGCATCTCGATCAATCAAACCATCTCTTATACCATATTTAATCGCATAATAAAGTAAAATAGCAGATAAAATTATGTATACGAAAACCAATTAACCACATCCTTAATATTTTATATTAGCGAGAATTTTAATAATTACCTTCTCTCTTTTCTTTTAACTCTTTAATCATGTAGTAAAGGTTTACTAAGGAACATATGAATGCTCCAACACCTAATGCAATAGAATTATCATAAAATGAGTATATAGCAAAAATGAATGCAACTAAAAAGATAATAAAAGATACACTTATCTCGATATTCTTCCACATATAAATATTCCTCTTTACTGTCATTGTTTAATTTTCAAATTTATGCACATAACATTATCTATAAAATAAGTATACCATCACTATTATAATAATTTTTGACGCATAATGTTATTTACTGTATTCAATTTTACTTGCTAATTCAGCTATTGTTTTGTTATCTGTAGGCTTAACATCAACAGTTTCGATATTTTCTTCAATTGCTTTCTTTGTCACTTCATCCATGTTGCTGTAATCACTCATTTGTGAATCTGCCCACCGGTAAGGAACTTTATTATACACATTTATCGTCCCATCGCCATTACTACTATAGGTCACTGAGCCACCAGCCTTTATAGGTGCTTCTAATTTCACAACATCTTCCTGATACACAGCGCTATTTTCAGCCTGTGGATTTACTTTTGATCCTTTTGGTATTTCTTTCACATATAACGTATCCATACCTTTCATATTATTTTTCATAGGTCCTAATTGTTCCCAGATTCTAGCATATTCTATTTCTTTAGAACTAAAATCATCTAAATAACTTTCTTTATTATTCTTGGTTTGTTTTTCTTCTGACTCATTTTTATTAGTGTTGTTTTTAGTGTTGTCTTCTCTACTTGCTTCAGTTTTATCATCGTTAGTAGCTTCATTATTTTTACTTTCTTCTATCGTTGCATCATCTTTATTCTTTTCTTCAGTCTTTGCTTGATTGTCTGTGTTATCACTTTGTGTATTGTTTGAGCCTTCTGAAGTATCACTATTACAACCTACAAGTATTAATGATAATGTAATTGTAACACTAGCTAAAGTTAACTTTTTCATACAATATAACTCCTTTCAACGTATTAATTTAAGCGTAACACAACATTAAATAGTAACAAATAGTTAGCAAATTTTTTATGTTCTTAAAACACATATAACTTTAAACACATTAAAAACCCCTTAGTCTTATACCTAAGGGGTTGCATCATTCTATTATTCCCACTCGATGAAGTGATGCTTTTTCACAGTTTTACAATACTTGTGAACAGTTGATATATCAGTATTTTGCTATTTTATTTAATCGCATTAATTTGCAACATTTTAAAATTTACGTATTCAATTACGTATTCATTCCCGTATGCGTGAGTCTTTTATTATTTATTAATTTTTAAAATGTAATTCACATGATTTACAATATAAATTACTTTTAGGTCCTTCGCTGAATTTTCTTTTAACGAACTTAATCAATACTATAATACCAATAAGCAATAAAATACTAGGTAATGCACTTAATGGTGCCTTTATAATAGCTCCAGAAAGTACCGCTCCTAAAACTGTAATTCCAGTAATAGCATACATAAATAAAAGTAAACACCCCGTGCAACCAGTTTCGGTAGATTTTACAACAACAGATCCTGAACCACATCTCGGACAACGACGCCAGCCACTCACTATGTATCACTCCTAGTTATGTATTTTTTAATTTAATACATTAACACTATAAATTTATAACTTATCATTGAAAAATATTTATGAATTGTTTATTTTTTCAATAATGAATACCAATCAAAATTCAACCCCATCAATTTTAAAATATTTTCATACGGCTTATTTGTATACTTATTTTTAGCACTTTCAAATGATGATAACTTAATTTTTAATTCTTTAAGTTCGCTTCTAATTTCACTCTTAAATGATTTTAATTCACGTTCCTTTAAAAAAAGTGATACACAAAACATTAAGGTGTATAAACCTTCTCTGTATTCTTTTAACTTGTGAGCTTTGGTATTTACTAAATGCCTATTTGTTCCTTTTTTATTATTCACTTCTTGAGCATACGGGAACTTATCTAAGTATTTCATAAAATCATCATCAATTGGAATAGATATTTTTTCACAATACATTCTTTCATTGTGCGCACATAAATTTCTAAATATAGCTAGTATATTCATAACACGTGATAAGTTTACAACACTTATATCAATATCTACATTGCTCTCTTCTAATTTCAGTTTAGATATAATTTTATTTTGAATATCCTCTTTTTGAATATCGTATAGTTTACTTATTTGGCCAAATGTTAGAATATTTGTAAGTACCCACATAGGTAAATAAGTGTGTTTATCAAGATAAGAACTTATGTATTTACTTTTTCTTCTTTGTCGTCCAATATCCCCATAAATCCTTGCTATCAACTTATCATAAGTTTCGCTTTTTTTTATTATGTATGTTTTGGGTTTATTTTTCATCGTGGAATCAGATTTTACATTTGAGAACACTGTATAACGATATTGACTTTTTTCTAAAATTTGAAAAGTCTTTTTTTCATTTAAATTATAATAAGCTCTTTTTAAATATTCACTTTCTCTATGTAATACATGTAACACACTTTTCTTTTTTCCATTATTAGTATGATATTCATAAAAAGATTGTACTATTACATCTTTTAATTTTTCTTCTATTTTTAAAATTCTTTGTAAAAATATATTTCTAATTCTCTCATCAAATTTCATTAATGCTTCTAAATGTGATGGCGAAGTACCTACTATAAAATAATCCTCTTTAACATTTGCATGAGGAGGATAGTTACCACGAGCTTCTAAAAAGGGTTCTTTATAACCATTTATAAGGTTATAATAATTATATTTTTTGACTACATTTCGCTCTTTACTTTTATTAGTTGGGATTATCATTCCTCTATCCCTCAATTTATCAAGTCTATTTCTTAACGTAGTATATTCTTTTTCCATGACTATCCCCTTAATATAAAGAAAGAACCCCACATATATATTAAAATATACTAGGGTCCTCTAATTGATCTGTAAATTTATTATAACATTTTATTCTTATAAGTAAATACATTTGAATACATTTGAATTAGAATTTATCTTTTTGGTTCAGAATATCACTCTGACATTCACTCTGTGCTGCATCGAGAAATCAGTTTACGTATAGTTGTTCGTTTGATGTTCAATAATTCTAATAGATATTTTTATTTTGTTATTTGGTATAATTATAAATAATATACAAATAAACTAAGTTAAGGAGGCTCAAATTCTATGGAATTAAATGCATTTGATATATTAGTACTACATAAGAATCAAAATAGAATTGTGGGAAAAGAGATACTTCTCAATAATTGTTTAGCTAAGAATGATACAGAAATTATACAATCAATTGAAAAATTAATTTCTGAAAAAGTATTAATCAAAGATAGTACATTAGAATTTTGTATAAATAAGCTTAAAATACCAGACTTAAAAAGGATTTTAAAAAGCTATGGTTTGAAAATTTCTGGTAGAAAAGCAACTCTTATTAATCGTATTATTAATAACCTCGATAACATAAATGTAGTTGATTTAGAGTTACCTTTAGTATATACCACTACAGAATATGGTAATGTATTACTTGAAAAAACAAATTATCTCCCACACTTTATATATAGCAGTATGAAATTATCACGAGCTTATTATATCGCCAATAATTATATAAATAAATTCAGTGATGATAAGGTGTTTGAAATTTACAATTATGAAATTGAACAAATGTCTCCAGCTTGCGACTATTATAACGATTTAGAATTTATTTTTTTTGATTTAGCATATTATTTCTTAAAACAAAAAAAGGACTTGGATAGAGCTAGGGTTTATTTCAATTTATGTAATTTTATCAATATGGATCGATTACTAGGTGATTTGATAAACTCTACGTATCTTTATTATGATAAAAATAATAGCTTAGAAGAAGAGAAACTTAAAAACAACTTAATTACTAAGTTTAGAGATGTATCAATTTTAGAAACGTATAAAAGGTTGATATTTAATAAGCAATTGTCTAATAAAAGCATTTATAAATTATTTGTTGAAGATGTTGAGCAATATTATGAAATAGAAGACAGAGAAATAAGCGAATTAATTATAAATTATCTAATTGCGTATATAAAAAACGAAGAAATAGATAATGCTTTTACAAAAGTCTTAAAGTTAATCAAAGATGAATATGTACTTGATCCAAAGGATTTTGAAGATTATTTTGTCGTTGAACATGACCAACAATTTATAGCTAATAAATATAATCTGAAAAATATTGTTAAAAATACCAAACCGAAAAAATTCAACGAGAATGATATTGAAAAATACATAAAATTCGTTGATGAAAATATGATTGAGATAGGCGAACTAGAAGGACATTGTCATTCATGTGGTAAACTTTTAGATGAAATTGATTTACCAGAAGGACCAGAAAAGAAAGTTGTATGCTTAAATTGCTTAGATTGGTTCATAGAACGATATGAAGAACTTGAAGAAGATGAATGGATAGTATAACAAATAAAATAACCACTCCGAAGAGTGGTTAATGTAAACTATTATAATATTAAGTATCTAACACTGTCAATGTATATAAAATAAAAGAAAAACACCCACCAGTTGGTGAGTGTTAAGTATGCTTCTTTAAAGATGGACAAATTTCATGAGTAGCGTCATACCAATGTATGATGAATACACCATTTTCTATTTGGCCAAATAATCTATTCTGTCCATTAAGTCTCAACGAAAATATCTCGTCATCTAATTGAAACTTTTCCATATATTCTTGAGCTTCAGAACACAATTTATCTTTATTAATCCAGTGGTGATTTGTTCCATTTTTTCGACCGCCGCTAGCTTTCATAATACTGTCCCAAGTCATACCTTCAAAACTTATCAATGAGTCAATAATATCGTTAATTTTTTCTTGAGTTTGGTTCAATATTTTCCAATTATCAAAATTATGGTTTTTATTTTTTGCGAATCTCCAAGATGGTTGTTTCTTCAAATAACTTGAACCATCTACATTAGTAAAAGGAACTTTGCTTTCTTTAATTTTTTTAGTAATCTTTGGATTCTTGTTATTTTCAGCCAATCATACCACCATAATATAACTGCATAGACTCTTTTGTTATAACGTCTTGACTTGGTTCCCCAGACGGTAAATTTTTTCTAGCATTTTTCCAAGGGTCTTCTTTATGAGTTAATTCACTTAAAAAATGAGGTGTTCTATCTCCGTAATGTTTAAGTACAGCATCTATTGTTTCTTTTTGATTATCGTTTAATTCAATATTTTTATTGGCATAACCTTCGAATAAGTCATCTTCAAGGCGGAACAGTCCTCTGTGAGATTTGTATAATTCAAAGCAAACAGGGCCGTTAGCCCAAGCTTGAAAATCTTCTTCAAATAGAGGTTCGTCATCCCAAGCTAAAGACCACGCTTGACTATAATAAACTAGCTTTTGTAATTTCATAGCTGTTATATCACCTACGTTTTTCACTATATAATCAGCGACATCAAATACATTAACTTTTTCCATTTTCGAATCCTCCTTTTTTCTCTATTATATAGTATTAACAATACTTTTTATATAATATTTTAACCTTTTAAGTCATATTTAGTAAAGCTTTTTATAAAAAAATAGGGCAAGCACCTATTACGTGCCTACCCCTAGTTTTTCATTCCAACTTATCCAACAATCTATTCAACATTTGCTTAGTTCTTGCTTCTTTAACCCCAAATATACTTCCAATCTTTTCAAAACTCACACCATTACATATCAACAAAAATAAATTGTGTTCTTTTTCAGTCGCTACCCTTTCAATAACAGCTTCTAATTCGTTATAAAATATACTTTCTTCAACATTATTATTATCTATATCTTGAGTATCTGCTTGATCATTCACATTAAAGAAATCATCTATATCAATATCTTCATTATATGCATCACTATTATTTATTGTCTTATGATAGTTCAATATAAACTCTTTTACTGTTGCTTTATCATACCTCATACATATTCTACTGCCTTTGCAACATGTTTTAATATAACTTCTCTCGCATGCCTTAACGTTAACTGACTAACACCTATCACATCAGCTATAACTTCATCTGTATACTTCTTATCATGCCACCATGTGAGTTTAATAATCTGCTGCACTTTCACATCACTATCGTTATAAACTTGAGTAACGCCCTTTACAATCGATTCTAGGTTCATATATTGTAGGTCTTCCATATCACTAGGTTTATTCTTATAAATATCAACCATACTATGATAATTACGCATGTAGCGTTCTAATATAGGATAATCCACATCGTTTAAACTTCTTATCACACAACCAACTCCTCACGTTCGTTATTTAATGATTTTTTAACTTCTACTACAAAGTTTTGATAAATGACTTCACTCTCTTTTTCTTGCTGTTTATTACGCTCTATACGCTTATGATGATGTACTTTATATAAATCTTCTTGTAACTTATCAATCGTCTTAATTTGCTTGTTACTGCCATTAGATTTGAAATATCTCATCACTTCTTGCTGCTCTTTTGGTGTGTAATTATGGATGATTTTCTTTAATAAATTTAACTTCTTAGTACTACTATTTTTAAAACGATTCAATTCTTCTTTTTGATCTATAATCCATAAAACTAACTTCTCTAATGGATATGAAATAGAAATCACGCCCATCACATCATCACAACTCATATGAGATGTATTTAAGTGGTACATTGCATCGATTTGTTCCTGTAAAGCTCGTATCTTCCTATTAATGAACTGTGGATTATAATGCGTTAACAATTCATATTCAGTAATTTTCTTTTCTTCGTAATACCACAAAACTGATTTACACCGTTTTAATATCATAGTAGCCCTCCTAGAATTTTATAAATTAGTCATCATCATCTACACCGAATATGTCATACACTGTTTTATTTCTACCTTTACTAGCAAGCATTTCAGCCAATGCATCATCTTGTGTTTTTGGTGCTTTAGGTTCCAAAATTTTCAATCTTGATTCCACAGTTAAACCTAGTTTAGGTGCAATGCTATTTAATTGTGATAACGAATCTCTTTTTATAGCATGATTCTGATTAAGTTTTGTACCACGTTCAGTAACAATAATTGCATCCTCATTTTTCATACGTATAGTTGCGTTGATGTAGTCTGAATAAGCTGTACAATAAGCAGAAACTAATGCTAAATCTAAACTAGCTACAGGTAATTCTTGTAGTAATGGAAATATCCTATGCCATTCTTTTGTAGCTGTATCATCTAGCCATTCAGGAGGTTCTGGTGATAGTTTTGTTAATTGCTGCAATGCCTCTTCTGTAGCTTGTTTCGTTTCCTGTGCTTCTGTAGTTAATCTACTCTTTTGTTGTGACAATAGTTTTCTTTGTGCCATTCAATTTCCCCTTTTTATATAAGATTTAATATCCACACTACGTAAAGTATATATACTTTACACATTTTCAACTTTCATTTTCAACATTCGGTTAAGATTAAGTATCGAGCGATTACAGAAATAAAAAAATATAGTGGGCGCCTAATAGATGCCTCCCTTTTTTAATTACTCCTATTCAATTGGTAATATCCGTACTAATATGACGTACATTTATTATTTATATAGATTTAATCACACTGTTGTTATATGCTCTGGAACAGGCTCTAAATGCCTTGTATGAAGTCTTGATATTAAGCCTTTTATTGCTCTGTTTATCATGTATATTACTAGCTATTACAACTGTATTTATATAAGCTATTTAGCTTACTTTATGATTATTTAAACAATCTATTCACATTGATATAACTAAACTATTATGACCTTTGTATCAGTTATCTATTTGCTATTAACCTATTAACACTATTAAGCATTCAACCTATGAATTGGTATGAAGATACTTATTGTATTGATGTTCATGTTGAATTTTTATTTATAATTATTTATTAAGTTTATTTTTATAATTTGTTTTAAATGAAAGAACAAAAACATTTTGTAATCATTTATCTTTTAAGTTTGTTCACCAAAGTTATTTAGTTGATCATTCTTTTTTTGATAATATAAATGAATTCATTATAATTTAATTATTTATTTAAATATATTTTACTTATCTTAATATCATTGTTGATGTAACAACTTTATCTTTATCACAATTGATCTAATCTTTTAATCAATGTTCAATACAACTTCAATCATTATCTATCTTGAATGCTTCTCAACTTAACATCACAACAACTTATTATTATTCTCTTCTGAATTAATGTTCAATAACAATCTATGAATCACATGTTATATATGATTACTTAACGAATGATCTATAACACTGTATATAGCCTCGATATTAAAACAGCCACCACCACAAGTATAAGAGCAGAACAAGTGATGATGGCGTACAAAGGAAGTATGCAACTTTCAAGAACAAGCGTTTAAACAACCGATACCAGAAGAATTCGTTGAATGTTTTATAAAGCATTCAAGGTAGATTTCTACCTAATTACATTATACTACATAAAACATATTATAACAATACTATTTTATAGTTTGTTTATTTTGTATTAACCGATATTAATTCGATCTTATCAATGTTGCCAATAGTTGTATTATCCATACCCAATTTACTAGCGTAACATTGTACTGACACTGAACGTTTATTCTTAGCTATGTCTATTAATTCTTTTAGCCCTTCGCCTTTATCTTGAACCCTATCAACTTGAATACCAAAGCCAATAAATTCTTCTTTAATAACAGTAAGTACGCCTGAATCTTTACTGTTAGCAACAAATGAATTCTCATTGTTGTTTATCACAATGTTTATACCATCAGTATCTTTAAAGTTTTTAAACACTCTTCTAGTTAAAGAACCTTTTTTATAATTAATATCAGAACTGGCCACACCCTCAACTGTAGCAATACCAACTTGTGTATTTGAATATAATGGTTTTAAAATAATAGTGTTTTTCTTTTCATCAAAACCCAAAGCATAATCTTGTTTTATTGGGCTTAATACTGTGTAACTCATTTTATATTCCCCCTCTTACCATTTATGATTTCCGTTATTGTATTCTGAATCAGCACGACCATTTATATTAAATAACTTTTCCTTAAAACTATTGGCTAATGTAGTTGGGTCAGTATCCGTTCTAAATGGATCATCAACTAAATTTGTATTGCGTTGTAAACTCAATCTCCATTGGTCTGGATTGTTAATAGCAGTATTCATATAATTACGTCTTGATGCTCTTCGTATAGCTTCTACTTTATTAGCTGCAATACTCTCATATACTTCATATGCTTCATGTAATTTATCATTGAATTCTTGTATTAGTTTACTGTTATTATCTTTTAATTCTTTAATCTCTTTATCATATGCAACATTAAACGCTTTTACATCTTTATCTAACAACTTATGATTATCATCTTCACTTTGCGCATGTAATGCTACAATTTCATCTTCAAGTTTTCCTTGTTCCTTTTTAAGTGATGCAATCATAGTGTAATCATTTTCATTTCGATAATGTGACATCTTAAAATCAAATTCTTTTAATTTGTCAGTGACTTTAATCTTTTCTAATGCTACATTTTTTTTATTCTCTACTTTTGGTTCAATTACCTTGTTGAATACTTCGATTGATTTTTCATTTACTTTAGTCATTTAAAAAAACTCCTTTATTTTTTAGTTATAAAATCCTTATACGTTTTAATTTTCTTACTGCGTTTCGTTTCATTAATACATTGCTTCACTTCTTCAATATCTTCACGCTTAGTTACATAACGTCTGATTACTGTATCTAAATAACTCTCTGACACATTACTTATATTAGTTGGTAATCTAGCAACAATTTGATTAGCCACATCCCTATACCACATTTGCATATCTCCTTTTATTATATAGATATAAACAATCTTTAATATCTACCAAAATATTGTAACTGTATGATTTCTAGTAACTATATTGATTACTTTTGTAATTGTTTGATACTGCGTTCACTTATTGGATAAAACCAGTTGAGATCATCAGCACTTTTGGGCTTAAATCCAGCAAGTGCCATGACTTCTTTCATATTTCCATTTGATACATAAAAGCCATAAGGCTCACGTTCAAACATGTGCTTTAAGTTATAGCTCGAACAATTTTCGTTTACTGATTTCATCGGCTCTAACTGTTTACACCACATCAATACTGTTTCAAGTTGTTCCATTGTCATATCATTAAAATCAATTGCATTAAATCCTAAATTGTTATCACTCATATACTGTTTCAATTCTTCATCGGTAAAATTAAATACTTCACGTGGATAATCCATAATCACACGATGTGTATTGTTATTAGTTACTACTGTTCCATATCTATTGCCACTGTTGTATAGGTATCTCATTTTCTTCGCCCTCTATTCTTTTTGATATATCCTAAGTAATTTTTAGTACGTGCCATTACTAATTCAAAACCACCATGAGCAATCATTTTATAACTGGTGCGCCTATTACTATTGGGCACATAGCTTTCACGCCATGACACCCAATTATTATCAATATCCTCAACATATACTTGCGACACCTTACTGATTGAACAGAAATACATTTCTTCTGATATCCCAACTATTAAACCTGCCTTATTTGCTTGTGCATCATAATTTGTTTCAATATTAGTAGCCTGCACTTCTTACAGTCGCCTCCCAACTTCTCTCATCAAATATATCGCCGTTTTTATTATCCCCAATTAATATACGCAACGGTTCAATGTCGATGTTACATTGCTTCGCATAGCTTGCTGCTTTATATAAATCATCATTTCTATATTCACTTTCACCATTTACAATACGTTGATAGGCTTGCTTACCTAATCCACCTTTACCAGCACCTAAATGGTCAAAATTATAGTCTGATAACACTCGTTTCATAGAATACGGTTCTAATACTTGTTGTGTGTAATTGCCACGTTTAGAAAATATACGATTTTCAAATTCTCCGTTATATTCAGATACATTTATTCCATTGTGTTTGTAAGTACCTTTATGTGTTCGACTGTTTGCTAACACAAAATAGTTATTATTATGTGCCTTTATATCTACTGATGGTAAATAATCTATTTTTTGACCGTATTCAATACCGACACGTTTTTTGAATACTATGTGCTTGCCACCACTAGGTGTAGTTTGTACCAAAGTATTTTGAGCGTTTGCTACAATCTCATCTTTGTAAGGAATCATCTTTAAACTCTCGAATCCGTTTTTACCTTTAGCGTGATCTACATCAATATCGATACACCACAGACCACGTGTAAGCACGCCTAACACATTTGTTTTATTGTATAGAATAGAATGATATTCAATGAAATCATCAGTAATATCTATATCAGCAAATGAAACACTTGGCTTTTTGTACTCATTTAAAGGTATAACTTGAATATTCTTATTTAATAAATATTTTGCTACATGATAACCTGTCATTGAATACCTCCTTTACTAACGCTTATAACCTATATTTTCTCTATAGTAGCTAAATTATTTCTACCTTATAATAAACGCTATAGAAATCAGAGATATAAGAGTTAGTGACTGTTGTTACAATGTTTTAAGAGTTATATTAAGAGTTAGTAAGAGTTATACTAACCCTTAATCTTCATTAATTAAATCTAATGCCATATTAAACAATTCTGGATTTCCCACGTTATGAACCCTTGTATTTACTCCATCTATCCATTTTTGATTATTAATACTGATACCGATTTTTTTCATATCATCTTTAGCTTGTTTGTAACGTAAACTTCTATAATCTTGTTCAATTAACTTTTGTAACGTTTCATCTCCAGCAAAAATGAAATTTTGCCTAGATAATGATTTCAACAATGCAACTTGTGTTTCCGTTAACTCATCTTCACTAAAGTAATGTTTAAGTGTTACATCGTTAAACTTAAATTCTCTGCCGATTTCTTTAAGGTATTCTAAACTAGCAATTAAGAATGAAACGGCAGCAGCAACTGATTTCTTGCCATTAGGTTTTACAAAATCCCAATATGGCTTAAACACTTGATAGCGTTCTTCATCTGTTTCATTGAGTGGTCTATCTTTGAGTGAAATTTTAATTGTTCTTGTAGTGTTCGCTGTAATTTCTCCTGTATCTACACTTTCATTTGTATCAAGAACTAATACGGCTCTATTCTCGAATGTGAATGCATTCCTACCAATACCGCGTCCTGAAATCACTTCACCAGTCGCAATTTTTCTCAATATACGCATCATACCTTTAGTAATTTCGCCTGTTTCATTTGCATGTGCAATATCTGCACCGTAAAAGTTCATCCACTCATTAGATGCTTCAAAACCACCAGAAATAAAACTGTCGAAATTCACTTTATTAACTTGTAACAATGCTTCAAATGTAGTCATAAACAATCCTTTACCCGAACGACCGAAGTCCTTCATTAGCATCCATTTTTCTGCTTGGATAAGTTCCATTTTTCGATACATTGTATATGCATGTACTAGCATTAAGTTATTTTTACTCTTTTCATTTTCAGTTACCAAATCATAGAATTTCTTAGGCGTTTCTAAATTAATATCTGATTCCTTTACATCGTACTTTTTGGCGTATAGTTCATCTGAATTGAGTGATTTCTTCCTAAACTCTAAATTTCGACAATCATATATCCAGTCATTACCTGCAATGGTATACGGGAAGATATTGTAACCATGCTCTACATTTAAGTGTTCTCGATACATTTCAAGCATGACTTCTAAAAAGTCGTTTATCTGGTGCTTATTATCTACTGGATATTTTAAAGCGAAATTAGTTTCATCTATCACTTCGTATGTGTTATTTTTCACTATAATAAAACAATCTAGTTCATCTGAATAAATCACTTTATCTGTAATTAGATTTGCAATAAATCTTGCGTAGTTATTAAATGAGCCTGCTGTAAAACTTGCTTTCTTTTCTTCTTCTCCATTATCATTTTCTGTAATTTTTGAAGTTACAATTCCATAAATAATCCCAATTTCTTTAGGAATTATGATATAATCTAAAGTAAGGTTACTAATGTAATCGCCTATATCATTTTTTTCACGATGGTATAAATTACCTTTATTATTAAAAACTTGTTTATCACTAGAGATAGAAGCGAAATTAATTCGCTTACTAATCTCCTTAATTTTTGATAAACTTTGCGTATTGATATAATCTAAATTTGAATGAAATTCAAAATGTTGCTTATAAAGTGTTGTTTCGTCCATACAATCAACCTTTCATATATGTTATATTCTTGTTAGGTATTTAATTAAATATCTGTGTTTAAGCGTTATCTGTTCCGTTTGCCGACATTACAGATGACGCTTTTTCTAATTCTCTAAACTCTTTAATAATCGTATCAAATTCGTTTATATACAATCTCAATAGGTCAAACATTTGTTTACTGTGAACACGATGTTCGTGATAAGCACGAGCGTATGAAAGAGCTTCATCTTTAGTCATAAGGTAATTGCGGTCATACGGTAAACACTCATCGTCAAACCAACCTTGCGCTTCTTTCAAATCTTCAAAATTTTCCTTCAATAATTCTAGTTGTGTACCTATATTATCCATTTCAAAATTCATATTACTTACTCCCTTTTCTAATATTTGTCATTTGCATTTTTAAATCTGCTAAATCGATAGTTAACTTGTTATTTAAATTAAAAAGCAATTCTCCCAAATCTTCGCTAATTTCTTTTTCAAGTGGTTTTGAATTACAGTAATCAACTAACCACTGCATTAATTCGTTTGAGTAATCACTTTGACCCATTAAATGATGCATTTTTTCTGTCTGCTCTATATATTCATCTTTTGTCATTTTATAACTCTCCTTGTTTATTAAATTTAACGACATTATCGCTTTTGCTTAATTTGATGTTAATCCCATGATAAGCACATACATTTTTTAATTTTTTTGCTTTTCGTTTGAATATTTCCATAGCTTCATGAAATTGTTCAAACAAATCATCAAATTCTGATTTGATATCGTCTATCAATATCACACTAATTGCATTTGCACCGTCATAATCTCCTACTTCTCTGTACGTTGTAACTTTTTCACTTAATACTCCTGACAGTTCTGAAAGTCTATCTATTTCACCACCTATTGAATAAACTTTATTAGAAGCGCTCGACATTTCTTCAAATGCGTTCAATATTTCTTGATTCATTTTATTTTTCCTCCAATAATTGTTTTCTAATTTTTCTATCATTAGACCATTCTGTTATTGCCCATGATGTAATAGCTAGTGGACTATATAAAGCCATACTATTAAAAATATCTTCTGTCACATAACCTACTGTAAATGAAGTCAATGAGCTTGCTGCGATAAGTGTTGCAAATAATTTCATGTTATCCTCCTTAAATTTCAAACTTAATCTCACGCTTGCGGGCGTTATTGTTTTAATGTTTCCAATACTTCGTCGATATCCTTACGATCGTAATACCATGACTTACCTTGTCTACGTTTGCGAAGTCCAGCAATTTCCCAATTTGTAATATCACCATGTGTACAACGGTACTCTTTCATAACTTCATTCTGTCTTAGCCAACGTTTCTGTGACTGCCTAGCCTTTTCTATTGCTAACTTCTCGGCAAGGCTTACAATGTCATTCACAAGTTGCTGACTTGCTTCATTGCTTAATAGTTGATTCATTTAATTCACCACACTTTCTTCAAAAATGAATAGATCTTGGATTTCTACTTCTAAAATACCAGCAATTTTCTTTGCTAATTTTGCGCTAGGATTACGTTTACCATTCATTATTAAACTCATGTATGAAAGGCTCACATCAGTTTCAATGGCTAGTTGTGAAAGATTGTAACCTTTTAAAAACATGACTTTCTTTAAATAATGGTTTTTGATGTAGATACTCATTTTTTATACCTCCAGTCTTTTGAATTGAAATCATTCAAAAAATTAATAATTTGAACGATTGCTTTACAAATATAATTAAATCACATAAATAAAATAAGTGCAAGTTTTTTTCAATATTTGTAGATTTTTGTAAAGGAATCATTCATAATGATGTGAGAGGTGAGAAAATGATTATATGTACTTTAAACAAATTAATGGAAGTAAACGATAAAACTCAAAGTGAAGTAGCTAGTAAAACTGGTATTACTCGACCTACATTGCTATCTTTAATAAGAAATGATAACCAAAGCATACGATATGAAACAATTAATCAATTATGTAAATTTTTCGATGTGGATATGAGTGAACTGTTAGTTTACTCACCGGTTGAAGTAAAATTAAAAAATGTTTTATTAGAAGATGTACCAATGACAACTGATTTTGAAGTTACTGAAGAAAACTCTAGTGTTGCAGTTTCTTTAATTTACGATATTAATGGAATAGAACTTGAATTTGATACAAACCTTAGCGTTACGAAAACAAGTAATTCACTTAAAAATTCGGGAAAATTCTTTTTTAATAGCTTAATCTATGAAGATGAATTGAATGCGTTAGAATCTAAAGGTTTTAAACATAATTTTGTGAAAATTTATAATAATTCTATTGATTTAGAAAGTGTTATTAAAGAAAAATTAAGCGAAGCTAACCTTGATACAAATTTTAGAATTAAACATTATGAAGTTGGAATACAAGGAATGAAGAGAACTGATAAAACTTTTGTGAGTTTAGCTGAAGAATTAAAATCTCTAGTTGATGTTATGCCTTTTGAGGATAAAGAAAAAGAAAAAATGTATAAAAAAATAAATGAGATAAAACAAGAGGTCAATAATAATAATAATAATTAATCACACCATGAGGTA
Organism: Staphylococcus arlettae; assembly: GCF_025560845.1. Lineage (NCBI taxonomy): Bacteria > Bacillati > Bacillota > Bacilli > Caryophanales > Staphylococcaceae > Staphylococcus > Staphylococcus arlettae. The sequence continues at coordinate 2,515,881 of NZ_CP094803.1, forward strand.
ACCACTCCTTATTGGTGTGTCAATCCAATCTCACGCATGCGGGCAAAGAGGAAAGGATTGGTTTTATGATTAAGAAATATAAGAAAAAAGACGGTACTAACGCCTATATGTTTGTTGCATATTTAGGCATTGATCCAGTTACTGGAAAACAAAAACGTACTACTAGACGTGGTTTTAAATCTGAAAGAGAAGCAAAAATTGCAGAAGCTAAGTTGCAAACAGAAGTACAACAAAACGGATTTTTGAATAACGAAATTACAACTTTTAAAGAGGTTTACGAGTTGTGGTTAGAACAATATCAAAATACTGTAAGAGAAAGCACGTACCAGCGTGTACTCACTTTATTTGATACTGCAATACTAGAACATTTCAAAGATGTACCAGTTAAGAAAATTACTATTCCTTACTGTCAAAAGGTTATTAATAAATGGAATAAAAAATATAAGGATATGAAGGCAATTAGAATATATGCATCTAATGTGCTTGATTATGCTGTAAATTTAAAAATCATTGCCGATAATCCATTTAAGCATACGAAGCAACCACGTAAGAATGAGGTTAAGCAAGATGATTCACTCACATATTACTCTAGTGACGAATTACAGACGTTTCTAGGCTTTGTAAAAGATAAACCAATGTATCATGCCATATTTAGAACTTTGGCGTTTATGGGCTTTAGACGTGGTGAATTGATGGCTTTAACTTGGGAAGATGTCGACTTTGAGAAGAAAACTATATCTATCAACAAAACATGTGCTAGAGGTAAAGACTACAAGCTGGTTATTCAAGCACCTAAAACTAAATCATCATTAAGAACAATCAGTATTGATGATAAAACGTTAGATGTATTAAAGTATTGGAAAACGCAACAACGTATTGAATCATTGAAATTCGGTCACAATACGATGGATAAGAAGCAGCATGTATTTACTGATGTTACTACTAATAAAATTTTATATCCTGAACACGTTAATAAAGCGTTAAATGATATTTGTAACGACAACAACTTTAAACGCATTAAGGTACATGGTTTTCGTCATGTTCATTGTTCGCTTTTATTTGAAGCTGGTCTAACTATACAAGAAGTACAAGATAGGTTAGGTCATGGCGATATTAAAACCACAATGGATATATACGCACATGTTACTGAAAAACAACGTGATAAAGTTGCCGATAAATTCGCTAACTATATCAATTTTTAGACGGAACGTATTCAAAACGTATTCAAAGCAAAATAAAAAGAGCTAGAAAGTGCATTATAGCAACGTTTCTAACTCTTTTCTTATGCTTATATATTATTCCCACTCGATTGTGCTTGGTGGCTTAGAAGTAATATCGTAGACTACGCGGTTCACGCGATCTACTTCGTTAACGATACGACTTGAAATCTTTTGTAAGACTTCCCAATCGATACGGGCAAAGTCACTTGTCATACCATCAATCGATGTTACAGCACGGATTCCGACCGTATGATCGTATGTACGGTAGTCTCCCATGACACCTACAGATTGAATGCCTGGTAATACTGTAAAGTATTGCCAGATTTCACGTTCTAACCCTTCTTCACGAATGACTTGGCGTAAAATAGCATCTGATTCACGTACAATTTCTAATTTGTCTTCAGTAATTTCACCTAACACGCGGATTCCTAGTCCTGGACCCGGGAAAGGTTGTCTCCATACTAAATGCTCTGGAATACCTAATTCGATACCTAATGCACGGACTTCATCTTTGAATAGTGTATTGATTGGTTCGATTAATTGGAATTCCATGTCTTCTGGTAATCCACCAACGTTATGGTGTGATTTAATTGTTTGTGCAGTTTTAGTACCTGATTCAATGACGTCAGTGTACAACGTACCTTGTGCTAAGAAATCGACACCTTTTAGTTTTGAAGCTTCATCGTCAAAGACATAAACAAATTCGTTACCAATAATTTTACGTTTTTGTTCAGGGTCAGATACGCCTGCTAACTTATTCATAAAACGTTCTTGGGCATCTACACGAATAATATTCATATTGAAGCCTTCACCAAACTGTTCCATAACCATGTCGCCTTCACCTTTACGTAATAAACCATGGTCTACAAAAATACATGTCAATTGGTCACCAATCGCTTTGTGTAACAGCACTGCTACTACTGATGAATCTACACCGCCACTCATCGCACATAAGACACGACGGTCACCAACTTGTTCGCGAATTTTGTCAATTTCAATTTCGATAAAGTTTTCCATTGACCATTCGCCTGTACATTCACAAACACGGCGTACAAAGTTACGTAATAAGTCATTACCAAATTCAGTATGACGTACTTCTGGGTGGAATTGCACACCGTAAATACGGCGTGCTTTATCTTCAATTGCAGCGTAATTTGTGCTAGGGCTATCTGCAATTACTTCGAAACCTTCTGGAATTTCAATTACTTTATCTGAATGACTCATCCAAACATTTTGCTCTTCAGGTAAACCAAAGAACAATTCATCTGTTTTAGCATTAATCACAGCTTTACCATATTCACGCTCGTTTGCACGCTCTACTTTACCACCTAATAATTTAGTAGTTAGTTGCATACCATAGCAAATACCTAAAATAGGAATACCTAAATCATAAATTGCTGGATCAATTGTAAATGAGCCTTCTTCATATACTGAATTCGGTCCACCTGATAATATGATTCCTTTTGGATTCATACGTTTAATTTCTTCTATTGAAATTTCATGGTCGTGTAGTTCACTGTAGACGCCCATCTCACGAATGCGTCGCGTAATCAATTGATTGTATTGGCTACCAAAGTCTAGTACAAGGATTAATTCTTGCTCTTTCGCCATTTCCATAATTGTTTATCTCCTTTAACTTAGAATGAATAGTTTGGTGATTCTTTAGTAATTTGAATATCGTGTGGATGACTTTCTGCTAAACCAGCAGGTCCCATGCGTGTAAATTGAGCTTCTTCTCTTAACGCTTCTAAGTTTCTTGAACCTGTGTAACCCATTCCTGCTCTTACGCCACCCATTAATTGGTATACAGTATCTTGTAATGAACCTTTGAAAGCAATTCGTCCTTCAATACCTTCTGGTACGAATTTTTTAGGCGTTTTATCTTGTTGGAAGTAACGGTCGTTTGAACCACTTTCCATAGCTCCTAGAGAGCCCATGCCACGATATACTTTATATTGTCTACCTTGGAAAATTTCAGTTTCGCCAGGGCTTTCTTCAGTACCTGCAAGTAAGCTACCTAACATTACAGCATGTCCTCCAGCAGCTAATCCTTTAATGATGTCACCAGAGAATTTAATACCGCCGTCAGCAATAATCGCTTTACCATGTTTACGTGCTTCAGATGCACAATCATAAATAGCTGTAATTTGTGGTACACCTACGCCTGCAACGACACGAGTAGTACAGATTGAGCCTGGGCCGATACCAACTTTCACAACATCTGCGCCTGCTTCGAATAACGCTTTTGTAGCTGGACCTGTAGCAACATTACCCGCAACTAATGTTACTTCTGGGAATGTTTCTTTAATATGTCTTACTTGTTCAATGACACCTTTAGAATGACCATGTGCTGTGTCGATAACTAAAGCATCAACGCCTGCTTCAACTAATTTTTCAGCACGAATATCTGTATCTTTTGCGATACCAATTGCCGCACCAACAAGTAATCTACCGTGATCGTCTTTAGCTGATTGTGGGAATTCTAATACTTTTTCAATATCTTTAATTGTAATTAAACCTTCTAAACGACCATTTTCGACAAGTGGTAATTTTTCGATTTTATGTTCTTGTAGCAGTTCTTCTGCTTCATCAAGTGTTGTACCTACTGGTGCTGTGACTAAGTCTTCTTTTGTCATAACATCTGAAATTTTAATTGAAAAATCTTCAATAAAGCGTAAATCACGGTTTGTGATGATACCAACAAATTGACGCTCTTCATTGTTATTAACAATTGGCACACCTGAAATACGGTATTTACCCATTAATGCTTCTGCTTCATATACACTTTCTTCTGGTGTTAAATAAAATGGATCAGTAATAACACCATTTTCTGAGCGTTTTACTTTTTGTACTTCATCAGCTTGATCTTCAATGTTCATATTTTTATGAATAACACCAAGTCCACCTTGACGTGCCATAGCAATTGCCATTTTAGATTCAGTAACTGTATCCATACCAGCAGAAATAACTGGAATATTTAATTTAATTCTATCCGATAATTGCACGCTTAAATCCACGTCTTTCGGTAAGATATCTGATTCCGCCGGTAACAATAATACATCATCAAAAGTTAAAGATTCTTTTTCAAACTTATTTTCCCACATTTAGTACAGCCTCCAATTTTTATTTATAGTTACATTATTTCATAACTTCTGTCGTTTGTTGATACTTTATACCATTAAAAAAGAAATTCAGAATAATTGCTGATAATGCGCCTAGAACAATACCGTTTTGCGTTAACCAGGCAAATTGCTCGCCTAATGATTCAAACGCTTGAGGTACTGCACTTATACCCGTTCCTAGTCCAACTGATACCGCAATTATCAATAAATTATTTTGATTTTTAAAATCGATATTACCTAATATACTAACACCATATGCCATAACCATGCCAAACATAGCAATCATGGCACCGCCTAATACCGGTAATGGTATCATGTTAGCCAATGCACCCAATTTTGGGATACAACCACATATCAACAACAGAATAACCATGCCATAGATAACATTGTTTTTCTTAGCACCTGACAATGAAACCAAGCCTACATTTTGTGAATATGCCGTATACGGAAAAGCATTGAATATAGAACCTAACATAATCGCAAGTCCTTCGGCAGTATAACCTTTACGAAAATCTTTACGTTCTAATTGTTTTCCTGTAATTTGACTTAGCGCATGATACACACCAGTCGATTCGATTAAACTCACTAAAGCTACAATAAAGAATACAAGTGTTGCTCCAAAATCAAAACTAAACATTGAAAAACGAAATGGCTGAGGTAATGCAAACCAATGCGCTTCTCCTACTTGCTTCACATCAACAATACCAAATGCCGATGCAAGTAAAGTCCCAACGATTAATCCAATCAAAATTGCGATAGACTTAAAAAATCCAGTTGTCATACGTTGAATAATCAAGATGACTAACAATGTAACAACACCTAACACAATATTATTGCCATTGCCGTAATCTTTAGCACCTTCACCACCAGCTAAATAATTCATAGCCACTGGCATTAAATTAATCCCAATAATTGTAACGACACTACCTGTTACAACAGGCGGGAAAAATCTAACGAGTTGCGAGAAAAACGGTGCAATGATGACGACTAAAATACCTGATAAGAATAATGAGCCATATAATACATCTATACCTTTAGTCTGTCCTATTAAAATCATTGGAGCTACGGCTGTAAATGTACAACCTAGAACTATAGGTAAACCTGTCCCCGTCCCTTTCCATACTTGTAAAAATGTCGCGACACCACACATAAAAATATCTATCGTAACTAAAAATGCAATTTGTTCAGGCGTAAAGTCTAAACTAGTCCCTACAATAATAGGTACGAGAATGGCTCCCGCGTACATAGCTAATAAATGTTGAACACTTAAAATAAACGTCTTCATATTTGTGTGCCTACTTCTTCGCTGGCAAATGTCACTTTATTACCTTGCAATGAAGCTACTTTACATAATGAAGAAACACGTAATCCTGCGTCCTCTAATCGTTGTCTGCCAGGTTGGAAACTTTTTTCGATAACAATGCCTACTCCCGCTGTTGAAGCTTGGGCTTGTTTAACAATTTCATTCAATCCTAATGAGGCATCTCCATTAGCTAAAAAGTCATCAATAATAAGTACTCGGTCATCTTTGTCTAAAAATTCATTTGAGACAATAACCGTACTCGTTGTATTTTTAGTAAATGAATGAATATCAGCATGATAGACATCTTGTGTTAAAGTGCTTGGTTTTGCTTTTTTCGCAAACAAACACGGTACATTAAACTGTAATGCTGCCATTATTGCAGGCGCGATACCTGAAGCTTCGATCGTTAATATTTTAGTAATGCCTTCATCCTTAAATTGCTCATAAAACGTTTGTCCCACTTGTTGCATCAGGTCTGCATCGATTTGATGATTTAAAAAACCATCTACTTTTAAAATCTTTTCATCAATTACAATACCGTCCTCTTTTACTTTGCGTTCCAACAAATCCACTCGAAAAAACCTCCTCAATTTGTATACAAAAAAAACCCTAAACCAACAAAGTTTCAGGATCTACGAGTGAACAAGCCATACAACTATGTAACTAGCATTTAAAAGCCAGATAATTGCTTATCTAAGTACTAAAGTTGAATAAACATTTCCCGTTGCTATTCTGTGCAAGTACTTTATGTATGATAAGCCCTATTGTTTTTATAATCATGTGAATAATAAAAGCAATAGTTTTACATTGTTTTGTATTGGGGTGTTACTCATAGTCATATCGTTAATGGCGACATGGTAGAAACTTCTAAAGCCGTATTCTTCAGATTATATGAGTTAGATAAATTATTATACGATAATACCAAATTCCACCTTTTTTTTCAATATATACATTGTCCACAATATTTTTGTGAGCGCGGTTACACTGCACGTTGCAATCGTTTTCTATAGTGTTTTCATGGTGTTTGTCAAGATAAGAGAAACATTATATAATTTAATAAATTCGTTTTATTTTCATGCTTCAAGGGTAAACATGCAATAAGTGAAAACAACAAGTGGAGGGGTAACCATGACAGAATTTACTGTAGTCGATAATGCAGAGGCTTTATATCAAGCAATTGATGGCAAAAGAGCAGAGGGGTATAAAGATTATGAACTAACTGTGTTAAGTAAATCTAAATTACATTTAGATGAATTACATGATTCAGAAATCAATCTAACATCTACTGGTGGCACATTTAGTGATAAAGTGGCTAAAATCATGACTGGCGAAGATACTGAAAGTGTAGTACTTGCAAACTACAACCTTTCTGATGAAGCGTCTGAACGTTATAAAAAAGAACTTATGGACAATAAATTTATTTTAGTTGCTGCTAAAGATACAAGTTCCCATGAAGAAGTGAATCACTTAAATGCCGCATATGATGAAAAGATTCTCGGTAAACATTTTTCTGAAGAAACACGCGGACCAAAATCTTAAAGCTACAAACAGTAAAAGACTGGACTATTTTTAATAATAGTCCAGTCTTTTTATATTGTCTGTAGTTACACTTTAGGTATCAGTTCTGCTACTACTTTTCATAAATATGGGTATGGGCAAAATCCTGCGAAATAACTCTCAGCGAAGACTACAGGCTGAGGCAGTGCCCGCGGAAAGCGTGCACAAAAACTGCCAACATAGCAGGAAGCTATGCTGCATTCCTTTTCATAATAAAAAAATATTTCATCCATACATAGAAAAAGCCATATGCTATAATGGGCAAAACAACAAACGTGGAGGTTTAAGTATGGAATTTAAAGTAGTGAAATCCGTCAATGATCCATTATTTAAAGAAGCAATCCAGCTTTATGATGCTAAATTAGACGTATCTTTAGCTGAAGGAGAAAAAATATTTCGCCAATCTTTAGAAAATAAATATACTAAAGATGATTATATCTTCCTAGTAGGTCTTGAAAATGGCGTTGCAGTTAGTTTAGCAACTGCACATTACGAAGCTACGACCAACTCATCATTTTTAATTTATCTCATCGCTAAAGACAACCCGAACCACGACGAAGTTATCGCTTTAACATTAGAAGAAATTCAAAAAGAGATTAACCATTTATCCAATCAATTACATTCACGAGATGTTAACTTTATTATGCTAGAAGTGAAACAAGAGCCTGAAGACACAGAACAACTTGAAGACCAATCAACTATTTTAAGTAATCGTCGCCGCTTTCTGTTTGAACATGGCTTTGAAAAACAAAACGACATTGACTATATCGCACCGCAACGTAAAGGGGAAAGTCTAGAGTCACCTATGGATTTATTTATTAAACCAAATATCGAATTAACAAAAGATATTTATGGCGCTAGTATCAAATCAAATTATATCTTAAAATACGTTTTCGCTAACAAAATACCTCGCAGTGAAATCTACCCCCTTTTAGAGGAAATGGACCTACGTAAGCAGTCTTAATTTTACAAGGAACACTTGAAATGAAGACTTAAAGGGGTTAAACTAACATAGAAGTAAGGCTGACGTTTCACTAACCGAAGACAAACGTCCGTATACATAATCACATATTAAGAAAGGGATTATCTCTATGTTAACGAAAGAATTTGCTCAACGTGTTGAACTAAGTGAAAAACAAGTACGTAAAATAGTACAACATTTAGAAGAACGTGGTTATCAACTTAGTAAAACTGAATACCGTGGCCGTGAAGCTACTGATTTCCATGAAGAAGATATTGAATTATTCCAAGATATCGCAGAAAAAGTCAAACAAACAAATAGTTACGATTTAGCCTTTGACGAACTAGAAAAAGAAAAAGACTTCTTACAAGTATTAGTCAAAGACACAGACGAACAATTACCAGCTGACCAAAATGTTGCTAATGTCATTGAAGACTTACGTACAGAATTGGAAAAAATGCGTGAAGAGCGCCACATGCTTGGTCAAATGATTAGCCAAGTACATAATCAACAAAACGAATTACGTGAGTTACAAAATCAAATCACTACAAAAATAGACGCAAATACGGAATCACTGACTGCATTACAAACATCTACTGAAGAAATTAAAACAACTCAGTCTGATATTCAAAGTGCGCAAAAAGAGCAATCTGAATTAGTAAAATCCAGTGTGGCAAATGAAACAATTGCAGCTAAACCTAAGCAGGAAGCTCAGACGGCAACATCTGAAGCTAATACTGAAACTGCTACGTCAACGAACGACAGTCAATCAGAAACAGCGTCAGCTAAATTAACTGAAGACGAGATTACATCTACTTCAACTAATTCTGAAAACCATGCAGCAAAAACACCACAAACTGCAAGTACGACTGAAGCAACTTCAGCTAAAACAACTACAGATGAAATTACTGAATCAACTGCGGAAAGTACTTCATCAACAAATGTTGCTGAATCTGAATCATCATCTGAAGAATCAACGACAAAATCTGAAGATCACAGTGAGACAACTAATACATTCAGCATAAATGACTCAGCTCAATCCGAACCAGCAAGTGAATCTGCACAATACAATTCACAATCACAAGGTGAGAAAAAAGGCTTCTTTGCACGTCTGTTTAATTTATAATATAAAGCTATTTTTATAGTCTAGATTCCGGTCTAGACTTTTTTTAATGCTCTAAAGATTGTAATAATATTCTGACTATAATTTTTATAGTAATATTTGAGTTTTTCCTCTTGAATAAATATTGTTTTGCTACTATCCTTATTAGGTATGTCGGATTAAATTATATTAAAAGAAAGTGTAGGTCTTTACTATGTTATTTACTATTATTAACATAATTGTATTTGTGGCCTTCATCATCGGATTATATATTATGGCTAAAAGACACGTATCTTTCCCTAAACGTGTATTCACTGCATTAGGTGTAGGGATTTTATACGGGGTAGCCATCCATCTTATCTATGATGTCGATAGTAGTATAACTAAACAAACAACTGATTGGTTTAGTGTTGTCGGAGACGGTTATATTGCCTTGTTACAAATGATTGTTATTCCATTAATTTTTATTTCTATTGTTTCAGCGTTCACCAAAATACAAATCGGTGAAAAATTTGCGAAGATAGGCGTTTGGATCTTCGTATTCTTAATTGGTACAGTAGCTATTGCAGCTATTGTTGGTATTATTTCAGCATTAATATTTGGATTAGATGCTTCAACAATTGACTTAGGTAATGCTGAAAGCTCACGTGGTAGTGAAATTGCTAGCCAAGCAAAAGATATGACAGCACAAACATTACCTCAACAAATTTTAGAGTTACTACCAAGTAACCCATTCTTAGACTTCACAGGACAACGTACTACATCAACAATTGCAGTCGTTATCTTTGCAGCCTTTATAGGTTTTGCATTTTTACGTGTTATGCGTAAACAACCTGAAAGTGGCAATGTTTTAAAACGTGGTATCGATGCATTATACGCATTAGTCATGTCTATAGTAACGTTCGTATTACGCTTAACACCTTATGGTATTTTAGCAATTATGACTAATACTATTGCTACAAGTGACTTTGCGGCAATTTGGACACTTGGTAAATTTGTAATTGCATCTTATGCAGCACTTATTACTATGTATATTATCCATTTAATTATTATTGGTGGTATTGGATTAAATCCTATTACCTTCGTGAAAAAAACGGGAGAAGTATTACTTTTCGCTTTTACATCACGTTCAAGCGCTGGTACATTACCACTTAATGTGCAAACACAAAAAACACGTTTAGGTGTACCTGATGGTATTGCTAACTTCTCCGCATCATTCGGTTTGTCTATAGGACAAAACGGTTGTGCCGGTATTTATCCCGCAATGTTAGCTGTGATGGTTGCGCCAGCAGCTGGCGTTGAAGTGAATTTACAATTCATTTTATCCGTTATCGGTGTTGTTATTATAAGTTCATTCGGTGTAGCCGGTGTTGGTGGCGGTGCAACTTTCGCCTCTATACTCGTATTATCAACATTAAATCTTCCTGTCGCATTAGCAGGTGTCTTAATCTCAGTAGAACCATTAATCGATATGGGTCGTACGGCATTAAACGTCAACGATTCTATGCTTGCTGGTGCAGGTACTGCTAAACTTACAGATAACTTAGATAAAGATACGTACAACGATAGTACTTACGATGAACTTACTGCCAATAATTAAACACCTAGTTACTATGTAATATTTATCTAACAAAAAACACTTCGTTAAATTCATCACAGCATGAATTTTAACGAAGTGTTTTTTTATATAGATTGCTTACTTTTTTAGTAACAAGTCTCCCTATGCCCTTCCTATTATTCACCAATTTAAAAACAACGACTTAACCCTTTTCGTTAGAGGAATAAGTCGTTGTTCATCTTGCTACAGCTTTTGTCTTTATTTGTATGTTTTCACCAGACACTCAAATTGCTAGCTTCTTTATGCTATAGGTTTGAAAGGGCCCCAAGTAATCTTCTTCTTACTATCTAATGGCGTTTGCTTAATCTCATGAGAGACGTCATCAAACCACTTTAAAAATGCTGCATATTTATCAAGTTGGGCTTCCATACTTTCTTCCGAAATGTCATGTAAATACCAGGTTTTACTTTCAAATTCGAATTGAATTTGTGTGTAAGCCATTCGCGTTAAGTGTGCACGATCATATAAACAATGTGCTTGTTTTACAATATTATCCACTTGCGGCAATAGATTGTGTGCAATGATGTTTTTGTGCTGTGTATTATCCAAATCATTCCACATTCTTACCTGACCATTCATTTGAAAGAAAATGTCCATAGTTGGATCTTTTTCATCAAAGGAAATTAATATAAATATACGTTCTGCCGTATGATCTACGCAGTTTAATGTACTTACAATGATTTTACTCGCTATTTTCGCCCAATATTGTTGTGCTTCTTCTGGAGTAAGTTGGTTGTTATCTATATGTGTATCACGCTTTTTTTCACTTGGACCCACTACATCTGTGTTTTCATTCTTCTTAAATAATTTATCAAACATGCTCAACACAACCAACCCCTCTCTATAGTTACACAAAACTAAAAAACTTTTCGACACTAACACCATGTCATGGTATAGCTTGCTTACTGCTTAATAAAACCTGACTTATTCAGTTGTTCCAACATTTCAAGTCTTTGTTTACTACTCATAAAGCCAGCAATTTGATCTGACCATGTTTCTGAACGTTCTCCATTCGTACGATTACGATAATATTCACTTACTGTTTGGTCAAAAGCTTCAATTTCTTGTCGTTGACGTTCTTTGTCGCTATTATATTTGTTTTGATGGAAGATGTGTTCTAAAGGTAGACGTGGCTTAGGTTCGCCATTTTCATCGTCTGCAGGTTCGCCGAGAGCCATACCAAATAGTGGGAAAGTATGTTCAGGTAAACCAAGAATATCTTTAACACGTGCTACGTCGTTACGTAAAGATCCTAAATAAACCATGCCATAACCTTTATCTTCAGCAGTAACGGCAATATTTTGTGCTACTAAAGCCACATCAATTGCACCGACTAATAGACCTTCAGCAGATTCAAAAGACACGCTCATGTCTACTTTTTTATCGTCGTTAATCGTAGCATGTCTGTAATAATCCATAACGAACACTAATAAATATCCATTTTCAACAACGTAAGGCTGTCCTGACACTTCTTTTAATTGCTCTTTAATAGTAGGATCATTAATTCCGATAATCGAATACGTTTGTAGGTAACTAGATGTAGAAGCATTTTGACCTGCTTCTATTAATTCTTTTATCGTTTCCTCGGGAATGTCATTAGGCTTGAATTTTCTTACTGAATGATGTTGTTTCAATAAGTTATATACATAATCTGTCACATTAATCGCTCCTTATTTGTAAATTTCATACTTCACTTTAACAAATAAAATCGATTAACCCTTATTATAATGCTTACCCGTTTTCTCAACTTTTAAATATATTGAAAGTAAAATCATTTCTCGTTATGATAATTATAATGATAATAGTAACAATTTTCTGAAAATTTAAGGAGAGATTATATGTCAAAGGATACTAAAGTTATTGCAGATTCACTTTTCACTGCTTTCAAGGCGCATGAACCTATTGATTTTGTGAGCAACACATATAATATAACTGAAGCTGACGCATATCATACGCAATCATTATTAATAGAACAATTGCAAACTGTTGATAACTCTAATATCGCTGGCTATCGTGTTAATATGACTAATGACGCTACTCAAATACTTGCGAATACTAATGAACCTGCATACGGGACTATTTTATCCAGTAAAATTGTTCAATCCAATGAATCTATCTCATTATCGAGCCTATTTAATCCTCTCATAGAACCTGAAATTATGTTTATCGTAACAGACGACATTCCTATGGATGCTGATGATGCTACTATTTTGTCATGTGTTGATATCGCACCAGGTTTAGGAATTGCCGACGCCCGCTATAAAAATTGGTTCCCCAACTTTACTTTAAGTGATTTTATCTCAGATAATTCAGCCACAGGACTTGTTGTCGTTGGAGAAATTGTTCCAGCATCAACAATTTCCGCATTAGCGAATGTAGAAATGACATTAACACACAATAGTATAGAGGTTGCTGAAGGTTCCGCCGAAATCGTCTTGGGAAACCCCTTCAAATCATTAACATGGTTAGTTTCTAAATTACAACAGCACAACAAACAATTAACGAAAGGTCAACTTGTGGCTTCCGGTACGTTTATAAGAGCCTTACCAATAACTCATGGTACGTACCACGCTACTTTTACTGATATTGGTGAAATTAGCGTAACCTTTGTTGATTAAGCTACCATACATGCCTGATAAAACGAGACTGGGACAATATTGATTGTCTTAGTCTCTTTTCATATTGGCAGTAGCTGACTGCATTGAAAATACGCTTCAAATCAAGCTTGTTTCAATGCTAGTCATCCTTTCCGGGGTGGGACGACGAAATCATTTTTTCAAAATCAGATTTCTGTCCCACTTCATGTTTTATTCGAAACCTTTTTCATATGGGCAGTAGCTGACTGCATTGAAAATGCACTTCAAATCAAGCTTGTTTCAATACTAGTCAGCCTTGCCGGGGTGGGACGACGAAATCATTTTTTCAAAATCAGATTTCTGTCCCACTCCCTGTTTTAGTCGAAACCTTTTTCATATGGGCAGTAGCTGACTGCATTGAAAATGCGCTTCAAACCGAGCTTTTTTCAACGCTAGTCATCCTTGCCGGGGTGGGACGACGAAATCATTTTTTCAAAATCAGATTTCTGTCCCACTCCCTTTTTATTATTTTAGGGTATTTTCATCTTCTAAATGATGTTTAGTTGAGAATAAAAGTGGCTAATTGATATTAGTAGATTGCTAAATAAGTTATTACTACCTAACAAAATACACTTTACCGAATACGATATCAGAATGACACTGATAGTTATAGAAACTAGGTCGTAATAAACATTTATTATGCAATGTTGTTTGTTGACTATTTCACAATGTCATGTGATAATGAATATCGGAGATTAGAATAATTATCATCAAACAATTGAAATAATCAATTGTTACAATCTTCGTGTCAATAAAAGTAACATACAATTTAGGAGGATGTTTTTCATGTCTTTAATCAATAAAGAAATTTTACCATTCACAGCGAATGCTTATGATCCACAACAAGATGAGTTCATCGAAGTATCAGAGGAAAATCTTAAAGGTTCTTGGAGTGTAGTATGCTTCTATCCTGCAGATTTCTCATTCGTATGTCCAACTGAATTAGAAGACCTACAAGGTCAATATGATAAATTACAAGAGCTTGGTGTAAATGTATTCTCAGTATCAACTGACACACATTTCGTACACAAAGCTTGGCACGATCATTCAGAAGCAATCAACAAAATCAAATACACTATGATCGGAGACCCTTCTCAAACAATCACTCGTAACTTCGATGTGTTAGACGAAGATCTTGGTCTTGCACAACGTGGTACTTTCATTGTTGACCCTGATGGTGTAGTTCAAGCAGCTGAAGTAAATGCTGATGGTATTGGCCGTGATGCTAGTACGTTAGTACACAAACTTAAAGCAGCTCAATATGTACGTCAACACCCAGGTGAAGTATGCCCAGCTAAATGGGAAGAAGGTTCAGAAACATTACAACCTGGTCTTGATTTAGTAGGTAAAATTTAAGGAGGCATTGATTCGAATGCTTAATGATGAGTTAAAATCACAACTTAAACAACTACTGGAACTTATGGAAGGCGATGTAGTACTTCAAGCAAGTATCGGTTCTGATGATAAATCTAAAGAATTAGAAACATTATTAGACGAAGTTGCAAGTATATCATCTCATATCTCAGTAGAAAATGCTGACCTTAAACGTACACCTAGCTTTTCAGTCAACCGTCCTAATGAACAGACTGGTATTACTTTTGCTGGTTTACCAATGGGTCACGAATTTAACTCACTTGTTCTTGCCTTATTACAAGTAAGTGGTCGAGCACCAAAAGAAGAACAAGCGGTTATCGATCAAATTTCAGCTTTAGATCGTCCACTACATTTTGAAACATATATTAGTTTAACATGTCAAAAATGTCCGGATGTAGTACAAGCCCTAAACTTAATGAGTTTATTAAATCCTAATATCACTCATACTATGATTGACGGTGCTATTTTCAGAGAGGAAGCTGAAAACATTATGGCCGTACCTGCCATTTTCCTTAACGGAGAAGAATTTGGTAATGGTCGTATGACAGTACAAGATATCTTAACAAGTTTAGGTAGTACAGCTGATCCAGCTGAGTTTGATAACAAAGAGCCATACGATGTATTAATCATTGGTGGCGGTCCTGCAAGTGGTAGTGCTGGTATTTACACTGCACGTAAAGGGTTGCGTACAGGTATTGTTGCTGACCGTATTGGTGGTCAAGTTAATGATACAGCAGCT
Source organism: Staphylococcus arlettae (assembly GCF_025560845.1). Classification (NCBI taxonomy): domain Bacteria; kingdom Bacillati; phylum Bacillota; class Bacilli; order Caryophanales; family Staphylococcaceae; genus Staphylococcus; species Staphylococcus arlettae. Next base: position 2,531,513 of record NZ_CP094803.1, read on the forward strand.
ATCGAAAACTTCATTACCGTTAAAGAAACTGACGGACCTAAGTTCTCTTCAGCACTTGAGGACCATATTAACCATTATGATATCGACGTTATGACTGGTGTGCGTGCGGATGATATCGAAAAAACTGACAGTGGTATTTTTGTAACTTTAGATAATGGTGCTAAGTTACAAAGTAAAACAGTTATTCTTGCTACTGGTGCACGTTGGCGTAAACTGCAAGTGCCTGGTGAAGAAGCCTTAATTAATAAAGGTGTTGCTTTCTGCCCTCACTGCGATGGTCCATTATTCGAAAATAAAGATGTTGCAGTTGTAGGTGGCGGTAATTCTGGTGTTGAGGCAGCAATAGACTTAGCTGGTATAGCAAGCCACGTAACCTTATTAGAACGTAATGCTGAATTACGTGCTGACGATGTATTACAACAGCGTTTAACTTCACTATCAAATGTAACAATAATCAAAAACGCTCAAACAACTGAAGTATTGGGCGACAATGCTGTAACTGGTATTGCCTATGAAGATTTAGCAACTGGTGCCAAACATGACATTACTCTTGACGGTATCTTTGTTCAAATCGGTCTATTACCAAATACAGAATGGTTAGATGACGCTGTTGAATTAAATGAAGCACATGAAATTAAAATTGATCGTCGTAATGCGACAAGTATGCCAGGCGTATTCGCTGCTGGTGATGTAACAGATGATCGCAATAAACAAATTATTATTTCTATGGGTGCAGGCGCAAATGCAGCACTTAATGCATTTGATTATATTATTCGTAATAGCGCTGAACCTGTACATCAATAAATTGACGATAACACACAAAGTAGACAACCCCTTTCGCATTAATTTGCGAAGGGGTTTTTATTTTCTATATATAATTTTTTGTCTGTAAGGACCTTAAATATTAGTTCTCCTAAAATCTTTTATAGATTGACAGTGTTTTATGCCGACTTCTGTGGGAATAACATTAGCCAAAGACTACAGGCTAATGCAAGGGCCCGCGCAAAGCGTGCATAAATAAACTGCCTACATAGGTATAATTTGTCGACAGTCTGAAGAGAGTCTTTTTGACTCTCCTTTTTATGTTATAATCGGCTCTAAAGTACTAGAAATTAGGTGTTTTTATGTTTTTACTTATTGTTGCCAGCATCCATCTCTACTTAATGAAACGTTTGAAAACTACATCTCCAACAAATAATTCAAGTCATAACGGCACAGCTTACCAATCAAAGCGCGCCATGTTAGGTCCCCTTTATTGGAAAACAGCACAGCATATGTACCAACGATTAACTACATATATATTTCGCAAAGTTTTTGTCATCGCCTTGCCTTTAACACTCATCGATATATGGTTATTCATAAGTTATCGCAATGGTATCATTTTAATTATTGAGGTCATTATCTATTTATTACTACTTATAATTATCTATAGATTAATAGAACGTAAATTAAAACAACTTCAGTAAATATCTTTTCTTGTTATCTCAGTTAGCAATGCCTATAATATTAAGAGGTTATTATATATTGCTCTATATACTGAACAAATTACCGTCGTTAATTAAATAACACGATTAAACAATATAAAGGAGTTAAATTACTGAATGAAGAAATTTAGAATTTTGTTATTATTATTTGCTACGCTATTCATGCTTGCTGCATGTTCTAATAACGAGGATGATGATAATAAACACAGTCAAAAAAATGCACCTAAAAATGTCCAAAATATTTCTGAAGATGACATATTTTCATCCTCAAAAACTGGAGAAAAAATAAGTACAGCAGAAATGAATAAAGCTATTAAAAAATACCTTGATGTTAACTCTGACATTATCGATAACAAATATCTTATGCAATACAAATTAGATAGACAAACTGGTACCGATACTAAAATCACTGATAAACAAGCACAACGCTTATCTAAATTATCTCAAAACGCTGTTAAAAACGATGTTCGTTTCAAAAAATTCATCGAATCTAACGACTTGCCAGAAGGATATAAACCCCATGCTGAACGAATCTTAAAATATTTCACTGCCTTAAACTCTACAATCAAAAATGTCGATAAAGATATTGAAGAATTAGATTATCAACCACAAAATAAACTAAATGTTGTTGATGTATCAGCCAAACATGCTGGTGACGTTAATGGTAAGCAACAAAAGAAAATTAAGCAATTTTTAGAAAAACATGATATTAACAGCGATGCTATCGATAAATAAAGTACAAATTATAAATTCACAAGAAAAATTGCACAATCATTGAGTTATTTCATTAACACCTATCAACAAAATAATACAATCATTACAAAATGATGACAACGTCCAATAGCACCGCTACTAACCGTTTAAAGCAATGTTACACATCATGCATGTTCTTTAATAGCATACTTTTCGTAAAAAACCTTACATAATTGTAAGGTTTTTTATTGTTATTTAACTTTTGACACTAAGTTCTATTTGTTAAACTGAGTTTGTATTAGCACAGAGTATAAACTCAGACTGGAGGCACACATGGTTCTTACAATTTTAATTGGAGCAATGGCTGCTGTCTTCATCGCACTAGGTCTCGTAGATAAACAAGAAAAATATGGCTTTATTTCTGCTAAACACATTCTTTTAAGCATTACTTATGTAGTGATTGCAGTTGTAGTTGGCAGTGTCTTAGATAACATCGATGTCTTTTTCGAAGGCTTTCACAATAGTATAACAGCAGCCAAAAAATATTAGAGGCTGGGACAATATTGATTTGTCCTAGTCTCTTTTCATATTGGCAGTCGCTGACTGCATTGAAAATGCGCTTTAAACCAAGCTTTTTTCAATGCTAGTCATCCTTGCCGGGGTGGGACGACGAAATCATTTTTTCAAAATCAGATTTCTGTCCCACTTCATGTTTTATTCGAAATCTCTTTTCATATGGGCAGTAGCTGTCTGCATTGAAAATGCGCTTCAAACCAAGCTTTTTTCAACGCTAGTCAGCCTTGCCGGGGTGGGATGACGAAATCATTTTTTCAAAATCAGATTTCTGTCCCACTTCATGTTTTATTCGAAATCTCTTTTCATATGGGCAGTAGCTGTCTGCATTGAAAATGCGCTTCAAACCAAGCTTTTTTCAACGCTAGTCAGCCTTGCCGGGGTGGGACGACGAAATCATTTTTTCAAAATCAGATTTCTGTCCCACTTCATGTTTTATTCGAAATCTCTTTTCATATGGGCAGTAGCTGTCTGCATTGAAAATGCGCTTCAAACCAAGCTTTTTTCAACGCTAGTCAGCCTTGCCGGGGTGGGACGACGAAATCATTTTTTCAAAATCAGATTTCTGTCCCACTCCCTTTTTAGTTTTTGACTACTTTGCTGTACACCGTTTTAGTTTAGGAATATTCATTTTATAATTTTTTAAAATGATTTTTGATGATATTAAGCTACAAAAAATGTAAATTGTTCTTTACTATACATTTAAGTTATGTGACAATATAAACAATATTATAAACATTGGGGTGTCAGGAAAAATGAAATATCGTCTTCCTATGTTATTTTTAGCTATTATGTCCATTTCGCTGTCAATCCTTACTATTGCATCTAACAATCCGTCAGGGGGAAGTGGTGTCGCTATTGATCAACCACAAGATATATGGATGATTGTTGGTTTTACAGTAGGTATCTTTTTGCCAGCGCTAATACTAGGAATTTTTAATTCTACAGCTACTCGTGTACTTTCTAGCATATATCAAATTTTGTTTGCGATACCTGCATTTATTTTAACGTTAGGTATCCTCTTTACAACTGCAGTACCGATACTTGTTTTTGTCTTATTTTTATCAACAATAGTAATTACTGCAAGTGCGATCACTACACTGTGCGTCGCTTCATAACGATACATACTTAAGCCTTATTACAACTCAACGTAATAAGGCTTACAATTTTCTATTTTTTTATCTACTACTTGTTCTTTAGTTTCGTAGCCTAAATAGACAAAAATACAACGAATCACTACTTGATGCGCTACAATAGCAATACTATCCAGCGACTTATCAACTTCTTGCTCGAAAAATTGTCTCACACGTGCTAATACGTCTTCATAACTTTCGCCATCAGGTGCTTTTTGAGTAAAACTATGTCTAAAATCTTTAAAATTGTCATCATTAAAATAATGCGCATACTCGCTTTGTTGTTCTACATCTGCTACATGTAATCCTTCAAAAATACCAAGGGAGCGTTCTCTTAGTAACGCTGTTGGCTGGGCAGGTATATCTTTATCAAAAATTGCATTATATGTTTGTCTTGTACGTTGCAAATCAGATAAATAAATTTGTTGTACGTGATGCTTATCAAAATATGATTGTAAAAATTGAGCGTCTCGCGTACCTTTTTCAGTTAACGGGACATCCAATTGTCCACAAAAATAATTATTACCTTGCTTTTTATCATAATTAGATTGAGATTCCCCATGTCTTACTAAATAAATTTTCACTACACTCGCCTCTTTTCTTTCACTTCTATTATATTTTCATTTTAGCTCAAGCTAACAATACTGTCACATCGTACTTCACAACTATATTAATGGTGCACTATTTGTTATGCTGTGAACCGAGGTGATTACTATGGAATATCAAACAAGTACTCAAGATACACAAGGTGGTCGTGTACTAGCTGCAATCAGTTATTTTAGCATCTTTTTTGCACCTTTAATTTTACCACTTATCGTGTGGATCTTTGCTCACAAACCAGCATCTTCACACGCTATGAAAGCATTAATTTATCATATCATTACATTAATTTGCCCTTTCGCTTTAATGATCAGTGGTGGATTAAGTCTATCTACCATGCAAGACGCTACGTCTAATTGGGTGACAGTAACAGCTATAATTATTACTATTATTTTAATTATCTTAACTATATGGTATACAATTAAGAATGTTTATCGCGGTGTAAAAGTTCTTGTTTCTGAAACAACTTATTTTTATCCATAAAAAGGTTGGGTTGCTTAGTGTTAACACTCACACTTCGACAACTCAACCTTTAATTAATTTGCTTTACTCAACAATAAATTAATAGATAAACCTACTAAAATAAAACCTACAGCGTAATCAAATAGTGCTTTAATTTTACGATTAGCAAATATTTTTTAATATATTGGAAAATAAATACACAAAAAATAAACCATAATAAAATAACTAAAGTCACAATAGCTGATAAGATAGCTATTTGTGATGTCACTGCCTCACCAGTAGAAAGAAACTGCGGTAAAATACTAATATAGTATAGTAACGCTTTAGGGTTTAATAAAGTACTTACAATACCTTGTCTATAAGAATTCAAATAACTAACTTGAGCTATTTTCATTGTTTCTGGATTGAAATTTAGACCTTGGCGTGCACTAATAATACTGCGAATACCTAAGTAAATTAAATAACATGCTCCCAATATTTTTATTATTAAAAACACATAATACATTTGCGCTAAAATAAAAATGATACCAAAGATCGCTAATAACGAATAAATAACATGGCCTGATGTAATGCCTAATGCTGCCATTGTCCCGTTAACACGACCTGAAGAAATAGAATTTTTCATTACAATAAAAAAGTCAGGTCCAGGCACAATAATAATCATTAGCGTGATGGTAATAAACGTAAGTAATCCTTCCAACACAGCTTCCCCCTTTATTTTTTATTGTTAGCTTATCAATCTAGCATCAACTGCGCAATTACCTACGCTAAATTTATAGAGTCGCTCCCTACTCTATATAGCTATACATTTTATTATATTATTATGTTATTTTTACTATTATATTGTTTGATTTCATTGATTATTGACTCGTATATATGATATATTAATGGTGTAGTTGGAATCCGACTACTAGTCTTTTATATTCATGAACATATTACTCTTGGAGGCAACTATGTGTTGCCTCTTTTTTTATATTTTAACTCAATAACTTTAACCCCACTGTGCTTGCTAAAATCACTGCAATACATATAATCCGTTTAATGTCTTTAGATTCTTTGAAAAACAACATCCCTATCAAGGCACCACCTACTGCACCTATTCCAGTCCATACAGCATAAGCAGTACTCATTGGTAAATTTTGCATAGCATAAGTTAACGCTACAAAACTCAAGGCAAACAATATTAACATGCCTAACAAGTCCTTACTACGTTTATGATGTGTGTATGCGTTTAATGCTGTAATTGCTAACATTTCAAATATACCTGCTAAAATTAAAATTGACCAAACCATTATTTTTTACCTCCTTCACTTGGCGTTACAAGTTTCAAGCCAATAACACCGGCTAACAAAGCAAAAATCAAGACGATTTTCCCTATTATTACGGGTTGCCCAAATACTACAAAATCAAGAATCGTTACGCCAGTCGTGCCTAATCCAACGAAAACTGCATATGATGTACCTACCGGCAAATATTGTGATGCATTAATTAGTAAATAGAAACTAACAATAATAGCAATGATAGTTAATAACCATTCTAATGTAGTACTTGCATGCGTTAATCCGACAGCCCATCCTACTTCAAAAATAGCTGCAATAATAATTTTCAACCAGTTCATTTTTTAAACCTCCTATAAAATAAAAAGCCTGAGAAATAGTGCTATCACTATCTCCCAGGCTTTTATCCTTCCGTGTCACATGAATACATGTGGCTTTCTCTCGGACCAGACTAACGACTGTTACGGAACCCTAGAAAGCTTTTATTTAATTACTTTTAGCTTATCAAATAGTCCATACTCGGTCAATAAAACTTTTCATTTTTCACTTTATTTTACTTTTGATTCTATAAATACGTTTTCATTATATCAAAAATTAAGCCAAAACTCTCCACATTTTAATCGTTTTAATGTATAATGAAATCACATTAGAATTATTCTAATGTGAAATTGAGAATAATAAAGTATCACAAGATTTATTTCGTAATAGTAAGTTGTCACTTTGATTTTTCGTAGTATACCAAACTAACACAATCACGTAAGACACACTAGCTAAATGGATTAAAACTTGTTTTAAGCACATATTAGAGATTTAAAATTTGATGAAAGGTGAGATCGTTATGCAATTACTTGATTATAAAATGGAACAAGACAAACTCGTTGCAACTGTACGTTCAGATAAACAGCACTTATTCAAATATACTTTCGATATTCACACACCAGAATATGAAATTTTAGCTGTATTAGAAGAAATTAATCAACATGTTGATAATGGCTTCCATCCTTTAGGTTGTGCTATTATTAAAAACTTTGATTATAAGGACGTGCATGAATATTCTTTATAAAGTAGTCACATTCAAACCATTATGAGTACACAATTGTTGAAAACATCAGTTGTGTACTTTTTTTATGCCCTTTCAAATACCTACTATTACTATGCTTTACAAATGCGTCTACAGTATCTGGGTCAACAATATAACGCCAGGCGATGCTATACACGCCCTTATTAACAAGAGGTCCGAACTGACTATCAATTCGGGCCTCTTATCGCTTATTCTGCTAATGTGTACTTATTACTGTGCGGTAACCTCTATTTGCACCTCAATATTTCCTTTGGTCGCTTTAGAGTATGGACAAAATGCATGGGCTTGATTAACATAGTCTTCCGCAACTTCTTGAGACATATTATTTAGTGTGACATTTATCGTACCACCTAATTTAAAGCCATTGTCTTCCTCATCGGTCAATAAATCAATCGTCACCTCAACTTCAGGTTGTGCATCTGTCACTTTATTACGTTGTAATATGAGAGAAAGCGCACTATTAAAACAAGCACTATAACCAGCTGCAAATAATTGTTCTGGGTTGGTTTCAGTTACAGCATTACCACCCATAGCTTTCGGTGTGGCTAAGTTATGGGTAAATGTATTATCAGGGCTAAAGACACGTCCATCTCTACCACCATTGCTGATCATACTAGTTGTATAAATTGCTTTTGACATATAAAGCACCTCTTTTAAATTTTAAATTATCATTCTATAATATTAAAAAACATTCAATTGTACTTAATTCAATAGAACTTAATCAAAATTATACTGTGCACTCAAGCAACTATACAACTATTTTGCCTCAGTACTAACCTAACAATAGACTATACTAAACCTGTTCAACTATAAAAAATGACTAATCCTACAATTAATGGATTAGTCATTTTAATTTTGACACGCAAGACACCTGTCTACTGTGTTATTGATTATTATATTTTGCTATTTCCGCTTCTCTTAACTCTACACGACGTATTTTACCTGAATTTGTTTTCGGTAAATCAGTGACAAATTCAATTTCACGTGGGTATTTGTATGGTGCTACGTCCTGTTTGACATAATTTTGTAAGTCTTTTACTAATGCATCATCTGCCGAGTAATTATCTTGTAAAATCACAAAGGCTTTGACAATATTTCCACGAATATCATGTGGTTTCGCAACTACTGCGCACTCTTTGACGGCTGGATGCCCAATTAAGGAATCCTCAACTTCAAATGGACCAATAGTATAGCCTGAACTTATGATAATATCATCGCGTCGACCTTCAAACCAAAAATAACCATCTTCATCAACGCGTGCTCTGTCTCCAGTCACATAATAGTTACCTCGTTTGGAGTCTGCTGTACGTTGCTCATCTTTATAATAACCTTTAAATAATGCTGGAGAATCTAAAGCAACAGCAATATCTCCAGTTGTACCGTCTTCTATACGATTGCCATCTTCATCAATAATAGCCACTTGATCTCCTAAAATCGCTCGACCCATAGAACCAATACGTGTTTCCGTACCTTTCAATGAACCTATTAACAACGTATTTTCAGTTTGACCATAACCATCTCTAACAGTAAGGTCAAAGTTTTTGCGAAATTGTTCAATGACTTCTTGGTTTAATGGTTCACCTGCAGATACTGCACTGTGTAATTGTGATAAGTCATAGTCACTCAAATTAGGTAACTTTGCCATTAAACGGTATTCTGTTGGTGTACAGCATAAGACATTAATCTGATGCTTTTGTAGTAACTCTAAATACTTCTCAGCATTAAATTTACCATTATAAACAAATGCCTTACCACCTGAACCCATGATAGATAAAAATGGACTCCAAACCCATTTTTGCCAACCTGGTGCTGCAGTAGCCCAAGCAGTGTCGCCTTCTTCAATACTTAACCAATATTTAGGTGCAGTTTGCATATGTGCATAACCCCAGCCATGTGAATGAATCACTGCTTTCGGTTTAGCTGTCGTACCTGATGTATAAGACAATAATGCAATATCATCTTTAGATGTTTCTACCATGGCAAGTTCAGCTGATGCATTATGTTTTTCTGCAGTTAAATCATGCCACTGCTCTGCTTGTCCACCAACCACAAATTTAATTAATTGCTCATATTCTGCAATTTGAGTGAATTCATCCAGATGCTCAGCAATAGCAACTACTGCACTGACTTCACCATGCGAAATTCTATGTTGTAAATCTTTTGTCCGTAACATTTCGGAGCTTGGAATAATCACCAAACCTAATTTTAGTGCTGCTAAGTAAATTTCATACGTTTCAATGGCACGAGGCATCAAAATTAATACTTTGTCACCTTTAGTTAGCCCATGATTTAAAAAAACGTGCCCAACACGATTCGCATTTTTAATTAGATTTGCATAAGTAATTGTTTGCGTTTCTCCCGCTTCATTTTCAAATAAAATTGCTTCTTTCGCAGGATTTTCCGCGTATTTTTCAATTTCTGAAACTATATTATATGTTTGTGGGGCTATTAAATCTTCTTTTTTCATAATTTTCTCCTTCAATATACATCCTTATACTAAATAAAGCATTCTAACATTTCATAAGCTATATGCTCAATCCTAGCATATATATTACGCCTATACCGTCGATTTGATAAGTAAAAAGTCGGAAAATTTACAATTTACATCATCTACTAATCCATATATCAACTTAGGCGCTTACTCCCTTCTTCAATAAATACCATTATTACATAATAACGCTATTATCCATGTAGCGTAATATAAATGCTCAGAACAACCATACAGTCACACAAGTTCTATGCATTAATACAACAGCACCGTTCTCAGAGTTGAGAACGGTGCTGATTTTTTTATATTAGGTTAATTCTAACATTCGATTTAAAGCTTGTTTGGCACTATATGCTACGTTACTATCGACTGCGATACGGTTCGATAAATCACCTTGTTGAATTTTATCCAGACACCATGCGAGATGTGGTAAATCTATGCGATTCATCGTCAAACACGCACACATCAACGGATTCAATGAACGAATATTTAATTCAGGGTGTTGCTTTTTCAAACGCTCTACTAAATTCATTTCTGTACCGATGACCCATTCACTCCCTTGTGGTGCATCATTTAATTTATCAATGATATATTTAGTCGAACCAGCATAATCTGCTGCTTGGACCACATCGAATGTACATTCTGGATGTACTAAAACATTCACGTGTGGGTTACGTTGACGTGCTTGTTTAATATGACTAACATGAAACTTTTCATGTACGGAACAATGACCTTTCCACAAAATAACTCTAATATTGTCACCATCGCCATCGTATTCTAATTTCTTAGTCAAAGGATTCCATACGGCCATTTCGGTTAAATCCACACCAAGCTGATAGGCAGTATTACGACCTAAATGTTGATCTGGCAAAAATAAAATACGCTGCCCTTGATCCAAAGCCCATTGTATGACTGTAGCTGCATTGCCACTGGTCACACATGACCCTCCATGTTCACCCACAAACTGTTTGATTGTTGCTGTAGAATTAACATATGTTAACGGTAAAATATTATCTCCTAACATTTCTGTTAAATAATGATAGCCATACTGTGCCTGTGTAATGTTTGCCATATCTGCCATCGAGCATCCAGCTGACAAGTCAGGCAAATATATATGTTGATCCTCAGACGTCAAAATATCTGCAGTTTCCGCCATAAAATGTACACCATTAAACACAAAATAACGCGCTTCAGTATTCGTGCGGCAAATTCTTGCCAATTCTAATGAGTCTCCCATAACATCTGCAAATTGTGCAACTTCATCCTTTTGGTAGTGATGGGTTGGCATAAACAACTGTGACCCTAATTGTTCCTTAATACGCCAAATTTTTTCTTCTAATTCTTGATTTGAAAGTTGTAAATAGTATTCTGGTAACGCTTGTGCATCCGTTAATATTGGATTAAACATTATAAAACCACCTTTGCTGAAATATCGAGTGCGTGTGTCGCATAAAAGAGTGAACCTACAGAAATATAATCCACACCTGTTTCGGCATAAGCTACAATATTATGTTGTTGAATATTACCAGAAGCTTCTGTTTTGATATGTTTTGGTACATGTGACAGTTGTTCCGCAATCCATGCTGGTTGTCGATTATCAAACATAATCACATCAACTTCTGCTGCTATTGCTGCTTGTAGCATCGTTTCATCTTCTATTTCTACTTCGATTTTATCCATCGGTCCTTGCAATTGACGTGCCATAGCCACTGCTGTACTTAATGATTGTTGTGCTGCGATATGATTATCTTTCAACATAATTCCATCATTAAGTGTGCGACGATGGTTTACCCCACCCCCAACGCGTACCGCATATTTTTCAAACATGCCCAATCCGGGAGTAGTTTTACGAGTGTCAACTAATTGTGCTGATGTATGCTGAATAAGCTCAACCATCTGGTGTGTCTTAGTTGCTATACCGGACATGCGTTGAATTAAATTCAAGACAATTCTTTCCATAGTGAGTAACGTTTGTATTTTGCCGCTAATCTTAGCAATATGTTGTCCATGTTGTATTTGATCGCCATCATCAATATATAACTCAATAGCTATTTCTGGTTCTAACAATGTAAAACTATTATGTAATATGACCTCACCACAAAATATTCCGCTTTCTTTGGCAATTAGATTCATAGTGCCACGTTGTGTTGTGTCAAAAATACTCGTTGCTAAGTCACCATAATGATTATCTTCCAGGTAAAACTGTTTGATTTTCTCTTGTACGCTTAATATGTTGAGCATGCATGTCTTCCCCCTTTACAATTTCAATGTCTATTTGTTGTAATGCTGTTTGCATCTTTGGTTTATCTAACCGATAATGTGCACCTCGAGATTCTGTACGATGTAAGGCAGCTTCACAGATGATTTCTAACATTTTTACTCTGACATAGCGTTGCCACAATGTGGGTGTAAGTTGAGTTAGAGTGATATGCTCAGCTTGCTCTAAAGCCTGATGTAAACGTGTTAAATAACCTGTCATACACGCTCCATGTCGTTCAATCCCAAGTATAGCCTCGCTTTCTGCTTGTAGTGGTTTTAACACAGCCTCAGAAATTTTAGGTATCTGCACTAACGACGGTTGAGGATCTACGAGTGGACGGCTGGGCTGTTGATTAATCACTGCAGCACAATGTTGCCCCATTACAATAGCTTCCAATAAAGAATTACTTGCCAAACGGTTCGCACCATGAAAGTTAGTATTGCTTGCTTCACCAATACAATAAAAATGAGGTAAATTTGTACGGCCTGCTAGGTCTGTTTTAATACCCCCCATTGTATAATGTGCACCAACAGTTACTGGTAGGTATCCTTGCGAATAATCATCTGAGCAATAGCGTTGTGCTTGTTGATATATCCCGGGAAATCTTTGCTTAAAACCCCGTACCTGACGAATATCTATATAGCATTGTTGGTGCTGTTCGAAGATCGCCCTACTTGTAATGTCTCTAGGTGCCAAGCTACCCAAAGGATGATAATCATCCATAAAGCGAACGCCTTGTGCATTCTTTAAAATACCGCCTTCTCCTCGAACCGCTTCAGAAATCAAGCCATAATTGTTGGTTGGCGTACCTAATAATGTAGGATGAAATTGAATCATCTCCATATGCCGTAATGGCACCCCATGATGAAAAGCAATAATATGACCCGAGCTGACTGTCGACGCAGCATGAGAATTATGACGAAAAATATTACTATATCCTCCGGTTGCACATACAACTTCATGTCCTAATATTTGTTGCAATTCGTTATTCTGATCAAACATATAGACACCACATATCTTGCCGTCTCTATCATGCACTAAATCAATGACTTCAGCTTGCTCATAAGTAGTGATGTGCGAATGTCGAGTCAGGCATGCTGTTAGATGTTGCATTAAGCCGTACCCTGTACGATCTCCTCCTATATGTAAAATGCGTGGTACCGTATGTGCCCCTTCTAAAGCCCAGTCAAAATCGTGAGTGTCTACTTGTCGATCAAAGTTGATACCTTGATTTATGTATTTTTGAATAGCTTCATAACTGGCGCAAATCATCGACGTAATCACACGCTGGTCACCTAAAAGATGACCAGCTTCATATGTGTCTTGCGCATGTGATGCACCAGAGTCATGTTCGTATTTTGAAAAACAAATACCTCCTTGAGCTAAATAACTGTTGTTTGTAGTTTTACTGTCTTTAGTAAGACAAATAACGTGTACATCTTCTTCTAATGCTTCAATAAAAGATAGCGCAGCAAGACCACTGCCAATTAAAATAATTCTTTTCATGTTTACACCTAACTTTACACTTATGTTACATTTAGTATACACATATATTTACATATTTCCGATTATAATACAAGTGAGGTAAGCCTATGATTTATTTAGACAATGCATCAACTACACAACCTGATTCTCAAATATTAACGATTTTCAACGATACACAAACCAACGCTTTTTATAATAGCGAAAGTTTACATGTGGGTGGTTTACATGTCTCACAGCTTTTACAATCATGTCGTTACTATATTCAAAAATACTTTCATACTGATAAAGAAGTTATTTTCTCGCGCAGTGGCTCTCATGCTAATGACATTGCTATCCGCAGTTATTTGGAGCATACAACAAAAACCCAAATTTTAGTATCGCCTTATGAACATCCATCAATCGCTGCAGCATTAGCACCTTACGAAGATGTTTTTAATATCGTGACGCTACCTTTGACAGCAGACGGTGCTATTGATGTCAGTGCAACACAACATCTATTAACAGATGATGTTGCCTTGATTATCATGCAGCATGTTAATTCAGAAACAGGATATATTTTACCAGTTAGTGAAATTGCAACTTTAGCGCACCAATTTGCTATTCCGGTCCATGTCGATGGCGTACAAGCAATTACCAAAGTACCGAACCTCACATTAGATGTTATTACCTCTTATGTAGGTTCAGGTCATAAATTTCACAGTACGAAAGGTGCAGGATTTTTATTGATAGACCATAGTTACATTCAACCATTAAACAGCCATTACTTACATGAATCTGCGACACAAAATGGCACAATAGATACACCAAGTATAGTTGCGATGACTAAAGCACTATCTATGGATACACATAGCGATTATCTTAGTCAAATCAAATCTTTTGCACTACAACAAGCGATAGCCTCAGGTTTCACTCCTATTGAGTACGATCAAACTGCGCCACATATTTTAGCGCTCCTCTCACCGCAATTCGAAGGGCAATATGTCATGCAGTATCTCGCCAGTAAAAACATCTGTGTATCTACCGGTACCGCTTGTGGTCATGGTATGTTGTTAAGTGACGGTTTACAGGTTAAAATAAAGACAATACCTAATCATGTACACGACCAATATTTACGTTTATCATTTTCAAAATATACGACTCAACAAGATATTGCGACGTGTTTCCAACATTTACACACACTTATTCAAGGAGACGAAAGCTATGGATACACCTAATAAGCGTAGAGCTCAAATCTTACATTTACTTGAATCAGCTACTACACCGCTGAGTGGCAAACAACTTAGCGAACACTTTGCTGTTTCTCGCCAAATTATCGTCAAAGATATTTCGGTACTAAAATCACAAGATTATACTATACATGCCACAAGTAAAGGTTATATCCTCAATCAAGAACCTCAAGGTAAATCATTCAAACGTGTCATCGCCTGCCAACATACACGCGATAGGATGGCTCAAGAATTACAAATCATTTTAGATAACGGGGCAATGATAGATGATGTAGCTATAGACCATCCTGTTTATGGCACCATCAAAGCAAAATTAATGATTGAAACTAACGAAGATTTACAACAATTTTTAACACAAATGACGAAATACCAAGGTCAAATGCTCGCTAATCTTACGCAAGGCGTGCATTTACATACCATTTCTGCACACACCGAAAAAATTTTAGACAATGCGATCACTGATTTAAAACAGCACGCCTTTATCGTTGACTAAAATTACTATTGCACTAAAAAACTGTGTTAGCGTTACCATATACTGGCCCGTCAACACAGTTCTTTTAGTGTTTTAATTTTGTTAAATTTAATTACGCAAAGTTGTTGACCCCTGTAAACTAAAAATGTATTATATACAAGGTGCACAACCATATAAAGGAGACACGATCAATTATGTTTGCAGATTTAAAATATTTAAAACAACATCCTTTCCAACTCGTTTCTATGATTGCTATAGCGTTAATACCGTTAATCTATAGCGCTGTATTTATCGGATCGATGTGGAATCCATATAATGAAACAAAGTCATTAACTGTAGATATTGTCAATAAAGATGATGGGGCTAAAATTAATGGCGAAGAGATTAATATTGGTAATAAACTCGAAGATAAATTAAAGAATGATGATAACTTCGATTGGCAATTCCATGAAGACAGTAAAGAAGCGAAAGAAAATATTGATAAAGGTAAATCCTTTGCTTATATAGAGATACCGGCAAACACTTCTAAAAAAGCAAGCACACTATTAGATGAACAACCCGAAAAAGCTAATATCACAGTGAAAACTAATCCTGGATATAATTATATCGGTGCTAATATCGGTGGCCAATCAGCAACAGGTATCCAACAAAAATTAAGCGATGAAATTCGTAGCACTTATACTAAGGAAGTATTCAGCAATATGAAAAAGTTAATCGCAGGTAATGAACAAACAATCCAAGCCTTAGATGACATGAATAATGCTGAACAACAGTTGATAGATGGTAACCAACAAGTGCAAGCTGGTTTAGAACAACTGAAACCTTTAAACCCAAATGCAGTAGGTCAAATTGCACAAGGCAATACCCAAGTGACTGACGGTTTAGCTTCATTACAAGAAAACAATGAAAAATTAAATAATAACCTTAAAGCAAATATGCAACAGTCTTCAGATACACATTTTGAAGAAAAAAATGCAGAGTATGTTGCAGATCCAATAAATATGAAGCAACAAGATGTTACTGAAGTTGAAAACTATGGTCAAAGTTTCGCACCATACATTATTGCTGTGAGCTTATTTGTCGGCGCTATAACTTTCAGTGCAGTCTACCCTGTAGGCAAAAATATGCTAACACGCAATTCTGTTGGTCAAACGTTTATGAGTAAATTCTTGCTATACCTCATTCAAAGTATTGTAACGAGTGCTATCCTAACACTGTTCCTTGTCTTTGTATTCCAAATCGAAATCGATGATATTGTAAGATTTATAACTTTAATTGTATTATGGGGCTTAGCTTCTATGTTCCTTGTCACTACATTAACAACACTATTAGGCAATGTTGGTAAGTTCTTAGCCTTAATGCTATTAATCTTACAATTAGGTTCAAGTGAAGGTACGTTCCCAATTGAAACGTCGAATGGCTTTTTCCAATTCCTTAACCCTATCTTACCTATGACTTATGTGATTAAAGGAATTAGAGAAAGTATCTTCGGCTTCACAGGAGCAATACCATATCATGATGCAGTGATATATCTTATTATTTTAATTGTTATATCATTGATCGTGCTATTCTTTAGCTGGATGATGAAATACAAATTCCCTAAAACTCAAACATTAGATTAATTAAAAAAAGCCTAGCAATCCACGACAGATTGCTAAGCTTTTTGTATTTATTTACAGTTGTGCTTGTGCTTTTACATAGTCAACAAAAGCTGCTATATCCCCTTTTTCAATGTTAGAAATAGGAAAGGCACCGATATCAAAACGTAATTCTACTGAAGACTCATCATGTGAAATATGTTGTAATTCATCATAACGAATACTTCTATAATAAAATTGACCATCCATATCTACATTTAAAATTAAACGTTCATTCGTTGCAATATATGCACCTTGGTATATATGTTCTGTACCTTGTATCGTATAAGGCATGTCACCTAGTACTGCTGGTCCTTTTGTTTCTGTAGGATATAAATCATCCGGATTTACATTATCTAAAATCATGCTCTCACCTCATCTATAGATTAATCTGCTTTTTCTAGATCTACGTCATTGATGTCTATACCCATTGCTTGTGCAACGCCTTGACCATATTGTACGTCTGCTTTATAACAATGTCTAATATGACGATGTTTCAACTCATCAGTAACGGGTGCCATTTCATTTGCGGTATTGTAAAATAATGCTTGTTGTTGTTCTGTTGATAATAAACGGAATAGTTTCCCAGGTTGTTCGAAATAATTATCATCATCTTCACGGAAATCATGTTCGTAAACACTGCCTTCCAGTTCTAATGCAGGTTTTTTGTGTTGTGGTTGATCTTGAAAGGCATCGTAACTGTTTGGATAATAATGTGTACTGCTACCTTGATTGCCATCCAAAATACGCATTTGACCATCGCGACTAAATGGACAAATATTTTCGACGCCAACACCTTTAGGTTGATTGACTGGTATTTGCCAATGGTTCACACCTAAACGATAACGTTGTGTATCACCATAAGAGAATAAACGACCTTGTAACATTTTATCTGGAGAAAAATCTAAACCAGGAATGATATTAGTTGGTGCAAACGCTGCTTGCTCTACATCTTGGAAGTAGTTTTCTGGGTTACGATTCAACTCAAATTCTCCTACTTCGATTAATGGGTATTCATCTTTATACCATACTTTAGTTAAATCAAATGGATTATCTTTATGGTTACGTGCTTGTTCTTCTGTCATAACTTGAATATACATTTTCCATTTAGGGAAATTCCCTTCTTCTATAGCATTAAACAAGTCACGTTGTGATGAATCTCTATCTTTTGCTATAACTTGTTCTGCTTCTTCTGCTGTAAAGTTTTCAATACCTTGTTGAGATCTATGGTGGAATTTAATCCAGAAGCGTTCGCCTTCAGCATTATACATTGAATATGTATGTGAGCCGAATCCATGCATATGTCTATAACCTTTTGGAATACCTCTATCAGTCATCAAAATAGTGATTTGGTGTAATGCTTCAAGTAACAATGTCCAAAAATCCCAATTACTTTGTGGGTTTTTCATATTTGTTTTTGGATCTCGTTTCACGACATGGTTTAAACTTGGAAATAGCTTAGGATCTCTAAAGAAAAAGACTGGCGTATTATTACCAACTAAGTCCCAGTTCCCTTCTTTAGTATAAAACTTCAAGGCAAAACCTCTGATATCACGTTCTGCATCACCAGCACCACGTTCACCAGCTACCGTTGAAAAGCGTGCAAACATTTCTGTTTGTTTACCAACTTCTGAAAAGATATCTGCACAAGTATATTGCGTAATATCATTTGTTACAGTAAACGTACCAAAAGCTCCAGATCCTTTAGCGTGCATACGACGTTCTGGAATTACTTCTCTATCAAAATGTGCCATTTGCTCTAAGAAATACCAATCTTGCATTACTAAAGGCCCTCTTGGACCAGCTGTCATACTATTTTCTCTATCTGAAACGGGTGTCCCGAATAAACCTGTTAATTTATTATTCATCTCTATACTCCTTCTCGATTCTATATATTGATGTCTCTATGATAACGATGTGTCGCGTGTACACTTTACGTGTAATCATATTTAAAGCTATAACTATGAGCTCCACTTTGTGCTTTAACCGTCACACATAATAGCTCATTAGTTACACACTTTATAACAATTACTTTTTTGTAATTATTATAATCTATTATATCAACTTTTCCTGTATTGTCGATAATTTTATATTAATTTGTTGATTAAATTGATAATCATTAGATATAAATGATAATTATAATTAACGTCTAAACAAAAGGGAGTGGGACAGAAATCTGATTTTGAAAAAATGATTTCGTCGTCCCACCCCGGCAAGGATGACTAGTATTGAAAAAAACTTGATTTGAAGCGCATTTTCAATACAGTCAGCTACTGCCCATATGAAAATAGACTAGGACGAATCAATATTGTCCTAGCCTCTTGATAGTGTAAAATATCATTTTTCAAATAATAGTAAAAAGAACAGTCAACATGGAGCTCCTCATTTTCACAAAATAGGTCATTTGCCCTTAATGTTGATGCTGCATTATCAATTCTGCCAAACATTGAATGGCTGGCTCCATATCTTGTTCAGCGATATAGGCGTAAGAAAAACGTAAATATAGTTTGGCTTCATTGTCATAAATTTCACCTGGATAAATAATTAATCCTTGCTCAAGCGCTTGGTTGAATAGTGTTTTCATATCTATAGGTACCGTCAGCTGAAACCAAATATAAAAAGAGCCTTGAGGTTGTTGCCATGTACCACAATCAGCTAGATATGTTTCTAAACATTGAATAAAATGTGCACTTTTACGCTGTAATCTCTGCCGTAATTGTATTAAATGATTATGATAATATTTAGGTTCTGTTAACCACTTTTGGGCGATAAATTGTGCTATAGAGCTGGCACCATAGTCATTTTGCATTTTCAAATCTGCTAAATGACTAATGACACGCTCATCACCGACAATCCAACCTACACGCAAACCAGGACTTACCGTTTTGGATAAACTTCCTAAATATAATACATTATCGTTATTGTCGAGCGCCTTCATTGGTAACGGTCTGTCACCCTCAAACCATAAATCACCATACACATCATCTTCAACGATAGGTATACCTTGTTGTTGGCATTGATTAATAATTTTTTGCTTTTGTGTCTTACTGTACGTATGTTGTGTAGGATTATGTAACGTTGGAATACAGTAAAATATACTATGCTTATACTCACTATTTGCACGAAAAATATGATTAATATGTTGTTCTATTGTTTCTATTTGTATCGGTAACATCTTTGCTTTCATACTATGCCACGTATGCACAGAATTAATATACGATGGGGTTTCAATTAATACTTTAGACTGTGGTACTAATAAACCATCGGCAATTAACTTCAACCCTTGTAACGCACCTGACACGATACAAATTTGCTCAACATTACAACTAATGCCTTTGCGTGCCAAATGCTCGACAACAGCATGACGTAAAGCTAATTTCCCTTTCGGTGGTTCGTAATTAGTTGTTAACGCGCCTTCCACATCTTGTGCGATTATCTCTTTAAACAAATCATTAGGGATTAATTCTGGTTCTAATTCACCAGTTCCCGTGCGTATTAAGTGTGTATCAAATTCTAACTCATTAATTTTGCGAATATAATATTGATTATTTTGTGACCTGCTATGGCCAAAATAATCATGCCACCGTATATTATCTTTAACATATTGATTCCATTTGTACTGCGAAACGTAGACACCACGTTTTTCGATGCGATCTATTGCACCGTAACTTTCCAAAATATCAAATGCTTCTATGATTGTAGAACGATTAACTCGATACTGTTGCGCAAGTACACGTTGACTAGGTAATTTATCTCCTGGCCGTAAGCTATTGTCAGTCATTTGCGCTAAAATATCATCAACAATATATTGGTACTTTGCTTGCTTCATTTTGCACTCTCCCTTGGTTGGGATTTTAATTCACAACTGGTTGGTTTATTTGAATAATAGTTATTGTATCATATAACCATATTAGCTATAATTCACATTCCATTATAGCTACAACCATCCAATCTGGTTGGTTTATATCGGTTTAAAATACTTCATGAAAGTAGAGGCATATTATGTTACAACCTATACTACACGGCTTTTTACTCGCTTTAGGGCTCATTTTACCCTTAGGTGCACAGAATGTCTTTGTCTTTAATCAGGGGGCAAACCATCGCAAATTAATACATGCCGTGCCTGTCATCGTCACTGCCGGTCTTTGTGATACGTTACTTATTATCTTAGCGATTTTGGGCGTTTCGTTAGTTTTAATGTCTTTACCTGCATTACAATTAGTTATCTATATTATCGGCTTGATATTTTTATTTTATATGGCTTGGTCACTTTGGCATGAACAACCAAATAATTTGGCTCAACAACACTCAATGTCAGCTAAAAAACAAATAGGGTTTGCGCTGTCCGTATCATTATTGAATCCACATGCCATCATGGATACTATTGGTGTAATTGGCACTAGCGCATCAGTCTATACTGGCTCAGATAAACTATTATTTAGTCTGGCTACTATTCTTGTATCGTGGTTATGGTTTATCTTACTAGCTATACTGGGAAAATTACTAGGCTCAATAGATAAGACTGGTAAATACATCTTACTGTTGAATAAAGTGTCGAGTATTATTGTGTTAATTGTTAGCATAATCATTATTAATAATATAATTCGTTTATTATCGTAATGACATCTATAACAAGATATATAAAGTCTCTGACTTTGTTGGCAGTTTCTGTGCACGCATTCCGCGGGCACTGCCTTAGCATGTATTCTCACACTATTTCCCTTCGGGCGTCAGCACGCTAAAAAATTAGTACAATAAGTTAACCAAGAACTTGGTTATTTCTTAATATCATTAAGTATACAAAATTTTATAAAACTAAAATAAACGTCAATTTCTATATTTTCTCAATAGAAATTGACGTTTATTTTTAGTCAGGTATATTTATGTCCGGAACACTTAATTATTGTTTGTCATTAAATTAAAAGTCCAGAATACAAGGCTATTCCACAGAAAAGTATTTCCTAGTACCTTACTTTTCTGTAAGTACGCCGTCCTCCATATGATAGACGTGATCACAATACTCTGTTAAGCGCTCATCATGTGTCACAACAATACAAGTTTTATTCAGTGCTTTCACTTGTTGCTGTAAAATCTCCATGACAGCAATCGCATTTTCGGTATCTAAAGCTGCTGTTGGTTCGTCAGCTAAAATTACGGATGGTTTAGTGTACAAGGCTTTGGCTATAGCTACACGTTGTTTTTGACCACCTGAGATGTCGCTTGGTAATTTGTGTTGCACGCCTGTTAACCCCAACTGAGTCATCAGGTTGTTATATTCACTTTGAGACATAACCTCTTGTTTTTGTTTACGTAATAATTTGAACTGTTGACTCACATCTAAAAAGGGCACCAAATTCGTCGCTTGTAAAATAAATCCAATTTCTTGTAACCGTGTACGTGCAAGTTGTTTTTGATTCATCATAGAAATAGCTTGATTTTGAATAGTAACTTCTCCAGATGTCGGTGTTTGTAAAGCACCTACTATAGTTAAAAACGTACTTTTACCAGAACCAGATGGGCCAACAATGGCATTTAATTCTCCTTGTTGAAACGTAATACTAGTAGGTTTGACCGCTTCTATTATCTGATTGCCATCTTTAAATGATTTCGAGACATTCTCACAAATTAGCATACTGTATCCTCCTATTACCCAATCGCTTTTAATGGGTCAATTTTTCTAATAGATAAAATTGAAAACAAACTACCTAGTAATGATACTAAGATTAAGACGATGCCAAAAATGAGTAACGTTAAAACTTCAAACTTCACCGGTACCGCTTCAGGTAGAAAGAGACTCGTTAGTAACGTTAATCCTAAACCTATAACCGTGCCGATACAAGCTAATATAAACGTTTGTGCTACTACTACTTGTGCCAAGTAACTATTCGTAAATCCTTGTGCTTTTAAAACACCAAATAAATGTGTTTTTTGTAATGTAATCACATATAGGAAAATACCAATAACAGTAGCAGAAATAACAAATAAAAACGTAATCATAAAGTTTAATGTTAAGTTTTGTGCTTGATAGCCTGGCAATTGTTCAATGAAGTTATCTATAGACACCGCTTCTTTATCATTCTCTAGTTGCTGTGACGACCAGTTATCATCTTTAACGACGACTGCATTAGTTTGGTCATTTTGTAATTTCGGATTGATATTTGCTATTGTATTATTATTCGTAAATAGTACTGGTGAAGCATTGTATTTAGCACTTTCAGTAAAACCAACTATTTTCAACTTTTCGTCCGATTGCGATAACGTTAAAGTATCATCAATTTGAAAGCCTTTTGTTTTCAATGTTTCATCACCGACAACCTCATTATCGGCTGTGGCTTGACGACCATCAATCAAATCAGGCATTAGAAAACTATTTTTTGTCACACCAAAAAGCAATGCATTTTCTTCGACATCACCATTAGACGCAATAACACCTGTCTGTTTCAATGTCGTTTGTTTATCATACGTACCTTTCACATCATCTGCGTTAAACAACGATTGTTCCACTGTTTGATTTGCATCCTTATTTAAAATAATAGCGTCAGCATGCCATTTATCTATGCCTTCTCTATTCATATTCATTAAGCCATTGGCTAAACCCGATAATAAAAACAGTAAATAACTTATCATAATTAACACACCAATGATCAAACTGAATTTTAATTTATTGCGTTTGATTTCATTCCAAGCTAAAAACATAACTCACCTCTTCTACTTACTAATTGCTGCTTCTCCATCTTACACTTTCTACTAAAACATTTATAGTTACGCATCAGTATTACACGTCAACAACTTATCATTTATCAAGGTCTTCCAATAAATCATGTAATTCTTGAAGGTCTTGTTCATTTAATTCTTTTTGTTCAACGAAATTTAATACTAGGGATTTCACATCACCACCATAGAGTTGATTAACTAACGTTTTAGTTTTTTCATATTTCATATAATCTTCCTCCACTGTTGGTGTGTACTGATAAACGCCATCTTGTTTTTCCCTAGATAACAGTCCTTTTTTATATAAACGCGTAATTAATGTACGTATCGTCTTTTCATTCCACGCTTTAGACTGTTGTACTTGCTCAATAATATGATTCGCAGATAAGGGGGACTGTGTCCATAAGACATTAATAATTTCCCACTCTGCATTTGAAATATCAGGTGCTTTCTCAGTCATTAATTATTCCTCTCTCCTTCAAAATAGCCTTACTTATAGCTTTAGCTTGTGTTCCTGATGCATTTGCTGCTCCATGTACATGTGTTGAAAAGTAATATGTGTTATTAGCTGTTGTCACATATCCTGTATACCAACCATTTTGTAGTTTGCCATTTACTTTACCAGTACCTGTTTTCCCATAGAGTTGCGCTTTTTGATAGTCTTGTTCATGTAGCAATGTATCTAAATAAGCAACATCACTTGCGCGAAAGTCTAACTGTTGTTGTTTTACCGTTGCTAAAGTTTTCACTTGTTCTAAATTAGAAACTTTGAGGGCATCTTCTTGCCAGTATGCAGATGCATTACTCAACGTTTCATTACCATAATTTAACTTTTGTAGATAGTTACGCACCTCTTGGTTACCCAATTGTTTATTCAGTTGTTCAAAATACCAATTTACTGAATAGCTAATAGCACTCTGGACATCTTGATCACGTTCCCATTCAGCAAAAGGATATGATTCACCTTGCCACTGTTTTGTAGAGTGTTGTGCTGATATTTTCTTTTGATCTAATCCAAACAGCGCTAAATATATTTTAAAAGTCGAATCCGGTGCAAAGCGTTCTCTACTCCCTGCCTCATTATAAACAGCGTACTGTTGTCGTTGCTGGTCAAATAATACAAAAGAACCTTCTAATTGGCGAAAATGTTCATGTTCATCTATGTGTCTTAAATTATCTAATGCCTTTGTGTAACGTCCATTAGCATTTTCTTGTGCGCCTACTAAAGGTATTTGGACTATTAATAAACTAGAACATAGTACTACACCTATCATCAAAAGCAAACGGCGGTGTGTCTGTTTATGAAAATTTTTGATTTGCAATATTCTTTGTTTTAGTTCTACTTTTTTTCCACTGAATGACTGAACATAGATACTGTGCTCTTTTTGTACTCTAGACATTGTACTAGCGATAAGTGTCTGTCCATATAATTTATACTCTGCTGGTTGCAATTGAGTTAATACTTTTTGGTCTGCAATCAATTCACATTCTTTTTTCATATGGCGACGCACATAATAAAGTATGGGATTAAACCAAAAACATTTAGTTAATAAGTTAATAAACAATACATGTAAGGGATCTTTGCGTTGAATATGCGCTAGTTCATGTAGCATCATATATTTGCATGCTTGTGCACTAAAGCGTTGATCCATATTGGTCGGTATAATAATCCAATAACCTCCCCACCAAAATGAAACAGGAGTTTCCACTAGAGGACTCTCTGCTACAGATATGCGTTTATGAGCACTGTGTAACTTTACTATATTTAAACTTTCACCCTCGCTAATCGATACTGTTGAGCGCACCAAATTGCGCAGTTGTAAACAACCACGCACAAAATACACAACCCCTACAAACACGCCTATAAGCCACAATGTCGTTACAAGCCAAGTAATAGCTTCCCAATTCATTTGCGTTGTATTTAAAGCATAATCTTTTGTTTGCGACCAAGCATTGGGTGTACTCGTTGCTCCTGTTGTAGTTGCAGATTGACCAACATCACCCTGTTTGTGCGAGCTCACTAATCCTCTAATCCACTGTTGAGGTAATAATGGTATAAACATCGCTACGTAAACTAAATACCACATTTTATAGCTTATAGTGCTATGCCAGTATTTCGTACATATCGCTTTAAATAAATATAAAAAAGCATAAACTATTACCGCACTTAATGTACTCAATATTACAAATTTCAACACTCGCACATTCACCTCTTTCATTATTTCCCATGATACTTGCTTGACTTAAATATTACAAGTGTAATATAATCATTCACGAAGATTACATTTGTAATATTTAGGAGGTAACTATGAAAAAGTTTTTTACTATCTTTGTCTTACTCTGTGTTTGCTTCGCTTACACAACTGCTACTGCTTCAGCGCAAGGTTTAACTAAATTAGAACATAAAAATGATGCCACAGTAGGTGTTTATGGCATTAATACTGCTACTGGACAAACTTATTCGCACAACGCTGATACCCGTTTTGCTTATGCATCAACTTTTAAAGCCATTACGAGTGGGTTATTATTACAGCAAAATTCTCCTGAAGCATTAAACAAAACTGTAACAATAAAAGAATCAGATATCGTGGCATATTCACCTGTTACTGAACAATATGTTGGAAAAACAATGACCCTACGTCAACTCATTTCCGCTGCTATGTTACAGAGTGACAATACTGCTAGCAATATCATAATGGAACAACTCGGTGGTCTGGATCAGCTTTCGTCTCGCTTACAAGCACTCGGAGATACAACAACAAACCCACAACGTTATGAACCCGAATTAAATAACTATGATCCACAAAGTACGGCAGATACATCAACACCTCGTGCTACTGCCCATAATTTGCAAAATCTATTAACAACAGATGCCGTTGCACCACAACAGCGTAAGTTTTTACAAAATTTAATGTTGAACAATAAAACAGGTGAGAGTTTAATCAAAAAAGGTGTCCCTAACAGTTATAAAGTAGGTGACAAAAGTGGCCAAGGTACAACTTATGGCACGCGTAATGATGTTGCCGTCATCTATCCAAAACATCAAACAAAACCAATTATTTTAGTCGTCTTTACGAAACATCAGCAACAAGACGCACAACCACAAGATGAGTTAGTTGCACAAGCAGCACGTCATGCAATACATCAGCTCGATTAACTTTAAGAATTTACGCAGACAAATATTTATTAATTATGCACTACTGTATCGCAACTGATTATTTAAATATTTACACTAACCAACAACACTTAGAGCTGGAACATGATTAATGTCCCAGCTCTATTTTCATACCTTGTTTTGATTATTAAGAACACATACCCACCAACATCATACTACAATGCTTCGACTAAGCAGCTGCCTATATTTATTAATATTTAACGATGCATTAAGGCCGTCACTTCACCTGCAAATACCTTCTGCTCATTTTGATTATAAGTATTTAACGCAACCGTCAGTCTCCCCGTAGTCTCTTTCATATGAGTTTTATCGATGACTTCCACTATGACATATAGGCGATCATCAGGATAAACAGGTTTCATAAATTTAACATTATTCATTTCAGTTCCTGCTATAACTTCTGAACCATATTTACCTTCTTCTACCCATAATTTAAAAGTCAATGCCAATGTATGGATGCCCGAAGCAATGATACCTTTAAAGCGCGTATCTGCTGCTTGGTTTTTATCAATATGCATATATTGCGGATCATACATTTGTGCAAATTCCATAATATCTGCTTCTGTTACTGTATAGCTTTGCGTAGTATATGTGTCACCTATGCGAAACGCATCTAAATTCATCCTCGTCTCTCCTTACGTTTAGTTATTACCTACAAGTGTATCAAAATTTCATTATATATAGAGAAGCCACTTATGTTATTAAGGGCAATAATAAAAAACCTATATTGTGTTTATATGTAATTATAAACACAATATAGGTTTTAAGACATTTGTTTATGCCCAACCACGGAAACGAGTTGCTTCTGCAGTACGTTTCACACCTATAACATAAGCCGCTAGACGCATATCAATGTTACGATCTTGCGCTAAATCATAAATCGTGTTAAACGCTTCTACCATCTTCACGCTTAGGCGCTCATTAACTTCTTCTTGAGACCAATATAAGCCTTGCTTATTTTGCACCCATTCGAAATAAGATACTGTAACACCGCCAGCACTAGCTAACACATCCGGTATTAATAACACATTTCGTTCAGTTAAAATACGTGTTGCTTCTTTAGTTGTTGGTCCATTCGCAGCTTCTGCAATGATACTTGCTTTAATTTTATGTGCATTATCAATTGTAATTTGATTCGCAATAGCTGCTGGAACTAAAATGTCACAATCTACTTCTAACAATTCATCATTAGAAATAGTATCATCAATCACATTAGTAAAGCGTCCATGTTCAGCACGCAATTCTATTAAACGATCAATGTCTAGTCCATTCGCATCATATACACCAGCTAAACTTTCAGAAACGCTGACAATTTTAGCACCTTTATCGTACAAAATCTTTGCAATAAAACTACCAGCATTACCAAAACCTTGCACTACAACTCGTGCACCTTTAATGTCACGTCCCAAACGTTTAATTGCTTCTTCTATAGTAATTACAGCACCTAATGCAGTAGCTTGTTCTCTTCCTTCAGAACCGCCAAGCGCAACTGGCTTACCAGTAATAAATCCAAATGCATTCGCTCGACTGATTTTACTATATTCATCCATCATCCACGACATTATTTGTGCATTTGTATAAACATCTGGTGCTGGAATATCACTATCTGGCCCCACAAACTGAGAAATTGCACGAACGTAACCACGAGATAAACGTTCTAATTCTAATTGACTTAATTGACGTGGATCACAAATAATTGCACCTTTACCACCGCCGTAAGGTAAATCGACAATACCACTTTTCAAAGTCATCCACATAGAAAGTGCTTTTACTTCCTCTTTAGTAACATCTGGATGGAAACGAATACCACCTTTCGTTGGTCCTACAGCATCATTATGTTGTGAACGGTAACCTGTAAATGTTTTTACAGTACCATCATCCATTTTCACTGGAATTCGTACCTCTAGAAATCTTAATGGTTCTTTTATTAAATCAAACATACCGTTATCAAAACCTAAATTATGTAAAGCTTCTTCTATAATTTCTTGTGTAGAAGATACTAAATTACTATTTTCTGTCATATTCACATCTCGCCTCTTTCTTAATTTATTACTTTACTTTTCATTCTCTTTTGAAATAACATTGCCTTTAACAATGAAATTTTGGCATTACTAAAATTAACTTAATAGTTAGAAAATTCAGTAAATAAAGCCGGAATCATCATTTTACTATTAAAATCGTCAAATGTAAACTAGACTACAAATAATCATAATAATTATATACAATAACATATATATCTTTAATAATTCATCAAAGAGCATAAAAATGCGTAACATCACTTTAATAAAGCTTAGTTACGCACGCTATATTTATATATTATACATAGTAGATAGTGGTGTTGTTAAGTCATTAGCTGCTTGTTGCATTACAGTTGCTTCATCTGTCGTAGCAGTATCTTGGGCACGCACAATATGCAAAGCATCAAATCCCATTATTTCTTCAAACATACCTTTCAAGTAATGATATGAAAATTCTAAAGCTGTATAACGATCATCATTAGTGTACACCGAACCACTTGCTTGAAGTAGCAATGCCTGATAGTCATCAGTCATTAAACCTACTGAACCCGTATCAGTATATTTAAAGGTTTGTCGCGGTACTAATATATTATCCATATAATCTTTCAACCGAGAAGTAATATTAAAATTGTGCATTGGTGTCACAATAACAATACGATGATGGGCTTTAAATTGCGCTATTAATGCTTTCGAGCGTTGCGCAATTTTTTGTTCATCACGTGTCATTTCTTGCTGCTGGCTTTCTTTTTCCCATATTTTTAATAGTTGCGTCGTTTCAATACGAGGAATTTCAGTTTGATATAAATTTAAGATCTCTACTTCTTCAGCTGGACAGATGGTTTGATAATGCTGCAAAAATAACTGTTGTAGCTTAGCAGAGAAAGTTGTTTCATTTTGATAATCGGGATGGGCATTAATAATTAACGTTTTCATTGAACATACTCCTTTAAACTTGATAAATTAAGTATATCGCTCAATGGTGTCAAATAACGAAACTTTTGAAAGGAGAAATTATGAAAAAATCTGAACGCTTAAATCAAGAGTTAATATACTTAAGTCAAAAACATAGTTTTCATCTAAAAGAACTAATGTCTGAATTTAATATTTCCAAAAGTACAGCCCTCAGAGATATCAATGATTTGGAAGCAATGGGCTTAAGTCTATATGTAGAAAATGGCCGTTATGGTGGTTATAAAATTTTATCTCAAAATTTATTAACTCCAATATACTTTAATAACAACGAAATGCTAGCCATTTTTTTCGCTTTAAAATCATTAGATTTGTTGTCTAGTACACCTTTCGAAAAATCATACAAACAAATTAGAGAAAAACTGTACCACACGATACCAACTCAATTAAAAAGTGAAATTTCTACTGTTCTAGATTTTATTCAATATTATAACGCTTCAACACAGCAACAAACGCTTTATCTGTCCGACATTTTAGACTCGATTATTCACGAATACACTTTGCATATTAGCTACAACCAACACCAATGTATAGAAACCGACATTCAAGTGTATGAGTTATTTTATCGTAACGGCGTCTGGTTTTGTAGTGCGTTAGATATACCAAGTGAAACGTGGGGAATCTATCGTTGCGATTGCATTTTAGAACTACAGGCTAACACTACTGATCACCCTAGTTATGCACGAAGTACTTTGGCCGAATTTCAAACACAATACGAAGATACATATCACGATATTCCATTCAAATGTAAACTCTCAACCTTTGGCGTCGAATTATTTACTAAAAACCACTACCCTAATATGGAATTACAATATATTGACGGTTCTCCCTACATCGTAGGCGGCTATAATATAGATGAATTAGACTACATGACTCATTATTTAATGTCTCTTGGTACACACGTCGACATTATCTATCCTGAGCAATTAAAAAAGAGTTATTTACACCAAATGCAGAGCATTATTGCGCGTTATCATTAACCTTCACTGTCACTTTTTAGCATAGTAACTTTGCACTTATATACAAATCGTCAAAATAATATATCTTACGCTTCAAACTGTTTATATATTAATTTAAGTTATTTATTATTTTTGGTAATATTATTTAATAATACTATATTAAAATCGAGGTTATTTCATCATGCGTAAAAATGTCATAGAATGGCTTATTGCAATTGTTATCGGCATTAGTATTGCTTGGATAGCTACGACATTTATTTTTAGCAAATATCACGTCAACGGCGATTCGATGTATCCAACATTTAAAAATAATGATCGCTTACTTATCAACAAATTCTCCATTTCTATGGATAGTTTTAGTCGTGGCGATGTTATTGTTTTCCATGCTACTAAAGACAAAGATTATATCAAACGATTAATCGGTATGCCTGGTGATAAAGTACGTTATAAAAACGATCGCTTATATATTAACAATCAGTATGTTAAAGAACCTTACCTCAACTATAATAAGCAACATAAAATTGGCAATCAACTTACTGAAGATTTTGATACTGCAGATATCGAACATGCTAATCAGCAACAAACTATTCCTAAAGGTAAGTATTTAGTGCTCGGTGACAATCGTGCAATTAGCAAAGATAGTCGTAGCTCATTAGGCTTAATTGAAAAAGAAGATGTCGTCGGCAAAGTCTCCATGCGATATGCTCCATTAGATCGTTTGGACTTTGGTTTTTATGCTGATTCTTTTGATAAAATTAATAAAATATCCGCGATAGAATAACTGCTTTATTAGCACTGATTGCCATTTAGCATAATAACATTGCATGATTTACACACTGTACTCCAACTGGATATAAAACAAAGGAGCGAATTCTCAAAATAAAAAGTTTACGATTTTGACCGTTGTGTATGCTTGCCTATAACTATAATTCAAACATATAGTTTCTCTAGCTGCTGCACGTTACAAAGTGACTTGTGTAAAAATACAACACAGCTCCTCTTACACTATCGAAGTAAATTGCTATTGTAATTCCGAATAAAGAAAACGCCAATTTCTAGTTTATCGCGCTAGAAATTGGCGTTAATTTTTTAGTCAGAGCTCTGAATGTCTCTAACTCTTTTTATTGTTCAATTAATTGAATTAAGTTGCCACATGTATCATCAAAAACTGCTAGATTAATACCCTCAACTTCTTTAGGCTCAGTAGTAAATTGCACACCTCTTGCTACTAATGCCTCATACTCTTCAGCTAGATTAGAAGTCGCAAACATCGTAACTGGAATGCCGTCATTAAACAAACCTAATTGGTAGTTTTTCGCGACAGGATGCGCATTAGGTTCTAAAACAATTTCTACTGGATTGTCACTATTGGGTTCAGTCACAGTTAACCATTTAGCATCGCCCATATCCATATCATGTTTCAATTCAAATCCTAATTTTTCGGTATAAAAATCACGTGCTCGTTCTTGGTCTTCTACAAAAATACTTGTTGCTACAATTTTCATGTTTAACTAACTCCTTTATTCTTACTGTAATACCGCTCTAATTTTAACGCCATGTTCTATATATGCTTTTAAGCAACTTAACATGTAAACCCATCCTTCCTTTTGCCCTAACATAACCTCTAGTTCATCCGAATCAAAACCATTTTCCGTAGTTGTTACTAATGTTGCACCATCTTGTTCGGTAAAAGTAATCGTTACAGTTTTGTCGCCCCAAGTAAATGTAATATATTGATTAGGTACTAACTCCTTAATATTGATAGTTACTTCAGCGTTATACTCTGCATATATTAACGTTATTTCTTTTCCTTCTGACCACGACTCTGAGCTAGAAGAAAACCAAAATCCTCCAATTTCATCCTTATCCACAAACGCTTCAAAAATACGTTCTGCAGGTGCAGCAATCGTCATTTTCGTTACAATATCTATAAAATTCCCCAATCTGTTAAGAGTTATTTACACAGTATAAGTTATTAACGTTTTTATCTTAACTCAAACATTACTCTGTATCAGTCTCATGAGTACCACAGAAAACTAATGGGTATACTTACATTGTATTAAAACAACATTATTAGAGGAGATGTTGCAATGATGAACCACGTAGCAGAAATAATGGTTTATGTTTACGATCATGATAAAGCGATACAATTTTGGACTGAACATTTAAATTTCAGCATAGTTGAAGATACAGAAGAAATGGAGATGCGTGTAGTCAAATTACGACCAAGCACACAAGCACAAACGCTCGTTGTCTTACAAGACAAAGCGAAAGTTGATGCCATGGATATGGGAGTCAGTACAACGACACCGTCATTAATTTTTTCTACAAATGACTTTGACCATCTCTATCAATCGCTAACAGAACAAGGGGTTAATGTAGGTGAAATAATGACATTACCTATGGGAAGAGTATTCAACTTCTCAGACTATGAAGATAACTATTTTTCTGTTAAAGATAATTAATAATTGAGCAAGCAATGCCACGAGTTAAATAATCATTGTACTTTTACTTAGCTACACAACTTAATCCCAACAATTGAACGCTCAGTAGTATAAAACACTTGAGCGTTCATTTATATATTAATAGTGCGCTTAAGAAAGAAAATTGACTCAAGGTCTTTTGCTATTCTGTCCATACAGTCCGAGTAAATGCCATAATTTCATTCACAAAAAGTTTAGGTACTTCCATTGCAGTGAAATGTCCACCTTGTGCTACTTCGTGTAAGTATGTCAAATTATAATGTTCTTTCACATAAGTCGTCGGCGGTAACATGACATCTTGTTCAAATAATGAAATACCGGTCGCCACAGTTAAGTTCGCTAATGGTAATAATTTAGTCGCATTTTCCAAATAAACATTGGCAGCTGTAGCAGCACAATTCGTCTCCCAATATAAATACACAAGGTGAATCATGTCTTCCGGTGAAAGTAAACTGTCTCCATTTTGATCTTTACCACTCCATGCCCAATATTTTTCACCTAACCAAGCCAACAAACCCACAGGAGAATCTGAAATACCAAATGATAGTGTTTGTGGTTTAGTCGCTTGAATTTCCATATAGCCTGTTTCAGTTTCAAAAAACGTTTGCGCACGTTCTTGGTAATCAGCCTCTTCTAATGAAAGACTATGTGTTTTCTTCAATAATGGTCGTATGATTCCTACATCAGTTAAATGTAGTCCTAACAACGCTTGTGGACTTTGTGAAGCCATATATCGTGCGACACTTGAACCTACATCTCCACCAGATATTATAAAAGGACGATCCCCCACTGCTTGTTTCATCAGTTGTACTAAAATTTCAGCAATCTCTTCATTGCTTACACCATGTTGGAATTTAGAAAAGCCAAACCCTGGTAATGAAGGGATAATGACATCATAAGATACTTTTTCACCATTAAGCGTAAAGCCTTGAGTCAAACTATCAATCACTTTCGTATAGCGTAAAATACTATCTGGCCAACCATGTAATAATAACAATGGAATACGACGTTCGGTTTTACCATGTTCATAAATAAAATGCAGATGCTGTCCTGCTACTTCTGTTTCATAATGATTAAACTGATTTAAATGACGCTCTAAACTCGACCAATCATATACATTCAACCAATAATCTGTGAGTTCCTTGACTTGCTCAATAGAAATACCATTATTAATGTCCTCATCTAACTGCACAGGCCATTTAGCATATTCTAGCTTAGCACGTAATAAATTCTTGTGAGCCTTAGAAAAATTAATGGAAATTCTTTTCATCTTTCATCCCACCCTCTTATCATTTTCGTAAGTACTATCACTTTATTCACTAGCAACAACATTTATATTTAATTATGTAACTGTTTAATTAGTTGCTTATTCCCTAATTATTGAATTATATTTATATTTTATTTATACCCCTTTAAGAACTAGAAATGGTAATAACTTGCTTGATATTGTAAAATACAGTTTGCATAGTGTAATAAACACTATGGGATTGTATGATTAAAGGAGTTAGTATGAAACACTTTAAGAAATTATATGGCAAATTGTATTATGTAATTCTATTTATTATTATTGTAGTATTTTTAAGTGGCTTATATTGGTTTTATATTACGAAACAACAAAACACTAATAATAACGATATTTATGATAACTTTGCAGCTTTAAAAGCTGACACAAAAGAAGGTAAAGATTGGCAAATCAATGTCAAAGACACAGATGACAATATTTTAATAACCGCTATTCATGGTGGCAGTATAGAACCAGGAACTTCAGAACTAGCGAAATTAATTGCCAAAAAAGGAAGCTTTGGACTCTACAGTTTTGAAGGATTACTACCTTCAAACAATCGAAGCTTACACATAACTTCTACGAATTTTGATGAACCCAAACTACTTGATATTATTGAAAAATCAGAAGAGGCTATATCTATTCACGGCGTTGATGAAAGTAAAGAAATTGTTTACGTTGGTGGCAAAGATACAAAAATGGCCAAAGCAATAAAGCAAGAATTAGAAGACAAAGGTTTTAATGCAACGCATAGTCCGGAGATGATAAATGGTAATTCCGGCGATAATATCATTAATAAAAATGAATCGAAATCTGGCGTGCAATTAGAAATTTCCAAAGGGTTGCGGGAATCTTTCTTTGAAGACGATGATACCGATTTAGAGTCTCGCGAAAACACTAACAATTATCGACAGGACATGTATGATTTTGCTGAAGCCGTAAGCCAAGGCATTAAAGCTGGCGAGCAAGCTAAAAAATAATTAACTATAAAAGAGCACAGGACATAAATCCCTATACTCAAAATAAGCGGACCAATCTATATTAAGGATTGGTCCGCTTATAGTTAATTTTATGATTTTAATTGTTCATGCTTGCCTAGTGTAAGGTTTATTTTATAATCAGAGCTGTTTATATCCCGGACGCTTCATAATTCATACTACTTATCCAAAGTAACATTAATAATTTGTCCTACAAGTGCGAAAACACCAAGTACAATACAGACTACCCCAAAACTGATGAAACTTTGTTTTTTACCTGATCTTTGTTGAGAGGTTTTTTTACCTACGATTAATAAAATCAGCCCCACAATGATGAAAACTATTGCTGTTATCAACATATAATTCCTCTCCTTAATTTACATTTCTTAGTCAATCATACTATACCCGCTCACTTTTAATCATTAACTTTTCACCAAAATTAAAAAAAGACGCCATCGCGTCTGTCATTTCTATCCTCTAATTATGTTTGCTTTTATGTTTAGCTTCCACAATATTTGATATACAACTGGTAATCATTATTAGTATAGAAAAAATAGTAATACCTAGCCAATCCTCTATACCACAAATTACTATCATGAATAGAAAAATACATAATGCCAAAACTATACTTTTAAGAATACTATACATATAGCTCTTCATCTCAATCTACTCCTATAACTAAAAAGGCAAGCACTCTTGTACCTGCCCCAAGACTTACAATAGTTTGTTATTAGAATCAGTGAAAAGAGAGAGTATTCAAAAAACTGATTCTAACAATATTATATATATTGCAAACTTACTTTTGCAACGCTTTTTTTGATATATATACAATTATTTTTTGTTACAAATAAAAAAAGCCACCCGAAGGCGGCCAAAAGGGCGAAAATACAACTAATGTGTATCTTCAAAGTTAAGCATAGCAAAAATAACAACACAATACAATAACTTTATTTTTATATTTTGAGAAACTTTTCTGTTTTATAGCTAACATAGAAGAGGTAAGTATATAAAATTATATACTTACCCCGGTTGTTGTCTGAGCAGTGAGGCCTATTACACTTATAGACCTCTTGTTAATTATAAACTTACACTTATGAATTGTGCAACTTAATTTCTGATTCTTAATAAAATTCACACAATTTATTCAATGATTAATACTATGTAGCACCACAAAATAACGATGACTATAACTATATCAAACTTAGTTCAATCATGCGTCTTTAGATAGTAATACGCATAAAAAAGGACGAGTACTAGATAGCACTCGCCCCAAAAATAGATAGAATTATTGTCTATATTTAATTTAATGTAAAGTCAAGTAAATGATCAATTAAATTTAAAATTTTCCTAAATAAAATCATTAACTTAATTTTGTCATTAACCCTTTTATTATTTATATTCCGGGCGAATAAACCACATTTCACTTTCATAATCATGAACTACTCTATGTGCGACTTCTTCTTTTTCAGCACCTTTGCCTTCCCAGTTTTGATCTAAAGATTCAAACTTTTGATAGTTACCATCTTCATTACCATTTGTGACAATTGCCGTGTGACCAGCGCCCCCACCGTAATTTTCATTAAAAACTACGATATCGCCTTTTTGTGCTTTAAACCCTTCTGTACTTTTATGTACTGTTGCTTCACCATCAAAATTATTTTCCATTGGGATGTCTTTAGCATAATCCCCTTCCAAGCCATGACCAAACAAATAATCCCATTGCATGTTTACTAAATCAAAACATTGCCAACCATATTCATTGTCATAGTCCCAGCCTTTTCCTTCTAATGATTCCGCATAGTCCATTGCTTCTGTATGTGTTACTTTTGCTGTTGCTTTTGCAGTATTACCATTACTCTGCACAACGACGTACACTAACATTACAGCAATCAATAGACATGTATATGTAACAACCTTAGTCATAATAGTTTCCTTTCAAATAAATAATTTTATAATTAATTGTTTATTTTTTTATTAACTAAATTCCTAATAAACCATAACACAGTGACATAAGCTACACTATTACATGAGTATAAAACTATATTACGTTTTTATACCTATATGTAATGAATTTAATACGTTACCAAATAAAATTTTATTAGCACTTTATTTTTTGTTTGTAATAGTGATAGACAAAGCGTATTCTAATCACTTTTAAATTAAATGACCACACATTAAAGACGTAAAAGTAGTTCTCTTTTCCTTGTAATAGTGTCATTCAATCATATTGTTAAAACAAATAAATAGTTGTCTATTCAATTTTTAATATATCATATATGTTAAAATGTTTTAATGTCACTTAGTTTTCATTTTCGTAAAGTTTTATTAAAAAGATTAATAAAATAAGAACACTCTTTTCAAGGTGCTCACAGTCAATTTTCGACTTTGTTGTCAGTTTTTTGGTGCACGCTTTTCCACGGGCACTGCCTTATCCTGTAGACTTCGGTGAGTGCTATTTCCGTAGGAGTCTGCCAAAAGTACTGCCCAGATTATTTATTCAAAGTTTATTCGCTATCAAATAAACCCTTCGCATTAATTAGCGAAGGGTTTGTTTACGTTTTGAGAGCATTCTCTTCAGAGTGCTCAGACTATTAAAAATACGTACAATATAAAAAAGAGATACACACAATTGAACAGCACGCTGATCAATTGTAACTTTAAAAATACTGGATATTCTGTTGATTGTAAACGTTCCACCAACAAACAGTAATAATTAGTGTGCCAAAAGTAAAATGATGTCTGTTAATTTCACAGTAAAACTTTCATTCAAAATTGTTTACTATAGCTAGTACGTTCTTACTGTCGGCGATTTATAATTCGCAATAAAGTCTTCAATTTCATCAAAAGCATCAGAAAATAAAATCTTATCCCTATCTTCTTGTGTTAAAAATGCGTTCGTAACCATTTGATCGTAGAATTGTTGGATCAAATCGTAATAATTATCAGTGTTAAAGAAAATACAAGGATTGTTATTCTGGCCTACTCTTGTCCATGAAACGACTTCTGTAATTTCTTCTAATGTACCTGGGCCTCCGGGTAAGGCAATACAAACATCTCCTTTTGCTAACATCGTTTCTTTTCTTACTGACATACTGTCTACAATAATAAGTTCATCTAATTGATCATGTGCTAATTCTCGCTCTTGTAAAAATGTAGGCATAACTCCAATTGTCTTGCCGTGATGTTGTATTACTGTATTGGCTACAGTACCCATTAAGCCTGCATTGCCCCCTCCAAATACTAAAGTGTGATTATTTTTAGCTATCCATTCGCCTAATCGAACCGCACTGTCTTCATATTCTTGTTTGTTTCCTTTACTCGCACCACAATAAACGACGATATTCATGTTAATTCTCCCTCTCATTCTCAATTTTCTTAGCAACTATAAACGCTTTAACTGCAGCTGGACTCGTTAAAATATGGACATTTTGCTGATTTACTGTTTGCTTTATTGTGTTTAAAATGTACGGTTTACGCTTTTTTGGATAATCCCAAATGTACTTAATAAACTCTAGATTAAATCTTTCTTTACATCCTTCACCCATATCTTTTCGTGTCTTGCCTAAATTTTGCAATAATCTTTTAGCTATTCTAAAAAGGCAAATTTTACGAGGCAAATCTAAAAAAATAACAGTATCTGCTGCGCTTAGTCGCTCTGCTAAACAAGCACTATAACTACCATCTATAATCCATGATTGTTTGGGTATGATGTTTTGTAATATTTCTTCTTGTTCATCCTCACTTGTCATTATCCATTGAGGCTTCCAAAAAAGCACATCTAAGTGATATAGCGGTAATTGCAATTCGCTAGCTAATGTGCGACACAAAGTAGATTTTCCTGAACCAGAAGAACCCATAACAACAACTTTTTTCATTAACATCACCCTCTATGTATACTGGATTTGAAATTAATTGTACATGAGTACCTATATGTTCACAATTTTTAATTTATCCAAATTACACCTACTCCTGTTCACCACTATAGCAATTTAGTGTAAACTGAAACAATACAATGCAGATGAAATGAGGGGTACAATGTTCAAAACATATATTAATAAGCAATTAAGTTTAAAAATATTAGAAGAATCCGACACTCAAGCTTTATTTAATGTCGTCGATGAATCTCGTACATACTTGGCTGAATGGTTACCATTTGTTAATTTAACGAAAAGCAGTGATGATACGAAACAATTTATTAAATCAGCATTACAACAATTCGTTGCACATGATGGCTTTCATTGTGGCATTTGGTATAACGATAAATTAGTAGGTGTCATCGGTTTACATTATATAAATTGGTTAAATGAAACTACCTCAATTGGTTATTACCTACATCAAGACTACCAAAAGTTAGGTATCATGACTGAATGCACACAATTTTTAATAGATTATTGTTTTACAGAATTAAAGCTTAATCGTATTGAAATCAGTACTGCAACACGAAACACGAAAAGCCAAAACATTCCTAAAAAACTTGGTTTTACACAAGAAGGCATATTAAGACAAAATGAAAAATTAAACGGCTCATATTCAGATAGCTATGTTTTCAGTTTACTGCGTAGTGAATACAATCGCTAAAATGTACCCTTCTGATATTGTGAGCACAAGCAGCTACACCTAGTTATAACACTATGCTTAGGTGTAGCTTTTGTTATTTCTTGGGAAATATTCTTTATTGTCTACACCTTATTTAAAAGCGACGCCATTATTTATATCGTGTTTTTTCACACAATCCACTTTTATCGTACAACTTGTCACCATTACATTTTAGCTACTCATATGTACGAACCTCATACTTTTAATTACGTACTATTGTTAACCACTACACAATGAATCAGAACTACATCACCATACCACTTAGCTTGTATAGTGCACCACTTGTTCAATTGCTATAGTAATTTTGTTATAAATTTGATTAACTTACTTTAAGGGGGGACGGAATTGAAAATTCAAGTTGACTATAGTGAACAAATGACACACGATGAATTGCTCATTACATGTAATAAACACAACCATGATATCGATAAATTATTGACTCTCATTAATGATTTTTATAATCAGCCAAGTTACCAAGTTCGTGATCTCAACAATGATATTTATTTTATTGCGCAACACGATATATATAGTTTTCGTTTTGAAAATAGGTTATTAAAAATTTATACATTAAAAGGTACTTTTATTTTAAATGAACGACTTTATAAAGTTAAAGAACATTTAGCAAGTCATTTTTTACAAATATCTAAATCTGAAATTATCAATACAATGTTTATCGATCACTTAGTTTTAAATAAAAACGGCATTATCGAAATTATATTTACCAACAATGACTCTACGTATTCTTCCAGAAGATATTTAAAGTCTATTAAGGAGGCATTAAAATTATGAAACGTTTATTGATGGGAAGTACTATGGGCATTGCACTAGGGGTTTTAATCTCTATAATATTTTCACTGATCTTTGCTGATGGTAGCTATGACCCAGTCAATCCGCATTCTTTTATGGGGGAAATCTACAATGAACACTTAACTGAAATCCAAACATTTATTATAGCTGTAGTGATTTGGATATTGTTAGGTATTACTTTCAGCACGAGCAGTTTAGTCTTTTCACATTTGCGATATACACGAGTAAAAACCACCATGCTTCACTTTATCATCATGCTTTTTATCTTCTTTCCTTTAGCAATACTAGCTGGTTGGTTTCCTTTCAAAATCTCGGCAATCGTCATATTTATTATAATATTTGTGATTATTTATGTAGTGATTTGGAAAATACTTAATACTAAAAATCAAAAAGATATTGAAGCTATTAATAAACAACTAAAAAAAGCAAAGGACTGATTAGTATGAATAATGGTAGATACACTGTTTTACCGCATAAAGATGTAACTGTATTTCTTATAGGCATGCGTGTCAACAAATGGTTCGCAGTTCACAAATGGCTACCAGTCTTTTTAGCTATGCCACCAATGATGAAAGAATTAATGAGTGATAAATCACTGGGGTGCTTATCTTTCGAAATGTTTTTTAAATATCGTGGAAATATAGTAGTGCAATATTGGGAATCGAATGACAAGCTACTCGCCTATTCAAAAATGCCCAATCATCTTAAAGCTTGGAAAAAATTTATGAAACGTACTCAAAATAATGATGCTGTTGGATTTTATCATGAAACGTATAACGTCAAAGCTCAAGCATATGAAAATATTTATATTAATATGCCAGACTTTGGTTTAGGAAAAGTTGAACAGCCAGTAAAAGTAAATAAACACATACATTCAGCCAAACAAAGATTGAAATCATGATGCTATTTTAATTAAATATGCTAATGTTTGTAGTTTTAAAAATACGAATTTGATCTTTTCATATTTGATTACACCTCTCACATTATCTGTAACGTGAGAGGTGTAATACTATGTATAGATTTATTAAAGTGCCAGTACAAAATTTTTATTCTACTAATACATTGTAATAAATCATTTTTCTTTCTAGGGCTCTTCACATCAAGTGTTATAATAATTGCAGGTGTTGTTACTTTTTGTATAGTCCTATTTACATTGGGAGTATACTCTATAGTTAAATGTTAAGAGATAAGATAGGTGAAAACTATACTATATCTATTATATTTTTTTAGAGTTACGTGATAGCAAGTATATGAATATGTATAATACTAATTAACTTAATTATATAGAGAGGTAGATATACATATGAGTAATACGGAAAAGAATAAGGAGAAGAAAGTTATAAGTGTATTCAATTGGGCTTTTTTTATTCTAGTATTTATACTATATTTTTTTGTTTATAATTACATAGATAATTTACCTAATGATGTGGAATATATGAACCCTTTAGTATTAACACTAGCAACATTATTCTTTGGTACTTCAATGAAAGCTACATACGATATACTAATCAATATTTATTTTGGTTTTGAAGAAGATATTCCTAAGTATTATAAAAAAGGAAAAGTTCAAATACATAGTTTTATTGATTTTATATCTATTGGTTTTGTTTTGATAGTTATAGTTAAGTTTATTAATAACTTCACAATTGCACTTGCTATTACTATTTTCTTTGTAGCTTTTCTAATGTTAACTGCTTATATGTACTTATCAAAGAAAATCTTAACTAAGAAGAGTAATTGTAGTGAAAAAGAAACAAAATCATATTAGGTATAAGGCTAATTAAGAAATACAGAAATATCTCAGTTAACTATTTTTGCATTCCCATCCACTATGGTGTTATAATATGCGTAACGAAAATAAGTATTCACTTATACACCAATCCCCTCACTACTGTCATAGTGAGGGGATTTTTGTTGGTGTGGCTTAAGGTCGCCTAGTTTTTATTGCGTTTACTTAGCCAATAAGTAAAGTACGCGATGGCACAGCCACTAATGACTGGCCCTATGATGTGAACGAAAATAAGTATCACTTTATACACCTCCTCTCTACGTCAACTTGACGCCTGAGGAATAGGCGACTTCATTATTATATCACCTGTGAGTTGTTACGCATATGTACTCAAGAATGGTTTCCA
This sequence comes from Staphylococcus arlettae, assembly GCF_025560845.1. Taxonomy (NCBI): domain Bacteria; kingdom Bacillati; phylum Bacillota; class Bacilli; order Caryophanales; family Staphylococcaceae; genus Staphylococcus; species Staphylococcus arlettae. The sequence continues at coordinate 2,574,496 of NZ_CP094803.1, forward strand.
AATTTTGGACAGTTCACTAATTGGAAATGATAATAAAGAAGATAATGATACCGTAGGGATATGATAAAGAAGTTAGAAAAGATTGATAGTTAGAATTGACTATATTTAAACTGAGATGTATTATATTTAGCATAAGGTCACGAATACAGACCTATAAAAATACTAAAATACCTGTAGCTCTGCCATTTAATATACTTGGGCAGGGCTTTTTTATAAAAGGGGATAGTCATGAAAAAAGTAGCAATAATAGTTGATGGACAATTTTTATTACATAGAATAAGAGATGCACAATCTTCTACACAATATCCAAACCTAGAAGATCAATATAATTTTTTAACTAATCTTATTAATTCAAATGACGAAGAACTTTTTAGAATTTTTTATTATCAAGGTAGCCCAAATAAACAAACTGTAGACAAACCCATTTCAAAAGATAAAATAAATTTTTCAGAATCTCAAATTAATAAATATTCCAGTAACCTTATCACCGAATTATCAAACAAAGATTTTGTTGCTATGAGGCTTGGGGACACTTTCTTTAGAGGTTGGAAACTAAAAATTCCAGTTCTAGAAAAAATTAGAAAAGGTATAATTAAAGACACTTCAAAGTTAAGTGATGATGATTTCACACCTGATTTCCAACAAAAAGGTGTAGATATAAAGATTGGTTTAGATGTTGCCTGGCTATCAAATAACAATATAGTAGATAGAATATATATGGTTACTGGAGATGCTGATTTTATCCCTGCATTAAAACAAGCAAGAAGAGATGGTATTCAAATTAAACTAGTTAAAATAGGCACCAAAAAAATAAATAACGATTTATTAAAACATTCGGATTTTATATTAGACTTATCCAACAATGATGTAATAGATAAAATCTCCAAATAAAACACCAAAAACCCTCTAGTCTGTTTACTAGAGGGTTTTGCAGATACAATATTTATTATTGTTCTTCTTTAACATATGGTAATAATGCCATATGACGAGCACGTTTGATAGCGATAGTCAACATACGTTGATATTTAGCTGAAGTGCCTGTTACACGACGAGGTAAAATTTTACCACGCTCAGAAATAAAACGTTTTAATAATTCTGTGTCTTTATAGTCGATGTGTGTAATACCATTTGCTGTGAAATAACAAACTTTTTTACGACGACGTCCGCCTCTTCTTGGTCCACCTGCCATGGTTAACTGCCTCCTTTTACGATAATTTGTTTTTTATACGCTCAATTATTAGAATGTTTATCAATCACTATGTGTGTGTTGTGATTGTTAGTTATCATTTCTATTATTATTAAAAGATTTTTTATAGATATGTGTGAAGTATCGGCAAAATCTTGTGTGTGTGTATATGTGCACTATCAATAATATAAAATAGCCTGTCATTTGTCAATACGTTGTATTGGAAAATATAAATGATAGTAGATTTTTATGGTAATTACATTTATCAATGCGAAGTTAATTAATAAGCGCTTTAATTTCCTCGCTCAGTTGATCATACGAATTATTAATAAAGAAGTGGTCCCCATGGAAAAATTTGTAATCTACTGCGGCTTCCGTCAATTCCGACCATTTATAGACAGTGTCAGTTGCTATATCATCGTTTTCACCGACAAATACAGACAATGTCGTCTCTACTTTGTCTTCATGTTGACTATTGTGGTAATTATCAATAGCTAAAAAGTCATTTTTTAGTGATGGCTTCACTAAAACCCATAACTCCTCATGATTTAGCACTTCTTCCGGTGTCCCACCTTTATTTTGGATGAAGCGTTTAAATTCTAGATCATTCATATGCTCAATGTTATTATTGCGCTCTGTATAACCTATTGGCTCACATGCACATAAAATCATATGTCGTGGTGCCGTATAACCTATTTCTGAAAGTTTAAAATATATTTCGTAAGCTAAAATTGTCCCTAAACTATAACCCAATATGATAAATTTTTCCGGTCGTTCTTGCATGATTTGTTTTACTAAATCATCTACCATATCTTCAATTTCTTCTAATGGTTCTTCTATTAACCGTTCACCTCGACCAGGTAATTCTAAGGGTTTTAAGATGATATCACTTGGGAGTTTATCCTTCAATGGATAATATAATGACTTATTGCCTCCTGCAAATGGAATACAAAATAATGTTGTTTTTACCATATACTCAACCCCTTAAAGTATAAAATCTTTGTTAAATGTTGGCGTGATATTTGTTATTTCGACATTTAAAGTGCTAGCTGTTGCTGTGTCCATAATGATAGACAACCTATAATCTCTATTAAATTGCCGAGAAAAGACTGATAGTTGATCAGGCCGAGTTGCCATATCATCTTTGATACTATAGTTGTTATGGCCTGGCACAATCGCAAATGAATCTAATGATTTATACAATCCTGTACCAATTAACTTTAAATAACATTCTTTTAATGTCCAGAGTTCATAAAATCGTAGTAATTGTTGCTCAATGCGACCTGCTCTAATATAGTGGGCTTCTTCTACAGCAAAATATTTATCTGGAATTGATAAATCAATGGGTGCTATTTTCTCGATATCTACACCAACATTATAATCACTCACAATACATACAGAATAACCACTAGTATGGGAAGTATTAAAGTAGTATTGGGATGGTGTAGTGATTAACGGTTTACCATATTCGCCTCGATGCAAAGTAATATCTTTCATATTACAACCTGTATGTTGAGCAATACAAAAGTGCTTAAATTGTTGAGAGTACCATCGCTGATATTGTTTATGTTGATACTCGGCATTACTCGTGTTCAATACGTAAATTGTTACGTCCATGCTGACACATCCCATTAAGTAAATTATGTAAATGCAAGAGCATCTCAGAATCCAACTGGTGAATTCCGGCATGCTCTTACATAAATGATTACAACGACACGTAACTCAAATCTTCAGTGTAATCATCGCATGTTAAATGGTACGACTATTAAACACTTACCTAACTGTTAAAAATTATTTTTAGGATGGTTAATCATTTTCTCTAATGTCTCTGTACTAGTTGGTTTCCATTGGAAATCTAATCGTTCTAACACGAAGTTTGTTTTATAATCTAAGATTTCAAAATGTGATTTGTTAAACAATGTATTATCTAAAATACCAGTGTGTAATAAGAAGTCATTGATTTCATCACTCATTACACCTTGTTCGATACACTGCATCAAGTAATCCATAAAGTCATTCCACTGAATATCATCAATACGATGATTGTTGTCGTTATAGACGTCCATCAAAGTTTTCAATGATAATAATTGATTGTTATAAATATGGTGCGTTTCGTTACGTAGTTGATTATTTAAAATCAACTTGTTGCACGCTTGTGCTGCTTGATCAACAGGTGTGAAATCAACATCATCATGTGCTAAGTTAGGGAATTTTTGTAACTTTTTAAATGATTTGATAATACTATAAAAGGCATTATTTTCTTCATTTTTTTGGAAAATACCTGTTTCAGAATCACATTGTAAATTACCTAAACGGTAAATATTCGTTTCTACACCTTCGTCACGATATGCTACTAAGCGTTTTTCAGCTTCAATTTTCCCATCTAAATATACGTTATTCGGTTTTTGGCCTAAATCAATATCATCTTCCGAGAACGTCACTTGTTTTTTGTCTTCGATATGACCAGAAGCAATAGACATCGTTGACATATGATGGATTTCTTTTAGTTTTTGGTCTTTGGCAAAATCAACTATATTATTTATTGCATTAACATTCGTGTCATAAGACGAAGCTTCCGTGGCAAAGTGATTAACATTAGCTGCAGCATTAATAATAATATCGATGTTGTTTGCTAAATAATCATAAGTTTGCGTTGCAAAGCCTAGGCCATCCGCTTCAATATTACCTTCCACTAAATGAATACGACTAGTATCTGCTGAATTCAATTGAGCATTGAAGTAATACTGCCAATTATTGTTAAGTTTTGATTCACCACTTAACTCATTACTATTACGCACCATGACATAAATAGTAAAATCTGTGCGCGCAAGTAAATCTTTTAAGACATGAATACCAAAGTACCCTGTAGCACCTGTTAACAATACTTTTTTATCTCGTTTAACCGCAGTTTTATCAATAGCTTGATATTGCTGAGCACTTTTCTCTTTGTAGTCATTTACTTCTTTCATAAAGTCGCTGCTGAAACGATGTTCATGCTCTACTGTTACTTCTTTTAAAGCACTCAATTTAGCCATAATATTAGTATCTGCACGTTCGATTAATGCTTTACTAATACTTTCAACGGTCTGTAATTCGAAAATATCTTTAATAGAAATATTATATGATTTAGAGAGTAGCGACGTTAATTTAATAGCTTTAATTGAATCTCCGCCAATTTCAAAGAAACTGTCCTGAATGCTCACGCGTTCTCTGTCCAATACTGTTTCAAACGCTTCAGCGACTGTAGTTTCCATATCATTGCTTGGTTCAATATAAGTAGCACTTTCGACTTCAATTTCTGGTAATGCTTTCTTATTCAACTTACCATTTACTGTTACTGGTAACGCATCTAATTGCATCATATAAGCTGGCACCATATATTCTGGTAATTGCTGATTTAATGCTACTTTAATAGCTTCAAAATCTAATGTTTCTTCGGCAACGAGATACGCACATAGCGCTAAATCAGAACCAGCCATTGGTTTAGCAACAACTGCAACATTAGTAATTGCACTCATTTTACCTAAGACACTTTCAATTTCTCCCAGTTCAATACGATAGCCACGGATTTTCACTTGTTCATCCATACGACCTAAGTATTCCACCATTCCGTCGCCACGCCATTTTGCTAAGTCACCAGTACGGTAAAGTTTACCGTCGCCAAATGGATTATCAATGAATTTTTCAGCAGTTAAATCAGGGCGATTTAAATAGCCTCTTGTTACAGCGATACCGCTAATACATAGTTCTCCCGGAACACCGATACCCATCAACTTATTATCTTCATTTATCACATGTGCGTGTACGTTTGCAATTGGATTACCAATTGGTATCACTTCATGTGTCTTACCATGAGGGACAGGATAGTGTAACATCTCAATCGATGCTTCTGTTGGTCCATACAAGTCGACGAGTAATGTATTATTTCTTTTTCCAATTACAGTGTTAAATTCATTTGCAAGTACAGGTTTAAGCGCTTCACCTGTTGCTAACAATGTTTCTAATGATGCTAAGCTAGGTACATTGTCCGTCGATTTAATGTAATCGATAAAGCCACCTAACATTGAAGGCACAAAGTGAACCATCGTCACATGATGATCATGAATTAAGTTCATAATCTTCTCTGGATTCACTTCTTCACCACTCGGAAGTAGTACAGCTTGGCCACCAACCATTGCCCAACCGAAAATTTCCCACACTGATACGTCGAATGTAAATGGTGTTTTGAATAATATAATGTCACTTTCATCGAAATTATATTTATCAATCATCCAATTCAGGCGATTAAGGACACCTTCGTATGGTACAAGGACACCTTTAGGTTTGCCAGTTGTACCAGATGTATAAATTACATACATAAGGTTCGACACATCTGTGACATGCGGTAAATTATCTTTTGGTAATGTAGTTAAATCTGTAGTTAATAGGTCAATAACAGTATTATCATAAGCTAATTCACTATTAAGTGTATGGTCTGTTAATAAGATGTCTGGTTGACTATCTTCTAACATGAACTCAATACGCTCAACTGGATAATTTGGATCGACTGGCACATAAGCGCCACCTGCTTTTAAGATACCGAAAATACCAACCATCATCTCTAAACGGCGATATGTCATAAGACCTACAAGATCATCTGGCTGTACGCCTAATTCACGTAAACGATATGCAAGTTGATTCGCTCTTGAGTTTAACTCACTATACGTTAAACTTTCTCCTTCATACGTAACTGCCGTCTGTTGTGGTGTTTGTGCCACTTGTGCTTCAAATCGTTCTACAAACGTTTGCGAATTATTCAACGATTCAGCCGTATCATTAAAGACTTCAAAGATTTCAGTTTGTTCTGCTGCGGTAATAATTTCAATTTCTCCAATATTAAGTTGTGGATTTTGCGTAACATTTTTTAAGATTTCCATGTAATGTCCGAGCATACGTTGCACTGTTTCAGCATCAAACAACTCTTGACCGTATTCTAATAACACTTTATACGTGTCGCCTTCTTCGATAGTCATATTCAAATCAAATTTCGCATTGGTGTTTGTTGCTTCTTTAGTTTCAATGTTCCAATCTTCAATGTCTATGCTCTGTTTGTCATTATTTTGTAGTGTGAATAGTACGTCGAATAATGGATTACGTGTTAAGTCACGGTTTTCCACAATTTCATCTACCAACGCTTCAAGTGGATACTCTTGATTATCAAATGCTTGTAACGACGTTTCTTTGAGTTCGGCCAATAATTGATTAAATGTTTTTTGTCGTGTTGGATAGCCACGCATTGCTAACGTATTAACGAACATTCCTAACATACTTTCAGTATCCTTATGTGTCCGTCCTGAAATTGGACTACCGATGACGATATCTTCTTGACGACTATATTTGTGTAATAACACCATAAACGATGATAATAAAATCATATAATCAGTACTACCTGTTTCTTGTGCTAATTGATGGATGTCTTGAGTGATTTTCGCTGGCACATCCACTGAGACTGTCCCACCAATAAAGCTTTGTTTATTTGGACGCGCACGATCATAAGGCAAATCAAGTACTGGTGCTTCTTCTTCAAATTGAGCTAACCAGAAAGCACGTTGTGCACTCATATCGCGATTGTGCATCCACTCACTATAATCTTTATATTGTACTGTCAATGGTGTTAATGCTTGGTTTTGATATAATGCAGAGAATTCTTTCATAATTAAATTAATAGAAAAACCATCTGAAATAATATGGTGCATATCAAAGAGTAAAATATAATGCTGCTCTGCTTGTTTCACAATTTTCACGCGTAACAATGGTGCTTGCGCTAAATCAAATGGTTTTACAAAATCCTCTAATAAAGCATCATAATCAGGATTAGCATTTTCTTCATAATCCACTGCGATTTCTGCTTGCTCATTAATAATTTGTACTGGCTCGCCATCAATCGCTTCGAAATGTGTGCGTAATGATTCATGACGGTCAATTAACGCTTGGAATGCCTCTTGTACACGCTCTACATCAACGTTCCCATGAATTTCTAAAATGCTCGGCATATTGTATGCTGTTTGACCAGATACCATTTCATTTAACACATATAAACGTTTTTGTGGTGATGATGCATAGTAATGTGCTTTATGTTCAGCCGGAGCAATCGCTTGAGTATGGGCTTTGTCACTACTATTGAGTACTACTTTTGCAAGTTGGGCTGCAGTAGGATTCTCAAAAATTGCTTTAAGTGGCAGTCTTACCCCTAGATGACTTTCAATTTCATTGACTACACTTATTGCTTTTAATGAATGTCCGCCAATTTCAAAGAAATCATCATATACACTGACTTGTTCTAAATGTAAAACAGTTTCAAAAGCCTGAGTGATACTTGCTTCTTCTGGTGTTGTTGGTGCAACATAAGCCTTTGTTTCTACTTTAATATCTGGTAATGCTTTTTTATTTAATTTACCATTGGCTGTTACAGGCAATTGTTCAAGTTGCGTCATAAAAGTCGGTACCATATAACTTGGTAGCTTTTGTCCAAGTGTTGCTTTAATCGTTTCTATATCAATCGCATCATCTGACACTAGATATGCACAAATTGATAATTCGTCACCAACGACTGCTTTGGCGATGACAGCCACATCCGAAATCCCATCGACTTGACCTAAAGTACTTTCGATTTCACCAAGTTCAATACGATACCCACGGATTTTTACTTGTTCGTCAATACGTCCAAGATATTCAACATTACCTTCTGCACTCCACTTCGCTAAATCACCGGTACGGTACAATTTACCTTCACCAAATGGATTATCTATAAATTTTTCTTGCGTTAAATCAGGTCTATTTAAATAACCATCTGTGACACCTACACCACCGATACATAACTCGCCGGGAACACCGATCCCCATTAAGTTATTATCTTCATTCATAATATATGCTTGAATGTTAGCAATTGGCTTACCGATTGGAATAGTGTCATACGTTTGTCCAGCATGACATGGGTAATAAATAACCTCAATTGATGCTTCTGTCGGACCATATAAATCAAGTAACAAAGTATTATTTGGTGTACCAATAATCGTGTTAAATTGATTTACTTGTTCTGGTTTTAACGCTTCACCACTTGCGAGTACGTGATTAACTGAAGCGATAGCTTGTTGCTTATTCGTATTTTTAATAAAGTCGATAAAGACCCCAAGCATTGACGGTACAAAGTGCACCATTGTAATGAGATGATGTTCTAAGAGTGCGGCAATTTTTTCTGGATTACTTTCTTCACCTGAAGGTAGTAGTACAGCTTGACCGCCAACCATTGCCCATCCAAAGATTTCCCATACCGACACATCAAACGTAAATGGTGTTTTAAATAACACAGTATCATGCGCACTGAAGTGATATTTATCTATCATCCAATTCAGGCGATTCATAACACCTTTGTATGGTACCATTACACCTTTCGGCTTACCTGTTGTGCCCGACGTATAAATGACATACATTAAGTCTGTCACATCAGTGGCATGTGGTAGATTTGTTTTGGCTTGGTTCTCATATACGGCTGAATCTGTTAAATTAATAACTTGTTGGTCATAATCAATCGAAGCGTTTAAATTATGATCTGTTAATAAGACGTCCGGTTGGCTATCTCCTAAAATATAATTCACACGATCACTAGGATAGTTAGGATCTACTGGTACATAAGCACCACCAGCTTTCAAAATACCGTATATACCAATCATCATTTCTAAACGACGGTTTGTCATTAAACCAACTAAATGATTTGCTGCTACACCTTGTGCTCGTAACACACGCGCTAATTGATTCGCACGTTCGTTTAATTCACGATACGTTAAGCTTGCGCCTTCATACATAATTGCAGTTTGTTCAGGTGTTTTCGCCACTTGTGCTTCAAAGCGTTCGACAAATGTTTGTGTATTATTTAAGTTAACTTGTGTGTCGTTAAAATCATTAAAAATTGTCGTTTTTTCTGACTCTGTAACTATGTTAATGTCACTAATTTTTTGTTCAGGATTTGTCGTGATATTACCTAAAATTTCGAAGAAGTGCCCAAGCATACGTTGAATCGTTGCCTCTTCAAATAATTCACTCGCATATTCTAATGACACATCATAGTGTTCACCATCTTCTATAGTCATACTCAAATCAAACTTCGCATCTGTATGTGTAGCCGCCTTAGGTTCAATCGCCCAATTATTGATTTCTAATTTTTGTTGTTCATTATTTTGTAACGTAAATAAGACATCAAACAACGGATTTCGCGTTAAATCACGTTTTTCTACAATTTCATCTACTAAAGCTTCAAGTGGGTATTCTTGATTATCAAACGCTTTTATAGATGCATCTTTCGTTTCAGACAACAATTGGTTAAAGGATTTATTACGTTCAGGATAACCACGCATAGCTAATGTATTAACAAACATCCCTAACATATTTTCAGTATCTTTGTGTGTACGTCCGGAAATTGGACTACCGATCACCACATCTTCTTGGCGACTATATTTGTGTAATAATACCATGAATGACGTTAGTAAAATCATATAATCTGTACTGCCTGTTGTTTGCGCTAACTGACTAATAGCACTACGTGTTTCATCAGGCATACGCACTGTAATAGAACGCCCATCAAAATTTTGTTTATTCGGTCTAGCATGGTCATAAGGTAAATCTAAAACGGGTGCTTCCTCTTTAAATTGTTCTAACCAATAAGTACGTTGACTCGTTAAATCACGTGTGTGCATCCATTCACTATAATCTTTGTATTGCACTTTTAATTCTTCTAATGCATAACCTTGATAAAGTGCTGAAAATTCTTTGATGATAATATTAATTGATAAACCATCAGAAATAATATGATGCATATCAAATAATAAAATAAAACGCTGTTCTGCACATTTAACGATTTTCACTCTCAGTAACGGTGCTTGTGCTAAATTAAATGGACGTACAAAAGCCGTTAACAAACTATCATAATCTTCAGTATGTGCTACTTCGTAATCTACGCTAATCGTCGCTTGTTCTTCAATGACTTGTACTGGTTCGCCGTCTATCGTCTCAAAATGTGTTCTTAACGCTTCGTGTCTATTAAACAGTGTTTGGAAAGCCTCTTGTACACGTGTGATATCAACATCCCCACGTATTTCTAACATACTTGGCATATTATAAGCCGTTGGACTATCCGTCATCTCATGTAACACATAAAGTCGTTTTTGTGGTGATGACGTCAGATAATAAGGTTTGTCTGTAGCTTGTGGAATGTCATGTCCTGCAGTCTCTTTGGCTTGCGCTTCAACGACTGTGGCTAATTGCGCTACACTTGGATGTTCAAAGATAGCTTTTAATGGTAATCGTATACCCATACGACTTTCTATATCATTAATTACACTAATTGCTCTTAAAGAATGTCCACCAATTTCAAAGAAACTATCTTGCACACTAACTTGCGGTGCATTCAACACTTGAGCAAAAGTTTTGGCTATTTCAGCCTCCATATCCGTCGATGGTGCAACATACGTTTTTGTTTCTATTTTAATGTCAGGCAATGCTTTTTTATTTAATTTACCGTTAGCTGTTACTGGTAATTGTTCTAATTGCATCATGTAGGACGGAATCATATATTCCGGTAACTTTTTCGCTAAAAGTGACTTAGTACTATTAAAATCAAGTGCCTCTTCAGACGCCAAATAAGCACAAATTGCCAACTCAGAACCTTGAACTGGCTTGGCCACTACTGCAACATCCGATACATTATCCATTTGTCGTAATAAACTTTCGATTTCCCCAAGCTCAATTCGATAACCACGTATTTTTACTTGTTCATCGATACGTCCGATGTACTCTATATTGCCATCTTCGCTCCATTTAGCTAAATCGCCTGTTCGATATAATTTACCTTCACCATAAGGATTATCGATAAATTGTTCGGCTGTTAATTCAGGACGGTTTAAATAACCATCTGTGACTCCAACTCCACCTATACACAGCTCGCCTGCTACACCAATACCTAATAAATTATTATCTTCATTCAAAATTAAAGCTTGAATATTGGCAATGGGCTTACCGATAGGTATTGTGTCATAGATTTTATCGGCGTGACATGGGTAATAAATAACTTCTATAGATGTTTCAGTTGGTCCGTATAAATCGATAAGCAACGTCTCATTAGGACTACCAATACGCTCATTGAAACGATTAACGTGTTCAGTTTTCAACGCTTCACCACTCGCCAAAACATTATTCACTGAAGATATAGCTGCGACATTGTTAGACGCTTTAATAAAATCAATAAAGACACTTAACATTGATGGCACAAAGTGAACCATCGTAATATCATGTTGTTCAATAAGTTTTGTAATTTTTGCCGGATTACTTTCTTCACCTGAAGGTAATAATACTGCTTGACCTCCGACCATAGCCCAACCAAAAATTTCCCAAACGGATACATCAAATGTAAATGGTGTTTTAAACAACACTTTTTCTTGTTCACTTACGTTAAACTCATCAATCATCCAATTCAAGCGATTGATTACACCTTTATAAGGTACCATCACGCCTTTAGGTTTCCCAGTTGTACCAGATGTATAAATGACATACATTAAGTCTGAAACTTGAGTCACATGGGGTAAATTTTCTGTTGGTAGCGACGATAAAGTACTATCCGTTGTTAAATCAATCACATGTCCATTATAAGTAATTGCCTCATCGATGGATCGATCCGTTAACAACACCTTAGGTTGACTGTCCTCTAAAATATAATTAATACGCTCACTAGGATTATTCGGATCAATAGGTACATAAGCACCTCCAGCTTTTAAAATGCCATAAATACCAATCATCATTTCTAAATATCGATTGGTCATAATGCCTACAAAATCATTGGGTTTAATATTGGCATCACGTAATTTTACTGCCAACTGGTTCGCACGTTCATTTAACTCATTATATGATAAACTCGTACCTTCATAAGTGATGGCAGTTTTCGTTGGTGTTAGTGCAACCTGTCTTTCAAAGCGTTCTACAAATGTTTGACTATTATCTAACGCTCTCGCAGTATCATTAAAAGTGTGTAAAATTTGTTGTTTTTCTTCCGGTGTCACAATTTCAATATCACTAATTTTTTGTTCCGGATTATTTATCATACTATTCAAAACATTTTGAATAGTATCGTGCAATTGACATACTTCTCGATCATTCAAAGCATCAATTTGGTAATCATAATCAATATCCAAACCATTTTTACTACTTCTATTACTGATATTTAAACTTAACGGTGCGTTATTCGTCCCCGAATCTAACCATTCATCCGAAAAGCCATCTTCAATAAATTCCGTATTATATTGTGTATTTTGGAAAGACACGAAGCAATCCAACAAACCTTTTTTGTTACCGCTATCTTCGACAATATAATCATACGGATATTTTCTATGTTTAAGTAGATTAAACGTTTCTAGTTTTATTTTATTTAGATACTCTGTGATTGATAGATCTTTGTCGACTTCCACAATCATTGGTAATACTCTTGAATAGACTCCAGTAGTAATCTTTTCTTTTTTACTATCTCTATTATGTATGAGTAAACCAACGGAATTTGTCTGTGACAACGTTTGTTTATATTTTAAAATAAGCATCACTGAGGAATATAAATTACTAATACTTATTTGATTATTTTCACAAAAATCTTTAATTCGTTTTGTGTCTGCGTTTGATAAGCTAAAGCTTCGACGCTTACCTACTGCACTATCCAATGTTGTCTTTTCAAATAGGGTATTATTTTCAAAATTTTCAAGCTTTTCTAGCCAAAATTGTTTATCTTTATTAAAACGAGGAGATTGTTCATATTTTGTTTCAGTTGCGATTGTATCTAAATACGAGGCACGTGCATCTTTCTCTGTATTTTTGCCCGCTAACTTTCGTATCAAAAAATTCACAGCAAGTGTCATACTCCAACCATCACTTATTAAATGGTGTTGTAATAAAAATAGCCCATTATGACCTTCTGGAAATCTAAGTAAGACGCATTTAAATAACTGTTCATCTAACTCAAAGATATTTTTTCTCGCTGTTTCATTACGCCATTTATTGTAACCGACTTCGTCTTCGAAGAAATCTAAATACGGATAGTCATGATATTGAAAGTCTGTAACATATTGTTTATATTCACCGTCATGTCGTGTAACTTGCAGTCGAAAACTATCATGACTTTCAACCAATGCGTTAAATGCTGCATTGATTTCTGCATATTCAAGACCATTACGCATGTGCATAATTCCCGCAATGTTGTTAATACTTGTGTTTTCATAGTACTGTTCTATCTGTAGTATTTCATTTTGTGCATAAGACAATAATTTTGTTTCCATCTATTTTAATAAGCCTCCTATCAATTGGATACATCTTCAATATTAATATTCTTTTAACATCTTTTCAAATCATTAATAAAACATAATACATTAAGATATAATAATAATTATCCTGTTTTGTATTTTTTAAAACTTTTAATTTCTAAAATATTTGTATATTAATGTTTTGTTAATTTTATTAAAATTGCATATAATTTGTGTTAAAACTTATTAACTCCAGCCACGTTTTATAAGTGATGTAATATGTAACTTTCCATCTGAATATTCATAATTTTAATAACGCGACATCGCTACTAAAACTCGTACAATAGTTGTTTTATTCAATGAAGAACAATTTGAACACAAAAAAAGCGTATATCTTCACACACTGAAGACATACGCTTTAAATTGCATTACTTTACACACAATTTACACACACGATAATGCAATTTTTCACACTTTAAAAATCTTTTAATTTATTGCTCTTGTAAATTCACACAAAATACAGAGCTTAGAACGGTAAGTCATCATCACTGATATCAATCGGTCCATTTGCATTCGCAAAAGGATTATCAGATTGACCTGAGTTTGATGAATTGTTGTTGTTATTATTTTGATAAGATGACGTGTTTTGACCTGCTTGTTGACCACCAAAACCTTGTCCATAATCTTGGAAATTATTACCGGAAGACTGATTGTGACGTTGGTTTTGATTTTTCGGTTCAAGGAATTGAACGCTGTCACAAACAACTTCAGTGACAAACACACGACGCCCTTCTTGGTTTTCATAGTTACGTGATTGTATGCGACCGTCAACGCCAGCTAAACTACCTTTTGATAAGTAATTATTCACATTTTCTGCTTGTTTTCTAAAAACTACACAGTTAATGAAATCTGCTTCGCGTTCCCCTTGCGCATTTGTAAACGTACGATTTACTGCTAAAGTAAAAGTCGCAACGCTCACGCCTGAGGGTGTTGTTCTATATTCTGGATCCTTTGTTAAACGACCTACTAAAACAACTCTGTTTATCATTTAAGCGCCCCCAATTATTTTCTTGTCTTATCTTCGTCTTCACGGATAACGATGTAACGAATAATATCGTCAGAGATTTTAGCCAAACGTTGGAATTCGTCTGTAGCTTCGTTACCTTCTGTTTGAATACGAACTAAGTTGTAGTAACCTTCAGTGAAATCGTTGATTTCATAAGCTAAACGACGTTTACCTTGATCTTTTGCTTCTAGGACTTCTGATCCGTTTGAAGCTAAAATACCGTTGAAACGCTCAACTACTGCTTTCTTAGCATCTTCTTCAATATTTGGACGAACGATGTACATAATTTCATATGTTCTCATTTTATAATTGCACCTCCTTGTGGTCTATACGGCCTATCAATAAAAACAATAGGCAAGGAATAATTTTCATTACTCACAATCAAGAATTATAGCATAAGCTTTTACAATTTACAATAATACGAAAGGTGACAATCTACTTGAATTAATATTTTCTTGCTGTTAATAACGATTATTTTATTTCTGAATTAATTAATTTTCTTTACACTTTAATCTTGTACGAAGTAAGGTTGCGAAAAAATCTAATTATTTTAGCATGAGCTTTGTCAGAAATTTATGACACCATTAATTACATATTCAACAATTCACTATAGCAAACTAAAGGAGTACTTTTATGATTTCGTTTTTGAAAAAAAGCATCGTCGCAACAACAGTGCTAGCCAGTGCACCACTCGCTAGTGCGACAGTTTATGCGGCCGACGAAGATTCATCACATCGTGGCACAATGGGCGCTGGATATGAAAACTATCTCAAAGAACATCCAATGGCAACACAAAATAACAGTGTGACACGAGAAGCAGGCGGAGCAAAAAGCGACAATCGCGTTTTAGACATTTCTGAATGGCAAGGAGAGTTAACTGCCAATCAAGTTAAAGCATTGAAAGCAAACTATGACTTCATTATCATTCGTGCCCAATACGGTTCTGAAACTGAAGATGCTGCACTCGAACATAATTCAGCACTACTCGATAAATATAATTTAGATTTTGGCGTCTATTCATATAGTATGTATGAAAATCCAGACGATGCACGCTATGAAGCTCGAACACTTCACAACCGTGCACCCAAAGCTGAATTTTATGTCAATGATTTAGAAGAAAATAGTGTCACTTCTGGTGGCGTGGAGCAAAGTACTAAAGCTTGGTACGATGAAATGAAAAGCCTAGCAGGAAATCATAAAGTACTTTTCTATTCATACGAAAACTTTATCAATGAAAATGTTCCACAAGCACCTAATAATTATGACGGTGTTTGGTTGGCTAATTATAATGAGCAACAACCATCTACGAATCATGCCTTATGGCAATACACCGATGAACATTATTCTGAAGAATTAGATCAAAAAGTCGATGCCAATTATATCTCGTCTGGTGTCAGCAGCGAATGGTTCACGTCGTAAACACTCCAAAATAATACCACTACAACAACACCTCCCATTTCACTATTGCAACTTGGGAGGTGTTTTATGTACTTTGATATTAAAAAAGCTCCTGACATAATCAGGAACTTTTGAAAATTTTATACGTTGAATCTAAAGTGAACAACGTCACCGTCTTGCATGATGTAATCTTTACCTTCTAAACGTTGTTTACCCGCTTCTTTGGCACCATGCTCACCATTAAATTCTACATAGTCATCATAACTCGTTACTTCTGCACGGATGAACCCGCGTTCAAAATCTGTATGGATGATGCCCGCACATTGTGGTGCTGTCATTCCCGTCTTAAAGGTCCAGGCACGTACTTCTTCAACACCTGCTGTGAAATATGTTGCTAAGCCTAATAGATTATATGTTGTACGTATTAAAATATCTAAACCTGGTTCCTCGATACCTAAATCTTCAAGGAACATTGCTCTATCATCATCATCTAATGTAGCAATTTCTTCTTCGATTTTAGCACTGATTACAATAACTTCTGATCCTTCTTTACTTGCGTATTCACGGATAGCCTTAACTTTTTCATTATCTTCGTCACCAATTTCATTTTCACCAACATTGGCGATATATAACATATCTTTTGACGTTAATAATTGTGCTTGGTTAATATATTTTTGGTCTTCTTCATTAAATTCTAAACTACGTACTGGACGACCTTCTTCTAATGCTTCTTTTACTGTAGTTAATATACGTACTTCATTAACTGCATTTTTGTCTTTTTGTCTTGCCATTTTCTCAAGTTTCGGCAAACGTTTTTCCACTGATTCTAAATCAGCTAAAATTAATTCCATATTAATAACTTCAATGTCATCAATAGGATCTACACGTCCAGAAACGTGCGTAACATTATCATCATCAAAAGCACGCACTACTTGGCATATTGCATCAACTTCGCGAATATGAGATAAGAATTTATTCCCTAATCCTTCACCTTTTGAAGCACCTTTCACGATACCTGCAATATCAGTGAATTCAAATGTAGTTGGTATAGTCTTTTTAGGTTGTACCATCTCTGTTAATACATTCAATCTATTATCCGGTACTTCTACAATACCTACGTTAGGGTCGATTGTTGCGAATGGGTAGTTAGCTGCCAATGCGCCAGCCTTTGTAATTGCATTAAATAGAGTAGATTTCCCTACGTTAGGTAAGCCTACGATACCTGCTGTTAAAGCCATTAGTCATTCTCCTTTTCATCAGTTACTTGATAAGACTCAAGTACTTTTTTTAATTTTTTATTGAACGTTTGTCTAGGAATCATAATACTGCGTTGACAATTTTCACATTTAATTCGGATGTCTGCGCCCATACGAATGATTTTAAAACGATTCGTACCACATGCATGTTGCTTTTTCATTTCTACTATATCATTCAGACCGTATTTAGCTGTCATTCTGTCACACCTCCGAAGTTATTGTGCTTGATTTGGGTTACTCGAGTCATATTGTACCATGGCTGGTTGCGGTGTTTTAATACCTTTTAATTTGAAAAATTGTTGAATTTCTTTACGTAAAATACGCGCACCTGAGAAGCCTTCACCAGGTATCGTTTCTGCTGAAATACGAATCAATACTTCATCTCTCGTAATGGAATCGACACCTACGAATTCTGGAGTAGTAATGAATAAGTAATATTTAGAACGCATTGAAGTAAATAATTCATTTAATAATGTTTCCACACGATCTATATCTTCATCAATTGCCACAGGCATCATCACAATCGCTGTACCATTTGATACTGAAAAGTTAGTAATCTCTCCCATACTACCGTTTGGTAAGATTGTTAATTCGCCACTTATCGTATTAATACGCGTTGAACGTAATCCAATTGCTTTTACAGTTCCTTCAGCTACAGTTGTTCCGGCACTATTAATTTTAACATAATCGCCAACATCAAATTGGTTTTCAAAAATAATAAAGAACCCAGTAATGATGTCTTTAACAATTGTTTGCGCACCAAAACCAACAGCTAAACCAACAACACCAGCACTGGCAATTATACCTTCTACGCTAATACCAAACTTACTAAGAATAGTAGTAATGACTATAAACCATACTACATATGAAGCAATATTTTGTACTAGTGAAATTAATGTCTGTGAGCGTTTTTTATTGGCATTTCTGCCTTTGTTTTGCACTTTAAAAAATTGTTCTATCACTTTATTAATAATACGTATCGCAAACCAAGCAACGACAATATATATTACTACCATAATAATGTTAGATATTAAGGTTTGATACGTCTCAACTTTGGTTAAAGGTTCAAACAAAGATGCTAATACGCTTTTAATTTGATTCAATGCTATGTCCTCCCTGACTTAATGTTACTGTCTATTGTACGTGTTTTCGTTCAGTTGCAACTCCAACTTGGGTTTTAAATTAACACTCCCCTGAGACTAAAATATCCAACGTGTGCTAAAACATACTCGCCTATTATAGCAAGAATCAACTATGCGATAAAGCATCGCACACAAAATCCTTTACATTAGCAAACATTCTATATTTAAATGAGCATATACGATACGTTGTATACCAACAAAGGAGTGAACGTCGATGAAATCAATCTTATTAGTCGGCCAGTCAAATATGGCAGGACGCGGATTTATGACAGAGGTCGAACCTATTATTAACGAGCGCATTAAAGTATTAAAAAACGGACGTTGGCAATTTATGGAAGAACCTATTCACCAAGATAGAGCAGTCGCCGGTATTGGACCTGCCGCTGCCTTCGCACAATTATGGGTAGAGGCGCATCCAAATGAAACACTAGGTCTCATCCCTTGCGCAGATGGTGGCACCTCTATAGACGACTGGGCACCTGATCAAATATTGACACGACATGCCATATCTGAAGCGCATTTTGCAATGGAAACAAGTGAACTCATTGGCGTGTTATGGCATCAAGGCGAAAATGATAGTAATAATGATAAATTTCAAAACTACCAAGAGAAATTACAGCAGTTTATCGCACATATGCGTCATGCATTAGATCAACCTGACCTCCCCTTTATTGTCGGTGGTCTAGGAGATTATTTAGGACAATCTGGTTTCGGCCAAAGTACAACACAATACCAAGAAATCAATCAAATTATACAATCAGTGAGCAACTCAGATCCATACTGCTATTTCGTAACTGGACAAGGATTACGCCCTAACCCAGATGGTATACACATTAACGCGCGTTCCCAAAGAATTTTTGGTATACGTTATTATCATGCATTTTCACAACTCAAAGATGTGTTGTCACCATTACCAAATGAAGCATCACTTTTATCCACTTTGTATAAAGAGACCTATAGTAAAAACGAGCAGATGTATCTTCAATTGGCGGCGATGGGTAAAAATGAAATCACTTTTGAGCATTTCTCTCAACAAATGGCTGCAATAAACAAAGATACACCATAAGATAAAAATCAACTCACAGAGAGCAACAAACAGCTTCAAGACACACACTTATAAAGTCTGTCTATTACTATGTATGCATAAGAAGAAGTACAATTGTAACTTTATAGTCGATACAATTAAAAGCTGGGACAAGTTCATACATGTCCCAGCTTTTTTATAAAATTATCAATAATAATATATTAAGACTATAATCTAAACTAAATCGTTACAATACCTAAGCAAATTGCGATAATTAACATTATAATTGAGAATCCCCACACCCAGAAAAAGGCGTATTTAATATATTTACCCATATTAATTTCAGCAAGACCAACTGCTAACCAAACTGCTGGTGCAAATGGACTCACAAACGTACCGATAACATTTCCAATCATCAGTGCAAAAGCTGTAGATTCTGTAGGCACATTAAACTGGCCTGCAGTAGACTCTACAATTGGTAATATTGCAAAATAATATGCATCTGTACTAGTTAATAAATCTAAAGGTACACCTAACATACCAACTATAATATGTAAGTATGTTCCGACAGCTGTTGGTAATATCGTAATTAATGATAATGCTATGGCTTTTAACATTCCCGTTTCATTTAAAATACCTAAAAACACAGCTGCTGCTAAAATTACTGCTGCCATCATTAAAGCATTTGGTGCATGGGCACGTATACGTTCCATTTGATAGTCTACATTTCTAAAGTTAAGCGGTAGTGCAATCGCCACACCAATCATAAACGCCAACTCAGGTGGAACTATATCTAAGAGCATCATAGCGACAATAATTATAGTTAAAATTAAATTAAGCCATAAAATATATTTATGTTTAGCCGCTTCACCTATAATAGGAGAATTTTCATTTTGTTGTTGCTCATAACCCTCAACAATACTTTGAATATCTATTTTTTCCCTATCCATATCACTATAACTACGGGCAATTTTTCTTTTTTCTCGCATACCTAGGAACATCGCAAATAATACGACTAACACAATACCGATTAATTGTAATGGAATGACTTGATACCACAGGTCATTAATATTGTCGACGCCAATAACTGACGCTGTCCTAGCCATTGGGCCACCCCATGGGACCATATTAATGATTGCAGCACTTAGGGCTAACAATAATACTAATAAATACGGACTCATTTTTAGTGCACGATATAAAGGTAATAATGCGGGTATTGCTAATAAAAATGTTGTTGCTCCTGCACCATCTAACTGTGCACATGTTCCAATTAGTGCGGTCACAACAGCCACAATAATAACATTGCCTCGCGTAAATTTAATCATTACTTTTACAAATGGTCTAAATAATCCGCTATCAGAAATAATACCAAAATAAATAATAGCGAAAATAAACATAATAGCAACATTAAAAACTTGGTCAATTCCGGAATCCACATATTTTCGAATATCCCCAAACCCATGACCAATCAATAATGCACCAACAATAGGAATAAGTATCATTCCTACTACTGGACTTATCTTTTTAATGATTAACAAAGTGACTATTGAAACAATAATCAATAAACCCACTATAGTTAACAACGTACTTGATTCTTCCATGTTACATCCCCCTACACGTAAGCGCTTTCTTACATTTATAAAAAAAGTTACCTTTCATTAGCGAAAAGTAACTTTTTTTATAAATAAACCATAATGCCAATATAAAATAAAACGCTTTAAATTATATTTGCATAATATATTTAGGGTTATAGATACAGAATGAACATAATTCTATCTATAATATATTGGCTACAAAAACATGAAATTCAATTTATTATACTACTTGTGTTATAGTAGTTTAAAAATTTATAGAAGGAGTATACTATATGAAGCCCCTATAACTTTCACTTTTATTGAGAGAATATTTTTATGTTTAGGGATCCTAAGCTTTCTTTTAAATTTAAGTATTTCATTCAACATTTTACAGTTTCCACACTTTATAGCTATGCTTTGCTTAAGCGTCACTTTTATTTGCTTCGGTATAGTAGCATTCAATAGGCATTCGATATTTATCGGTATTAGTTTTTTTATAATAGCACTATGTCTTGTAGCTTTTATTGTATTTACAACTTATTAGTAGGCAAAGTTGTAACAGCTAAAATAAGTGGTTTGGCTGAATTGGATTTCATTATTTCTGATGACGACCTCACTCAAAATATGGATAAAAATATAATAAAGTACTTTAATTTAATTTAAGTCAGCTTTTATTATTTTTATGTTAAGTATCCTTTTACTATTTATAACATAGAACAATTTGGGTATAGCTTACTATGGTAGTAATTTTTAACTAGAAGATGAGGGTGAAGATGATGCAGCGTAATAATAACTTTAACGAATATCCTAAAATTTTAAAGATCGAAGACGATGGAACTATTATTGCATTAGATAAACACGGTAAGGTTAATACTGATTTAAACACACATAGTGTTACGGACGAGCAACAGTACGATATCTTTGGAGAAGTATTATACAGCCCTTATAGTCGTATCCAAAAATACCAACAATCCTATGCGCATGATTCACATGATCCGAACCACTTAAAATCAGAAGCCCATTATAATCAACGCGATCGAGAACGAGAATTACAATTACTGGAAGAAAATAAAAAAACCAAACGTAAAAATACGTGGCTCGGTTTAAGTGCTATTATTTTGTTACTTATCGTAGGTGTTTTTGCCGTAACAGCATTTTTCAACTCACGTGATGACGGACAACAAAATCAAACAGAGCAAGCACAAACTGATAATCAAAACCAAAACGATGCTGGCCAAGGTGAAAATGTTAATTTCGAACATCAAAATAGTAAAATTGAAAGCCAAATCCAAACAATTAAAGATGATATAAGTAATGGAAATGATGAAACAGAATCTAAACTGCAATCATTACAAGATAAAGTAGATAGTCTTAAACAAGAAGCTGATTCATCCACGACAGAAAATTTAGCCGATAAATATCAAAGTACTGTAAACAACTTAGAGCAAGCTAAAGATCAACAAGAAAATGGCAACAGTGATCAAATGCAAGAAGAGCTCGATAAAGTAAATAACAAGTTAGATGATATTAAAGATAAATTTTCATCTTTCTTTGATAATAACAAACAAGAAGACTTTGAAAATAAAGAAAGTTAATCCTCCTGCACCGTTTGCATTGGCAACGGTGCAGTTGCTGTAATTCATCTTAAAAAAAGCAAAGTATCACCACCGGTAGTCTGAAGTCAGACAACGCTAAGGCTACCCTACAGTAACCGACAGAAAATAGCTAACATTTTTATAACGCTTATATTTCCACTTACTTCTATCTATATTTTAATGCTTACTTGCTAAGTACTTATTAGTACTTGATAGACCAACAAAATAATACATAGCTCTTTCATAGTAAAGGGAGTGGGACAGAAATCTGTTTTTGAAAAAATGATTTCGTCTTCCCACTCCGGCAAGGTTGACTAGCCTTGAAACAAGCTTGATTTGAAGCGCATTTTCAATGCAGTCAGCTACTGCCAATATGAAAAAAGACTAGGACAATCAATATTGTCCCAGTCTCTTGTTAGTCATATTATTTAATTTGTCGCTTTTTAACATTTAAGACATTTACAACATCTTGAATGTACGCACCTTTCAAATGATAACTGAATCGGTAAATGAGGTAACTTAAAAAGACGCTGATTATAGGTAATGCAATCATGATGATACGTAAACCATTTTTCGTAAAGTCACTTTGCTGTTGACCAGCTTGATAACCAAATAAGTCTAATCCCCATCCGGTAAATAGTGCCGCTACTGCCATAGCAGTTTTCATCAAGAACGTTTGAGTTGATGTAATAACACTTTCATTCCTTTGACCAAATTTCAATTCACTATAATCAATAACATCTGCAATCGATACTGTAATAATACCCATGATTAAACCGGTACCTGTCTTAATAAATATAGTACCTACAATTACTGGTATCATAGCAGAGGGCGATACATAACTTGCAATTAAAAAAATGATTAAGCCTATGGATAATGATACTGCTGCTATCGGAAACACATGTTCACGTGACAGCCATTTTGCTAATTTAGGAAACATCAATAATGCAAGGATTTCTACAAAGCCTACACCATTATACAGTGCAAACAATGCCTTAGATTCTGCCACATAACTAAAATAATATATTGCGACATTGCCTAGTAATTGAATACTTAAAAAGAAAGTTACTAAAATACCGATATAAGCGAGTAACTCTTTATTCATGAATAAAATACGCCAAATATCTTTAAAACGCAATGTAATGCCTGTATCAATATTTGTCGGCGCTTCATAAACATTACGTACAGTTATTATGATTGCAATTATAAATACGATAGCAATGATGACTGTCATAATAAAGAAACCTACAGATTGCTCTCCGCCTCCAAAGTGGTGAGCAAAAAATGCTACAACTGTTAAACCTGCAGTACCAACAATCATATTGGCTAAACTAGCAAACACACAAGGAATGATAGATACTTCCTCTCGTTCTGTTGGATCGTTAGTTAAATTAGGTAACCAAGACCAATATGGCACATCCATCATCGTATAAGTCATCCCCCACAAAATATAAAACACTGAAACATATATATACAGACTTGTGCCAGACAATCCAAAATCGCTAAATAAAATGATGGTTATCACCGCATTAATAATAGTACCAATCACTAACCACGGCCTAAATTTGCCCCATTTGGTTTTAGTTTTATCTACAATCATGCCCATAACCGGATCATTAATTGCATCCCAAATACGTGCGACAAAAAACAGCGTTCCTACAAAACTTGCTGCCACTCCTAATACGTCCGTAAAATAAAACATTAAGAAGGTACCCGTTAGACCTACTACTAAATCTTTACCAAAAGCACCAATACCAAAAGAATACTTTGCTTTTCGGGTTACTTGTCTATCCAAAAAACCACCCCTTAAGTTCTACTAGCTTTTAATATTGTTAAAGCTAGGCATAATAGTTCTTTGTGTACCTTTTCAAAGCTCTCGCTGATATTAGTCGAACTTTGGTAGCCAATCGCCATGAGCTGTAATTAAATCATCACATAATGCAATAATGTCATCGATTGATAATTCTGCTGCTGTATGAGGATCTAACATTGCTGCTTGGTATATTTTTTCTTTTTTCTGAGTCAATGCCGCTTCAATAGTCAATAATTGCGTGTTAATATTCGTTCTATTTAATGCTGCGAGTTGTTCTGGTAACGCACCAATATAAGTCGGTGCAATGCCACTACTATCCACTAAACACGGTACTTCTACTACAGCATTTTCTGGTAAATTACTAATTAAACCACCAGTATTTAAAACGTTGCCTCCAATTTTAAACGGTTGATTCGTTTCCATTGCTTCAATGATATACGAGCCATATTCATGTGAACGTTCATGCTCTAAATTTTTATTATTCACCATATCATCACGCATTTGTTCCCATTCTGTTATTTGATTGACACAACGACGTGGGTATTCATCCAATGGTATATTGAAACGCTCTATCAATTCTGGATATTGGCTTTTAATAAAATAAGGATGATATTCGGCATTATGTTCTGAAGACTCAGTAATATAATAGCCAAATTTATCCATGAGTTCGAAACGCACCATATCATCATGTGGCTGTTGCTGTTTTGCTTTCGCTCGTTGTTTAATTTCCGGATACAAATCTTTACCATTACGAGTAATTTCAAGCAACCATGCCATGTGATTGATGCCCGCTATTTTATGCTGAATTCCATCTGTTGGCATATCCAAAGACATTAATAAATCATTAGCACAAACTTGAACACTGTGGCATAATCCAACTGTTTTAATCCCTTCTTGCAACATAATATTTGTTAACACTGCCATAGGATTTGTGTAATTTAAAAACCAAGCATCTGGACATACTTCTTTCATATCTTGAGCAAATGCTTGCATTACTGGAATCGTTCTTAAATTACGGAAAATACCTCCAATGCCTAATGTATCAGCAATTGTTTGACGTAAGCCGTATTGTTTAGGAACTTCAAAATCTGTAATAGTAGCTGGATCATATCCTCCCACTTGGATTGCGTTAATAACATATTTAGCATCGTGTAAAGCTTCTTTACGATTATGGTACGCACGTATTGTGACACCAGCATTTAAATTGCTTTTCAAATTATTTAACATTCGTTCGGAATCTTCTAATCGTTGTTCATCTATGTCATATAATGCAAATTCAAAATCTTGTAATGCGTCAACAGTCATACAGTCTCCTAATACATTCTTAGTAAACACAGTACTTCCTGCACCTAAAAACGTAATCTTTTTCATATTACTGCCTCCTAAATATAAGTTTAATATTGCGATTTCACAAGTTGCTCACAGTTACTTGAACTTTTAATTTATTGTCTTCATTTGCTGTAAATACAATATCTTATATTCAGATTAGTGAATATTCTGACAACTAGCAATCGTAAATTATTTTGAAAAGGGTATAATATTGCGCTATTAATCAATGAATAATTTATCTACAGGCATCACTTTATTATTTTTGCGATAACTACCTGGCGTTACACCAATTACCTTCTTAAAAACTTTGCTGAAGTAATTACTAGACCTAAAACCCACTCGTGTAGCAATTTCTGCTACTGACAATTCACTAGTAATTAATAATTGAACACTGACACGTATACGTATTTGCGTTAAATACTGTATTGGTGTTACTTTCATCGCTGAGTTAAATTGACGGGTAAAGTAATATTTAGAGAGTTGTGTCACCGCTACAACGTCGTCTAACGATAAATCTTCATAATAATATTTTTCTATGTAGCGTATTGCTTTATTAATTGGCGAGTCATGTCCCGTCCCCACGCGTTGACCATATTCTAAATACTCCAGACATTTCATCACAAACGTATAAGCACGGGCAGAAGATTCGTAACCGTGATGAATACCTATATTTTCTATTTTTTCTAATGTTTCAATGATAAATTGTATTGGTGCTGCATGAAGTGGTAATTGTATAATTGGTCCAGCAGTAGTTTGTATTTTTTCAAAGAGCGTAGCTGCCATATTTCCATATATTGTAAAATACAAAAACTCCCATTGCTCAGAATCATGCGGTAAGTAATAACAATGGTCACTAGGTACTTTCACAAAAAAGGCATCGCCTTGCCTTAACTCATAATATTGTTGACCAATTCGTATTGCGCCCTTCCCACTTAACGTATATTGAAAAATATAAACATCTTGCTCAGTTCGTTGTAACCCATCCCACCGATAATCATGATGTTGTCTAATTTCATAACCTGTCGTTTGTAATCCTGCTACTGTTTCTTGAAAATCACCTTTCAAACGAAAGCCATATGTATTAGGCGTTAATGCAATTTTCATACAACCACTCCCTATTTTCATATCTACTACTATCGATTATTATTACATTAACATTACCATTAACTGCTCATTAAAATAATGTGATGATATTCGCACAATTTAATAATTTTGAAACCTTTATGACTTTCCTTTTATTTACTTGAACAATTAATACAATAGTTTAATAATTAAGTTAGATAAATAAGGAGGTCATATTATGTTAACTCAAAAAGAAATTAGTACTATTAAAGACACGGTACCTTTACTAAAAGAAGAAGGACAAACAATTACCTCGAAATTTTATAAACGCTTATTTGAAACACATCCAGAATTAAAAAATGTTTTTAACCAAACAAACCAGAAAAAAGGTTTACAATCTTCAGCACTAGCTATGGCCGTTTTAGCAGCTGCCGATAATATCGATGATTTGTCACCTATCGTTCCTGCTATTATGCCAGTAGTATATAAACACTGCGCTTTACAAGTAAAACCGGAACACTATCCCATTGTTGGAGAAAATTTATTATGGGCTATTAAAGAAGTGACTGGATTGACAGATGATAGTGAAGTTATCCAAACGTGGGGCAAAGCATATCAAGCAATTGCAGATGCATTTATCGGTTTAGAACAAGAAGTTTACAGTAACATGGCTTGGGACGGCTTCCAGCCATTCAAAGTCACAGACATTAAAGAACAAACAGAGATCATAAAATCATTCACAATTACATCAGAAAATATAGATTTAAGTCAGTTTGTACCTGGTCAATATATTACGGTTGACGTAGCCAGTGACAAATTACCGTACAGAGCTAAACGTCATTATTCTATTGTTGATGGTGATACAAACTATTTAACATTTGGTGTAAGACGCGATGTAACTGAAGGTCATGAAGGTGAAGTTTCAACAATTTTACATGATGAAGTAACTATTGGTGATACTTTAAATATATCGGCACCGGTTGGTGGTTTCGGTTTAGCCGATAACAATAATAAACAATTATTCTTAGGTTCTGGTGTAGGAGTGACACCTTTAGTATCAATGTACCGCGAAGCAGCAAATAAACAATTAGCAGCTACATTTATTCAAGTTACATCTAATGACAATAATGTAGCATTTGAACAAGAATTGAACGACATTAATAACTCTGTTGCACAAGGTGAATTCAAAACTCATTTTAGAGATGTTGATGGCTTTATCGATTCTAAACAATTACAAGAGTATGTAGATGCAAACACTGAAATTTACATCTGTGGTGGTAATTCGTTCCTAAACTCAATGATTATGCAACTACAAACATTAGATATACCACAAGAAAATGTTCACTTTGAAACGTTTATTCCAAGATTAAGCTTTTCTGCTTCTTCACAAGCTTAACTAAAATATCGTTATAATAGTGGCTTTTACGCGAAAACACTTGATTGCTTATGTTATTTTAAGGGAATTCCATATTTTCAGATTTATAATAGGTAAACAACCTTATAAAATTGATATTACTATTAATTAGTTTACGCATTCAATAAACATCGTCACACTTCAAACTAACTCTAATATCACTAAAAGATGTAAGGCGATGTTTTAAACTCATAACAGACGGGAGATTAGTATTTCACGATACTAATCTCCTTTTTGTTTGAATAGCAATATAATAATTGTAACTAAGTTTCATTTGTACTACAGGTGGTATCGGATTAATAATGACACTTTTGGAGGTGCTTTATGAACTTAGTTGATTTTCATAAAGAAATAAAAGGATACGTACAACAGCGTCAACCTGGTATCGAAAAAGATATGCAGCCGAAACCCATTTCTGAATTTGATGACTATCAAGCAGGCAGAAAATTACAAGGTAAAGTCGCACTCATTACTGGAGGCGATTCTGGTATTGGTCGTGCGATAGCAACGCTTTATGCTAAAGAAGGTGCTCATGTCGCCATAGGTTATTATGACGAGCATAGCGATGCTGATGACATTGTTGCTTATATTAAAGCTTTTGGAGTGACAGCTAAAGCTTATGCACATGATTTAAAAAGCGTAGCTGACTCTCAAGCATTAATTCAACAAGTAATTACCGATTTCGGCCAACTCAACATTTTAGTAAATAATGGTGGTGTCCAATTCCCACAAGATCACTTTGCTGACATCACACCGGAGCAAATTAAAGAAACATTTGAGACTAATATTTTTGGTATGATGTTTTTATCTCAAGCAGCTGAACCTCACCTCTCATCAGGCGATGCTATAATTAATACAACGAGTGTGACAGCTTATCGTGGTTCCGGTCATTTAATAGATTACGCTGCCACTAAA
Organism: Staphylococcus arlettae; assembly: GCF_025560845.1. Lineage (NCBI taxonomy): Bacteria > Bacillati > Bacillota > Bacilli > Caryophanales > Staphylococcaceae > Staphylococcus > Staphylococcus arlettae. The sequence goes on from NZ_CP094803.1 coordinate 2,603,578, forward strand.
GGCGCAATCGTAGCATTTACACGTTCACTTGCTACAAGCTTGGTTGAAAAAGGGATACGGGTCAACGCTGTAGCTCCTGGTCCTATTTATACGCCACTCATCCCTGCAACTTTTAGCCAAGACAAAGTCGAACACCAAGGTGATGACACACCGATGGGGAGACGAGGACAGCCAGCAGAGCTAGCACCTACTTATGTTTTCTTAGCTTCTTACGCTGATAGCTCTTACATTACTGGACAAGTTATTCACGTGAATGGCGGAGACTATATTACAAGTTAAGTATCATTAATTTGTTGCTGTTTAGACGTCTAACCCCTTTTTTCCATCAAACTTAACAACAATAGTTATATCGTATAATAAAAGCGCATTGCCCCTTCTTAAGCATGCGCTTTTTATATTATTGGTTTAAGAATGTTGTGTATCATTGATAAAACCTTAACTGTATCGATAGTAGAATGCAATTTATAATCTCGTTCTTAATAGCAATCATGTCCTTAACGAGTGTTATGTTGCATACTTTATAGTTTATTACGACAACGGGACTATTCTCATGTTCGATAGTGGGCATTTAATTGTTGTATGAGTTGCTTAAATTCTTCCTCTGACGTAAATTCAAATGTGATATGCCCTTTTTTGTTCACGGTAGAGATATTCACCTTTGAGCCATATTGGTCTCTTAATTGACGTTCTTGTTGTTGAATAAACTTTGGCTTTTCCTTACTAGTAGGCGATTGTTTTGGTGGCTTACTATCTTTTGTTGAATTGATATAATCTTCTAAATAGCGAACGCTCCAAGACTCCTCGTAGGCTTGCTGTGCCATTTTATTCATTGTACGCTTATCTTTAACAGCTAATAGTGTACGTCCATGTGCTCCCGAAAGTTGTTCATCGCGAATCATTCGCATGATTTCAGTTGGTAAATTAAGTAAACGTAACATATTAGCAATATACGGTCTCGATTTACTTAAGCGTGTCGCAACTTCTTGTTGTGTTAATTGTAGGTCATCCATTAATTTACGATAGCTTTCAGCTTCTTCAATTGCGTTCAAGTCTTCGCGCTGTAAGTTTTCAATAATCGCAAGTTCCATCATATCTTCATCTGTCATTGTTTTGACAATAGCAGGAATCGTTGTCAGACCCACACGTTGTGATGCACGAAACCTGCGTTCACCTACTACAATATGATAGCCTTTTATAGTTTGCCGTAAGACAATTGGTTGTAGAATGCCGTGTTGTCGAATAGAACCCGCTAAATCATCTAATTTAGTATCATCAAATGTTTTTCGGGGTTGGTATGGATTGGCTTTAATTTGATCTAGTGCAATATGTTGCACCTCTTCATCCTGGGTAGTAATTAAACGGTTGTCTTCTGTCTGTGCGATGATATTCACCTACCTTTCTAACAGCTTTACTGTTATTTTATGAATTTTTATACGTGAGAACAAGTAGAAATATTTATACTAGCGCAGATTAGCCTTTTTATTCTAATATCAAAATAATCTCGTTAATCTAAATTTTCAGAAAAGTTGTTGACAAAATTTCTTTTAATGTGTAAGCTATGATTTATCAGTTAAAACAAATAGCTAAACACTGTAATAAGGAAAGTAGAACTAGCCCTGCTGGCACAGAGAGTCTTCAGTTGCTGAAAGAAGACACAGAAAGCGAGTTTGAAAATGGCCTTTGAGTGCTGGTGCCAATATGAGGCATCATCGGGATCGCCCGTTATAGCGATACAGTATTAACATCAGTTACATGCCGATATGGAATTATCTTCCATTATTTTGACCTATCCAAAAGGAGGCAAAATATCTGTGCAGCAGCTGTTAGCGTACTGGATAAGGTTGTTTTAGCAATAAAACAACAAACTAAGGTGGTACCACGAAGCAAGCTTTCGTCCTTTATATCCGAATTTTTCGGGTCTAAAGGACGGAAGCTTTTTTATTTTTTAGGAGGTTATATATTATGAAAAATACTGAATTGGCTCAAATCGCATTAACACAAGATGTTACTGGCTCTATCGCCAACCCTATTTATTTATCAACTGCATATCAGCATCCGCATTTGGGAGAATCGACGGGTTTTGATTATACAAGAACGAAAAACCCTACACGTTCAGCATTTGAAGAAGCGTTTGCTAAATTAGAACGCGGTATAGCTTCCTATGCAACGTCTAGCGGTATGGCAGCAATTCAACTCGTTTGTAATATTTTCAAACCAGGAGATGAGGTGCTCGTATCTTTTGATTTGTACGGAGGTACATTTAGACTATTTGATTTTTATGAACAACAATATGGCGTGAAATTTAAATATGTCGACTTTTTAAATTACGAAGAAGTACAACAAGCACTAACACCACAAACACGTGCACTTTTTATTGAACCAATATCAAATCCTTTAATGTTAGAGGTCGACCTTGAACCTTACTATATTTTAAGCCAAGAGCGTAACTTGTTAACTATTATTGATAATACGTTCTTAACACCTTATCTTTCAACACCATTAGAGGAAGGTGCAGACATTGTTTTACATTCAGGTACTAAATATATCGGAGGTCATAACGACGTCTTAGGCGGCATCGTCACAGTTAAAGACCCACAACTCGCTGAAGACTTTAACGCCTTACACAATATGATTGGAGCGACATTATCACCAATCGATAGTTATTTATTACAACGAGGTCTAAAAACATTACATTTACGCTTAGATCGTTCAGAAGAAAATGCCAAACGACTTGCAGAGCGATGTTCGACGTTATCATCAATCTCTGAAGTATTATACAGCGGCCGCACCGGTATGATGAGTTTACGTTTACACAAAGACTATAGCGTTGCCAAATTTTTAGAAAACATTGATGTTTGTATCTTCGCAGAAAGCTTAGGTGGTACTGAGACATTGATTACCTTCCCATATACACAAACACATGTTGATATGCCCGATGTAGAAAAAGATAAACGTGGCATTGACGAATATTTAATCCGTTTATCTATTGGCGTTGAAAACTATGAAGATATCGAAGCAGATATTATTCAAGCATTAGAAAAATCTAAAGTAGGAGTGATTTCATGACTTTATCAAAAGAAACAGAAGTAATATATGATGCACACCGTGGACAGGACTATGATTCAGCAAACCCACCATTATATGATTCATCAACGTTCCATCAACAAGTACTAGGTGGCGATGCAACATATGATTATGCACGCAGTGGCAACCCTAACCGTAATTTATTAGAAGAAAAACTAGCTAAACTAGAAGGGGCTGACTACGCCTTTGCTTATGCTTCAGGTATTGCGGCTATTTCATCAGTCTTACTCACGCTTAATAGTGGCGATCACGTCATTTTACCTGATGATGTATACGGAGGTACGTTCCGTTTAACAGAACAAATTTTAACACGCTTTAATATACGATTCACTACTGTAGATACAACAGACGTTACGGCAATTGAAGATGCAATTGAGTCACAAACTAAATTGATTTATTTAGAAACACCATCCAACCCACTATTTAAAATCACTGATATTAAAGCAGTTGCTCAATTAGCACAAGCACGTGATTTACTAGTAGCAGTTGACAATACCTTTATGACACCACTAGGACAATCTCCATTGACATTAGGTGCAGATATCGTTGTTCACAGTGCTACTAAATTTTTAGGTGGTCATAGCGATATTATTGCTGGAGTCGCTATTACTAATAATAAAGCTGTCGCAGATGCGTTGTACTTATTACAAAACGGTACAGGTAATGCCTTATCTGCACAAGATAGTTGGACATTGGCTAAACATTTAAAAACTTTACCTGTACGCTTTAATCAATCTGTAAGTAACGCGCAACAATTAGTTACATTCTTATCAGAACGCGATGAAGTCGCAGAAGTTTATTACCCGGGACATAATGAGACACATTTAGCACAAGCTAAACATGGCGGTGCTGTGCTCGGTTTCCGTTTAAAAGATGAAAATAAAGCACAAGCTTTTGTAGACGCATTGTCACTACCACTTGTTTCAGTCAGTCTAGGCGGTGTTGAAACGATCTTGTCACACCCAGCCACAATGTCACACGCAGCAGTGCCTCAAGATGTACGTGAAGCACGCAATATTACCTTTGGTCTGTTTAGACTAAGTGTTGGTCTAGAAGACCCAGATGAACTTATCGCTGACTTTAACTACGCATTTAAGGAGGCTTTTAATGACTCAACTGTTACAAGCACTCAAACACAACATACTCATCGCTGACGGCGCGATGGGAACAATACTTTATTCTGAAGGCTTAGATACTTGTCCTGAAGCATATAATCTCAGCCATCCAGAAAAAGTCGAACATATTCATCGTTCATATATAGATGCTGGCGCTGACATTATTCAGACCAATACGTATGGAGCTAATTTCGAGAAGCTCAAAGCTTACGGATTAGAACATAAAGTGAAGGACATACATCAGGCTGCCGTTAAAATTGCTCAACAGGCTGCCAATGATGATACGTATATCTTAGGTACCGTTGGCGGCTTTCGAGGTGTGCGCCAAGAGGACTTAAGCTTATCTGCCATCCAATACCATACAGGCATTCAAGTCGATACTTTAGTAGAAGCTGGCGTTGATGGTTTACTCTTCGAGACGTATTATGATTTAGAAGAACTAACAAATATCATTCAAGCGACACGTCGTAAATATGATATTCCTATCGTCGCTCAACTAACAGCTTCTAATACCAATTATTTACGTGATGGTTCAGAAATCAATAGCGCATTACAACAACTTAAAGCCAGTGGCGCCGATGTTGTAGGATTAAATTGTCATCATGGACCTCACCATATGCAGCAATCTTTTTCACATATTGAATTACCGGATGACGGTTACTTATCTTGTTATCCAAACGCGAGTCTATTAGATATCGATAACAGTGAATTTAAATATAGTGATAACGCTGAATATTTTGGTAGCGTCGCTCAAAAATTAATAAATGAAGGCGTTCGCCTGATCGGTGGTTGTTGTGGTACAACACCCGAACATATTAAATTTATTAAGTCATCTATTAAAGACTTAAAACCTGTTACACATAAAGATATTATTCCTATAACTAAACACCAAACTAAAACAACAACGACAAGTTCCAAAGTTAATTTAACTACTAAAGTGAAACAACGTCCAACTATTATTGTTGAATTAGATACACCCAAACATCTCGATACAAGCTTATTTTTCAGAAATATCAAAAAATTAGATGACGCCGATATAGATGCGGTAACGTTAGCTGATAATTCCTTAGCTACTGTCCGCATCAGCAACATCGCGGCAGCTAGTCTAATCAAGCAAAATTATAATATTGAACCGTTAGTACACATTACTTGTCGTGACCGTAACCTTATAGGTTTACAATCTCATTTACTCGGTCTGTCACTCATTGGCGTCGACGAGATATTAACCATTACTGGTGATCCTTCAAAAATTGGTAACCTTCCCGGTGCCATGAATGTTTTTGATGTGAACTCCAAAGGATTAACAGAAATCGCACAACGTTTTAATCAAGGAATCAATACTGATGGTGATGCGCTGAAGCAAGCAACGAACTTCAACATCGCAGGAGCATTTGATCCTAACGTACGTAAACTAGACGGGGCTATTCGACGTTTAGAGAAGAAAATCGATAGCGGAATGAATTACTTCATTACCCAACCCGTTTATAGTAAAGAAAAAATCAAAGCAGTATATGAAGCAACAAAGCATTTAAATGTACCTTTCTTTATTGGTATTATGCCAATCACCAGTTATAACAACGCGTTGTTTTTACACAACGAAGTACCTGGCATAAAACTATCTGAAGAAATATTAACTCAATTTGAAGCAGTTAAAAACGATAAAGAAAAGACACGCGAGCTCAGCATTTCAATCTGTAAAGAGCTTATCGACACTGTACATGAATATTTCAACGGCTTATATCTGATTACACCCTTCCAACGTGTAGATTTTTCTTTAGAACTAGCAGCATACTCGAAAACCATCACTTCAACAAAACAGGAGGCAATATTATGACAATTAAAACATCAAATTTAGGTTTCCCAAGGTTAGGTAGAAAAAGAGAATGGAAAAAGACAATCGAAAGTTACTGGTCTAACAAAATTTCTGAAGCAGAGTTAAATCAACAATTAACAGACTTACACAAAGAAAATTTACTACTGCAAAAAAATTATAATTTAGATAGTATTCCAGTCGGTGATTTCTCATTATACGATCACATTTTAGATACATCATTACTCTTCAATATAATTCCGGAACGCTTCCAAGGACGTGAAGTTAATAATGATCTGTTATTCGACATTGCCCGAGGTAATAAAGAACACGTAGCGAGTGCTTTAATTAAATGGTTTAACACGAACTACCATTACATTGTTCCTGAGTGGGATAACGCTGAACCAAAATTAAATCACAATGTTTTATTAGAACGTTTTAATTATGCCCAATCATTAAATGTTAATGCGCATCCTGTTATTGTTGGCCCTATTACATTTGTTCAACTATCAAAAGGTGGCAACCAAACATTTGAAGAAAAAGTTCAAACGTTACTACCATTATATAAAGAAGTATTACAATCACTTGTAGATGCTGGCGCTGAATATATTCAAATTGATGAGCCAGTCCTTGTGACAGATGCAAGTGCAGATTTCGAAAATATTACTAAACAAGCTTATGATTATTTCGCTGAAGCAGGAGTTGCTAGCAAATTAGTAATTCAAACATATTTTGAACGTGCGAATATTAAGTTTTTAAATACTTTACCTGTTAAAGGTTTTGGGTTAGATTTCGTCCACGACCGTGGTTACAACTTAGAGCAACTTAAAGCTGGTGATTTAGACCAAGATAAAGCAATTTACGCTGGAATTATTGATGGCCGTAACGTTTGGGCTGCCGATATTGCCGCTAAAAAAGACTTAATTGAAACACTACAAAACTATACATCCGAATTAGTGGTGCAACCATCAGCATCATTACTACACGTTCCAGTTTCATTAGATGATGAAACTTTAGATGAAACGATTGCTGAAGGCTTAAGCTTCGCTACTGAGAAATTAGATGAGCTCGATGCATTAAAACGTGTAATCAATGACAATGATTCTGACAAATTTGATGTGTTAAAAGCACGTTATGAACGTTTCCAAAACCAAGCGTTTAAAAATCTAGAATATGACTTTTCACAAGTGCGTGATACACGTCAATCACCATTTGCAGAACGTAAAAAACAACAAGACGCACAACTCAACTTACCAGATTTACCAACAACTACAATCGGTTCTTTCCCACAATCAACTGAAGTGCGTAAACAACGTGCTGATTGGAAAAACAACCGTATCTCTGACGAAGCATATAAAACATTTTTACAAGATGAAATTGCACGTTGGATCAAAATTCAAGAAGATATCGGTTTAGATGTGCTTGTTCATGGTGAATTTGAGCGTAATGACATGGTTGAATTCTTCGGTGAAAAATTACAAGGGTTCTTAGTAACTAAATTTGGTTGGGTACAGTCTTATGGTTCTCGTGCCGTGAAGCCACCAATTATTTACGGAGATGTAAAATGGACAGAACCATTAACTGTCAAAGAAACAGTATATGCCCAAAATTTAACTGACAAACCAGTAAAAGGTATGCTGACAGGTCCGGTTACGATTTTGAACTGGTCATTTGAACGCGTCGATTTACCACGTGAAGATGTCCAAGACCAAATTGCTTTAGCTATTAACGAAGAAGTTTTAGCATTAGAAGCAGCAGGCATTAAAATTGTTCAAGTCGATGAACCTGCATTACGTGAAGGATTACCATTACGTTCTGAATACCATGCAGATTATTTAGACAAAGCTGTTCATTCATTCAAACTATCTACATCATCTGTGGCAGATGCAACACAAATTCATACACATATGTGTTATTCTCAATTCGGACAAATCATTCATGCCATCTATGATTTAGATGCTGATGTTATTTCTATTGAAACATCTAGAAGTCATGGTGATTTAATTAAAGACTTTGAAGACATCACTTACGATTTAGGTATTGGTTTAGGCGTATACGATATTCACAGCCCACGTATTCCAACAGAAGATGAAATCACAACTGCAATCCACCGTGCATTGCAAGAAATCGATCGTTCATTATTCTGGGTTAACCCTGACTGTGGATTGAAAACACGTAAAGAAGATGAAGTACGTGAAGCCTTAACTGTATTAGTCAATTCAGTAGAAAAATTACGTGAATCTAAAGATCCAGCAACAGTTTAATTAAGTAAAGGAGCATTGATACAATGACACAATATCCATTATGGGACCAACTAGAACAGTTAAAACAAACAGAGTGGGTAGATTTAACACACACCTTTGATGAGCATAGCCCACGCTTTAGTGAGTTTGAAAAAGCCGAAGTTTCTACATTATATAACATCGAAGATCATGGCTTTTTTGTACAACGTTGGAATCTCGTGACGCAGTATGGTACTCATATCGATGCTCCCATCCATTTTGTGCCACACCAACGTTACTTGGAAGAATTAGAACTTAAAGAATTAGTATTGCCATTAATTGTTTTAGACTTTTCCGAAGCAGTTGCACAAGATGCAGATTTTATCGTTACCAAAGACCATATATTGCAATGGGAACAAGTACATGGCACAATTGAACCGCATACTTTTGTCGCCTTACGTACAGATTGGTCTAAACGTTGGCCCAATATCGAACAGTTTGAAAATAAAGATAGTGACGGACAATTACATTTACCAGGTTGGGGCCTTGATGCATTACAGTTTCTCTTTGAAACACGTAACATTAAAGCCATCGGTCACGAAACCTTTGATACAGACGCTTCTGTAGATGTCGCTAAATATGGAGATATTAGAGGAGAGCGTTATGTCCTTGGTCAAGACACGTATCAAATCGAGCTGTTAACTAACTTAGATCAACTCCCAACTAGGGGTGCAATCATTTATACGATTAGCCCCAAACCCAAAAATGCACCTGGGTTTCCCGTGCGTGCATTCGCGATCAAACCTTGAGCCAAACAAGTAAAGTAAACTAGCCATTTACATTTGAACTTGTGTAGTAAAAATTGAGCCCTTTACTACAACATTCTATCCTTTCTATTTCATTATATATGACCTTGAGCAATTGCTATAGCAACATTTTGCTCTATAGTCATCATTACAGGGACGAGCATAGGAATTCACACTACAACTAGTGATTTCTAGCTCGCCCCTATTTTAATGTTTTATAGTGTTAAAACAGTCAATATAATAAATACTATGAGTTATCAAGGAGGATTTCACTTAATGTCAGAAGTAGATACACAGTCGAATACTTTAGTCGAACGTAATAAACTCATCATCGCATACATACTTTGGTTCTTTTTTGGTCAATTAGGGGCACATCGGTTTTATGGACGAAAATTTAATACCGCCATTTGGCAAGTAGGACTAGGCCTTACTGGTTGGGTTACATCACCTATCTTCATTGGGTATGGTTTGCTATTTATCTTATGGATATGGCTGATCATCGATCTCTTCCTTATCCCTAAAATGTGCCGCGAACTATCATCATCAACAACATAAAACGCACTTAAAAAGCCAAGTAAGCACTCATATAAGAAGTGTTTACTTGGCTTTTTGTATATAAAATTTCTTCACACATTCAAAACTTAAACTCAATCGTCCTTTAACATGTAAAATTGCGTACTTAATTATTCTATGTTAAATTTACTGTACTGAACGGTCAGTATAGTAAACATTAATGAGGTATCGTGATGAATAAAAAACAAGAATTATTACAGCATGCAGCTACAATTATTCAAGAAGAAGGTATGCAAAAATTAACAATGGATTACTTAGCTAAAAAAGCTAATATCACTAAAGGTGGTGTCTTATATCACTTCAATAATAAAGACACATTAATTCAAAAAATGAATGAAATGGCTATTGCAGATTTTGAACAAAGTATAGAACATCATATCTCCAAGTTGTCTGGGAATTATGTATTTACCCGTGCTTATGTATTAACTACGCTAGATTATTTGCGTCAATCCTCGAACGCTCAATTAACTGCTGTGCTTATATCTTCGCAGGAAGACAAAAACAGCTTACGGTTATGGCAAAAAGTAGTACAACAATGGTCAGCACGCTTTGCTCAAGATCAAGGAGATCCTGATGAAATCTTAAAATTACGTTTAATGAGTGATGGTTTATGGTTTACTATCATGTATGAAGAAGCTGATACCGCACAAATGGCTCATATGGAACGTATTATATTCGATATGTTAAATTCACTCGCTCAGGAGGAATAAGTGATGGGAATTATTTATTTAGCAGGTGCCATTATTTCTGAAATTTTCGGTTCCACGATGTTAAAATTTAGCGCAATATCACGCAAGAAACTATCTGTTCTTGGTGTCATTGTCAGCTATCTTTTAGCATTTTATTTTTTGTCTTTAACAGTAATGTCGATTCCACTCAGTTTTACTTATGCAGCTTGGAGTGGTATTGGTACTGCTTTAACAGCGGCAGTAGGTTTTATTATTTTTAAAGAACGTATTCAACGTCAAACGATAATTGGTTTGATGTTACTTATTATCGGACTCATACTGTTGAGGCTTTAAGGAGGTATTGTACATGCAAGGTTATCTTTATTTATTATTATCTATTGGTTTTGAAATTTTTGGTACTTCAATGTTGAAGTTATCATCAGGATTCACCAATATCATTCCAAGCATAATATTAATTATTAGCTTCGGTATAGCATTTATCTTTTTATTATTTTCTTTAAAAACATTACCTTTAAGCAAAGCATATAGTATTTGGGCAGCGTTAGGTACAGCTGGTACTACATTGATTGGTGCACTTTTTTTCAATGAAATTTTATCGGTCGTCAATGTTATCGGTATCGTCGTGGTTATTACTGGGGTTGTTATTATGAATTTGGACTTCACCAACAAAAGTATTAACCACAATTAAGTTTGAGATATTATTAATTCGACCTAGCCATATTTCAATTGTAGTCATACTTGCCGAAGTGCGACGACACAAGCTTTTTAGGAAATTATATTTTTGACCGACTCCCATCTGTCAGTAATCTATATAAGTGATTAAAAACTGTTATTGTTTAGCGTGAAACATTACAGCTCAACTTAAAAATGGATGTCTACTACTTATCTTTTAGACTTCCTGTAGACATACTTAAAGAGCCTAACCCTACTTAGGGTCAGGCTCTTTAGCTATTTATTCAACGATTAAGACGACACAGTATTTTGACCATATGGTATTTGATGATCTAATTCAAATGACGTTTGCGCTACCGTTTGTTTATATTGGTAGACGAAGTAAATAATCCATAATAACGTTAAACCAAAGCCAAGATAATAACTTAATGTTAAGTCTAACCCTAACCCGATTTTTTGACTTAAAATATAGACGAAAATATTCCATGTCATAAATGTAGCTGGGATAGCTGCCACCCAAAAGTTTTTCTTAGCTAATAGTAAATACATTGCACCTACCCATAATGCTACAACGGCAGTCGTTTGGTTCGCCCATGAGAAATAGCGCCATAATATAGTAAAATCTACTTGCGTTAAACCAAAGCTGATAACAAACAATGGAGTCGCCACCCATATACGTTTCATAATTTTACTTTGCCCTATATTTAAATAATCAGCAATAATCATACGCGCACTTCTAAATGACGTATCACCACTCGTAATTGGTAAGATAATAACGCCCAGAACAGCAATCGTACCAAATACTGAACCTAATAATAAATGCGACGCTTCACTTACAACTAATGCCGCTTCACCACGTGCTAAGACATCTTGTAAACCACTGTAACCATTAAATAAACTCATACCAGCAGCAGCCCAAATCATAGCGATGATACCTTCTGCAATCATCATGCCATAAAAGATAAAACGACCATTTTTCTCTTTATTTGTTGTTCTAGAAATAATCGGTGTTTGTGTCGCATGGAAACCAGATAAGGCCCCACATGTAATTGTAAAGAATAATAACGGGAAGATTGGTGCGCCATCTGGATGCATATTTTGAATGTTTATTTCTGGAATCGGTGCCCCCGTTTGAACCAATCTAAAGCCAATACCTACCGCACTAATTAATAATAAGGCTCCAAAAATTGGATAAACACGACCTATAATCTTATCAATTGGTAAGAGTGTCGATAATACATAATAAACAAATATCACAAAGATAATAATGCCTAAAGCAATACGACCATCCATTAAGTTATGTAATAATAATGCCGGACTCGCCACAAAGACTGTACCCGTCAGTAATAACAATAATATTGAGAAGATATTAACAAAGTGCTTCATGACCTTACCTAAAAACTTCCCTGCTAATTCAGGTAAATGTGCCCCTTTGTTACGAATAGAAATCATACCTGTTAAATAATCGTGAACTGCACCGGCAAAAATACATCCCACTACAATCCAAATAAATGCTACTGGACCATACAATGCTCCCATAATTGGACCGAAAATAGGTCCAACCCCTGCAATATTCAGCAATTGTATTAATGAATTAGACGACGTTTTCATCGGTAAATAGTCAACATTATCACGTTGATCATAGGCTGGTGTAGGTCGCTCTTTATTAGGACCAAACATCTTATCAATGTATTTACCATATGTGAAATAACCTACCACTAGCAAAATGATCGATACAATAAAAGTAATCATAGTAAATAATCCCCCTTATTTCTATTGAAAGCGTTTTCTTTAATTTAATCATAACTTATTGAAATGCACAATGTTAGGAATTAATTTATTGATATACTCCCGTATGAAACTATTTATGCTGCGTGCTTATATTAGCTGATTTTGTAGCGGAAATCGTGCACAAAAAAACTGCCAACAAAGTCAGAGACTTTGTCGACAGTCTGAAAGTACTTTAATCTAAGGTACTTTTTTGTGCCGTTATAAGTTTGTATTATTACTAGATTTAGTTCATTGTGACAGCTTGATCTTCTGTCACGGCCGCTTCTACAGCATCTGCCACCGCATCTACTACATTAGGATTTAACGCGCTAGGAATAACGTAATCGGCAGTTAATTCTGATGGGGCAATTACTTCAGCAATTGCATGAGCTGCTGCTACTTTTGCTGCCATGGTAATATCTTTTTTCTGTGCTTGTAAAATACCTTTAAAGATACCCGGGAAAGCGAGTAGATTATTAATTTGATTTGGATAATCTGAGCGTCCTGTTCCTATAACTGTGGCACCTGCAGCACGAGCATCTTCGGGATATATTTCCGGTACTGGATTGGCTAAAGCAAAAATAATTGGATTCTCATTCATTGTAGCGATGTGTGCTGATGATAAAACGTTAGGTCCCGATACACCGATAAAGACATCCGCATGGACAATGACATCATTTAAATCACCTTGTATATGCGCACTGTTTGTCTGTGTAGCAATGTTTTGTTGGGCTGGGTTCATCCAGTCTGCACCTTCACACACTACACCTTCTAAGCTCACTAATGAAATATTGTTGTAGCCTGCAGCTAATAATAATCGAGCTATAGCAATACCTGCGGATCCTGCCCCATTAATAACAATTTTTAAGTCATCATGTTGTTTCTTTACTACTTTACTAGCATTGAGTAATGCGGCTAACACAACGATTGCTGTACCGTGTTGATCATCATGGAAGACTGGAATATCTAATTCTTCTTTTAAGCGTGCTTCAATTTCAAAGCATCGTGGGGCTGCAATATCTTCTAAGTTAATGCCTGCAAAATTAGGTTGTAACGCTTTTACCATAGCAATAATTTCTTCGGTATTTGTTGTATCAAGGCAAATTGGAAAAGCATCTAAGCCTGCAAAAGATTTAAATAAAATACTTTTCCCTTCCATTACTGGCAATGCGGCTTTCGGACCAATATTTCCTAAACCTAAAACAGCTGTACCATCTGTTACAACACCAATCATTTTGCCTCTCGATGTTAACTTGTTTACTTTCGTTTCATCTGCAGCAATTGCTTTACAGACTTCCGACACACCTGGGGTATAAACAACGCTTAAATCTTCTTCGCTATTGACTTCAATTTTACTCGCGACTTCTATTTTACCTGCGTATTGTTCATGTAGTGCAAGTGCTTCTGTTTTATATGTGTGTGTAGTCATTTTAATACTCCTTATTGTTCTATTTTCTTAATTAATTTAAAAGTTTTAATAATAATGATGCGCCAATAACTGTGGAAACCCCGCCAATACGTGTTGCTACTTGCGCAAATGGCATTAAGGACATACGTCTTGATGCTGATAAAATAGCTACATCACCAGTACCGCCTAAACCACTGTGACAACCTGTAACAATCGCTGCGTCTACAGGATACATATTCATTAATTTTCCGACAAAATAACCTGAACTTACCATCGTAATAACGACTGAAGCACAAATAATAGCATAGGCTGGTGTTACAATTTTCACGACATCTTCCAGTGGAATATATAACATACCTAAACCAACCATAAGTGGCCACGTCAAACTTGTAGAAACAAATTTATATAAATGATGCGCACCGTCTTCCATTTTCTGTGGCATCAATTGTAAACATTTAATAAATGTTGCAAGTAATATCATAATAACCGGACCTGGTATACTTATAAATTTTTCTGCTAACCCACCGAAAATAAAGAAACTACATGCGATAAGTAAACCTGCACCCATTAAGCCAAAGTCGATTGGTTTCTTTTCATTTTGCGTTTCTGCCGTTAAATCATTTTTACCGTCAGATTTAACTAATGTTCCATTGCCTGACAATGCTTTGTTTTTTTCGCCTAATCTCATCATTAAACCAGCTGATACCACAGCAACAATATTGCCGATAACTGCTGCAGGAATCATTTGCCCTACAAATGACTCTGCAGATTCACCTAAGATAGATGAATACGCTAATGATAAAGGTAAGATACCTTCACCAATGCCACCACCAATAATAGGTACAATGATGTAAAATAATGTGTGCATCACATCATAACCAAATAAAAAACCGACGCCGATACCAACAAGAATTGCTGATGCTGTACCTACAATCAATGGTACAAACATACGCGTGAAACCTTGAATTAACATTTTGCCATTCATGCCTAAAATACTACCAACAACTAAACACGAAATGTATAAGTATAAAAAGTTCGATGTTTTCATTAATGTCGTTACAGCTTTCATAGTCGCTGGATTAATTAAATTTAAAAATACTAAGACAGATGGAATCAATAAAGCTAAAATGGCTGGTCCACCAATATCTTTTAAAATAGGAATTTTCATCCCTAAGTCGCCTAGTAAAATTCCAATAATCATAATCACTGCAAAACCACCAATCATATCTGGTGGTAATGTATTATAAACAGATGCTGCATAAATAATAATTGCTAACGTTATATATAATGGTAATGGCACTACGCCCACTTTAAGCTGTGTTATTTTCGTCCATAAGCTTGCATCTCTGTCTCCCAGCCCAGAAGAAACCGCTTTCATTTCACTTTTTGAAATCATAATAATCCCCCTCATTTAACATATATTCATCCTAATGCTAAATAAAGGGGAAGCCTAGTTTATGAAAGTTTAATAATCTTTTTGTAATTAAAAAAAGCGCTATCATTTGCTCTACTTATTATTTCTGAACACAATTATTGCGCTCTACAGAACACTGTTTACCATTGTTACTTGGCATTCAAAACTATTGTAAATATTGTTGTACGATATACATATTCTCTTTATTAAATGTATATAAATAGACCGGTCTACCGATACCGTATGTCATTGATTCTTCTAATACTTCTATATCAGCTAGAAATTTTAAATATTTACGTACAGATACACGTGAAATATTTGCCATTTCCGCAATTTCATCAGTAGAGAAAGCACGTTCTCCAGAATCATTTACTTTATTAATAATCGCTTGTAATGTTTTTTGCGTTAACCCTTTAGGTAAGTTGGCTTGCGTATTATCTGGTGTTTGGGTTTGTGACAATAACTGACGATCTAATGACGTCTGTGATATAGACTGTTGACCATGTAACAAATCATAATGTTGCTTATATTTATTTAATGCTGTTTTAAAGCGCTCAAATTCAAATGGTTTTATTAAGTAATCGACTGCACCATAGCGTAAAGCTGTTTGTACTTGAGTCACATCGGTAGCTGCCGTTATTAATATCGCATCCGTTGGTAGTTGTTGCGCACGAATATCACTTAACAACGCTAAGCCATCCTCTTCTGGCATATAAACATCTAAAAGAACTAAATCAATTACTTCTGTAGTTAACCGTTCACGTGCCTCTGCCACACTATTCGCCATAGCTACTAGCGTATAGCCTTCAATTTTAGCTAAAAATTGTTTGTTTAATTGTGCGACCATGGGATCGTCTTCTACAATTAATACTCGAATCATTGTTCACGCCTTCTTTCCGGATAAGGAATCGTCACTGAAAACATCGTACCAGCATGTTCTGGTGTTGTTATCGTAATATTCCCTTGTACTTTATCGATACTTTGCTTCACGAGATACAGCCCGTATCCTCTATGGTTACCTTTTGTGGAATAACCTTTTTCAAAGATTTTATGTTTCACCTCATCACATAAACCTTTACCAGAATCAATCACATCAATATAAAGATGTTCTAAGTCATATTTCAACTGAACATCAATTGATTTGGTGCTAGCAGTTGTGAGCGAATCCATACTATTATCTATTAAATTACCAACAATGGTAATGATTTCATGTGTTAAATAGGAATGCTGGGGCTCAGGAATTACCGTTTTATTTATAATCGTTAAAGTAATGTTTTGTTCCCGTGCTAAACTTAATTTTCCAATAAGAAAACCAGCTAATGCCGCATCTTTAATATGTGTCGCAATATTATCATCTTCTTCTGACCCATGTTCTACAATATCATTAATATACAACTGTAAGTCGTCATAATTTTCCATTTGCAACATACCTTGAATAACATGTAGTCGGTTACGAAATTCATGCGATTGCGCACGTAGTGTTTCCGCATATGTTTGCACGCCCACTAATTGTTGAGATAACTGGTCCATCTCTGTCTTATCTCTAAATGTAGATATTGCACCCACAATTTCATTATTGACATAGAGGGGAACCCGATTGACTAAAATTTTCAATCCATTAATATTTTGTTCTTCATCGTGTTCTGGTTTACCTGTTTCTAGTACTGTAGGCAACTGTGTCGAATCCATATAATCTGTAATAGGCATTCCTATGGGATCTGAAGGCAACCCTGCTTTATTAAAGATATCTTGCGCTGACTTATTAACTAAGTTGATACGACCATCACGGTTCACAGCCACAATGCCTTCATGTACAGATTGCAACATAGTATTACGCTCCCCTAACAATTGAGCAATGCCCGATGGCTCCAAGCCGTGAAGTATCTTTTTAATATAACGTGATAATAAAATTGCACCGACAATACCTACTAAAATGCCAAAAATAGCACCTAAAATTATATCACGGTTAGCATTGGCAAAGGCTTCATTCACATTTTCCATTGGTATCCCTACTGCTACAGCACCAATTTGTTCATCACCATCATAAATCGGTGTAAATGAGCGCAATGATTTGCCAAGTGTTCCTTTCGATTCTGACATACTAGCACGACCATGTAATACAGGATATTCATCTCCACCTTGAAATTTCTTGCCAATACGCTCAGGCTTAGGATGTGATTTACGTATACCATTCATATCCATGACTACTATAAAACTCACGTCTGTCACTGATTGAATTTCAGACGTATACTCTTGAATTTTCTGTTCATCTTGTTGATGTTGCAAACCAGATTTTACAATTTCAGAATGCGCAATCGTCCGTGAAACAACTTGAGATTTTTCCTCTGCAGTATGTCGCACAGCCTCTCGGACGGTATTGCTAATTAAAATACTCGTCACCACTAGCGCCGATAATACAACAATACCTACTAAGATAATAATTGTTGTACTCAGTTTCATTCGTTTTTTCTGCAAGACTCCCCACCCTCTTAACTTACATCTATTTAATCGCTAGATCATAATTTACTTTTAAAAATAATCATATCGGAAAAACATAATTTTACAACCTATTATTAAGATGATTACATATTTAAATTGCATTTTAAAATTATGATGTATTAACTTTTAGCATTATAAAAAAATAAAAAGCAAGGTAGAAACCAATATTATACGTTGGTCTCAAACCTTGCTCTATTCGTGTTCACTTATTATAGGCTAATGTAACTATAGTTTATGCTGTTAACATATAATTACGTGCTGTAGTGACATCTAGTAATGTTAAATGTTCTGTTGCATGACGTAACTCTTGTGCTGACTGGCTAAATAATGCCACTGTTGCTTGGTAATAACCATTACCCATAGCTGTTAGTGTCGAATTGATGTTAGCCGCTCCAATGTAATCTTTTGTTACCTTTAGTTCATTAGTATACGAAGTTAGCGCGTCTAACGTCAACATATCACTTTGATATAAACAGCAGTACACGCTTTCTTGTGTGTCTTTCGTTATGCGCTTCATTACATGTGCATCTACAATTTGTAGTAAATACTTATCATTTTCTTGATCTTGCATTGTTGCTTTAATCATTTTTATACCTCTTACTTTGTCATTTTTGATATTAAGTGTGATATAGCATGATTAATGCTGAAACATTTCATGATTCATCTATTTTTAAAGGAAACTCTGTATGACAACCACTACTGGTTGCACCTAGTTAACATGTTGGGTCATTATCTTACATATATGTGAATTGGTCAGTGCCATTAAAAATTCATAGCGTCTGACATTTGTGCGCTGGTACAATTTATAAATATTATATATGTTCCTTTAAACAATACTATCTCTACTTAATAACTTACGAAAAAATATATTATCAATTTTTGATATAAAAAGCACTAAATATTATTAAAAATCACTCATTACAACGAAATTGTAATTTTTTAGAAATTATCATGTAATACATTTGAAAACATTTTAATTCGTTAAACAATTTAATTTAAATTAGAAATTAAAATCGGATTTAAGAGAGGCGTGTAAAAATCCCCACACAAGTCTTGAAGCTAATGTGGGGAGCGTACGAATAAATAACATTTACAATATTTACAGTGCGTTTGGGGCGACTCCTGTGGAAAACACTACCCGAAGACTACAGGCTAAGGTAATGCCCGCGAAAAGCATGCACAAAAAAACTGCCAACAAAGTTGGAGACTTTATCAGCAGTTTGTATAAATACAAACTAAAAGATTTGTACTTATTTTTATACTTTATTTTTGCCATTATGACTTAGTGTTTCATTTAATGCTTGTTCAAAATCAGTTTTTATAATTGGACCAACTCGGTCTTCATATTTTTGACCATTTAAAATAAAACTTTCCTTTGTAATATACATTATTTCAGTAATTTCTCTCATGAAAGGATTGAATATTCCCATTAAAAATATCATTGTCTTATTTAATGGAATGATTGCTTTTTTATAATTAGTATTTTTACGTGCTAAATGAATAATCTCTTTTCCAGAAATAGGATTTCCTCCTGGTATATTCCAATTTTCACCATAAGCATCCTCTTTTTCAGCAATATTTACGATCATTTTAGCTGCATCTGGTAAATATATATACTCACGAGGTGTCTTCAAATTACCGATAAAGATAGTATTATTATTGTTTAAAACACCATTTATTGTAGGCTGTAAATATGAATTTTGGGAACTCGGTCCAAAATAATCCGGCAATCTAACAATTAACGGTTTCGCATTTTTCCATTTGTTACTATCAAAAATTAAATTTTCAAATTGCAGACGTATTTTTCCTTTTTTCGTATGTGGCAATTTAGGATGATTTTCATCGCCTATAGCAGATTGATGACCATAAACATATATACCATCAACGATAACGATTTTTTTTGATAATTTATCAGCTACTTTCATCACATTATTACCTATGATAGGTAACTTTTCTTCCATTTCTTGATAAGGTACGTTTGCACATTGGAAAATAATATCAACATCTACAGCTGCATTTTCAATTGATTGGTAGTTAAATATATCCCCTAAAGCATAAGAAAGCTTTGTATTATTATATTTTGTCATTAAATTTTGTAATTTATTTTTTGAGCGTCCAAAAGCAATAACTTCTATATTACGGCGTAATAACTCCGAAACAACAGCTTCTCCTGTACCACCAGTTGCACCTAAAACTAGAGTTTTTTTCATTATAAAACACACCCTTTTTATTTAGTGATTAATCAATAAATAAAATTTAAAAATAAATAACTACTTAAAGTAGTTATCAATTTATACTACGATCAATCAATTCTGGAGCATTGATAAATCGAGAGATGTTGCACAATATGCCTCTGGATAAAAAGGTAGTTACTTCGTTTTCTGGTTCGCTTACACCCTCTGCTTTAAATCTGTCTAATACATAACTTCTAATATTCAACAGACCAGTTCTGACCGTTTGTTGTATATTTTCTTCTGTTACAGAAAGCGCAACGACTTGAATGCTAACCTCATTAGGATACGTTGTAGAAATGTTTTCATAAACATCAATCATATCATTTACAATGTTCTCTTTTGTCGATTCAATGTTTTTAAAGTTTTGGATAATTCTATCAAATGCTTGATTTAAAGAAGCTATAAATAACTCTTCTTTTGTTTTAAAAAACTTGAACACGTATGGTTGCGAAATATTAGCTATAGTAGCTACATGCGCTGTAGTTGTCTTATAGTAGCCATTTTCAGCAAATGCTTTTAAACTAGCTTCTAAGATTTCTTGCTCTCTTTTTGCGCTATTATTATTCTTCATAAAACACCTCTATAATATTTATTGATTAATCACTAAATATTATAGACCATGATGTAAAATAACACAAATTATATATTTTGATAATTTCTACTTTTCCATACCTAACTCTTTTAATGCCATTTTTTCATATGCCGCTTCTCCTGATTCCATCGCAAATTCAGCAATAAACATTGGAAATACAGCATTGAGTTCTATAATATGCTTCTTCATTCGTGGCCAGGTTTCTCCTCCAGCTTTACCGTATGCTGTTATGAGTTGCTCCAATCCTGCATCGTCGAATACACGGTGGTGTCCCATAAAATCCATTGATGGATCGGATTGTATTGCTTCGGTCCAGTCTATGAGACCTGTAACATTTGCTTCGTCATCTACCATGATATGTCCTGGATGTAAGTCTCCATGAATCATGGTCGCATGTCGAGTCCATAGTTCATCATTTTCTAACCATCGTTGCCACCTATTCCATAAGTCATCTGCTACACCATAAGTTTCTTTAACTTTATTCATTCTTCTTTGAAAGTCATCTTTTACTTCTTGTATGTTTTTAATTTTTATATGCTGTGCAGAAATGTTTTCTTCTGGTATGTTGTGTAAATCTACAAGTGTTTCAGCTAATGTGTTAATAAAGTTTTCTGGTACTGGTTTATGTTCAATTGCCCATACATAATCTTGTAGTTCTGGATCTATCGTTGCTGCGGGTTGTCCTGTCAGTTTTGGATAAGCAATAAGGTCTTGTTCGTGTATTTTCCACTTCGGCACTTCAAAAGAAACATTTTTTTGTAAGTGAACTGACCCCAATTAGTGGGAATAAAATAAAAACACTTTCGTTGAATTCATTTAAAATGAATCATACGGAGGTGTTTTTTCTATGAAAATAATGTCTTATTCAATAGAAACAAAATATAAAACGATTGAAATGAAAGAAGCTGAATATACTGTAAAAGAAATTATGGAAGCATTAAATATCAAAAATAGCACACAGGTAAAAACTTGGTGGCGATGGTATCGAAATGGTGAAACTTATAGATTTTATCAACAAAGAGGCAAGCAATATACTTACGGCAAAGGCGTGAAAGAATTATCAGAAGTAGAACAATTAAAGTTAGATAATAAGAAAAAAGATATTGAAATAGATATTTTAAAAAAGTACAAGGAGTTAGAAAGGAAGTGGTATCCAAAGTAATTGTAGAATTAGTTGATCAATTCAAGCATAAGTATTCAATCAAAATGATACTCGATGTTTTAGAAATACCTCAATCGACATACTATAGATGGAAACATAAGGACAAGGAAAAAGATAAAGTGACTCAAAAGGTTATTGAATTATGTGAAGAAAATAATTTCACCTACGGTTATCGCAAAATTACAGCATTGATTAATCAATTGTATTCAGCGTCAATTAATCATAAAAGAGTTCAGAGAATCATGCGAGAGTATAATCTGAACTGCCGAGTTAGACCTAAAAAATCTAAAAAAATTGGTGAACCTTATTATAAAACAGATAATTTATTACAAAGACAGTTTAAAGCTAACCAACCAATGGAAGTATTAACAACTGATATTACTTATTTACCTTTCGGTAACTCTATGTTGTATTTATCTTCAATTATGGATGTTTATAACGGAGAAATTGTGGCGTATAAAATAGATAACAAACAGGGTCAAAGCTTAGTAAATGATACATTGAATCAAATAGATATACCTGAGAATTGCATACTACATAGTGACCAAGGCAGTGTTTATACATCCTATGCTTACTATCAATTATGCGAAGAAAAAGGCATTATCAGAAGTATGTCCCGAAAGGGAACACCAGCTGATAACGCCCCGATAGAAAGTTTCCATTCCTCGCTAAAGTGTGAAACTTTCTACATAAACAATGAGCTCAATAACTCTAACCAAATTGTAATAGATATTGTCGAAAATTACATTAAAAACTATAATAATAATCGAATTCAACAAAAACTAGGCTACTTATCCCCTAGAAAATATAGGGAATTAGCAGCCTAGAACATAGTGTTTTTATTAAGTTCTCATTCTAAGGGTTCAGCGCCCTTAAGAGACAGATTCTTTCTTGCTTAATTATACAAATCTTAATTCAGTAATATTTTATGCGATTTGAGAAACTGTGAGTATCTCTTATTTGCATTGCCCCACCATGAAGATAATCATTCTTATCATGTTTACTTCTATATAGTTACCAGTCTTGATTGATCCCTGATTCGATTGCTTCTTTTAATGAATTTACGATTTCTAACATTTAGTACATAGTTTAACAATGTTTTGTACCAATATAACAATAAAATCATAAAAGATTTTCGTAAAATTAAATTGTAGTTTACGTATTTATTTTTTTATGTAAATATAGTTGTGAAAGAGAATATTAGTTTTAAAGGTGTGAATACGAATGAGAGAAAATGTTAAATGGAAGGGCTACGAGATAGTATTTTTTGTGATTTCTATTATATTTTTAGTCTTAGCAAGTATTAATCTACTTGAAGTAACTAAATTCAGTCAAAATGTAGAATCATTTTTCTATTCTATATTTTTAATCTCTATGTTTATTGTAACTATGAGAAAATCATTACTTGCATCATTTTTATTTTTAATTGGCGGGATTTTATTCTTTATCAGCATTTTTTAAGATTAAATAGACTGTTCCCTTAAAATGATTTATTGACTCCTCAACGAATCGATCTCTCATTCTTACAAAATTAAGTCCTTCTTGAAATACAGGTCTAATTCTCATTGATTTGCCTGATTGTTTCTCTGTAAAGATTTTCTCTACGCCAAACTCCTTTAAATTATGCAGTTGTCTTTCTAAATTTTGATCTATTGAAGATACCCTCGCATAATCTATAATCATTCCAGCAAAGAACATTATTATTAAAAATCCTATAATACTCTCTATCTTATTTAATCACCCATAGATACCAATTTTGCATTCCCATCCTCTATGGTGTTATAATGTAATTAACAAAGATGTCGTGCATGTATGCACCAAATCCCCTCACTATGCCAGTAGTGAGGGGATTTTTTGGTGTGGCTAGTCGCCTATTTATCATTGCGTTTGCGTAGCCAGTTCGCAAACAAAGCAACGATGCAACCACTTGCTGCTGTGGTCATGATGGTTACAAAGATGTCGGTCATTACGTATGCACCTCCCCTCTACGTCAATTGACGCCTGAGAGATAGGCGACCTCAATATTATACCATCTGAATCTTTTGAATCCTATGTTCTTCCGCTATATTGAGTTACGCAGAAGTATTTTAAAACTCTCGATACTTAAATTGTTGTGAAAATAACACTAATCTGAATTTAAGTCTTTTTCTTAAAAAATTCATTAGCCTCACGTGAATACATGAAAATAATAGCGCTAACAACAAATATGATATGAAGTATTCTGCTAATTGTAAACAACAATGTAAATAAATTTATATTTTCAAAAAATGATAATACATTGTTATTAAGCATCCACTGTATTGGAGAGACAATCATTGATAATATGCCAAAAACACCTAACAAAATCGTCAAAACAATTCTTGCCCAATTTTTTGCATAAAGTAATTGACGAATAATTAAGATTAAAATGATAAAAAGTAATAATCTGAGAATAATATTAATAACAATGCTCCCTACCGTTTCTTCACTATTTTCAAGCATAAATTGCATTAATACTAAAACTAATTCAAACGTAGCAGCAATTATTGCGAAATACCATAAATAAACAGAGCGACGTATCGACTTGGGATAATTAATAATGTTCACCTTCCTATAACTTTTATTTTATCTTTATTAACACAAAACCCTTTTCTGTGAAGTTGAGGAGTTGGATAATTAAGTATTAATATTATCTTTCGGCATCAGATAAAACTTGTAAGTGATCTGTATATGCTTCTAATTGCAGTAGAAAAAATAATCAAAGATGCAGCAGTTTAAGCTCCAGAAAACAACAAAACGGACGAAGCTTCCATAATCATAGGAAATCGTTTTCATATCCATCACATCATGTAAAGAGTAACAAATATATTTCTTAAATACTATAAAGTTATTAAATTGTAATTTTACCTTATAACCTATCAAGATGTTATAATTTATTTAACAAGGAACTAGCATAGATACACCAATCCCCTCACTATTGCGAGTAGTGAGGGGATTTTTGATGTGAACAAGAATTTCTAGCATAGACTTACATCAATACAATATTAAGACCAATATCGGAATTATAATTGAACTTAAAACCGCAGTAAGTATCATTCCTATAGAACTAAACGTACCATCTTCTATATCAAATTCAAAAGCTTTTGCTGTACCAAAACCATGTGCTGAGTTGCCATAGAATAGTCCTCGAGCAATAGAATTTTTAAACTTAAATATATTAATAAAGTATTCTCCAAACATACTTCCGATTATTCCAGTAAAAGTGATAAACATTACTGCTATTGCATCAATACCACCGAGTTGATGTGTAACTTGTAAACCTACAGCTGCTGTTATAGATTTAGGTAATAATGTAACTATAATTTCTTTTGAATAGCCAAAAACTTTTAACGTTAAATAAATAAGAAAAAAATTAATAAGCGTTGATACAAATACACTAGTAAAGATTACTTTGGCATGTCTTTTTATAGTTTCCCAGTACTTATATAATGGCAAAGCAAGGGCCACTACTGTGCAATTCAACATATAGTTTATCCATTTGCCCCCTGCCATATAGTCAGAGTAATCCAATCTTAACAGCACAAGGACAGCGATGATAAAGATAGCTGATATCAACGCAGGATTGAGTATAGGATTTTTATATTTGATTTGTATTTTTCTAGAAATGATATACACAATAACGGTCAACAAAATCATGAAAATAGCTTTTAATACTTCCATTTAATCATGTCCACCTCTTTTATTAGACTTTGATAGCATCCCTTCTGCGACATAACCTGAAATAATAGCTACAACAAATGTACTAACAATAACTAAAACAAAGAACAGGATAAAATGCATATCAATAACTGTGACAACATCCATTAACCCAACTACTGCAGGTATAAAGAAAAATATCATTGTCGTTAAAAGAAAATTAGCTCCCTTATCTATCCATTTTTCAGGTATCACTTTAAATTTTAATAGTAAAAAGAAAATGATGAGACCGACAATACTACTAGCCATAGGAAGATGGAAGGCTTTTTGTATGATGTTGCCAAGATATGTAACGCCCATGATTAATACTATCTGACTCATTATTCTGAAAATTTTGGTTATAGTTTTCATACGCTCCCTCCTTAAGACTATGGTCATTAACTGTATAAAATCAAAATAACTACAAAAGCCGTATTGATTATGAACTAATCAACACAGCTGAAATAGAATTTCTTAAAATATATTAATTCTAGAACACAGTTTGAATTGATAGCGAATAGTGGGATTAAATGTTTTTAACATCTGTTTTAAAACATTTTTATGCCAGGTAAATGATTTCTCTTTAGCAATACATTTTTCATAATATGAATTTTAATTTTACTTATCTAATATTTATGTAGTAACAATAATACTTAAAACACTTCAAATTTGATTGCCAAATTATTAAATATAGTCTAATAATTATTTCATCTTTTGTTTTAATATTCAATATAATAGTTTGCTTCGTTTTGTTTAATCACGCATTAGGCATATAATGGAGATGAATAACACGTATCACTTTCCACAAAGCCTGTGGTTCTCGTATTAAACAGAAAGGAGTGGGTTTTATGCATATTATTATAATTATTTTACAAATCGTAGTTGGGATCTTTTTCCTCATGACAGGGGTCAAAATATTGTCTGGTACTATGAGCCAGGAGTTTGAACGACTTGGCTACCCAAAGATTTTTAATCAAATTACTGGTATTTTTGAATTTGTAGGTGGCCTAGCGCTACTAATTGGAATATTTTTCGTTCCCAGTGCCCTTTTTGGGAGTATTTTATTGGGCTGTACTATGTTTGTAGCAGCATTATCTTTAATCTTTAACAAAGACTTTCCATTTACTAAAGCACTACCAGCGCTTATTCTTTTTCTACTCAATGTCGTAGTCTTTTGGTATTATATATGATATTTCTTAATCGCTGTCCTAGTTGCATAACAATGTTTTCACATTATTGAAAAGCTAGTAATATATTAAAAGCGCCAAGTACACAATAACTGTACTTGGCGCTTTTTCATTTATAAACATCAACTTAATAATCTAGCCGGATGATTTGGTGGGCATGTTGTTGCGTCAGCTCTTCCGGCCAACTTATATTAAGCGAGGACCATTGTTGCCCTCCGTCTTCAGAATAGAAAATACCTTTGTTATTCGCTACATAAAAAACACCCATACTTTCAGACACTGCAGACACTAAAGTACCTTCTCGTTCCGGCAAACCAGCTGTTACTTCAGTCCATTGGTCACTATCATCTACATAATATAGAGTAGAAAAAGTATCCTCACCATAATGGTGCGCATTATAAGGTGAGTTAGACGTCGCAATTACAAAATTATAATCCTTTTCCGAATTTACCGCCAAGCCGAAACCATACTTATGTTCGATACCTACATTAAAATCTGACCATGTTGCACCATAATCTTCACTATAGACAAATGTACTGCGTCCACCTTCTAAAAAGGCATCTCCACATACACCGTATAATTGATTAGGATACTTAGGATGTACGCGTAAAACATGAATATCTACGGGTGCTTCTGTATTATTAGGCGCAGACCAAGTTTTACCATAATCTGTAGAATAAACCATACCACCAGCTTCAATTGTGCCGTAAATATTTTGTGATTCTTTGATGTTACTCGTTAACCACTTCACATGATGTGTATGTGGTCTAGGTGGGAAAAACCATTGTGCTTTGCCAGGAATATCATTAAAATCTGTAACTAATTCAAATGACTCACCTTGATCATAAGACGCAAACAAGGCACTCGGTTCTGTACCAACGAGTAAGATACTTTGACCGCCTGTTAAATTAAATGCTGCTAATGTAGTAATATGTGTCATATGAATATCATTTTCAGCAAATGCATCATGATGTTTAAAACGTGTACCTATCGGTTTCCAAGACGCACCTAAGTCTGAGCTCTTCCATAAGCCTCTATCAAAAGTACCACAATATAAAATATTATGGTCCATTGGATCTTGCGCAACTGCCAATGGATTAGCACCTTCAAAATTAGCTTCTATCCGATATTTTCCTTGCTCTTTCGACAATATAAGTAGCGTATTATCATATGTCACAGCAAATTGTTTCAAGTAATCCCTCCGTTAATAAAAATTGGCTAAAATTGCTATTAGTCATTGTTATACCACCAAATAGAGAAACCATAACTTTATTATTCAAAATTAAAGCAAATATATTTAAAATAATATTATTTTCGTGACTGTGACTAACTATAATACTAGGCATTCTTTGAAATGACCCAAGGACATGAGATTAAGCTAACACTGTCCTTTAGTTTCTAATTTACAATCTAAAAACCACTTTATTTGAGATACTTAACTCCTTAAAAAAGACTGTGACAAAATTGATTCGTCACAGTCTCAGTTATATTGGCAGTGCTTGGGCCGACTCCTGCGGGAATAGTACTCGCCGAAGACCACAGGCTGAGGCAGTACCCGCGGAAAGCGTGCACAAAACTGCCTACAAAGTCGCAAACTTTGTCTGTAGCCTCTTTTTTTATTATCAGAAAACAGACCTTAAATATTAGTTCTCCTAAAAGTTTTTCTATAGATTGGCAGTGCTTGGGCCGACTCCTGCGGGAATAGCACTAGCCGAAGACCACAGGCTGAGGCAGTGCCCGCGGAAAGCGTGCACAAAACTGCCTACAAAATTAGGGGACAACAAACTTATTTAATTTCTTTGAAACCATCTGATTTAAGATCGTTGTTTAATTCATCCTGCTTATCTTTTGAACTCGTCATCGACATTTTATCAGTCATATCATCTTTTACCAATCTATTATCTTCTAACTGATAGTTATTATAACCTTGGTAAGTGTAAGAGACATCTGGGTCAGAATACTTTCCTGTTTTAGTAACCTTAACGGCCGTAATTAATGACACATACGTAGGTTCAACTTCAGATACTGGAGACACCTTTTCACTACTTTCCTCTTCTTCCTCACCAAATGAATATTCATCCGCTGTATCTGCTTGTATTTTATAATAATTACCTAAATTTTCAGTGTTGTATTTAGTATATTCATCACTTTCATACTCTTTATCAATTAATGTATTATTTTTATCGATTAACTCATTAATATTATCTAAATTACTAATATTTTTAAGCCCTTTAACTTTAATATTTTGAGTGGACTTACCAGAAAATGTGCTCGATCCACTCTCATTGATATCATCAATAAGGCTTTGTGGTATTTTAAGTTTTACTTCATCACCATTACTTAAATTTCCATTATTAGCTACTGTAAAATCATAGTTAGATATTGATAATTCTTGTAATGATTTAGGCAAATCTTTACTAATTAAATTCAGTGAACCTGCACCATTTACACCTGTAAATTTAGGTTTTAATGCTGTAAATAAATCTTTTGCTTCAATATTTTCTGGTTCTTTCAAACCATGTGCTTTAAAGCTTTTAGTAAATTCTTTTACTTTTAACTTATAGTCTTTCGAAATACCTTTGTCGATAGTCAATTTCACAGTAACTTTATCTTTATTTTTTAATTCTTCCCCATTATGTATGTCTAAGTTAACATGTTCCAAAATTTTCCCAGCTGTTCTCGCTTGTTGTTGCTCTTCATAATTAAAATCATCTTCATCTAAGTCATCAGTTTCGTTATTTTCAATCATATTTAATACTTCTTTATTTTTAAAACCTGCTTGTTTCAACGCTTTTACTTGAAGTTTGTTCATGATTTTTTCATAAGAATCATCTGTAATTTCGGCTGTCCCTGTCTTATTATAACCATTAAAACTAACTTTTACGTCATCCTCTACATCAATCTTATGATTTTTTACGAGTAATGTCGCTACAACAATTATTATAATTAGTGCTACTACACCACCAATCACAAACCATTTATACTTATTCATAAAAGACTTAAATCGCTCCATACTATGCACTCCATTTATATAATTTTTTATAAAACTAATGCTTGATCATAAAATTACTACCAAATATGTTTTAATTTATTTAATATATATTTAAATTACCATATTTTATAAACAAATTATATATTTAATCGAAATATTTTTAAAATTTAAATTATTAATTTAATAACGTTAAGAGTTGCTACATAATAAACGATAAATAGCTATTATTCACTTTGTATGACAAGGATTTACTGATATTTTAAAATTATTATGATTTTTACTTGAGGTTCACGTAACGTCAAGCATTATAGTAGGCATTGTGGAGGTGAAACAAAATGGAATATACCATTAGTAATTTGGCAAATCTATCAGGAGTCAGTACGAGAACGCTACGTTATTATGATGAAATTGGCTTGTTGAAACCACATGATATTAACGATTCTGGTTATAGAGTTTATACACAACACGAAGTAGATTTACTACAACAAATCATCTTTTACCGTGAATTAGAGGTCCCCTTAAAGGATATTAGTACTATTATCAACCAGCCTTCATTTGACCAAACGATAGCTTTAGAGGAACACTATGACAAATTGTTGCGCAAACGTAACCGTCTCGACACTATGTTAACAACGATTGAAAAAACAATAGCAACTAAAAAAGGAGTGACTACAATGTCTGATCAAGAAAAATTCGAAGGTTTTAAAGAACATGTAATTTCACAAAATGAACAAAATTATGGAGACGAAATTAGAAACAAATATGGTGATGAGGTTATCGACAACAGTAACAAGAAGTTTAAAAATATGTCTAAAGCACAGTATGATGATTTTAAAAATTTAGAACAACGTATAGGCCAATTATTACAACAAGCATGTCAAAATGGCGATCCATCATCTACAATAGCCCAAGAACTTGTAGCAACACACAAACAATGGTTGCTATATACTTGGCCAAGCTATTCTACAGAAGCTCATATAGGGTTAGCAGAGCTCTATATTCATAATGCATCTTTCACTGCTTACTATGAGCGATTTGTTACAGGTGGCGCCCAATTTCTCAGAGATGTTATTGTGACGAATCTATCAAATAACTAAAGGTTGCTGTTAGCGGTAATTCTACCTACCGTCTAATACTACTGGTTTAATCTTTATTTCTAAACTTTACTGCTACAAATTGTGGAATAACATTGACCCTGACTTAACGTAATAGTTTATAACAAGAGTATGGAGGTGAACAAATGACACAATATTTAACAGGTGAATTAGCGAAACTTTGTTCTATATCAACTCGGACATTACAATATTATGATAAAAAAGACCTACTTAAACCGGCCTATATCCAAGATAATAATTACAGAATTTATACTGATAATGAAGTTGAACGATTAAAAATGATACTCACACTAAAAGATATGGGCTTTAGTTTAAAAGATATTAAAACATTATTAATTAATAATCATGATATGAAAACTATTTATTTACTACTAGAGCAAAAAATCATACAGGATGAACAAAAAATAGCGAAAACTCAGCAAAAAATTAAGCATATGAAACAAGTAAAAAGTATGATTACGGAATCTTCAACTTCTCCATTACCTAAAATAAATGTCATTGAAACTATTTTGGCCAACAATAAAAATACCCAGAAGTTATACAAAAAATTATTTGTTACTGGTGCTATGGGTACATTATTTCAAGTTATCGGTTTATCGCTGAGCATTGTCATGAAAAGTTATCTACCATTAATCATAGCCTTACTTTTAGGTGTTATTTGTGCGATTCAACTAACTAACCGCTTCTATAACTCTATAATGTATATGTGTCCGCACTGTCACACAGAATTCAAACCAAGTATTTTACCATGGATATTGGCTAAACATACACCCAAGACACGCTATTTAAGTTGTCCAAACTGTCATCAATCACATCATTGTGTTGAAATAGTTGTTACTACTCATTGACTTTGGTAAGGATATCTTGTATCTCAAATCTTTCCTTTATCTCTATTGTTTTTTATCTTATGCTATACTCAATTAATTACAAATAATAAAATAATCAAGATACATAATAATAGAGATAGAGGGTGAACTTATGGAACTTAGACACATGGAATACTTTGTAGAAGTTGTAAAACAAAAGAGTATGACGAAGGCCGCAACGGAACTATTTGTTACACAACCTACGATTAGTAACACCATAAAATTATTGGAAGCTGAGCTGGACGTTACGTTATTTAACAGATATAAAAATCAAATTTACTTAACTGATGCCGGTGAAGCTTTCTTCTTTCAATGCAAAGAAATGCTAAAAATGTATGATAATATTCCTAATGAATTACGCAATTTATTAGAATTAAAAACCGGACATTTAAAAATTGGAATTCCAGCCATTATTAACATCCGCAGACTCATTCATCTGATTTCCCAATTTCATGAAACTTACCCGAATGTCACCTTTCAATTATTTGAAAGTGGTAGTAAAACGATTGAACATGATGTGTATTATGGAGATCTAGACATGGGTATTACAGTATTACCTACTAATAATAAAAATTTCAATACCTTCTCTTTTATTGAAGAAAAATTAAAATTAGTCGTTCATAAAGATCATCGGTTAGCCCAACATCAAACAGTGAATATTGATGAATTGGCAGATGAAGAGTTCATCTTATTTAATTCTGATTTCTTTTTAAATGACAAAATTAAAGAAACGTGTCGCAATTACGGCTTTAATCCTAATATTATTTTCGAGACGTCACAGTGGAGTTTTATAGAGGAAATGTTATTAACTAATATGGGTGTTTGTATACTACCCGAAGGCATCTTGCAATTATTAGATACGCATTTGCAAGCAATAGAAATCACTGATGCCACAATGAAATGGGAACTCGCTATCATTTGGCGCAAAGATATCATCGTAGACTCTTTAACTAAAGATTGGATTAAATATATCCAAGAAAACTACTTACTGAATCCTTAAAGTATAAAGGCATTCACAAAATTTATATCCTTATAAAAAAAGGATATTTTATATTTATGGACTCCCAAACTATAATTTAACTTGTAAAAATTATAGAAATGGGAGTTTTTTGATGGAGAATTATAAATATCCGAGTGATAGTAAAATTGTCAGTACAGATCAAGTGTTAATTAACGATTTAAACAATTACAACACATTGTTTGGTGGCGTATTAATGAAAAAAATTGATAACAATGCTACGTTATCAGCTAGAAGACATGCACGTGTGAAAGAATGTGTCACTGCTTCCACAGATTCAGTAGAGTTTTTACATCCTATTACACAATCTGATTCAGTTTGTGTAGAGTCTAGCGTAGTATACACTGGTGAAAAATCTATGGAAATTTTTTGTAAAGTCATTGCTGAAGATATGATTACTGCAGAACGAAAAATTGCAGCAATAGCTTTCCTTACTTTTGTTGCCTTGGATGAAAATAAACGCCCTATTAAAGTTCCAAAAATCAAACCTCAAACTGCAGAAGAACATTTGTTATTTAGCGATGGTGAAAATCGCGCAAATATTCGTAAGATGAAACGCCTACAAAGTAAATCGATGATTGCTTCACTTAATATTAAAAAACCATGGGAATTAGAGGAGTGTGTAAAATGATTAGTGAAATGGATGAACTTAAACAAGTAAAATCAAATTTAGAACAGTTGCACAATGAAGCGCCGCATATTTACGCAAAATTAGAATATATCGCTAGTTTAACAAGACAATTAAGTATTCATTATAAATATTTAGGATTACTTATGTTTTCCAACGATGCTGAACTTGTCCAAAATAATAGACCTACTTTAATTAGAGAATCTGTGTTAGCTTTATATGAACAAGAAGTCGAAAAAGTTAAAGCAGAACAAAATTTTATATTATTTAAAAATATGATGTTGAACTTACACAACGTGGACTACCCTCAAATGTTCTTAATTATTTTAGGTGCTGAACCAAACTTTGTCTTTCACAATAATATTATTAAATAACTACCGATTACATTGAATTAAAAGAGGCGTCAACTATGAAAATTTCTGAGTGTAGATACTTATGTATCACTAACAATGCATCATTTGAACAAGGAAAACTATACTGGCTCTTTCCCACAACAGTATCGACGTTCGATGACCATTTTTCTTATGTCTCAAATGAAGGCCAGTTACTAACTGAAGAATATAAAAATCATAATTTCATTAAAAATGATGTTTCACGTGAATCTTAAAAATAGCGCTAAAACTAAGGTTTTATACCTTTATTTTAGCGCTATCGCTTTATCTATTCATTGTTATATTTAGTTAATAACTTTTTGTAATAGTTGTTAAGTGCTTTATTTTCACTCACTTTGAACATTTGATTCGGGCTTAAGTTCGGATCTTTATCGGTATGGTCTTTAGGGGCAAAGCCTGATGATAATGTGATATCTTCAGCACCCGTAAACTGATATTCATAGACTTTACCATTATCTGCAAATAGATATTTTGTTATTGGTTTGTCGGTGTCTGCTACTGTGTTATAGCCTTCGATATTGGATAAGTTGTTAGCAGCTGGATCTTTGCCTGTTGTACCTTCGTTAGAAGTATACGTTACTGCTCCAGTCACAGTATGCACATCAAACGCTTTAGGCCCTGGTTCACCTCTATTACTCACTTGAATCTCACCGTCTTCAGTTCCTGCATACCAATCACCGTCTGACATGCTACCACTACCAAAATAACGGTTAGATACGGCTTTTCCGTTGTCCTTTTCATGTTCAGAGAGCCATGTTAATAGTTGTTTTTTTATTGCTTGTTTATCTTCATCACTAACGGAATCATTAGCTTTTTTATCTTGTTGCGTGGATTGTGAATGGGCAACTTTATCGGTTGATTGTTCAGTTGCTTGCTTGTCATTACTACAGCTCGCCAACAACATGCCAGTTAGTGTGATCAGTATGACACCTTTAATTGTCTGTTTCATTTTATATCACACCTCTTTTTCCAAAGAAACCAATCAGAGGCTGGGACATAGTTAATTTGTCCTAGCCTCATTTGGTTTAATTATTTATCGTCTTTTTGAATACCAAATTCATCTACTAATTCAATATTCCGTTGCTCACCTTTACTAATGTCACCACTCAATTGATATATTTTAACTTTTAATGTATTATCTTCTACTTCATAAACAGAGAAGTTTTGAGCAGATGAATCACGATTATTTGAGTGACTATCATTAAAGGCTTCTGATTCTTGTGGCTGTTTACCTACTTTGAATAAACTATTATAGTGTTCTAAATCTTTTTCAGTTAACCAACTTAGTTCTGGTCTTACCTTTTTAATATGTTCTAGTGAACGATCATAAATACTGTCATATTCTTTCGTACCACCTGTATTTGGTAATACATAAACTGAGCCTTTCGGATTATCATAATAAGGCACGTTGTCTTCACCAACTACTTGTTTAGTATCTTCTTTTTTCGCGTTAACAAAGCTATTCTTAGTCGATGTATGTTCTAGCGGATGTGTACGTGATAAGACGTGGTCATGACCTTGTAACACTAAATCAATATCTAAGTCATCTATTTGTTTTGTTAATTCTGCTCTAATCTTTTTCACATCTTCATCTGATAATGCGTGATATGATTTAGAGTACATTGGTTTGTGTAAGTTTAACACTACCCAGTTTGCTCCATTCTCTCTTGCTTTTTTGATATCTTTCTTAATCCATTCCATTTGTTCCTTACCAATTGCTTTTTCATCTGGATTATCTTTTGATTTCTTGTTGTCATTTGTGTTGGCAACTACCATGTGCGCACCGTTATAATCAAATGAATAATAAGATCCTCCATTGATAGCATCATTTTCTTTCGGTACGTTTACATGCTCATTGAATTTAGTTAATAATTTTTCATCCTCTTCGCTTAATGCATATTCATCATGGTTACCTGCTGTAGCAACTACTGGCAATGACATAAACGATGGACGTGATTGTTTATATAAATCTTTCCATTCATCTTCAACTTCTGCTGTTTCTACAAAATCTCCTGTGTGCAGTGCAAAACTAGGCTCGCCAGCAGTCTTAATCGCATTTTTTAATGTGTCTGCTCCAAACATTGCTTCATTTCTTACATTTTCATTCCAAAAGGCATTTTGTGTATCTGTATATTGCACGAAGCTAAATGGATCACCTTTATCTCCTGCAGTTTTAAATTGTCCGATTTGACTTTGTTTACCCGACTCGCTACCTACTTTATAGTAGTATTTTGTATTCGGTTTTAAGTCCTTGGCTTGTGCTTTATATGTATATTCCGGTTCGCTTATTAAATCTGTTTTACCATGTTTATCGCCACTCAACCATTCCGGACCACTAGCATGCTTATCAGTATAATAGCCGTTAACCTTTTCTTTGCCGTCTTTATTTTTAATTGGTTCGCCTTCATCATTTTTGGCAATATCTTTGAAAATGATGTTACCATGTTTATCTCTTTCAAGATATTTAGAATTTACTTTTTTAGCTTTGGCATCAACTGTTTTAGCATCTTTAAAGTTTTTCGATTCTGATACCCATACTTTAGCATCTTCAAATTTATCTGATGTATACCAACTAAATCCCATTTCTGATTGTGGATTACCATTAATATTAGTAATAATACGGTTTGGTTTATTATGTTTTGGTATGTCCGCAACCTCAGGTTTACTATCTAATAATTTGATTTTATTATTGCTTTGTTGCTGCGATGTAGCATTGGGTTCTGTGTTTGCTGACGCATTTGCTGTTGATGTTTCAGGGCTAATAATAAGACTAAATAATAAAACAAAACTCGTTGCAGCACGTAATGCAGTCGATTGGTGCTTTTTCTGTATCATCTATATTCTCCTCCAAGAAATCGTATTAGGTCTCACATCACCATTCTAGCAACATTAAATTAATCCTATATTAAGTTGATATATTCTATGTAAATTATATTTTAATATTATATAAAACCTAAGATAACCAATGATAATTTATTGAAATTGCAACAGTAGTTAAAAATATGCATCCTGCTATGTTATGTAACAAACGAATTGGTACAACACCTCAAAGGTCATGACTTGAATAGTTCAATGCATTTAACCACAAAACCATTAACATTATTTCCCAGAAAATAATCCGTTGTCTGCTTTGGCATTGTACATGAAAGGTTATTGGATAACGAACATAGTGAACCATATTGTCTGTAGTGCAATTCCAACATACAAGTATGATTTTATCGTTAACAAGTTCATTGATCAATTATACGAATCGACATTGTTTTTGAATAACTAAATACATGTTGTACCGATTTTGTAACGTGCTGACGCCCGGGGGAATCATATGAGTGAGAGACTATATGTTCGAACCATACCCCATGCAAGCATGCACGATCAAAATTCCAGTTCGCTTATCAATTGATTCAATATTATAACCACTATTTAACATATATCACAAAATTTTTTATATACGATTGGCAGTGATTTGGGGCGACTCCTGAGGAAAAAGCACTAGCCACAAACTACAGGCTAAGGCAGTGCCCGCGGAAAGCGTGTATAAAAACAGCCAAATATAAAATAAGAGGTTGGACACGATTGATATGCTCCCTTCAAAGTAGACATTAAAAAAATGAAAACTTTGAAGGGAGTATTTTTATGTCTAGAAAATTAATTGACTTAGATTTATTACAATCAGTTTTTAATAATTATGAAAATGGTATGAGTTTCGAAAGCATTGTAGAAATAGTTGATGTTAATCTATCTCCAGAATATCTCCGTTATATGTACAATAGGTATTTAACAAACGGCTTATATTCTTTAATACGTAACTCACAAAATAATAAGTATTCATTTCAATTTAAAATGAATGTAGTTCAGGAATATTTGGATAATGATATATCTTATAAAAAATTGGCCATTAAATATAATATTCCTGCCCATGAAACTGTACGCAAATGGGTAAATCGTTATACTGGAAGAAAAGAGAATACCAATTATTCTCCAAAACAAGAGGTGTATACGATGAAAGGTAAAACAACAACATTCAAAGAACGTCTTATAATTGTAGAATACTATTTAGATAATGAAATTAGTTATAAAGATTGTGCTAAAAAATATGATGTTAGTTACGGTCAGTTGTACCAATGGGTACAAAAGTATAAATCACATGGCCGTGATGGCCTCCAAGACGGTAGAGGCAAAGGCAAACCTAAATCTATATTAACACCAGAAGAACAGAGAGAAGCTGAAATCCAAGAACTAAAAGATCGAAATAAAATATTAGAAATGGAAAATAAAGTCTTAAAAAAATATCAAGAAATAGAAAGAGAGATGATAAATCAACAAGCAAAAAAATCGCAGCATATGAAACGATTGAAGCGCTAAGAAATGAATTTCCAATTAAACATTTATGCCAAACTTTAAATATTTCACGCGCAAGTTATTATAAATGGTTACATCGAAAGCCCACACAAAAAGAATTTGAAAATAAAATATTAATAAAAGAAATCAAACACATTTATGAAAAATATAAAGGCATTTATGGATATAGACGAATTTATATTTATATTCGCCTATATTTGCATAAAAAAGTAAATCATAAACGTGTTTATCGGTTAATGAATCAACTAAATTTAAAAGCAGTTATCCGCCGTAAACGCAAGCGCTATAAGCCTTGTACTCCTCAAACGATAGCCGAAAACGAATTAAATCGTGAGTTTCAAGAAAGAGAGGCTAATAAAAAATGGCTAACAGATGTAACTGAGTTCCAACTTGAAAATGGAAGTAAAATATATCTTAGTGCAATATATGATTTGGGAACAGGTAAAATCGTAAGTCATTATTTGGGAAATTCAAATAACAATCAACTCGTATTTAAAACATTTGATAAGGCAGTCAAGACTGTAACTAGTACCGAAGGTATTATATTTCATAGCGATCGTGGTTTTCAGTATACTTCCCGATTATTTAAAAATAAGTTAAATCACCATAAGATGATACAAAGTATGTCTCGTGTTGGAAAGTGTATTGATAATGGTCCTATGGAAGGTGTTTGGGGAATTATTAAATCTGAGATTTATAGAGGTTCTAAACGGTTTAAATTCGAAAGTATAGAAGAAGCATTTCAAGTTATAAATAAATATATAAAGTTTTTTAATAATGAAAGAATTACATTAAAAATGGCTAATCTCGCATAAAACGAGACTAACCAATTTTTTAATTATTTACTTGTCTACTTGACTGGGTGCAGTTCAGATCGATTCGTCCCAACCTCTTATTTTGAGCGAGGAGTGTTTATCCTCCATACTCTTTT
Source organism: Staphylococcus arlettae (assembly GCF_025560845.1). Lineage (NCBI taxonomy): Bacteria > Bacillati > Bacillota > Bacilli > Caryophanales > Staphylococcaceae > Staphylococcus > Staphylococcus arlettae. The sequence continues at coordinate 2,642,830 of NZ_CP094803.1, forward strand.
AACCGTTACCTTTTATAAAGTTTAATTTTTATTTCGTAATAATCGTCATGATCTTTTGTTTTTTGTTCCACGTGGATTCCTGTTTGCTCAATGGCTTCGATACTTTTCCCAACTTCTTCACGTGCCTGTGTTAAATCTTTAGCAAATTGGAAAGTTTGAGCTTTAACTTTTTCAGGGCCCATTTGCTGTTTCACACGTGCTTCTGTCTGTTTGACATTAAGTTGTTGAGCAATAACTATTTCAACCAATTCTTCTTGTTCAGCCTCTGATAAACTTAGCATAGCACGCGCATGGCGTTCTGTAATTTTGCCTTCACGTAAGCGTACAATTACTTGAGGAGCCAATTTTAATAAACGTAATTTATTAGCAACAAAGCTTTGGCTTTTTCCTACACTTTTTGCAAGTTCACTTTGCGTAGTATCACCAATATCTAACAATTTTTTATAGGCTTCCGCTTCTTCAATCACCGATAAGTTTTCACGTTGGATATTTTCGATAAGTGCTACTACTGCTGTTTCTTCATCATCCAATGCACGAATAATCACATCTGCATGCGTTTGTTGCAATGATTGGAGCGCTCTAAAACGACGCTCACCTGCAATAATTTCAAACATATCTTCTTCGATTGGACGTACTACGATTGGTTGAAGTAACCCGTGCTCTTCTATTGATTCTGCAAGTTCTTTTATCTTATTTGGCTCAAATACTTGTCTTGGTTGATAACGGTTAGGTACGATACGCTCCACGTGGATTGATTCTACGCTATTATTATAATCTTCTTCGATATAACCAATGATGTCGTCTTTATTCTTTAAACCAAATAATTTAGAAAAAGGTTTTTTCATGATTCATGCGCTCCCTCTAAATTAATTGTCTGTTTTTACTTTTCAAGTAACGGTGCTTTATTTGGTGTCCCTGGTTTTCTTGGATATTTTTTCGGTGTTAAGCTACGCTTTTCAATAATCATCATTTGGCGTTCGCCCGCTTCTTCGGGCAATTCATAAGAAATTAGCTGTTCTAATTTTCCACCAAATACACCGATGCCAAATTTAGCGTCTTCTAATTCTTCATCACCTTTAGCCGATTTTAAAGCGATAAATCGACCGCCTTTTTTCACTAGTGGTATACATAGTTCACTAAGGACAGATAAACGCGCAACGGCACGTGCCGTCACAATGTCATATGACTCCCTGTAGTCTCCCTTGCCAAACGTTTCCGCACGGTCGTGAACAAAGCTTACGTTTTCCAATCCTAAATTATCAGCTAATTGATTTAAAAACTGAATACGTTTATTCAATGAATCGACAATTGTTACTTGTAATTCTGGATAGATAATTTTTAATGGAATACTTGGAAAACCTGCACCTGCACCGACATCACAAATACTATAATCTTGTTGAAAGTCTGCATAAAAACTTGGTGCTATGGAGTCATAGAAATGCTTTAAATACACATCATGTTCTTCAGTAATACTTGTTAAATTCATTTTGTCATTCCAAGACACTAGCATATCATAATACGTTTGAAATTGTTGTTGTTGCTTAGCTGTTAAGGTAATGCCATGTTCACTTAGCTGCTCAGTTAACCATGTCACACTCATATTATTGCTCCACCTTTTGGATTTTCCCTTGCTCTAAATATACTAACAAGATGGAAATATCTGCTGGATTAACACCAGAAATACGTGAAGCTTGCGCAATATTTAAAGGCTTAACTTCAATTAATTTTTCACGTGCTTCTGTAGCAAGACTGTCTACCTTAGTATAATCTAGATCCTCAGGTATTTTCTTTTCTTCCATACGTTTTACTTTTTCAACTTGTTGTAATGATTTATTGATATAACCTTCATATTTCGTTTGAATTTCCACTTGTTCTGATACATCTTCAGGTAATTTGTGACTTTCTTCCAAAATGTCTAAGATAATATCATATGTCATTTCAGGACGACGTAGTAACTCTATTGCGAGAATACCATCTTTAAGAATAGAACCACCTTGTGCTTCGATAATGTCTTGCACACGTTGATGTGGTTTAATACGAATATTAGCTAAACGCTCTTGTTCTGCTTTGATTAAATCACGTTTTTCATTAAATCGTGCATAGCGTTCTTCTGACACCATACCTAATTCATGACCTAAATCTGTAAGACGTAAGTCCGCGTTATCGTGACGTAACAACAAACGATATTCAGCACGTGATGTTAATAGACGGTAAGGTTCATTAGTACCTTTAGTTACAAGGTCATCAATTAATACACCGATGTAGGCATCTGAACGGCTTAAAATTGTTTCCTCTTTACCTAAGACACGTCCTGCAGCGTTAATACCAGCCATAATACCTTGACCAGCCGCTTCTTCATAACCTGAAGTACCGTTGATTTGACCTGCAGTATATAGGTTTTTAATTTTTTTAGTTTCTAATGTCGGCCATAACTGTGTTGGCACAATCGCATCATATTCAATCGCATAACCCGCACGCATCATATCTGCTTTTTCTAAACCAGGAATTGTTTCTAACATTTGACGTTGTACGTGTTCTGGTAAGCTTGTAGATAAGCCTTGCACGTAAACTTCATTGGTATTGCGTCCTTCTGGTTCTAAGAATAATTGATGGCGTGGTTTATCGTTAAAACGTACGAATTTATCTTCAATAGATGGACAATATCTTGGACCTGTACCTTTAATCATACCTGAGTACATCGCTGATAAATGTAAGTTGTCATCGATAACTTTATGCGTGGATTCATTAGTATATGTTAACCAACATGGAAGTTGATCTAAAATATATTCTGTAGTTTCGAAACTGAACGCTCTGCCAACGTCATCACCGGGTTGGATTTCTGTTTTGTCATAATCTATAGTTTTAGCGTTAACACGTGGTGGTGTTCCTGTTTTGAATCTCACAACGTCAAAGCCAAGACCTCTTAAATTATCTGCAAGTGTGACAGATGGTAATTGATGGTTTGGACCACTTGAATATTTCATGTTTCCTAAAATGATTTCGCCACGTAAAAATGTACCTGTCGTAACAATAACTGCTTCTGCATAATATTCCGATTGAATATTCGTACGTACACCCTTAATTACGTCGTCTTCGATAATTAATTCATCGACCATGCCTTGCATAACGTCTAAGTTATCTTCTTCTTCTAAAACACGTTTCATTTCTTGTTGATACAATACTTTATCTGCTTGTGCTCTTAACGCTCTTACTGCAGGTCCTTTACCTGTATTTAACATACGCATTTGAATGTGTGTTTTATCGATTGCTTTAGCCATTTGACCACCTAAAGCATCTATTTCACGAACTACAATCCCTTTCGCAGGACCACCTACAGATGGATTACAAGGCATAAATGCAATATTATCCAAGTTAATTGTTAACATTAACGTTTTAGCACCACGTCTTGCAGAAGCTAAACCAGCTTCAATTCCAGCATGTCCGGCTCCGATTACAATGACATCATATTTTTGAGCCATAATTATTTCCTCCTTTTATTTTCCTAAACAGAACTGACTAAATAGTTGATCTATAAGTTCATCACTAGCGGATTCTCCGATAATTTCACCTAAAATTTCCCATGTGCGTGTTAAATCAATCTGTACCATATCCATTGGCACACCAGACTCTGCTGCATCTATTGCATCTTGAATGGCATTTCTAGCCTGCTTTAACAGTGAGATATGTCGTGAGTTAGATACATACGTCATATCTTGGTTTTGTACGTCGCCACCAAAGAATAAATCTCTAATTTGGATTTCCAACTGATCAATACCTTCTTGTTTTAACATTGATGTTTGAATCAGTGGCATATCACCAATCATAGCTTGAACTTCGCTTAAATCTAAATGTTGTTCCAAGTCCATCTTATTCACGATGACAACCGCATCTTCATTTTTAATTACTTCATAAAGCTTTCTATCTTCTTCAGTTAAAGCTTCGTTATAGTTTAAGACGAATAATACTAAATCCGCTTCGCTCAATGCTTTACGAGAACGTTCAACACCAATACGCTCCACGATGTCTTCGGTATCTCTAATACCTGCAGTATCCACTAGACGTAATGGTACTCCTCTGACATTGACGTACTCTTCTAAAGTATCACGTGTCGTACCCGCAACTTCCGTGACAATAGCTTTATTATCTTGAATTAAATTATTTAACATCGATGACTTACCAACATTTGGTTTACCTACTATTACTGTGGATAGACCTTCACGCATAATTTTACCTTGTGTACCTGTATCCAGTAATTTATTAATTTCAGCCTTAATGTCTGTTGACTGTTTTAATAAAAATTCAGTTGTAGCATCTTCTACATCATCATATTCCGGGTAATCAATATTTACTTCTACTTGTGCAAGGATTTCGAGTATGGATTGACGCTGTCGTTTGATCATATCACTTAAGCGACCTTCAATTTGATTCATCGCAACTTTCGAAGCGCGATCAGTTTTAGAACGTATAAAGTCCATAACTGCTTCTGCTTGGGACAAATCAATACGTCCATTTAAAAATGCACGTTTCGTAAATTCGCCAGGTTCTGCCATACGTGCGCCGTGTGTCATCGTCAATTCTAAGACACGGTTTATGGTTAAAATACCACCGTGACAGTTAATTTCAACAATATCTTCACGTGTAAATGTCTTAGGTGCACGTAATACAGAAATCATAACTTCTTCTACTACTTCATTTGTTTCTGGATCAATGATATGACCATAATTAATTGTATGTGATTGGACTTCAGCTAAAAGACGTTTACCTTTATATAAGGTATCCGCTATGTCTACAGCTTGTGCACCTGATAGTCGTACAATGCCAATCGCACCCTCCCCCATTGGGGTTGATATACTCGTAATCGTGTCTAATTCCATCATCCATCTCGCCTCCTTGTAACTAAATTATCATTATAATATTGTAAAGACTTTGGACTGAAAAAGCTAATATCATGAATTACATTTTTCACAATTCAGTCTTCCGTTTGTCTGAGGTAAGGCTAACGTACGTCTAAATATTACCTTCCCCTACCCTATCGAATACGCTTATTGAATACTTTCGCAATTTTTAAGACGTGTTCCAAACTTGCTTGAATTTGCAGTGCTGACATATCTTTGGCAGGTTGCCTCGCGATAACAATAATTTCTGTTGCTATAATATCGTCTTTATGTACTTTAAACGTTTCTCTAACGCCACGCTTAATTCGATTTCTAACGACGGCATTACCAATTTTCTTAGATACGCTTATCCCTAATCTAAAATGCGTTAATGTTTTATTCGGTTTGGTATAAACAACAAACTGTCTGTTTGCCACTGATTTACCTTTTTTATAAACAAATTGAAAATCTTTATTTTTTTTAATGCGGTACTGTTTCTCCACGTCATATCACTCGCCTATCTGTTATCCATTTCCTCATCCAGACGTATTTCTTCTATATAATGGTTAATTTTAATGTGTATTGCTATCAGCTTCAAATCATTAAGATTGTTTAACATTACAATTAACTTTACGTCTCCAAAAAGTGATTTAAAACCAAAAAAAAGACCACTGATGAGTCAGTGATCTTATGCAGATAAAACTTTACGGCCTTTACGACGACGACGCGCTAGAACTTTGCGGCCATTGCTAGTGCTCATGCGTTTTCTGAAACCATGAACTTTACTATGTTTACGTTTATTTGGTTGATAAGTACGTTTTACCATGCAAAAACACCTCCATCTTTATTCAGTTATCTAAACGATTATATAGATAAATTTTAGTATACGTTTCTGCTAATAAGTCTTGATTTAACTCAATTATTTTCTAGTCATAATTCAAGCAACTACTAAAATATAACAAATTCTAATTTATAAAGCAAGCACCAATTTACTCATATAGTGAAGAAATATGAAATTTATTTGACTTTCTTATTATGTAATTGGCGCCAAATCCGAACAATATGCCTCCGATTTTACTAGCAATTCAAAAGACGAACATCATTATACATTTTCCATACAATTCATATAAATTATTTCCCAACTCCCCAAAATGCCTTTTTTCTGTTATAATTAAAAACTTCGCAACTTATCCACTTATACACAGTTTATTTGTTCAAAATTGTGGATAATATTATCTATATACACAACCCATTCGCAGATTTACAAACATATTCACAGTCATTTGACATCTTAACCTGTTAAAACGTATAATTATGTGGATAAGTCAGCTAATTGTTGATACATAAAGGGTTGCATTTAGTAGATTTACCGAAAAATGCTGTGTATAACAATGAAATTAATCTAAGTTATCCACTGATTGTTATTAACTTGTGGATAATTATTAACACCCTGTGATTATAGTTATTCACATGTGTTATTTTTGTGTATAAGTCAAAAATTTTAGTGAAAGATGGAGTAGTTAAT